>CP075367.1:0-2241716 GCA_019454165.1 Anaerolineales bacterium | reverse complement strand
GGTGAAGCCAGCGTGTCATCCTGAGTGGGTAGATATAGGTACACCAGAACGCCGAGCCCGGACCAGCGAAGGATTTTTGCTGGCGGGTCTTCTATGTAGGGCTTGAGTACTGTGAGTGCGTAGCGAGGATCCCTCGCTGCGTTCGGGATGCACGGGGGAAAGCAAAGCGGGCGGGTCTCAGACCCGCCCCTACGGCTTCTTGTTGGTATGTCTTCTGTGGTTTAGCGTGGAGGCACACTTGGGGATTGCTTCGTTGTTCAGCGGCTATGCCGCTTCACGGCCTCGCAATGACAGCCAAGCTCGCGGCTACGCCGCTTCACGGCCTCGCAATGACAATGAAGGGGATTACTCTTCTGATTCTTCGGTGGGGATGATCTCCGGCGTGGGGAAGGAGACGGCGGGGGCGCGGGAAATGATGCTGCTGGCTGCATCGGAGCAGGTGCAGGCGCGGATGGTGTGGCCAAGACGCTCGAGCGTGCCGATGTAGGCGAAGTTGCCCTCGACCGGAGTCCAGCCTTCCATGACGAAGGGCAGCGCGCCGGCGGCTTCGACCCACTCGCCGTTGTACTTGCGGGCGATGTGGACGTGCGTACCCGTGGAGGAGCCGCCCTCGCACGAGGGGTGGCCGAGCGGTTGGCCGGCTTGCACACGCTGGCCGACGTTCACGCGGCCGGTCTCGGCCAAGTGTAAATAGAAGAGCACCCAGCCGGTACGTTCATCCCCATCTTGATCTAAGTCCAATACAACGACGCCAACATCGGTGCGCACCACCAGGCCATCCGCCATGGCGGTGGACCAGGAGGTGCTGTTGAAGCAGCCCTGGGTCTCGCTGCCGGGGGCAAAGTCGAGAGCGGCCCAGGGGGCGCCGGTACCCCAGGCGGTGTGCGGGCCGCCGGTGTGCGACCACAGCTCGCCGGGCGGCATGGGCAGGCGCAGCTCGGGCTGGAGCAGGCTGCCGGGGATGTGGGATGTATCCGCCTGCCAGGGGTCGCCGAAGAGCTCGGCGTAGGTGCGGGCGAAGCCCTCCGGCCCGATGGCGGAGTTGAATTCGTTCATCGGCTTGAGCAGATTGAAGAACATTTGCAGGCTGACGCTGGCGGCATTCTGCCAGGGGTCGGGGCGGTAGATCGTGCCGTCGGGACGGTCAAACTCGATCAGCTTGCCGTTGCGCCACAGGTAATAGTTGTTGTTGAGCAAGTTGGCGGCCCAGACCAGTTGCAGATATACGCCGCGGTGGAAGGGGTGCTGGTAGCCCATCACAAAGGGGCCGATGTCATCATCCAGGATGGGCTGGGTGAGCGCGCCGGACTGGTATTCGAGCAGGGCCAGCAGCAGGCGCGGGCTGACGCTGAAATTCTGAGCGACAAGGTCCACCAGGCCGGCGCCGGTGCGGCGCTGGCCGGCGGCGTATTCACGATAGTTCTTGAGCCAGCCGGGCTGCGAGTCGACGAAGGCCTGGGTATCGAAATCGATCTGGGCCGGGCCGTTGATGAACAGGCCATCCGGCAGGATCTGGTATTGCGAGCCCCAGTAGGCGCGGTAGTAGATGGGGATGCGCATGGGGAAGCCGGGCGGCAGGGTGGTGGCGGTATCGGGAATGATGGAGTTGGCGGCGCGGATCTCACGAATGGTGGTGTTGAAGCGGGCGGCCAGCGCGATCAGGTTGTCGCCGGTCTGGGCGGTGTAGTCCACCAGTGTGCCAGCGTCGTACAGCGGGCGGGTCGGTTGCGGGGTCGAGGTGATGACCGGCTCGGGGGTCGTCTCAGCCGGGGCGGTGGCTGGCTGCGGCGTAGAGTCGGCGGGGGTGGGTGCTGGCGCGCTGACGCAGCCGGCTACGAGGGCGGCGGCCAGCAGCAGGGCGCAGAGCTTGCGGGCAGGGGTGTGAAGACTAATAGGGATCATCGCTGCTGATGGTGATAAGGCTGTCACGGCCGCTGCAGGTGCAGGCCACCACGGTGCGCTCGCCGCGCACCAGGGAGCCGAGGTAGGCGTCTGCGCCGTATTGCACGGTCCAGCCGCTGAGCACGAAGGGCAGGGCTCCGCCGCCGCCGATCCATTCGCCGTTGTATTTGCGCGCCAGGTGCAAGTGGGTGGCGGTGGCGGTGCCGCCCTCGCAGGAGGGGTGGCCGAGGCGGTCGCCACGGTCAAGCCAGGTGCCGACGGCGGGCGTATTGGTGCCGATGACGTGTAGGTAGAGCACCACCCAGCCGGTCTGCTCGTTGCCGTCGCCGTCCATGTCCACCACGATCACGCCCGGGCTGGTGCGCACCACCAGGCCGGGGGCGGCGGCGGTGACCCAGTGCGTCGAGGCCACGCAGCCGGGCAGCACACTGCTGGGCGCAAAGTCGAGGGCGGCCCAGGAGCCCTCGCGCTCCCAGGCGCCGTGCGGGCCGGCGGTGAAGTACCAGACCTGGCGATCGAGGAAGGGCAGGCTGAGGGCCGGCTGCGCGAGGGCGGGCGGGAAGAGCGGCTCGGTTTGGGCGGCGCGCACCCACGGGTCAGGGAACATGGAGGCGTGGGTGAAGGCGAAGCCGGTGTTGGGGTGCATCACCTCGGCCCAGTTCTCGTAGGTGTAGAGCTGGGCGAACAGGTATTGGATGGCCACGGTGCCAGCGTTGAGCTCGGGCGCGATGCGCATGCGGATGCCGTCACGGAAGGTGAGCTCGGTCAGGCGGCCTTCGCGCCAGCCGTAGTAGCCGGTGGAGAGCTGCTTGGCGGCCCAGGTGAGCTGCTGGTACAGGCCGTGGGCCTGCGGCAGGCGGTAGCCGATGGGATATTCGACGGCGCTGCTGGTGGTGGGCTCGCCCAGCACCCAGTTGCTCTGGTATTGCAGGACGGAGAGCAGCAGGCGCGGGTTGAGCGAATTCTCCACCGCCACGCGCTGCACCACGCCGGCGCCGCTGTACCAGGCCGAAGGCAGGTACTCGCGGTAGGTGGCGATGTAGCCGGCGAAGGGGTTGGCGTAGCCGTCAGGGTCGAAGCCGATGGCCGAGGGCGAGTAGATCACCTCGCTGTCGGGCATGAGCTTGTCGTTGGGGGTGGTGATGCCGACGGCATGCGGGATGGTGAAGATCTGCCCGGGGTTGATGAGCCCGGCGGGGATGTCTTGCGGCGAGGCGATCTGGCTGGCATCCACGCCGAAGCGGGCGGCCAGCGTATCCAGCGTATCGCCGGACTGGGCGGTGTAGACGAAGGGCGGCGCGGCGGTGGCCGTCTCGGCCGGGGTGGCGCTGGGCATGGCCAGCGGCGTGGGCGAGGCGGTGGGCAGCTCGGTGGGGGTGGCGGAGGGCACGTAGGCGCTGGCGGTAGCGGTCAGCTCGGCCTGGGCGCCCTGGGTGGCCTGCAGGCTCTGCGGCGTGATGTAGCTGCTGCTGCACACGGCGGTCACCAGGGCGACCACCAGGCTGCAGGCAATGAGTCGATAGGCACGGAGTTTCATGGCTTGCGTTGCACCATATTGGCGGGGAAGCGGCATTCGCAGGCATCCACGCGTACGCCATCGCGCACCAGGCTGCCATCGTACAGAAGGCCGTTGCTGACCGAGACCCAGCCATCCATCACGAAGGGCAGGTCGCCGGCGGCAGGGATCCACACGCCATTATAGCGACGGGCGATATGCAAGTGTGTGGCGGTGGCCACGCCGCCCTCGCAGGAGGCGTGGCCGATGCGCTCGCCGGCGCGCAGGTAGGCGCCGGCCTGGACGCGCTGGCTGGCGGCGACGTGCATGTACAGCACGGTCCAGCCGGTTTGCTCGTAGCCGTCGCCATCCAGGTCTTGCACGACGGCGCCGTTGTCGGAGCGCACGATCAGGCCATCGGCGGCGGCCGTGACCCATTCAGGGCTGGGGTTGCAGCCGTAGAGCTCGGCGCCGGGGGCAAAGTCGAGCGAGGCCCAGGCCGAGCCGTTGCCCCAGCCGCCGTGCGGGCCGCCGGAGAAGACCCAGGGCACATTGGGCTCAAAGGGCAGCTGCAGGGCCGGCTGGCTGAGGCCAGCCGGCACCAGCGGCTCGATGGCGTAGTCGAAGGGATAGCCGAAGAGGCGCGTGTAGGTTTGGACGAAGCCCTGGTCGGACACGGCGGTGCGCCATTGGCTCTCGCTGAGCATCATGGCGAGCAGGCGCTGCACACCGGCGGTGCCTGCGTTGATGGTGGGATTGGGCGGGATGGCAATGCCATCGGTCGTGTTCCAACTGGCGGCCTGGCCGGCGCGCCAATCGTAGAAGCCCTTGTTGAGATTGTCGGCGGCCCAGGAGAGCTGGCGGTACAGGCCATTGCGCCAGGTGTCTTCGCGGCCCATGGGGTAGGTCAGGGTGCTGCTGTCCGGGCTGGGATTGGTGAGCCAGCCGCTCTTGTATTCGAGCAGGGCCAGCAGCAGTTTCGGGTTGATGGAATATTCGGTGGCGACGCGCTCGACGATGCGCGCCCCGCTGAGGAACTGCTGGTCTACCTGCTCCTGATGCTGCTTGAGGTAGCCGGGCTGGTTGTTGATGAAGTCCTGCACGTTGAAGGCGATGGCGTAGGGGCCGTTGACCAGCTCGGAATCGGGGATGATCTTGAAGTCGGTGCCCATGCTGGTGAGCTGCTGGGGCGGCACATTGATGACCTGGCCCACATTGAGCGCGTTGGGGTTGGGGATGTTGTTGGCGGCCAGCAGTTGCTGCAAGGTTACGCCCAGGCGCTCGGCGATGGCGTTGAGCGAATCGCCGGGCTGGACGGTGTAGGTTGTGCTGTCGGTGCGCAGGGCCATCAGCGGGTGGGGCTGGTCTGGCGTGGGGGTGAGGATGGGCGTGTTGGGGTCACGCGTGGGCGGCAGGGTGGGCGCCGGCATGGCGGCGCCCAGCGGGGTAGCCTGCGCCAGGGCGGCGGTGGGCACGGCGCCCTGCACGCTGACGCCCTGGGCTGAGCCCAGGCTGGTGGTGGGGAAATTGCAGGCCAGCGACGCCAGGATGAGGAGCAGCAACGGGGCAAAAATGTTTCGCATGGGAGGCAAACAAGCGTTTTTGGTACACCTGCGTTATACAGAGGTTGCAACAAATAAGCCACCTGTTTTACTGCGCAAACGCAGGAACAGGTGGCTTATTTAGCGTCTACTTATCTGCTTATTTCTTTTTTGTTTTCTTTTTGGCCGCAGTTTTCTTGGCGGCGGCTTTCTTGGCGGGCTTGGCGTTGGCCTTGGCTTTCGCCTTCGGCGCGGCGGCCTTGGTCTTGGCCTGCTTGGCAGGCGGCTCTTCGGACGGGGCGCTGGCGGGCGGGGCCGCGGCAGCGGCCGCCTCGGTGGCTACGGCGGCGATGTTGGTGACCGGAATACGCGCCAGGGTGGCGATGCTGTCTTCCTTGCCGACCTGCATGATGCGCACGCCGCGGGTGGCGCGGCTGGCCTCACGGATGGCGTTGACGGCCGTGCGTAGCACGACACCGGCCGACGAGATGATGGTGACCTCGTCTTCTTTTTGCACGACGCGGGCGGCGGCGATGGGGCCAATGTCCTTGAAGGCTTTGACATCGGTGGTGAGCACGCCGCTGGTGCCGCGGCCCTTGGCCGGGTATTGGGTCAGCGGGGTGCGCTTGCCGTAGCCGTAGGTGCTGATGACGAGCAGATCGGCATTAGGCTCGACCACTTCCATACTGGCCAGCTGGTCGTCAGCCTTCATCTTGATGGCGCGCAGGCCGCCGGCCTGGCGGCCCATGGGGCGCACTTTGTCCACCGAGAAGCGCAGGGCCTGGCCGTTGCGCGAGACCAGGATGATGTGATCCTTGGCGCCGACGAGGCCGGCCCAACCGAGCTGGTCATCCTTTTCCAGATTGATGCAGATGAGGCCGGAGGGGCGCACGGCTTCGAACTCGTTGAGGGCCATGCGCTTGATCTTGCCGTCACGGGTGGCCATGATGCAGAACTCGGCGGTTTGGAAGTTGGGCACCGCCACGGCGGCGGTGATAGTTTCGGTCTGGCCAACGTTGAGGATGTTGACGATGGGCGTGCCGCGGGCAGTGCGATCCGCCTCGGGGATGCGATAGGCCTTCTCTGAATAGACCTTGCCGCGGTTGGAGAAGAACAGGATGGTGTCGAGCGTGCGGGCAGGCACCAGCAGCACGACCTCATCCTCGTTCTTGGTGGCGTGGCCTTTGACGCCGGAGCCGCCGCGCCCCTGGGCGCGGAAGGCTTTGGCGGCGACGCGCTTGACGTAGCCCTGGCTGGTGATGCTGACCAGGGTGGCCTCGTCGGCCACCAGGCTCTCTTCGCTCACATCGCCCTTGCCTTCGCCGTCCACAGCGGTGCGGCGTTCATCGCCATAGGCCTGGCCAAGCTCGCCCAGATCATCACGGATGAGGCCGAGGATCTTCTTGGGGGACTTGAGCAGGTCTTTGAGATAGGCAATGCGCTCTTTGATCTGCTTGTATTCGTCTTCGATCTTCTGGCGTTCCAGGGCGGCCAGGCGGCGCAGCTGCATATCCAAGATGGCGACGGCCTGCTTGTCAGACAGCTTGAAGCGGGTCATCAAGCGCTCTTTGGCGATCTCGGTGTCCTTGGCCTTGCGGATGGTGTCGATGATGTCATCAATGTTGGCCAGGGCGGTGAGCAGCCCCTCCAGGATGTGAGCGCGCGCCTGGGCCTTCTCCAGCTCGTACTTGCTGCGGCGGGTGATGACTTCCTGACGATGCTCGAGGAAGATCTGCAGGGCGCGCTTGAGGGAGAGCAGGCGCGGCTCGCCATCCACCAGGGCCAGGATCTGGGCGGCAAAGCTGGATTGCAGCGGAGTGTATTTGTAGAGGCGGTTGAGCACCATCTTGGGCTGGGCGCCGGCCTTGAGTTCGAGCACGATGCTGAGGCCCTGGCGGTCAGACTCATCGCGCATGTCGGCGATGCCTTCCAGGCGGCCCTCGCGCACCAGTTCGGCGATGCGCTCGATCAGGTTGGTCATGTTGACCTGGTAGGGGATGGCGCTGATCACGATCCGCATGCGGCCGCGGCGGCCTTCTTCTATATGGGCTTTGGCGCGGACGATGAGCTGGCCTTTGCCCTTGCTGTACAGGTCACGGATGCCTTCTTCGCCCACGATGATGGCGCCGGTGGGGAAATCTGGCCCTTTGACGAAGCGGCGCAGATCCTCAGTGGTGATGTCATCCATCTTGTCGTAGCGGTCGATCATGTATTGCAGGGCGCCGACCAGCTCGCCCAGGTTGTGGGGCGGGATGTTGGTGGCCATACCCACGGCGATGCCGGAGGAGCCGTTGAGGAGCAGGTTGGGCAGACGGCTGGGCAGCACGACCGGCTCTTTGAGGGAGCTGTCGAAGTTATCGGTGAAATTGACGGTGTCTTTGTCAATATCGGCCAGCAGTTCCTCGGCCATGGGGTGCAGGCGGGCTTCGGTATAGCGCATGGCGGCCGGGGGATCGCCGCCGATGGAGCCAAAGTTGCCCTGGCCGGTGATGAGCATGTAGCGCATCGAGAAATCCTGGGCCATACGGGCCATGGCGTCGTAGACGGCATCGTCACTGTGGGGGTGGTACTTACCCAGCACTTCACCGACGATACGGGCGGATTTCTTGAAGGAGCCGGTAGAACGGATGCCCATATCCAGCATGGCGTACAGGATGCGCCGGTGCACGGGTTTCAGGCCGTCGCGTGCGTCTGGCAGGGCACGCGAAACGATCACGCTCATGGCGTAATCGAGGTAGGCCGAGCGCATTTGTGCGCCAATATCTACAGGCTGGATGGAGCTTTTCGCCATAAATACCTTTCAATCTCGTTTGTTACGGGGAGCTTGTGTTCAGAATATGGTCAGAGACTTAATTATACCGTTAGGCCTTGCTTCGCCCTTCTCTACAGACTTGGCAATTTTGTTAATGCGCCAGGTGTTCTACTGCTTGTATTCGTACTGAGGTGTTATGTATACTTTTTTGCAAGGGTACTGGGGATCTTGACCAGTTCCTTTCGTTTTCGCAATGCAGTAGCGGCAGGCCAATTTTGAACAAAGTGATGCCCTCCATCTCTCGTACGGGACCGCTCTCACCTGAGGTCCTGGTGCCGCGCCTGGGCGACAGCCTGGTGGAAAAAGGCCTGCTGAAGCAGGAGGAGTTGAAGCAGGCCCTGGCCTACCAGAAGGAGAAGCGCACGAGCGGAGAGCGGGTGCTACTGGGCCAGGCCCTGGTGGAGCTGGGGCTGATCGACCGCCAGAAGCTGGATGCGGCGGTCACCGAGCAAATTGCGCAACTGCAGGAAGCGTTGCACCAGAGCAACTTGCTGCTGGAGCAGCGTGTGCAGGAGCGCACGGCCGAGCTGCAGGAAGCGCTGAACAAGCTGACCGAGCTCAACCGGATGAAGAACGACTTTATCTCCAACGTGTCGCACGAGTTGCGCACCCCGCTGGCGCATATGGTGGGCTACATTGACCTGCTGTCGGCGGAGGCGTTGGGTCCGGTGAGCGACGACCAGCGCTCGGCGCTGGGGGTGCTGGAGAAATCCTATAAGCGGCTGGCCAGCCTGATCGACAACCTGCTGTTTCTTTCATTTGATACGGCTGAGACGCTGCATCTGGAGCCTGAAGCCGTGGATCTGAAGGACCTGTTCCATCAAGTGGTGGAGCAGTACCAGCCGCGGGCCAGCAACGAGAGCATCAGCCTGACGCAGGAAGTACCCAGCGGGCTGCCGCAGGCGCATGCCGATATCAACCGGCTGGAGTGGGCGCTGGGCCAGCTGGTGGACAATGCCCTCAAGTTCAATACGCGGGATGGGCGCGTGCATATCAACGCCCGCCAGGAAGGGCAGCGGATCGAAGTGGCCGTGGCCGACACTGGCATCGGCATCCCGGAAGACAAGCTGCAGGAGATCTTTGAGCCGTTCCATCAGTTGGACAGCTCGTCCACCCGGCGGCACGCCGGCACCGGCATCGGGCTGACCCTGGCGCGGCGCATCATTGAGGGCCACGGCGCTAAGCTGTTGGTGGAGTCTTTCCCGGGCCAGGGTTCGCGTTTCTCATTCAGCTTGCCGGTGGCTGGCGCAGTATGAGCGAGGCACCACGCAGTGCGCTGCCTCTGAACGAGCTGCAAGCGGTCTACGCGATCAGCCGGGTAGTCACTGAAACGCTGGATGTTGACGAAGCGCTGTCTGAGATCGTGCGCCTCTCACGCCCGGTATTTATTTTCGACAATGCAGTGCTGTATCTGGCCAGCGAGAGCGGGGCCCTGGAGCCGGCGTTTGCGCGCGCCATCGGGCGCGGGCGCTCTTCGGAGGCGGACTCGGCCTGGGGCGAGGCCGCCGGGCTGAGTGCGTTCCGGGATGTGCAGACGGTGGTGACGCAGCCGGAGCCTGACCCGGGGGCTGACCGACTGGAGCAGCGCTTCTTTCTGGCGCTGCCCCTGCTGGCGGGCGGCAGCGCCATCGGCGCGCTGGTGTTCGTGCGCTTTGGCGGGCCAACCTTCACCAAGGCGCAGATCAACCTGGCGCAGTACATCGCCGCGCATGTGACCCAGGTGCTGGAGCACCGCCGCCTGGTGGAGCGGATCGGCAGCCTGGAAGCGGAGCGCCGCCTGAGCCAACTGCAATCGGACTTCATCGCCACCGTATCCCACGAGCTCAAGACTCCGTTGGGGTTCATCAAGGGCTATTCCACTACGCTGCTGCGGCCGGACGCCAACTGGAAGGCGGAAGACCAGCAAGAGTTCCTCTCGATCATTGATGAGGAGGCTGACCGCCTGGTGGAACTGGTGGACAACCTGCTCGACTCCTCGCGTTTGCAGAACGGGAATTTGGATATAGACTTTCGCCCCGTTGATCTGGCGGCTGTCATTGAGGAAAACATTGAACGCCTACGCGTGCGCTTCCCTGCGCTGGACATTCAATGGCAAGCGCCCAGCGGCGACAGTACCGTGGAGGCGGATGCGCGGCGTCTTGGACAAGTGCTGGAGAATCTGGCCAGCAACGTGGCCAAGTACGCCGGCGGGGGTTCGCTGGAGATCGACCTGCAGATGAGCGAAGAGGATGCTACGCTGCGGGTCAAGGACAGTGGGCCGGGCATCCCGGCCCAACACCGCGAGCAGGTCTTTGAACGTTTCTATCGTTTGCCTGAGAGCAAAGAACTGGCGCGCGGCAGCGGTTTAGGGTTATATATATGTAAGCAGATCGTTCTTGCACATGGGGGCGAGATCAGCTTGGCTCGCACCAAGGGCAAGGGGGCAGAATTCATCATCCAATTGCCGCGGCGCGTGCGGCTAGCCGAACATCACGAGGGCACAAAATGAAGGAACACATACTGATCGTTGACGACGAACCCCGCTTCGTACGTCTTATTGAAGCCAACCTGCAGACCGAGGGATACCAGGTGCTTAAGGCTTCCAACGGGAAACAAGCTGTCGAAGAAACCGCGGCGCATAAGCCGGATCTGGTGCTGCTGGATGTCATGATGCCGGAGATGGACGGCTTCAAGGCCTGTGCGCGCATCCGCGAATTCTCCAATGTGCCGATCATCATGCTGACCGCCAAGGGCGAGGAGGACCAGCGCATCAAGGGGCTGGACCTGGGGGCGGACGATTACATCGTCAAGCCGTTCTCGGCCGGCGAACTGCTGGCGCGGGTGCGCTCCGTGCTGCGGCGGGCCAAGACCGCTGCGCAGGAAGGCGGCGAGACCGTGTTCACGCGCGGCGACCTGCAGATCGACTTTGCGCGGGCCGAAGTGCGCCTGGGAGGCGAGCTAGTCTCGCTCTCGGCGACCGAGTACCGCCTGCTGCTGCAGTTCGCACATGCGGCCGGGCGCATTCTGACGGCCGAGGAGCTGCTGCGCAACGTGTGGGGCGAGGAGTACAGCGAAGAGAAAGAGATCCTGTGGGTCAGCATCTCGCGCCTGCGCCAAAAGCTGGAAAAGGACCCCAAGCAGCCCGAGATGATCGTCACCCATTCCGGCGAAGGGTATTCAATGCCCTAGCGGGCGCGTGCGTCTTCAGAGGAGACCAGGCCAGCCATGTTGCCATCCAGCGAGCGGGGTTTCAGGCCGCACATCAGCACGCTGCAGTTCCCGGTCATCATCCAGACGCAGCACAACCGGATCCGCGGCCGGCTGCACGCGCGAGAGAACGAGCGCATCAAGGATGCGCTCAACTCCACCGAGCCGTTCATCGCCCTGACCCAGGTGCGCATCTACGATGTGAACGGCGAGCAGGAGCTGAAGGCGAGCGACTTCATGGCGCTGAACCGCACCAGCATCATCTGGGTCATCGAAGACCGCGGCTAACTGGCCGCCCGCTGCGATAGGGGGCGAGTGGATGCTTTTGCTATAATGCCCGCATGAGTCAAGACCAGGCCATCCAGCTGCGCTCGAAGATCATTGGCGTGCTGCTGCGCGACGCCCGGCTGGCGGCCGGCAAGTCGCTGAAGCAGGTGGCGGATGTGATCGGCCTGTCGAGCGGCACGCTGAGCGCAGTCGAGCGCGGCGCCAACGCGCTGTCGCTGCCGGAGCTGGAGCTGCTGGCGTTCTACTTGCGCATCCCGATCGACCATTTTTGGAGCGAAGACATCGTCTCGCAGGATGTGTCGCCGGCGGACACGATGCAGGCCGAGAGCCTGCTGGCGCT
Source organism: Anaerolineales bacterium (assembly GCA_019454165.1). GTDB lineage: Bacteria > Chloroflexota > Anaerolineae > Anaerolineales > UBA11579 > JAMCZK01. The sequence goes on along the minus strand of CP075367.1, from coordinate 2,230,152 downwards.
GCGTCACCGCACGGTGGCGGCGTTGCTGCGCCAGGGGCGCAACCAGAAGAACCTGAGCCAGAAAGAGCTGTCTGACCGCACCAACATCTCGCCCAGCCGCATTCGCCGCTACGAGAGCGGCGAAACGCCGGTGCCGCTGCCGGAGCTCGAGGTGCTGGCGGCCACGCTGGGTTATGCGCTGGATGACTTCGCCGACAGCAGCGGGCCGGTGGGGCAGTGGATCACGCAGACCAAGGCATCGGCCCAGTTTGATGAGATGCCGCGTGATCTCAAGGAGTTCCTCTCCAATCCGGATAATCGCTACTATGTGGAGTTGGCTCAGCGCCTGAGTGATATTCCGGTCGAACGGCTGCGGGCGTTGATGGATACGCTCAACAACATCGTGAATTAAGCCTTCTAACAATTCTGTAAGTCTCAAAAGCTGCTATCTCAACCTATACTGAACCTTGCACTCTTGTTAGTGCCTGAGGCTTAGTTCGACACCTCGGTACTTCTCGATATATATAAGAAGTCTTCTATGGATGTTGTCTGTTGTTTTCGCATGATGGCGCACGAGGTAGTTGTTTGCGCGCCGGTCTTTTCTTTAAAAAAGCGCGGGGGATGATATGGCCAGTTCGCCGACTGGATCGCTGCCATCGATCAAAGGAACTCAACGAAGTTCAATTCGCCTACTTCTTGTAGAAGATAACCCTGGGGATGCGCGTCTGATCCAGGAGATGCTGAAAGACGTGGCCAATACGGAGCTGCGCATTCAGCATGCATCCACGCTGGAAGATGGTTTGCAATATCTGGGCGATCCAGAAAAACCGCTGGACGCGGTGTTGTTGGACCTGGGGCTGCCGGACAGCCAGGGCTTCGACACATTTACGCGTGTGCAGGAGAAGGCGCAGGCCTTCACCGTCATCATTCTGAGCGGCCTCAACGATGTGGATATGGCCTTGCATGCGGTGCGCAACGGCGCGCAGGACTATCTGGTCAAGGGCCAGATCAGCGGGGAGCTGCTGCTGCGCTCGATCCGGCATGCGATCGAGCGTGACGAAGCCGATCGTTTATTGCGTGAAAGCCGGGAGCGCTACCAGAGCCTGGTGGACATGATGCCCGACGCGATCATGGTGCACCAGGATGGGCTGGTGGCGTTCGCCAACCCGGCGGCGGTCAGGCTGCTGGGGATCAGCGATTCCGAGGCGCTGATCGGCACGCCCATGATCGACATCGTGCACCCTGAGTTCAAGGAGATCGTTGCGGAGCGCATCCGCTCGGCAGAAGCAGGGCAGAGCCAGACTGGTTTGGAGCAGAAGTTCGTGCGCAGCGATGGCAACGTCATTGACGTAGAGGTGACGGGCAGCCCGTTCACGTTCGAGGACAAGCCGGCGACCCAGATCATCTTCCGGGATATTACCGAACGCAAGCAGCGCGAGCGTGAGATCGAGGCGGTGGCGGCGGTGAGCAGCAGCCTGCGCCAGGCGCGCAGCGTGGAAGATATATTGCCGGTGATCCTTGACCAGGCGATGGCTTCCATCAGCGCCAAGGCGGCCACGCTCACGTTGGTGCAGCCGGAGACGGGCGACCACCAGATCGTGATGGGGAAATCGAGTGACCGCCAGTTGCCTATTGGGCAGGTCATTCCGGCCGGCACAGGGCTGACGAGCCGGGTCGTGGAAACGGCTACGCCCTATTTGAACAATAATTTCCGCAATGAGCCTGACCCGATCACGGTCAAGTTCAGCGACATACCGTCTACGACTGCATTGGTCATCGTGCCTATTACGGCAGAGGATCATGTGATCGGGACCCTGGGCCTGGGGCGCGACGAAGCGATCGAGCAGAGCGATATCCGCGTGCTGAGCGCGATCTGCGACATCGGCGGGGCGGCGGTGCACCGCGCCAGTTTGTACGAGCAGACCGAACGCCGCCTGCAGCATCTGCGCAGCCTGCGTGAGATCGACAATACCATCGCCACCAGTCTGGACCTGAGGCTGACCTTGGATGTGATCCTGAGCCAGGGCATTGGGGAGCTGCGTGTGGATGCGGCTGCGATCCTGCTGATGGATGAGGAGCACATGCTCAACTTTGCGGCCGGGCTGGGCTTCCGGACGGATCGCATCGAGCAGGCGCGCATCAAATTTGGGGATGGCCTGGCGGGGCAGGCGGCCAAGGAGCGCACGATCGTGGAGGCGGCCGACCTTGGCGCAGAGTCGGAGCGGCTCAATTGGTCGGCGCTGGCGGAGGCGGAAGGCTTCATGGGGTACTACGCCGCGCCGCTGATCGCCAAAGGCCGCGTGATCGGCGTGCTCGAGACATTCCATCGTTCAGTGGAGCCGCGGGATGCGGAGTGGAAGGAATTTCTGCTGACGCTGGCGGGCCAGGCCGCGATCGCCATCGACAACGCGGCTTTGTTCAAGGATCTGCAGACCTCGAATGAGAGTCTGCGCGAGGCGTATGAGCGCACGATCGAAGGCTGGGCGCACGCGCTGGCTTTGCGGGACATGGAGACGATCGAGCACAGCCGCCGCGTGACCGAGATGACGGTCACGCTGGCCCAGGCGCTGGGCGTCTCGGATGAGCAACTGGAGCATGTGCGCCGCGGCGCGCTGCTGCACGACATCGGCAAGATGGGCGTGCCCGACCATATTCTGGGCAAAGCCGGCCCCTTGGACGATGAGGAGTGGGAGATCATGCGGCGCCACCCCGTGTATGCGCGCGAAATGCTGACCGCAATCGATTTCCTGTACCCTGCGCTGCCGATCCCGCTGTATCACCACGAGAAGTGGGACGGCACCGGTTATCCCGAAGGATTGCAGGGACGCCACATTCCGCTGGAGGCGCGTATCTTTGCCATCATCGATGTGTGGGATGCGCTGACCTCCAACCGGCCGTATCGCGACGCCTGGCCGGAAGATAAAGTGGCCGAGCATCTGCGCGAGCAGGCCGGCAAGCACTTCGACCCGGCCATCGTGGATGCGTTCTTCCTCCATATTCTTAAACGAGGGTAAGCCGCGCAGGGCGGCAGCGGCCTGTAGGTATAATTAGCCCTGATGGCCCCTGCCGTCTTTTCCTTGCGTCCTGCAACCGAAGACGACCGCAGCCGGTTAGCCAACCTGCTGCATTTTGAGACACACGTCCACCGCCATTTGGATTGGCGGCGTCCTTTGGATTGGCTGGGACACTCCCCCTTTCTGATCGCAGAGAATGGCGGCCGCCTGGCGGCGGCTCTGGCCTGCCCGGCTGACCCGCCGGGTTTGGCGTGGATCCGCCTGTTCGCGGCGATGACGCGGGTGGACATCACTGCGGCGTGGAACAGCTTGTGGGCGGCGGCGCGGGAGGAACTGCGCAGCCAGGGGGCTGAGCAGGCCGCGGCGATCCCGCTGAGCGACTGGTTCATGCAACTGCTGCAAGACAGCGGGTTTGAGCATACCCAGAATGTAGTGGTGCTGGATTGGGCGGTTGGCCAGGCTGTGCGGCCGGCGGAGCAGCAAACACCCATCCGCCCTATGCAGGTCGAAGATCTGCCGGCGGTGTATGCGGTGGACAAGGCGGCTTTTGCCCCACTGTGGCAAAACCCGCTGGCGGCGCTGGAGCATGCCTACCAGCAGGCCGGGTTTGCCACGGTGGTGGAGCATGAAGGCAGCATTGTGGCGTACCAGATCAGCACGCAGAGCGCGCAGGGGTTGCACCTGGCGCGGCTGGCCACTCACCCCAGTATGCAAGGGCGCGGCCTGGCGGCGGCCCTGACCACAGATCTGCAACGCCACGCCCAGACCCGCAAAGAAACGCGGCTGAGCGTGAATACTCAGGACAATAACAGCCCTTCACTGGCGCTGTACCAGAAGCTGGGTTTTGTGCTCACGCAGGAGACGTTCCCGGTGTATGAATACAAGTTCACGACAGATTAATCCAAACTAAATCCGATCAGGCTGTAAAAGAGGCTATACGAAACTCTGCTACACTCAGCCCAATACCCGCACTTTTGGAGGAAGAAGAAATGGATAGAAGTGCCCGCCAAGCCCGCTTGGATCGCCGCCGTGGCGCTGAACGCCGCGGCCAGATGAAGTGGGTCTTTTATATCGGCATTGTGGCAGTGGTGATCGCCGGCCTTTTGATCTACGCCAGCCGTGTGCGCACCGCGCCTGAGCGCACCTACTTGCAGCCGGATGGCCTCAGCCTGGGTGACCCGAATGCCCCGGTGCAGATGGTTGAATACGCCGACTTCCAGTGCCCGCACTGCTACAACGTGTATCTGGGCGCCGAGGACCAGCTGATCGAAACGTATATTGACACCGGTCTGGTGTACTTTACCTATCGCCCGGTGGGTTTCCTGGGGCCGGAGTCGGACAGCTCGGCCGCGGCGGCCATCTGTGCCGCTGAGCAGAACCTGTTCTGGCCGTATCACGACACCCTGTTCGCCAACTTCTCCCACAGCAACGCGGGCGGGTATTCTGACACTCGCCTGGTGTCCATGGCCCAGTCGGTGGGCTTGGATGTGCCGGCTTTTGAGCAGTGCATGGCTGACGGCACCGGCCTGGCGGGCATGCAGGCGGCCGTGAATGAAGCGCGCGCCCAGGGCATCAATGGCACGCCGGCCTTCGTGATCAACGGTACCTTGTTGGGCGGCTCGCGCACCTTCGAGCAGCTGTCTGAAGTGATCGACGCCGCGCTGGCTGCTTCCGGTAACTAGACCAGCGATCCTGAATATAAAAAGAGCGCCCCATCGGGGCGCTCTTTTTGTTTGTCGATTGCTGTTCAGGGAGCCAGGCTCAAGCCCAGGGCATTCATCACGGCTACGATGAGCGGGGCGATGGCCAGGGCGGGCAGGAAATTGCCCACACGGATCTTTTTGATCTCGAGCAGGCTGCTGACGGCAACGCCCAATAGCAGGATGCCGCCGACGGCGCTCATTTCAGTGATCATGGCGTCCGAAAGCAAGGTTTGGGCCTGCTGGGCCAACAAGCTGATGCCGCCTTGGTAAAGCAAAACCACCAGAGCAGAGAACAGTACCCCAATACCGAGGGTGGAAGCGAACACGATGCTGGCGAAACCATCCAGCACGGCTTTGATGGCCAGCAACTCGTAATTGCCGGACAAGCCGTCTTGAATGGAGCCGAGGATGGCCATGGGGCCGATGCAAAAGACCAGTGAGGCGGTCAGGAAGCCGCGCACGAACAGGGCGCTGCCGCCCTCGGCCTTGGCGGCAAAGCGCTTTTGCAGCCAGGCGCCAAACTGCTCCAGGCGGTCTTCGATGTTCATTAGTTCGCCCAGCACCCCGCCGACCAGTAGGCTGAACAGCACCAGAATGACATTCTCGCTGTCGAGGGAGAGGCGCGCCCCGATGGCCAGCGTGAACAAGCCCAGCCCGGCGACGATGGTCTGGCTCATGCGCTCCGGGAAGCGCGCCCCAAAGAACAAGCCGAGCGTGCCGCCCACCAGCACGGTGATGATATTGATGATCGTTCCGAGCATGCGGGGCATTATACGCTGGCCGGCCCTTCACTCTTATAATGCCGCCATGACCAAGCCGAACAAAGCGCGCCTGATCTCGCCGGGTTGGTGGGTGCTGTATGGCCTCTTGTTGGGTTTGGGAGCGGGCGGCCTGATCTGGTTCCTGTCCACGCCGCCGCGCGGCGCAGCGGTGGCCTTGTTGCCTGCCAACGAAGCCAGTCTGGTGCTAGTGCCTGTCACTTCGGCGACGCGCACGCCGCTGCCGACGGCCGGGCCGCTGCAGGTCAATATCAATACGGCTACGCTGCAGGATCTTGAGCTGCTGCCCGGCATTGGGCCGAGCACGGCCCAGGCGATCCTGGCGTACCGCGAGCGCAACGGCGCATTTAGCACACTGGATGAACTGATGAATGTGCCCGGCATTGGCCCCAAGACCTTTGAAGGCTTGCAAGGCTTTATTTTCATAGAGGACGAATGACGGCGCTGCTGGAACGCTACCGTGCCCTGATCGACCTGCCGGCGCATACCCGCAGCATCAGCCTGCACGAAGGTAACACCCCGCTGATACCCGTACCGCGCCTGGCGCAGCAGCTGGGCGGCGGCTTCGAACTGTATGTGAAGTATGAGGGGCTCAACCCGACGGGCTCGTTCAAAGACCGCGGCATGACCGCCGCGGTGGGTGAGGCGGCCGGCCGCGGCGTGCAGGCCGTCATCTGCGCATCCACCGGCAACACCGCCGCCAGCGCGGCCGCTTATGCGGCGCGGGCAGGTATGGGCGCGTATGTGCTGATCCCGCAGGGCAAGGTGGCGGCCGGCAAGCTAGCCGGCGCACTGGCCTATGGCGCACGGGTGCTGCAGATCGAAGGCTCGTTCGACGATGCGCTGAGTCTGGTCGTCGAGGCCAGCCAGCGCACGCCAGTGGCGCTAGTGAATTCGTTGAACCCACACCGTTTGCAGGGGCAGAAGACCGCCGCGTTCGAGGTCATCGAAACATTGGGGGGCGCCCCGGACTGGCTGTGTTTGCCGGTGGGTAACGCCGGCAACATCACCTCGTACTGGATAGGCTTCCAGCAATATCACGCGCTGCACAACAGCGGTCTGCCGGCCCTGCTGGGTGTGCAGGCCGCCGGCGCGGCCCCACTGGTGCTGGGCCACGCTGTCGAACAGCCCGACACGGTGGCGACCGCCATCCGCATCGGCAAGCCGGCCCGCGGCGAGCAGGCGCTGGCCGCAGCGCACGAGTCGGGCGGGCGGATCGTGGCCGCCAGCGACGAAGCCATTTTGGCGATGCAGCGCCAGTTGGCGGCCGAGGGCATTTGGGTCGAGCCGGCTTCCGCCGCGGGGTTGGCCGGTTTGGCCGCCGAAGTGGCGGCCGGGCGGCTGGACCTGGGCGGCAAGACAGTGGTGGCGGTGTGCACCGGCCACGGGCTGAAGGATGCCGAGATCGTGGCGCGGCACAGTGAAGCGCCGCGCCAGGTGGCCGCCAACCTGGCGGACCTGGTGCGCGAGCTGGAGGCCGAGTAATGGTGCGGGTGCGCGTCCCGGCCAGCACGGCCAACATCGGCCCGGCCTTCGATTGCCTGGCGCTGGCGCTGGATCTGTGGAACGAGGCCGAGTTCGAATTGGGCGGCGAGGGCTTGCAGATCGCCGTGAGCGGGGAGGGCGCCGAGCGCCTGCCGCGCCACGAGCGCAATCTTGTATATCGGGCTGTGCGGCGTGTCTATGAAGAAGTGAGCGAGCCGCCGCCGCAGAACATCCGCATCCGCTGCCACAACAATATTCCGCTGGGCTCGGGGCTCGGCTCCAGCGCGGCCGCCAGCCTGGCGGGGCTGCTGGGCGCCAATGCTTTGCTGGGCAACCCGCTCAAGCCGGAGTTGGTGCTGCGCCTGGGCGCCGAGCTGGAAGGCCATGCGGATAACCTGGCGGCGGCTTTGTATGGCGGCCTGGTGCTGGTCAAGCACAGCGAGTGGCGCACGACTGCGCAGCCGTTGGCGTGCGCGGCGTGGCAGGCGGTGTATGTATTGCCCGAGGTGCGCCTGAGCACGCGGGCGGCCCGCGCCGCGCTGCCCAAGAAGGTGAGCCTGGCGGATGCGGTGTTCAATATCGGGCAGACCCTGGCCGTGCGCGAGGCGCTGGGCAGCGGCGACCTGGCCGCGCTGGCCGAGGCGATGCAGGATCGCCTGCACCAGCCGTACCGCCTGCCGCTGCTGCCCGGGGCGGCCGAGGCGCTTGGGGCTGCCCGCCAAGCGGGCGCGGCGGCCGGTCTCTCGGGGGCGGGGCCGGGTTTGATCGCGTTCGTGGTGCCGGGGCGTGAGCAGGCGGTGTTGGCGGCCATGCGGGCTGCTTTTGAGGGGCACAAGTTGGCGGTACGCCAGCTTGTGCTGCGCAGCAGTGCGCAGGGGGCTGAGGTGGCGTAGGGGCACCGCTTTGGCGTGACTTATAAATGTGCGCTGCAGGGGAGAGATGCCAATAAAGATCCTTCGCTGGTGTGGGTTCGTGCGCTGGTAGTGCCGTTTGTACCCGCTCAGGATGACACGGAAAAAGGCTAGCATCCACTCAGAATGACACAGGGATTTAGGGGGTAGTATGATTCTGGCCTGAGGTGCTATGACCCAGATCATTGAATGCGTCCCCAATTTCTCCGAAGGCCGCCGGCCTGAGGTCATCGAACAGATCGTAGCCGCCATCCGCTCCGTAGATGGCATCACCCTGCTCGACCAAAGCTCAGATGCTGACCACAACCGCAGCGTCATCACCTTTGTCGGCAATGCTGCCCAGGTGGAAGAGGCGGCCTACCTGGGCATCGCCAAGGCGGCTGAACTGATCGATATGGACCAGCATTCCGGTGAGCACCCGCGTATGGGCGCAACGGATGTGGTGCCGTTCATCCCCATCGCTGGGGCCAGCATGGAAGACTGCGTGCAGATCGCCAACCGACTGGGCAAACGGGTCGGTGAGCTGGGCATCCCCGTGTATTTATATGAAGACGCCGCCAGCAAAGAGAGCCGCCGCAATCTCGAAGATGTGCGCCGCGGCCAGTACGAAGGCATCCGTGAAGCGATCAAGACCAAGAAGTCGCGCAAGCCGGACTATGGGCCGGCGGCCCTGGGCCGCGCCGGCGCCACCGCCATCGGGGCACGGGCGCCGCTGATCGCCTACAACGTGTATTTGAACACCGGCGATGTGCGCGTAGCGCAGGAGGTTGGCAAGGCGGTGCGCCATTCCTCCGGCGGGCTGCGCTTTGTGAAGGGCGCCGGCTTCCTGGTGGATGGCAAGGCGCAGGTCTCGATGAACCTGACCAACTTCCGCAAGACCTCCTTGGCGCGGGTGATGGAAATGATCCGCAGTGAGGCCGCCCGTTACGGCGCGCAGATCGAGCGCAGTGAGCTGGTGGGCCTGATCCCGCAAGAGGCGCTGGACGATGCGGCGGCCTGGTACCTGCACCTGCACGACTTTGACCGCCAGCAGATCCTCGAGCGGCGCATCCAGAGCACTGCCAAACCGGCTGAGAGTTCGTTTCTGGATGCAGTCGCCTCGGCGGAGCCGGCGCCAGGCGGCGGCTCGGCGGCTGCGCACGCCGGCGCTCTGGCGGCGGCGCTGGTGGCCATGGTGGCGCGGCTCACGCTGGGCAAGAAGAAGTATGCCGACGTGCAGGGCGAGATGAACGAGCTGGTCGTGGAGGCGGAACGCCTGCGCAAGAAGTTCACGGTGGCGGTGGAGCAGGACGCCGGTGCTTTTCATGCCGTGATGGCGGCGATGAAGCTGCCCAAGGAGCCGGAGGACAAGGCCGCCGAGCGCAGCCGCGCTATCGAGGCGGCTACGCTGGAAGCGACGCGCCTGCCGCTGAGCGTAGCGGGCATGGCCCTGCGCACCCTGCAGCTTGCGGTGCAAGCCGCCGGGTTGGGCAACACCAACGCCATAAGCGACGCCGGCACGGCCGCGGCGCTGGCCAGGGCCAGCCTGCAGGGCGCGGCGCTGAACGTGCGCATTAATGCTAGCTCGCTGCCGGGCAATGCGCAGGCGGCCGCCTATTTGGACGAGCTGCGCGGCCTGGAAGCCCAGGCGGCGGACTATGAAGCCCAGGTTGCGCAACACATCGCGGCCCGCGGCGGTTTTTAGCAGTACACGATCGGAGCCTGCATCCATGCGCATCACACTCACGTATCTGCAACGCGGCCTGCTGCTGGCGCTGGCCGCCAGCATGCTGCTGGCGGGCTGCAACCTGCCAGCCGCGGAGCCTGGACTGCCGGAAGGCAGCCCAGGGGCAAGCACACTTACCCCCTTCCAGCCGGACTATTCGCCGGATGAGACCGCCGAGCCGGAGCCGCTGTGGTATTTGGCGCCCGGGCTGCCCGAAGCCTTCGTGGCCGAACTGAGCCTGCCCGAGGGCGCGCAAGTTAGCGAAGACGCGGCGGCTGCCCAGCACAGCATTGCGATTGGCGGCGAGGGGGAAGTGCTGGCGCAGTGGGTCTACGCGCTGGTCGCACCGTATCCGACGATCGCCGAGGAGGTCTCCTCGGCGGACTTGAAGGCGGCCTGGGCCGGGCGCAGCGCTGGGCCGTTCGCCAGCGTGCCGCTGCTGCTGAGCGAGAGCACGCGCGCCGCTTTCAGCGCGGCCTGGGGCGAACCGGCGGCGGGGGCGGTGCAGGTGCTGCCGGCCGAGGATCTGCTCGAGGCGGCCTGGGCGCAGCAGCCCAGGTGGGCGCTGGTGCCGTTTGAGGCGCTGGCGCCGCGCTGGAAGGTGCTGGCCGTGGACGGCCAGGCGCCGATCTGGAAGGGCTTTGAGGCGGCCAGCTACGCGCTCAGCCTGCCCATCACGATAAGCGGCGGGGCCGAGCTGGTGAGCGCGCCGGCGGGCAACCGCGAGGCCGACAAGCTCACCACAGTGCTGCTGACCGGCGTGACCGCCCTGGTGCGCGCCACCGCCTGGGAGATGGAGCGCAAGGGCATCACGTACCCCGCCGAGGATGTGGGCGAAGTGATGCGTGAGGCCGACATCGCTCATATCAGCAACGAAGTGCCGTTCGCCGAGAACTGCCCGCGGCCGGACCCCAGCCAGCGCACGCTAGTGTTCTGCAGTGATGCGGCGTACATTGAACTGCTGGAGGAGCTCGGCACGGATGTGGTCGAGCTGACCGGCGACCATTTCAACGATTGGACGCGGGCGGCCATGGAATACACGCTGGAGCAGTACCGCCAGCGCGGCTGGCCGTATTACGGCGGCGGCGAGGATATACACGAGGCCATGCAGCCGCTGCGCCTGGAAGACAAGGGCAACCGCATCGCCTTCATTGGCTGCAACGGCAAGGGCGGCGGCTATGCCTCGGCCACGGAGAGCTACCCGGGTACCTGGGCCTGTGACTACGATTACATGGAGCGCACGATCCGCGAGCTGGTGGATGAAGGCTACATCGTCATCGCCACCTTCCAGCATAATGAGGTCTACCAGTACAAGCCATCCGATACGCTGGTGCGCGACTTTCAGCGGGTGGCGGCGGCTGGCGCCAGCATCGTCAGCGGCAGCCAGGCGCACCAGCCGCACGGCGTGGAATTTTACGCCCCGGATTCGTTCATTACGTATGGGCTGGGCAATATGTTCTTTGACCAGATCATCTTTGGCTATGACACATCCCACGGCATGATGGTGCGCCACGTGATATACGATAATCAGTACATCAGCGCCGAGCTGCTGCCGTTCGTGTTCGTAGACTATGCCAAGCCGCGCTGGCTGAGCGCCGAAGAGCGGGCCGAGTTCCTCGGCATCATTTTCGCCAACAGCATTTGGCAGCCACGCCCAATTGAAGTGGAGGAGTAGAGATGGGACTGAAGCCTGACCACTGGATCGAAAAAATGGCTCGTGAGCACGGAATGATCGAGCCGTACGAGGCCGCCCAGGTGCGCCAGGGCGTGATCTCGTACGGCGTGTCATCGTACGGCTACGATATTCGCGTGGCGGACGAGTTCAAGATCTTCACCAACGTGCACTCGGCTGTGGTGGACCCCAAGAACTTCGACGAAAAGTCGATGGTAGATTTCAAGGGCGATGTGTGCATCGTGCCGCCCAACTCATTCGCTCTGGCGCGTACGGTGGAGTATTTTCGCATTCCGCGCAGCGTGCTCACCATCTGCCTGGGCAAGAGCACGTATGCGCGCTGCGGCATCATTGTCAACGTCACGCCGTTCGAGCCGGAGTGGGAAGGTTTCGTGACCCTGGAGATCTCCAACACCACCCCGCTGCCGGCCAAGATCTACGCCAATGAAGGCATTGCCCAGGTGTTGTTCTTTGAGGCGGATGAAGAATGCCGGGTTTCGTACGCGGACAAGAAGGGCAAGTACCAGAAGCAACAAAGCATTGTGCTGCCGAAACTATAGCTTTCAACTGTTAGCGGTCAGCTTTCAGCTAAAACAAAAATCCCACCGTGCGGTGGGATTTTTGTTTTGTGTATATGCTGCGCTAGCCCAGCGGAATGGCGATCGAGCCGGTGATGAGCAGGAAGAACGCGCCGATGATGAGGACCATGAAGAAAAACATCACCGAGATGACGAAGCGCTGCAAGGGCGTCATGCCCAGGAAGCCGGTTTCGTCGTCATCCTCCTGGACAAGCGTGGGCGTTTCCTGAATTTCGTTCAAGAAACTTTCGGTATCGTCGTCTCGTAAAAAATCGTCGAGCATAGGTCTCCTGTGCTTCAGTCTAGCTTAATTGCCCGGCCTGTCAACCAAGGGCCGCAATTGAACCTGGCCGGCGGGGTAGGTATGCTCTGCGCCGTCCACTACCAGGCGCAGGCTGCCGTCGGCGGCCAGGCCGGCCAGCACGCCGACCACGGGCTCAGACCCGCTGTGCAGCTGCACCGGCTGGCCGCGGTAGGCCAGGCGCTGCTCCCAGGCTTGCAGGAATTCGGCCTGGTGCATGCGCGGCAGCCAGGCCAGCAAGCGCTCCAGCACGCTGCGCAGCAGGCTGGCGGCCTCCACCGGGTGGCCGGCGGCTTCCTCCACACTGGTGGCCGGGAAGCTGAGGCTGGCGGCCTCGGGCACTGAACTGGCTGCAACATTGATGCCAATTCCCAGGATCGTGGCTTGCAGCTGGCTGCCGGCCCAGTAGGCCTCAGGCAGCACGCCGCACAGCTTGCGGCCGCCGGCCAGCACGTCGTTGGGCCATTTGATCTCGGGCGCCAGGCCAAGCGCTTCCAGCGCTTCGCTCACGGCCAGCGCCCCCAGGCCGGATACGCGCCCGGGCTGGCTGGCCTCCGGCGGCAGCAGCAGGCTGAAGGCCAGGGCGCTGCCGGGCGGGGTGTGCCAGCTGCGCCCCTGGCGGCCGCGGCCCTGGGTCTGCTCGTCGGCGGCGGCCAGGCACACGCCAGCTGCGCCCTCGGCGGCCCAGGCGGCCACCACGTCGTTGGTGGAGCCAATGCTCTCGTAGAATTCGGCGCGGGCCAGGGGCAGGCCCGCCACGGCATGGGAAAACTGTGCTTTGTTCACTAAGCTATTCTATATTAAGGCGCGGCTCTGGACTCTGCCGGGCTGGGCTGGTATACTTGCTCTTGCGCTCGCTTTCGCGGGCGCTTGTGCTGCTCACGGCGGGCGCAGCCCGCAGTGGCGCAGCACTACACTCACACGCTTACCTGACTTGGCGGTGCGTGCCCCACAGTGGGTCACCGGCAGGGATGACGGAAGCGGACGTATAACGCAAAGGAGTTTTACCTATGGCCCCCATTGATATGAAGGCCCTTCTCGAAGCGGGCGTGCACTTCGGGCACCGCACCCAGAAATGGGACCCGCGCATGAAGCCGTACATCTTCACCGAACGTAACGGCATCCACATCATTGACCTGCAGCAAACCGTAAAAGCGCTAGAGGAAGCCTACAAGCTGGTGCGTGAAGCCGTCGCGGATGGCAAGAGCGTGCTGTTCGTTGGCACCAAGCGCCAAGCCACTGAGACCATTGAAGCCGAAGCGCAGCGCGCCGATATGCCTTACGTCACCGTGCGCTGGCTGGGCGGCATGCTGACCAACTGGAGCACCATGCGCCAGCGCGTGAACGAGCTGGAAGGCTTGGAGCGCATGGCCCAGCAAGCCCCGGCCGAAGGTGATGCCGGCAGCAAGCTCAAGCTGACCAAGCGCGAGCTGCTGACCAATTCCCGCAAGGCTGAGAAGCTGCAAGAGCGCTTTGGCGGCATCCGCAACATGAACCGCCTGCCTGACCTGCTGTTCGTGGTGGATGTCAACCGCGAGGAGACCGCGGTGCGCGAGGCCAACATCCTCGGCATCCCGGTGCTGGGTCTGGTGGACACCAACTGCAACCCCACCGTGATCGACTATGTGATCCCCTCCAATGATGACGCCATCCGCGCCATCAAGCTGATGGTGTCTTACATTGCCGACGCGGCCATCGAAGGCCGCTCGCTGCGCCAGGACAAGCAGGAAGTCGAGGCCGCCAAGGTGGAGACCAAGACGGCCGCCCCGCGCCGCCGCGCCGAAGACGGCCCGGTGCAGGAGCTGACCGATGAGGCGCTGCTGGGCCAGGCCACCCTGGCCAAGGTAGCCGAAGAGCAGGCCAAGGAAACCGCTGAGGCCGCCGCCAAGGCTGCCAAGGAAGCCCAGAAGACCGAGAGCGGCGAAGCCGCCAAGCCTGCGGTAGCCAAGAAGCCCGCCGGCGCCCCGGCGGCCAAGAGCCGCAAACCCAAACTCAAGAAGTCTGACCTGCAGGGTTCAGGCACGGAAGAAGCTGAATAATGACGGAAATTACGACTGAACTGATCAAAGAGCTGCGCCAGGCCACCGGCGCGGGCATTTTGGATTGCCGCGCTGCCCTCGAAGAAGCCAAGGGTGACTTTGACAAGGCGGTGGATGTGCTGCGCCAGAAGGGCCTCTCCAAGGCCGCCAAGCGGGCTGACCGCGAAGTGCTGAACGGCGTGGTGGAGCTGTACTCCCACGGCGACGGCCGCGTAGGCGTAATGGTGGAAGTGAACTGCGAGACGGACTTTGTGGCCCGCTCGGAGGCCTTCCGCACCCTGGCGCACGAGATCGCGCTGCAGATCGCAGCCAGCAGCCCGCAGTGGCTGACCGAGGAAGAAGTGGACCCGGCCGCCATCGAGCGCGAGAAGGAAGTGGCGATTAACACCGCCAAGGAATCTGGCAAGCCGGAAGCCTCATGGGACAAGATCAGCGAAGGCCGTGTCCAGAAGTTCCTGGATGAGAATGTGCTGCTACGCCAGGGTTATATCCGTGACGACAGCAAGACCATCAAAGACATGATCAGCGAAGGCGTAGTGGCCACCGGCGAGAACATCGTCATCCGCCGCTTTGCCCGCTGGGAGTTGGGCGGCAAGTGACCCAACGCCCGTCAAGCGCGTGGATGAGAAACACCGAAGCGGTCTCCGCAGGTGATTCTTGTTGTGGGAACCAAGATAAAGAAACGGCCAACGTTGTGTTGGCCGTTTTTGTAGAATGAGGTGATATGAGCGACGTGCAACGATCCATCTACTCTCGCATCCTGCTGAAGCTAAGCGGTGAGGCCTTAGGCGGGCCGGACGGCGCGGGCATCGACCCGTTGAAGGCCGAAGGCATCGCCGCCCAGGTGTCAGAAGTGGTGCAGATGGGTGTGCAACTGGCGATCGTGATCGGCGCCGGCAACCTGTGGCGCGGCCGTATTGGCATTGAGCGCGGCATGGAGCGCGCCAACGCGGACTATATGGGCATGCTGGGCACGGTGATGAACGCCCTGGCCCTGATGGATGCCATCGAGCGTGCCAATGTGGACGTGCGCGTGCAGACAGCCATTGAAATGCGCGCTGTGGCCGAGCCCTACATCCGCCGGCGCGCCATCCGCCACCTGGAAGTGGGGCGGGTGGTGATCTTCGGCGGCGGCACGGGCAACCCCTACTTCTCCACCGATACGGCCGCCGCCTTGCGTGCCATGGAAATTGGTGCTGAGCTGGTGATCAAAGGCACCAAGGTGGACGGCATATACGACTCGGATCCCCATAAGAACCCGGATGCCAAGCGTTTTGAGCACCTCACCTATATTGACGCCCTGAATATGGGCCTGGGCGTGATGGACAGCACGGCCATCTCGCTGTGCAAAGAGAACAACATGCCCATCCGCGTACTGGATTTCTGGGAGGAAGGCGCGCTGCGCAAGGCCCTGCTGGGCCAGCAGGTCGGCACCCTGGTGAACTCCGGCAAGTAAGCGGGCATGCGTATCTGGTCGCTGCATCCGCAGCACCTGGATGCGAAGGGCCTGACCGCGCTGTGGCGCGAAACGCTGCTGGCCCAGCGGGTGCTGCAGGGCCGCACGCGTGGCTATACCCAGCACCCGCAACTGGAGCGCTTCAAGGGCTGCCAGGATCCGCAGGCGGCCATCGCCACGTATCTGGATGGGGTGCATGTGGAAGCAGAGCGCCGCGGCTACAGCTTCAATGCGGATCTGATCGCCCCGCTGCGTACCGAGGAGACCCTTGCCGTCAGTGAAGGCCAGCTGGCCTACGAGTGGGAGCACCTGCTGGCGAAGCTGAAGCAGCGTGCCCCGGCCGTGTATGCACAGCAGGTGGGGCTGGCCGGGCCGCAGCCGCACCCCATGTTCTATGTAACGCCTGGCCCGCTGGCCGCCTGGGAGCGGCCGCAAGGGGCCAAATAGGCGCAGTGGTAAAATGCCCTTATTCGTCTTTGCCGCCATGAATTTGGCGGCCCTCAGGAGGCTGTTGTGATCGCAGACATGCTCAAAGAGACCAAAGAGCGCATGCAGGGAGCTATCTCGTCGCTCAAGGAAGATCTTTCGGCTATTCGCACCGGGCGCGCCACCCCGGCCCTCATCGAAAAGCTCATGGTCGAGTATTACGGCCAGCCAACACCCCTGATCCAGCTTGCTTCCATCAGCGTGCCGGAACCGCGCCAACTGCTGATCAAACCCTTCGACCCCGGCAGCATCAAGGACATTGAAAAGGCCGTGCAAACCTCTGAGCTGGGCCTGACCCCCAACTCCGACGGCAAAGTCGTGCGCCTTAACCTGCCACCGCTGACCGAAGAGCGCCGCCGCGATCTGGTGAAGGTGGTCAACGCCCGCCTGGAAGAAGCCAACGTGGCCGTGCGCAACATCCGCCGGGATGTCATCAAGGACATGCGCGAGTACAAGGACGAGAAGCTGATCTCAGAAGATGAGCTGAAGCGCGGCGAAGATGACGTGCAGAAGCTGACGGATGAGACCACCGGCGAGATCGAAAGCCTGGGCAAGCAAAAAGAAAAAGAAGTGATGGAGGTTTAGCTTGGCGAAAAGGGCTGAGCCCGCTGCCGAGCTGAACGGGCACGTTCCCCAACATATCGCCATCATCATGGATGGCAACGGCCGCTGGGCGAAGGCCCGCGGCCTGCCGCGCCTGGCCGGCCACCGCGCCGGCACTGAGAACCTGCGCAATATCATCCGCGCCTGCGTCGAGTTCGGCGTCAAGTACCTCACCATCTACGCCTTTTCAACTGAGAACTGGGGCCGCCCTGAGGAAGAAGTCAGCGGCCTGATGAGCATTTTTGACGAAGTGTTCGAGCGCGAGCTGGCCGAATTGCACAAGCAGGGGGCGCGGCTCAACCATATTGGCAACCTGGAGAACGTGCGCCCCTCGCTGCGCGAGAAGGTCATCAAGGGCATGGAGATGACCAAAGACAATGACCGCCTGGTGCTGAACGTGGCGTTCAACTATGGCGGGCGGGATGAGGTAGTGCAGGCCGTGCGCAGCATGCTGCGCGACGGCCTGAAACCGGAGGATGTGAGCGAGGAGACCCTCTCGGGCTACATGTTTACCGCCGGCATCCCTGACCCGGATCTGGTCATCCGCACCTCGGGCGAGCAGCGCACCAGCAATTTTCTGATCTGGCAGGCCGCGTATGCTGAGTGGATATTCCCGCAGACCTATTGGCCTGACTTTGGGCGGGAGGAGCTGTTGAAGGCCATTCAGGATTTTGGCCAACGTGAGCGCCGCTTTGGCGGCCTGGTGAATGAGGGCAACAATGGCGGGTAAACGTATTCTGGTGGCGCTGATCGGGCTGCCAATTGGTATTGCTATTTTCATGGTGGGCGGCTGGCTGTTCGCGGCGGCCTTTGCGCTAATCCTGGGCCTGGCGGCCTGGGAGTACGCCGGCTTGTTCGCCAACGGCGGCGCCCAGCCGGCGCGCTGGCTGGTGGTGGCGGGCGTGGCCGGGCTGTTCCTGGCGGCGCATGTGGAAGCGCGCACGGACCTGCTGCTGGCGGCGCTGGCCATGCTGGTGCTGGTGGTGCATTTGGTGAGCTATGAGCGCGGGCGTGAGCCGGCCGGCACCGATTTCGCCGCCACGTTGAGCGGCATCTTCTATATTGGCGTGCTGGGCATGTACTTTGCGCACATGCGCAACCTGCAGCACGGCGAGTGGTGGCTGCTATTGACCTTGCTGGCGGTGTGGCTGACGGATACGGCCGCGTATGCGATCGGCACGCCGCTGGGCCGGCACAAGATGAGCCCGCGCCTGAGCCCCAAGAAGAGCTGGGAAGGCTATATAGCCGGGCTGGTGTTTGCCACACTGGGCACGCCGCTGTTCGGGCTGCTGCTGGCGCGGCTGGGCATGCCGGCCCACCCCATGTTCGCGCTGGGCAACCTGGCCGTCCTGGGCTTCGCCGTGGGCGCGCTGACCACGCTGGGCGATCTGGGCGAGAGCATGATCAAGCGCCAGATGAAGATGAAGGATGCCAGCCAGATCCTGCCCGGGCATGGCGGCATTCTGGACCGTATCGATTCGTGGCTGTGGGCGCTGCCCATCGGCTATTACCTGATCACCCTCGTTTTCTAAAGGAGTTGTACGTTTGAACGACCTTGCTCCCTCCCGCAATCTGGCCCTCGAACTTGTGCGCGTGACGGAGGCTGCGGCCCTGTCTGCGGCGCGCTTCATGGGCCGCGGCGACAAGCCGGCCGGCGACCAGGCGGCCGTGGACGGCATGCGCCTGGTGCTGAACACGATCGAGATGAACGGCGTCGTGATCATTGGCGAAGGCGAGAAAGATGAAGCGCCCATGCTGTACAACGGCGAGCAGGTGGGTTTTGGCGGCGAGCCGGAAGTGGATATTGCCGTGGACCCGATCGACGGCACCCGGCCGCTGGCCGAGGGCCGCCTGAACTCGATCGCCACCGTGGCGGTGGCGCCGCGCGGCACCATGTTCGACCCCGGGCCGTTCGTGTATATGAACAAGATCGCGGTGGGGCCGGCGGCCAAAGGCGCCATCCACGTGGAGTGGAGCATCAAGCAGAACCTGGAAGCGATCGCCAAAGCCAGCGGCAAACGCATTCAGGATCTGGCGGTCATCATGCTCGACCGGCCGCGGCACGAGGAGCTGAAGGCGGAGGTGCGCCGCTGTGGGGCGCGCATTCGCCTGATCGACGATGGCGATGTGGCCGCGGCGCTGATGACGGCCATGCCGGATGCGGGCATCGACGTGCTGTTGGGCATCGGCGGCACGCCGGAGGGCGTGCTGGCGGCCTGCGCCCTGCGGGCGATGGGCGGCGAGATCCAGGGCAAGCTGTACGCGCGCAACGAAGACGAGTTGCGCCGCGGCCGCGAGATGGGCTACGACTTCGACAAGATATTGACCATGGATGACCTGGTGTCCTCCGAGGATGTGTTCTTCGCCGCCACAGGCATCACGGATGGCGAATTGCTGGACGGGGTCAAGTATTCAGCCCACGGGGCGCGCACGCATAGCCTGGTGGTGCGCGGCACCACCGGCACGGTGCGCCAGATCATCGCCACGCACAGCTTGGAAAAGCTGGAGAAGATCAGCCCCATCGATTATTAGCCTAAGGAACCGGCATGGCCAAGAAGAAGAGCCCCGCGCGCAAAGCAACTTCCGCCAAGAAACCCGCGTTGAAGGGTGTGGCCTACCGGCCCACGCCGGATGTCATCGCCCAGGCCAATCTCAAAAGTTGGGAGACGGTGGCGCGCAAAGCCAACCGCGATCTGGAAGGCTTTTGGGAAGCCGAAGCGCGTGAGCTGGAGTGGTACAAGCCGTGGAAGAAGGTGCTGGATTCGTCCAAGGCGCCGTTCTACAAGTGGTTCACCGGCTCGCGGGTCAACATTGTGCACAACGCGGTCGACCGCCATCTCAACACGCATCGCAAGAACAAGCTGGCCCTGATCTGGGAGAGCGAAGACGGCAAGGAAGAGCGCAGCTACTCGTACTACAAGCTGAACCGCGAAGTCTCGCGGATGGCCAGCATCATCAAGTCGATGGGCGTGCACAAGGGTGACCGGGTCACGATCTACATGGGGCGCATCCCGGAGGCGGTGTTCGCTATGCTGGCGTGCGCCAAGATCGGCGCGGTGCATTCAGTGGTGTTTGGCGGCTTCTCGGTGGATGCGCTGCAAGGCCGCATCGAGGACAGCGAGTCCAAGTTGCTGATCACCTGCGACGGCAGCTACCAGAACGGCAAGCGCATCGAGCTCAAGCAGATCGCGGATGCCGCGTTGGAGCGCTGCCCCAGCGTGCAGAACGTGCTGGTGGTGCAGCGCACCGGGCACGAAGTCAGCATGCAGCCCGAGCGCGACCATTGGTATCACGAGCTACTCGAGACGCCGGTGGCGCAGGAGCGCTTCCCCACCGAGGCGATGGATGCCGAGGATCCGCTTTTTATTCTGTACACGTCCGGTTCCACAGGGCGGCCGAAGGCCATAGTGCATACGCACGGCGGCTACATGGTTGGCACGTACACCACGCTCAAGTATGTGTTCGACATCAAGGAAGAGGATCGCTACTGGTGCGCGGCTGACCCCGGCTGGATCACCGGGCACTCGTACATTGTGTACGGCCCGCTGCTGAACGGCGCCACCAGCTTTTTGTATGAGGGCGGCCCGGCGTTCCCCAACCCGGGGCGCTGGTGGCAGCTCATCGAGCGCTATGGCATCACCATCCTGTACACCGCGCCCACGGCCATCCGCGGCCTGATGCGCTTCGGCGACGACTGGCCCAACCAGTACGACCTCTCGAGCTTGCGGCTGCTGGGCTCGGTGGGGGAGCCGATCAACCCGGAGGCATGGCGCTGGTACTTCAACGTGGTGGGCAAGAAACGCTGCCCGATCATGGACACCTGGTGGCAAACCGAGACGGGCATGTTCATGATCACGCCCACGCCGGTGGTGCCGCTCAAGCCGGGGTCGGGGGCCAAGCCGTTCTTCGGGCAGGTGGCCGAGATCCTGGATGAGGCTGGCAAGCCGGTCAAGGATGGCGAGGAAGGCTACCTGGTGCTGACGCGCCCGTGGCCGGCCATGCTGCGGGGCATCTATGGCGACCCGGATCGTTATGTGAAGCAATATTGGAGCACATATCCCGGCAAGTACATGACCGGCGACTCGGCCCGGCGCGACAAGGATGGGTATTACTGGATCATTGGCCGGGTGGACGATGTCATCAAGGTGTCGGGGCATCGCCTCGGCACGGCCGAAGTCGAGTCGGCGCTGATCACGCATCCGGCGGTGGCCGAGTCGGCCGCCATCGGCCTGCCGCATGAGCTAAAGGGGCAGGGCATCCATTGTTTCGTGGTGCTGCGCCAGGATGCGGTGGCCAGCGACGCGCTGGCGGAGGAGCTGCGCCAGCATGTGGCCCAGCATATGGGCGCCATCGCCCGGCCGGAGGATGTGCGCTTTACCGACAAGCTGCCCAAGACGCGCTCCGGCAAGATCATGCGCCGCGTGCTGAAAGCACGGGCGCAGGGCTTGCCGGAAGGCGACCTGAGCACGCTGGAGGACTAACCGGCGTAGTGGCCTCAAATTGACATCGCCCTGGGGCGGTGGTATAGTCTCGCCCGACAACTGAATACTGCCCACGGAGTTTGCGTAGCAAACTCCCGCGTCCCGCATGGGACGCATTTCATCCAGAGAGGTTGAGGGACTCGGCCCGTTGAAACCTCGGCAACCCCCGTTTACGGAAGGTGCCAATTCCGACAGAAAAGTTTCTGGAAGATGAGAGGGAGCGAAAAACTGTTTGATTTGCCCTTCTCTGCTGTCTATAGGGCAAATTTTTGTTTAATGGAGGCGTATCGTTTATGAGCAGCACCTTTATGCAGGCGGAGAAACTCCTGTTCACGTCAGAATCCGTGACAGAGGGACACCCCGACAAGATCTGTGACCAGGTAAGTGATGCGGTGTTGGATGCCTGCCTGGAGCAGGACAGCCTTTCCCGCGTGGCCTGTGAGACCGCAGTCAAGACCGGTTTTGTGATGTTGCTGGGCGAGATCACGACCAAAGCCAACATCAACTATGACCAGCTGGTGCGCTCGGTCGTCAAGGATATTGGCTACACCAGCAGTGAGTATGGTTTTGACGGCGAGAGCTGTGGCGTGCAGGTGGCCATCGCGCAGCAGTCTGGCGATATTGCCATGGGCGTCGATAAAGCGCTGGAAGCCAAGTCTGGCGAGATGACCGAAGCCGAGATCGAAGCGGTGGGTGCCGGCGACCAGGGCATGATGTTCGGCTTTGCCTGCAATGAGACGCCGACCCTGCTGCCCATGCCGGTGTATCTGGCGCACAAGCTGACCCGCCGCCTGTCTGAGGTGCGCAAAGACGGCACGCTGCCCTGGCTGCGCCCGGACGGCAAGAGCCAGGTGACGGTGGAGTATTCCAAGGGCAAGCCCAAGCGCATCGATACCGTGCTGATAAGCACCCAGCATGCGCCCGAGATCACCGCTGAGGAAATTCGCACGGCGATCATTGAGAAGGTGATCAACCCCGTTTTGCCGAAGGAACTGGTGGACGGCGAGTTGAAGATCTACGTCAACCCGACCGGGCGCTTTGTGATCGGCGGCCCGATGGGCGATGCCGGCCTGACTGGCCGCAAGATCATCGTGGATACATACGGCGGCATGGGCCGCCACGGCGGCGGCGCGTTCAGCGGCAAGGATCCCACAAAAGTGGACCGCTCGGCCGCCTACGCGGCCCGCTGGGCGGCCAAGAACGTGGTGGCCGCCGGCCTGGCGGAGCGCTGCGAGATCCAGGTGGCGTACGCCATCGGTGTGGCTCGCCCGCTGAGCGTGAACGTGGAGACCTTTGGCACCGGCAAGATCGCCGATGACAAGATCGCCGCGCTGGTGGAAGAGCACTTTGACCTGCGCCCCGGCGCTATCATCCGTGACCTGGATCTGCGCCGCCCGATCTACCGCCAGACGGCCGCCTACGGCCACTTTGGCCGCGATGATGTCAAGCTGCCCTGGGAAGATACGAACCGCGCTGAGGCGCTGGCCAAGGCCGCTGCGGCGTAGAGTTCGCTTCGCGAACTCTTTGGCCTTGCTGCTCGGCTGCGCCGAGCTATGCAACGCCGGCTTGATATGCAACTAAAAAAGAGAGCGGCGCCTTCGCGCCGCTCTCTTTTTGTCTGACAGCTGACCGCTGATAGCTAACTACTAATGTGTGGCTCGATCTTGTCTTGAATTTTGTCCTTGGGCTGATAGCCGGTCATACGCTCGACGATCTTGCCGTTCTTGAACAGCATGACGGTGGGGACACTGAGCACCTGATAGTCCTGGGTGAGTTCAGCGGCCTCGTCCACATCCAGCTTGGCAACGGTCACCGCGTCGCCCCATTCGCCGGCCAATTCTTCAAGCACGGGTTCGAGGATGCGGCAGGGTTGGCACCACACCGCGCCGAATTCCACCAGGACGGGCTTCTCGGCTTGCAGCACTTCAGCATCAAAACTCTGGCTGTCGATCGCTTTCAGGGTGCTCATGGCTCTCCGTTGGGATAGTGGGCCACGCGTGCGCGGGGATGGAATACTAGCAAGCGGGCGAATGGCTGTCAAGCACGGGCGGCAGGGCGGCTTGGGATGGCATGATAAAATCGTCTGGTTACCGGACGCGTAGCTCAATGGCAGAGCAGTGGCCTTTTAAGCCAACGGTTGCAGGTTCGACTCCTGTCGCGTCCACAAAAAAGACCGCCAACTGGCGGTCTTTTTGTTACACAAACAGCGAAACAAGCAGCGCTGCGGGTACCACAAAGATAGCGCTGTTGGGTATGGCTTTGAGCAGAGAGTGGAAGTGAAAGCGCATGTCCTTCCAGCCGCTGGCCCCCTCAGTGCCCTTTATTGGCGGGTTGGCCGGATTGATCAGAAGCGTGTGCACGAAGTCGATCACTGCAAAATCGTAGACATGAACCACGATCATGATCAGGTAAAGGTGCACCAATGCCCCTACGAAGCTCAGGTCGATGTTAGCCGACTGAGCTGAGAATACGGCTGACGCCACGGATAGTCCGGGCAGGATCAGCAAATACGGCACCAGCAGAAACTTGGTGGCGCGTTGCTCGGCGGCCGTCTTTGGCCCAGCCATTTTGGCTATGTCCTCGGGCAGACTGTGCAGCCAGAGGCGCGGCCAGCCCCAGAAGCTGACCAACACGAATATCGTGAATGGAATGCAAAGAAGTAATGCGTGAAGGAGTGTTGTGGAAAGGGGTATCACCAGCAGCCTCAATATTTAGTTATACCTAAATATAAGCGATATGCCGCACTGGCGTCAATAAGCAAAAAAGACCGCATTTTGCGGTCTTTTTTGCTATGAAACGGAAACCCTTGTTATGGCATTGCTATTGGTTATCCAGTGCGCCAACCAAATCCTCCAGCAGCGCGTTCACGCCGCGGAAGCCGGGGTAGCCCAGGCGGTCCAGCACGGTGACGTTGCCGGCCTGCACGGCCGGGATCTGCTGCCAGAGCGGGTTGGCGCTGACTTCGGCCACCGATTCGGCTTCTCCCTCCACACCATCACTTTGCAGCAGGAACAGATGCGCTCCGGAGAGCAGGTCCAGCCGCTCGAGGCTGATGAAAGCACGGCCAGTGCGCACGCTCAGGCCATCTTCGCTGCCATCCGGGTGCAAAGTAACGCCCAGCTCGCGCAGTAGCCAGGGCACCGTGCGCGGGCGGTCTGTCAACACAGCTACGCTATTGCCGGGGTAGATGACCACCACTGAAGCACTGGCTCCGCTGCCCAGTTGGCTGCGGGCGGCGGCCAGGGCGGCGTCAAAGACGGCCAGATCGCTGGCGGCTTGCTCGGCCAAGCCCAAGGCTGTTAAGGTTTGGGCGTAATTCTCTATTTCATTGCTGCCGCCCACGGCGATGGTGGGCGCCATTTGTGCCAGCGTCTCGTATCCAATCTGATCTATGAAGAATGCAGTCCCAATGATCAGATCCGGCTCCAGGGCAGCCAGGCGCTCGATGGATGCGTTGGTTGATGAGGAGTACAACTCAACGTTCGTAACTTCCTCTGAGTTGATAAATGCAGGCAGATCCTCGGGCAGGTTGACGATGGAAGCGACCGGCGTGATGCCGGCGTCGAGCAGGTCGGCCAGCATGCCTTCCTCGCCCAGGGCAATGACGCGCTGCGGGTTTGTGGGGATTTCGGTAGTGCCGAAGGTGTGCTCGATGGTGCGAGTGGTGTCGGTTTCACTCACGACCACCAATGGCTTGGTTTCAATGTTGCCGCCACAGGCTGCCATGAGAATGCCCAGCAGCGCCAGCAAAGCAATAAGGTGAGATCGAGTGTGCATAGGTGTACCTTTCATGCCAGCATTATGAGCGGCTCTTGGGATTAGCTCTAGTGGGGCGGTTTAGCAGCATCTTCAAAGGGAGTGAAACTTTGCGGCATATAATTCCGCTTTGGCAACTATGGAGATGCGATGACGAACCTGGTAACCGGTGGCACTGGATTTATTGGCGGGCATATTGTGGAGCAGCTGTTGGCGGACGGCCAACCTGTGCGCGTGTTGGCGCGGCGCAGCAGCACACTGGGCGAGCACTTGAAAGGGGCCGAGATCGTGTATGGCGATGTGCTCGACAAGGACTCACTGGCCCAGGCGATGAAGGGTGTGCATACGCTGTACCACGCCGCGGCGCAGTTCGAGGTGTGGACGGCGGACCCGCAGCTGATGCTGGAGACGGCCAACCAGGGGACGCGCAATGTGCTGGATGCGGCCCTGGCGGCAGGCGTGCGCAAAGTGCTGCACACCAGCTCGGGGGCGGTGTTTGGCCTGCCGCGCAACCAGACGGTGACGGAGGCCAGTGGCACGGGGCCGCTGCCGGATGTGTACTACCGCTCCAAGCAGGAGTCGGAAGTGCTGGCGAAAAGCTACATCGCCAAGGGGTTGGATGTGGTCTTCCTCAACCCGTCTAACGTATACGGGCCGCGGGACACCAAGCCGCTGGGGCGCTCGATCGTGGCGCTGCTCAACGGCACATTGCCCTCGGCGTGGCATGCGACCTTCGCGATCGTGTATGTGGTGGATGTGGCGCGGGCGCACATCCTGGCGGCGACGAAGGCGGCCGCCGGCGAACGCTACATCCTGGCGGAGCAGAACATTGAATACAAAGACTTCTTCGGCAAGGTGGTGGCGCTGGGCGGCGGCAAGCTGCCGCCGTTCCTGCCCGGGCCGATGATATATGCCACGGCGATCCTGATGGAAGGGCTGTCTCGCCTGACGGGCAAGCTGCCGATGGTCTCAGTGATGCAGTACAAGTCTGGCACGCAGGGCACGCTATACGATGGGAGCAAGGCCCAGCGTGAGCTGGGGCTTGCGTACACGCCGGTGGACGAGGCGCTGCGCACTACGCTGGCCTGGTATTGGCACAACGGCGAGCTGAAGCGCAAGCCGCGCTTCCTCGACTAAGGCTGCGGGCCTTTGACGTACTGGTCGAAGAATTCGACTGAGCGCCGGATGGCGGCCGGGAAGTAGTTGACGATGTTGTGGTCGTCGCCATCGTAGATGTAAAGCTCGGCGATCTGCCCGGCGGCGCGGGCTTGCTCGGCCACCTGGTAGGACATGAAGACCGGCACGGTGGCATCGCTGGTGCCGTGGTGCAACTGCAGCGGGCCGGAAAGCTCGGCCAGGTAGGAGTTGGCGGAGATGGAGGCCCAGAAATCCGGATCGGTTTCGGGCGGGCCGAACGCCTCCAGCAGGCTGCGGGTGCCGAAGCGCGGGCGGCCGTTGATATCCACCATGTCGGCATAGGCGGAGATGACCCCGGCCCAGATGACCCCGGCTTTGATGTCATGATCCACCACCATGGCGCGCAGCGTGATGTAGCCGCCCATGGAGTGGCCCCACATCCCGATGCGGTCGGGGTCGGCATCCGGATAGGCTTTGAGGGCGGCGGTGGCGTTGAGCACATCGATGACGTAGTCAGGCCGGCCGTAGGCGCCGCGGGCGAGACCCTCGGAGCGGTCATGGCCGCGATAGTCTGGCCGGAAGACGATGTAGCCGGCGCGCGAGAAGCGCTCCATGTAGGCCAGGTAGCGCTCGGTGGTGCGGTACACATCGGGTGGGATGTAGCCGTGGTTGAAGATGATGACCGGCCAGCCGGTTGCGGGCTTCTCGCCAAAGGGGATGGTGAGCAGCCCGTATTGCTTGAGCCCCTCTGACATATAGGAAGCAATGTAGCGCGAGTAGTTGCCGCCGGTCTCGAGCGCTTCTTCGATGGTGAGCTGGGTGGCGGGGTATTGCTGGCCGCGCAGGTAGTCGATGCTGAGCGGGTGCGGGGGGATGGGTGTGGCGGTGGGGGTGAGGGTGGGCGTGGGGGTGACGCTGGGGGTGAGGGTGGGCGTGGCGGTGACGAGGGCGATCTGGGGGCCGGGCAGGCTGGCGGGGTTGTCCGGCAGCGGGAAGTTGCAGGCGGCCAGCAGGGTGAACAGAAGAAGAAGCGCCAGGTGAGGTGGGCGGTGGTTCACAGGCAGTAGTTTACCCAGTGGATGAAAGTTATTATTGCGCGAAAGGGGTGGGGGTTAAAACTTATTACTAACAACTTATTTTGCCGTTTCGGAGAGATGGATCCACAGATGAACACGGATGCAGGCTTGGATGGACATGGATAAACCAAGGGTTTCTTCCTTTCCTTCTTTCTTTCGTCCACAGATGGACACAAATGAACGCAGATAAAAGCCTAACCACAAAGACACGAAGGGCACAAAGAAAAGATTTCTTTATCTATATGTTCTGAGTTGATAGAGAGATTATCCACAGATGAACGCAGATAAGCCAAGAATGGCTTGGGGATTGCTTCGGGGCTGAAAGTTGCACGAACATGCAACTTTCAGCGCTCCTCGCAATGACGGGTTGGCGCGGGCTAGGCGGCGGTGGCGTGCAGCTCTTGCCAGATCTGGTCAAGGGCCTGGCGGAAGTTGTCTGTGCCCTGGGCGCCGGAGACGGCGTACTTGTTGTCGAAAATAAAGAAGGGCACGCCGTGGATGCCGTACTGGGCGGCCTGGTCAATATCGGCCTGGACTTCGGCGGTGTAGGCGTCTGACTCGAGCGCGGCGCGGGCCGCGGCAGGATCGAGCCCGACTTCGGTAGCCAGCTGCACAAGGGTGTCGGTGTCGGCGGTGTTGAGGCCATCGGTGAAATAGGCTTTGAAGAGGCGGGCCAGCATGGCCTCCTGCTTACCGTGGGCGGCGGCGAAATGGGCCAGGCGGTGGGCGTGCAGGGTGTTGACCAGCTTGGCGTCGTGGTGGTTCATGCTGAGGCCGAGGCCGGCAAACATTTGCCCGACCTGCTGGTTCATTTGATCGGCCTGCTCTTCCGAGATGCCGCGTTTGGCGGCCAGCATGGCGTTGATGCTCTGCCTGGGTTCAAACGGGGTGGCGGGGTCGAGCTGGAAGCTGTGATAGACAAGCTCGACCTGGTCCTTGTGTTGAAAGTCTGCCAGGGCTTGATGCAGCTGGGTGGTGCCTGCATAGCAGAACGGGCAGGCGATGTCGCTCCAGATATCGATCTTCATTTTTTCTTGTTTTCCTTTTTGCTTCGATGTGGGCTGATTATATCGGCGGCCGTGGATATGTGAGCTGCCTGCGGCGACCAACAAATTAGTACCTATGTGACCGTCGCTGTGAGCAGATTGGCTGTTAAAGTAATAGCGTAAGGGAGAAAAGAACGATGCGAAACCCTATTCTGCTTTCACTCTTGTGTTTGGTCATGCTAAGCAGCTGTGGCTCTGCGCCGGCGGACACGCCGCCGGCGCCGGCTGAGACCAGCGCGGCCACTGTTGCCGCGGCCACCGCTACGGTGGCCGCTGAGCCCACGGCGGAGCCCAGCCCGACGACGGCGCCGCTGCCCTACAGCGGCCCCAACCCGCGCCTGGCGGTATGGGGCTACGAGGGCGAGCAGCTTGTCATCCGCGTGATCGAGTTGGGGAGCGAGGACGTTGTGGCCACCATTCCCGTAGAAGACTCGTGGAGAATGGCGCTCTCTCCGGATGGCCGCATGCTGTTCAATTCTGTCAATCTTGGCAGGGCAGGCATGATCTATGACCTGGAAAGCGGGGAGAGCCGCGCCATTGACCTCTCCGCGCAAGTGACCGCAGAGGGTACTCTGGGGCAGGCGGTATGGTCGCCCAGCCAGCAATGGCTGAACTTCCAAACGCACAATGCCGGTCTAAACTCGCTGTGGGCGTACAGTCTGGAAACCGGCGACCTCACGCATGTTGCTGATGCTCGCGTTGTTAACTGGTCGAGCACAGAAGACATTGTGAGTTACGTAAGCGGCAATTTGCGTGCTACCTACGACCTGACTACAGGCCAGGAGACGGTTTGGCCCAGCCCCAGGTATGAAGCACTCGAGGTCTCACTCACACACGAAGGTCTTAAGCCAGACTTTAACTCCCCTGCGTGCTGGTATTTATGCGTACATCCGGAACTGGGCCAGGTGCGCGACTACCAGTCTTCCCAGCGCAGCGCCGGCCGGTATTACTACGACCTTATTGATAGCGGGACGGTGGAGTTGCTGGCGCATGTGGCCACCTTCCAGACGGAACGCTCGCTGACACAGGAGACCTATAACCCGGAGGTAGCCAAGCTGTTCCCACTGTGGCAGCGAGGAGACTATCTGCTGTTTGTGCTGGAGAGCGCAGCAGGACCTGATTATCAAGACTCCCGGTTGCAGCTTTACTCCGCCTGGAGCCCTGCGGGTGAACTGCCTTTCACAGTGGTGGAAGGCGAGGTGACCAATACGTTGCCAGACGTGCTGCCCGTAGCCGTCAGCCCGGATGGAACTGCTTTTGTGGGTTTTCGATTTACGCAACCTGAAGACTATGTTTATCTAGTGGAAAGCGCCGTGGTAGTGGATCTGGCTACAGCAGAAATACTGTATGAATATTCCGTATCCTCCGAGAGCGTGTACTTTTTACCTCCCACAGAGGTTTTGGGTGCACACCTGGTGTGGCCTGGGGAATAGGGCTGAGCAGCGCTTAGGGCAGGAAATTCACCCAGGTTTGATAGACGGGACGCGGCTCGCCAGCCTGGTCACGCAGGGAGATGCTGCCGAAGAGCTGAACTTCTAGAGAGTCTGGGCTGGCGTTGATGGGGTTGATGAACAACCAGTTGAGGATGCGCAGATCAACCGGGCGGGTGATGCGCGCCAGGGCATCCACATAGCGCAGCTGGGACTCCGGGCTGGCGTGCCAGGGCGCCTGAAGCCCGGGGGTCTCGGCGGGCCAGCCGGTTTCAGTGATGGCGATGGGTGTGGCGCCTGCGTGCTGTAACAGCTGGGTCAGGTAATCATCTGGCAGCTCCTCCGGCGTGGCGGCGCTGAACCAGGGGTAGAGCGTGATGCCCAGAATGTCCAGCCTGGTGGGATCGTGGGCATCCAGCGCGCCCCAGTGGGCTTGATCCCATCCGTTGAGCGTGCCGAGGCCGGCCAGGCGTTCGTACTGGAAGATGGGGCCAACCTGGGTAGCGGGCGAAACGGCCTTGATGGCGTCATAGGCCTGGTCGTAGAACTCGATCCAGCGCATATAGTCCTGCGGCTGGGCGATGTAATAGTAATCATTCTCATTGCCGAGGAACAGATAGGGAGGGTGGTGCTCAGCCGCAAACTCCACCAGCATTTGGAGGAATAGGGCGCGGGCTTCCAGATTGCTCCAGTCTGGGGCGGGGTTGGCGGGCACATCCAGATGCAGTTGAGTGGCGCTGCTGCGCCAGCCAAATACGATGATGGGGGTAAAGCCGTATTGGGTGGCCGCCTGCATCAGGCCCAGGGCGGCCTGGGGCGGCTGGCCGCTGCTGGCGGCTGCATCACGCCAGGCGCCGTTGAACATGACCGCGCCGTTAGGCAGGCTGGCCACTTCTGCGAGGAACTGGGGGTATTGGCTAAAATCGCCCGGAAAGCCGAGGGGCGAGATGCCATAGCCTTTCAGGATGGCAGGCGCCGGCGCAGTGGAGTCGGCTGGCGTGGGCGCTGGCTGCGCAGAGCAGGCGGCCAGCAGCCAGACGACGAGAAGCCAGGAGCGGGGCTGCATGGCGTTTTTAGCGCAGGCCGGTCTCCATGCGGGCAATGACCATGCGCTGGATCTCGCTGGTGCCCTCGTAGATCTCGGTGATCTTGGCGTCACGGAAGTAGCGCTCGACCGGCAGCTCTTTGCTGTAGCCCATGCCGCCGTGGATCTGCACGGCGTGGTGGGCGCAGAACATGGCGGTCTCGGAGGCGAACAGCTTGGCCATCGAGGCTTCGAGGGTGTAACGCTCGCCGCTGTCTTTGCTGTGCTCTTTGGCCAGGGCGGCGGTGTGGATGAGGCCGCGGGCGGCCTCGATGCGGGTCTTCATGTCGGCGATCTTGAAGCTGGTGCCCTGGAACTCGCCGATCTTGGCGCCGAAGGCTTCGCGCTCGCGCACGTAACTGACGCTGGCCTCGTAGGCGGCCTCGGCGATGCCGAGCGCCTGCGAGGCGATGCCGATTCGGCCGGCATCCAGCACGGTCATGGCGATCTTGAAGCCATCGCCCTCGCTGCCCAGCAGGCTGCCGGCGGGGGCGCGGTAGTTATCGAAGACGATCTCGCTGGTGGCCGAAGCGCGGATGCCAAGCTTGGGCTCAGCCTTGCCGCGGGTGAACCCGGGCTGGTCAGTATCGATGAGGAAGGCGCTGATGCCCTTGGCGCCTTTGTCGGGATCGGTCATGGTGAAGAGCAATATGTAGTCGGCCACCGGGGCGCTGGTGACCCAGCTCTTGCGGCCATTGATGACGTAATGGTCGCCATCTTTGACGGCGCGGCTGCGCATGGTGGCGGCATCTGAGCCGGACATGGGCTCGGTGAGCGAATAGGCGCCGATCTTCTCGCCGGTGGCTACGCCGCGCACGTATTTCTGCTTCTGCTCCTCGGTGCCAAACTTCATGATGCCGTGGCAGAAGAGCGAGTTGTTGACCGACATCACCGTGCCGTGGGCGGCATCCGCCTTGCAGATCTCCTCCAGGGCGAGCACATAGGCCAGCGTGTCCATGCCTGCGCCACCGTAGTCCTCCGGCACTTCGATGCCCATGAAGCCCATCTGGCCCATCTTGCGAATGGTGGCCAGAGGGAACTCGCCGCTCTCGTCGTGTTCAGCGGCGATGGGCGCGATCTCTTTCTGGGCGAAATCGCGGGCTGCCTGGCGCAGCATCTCGTGCTCTTCGGTGATGTAGCTGGGGGTGAGGGCCATGCGGGAAGCCTCCGTAGATGGAAGGTGGAGTGGTGGCAGCGCCATGATCACATTCGTGATGCATTATTGAGCGCTGCCTGGTGATTATAGCATCGCGGGCTGGCCGGACCTCGGATGGTATACTGCCCGCGGAGCGTGCAAAATGCCCGATCAGATCTCCCCTGAACTCTTCAACCATCTCGTAGAACTGGCCGCCCTGGAACTGACGGCGGAAGAAGCCGAGTATCTGCGTGACCAGCTCAACAAGCAACTGAAATCCATCGAGGAACTGGCGGCCATCCCCATCCCGGAGGGCACGCCGCCCGCCGCGCACGGCGTGCCGTTCCCGCCGGATGTGCGTGCCCCGCTGCGCAAGGACGCCGCGGCGCTGGCGCCGGAGGCCGCCGGCATCAAGACCGGCGCGCCGCAGACCAGCGAGGACTACTTTGTGGTGCCGGGTATCCCGCACGAGGAGTTGGATTGAGCACGCACTTAGCTGATCTGTCTGCCCACCAGCTTGCTGAACTGATCCGAAAGAAGGAAGTGTCTGCCGTGGAGGCGACCGAAGCAGCGCTGGAGCGCATCCGTGCTGTGGATGGCGAACCCGGCCGCCTGGACGGGCCGCGGGATGAAGTCGAGAAGGTGCATGCCTTCATCACCGTCAGCGAGGAGCAGGCGCGTGCGCAGGCCCAGGCCGTGGATGCGCGCCTGGCCAAGGGCGAGGTGCCCGGGCCGCTGGCGGGCGTGCCGTATACCGTCAAGGATATTTTTGCGGTCAAGGATGTGCTCAGCACAGCCGCTTCACGCATTCTCTCGAATTTCGTAGCCCCATACACTGCCACCCCCGTGGCGCGCATGAACGCCGCCGGGGCGGTGATGCTGGGCAAGGTTAATCTGGATGAATTCACCTATGGCTCGTCGAACGAGTCGTCGGCGTACCAGCCGGCCCCGCGTAACCCGTGGGACCCGACCCGCGTGCCGGGCGGCAGCAGCGGCGGCAGCGCCGCCGCGGTAGCCGCCGGCGAGGGCGCGCTGTCGCTGGGCACGGACACGGCCGGCTCCATCCGCCAGCCCGCCGCATTCTGCGGCGTGGTGGGGATGAAGCCGACCTATGGGCGCGTCTCGCGCTATGGGCTGATCGCGTTCGGCTCCTCGCTGGATTGCCCCGGGCCGGTGGCGCGCACGGTGCGGGATGCGGCGATGATGCTGAACGTCATCGCCGGGCCGGATGCGCACGACAGCACCGCGGCGGCCACGCCGGTGCCGGATTACACCGCCGGGCTGGAAGAGGGCGTCAAGGGTATGCGCATCGGCCTCTCGCCGGACTACGACAAGATCACGTTCTTCAACCATGAGACGGGTGAGATGGAGAGCCAGCCGCTGCCCAAAGAGATTGCCGATGCGGTGCTGCGGGCGGCCGACAAGCTCTCGGATGCCGGGGCGCGGATCGTGGAAGGTGTGCCGATGGCGCACACGCGTTACGGCATCCCGGCTTATTTTGTGATCTCGCGCGTCGAAGCCGCCTCCAATTTGCACCGCTTCGATGGCGTCAAGTACGGCCACCGCACGGCGCTCAAGCCGAAGGATCTGCGCGACCTATACCGCAAGACGCGGGCGGAGGGCTTCGGCCCGCAGCCCAAGCTGCGTATTTTGATGGGTATGTATGTGAGCGCGGCGCAGTACAGCGAGCAGTATTACCGCCGCGCCCTGCAAGTGCGCTCGCTCATTCGTGGTGACTTTGACGCCGCGTTCGACGGCGACGGGGCGCACAAGCTGGACGCGCTGCTGACGGCGACCACGCCGACGCCGGCTTTTCCGGTGGGTGATGTGTACGGCGATTCGGTGCTGATGCAGTACGCCGACCAGCTGACCGTGCCGGCCAACCACGCTGGCGTGCCGGCGATCTCGCTGCCAGCCGGGCTGGACAGCGCACGCCTGCCGATCGGCGTGCAGCTGATCGGGCCAGACTTCTCCGAGACGACGCTGCTGCGTGCGGCGCGGGCCTTCGAGGCCGCGACCGAACACGAGGCCTGGCGGGCCGAGCGGCCGGCGGTGCTGGCCGGGGTGTAAGGCTTAGCCGCAGATGGGCGCAGATGAACGCGGTAAAAAAGCTTAACCACAAAGACACAAAGGGCACAAAGAAAGATTCGACAGCTGCTTAACAAGATAGTCCACAGATAAACACAGATGAACGCAGATAAAGACAAATCCGTGTTTATCTGTGGATAAAACCAATGAGCGCTACATCTAAAGCCATCATCAAGCAACTTAGATCGTTGGGGACGGACAAGAATCTGGCGGGGATGGCGCGGTTTGGCATCGCCACCGAGAAGGCGTTCGGCGTGCCGCACCCGGCGCTGCATGCCATCGCCAAGCAGCACCGCAAGGACCATGCGCTAGCGCTGGAGCTGTGGGAAAGCGGCTATCACGAGGCGCGGCTGCTGGCCGCCTTCGTGGATGACCCGAAGCGGGTCACCCGAAAGCAGATGGATGCCTGGGTGCGCGATTTTCATTCATGGGATATTTGCGATACGGTGACCGGCCATCTGTTCGAGCCGACGCCGTATGCGTTCGACAAGGCGTATGAATGGACGCGCTCGAAGCGCGAGTTCGTGCGGCGGGCCGGGCTGGCGATGATGGCCTGGCTGGCAGTGCACCGCAAACAGGAGCCCGAGGAAACCTTCGTGGGCTTCTTCGCGGCCATCGAAGCGGTGGCGGATGATGAGCGCAACTTTGTGAAGAAGGCCAGCAGCTGGGCACTGCGCCAGCTGGGCAAACGCAGCAAGTTTTTGAATAAGCAGACGGCCGCGTCCGCCAGGCGGATCGCCCGTGCGGCCGGCGCCAGCGGCTCTGCGCCCGGGGCGCGGGCGGCGCGCTGGGTGGCGGCGGACGTGCTGCGCGAGATCACCAGCGAGAAGACGCTGGCGCGGCTTGCGCGCTAGCCTTCGCTTACGCTAACACTCCTGCCGTCGCGCTGAACCTTCGCTCAGTTATACTTTGCGCTCTATGCAACATATCCGCAATTTTTGCATCATTGCCCATATTGACCATGGCAAGTCCACCCTCGCAGACCGGCTGCTGCAGCTGACCGGCACGGTGTCGGCGCGCGACATGCAGGCCCAGGTGTTGGACAGCATGGACCTGGAGCGCGAGAAGGGCGTCACGATCAAGGCCTCGGCCGTGCGCATGCAGTACAAGGCCAAGGACGGCCAGGAGTACGAGCTGCACCTGATCGATACCCCGGGCCATGTGGACTTCGGCTATGAGGTCAGCCGGGCGCTGGAAGCGTGCGAAGGCGCTGTGCTGATCGTGGACGCCAGCCAGGGCGTGCAAGCGCAGACCCTGGCCAACCTGTATCTGGCGCTGGGCTCTGACCTTGAGATCATCCCGGTCATTAATAAGATCGATATGCCGGCGGCCGACGCCGAGCGCGTGACGGCGGAGATCGTGGAACTGCTGGGCGTGCCCGCCGAGGAAGTGCTACAGATCTCGGCCAAGTCTGGCTTGAACGTGGAAGCCGTGCTGGAAGCGGTGGTGCAACGCGTGCCGCCGCCGAAAGGCAACCCGGATGCGCCGCTGCGCGCCCTGATCTTTGACTCGCACTACGACACCTACAAGGGCGTCGTGGCGTACGTGCGCATTGTGGACGGCAAGGTGGCGGGCGACGAAACCCTGCGCCTGATGGCCACCGGCGCGGAGTTCAAGCCGATCGAAGTGGGCAGCTTCATGCCGCGGCTGACGGCGGGCGCCAGCCTGAACACCGGCGAGGTGGGCTATGTGGCGACCGGCTTCAAGTCGGTTTCGGAGTGCCGCGTGGGCGACACGCTGACCAGTAAGGCGGAGCCGGCAGCCGAAGCGCTGCCGGGCTACCGCCAGGTCAAGTCGATGGTGTTCGCCGGCATCTATCCGGTGGAGGGCGACGACTACCAGGAGCTTAAAGAGGCGCTGGAGAAGTTGCAGCTCAACGACGCGTCATTGGTGTATGAGCCAGAGACCTCGCAGGCGTTGAACTTCGGCTTCCGCTGCGGCTTCCTGGGCATGTTCCATATGGAGATCGTGCAGGAGCGCCTGGAGCGAGAGTACGACCTCGACATTATCGTCACGGCGCCCTCGGTGGCGTATGAGGTGGTGCTGCAGTCAGGCGAGACCCTGCGGATCGACTCGCCGGCCGAGTTGCCGAACGAGGGCGAGATCGCCGAGGTGCGCGAGCCGTGGATGGACATCCAGATATTCACGCCCACCGCGTACTACGGCCCGGTGATGGAGATGGTGAAGCGCCGCCGCGGCATCTTTACCGGGCAGGACCACCAGGGCAAAGACCGCGTGCAACTCAACTTTGAAATTCCGCTGGCCGAGATCATTATTGACTTCTTTGACCAGCTCAAGTCTGTGACGCGCGGCTATGCCTCGCTGGATTACCAGTTCAAGGAATACCGGGCTGACAAGCTGGTCAAGCTCGAGATCCATGTGAACTACGAGTCGGTGGATGCGTTCACCACCATCGTGCACAAGGACTCGGCCTTTCATAAGGGCCAGGCGGTGATCACCAAGCTGAAAGACCTGATCCCGCGCCAGATGTTCGTGGTGCCGATCCAGGCAGTCTCGCAGGGGCGGGTCATCTCACGCGCCAACGTGCAGGCAATGCGCAAAGACGTGCTGGCCAAGTGCTATGGCGGCGATATTACGCGCAAGCGCAAGTTGCTGGAAAAGCAAAAGAAGGGCAAGAAGCGCATGAAGATGGTGGGCAGCGTTGAGATCCCCCAAGAGGCTTTCCTGGCCGTGCTGCGCCTGAGCGATGACAAAAACTAAGCCCGCCGGCTCGAACACCTTGTTGCGTTTGCTGCCCGGCCTGCTGGTTACCGTGGCGGCCGTGGTGGGCCTGTTCTACTTCATTGATATGGAGCAACTGGGGCCAGCGTTGCGAATTGCGGACTTCAGTTGGTTCC
Source organism: Anaerolineales bacterium (assembly GCA_019454165.1). GTDB lineage: Bacteria > Chloroflexota > Anaerolineae > Anaerolineales > UBA11579 > JAMCZK01. The sequence continues at coordinate 2,193,350 of CP075367.1, read as the reverse complement.
CGCTGGTGCTGGTGTTCTTTCTCGGCACGCTGACGACGCGTACCATCGCCTGGCGCACTATTTTGCAAGAGCGGGCCTCGTTCAAAGACAGCTTTCTGGTACTGAACCAGGCCTATTTGCTTAACAATGTATTGCCCTTCCGCCTGGGCGAGCTGGGGCGGGCGCTGCTGATCAGCAACCGCGCCAAGATGGGCTTCTGGGAAGCGCTATCCACCGTGGTGGTGGAGCGCGTGTTCGATCTTGGGCTGGCGGCGGGCATCTTGCTGTTCACGCTGCCGTTGGTGGTGGGGGCGGATTGGGCGCGTACCGCGGCGTATATATCGCTGGGGTTGGTGGCAGTCGGCTTCGTGTTGTTGTTCTGGATGGCCAATAATCCCAAGCAGGTTCCGAAGCTGATGGAGCGGCTGACTGGGCGCTGGCCCAAGCTGCGCGCGTGGCTGGTGGACAAAGCCAGCTCGTTCACGCAGGGGCTGTCTGTGTTGCAGGATGGCAAGCGCTTTGGGCGGGTCTTGTTCTGGATGCTGCTGACCTGGCTGTTCAACGTGGCCTGGTATTTTGTGCTGATGCGGGCATTCTTCCCGCTGGCGGAATGGCTGTGGGGCTTCTTCAGTGTTGGCGTGGCCTCCCTGGGCGTGGCGCTGCCATCTTCACCGGGGTACATCGGCGTGTTCGAAGGTGTGCTGGTGGGCGCGTTGAGCTTCTTCAATGCCGACCCGGCGGTGGCGCTGGCGTTTGCGGTGGTGGGCCATCTGACCTACTTTGCAGTTACCGGAATCCTTGGCATTATTGGCTTCTGGCAGCAGGGCGAATCCCTGGGTGGGATCTACCGCAAGCTGCTCAACCGGCAGGCTTAACTATGGCAAAGAAAACGTATCTATTGACCGGCGGCGCGGGGTTCATTGGCTCGAATTACGCCAATGCCCTGCTGGGCCGCGGCGAGCGCGTGGTTATCTTCGATAATCTCTCGCGCAAGGGGGCCGAGCGCAACCTGGCCTGGCTGCGTGAGAGCCACGGCGCGGAATCGTTCGATCTGGTGGTGGGGGATGTGCGCACGGCCGGTGCGCTGCACGAGCCAGTGGCCAATGCCGATGTGATCGTGCATCTGGCAGGGCAGGTGGCGGTGACCTCTTCGGTGACCGACCCTCGCACCGATTTTGAAATTAATGCGCTGGGCACGTTCAATGTGCTGGAAGCAGCCCGCCAGGCCGGCCATAAGCCCTTCATTATTTATTCATCGACCAATAAGGTCTACGGCGAGATGCTGGAGCACCGCCTGGTGGCGCAAAAGACGCGCTATCGCTACGCCAAGCTGCCGCACGGCCTGCCCGAGACGCAGCAGTTGGACTTTCACTCCCCGTATGGCTGCTCGAAGGGCGCGGCCGAGCAGTATGTGCGCGATTATGCGCGCATCTACGGCATCCCCTCGGTGGTGTTCCGCCAGAGTTGTATCTATGGCCCGCGCCAGTTCGGCGTGGAGGACCAGGGCTGGCTGGCGTGGTTCGTGATCGCGGCGGTGCTGGGCAAGCCGATCAGCATCTACGGCGACGGCAAGCAAGTGCGCGACATGCTGCATGTGAGCGACTTGATCGCCGCCTACGACGCGGCGATCGCCAAGCAGAAGAAGGTGGCGGGCGAGGCGTTCAATATTGGCGGCGGGCCGGACTTCACGCTGTCTATATGGAAGGAATGCGGCCCGCTGCTGGAGCAACTGCTGGGGTGCAAGATCCCGGTGAGCTACGGGCCGACCCGCCCGGGCGACCAGAAGGTGTATATCAGCGACATCCGCAAGGCGAAGAAGGCGCTGGGTTGGAAGCCGAAGGTGGGGGTGGAGCAGGGCACGGCGGAGTTGGTGGCCTGGGTGCAGGCGCACCGCGAGCTTTTTGATTAGGTTTCTTCACCACAAAGACACAAAGAGCACAAAGAATTTCTAAGGAAGAACTTTGTGTCCTTTGTGTCTTTGTGGTTATTCTTCTTGCTCTCACCTGTTCTGCGATAAACTGACGCCGTGCGTATCCTGACGGTATTGACCTATTACCGCCCGCATACCAGCGGGCTGACCATCTACGCCGAGCGGCTGGCCAAGGCGCTGGTGCAGCGCGGGCATGAGGTGACTGTGCTGACCTCGCAGTTCGAGAAGGAGCTGCCGCTGGAAGAGGTGCAGGATGGCGTGCGCATTCGGCGGGTGCCGGTGGCGCTGCGCATCAGCAAGGGCGTGATCATGCCCAGCCTGGGCCGGGTGGCCTGGCAGGAGACCCGCAAGCATGATGCGCTCCTGCTGCATCTGCCGCAGTTCGATGCGGCCGGCCTGGCGATCCGCGGCTGGCTGCTGAAGAAGCCAACCGTCATCATTTATCACTCGGACCTGATCCTGTCGTCAGGCTTGTTTAACCGCTTCGTCAACTTCGTCATCAACTTCATGAACGATATGGCTGCCCGCTTCACGCACCGCATCTCTTCATATACAGAGGACTTTGCCAGCCATTCGCCGTACCTGCGCCGTTTTGCGCACAAGGTGCGCGTGATCTCACCGGCGGTGGAGCTGCCGCCGGCGGATGCGGGGGCGGCGGCCGCGTTTGCGGCCGCCCACAACCCCGCCGGCCGGCGGCCAGTGATCGCCATGGCGACGCGGTTCGCGGCCGAGAAGGGCGTGGAAGTTTTGCTGCAGGCGCTGCCCAAGGTTTTGGAGAAGTTCCCGGATGCCCAGGTATGGTTCGCCGGCCAGTATAAGGACGTGCTGGGTGAGGAAGAGTACGCCCAGCGCCTGTTCCCGCTGATCGCCGAGTACGAGAAGGCCGGCCAGTGGAAATTCCTCGGCACCTTGCCGATGAAGGACATGCCCTCGTTCTATCAGGGGCTGGACCTGCTGGTGGTGCCGAGCACCAACTCGACCGAGACCTTTGGCTTTGTGCAGATCGAAGCCATGATGAGCGGCAAACCGGTGGTCGCTTCGGCGCTGCCCGGCGTGCGCCAGCCGGTGCGCATGAGCGGCATGGGCCTGGTCTCGCCGGTGGGGGATGCGGACGCGCTGGCCGCCAACATGATCGAAGTGTTGTCCAACCCGGGCACGTACCGCGGCGATACGGACGCACTGCGCGCTGAGTTCAGCCCGCAGACCTGCGCGGCGCGGCATGAAACCCTGTTCGAAGAGATCGCGCGTGAGGTGGGCAAATGAGCCTTCCGCCGCAAACATCTGCTGTGCGTCGCGAAGGCACAAACCCACATTGGCGGGTGCAGCTGCAGGCGCTGCCGTACTTCCGGGCGCTATTGCGGGCGGTTGAGGCGGATTTTTACAAGGACTTTGAGTTGGCCGCGCCGGTATATGACCTCGGCTGCGGTGACGGCCATTTTGCCAGCCAGGTGTTTGAGCGCAAGCTGGATGTGGGGCTGGACCCGGCTTTCGTTTCGCTGCAGGAAGCCAAGACGTGGGGCGCATACACCGGGCTGGTGCAGGCCCTGGGCCACCGCACCCCGCTGGCGGGCGGCCACTTTGCCAGCGCGCTGAGCAACTCCGTGCTGGAGCACATCCCCAATTTGCAAGAAGTGCTGAACGAGACCGGCCGCCTGGTGCGCAAGGGCGGCTTGTTCCTGTTCTGCGTGCCGAACCATCGCTGGCCGCACAATCTCTCGATCGCCAACTGGCTGCGCAAACTGGGCTTGAAGGGTTTGGCGGATGGCTATGTACGCCTGTTCACGCGCATCTCGCGGCATGTGAATATGCTCTCGCCGGAGGAGTGGGCGGCGCGGCTGGATGAGGCCGGCTTTGATGTGGAGGCGTGGTGGCACTACTTCCCGCCGGTTGCATTGCATGCGTTGGAGTGGGGCCACTACTTTGGCCTGCCGAGCTATGTGGCCCGCAAGCTGTTCGGCCGCTGGGTGCTGTGGCCGGCGCGCGCCAACCTGGGCCTGACTGAGCGCGTCTTCGCGGCCCACGCGGACCACGGCGCCGACCCTGAGGGCACGTACACCTGGTATGTAGCCCGGCGGCGGTGAGGCTACAAATAAACTTCTTTATACGAGGACTTGAAGACATTTTCCTTTTCAGGGGCTCTGCCCCTGTGACCCCGCTTAGGGGGATTACACTTCGTGTTAGCAGTTCCCCCTGCGCTGCGGAGCAGCGCAGAACCCCTCCAGACTGTATGCGTGGTATTTGCAATTCTCGCTAGGCTTCAGTGAGACCCGCGTTGCAGACTAGCGACAGGGACAAAACCAGGATACTCTCGACCCACCTGCGAATTGCGGGATGAGTGAGCTAAGCCAAGCCCCCCTAACCCCAGCTAATTAATCCCTTACATCCGCTGCGCGGTATGCGCCCTACGATAAAATCAACCTGGCCTTGAACAGGCCACCTCTATGCCAGAACCCAGTGTTCTCGATTATCTGAAAGCCTTGCTGAGCGGGCAAAAGGCGCCGGCGGTGCCGCCGCTGCCGCGCAGCGGCCGCAGCCGGGTGCGGGCGGCTGGCAAACCGGCCGCGGCCACTGCCCGCCCGCGCGCCAAGCGAGCTGCGCCAGCGTTCACGCTGGCGCAGGTGCCTTGGCGCAGCGTCGGCGCGTTCGGGCTGTTCTTTGTAGGCCAGGTGCTGCTGGCGTCATCCGGTGGAGGCGCCTGGGCCTTGGCGGCCAGCGTGCTGCTGCTGGCGGCGGGGTTGGCCGCCTGGGCCTATGTGGAAGGCGAGTGGAGCCTGCCGCAACTGACGCCTGCCGATGAGCACAAAGGCGTGGCCGTCTTCCGGCGCACGCCGCTGCTGGCCGCCGGCGTGTTGTTCGTGCTGGCCTTCCTGCTGAGCGGCAATAACCAGCTCAACTTGCTCAACGTGGCCTGCTGGCTGGGCGCGGTGGGCAGCGTGCTGTACGCGTTCTGGCAGCCGCGGCCGGCCGCCAAGGCGGCCAGCCTGCGCAGCCGGGCTGCCGGTTGGCTGGCCCAGCCGGAGTTCAAGATCACGCTCTCGCGCTGGAGCCTGCTGGTGCTGCTGGCCTTCGGCCTGATCGCGTTCTTCCGCTTTCATCAGCTGAGCGTCACGCCGCCCGAGATGGTGAGCGACCATGCCGAAATGCTGATGGATGTGCTCGATGTTCAGAACGGCAAGACATCCATCTTTTTTGAGCGCAACACCGGCCGCGAACCGCTGCCGTTCTATCTGGCCGCTTGGGTCGCGAACCTGTTCGGCACCGGCGCCAGCTTCCTGACCCTCAAGCTCAGCAGCGCGCTGGTCGCGTTCGCTTCGCTCGCATACATGTACTTGCTGGGCAAAGAGCTGGGCGGCCGCTGGGTGGGCTTGTTTGCCCTGCTATTTACGGGACTGGCGTATTGGCCCAACGTGCTCTCACGCCTGGGCTTGAACTTTGGCCTGTATGCGGCGCTGGCCGCGCCGACGCTGTATTACTTGCTGCGCGGCTTGCGCCGCAGCAGCCTGAACGACTTCCTGCTGGCGGGGCTGTTCATGGGCATCGGGTTGAACGGCTACACTGCCTTCCGCATCATGCCCCTGGTGGCCGCCGCGGCGGTGGGCATCTTCCTGCTGCATCGCAGCAGCGCCCAGGCGCGCAGCCAGGCTGTGCTGGGCGCGGTGCTGCTGGCGGTGGTCGCCATCCTGGCGACCACGCCCTTGCTGCGCTTCGCCATCGACAACCCGGCGCTGGTCAACCAGCGCGTGATGACGCGGCTCGGCGAAGCCGAGCGCGAGTATCCCGCCGCGCCGGCGGGCATCTTCGCCAGTAATGTGGTCAAGGGGCTGGGGCTGTTCAACTATTCGGGCGGCACGCTGTGGGTCGTGGGCACGGTGCGCAAGCCCGCCTTCGACCCGCTGAGCGGCGCGCTGTTGCTGCTGGGTGTGTGCCTGGCGGTGATGCGCTATGTGCGCCACCGCCATTGGCAGGATCTGTTCCTGCTCGTGAGCATCCCGCTGCTGATGCTGCCCTCGACGCTTTCGCTGGCCTTCCCCGAGGAGAACCCGGCCATGAACCGCGCCAGCGCGGCGTGGATCCCGGCGTTCCTGCTGTGCGCGCTTGCGCTGGACGCGGTGTTGCACAGCATCCGCACCCGCCTGCGCGGCGGGCTGGGTTTGCGACTGGCGCAGGCGCTGGGGATCGGCGTGCTGGGTTTGGTGGCGCTGCTGAACTACGGCCTGTTCTTTGGTGAATACACGCGCAACTATACGGCCAACTCATGGAATAGCCGAGAGATGGGCCAGGTGATCGCCGACTACGCCAATAGCTTCGGCACGCTGGAGAGCGCCTGGGTGGTGGGATACCCGCACTGGGTGGATACGCGCCTGGTGGCGATGGAAGCCGGCAAGCCGGGCCACGATTACGCCGTGTGGCCGGAGCAGTTGGCCAACACCGCCAACGTGCCGGCCCCGCGGCTGTACCTGCTGAAGCCAGAGGATACACTTGCGGCCAGCACCCTGCAGCAGCTGTTCCCGCAGGGCGTGCTGACCACATTCACCAGCCAAACCCCGACGCGCGATTTTCTGATGTATCTGGTTGCCGCGGATAACTAGCCATGCCTCAAAAACGCACACCTCAATTCAAATGGTTGTATGAGCTCGCCCTGGTGCTGGTGCTGATCGGCGCGGCCTGGCTGCGCTTCACCGGCATTGAATGGGGGGATGGCCAGCAGCTGCATCCGGATGAGCGCTTTTTGATCCAGGTGGTTTCCTCGATGCGGCCGGCGAGCAGCATTGGCGAATATTTCGACACGGCCACATCTCCGCTAAACCCCAACAATGTTGGCTACAGCTTCTTTGTATACGGCAACCTGCCGGTCATCATCGTGCGCTACGCGGTGGAATGGCTGCAGATGCCCGGCCAGGTGCAGCTGGTGGGCCGGGCCCTCTCGGCGGTGGCCGATCTGGGCGTGCTGTATCTGGTGTACCTGACGGCGACGCGGCTGTTCGACCGGCGGGTGGGTTTGCTGGCGGCGATCTTCTATGCGCTGTCGGTGATGCCGATCCAGCAATCGCATTTCTGGACGGTGGACAACTTTGTCAATTTCTTCGCGCTGCTGACGGTGTACTTCGCGGTGCGGGTGGCCACGCCCTCGCGGCATGCGGGGCGATTCGATATTTGGGACTTCGTGTGGTTCGGGGTGGCGCTGGGCAGCGCCATGGCTTCCAAGGCCAGCGTGGGCCTGGTGTGCCTCACGCTGCCGCTGGCGGTGCTGATCCGGGTCAGCAACCAGCCAGCCGAGCAGCGTGAAAGCCAGCTGGGCAAGGGCGTGCTGTACACGATGCTGGCGGCGGGGGTCAGCCTGCTGGCGTTCCGGGTCTTCCAGCCGTATGCCTTCCTGGGCTTTGGGCTCAACCCGGCCTGGGTCGACACCATGCGCCAGCTGGCGGCCCAGGTGAGCGGCGACGCCGACTGGCCGCCCTCGATGCAGTGGGCGCGGCGCCCAGTGTGGTTCGGCTTGCAGAATATTGTGCAGTGGGGGCTGGGCATCCCGCTGGCGGTCACCACCTGGGCCGGCTTCGTGTGGGCCGGCTGGCGCGCTCTGAAGGGCGAGTGGCTTAAACCGTATTTTGTGCTGTGGAGCTGGGGCTTTGTGTATTTTGTGTGGCAGTCGGCCGCCTTCAACCCCACGATGCGCTACTTCCTGCCGCTGTATCCGGTATTGGCGATCCTGGGCGCGTGGGGCGTGTTCGAACTGTGGCGGCTGGGCAGCGCGGCGACGCGCGGCAAGCGCCCGGCGGCCTGGCTGCGTGGCGCCGCGTGGCCGCGCCGGGCGGCCATCGCCCTGGCTGCGGCCGGCGTGGTTGGCGGCCTGCTCTGGTCGCTGGCGTTCGTGCAGGTCTATCGCCAGCCGCACGCCCGCGTGCAAGCCACGCGCTGGATCTATGACAACATCCCCGGCCCGCTGACCCTGCATCTGGAAGGCGAGCAGGGCGCGCAGAAACAACAACTCTCGCTGCCGTATAACGCCCGCGTGCGCCAGGTGGCCCCGCTGCTGACCAGCTTTTCGGCGCGGGTGGAAGGCTTGGTCACCCAGATCGACATCAAGAGCGTGCAGGCCGTCACGGCGCTCTCGTTGCGCACCGGGCCGATGAATGAGATCCTGACCGCCGATCAAGGCCAGGTGGTCGATTATGAAGGCTTGCCGGTGGGCGAGACCACGGCTGTGCCGCTGCTGGTGGGCGGCACCGCGTTCGCCGACCCGCTGGCGACGTACCAGCTTAGCTTGCAGTTGCCGGCTGGCGAAGGGCGCGTAGTGCTGGAGCGCGTGGCGCTGAGCTATTCGCAGAGCGCTGAGCTGCCGGAGCAGGACATCCTGAGCGAGCCTCTGAGCCTCAACATGGGCGCGGCGCTGGAATTGGAATTCGTACTGACCCCCGGCAGCATTCCCGACCAGGTGGTGCTGTACTTGCGCCCGCAGGAGCCGATCGCGCTGGCGCCGGTGCCGCTGCGTTTGCAGATCGGTCTGACGCCGGAGTTCGAGACGCCGCTGGTGGACATGCAGCTCGCGATCGAGCCGGGCGCGCAGCCCGGGTTGGCGGGCAGTTTCCGGCTGTCGCAGCCCTTCGCCATGAGCCAGGGCATCATCTATTACTTGCAGCTGACCGCGCTCTCGGACACGCAGGCGATCGTGCAGGGCAGCCCGGTAGCCAACGAAACCAGTTGGGACGATGGCCTGCCGCTGCGCATGGATGGCTACGACGGTTTCGGCGGCATTTACCAGGGCGGCCTGAACTTTGAAATGTATTGGGATGAGAACGCCGAGAAGGTGCAGCGTTTTCAGAACACGCTCGACCAGTCTGAGTACGTATTCATTTCGTCCAACCGCCAGTGGGGCAGCCTGCCGCGCATTCCGGAGCGCTTCCCGCTGGTGATCGAGTATTACCGCGCCCTGCTGGGCTGCCCGGCCGAGCGCACCGTCGAGTGGTGCTATGCCGAGGCGCAGCCGGGCATGTTCGCAGGCCGGCTGGGTTTTGAGCTGGTGCAGGTGTTCGAGAACGCGCCGCAGCTTGGCCCGTGGAAGATCAATGACCAATGGGCTGAAGAAGCCTTCACGGTGTATGACCATACCAAGGTGCTGATCTTCCGCAAGACGGCCGCGTACGACCCGGCGGCGGTGGCGTCCATTCTGGCCGCCGCGCCGGTGGACCAGGCCATCCGCCTGACGCCCAAGGAAGCCTCGGGCCGCGTGCCGCCCACGCTGATGCTGCCAGCCGACCGGCTGGAGCAGCAGCAGGCCGGCGGCACCTGGTCAGACTTGTTCAGCCGAGATTCGTGGGTCAATGTCTCGCCGTGGGTCAGTTTGGTGGTTTGGTATGTGGCGCTTGGCGCGTTGGGTGTGCTGGCCTACCCGCTGGTGCGCTGGGCGCTGCCCGGTTTGCGAGATGGTGGCTATCCCTTGGCGCGGCTGGCCGGCTTGCTGCTGCTGGCCTACATGGGCTGGATGGGCGGCTCGCTGGGATTGGCCTTCAGCCGCGGCTGGCTGGCCGTGTTCGCGGTCATGATCAGCCTGTTGGGTGTGCTGGCCGCCCGCCCGCAGTGGGCCGGCATCAAGGCGGAGTGGAAGAGCCAGCGTTCGATGTTCATCCGCACGGAGCTGGTGTTCCTGGGATTCTTTGTGCTGATGCTGCTCATCCGCCTGGGCAACCCGGACCTGTGGCACCCAGCCAAGGGCGGCGAAAAGCCGATGGACTTTGCCTATTTCAACGCGGTGCTGAAGAGCAGCAGCTTCCCGGCGTATGACCCGTGGTTCGCGGGCGGTTATATCAATTACTACTATTACGGCTTCGTACTGGTGGGCTCGCTGGTGAAGTTATTGGGCATCGTGCCCTCGGTGGCCTACAACCTGATCCTGCCGAGCCTGTTCGCCATGCTGGCGCTGGGCGCCTACAGCCTGGCTTGGAACGTGTGGACGGCCTGGCAGGAACGCCAGCCCAAGCTGCGCGGCCCTCGGCCGCAGGCGGTGGGGCTGGCGGCCGCGGCCGGCACGGTGCTGCTGGGCAACCTGGGCAATTTGCAAATGATCCTGGAAGGCTATGTGCGCCTGGGCGGCGAGGGCGCCGCGCTGGAAGGCGTGGCTTTGCTCACGCGGCTGTGGTGGATGCTGCGCGGGTTTGTGCTCTCGATCTCCGGCGTGCCGCTGCCGTATGGCTTGGGCGAATGGTATTGGAACCCCACGCGCATCTTCCCCGCGCCGGGCGAGTCGGCGCCCATCACCGAGTTCCCGTTGTTCACATTTACGTATGCTGACCTGCACGCGCACATGATCGCCCTGCCGGTCACCTTGTTGGCGCTGGCCTGGGCGCTCTCCGCAGTGTTGAGTTCGGCCTGGGCGGCGGCGCGGGCGCAGCGCGGCGCGGGCGGCTGGCTGCAGCTCGGCTGGGTCTTCGTGTTCGGCGGCATCGTCATCGGCAGCCTGCGCCCGATCAACACCTGGGACCTGCCGGTGTATGCGCTGCTGGCGGCCATCGCCGCCGGCTACGCCATCTGGCGTTATGTGCCGCAGGGCAAGGCCGAGCAATGGCCGCGGGTGGTGAAGGTGCTGGCAGGGCCGGCCGCTTTAGGGGCGCTGTGCTACCTGGCGTATCTGCCGTTCAGCTGGTGGTACCGCACTGGCTACAGCTCGCTGCGCATTTGGGACGGCATCCATGTGGAGTTCGGCCCGTACTTCACGCATTGGGGCATCTTCTTATTCTTTATTGTGGCCTGGCTGGTGTGGGAGACGCGCGAGTGGCTGGCGAATACGCCGCTGTCCTCGGTGCGCAAGCTGGAGCCGTATGTGTGGCTGCTGGCGATGGCGTTCGTCGCCGTGCTGATGGTGATGTTCGGCTTGCACGTGCTGGGCGTCATCGTCGGCTGGCTGCTGGTGCCGCTGCTGGTCTGGATCGGTCTGCTGTTCCTGCGGCCCGGCCAGGATGAGCTGAAGCGCGTGGTGCTGTTCCTCACCGGCACGGCGGTGTTCCTGACCCTGTTCGTGGAAGTGATGGTGCTGCAAGGCGACGTCTCACGCATGAACACGGTCTTCAAGTTCTACATGCAGGCCTGGACCCTGCTGGCGCTGAGCGCGGCCCTGGCGGCGGCGTGGTGCTGGCAGGCGATGGCGCGCTGGACCGCGGCGTGGCGCGGCGTCTGGCAGGGGGCCGGCGTGGCCCTGGTTGCCTGCGGTGCGCTGTTTATGCTGCTGGGCGTGACTGCCAAGATCAACGACCGCATGACCGAGGATGCGCCGCGCAGCCTGGACGGCATGGAGTACATGCAGTATTCGGTGTACTACGAGCGCGACCAGGTGCTGACGCTGCGCGAAGATTACGAGACCATCCGCTGGATGCAGGACAACATCATCGGCTCCCCGGTGATCATGGAAGGCTATGTCAGCGAGTATCGTTGGGGCGGGCGCTACGCCATCAACACCGGGCTGCCGGCTGTGCTGGGTTGGAACCACCACCAACGCCAGCAGCGCGAATTCGTGCCCGGCAATGATGTGTGGGGGCGCATGGCCGATGTGAACCTGTTCTACGACACCACCAGCATCAGTGAAGCGCAGACCCTGCTGGAGAAGTACGGCGTGCGTTACATCGTCGTGGGGCAGATGGAGCACGCGGTGTATACCGCGGCCGGGCTGGCCAAGTTCGAGGCGCAAGACGGCCGCCTGTGGCGCGAGGTCTTCCGCATTGGCGATACGGTTGTATATGAAGTGCTGGCGCAATGATGAGTGACGTGCTGAACGCCCTGGCCTGGTACGCGTTGCTGGCCGGCCTGAGCTGGCTGGTGCTGCCGATCGCCTACCGTTTGCTGCCGGCGCTGCCGGAGCGCGGCTATGCCTTGCTGCGCCCGCTGGCGCTGTTGCTGTGGGGCTTTGTGTTCTGGCTGCTGAGCAGTTTTGGCCTGCTGGCCAACAACGCCGCCGGGCTGCTGACCGCCTTGCTGCTACTGGCCGGGCTCAGCGTGTGGGCCTGGCGCAGCCAGCCCGCCGGGGCGCTGGGCGCCTGGCTGCGCGAGCAGCGGGCGCAGATCGTAGCGACCGAGCTGGTGTTTGCGCTCGCCTTCTTGTTCATGCTGTGGATGCGGGCCAGCTACCCGCGGGTGGAAGGCACGGAAAAGCCAATGGAGCTGGCGTTCATCAACGCCATCCTGCAGTCACCCAGCATGCCGCCGCAAGACCCCTGGCTTTCGGGTTTCTCCATTTCTTATTATTACTTTGGCTATCTGATGGTCGCCATGCAAGCCAAGCTGTTGGGCGTGGCTGGAGCGGTGGCTTTCAATTTGGGGGTGGTCAGCGTATTCGCCATGGGTGCAGCCGCGGCGTATGGCCTGGTGTTCAACCTGCTGGCGGTGCACAGGCCGGCGATCGTGCGCACGGCGCGCTGGCTGGCCGGGCTGGCCCCGCTGCTGATGCTGGTGATGGGCAACGTGGAAGGCCTGCTGGAGATCATGCATGCGCGCCACTTGTTTTGGGAGACCAACGCGGCCGGCGAGAGTAGCTCGGCTGTGTGGGCCTGGCTGGATGTTAAGGAGCTGGTCAACCCGCCGCTGAGCGAGCCGCGCTGGACGCCGCGCCTGTTTGACGGCGGCTGGTGGTGGTGGCGCGCCTCGCGCGTCATCAATGACCGCACCTTCGCCGGCGGGGAGCAGGAGCTCATTGACGAGTTCCCCGCTTTCTCGTTCGTGCTGGGGGATCTGCATCCGCATGTGTTCTCGATCCCGTTCGTGTTGCTGGCCACCAGTGTTGCGTTCAACACCTATTTGGGCGGCAGTGAGCGCAAGAAACCGTGGCTTGGCCTGCATGTGAAAGAAGAATCGCTTGCATTCGCGGCACTGGTGATCGGCGCGCTAGCCTTCTTGAACATCTGGGATCTGCCCATCTATGCGATCCTGTTCGCCGGCGCGTACATGCTGCGGCGGGCAATGCACGAAGGTTGGACGCGGGCGCGCCTGGACGAATTTCTAAAACTGGTATTGCTCGTGGGAGCGGGGGGCGTTGTGCTGTTCCTCCCGTTCTTTATTGGTTTCACCTCGCAAGCGGGCGGCTTCTTGCCCAACCTGCTGACGCCAACCCGCGGCACGCATTTGTGGATCATGTTCGCTACCCTGTTGACCCCGGTGCTGCTGTGGGCGCTGTGGCAGTGGAAGCAACGCGGCTTTGCCGGCTTGCCGAAGGCGCTGCTGGCCAGCCTGGCCTTCTTGGCCGCGCTGTGGCTTGGCTCGCTGGCCCTGGCCTGGCTGTATGCCGGCCTGCTGAGCGGCACGCCGCTGGGCCAGGCGATCTTGAGCGACCTGGGCGCGCCGGATGTGGCCTCACTGTTCGCTGAGTCGCTGCGGCGCCGGTTCGCGGGGCCGGGCGGCTGGCTGAGCCTGATCGGGCTGCTGGGCGTCTTTGGCGGCCTGCTGGCCGCGGCCGGCAAAGCGGGCCGCAGCAAGCAGGCGCCCGCCGAGGCGGCCAGCAGCTTTGCGGTGCTGCTGGCGCTGATCGCGGCGTTGTTGGTGACCGCGCCGGAGTTCATCTATTTGCGTGACCAGTTCGGCACGCGCATGAACACGGTCTTCAAGTTCTATTACCAGGCCTGGCTGCTGTGGAGCGTGGTGGCGGCGTATGGTGTGTCCGTCGTGATGCTGGAGCTGCGCCGCGGGGCGCGGGTCGCGGCCACGGCGCTGCTGATGTTGGCGCTGGGCGCCGGCTTCGTGTACCCGGCCTATGCCTTCGCTGACATTGCCAGCCGCCCGCCGAACCAGCCGTTGGCGCTGGATGGCAGCCTGCATCTTTCGCCGGAGGCGCGCGAGGCGATCGCCTGGCTGCAGGCGGCTGAGCCCGGTGTGTTGGCCGAAGCGGTGGGCGGCAGCTACAGCGCCTACGCGCGCTACGCCACCTTCACCGGCATGCAGGGCGTGATGGGTTGGCCCGGGCACCAGGGCCAATGGCGCGGCGGCAATGTGGATTACGAGCGCATTGGCGCGCTCGAGAGCTTGTATTCCACCGGAGACTGGGCGACGGCCAGCGAGATCTTGCAGCGCTATGCGATCGACTACGTCATTGTGGGTGACCTGGAGCGTGCCGCCTATCCGGTGAACGAAGCCAAGTTCCAGGCGCGGCTGCCGCTGGTGTTCCAGAACGGCTCGGTCAGCATTTACGCAGTTCCGTAGAATCAACCCGAGTCGGGCTAGGTGCGCGCCGACTATAATGAACGGGTTATGGTGCGCCGTCCCTCCTTCACCCTCGAAACCGTAGCGTATCTAGCGATCGCCGCTCTGGCGCTGCTCTTGCGCTTCGGCAACCTGGGCGGCCTGCCGTTGAACGAAGGCGAAGCCGCCGCGGCTCTGCCGGCCTACTGGCAGGCGCAAGGGGACGCGGCCGAGATCGGCGCGCAGCCCGGCTACACCTTGCTGACCACGCTCCTCTTTTCCATTTTGCCCAGCAGCGAATTCATTGCCCGTTGGTGGCCGGCCGTGTTTGGGCTGGCGCTGGTGCTGCTGCCCTATGTCTGGCGGGATGTGCTTGGCCGCCGCGCCGCGTTGGTGTTAGCGCTGGGCCTGGCGCTCGACCCAGGCATGGTGGCGGTCTCGCGCCTGGCCTCCGGTCACATGCTGGCTGTGGCGGCCAGCCTGATGGCGCTGAGCGCCTGGCGCGCGGCGCGCTACGGGCTGGCGGGTGCATTGTTCGGCCTGGCATTGCTGGCGGCGCCCACGGTCTATATTGGCGTGCTGGCTTTCCTGCTGGTGTGGGCATTCTTTGTGGATGCGGCGCGCGGGACCGGGGCCCAGTGGCGCCCGGCCGCCATCGGCGCCGCGGCGGTGTTGGTGTTGGGCGGCACGCTGTTCCTGCAGGCGCCGGCCGGCCTGGGCAACATCGCCGCGCCGCTGGCAGAATTCGCCGCCGGCTGGGCGCGGCCTTCAGGCGTCAGCGCGCTGCGCGTGCTGTTCGCGCTGGCGGGCTATGGCCTGCCCGCCCTGGTCTTCGGCCTGTGGGGGGCGGCGCGTGCCTGGCGCGATAAGGACCGCGCCGGCCAGTTGCTGAGCTTGTTCGCCATGCTGGCTCTGGCGCTGGTGCTGGTCTACCCGGGCCGCCAGGTGGCCGATCTGCTGTGGACGCTGGCGCCTTTGTGGGCGCTGGCCGCGCAGGCGCTCGCTCGTTATCTGTTTGTTCCGCACGAAGAGACCCGCGCCGCCTGGGGTGAAGCCCTGCTCGTGATCCTGTTGCTGGCTTTTCTGGTGCTCTCGCTGGCGCGCATCCCGGCCAATGAGGTTTTGCCGGAGCTGACCCGCTCGTATCTGCTCATCGCCGGCGGCGTAGTGGCGCTGGGCACATTGGCTAGTTTATTGATCGGCCTCGGCTGGTCAGGCCAGGCGGCCACGCATGGCCTGGCCTGGGCGCTGGGCTTGTTCTTCGCATTGTTCGCGCTGGCCGGCGCCACGCGGGCCGCCAACCCGGCGGCCGCCCGCGGCGCCGAGCTGTGGGCGCCTGGCCCGGCCGCCGGCCAGCTGGACCTGCTGCAAGACAGCCTGACCGACCTCTCCAAGTATGTGAGCGGCCAGCCGGGTGACCTGAGCGTAGATGTACGCGTGCCCAGCGCGGCGTTGGCCTGGCTGGTGCGCGAGCTACCGGCTACGCCGGCCAGCACAGCCGCGCCGCTCATCATCACTTTGGCGACGGAGGCCGAGCCAGCCGAGGCCAACGCCTACCGCGGCCAGAGCTTTGTGCTCAACAGTGTGCCGGGTTGGCAGCATGCGCCGGCCAGCCCTATCGGCTGGCTGCTGTATCGCCAGACGCCACAGCTGCACCAACACATCATTCTCTGGGCGGCCAGCGACTTGTTTCCGCAAGACCTGTCGTCCAATACCAGTGGAGATACACGCTAAATGTCCAAAGAACTCACCATTGCGATCGACGGCCCGGTAGCCTCCGGCAAATCCACGCTGGCCAAGAGCCTGGCGGATGCGCTGGGCTATTTGTATTTCGACACCGGGGCTATGTACCGCGCCGTCACCCTGGCGGCGTTGCAGCGCAACGTGAGCGTGGATGACCAGGCCGGCGTCGAGGCGCTGGCGCGCCAGGTGCACATTGACCTGCGGCCTGCCAGCGTAGCGGATGGCCGCCTGTACGATGTGCTGCTCGACGATGTCGATTGCACCTGGCAGCTGCGCACGCCGGATGTGGAGGCGCACGTCTCGCAGGTCTCGGCGTACCCGGGGGTGCGCACGGCGCTGACCGAGCAGCAGCGCCGCATCGGGCTGCGCGGCGGCGTAGTGATGGCCGGGCGCGACATCGGCACGGTGGTGCTGCCAGAGGCCGATCCCAAGATCTTCCTGACGGCTTCGCAGGAAGAGCGCGCTCAGCGCCGCTTTGAAGAATTGAAGGCGCGCGGTGACAGCGTAAGCTATGCTGAAGTGCTAGAGTCGCTCAAGCAGCGTGACGCCTACGACACCAGCCGTGAAATTGCGCCCCTGATCGCCGCCGAAGATGCCATCACCCTGGTATCGGACGGTATGCAGGCCGAGCAGGTGCTGGATAAGGCCCTCGATCTGGTGCGGGAGCGCCGAGCGCAGCTGACGACCGGGACGTGACCTACACTTTTCTGCAGTGGTTCCCTTTTCTTAGCATTCTTGCGCCCACAGACTTGCTGGGCTGGCTGGCCTGGCTGATCCTGCTGGGGGGCAACGTTGTGCTGGCCGTACGCCTTGGCGGGCGCGGCGTGCTGTGGACGCGTAAACAGCAGCTGCGCCTGCTGGCCCTCGTGCTGGCGGTGCCCCTCTCGATTTTGATATTCACGCTGCGCATGCCGGCGGACGGCGCGCTGCCCATCCCGGCCCTCGGCGTGCCAGCCCGCGGCGCCCTGGTGGCGCCGCTGCTGGCCCTGCCGTGGATGCTGGCGCTGGTGTGGTTCGGTGCGCCGGCGGCCACGGCGCTGGCCGCTTTGGGCGGCCTGCTGCTGGCCGCCTGGGACACGCGCAGCCCATTCACCCCGTTGGAGTTCGCCTTGCTGGCGGCCGCCTTCGCCTTTTTGCGCAGCCAGCGTTACCGCACCGCCCTGTTCACCTGGCTGCGCCAGCCGCTGGTGGCGGCGGCCGCACTCTCATTGCTATACCCTGCCCTGTATATTGGCACGGCCTTGTTTTGGGTCTCGCCCAGTTGGCTGGTGAGCTTCGACTTTGCGCTGTCACGGGTGCCTGGGGCGGCGGTGGCGGCGGCAGCCCCGTTGCTGCTGGGCGCGCTGCTGCTGCAATTCATGCTGGCGCGCCAGCCGCAACTGGAACGGGCGGCAGAGCCGGCCCAGCCGGCGCCCAGCGAGCGCAGCCTGGAAGCCCGCTTCCTGTTCGCCCTGGGGCCGCTGGCCGTGCTGGCTTTTGTGGCCATGGGGGCGCTGACCTGGTGGACGGTGGGGCGTGGCGCGCAGCAGCTGTTCACTGACCGCATTACCAACAATGTGCAGATCGCGGCCGATTCGGTGCCATTCGTGCTCGAGACCGGCCAGAACCTGATATTGCAACTGGCCGCCGATACCCGGCTGGCGGACGCCACGCCGGAGCGCGCCAGTGGCTTGTTGCAAGCCCAGTTGAGCGGCGCGCCGTATTTTGAGCAGTTGAGCTTGCTGGATACCGGCGGCAACTCGATCGCCGGTGTGCCCACGGCCGAATACGCCCGCTTGCAGCCCAGCCAGGCCGAGCTGGATGCGATCGCGCTGGCGATCCAGGGAGTCTCGCTGCAGATCCTGAGCGCGCCGGCAGCGGCCGGCGCCGAGCAGAACTCGGCTCAGTTGGTGTTCGTGGCCGCAGTGCGCAACAGCAACGGCCAGGTGCGCAATGTGCTGGTGGGGCGCACCGCCCTGCAAGTGAATCCCTTCGCGCGCCCAGTGGTGCAAAGCTTGCAAAGCATCAACGCGCTCGGCGCGCAAGCTTTGTTGATCGATGCCCAGGGCCAGATCGTGATGGCGCCGTTCGCCGCGGCGGTTTTGCAGCCGTATGGCGGGCAAGCCGGCGCCGGCCCGCTGGCGTACGAAGAAGCCGCGGCTGATGGCACGCGCATGCTGGTGCAGTACCAGCCCGTGCCGGGCAGCAACTGGGCCGTGGTGGCGCGCTGGCCGGCCAGCCTCTCGCAGCAATTGGCGCTCAGCGTGGCGCTGCCTATTCTGGGGGTGCTGCTGCTGGTGGCGCTGGTGGCGTATGCACTGCTGCGCAGGAGTTTGCAGAACGTCAGCGCTTCGCTGCATACCCTGGCGGCTGAAACGCAACGCATCGCCGCAGGCGATCTGCGCGCCCCGCTGTCTGTCACCGGAAGCGATGAGCTCGGGCGGCTGGGCTCTGCTTTTGAAGTGATGCGCCGGGCAGTGCTGGCGCGTACGGAAGAGACGCAGCGCCTGCTGGCGCTCAGCCACGGCTTATCCTCCAGCCTGGAAGTACGCAGCCATATTGAACCGCTGCTGGAAGCGGCACTGGCCAGCGGCGCATCGCTGGCGCGTTTGGTCTTCCTGGGCGAGAACGGCAGCAGCGGGCTGAGCTTCGGTAAGGGCGAAGGCTATGAACGCTACGAAGCGCTCGACCCGCAAATGCTGGCGCTGACCAGCAGCCAGGAGCAGGTGCTGCTATCTAACCCGGCCCGCGCCCGTTTGAAAGTGGACAAAGGCACGCCGTACCCCGGCTCGGTAGCTGCGTTCGCGTTGAAGGATGGCAAGAAGCAGCTGGGCACGCTGTGGCTGGCCTATGACCAGCCGCAGCGCTTTGAGCTGGGCAGCGGTACGGTGCACTATTTGGAGACCCTGGCGGCGCAGGCATCCACCGCCGCCACGAATGCGCGCCAGTATTTGCAGGCGCGCCTGGGCCAGCAACGCCTGGAGGCGGTGCTGCAGGCCGACCCGCAGCCCATGCTGATGCTCGATGCGGCCCAGAACCTGGTGTTCGCCAACCCGGCCGCTGTGCGCATTCTGCGCTTGAAGGCGGACCAGACGCTGGGCATGCCGGTTGAGCGCGTGATCGCCGACCGCTCGCTGCTCAGTCTGCTGCGCAGCGCTGGCCCGCGGCCGCGCAGCGCCGAGGTGCAGATCGAGCAGGCGGCCTATGAGGCCACGCTCAACCCGCTATGGGCCGGGCCGGAGCTGCTGGGTTTTGTGTGCACGCTGCAGGATGTGACCCAATCCAAGAAGCTCGAATCGGCTCGCCTGGAAGTGCTGAGCACGATTGGGCATGACCTGCAGGACCCGCTCAAGATGGTCAGCGGCTACCTCTCCATGCTCAGCGTGCTGGGGCCGTTGAACGATCAACAAAAGGGCTATGTGCAAAAGATCGATGCCAGCATTGAGCACATCACGCGGCTCTCAGCCAGCCTGCTGGCGGGTGACCGCATGCAGGAAGCCGAGGGTCTGCGCCCGGAGAACCTGGTGCTGAGCGAGGTGCTGCAAACCGTGCTCGACGAGGCCGCGCCCCAGGCGCGCCAGAAGCAGATCGAGCTGATCCTGGAACCGGCCGAGGGCGCCGAGCGCCTGCTGCGGGCTGACCGCATGCTGCTGCAGCGGGCGGTGTTCTATCTGGTGGACAATGCCATCCGTTTCAGCCCGCGCGGGCGGGCGGTGCGGGTGGGGGCCAGCTATTCGCAAGATGAGGTGGTCATCCATGTCAAGGATAGTGGGGCGGGCATTGCCCCGGTGGACCTGCCGCGCATCTTTGACCGGCGCGAGGGCCAGGCGGCCAGCACCGGCCTGCACATTGTGCGCTCCATCATTAAGCGCCATAAGGGTGACGTGTGGGCCGAGAGCGATCTGGGCGTGGGCAGCAGTTTCTATTGTCAGTTGCCTCTCACAGACTCCTAGCCTGCATGCCTTGACTCTATATTTTTGGTTGGTATAATCCTTCACGAACACAAATCGAATAGTGCTTTTGAGCAAGCAAGCGCTTGAGGAGATACCTCTGAGCGCTTGCTTTAGTTTGTCTCAAAAATAGCACAATTGTTCGATTAACAAAGAAACTGCAGAGCGCACGCTGCCCAGCCTGGCTGGATCAAAGGTCCGAGCCAAGGGGGAACGCAGGACGTCAGACCGGGCAGTAGTTCGCTTTTCGCTGTATCTGAATCATTGGAGGCCGCACATATGGAAACAAAGGGTTTGCGTGCATTGCGCATTAGCTTGGCCTCACCTGAGACCATTCGCAGTTGGTCCTATGGTGAAGTGCTCAAGCCCGAAACGATCAACTATCGCCGCTTGCGCCCGGAGAAAGATGGCCTGTTCGACGAAGCCATCTTTGGCCCCACGCGTGACTGGCAGTGCTACTGCGGCAAGTACAAGAACATTCGCTACAAGGGTATTGTCTGTGACAAGTGTGGCGTAGAAGTCACGCGTTCGTCTGTGCGCCGTGAGCGCATGGGCCACATCTCGCTGGCTGCCCCGGTGGCGCACGTCTGGTATACCCGCCGCGTGCCCTCCTACCTCGGCCTGCTGCTCGACATCTCTCGCCGCAACCTGGACCGCGTGCTGTATTTTGCGCAGTATGTGGTGACCTATGTGGATGAGGATGCCCGCCAGAAGGCGCTGGCTCGCCTGGACGAAGAGATCAGCTCGGCGGAGAAAGAGCACGCCGCCCAGATCAACGCTCAGATCGCCGAAGCCAAGCAGCAGCGCGATGAGAAGCTGGGCAAGCTGGAAGAGCGCGCCAAGGAAATTGAAACCCGCTACGATGAAGAGCTGGCCGCCAAGATCGACCCGGTCATTAAAGAAGGCCAGCGCGTGGAAGCCAAGCTGCAGGAGCAGATGGGCTCCGCCGTCAAGGCGGCCATCACCTTTAGCGCCCTGAAGGGCAACCTGGTGAAGGCCGGCGAAGTGGTTGAGAACAAGCACATCGCCCGCGTGCAGGAAGTTGTCAAAGAATTCCTGGAAGATAA
This sequence comes from Anaerolineales bacterium, assembly GCA_019454165.1. Classification (GTDB taxonomy): domain Bacteria; phylum Chloroflexota; class Anaerolineae; order Anaerolineales; family UBA11579; genus JAMCZK01. Next base: position 2,172,549 of record CP075367.1, on the reverse strand, counting down.
CGAAAAGAAGATCGGCGAGAAGAAGCACGCCGAGCTTGAACGCATCGCGGTAGAGAAGGCCAGCGCCAAGGCAGAATCCGAATTGGCGATGAGCAACCTGCGTGACTCGCTGGACGACAAAGTCTCCAGCAATGAGCATGAAGACCAGGTGCGCACCCGCGAAGAACTGGAAGACCTGCGCCCCATGACCTTCATGGGCGAGAATCGCTACCGCGAACTGCGTGCCCGCTACGGCCAGGTGTTCCGCGCCGATATGGGCGCCGAGGCCTTCTATGACATCCTCGAGCGTCTGGATCTGGACCGCCTGAGCGAAGAGCTGTGGAAGGAGCTGCGCACCTCGCGCAGCAAGCAGCGCCGCCGCAAGGCCACCAACCGCCTGCGCGTGGTCGAGGCCTTCCGCCGCTCGCACAACCGCCCGGAATGGATGATCCTCACCGTTCTGCCGGTCATCCCGCCGGATCTGCGCCCGATGGTGCAGCTGGACGGCGGCCGCTTCGCCACCTCTGACCTGAATGACCTGTACCGCCGCGTGATCAACCGCAACAACCGCCTCAAGCGCCTGTTGGAGCTGGGCGCGCCGGACGTGATCGTGCGCAATGAGAAGCGCATGTTGCAGGAAGCGGTGGACTCGCTGATCGATAACTCGCAGCGCGGCAAGGCGCTCTCGCGCCGTGGCCGCCGCGAACTGAAATCCCTGAGCGATCTGCTCAAGGGCAAGAAGGGCCGCTTCCGCCGCAACCTGTTGGGTAAGCGCGTAGACTACTCCGGCCGTTCCGTGATCGTGGTTGGCCCGCAGCTGAAGCTGTACCAGTGCGGTCTGCCCAAGAGCATGGCGGTGGAGCTGTACAAGCCCTTCGTCATTTCCCGCCTGGTGCGCGACAACTACGCCGCCAACGTGAAGGGCGCCAAGCGCATCATTGACCGCAACCGCCCTGAAGTCTACGAGGTGCTGGAAGAGGTGATCAAGGAGCGCCCGGTGCTTTTGAACCGTGCGCCGACCCTGCATCGTCTGGGTATCCAGGCCTTTGAGCCGATCCTGATCGAGGGCAGCGCCATCCAGCTGCACCCGCTGGTGACCACCGCGTTCAACGCAGACTTTGACGGTGACCAGATGGCCGTGCACGTGCCGCTTTCGCAGAAAGCGGTGTGGGAAGCGCGCGAGCTGATGCTCTCCACCAAGAACCTGCTCAAGCCGGCCGACGGCGAGCCGATCATCGGCCCTTCCAAGGACATGGTGTTGGGCGTGTATTACCTGACCATGGAACCCCGCCCGCTGCCCGGCAAGCAACAGCCGCGCGTGTTCGGCGACATGGACGAAGTTGTGATGGTCTACCAGTTGGGCCAGTTGGAAGTGCACTCGCCCATCCGCTTGCGTGCGGAAACCTGGTATGACGAGCAGGGCAACCGCATGGCCGAAGCCGAGACGCGCTTCATCGATACCACGGTGGGCCGCGTGCTGCTGAACCTGGAGCTGGAACCTGAGATCCGCTTCGTCAACGAAGTGATCGACAAGGGCAGCATCAAGGATCTGCTGGCTGAGCTGCTTGAAGTGACCGGCGACGAGAAGCGCACCACCGATGTGGCCGACCGCGTCAAGGACATTGGCTTCAAGTACGCTACCCGCTCCGGCACAACGATCGCCATTTCGGATATCACCATCCCGGTTGAAAAAGAAGGCATCGTGGCGGCTGCCATGGAGAAGGAGCAGGCGGTGGAGGAAGACTTCCGCCGCGGCTTACTGACCGAGCAGGAGCAGAACGAGCGCGTGATCGAGATCTGGCAGGAGACCACCAACACGGTGGCGGCTGCCGTGCGCAAGAGCATGGACGAGAAGGGCAACCTGGCCACCATGGCCAATTCTGGCGCCACCAAGGGTGGCTTCAGCTCCATCTCGCAGCTGGCGGGTATGCGTGGCATGATGGCCGACCCCTCGGGCCGCATCATCCCGCTGCCGATCCGCTCCAACTTCCGCGAAGGCTTGACCACGCTGGAATACTTCATTTCCACCCACGGCTCCCGCAAGGGTCTGGCTGACACCGCCCTGCGTACGGCAGACGCCGGTTACCTGACCCGCCGCCTGGTGGATGTGGCTCAGGACGTCATCACCACGATCGAGGATTGTGGCACCGACGAAGGCATCTGGATGCGCTCCGCCGACGATGTGGCCGACCAGTCGCTGGGCAGCCGCATCTTTGGCCGCGTGGCCGCCCACAACATCGTGGACCCCAAGACCGGCGAAGTGCTGGTGGAGAAGGGCGAACTGCTCGACCACGACCAGACCCGCCGTGTGACCGCTGCCAACGTGCAGGATGTGTACGTCTTCTCGCCGATGACTTGTGAAGCTGACCAGGGCATCTGCGTCAAATGCTACGGCATGGACATGGGCCGCGGCCGGGCGGTGGCGCTGGGCGCCGCCATCGGCATCGTGGCGGCCCAATCCATCGGTGAGCCGGGTACGCAGCTGACGCTGCGCACCTTCCACACCGGTGGTGTGGCGGCCGAGTCTGACATCACCACGGGTCTGCCGCGTGTGGAAGAGCTCTTCGAAGCCCGCCGCCAGCCCAAGGGTGAAGCGGTGGTGGCTGAGCTGGGCGGTACCATCGAAGTGGCCCAATCTGAGCGCTTCAGCGATCTGCGTGTCATCCGCATCCTGCACTCTGAAATGGTGCACGATGAGTACGAACTGCCCAAGGGCTACCGCATCGCCGTCGAAGACGGTGACAAGGTCAACGCCGGGGATGTGCTCGCTTCCTTGAAGGAAGAAGAGCTGAAGGCTGAGAACGCCGGCAAGGTGCGCGTGGAAGATCGCAAGGTCTACGTCTCTTACGAGCAGAAAGACTCGGTGGAGTACGAAGTGCCCAACACCACGCGCATGCTCATCCAGAACGGCGCCAAGGTGGAAGCCGGCCAGGCGCTGACCGAGGGTTCGCTGAACCCGCACTCGATCCTGCGCATTCAGGGCCGTGAAGCCTGCTACATGTACCTGCTGACCGAAGTGCAGCAGGTGTACCGCTCACAGGGCCAGAACATCCATGACAAGCACTTTGAGGTCATCATCCGCAAGATGATGTCCAAGGTGCAGGTCACCCGGCCGGGTGATACCGGCTACCTGCCGGGTGACTATGTCAACCGCCTCGACCTGCGCAAGAAGAACGAAGCGCTGCTGGCCGAGGGCAAGGAATCTGGCAAGTTTGTGGACGTGCTGCTGGGCATCACCAAGGCCTCGCTCAGCACCGACTCGTTCCTGTCGGCGGCTTCCTTCCAGCACACCATCAAGGTGCTGGCGGGTGCAGCCATCGGCGGCCAGGAAGACCCGCTGACCGGCTTGAAGGAGAACGTCATCCTCGGCAAGCTGATCCCGGCAGGCACTGGCCACGAGGCCAACGCCCACCTGCTGCCGCAGCCCGAGCCGCGCAAGGAAGAGCTCGCGCCCTTGGGTGCTCCGCCCCTGGGCGGACCGCTCGGCGAAGTATCGCTGGGCGAGCCCGGCTTCGGTCTGCCCGATGGCATCGGCCAACTGCCCGATGCCCCGGCTGACCCGCTGCCCCCGGTCAGCGAGGAATAAGCGAAACCAAAAGCGGCCTGCACATTGTGCAGGCCGCTTTTTTTTTACATACCTTGTGTCATCCTGAGCGGGTATTCGGCTCGAGTTGCCTGCTTGTCTACATAAGACTACTCGTCGAATACCGCGTCCAGCGGCGGCAGTTCGCCGCCGCAGTTCTGCGCAAACCATGCGGCTTCGGCCGCATGGTTCTGGCGGGCGAACTGCTGGGCCGCATCACCGATCTCAGCCGCCTGGCGCAGGTTCAGCTCGGCGGCGCTGTCCCAATAGCGCGGCAGCAGCAGCAGCGGGTTGCCGACGGCGCGCTCTTCTTCGCCTTGCGGGATCCAGTTGAACTGGATCGGCCCGCGCGAGTACACCGTGAAGGCGATCTGGTAGCCCAGCTCCTCGGCCATGGCCACGCCCGCCGCGCTGAAGTTGCCTCCGGTCCAGATGTGGGCGACGGGGCGCTGGCCGAAGTGCTCCTCCAGGATGGGGATGTTGTCGCCCAGCTCGCGGCGCAGGAAGTCGGCGCTCTCTCCGCCCACGATCGGGATGTGGTTGAGGGCATGCGACTGCACGTCAAAGGCGCCGGTGTCGTTCAGACGCTCGACCCAATCCCACAGGCTTTCGCCGCTGTGCTCACCCGTGCGCTGGTCAGTATCGCCAATGATCCAGCCTAAGGTGGTGCCCCAGCCGTACTGCTCGTACAGCGGTAGGAAGTATTCCTTGGCCGTGCCGGCCCGGCGGTCATCCAGGATGAGCAGCATGCTGCGCGGCGGGATGGGGGCGTTGTTGTGCAAAAAGTCCACCAGTTGCTGGCTGGTGATGGTTTCGTAACCCAGTTCGCGTGCCACATCCACAATGCGATAGAAGGTGACCTCGTTGATGTCTTGCGAGAGCGAGGGCGTGGCGTTGCCGCGCAAAATGCTGTGATACATGATCGGCGCTACGATGGTGCCGGGCTGGCTGCCCTGCGGGTCCCAGCGTTTGGATAAGTAGTCACACTGGTCGGCAATGTAGCTGGCCGGCTGCACCCAGGCGCGCAGCAGGCTGCTGGTGAAGCCCGCCGGCTGCGGCGCCGGGGTAGGCGTCTCGGCCGGGGTGCTGCTGGCCTGCGGCGAGGGGCTGGCGCTGGGGGTGTAGGTGGCGGCCAGCGGGGCGAACGGGCTGGGGGTGATGCTGGCTGGCGCGCTGAGGCTGGCGGAGCCGGTGGGCAGGGAGCAAGCGGCCAACAGGCAACAGCCTGCCAGCGCCGAAAGAGTACGGGCGGTTAACACCGGCACATTGTAAAGCAGGGGATACGTGAACTGCGATTAGTGAACGGTGATGAGGGGCTTAGGCCACATCACCGTTCACTAAATCGCTAGTCACTGGTTACTTCACCGTGAAATAGGTGTAGTGATAGGCGATCTTGTTGTTCTTGATCGCGAACGAATCTTTGCCGTCCAGCACGCGGCCCTTCTCTGAAGTAGCGGTCCAGGTGAGGATGCGCAAGTTGTTCTTGGTCGAGGAGCCGGTGATCTCGAAGCGGGCGCCGGGCAGCGTATCGCGCAGCAGCGAGTTGTACCAGCGCAGGATGCCTTCGTTGCCTTGCACGGTGCGCTGCGCGTTCACATGCACGCCGGCTTTCGTGTACAGCGCGGTCACTTTCACCGGATCGCGTGAGTTGAGCGCGTCCAGCAGGCGGATGCTGATGTCGGGCTCCGGGCCGGGCTTGACCGGCCACGAGAAATTGCTGACCGCATCCCAAATGCCCGTGATGCGGCGGGCGTAATACCATTCCCAGAAATTGGCGCCGGTGATGCCGGAATCCTTGCAAGCCTGCAAAAACTCTTTGATCTGGGCCGGCGTCGGGTTCCAGCTGCCGTCCGGGTAGGCTGCCCCCGTGGGCACGATCGGGCGCCAGACGCTGAGCGCCTGGTGCTCGCGCACCGAACGCTCCAATTGCTGGGCCGGGTTGGACGATTGCACCCAGTACACCTGGGGCAAATTGATGTCGCTGTATTCCAGAAAAACTTCAAAGGGTAGCGGGCGGTGCAGCGTAGGGTAGCGGTAGCTGCTGAAGCCGATCGGCGTGTTGGGCAAGCCGGCCCGCAGCGCCTGCATGTACTGGCGGGCGGGCACATCCATGCCCTTTTGCTTGAACTCGACTTCGGCGTTGACCACGAAGCCGTCCAGGTTGAACTGCTTGACGCGCTGGATGGCCATTGCCGCCTCGGCGGCCGGGGCCGTGCCGTAAATGTACTGCCACCCCCACGGTTGGATGCCGCGGGCACGCAAAGCAGAAACCACCCCTGGCACATAGTCGAAACCCTTGCTGTCCACGTTGTATTTGTAATTGCGGTCAGCCACCTTGATCAGCACGTGCGTCAGCCCGGCCGCTTTGGCCACATCGGCAATGCGCTCCGGGTCGCCCCCTTCGACGCGGCTGATGATCCACAAATACATGCCTTTTCCGCTGAGAATGCTCATTTGATTACCTCTGTGGTCTGCTGGCGCGTTGAACTGGCATGCAATATCCATGCCGAGTGTTTTGAATCCATAGCGAGTGCGAATTGCAGCATCATTCCCCCTGAAGTTTGCAAGTTGTGTGCCAGTTTTGAAGCGGCGCTGATTGCTGTAGTCATAACAAAAAGCCCGCCAAAGGCGGGCTTTTGGGGGCGCTTGTCAAGCCACTGGCTAGCTGGCCGCGCCGGCCTGTGGATTGCCGACCAGGCCCAACTCGGCCGCATTGGCCTGCATGGCGGCCAGCACGTTGCCGGCATGCTCCCACAGGTCCAGGCCCAGCTCGCCGGCGCCGTCTTCCATCTCTTCGCGGTTGGCGCCGGCGGCAAAGGCGCGGTCCTTCCACTTATTCTTGATCGACTTCACGCTCACATCCAGGATGGAGCGTGAGGGCCGCACCAGCGCCACGGCGGTGATCAGCCCGGTCAGTTCATCGCAGGCATACAGCGCCTTTTGCATGCGCGTGGTACGCGGTACGCCGCTGTGGTTGGCGTGGCTGAGCACGGCCTGCACGATCTCCTCCGGCACGCCGCGCTCCCGCAGGATCGGGGCGCCGGCTTGCGGGTGCTGTTCCAGGCTGGGGTGGATCTCCCAGTCAAAGTCGTGCAGCAGGCCGGCTACGCCCCACAGCTCGGCATCTTCGCCGTACATGGCGGCGTAATGGCGCATGGCGGTTTCCACGCTAAGCATGTGGCGCACCAGCCCGTCATTCTTTACATGTTCGTGCACAATGGCAAGAGCTTCGTCTCGGGTGGTCATAGGTTGCCTTTCTGAGCGGATTCATTCTATTACAATTCTCGCATGGCCTTTCGATTTGGAACCGTAGGGGCGCCGATCTCGGCGCCGAAGAAGCCCGGCGGCAGCGTGGGCGCGGTGCAGCATATCCGCGCCATGGGCTTTGGCGCGCTGGAGCTGGGCTGGGTGCAGTCGGTACGGGTCAGCGAGGAAACCTGCGCCGCCATCCGCCAGCAAGCCAAAGACTCCGACGTGCTGCTGAGCGTGCACGCGCCGTACTACATCAACCTCAACGCCACCTTCGAGGAGTGGCCGAATGCGCGCCGCCGCCTGATGGACGCCGCCCACTACGGCAACCTGGCCGGCGCCACCGAGATCATCTTTCACCCCGGCAGCTACAGTGGCAAGCCGCCCGAGGAGGCCATGAAGCTGGCTAAGGCGCGTCTGCAAGACTGCGTGGCCGAGCTGCGCCGTAACCGCAACCCGGTTAACCTTCGCCCCGAGACGATGGGCAAGCCCAGCCAGCTGGGCACCCTGGAAGAGAACCTGGAGATGGCCAAAGAGATCCCCGGCGTGGTGCCGTGTGTGGACTTTGCCCATCTGCACGCCCGCGCCGGCGATGGCAGCATGAACAGCTATGACGAGTGGATGGTGGTGCTAGGCAAATACCGCGATGCGCTGGGCAAAGAGGCGCTGAAGAATATGAGCTGCCACCTCTCCGGCATTGCGTATACGGAGATGGGCGAGAAGAACCACCTCACCATCGCCGAGTCTGACTTCAAGCTGGAGGAATTGTTCCGCGCCTTGAAGGATATGGACTGCGGCGGCCGCATCTTGAGCGAGAGCCCCATCCTTGAAGAAGATGCCAGGCTCTACCAGCAGACCTGGGAGAAATTGGGCGGCGAAGTGATCACGGGCGGGCCGGCTGCTTGAAGCTTGCCGAGCGCCAGGCGCGTTTTGACCAACTCCAACTGGAAATGCGGGCCTGCCGCTTGTGTTTGGCGGCAGGCTACTACATCGAGCCGCCGGCGGTCACCAAGGGCAGCCTGAAAGCGCGCATCATGACCGTGGGTCAGGCGCCTGGCGTGACCGAGGTGGTGGCCAAGCGGCCCTTCAATGCCAGCAGCGGCAAGCGTTTGTTCCAGTGGCTGGGCGAAGCCGGGATCGATGAGGATTGGTTCCGCAGCACGCAGTACATGACCTCGGTCACCAAATGCTTCCCGGGCAAGAACAAGTCCGGCGGCGGCGACCGAGCGCCCTCGCCGCGTGAGCAGCAGTTGTGCCGCCCGTTCCTGGACGAGGAACTGGCCCTGGTGCGGCCCAAGCTCATCATCCCCATCGGCAAGATGGCGATCGAGACGTTCTACGGCAGGGGCATCGTGCTGGAGGAAGTCATCGGCACCGAGACGGAGCGGGCGGGCACTTGGTATGTGCCGCTGCCGCATCCCTCAGGCGCCAGCCGCTGGCACCAGATCGCCGAGAACCGCGTGCGCATTCAGCAGGCCATCGCCCTCATCGCCGCGCAGTACCGGCGGCTGTTTCCTTAGGGGAATCATCCCCAGATGAACACAGATGGACACGGATAGGGGAGTGAGATTAGGCCTCTTGCCAACTCTTGTCATTGCGAGGAGTGCTGAATGTTGCATATTCATGCAACATTCAGCCCCGAAGCAATCTGGTTTCCATACCCGCCCCTACGCGGCCAATGTTGAACGCCTGCAAGCTGGCATGAACTCAATTCAGGATCGCGCAGGGCGCAACATGCTGCCCGCCCATATTCCCCCGTGTCATTCTGACCGGGTTTGAGAACCTACACCCGAATCGCCGAAGCCAGGCTAGGGAAGAATCTTCGCTGGCACATCTTCTATGCAATGACTGTTTTGTGACTACAAACACGCCCTGCGTGGAGATGTGCCAGTGAGGAGTGGCACCCGCCACTGCCTTGACATCCAACCCGACCCGCACATTCGCAATCACGAGCGTGGTATATGCATAACCAACTGGTCATCTGACCACTGTACGTTAACAATCGCTGTTGGTTCTGCCCTCTGGGGATGAGGTGTCAAGGTGCTTGAACTATTAACTGCTACCCCCGTACTCCCGTCCCCTATGATGATGATTAATACTTTTACTCTGCCAGCACCTGCTGGCGGGTCTGGCGGCGGCCGCGCCAGCGCATGGCGGCGATCAGGCGCGGCAGCACCTGCGTATATAGGCGGTACACAGTCGGCTGCACTGGCAGATCCCAGGCGCCGATGTGGCGGGCTTCATACGCCCCCAGGCTGAGCTTGAAGCGGTACACACCCCACATCGGGTCATCCTCATTGAACTCATCCGGCGCGCCCCACAGGTCATACACCTTGCAACCGGCCTCGCGGCTGGCGCGGATCGCTTCCCATTGCAGCAAATAATTTGGCATGGTCTCGCGGTGCAGGGCGCGTGACATGCCGTAGATGTACCAGGACTGCTCGCCGTAGATGAACAGCATCAGCCCGGCCACTACTTCGCCTTCCACCTCGGCCAGCAGCGGCGCCAGCAGCCCGGCCTCGTAGAACTCGTCCCACACGGCGCGGTAGTAGGCCTCACTGCGGATGACAAAACCATCCCGCACCGAGGTCTCGGCATACATTTTGTAGAAGGTGGGGAAATCGGCGGGCGTGCCGCGGCGCACCGTGACGCCCTTTTTCTGCGAGAGGCGCAGGTTGTAGCGGCCCTTCTGCTTCATGGCCGCCAGAATGTCCTCTTCGCTCTTGTCGATATCGATCAGCATGGTGTTGGGCATCTGCACCTGCTCGTTCGAGTAGCGCCAGCCCGCCGCCTTCAGCTCGGCCACAAAGTCGGCCGCGGCCGGCACCACGCGCTCGTCCTCGGCCCCGGGCAGCCCGTAGCCGTAGGCCAGATCCGGGTCGATCTTGATGAATATCGCTCCCAGCTCCTGCGCGAACTCGCGCAGGTCGTTCAACACCCGGGCGCGCAAGGCGGCGTCGTTCCAATCCGCCAGCAGCGGCCCCTTGGGCACATACAGCATGCAGACCTCTTTGCCCAGCAGGGGCAGGCGCACGCTGCGCTGCAGGATCTGGGCCGCGGCGGCCAGCTTGCCACCCTGCTCCCAGGTCTTGTAGTGCGCCGTCCAGCCGAAGGGCTCCTTGGCGCGCGCCCACTGGCCGGTCTGCAACAAGTGCGGGCGCGGCAATTGGCTGATCAGGGCGTTCCAGGCTTTGGTTTCCATTATGGCAATGCCGTGAATTCGGGTGGCGGCGCCTGGCCCACTTCGGAGCCTGGCAGCAGCTCGCCCAGCAGCTTCAGGATGTCGGCGCCATCGTTGGCCTCAGCCAGCGTGATGAGCTGGCGCAGAGCGGCTTCCAGCGCCTCGCTGCCCGGCGCCTGCGGCTCCTGCACACGGCGAATGTCGGGATGGTTAGTGGGGGAATAGTCCGCGCCGGCCTCCCACAGCTGTTCGCTGAGCTTCTCGCCGGGGCGCAGGCCGCTGAACTCGATCTGGATGTCCTCGCCCGGCGTCAGGCCGGAGAGGCGGATCAGGTCTTCGGCCAGATCCACAATGCGGACGGGCTGGCCCATGTCGAGCATGTAGAGCTCGCCCGGGCCTTCGAAGGCGGCCGCCTGCAGCACCAGATGCACGGCTTCGGGAATGGTCATGAAATAGCGCTCGACCTCGGGATGCGTGATGGTGAGCGGGCCGCCCTGGGCGATCTGGTGCTTGAACAGCGGCACCACGCTGCCGCGGCTGCCCAGCACGTTGCCGAAGCGCACCACGGAGTAGTTGCGCCCAAAGCGGCGGGCCGCATCCAGCACGGCCCACTCGGCCACACGCTTGGTGGCGCCCATCACGCTGCTGGGGCGCACGGCTTTGTCAGTGGAGATCATCACCAGGCGGGCGACACCCGCCTGGCCGGCGGCCTGCACCACATTGAGCGTGCCCTGCACGTTGTTGGCCACCGCTTCGGCAATGTTGGCTTCCATCAAGGGCACATGCTTGTGGGCGGCGGCGTGGAAAACAATATCGGGCTTGTATTTGGCCAGGGCGGCCTCGATGCGCCCGGCATCGCGCACATCCGCGATCACCGGCACGATCTCGAGCTGCGGATACTCGTTGTGCAGCTCGAGCAGGATCTCGAAGATGCTGTTCTCGCCATGGCCCAGCAGCACCAGCATGGCCGGCTCCCAACGGGCGATCTGGCGGCTCAGCTCGCTGGCGATCGAGCCGCCCGCGCCGGTAATGAGGATGCGCTTGCCGCGCAGGCTGTCGCCCACGCGGCTACGGTCGATCTGGGCCGGCTGGCGGCGCAGCAGATCGGTAATGTCGACTTCGCGCAGGCGGCTGACGCTGACCCGGCCGCCGATCAGCTCGTACAGACCGGGCATGGTGCGGTAGGGCAGGCCGGCCTGGCGGCTCAGCTCAGCGGCTTGGCGCAGCACCGTGCCCGGTGCGCTGGGGATGGCCATGATGACTTCTTCGGCGCGCAGGGCCGCGGCTTGGGCGGCCAGGTCCTTGAGGGTGCCGACCACCGGGATGCCGTGCAGGCGCTGGCCCTGCTTCTCCGGGTCGTCATCCAGGAAGGCCAGCGGGTTGAGGCCAAGCTGCTGGTTCTTTTGCAGCTCGCGCGCCACCAGGGCGCCGGCGTCGCCCGCGCCCAGGATCAGGGCGCGGCGCAGCTTGACCCCGCTGGCCTGCTCGATCACCTTGCGGTTCTCGGCCAGCAGGCGCAGGCCGAAGCGCAAGCCGCCCACCGCGGCCAGCGAGAGCAGCCAGTCGATCGCTACCAGCGAGCGGGCGAAGTTGGTGAACGCGCCCAGCCAGTCCAGCAGGAAGATGACTGGCGTGAAGATGAGCGAGGCAATGGTTACAGCGCGCACGATGAGCCTCATCTCGGCGATCGAGGCGTAGGCCCACACGCGCTCGTATAAGCCGCTGCGCTTGTAGACGATCGGCTTGATGACTAACGCGACCACCAGCATCCAGAAGAAGGTGGGCAAATAGTCCAGAATCAGCTGCTCGGGCGTCAGGCGCAGGATGAAGGCGCCCAGCACGCTGGCCGCGATCAGCACCAGGTCGGCGAACAGCAGCCGGTTGGTGCGCAGGCGTTGCAGCCAGGCTCTCACGCGGCCTCCACGGTCTGGCGCAGGCCATCCGCCAGGCTGGTTTGGGCGCGGAAGCCCAGGCCGGCTTCGGCGGCACGCGGGTCGCCCAGCGAACGGGGCACATCGCCCAGGCGCGGGGCAGCATGCACAGCCTGCGGGGCGTTGGGGAAGAGCGGATACAGCGCGGCCAGCAGGTCCAGCAGGGTGGTCTCCTGCCCGGTGCACACGTTGAACACGCCGCCCTGGTTGGCTTCGGCGGCCAGCAGGTTGGCGCGCACCACATCGGCCACGAATATAAAGTCACGGCCCTGGGCGCCGTCGCCGAATACCGTCGGAGCCTCGCCGGCGGCGAGAGCGGTGATGAACTTGGGGATGGCGGCGGCGTAAGCCGAAGTGGGCGACTGGCGCGGCCCGAACACGTTGAAGTAACGCAGCGCGGTGACCGGCAAGCCGTAGGTCAGGGTGTACAGCTGGGCCAGCGTTTCGTTGAAGTGCTTCGAAGCCGCATAGGGCGAGAGGCACTTGGCCGGAGCGCTTTCGGTTAGTGGCAGCTCAAGACTGTCGCCGTATACCGCTGCGCTGGAAGCCAGCACCACGCCGCGGCAGCCGGCCTGGCGGGCGGCGGCCAGCAGAGCCAGCGTGCCGTCCACGTTGCTGGCCCAGCAGGCGGCCGGGTTCTCGATGGATTCAGGTACGGAGATAAAGGCGGCCTGGTGGAAGATGGTTTCGATGCTGGCCACGGCCTTGCCCACCGCAGCGGGGTCTTGCACATCGCCCTGGATGAGCTCGACCTCGGCGGGCAGGCGGCTGGGCGCGCTGCTGGAGAAGTTATCCAGCACGCGCACGCGGTCGCCCCGTTTTAGCAGGGCGTCGACCAAGTGCGAGCCAATGAAGCCAGCCCCGCCGGTGACCAGGACCGCGGCCACCTAGCGCCCCCGGAAGCCGAATACCGTGGCCAGGGTGCGCAGAATGATCACCAGATCCAGAATGGGGCCGCGGTGCTTGATGTAGTACAGGTCGTATTCGAGCTTGACGCTCATCTCTTCGATGGTGGCGGCGTAGCCGTGGTTCACCTGGGCCCAGCCGGTAATGCCCGGGCGCTCCAGCAAACGGGCGCGGTAGAAGGGGATGCGGCGCTCGAAATGCTCGATCAGTTCGGGACGCTCCGGGCGCGGGCCAACCAGGCTCATATCGCCGCGCAGCACGTTGATGAACTGCGGCCATTCGTCGATGCGCGTTTTGCGCAATACTTTGCCCAGGCGCGTGGTGCGCTGGTCGTCTTCCTGGGCCAGCTGCGGGTTGCCGTCCTTCTCTGCGTCCACGCGCATGGTGCGGAACTTGATGATGCGGTACGGCTTGCCGCCCCGGCCGGCGCGGGTCTGCGAGAAGATGATTGGCGAGCCGGTGTCGATCAGGGTCAGGATCGAGACGATGGGCGTGAGCACCAGCAGGATACCTACACCTACCAGGCCGCCGACGACATCGAACAAACGCTTGCCTAACTGGTAGAAGCGGTTGACGCGGGTGCTGTCCACAAAGGAGCGCACCAGCCAATCAGCCTCCAGGTAGTTGATGGGCACGCGGCCCAGCAGCTCCTCGTAGGCAGTGGGCATGCGTACGATCTCGGCGCCCTGTTCCTGTGCTTCCAACAGGGCGTGGAAAGTTGCCTCGCGCATCTGGCCGGAGATGGCCACGAAAATATCCGAGACCTTGTGCTCCTCAATGAGGGCGGGCAGTAGTTCGCTGCCGCCCAGCACCTCATGGCCTTCGATGACGCGGCCCTTTTTGGCGATGTCATCGTCCAGCAGGGCGACGATCTGGTAGGGGGCGGGCATACCGCTGATCACATGCAGCAAGGCCTGGCCCGCATTGCCGGCGCCCAGCATGATGGCACGGCGGGCGAATTGGGGCGAGGTGAAGATGCGGATGTAGAGCAGGCGCCATACCGTGGTAAGCAGCAGGGCGGTGACGGCAAAGACGGCGATGCTGCGGCGCGGCAGGCTGCCAGGGTCGGCGGCGAAATAATAGATGACGTAGATGCCCATGCCCAGGCCGGCGGCCACCAGCAGGCTGTTGCGGGTGTGCTGCCAACTGGAGGCGCGGTGCGGGTCATAGGTCTCGAAGAGCAGTACGACCCAGATGACCGGCAGGGCATAGAACCAGTCTGGTGGGCGTTCTTGCAGGAATTCGATGACTTCGAGCGCGTTCAGGTTGCCTACGCCAAGTACCCAAAAATACAAGGCTACGGCCAGTGCAATGGCGGCCATGATGAGATCGCCGCCCGCCAACAATACACGGCGCTCACTAAGGCCCAAGCGCAGGCTGCGGGTGGAGTCTTTAGATCGATTTTGTGCCATTTGTGTGTTTGCGCGGTGCGCCAGAGCTCAGCAAGCTCCACAGGAAGGCTGCCCCCCAGCTAAGGTGCATAGTCATCATGGCTAAGGGCATTCCCAGAAGCAGAGAAGGCTGCCGGAGTTCTATTGCCTTGTGCAGGGCAGCCGCCAGCAAGAGCAGTGCGTATGATACCACCCCGCCCCCCAGCAGCCACGCCGCTGGCGGCCACAGCAGGCTCAGGCCGCCCAGACTCAGCAAGGCCAGCACGAACAGGGGCGGAATGGCCTGGCGCGGGCGCAAAGTTTTCGGGTAGCGGCGCAGCATGCGCAGCTTCCAGTACCCGTAGCGCCAATACTGGCGCGCCAGGGCGCCCAGGGTGGGGCGCGCATAGTAGACCGAGCGAATGGCGGGGTCCAGCCATACGGCGCCGCCCGCCTGGCGAATGCGGGTGTTGAACTCGTAGTCCTCGTTGGTTTGCAGGCTCTCATCGAATGCGCCGATGCGCTCGATCAGGCTGCGGCGGAAGGCGCCGAAGGGCACGGTGTCGACCGCGCCGGCCTGGGTGGTGTAGCGGTAGCGGGCGTCGCCCACACCGAAGGGGTGGGCGGCGGCGGCGGCGATGGCGCGCGCCAGCCAGGTATCCTGGCCGGGCCGGATCTCCCACACGCCGCCCACGTTCCAGCCCTTGTCCTCGTCAAGCGCTTGCAGACTGCGCGCAACGTACTCCGGGTGCGGGCTGGAGTGCGCATCCAGGCGCAGCAGCGTGCTGCCCTGGGCGGCGGCGATGGCCAGGTTCAGCCCGTGCGGAATGCTGCGGGCGGGGTTGTCGACCACGCGCACTGCCAGCTGCGGATGCTGCTGGCTGAAGGCGGCGACGCGCTGGCGCGTGCCGTCAGTGGACATGCCGTCGGCGATGACCACTTCCATTTGGGCAGCGGGGTAGGTTTGGGCCAGGATGGCTTCAAGCAGGCCGCCGATGGTGGCCTCTTCATTGAAGCACGGCACGATGATGCTGACGCTGGGGGGCATGCCGGGGAGCCGCGTTTACACGCTGGCGATGGCCTCGATCTCGACCAGAGCGCCGCCCGGCAGGGCGACCACCTGGATGGTGGAACGGGCGGGCGGCTCGCTGGCGAAGTATTGGGCGTATACCTCATTCACAGTGGCGAAATCGGCCATGTTGGTCAGGAACATGGTGGTCTTGAGCACCTTGTCCATGCTGCTGCCGCCGGTCTCTACGAGGCCCTTGAGGTTCTCGAGCACTTGCTTGGCTTGGGCGGCCACACCGCCTTCGACGAACTGGCCGGTTTCGGGGTCAATGCCCACCTGGCCGGAGACGAACAACAGGTCTCCCATGCGGATGGCGGGCGTGTAAGGACCCATGGGCTTGATACCCTTGGGGGCAAAGATGGTTTGCTTGGACATAGCATCTCCTGATGATCGAATGCCTTCATTTTACCTATTGGAGCGGTATCGGCCGCGGTCGTATAATGCCGATTAATGCTGTTTATTGGTATCGGAGGTTGGTCATGGCATTGAAGCAGGGAAGCTCCGTTCTTGGCATTACAGCCCCTCGTATTGTTTGGTTGCTTGTCGTCACTCTTATCCTGGCCGCGTGTGCTCCCAGCGCGCCGGCTCCGGCAGCCTCTGCCACGCCTGACCTGCCTGTAGTTCAACCTACAGCTTCTGTCGTGTCTGACCTTGAAGAGCGTTTGCTCGCGAGAATGGAATTGCAATTTTCAGATGAGCTGGTGTTTGCCGGCGGCTTTGTGTGGGTAAAGACCGATGACGGCCGACTGATCAAGGTTGACCCTGCCAGTAATTCAGTTTTAGACGAGATACAGCTGGACACCAGTACCGACGCGTTTCACTATTGCCAGGGCCTGGGGACGGACGGCCAAAGCGTGTGGGCTTGCTCAGCCACTGGGGATGAAAACCAGCGCAGCATCGATGTCGTCCGCGTCGATCTGGGCTCGGGCGAGATCTTGGCCACCCTGGCGGTCAATAAGGTTTTCGACCAGTTTGAGCTGCCGTTCCTGAGCGATCAGATCTGGGTTCTGGTCGACGGTGGCGCTAGGTTGGTGGGCATTGATGTGACCACAAACCAGCCCAACCCGGCCATTGAGCTCGATGCGCGCTGCTTCCAGGTGGCCGCGGCGGGCGACTCGCTCGTAGCCGCCTGCACGCAAGACAATCTGGTGCTGCGGATCGACCCGGCCACGGGCGAGGTGACCCAACGTGCCAGCGTGCGTGGCCCGCGCAACATCGCCGCCAACGCCAGCGGGGTGTGGGTTGCCCAGGAGAATGCGGTGCTGCGCCTGGATGCGACGACTCTGGAAGAAGTTGTCGTTTTCACGGGGCTTCCCAAACTGTCGGCTGGCGATATCTTTGTCACCGATGACGCCGTGTGGGTGCGCCAGGAGAGCGGCTTCCTGTACCGCATTGACCCTGGCAGCAATCAGATCGTGGAACAGATCGTGGCTGAAGAGGGTCTTCAGGGCGGCAGCTTGATCGTCACCGGTGATTCGATCTGGACAACGGCCACCACTCACGGAGACAACATCAACACGCCTGAACAGGGCTTGCTGCTGCGGTTGAGTTTGCCGTAAGCCAGCCTCAGATTGCAGGGAAACGTATGACCAGCCTGCTGCCTGTCCCCGGCTCGCTCTGCATCTCGATCGTGCCGCCTTGCTTCTCCACGAGAGTCTTGGCGATGGCCAGGCCCAGCCCAAACCCGGGCGTGGCCTGGGCACTGTCGCCGCGGTAGAAGCGGCCAAAGATGTGCGGCAGCTGGTCGGCGGGGATGCCGGGGCCGCGGTCTTGCACGCGGATCTCGGCCATTTCGCCTTGCGGCTGTGCGCTGACCGATACCTCGTCCTGAGAATGCTTGATCGCATTTTCCAGGGCAATGATCATGATCTGCTTGAAGGCATCCCGGTCTCCCAGGATGCGCAGACCTTCCGTCGCGGTCAGCGTGATGGTGCGCTGGGGATCCAGCACCTGAGTTTGGCGGGTAACTTCCCTCAATAGCTCGGCAGCATCCAGCGCGTCTTTGGCCAGCTCGCGCTCGGCATCCGCCCGCGCCAACAGCAAGAGGTCGTTCACCAGCCGGATCAGGCGGTCGTTCTCGTCGATCAGGTCATTGAGGATGTCGTCGCGCTCCTCGGTAGGCATGGGCGGGTTGCGCCGCAGCAGGCTCAGGTTGCCGCGCAGCGTGGTGAGCGGAGTGCGCAGCTCGTGCGAGATGTCGGCCACGAACTCGCGCTGCATCTGCAGCGAATGCTCCACGCGCTGGAAGGCGTTCTGCAAGCGCGAAAGCATCGAGTTGAAGGTGCTTGCCAGCAGCCCTACCTCATCTGGCGGGCCGGTGTAGTTGACGCGGTGGGTGAAATCGCGCTCGTCGCCGATCGCCTGGGCGGTCAGGGTGATGCGGTGGATCGGCGCCAGCATCGCCCCGGAGAACAGCCAGCCCACCCCGAACGCGATGAGCACGATCAGCAGACCGGCCCCCAACACAGTGGTAGCTAAGGTACGGAGCGAATGGCTGCGCTCGGCCAGGCTGTGGGCCACCTGGATGATGGACAAGAACTCATCGTTGACCACGATGGGGCGGCTGTAGATCAGGGTCGGTTCGCCAGAGACTTCACTGGTCTCCCACCATTCCTGCCCGCTCTGTAAGGCGCGCAACCCTTCCGCGCTCAGGGGCAGGGCGTCACCCTCGCGGCCAAAAGGGCTGGCCAGCAGGCGGCCCTGCGAATCCAGCACGCGGGCGATCTCGCGCTCGGGAAAGGCCTGGAAGGCTTGCTCGTTGGAGAATTCACCAAACGGGAGCGGCGGCATCTGGCCGCCCAGTGGCGGCTGCCCATGCGGCAGCTCGCCGCTGCGCCCCACGGCTTCGCCCAGCCGGTTGGCGCTGCTCACCAGATCGTGCTTCAGGGAATCGAGCGTGGATTGGGCTTGAATGAAATACAGCACCGCCCCAAAGATGCACAAGGTCAGTGCCAGGATGGCGGTGTACAGGATGGTGATGCGCAGGCGGATGGACATTATTCCTCGCGCAGTACGTAGCCGACACCGCGCACGGTCTGGATCAGGCGCGGGCTGCCTTCGGCCTCAAGTTTTTTGCGTAAATAGCCAATGTAAATTTCCAGCACGTTGTCGTTTCCGCCAAAATCGTAGCCCCATACCTCGCTCAGGATGCGATCGCGTTCCAGCACCTGGCGCGGGTGGCGCAGCAACAGGTGCAGAAGATTGAATTCGGTCAGGGTGAGATTGAGCTCGCCTTCGCCGCGGTGGGCCTGGCGGGTCAGCGGGTCAAGCGTGATGTCCGCGTAGCTGGCGGGTTGGTTTTGCAGCTCAGCCTGCACGCGGCGCAGCAAGGCATGCACGCGGGCCACCAACTCGGCCGGGGCGAACGGCTTGGCCAGGTAATCATCTGCGCCGCTCTCCAACCCTTCCACGCGGTCTTCGATCGCATCCCGGGCGGTGAGCATCAGCACCATGGTCTTGTTGTCCTCGGCGCGCAGGCGCTGAAGGAAGGTTACGCCATCCATCTTGGGCATCATCCAGTCCGCAATGACCAGGCTGGGCTTGTGGGCCTGCACCAGCGGCAGGGCTTCCAACCCGTTGGCGGCCGTCAGCACGCTGAGATTCTCATAGGTCAGCGTGCGCTGCAGCATCTTCAGCAGCTTGGGGTCATCATCCACGATCAGTACGGTTGACATTTTCCACTCTTATTTAGCTAAGTTTGCCTCGAAAACGCGGCTTGTACAGCCGAAAAGAGGCTTTCTCAGCAGATTCACAGTCCTTTTGCCTGCATCCGTCTCACAGCCAATTCACAGCCGTTTTTTGGCGTTCTCACAGCCGCGGTTTTTAGACTTGCAGCCATCAAGCAATTTGTGGAAGGAGCTATGAGCAACAATCTCAGTCATACCATTCGCCGTTTCAATCGCTTTGAGCTCAAGTACTTGGTGAGCCTCAAGCAGGCGGAGATCTTCAAGGCAGCGCTGCGCAGTTATCTGGATGCAGATGAGCACAGCCGCGGCAGCTATGGGCTCTCCAGCCTGTACTACGACTCGCCGGACTTCCGCTGTTACTGGGAGAAGGTGGACGGCATCCGCTTCCGCCGCAAGCTGCGCATTCGCCACTACGAAAATGGCGCGGCGCTGACCCCCAATACGCCCGTGTTCGTAGAGATCAAGCAGCGCCTCGACCGCGTGACCCAGAAGCGCCGCGTGCTGATGCCGTATGCCGAAGCACTGGCCTTGTGCAACCGGCGCGAACTGCCGAAGAAGCTGGCCGCAGAGGATGAAGCTGTCATCTCCGAGGTGTGCTCCTTTCTGTGGGAGTACAACCTGCACCCCGTGAGCATTGTGCGCTATAAGCGCCAGGCATTTATGGGAACTGCCTACGACCTTGGGCTGCGGGTCACCTTCGATACCCAGCTGGGCTACCAGGTGCACCAATTGCGCCTGCAGGATGCGACCACGCTGCCGATGCTCTCGTCCGACCGTGCGGTGATGGAGATCAAGGTGAACGAACGCCTGCCGTACTGGCTGGCCGACATGATCGCAGCCCACAATCTCAGGACCGTACGCGTCAGCAAATACTGCCGCAGCATCGATCTGGCCAATGCCAACATGCCGGCCTTTTCACAACTTGCATTTGCTGGGCATTAACCCAAAGGAGAAAACAAGATGGATATTTTCAATTTTCAAGATCTAACCGGAGAATTTTCTGTATTGGATGTCACCCTGGTGCTGGCGCTGAGCTTTCTGCTCAGCGCCTTCATCGGCTGGGTCTACAAGCTGACCCACCGCGGCACCTCGTATACACAGAGCTTTGTGTTCACGCTGGTGCTTAACGGCATGGTGGTGGCGCTGGTGATGATGGTGGTCGGCTCCAACATTGCGCGGGCCTTCTCGCTGGTGGGGGCTTTGTCCATCATCCGCTTCCGCAATGCCGTCAAAGAGACGCGGGATGTGGGCTTCATCTTCTTCACCATGGCGATCGGCATGGCGATCGGCACGCGTTTCTACCTGCTGGCGATCGTGGCCGCGGTCGTGATCAGCTTGGTGGTGGTGATCATGATGCGCTTTAACTGGTTCGCGCGTGAGGCGGCGGGCCAGATCCTGCGTGTCCAAGTGCCCAGCAATGCGCCCTTCGACAAGCTGTTCGATGCGTTGTTCCTGAAATACACCCACAGCTCTGAGCTGATCAGTGTGGATACGGTGAACAACGACGCGCTGACCGAGCTGACCTACAGTTTGGGCTTCAAGAAGGCCAACCGCGTCGAGGAATTTGTGTCTGAACTGCGCAAGCTCAATGGCGACAACAAGATCTCATTGATCGCAGGCTACAACACCACAGACCTATAACAAAAATGAAACTCAGGCTGGGCGGGCAACCGCCCAGCCTGGAAAGGAAGTGACCATGAGTCTTACTTTGAAACGCAATCTGCCCCTGATGGCTTTGCTGGGCGTGCTGGTGGCCGCGTTGGTGCTGGGGTTGGGAAGCCAGCGCATCATTGCCTACACCACATCCACCTCTACCCGGCTGTCTACAGCTGGAGCGAACGATGTGAGCAACACGGTGGCCTTGTTTGATGATGGCGTGGTGCACGAGATCCAGGTGCTTATGTCTGAGCAAGACTATGACAGCATGATCGCCACGTATCAGCAGACCGGGGAGAAGGAATACTTCCAGGCGGATGTCATCATCGATGGGGTGCGCATCAACGATGTCGGCATTCGCTTGCGCGGCAACGCTTCCCTGCGGACTGCGCTGGGTGGCGGCGGTGGCGGCTTTGGCATTGCGGGGGGCGGGGTGCCGGATGGCGTGCAGTTCCCTGAGGGCCAGACGCCTCCGTTTGGTGACGGCCAGGAGATCCCCGAGGGCATGCAAGGCTTTCAGCCGCCCCAGTTTGGCCAGGGCGAAGCTCCAGAGGGCATACAAGACTTCCAGCCGCCGGCCGGCCGCGGCTTCCAGGGCGGCCAGCCGCCCGAAGGTTTTGTGGCGCCGGATGGAGTGGAAGGTGAGGGTGGTGCGGGCTTTGGCGGCTTCCAGCCGGGCGGCATGGAGCGGCAAGCCATTTCAGAAGAATTGATCAAGATCCCGTTCATGATCAAGTTTGATGAATATGTGGACGGTCAGACCTATCAGGGTTACTCGGCCATCGCCATCCGCAACTACGGCACTTCGTATGATGAAGCCATGCTGCAGGAGCCGATCAGCAACTATGCGGCCAGTTTGGCTGGCTTGCCCGCTACGGAAACCGTGTTCACGGGCTTCAGCTTGAATGAAGACGCTGAACGCCTATATGTAGTCTCTGAGCTGGTGGATGAGAACTACCTTGCCAAGCATCTCCCGGGTACCGTGGGAGTGCTGTACAAGGCGGATGTGGGCGCAAGTCTTAGCTACGCCGGTGAGGAGCCCAGCAGCTATGCCAACAGCTTCAGCCAGGAAACCCGCGTGAATGACGCCGACATGAAACCGCTGATCGATTTCATACGCTTCCTTGACGAAGCCGACGACGCCACCTTTGAGGCGGAACTGCCTGAGCGCCTGGATGTTGACGCCTTCGCCAGCTATCTGGCCATCAACGCCATGCTGGTTAACACTGACTCGATGTTGGGCATGAACAACAACTACTACCTGTACTATGACGAGCAGGCTGAGAAGATGACCGTGTTGCTGTGGGACACCAATGAAAGTCTGAGCAAACTAGGCGGCAATGTCAGCTACAGCCTTGACCTGAGCACACAGCAAGCTGGCTTGGGTGGCGGCGGTATGGGGCGCGGGTTCGGCGGCGGCAGCAATACGTTGCTTTCCCGCTTCATTGCCAATGACACCTTCCGGGCCTTGTATCAGCAAAAGCTGCAAGAGGTCTACGATGCGGTCTTTGCCAACGATGCGCTGACCGAGAAGGTGGATGCGTACGCTGCACTGGTGCTGGCCGCCAACGCGGACCGCGGGCTGGTGGATGAGCAAACCTACACTGCGGCGGTCGAGAGCGTGCGCTCCTTCCTTGAGCAGCGCAAGGAATATGTCCTTTCGACAGGGTTGGTGAGCGACTAGCGAACCAACCCTACCTGGTGGCCTAGATGGCCAGCCGTGCCCGGTACTGTAGCGCCTCAGCCAGATGCTGAGGCGCTACGCGTTCGGCGCCCGCAAGGTCGGCGATGGTGCGAGCCAGCTTGAGCACGCGGTGGTAGGCGCGGGCAGTCAGCTGCATCTGCGCCATGGCGGCCCGCACGAGGGTGCGGCCCTCCGCATCCAGCTCGCAGAAGCGGCGCACCTCGGCCACGCCCATATCGGCGTTGGTGTGGGCGGTCAGGCCAGCGAAGCGCTGGCGCTGCAGCTGGCGTGCCGCTTCCACCCGGGCGCGGACCGCGGCCGAGGGCTCGCCCAGGCGTTCATCGCTGAGCTTCTCGTAATCCACGCGCGGCACTTCCACATGGATGTCTATGCGGTCGAGCAGCGGGCCGGAGAGCCGCTTTTGGTAACGGGTCACGTTGCCGGGCGCGCAGCTGCAGGCGCGCAACGGATCGCCGTAGTAGCCGCAGGGGCAGGGGTTCATGGCGCCGATGAGTTGAAAGTTGGCCGGGAAGGTGAGGGCACCCTGAGCGCGGCTGATGGTGACCACCTTGTCTTCGATCGGCTGGCGCAGCACCTCCAGCACGCGCGGGGCGAACTCAACCAGCTCGTCGAGGAAGAGCACACCGCGGTGAGCCAGCGAGATCTCGCCGGGCTGCGGCCAGCTGCCGCCGCCCACCAGCCCGGCGTGCGAGATGGTGTGGTGCGGGGCACGGAAGGGGCGGGTGCGGATCAGCGGGCTGTTCTCGCTGAGCTTGTCGGAGACCGAGTAGATGCGGGTCACATCCAGCGCTTCGTCGAGATTGAGCTCGGGCAGGATGCCGGGCAGGGCGCGCGCCATCAGGGTCTTGCCGGCCCCGGGTGCGCCGGTCATCAGCATGTTATGACCGCCGGCCGCGGCCACTTCGAGGGCGCGCTTGACCTGCTCCTGGCCCTTGACCTCGCTCAGATCGGTATAGCTGGGCGGGGCCGCCAGTTCATCGGTCGGGGTGGTAGGCTCGAAGGGCGCGATGGCTTGTTGGTTGGTGATGTGGTCGGCCAGCTCGCGCAGGGAGCGGATCGGGAAGATCTCAACGTCCGGCACCAGGGCCGCCTCGGCCGCATCCACGGCGGGCACGTACAGCCTGCGGATGCCCTGGCGGCGCGCCAGGGCGGCCATCGGCAGCACGCCGCGCACATGCCGCACCGCGCCGTCCAGCGAGAGCTCACCCAGGGTGAGATATCCTTCTAGCCGTTGGGCCTGGATCTGGCCGCTGGCGGCCAGGATGCCGAGCGCGATCGGCAGGTCGTATACCGGGCCGGCCTTGCGCACGCTGGCCGGGGCCAGGTTGATGGTGATGTGATTGCGAGGGAATTCGAAGCCGGAATTCTTGATGGCCGAGGCGACCCGCTCACGGCTTTCCTGCACAGCCGCGTCGGGCAAGCCCACCACGACCACTTTGGGGAGCCCAGGATGTGTGTCCACCTCTACTTCTACTACTACGCCGTCCAAACCCACCACAGCGCAGGAGTAGACCCTGGCTAGCATGGCGGAAGTCTAATCTATTAATCGGTCAATCCA
Organism: Anaerolineales bacterium; assembly: GCA_019454165.1. Taxonomy (GTDB): domain Bacteria; phylum Chloroflexota; class Anaerolineae; order Anaerolineales; family UBA11579; genus JAMCZK01. The sequence continues at coordinate 2,148,676 of CP075367.1, read as the reverse complement.
TTGATCGGCGATCGAAAATTGTGATTGATCGATTAATGGACTAATAGATCGCTTGTTGCTGGATAGAATAACTCTATGAGTCTGACACGCCGCGAATTCTTGAAGCTCAGCGGGCTCTCGCTGGCCGCGTTGGCCGCCGGGCGGCTGCCTGCCGCCGCGCAGAGCGCCGGCCTACTGGGCCGCGTCACTTACGACTCGAGCGTGTTCCCCCAGCCGCGCATCAACCTCAGCTCGCTGCGCACGCTGTTCCGCGATGAGCTGGTGCAGATCGAATATGCCCTGCAGCCGCTGACCGGGCCGGCCTATAACCCCAACTGGTTCAAGATCGCCGGCGGGTATGTGCACAGCAGCTTTGTGCAAATTGTGGAAGAGATCCACAATATTCCGGTGGATGCTGTGCCGGCCGATGGCATGTTGTGCCGCATCTCGGTGCCGATCAGCCAGCCATATACCTATTCGCGGCAGGGCGGCTGGCAGGTGCAGTCGCAGTTCCTGCTGTACTTTGACAGCATGCACTGGGTCACTGCCAAGGTGGATGGGCCGGACGGTGCGCCGTGGTACCAGATCACCGAATCGTGGACCAACGTGCAGTACTACGCCAAGGCCGAGCATCTGCAGCCCATCCCGGCCCAGGACCTTGCGCCGATCAGCCCGGATGTGCCGGCGGGCCAGAAACGGGTCGAGATCTCGTTGCTGGCTCAGCAGCTGACCGCCTACGAGAACGGCGCGGTCAAACTGCGCGTGCCGATCTCTTCCGGGGTGCGCAATACCAGCGCCACCGGCTTGCCGACGCAGACACCCACGGGCACCTTCAACTTGTATGCCAAGATGCCCAGCCAATACATGGGCGACAACCGCCTCACCGATACACTGGGCGACCGTTACCTGCCGGGCGTGCCGTGGGCCTGCTTCTTCGCCGAAGGCGGGTATGCCATCCACGGCGCGTACTGGCACAACAACTTCGGCGCGCCCATGAGCAAGGGGTGTATCAATATGCGCCCGGAGCATGCCGCCTGGCTGTACCGCTGGGTCACACCGGTCAGCGAGCCTGACCAGCGTCAGGCCAACGGCCGCGGCACCCAAGTAGTGGTCAGCTAAAAAAACGAAACCAACGCCAAGCTGGGGGTTAATATGCTTGGTTGATACACACATGCTAAAACCTGCCCCGCTTCCCGCGCCAGAAGCCAAGACCGGTTATGCCCGCCTTTCGCTGAGCTATTTCTTTATCTTTGCTGCCTGGGCCTGCATCACGCCCTTTTTTGTGCTGTATCTGCAGTCGCTGGGTTTTAGCGGCGCGCAGATCGGCATCTTGACCGGGATTGGGCCGCTGATCGGTTTGGCGGCCAAGCCGTTCTGGGCCGGCTATGCCGATGCCACCAACCGCCATCGTCTTGTGCTGTACCTCTCGGTGGGCGCGGCGGTGGTGCTCAACGCCATCTTCCCCTTCCTGCGTTCGTTCACGCTCATCCTCGGCGTGCAGATCCTGATGGCGATGCTCAGCTCGCACACCCTGCCGCTGCTCGACAGCGCCACCATTCATATGATGGGCAGCAATCGTGACCGCTATGGCAGCGTGCGCCTGTGGGGCACGGTGGCCTGGGGCATTGTGAGCGCGCTAGCGGGCTTTGCGCTCGACCGGCTGGGCCTGGCTTCGATGTTCTGGATCTTCTGTGGGCTGATGAGCGTCAACCTGTTCCTGCTGCGCTCGTTGGAGTTCGAAGAGAATCCCGAACGCGGCACCTATTTCGCCCAGGTGGGGCGCTTGCTGCGTGAGCCGCAGTGGCTGCTGTTCCTGGGCACGGTGCTGGTGGCCGGCATCGGCTCGACCGCGCACGACTATCTGCCCCTGCTGATCCAGGCGCTGCCGGGCGTCAGCAACTGGCTGCCCTTCGCCGTCTCGGGTGTGGCGCTGGTGGGCATCGCCATCACCATCTCCACGATCTCTGAAACGCCGATCATGGCGGCATCGCATTGGTTTTTGCGCAGCCTGGGCAGCCGCGGGGCGCTGTACCTTTCCATGCTGGCTATGGCCGTGCGCTGCTTCATATACTCCAACACGGCAACGCCTGACCAGGCCTTGCTCATCCAGCTCATGCACGGCTTGACCTACCCGTTGATGTGGGTGGCTGGCATCAAGTTCGTGGCCGAGATGGCGCCGCGCGGCCTCAGCTCCACCGCGCAGGGCTTGTTTTCGGCGATGTTCATGGGCATCGGCACTGCGTTGGGCTACTACTTGTGCGGCTGGCTGATCGATGAGGTTGGCGTGTTCGCTATGTTCAGCACCATCGGCTGGGTCGTTTCGGTCTGCCTATTGCTCTCCGTTTTGCTTTCCCTGCTGCTCTCGCGCAGTAAGCGTCAGCCGGCTAAAGCGGGAGCGGCATAGTATTTCTGCGGCGGGCTTTACAAACCCTGAGCGCGCAGGTACAATCAGGGCTTGTTGTGAAATCGGTAACAAGCCCGGAGCTGTAAAATGTCGGAAGCACATAGTGAAGAGGCCGCCCCTCAGGAACCTGGCCTCAAAAGAAAAGACCTCATTAAAGGTAAAGTGATCAAGGCCACACTGGCTGGCGCGGTAGTCGATATCGGCCAGGCCAAGCCGGCGGTCATTCCTATTTCGCAACTGCGCAAAGAGCCTGTTCGCAAAGTAGAAGAAGTTGTTAAAGAAGGCGATGAAGTCGAAGCCTGGGTTCGCCGCATTGGCGATGATGGCCACATTGAATTGACCTTGATCAAGCCCTTGTTGCTGGAGTGGCGTGACATCAAGAAAGACAATGTGCTGAAAGGCAAAGTCACCAAGCTGGAAAAGTTTGGCGCGTTCGTTGAAGTGGGCGCGGAGCGCCCCGGCCTGGTGCACATTAGCGAGATGTCGCATGACTATGTGCGCTCCGCTGACGAAGCTGTCAAAGTAGGCGACGAGATCGAAGTCAAGGTGCTGGATGTTGATCGCCGCAAGAAGCAGATCAAATTGAGCATCAAAGCCCTGCTGGCTGCCCCTGAGCCGGAGGTCGAAGAAGTGGAAGAGGAAGTCGACAACACGCCGGCTCCCACCGCCATGGAAATGGCCTGGCGCAAAGCGCAGGAAGCTCAGTCTCGCCAGGGTGAGGGCAAGGCCCGCAAGCAAAAAGCTGGCTCCGACGAAATGGATGATCTGCTGGAGCGCACGCTCGGCAGCCGCAGCGCCTAGGCGCTGCAGCAAACTGGAAAACAAACCCCGCCGTCAGGCGGGGTTTTTGTTTTCCAGCTCGTGCAGCGCGGCAAAGATGTCGGCCGCCAGGCGCCGATCGCCGCTGCTTTCGGATAGCTCGAGTGCGCTGCTGAGGTAGCGGATACCGCGGGCCACCTCGCCGCTGCGCGTGTAGGTGCGCCCCAGCAGGCTCTCGAGCTGGGCGCGGCTGCGGGCATCCTGTTCGGTTTGGTTGAGCAGCTCGGCGGCGCGTTGCAGGGCGGCGATGGCCGGTTGCAGCCGCACCTGCTGGCCGCGAGTGCGCTTGTCATAGTGCGCCGTGGCGCGCAGCAATTCCACGCGGGCCATCTGCGCCGGGCTGGCACGCTGTTGCAGGCTGCGGGCGGCGGCGTTGTAGTGCGCTATCGCGGTATCTATATCAGCGAGCGCGTGTGCACACAACCCCGCCAGGATGTGTAGCTGGCCTTGCGCCTGGCTGGTAGGCGTATATTCGAGCGCGGCTGCAAAATGCTGGGCGGCCTGTGCATGCTCCTTGGCGAAATAGGCCACCGTACCCAACGCGGCGCTCGCCTGGGCGCGCAGGGTCGGCTGGCTACGCGTGCGGGGCAGCAGGTCCTGCAGGGCTTGGGCGGCGCGGTTGGCTTTGGCGGGCTGCGGGCTGTGAGCCAGGCACAGGCCGATCAGGCTGCGCATATGCAAAGCCGCCAGGCCGTGGCGCTGGGCAAAGCGCCGGCTGCGCTCAAAGGCCTGACAGGCTTCTGTAGCCTGGTCATGCTGCCATAGCACGACCGCGTGTTGGTAGAGCAGGCCGCCGCGCAGACTGCTGGGCAACGCTTTGAGTTGCAATGCCTGCGTATAAACTGGCAGCCAGGCGGCGGGCTGGGTGCGGGCCGCCTCAAAACTTTGGCTCAGCAGCCGGGCGGCCTGGGTTTGGGTGGGCCGCAGGCGCAGCCCGTAACTGACGGCAGTATGCAGATTGTTTGTCTCGTGGCGCAGGGCGGCGGCGGGCTGGGCGGCCCAGTAGGCCAGGTTGCTGCCTACGGCCGCCAGCAGGCTGGCCTGCACCCATTGCTTCTCTGTTTGCTTAGTGTTCATTCAAGATCAGCGTGCGCAGAAAGCTGCGCGTGAGCGCGTGAATGGCATAGCGCTTGTGCTCCGCGCTGCCGCTGGCTTCCAGCAGGCTGCGCTGGTGCAGCTCATGGACCGCGTTGCGCAGCGCGGCCGCGCTCAGGCCGCTGATGGCGCGCAGCTGCGCCAGGCTGGCGCCCTGGCTGCCGACCAGCGGCATGGCCAGCAGGAGGCGGCGGCCCGGCTGGCTTAAGGCCTGCCAACTGGCCTGGTAGATAGCGGTGTAGACCGCGTCAATATCCGCGTGACTGCGCTCGTGCAACGCGTCCAGTACCGCCGAGATCGGCCAGCTGTGCAACAAGCCCACCGCCAGCTTCAGCGCCAGCGGGTTCCCGCCGGTGCGCGCATACAGAGCCGCTGCATGTTTGCGGATGAGTTGCAGGCTGGCCTCCAGGCCCACTTCACGGGCTTGCAGGCTCATCAACTCCAGTGAGGCCTTGGCGGATAGTTCATCGACCGAGAGTACATACGCCCGCGCCAGGGCAGCCGGCCGCTGGCGGCTGCACAGCAGAAAACGGCTGGGCCGTGCGAGGGCGTGCAGCCAATCCACCCAGGCCGGGTCAGCCAGCTCACTATCCACATCATCCAGCACGATGAGCATGGGGTTGTTCTTCAGCGCCAACTGCAAGGCGGGTAGCCGTTCGCTGGCGGGCAGGGTGGCCGGCAGCAGGTGTTTGCTGAGCGCGTTCAGCAAGCTCTGCTGGCTGAACGGTTGGCCTTCGGCAGCCTGCAGCCACAGCACCCGGTTGTAATCCGAGTCGGGCAGCAGGCTGCGCACGGCCTGGTTGGCGAGCGAGGTCTTGCCAATGCCGCCGATGCCGGTCAGGCAAACGACCCAGGGCAGCTCCTGGCTGGTGAGCAGGCGGTTGATCTTCTTCTGTATCGGCTGGGCGCCCACCAGCTCCGCAAAGCTGGCCGGCGGCAGGCTGGCCAGCAGTTCAGCTTGCCGCTGCTGGCGGGCTTCATGCTCCTGCGCCAGCAGCCAGTCAGCAAACACCTGGATCGCCCGCTGCTGGTTGCGATTCACGGTCTCTGGGCTGACGGCCTGCTGCAAGGCGACCTCTTTGGCGGTCACCTGCTCCAGGAAGCGCTGGGCCAGCAGGCTGGCGTGGGCGGGATGCTCCGTACGGAACTGGCGCAGGCTGCGCCGCAGAAAGGTTTCCGTACTGGGGGCACTGCGCCGGCCACTGCGCGTGGGCTGGGAGCACACCAGTTGGTAATACAACAAAGCCTGCAGGGCGGGGGCGCCAGGTGAGCGTTTCCCCACGCTTTGCAAGGCGCGATGAACCTGTTGAGTGAATTGAGCTGGTGTTACTGACATGCCCCGAAGAGGGGCATTCTAATCCTAAACCGCAGCCCACCAATGGCTTTGGTAGAATGACCCTACAGAGGAGTTGGACTCCTCTCGGCAGGAGGTAGCTATGTTCAGTGGTTGGGAATGGATCGTTATTCTTATTATCGTGATCCTGGTCTTCGGTGTTGGCCGCCTTGGCAAACTGGGCGCCGATCTGGGTGAAGGCATCCGTGCCTTCCGCAAGGGTCTGTCTGGTGATGATGAGCCCAAGGATGAAGAGAAAAAAGCGTAGCGTCTGCGCGGGAACATTGCATCGCTGCGTTTTTCAGAGTACATTAGTACAACGCTACTTTTTCTAGAGTTCCTAAGGAGGAACAAGATGCAGAAAGTTCGCTTTACACTTTTTGTCCTCATCGTCGGCGCGCTGGTGCTGAGCGCGTGCGGCGCCGGTGGGGATCCCACGGTGCGTGGTGGTGAGTGTCTCGGCTCGGCCGGGGATGCCATTGTGGACCTGGACTGCCGCGAAGTGACCGTGGCCATCGAGAACGCCTACCTGCCCTTCAACTATGTGGACGCCGAGACCGGCATCCCGGGCGGCTGGGACTACGATGCCTGGGATGAGATCTGCACCCGCCTGCACTGCACCCCCGTGTATGTTGAGGCTGGCTGGGATGGCATGATCCAGGCTGTGGCGGACGGCCAGTTCGACGCTGCCGCTGACGGTATCACCATCACCGAAGACCGCGCTCAGATCGTGGACTTCTCCATCGGCTATGTGAACATTGACGTGCGCCTGCTGGTTCGCCAGGATGAGACCCGCATCGAGAGCATCGAAGACATCGTCAACGACCCCAGCTTGAAGCTGGGCACGCAGACCAGCACCACCAACTACGAGATCGCCGCCACCTACCTGCCCGAGGATCGCATTCAGGCCTTTGAGCAGTTCCCGTTCGCGGTGCAAGCCCTCGTGTCCGGTGACATTGACGCCGTGATCATCGACGAGACCGCCGGCCAGGGTTACCTGGGCGAGAACGCCGATGTGCTGAAGCTGGTCGGCCCCTCCATGTCCAGCGATCAGCTCGGTTTCATCTTCCCCAAGGGCAGCGACCTGGTGGGTCCGGTGAACGAGGCTCTGCGGGCCATGATGGCTGATGGCACGCTGTCTGAGCTGAACACGAAGTACTTCGGCCCTGACTTTGCCGTGACCTACGATGACATTGGCCCCGGCGCCTACGGTGAAGACGGAGAGTAATCTTCGTTTCACTTGATTTCTGGAGTATAAATAAGCCGGTGTGCAGCCTCTGCGCACCGGCTTTTTTTTCTCTCACGGAGGCTCATGACTCACAGCACTGGCATTGATCCCAACCTTCCACAAGTACAGGCAAGCGCAAAACCGCGGCCAAAGACACTTCAAGAGCGCATTGACGAGTTTCCCTGGTGGGTGGGTGGGATCTTTGTAATTGCTATTGGAGCGTTCTACCTCGTCACCACCCAAACCAGTTTTGGCGAGGCGCTTAACTTCATCCGCATCGGTATCGGCATCACCATCACCACCACGCTGTATGCCTACAGCATCGCGCTGGTGATCGGCCTGGTGGCTGGGTTGGGGCGCATCTCTCGCAATGTGGTGGTGCGCAATCTCTCTACGCTGTATGTGGAGCTGGTGCGCGGCATCCCCATCCTGGTGCTTATCTTCTATATTGCCCTGGTGGCCGTGCCCGATTCGCTGGGCGTGTTCAAGACCCTGGGCGCCTGGCTGACTTCAAATGGGCTTGGCTTCATCGGCCAGCCGCTGGCGGCCATTAACAACGACAGCATTTCGCTGAATGTGCGCGCCATCATCGCCCTCTCGGTGACCTATGGCGCTTTTCTGGCGGAGATCTTCCGAGCGGGTATCCAATCCATTGGCAAAGGCCAGATGGAAGCGGCCCGCTCGCTGGGCATGAGCTATGGCCAGGCGATGCGCTACGTCATCCTGCCGCAGGCCATCCGCAATGTGCTGCCGGCCCTGGGCAATGACTTTGTAGCCATGGTCAAAGACTCCTCGTTGGTCTCGGTGCTGGCGGTGCGCGATATCACCCAGGTGGCGCGCTTGTATGCGGGGCGCACCTTCCGCTTCCGCGAGGCCTATACCATCCTGGCCATTCTGTACCTGGGTATGACTTTGATACTCTCGCTTGTGGTGAGGGTGCTTGAAAGGCGTTTGCATGGCAACAGCCGCAAGTAAGAACATCATTGAGATCCGCAACTTGCACAAATACTTTGGGGATGTGCAGGCGCTGCGCGGCGTCAACCTCAACGTGGAGCGCGGCAAGGTGGTGGTCATCGTTGGGCCTAGCGGCTCCGGCAAGAGCACCCTGTTGCGCTGCATCAATCACCTGGAAGTGGAAACCGAGGGCGAAGTCTGGGTGGACGGCAAGCGCCTCAGTGAAAAGAACAAAGACATCAACAGCATCCGGGCCGAGATCGGCATGGTGTTTCAGCTGTTCAATCTCTTCCCGCACCTGAGCGTGCTGGACAATATTGTGCTCGCCCAGCGGGTGGTGCGCGGCCGCAAGAAGGATGAGGCCGTGCAGATCGCCCATGAGCAGCTAAAGCGCGTGGGTATCTCCGAGAAGGCGGACAACTTCCCCGGCCAGCTTTCGGGCGGCCAGCAGCAGCGCGTGGCGATCGCCCGTGCCTTGGCCATGAACCCCAAGATCATGCTCTTTGATGAGCCCACCAGCGCCCTGGACCCTGAAATGATCAAAGAGGTGCTGGACGTCATGCTGGCTCTTGCCAAAGACGGCATGACCATGGTGTGCGTGACGCATGAGATGGGTTTTGCGCGTGCCGCCGCTGATGAGGTGATCTTTATGGATCACGGCCTGATCGTCGAAAAGGGCAGCCCGGATGCGGTGTTCAACCACCCCCAGGAAGAGCGCACCAAGCTGTTTCTCTCACAGATCCTGAGCCATTAACTAACTTGGGCGTTGACAGCCCAATTCAGCGTTATATAATCAAACTTACCCCTTTTTCCGGGGTAGCCAAAGGAGGTGAGGCTGAAAAAGGCAAGTTTCACCTGTTTTTTTATTAATGCAGTACCTGACAGAAGTTCTTTTGAGGAGAAGTACATATGAAGAAAATGAGCACTTTGTTTGCTCTGCTGGTGGCCTTTAGCCTCGTCCTGGCCGCTTGTGGTTCCGGTGGAACCGCAGTGCAGGACGAGTTTTCCGCCCTGGCAGAATTTGAAGGCCTGAAACTGGACGCCGGCAGCTGTGACTACGGCGGCAAGGTTCTCTCCATCGAAGCGGTGGATGAGCTGACCGTTGTGTTCACCCTGTGCAAGCCGGATCCTGCGTTCGAGGCCAAGATCGCCTTTACGCCCTTCGGCATTCAGCCGCAGGAGCACCTGGCCCGCACTGGCGGCACCGGTGAGCTGCTGGAGAACCCGATCGGTACCGGCCCTTACCAGGTCGCCGAGTGGGACCGCGGCAACCAGATCGTTTACACCCGCTTTGACGACTACTGGGGTGAGGCTGGCGCTGCTTCCACGGTGACCCTGCGCTGGCTGACCGAAGGCGCCGCCCGCTTGCAGGAACTGCAGGCAGGCACCGCTGACTACGTGAGCAACCTCAGCCCGTCTGACTACGCCACGGTGCAGAACGACCCCAATCTGCAGATCCTCTACCATCAGAACCCCAACGTGTTCTACATTGGTTTCACCAATACGGCCTCCCCGTATGACGATGTAGATGTGCGCCGCGCGATCGCCTTGGGCATCGACTACCAGCGCATTGTGGACAACTTCTACCCCGATGGGTCTGAGGTTGCTTCGCACTTCACCCCGTGCGCCATCCCGAATGGCTGCGAAGGTGAGTCCTGGTACGAGTTCGACGCCGAAGCTGGCCGCGCCCTGCTGGCCGAAGCCGGTTACCCGGATGGTTTCACCACCCGTCTGTACTACCGTGACGTGTTCCGTGTGTACCTGCCCGAGCCGGCTCGTGTAGCCACTGAGATCCAGGCGCAGCTGCAGGAGAACCTGGGCATCACCGTTGAGGTGGTTCCCATGGAATCCGGTGAGTTCATCGCCGCTTCCACCTCCGGTGAGCTGACCGATGGTATGCACCTCCTGGGTTGGGGCGCGGACTACCCGCACGTCACCAACTTCATGGACTTCCACTTCGGCGCCAACAACCCGCAGTTTGGTAACGCCCATGCTGAGATCTACGGCCCTCTGCAAGAAGCTTCCTCGATCGCTGATGTAGCCACGGCTGCCCCGCTGTATGCCGAGGCTAACAACATGGTCAAGGAGCTGGTGCCCCTGATCCCCGTGGCGCACGGCGCTGCCGCCCACGCCGCCCTGGCTTCCCTGCAGGGTGCGTACTACCCGCCCTTCGGCGCTCCCCAGTTCAACTTCCTGGACAATGGCACTGACAGCATCGTGTTCGTCCAGAATGCTGAGCCGATCAGCCTTGACTGTGCTGATGAGACCGACGGTGAGTCGCTGACCGCCTGCCAACAGGTGGTTGAGACCCTGCTGGAATACGGCAAGGACTCGGGTGCCACCTTCCCTGAGTTGGCTACCTCCTGCGAATCCAACGCTGACTCCACGGTGTGGACCTGCCACCTGCGTGACGGCGTGAAGTTCCATGACGGTTCTGACTTCGACGCTGACGACGTGGTGGCCTCCTGGGCCCGCGGTTTGGATGCTTCCAACCCGTACCACGTGGGTAACACCGGTAGCTTCGATTACTACGGCTACCTGTGGGACAGCTTCATGAACGTCCCGGCTGAATAGCCAGGAACCGTTCATTTCGCTGAACGTCTGAGTACAATGCGCGGGATGGGTGCGGTGAGGTATCCTCACCAAGCCCGTCCCGCGCATCCTCAATCAGCCTATGTCAAAGTACATTCTCCGCCGCATCCTGCTGACCATTCCGGTCGTCCTGGGCATCTTGGTGGTCACTTTCGTGATCGCTCGCTCGATCCCGGGTGACCCGTGCCGCTCTGCCCTGGGTGAGCGCGCCACCGAAGCGGCCTGCAATGCCTTCAACGCCCGCATGGGGCTGGACAAACCCATCATCGTGCAGCTGGGCATCTACATGCGTGAGATCCTGCTCAAGGGTGACTTTGGCGACTCGATCCGTTACAGCCGCCCGGTTTCGCAGATGATCATCGAGCGCCTGCCGGTCACGCTGGAGCTGGGGTTGTCGGCGCTGTTCATCGCCATCCTGGTGGGCGTGCCGATGGGCGTTATCTCGGCCGTGCGGCGCAACTCGGCCGTGGATGTGGCCACCATGGTGGGGGCCAACATCGGCGTTTCCATGCCGGTGTACTGGCTTGGTCTGATGCTGGCGTATGTGTTCGCCATTTTGCTGAAAGATACGCCGTTCTGGCTGGCGCCGACCGGCCGCCTGACGGCTGGTCTGATCCCGGATGCGTTCTATCAGGTCTGGGGCCTTGGCCTGACGCGCGGCACCACTTTGTACATGCTGGCTGATTTTGTTTCCAACTTTGTTTTCTTGAATGCACTTATTACCGGGCAATGGGACGTGTTCGTGGATGCGTTCCGCCATATGATCCTGCCCGCCATCGCCCTGAGCACCATCCCACTCTCTATCATTGCGCGCATCACGCGCTCCAGCATGCTGGATGTACTGGGCCGCGAGTATGTGCGCGCCGCCCGCGCCAAGGGCGTGGCCGAGAACCTGGTGATCCTCAAACATGCCCTGCGCAATGCCCTGTTGCCGGTCATCACGGTCATCGGCATCCAGGTCGGCACTTTGTTTGCCGGAGCGGTCCTCACCGAGACCACCTTCGGCCTGTCTGGGGTGGGGCGCGCCCTGTTCGATGCCATCACCGGCCGCGATTTCCCCATCATCCAAGGCTTTACCGTGGTGGTGGCGCTGGGCTATGTGATCGTGAACCTGCTTGTGGATATCTCCTATGCGTACATTGACCCCCGGATCAGGCTGCGGTAACCCATGACCACAAATATTGAAGCCGTTGTCCCTGCTCCCGCCGATGCGCTGCGCTCGCGCAGTTTGGCGGCGCTCACCTGGCGCCGCCTGTTCAAGCAGCGCAATGCCATCGTGGGCATGGCGATCCTGCTGTTCCTGACCCTGGTGGCCATCTTTGCGCCGCTGTTGGCTCCTTATGACCCGGTGCAATCCCTGCTGGGTATCGAAACCCTGAAAGAGCGCGAGGCGCCTTGCATTCATATACTGGGCTGCCCGGAAGACAAGCCTCAGCACATCATGGGCATTGACGCCAACTATCGCGATGTGTTCAGCCGCATCATCTACGGCACGCGTGTGTCACTGTTCATCGGCTTCAGCACCATCGGCATGGCCGTGGTGGTGGGGGCGGTTATCGGCGCGGTCTCCGGTTATCTCGGCGGCTGGGTCGATAACCTCATCATGCGTCTTATGGATGTGGTGCTGGCCTTTCCCAGCTTTTTGCTGGCGATCGCCATCATCACCGTGATCGGGCGCGGCTTACAGAACGCGCTGTACGCCATCGCCATCGTCAATATCCCGGTATTCGCACGCCTGGTGCGCGCCTCGGTGCTATCTATTAAGGAGCAGGAGTTTGTTTCTGCGTCACGCGCCCTGGGCGCCAGCAACCTGCGCCTCTTGTTCGTGCGCATTTTCCCCAATGCTCTGCCCATGCTGGTGGTGCAAGCCACGCTCAGCATCGCCGCAGCCATTCTGGAGGCGGCCGCGCTCTCGTTCTTAGGCCTGGGGGCGCAGCCGCCCACGCCGGAGTGGGGCACCATGCTGGGCAGCGAGCGCAACCAGGTATTTACCGCGCCGCATCTGGTGTTCTTCCCCGGCCTGGCCATCATGCTCACCGTGCTGGCCTTCAACCTGCTGGGCGACGGCGTGCGGGATGCGATGGACCCGCGCCTGGCGCAAGTGGCGAAGAAGTAGGCGCACATGGCCAACGACATGAACTCCAAAACAGCCCAGCCGCTGCTCGAGGTCAACAACCTCAAGACCTATTTCTATACCGATGACGGCGTATTGACCGCGGTGGATGACGTCAGCTTCGATGTGGCCCCGGGCGAGGTATTCGGCCTGGTGGGCGAATCGGGCTGCGGCAAGAGCGTCACGTCGCTGTCCGTGCTGCGCCTGGTGGACGCGCCCGGCAAGATCGTCTCCGGCGAGGTACTGCTGGAGGGCGAAGACCTGCTGCTCAAGAACGGCAAAGAGATGAATCGCATCCGCGGCCAGCAAGTCTCGATGATCTTCCAGCAGCCCAAGAGCAGCCTGAACCCCGTGTTCACCATCGGCGCCCAGATCGTTGAAGTCTTTGATATTCACGAGAAGCTGGAGAAAGAGGAAGCCTGGGCGCGGGCGGTTGATCTGCTGCGCCAGGTGGGTATTCCTGACCCGGAGCGGCGCGCCAAGGCCTACCCGCACCAGCTTTCCGGCGGCCAGGCGCAGCGCGTCATGATTGCCATGGCGCTGGCGCTGAAGCCCAAGCTGCTGATCGCCGATGAGCCTACGACGGCGCTGGATGTGACCATCCAGGCCCAGATCTTGGACCTGCTGCGCGAGCTGAGCGCCGAGACCGGCACCTCGGTCATCCTCATCACGCATGATCTCGGCGTGGTGGCTGAGATGGCTGACCGCGTGGCGGTGATGTATGCCGGCCAGATCGTTGAAGAGACCGATACGCAGCGCCTGTTCAAACAGCCGCTGCATCCCTATACAGTGGGCCTGCAGGCGTCTATTCCGGTGTTGGGCCAGGTCAAAGAGCGCCTGGAGACCATCCCCGGCTCCGTACCCAACCTGATCGGTTTGCAGCCAAGCTGCCGTTTTGCGCCGCGCTGCAAGGCCCGCGTCGAATACCAGCTGGAGATCTGCAACCATGTCGAGCCCAGCTTGCTGGAAGTAGCGCCCGGCCACAAGGTGCGCTGCTGGTTATATGAAAGCGCCGAGGGCCACAAGGCCCCGATCGCGGTGGCAGGGCTATGAGCGTGAACAAAGCAGCCAACGACCTGGTGCGCGTAACTGATTTGCGCAAGTACTACACGGTAGGCGAAAGACTCCTGTCTGGCAACGCGGCCGAGGTCAAAGCCGTGGACGGGGTCAGCTTCACCATTAAGCAGGGTGAAACGCTGGGCCTGGTGGGCGAGTCGGGTTGCGGCAAGACCACCGTAAGCCAGACCATGCTGCGCCTCGATGAGGCCACCGGCGGCGAAGTATTCTTCCGTGACCAAAACGTGTTCGCCGCCCGCGGCGAAGAGCTCAAGCAGTTGCGCCGCAAGATGCAGATCGTGTTCCAGGATCCGTACGCCTCCCTCGACCCGCGCCTGCCGGTCGGTGACGCCATCGCCGAAGGCCTGGTGATCCACAAGCTGGGCAGCGTAGACGAGCGCTATGCCCGTGTGCTCAAGGCGCTCAAGATGGTGGGGCTGGAGGAGTACCATGCCAGCCGCTACCCGCATGAATTCTCCGGCGGCCAGCGCCAGCGCATCGGCATTGCGCGTGCCTTGGTGCTCGACCCAGAGTTCATCGTGCTCGACGAGCCTGTCTCGGCGCTGGACGTGTCCATCCAGGCCCAGGTGCTCAACATTCTGAAAGACCTGCAGGATGAGCTGGGGCTGACCTACATGTTCGTGGCTCACAACCTGGCGGTGGTGGAGCATATCTCCGACCGCGTGGCGGTGATGTACCTGGGCAAGATCGTGGAACTGTCCGAGCGCGAGGAGCTGTTCGCCAAGCCGCTGCACCCGTACACGCAGGCGCTCATGTCGGCCATCCCTATGCCTGACCCGGCGCTGCGCCGTGAGCGCGCCGTGCTGACCGGCGATGTGCCCAGCCCGCTCAACCCGCCCAGCGGCTGCCGCTTCCACCCGCGTTGCCCCATCGCCCGGCTGGAGCGCTGCGCCGTGGAAGAGCCACAGCTACGTGAGCTGCGGCCGGGGCACCAGGTGGCCTGCCACTTCGCCGAAGACTTTTTGAACTAGATACAGAGCGAAACGCATTGCGTTTCGCTCTTTTCTTGACGGCTTGCCATTACAATCAGCCTCGATGCATTTTCCCCCAGTCGCTGAATTCGCTTCCCGCCGCTCGCCCGTGATCGGGCGCGGCGGCATGCTGGCCAGCAGCCAGCCGCTGGCCACGGCCGCCGGCCTGAGCATCCTGCGGGCAGGCGGCACGGCGGCGGATGCCGCCGTGGCCACGGCCGCGGCGCTCAACGTCACCGAGCCGACCAGTACCGGCATCGGCGGGGACTGTTTCGCTCTCTACTACCATGCCAGCACCAAACGCGTCTTGGCCCTCAACGGCTCTGGCCGCGCCCCGGCCGCCCTCACGCTGGATCTGCTCAGCAAGCAGGGTTTGGCTGAGCTGCCCAACTTTCACCCGTACACGGTCACCGTACCCGGGGCAGCTGCGGGCTGGGCTGACCTGATCGCCGCGCACGGCCGCCTGAGCCTGGCGCAAGTGCTTGCGCCCGCCATTGAGCTGGCCGAAGGCGGCTTCCCGGTGGCGCCGATCACCAGCTACTTCTGGGGGCGCGGCGTCGCCAACCAGCTCAGCCAGGCGCCCAATGGCGCCGAGCTGACCATTGATGGCCGCGCCCCGCAGCCGGGCGAGATATTCCGCAACCCAGGCCTGGCGCGCACTTTCCGCCGCCTGGCCGAAGGCGGGGCGGCGGCCTTCTACGAAGGCGAGATCGCCGAAGCCATCGTGGATGTGCTGGCGGGGACGGGCGGCGTCATGAGCACAGCCGACCTGGCGGCTCACCGCAGCACCTGGGATGAGCCTATCTCTGCCGATTACCGCGGTTACCGCATCTGGGAATGCCCGCCCAACGGGCAGGGCCTGGCCGCGCTGCTGGCGCTCAATATTCTGGAAAGCTTTGACCTGCGCGGGCAAGACCCACTGGGCGCCGAGCGCTGGCACCTGATGATCGAGGCCATGCGCCTGGCCTTTGCCGACGCGCGCTGGCATGTGGCCGACGGGGCCACCAATCCCGCGCCCCTCGATGCGCTGCTCTCCAAGCAGTATGCGGCGCAACGCGCCGCATTGCTTGACCCGCAGCGCGCCGTGGCGGATGTGCAGCGCGGCCGCCCGCTCACCAGCTCCGGCACCGTTTACTTCAGCGTGGTGGATGGCGAAGGCAATGCTTGTTCCTTCATCAACAGCAACTACCAGGGCTTCGGCACCGGCATCGTGCCCAAAGGCTGGGGCTTCACCTTGCAGAACCGCGGCCACGGCTTCAGCCTCGACCCGGCCCATCCCAACGCATTAGCGCCCGGCAAGCGCCCCTACCACACCATCATCCCGGCCATGATCACGCTTGCCAGCAACGATGAGTTGTTTGCCTGCTATGGCGTGATGGGCGGCTTCATGCAGCCGCAGGGCCACATGCAGGTCGCGGTGGGGCTGATCGACGATGAGCTCGACCCGCAGGCCGCGCTCGACCGGCCACGCTTTTGCATCGAAGACGGCACGGCTGGTCTCGGCGTCTCGCTGGAGCAAGGCTTACCCGCCGAGACGCAGACCCAATTGGCCGCCTTGGGCCACACCGTGCGCGAAGTCGGCGGGCTGCAACGCGCCACCTTTGGCCGCGGCCAGATCATTCTTAGAGAAAGTGACACCGGCGTACTGTGGGGCGGCAGCGACCCGCGCGCCGATGGATTGGCTATGACCTTATGAGCACCGCATCCGCAATTGCACATCCCAACATCGCCTTCATCAAGTATTGGGGCAACCGCGACCAGGTTTTGCGCCTGCCTTCGAATAGTTCCATCTCCATGAATTTAGATGGGCTGGAAACGCGCACCACGGTGCGCTTTGACAGCCAGCTGGCCGCTGACGCGTTGCAGCTCAACGGCGCCGCGGCTGCGCCGGCCCAGGTGGCGCGCGTCTCGGCCATGCTGGACCTGGTACGCCAGCTGGCCGGCATCACTGATTTTGCCGAGGTGACCAGCAGCAACAACTTTCCCAGCGGCTCAGGCATCGCCTCGTCCTCGTCGGCTTTTGCAGCCCTGGCGTTGGCCGCCAGCGCTGCGGCCGGCCTGCAGCTCGACGAAGCCGCGCTCTCGCGTCTGGCGCGCCGCGGCTCCGGCTCCGCCAGCCGCTCGGTGCCGGCCGGCTTTGTGGAATGGCGCGCGGCTGACACTGACGAAGATAGCTACGCCGTCTCGGTAGCCGCTCCGGAACATTGGGATCTGGTGGACAGCATCGCCGTCATCAGCGAGGAGCACAAAGCCGTCGGCTCGACCGCCGGCCACCCGCTGGCGGATACCAGCCCGCTGCAGGCCGCCCGCCTGCACGGCGCCGAGGATCGCCTGGCGCAGGCGCGCCAGGCCATTCTGCAGCGCGATCTGCCCGTCCTGGCGGCAGTGATGGAGCTGGACAATCATCTGATGCACGCGGTGATGATGACCTCCAGCCCGCCGCTGCTGTACTGGCAGCCGCCCAGCCTGGCGGTCATGCACGCCGTCGCCGCTTGGCGCGCCGACGGCTTGCAGGCCGGCTACACGCTGGATGCCGGCCCGAATGTGCACGTGCTCAGCGCTGCGGCCGATGCGCCCGAGGTGGCGGCGCGCCTGGGCAAGATCCCTGGCGTGCAGCGCGTGCTGCAGGCGGGGGCGGGCGGCCCGGCGCGTTTGTTCGAAGCCTGAGCCATCGTCTAGCCTAATCTGGCAAGCCCTCATTTGGCTATTAGCCAGCTCATCGCCGGCCTGGGGAGCACTGGATATAATCACTTTATGAGCGCTATTGCTGCTGTACTTCAATTTGTAATTGCGATTGCTGCACTGATCGTGGTGCATGAGCTCGGTCACTATCTGGCGGCCAAGCTGTTCGGCATCAAGGTTCAGGAATTTGGCATCGGCTTCCCGCCGCGCATCGTGCGGCTCTTCAAGATCCAGGAAACGGAATTTACCCTGAACGCCATCCCGTTGGGAGGTTTTGCCCTGCCGGCCGGCGAGAATGACCCGGATGTGCCGGGCGGTTTCTCCGCGGCCGCGCCGTGGAAACGCATCTTCATCTTTGTTGCCGGGCCGGCCATGAACCTGCTGGCGGCGTTGGTGCTGTATGCGATCATCTTCGTGCAGCTCGGCCGGCCTGACCTCAGCACCGTGCAGGTCATGAGCGTGTCGGACGATTCGCCGGCTCAGCAGGCCGGTCTGCAAGTGGGCGATGTGATCACTCGCATCAACGGCCGGGCGGTCAACAGCAGCCAGGACCTGCGCGATGAGATCTACGCCAACTTGGGCGAGGAAGTCCAGCTTGACTACGAGCGCAATGGCCAGGCTGCCAGCACGCAGCTTACGCCGCGTGACCCGGCCCCGGCGGACGGCGCCATCGGCATCTCGATGGGCCATCCCAGCATCCCCGTGGGCCTGGGGGAGGCCCTGAGCCAGGGCGCGCTCGCCATCTACGACCAGGGTGAATTGCTGCTGACCCTGCCCATGCGCATTGCCAGTGGCGAGATCGACAGCAGCCAGGGCCGCCTGGTGGGCTATAAGGGTATGTACGATATATACACCGAGGTGCGCGAGGCGGATGCCTCCCCGGATAGCCCGCTGCCCTCCGGCGTCAACACACTTTCGTTCTTCGCCTCCATCTCGGTCTCGCTGGGCTTGCTCAATTTGCTGCCCGTGCCGGCGCTGGATGGCGGCCGCATCCTCTTCACCCTGCCGGAGCTGCTGTTCGGCAAGCGCATCCCGATCGCGTATCAGAACGCGGTCAATCTGGTGGGCATCGCCTTCCTGCTGATGGCGATGGTTTATATCAACTTGCAAGACTTCCTCAACCCGCTGGTCATACCCTAGATGGAAAACGACAAAAACTCTGAAGACCAATTGGATTTCAGCGATGTGCTGGCTGCATTGCAAGACGAAAAGACGCCGCTAGCCCCGCGCTACCTGTACCGCCTCTCAGCCCTGGAGCCGGCCGACCTGGCCGAGCTGCAACCTGTGTGGCAGGCCGTATCTGCCGCCCGCCGCGTGGCGGTGCTCGAAGACCTGGAGATGCTGGCCGAGAGCAATACCGTGATGCACTTTGACGTCGTCAACGAGATGGCGCTTAGTGATGAGGATGCGCGCGTGCGCATCGTCGCCATCCGCGGCCTGTGGGCCTCGGAGCAAGCCGCGCTGATCCCACAGCTCATTTACATCCTGCGCACCGACAAGGACATGGATGTGCGCGCCCAGGCCGCCGCCGGCCTCGGCCGCTTCGTGTATCTGGGTGAAGTGGGTGAGATCGCCACATCTGCCCAGCAGGAGGCCGAGGCTGCCCTGCTGGACGCACTGCACGGCGACGAAGACCCGATGATCCAGCGCCGCGCCCTCGAGTCGCTGGGCTTCTCCAGCCGGCCCGAAGTGCCGGATCTGATCGAGAACGCCTTCGATGGCGGCGAGGAAGAGTGGGTGAGCAGCGCCCTGTTCGCCATGGGCCGCTCGGCCGACGAGCGCTGGGGGCCACAGGTGATGCAGAGCCTGGCTGACCCCAACACCGAGATCAGCCGCGAGGCCGCCAAAGCCGCCGGCGAGCTGGAGCTCAGCGAGGCGCGCCCCGGCCTGTTCGATCTGCTGCAGGACGAAGAAAGCGAAGTGCGCCTGGCCGCGGCCTGGGCGCTCTCACAGATCGGCGGCAACGGCATTGCCGATGCGCTGGAAGAAATGATCGAGCGCACCGAAGACGAAGACGAGATCGATCTGCTCGAAAGCGCCATCGAGAACCTGGCCTTCACCAATGAGATGGATGAACTGAGCCTGCTGGATTTCTCGCCTGAGGATCTGGAAGACTTCGCCAATCCTGACGGCGCAGACGAAGAAGACCCCGACCAGGAATAAGCTTCCGTATAATCTGTTCTTATGTACGCAATGGGCCGCCTGATCGTTCTCGCCGCCCTGGTTTGGCTTGCCGGGTTTGTGAGCATTAGCCCGGCCACCGCGCAGGAAGTGGTCGAGTTCACCGCCCAGACGGCTGAGTATCGCTTTGCCGAAAGGCTTGAGTTCTCGGCTGAGTTCACCAGCACCGCAGTCATCCTGGATGGCTATGTCTTCTACCAAGTGGGAGAGAGCGAGCGCATATGGGTTTACGAGGGCGATATCAGCCGCGGCCGCCTGGATGTCAATGTCTTACTGGATGAGCATAACCAGCCGCAGGGCTTCACCACCATTCGCTATTGGTTTCGCATCGCCTCAGACCATGGCGAATTCTTCGAGAGCCCGCGCTATACCCTGTACTACGAGGACAATCGATTCGACTGGCAGCAGGCGCAGTCTGACCCCTTCACCCTGTATTGGCACGCCGGCGGGCCTGACTTCGCCGTCGCCGTGCTGGCCGCGGCGACCGAAGGCGTAGGGCGTGTGCAGGCTGTGTTGCCGCTGCCCGCGCCACGGCCGGTGACCCTGCGCGTGTATGTCGCTGAGGCGGACCTGCAGCGCGCCGCTGAGCTGGCCGGCTACCCGTGGGCGGCCGGCCACATGCAGCCGGGCCGCGGCGTGCTGCTGTTCGCCCTGGCGCCGGATGGCGAGGCCGAGAGCCTGCGCCAGGTGCGGCACGAAGTGGCGCACCTGACGCTCTACGACGGGCTGGGCGCAGACGGCTATGCCAATTTGCCCGCCTGGCTGAACGAAGGCATCGCCACTCTGGCCGAAGGTGAGCCTGACCCGCAGCAGCTGGCGCTGCTGTACGCCGCGGCCGAGGCCGGTGCGCTGCCGCCTTTGTACTCCCTGTGCGCGGAAATGCCGCAGGATGCTGTCGCGGCGCAGATTGCCAGCATACAGTCAGGCTCGCTGGTTCGGTATCTGGTACAGCGTTTCAATGTGACCGGCTTCGCCATCCTGGTGGAGGCGTATGCCCGCAGCGGCGATTGCCTCAACGCACCCCGGGCCGCGTTTGGCGTAGACCTGTTGCAATTGGAGTTGGATTGGCGCACCGCTAGCTTTGAGCAGCCAGACCCGCTGGCACAGGTTCCCTGGGGCGCTATCGCCACCGCCGCCGGGGTGGCGGCGGTCTTGTGGCTGCTCAGCCGCCTGGCGGCACGCAGCGGGAGGTAAGCATGAACGAACGTATGACGGCGACTGTACGCGGAGGTGTGCAGGGCGTCGGCTTCCGCTATTTCGTGTGGCAGCAGGCGCGCAGCCTGGGGCTGACCGGCTGGGTGCGCAACCTGCTCAATGGGGATGTTGAAGTGCTGGCCGAGGGCAGCCGCGTCCATCTGGAGCAGTTGGCTGCCGCCTTGCGCAGCGGGCCGCCGGCTGCCGATGTGAAGGATTGCCAGCTTGAGTGGCTGCCCGCCAGCGGAGAATATGCCGGCTTTGATATCAAGTTCTAGCGGGTTACAGACCCAGACGTTTTTCTTTCAACGAAACAAAGCGCCCCTGGCCCACAATGATGTGATCCAGCACCTCCAGGCCGAGCAGTTGCCCGGCTTCGCGGATGGCTTTGGTCAGGGCTACATCGTCCGGGCTGGGGGTGGGGTCGCCGCTGGGGTGGTTGTGCACCAGGATCAGCGCGGCAGCATTCTTGCGGATGGCGGGCTTGAACACATCCGCAATGCGCACCGGCGCGCTGTTGAGCGAGCCGCGGTAGATCTCGGCGATCTCGATGACTTCATTGCGCGTCGTCAGCAGAATGGTGCGCAGATGCTCCTGCTCCAGCGCGCTCATCTCGTACTGCACTAGCGCGGCCGCGTCCGCCGGGCTACTGATACGCATGCGCTGCTCCGGGTCTTGGGTGTGCAGGCGGCGGCCCAGCTCGATGGCGGCTTTGATGGTTGCGGCCTTGGCTTCGCCCAGGCCGTGGGTGGCTTCCATCTCGGCAAAGTCGGCGCGGTGTAAACCCGGCAGCCCGCCGAAGGCTTGCAGCAAGCGTTGCGCCAGCGCCACGGCGTTCTCGCCCTGCAAACCCGTGCGCAGCAATACGGCCAGCAGCTCAGCGGTGCTTAACGAAGCCGCGCCCTGTTGCTTGAGGCGTTCGCGCGGCCGTTCATTGACGGCGATGTCAGCGATGCGGTAGGTGGTTTCATCCCCCATAAAATGTAGTGTACTAAAAAATGAGGCAGGCATGAGGCCGGCTTGGGCAAAATGATTCTACGGTATAGTCCCTGCATGCCACGGCGAGCCGTTTTCTTCACTGTGCTGGCGTTGGCCCTGGGCAGTCTGGCGTGCAACATGCAGCGCGTGCTCGACCCGTCGTTGCCTACGTCCACACTGATCAGCGCCCCCCAAATCACAACGTCCACCCCGCAACCCACCGCAGCGCCCACACCCACCAATAGCGCCCGCGTGCAGTCTGCCGACCTGCTGTTCTTCTATGGCGATTGGGACGGCGCGCTGGCGGAATATCAACGCGTTTATCAGAGCGATGAGCCGGATCTGCATGCGCCCGCGCTGCTGGGCATCGGCCGCGCCTATGTCAAGATCGGCCGCTATGCCGAGGCCACCACAGCGCTCAACACGGTCATTAGCGAATTCTCCGGCACGGAGCAAGCTGCCGCAGCCAACTTCGCCCTGGCGGAGATGTATACGCTGCAGAACAACCACGCCGCCGCCGCCCAGGCCTACCAGGGCTACATTGATGCGCGCCCGGGCGTGCTGGATGCATATGTGTACGAGCTGCGCGGCGACGCCCTGCTGGCGGCGGCCGACACCGAGGGCGCCCTGGCGGCCTACAACGCCGCCATGCTGGCGCCCCGTCTGGGCGATACCCTGGCGCTGCAAGTCAAGATCGGCAAGCTGCACACCGCCCGCAACGACCACCAGGCCGCCATTCTGGTCTATCAGAATGTCTACACCACCACCGCCAACGATTATCTGAAAGCCGAGATGGATCTGCTGATGGGCCGCGCCTATCAGGCGCTGGGCGACAATGCCCAGGCACATGCATTGTTTCAGGATGCGGTCACAAAATTCCCGCTGGCCTTTTCTTCCTACGCCGCGCTGGTGGAGCTGGTGAATGCCGGCGTGGCCGTGGATGAGCTGCAGCGCGGCCTGGTGGACTACTACGCGGCGACCAACAGCAGCGGCAGCACCGCCACCGAGCTGTATCTGGTGGCCATCGCCGCGTTCGATCGCTATCTTGCCACCGCGCCGGCCGAGCACACCGATACCGCCCACTACTTCCGCGCCCTGTCGCTGCGCAATACCGGTGACTACGAAGGCGCCATCCGTGAGCTGGATGCCATGCTTGCTGAGCATCCCCTGGGCACTTATTGGCTCGACGGCTATTTGCAGAAAGCTGATATCCAGTGGCGTTATCTCGATAATTTCGATGCCGCCATTGCTACGCTGGAAGGCTTCCTCGTCACCAACGCCGGCCACCCCAACGCGGCCCGCGTGCTGTACCAGGCGGGCATGGTGGCCGAAGTGGGTGGGCGGCTCACCCGCGCCGCTGAGATCTTCCCGCGGGTCGCCAACGAATACCCGGCGTCCGAGTACGCTTACGATGCGCTGTTCATGGCCGGTATCTCGCGCTACCGCCTGAGCGAATATGTCGCCGCCCAGAGTCTGTTCGCCCGCGCCAACCAGGCGGCCCTCAGTCTGGAGCAGCAGTCCCAGAGCCACTTCTGGATGGGCAAGTCCCAGAACGCCCAGGGCGACGCAGAGGCCGCCCGCACCACCTGGCGCACCACCATCACGATCGACCCCACGGGGTACTACAGCGAACGCGCTCGTGACATCCTGGATGGACTGGACCCGTTCACGCCCCCGCAGGATTTCCATCGTGAGGTCGACTTGCAAACCGAGCGCCAGCAGGCGGAAGCCTGGCTGCGCAGCACCTTCGGGTTGCCTATGGATACGGATCTGAGCATGCCCGGCCCACTGTGGCAGGATGCCCGCTTCGTGCGCGGCACTGAGCTGTGGCATCTGGGCCGCTACCAGGCGGCTCGCAATGAGTTCGAAAGCCTACGGGCTGACCTCTCCACGGATGCGGCCAACTCGTACCGCCTGGCCAATCATCTTGTAGAGCTGGGTATGTACCGCAGCGCGGTCTTCGCGGCGCGTGAGGTGCTCAACCTGGCCGGCATGACCGACGCCGGCACCATGAATGCGCCGGTGTACTTCAACCGCATCCGCTTCGGCTTGTATTATCAGGACCTGGTGGAAGCCGACAGCGCCCGCCGCGGCATTGACCCGCTGTTCGTCTACAGCATGATGCGCCAGGAGAGCTTGTACGAGGGCTTCGTCACTTCATCGGCCGGGGCGCGCGGCCTGTTGCAGATCATTCCCTCCACCGGGCAAGAGATGGCCGCCCATAGCGGCTGGCCGGCCAATTTCACCGGCGAAGACCTCTATCGTCCCAATGTCAGCATCCGCCTGGGCGTGGAATACCTGGCGCGCCAGCTCAACGCCTTTGACGGCGACATCTACGTAGCCTTGGCGGCCTACAATGCCGGCCCGGGCAACGCCTTGTTCTGGCACGGCCAGGCCCAGGGTGACCCTGACCTGTTCGTGGAGATCGTCCAGTTCACCGAGACGCGCAACCATTTGCGCAGCATCTACGAGATCTACGACATCTACCGCAACCTATACGCCTCAGAATAAAAAACGCCCCACGGGGCGTTTTTTTGGTTGAATTTTACGGAATGGGTGTAGCGGCTGGCGTGTCCGTGCTTTGCTGCGGCTGCGAGGTCGGCTCCAGCTCGTCCAGCTGGCCGCGGGCTACCAGGAACCATTCGGGCAGGGTGGCGAAGCGGTCGCTAGTCTGGTACAGCGGCCCAACAGATACACCTCGCACCAACGCAGACACGCCATAGCTGTAGACGGGGAAGTACAAGGGGATGGCCGGAGCCTGGCTGATGAAGTGATTCTGGAAGTTGCGATACAAGCGTGCTCGCTGGGCCTGGCTGGTGGTCACGCGCGCTTCTTCAAGATATTCGCTGGCGCGGCGGTCATCCCAGCGCGAATAGTTCTGGCCGCCGGAAACCGCGGCCTGGTGCCAGAAGGGGTAGGGATCCGGGTCAGGGTAGTTCGAGAGGTTGAGATCGATCAGCGCGGCCTGGTAGGTGCGCGGTTCGAGATAGTTCGTGATCAGGTCAGCATACGGCACGGCCAACAGATCGACTTGAATGCCCAGCGCTGCCAGGTCATTCTTGATGCTCTCGGCGATCTGGGCATGCTGCGGGGTGTCCGGATGCACGAGCTGGAAGCGCAGGTCGATGCCGTCCTTGCTGCGCACCTGGCCGCCGCTGGCCGGGATGCTGTAGTTGGCCTCACGCAGCAGGGTCGTGGCCGCCTCTACGTTGTATTCCACGCGCGGCAGGTTTTCGTTGTGAGCCCAGGTGCCGGGCAATATCGGCCCATTGGCGATCATTGCTTGTCCGCCCAGGTATTGGTCAATGATCCACTGGCGGTTGATGCCCTGCAGAATTGCCTGGCGCACTTCCAGCTCACTGAAGAACGGCACCTCGGTGCTGCCCAGGTTCATGATCATCAGGGTCAGGCGCGGCAGGCGGCTGGAGTAGATGCTGAGCGAGGGGTCGTTGAGCGCATTGGCTAGCACTTGCGGGCTCAGGTAGCTCACGCCCATCACATCGCCGCGCTGGTAAGCGGCGTAAGCCTCTTCGGAATTGTCGTAATAGTTGAAGATGACCTGATCGAGGAAGGGGCGGCCCGCGTAGTATCCATCCCACGCCTCCAGCGCCACGCCGGTGATCTGGCCTTCCTCGGACAACAGTTCGCTGAAGCGGTAGGGGCCAGAGCCGATCGGCTGCAGGTTGTAGGGGACGTTGAGCAGCTCAATTGGGCTCATCGCGCCCAGCAGATGCTGCGGCAGCACGCCGAAGCTCAAATAATCCTGAAAGGGCGCAAACGCCTCGGGCAGCACCAACTGCATGTTGCGCGGGTCAAGCACGACCACTTCTACCGAGGTCCACAAGGCGCGCACATCCGCCGGGATGGGCAGCTCGGGGTTGCGCATCAGGTCGATTGTGAAGGCGATGTCTTCGGTCGTAAGGGGGGCGCCGTCGTGCCAGGTGAGGCCTTCGCGCAGGGTGATGTTGTAGGTTTCACCGGTCACCACCACGCCCCAGGCCTCCGCCAGGTCAGGCTGCGGGTTACCGCGCTCATCAAAGCGCAGCAGGCCGCTGAACAGCAGGCGATTGATGTCTTGGTCGGCCGGGTTGGCGTCGTCCAGCAGCGGGTTGAGACGGCCCAGCGTACCCACCAGGCCTTCGATGTAGACGCCGCCCTGGCCAGGCTCAGCCGTCAGGCTGCGCAGAAGCGGTTGCCGCGCCAACAGCAGGATGGCAATCGCAACCAGGGCCAGCACCACAAGCAGGAGCTGCCAACGAAGTTTTTTCATTTTGAAGCGTAACCGGCTTCAGAAACCAGAATTAGCCTGAAACGTATACCGTATAGATCGCCAGGGAAAAGAAGACCAGGCTGAGAACGATGGTAGCCCGAAAGAGGGTCTTCTCCAGGCCGCGGCGGGTGGAAAAAGTGGTCGCCACCTCAGCGCCGCCAATGCCACCCAAGCCTGCCTGCTTGCTCTGCAGCAGAATGGTGGCTACCAGGGCGATCGAGGTGATGATGATTGCAATGTCGAGAAGTGTTTCCATTTGTCTAAGCACCAATCCTATAGGGTCGAACGGTGGCGATTATACCTGTGGCTTGGAAGCTTCGTCAATTCACCTGCAATTTCACACAGAAACTACTCATTCAAAAACTTATGTTCTATAATTGCACATATGGCCGCAAACTTTAATCTCCAGGCTCCTTTCAAACCCACAGGTGATCAACCTGAGGCAATTGAGAAATTGTTGGCCGGCTACAAGCAGGGCCACCGCCAGCAGGTCTTGCTCGGCGCCACCGGCACCGGCAAGACCTACACCATGGCCAACATGATCCAGGCCGTGCAAAAGCCCACCCTGGTGTTGGCCCACAATAAGACTCTGGTGGCACAGTTGTATGCAGAGTTCAGAGAATTCTTCCCGGACAATGCGGTGGAATTCTTCACCTCATACTATGACTACTACCAGCCCGAGGCCTATGTGCCGCGCAGTGACCTCTACATTGAGAAAGAAACTGACATCAATGAAGAGATCGAGCGCTTGCGCCTGGCCGCCACCACATCACTGATGTCGCGCTCGGACACCATCGTGGTCGCTTCGGTCTCGTGCATCTATGGTTTGGGCAACCCAGAAGCCTACGGCCGCGTCGTGCTCAATCTGGAGAGCGGCAAGCCCTATCGCCGTGACAACCTGCTGCGCCACCTGGTGGATATCCACTACGAGCGCAAGGATACGGATCTGGAGCCGGGCGCCTTCCGTGTGCGTGGCGATACCCTCGAAGTCGTGCCGGCCTACCAGGACAAGCTGGCCTACCGCATCACCTTCTTCGGGGATGAGGTGGAGCGCATGGTCGAGATCCATACCGTCACCGGCGAGATCCGCCGCGAGATGCAGACCATCGCCATCTACCCGGCCAAGCACTTCATCACAGACGAGGATAAGCTGGCCGCCGCCATCATCGGCATCGAGCAGGAGCTGGTGGAGCGCCTGGCCTTCCTGAAATCGCACGACAAGCTGCTGGAAGCGCAGCGCCTGGAGCAGCGCACCCGCTATGACCTGGAGATGCTGCGCCAGGTGGGCTATTGCACCGGCATCGAGAACTATTCCCGTCACATGGATCAGCGCGCCCCGGGCACACCGCCCTGGACGCTGATCGATTACTTCCCGGCCGACTTCCTGATGATCATTGACGAGTCGCACATGACCATCCCGCAAGTGCGCGGCATGTATAACGGCGACCGCGCCCGCAAAGACATCCTGGTCGAGTACGGCTTCCGCCTGCCTTCGGCGGTGGACAATCGCCCGCTCACCTTCAATGAATTCGAAGACCGCCTCGGCCATGTGGTCTACACCTCGGCCACCCCAGGCGAATACGAACTCAAGCGTGCCCAGCAAGTGGTCGAACAGATCATCCGCCCCACGGGTCTCATCGACCCGCAGGTGGAAGTGCGCCCGATCGCCGGCCAGGTGGATGACCTGATCGGTGAGATCAACAAGCGCGTTGCCGAAAAGGAGCGCGTGCTGGTGACCACGCTGACCAAGCGCATGGCCGAAGACCTGAGCGAGTATCTGCTCGAACTCGGTATCAAGGTGCACTACCTCCACTCCGAGGTGGACACGCTCGACCGCATCAGCATCCTGCGTGACCTGCGCCTGGGCGTCTTCGATGTCGTAGTCGGCATCAACCTGCTGCGTGAAGGTCTCGACCTGCCAGAGGTGTCCCTGGTCGCAATTCTGGACGCCGACAAAGAGGGCTTCCTGCGCTCAGAGACTTCGCTGATCCAGACCATCGGCCGCGCCGCCCGCCATGTGCGCGGGCGGGTCATCATGTATGCCGACAAGATGACCGATTCGATGCGCTACGCCATCCAGGAGACCGAGCGCCGCCGCGCCAAGCAGGAGGCCTACAACACCGAACACGGCATCGAGCCGGTGGGCATTATCAAGGCCGTGCGTGACCTGACCGACCAGATCAAGGTCCAATCCATGGCTGAGGCCAAGGGCGAGTACAAGACCGGCGCTGATAAGGAAATGTCTCGCAAAGAGATGGAGCGCCTCATCAGCGAGCTGGAGGCGCGCATGCGCCAGGCGGCCAAGAACCTGGAGTTCGAGCAGGCTGCCTTGCTGCGTGACCAGCTCTACGATGTGCGCACGCTCCTGGCGGAAAGCGTTGACCTCAAGCCCTGGGAGAAGATCCGCGTGATCGCCGGGCGCAGCGAAGAATAATATGCCGCCGGTCAACAACGTTACCCGTATGCTGGCTGCCAAGGGCGTTGCCTTTGAGGCTCACGAGCTGCCGGCTGAGAAGCTCAGCGGGCTCGAGGCGGCTGCCCACCTGGGCGTAGACCCGGCCCAGATGTACAAGACCATCGTGGCCATACGGCCGGATGGCGGCAAACCGGTGCTGGGCGTTGTGCCGGCCGCTGCGCAGATCGAGCTCAAGGCGCTCGGCCGCGCCCTGGGCGGCAAGAAGCTCCAGTTGGCAACCCAGGCCCAGGCCGAGAAGCTGACCGGCCTGCAAACCGGCGGCATTTCGCCGCTGGCTCTGGTGGCCAAAGGATTTGAGGTAGTGGTGGACAGCAGCGCATTACAGCACGAAGTCATCTACGTTTCCGGCGGGCAGCGCGGGCTCAACATTTCGTTGACGCCTAATAGTCTGCTGGAACTCACTCACGCCAAAACTGCCGAAATTGCGGCTATCATTTAACGACAAACATATGAAGATTGCGCATATTTGCCAGTCATACCCTCCCATGGTCAGCGGGCAATCCTTTATGGTGGAGCGTCTGGCGCGTGGGGCGCATGGCTTGGGGCATCAGGTCATGGTAATTAGCGCATCTGACCAAAAAGAGCCCTACACCACCGTCACGCACGGTATCCATCTTGTGCGTCTCACCTCATGGCGCAACCCGCTGCGCGTCGGCCAACGGCTGACCGTATGGGGGGCAGGCGAGATGAAGACCGCTCTGCAGGATTTCCAAGCCGATATTGTCCATCTGCACGACCCCACCAACGCCGGCCTGGCCGGCATTGCTGCGGCGCGCGCCCTGCGTATCCCGGTGCTGCTCACCGCCCATGCCATGCCCTGGCTGATCAATGCCTATTTGCCGGATATGCCCGCCGTGGCCCGCACGGTCGAATCCATATCGTGGGCGTATGCGCGCGGCGTTATCCGCCGCTGTGACCTGGTGGTGGCGCCTTCGCTGCGCGCCGCCCGCGAGATCCATGAGGAGACCAAGGTGGACGTGCGCGTGGTCAGCAACGGAGCTGATCTGAGCCGCTTCACCGACGAACCCCTGCCGCGCGAGGAAGAACTGGCCCTACGCCAGAAATTCGGCATCCCGGCGGATGTGCCTATCATCCTGCATGCCGGCCGCCTGGATTCTGACAAGAACGTGCCGGCCGTGGTGCGCGCCGCGGCCCGCGCCATGCGCAAGAACGATGCGCATTTACTGCTGGCCGGCGATGGGGTGGAGCGCGAAGACCTGATCGAGCTTTGCAAAGAGCTGGGCATCGCCGAGCGCAGCCACTTCCCCGGCTTTGTCGACTCCAAGACCGACCTGCCCAAGGTGTTCCGCATGGCGACCCTGTTCGTCACCGCCAGCGAGATGGAAGTGCAAAGCCTGGTGCTGCTCGAAGCGATCGCCAGCGGCCTGCCCGTGGTGGCGGTAGACGCCACCTCGGTCTCCGAAATGGTGGAGCACGGCAAGAGCGGTTACCTGGTGCGCTCGGGCGACGAGCGCGGCATGGGCGCCGCCATCGCCAAGCTGCTGAACAATCCCGACGCCAGCTCGTTTGGCCGCCGGGCGCGCGAGATCGCCGAGCAGCACACCCTGGAACGCACCTTCAAGGGCTACGACGAGCTGTATCGCGAAGTCATCGCCAAGCGCGCCGCAGCGCGTGAACGCCGCGCCGGCCTGCTCAACCTGTAACGCCCCTCGGCTGCACATCGCAGCGTGCACGCGAATGCTAGAATATCTGTGCGATGTTTCCCTCTGAGCATATTCAGGCCCAGTTAAGCACCCTGCCAGACCGAACCGGTTGCTACCTCATGAAAAATGAGGAGGGCAAGGTCATTTATGTCGGCAAGGCGCTCAGCTTGCGCAGCCGCGTGCGTTCCTACTTCCACGCCGGCGCCCAGCATCACCCGCGCACCGAGCACCTGGTGCAGCGCGTGCGTGACATCGAATGGATCGTGGTTGCGTCCGAGCTCGAGGCCCTCATCCTCGAGATGACCCTGATCAAGAAGCACAAGCCGCACTACAACGTGCGTTTGAAGGATGACAAACGCTACCCCTATATCAAAGTGCACTGGGCTGACCCGTTTCCCAAGGTGACCGTCACCCGCCACATGGATGCAGACGGCTCGCGCTATTTTGGGCCTTACACCAGCGTGTGGGCAGTCCATAAGACCCTGGATGTGCTGCGCAAGATCTTCCCTTATCTCACCTGTGACCGTGAGATCACCGGGCAGGATACGCGCGCCTGCCTGTACTATGACATCAAGCTGTGCACCGCACCCTGCATCGGCATGATCGACCAGGCCAACTACCGCCAGATGATCTCCGACCTGTGCGAGTTCCTCAACGGGCGCACCGAGCCCATCGTCAACCGCCTGACCGCCGAGATGAACCTGGCCTCGGCCAAGATGCGCTACGAGAAGGCCGCCGCCGTACGTGACCAGCTACAGGCCATCGAAAGCATCGTCGAGCGCCAAAAGGTGATCTCCACCGATTATGTTGACTCAGATGTCATCGCCATGGCCCGCTCCGAGCGTGAAGCCTGCGTGCAGGTCTTCTTCATCCGCGGCGGCAAGCTCATCGGCCGCGAATACTTCATGATGGAGAACACCGCCGAGAGCCCGGATGCGGATGTGATGGCCGAGTTCATCAAGCAGTACTATGACCAGGCGGCCAGCGTGCCGCCCGAGGTGCTGCTGCCGCAGGAAGTCGAAGAGGCCCAGGTGATTCGCCAGTGGCTCAGCAAACGCCGCGGCGATGGCGGCGTGGAGATCAAGATCCCGCGCAGCGGCCCCAAGCATGAGCTGATCCAGATGGCGGCCGAGAACGCCGCCGAGACCCTGGCCGCCCTCCAGACCCAGTGGCAGGCCGATGCGCACCGCCAGACCGAAGCCCTGACCGAGCTGCAGGATGTGCTGGGCCTCGACCGCGCTCCCGAGCGCATCGAGTGCTACGACATCTCCAATACACAGGGCACCGCCGCCGTGGGCAGCATGGTGGTGTTCGAGCGCGGCGTGTCCAGCAACAAGCTCTACCGCCGCTTCAACATCAAGACCGTTGAAGGCCCGGACGACTTTGCCAGCATGCAGGAAGTGCTGGCCCGCCGCTTCAAGCGCTGGGCCGCCGCCGAAGAGCCGCGCGAGACCCCCGGCAAAAAGCCAGACGCCGCCTTCGCTAAATTGCCTGACCTGCTCATCGTGGATGGCGGCCGCGGCCAGTTGGCCCGCGCCGTCGCCGTCCTCGCAGAGTTTCACCTGACCGACCGCGTGCCGCTGATCTCGCTGGCCAAGCAGAACGAAGAGATCTTCCGCCCCGGGCACGCCGATAGCCTGCTGCTGTCGCGCAACTCGCCCGCCCTGTTCCTGTTGCAGCGCATTCGGGATGAGGCTCATCGCTTCGCCATCACCGCCCACCGCAACCGGCGCAGCAAGACCAGCCTGGTCTCGCAGTTGGATGGCATCCCCGGCGTTGGCCCCAACCGCCGCCGCGCCCTCCTTAAAGCCTTCGGCTCGCTGGATGCGCTGCGCGCCGCCGAGATCGAGCAGATCACGGCCGTGAAGGGCATCACCCCGGCCCTGGCCGCCAGCATCAAGGGGCATCTTGGCTGACCCGAAGCTGGCCTGGCTGGTGGATGATGATGAGGAGATGGCCTCCGCCATCGCCCTCATGCTGAAGCTATTGGGCTACCAGACGCGCAGCTTCCTGGATGCGCCCAGCGCGGCCCAGGCGCTGTTGGCGGCGCAGCCGTGTGACCTGATCCTGCTTGATCTCAACATGCCTCAGGTCAGCGGCAAAGACTTCCTTGAATTTGTGCGCCAGCGTGCCGAGTTCGCCCGCCTGCCGGTGGTCATGCTCACTTCGGAGTTCAATGAACTCATCATGCAAGAGCTGCTGCACGCCGGCGCGGATGGTTATGTGACCAAGCCGGTCTCGCTGACCGAGTTGGAGCAGGCCATCGCCGCTGCACTGCAAGCGCGCACGGCGGAGTAGGGTATAGTTTTGCCTGAGGTACTTATGGCCAAGAAGCAAACCAAGACCAAACTCTCCATTAGCCAGATCCTTTTTGCGATCCTGGCGCTGCTCATCATCATCACGATGATTTTGGGTTCTGTTCTGACAGTTTGAGATAGCTTTTGATAGCCTAGGTAGGGGGTAATAGCGCAAATTCGCTTCGCCAGGAGGTTGTATGGCACGTTTGACGCGCCCCGCTTTTTTTCTTCCCGTCTGTTTTGCGCTTGGTTTTCTGTTTGATGTTCTGCTTTGGGATCAGCGCTGGGGGATCTCTTTCTTTGTGTACATCGCCGCCCTCATCGCGGTAGGGCTGTGGCTTGGGGCTTACCTCAAGCGGCGCCCCGCCCGGCGCAGTTGGTGGCTGGCTGCCGCCGCCCTGGCCTTGGCGGCCGTCAGCGCGGTCTACACCGAGGAGTACACGCTGCTCTTCACGCGCGGCTTCTCCGTCATGCTGCTCATGCTGTTCGCCGCAGACTACCTTGCGGGCGACTGGCTCAATTACCGCTTGAGCGACCATGTCATCAAGTTGGTCTCCTTGTTGCCGTTGGGTTGGATGGCCAGTGGAGAGTTCAAGGTTGCGGCCGGCAAGCAGGCCAGGCGCCCCTGGGTGCCGGTTGTGCGCGGCCTGCTGCTTGCCTTGCCGGTCGTGCTGGTGCTCAGCGCCTTGCTGGCCTCGGCCGACAGCTACTTCGCCGATTGGGTCTCGCAGGTCTTTAGCTTCTTGCGCCTCGAGCGTCTGCCGGAGTATGTGTTCCGCCTCATCCTCATCACGCTGATCGCGCTTGTCCTGTTTGGCGCCTATGTCTATGGTTTCATGCGCAGCCAGAACGGTGCGGCCAAGAAGCCAGTAGTGCAGCCCTTCATCGGCTTCACCGAAGCCGGCATTGTGCTCGGTAGCGTGGCTTTGTTGCTGGGCGCCTTTGTCGTGTTCCAGTTCCAGTACTTCTTTGGCGGGGTCGGCAATATTCTCGGCCCCGAGGGCTACGTTACCTATGCCGAGTATGCGCGTCGCGGTTTTGCTGAGCTGTGCGTCGTCGCCGTGCTGGTGCTTATGCTCTTCGTGTTGCTTAGCAGCATCACTCACCGCAGCCAGCAGCAGCAAAAGTACTTCTCCGGCCTGGGTGTTGCATTATTCGCCCTGTTGGCCGTAGTACTCGTATCGGCTTTCCAGCGCCTGCTGCTCTACGAAGAAGCCTATGGCTTCACCAGCATGCGCCTCTTGCCGCACATCTTTATGGTCTGGCTGGGCCTGCTGCTGCTCGCTCTGGTCGTGATGGAGCTGACCGGCCGCCAGCGCTACTTCGCCGCCGCAGTTCTGCTGGCCGCGGTCGGCTTTGTCGCCACGCTGCCAGCCCTCAACCTTGACCGCTACACCGTGCGCGCCAACATCGCCCACGGCTTGCAAGCTTCCGAAACAGCCTGGTCACGCGAAACCGTGGACCGCATGCACCTGGCCGAGCTTTCGCCGGATGTGGTGCCCGCCCTGGTGGAAGGCTACCGTAGCCAGCTGGCCGCGGGCAACCAGGCCCTGGCGCAGGATCTGGCCATCGCTCTGGCATGCAACGCCTACAAACATGATGCGTATGCGCAGAGCTGGCGCGAGTGGACCCTGTCCCGTTCCCTGGCTGCCTCAGCCTGGCAAAGCATCCAGGATGATCCGGGTATCCCCGCCGTGATGGATGGCCGCGAGTACGGGCAACCCTTCGTCACGCTCAACGGGGAGGACTACGGCTGCTACTATCCGGAGCTGTAAGCCTGGCTGGTATGATTCCTACGCGTGACGACTTCTAGTCTACAACTTCGTGACAACCAGGCCTGGCTGGCCGATCTGCAGGCCGCCTCGCCTGTGGCCATCGCTGACCTGCGAGCCGCGCTCTTGCGCGGCTTGCGGGCCGCGCTGGCCGGCCGCGTAGACGGTGACCTGGATAGCATCACCGAAGATTTCGCTCAGGACGCAGTGCTGAAAGTGCTCAGCAGCCTGGATAGCTTCCGCGGCGAGAGCCGCTTCCTCACCTGGGCGCAGAAGATCGCCATCCATGTCGCCTTGTCTGACCTGCGCCGCAAGCGTTGGAAGGACGTCTCTCTCCAGGAATACACCGAATCTGCCGACGGGGAGGAATACACTCCGCCGTTGCTGACCGACCCCGGCGTTTCCCCGGAGCAGGAAGCTGCCCGCCAGGACCTGCTGCGCAAAGTCGAGCGCCTCATCATGGAAGAGCTGACCGAGCGCCAGCGCACCGCCATGCTTGCCATCCTACAGGATGGAGTGCCGCTGCAGGTGGTGGCCGAACGTATGGACACCAATCCCAATGCCCTCTACAAATTGCTCCACGACGCCCGCCAGCGGATGCGCCAACGCCTGGAAGAGCAGGCTGGCTTCTCTGCGCAAGAGGCCCTGGCCCTGTTTGAGGACAACTAAGATGAGTAATATTGCAGGCGTTTGGGTAGTCTAGGAGTCGCACATGGCACGCATTAAGTCTTCCACGTTGAAAGAGCTGCTGCATCGCATCCTCAAGACCCAGAAGGATGAGATCGGCTGTGAAACCTGTTTTGAGGGCCTGGACCGCTTTGTAGAGCTGGAACTGGACGGCAAGGATGCCGCTCAGGCCTTGCCGCTGGTCCAACGCCACCTGGAGCTATGCAGCGGGTGTGGCGAGGAATACCAGGCCCTGATCCAGGCCCTGGAGAGCCTCCAGGCTGACCAGCAGAGCCATTAACCGCGGATGAGGCCACACTAGCCTTAAAAAGCCTACGGGTATAATCGCCCGCATGCCGGATGTTGAAGACATCGAAAAGACTGTTCCCAGCTCTCCCAGCAAGCGCACCCCCAAGAAGAACATGACGCCCCAGGCCACATCGCCCGAGGCGCCCGCGCCGGCTGAGAACGCTGAAACGCAGCAAATCCCCGCGGCCGCTAACGCCGCGCCTGCCAAGCCGCCCCGCCGCGGCCGCCGCTGGGTGTTCGGCCTGATCGCGGGCTTCATTGCCCTGGTGGGCCTGGCCGCCCTGGGCGGAGCGCAGGCTGGCATCTATTCCCGCACCAACGCCGAGCATATGACCCGCGCCATCGAGGCCGAGACCCAGTTTCAGTTGGCGCAAGCGGACTTTGAGAACGGCCATTGTGACTTGGCGCGCCAGCGCCTCGAATACGTGACCGAGCTCAACCCAACCCATCCCGGTCTGGTGGATGCTCTTTCGCGGGCCGTGCTGTGCACCGTCGGAGCGGCCACGCCGCAACCCGGCTCCGCCAATGGCGCAGAACCCACCCCCACGCCTGACCTGCGTGGCCGCGATCAGGCTTACGGTGACGCCCAGGCCCTGTTAGCGGCCCGCAATTGGGAAGAGTTGCTGCAGACGCTGGATACCCTGCGCACCAACTTCCCTGACTTCAATCCGATCGAAGTGGATGGCATGTACTTCATTGCCTTCCGCAACCGCGGCGTGATGCGTATCCTGCCTCCGGTTGGCGATCTCGAAGGCGGTATCTACGATCTGAATCGGGCGGCCCAGATCGGCCCGCTGGACACTGAAGCAACCCTCTACCGCCAATGGGCTGTCAACTACATCATCGCTAAAAGCTTCTGGGAAGTTGACTGGGGTCAGGCAGTGCAGTACTTTCTGCCTCTGGCCGACGCGGCCCCCAATCTGCATGACATTAATTTTTTCACGGTGCAGGAGCGCCTGGCCACCGCGTCTGCTTTCTACTCGCTCGACCTGATCGATCGCGCCGAGCGCTTGACGCGTGATGAGCAGTGGTGCTCCGCAGACGAGCTGATGCGCGAGGCTGCGGAGCTGGCCCCGCTCTCACCCGAGAACCAGGCCCTGGCCGATAGCTACGCCACCACTTGTTCCGAGCGCGGCAACGGCTAGCGCATGATCCCAGCCTGGGCACTGCTCATCTCGTTCTGGCTGCACATGCTGGCCACCGTGGCCTGGTTGGGCGGCTTGGCCGCCCTGGCGCTGTTCGTGTTTCCCAGCATGCGCCGTACCCTCACCGTCAAGCAATTTGCCACCTGGGCCAACGCCCTCAACCGCCGCCTCGACCCTGTCGGTTGGTTCAGCCTGGGGCTGCTTACCTTCACCGGCCTGCTGCAGATGGATGGCAACCCCAATTACGAAGGGTTGCTTAGCATCTCCAACCCCTGGGCTGTGGCCATCTGCCTGAAGCATATTGTTTTTCTGGGCATGATCGGCGTTTCAGCAGTGCTGACTTGGAGTGTGGCTCCCGCTCTCGGCCGCGCCGCGCTGCAGCAAGCGCGCGGCAAGACCAGTGGCGTTCCCGTAGAGCAGACCCTGCGTCTTTTTCAGTCCCTTATTGTTTTGAACTTGCTGTTGGGCTTGCTAGTGCTGGCCTTTACAGCCATGGCCCGTATCGCCTAAGCCACACTCACGCTACTGGCTTGAGCAGGCAGGCGCAGGCCTTCCACTTTGCCGGCGCGCAGCACCGGCTCCTCTGAATCGCGCGCCATCTCCAAGCGGCCTTCGATCAATACCGGCTGGCCGTCCTGAAAGCTGCTGCGGCCGCGCATATACACTTCACCGGGGATGAGCACGCGCAGCGTGCCTTCCAAGTCGGCCAGATCTATAAAGTACACATATCCGCCCGCCGCTGAGCCTATCCGGCGCCAGCTCTGGCGCATGCCCACCACGCGCACATCCTGGCCGAAGCGCGTCGCCGCCTCCAGCGTGCTCAGCACGCCGGCGCCTTGCATAGCAGCCGCGTGCAGGTCCAGCGGGTGGGCGATCAGGCTCACTCCCAGCAGGCGCTCCTGCGCCGTAGCCTTCATTTCGGGTGGCCAATCCGCCAGCCTGTGCTGTGTGCCGAACAGGGAGAGCTGCCCGCTCACCCAGCCGTACTCCAACTGCTCCAACAGGTCCGGGATGCTGCCCAGCCCGTCCAGCGCCCCGGCCTCGATCAGATTGCGGGCCTCGTTCTTGCGCGGCGCAGCCCGCACGAGGAGATCGGCCAGCGTGCTAAACGGGCGCAATTCCAAAATGCGCTGCTGGGTAGCCCGCCCCAGGTCTTTGAGCTGCTCCAGCCCCATGTACAGGTGCGGCTGCCCGTCGTGGTAGGTCACGCTGAACTGCGGCTGCGAATAGTTGATGTGCGGCGCGTGCAGCGGCAGCCCCATCCGCCGTGCTTCCAGCAGGTAGGTGTTCTGGTCATAGTAGCCGCCCCAATTCGCCAGCACCGCCGCCATGAACTCGGCCGGGTAGTGGGTCTTGCACCAGGCCGAGCGCCAAGCCGTCAGCGCGTACGAGGCGGAGTGCGCCTTGGGAAACCCGTAGCCGGCGAACGCCGCCATCATGTCCCAGACCCGCTCGGCGGTCGCCGGCGGCACTGCGTGCCGCTCCCCCGCACCGTGAATGAACTTCTCCTTCAGCGTCTGCATCTGTTTGCCCGGATCGAAGTGGCTCATGGCCCGGCGTAGCAGGTCAGCCTCGGCCAGGCTGAAGCCGCCCAGTTCGTGCGCCACGCGCAGCACCTGCTCCTGGTACAGGAACACGCCATGCGTCTCCTCCAGCAGCGGCTGCAACGCCCGGTGCACATGCCGCACCGGCTCCTGCCCCAGGTGGCGGCGCACGAACGCGTCCTTCAGCCCGCCGGTCAGCGGCCCGGGGCGGAACAGGGCCAGCGCCACCATAATGTTGTCCACCGAGTCAGCCTGCACCTCGCGCAATGTGGCGCGCATGCCCGGGCTCTCGATCTGGAAGCAGCCGATCGTGCGCCCCGTGCGCACGGTCTGCGCCGTGGCCGGGTCGCCATCCGGTATCGCCTCCAGCACGCCCAGGCGGCTGCGGCCAAGTTCAGGATTCATCTCGCAGATGCGGTCGGCCACATCGCCCAGCACGGTCAGGCCGCGGGTCGCCAGCAGATCCATCTTCACCATGCCCATCTTTTGCACGCCGGTCAGGTCGTACTGCGTGATGGTCATGCCCTTGGCCGAGAACTGCAGCGGCACCAGCTCCAGCAGGGGGCCGGAGCTGACCACGATGCCGCCCGGATGGATCGAAAGATGGTGCGGCGTATCCAGAATGGCGCGGGCATGCTCTAAAACCCGTTTGGCCTGCGGGCTGGTGAATTCGCTTTCCAGCTCGGCGTAGGGTTGCTCTTCCTTCTTGTCCTGGCCCGGCCCCCACCAGCGGTAGGGCAGCCGCGCCGCCATACGCTTGATCTCATCCGCACTCATGCCGTGCGCTTTGGCGACCTCGCGCAGCGCCGAGCGCAGGCGGAAGCGGTTGATCGTAGCCACCATCGCGACGCGTTCGTGTCCGTAATGCTCATACACATGCTTGATCACTACATCCCGCCGGGCCGAGCAGATGTCCGTGTCAATATCCGGCGGGGTGGGGCGGGCAGGGTTCAGAAAGCGCTCGAAATACAGGTTAAGGCGCAGCGGGTCCGGCGTGGTGATGCCCAGGCAGTGCGCCACCAGGGAAGACGCTGCCGACCCGCGTGAGGAAAGCGGCACGCCCTCCTTGCGCGCAAAGCCCACGATCTCAGCCATGATCAGGAACAGGCTGGTGTAGCCGCTCGCTTCGATGCTTGCGAGTTCGTGCTCCATGCGCTGGCTGAATTGCTCGGTCAGTTCAGGATACAAGCCGGCCGCGCCGCGCAATGTTTGCTCGCGCAACGCGTGGATCGGGGTTTGGCCGTCTGGCAGCTCCAGGCGCGGAAAGTTGGGTTGGTTGAGTGGCAGGCTGAAGGTGCAGCGCTGGGCTACTTCGTCAGTGGCTGCCAGCGCGGCCGGGTAGTTTGCGTACGCCTCGGCAAGTTCCTGTGGGCTGGCAAACCAGGCCTTGGCTGGCGCTACCTCTTCGGCGGGCACGCGGCCCACGGTAGTGTTCGTGCGCATGGCGCTCACCGTGCGCTGCAGCTCGGCCTGGCTGGGCTGCAGGTAATACACCGGCCAGGTGGCCACGCCGTCCACGCCCAACTTCTGCGCCACGGCCAGGGCGGGTTCTGCGTGCCAGTCTGGCGGCGTCTGGATGTACAGCCGATCGCTAAACTGGTCTTTGATCTGGGCCAGCTCGGCGGTGGGCGGGGCGAACGCCCGCCGTTGGGTCTCCGGGTTCGGCGCCTCGTAGGCGGCCAGGCACAGCAAGCCGTCGGCCCGCGCCAGCAGGCCGGCCAGCGGCAGCCTGCGGCTCTCGTTGTTCTCTTCGTTCAGCAGCCAGCTGCTCAACTGGCACAGGTTGGCCCAGCCCACCGCGTCCTGCGCCAGCAGGATCAGCGGCAGGCTGCTTTCCAGCCGCACCTGCAGGCCAAAGATCGCTTGTATGCCGTGTTGGGTACACGCCTCGGCAAACTCCACCGCGCCGGTCAGGCGGTTGTGATCGGTCAGCGCCAGCGCAGGCTGCCCGGCGGCCGCCGCGGCCGCCGCCAGCCCGCTGGGGGCATCCAGCCCGGCCAGCAAAGAATAAAACGAGTGCGTATTCAGATGCACCGACATAAGAACGTGTGTTCTATTGTAATACGAATCTAGTACAAATTGACGTTTAGCAATTACACGCTTGGCTATACAATGGCCTAACATTTGAGCAAGTAGGGATGTCGGGATTTATTATGAAACTGGAGACCTTTACCTATACAAAAGACGCGGGGTGGTCTGTGGATGCGCTCCCAGCGC
Organism: Anaerolineales bacterium; assembly: GCA_019454165.1. GTDB lineage: Bacteria > Chloroflexota > Anaerolineae > Anaerolineales > UBA11579 > JAMCZK01. Next base: position 2,108,716 of record CP075367.1, on the reverse strand, counting down.
TTGATTCGGCCAATACGCTGGTGTTGGTCTTCGGAGCCTCCAACTTTCTGGATGCTACTGCGCCGGTAGATGAGCTCATTCGCCACTACCCCCAGTCACAGGTCATGGGCTGCTCCACAGCCGGCGAGATCTTCGGCACTCAGGTGCAGGACGACTCGCTCTCCGTGGCCGTGATGCAGTTCGAGCGCACGCGGGTGGCCGCCGCCAGCACGCATGTCAGCTCCGTCAAGGACTCATACCAGGCGGGCGAGCTGATCGCCAGCCAACTCAAGGCGCCTGACCTGGTGGCCGTGTTCGTGCTCTCCAACGGCACCACCATCAACGGCAGCGAGCTTGTGCGCGCCCTCAATGACCAGTTCGGCGGTCAGGTGGTGGTCACCGGCGGCCTGGCCGGCGATGGCGACCGCTTTGAGCGCACCTGGGTCATCAACGATGGCCAGGTCACGCAGGATTCTGTGGCCGCCGTGGGGCTGTACGGCGAGCACATCGAAGTGCGCCACGGCTCCAAAGGCGGCTGGGATGTGTTCGGCCCGCAGCGCCTGGTCACGCGCTCCGAGGCCAACGTGCTCTACGAACTCGATGGCCGCCCGGCCCTGGACTTGTACAAGGAATATTTGGGAGACCTGGTGTCTGGCTTGCCGTCCAGCGCGCTGCTGTTCCCCCTGGCGCTCAGCGAAGACCGCCTGGCCCAGAAGACCATCGTGCGCACCATCCTGGGGGTGGATGAGGATGCGCATTCGCTCACCTTTGCGGGCGACATCCCGATCGGATACTATGCCCAGCTCATGAAGGCCAACTTCGACCGCTTGATCGATGGCGCCAGCGAAGCGGCCCTCATGGCCGGCGCCAGCACTGCTCCCAATGGCCCCATCCTGTCGGTCGCCATCAGCTGCGTGGGCCGCCGTTTGGTGCTGAATGAGCGCACGGAGGAGGAGCTGGAAGCGACGCTTGAAGCATTGCCGGCGGGTGTGCACCAGATCGGCTTTTACTCCTATGGCGAGATCTCGCCCTATGCCAGCGGCACCTGTGATCTCCACAACCAGACCATGACCCTTACCACGCTGCGGGAACGTTAAGCCGGGCTCATCATGCACAAGATCCTGTGGCGCCAGCTCCGGCGCCTGCAGCTGGATGAAAAATCACCTCCCAAGATGAAGGAATGGGAGGCTTTTCTTTCCACCATTGAACAAGCCTATCGCCAGGCTGATCAGGACCGTTACCTGCTGGAGCGCTCGCTGGCCATCTCTTCCAAAGAGACCCAGGAGCTGTACGACCAGGAGCAGCAGCGCATCAAAGAGGCGCTGCGGGTCAGCGAAGGCAAGTACCGCAGCCTGTTCGAGAATGCGATCGACTCCATCTTTATCATCGACGTGGAAACGCGTCGCATCATGGATGTCAACCAGGTGGCGGCTGACCGGCTGGGCTACACGCGTGAAGAACTGCTCAGCATGGGGATCGACAGCATCTACCCGCGCGAAGAGCTGGAGCGCACCGACGACATCATTCACAGGCTGCTGGAGACCGGCTACCTGACCTTTGAGCGCACCCATGTGCGCAAGGACGGCAGCACCATGCTGGTCGAGGTCAGCTCCATCATCATGGAGCAGGATGGCCGGCGGGTCTACCAGAGCATTGCGCGTGACATCACCCAGCGCAAGATCACCGAGCTTGAGTTGCAGCGTCTGGCCAATTATGATTCGCTCACCGGGGTAGCCAACCGGGCGCTGTTCCTGGACCGCATCTCGCATGCGATCGAGCTGGCCCATCGCAACCAGTCTGTCCTGGCGATCCTCTTTCTGGATCTGGATGGCTTCAAAGCCATCAACGATGCCTTCGGGCACGAGCAGGGCGATGCGCTCCTGCAATTGATCGCCAAGCGCATCCAGAGCTGCCTGCGCCGCAGCGATACGGTGGCCCGCCTGGGCGGCGATGAATTTGGCATCCTGCTCGAGGGCATCCGTGACCCGGATGAGACCGTGGGCATCGTGCAGAAACTGATCGACGCCATCTCAGAACCGTTCAACTTCCAGAACGCCGAAGCCTTCATCACTGCCAGCGTGGGCATCAGCGTATACCCCGTGCATGGCTCTGAGCCTGAGACGCTGATCCAAAATGCAGACTGGGCGATGTACGCCTCAAAGGCGGAGGGCAAGAACAATTTCCGCTTCTATGTGGCCGCCATGAAGGCCAGAGCGCTGGAACGCCTCGAGCTGGGCAACCAGCTGCGCTATGCGTTGGAACGTAACGAGATCTCCGCCTTCTACCAACCCCAGGTGGAATGCGAGACCGGCGCCCTGGTGGGCGTGGAAGCCCTGGCGCGCTGGTATCACCCGCAACTCGGCATCCTGCTGCCGGATCGCTTCGTGGGCCTGGCCGAAGAGATGGGCATGATCGTCACCCTGTCTGACTGGATGCTCAAGACCGCCTGCGCCGAAGTCAAGCGCTGGCTCGATATGGGCCTGCCGCCGCTGCGCCTGGCGATCAACCTGTCAGACCGCGATCTCAAGCAGGGTGACCTAGTCGCCCGCGTCAAAGCCGCCCTCGAATTCAGCCAGCTACCTGCCCATCTGCTTGAGCTTGAGCTGTCAGAGAACACCATCTTTCAGGACTTCAAGCAGGCCCGCCAGACGCTCACCCAGCTCAAAGACCTGGGTGTGCGCCTGGCCATCGATGATTTCGGCGTGGGCTACTCCACGCTCAGCCACCTGGCTGAATTCCCCTTCGATACGCTCAAGATCGACCGCCACTTTGCCGCCCAGATCGTCAATTCACCCGGCCACCTCGCCATCGTGAGCGGCATCGTCACGATCGCGCGCAAGCTGGGCATGGAAGTCTTCGCCGAAGGTGTGGAGCACGAATCGCAGCTGGAGTTGTATCGCCAGGCGGGCTGCCACCAAATTCAAGGCGAGCTGTTCAGCAAGGCGCTGCCTCCGCATGAGATGCTGGCGTTGGTCAAGGCGGGCGCGGTTGCGCCGCGCGTAGATTTCAAATAATCCTTTGGTATAATCTCGCTTCTGCTGGTCCCGTAGCTCAATGGTAGAGCAGTTGACTCTTAATTGCTTTGAGCTTTGAAAATAGGGTCTAAGGCGTCTACGAAGCCAGTTTTTACGGGTAAACTCAGCCAATAAAGTTCACAAGTTCTACAGCAACTGTTTCTATCTGCACCCGAATTGCACCCGATTTGGGGAATGGCAAATGGAGAAGAAGCACACTTAGAAGTGTGTTTCTTTTTTTTAAATCTATGTTGCAATCGTTAGTAGGAAAGGTATAGGGAATTTAGTCTCTTGGCTGTATACTTGCAAAGTACATATAAGGAGGCAGAATGGCTAACATTCCAGATACAAATGATGTAAATGTTGCATATGTCGCTGCGGCACTTGAGATTGCAAGAATTGCTGTTACGGAAAGAGCAAGTGCTTATCACGACACTAACAACTCAGACGAACGAACAAAGATCCTGACTAATGCTTTCCTGAAGGCACTTAAGGCTATTAGTGAGCGAAAGGAAATAGCTTAACTCCTAGAATTCTTCGTCTCATTACGATGTAGTATGGAACTTAGATTCTGGACTTCCACCATTTCAGAAATTTATCAATATCGATTCTATTAAACACATATGGGTTAGCAGACAGTAGCCCAAGGATCTGATTATTCAAAATTAGTTTAGGCGGAGTAGAAGAGTATGGATTAAATGGGGACATTGTTGAATACTGGCTGCCATAGCTGCCATATGGATTAAAAATGGAGTCTGATGAATATGGACTACCATAGGTTCCATAAGGATTAGCTAGCGAATCAGAAGAATACTTATCAAATGAGATTGTTCCCAAAAACTTTCCATCTTCTGCGATTATCTTTGAACCGATAACCTCGTCAAAGGATTGAGCAGGTGCTGATGTGGTTGGGCCGGAATCTTTCTTATTGTCAAATACATCTTCATACGGATAAGGCAGACGCACCATCCGTAGCCTTTGTAAGGGGCGGAGTGGTCCTAAGGGAGTCAAAGGTCTTAGCGGTTTCATGATAGATGGCCTGACCTCGAACTTATTCCGGACGACTCGATCATCATCAAGTACGACGCCCAAAAATCTTCCAGCTGTGTCGTACACTTCGTTCCCGTTTTTAACAACGCCAAGCCAGTCTAAATTAGTCCCAAACAGATTGTTGTCTGAGATGAAGGCAACATATTCTCCGCTTGTGTTAAAAATATATCTATTGGACATAGTTAGTTTGAATCTTTGTAAGAAAAATAAAGGCCTATGACCAACATTATGAGCCCGGGAACTAGCAACACCATTCCAGGAATGATCTCCTTGTTTGTCAAAAGATTTACTGCAAAAGCGGTAAGCAAGTTCGACAACGCAAGCAATGAGCCCCCAAAACTGGAGTTGCTCTTCTTCCTTTGATATGCGTCTACATAGGTGCGAAGAGTATTAACCTCATTGTTTAGTGCGCTATTTTGGTTGAGCAGCTGTTTGTAATAGTGCAGTAGCATCTTTATGGCAGTTTGGTTGTTCGCTAATTCTTCGACATTTAATCCTGCAAGTTCGTGAGTCGAAAATCCTAAAATTGATTGGGGTGCTTCTTGACTAGAACTAGGATTTTCGGCTGATTTGGGTGTTTGTTCTGACATATCCTGTCTCCCAGTTGCTTGCAGTATCCTCGGATCTCTATTGAAGCCTTCCTTGAAGGCTGGTAGTCTATTACGTACATAGTGTATTTTACTTTCCCAATCAGGAAACATACTTCTTGACTCCTGTTTGGTTTTTGGCTAGCATATCTCAGCTTGAGAATGTGTCAGGCACGTCGAACAGGTCGGGCGTGCACTGAAAGATACGACCTAAGCGGGTAGCCTAGTTGGTCAGGCGGGAGCCCGTAGTGAATTCAAGACCAAACACAACTGAATAGTTGTCGGCAATCAGGGGTAGTTAGTTTCGGCTACCTACTCAACTTGCCATCCGGATACCGGCGAGCGGTATGCGATAGGGCTTTTGGTTTTCCTATCGCAGGAGCGAGACGGACACGCTGCGTTTCCCAGCAGCGTAACGGGTTTGGTCATAGGCACTAAGGCTGCTTGCTTTGAGCTGGCTGCTGGGGGAAGGGGCCCCGCCCTGCGGCGGGGAAGGGGGATCCCCAGCCGCACTATCTCCAAATCAACATCGCTCCGAAATTCGGATTTCACCCCCCGATACTGTTAGGGGGGTGGAAATAGTTGGTTTGGAGAGAACATGGAATTTCGAATTCATTGGTTCGCAGTAACTGTGTGGGCGTCGCTAGACCATGCTCACAACCTCTGGCATGCCTGGCTGGAGCCGCGTCTAGGCGTTTTGCATGACCAGGGCTACGGCGGCAGGCTCTATAAGAAAATCTTCAAAGGATTGGCAGCGGCCAAGTTGTACTGCCTGCCCCAGCACAGCAGCGGTGATGAACAAGAAGGGCATTTTCATCTGGAATTGCCTGGTACTGCTTGCGAGACGTTGCCGCCTGAAGCACTTCAAGAATTCTTTTTAGTCCTACAGCGCAATGACAAATTCAGAGTCAAGCGAATTGACCTCGCTTGGGATGGCGTGCCGTTTACGCCTGTAATGCTGGATCAAGCAGACAAACAGGATTTATTCATTACACGGGCGAGGCGGGAAACTTTCCGCTTTGAGCACAGCCGGCACAACCCTAAAGAGAACGGTGAAATCGGCCATTCAATCTTTCGTCTGGGCAGCAGGGCTTCCTCACGCCATTTGCGCGTTTATGACTATCACGGGCCAGTGCGTCTTGAAATGGAAGCCAGAGGGCCTCGGGCTGACCTTATAGCTGGGGATGTGCTGCCCAGCCCGCCTGATGAATGGTCAAACAAGTCAATTCCGCACCTGCGTGATTTTGTCGAGATTGAGGCTCCATATTGGCATGAGTTCGTCAAGCAGCATGTCAAAGCAGGCAGAACGATTGTAGATGCGCGGACTAAGGAGCTTTCCCGAATAGCTGAATGGATGTTCAAGCAGGTTTCACCCAGCCTGTCCGTCTTGGTGGATGTAATTGGCGAGGGAACACTCAAAGCCCTGATAGAGAATGGTAGGAAGAAGCGCGGGGATAAGTTCAAGTCCCTGCTGAACGACGGTGGCGAAGAATGAGCTTAGAAAGCCACTTCCCAGAGCCACTGCTCAAGGCTAGCCAGGTAGCCAAAATTCTGAATATCAGCCGTGCCTTCGCCTATCAGCTCATGCAGAAGGGGATACTGCCTACTGTCAAAATTCTAGGGGCTAGGCGTGTGCGGCCAGAAGACCTGAACCGCTTTATTCAAGAGCGTATTTCTCAATTGGGGCAGAAGGGTATAAAATGACTCTTACTCTTCTGCACATTACCAACCGAATAGCAAACCCATTTGCCATTCTCCTATCAACTTTCAAATAGGAGAAAAGCATGACCAGAGGAAAAAACGAAGGAACGATTTTCAGGCGTGCCAATGGAACTTGGCGAGCTCAAATCAGCTTGCAAGGCCGAAGACTGTCCTTCACTGGCAAGTCTCAGGCTGAGTGTCGTGAATGGTTGCGGGAAACTCATCAGAAAGTTTCCGCGGGTCTTACATACAGCAGTTCAAAGATAACCTATGGCGACTTTCTCGAAGGTTGGTTGAAGACTGTTGAGGCAAGGCTTCGGCGTGGAACGCTAAAGCAGTACAGCCAGGTAGTCAATCACTATGTTCTTCCAGAGCTAAGTAATGTGAAGCTCAGTGATTTGCGACCTGCTCGAATTCAGCAGCTTTACGACAAGCTCATAGCTAGCGGCAAGGGGGCTCGAACAGTTCAAATGGTTCATGCGGTTATTCATCGTAGCTTGAACCAGGCGGTCAAGCTGGGAATAATCTCGTTGAATCCGGATGGCGCAACCAGCCCACCAAAACCACAGGAAAAGGAAATGTGCGTTTTGGATCAGGAGCAAATCCAGGGGCTTCTAATCACAGCAAAGACTAAAAGCTTCCGTGAGTTTGTTTTCTACTTCTTTGTTCTGGCAACAGGGGTAAGACAAGGCGAGCTTCTCGGCTTGAAATGGGAAGACTTCGACTCTGTCAACAAAACGATGAGGATTACACGGCAGGCAAAGCCATTGCCAGGTGGTGGATTTGAGTTTGTAGTTCCCAAAACAAAGAATGGATTTCGAACAATCAAGCTGGGTAATGAAACCGTTGACTTGCTCAATCAGCACTATGTCCTTCAGATGGATGCGCGGGCAAGAGCTGAGAAGTGGAAAGACCTCGGGTTGGTCTTTCCGTCAGTGGTTGGCACTCCGCTAAACCCGCCAAACGTGGTGAGGGAGTTTCGTTCGCTACTGAAAAGAGCAGGGCTGCCTAAAATCCGGTTTCATGACTTGCGGCACACGGCAGCTTCTCTGATGTTGAACAATGGCGTAGATGTGCTCGTGGTTTCTCGGCGGCTTGGCCATTCACGGGCTAGCATAACGCTGGATGTTTACGGCCACTTGATACCCAGCGGCCAGGAAAAAGCGGCTCTCGTTGTCGAGAACTTGATTAGTCCAATCTCTGTGAGCGAGCTGTCTGCAACTGCACCCGATCTGCACCCGATTTCGTCAAAGGAAGCCTGAAAGTTCTAAATTAGCAAAAAAGTTTCAAGATTTACCCGTAGTTTTGTTATAATCTTGCGTCTACGGTCCCGTAGCTCAATGGTAGAGCAGTTGACTCTTAATCAATTGGTTGAAGGTTCGAGTCCTTCCGGGATCACAAAGACGGCCATTGGCCGTCTTTTTTGTTCCACTAGAGCAGTTGACTCTTAATCCATTGGTTGAAGGTTCACGTCCTGGCGTAGAATTGCCACCTATGGCCGAAGCCCAAGCCCCCGCGTCCAGCATCGCCGCCCAGCCTGCCCTTGACGCCAAGCTATCGCGCCTGCGGGCCGGCAAGCAGGCCTGGGCGCAGCTGCCCGTTGCCGCCCGCATCGCCGTGCTTGACCAGATCGTTGCCGATCTTCCGGCCATCGAAGAGCGCTGGGTCGCCGCCAGCCTGGCCGCCAAGGGCGGCCAGATGGGCAGCCTCGCCGAAGGCGAGGAGCGCTTCACCCTCACCGTCACCTACCGCCTGCTGCGCTACTTGCGCAAAGCGCTGGTGGATATCGAGAAGCACGGCCAGCCGCGCTTGCCCGGCAAGGTATGCTGGAAGCACGCCGGCGAGTGGCGGCTGGACGTGTACCCGCAATCCGTCAAAGACTTCCTGGCCCTGCCCTTTGTTCAGGCTGAAGTCCGTGTGTACGACAGCATGCAGGGCGACGAGCCGCCGCGGGCTGCCTTCTACCGCCAGGCCGAGCCGCAGGGCAAGATCTGTCTGGTGCTGGCCGCCGGCAACATCGCCTCCACCGTCAACTATGACTTTTTGCACAAGCTCTTCGTCGAGGGGCAGGTCGTCTTCCTTAAAATGAATCCGGTGAACGCCTACCTCGCCCCGCTCATTGAGGAAGGGTTCCGCGCCCTGATCGAGCCCGGCTATATGCAGGTGGCCGAGGGTGGGGCGGAGGTGGCCAGCTATCTTGTCAACCACCCCGCCATTGAAGAGCTGCACCTCACCGGCTCCGACCGCACCTATGAGGCCATCGTCTTCGGCCCGGGCGAGGACGGCCGCCGGCGCAAGCGCGACAAGCAGCCCTGGGTCACCAAACCCTTCTCCGCCGAGCTCGGCAATATCTCGCCGGTCATCGTGGTGCCCGGCCCGTGGAGCGCCGGCGATGTGCGCAAGCAGGCCGCCAAGATCGGCGGTTGGCTGGTGCGCAACGCCGGCTTCAACTGCATCACGCCGCGCATGCTGATCCAGCATGCCGCCTGGGCGCAGCGCCAGCCGCTCAACGATGCCATTGCCGCCTACCTGGCTGAGTTGCCCACCCGCAAGGCCTATTACCCCGGCGCCGAGCGCCAGCACGCCGAATTCGTGCAGGCCTACCCGCACGCGCAGCAACTCGGGCAGCCGGCCGAAGACCAGCTGCCCTGGACCTTCGTCCCGGGCCTCGACCCAGCCGACGCGGGCCAACTTGCCTTCTGCGAAGAGCCCTTCATGGGCCTGTTCTCCGAAACCGCGCTGGACGCCGCCGACACGATCGAGTTCATTGCCAACGCGGTCAAGTTTGCTAATGAGCAGTTGTGGGGCAGCCTGTCTGTATCCATCATCGTGCATCCCAAGAGCATGCAAGACCCACTGGTGGCTGCCGCCGTGGAGCAAGCCGTGGATGACCTCAACTATGGCACGGTGGTGGTCAACCACTGGGGCGCGCTGGGCTATTACATGGGCATTACGCCCTGGGGCGCCGCCCCGGGACACGATATGTATGACATCCAGTCCGGCGTGGGCTTCATCAACAACCCGCTCATGTTCGAGCGCCCACTCAAATCTGTGGTGCGTGCTCCGTTCGTCTCCATCCCTGACCCGTACCACGCCCATTCCAGGCGCAGCTATCTCTACTTCCGCCAGGATACGCGCTACCAGGCCAAGCCCAGCGTATGGAACTTGCTGAAGTCGTTGTGGTACGCGTTAATCAGTTAACAAGTGAATAGTGATGAGTGAACAGTAAGCAGGCGTTATGTCTCCAGTTTCTAGTTACTAATCACTAGTTACTAATCACTCGATTCTCTTTGATAATCCGCGTATACAAACGCCCACTATCCTTGATGATGCGCGTTTGCGTTTCGTAGTCCACATACACGATACCGAAGCGCCGGCTGTAGCCCCAGGCCCATTCAAAATTGTCCATCAGGCTCCAGGCAAAGTAGCTTTTGAGCGGTACGCCGGCATCAATGGCGCGTTGGGCGTGATGCAGATAGTTCCGCAGGTACTCGACTCGGTGTGGGTCGTGCACCTGGCCGTCTTCACTCACGGTGTCGGCAAACGCCGCGCCGTTCTCGGTCACGTAATAGGCTGGGAAGCTGTAGTCCTTGTGCAGGCGAACGAGGATCTCTTCCAAACCGGGTGGGTACACCTCCCAGCCCATCTCGGTCTTGTGGCTGCCCACAGGCGTGGTCACTTCTTCGTCTGGCGTGTCGGCGCTGCGGTGGACCGTGCGGAAGTAGTGATTGACGCCCAAATAGTCGATCGGGGCGGCGATCATTTCCATATCCCCGGCCTGCACGAAATCGCGCGGGCCGTCGTACTGCGCCAGCACTTCGTCCGGGTAGCCGCGCCCGGCCAGCGGGTCCAGGAAGCGCCGGTTCTGCATGGCGTCGCCCACCCGCGCCGCGCGCACATCCGCCGCACGTGCCGAGGCCGGCACGTGCGGCTGCAGGTTGAGCACAATGCCCACCTGCGCCTGCGGCGCGTTGCGCCGCAGCACAGGCACGGCCAGGCCATGCGCCAGCAGCAGGTGGTGCGTGGTAGCCATCATCTCTGCCAGGCTGGTGTGGCCGGGCGCGTGGCGGCCCTGCAGGTAGCCGGCATCCGCGCTCACCTGCGGCTCGTTCAGCGTGGCCCAGCTGGCGACCCGGTCACCCAGGTGGCGGCTGGCAACATCCGCATATTCGGCAAAGGCTTCAGCCGTGCTGCGCGCCGGCCAGCCGCCGCGGTCTTGCAGCGCTTGCGGCAAGTCCCAGTGGTACAGGGTCGCATATGGCACGATGCCCGCGTCCAGCAAGCCGTCCACCAGGCGGCTGTAAAAATCCAGACCCTTCTGGTTCACCTTGCCATGGCCCTGCGGCAGAACACGCGCCCAGGCGATCGAGAAGCGGTACGCCTGCAGCCCCAGCTCCTGCATCAACTTGATGTCATCCTGCCAGCGGTGGTAGTGGTCACAGGCGCGGTCGCCAGTGTGGCCTTCGAAGACTTTGCCGGGCGTGTGCGAAAAGCGGTCCCAAATGCTCTCGCCGCGCCCATCTTCGTTGTGTGCCCCTTCAATTTGATATGCAGCGGTGGCGGCCCCCCACAGGAAGCCATCTGGAAAGTGGTCGGTCATAGCCGGGCAGTATAAACGAGAGCGCGGCGTACTCGGGATAGAATGAGCGCATGGCTCCCTCAGACTCCAGCGCCAGCCACCGCCAGCTGGCCGCCCAGCGCGGCCCGGTGGCGCTGGCCATCGTCACTGTCAGCGACACCCGCACCGCGGAAACTGATACCAACGCCCACTACCTGCGCCCGCAGATCGAGGCGTTGGGCCACCAGGTGACCGCCTACCACCTGGTCAAAGACGAGCCGGCCCAGATCCAAACCATCCTGGAGGAGTTGGCTGCCGGCCCCGCCCAGATCATTCTCTTCAATGGCGGCACGGGCATTTCCCCGCGTGACACCACCTTCGATGTGCTCAGCCGCAACCTGGAGAAGACCTTGCCCGGCTTTGGCGAGCTGTTCCGCATGCTCAGCTATGAGCAGGTGGGGGCGGCTGCCATGCTCTCGCGGGCCACGGCTGGGGTCTACCGCGGCACGGTGGTCATTTCTACCCCCGGCAGTCCCGCCGCGGTCCAGCTGGCCTGGGAGAAGCTCATCCAGCCTGAGCTTGAGCATCTGGCCTGGGAAGTGGCCCGCTGACCTGCCTCCTGAATCGATCCTTCCCCATGCTGCCTTTCATTGGTATAATCGTCCGCTGTTAAGGAGTTTTTTCATGTCTAAGAGATCATCCATCACCGGCAAGGGCCCGAGCTACGGCAATAACGTGCCCTTCTCCAAGAAACGCAGCCGCCGCCGCTGGGAAGTCAACCTGCAGGAGCGTCGTATCTGGGTGCCGGAGTTGAACCGCTTCATTAAGCTGCGCGTCAGCACGCGTGATCTGCGCAGTATTGATGCCCACGGTCTGATCGCCTACTTGCGTTCCAACGGCAAGACCCTGGCTGACGTAAGCTAGCACTCCTATGTCGGTTAGCGAGCACATCGCATACAAGACCAGGCAGCAAAGCCAGGCGCTCGAGCGGCTGCAAGCCAATGAGCGCGTGGAGCTGGTGCGTGTGGCCGGCCCGGAGGATTGCAGCACAGCCCAGACCGTGCAGGGCGTCTACAGCAAGTTTGAAGTTCCCGTATTGCCGGTGGAAGGCTGCTCTCGTGAGGGCGGTTGCATCTGTAATTACGAACCTGTATTGAAAGAAATTTATCCTTAGGAAGAGAAGCAAGCATGGCATATCGTGACAATCGTGAAGATCGTGTAGAAGGCGAGGACAGCGGCGAAGAGCGCAGTGGCGGTCGTGGCCGTTTCTTCCGCAAACCCAAGACGGATCCGTTTGAGGCCGATAAGACTTTGAAGATCGACTACAAAGACGTCGACCTGCTCAAGCGCTTCCTCTCCCCCGAGGGCAAGATCCGCCCTCGCCGCCAGACTGGCGTCATCGCCCGCAACCAGCGCAAGCTTGCCCGCGCCATCAAGCGTGCCCGCCACCTGGCCCTGCTGTCCTACACGGACCAGTCTTCTGACTAAGACGTCCCTGTAATTGAAAACAGCCCCGTTCGGGGCTGTTTTTTGTTGGCCGGTAGCACGGTTATAATTTCCAGCGGAGAGCTATGACAGACAAGAAAATTCGTGTTCTGGTGGCCAAACCCGGCCTGGATGGGCATGACCGCGGCGCAAAAGTGATCGCCCGCGCCCTGCGCGACTCGGGCATGGAGGTCATCTACACCGGCCTGCGCCAAACCCCTGAAATGATCGCCGAAGCCGCCTTGCAGGAAGATGTGGATGCGGTCGGCCTGTCCATCCTTTCCGGCGCCCACCTCACCCTCGTGCCGCGCATCACTCAGCTCATTCAGGCCAACGGCCAGGACAATGTGCGCATCTTTGTGGGCGGCATCATCCCTGACGAAGATGTGCCCAAGCTCAAAGAGATGGGCGTGGACGGCGTGTATGGCCCCGGCTCTCCCACCCACGCCATCATTGACGATATCCGCAAGCTAGTCAACAAAGACGCCTAACGAGGACGCGTGAGCCTGCAAGACTCCGTCCTCCAAGGCGACCGGCTGGCTGTTTCGCGCCTGCTGACCCAGGTGGAGAATGACACCCCTGCTGGCCATGCGGCCCTCAACCAGCTTTTCGTCCACACCGGCAAAGCCCATCTCATCGGCATCACCGGCGCCCCTGGTACCGGCAAGTCTTCCCTCGTAAACCAGATCGCGCTGCATTACCGCCAGGCGCCGCAGCCGCTCAAAGTCGCCATCGTCGCCGTCGATCCCAGCAGCCCCTTCACCGGCGGCGCCGTGCTGGGTGACCGCGTGCGCATGCGTGAACTTTCCGGCGACAGCGGAGTCTTCATCCGCTCCATGGCCACGCGCGGCTCGCTGGGTGGCCTGGCCCAGGCCACCGCCGGCATGTCGCAGGTGCTGGACGCGGCTGGCTTTGACGTAATCCTCATCGAGACGGTGGGGGCGGGCCAATCCGAAGTCGAGATCGCCAAGCTGGCCCACACTGTGCTGGTGGTGGATGTGCCCGGGCTGGGCGATGATGTGCAGGCCATCAAAGCTGGCATTCTGGAGATCGCCGACATTCTGGTGCTCAACAAGGCGGACCGCCCGGGTGTGGAAGCCGCCGAGCGTGCCCTGCTGGGCATGCTCAAGCTGGGCCATCCCACCAAGCATCTGGTGCAGCACCATGGCCGCCTGGAGGAAGTACTGGCCCCGGCCGATGATGCCCCCATAGACGACTGGCTCATCCCCATCCGCCGCACCGTCGCCACCGAGGGCGCTGGCCTGCCTGAGCTGCTCGAGGTGTTGGCCGCCCACAAGGTCCATTTGCAAAAGAGCGGTGACTGGCAGCGCCGCGAGCGCGCTCGTCTGCATACTCAACTGCAGGGCCTGCTCCAGCAGTCCTTGATGGCCAGCTGGCGCAATACGGTCACCGATGCGCAGTACACGGATGCGTTGGATCAATTGGTGGCGCGCAAGCTCTCACCCCGCCAGGCATTGCAAGCTTTGCTGCCCTAGATATTGCAGTTCAAAAATTTCACAGTATTATGTGAGCACTATGGAACAGCCAGGTCTGCCCGGAGTGCGGTCATGATCCACGGCTCCCGGCTGCGCCTGCGCAGCCCAGAGCAGGCAGACCTGCCGCTCTTCGTCTCCTGGCTCAATGACCCTGAAGTTCGCCACAACCTGGCCGCCTACTGGCCCATTTCCATGGCGCGTGAAGAGCGCTGGTTTGCGGAGCTGGCCAGCCGCCCCGCGCAGGAACAACCCCTCGTGATCGAGATACAGCAAGCACAAGAGTGGACCGCCATCGGCAACTGCGGCTTCCATCACATTGACTGGGTGCATCGCAACGCTGAGGTAGGGATTATGATTGGCGAGAAAGCGCACTGGAATCAAGGCTACGGCACGGAGGCAATGCAGTTGCTACAGCAAATTGGCTTTGAAACCCTGAACCTGCACCGCATATACCTGCGTGCTTACGAACGCAACCAAGCCGGTCTGCGCGCCTATGAGAAAGCCGGCTTCCAGCTTGAAGGCCGCCAGCGCCACGCCCAGTACGATGAGGGCGTATACTCTGACGTGCTGATGATGAGTATCCTTCGCCCCGAGTACGATGCCCTGAAAGGCAGCTCAAAATGAGCCCTGCCGCGCGCAGCACAAAAGGCCTGTACGGCGATATCAAGCTGTTCACTGGCAGCGGCAACCCGGAGCTGGCCGAGCGGATCGCCCGCTATCTTAAAGTCCCCCTCAGCGGGCGAGACATCGTCGAATTCTCCAACGAGAACATCATGGTGCGCCTGCACGGCAGCGTGCGCGGGCAGGATGTGTACGTGATCCAGTCCACCAGCCACCCCGTGCAGCGCAACTGGATGGAGCTGCTCATCATGCTGCAGACCCTGCGGCTGGATTCGGCTGCGCGCATCACCGCCGTCATCCCCTACATGAGCTACGCCCGCTCCGACAAGAAAGACCAGCCCCGCGTCCCCATCGTCGCCCGCTTGATGGCCGATATGGTCCAGGTGGCCGGCGCCGACCGCTACATGACGCTGGACTTGCATGCCGGCCAGATCCAGGGCTTCTTCTCCATCCCCGGTGATGTACTCACCGCCTTCCACATCCTGTCCAAGCATGTGGCCAAGCTGTGCAAGACCCTCAAAGACCCCGTCGTGGTCAGCACGGATCTCGGCTTCGCCAAGCGCGCTCGCAATTTTGCCGAGCGCATTGACGTGCCCCTCGCCATCATCGAGAAACGCCGCACCCCGCACGACGCCCGCACTGAGGCGATGAGCGTGGTGGGCGATGTAGTCGACAAAGATGTCATCCTGCTGGATGATGAAGTGGATACCGCTGGCTCGGTCTCGAACGCCATCCAGCTGCTCAAAAAGACCGGCGCCCGCAACGTCTACCTGGTCTTCGTACACGCCGTGCTCTCCGGCCCGGCCGTGGAGCGCCTGGCCGCCCAGCCGCTGGCCGGCATCATCACCACCGATACTGTGCCCATCCCCGCCGAAGCCAAGAAGAAGCTGGGCGACAAGCTCACCATCCTCTCGGTGGATGAGCTGCTGGGCGAGGTCATCTCACGCGCCCATCGCGGCGTCAGCGTGGGCCAAATGTTCAATGAGTAAACTGCGCGGCAAAGCGTGACCCGCTGCAAGCGGGTAGCATTGCCCGCGCTACGAAGTAGCGCACCATGCCCGAACTCCCCGAAGTAGAAACCGTAGCCCGCTCCCTGGTGAGCGGCCAGGGCCTCGGCCTCAACGTCATCGGCCGGCGCTTTGCGCACGCCCGCGTGCGCTGGCCGCGCAGCATCGCCGTGCCCGGCGCCCGTAGCTTCGGCCAGCAGCTGGCTGGCCGCCAGGTCACCGGGGTGGGGCGGCGCGGCAAGTTCATCCGCATTGACCTCTCGCAGGGCGGCCTGCTGGTGCACCTGCGCATGAGCGGCGACCTGCTGCTGGGCCGCGGCGAGCAGCCGCTGGGGCGCTTCGCCCGCGTGCAGATGTTCTTCGATGACGGTGTCCAGCTCAGCTTCGACGATGCCCGCAAGTTCGGCCGCATCTGGCTGCTGGATGATCCCGAAGTGGTGCTCGGCGCCCTCGGCCCTGAGCCGTTCGATCCGGCCCTTACGCCGGCCCGCTTCCACCGCATGCTGGCCGAGCGCAACCGTCAGCTCAAGCCGCTCCTGCTCGACCAGGCCTTTATTGCAGGCCTGGGTAACATCTACGCCGACGAAGCGCTGTGGACCGCGCAGCTGCACCCGCTGCAGGCCAGCCAATCCGTAGACAAGGCTGCCGCCGGCAGGCTGCTGCGCGCCATCCGCAAGGTGCTGACCGAAGGCATCAAACGCAACGGAGCCAGCATTGATTGGGTCTATCGGGGTGGGGAATTCCAGAATTACTTCAAGGCCTACCAGCAAACCGGCGAGCCCTGCCCGCGCTGCGGTACACCTATCAGCCGCATCGTCGTGGGCCAGCGCAGCACGCACTACTGTCCCAACTGCCAGCGCCTCTAAATTGTCATTGCGAGGACGTGAAGCGGCGCAGCCGCTGAACGACGAAGCAATCTGGTTTTGTTTTTGTCTATCTTGTTGTAGATAGGACGAACTATCAGGCGTAGGGGCGGGTCTCAGACCCGCCCGCTTGTCATTGCGAGAGCTGAGGGTTGCATGAAAATGCAACCCTCAGCCCCGAAGCAATCCGCCTTCCCCTCCCGTCATTGCGAGGACGTGAAGCGGCACAGCCGCTGAACGACGAAGCAATCTGGGTTTGTCTTGTCTATTCTCTGTAATAGGGCGATCTGTGATGAGTAAGACCGGCTCTCAAGCCCGTCCCACATACGCCGCCAACACCACTGCATGGTTGTGCTCCGTATCCCGCGCCCCGTACAGCAGCGTCACCGTCCTGTGCTCGCCGGCCAGTGCCCGCAACTGCGCCACCGCCGGGTTGGCCTTTAGCTCGGCCTTGTACCTCTTGCTGAACTCTGCGAAGCGCTCCGGCTTGTGCCCAAACCAGGTGCGCAGGGCGGGCGAGGGCGCAATCTCCTTAAGCCACAGGTCCAGCTCGGCTGCTTCCTTCTTCAACCCACGCGGCCACAGGCGGTCCACCAGCACGCGGTAGCCATCACCCCGTTCGGCTGGCTCGTACACTCGTTTGATCTTGATCATGGTTGGGCTTCCAGGCTGCCGCGCTCAGCGCGGCGTCCACTTCATGTTCATGTACACCCCGCCGCGCTTCAGCTCATCCAGCATCTGCTCCAGGCGTTTCTGGCGGGTGGCTGGCCGCACCGAGCGCACGATCCAGCCGATATAGTCATTCTGTTGGTAGGCTGGGCGCTGCTTATACGCAGCCAGCTGCCCGCTTTGCTCCAACGCCGCACGAACATCCGCCGGCATTGGCGCGCGTTTACGCTTCAAACGAGAGAAATCGGTACCCATCATCACCTCGCTTTGGCCGCTGGCGCTGCGATCAGTTGATGGCGGCGGCCTTCACCTTCAGCTTGCCTTCATCGTCCTTGGTCAGCACGCCCACCGGCATGGTTGTGTCGTGCTCGAACACCAGGCGAGCCTGGGTCTCCAGCGCCCAGTCTTGCCAATAGCCCTTGGTGCGGATGGTTTCGAGCGGCTCCACATCGTAGGCCGTCACCCAGGCACGGCGCTCCATGTGCACTGCATAGCTGGCCAGGTCCGCCACGTACAACATCGGCTGGCTATCACCTTCGTACAGCACGCACTGCATGGCGCGGGTATGCCCCGGCGTCACCACGCAGCGCACATCCCTGGTCACCTGCGTGTCCCCGTGCAGCAGGCGCAGCTTGCCTTGCTCCCACAGCGGCACAAAATTCTCCGGCAGGTAGGTGGCACGCGTGCGCTCGTTCGTGTGCATGGCGTCCGCAAATTCGAGGCGCTGCACCCAATACTCCGCGTTGGGGAAGGTGGCTACCAGCGCGCCATCCACGAGCGTGGTGTTGCCGCTGCAATGGTCGCCGTGCAGGTGCGTATCCAGCACAATGTCCACATCTTGCGGCCGCACGCCGTGCGCCGCCAGATTCTCCAGCATCGTGCCCTGCGGGTACTCCAGGTTCCACTGGCGCACGCCTTTCTCGTTGAGCTTGTCGCCCAGTCCAGTATCCACCAGGATGGTCTTGCCCTCCGAGACGATCAATAAACAGGTCAGGTCCATCGCCACCAGGCCGTGCTCATTGACCTGCTGGCTGCGGCTCCATAATGCGCGTGGCACCAGGCCGAACGGGCCGCCCGGGTCCACCCACACGCGCCCGGTGGGGATCAGATGCCATTCTGCTGCCATGCGGGCTCCTACTTCTTCTTGCGGCGGCGGCGTTTGCCTTTGCCGCCATCGCCGCCATCGCTCGCCGCGGCTGGCTCGCCAGCTTCCTGGCTGCCGTTGCTGCCGGTTGCCATCGGGCTGCTGGCCGCCGCGGCCGGCGCCGGGTTGGCGCCGCGCGCCAGGCTCTGCACTGCGCCAGGGCCGAAGGTGAACATGCGGTTCACCAGGCTGCTGCGCATATCTGCGAACAGGGTCTGGAACATCTTGAAGGCTTGCGCCTTGTACTCCACCAGCGGATCACGCTGGGCATACGCTTCCAGGCGCACTGAGATGCGCAGCGCTTCCATGCGGGTCAAATAGTCCACCCACAACTCGGAGATCACCCGCAGCAGCACCTGGCGATAGCTTTCGTTCAGCGCCCGGCGGCCCAACTCGGCTACCGTCTTGACGCGTGCTTCCTCCGGCAGGCTGCTCAGCGGCTGGCTGCCCAGCGCCGCATACGCCTCCTCGCCGATGGCGCTGCGCACCGCCTCGCTCGCCTGCGGCGAGAGCTCGGCCAGCGTGCGCCCGGCCACCGCGTCCCAGGTGCCGGTGCCCCATACGGCTTCTGTGGCGCGGCGGGCGTTCTTCAGGTGGCTCAGAATGCGGTCGCCCGCTTTCTGCTCATCCAGCCCTTCAATGAAATTGGCTGCGTAATAGGTCAGGCTCATGCGGCGGCGGCGCTGCACCACCTGCTGGTGATTGCGCTTGTCGAAGCTGGTCACGCGGCTCTCTGGCATCGCCAGCAGGGCGCTCAGCAGCTTCAGCTCGCTGACTTCGCCGTCGCCCAGCACCTGGGCCACGTCCTTGGCCAGCTGGCCTTCGCCGTTGCCGATCAGCCGCTCCTGGCGGGCAGCGAACTCGGCGTTGACCGCCGCGTTCAGCTGCTCGCTGATCTGCGGCCAATCCTGGTTGGCCAGTTCGGCCGGCTTCAAGCCCAGATCGCTCTCCAGGCGGCGCTCCACCGCGCCCACCACGCGCGCAATCGCCTGCTCGGTCAGCGCCGTGGCCACCTGCTCGTAGATCTGGTCTGCCGCTGATTCTGGATTCTCGCGCAGCAGCTTTTGCAGCCCACCGTCGATCTTCAGCGGCATGTGCAGGGCGTTGCTCAGTTCGGTGCTCAGCTCATTGGCGTTGCGTCCCTGGCCTTCATCCTCCATGCGCAAGCCCTGTTTGAACGTCTCGATGGTCTCCAGGCGTTCGTCCAGCACCTGGTCGAGCCGGGTCTGGTTGCTCTCCACCAGCCCGACCAGGCTGCTCAGCAGGTGCGCCTGCTCGGCCTGCAGGGCGCGCGTGGCAACTTCGTTCAGCGCCGCCTTGGCCTCGTCCAGGCTGTGCAGGTTCTTCGCTTTCAACTCATCCAATAACAGCTGGAAGGTGAACGAAGGCACAGGCACGCCATTGATGATCAACGTAGGCTGGATCTGCTCCAGCCAGGCCAGCAGCTTCCAGGCCCCGTCGCTGTCGGCCATGGCCGCCGGCACGCGCAGGCTCACTTCCTCTTCCAGCATCTGCAGCACGTCGTCGGTCAGGTCATCTTTGGACATGATCCGGTCGCGCTGCGCGTATACCGTGGCGCGCTGCGAGTTCAGTACATCATCGTACTCCAGCAGGTGCTTGCGGGCGTCGAAGTTGGCGCCCTCCACCCGCGTCTGCGACTGCTCGATGATGCGGCTCACCAGCCCATACTCCAGCGGCAGAGCGTCATCCATGCGCATGCGCAGCATGGCGCTCTCCACCTGTTGTCCGCCGAACAAGCGCATCAGGTCATCCTGCAGCGAGAGGTAAAAGCGCGAGGAGCCGGGATCGCCCTGGCGAGCGGCGCGGCCGCGTAGCTGGTTGTCGATACGCCGTGCGTCGTGTCGCTCGCTACCGATGACGTGCAGGCCGCCCAGCGTCTTGACCTTGCCCATCTCCTCCACCGACTGCATGAAGTACTCCACCTCGGACTTGTAGATGCCGAAGTCCGCCGGGTTCATCCCTTGCAGCAGCTTGCGCTGCTCGTCGTAGCTCAACGCATAAGCCTGGGCGTGCCCGGCCTTGCGCAGCACGCGGTTGACCGCTGCAGTCACCTCTTCGGCGATCTCGCCGCCCAGCTTGATGTCCACGCCGCGGCCCGCCATGTTGGTGGCGATCGTCACCGCGCCGAACGCGCCCGCGCCGGCAATGATCTGGCTCTCTTCCGTGTGCTTGCGGGCGTTCAGCACCTGGTGCGGCACGCCGCCCTGGATCACATTGACCAGCCGCGGCGCATCCTCAGCCCGCAAGCCCAGGCTGCTCAGCAGGGTGGGTAGGTTCTCTTCGTTCTGCAAATTGAGCTGCACCCCCAGATCCCGCCCGAACTGGCGCAATTGCGCTACGTTCAGCTTCTCCAGCGGCTCATACAGGAATTGCAGCTCAGGAATAATGAAGCCTTCGTCGGTCTTGTTGTTCTTCTGCAGCCATATCTGGCGCAGCAGCATGGTCTGCAGCATGCGCTGGATCGGCTCCGGGCGCAGGCGGCTCGAGAGCTGGTCTGAGCGCTCCACCGAGGTAGTGCCCACCAGGATCGGCCGGCCGATCACGTGGATGCTGATGATCTCCTGCACGATCGAGCGCAGTTTGGCTTCCTCCGTCCGGTAGACCACATCCGGGTAGTCTTTGCGCCGCCACAAGGCCGGCGCCTTCTGCGGATCGTCCCGGCGCGCAAAGTAGCTGTAGCGGTAGCCCTGCTCATCCTTTGCTTCCACCTCTTCCAGCGTCGACTCTTTGCGCGAGGCGGCGTACTCCACCTGCGGCGGCAGCGCCACCACTTCCAGTTTGTAGATCTTGCTGAACTCTTCGGCCTCGGTCAGTGCTGTGCCGGTCATGCCGGCCAGCTTGGCATACATGCGGAAGTAGTTCTGGATGGTGATGGTGGCGTAGGTCACATTCTCGCTCTCCACCTTCACCTTTTCCTTGGCCTCCACCGCCTGGTGCAAACCGTCTGACCAGCGGCGCCCGGGCATCAGACGCCCGGTGAACTCGTCAATGATCACCACCTGGCCGCCCTGCACCAGGTAGTCTTTGTTGCGCTTGAACAAGAACTGCGCCCGCAGCGCTTGCTCCACAAAACCCATCGTGCGCGCCTGCTCCGGCGTCACGTCCTCGGGGCGCTCCGGGTCGCTCAGCGGCGTGCCCAGCAGCTGCTCCATGTGGGCGGTGCCCACCTCGGTCAGGGTGACCGTGCGGTCCTTCTCGTTGATCTCGTAGTCTTCGGGGTTCAGGCGCTTGACCACATCGGCCATGCGCACATAGTGCTCAGCCTCGTCATGGGCCGGGCCGGAGATGATCAGTGGGGTGCGTGCCTCGTCGATCAGCACATTATCGACTTCGTCAATGATGGCGTAGTTGTGGCCGCGTTGCACCTTCTCGGCCTGGGTCATGCGCATGTTGTCGCGCAGATAGTCGAAGCCAAATTCGCTGTTGGTGCCGTAGGTGATATCCGCCTGGTAGGCTTCGCTGCGCTCAACCTGGCGCAGTTGGTGCTGGTCCTCCTGGGTCGATTCCTTACCCAGATCCACAACATAAGCCCAGCGCCCGCTGTCGGTGCGGTTGCCCATCTGCAGCACGCCCACACTTACACCCAGCAGGGTGAAGATCGGCCCCATCCAGCGGGCGTCACGCCGCGCCAGGTAATCGTTGACCGTGATCAGGTGGGCGCCCTGCCCGCTCAGGGAATTCAGGTACAGCGGGGCGGTCGCCACCAGGGTCTTGCCCTCGCCGGTGCGCATTTCGGCAATGCGCCCTTCGTGCAGGGCGATGCCGCCCATCATCTGCACATCGTAGGGCCGCAGGCCCAGCGTGCGCTTGCTGGCCTCGCGCACCGCTGCAAAGGCTTCGGGCAGCAGGGCGTCCAGGCTTTCGCCAGCCGCCAACCGCTGCCGGAACTCGGCGGTCTTGCCGCGCAAACCCTCCTCAGAAAGCGTCTCGTACTCCGCTTCCAGCGAATTGATCCGTTCAACCGTCTTGGCGTAGGCTTCAACAGCCTGCTTGTTGGGGTCACCCCCGATGATTTTGGCTATGTTTTTGAACATGATGGGGCTAATACTCCGTTGAAAAGTGATTATAACCCTCGGTGAAATTGACCGTATAAGACAATGGTAAAAATTGGCGCTGTACTTTCTCTGTTAGGCGGTCTCGTTGGGGCAGTTGCCATGGCTGCCCTGGGCTTCTCAGTGCTCAGCTTCGGCCCGCCTGCCGTTCCTAGCTTGTTGTTCATCCTTCTCCACGTGGCCGGCTTCATCTATATTCTCTCTACCTGCTATAAAGTGCTGCGCGGAGCCAAGCCCACATGGTGGCTGCTGGTCGCCTCTGTCGCATTGGTCGCATCCGGTCTTGTTCCCGCTTCCACCATCGGCTCGGTTGCCTTTCTGGCCCGGCCTGGTCTGCCTCTTGGGCGTTACGCTGGTGCTGGTTGACGCGGACAAGGTGTACTAGCCTATACTTGTCTCATGCTCCCCAATCGCTCCATGCCCAATAGCGTCGTCATCCCCACGCTGGCCTATCCGGATGTGCCCGCTGCTGCCGACTGGCTGTGCGCGGCCTTCGGCTTCACCCCGCGCCTGCGCATCGGCGGCCACCGCATCCAGCTCAACGTTGGGGAGGGCGGCTGCATCGTCGTCACCCGCGGCGAGTCTGCGCCCGGGCCGGACCACAGCATCATGGTGCGCGTGGCCGATGTGAATGCCCACCATGCCCAGGCCAAGGCCGCCGGCGCCAAGATCCTCTCCAGCCCGAACGACTTCCCCTACGGCGAGCGCCAATACAGCGCCGCTGACCTCGCCGGCCATGTATGGACCTTCTCCCAAACCCTGCGCGACTCTGACCCGGCAGAATGGGGCGGTATCTTGGCCGATAACTAAACGCAGTCCCTTCTCCAATCTTAAAACTCTACAACTTTAAGCTTGCTGGGTAGTATCCCTCCCGCCAGAATGCTAGAATCACTTTGTTGATTCGTTGCCTGATTCTGCGATCACAAATCAACGATCAACAATCAAAAATTCCAAAATGACCTCCTCCTTCGTCCACCTCCACGTCCACACTGAATACTCCCTGCTGGACGGGTTCAGCAAGATCCCTAAACTGGTGGACCGGGCCAAAGAGCTGGAGATGCCTGCCCTGGCCATTACTGACCACGGCGCACTCTACGGCGTAATTGACTTCTTCAACACCGCCCGCGAGAAGGGCGTCAAGCCGCTCATCGGCATCGAAACCTACCTTGCCTCTCGCACCATGCAGCATCGTGACCCGGAGGAGGACAAGAAGTCCTTCCACATGCTGCTGCTGGCGGAGAATGCCACAGGCTACCAGAATCTGCTCAAGATCGCGTCTGCCTCGCAGCTCGAGGGCTTCTACTATTTCCCCCGCATTGACCGCGAGTTCCTCGCCGCCCACTCCGAAGGGTTGATCGCCACCTCCGGCTGTCTCTCTGCTGAGGTGCCCCGCGCCATCCAGAACGAACAGCTGGCCGAGGCACGCAAAAAGCTGGATTGGTACTACGAAGTCTTCGGCCCTGACCGCTTCTTCCTTGAACTCCAGCACCACGACATTCCCGAGCTGCAACGCGTCAACAGCACCCTGATGGAGCTCGGCAACCGCTACCAGAGCCGCTTCGTCGCCACCAATGACGTGCACTACGTCAATCCGGGCGATGCCCGCTTGCAAGACGTGCTGCTGTGTGTGCAGACCGGCGCGCTGCTCAGCGACTCGCGCCGCATGAAGATGACCGGCGACTCGTATTACCTGCGTACCCCGCAGGAGATGGCCGGCTTCTTCTCCGAGGTGCCCGAGGCGCTCAGCAACACCCTGCTGATCGCCGAGCGCTGCAATGTGGACCTCAGCACCCAGGGCTATCGCCTGCCTGAGTTCGATGTGCCGCCCGGCCACACTCCCGCCACCTACCTGCGTGAGTTGTGCGAAGCCGGCCTGCCGCGCCTCTACCCCGGCAGCGAGCAAGACCCCGAAGTGCGCGCCCGCCTCGATCACGAGATCAACACCATCAACCAGATGGGCTTCGCCGCTTACTTCCTCATTGTTTGGGATCTGTGTAAATTCGCCGGCGAGCAGGGCATCTGGTACAACGCCCGCGGTTCTGCGGCCGGCTCCATCGTCGCCTACCTGCTGGGCATCACCCTGGTGGACCCGTTGGCTCACGGCCTGATCTTCGAACGCTTCCTCAATGTAGACCGCATCAGCATGCCCGATATTGACCTGGACTTCCAGGACGATAAGCGCTCGCGCATGCTGGAGTACGCCGCCCGCCGCTACGGTGATGACCGCGTGGCGGCCATCATCACCTTCAACAAGCTCAAGGCCCGCGCCGCCGTGCG
Source organism: Anaerolineales bacterium (assembly GCA_019454165.1). Lineage (GTDB taxonomy): Bacteria > Chloroflexota > Anaerolineae > Anaerolineales > UBA11579 > JAMCZK01. The sequence goes on along the minus strand of CP075367.1, from coordinate 2,084,192 downwards.
AGATGTCGGCCGCGTGATGAACGTCCCCCTGAGCGATGTTGACCGCGTCGCCAAGATGATCCCCAACATCCCCGGCAAGCCCGTCACCATCACCGAGGCGCTCGAAGATATCCGTGACCTCAAGACCGAGTACAACAGCAACCCCACCACGAAAGAGCTCATCAACACCGCCATCCAGATGGAAGGTGTCATTCGCGGCGCCGGCACCCACGCCGCCGGGGTAGTGATCGCCGACAAGCCCATCGTCGAATACGTGCCGCTGCATCGTCCCACCGGCAATGCCACCGAAGATACGCCCATCAAGAAGCTCACCCAGTTTGAGATGGCCACGCTGGAATCGCTCGGCCTGCTCAAGGTCGATTTCCTCGGTTTGGCAACCCTCACCATCATGCAGCGCGCCTGCGCACTCATCCAGGCCCGCCATGGCGTAGACCTTAATCTCTATAACATCCCGTTGGATGACCCCGCCACCTTCGAACTGCTCGGCCGCGGCGAGACTGCCGGCGTCTTCCAGTTTGAAGGTTCAGGGATGCGCCGCTGGATGGTGGCCATGAAGCCCAAGGCACTCGACAACGCGGTTGCCATGGTGGCCCTCTTCCGCCCCGGGCCAATGGATTTCATCCCCACCTACATTGCCCGTATGCACGGCAAAGAGCAGGTGAAGTACGCTCACCCCAAGTTGGAGAGCATCTTCGCCGAGACCTACGGCATCCCGGTCTACCAGGAACAGCTGATGTTCGCGGTGATGGAGGTGGCCGGCTACACGCCCTCCGAGGCGGATGACCTGCGCAAGGCCATCGCCAAGAAGATCGAATCCAAGCTGCACAAGCATCGCAAGAAATTCATTGACGGCGCCGTCAAGCAGGGCATTGCCGAGAAGACCGCCGAAGGCATCTTTGCCGATTGGGAAAACTTTGCCCGCTATGGCTTCAATAAAGCCCACGCCGCGGATTACGGCCTCATCGCCGTGCAGACTGCTTACCTAAAGACTCATTACCCCGTGGAGTACATGACCGCGCTGCTTTCGGTCACCCAGGGCGATGCTGACAAGGTGGCCGCCTACATCACCGATTGCCAGCGCATGAACATCGATGTGCTCCCACCCGATATTAACTTCAGCGTCTGGGATTTTGCCGTGGAAGACCGCCCCGAAGGCGCGGTTGCCATCCGCTTTGGCCTGGGCGCGGTCAAGAACGTGGGCCGCGGCGCCATCGAAGCCATCATCGCCGGCCGCGGCCAGCAACCGTTCGCCAACCTGGGTGACTTCGCCCACCGCGCCGATCTGCGCCTGGTCGGCAAGCGGCCGCTCGAGAGCCTGGTGAAAGCCGGCGCCCTCGACGCTTTTGGTGACCGCCACTCCCTGGTGGAAGCAGTTGATCAGGTGGTCGGCACCAGCGCGGCCCACTTCGCCGCCAAGGAAGCTGGCCAGCTCAGCATGTTTGCGGCCGGCTCCGGGATGGAGCAATCCATCACGGTTCTGCCGCCCGCCCACGCTGACCAGGAAGCCGCTCGCCGCGAGCGCCTCAATTGGGAGCGCGAGGTCATCGGCCTGTATGTATCTGATCATCCGCTCAGTCACATGATGAGCACCATCGCCGAGGTGGTCACCCACAAATCCACCGAGCTCGGCGAAACCCAGCACGAAGAGCGCGTGCGCGTTGCAGGCCAGGTCAAGACCTTCCGCAGCTTCCAGACCAAGCGCGGCAAGGATATGGCCTTCGCCACGCTGGATGATGGCTTTGGCCTCATCGAGCTGGTCATCTTCCCCGAGACCTGGAAGCGCTTTGCCAGTCTGATCCAGCTCGACAACCTGGTATTGGTCGAAGGCAAGATCGACGCCCAGAATGCCGAGCCGAAAGTGCTGGCGGATAAGTTCGACACGAACTTCAACATCGTAGAGCCGCTCAATACGCTGGCGCGCTCCGCACCCGCGGCCCAGCCGCAGGCTACCAAACCGGCCGCCAGCCCCGCGGCCACGGCTGCGCCTGCTGTAGCCGAGCTGCCCGCGGCCGCGCCGCAGCCCGCCTACGCCGCCAGCCCAGACGAGCCTGACTTTGACGCCAGCCCCGCCGATATGCCGGCTGAGCCCGAAACCTTCGCCGATGATTGGTGGGACGTGCAAGCGCAGGACCATGCGCCCATGGTCAAAGTCCCCGTCGAGGCCGCGGATGAACATACTCTCGAGATGGACCTGAGCGAGCCGGCCTACACCGCCGAAGTGGAACCCGAGCCACAGCTCGACACTAGCCCCAACACGCCGGCCGCCAGCGCTGCCGCCTCTGAGCTGGGCGCCAGCATCACCCCGGCGCCAGCCGCCTCGCCTGCCAGCCAACCGGCGCCCAAGCAAACCCCGGCGCCGCCGCTGGCCCTGCCCAAGGCGCCAGAGCGCCCAGCTGCACACGACCGCCCGCCGCGCATCGCCACCATTTACCTGCGCAGCCTCGGCGACAAAATGCGTGACATCCTGCACATCCGCCGCGTCCACGGCGCCATCATCAGCTACCCCGGCAATGACCGCTTCAACTTCTACGTCTTCGAAGGCCGCGGCAGCTACCTCATCGAGTTCCCCAATGAGACCACTGACCTCAACGAAGAGCTCATCGCCCGCCTCGAATCCCTCCTCGGCCCCAACAACGTACGCGTCGAAGACCTGAAAATACATTGAGTGATCGGCAAATAATCCGTCGATTTGTTTGCCTGCCCGATTTCCGATTACTGCTCACTCCTCACTGCTCACTATTCACAAAAACATTCACTGATAAAATCGCAACCAGAATATGTCTGAGATCAAACGCATCGCAGTATTAACCTCTGGCGGCGACGCCCCCGGCATGAACACCTGCATCCGCGCCGTTGCCCGTTGCGCCCTTTACAACGGGTGCGACGTCATCGGCATCCGGGATGGCTATGAAGGCTTGCTGCTCGGCGCTATGGGCCCATTGGATGCGCGTGAGGTTGGCGGCATCATCCAGCGCGGCGGCACCATCCTCGGCACTGCCCGCAGCGAAGAGTTCCGCACCGAAGCCGGCCAGCTCAAGGCCATGCAAATCCTCAAAGAGCACGGGGTGGATGGCGTGGTCGTCATCGGCGGTGATGGCTCCATGCGCGGCGCCCGTGCGCTGGCCGCCCGCGGCCTGCCCATCGTCGGCGTGCCCGCCACTATCGACAACGACATGTGGGGCACTAACATGGCCATCGGCGTGGACACCGCCCTCAACACCATCAGTGATGCCATCGACAAGCTGCGTGACACGGCTTCCTCACATCGCCGCGCCTTCCTCATTGAAACCATGGGCCGCAACTGTGGTTACCTGGCCGTCATGGCTGGCGTCATCGGCGGCGCTGAAGTCGTCCTCATCCCCGAAGCACCTGTCACCATCGAAGAAGTGGCCGCCAAAGTTGAAGATGCCTACAAGCGTGGCAAAACGCACTCCATCGTGATCGTCTCCGAAGGCGCCAACATTCTCACTACGGAGTTGGCCAGCGCGCTGGAAAAGATGGATGTTGGCTTCAGCACCCGCATCACCATCCTCGGCCACATCCAACGCGGCGGGCGGCCCACCGCCTTCGACCGCCTGCTGGCCAGCCGCATGGGCGTCAAAGCCGTCGATGCTCTGCTCGCCGGCCAGACCGACGTCATGATGGGCCTGCGCGGCCGTGAAGTCGAGCCCGTGCCCCTCGCCGACGTCGTCACCCGCCAGCGCGAAGCCAATCTCGACTACTACGAGATGGCCAAGATGCTTGCGTTCTAGCCTTCCCGTCATTGCAAAGTACTGAACAATCTCTGTAACACGTGCGTCCTGAGCGCAGCGAAGGACCCTCGCTGACTCGTTTCTATAGTCATGCCGTTCTTGTAATCCGCTCAGCCCTGCGTTACTATTCGCACACTTTAGTGGAAGGAACGCACCCAATGTCCAACAACCAGATCGACCTCGGCCCCTTGTTCTCTCAGGTGGTCAAAACCCTTGCCCAGCAGCAGACCCAGCTCAATAAAGCTGACACCCAAAACCACGACCACGGCGACAACATGGTCGAAGTCTTCAAGCTCATCACCCAGGCTGTCGAGCAAAAGCAGAGCAGCCCGCAGGCCGCTCAGCTTGACTATGCCGCCCAGCTGCTCTCGCAGAAGAACAGCGGCTCCGCCCAGCTGTACGCCAAGGGCCTGCAGCAGGCCGCCCGCCAGTTCCAAGGCCGCGAGATCGACCCCAACAATATCCTGCAGCTCATCCAGCTGCTCATGGGCGGCGGCCAGGCGCAGGCGCCCGCCAGCGCTGGCAGCCTATCCGGCGCCGGGGCGCTCGGCAGCCTGCTGACCCAGCTCACCGGCGGCCAAACCGCCGCCTCAGGCGCCGATGACGACAAGATCAATATGCAAGACCTCATCAACGCTGGCCTCACCTACATGAACGCCAAAAACCAAGGCGCCACCACCGGCGAAGCCCTCATTAAAGCCCTCGTCGCCGACAGCGCCATGGCCCCCACACCCCACCGCGCCCAATCCAGCGAGTTGGTCCTTAAAACCCTGCTGGATGTGGTGGGCAACCTCAGCAAGTAGCCAGTAGTTCCCTGTACCCAGAATCAAAAGCGCAGCGGGAGACCCGCTGCGCTTTTTGTATTCAAAACCCAACATCGCGTTGACCTGCTGTTTCTGCACTGGTGTTACAAAAGCTTGACAGTAGGCTCTATGAACGCCTGATACCTCAAATTTGTAGTATCAGCTAGGCATGGACTCCATCCGCAGGTTTCCCTTATGCGCCTGCCAATCTGCTGTCAAGGCCCTTGAACTATTAACTATTAACGGCCTGACCCCCGCCTCTCCTTTGGCCATGATGATTATTAAAACTAGCCGGACCCAAAGCAGATATCTTTTAGGTTGCACCCCATACCCCCACACCCAAACCGAACAACATCTTCTATCTGCGTTTATCCGCGTTCATCTGCGGCTGAATCTAGATTTCCGTACTTTCTTCGTACACCCCGAACTCCACCTTCATCAGGCTCATGATCTCGCCCAGGGTCGCATAGGCCCGCACCGCATCCAGCAGGTATGGCATCGTGTTCTCGGTGCCCTGGCAGGCGATCCGCAGGCGGTCCAGCGCCTGGCCCACCGCCCCCGCATCGCGCTCCTTGCGCAGCGCCTGCAGGCGCGCCACCTGGCGCTTCTCGCCCTCCGGGTCCATTTGCAGGATCGGCACGTTGTAGCCCGCCGCGTCCGCGTAGGCGTTCACGCCCACGATCAGGCGCTCGTTCGAATCGATCTCGCGCTGGTATTGGTAGGCTGCCTCGGCGATCTCGCTCTGGAAGAAGCCGCGCTCGATCGCCGGCAGCACGCCGCCCATTGCATCGATCTGCGCAAAATACGCCAGCGCCTCGCGCTCCATCCGGTCGGTCTGTGCTTCCACAAAGAAGCTGCCGCCCAGCGGGTCTACTGTATTGGTCACACCGCTCTCTTCGGCAATGATCTGCTGCGTGCGCAGCGCCACCGTCACGGCGTGCTCACTCGGCAGCGCCAGCGCCTCGTCCATGCTGTTGGTGTGCAGGCTCTGCGTTCCGCCCAGCACTGCCGCCAACGCCTGGATCGCTACGCGCACCACATTGTTCTCCGGCTGCTGCGCCGTCAGCGAGACGCCCGCCGTCTGGGTGTGGAAGCGCATCAACCAGCTGCGCGGGTTCTTGGCGCCAAACACCTCGCGCATCTGGCGCGCCCAAATCCGCCGCGCCGCCCGGTACTTGGCAATCTCCTCGAAGAAGTCGTTGTGCGCATTGAAGAAGAAGCTCAACCGCGGCGCAAAATCGTCAATATCCAGCCCGCGGGCAATCCCCCAGCGCACGTACTCGAGGCCATCGGCCAGCGTGAAGGCCAGCTCTTGTGCCGCAGTGCTGCCCGCCTCGCGGATGTGGTAGCCCGAAATGCTGATCGGGTTCCATTGCGGCAAGTGCTGCGCCGCATACTCCACCGTGTCCGTCACCAGCCGCATCGAAGGCTCCGGCGGGAAGATGTACTCTTTCTGCGCAATGTACTCTTTCAAAATGTCGTTCTGCAGCGTGCCGCGCAGCTGCTCAGGCCGCACGCCCTGTTTCTCCGCCGCGGCAATGTACATCGCCCAGATGATGGACGCCGGCGAGTTGATCGTCATGCTCGTCGAAACCTTGTCGAGCGGGATGCCATCGAACAAGATCTCCATATCTTTCAAGGAGGACACCGCCACTCCGCACACGCCGAACTCGCCCTCGGCTTCCGGCTGGTCGGTGTCGTAGCCCATCAGGGTTGCCAGATCGAACGCCGTCGAGAGCCCGGTCTGCCCCTGTTCCAGCAGGTACTTGAAGCGCTTGTTGGTCTCCTCCGCCGAGCCAAACCCGGCGAACATGCGCATCGTCCACAGCTTGCTGCGGTGCAGGGTGGGGTGCACCCCCCGCGTGAAGGGGTACTCGCCCGGCATGCCCAGGTCCTGGCTGTAATCCAGGCCGGCCACGTCCAGCGGCGTGTACAGGCGGTTTATGGGTTCTGAGGAGGTGGTGACGAACTGCTTTTTGCGTTCAGGTAAGCGGCTGCTGCCTTGTTTCAGGGTGCCTTCTTCCCAGGTCTCTTTTTCTTCGCGGATCTGTTCAATCTTGTCGCGATCGTACATGCAAGCAGCCTCCAAGGCGGAATATGGAGATTATAGCCCACGCCTTTCTCCCACTTTGGATACGGTACTATTGCGGCATGAGCCTCTTTTGGACCGTTTTCCTCTCTACCGGAGCATTTTTGCTCGCCCTCAGCATTCTGTGGTGGCTGCTCAGCCTGCCCATCAAAGACTCCAGCATTGTCGACATGTTCTGGGGCAGCGGCTTCGTCACCACCGCTTGGCTGTACGCTGCTCTCACGCCGGGTGGCGGGCTGCTGGAGCGCGGCGCGTTGCTGCTGGCGCTCGTCACCATCTGGGGTTTGCGCCTTGCCATCCATATCGCCCGGCGCAACCACGGCAAGGGCGAGGACTTCCGTTACGCCAAATGGCGCCAAGAGGCTGGCGACAGTTGGTGGTGGCGCAGCTTCTTCAAGGTGTTCCTCTTGCAAGCTGCGTTGCTTTGGCTCATCAGCGCGCCGTTGCTTGCCGCCGTGCTCGGCCTGCGTCCCTTCGGCTGGCTGGATGCGGCCGCCGCCGCGCTCTGGCTGCTCGGCTTCTACTTCGAAGCCATTGGCGATTGGCAGCTGGCTCGCTTCAAAGCCAACCCGGCCAACAAGGGGAAAGTGTTGGATAGTGGACTGTGGGCGCTCACTCGCCACCCCAACTACTTCGGCGATGCGGTCCAGTGGTGGGCCTTTTGGTTGTTGGCTGTCGCTGGAGGCTTCGGCTGGTGGACCGTGTTCAGCCCCATCCTCATGACCTGGCTGCTGCGTTACGTCTCCGGCGTCGACATGCTCGACAAAACCCTGGCCGAGCGCAAACCGGGTTACGCCGCCTACATGAAGCGCACCCCCGCCTTCATCCCCTGGCCGCAGAAGAAGGTCTAAACAGCTTGCTCGATTGCTGGTAAAATCTCGCCCTGCGAGCGATAGATTCGCTCATAAGCAGTGGACGTTGCGTCACTCGGCGACAGCCGAGTAGCAACTCCAGCGCGGCGCAGCCGCAAGCCCTCATCGTCTAGTGGCCTAGGACGTGGCCCTCTCAAGGCCAAAACCGGGGTTCGACTCCCCGTGGGGGCATATATGTAGCGGCTGACGCCGCTACTCCACGCAATAAGGCAATGCAGCCCCTGACAGTGCTGCACCTAAGAGTTTCTATTCGCCTGCGCCGAGTAACGAAACTCTACTCGTAGCCTCGGTACACATCCTGCTTACACCAATGCAGTACAAGAAAAAAGCCCGCATATGCGGGCTTTTTTTTAGCGTTTCTCAGTCAGCATTGTTGTTGCCAGCCCGCGGCCAGCTTCCGTCAGGTGCAGGCTGCCATTTTCCAGGCGCACTAGACCGCGCTCGTCGGCTCGCTGCACCACGCCTTGGGCAAAAGCAGGCTCCCAGCGCAAATGGTCGTGCAAGTGGTCCAGCCGGTTCTCAACCCCTGCTTCGGGCGTTCCCTCGTGGTGGAGCAGGTGGATCGTCAGCATGGTCTGCGCAAACTCCCAGCGCTGCCGCTGGCGGCGGGCCGCGGTGGCCAGCAGCCCGCGCTCGGGGGCGAACAGCAGGCACAGCAGAAACAACAGGCCGATCACCGTCGCCATCGACCCGGCAATATTGGCGTCCATCAGGTGGGCCATCCAATAGCCGCCCACCGCACCCAGCGCGCCCAAACCGACGCTGTAGAGCAGCATGCGCTCCAGCTTGTCGGTCAGCAGGTAGGCGGCCGCGGCCGGCGCCACCATGAACGCCACCACCAGGATGGAGCCTACCGCGTCGAACGCTCCGACCGCAGTGATGGAAACCATGCCCATCAGCCCATAGTGGATCAGGGCCGGCGAGAAGCCCAGCGCTGCGGCCAACCCGGCGTCGAACGTCGCCAGCTTGAGTTCTTTGTAGAGCGCCAGGATGAAGAGCAAGTTGATGACCAAAATGATGCTCATGACCACTAGCGAGCGCGGCAGCAGGGCGCCAAAAAGCATTAAGCGGTCGAACGGAGCGAAGGCCAGCTCGCCTAGCAGCACCGCATCCGTATCCAGATGAACGCCGCGTGCAAAGCGCGAAATGAGGATGACGGCGATGCTGAACAGGGCAGGGAAGACGAGGCCAATTGCCGCATCTTGCTTCACCAGCCGCGTGCGGTTGAGTAATTCGGTGAGACTGACAGTGAGCAGGCCCATGGCGGCCGCGCCAAACAACAACCAGGGGGATTCGAGATCCCCGGTGATTAGAAAGCCCAGTACAATGCCGAGCAGCACGGTGTGGCTGATGGCATCGCTCATCATGGCCATGCCGCGCAGCACCAGAAATACGCCGGGCAGGGCGCAGGCCGCGGCCACCACGATGCCGATCAGCTGAATTTCGATCTGTGCGCTGCTCATTTTTCATCCTTCTGGGCCGGCTGCAGCCGGGTTTGCGCGGCGCGCACACCCTCGGCGGTCAGGGCCCATTTGTTGCCATCGTATGGAACGGCCAGCCCGCGGCGTTGCAGCTCCTCGAGTGAGCGGCGCACGTTGCCGGCGCCGCTTACCGCCTCCAGGGCGGTGATGGCATGCGGATGGCTGGGGTCATCGTGCTGCGAGCTCATCAAGTAGATGTTCTCCAGCACCGCTTCGGTGCGTAGGCGGCGGCGGTTGCGCCATTGGCGCAGATAATTCCACAGCAGGCCGCGGTTGGGCGCCATGACCAGCGAGAACAGCACGATCACGCTGATGCACAGCACGATCACCGGCCCGGTGGAGAGCCCAGTGCCCAGGCTGCTCAAGAGGGCGCCGGCCACGCCGGCCAGTGCGCCGAACAAGGCCGAGAGCAGGGTCATGCGGCCCAAGTGGTTAGTCCATTGGCGGGCGGCCGCGCCCGGCGCGACCAGCATGGCGCTCATCAGCACTACGCCCACTGCCTGCAGGCCGATCACAACTGCGACGACCAAAAGCGTGGTGAGCAGCATGTCAATGCGGGGCATGGGCAAGCCCAAGCTAGCGCCAAATTCGCGGTCGAAGCTCAGCAGTTTGAACTCTTTCCAGAATACGGCCACGAACAATAGGGCTAAGCCGCCAAAAATGGCCATGGTGACTACATCCCGCGTGAGCAGGGTAGCGGCTTGGCCGAACAGAAAGGTGTTGAGCCCCGCCTGGCGTGCATCTGGGTTGCGTTGCAGGAAGGTGAGTAGCAGCAGACCAAAGCCGAAGAATACGGACAGCACAATGCCCAGTACGCTGTCTTCTTTGAGGCGGGTTTGGCGAGTGATGTTGATCAGCAGCAGGATGGCCAGCACCCCAGCCGCCCCGGCGCCTAGCATCAGCACCGCCGGCGATTTGCTGCCGGTGAGCATGTAGGCGATCGCTACGCCTGGCAGGGCGGCGTGCGAGAGCGCATCGCCCAGCAGGCTTTGCTTGCGCAGCACCGCAAAGCTGCCCAGCACTCCGCTGACGATGCCGAGCGTGGCCGTGCCCAGCGCCACCGTGCGGATGGTGTGGTCGAACAGCAGGCTGTTGAGCAGGTCAAGCAGGCTCATGGTCTTGTCGCTTGTTAAGGAAGCCGACCCGGCCACCATAGGCGGCGCGCAGGTTCTCGTCGGTAAATACTTCATTGACCGGGCCGCTGGCGATGCGGCGTACGTTCAAGAGCATCACCCAATCAAAGTACTCGGGCACGGTTTGCAGATCGTGGTGCACCGCCAGCACGGTCTTGCCCTGGGCACGCAGCTCTTTTAAAAGATCCACGATGGCGCGCTCGGTGGTGGCGTCAACACCTTGGAAGGGCTCATCCATAAAATACACCTGCGCATCCTGCATCAGGGCGCGCGCCAAGAAGGTGCGCTGCTGCTGGCCACCTGAAAGTTGGCTGATCTGACGATCCGCGTAATCGGCCATGCCTACTTTCTCCAAAGCGCTCTGGGCGGCGCGGCGGTCAGCTGCGCCGGGGCGGCGCACCCAGCCCAACTTGCCATAGTTGCCCATCATGACCACGTCCAGCACGCTGGTGGGGAAGTCCCAATCCACGCTGCCGCGCTGCGGAACATAGCCCACCAGGCTGCGTTGCTGCTGGTAGGGCTTGCCGAAGATGGAAACATGCCCGGCGGCCGGCGTCAGCAGGCCAAGAATGGCTTTGAGCATGGTGGTCTTGCCGGCCCCATTGGGGCCGACGATCGCCATCAAAACGCCTTGTGGGACGTCGAGGTCGACGTCCCACAAGACTGGCTTCTCCTGGTAAGCGACCGTCAGGTCGGCTACTTGGACTGCGAGTTTATCTGCATCCATGTGTGCCTCAATTCCCGCCGAGCAACGCGCCGACGATGGTATCGATGTTGTGGCGCACCATCCCGAGATAAGTTCCCTCGGGCGTATCCGGGGAGCCCATAGCATCTGAGAATAATTGCCCGCCGATGGCGACCTCATGCCCGCGGGCGCGTACGGCCTCCTGCAGGGCTTCGACCGTGCGCACCGGTACCGACGATTCGATGAACACAGCCGGCACCTGGCGTTCCACGATGGTGGTGGCCAGCTCTTGCACATCCGATGTGCTGGCCTCAGACTGGGTGCTGATGCCTTGCAAGCCCATCACCTCGAAGCCATAGGCACGCCCAAAGTAGTTGAACGCATCGTGGGCGGTGATGAGGATGCGCTCGTCGGCTGGCAGCCGTTCGGCTTCTGATCTGACGTAGCTGTCCAGCGTGTCCAGTTCTGCCAGGTAGGCGGCTGCGTTGGCTTCAAAGGCGGCAGCATTCTCAGGGTCAGCGGCCATCAGGGTATCGCGCACCTCCGCTACGACGAACTGCCAGAGCTGCACATCAAACCAGACGTGCGGGTCATGCTCATCAGGGTAAACGGGGGAGGCCAGCAGGCGTTCTGCCGGAATGCTCTCGGCGACAGCTACGACGGTCTTGTATTCGCTGATCTGCTCCAGGATGCCAACCATTTGGGCTTCCAGAAATAGACCGTTGTACAAGATCACGTCTGCGTTTTGCAGGGTGGTCACATCGCCCTCGGAGGCCACATACAAGTGGGGGTCTACTCCTGGACCCATCAGGGGCGTTACTTCGATGAGATCGCCCCCAATGTTCTGGGCGGCGTCTGCAATTTGGCCGATGGTGGTGACTACTTGCAGCTTTCCGCTGTCTTGGCTCGGGGTGGTGCAAGCGCTCAGGGTAAACGCCAAAGCAATAGCAAAGAATAGGGTGGGGATATTACGTTTCACAAAACTCTCCATAATTTAGGAATGCCTAATTATAAAACTAGCTTTCACATAATGTCAAGTCTGTATTCAGCTATTGACAGTGTCAAGAAAATCGCTTTAGAATGGGAACGCTCCCAATATCTGACGAAATCGAGATGTGTTTCCCTGTATTTTTTCCTTGAAGGATTGGGAACGCTCTCAGAAAGTTGCGGATTTGAGCACGATCGAAGAAATCGCCAAAAAGGCTGGGGTATCCCGGTCAACGGTTTCCCGGGTCATCAATGATGACCCGAATGTGAATGAGCAGACGCGTGAGCGTGTGCTTGAAGTGGTTAATTCCAATAACTACGTTCCCAATCGTGCCGCCCGCAAGCTTGCCGGGGGACGCACCGGTGTAATTGGCCTGGTCATCCCCATCGGCGTCTCCCGCCTCTTTGTAGAACCCTTTTTCCCCATCCTCATTCAAAGTGTCACCAATCGCTGCAATCAGGTCAATCGTTCCGTGATGTTTTGGTTGGGGGAGCCGGAGTACGAGCGCAGAAGCATTACCCAGATCCTTAGCAATGACCTCCTTGACGGGGTCATTGTTTCGTCTCTGAAGGATCAAGACCCGATCGTGGCGGCTTTGCATCGCTCGCAGATCCCCTTTGTGCTCATTGGCCGCTATCGCGACCTGCCGGTCAACTTCGTGGATATTGACAACGAAAAGTGCGCCCAGATGGCCGTCAACTACCTGCTGCAGACCGGCCGCAAGCGCATCGCCACGATCACCGGCGTGGCTGACACCATGGTGAGCCGCGAGCGCCTGGATGGTTACCGCGCCACGCTGGCCAAAGCTGGCTTCAAAATCGATGACAACCTGATCGCCGAGGGCGGTTTTGTGGAGGAGGGCGGCTATGCAGCCATGGCCAAGATCTTCCCGCACAAGCCAGATGCAGTCTTCGCCACCAACGACGCCATGGCCGTGGGCGCCATCCGCTTCCTGCGTGAGCAGGGTGTGCGCGTGCCGGAGGATGTGGGCGTGGTCGGCTTTGACGATGCCCCCTTCGCCGCCAGCTATAAGCCATCCCTCACTACGATCGCCCAACCCATTGGTGATCTCGGCCGCCGCGCCGTAGACATGCTCGTGAACGTGATTGAGCAGCAGCCCAATGACGTTATGAACGAGATCTTCGCCTCAGACTTGATCATCCGGGAATCGGCTTAGCAATGAATAAGCCGATTCTTCTTTTCTCGCCTTTTGTAAACCTACTTTTCAAATCGAAGGAGGTGGTTGCCCTATACAGCGGAATTTCAACATCCGTTAATCGCAGTTGTTTACTAAACTATCAAGAGGAGAAGTGTACATGAAGAAGCATTTGCTTACTTTGCTGTCGCTGCTGATGGTGGCCTCGTTCATTCTGGCTGCTTGTGGCGGTGGCGCGGCTGCCACCCCGGCGCCGACTGGCGACACCGGCGCTGAGGATGATGGCGGCGTGATGGTGGAGCCCGATGTGGCTCAGGTTGACCGCGTGCAGATCTACTGGTACATCGGTCTGGGCGCTGGCGCCCAGCCGCAGCAGATCCCGCTGCAGCGCGAGTTTGTGGAGAAGTTCAACGCCTCCCAGAACCGCATTCAGCTGATCATGATCGTGGTGGACAACCAGTTTGCCCGTGACAACCTGACCGCGCAGATCGCGGCCGGCAACGCTCCGGACATCGTTGGCCCCGTGGGTACTGAAGGCCGTGGTTTCTTCCCCGGCGCCTTCCTGGACCTGCAGCCTCTGGTTGACCAGTTCGACTATGACACCAGCGACATCGACCCTGCCTTCCTTGAGTTCTACAAGGACCAGGGCGAGCTGATCGGTCTGCCGTTCGCCATCTTCCCGTCTGCCGTGTTCTACAACCGCGCCCTGTTTGACGAGGCCGGTCTGGCCTACCCGCCGCACGAAGTGGGTGAGCCCTACGTGCTCGACGGCGCTGAGGTTGAATGGAACTTCGACACCCTGGCCGAAGTTGCCCGCCGCTTGACGGTGGACGCCAACGGTAACGATGCCACCAGCGCTGATTTTGACAGCAGCAGCATCGTTCAGTACGGCTTTGACTTCCAGTGGACCAAGGACAGCCCGCGCTGGTTCAGCGCCTACTTCGAACCCCACTATCCCGTGGCGGCTGACGGCACTGCCGAACTCTCGGCTGGCCAGGTTGACGCCATCAAGTGGTACTACGATGCCATGTGGGGCGCTCAGCCCTTCCTGCCAACCCAGGCTGCTATGGATAGCGACCTGATCAGTGGTAACTCCTTCAGCTCCGGCAAGGTAGCCATGGGTCTGACCCACTTGTGGTACACCTGCTGTATCGACAAGGCTTCCGTGCCCAGCTGGGACGTGGCCGTGGTTCCCTCCTACAACGGTGTGACCACCGCCAAGATGCATGGCGACACCTTCGCCATCATGAACACCACTCAGTATCCGGAAGAGGCCTTCGAGGTCTACTCCTACATGCTGGGTGAAGGCTCCGCTGACCTGTACGCCATCTACGGTGGTTTGCCGGCTCGCACCTCTCAGCAGGCTGCCTTCTTTGAGGGCCAGGCTGCTAACTTTGCTCCCAACGAAGTGGATTGGGACGTCTTCCTGCGTATGATCCCGTACCTGGAAGTCCCCGGCCACGAGTTGGTACTGCCCAACATTGCCAAGTCGCACGATGCGTTCCTGCAGTTTGGTAGTGACCTGCGCAGCAACCCTGACCTGGACATCGACGCCCGTATCACTCAGTTCCTGAGCGATCTGACGGCGATCTACCAGGAAGCTCAGTAACCCTTCAACTTGATAATTGTCTGGCGGGCGCAGTACTGGCCCGCCAGACAGTTCTTTTCTCTGAGGTGTAGGATGGCAAAGAAAGTTGAACAGCCGCAAGGCAAACAAGCAAAACCGCGTAACAACCTGATGCGGCGCGAGATCCGCTGGGGTTTGTTATTCCTTAGCCCTTGGTTGATCGGCTTTTTTATCTTCACTTTGCTACCAACCCTTGCTTCCCTTGTTTTTTCGTTTACGAATTACAACCCGCTGCACCCTGACCAGATCAGTTTTGCCGGCCTTTCCAACTACGCTCGGTTGTTCACAGACCCTTTCTTCCGCCAGGCCATTGGCGTGACCCTGCGTTTCGTTCTTATTTCAGTTCCTTTTGCGATCATTATTCCGCTGGGTCTGGCTCTGCTTGTGAACTCTGAGCATTTGCTGGGCAAGAACCTGTATCGCACGCTGTTCTTCATGCCCTCCATGATCCCGGTCGTGGTCAATGTCATGGTTTGGCGCGGCATCATGAGCACCGAGACCGGTTGGCTCAACCGCATGCTGGGAGTTTTCAGTATCCAAGGCCCCAGCTGGTTTCAGGATGAGCGCTGGGTGTTGCCCGCCCTGACCCTGATGGGCGTATGGGGCGTGGGCAACGCCATGATCATCATGCTGGCCGGCCTGCAGAACGTACCCACCGAGCTGTACGACGCGGCCAAGGTGGACGGTGCTACCAGCATTCAACGCTTCCGCCATGTCACTCTGCCCATCATCTCCCCCATTATTTTTTACCAGCTGGTGCTGGCGCTGATCGGCTCCTTCCAGTACTTCACCCAAGCCTATATCGTAAGCAATGGTCGTGGTGACCCAAACGGCTCGACCATGTTCTATAACCTGTACCTCTATCGTACGGCGTTCAACTTCCTGGATATGGGCTACGGCGCTACCCTGGCCTGGGTGATGTTTGTGGTCGTGCTGCTTATCACC
Organism: Anaerolineales bacterium; assembly: GCA_019454165.1. Lineage (GTDB taxonomy): Bacteria > Chloroflexota > Anaerolineae > Anaerolineales > UBA11579 > JAMCZK01. Next base: position 2,068,661 of record CP075367.1, on the reverse strand, counting down.
ATCTTCCTTTTCCGCACGCAGCAACGCTGGGTGTACTACGCAGGAGGCGAATAAACCATGGCCAGCCAAACTCTCAGCGTGCCGGCGAAACCGCGCTTTCAGCTTACGCCGCGGCTGCGCAAGCTATTGCCGTATATCACCATCTCCACCCTGGGCCTGGTGATCTTGCTGTTGTTCCTGGCTCCCCTGGGATACATGAGCCTGACCGCTTTCAAGACCATTGTGCAGGTGCGTGACCCGCATTCGCAATGGTTGCCAGCCAGCCCGATCAACTATACGTATCAAGGCGTGGAGTATCCGTTGCTGCTCGTGCCGACCGAAGATGGCGTTCAAGAGCTCGCTCTGGTGAAACCCGGCCGCGAGGAGAGCGACTACGTCGACCCGCAGAACCCCGAAGCGGGCATCTTTACCGTAGTGGGGCGCTGGCGCACCTTTGAACCGGTGTATGAGTTCAACCCAACCACCGCCAACTTTCCAACCTCATGGGAACAGGTCAACCTGGGGCGGCTGTTCCGCAACACCATCATCATCGCCACGCTGGGCACGATAGGCACTTTGCTCTCATCCGTCCTGGTGGCTTATGGGTTTGCGCGCTTCCGCGTACCGGGCATCAGTATCCTGTTCATTATCTTGATCTCGACCATCATCTTGCCGCGGCAGGTCACGCTCATTCCCACCTATATCTTCTTCCGTACCATCGGGTGGGGCGGCACCTGGTTGCCGTTGATCGTGCCGCACTTCTTTGCCAACGCCTACAACGTGTTCCTGCTGCGCCAATACTTCCGCTCGATCCCGCGTGATCTGGATGAAGCCGCCACCCTGGATGGCGCAACACCCTGGCAGGTGCTTTGGCATGTGATCTTGCCGCAGTCCATCCCAGCCCTCATTGCTGTGGGCCTGTTCCATTTCTTCTTCGCCTGGAATGACTTCTTTGAACCGCTGGTCTATTTGCAGGGGCGTGAGGATCTCTACACCATCTCCATCGGCATGACCCAGTTCAACAACATCTTCAACACCCAGCCGGGTCTGGCCATGGCTGCTTCCATGATGGCTATCGCTCTGCCGCTGATCATGTTCTTCCTGGCCCAACGGGTGTTCGTGCAAGGCATCGTCGTTACCGGTGTGGAGAAATGAGGCTGCCCGCCCCGGCTGCCCGCCTGCATCCTCTACTGGCCTTGTTGTGCGCCGCGCTGCTGCTGGCGGCTTGCGCGCCAGCAGCCCAGGCGCCTGCCGCCTCGGCGGAGGCTGAGGCGACCGCAGCCGGGCCGCAGCCGCTGCCCACCTGGACGCCAACCGTGCCGGTTACCCAGCCCGGCTTGTATGTGGACGCGTCGCAAGCGGTGGGCTCGGTGAGCCCGCTGGTCTACGGCACCAACTACGGCCCGTGGCTGTTCGTGCCGCTGCAAATGCAGCCGGCGGCCGAGGCAGCTAACCTGAGCGTCCTTCGCTACCCCGGCGGCAACTGGGGTGACCGCAACGATATGGATGAATGGAACCTGGATCAATACATTGCGCTGACCCGCCAATTCGGCGCTGAGCCCTATATCCATGTACGCCTGCTCAACGGCACGGCCGAACGTGCCGCCGATGTGGTGCGTATGCTGAATGTAGAGAAGGGCTACAACGTGCGCTTCTGGTCCATCGGCAACGAGCCCAATCTGTTCGGCGATGGCTACGAGACTGAGCAATTTGTGCGCGAGTGGCGCGAGTGGGCCGAAGCCATGCGGGCTGTCGACCCCAGCATCATTCTCATCGGCCCTGAGATCAACCAGTTCTACGCCAACCCCACCCAGCCGCACCAGCAGGAGCTGGAGCGCTGGATGATCGAATTCCTCAAAGCCAATGGCGACATGGTGGATGTGGTGTCTTTCCACCGCTATCCCTTCCCTTCATCTCAATTGGCCGGCCCGCCCAGTGCGGATGAGCTGCGCCATGCCTCCGCCGAGTGGGATGCCCTCATCCCGTATGCGCGTGACCTGGTGCGCGAATACACCGGTCGCGATATTCCCATCGCCGTGACCGAAGCCAACTCCAGCTGGGCAGCCAGCAGCGGCGGCGACACCACGATGGATTCGCACCTCAATGCGATCTGGTGGGGGGATGCGCTGGGCCGCATGATCCGCAATGGCGTGTACATGGTCAACCAGTTCGCCATCATTGGCCAGTTCGGCCTGATGGGCAATTACGAGGTCAAGCCCATCTACAACGTCTATCTCATGTACAAGGAATTCGGGCAGGAACTGGTCTACGCCTCTTCGGAGGATGAGCTGGTATCCATCTTCGCCGCCGAGCGCGAGGATGGCGCCCTGGCTGTCATGGTGAATAACCTGGCCGCCGAAGCCAAGAGCATTCCGCTCACGCTCAGCGGCTGGGAGTATTCCGGCGAGGCGCAGGTCTTGCTGTTCGACAAGGAGCACGCCGCCACCGCCCAGCCTGCCATCCAGATAGGCGCAGATACACAGTTGGAGTTGAGCCCGGAATCCATGCTGCTGCTCATCATTCCTGCTCCATAACAATCGTATGACACAAGCACCGCAACCCTTCGTTCTTGGGGCCAATTACTGGCCGCGCCGCAAAGCCATGTACTGGTGGAGCCAGTTCGACGCGGGCGAGGTGCGCGAGGATTTTGCCTTGTTGCGCGAGCTGGGGATGAGCGTAGCGCGCATCTTCCTGCTCTGGGATGACTTTCAGCCCCAGCCGGACAGCGTGTCGGCCGAGGCGCTCGGCCACCTGGAGACGGTCTGCAACGCCGCCGTGGACGCTGGCATCCAGCTGGATGTCACCTTCTTCACCGGCCATATGAGCGGCCCCAACTGGTCGCCGCGCTGGCTGCTGGGCGGCCCGCTGCCGCATCACAAATGGATCCGCCAGGTGGTGAGCGAAGGCCGCGTGCAGAGCGGCGGCTACCGCAACTTCTTCAATGACCCGGTTGCCTTGCAGGCTGAACGCCTGCTGTTGCGCACGGTGGTCGAGCGCTTCAAGCAGCACGAGGCGATATGGATGTGGAACCTGGGCAACGAGCCGGACCTGTTCGCCTGGCCGGCCTCCAACGCCGAGGGCCGCACCTGGACGCGTGAGATGACCCAGCTCATCAAGGACATCGACCCGGTGCACCCCGTCACCCTCGGCTTGCATGGCGGCAGCCTGCATGAGCGCAATGGGCTCATGATCAGTGATGTCTACGCCGAAACCGATGTGGCCGTGATGCACTCGTACCCCATGTATGTGGACTGGTCGCGCCATCCGCTCGACCCTGATTTTGTGCCCTATACCTGTGCCCTCACCGCCGCACTGTGCGGCAAACCCGTGCTGATGGAAGAGTTCGGCGGCTGCACCGCCGCGGCCGGCCAGCCCTCCTATGACTGGGAATGGGATGCCCTGGGCCAGCACTACAAGCGCTTCATGGCCTTAGAAGAAGACCTGGCCGAGTACTTCCGCCAGGTGCTGCCCAAGCTGCAACAGATCGGCACCACCGGGGCCATCACCTGGTGCTTCGCAGACTATGTGGAAGAGCTGTGGGACAAGCCGCCCTGTGACTCGAGCCGGCATGAGCGCTTTTTTGGGCTGGTGCGCCCGGATGGCAGCCTCAAGCCGCATGCCGAGGCCATCAAGCAGTTCGCCGCCACCAAGCCCACCGTGCAGCCAATTCCGGATTGGGCGCAGTTGGCCGTGGACGCGGACGAATTCAATACCGATCCCAACAAATACGTTCGCGAGTGGTACCCAGCCTATTTGAAAGCATTGGAAGACGCCGCCAGCTGACCGCGCGGCGCAAACATCACAGCTGTTATTGAGGAGACGCATGCAATCTGCACAGAACGTAAGCACAACCGCCAACATGGCCCGCGTAGACGCCCTGCTTGGCCAGATGACCCTGGCCGAGAAGATCGGCCAGCTGACCCTGGTCGAGAAGAACAGCATCACCCTGGATGATGTAGAGACCTACTTCATCGGCGGTTTGCTCAGCGGCGGCGGCGGTTACCCCAATCCCAATACGGCTGAGAACTGGCGTGAGATGGTCGATGCGTTCCAGAAGCGCGCCCTCAATACCCGCCTGGCCATCCCCATGATCTACGGGGTGGATGCGGTGCACGGGCACAACAACGTCTTCGGCGCAACCATCTTCCCGCACAACATTGGCCTGGGCGCTACGCGCAACCCGGATCTGGTGCGGCGCATCGCCCGCGCCACCGCGGTCGAGATGGCCGCCACTGGCATCTACTGGAACTATGCACCCGCGCTCTCCGTGCCGCAAGACCTGCGCTGGGGCCGCGCCTTCGAAGGTTTCAGCGAACGCACTGAGCTGGTGACCGAGATGGCCGTCGCTTACCTGCAGGGTTTGCAAAACCCGGATGGCGAGCCTGACCTGGCCGCACCGACTGCGGTGCTTGGCACGCCCAAGCACTTCGTGGGCGACGGCGGCACCGCCTTCGGCTCCTCGACCACGTTCATTATGGTGCAGTACCTGTTGGATCAGGGCATCACCGATGTGGACGAGGCCATGCTGCGCTCCGTGCACCTGGCGCCGTACTTCGATGTGCTGGCGGCCGGTGCCCGCTGCGTGATGGCATCCTTCTCCAGCTGGGGCGGCCTGAAGATGCACGCCAATCGCTACCTGCTCACCGATGTGCTCAAAGGCGAGATGGGTTTTGAAGGCTTCATCGTCACCGATTGGGAAGCCATCAACCAGATCACCTCTGATTATTATGAGGCAGTCGTGACAGCCTATAACGCCGGCATTGATATGAACATGGTGCCCTTCGATTACAAGAAGTTCATTCACACGCTTACCCAGGCGGTCGAAAAAGGGGATGTGAGCATGGAGCGCATTGATGATGCCGTGCGCCGCATCCTCAAAGTCAAGCTGGAGCTCGGCCTGTTCGACCGCCCGTATGCTGACGCATCCCTGCTGCCGCATGTCGGCAGCCAGGAGCACCGCCAGTTGGCGCGTGAAGCTGTGGCGCAATCGGCCGTGTTGCTCAAGAACGAAGGCAACCTGCTGCCGCTGCCCAAAGACACCCGCCTGATCTTCCTGGCCGGCGAGGGCAACGACATTGGCCTGCAATCCGGTGGTTGGACGATCGAGTGGCAGGGTAAGCCTGGCCCCAGCACCACCGGCACCACGGTGCTGGATGCCTTCCTCGACAGCGAGTCGACCGACAGCCAGGTGGTCTTTGACCGCTTCGGCAACTTCGACGATCAAGTCTCCGCCGACGGCCAGCCCTTGCAAGCTGACGTGGCCGTGCTGACCCTGGCCGAGCAGCCTTACGCCGAGGGCCGCGGCGACCGCGAATCGCTGATGCTGTCCGATGCCGACCGTGAGCTGGTCGCCCGTGTGCGTGCCCGCGCCAAGAAGCTGGTCATCGTGCTGTTGTCTGGCCGCCCGCTCATCATCACCGAAGAGATCAAGCAGGCCGATGCCTTCGTGGCTGCTTTCTGGCCCGGCACCGAGGCGGCTGGCATCACTGATGTGCTGTTTGGCGACAAGCCCTTCACCGGCAAGCTGTCCTTCACCTGGCCGCGTAGCATGGACCAGATCCCCCTGAACGGCGCCAAAGACCAGGGCGAGCCGCTGTTCCCGTTCGGGTTCGGCCTGACCACATAGCTGGCCTCCGGCTAGTAACGTAGGCTTAGATAGTAGCCTGCGCTTCCTATTGAACTCCTTCGGGCGGGCATGATAGACTGTGAAACTATCCTGCCCGCCCGAGCCATTCCTCCTATGACAGAAAAAGAAGACTACAGCTTGCCGTACCCTAACTCATGGCTTTCTCCTAAGCTGGAGATTCGCCAGGAAAAAACGGTGGAAGGGCGCGGCATGTTCGCCGTACAGCCCATTGCCAAGAACGAGGTCGTCACCATTTGGGGTGGGGATGTCGTACCCACGGCCATATTCAAAGACCTGGGCGAGCATCAGAAACGCCAGAGCGCCCAGGTGGCGGATGGCTTCTATCTGGTTTCCAGCAAGCCCGGCCCGGGTGATTACATCAATCACAGTTGTGATGCGAATGCCGGCATCCGTGGGCAGATCATGATCGTTGCCATGCGGGACATTGCCATTGGCGAGGAAGTCTGCATTGACTACGCCATGTGCGATAGCACGCCGGATGAAGATTTCGAATGCGCCTGCGGATCGGCGAATTGCCGCGGCACGATCACCAGCGAGGATTGGCGGTTGCCGGAATTGCGCCAGCGTTATGCAGGCTACTTCTCGACCTACTTGCAGGACAAGATCGATGCGCTTGTCTAAGCCGGCCGCAACCATGAACTGGATCATTCTCTTCATTGCCGGTCTGATGGAAGTCTTTTGGGCGCTGATGCTCAAACAGTCTGATGGTTTCACCAAGCCCGCCTACACGGCGGCCTTCGCTGTTGGCCTGGTCATCAGTATGGCTTTGCTCTCGCAAGCGCTCAAGACTCTCCCGGTTGGCACGGCCTACGCCGTCTGGACCGGTATTGGCGCGGCCGGCACGGCCATCTTCGGTATGCTGTGGTTGGATGAGCCGCGTGACACCATCAAACTCGTCTCGCTGGTTCTGTTGATCGCCGGCATCATTGGCCTGCGTATATCCGGCGAGTAGTCTTTATATAAAGTAGAGGTACATATGCTCAAAGAATTTAAGGAATTTGCAACTCGTGGCAACGCCATGGATCTTGCCGTTGGTCTGATTCTGGGCACGGCTTTCACCGGCATCGTCAATACGCTGGTCAATGGGGTGCTTATGCCACCCTTGGGCCTGGTGCTGGGCGGCGCGGACTTCAAAGATCTGTACGTGCTGCTAAAACCGGGCGACCCCTCTGGCCCTTACGCCACGTTGGAAGCCGCCAAGGAAGCTGGCGCCGTCACCCTTAACTACGGCGAGTTTGCCAACGCGCTGATCCACTTCCTCATCGTGGCGATCGCCCTGTTCTTCCTGGTGCGCGGCCTCAACCGCCTCTACAGCCTGGGCCGCACCGAGCCCGCCAAAGCCAAAGGCAAAGCGGCCAAGAAGAAGTAGCTATTTCGCTATAATTTCTGCATATGTTGAAGGCGTTGCGTTCTCGTTTTCGCTGGTCCCGACTGCGCTCAGGGCAGGGCATGGTGGAGTTTGCGTTGGCCATCCCTATTTTGCTGCTCATTGTTGTTGGGATCTTTGAGGCTGGGCGCGCGATCTATGTCTACCAGTCGATCAGCAGCGCCAGCCGCGAGGCAGCCCGCCTGGGTTCTGGTGTGGGCGAGACCAGTGGCACGCCCGCCTACCTCAACTGCACGGCCATTCGCGATCGCGCCGTGCAGCTTGGCAGCCCGGGCAATGTGACCGCCGCCAATGTGCTCATCAGCTATGACCGCGGCCCCGGCACCAGCTCGCTCGGGAATTGCCCGGTCAGCGCCGCCACCATTGCCCTCGGTGATCGGATTGTTGTGCAGGTTACCGGTACCTTTCAACCTGGCGCACCCATGCCGATCTTTCGTTTCCCAGTCCTTACGTTCACCACCATCACCCGCCGCACCATTGTGAAGGGGGTTGATCTCGGCTGGCTGCCCATGCTGGCTTCGCTAGAGATCGGTCTTGCCCCCCCGGAGACAGAATAGTATGCCTGCCTCTCGCCTGCGCCACCAGCGTGGCCAAAGCCTCACCGAGTTGGCGATTTCCTTTGTTGCTTTGTTGATGGTCCTGGCTGTAGGCGTTGATGCCGGCCGCGCCTATTTCTCCCTCATCTCTTTGCGAGAAGCGGCTGAAGAAGGCGCTATCTTCGGGTCCTTTTGCCCAGTCAACAATGCAGACATCATTAACCGGGTGCGTAGCAGCTCTACCACCCCGGTAGATCTGTCAAATACCACCAATGTCACCGTTGCCGTCACCAAGCCCAGCCCCATTGTTGCCGGTGGGCAGCTCACCGTAACCGTTACTCACCAGTTCACGCTCACAATGCCGTTTGTTGGCGCCATCATTGGCACGCAGACGATACCTATCTCGGTTTCGTCCAGTAGTACGATCCTGCGGCCCACCTGCTAATAAAAAAAAAGCCCGCCATTCGGCGGGCTTTTTTTGTGCTTGATCTCAGGCTACGCCTTGAGGTTGACGTACTCCTCAACCTGCTCGCCGATGACGGCCAGGCTGTCTTGCCAGAACTTCTTCTCACGGATGTTGATGCCGAAGCGTTGCGCCAAGGTAGCCGCATCGCCTAGGCCGGTGCTGGCCAGCAGGTCACGGTAGTCTTTGGTGAACTCCGCCCCGCGCTGCTGGTAGATGGCGTACAGACCCGTGCCAAACAGCAGGCCGAAAGCATACGGATAGTTGTAGAACGAGAAACCGGCATAGTAGTAATGCGGCTTCCAGGTCCACATGTACTTGTGCAACTGCTTGGGATCCAACCCATCGCCGTAGGTTGCCAACTGAGCGCGCTCCATGATCTCGCACAGCTCGTCTGCGGAGAGTTCCGCCTTGGCGCGGCGCTCGAACACTTCCTTCTCGAACAAGAAGCGTGACGTAATGTCCACGATCACCTGCGATGCGTTGAGCAGTTGGTTCTCGAGGATGGCCAGTTTCTCGCCCGGAGTCTGCGCCAGTTTGATGGAGGCGTTGGTAATGATCGTCTCGCACATGATCGAGGCAGTTTCGGCCAGGGTCATGGGCGTAATGGCCTGCAGATAGGGTTTGCCCACCAGGCATTCGTTGTGATACGCATGGCCCAGTTCGTGGGCCAGGGTGCTCAGCTGCTCCATTGAACCGTCAAAATTGGCCAGAATGCGGGACTCGTCCACACCAGGCACATCCATGCAGAACGCGCCCGCGCTCTTGCCCTCGCGCATCTCGGCGTCGATCCAGTTCTTGTCGAAGGCGCGCTGGGCCAGGCCGCGCAGATCATCGGAGAAGGTGCCGAACTGCTCCAGAATGAAGTCGCGCGCCTCTTCGTAGGTGTAGACGCGGTCCATGCTGCCCATGGGGGCATACAGATCCCACCAGGCCAGGCTGCTCTTGCCCAGGCGTTGCGCCTTGGACTTGAAATACTTGCGGAACATGGGGAAGCTGTCTTGCATGGCTTCCATCATGGCATCCAGGGTCTGGCGATCAATCCGCGATGTGTCAACCGAGGAGTGCAGCGCATCACTGCGGCCGCGGCGCGTGTTGAGTGTGTTCACTTCGCCCTTTACGCCGTTCATGGAAGCGGCATACACTTCCTTCACGCTGTCAAACGCGGCCATCTCGGCTTCGTAGCCGCGGCGGCGCACATCCGGGTCAGCGTGGCTGCGCAGATTGATCAGCGCCGGCATGGGCAGCTTCTGCACCTTGCCATCCAGCTTGAACTCTACGCTGAGTTGAGAGTTGGTGGTGTTCTGCAGCTTGCCCCATGCGTTGGAGCCGCTGAGCGAGAGCTCAGCCGCCAAGGCTTCCTGCTCGGAGTCCATCAGGTACTTGCTCTGCTCGTGCAGCTCCTTCAGGTAGAAGGCATGCCCGGCCAGCGTACCGGGGCGGCGAGTGATCTCCTCCAGTTGGCTGCTGCTCAAGGTGCCGACCCAGCCGCTGATGGCTACATCGATCTTCTGCAGATTTACGCCATACTGCTCCACCTCAGATTCGATGCGGCGGGCAGTCTGGTCGTACGAGTCTGTGGTGGTATAGGAGGCAATGTAAGCACGCAATGTACCGTACAGGCGCGCTACCGTGTTGACCTTGTCCAGCAGAGAAGACAGCACATTGGCCTGCTCGTCTGTGCTGGTTTGCAGCGGGCCACCGGGGTTCTTGCGGATCTTGTGCTCGCCCAGGTAGGCTTCGATTGAGTCCAACTGGGACTGCAGGTCAGCGATGCCAGCCTTGAAATCGGCGCTCTCCAGCCCTGTGTAGACATTGCTTAGGTCCCAACGGGGCACATTCCCCAGGTTAGGGGCCGCGGCCGCCTTCGGCTTGCGGGCGGCGGCCTTCTTTACGGCAGGCTTGCGCGCAACCTTTTTGGCCACCTTCTTGACTGTCTTCTTGGTCACTTTGGCCTTCGCCTTGGCGGTCTTCTTAGCCTTGGTTTTTACTGGAGCCTTTTTTGCGGGTTTCTTCTTCTTTGTAGCCATTTTCATCCTTTCAACCGTATCCTTGATACTCTGTATCCAGGTGCAGAAAATTGTAACAGTCCACGGCGGCCTGCAAAATGGCTAACAAAAAGCCTCGCTCATTGAGCGAGGCTTTTTAGACCCGTGTGGGAACTACTGGGCATCGGTCTGGCTTATGAAGCTTGAAAAGTCACCGCCCGTCGGATTCTGGAACACGCGCAGGCCAAACTCGGGCACGATCGCCAGCAAATGGTCAAAGATGCTAGCCTGGATGGCTTCATATTCTTCCCAGGCGGTCGTGCTGGCGAAGATGTAGATCTCGACCGGCAGGCCGGTCGGCCCCGGGTCAAGCTGGCGCACCATGATGGTCTGGTCCTTCTTGATGTCCGGGCGCTGGCGCAGGTAGCTTTCCACATAGGCCATGAACACTGAGACGTTGGTGAGCTGACTGGGCTTGTTGGCAAAGAAATCCTTGAGCAAGTCCATTTGTTTCAAGCGCGTCATTTCTTTTTCATTGCAAAAGCGGACGCTTTGAATATCCAGCGAGATCGAGCGCTTGATGCGGCGGCCGCCGCTTTGGCTCATGCCGCGCCAGTTCTTGAATGAGACTTCAAGCAGCTTATGGGTAGGGATGACGGTGAATGTCTTGTCGAAGTTCTGGATCTTGACGGTGTGCAGCGACATGTTCATCACATCGCCATCGGCATTGAAGGCCGGCACTTCGATCCAGTCACCTTCCTTGAGGAGGTCATTGGCGGCGATCTGCACGCTGGCTACCAGTCCGAGGATGGTGTCCTGGAAGATAAGCAGCAGGATGGCGGTCAGCGCGCCTAGCCCGCCCAGCAGCAGCAGCGGCGAGCGGCCTGTAAACACAGAGATGCTCAGGATCACACCCACGCCGATCATCAATATCTTGCCCAGGTCCAGATAGCCCTGGATCGCCACGCCGCTGTAGTTGGCGCGGCTCTCGTAGATCACATTGGCCGCCGTCAACAGAGCGTTCAGCGTCAGCACCAGGATCCACAAGATAAAGAAGAGTGAGATGGACTGTAGCGCTCGCGCGTACTGGGGCCACAAATATGCAAACAGATATAGCACCGCCAGCGGCGCTACCCATGAGAGCCGCAAGGGCTTCATGTGCTTGACCAGCACATCGTCCCACTGGTTCTTGGTGCTGCGCGCCAGCCACATCAGGCCGCGGCCGACAACATAGCGGGCGATCAATAAGCTCAGCAGGATCGCGCCCACTACCACCCAGGGGGCGAGAGTTGGGTTGGTTTCCATCCAAAGTCTGATATTCGCGATTGTGATCATGACGTACTCCCCAATTGAGAGGGTGGGCGCTTCATTTCAAACGTATCCGTAGTGCGCGAATAGCCAAAGCCTGAAAGGCGGCCGATGGCGCGCAGTTTTTGTGAGTCAACATAAAACTTCTCATTGATGATTTCGTCGGCCACGTGCACATACACCACTTCGCCGATCATGATCCATGCCGAGCCTGGCGTGCCATCCCCAATCGGTACCACCTGGCGCAGCTCGCATTCGAAGCTCACCGGGCTCTCGGCCACCCGCGGCGGCGTCACGCGGGCGGAGGGGGCCGGCGTCAGCCCGGCCACCTCGAACTCGTCGCCCTCCGGCGGCAGTTCGGTCGAGCTCAGGTTCATGGCCTCGGCCAGCGGTTCGGTGGCGATGTTGATGACGTATTGCTTGGTCGCCATGATGTTGTGATACGTATCCTTGATGCCGCCATCCGTGCCGCGCACCTCGATGCAAAACAGCAGGGTGGGGGGCTTGTGTGCGGCGACATTGAAGAACGAGAACGGCGCTAAATTGAGCACGCCGTCCGCGCTGACCGTGGAGACCCACGCGATCGGGCGGGGGATCACACTGCCAGTCAGGATCTTGCTTACGGCGCCAGCCGGAGCGGTTTGCGGGTCAAACTGCATGAGCCGCTACTTGCGTGAACGCAGGTGGAAGTTCCAAGCCAGCAAGCACAAGCCCACCAGCATGAAGACAAAGCGCGCCAGCGTGAACCACGGGCTGGGGAAGGCGTAGACCAATATGCCAACCGGTACATAGCCTAACCACAGCGCCCAGCGCAAGCTGCGCTCCAGCATGGTCTTGTCAGGCAGCACGAACGCCATCAGGAAGAAGCTCACATAGCTGCTATGGAATTTCACCGCGCTCCACAGGGCGCGCGAATGCACCATCTCGGCGCCTGGCAAGACGCCTTGCTGGGCCATCTGCAGGAAGATCAGCAGCTCATTGTTCTCGTGAATATCCAGATAGGTCGTGATCAGCAACGCGCCAAGCCCGGCCGCAACCAGCCACAGGTTCTCGGCATTCTTGAGCGCCATGGCCAGCAGCACGAACACCGCCGTATAGAACAGCACAAAGAAGCTGTCCAGCGCCACATACGTGCGCAGCGCTGTCTCGTGCTGCAGCAGGTTGTCGACGTACTGCGCCGGCGGCATGGCGGCGTCGAACGAGGTCTCGGCCGCGCCTTGCAGTACGGTGGCCGCCAGCATGGCGGCCAGCACCAGGCCGGCCGCCAGCGCCATCAAGGCGATCTTGCGTTCGAGTGCTTTGCCCTTCATTACTCGCCGTCGCCTTCCAGCCAGCTGTCCTGATACTCCGGCTTTTCCATCTCCAGCGCGGCGGTGGTGATGTGCAGCGGGTGGAAGGTGTCCACCATCACCGCCAGCTCATCCGTGCGCTCCTTGCCGATCGAGGCCTCCGTGGCGCCGGGCTGCGGGCCATGCGGCAGGCCGAAGGGGTGCATGGAAATATCGCAGCGGTCAATGCCCTTGCGCGACATGAACTCGCCCTCGGCGTAGTAGATCACTTCATCCGACTGCACGTTGGAGTGGTTGTACGGAGCCGGGATCGCATCCGGGTGGAAGTCATATAAGCGCGGCACGAACGAGCACAGCACAAAGCCACGGCCCTGGAAGGTTTGGTGCGTGGGCGGGGGCAGATGCAGCGCACCGGTGCGCGGCTCGAAGTCGTTGATGTTGAAGATCCACGGATACAGATAGCCGTCCCAGCCTACGACGTCATGCGGGTGATGGTCAAGGATATGGCGGCTGATCGTGTCGCGCACCTTGACGCGCACTTCGAACTCGCCGCGATCAGTGTGCGTATCAAGCTGGGTCGGCACGCGGATGTCGCGTTCGGTGTAGGGCGCGTGTTCCAACAGTTGGCCGTATTCGTTGCGATAGCGCCGCGGCGGCTCAATGTGCGAGGGCGTCTCCACCACCAGGAAGCGCGCTTCCGGGCCGGAGAGTTCCAGCTTCCAGGTCACCCCGAACGGGATCACCAGGTAATCGCCTTCGTGGAATTCCAGCGCCCCGAACTGGCTGCGCAGCACGCCGCTGCCCTCGTGCACGAACCAGCACTCGTAGGCCTGGGCGTTGCGATAGAAATAGTCCATGCTCTTGGTTGGGCGGCTCAGGCCGATGGTGACGTCGTTATTGCCCAACAGCTCCCGGCGAGCCGCAACGGGATCGCCCCCGGCGGGTATGTCCGCCGTGCGGAAGGCGCGGTGACGGATGGCGCCATAGTCGACGTATTCGGACTTCGCGCTGCCCAATAGCTCCACTTTCTTGATGCGCGGCGGCAGGAAATGGTGATACAGCAGGGACTGGATGCCGGAGAAGCCCTCCAGGCCCATGACTTCTTCACGGTACAGATTGCCATTCGGCTTGCGGAACTGCACGTGGCGCTTTTGCGGGAATTCACCAAGGGAATGATAGAAGGGCATAAGGGGCTCCTTTATCGCGGGTGTGCTGATAGCTTGAACTACGAAGAGTATTCTAATTCAGTCGTCAGAGCTACGAACGGTGTTTTTGAGTATGCCGAGGCGTTCGACTTCGAGTTCAATCGAGTCCCCCGCCTGTAACCATGGCCCTTCCGCTTTTGTGAGTTCAAGCAGGCAGCCGGTGCCCACCGTGCCCGAGCCGATGACATCGCCGGCTTGCAGAGTCACTCCCTGCGATGCACGCGCAATGATCTCGCCAAAGGAGTAGTGGATATCGCCCCAGTTGCCGTGAGAGAGTTGCTTCCCATTCACACGCGCTTTCATCTCGAGGCTGTATACGCCAGGGCGGCCGACGTTGGCGTTTTCCAGCTCATCCGGCGTGACGATCACTGGCCCCAGGCTGGTGGCAAAGTCCTTGCCCTTAGCCGGGCCTAGGCCCACCTTCATCTCCTTGCGCTGCACATCCCGCGCCGACCAGTCGTTCATGATCGTGAAGCCGAAGATGTGCTCGATTGCTTTCTCAGCGGAGATGTCCTTGCCGGGCTTGCCAATAACTGCCGCCACTTCCAGCTCATAGTCCAAGGCCTGGGTATAGCTCGGTTTCTGGATCGTATCCGCAGGCCCGAACACCGTGGTGGGGTTGGTGAAATAAAAGACGGGGAACTCGTACCACTCAGCCGGCACTTCGCGCCCGCGGTTCTGGTTGGCGGTGCGCACATGCTGCTCAAAGGCATACGCATCGCGGATGCTGGGCGGGTTTTGCAGCGGGGCGCGTAGCCGCACATCCTCCAGCGCCCATACCGTCTGCGTCTGGCGCGCCACCTGCGCTGCCAGCGCCCAGGTGGCCGCCCCGGCGCGGATGAAGCTCAGCATGTCCTGCGGCAGGTCGCCGCGGCCCAGCGAGACCACGCGGTCTTCAGCAATGAGCGCCCCCAATCGGGGGCGCTCATCATCAGGTGCATTGAAGGTCAGGTAGCGCATCAGGCTTACAGGTTGCCGCGGCGGTCTTGCTCCGCTTCCAGCGCCTCGAACAGGGCTTTGAAGTTGCCCTTGCCAAAGCCGCGGCTGCCGCGTCGCTGGATCACCTCAATAAAGGAAGTTGGGCGGTCCTGAATAGGGCGTGAGAACACTTGCAGCAAATAGCCCTCATCATCCCGGTCCACCAGAATGCCCAACTCATTGATCTTGTCCAGCGGCTCTTTCACAATGTCGCCCACGCGCTCAGGCAGCATGGTGTAGTACTCGTCTGGCACGCGCAGGAACTCGATGCCATTTTCCTTGAGCTGCGTGATCGTCTCGATGATGTCGCCGGTCGAGAGCGCCAGGTGTTGCACGCCCGGCCCCAGGTAGTAGTCGAGATATTCTTCGATCTGGCTGCGGCGCTTGCCGTCGGCCGGCTCGTTGATTGGCAGCTTGATGCGCCCGTTGCCGTTCTCCATCACTTTGGACATGAGGGCTGAATATTCGGTGCTGATGTCCTGGTCGTCAAAATGCTGCAGCTGGCGGAAGCCCATCACCTTGTGATAGAAGTTGACCCAGTGGTTCATTTTGCCCAGTTGCACATTGCCCACAATGTGGTCCACCGCCGCCAGGCCGGCGCTGTTTGCCTCGCGCTCGTGCGGCTGGTAGCCGGGCGCAAATGGCCCCTTGTACTCGCTGCGGTCTACGAAGACGTGCAGCACTTCGCCATACGTGTGAATGGCCGCGGTGCGTAGGATGCCGGACTCATCCTTTTCTTCACGCGGCGCCCAGGCAGCCTGCCCGCCGCGTGAAGTGGTTTCCTTGAAAGCCTTCTCCACATCCTCCACCTGCAGCGCCACGACTTTGACGCCATCCCCGTGTGCCAGGTGGTGGCCCGCCATCTCGTGGCTGGGGCCGTATGCGGCCGAAACCACGACGCGGATCTTGCCAGATTCCAAAACATACGAGGCAAACTCGCGGTTGCCCGTCTCCAGGCCGGAATAGGCAACCGGCTTGAAGCCCAGGCCTTTCCACCAGTAATGCATGGCCTGCTTCGCGTTGCCTACATAAAAATGTAAGTGGTCAATGCCTTGGATCGGCAGAAAATCGCCTTCCTCGGTCATTGGACGTGTTTCGGTTTGGGGTTGTTTCACTTGCACCATGGGCACACTCCTTGAGAGGGGGTTGATTTCATTATAGTACTTTCGCCCCTGCCCAGGCAAAGGGCAGGGCAAGCCTGCATGTTAAAATCATCTTTACTTTATAAAGCATGTCATGGCGCAGAAATTTTGTTGTGGTTCTTACCCTGGGGCTCCTTCTGGCCGCCTGCTCCAGCCCACGCGCTAACTCTCCTGATACCACTCCCAGCCCCTATGCTCTCGAGCCCGTCTTCGAGGAGTTCTATGCCTTCCTCGGCGGCCCGCAGCGCGCCGGGGCGGTGATCTCGCCCGGCATCGTCGAGGGCAACATCCAGAAGCAATACATCGAAGCCGGCCTCATGGTCTACAACCCGGCCCTGGCCCCCAGCGAGCAGTTCAGCCTGGCTCCGCTTGGCCAGCAACTGGGCGTATGGGATGCACCCCTGCCAGATGGCAACTTGCAAGACGCCCTGTTCGTGGAAGGCTACATTATCTACGAAGGTTTTGAGGATCTCTACCGCCAGCTGGGCGGCCAGCGCTATGTCGGCAAACCTCTCACCGGCATGCGCTTCTTGCAAGACCAAAGCAGAGTAGAGCAGTATTTTGAGAACCTTGGCTTCTATTTGGATCTTGATGAATCCCAGGCGGGCGTGCGCTTCATTGACTACGGCCGCCAGATCTGCGGCCAGGGCTGCGGCGTGCCCGCCAGCAGCCCGCCGGCCGTGGTCCATCCCGAGCTCGCCTACGGTGAGCCATTCACCAGCGTCGCAGCCGCTCTCGGCCAAGCGGTCACCGGCCCGCGTCTGGCTGGCCCGTACCAACTGGCCGATGGCAGCCTCGAGGTCATCTACCAGAACATGGTGCTGTATGTTCCCCCTGGCCAGCCGGCGACGGTGCTGCCGCGTCCGCTCACTTCGCTGCTTGGCATCCTGCCTGAGCCGCGCGTGACGCGGCTGGAGAATGCCAACTTGGTCTTCCACGCGCTGGATGGCAACTTTGGCTACAACGTGCCGCTCGTGTTCGACGACTACATTACCCAGCATGGTGGCTATGCCGCCTTCGGCGCGCCCATTGCAGAATTGCAGCCCACGGACGGCGGCGCCAGCCAGTGCTTCGTCAATGCCTGCCTGCGCTATCAAAGCGGCGCAGTCAGCCTGCTGCCGCTCGGAGTTGAATATCGCACCCGTTTCTACGACCAAGGCTCACCGCTGGCCCAGGCCGCGTTTGAAAAGATCCGCATTGATGTGTGGGAAGCGCGGGCTCAAGTTTCCTCCACCGAAGGGCAGACCCTTTACGCCAGCTTGCACGCCAACGGCCAGCTCCTGCAAGGGCTGCAGCCATTCCTGGAGCTGACCGCGCCCTCCGGCGAAACATGGCTCTACACCTTCCCGCCCACGGATGCCAACGGCCAGACCCAACTCAGCGTGCCGCCGGTGCAGGGCCAGAACTGGGAACTGGTGGTCTATAAGGTCTGCCTGGATGGATTGAACGAGGCCACCCGCTGCACGACCGACTCATATCGTATTTGGGGTAACCCCTAACCAAGGAGACGTCTGATGACCAACGAAGAGATCCTGAATTTAATGAACAAGTATCTTGAGGTGAAGGGGCAGGCTGCTCAATTGGAATCCGAGAAGCAGCGCCTGATTGAAGAGGCTATGCCTCTGGATGTGCGCCAGCGCGTAGCCGAGATCGAAGCCGAATTCGATGGCAAGAGCCAGGCGGCAGAAGCATCGCTGGCCGAGCTTGAGGAGAAGATCAAGGCCAGCGTGGTTACCGCGCAGGCCAATGTATCCGTCGAGGGCATGAAAGCCTCGTATCACTCCGGCCGCGTCACCTGGGATTCCAAAGGCTTGGAAGAAGCCATGACCAGCAATCCGCAGATCGCCGAAGCCATTGGCCAGTATAAGAAGCAAGGCAAGGACTACGCCTCGTTCACGTTCCCTAAAGCATAAAAATAAATCAGCTCTGCTGATTTGTTTTTATGCTAGCACCGCATACAGCCAGATCCCGGCTGCCACTGCTAGATTCAGCGAGGTGACCCGCCCGCGCATCGGCAGGCTGACCACCTGCGTGCAGGCGGCCAGCTGCTCAGGGCTCAGCCCTTCGCGTTCGCTGCCCAGCAGCAGCGCCGCCGGCCGGCTGTACGCCGCCTGGCGGTAGTCCAGCTCCGCCTTGGCGGAGCTTCCGTAGATGCCCACGCCCTCGGCCGCGGCCCACATCACAAAGTCTGCAAAACTGGCTTGCACGATCGGCTTGGTGAAGTGCGCCCCCATGCTCGCCCGCACTGCCTGCGGGTGCCAGGGGTCGGTGCCGCCTTCGAGCACGATCAGGCCATCGCCGCCGGCCGCGTCCAACGTGCGCAGCAAGCTGCCCAGGTTGCCTGGGTCCTGCGGCGCCACCGCCGCCAGGTACACCGCTGCGCCATGCACCGGCAGGCTGGCCAGCGTGGCCGCTTGCTGGCGGGCAACCGCCAGGATGCCCTGCGGGTTGTCCTTCTCGCTCAGGCTGGCCATCACGTCTTCGCTAACTTCCAGGGTTTCCACGCCCGCCGCCTGCACCTGCCCAGGCAGGCCCTGAGCGAACTCGCCGCGCAGCAGGGTAGGGGCATACAGCGCCAATTCCAGCGCTGCGCCAGTTTCTAATGCTGCGCCGATATGAAAGACACCCTCGATCAGGAACAGGCCTGTTTCCTGGCGCGCCTTGCGCTCGTGCAGGCTGCGCACGAGTTTCACTTTAGGGTTAGTTCGGCTGGTGATGGCGCTCACATCCGCATTATACGAGCGTGCGTAAATAAAAAACGCTGGCCGTGCGGCCAGCGTTTTTGTTACTTATATTTCCTGCCTTACATGCCGAGACAGTTGAATGCACCTTGTATCGGGAACGTGCTGCCATCCGGGCGGCGGCCCTCACCGTAGTATGAGCCAGACAGGCGGTCTGGATTGATGGTGACGTTGAGCCAGGTGGTGCCGTATTGTATGCCATCGACCCGCCAGCTCAACCCGCCGCGCGCCACATGGTCCGGTGATGCCCCGGGCTCCACCATGAACAGGGCCGCATTCTCGCCGCTGCGCCCGCTGCTGATCACAAGTTGCGGCGTGGTTTCGCATTGCGCGCCGGTCATGTCCACCGGGTGTTCCCCGTACACCCGCAGCAGCCCGGCAACGCAGTTGAATACACCGCTCACGCTGATAACTTCCTGTACCGGCACTCCGCTGGTGACGCGATGGGCAGTCCCTTCAAAGCTGCCGGAGAAGCCATCCGGGTTGATGATGATCTCGAATGTATCCTGCGCCGATACCACCGCGCTATCGGTAGCCTGCTCAGAAGTTGCCCACACCAAAGTGCCGCTGCGGATGTTGCTCGGCCCCGCGTAGATCACCAATGAAGCATATGGCGGCGGCGCCCCCGCGCTTGGCGGGACGCTCAGGTAGGTTTCGCCATCCAGCGTTGAGCAAGTGCCGCCGGTGATCGGGCCGAGCGCCAGATCACCACCAATGGCGATGGACGCACTACCCTCCGGCGGGTTGCCCGCGCCCTGGATGCCTGGCCTCGGTGTGGGCACGGGCGGCGGCGTGGCCTCGGGCGGGGTGATGCCCAGCACAGGCTCATCCAATCCCGTGGCCGCATCCTGGCTGCCACCGGGGTCTCCGGCCGGCACAGACCCCGCGCCGCTTGTGTCGCCGCCACCGCTGGGCAGGGTGGGGGTACTGGTGGGGATGGCCGGCGCAGACGAGCAGGCTGCCAGCAGGGTGAGCAGTAGGATCAAAACCCAGGTTGAGGACTTGCGCAATGAGTGCATAGTGTCTCCCATAATGGATGGATTGTCATTGAGAACCCACTTTTTAGCCACAAATTAGCCCAACAACCCGGCCTGTTTTCTTGATAGCTTTTGCAAGTACTCCCGCGTATTAATTAGGGTGTATGAATTCGCCTTCATCCCGCATTCCCGGTTTTTACGATCTTTCAATAGAAGCGCGCCACGAGCGTCTGCGTGCCCTGGGCGTACTGTCCCAGGACCAGTTGCAGGCCCTGGCCCTCGGCGGCATCGTGGCCGAAGCTGCTGACCACATGGTCGAGAATGCCATCGGTGTGCACAGCTTGCCGTTGGGCCTGGGGCTCAACTTTGTGGTCAATGGCCGCGAGGTGCTGGTGCCTATGGCGGTCGAGGAGCCTTCTGTCGTAGCCGGGGCTTCCTTCATGGCCAAGCTGGCGCGTGCCGCTGGCGGTTTCACCGCCAGCACCGACGCGCCGCTGATGATCGGCCAGATGCAGCTGCTGGATGTCGCTGATCTCGACGCGGCGGCTGCCGCCCTCGAAGCCGCCACGCCAGACCTGCTAGCCGAGGCCGCTCAGATCGACCCCATCCTCCTCAAACTGGGCGGTGGTCCGCGTGAGCTGGTTGTGCGCCGCATCCCTGAATCCCCCATTGGCCCCTTCCTGGTGCTGCATCTCATCTACGACGTGCGGGACGCTATGGGCGCCAACGCCATCAACACGGCTTGCGAGCGCCTGGCCCCGCGCATTGAGGCGCTCACCGGCGGCCGCGTCCACCTGCGTATCCTCAGCAACCTCGCCGACCGCCGCCTGGCCCGCGCCGAGTGCACAATCAAACTTAGCGAGCTGGCCTTCGCTGATTTCTCAGCCGAGCAAGTGCGCGACGGCATTGTGGAGGCCTGGGCCTTCGCCGCCGCCGACCCGTACCGCGCCGCTACCCATAACAAGGGCATCATGAACGGCATTGACGCCGTGGTCATCGCCACTGGCAATGACTGGCGCGCCGTGGAAGCTGGAGCGCATGCCTACGCCGCTCATACAGGCCGCTACACCTCGCTCAGCACCTGGGGCGTCTCGCCCGAGGGCGATCTGGTCGGCAGCCTGGAGCTGCCCATGGCGGTCGGCATTGTCGGCGGCGCCACCAAAGTGCATCCTACCGCGCAAGCCGCCCTCAAGCTGATGGGCGTCACCACCGCGGCACAACTGGCCGAGATCATCGTTTCCGTAGGGCTGGCCCAGAACCTGGCCGCCCTGCGCGCCCTGGCCACCGAGGGCATCCAACGCGGCCACATGAGCCTGCACGCCCGCCAGGTGG
Organism: Anaerolineales bacterium; assembly: GCA_019454165.1. Taxonomy (GTDB): domain Bacteria; phylum Chloroflexota; class Anaerolineae; order Anaerolineales; family UBA11579; genus JAMCZK01. Next base: position 2,047,689 of record CP075367.1, on the reverse strand, counting down.
CCATTGCGGCCGGGGCGCAAGGCGAACAGGTCGAGAAGCTGGCCGCCCAACTGGTATCCGAGAAGACCGTGCGCATTGACCGCGCCGAAGAACTGCTAAAGGAATGGAACCGATGACAGAGCATACCCACCAGCACGAAACGGCTCGCCTGCTCAAGCCTGAGCATCCCGTCGGCATCGTAGGCTACGGCGCCTATGTGCCGCGCTATCGTTTGCCCGCCAAGGAAGTTGCCCGTGTGTGGACTGATGGCACCGCGGGTCTGCCCATCATCGAGAAGTCCGTCCCCGGGCTGGATGAAGACGTCATCACCATGTCGATCGAGGCCGCCCGCAACGCCGTGGCCCGCGCCCAGGTGCCTGCCAGCGAGCTGCGCGCCGTATGGGTCGGCTCCGAGTCGCATCCGTATGCGGTCAAGCCCACCTCCACGCTCGTGGCCGAGGCCATCGGGGCTTCCACCAACATCCAGGCCGCCGACTGGGAGTTCGCCTGCAAAGCCGGCACCGAAGCCATGGTGGCGGCGATGGGTTTCGTTGGCTCGCGCATGGCCCCGTACGCCATGGCCATCGGCATGGACACCGCCCAGGGCCGCCCGGGTGACGCGCTCGAATACACCGCCGGGGCGGGCGGGGCTGCCTTCGTCATCGGCCCCGGTGAGGAGTCGCTGGCCGAGATCGAGTGCACCTATTCCTTCGTCACCGACACGCCGGACTTTTGGCGTCGCCAATATGCCAAGTACCCCGAGCACGGCCAGCGCTTCACCGGCGAGCCGGCCTATTTCAAGCACATCACCACCGCCGGCGAGGCCATGTTCCAGGCCACCAACACCAAGCCGGAGGATTACGCCTACGCCGTCTTCCACCAGCCCAACGCCAAGTTCCCGCAGCGCGCCGGGCAGATGCTCGGCTTCACGCCGGAGCAGATCAAGACCGGCTTGCTGGTGCCGCGCATCGGCAACACCTATTCCGGCGCGGCCATCATCGGCCTGACCGCCATTCTGGATATTGCCAAGCCGGGTGAGCGCATCATGTTGGTCTCCTTCGGCTCCGGCGCTGGCTCGGATGCGATGGTGCTGCGCGTCACCGACAAGATCGCCGGCAAACCGCAGCTCGTCACCACCACCGAGCAATATATCGAACGCCGCACCGAGATCGATTACGCCGCGTATGTACGTATGCGCGGCAAGTTGACAATGAAGTGATCAGTGAACAGTAAACCGTGAGCAGTTCTCCGACTCACTAGCCACTGATCACTTGCTTTGAGAGGAACTTTATGACCAACGTCATCATTGCTGGCATCGGGCTTACCCCCGTAAACGAACATTGGAACATTTCCCTGCGCGAGCTGGCCTTCCAGGCCATGGAAGCCGCCATGCAGGATGCTGGCGGCCTGCGCCCCAACGCGCTGTACGTCGGCAATATGCTGGCCGGCCAGCTCTCCAAGCAAGCCCAACTCGGCACCCTGCTGGCCGACTTTGCCGGCCTGACCGGCATTGAAGCCGCCACCATCGAGGCCGCCGGCGCCTCGGCCGCCATGGCCCTGCGGGTTGGCATGCTGGCGGTCGCCAGCGGCCAGGTGGACGCCGCCATGGTGCTCGGCGTCGAGAAGCTCAGCGAGCAGGTCCCCGCTGAGGTCGAGGCTGCATTGGCGATGGGCTCTGACACGGACTACGAAGCCGAGCAGGGTCTCACCCTCACCGCACAGGCCGCCCTGCTGGCGCAGCGCTACTTGCACGAGCACAAGCTGCCACAGGACGCGCTGGCCGGCTTCCCGCTCACTGCCCACGCTAACGGCGCCCATAACCCGAACGCCATGTTCCAGAAGGCCGTCAAGCCTGAGACCTATGCCAAGGCCGGCATGGTCAGTGCGCCGCTCAACATGTTTGATGTCGCCCCCAATGCGGATGGCGCTGCCGCCCTCATCCTGACCCGGCGCGAGCTGCTGCCGCCAAAGTTCTCGCACCCGCTGGTGGAGATCATCGGCTCCAGCGCCGTCTCCGACACACTGGCGCTGCACGACCGCCCAGACCCGCTCACCTTCAACGCAGCCCGCCTCTCCATCGAGCGTGCCTGCGCTCAGGCTGGCATCCTGCCCAAGGATGCAGATTTCTTCGAACTCTTCGACGCGTTCTCCATCTATAGCGCCCTTTCCATGGAAGCGGCCGGCTTGGCCGCCCGCGGCGAGGGCTGGAAGTGGGCCCAGAATGGCGCCATCTCGCTCACTGGTGAGATGCCCATCGCCACCCTGGGCGGCCTGAAAGCCCGCGGCTTCCCCGGCGGCGCTACCGGCGCCTACCAGGCCGCCGAGGCCGCCCTGCAACTGCGCGGCCAGGCGAGTGGGGCCCAGATCGCCGGCGCACGCACCGCCCTGGTGCAGAGCCTGGGCGGCCCGGCTGCCACGGCCGTGACGCATGTGCTGCGCCGCATGGAGGACTGATGGATCTGCTGACTGCCCGACTCGACAAAGCCACCAATCTCACCAATGCCCTGGCCGCTCAGCTCAGCAGCGAGCAGCTCGCCAGCCACAACGGCGAGTCGCCTTCAAATAGCATCGGCGCCCAGTTCTGGTGCGTGGTCGGGGCGCGTGAGAGTTATGCGCGTGCCTTCGAGGCCGGCGCATGGCAGGGTTTCAGTTGCAGTCTAAAGGAGCCTGAGGTTCCTGCCAGCGTGCAGGCTGCCTTGGCCGCCTCCCAGGCGGCCTTGCAGGCCGCCCTGGCCGCCGCCAGCCAACCTTATGACGAGCCGCGCCAGCACATCCTCTTCGACTTGCTGGAGCACGAAGCCCAGCACCAGGGCCAGCTCATTCGCTACTTCTACACCAACCAGATCCCCTTCCCGCCAGACTTTGCCAAGCGCTACGCGCTGAACTAGGTAGGGGCGGGTCTCAGACCCGCCCGAGTAGAGCCATAAAAAAAAGCCCGCTGCATGCAGCGGGCGTTTTCGTCTATGTCAGGATGATGGGCTTGCCCTGCGTGACCACGATCGTGTGCTCGAACTGGGCTGCGATACTGCGGTCCGTCGTGCGCAGCGACCAGCCGTCGCGCTCCTCCGTGATCCGGCCGGAGCCGGCGGTCAGGAACGGCTCCAAGGCCAGCACCAGCCCCTCGGTCAGCACGCGCTTGTCGCGCGGGTTGGGTACATTCAGCACATCGCTGGGGTACTCGTGCAGCTTGCGGCCGATGCCGTGGCTGGCCAGCTGGGCGATCGTGTTGTAGCCGCGTTTGCGCGCCTCGCTCTGCATCGTCTGGCCCAAATCACTGATCAAGGTTCCGGCCTTGGCCGTCGCCAGTGTCTTCTTCAACGTGGCCTTCGTCGCATCCAGTAGGGCGGTCACCTCTTTGCTGCCCTTGGCCACCTGCATCGATGCGCCTGTGTCGGCAAAATAACCATCCTTCTCAGCGGATACGTCGATGTGGATCAGGTCGCCGTGTTGCAGCACATACTTGCCGGGCACGCCGTGAGCGATCACCGGCGCCACGCTGATGCAGGTGGCGCCGGGGAATTGGTACATGACTTCGGGCGCCGATTGGGCGCCCTGGCTTTCCAGGTAGCTGCGGCCGATCTCGTCCAGCTCTCGCGTGGTCATACCCGGCGCGGCCGCCGCCAGCATTTTGCGCAGGGCCGCGGCACAAATGCGCCCAATGACTTGCAACCGCTTCAATTCTTCGTCAGTTTCAACCGTCATAAGGGCTGGATTATAGGCGCATTAATAGCCAAATTGTGAGCTTCCCCGATCCCAAGTTGATAGTTTCTGAGAGTCTTGCCGGGCTACAGTAAGCTCGACAGGAGAAGTGAAAGATGGATATTCCGCGCCATTGGAGACTAAAGAAACAGCGCTACTCGCTCACCGGTGAGGTATGCGAGCATTGTGACGCCAAGCTCTTCCCGCCGCGTGACATCTGCCCCGAGTGTGGCGAGGAGGCCAAGACCCTCTTCCAGTTCAGCGGCAAGGGCGAGGTCTACTCTTTCACCACCGTCTACGACGCGCCCGAAGGCTATGCCGAGCAGGCGCCGTACACTCTGGCCATGGTCAAGCTGGCCGAAGGCCCGCTGGTCACCGCCCAGCTCACTGACCTGGGCGAGCAGCAGCCCGCCATCGGCATGCCCGTTGAAATGGTCACCCGCCTGCTGCGCTCCGCCACCGACGAGCGCGGCATGTTGATCTACGGCTACAAGTTCCGCCCGGCTGTGGCAGGCTAACGACAACAACAAAAAAGACTTCCGCAAGGAAGTCTTTTTTTATTCCTATTCACTGAGTGCCAATCTCTGCCCATTTACCAGTTACCATTTCCCAATGGAACAATTCATCAAAGACCGTTTCAATGATGCCATCTTGCACGAAGCCGCCCAGCGCTATGGCGTAGAGCCGGCCGCGGTCAAAATGCTGGATAGTTTTGAAAGCTTCATCTTCGAATTCCCGCGTGACGGCAAGGAATACATCCTGCGCATCGGCCACAGCCACCGCCGCAACCAGACCCTGATCGAGGGCGAAACCGAGTGGATCAACTATCTGGCCGCCGGTGGCGTCTCGGCCGCCCAGGCCATCCAGTCCCTCAATCACAAGCTGGTCGAGCCCATCGCCGATGGCCACGGAGGTGACTTCCTGGCCGTGGCCTTCGTCAAGGCGGCCGGCGGCCCGCCCCGCGGCCGCTGGACCCCGCAGCTCTACCAGACCTATGGCGAGACCATCGGCCGCATGCATACGCTCACTAAAGCCTACACTGCGCCGCCCAAGCGCCCGCACTGGGATGACCCGGTCTTCGAATTCGTCAACAGTTTCCTGCCCGAGAGCGAGAACGAGATCAAGCAGAAATATCAAGAAGTATGTGACTACGTGCGCACCTTGCCCAAGGACAGCCAGTCCTATGGCCTCACCCATCAGGACGCGCATGGTGGCAATCTCTTCGTGGATGAGGCCGGCCGCATCACGCTCTTCGATTTCGATGATTGTGGCTACAACTGGCTGGTGAATGACATTGCCATGGTGCTCTTTTACATGGCCAGCGCGCAGGAGGACAAGGCTGCCTTCGCGGCCGAGTTCATGCCGCACTTCCTGCGCGGCTATGCCAGCCAGTGCAGCCTGGAGCCCAAATGGCTGCGTGAAGTCCCGGCCTTCATGAAGATCCGTGAGCTGGAGCTGTACGCCGTCATCCACCGCGATTTTGATGTCGAGAACATCGACAATGACTGGATCGCCAACTTCATGCGCGGCCGCCGAGAGCGCATCCTCGCCGGCCTGCCCTTCATCGAGTTCGACTTCGCCACGCTCGAGCCGCTGCTCGCCTAACTATCGCTCAAAAGTTACACCCAGGCGGAAAACTGACCTCAATCGGCAGTGAACAGCCGCTTGCCGCGCCAACAACCCTTACATAACCCGCATGTCTAGATTTGCTGCTGCTCGCGGCGCATACTGCCCTTTATCTTAGCCCCATATAAGGAGCAGTACATGTTCAAACGCAGCACCGTAATCTCTCTTCTCTTCATCCTGGCGTTGGTGGCGGCCGCCTGCGGCGCCCCGGCGCCAGTTGCCACGCCCGCCGTGGAGACGCAAGCCGCTCCCCCGGCCACCGAAGCCGAAACTGTCACCGACAGCAGTTTCCCCGTCACCATCCCGCACAAATACGGTAGCACCACCATCGAGCAGGCGCCCGTGCGCATTGTGCTGGTTGGCCTCAATGAGCAAGACTCGCTGCTGGCCCTCGGCATTGTTCCCGTAGCCACCAGTGAGTGGTACGGCGGGCGTCCCGGCGCCATCTTCGAATGGGCTCAGGATGAGCTGGCCGCCATTGAAGGCGCCGAAGTTCCCGTCGTTCTCGATTCCGTTCAGATCAACTTTGAGCAGATCGCCAGCCTGGAGCCGGATGTCATCATCGGCCTCTACTCCGGCCTGACCGAGCAGGAATACAACACCCTCTCCGCCATTGCCCCCACGGTAGCCCAGCCCGCTGAATACATTGACTGGGGCATCCCCTGGCAGGAGGTCACCCGCACGATCGGCAAGATCGTCGGCAAGTCGGCTGAGGCCGAAGCCCTGATCAGCGGGGTGGAAGCAGACTTTGCGGAAGTGCGCGCTCAGTATCCTGAGTTTCAGGATGCCGAAGGCGTGGTCGCCACCGCTTATGGTCACCCCGTCAGCTTTTACGCCTTCAGCTCGCAGGATATTCGTGGCCGCATCATTGCCGCCCTCGGTTTCCAAAACCCGCCCATCATTGATGAACTGGCTGGTGATGAATACGGCGCATCCATCAGCTACGAGCGTTTTGATCTCATCGATGTTGACCTCGTGATCTGGGCTGACACCATGCCTGAGGATCTGCGCACCAACCCCCTCTACACCAGCCTGGATGTTGTCAAGGATGGCCGTGTCTACTACATTGAGGGCACCGACACCTTGTACGACGCCCTCAACTTTGCCACCGTGCTGAGCCTGCCGTACTCCATCGAACGCATGACCCCCATGCTGGATGGCTTGAGCCAGGCCCTGAAAGGCAACTAGCCGGCATTCTTGCCCCTCCAAAAGAACAGCCCGTGACGCCACGGGCTGTTCTTTTTTCTTGTATATGAGAAGCGCGGCGCTATGAGCATTCGCCAGGCTGTTTCGCTTGACGCTCAATTTTGCGTATGCTAGTATCGCGAACTGACCGGAATGGATGTTCTGAAAAAATGAAAAAACGCTCGTTTGTGTTTTCGATCGCAGTTTTGACCCTCCTGCTGGCGGCTTGCACTCGTTCCGCCAGCGGCTCGCCGGTGGGCGGTTCCCCCACGGCGGACCCGTTTGAATCCATCTTCAACACCATGGCTACCCAGACCGCGCTGGCAGGTCAGGACAAGTCGGGAACGCTGCCCACCTTGGAAGCGACCACCACGCCGCTCTTCGGCGACACCGCCACCGTGCAGCCCAGCGCCACGGCCCAGCCCAGCGCCACCACCACGCCCGCGCCGATCACCCAGCTGGCCGTGCCTAGCAGCTACACCCTGCATGAGGGCGAGTGGCCTTACTGTCTGGCACGCCGCTTTGACATCAACCCGGATGCGCTGCTTTCGGCCAACGGGCTCAACGCCAATAACGCCAACAGTCTCAGTGTTGGCACCACCATCACCATCCCCAGCGGGGTGGGCAGCTTCGGCGGCAATCGCTCGCTGCGTTCGCATCCCACCACCTATGTCGCTTCGGGTGCCGATACCTTCTACAGCATTGCCTGCGCCTTCGGCGATGTGTGGCCTGAGCACATTGCTGAGGCCAACAGCATGAGCCTGGATCAAACCATTCCGGGCGGCACACAGTTGCACATTCCATAAGCTGCACGTCATCAAACAAAAAGCGCTGGTACCAGCGCTTTTTGTTCTTGCATTTTGATTATGGGTTATGATTTTTTCGGCTGCCTGTTGCAGCAATCTTGTACTTGTGAGCCCATGGCGACCTACAAAACCCTGAGCAGTGAACTGGCCTACCGCGGCCAGAAGTTTTCCGTGCGGCATGACGTTTTGGAAACTGCAGACGGCCGCGAGCTGATCTATGACACCGTGGAGCACATTGGCGCCGTCTCTCTGGTGCCGGTGGACGCCGAAGGCAAGATTCTGCTCGTGCGCCAGTATCGCCACTCCACCGGCAAGCAGCTCCTGGAGCTGCCCGCCGGCACCCTTGAACCCGGCGAGCCTGTCGAGGAAACCGCCCAGCGCGAGCTGCGCGAAGAGGTCGGCATGGCCGCCGGCTCCTTAAGCCTGCTGGCTGAATTCTTCCTCGCCCCTGGCTACTCCACCGAACGCATGTGGATCTACCTCGCCCAGGACTTGCAGCCGGACGCGCTGCCGCCTGACCAGGACGAGGAGCTCGAAGTCGTGAGCATGAGCCTGGACGAATGCATGGCCGCCATCGCCAGCGGTGAGATCGAGGATGCCAAGACCATGCTCGGCCTCTACATGGCCCGCCAGGTGCTGGCCCCGCACTAACGCTCGGCGCACTAGCCCAAATCTCCTGCTTGCCTGCCCAAAAGTTTGCCGTTATAATTCTGTGCGAATTTCCCCTGAAAACTTTTTTGGTTACAACTTTTATATTCCACCCAACCTGCAGACTCACCTAGTCCTGTACTGCCCGGGGCGTTAGGCAGCTATCCGTACGCATTAATCCCAATCATCGTTGCTAGCAGAGATAAACCCATGAACATTTTAGAGCTTGAAACTACTTCTCTCAATGACTTGCGCAAGCAAGCCAAAGACCTCGGCGTTGAGCGCGCCGCCCGCCTGAAGCGTGAGGACCTGGTCATCACCATCGCCCAGGTCATGGCCAGCAAGCAGGGCCGTGAGGTGCGCGGCGGCATCCTCGAGATCATGAACGAGGGCGTCGGCTTCCTGCGCTCTGAGCACTACCAGGGCGGCCCGGGCGATGTCTACGTCTCCCAGACCCAGATCCGCCGCTACGGCCTCCGCAACGGTGACCTCATCATCGGTGAAGCCCGCCCCCCGCGCGAATCCGAGAAGCATTACGGCCTGGTCAAAGTGGAGTCCGTCAATGGCATGGACCCTGAGAAGGCCAAGACCCGCCCCCGTTTCGAAAACCTGACCCCTATCTTCCCAGACCAACGTTTTGACCTCGAGACCGACAAGCGCGGCCTCGCCATGCGCATGATCAACCTCGTGGCCCCCGTGGGCCGCGGCCAGCGTGGGCTCATCGTTTCCCCGCCCAAGTCGGGCAAGACCACCATCCTCAAAGAGATGGCCAACTCCATCTCCACCAACTACAAAGATGTGCACCTCGTCGTGGCCCTCATCGGTGAGCGCCCGGAAGAAGTGACCGACATGGATCGCTCGGTGGATGCCGAGGTGATCTCTTCCACCTTCGATGAGCCTGTGACCTCGCACGTGCGCGCCGCCGAGATGGTACTCGAGCGCTCCAAACGCCTGGTCGAGATCGGCCGTGACGTCGTGATCCTGATGGACTCGATCACCCGCCTGGCGCGTGCCTACAACCTGGTCGTCACCCCTTCCGGCCGCACGCTCTCCGGTGGTATTGACCCCTCCGCCCTCTATCCGCCCAAGCGCTTCTTCGGCGCTGCCCGCAACATTGAAGAGGGCGGTTCGCTCACCATCATCGCCACCTGCCTGGTGGACACCGGCTCCCGCATGGATGACGTCGTGTACGAAGAATTCAAGGGTACCGGCAACATGGAGTTGCACCTCTCGCGCAAGATGCAGGAGCGCCGTATTTTCCCGGCCATCGACATCGAGCGTTCTTCCACCCGCCGCGAGGAGCTCCTGCTCGGCCCGGACATCACCCAGCGCGTCTGGCTGATGCGCCGCATGTACGGCACCATGATCGCCGAGCCGCCGCACGGCGCCGGCATGGACACCACCAACGCCATGGAAGCCATGCTGCAGCGCATGGGCAAGACCGACAGCAACCAGGAATTCCTGGAAACCCTTATTGACCAGGACTAGTTCTCAGTCCTCGCTATCCATGAACGCACTCACTCAGCAGGCTCGGCGCACCCTATGCTCGGGCCTGCTGTTGTTTCTGCTCGCTGCGTGCGGCGCGCAACCCACGCCTACGCCGGAGCCCACGCTCGCAGCAGTGCTCACGCCCTCCGCACTGCCCAGCACGCCCACGCCTCAATCCACCGCCACGCCGATGCCGCGCCTGGAGGTAGAGACCTACACCGTGCAGCCCGGCGACACGCTGCAAAGCATCGCCGCCGCCTACAACCTGCAACCCGAAACCATCTTGTGGGCCAACTACGACGCGCTGCTGGATATTCCTGATCTGCTCTTCGAGGAAATGCAGCTCACCATCCTGCCGGTGGATGGCATCTACCACCAAGTGGGCGGCGGCGATTCGGTCAACAATATCGCCGCCTTTTTCTCCGCCGATCCGCAGGCCATCATCAACTGGGCTGGCAACAACATTGACTCGAGCAATCCCATCATCCAGCCTGGCCAGTGGCTTGTTGTCCCCGGCGGCCAGCGCAGCCTGCGCCGCCGCACCATGCCTAACCTGCCGCGCAGCGCCATGGCCGTGGACTTCATGGAGTTTGGCGCTGGCGCCTGCCCGCTCAACGTGCAGGGCGGCTCAATTGGCGATGGCGTCTACGCCGCTCCCGTTACTCCGCTGGAGGTTGTTGGCGAAGGCTTCTGGCCAGCCCATACTGGCGTAGACCTGGCCGCCGAACCCGGCCAACCCATCCTGGCCGCCGACGACGGCGTAGTCACCTTCTCCGGCTGGTCGAACTTTGGCTACGGCTATGCGGTCATGCTGGATCATGGCAACGGCCAGTTCAGCCTCTACGCCGGCCTGTCCGATGCGCAAGCCCTGTGCGGTGCCTCGGTATCGCAGGGGGATGTGCTTGGGCTGGCCGGCATCATCGGTCACCCCGCCGGCACCTTCATCCATTTTGAGATCCGCCAGGCTGGCACTCCGGTCGACCCCATGCTTTTATTGCCTTAGGGTGAGCAAATCACCTGCTCACTCGTTACTGTTCACTGATTACTGTTTAGCTTTATCGGCATATCATTCGCAAAGAAGAAATAGTCCTGCGCGAAGGTAGGCGCTCCCAAAGAATGCAGCCCGGCCAGCATCTGGGCGCGGTGGTCGGTGCCGTGGTTGATGACGTGGAACAGGATCTGCCACACTTTCACTCCCGGCATAAACTCCTCCGCCAGGGCGGCATCCTTTAGCTCGGCCAGGTATTCGCGCATGCCGGCCTCCACCTCGTCCCACTTGCTGCGCACGCTGGCAAAGTCTGTATACGGCGCCGGGTCGGCAAAGTCGGGCAGGGGCAGCCCGCGCAGGCCGCTGAACCAGCGTTCGTCGATGTTCAGCAGGTGTACGCATTGGTTGCGCATTGATCCCATCGAGTAATTGACTTCCTGTACAAATTGATCCGGGGTGAGCGTGCGGATGCAGTGCTCCCACAATTCTCGGTTGCGGGTAAAGTGGTATTCGAACAGGTTCCTGAAACTGTTGGCGTCCATGGCGGCCTCCGACTTTGATTTTATAGGGCTTTTTCGCCGCTTGGGCTGGGGAACTTTTTGAAGGCTGGTTCGTTAACCCAGTGAGCGGGCACAGCCCGCAAAATAGAAAAGGAATGGTGAATTATGGTTAAGAAGAGTATTTTGTTCGTCGTTTTGGCTGGCTTGGTGCTGGCCGCCTGCGGCGCCGCCGCCCCAACCTCTGTGGTTCCTGGCGCCAGCGTGCCGGTCACCGGCATTACCGTCTCCGGCCATGGCGAGATCCGCCTGGTGCCCAACATCGCCACCGTGACCATTGGCGTGCGCACCAACGGCGCCAACGTCTCCGAGGTCGTGGCCGCCAATGCGGAGGCCGTCTCCTCGGTCATGCAGGCCCTCTCCAACATGGGCATTGCCCCTGAGGACATGCAGACCTCCAACTTCAACGTCTACGCCAACCAGGGTTACGACCCGGTGACCGGTCTGCCCGGTGAGATCACCACCTACTCGGTGGAGAACACCGTCAACGTCACCGCCCGCGATCTCTCCACCCTGGGCCAACTGCTCGACCGTGCGGTCAGCGCTGGCGCCAACTCCATCTGGGGTGTGAGCTTCGATGTGGACGACAAGTCTGAGGCGCAGGCCCAGGCCCGCGATGCCGCCGTGCAGAATGCGATCCAAGAAGCGCGTGCCCTGGCTGCTGCGGCTGGCGTCACCCTGGGTGACATCATTTCCATCAGCTACACGCCCACCAGCTACTTCTACGGCCCCATGTACGGCATGGGCGGTGGCGGCGCTGCCGCGGAGGCCAGCACCAGCATCGTGCCCGGCCAGATCACCGTCGGCGCGGATGTCTCCATCACTTTCGCTCTGAAGTAAAATCTTCACAAGCAAACAAAAAGCCCTGCTACCCGCAGGGCTTTTTGTTTGCTTGTGATGGCAACGAAACTTGCAGAATGTTGTAATTATGCAACAAAATTTGTCCAGCGGCTATGCGCGTTGCCTGCTTTATACTCGCCCGCGGCATGCGTGAATTGGCGAAGTTATGTTTGCAACTCGGCTTTACCGCCTTCGGCGGGCCGGCCGCCCACATCGCCATGCTGCGCGATGAGGTCGTCGCGCGGCGCGGCTGGCTGACGGAGCAGCACTTCCTCGATCTGCTGGGCGCCACCAACCTGATCCCCGGCCCCAACTCCACCGAGATGGTCTTGCACGTCGGCTTCCTACGCCGCGGCTGGCCCGGGCTGCTGGTGGCCGGGCTGTGCTTCATCAGCCCGGCCGCGCTGGCCGTGCTGGCGCTGGCCTGGCTGTACCAAAGCTACGGCAGCCTGCCGCAGGCGGCCTGGCTGCTGTACGGCGTGAAGCCAGTCGTGATCGTGCTGATCTTGCAGGCCTTGTGGCTGCTGGGCCGCACGGCCGCCCGCAGCGCCTGGCTGGCCGCGGTGGGGGCGGCTGTGTTTGCGCTCTATCTGCTCGGCTTCAACGAGATCGCGCTGCTGTTCGGTGCGGCGCTGCTGGTGACCCTGGTTGCCAATGTCCACCGCGGCCTGCCGCCGGCGGCCGCGCTGCTGGCCCCGCTGGGCATAGTGCCGGCCATCCCGTTCACGCTGTCCGGCCTGTTCTGGACCTTCCTCAAGATCGGCACAGTCTTGTATGGCAGCGGCTATGTGCTGTTCGCCTTCATCCAGGCCGAGTTCGTCACCCGGCTTGGCTGGCTGAGCGAGCAACAACTTATCGATGCCATCGCCGTGGGCCAGCTGACCCCCGGCCCGCTGTTCACCTCCGCCACCTTCGTCGGTTACCTGCTGGGCGGGCTGCCCGGCAGCCTGCTGGCCACCGTAGGCATCTTCCTGCCCTCGTTCCTGCTGGTGGGGCTGACCGCCGGCTGGCTGCCGCGCTTGCGCCAGTCAGCCTGGGCAGCCGCCTTCCTGGATGGCGTCAACATCGCCTCGGTGGGCCTGATGGCAGCGGTGGCCTGGCAGCTGGGTGCGGCCGCCCTGGTAGACCTGCCCAGCATCGTCATTGCCATCCTTACAGCTGTCTTGTTGCTCTACAAAGTAAATTCTGCCTGGCTTGTGCTGGGCGGAGCCCTGGCCGGGCTATTGATTTCGTTGCTTTAGTCCCCCAATCCCTGTTCCCACCCCAGTACCGCCAAAAGTTATTATTGCGCGAATGGGGAGGGGGTCAAAATTAAATTAGTAACAACTTTTGCTTTCCCCATCTTATAAACTGGTCGTCTTTGCGAGGCGCAGGCTTGCCTGCGCTCGAAGCGATCCCCAAGCAGATTGCATGAGGCCATTGCAAGACATGCGAGGGGCTTATAGCACAGGTTGGTTGTTGGCGGGCGAACTAGGGCCGAACGTCAAGGCATTGAAACCGCTTCTACTCTCTTACTTCCAACCCTTCCAGGGTGATGATGTTGCGGCTTACATCCACCGTGCCGCTCAAGTCGTACGGCATGGCCCCAGTGATACGCACCGGCACGATCTCGCCGACCGGCGCGCCGCCTTCCACGAACACCAGCCCGTCGATCTCCGGCGCGTCGCGGTAGCTGCGGCCAACTGCGATCGGCTCGTCGCTGCCTTCTACCTCGCCGGTGCCCTCGATCAGCACGTCCAGCGTCTGGCCCACCAGGGCCTGGTTGTTCTCCAGCGAGATGCGTTGCTGGGCTTCCATCACTTGCGCCTTGCGGGCTTCTTTGACATGCTCAGGCACGGGGTCGCCCAGCGGTTCGCTGCTGGTGCCGGGCTCGAACGAGAAAGTGAACACGCCCACGCGGTCAAAGCGGATCTCTTCGATGAAATCCATCAAGGCCTGGAACTCTTCGTCGGTCTCGCCCGGGTAGCCCACAATGAAGGTGGAGCGCAGCGCCAGGCCGGGCAGCTTGTTGCGCATCTTCTCCAGCGTGCGATGGACCCAATCCATGTTGGCTGGGCGGCGCATGCGCTTCAACGTAGCCGGGTGGGCGTGCTGCAGAGGCATATCCAGATAGGGGATGAGCTGCTTGTGGGCCGCCATGGTCTCGATCTGGCGGTCGGTTACCGAGCCGGGGAAGTTGTACAGAACGCGGATCCAATCCACATGCGGGGCCTCGTGCACCAGCGCTTCCAGCAGGCTGGCCAGGCCGTCTTTCATGCCCAGCTCGTGGCCCCAGTCGGTGCTGTCCTGGGCGATCAGGTTGATCTCACGCACGCCGGCGGCCTGCAGTGCGCGGGCTTCGGCCAGAATGCTGTCCATCGGGCGGCTGACCAGGGTGCCCTTGATGAGCGGGATGGCGCAGAATGCGCAGGGGCGGCGGCAGCCATCGGCGATCTTCAAATAGGCGCTATAGCCCTGCTTCGAGATGCGCAGCACATCCTGCTCATCGGAGCCGACCGTGATGGCTTCATCCGGCAGGTGATACAGCGGCTCGGGGCTGGTGCGGCGGCGCAGCTTGTCGATCAGTTGCAGCACATCCATCCAGCGGCGGGTGCCCAGCAGCGCATCCACGCCCGGTACGCGCTCGATCACCTCAGCCCCGTAGCGCTGGCTGAGGCAGCCGGCGGCGATCAGCCATTGGTCGCTGCGTTTGTTGGCGGCCAGCTCGCTCAATGCCTGGTACGACTCTTCCTTGGCGGGGCCAATGAATCCGCAGGTGTTGACGATCAACACTTCGGCGGCATCGGCTACCAGGCTGGGCCGGTAGCCCTCGCGCTGCAGCAGTTGGGCCATGGATTCGGAATCTACGGTGTTCTTGGCGCAGCCTAAGGACACCAGGTGAAAGTTCTTATCAGACATGCGGGCTGATTGTAACCGTTGGACGCTATTGCTCAGGCGTGCTGGTGGCCTGGGCGCTGGGTGTGGCTTCGGCCGTAGCGGTCAGCACAGCCGGGTCGATGGTGGGCGTGGGTGAAGGGGTGGGGGTGGCCGCGCCCTGGGCGTTGAAGATCACGCTGACCACTTCGCCGAACAGGCCAACAATGCCCATATCCTGCTCATTGAGGAAGGCCCGCAGGCCGGCCCCGTTGCCGGTGAGCAGCAGGATCTGCCCGTTGGCGCTGAACGAATAGTTCTGGCCCGGGTTGGTGCGCCCCTCGAATTGGACTTGCCCATCGGCGGTCACGCGCATCCAGACGCGTTGCATCGAGAGCAGACGCAGGTTGATGTTGCCGCCGCTGCCTGCCTCGATCGTGGTCGCGCCCAGCAGGGCGGCAGTGGTGGTGGGGGTGGGGCTGCCCAGCAGGTTGATCGATTCGCCGCCAGCAACCGAAGGGTCAGGCGTGTCGGTTGGCTGCACCAGAATGCCAAGCGGCGGCGCAGTAGGCTCGATGTTCTGGGCGGCACGCGTATCCAGCACGCGGCTGATGCTGAAGGTGATGAAGGCCAGCAGAATAATGCCCGCCAGCGCTCCGAAGGCGATATCCCGGGTCAGCAGCGGCTGGGCCCAGGCCGGCAGGCGGAATTTGAGCGGAGGCAGGGCCGGGCGGGTGCGCTTGGGCTTGGCGGTCTCATTCTTCTTGGCGGTGCGCTGCTTGAAACGCTCCTGCAACGCCTCGGCATATTGCAACAGCAGCGCTTCGCTCTCCAGGCCCAGGAACTCAGCATAGTTGCCCAGCATGCCGCGCGCCTGGGTGGGTGAAGGGAAGCTGTCAAAGTCGCCGCGTTCCAGGCGCTGCAAGTAATGGGCGGGGATGTGGGTGGTTTGCTCCACCTCGTCGAGGGTCAGTTCGGTCTGCTCGCGGCGGGTGCGCAGCTGGGCGCCGATGGCGGCGTAGTCATCCGCCGGTTCTTCGGCCGGCACGGGTTCAACTGCAGGCGCCTCAGCCACCACCGCTGCACTGGCAGCCTCTTGCACTGGGGATTCGGCGCCAGTCGGCTCTGTGGTCGGGGCGGCGGCGGGCTGCTTCAGCAGGCCCAGCACTTCGTCCGGGTTCAGCTCGAGGTAGCCGGCATAGGCGCGCAGGAAGCCGCGCACCTGGGCGGCCGAGGGCAGGGCGCCAAAATTGCCTTCTTCCAACGCCTGCAAATAGTGCTTGCGGATGTGGGTGGCTTCAGATGCTCTTTCGAGCGTGATGCCGCGCTGCTCGCGTTGTTCGCTCAGGGCGCGACCGACGTTCTGTGGGGTCATCTTAAATAAATCAGCCTGCCTATTGTATCGGCAGGCTGATTAAATGTTCATGATGGGATGGCGCTTATTCCGCGGCGGCTTCGTCGGCCGGGGCTTCGGCCTCGGCTTCAACGGCTTCGGCTGCCTCTTCGGCGACCTCGGCCACGGCTTCTTCGGCCACCGGCTCCAGCACCTCTTCCACCGGCTTGGGCTGGTTGGACTCGGCGGAGGCGGCCAGCTCGCTGGCAGCCACCATGTAGTTCTCGGGGCTCTCACCCTCGCGGTACACCACGGCGTCAAACTCAGGGATCACGTCCATGGTCAGGCGCACGGCCACCTTGTGCATACCCAGCAGGCGCAGGGGCTGCACATCGATCTGGCGGCGGTCAAAGGTCACGCCCAGCTTCTCACCCAACTGCTCGGCGAGCATCTGGGTGGTGATGGAGCCGTACAGCTTGCCGGTCTCGCCGGCGCGGGCCGGGAAGAGCAACTGCATGCCCTGCATCTTGGCGGCCAGGGCTTCGGCTTCGGCGTTGCGGGTGCTGCGCTGCTTGTCAGCATTGGCGGCGATCTTCTCGGCCATCTTGATCGCATTCGGGGTGGCGGGCATCGCCAGACCCTGGGGGATCAGGTAGTTGCGGCCGTAGCCGTTGGCAACTTTCTTGATCTGGCCGGCGCGGCCGAGCTTATATACATCTTGTAACAGTAAGACCTGCATGCTTCACATCCTTATGGGGGGTTCAAAATTTCGCCCGGCAAGGTTACCGGGCAAGGGCGAATTGTACCAGACGGGTTGGCGAATCTAGGGTTGCGGCGTGGTGGTAGCCATCAAGTTCTGCAGGATCCAGCCGCTCAGGTCACGCCCCTGCAGGCGCACGTGCAGCCACAGCTGCCCGCCCGCCTCTTGCGGCGGCTCAGGCAGCAGCTCCACGATCTGCCCGTTGAGGATGGTCGTGATGGCCATACCGGCCGGCGTCTCGCGGATCACCGCCCCGCCGCCTTGCGCATCGATCACGGCCAGTTGGGGGGTTGCGGTGGGGCTGGGGGTCAGGGTGGGCGTGCGCGTAGGCGTGCGCGACGGCATGGCCGTGGGTGACGGTGTGGGTGTGATGGATGGAGTCGGAGTGATGCTGGCGGTCAGGGTGGGGCTGGGGGTCAGAGTAGGCAGGCCGATGCGCGCCCCGAAGGCTGCGCCGGCGCCGGTGAAGCCGATGAAGAGCAGAACGCCCGCCAGCAAGACCGCCGCGCTGAACGAATAGCCGTACCAGGCGGGCGGGCGAAAGCCGATGGCGGCTAGCGCCCCGGCGCCGCTTAGGGTCGCCACGGCCAGGTGAATGGCAAACACCACCAGGCCGTGCGGCCACAGGTGCAGTTGCCCGCTGCTCAGCCCGAAGCCCGCCACGGCCAGCGGCACATACAGGCCATAGCTCAACAGCAAGCTGGCCGCACTGGCATTCTGCTCACGTATCAGGGTGCCAGCGGTCAGCGCGCCGGCCACGGCCATCGCCACCAGGCTGGGCCAGCTCAGCAGGGCGTGCAGCGCGGCCACGCCGGCGCTGTTCGGCTCGGCCGTGTTGAACAGGCCGGCCACTACGCCCGTGGCGAAGACGAAGGCGCTTGCCAGCAACAGCGCGCTCAGGTTGCGCAGGAAATGCTTGCTGGAGCCGAGGGCGGTGCCCAGGGCGATACCGACGGCGGGCGCCATCAGCGGCGCCAGCAGCATGGCCAATACTAAAAGAAGCGCGGAATCGAGCAAGAGGCCCAGGCTGATGACTGCGCCGGCCAGCAGCGAATACAAAAAGAAATCAAAAGTGGGCGTGGTCTTGCGCGCCAGCGCTTCCAGCGCCTGGCTGCGCTCGTCCACGCCCAGCGGGCCAAACAAGCTGCGGCGCGCGTGCCGGCGGCGTGCGGCGGGCAGTTGCGGATCGTCTTCAGGCTGTGTTTGGTTTGGCGGCAGGGTCATTTTTGTCAGAAGGGGGCTGTGGCGGTTATTATACAGGAGTGAAAATTGCGTATCTTTTGCTGGCCTTGTTGTTAAGCGCCTGTTCGCTGGGCGCGGCAGAACCTACCCCCACACTCGAACTCCCCACGCCCTTGCCCGCAACGCCTACGCCGTTGCCGGGCATCGTGCTGCTCGTCGCCCCCGAAGACGCTGACGCTAACCTGCTGGCCGAAGTGCAGGCCGCCGCCAGCGGCTTCGCCGCGGCGCAGGGCCTGCAACTCGAGCAGCGCGCCGCCATCAGCGCGGCTGAGCTGCCCGCCAACTTGCAGGCCGCCGTGTTGCTGGCGGATCCAGGTATGCAGGAGCTGGCTGCGGCCGCTCCGCAGGCGCGCTTCGTCACCGTGGGCTTTGCCCCCGCCGAATCATTGGCCAATGTGATCAGCGTGTCGGCCGCGGCGGCTGCCGGCAGCCAGGATGCGGCCTTCATCGCCGGATACATTGCGGCCATGTCGGCCAATGACTGGCGCACCGGCATCCTGTACGGCCCGGCAGACGCCGGCCTGGTGGATGCGTACCGCGCCGGGGCGGCCTATTTTTGCGGCGCCTGCGTGCCGGCCGGCCCGCCGAACACGCGCTACCCGGTGGCCGCCCAGGCCGCGCCGGACAGCTGGCAGGCCGCGGTGGACCAGTTCATGATCGAGTTCGTGCGCGTGGTCTACATCACCCCGGAAATGGAGAACAGCGGGGCGGCCCAATACCTGGCCAGTTTTGGGGTCATGCTCATCGGCACTTCGGCCCCGCCGGCAGAGGCGGCCCATTTGTGGATCGCGTCTGTGGCCGCCCAGTCCGGCGACAGCTTGCAGACCCAGTTGCAGCAAGCCCTGGCGGGGCAGGCGCCCAGCGCCGCCTCCGGGCTGTCGCTCGAGCACATTAATCCCAGCTTGTTCAGCCAATCCCGCCGGGATTTTGTGCAACTTACCATCCAAGAGTTGCTAAGTGGCCTGGTGATTTGGCAAACAGGTCAGTAAACGGCTTAAAATTTCATCGCGCTACACCCAAATGATTTACACCCCAATTCCTTCATGATAGACTCCCATAACCCTAAACGAGAGGTGCCTGGGGCCAAACGCGCCCCGCGCTTCCAAGACCCTTCCAGGAGGAAGAGAGTATATGAATAAGAAGCACTATTCCTTGTTTGGCCTGCTTCTGGCGGCTGCGCTTGTTTTGGCTGCCTGCGGTGGGACGGCACCGGGCGCGGCTGACTTCAAGGCCTGCCAGGTGACCGACACGGGCGGCATTGATGATGCCTCCTTCAACCAGACCGCATGGGCTGGCGTGGAACAGGCTGTTGATGAGCTCGGCATTGAAGGCGCCTTCGTTGAATCCAACGAGCAGGCCGATTACGAGCCCAACATCAACGCCATGATCGACCAGGGTTGTGACCTCATCATCACGGTTGGTTTCCTGATGGGCGATGCGACCGCTGCCGCTGCGGCCGCCAACCCTGACCAGGCCTTCGGCATCATCGATGTTGACTACCTGGACTTCCCCAACCTGACCGGTCACGCTTTCGCCACTGACGAGGCTGCCTTCCTGGCGGGTTACCACGCTGCCGCCAGCACGCAGACCGGCGTCGTGGGCACCTTCGGTGGTATCAACATTCCGCCGGTGACTGTGTTCATGGACGGCTTCTGGTATGGTGTGCAGTACTACAACCAGCAGAATGGTGCCAACGTGCAGGTGCTCGGTTGGGACCCCGCTGCTCAGGATGGTCTCTTCACCGGCAACTTTGACTCGCTGGATGATGGTCGTGCGTTCGCTGAGAGCCTGATGGACGAAGGCGCCGACATCATCATGCCGGTGGCTGGCCCCGTTGGCCTCGGCTCCGCGGCTGCCATTCAGGAGCGCGGCAATGCCTGGCTGATCGGTGTGGACAGCGACTGGACCCAGACGGCTCCGGAGTATGCTGGCGTCATCCTCAACTCGGTGCTGAAGAACATGGACGCAACTGTGTACCAGCAGATCGAAGCAGCTTTGGCTGGCGGCGCGGGTGGTGGCCTGATCGTAGGTACCTTGGAGAACGGTGGTGTGGGTGTAGCCACCAGCTTTGACGGTATGCAGGCGCTGGTTGACGGCATCGTCGCCGGCGACATTCAGACCGCTCCGTAAAGCAACGAATCTTGTTATAAAAAAAGAGCCGGGCGTATCGCCCGGCTCTTTTTTTTGCGCCGCAAAGCTGCAAGACTCGCTCATGGTAGAATGCAACTAAGTTCATCCAAGCCGCCGCCGAGGTAAGCCCATGCCCCCCGTCCTTGAGCTAAAAACAATTACCAAGCGTTTCCCCGGTGTGCTGGCGAACGACCGCATCGATCTTTCTCTCGAGCGTGGTGAGATCCATGCTTTGCTGGGCGAGAACGGCGCCGGCAAGACCACCTTGATGAATATCCTTTATGGCTTGTACCAGCCGGACGAAGGTGAGATCTTCATCAATGGCCGGCAAGTGCAGATTCATTCCCCTACAGATGCCATCAACGCCGGGATCGGCATGGTGCACCAGCACTTTATGCTCATCCCCGTATTCACTGTTACCGAGAACGTCATGTTGGGCTCGGAGAGCCTGAAAATGGGCGGAATACTTGACCGCCGCGCCGCAACCGAGCGCATCCGCCAAATTTCCAGCGCCTATGGTCTCGAAGTGGACCCGGATGACTATGTGCGCGATCTGCCGGTGGGCGTGCAGCAGCGCGTGGAGATCATCAAGCTGCTTTACCGCGAGGCGGATATCCTCATCCTGGATGAGCCGACCGCCGTGCTGACTCCGCAAGAGGCGGATGAGCTCTTCAAGATCATGCACTCGCTCACCGAGCGCGGCAAATCCATCATCTTCATCACCCACAAGCTGCGTGAAGTCCTCGACATTGCTGACCGCATCACTGTCATCCGGCGTGGCAAAGTCGTCGGCTCCACCACACCCAAGCAGGCCAACCAGAGCAAGTTGGCCGCCATGATGGTGGGCCGCGAGGTGGACCTGAGCGTCCATAAACGCGCCTTCACTCCCGGCGCGGATGTGCTGACAGTGCAGAACCTCAAAGTTGGCGATGACCGTGGCCAGATCGCCGTGGACGATGTGTCCTTTACCGTGCGCGCCGGGGAAGTGTTGGGCATCGCTGGCGTTCAGGGCAACGGCCAGACAGAGCTGGTGGAGGCGCTCACCGGCTTGCGCCCGGCGCTGGATGGCAGCGTACGCTTGCTCAACGAAGATGTCACCCGCGCCAACCCGCGCCGCATTACTGAGCTAGGCACCGCTCACATTCCCGAAGACCGCCAGCGGGATGGCTTGGTGCTCAGCTTTCCCGTAGCTGACAATCTCGTACTCAATACGTACTACCAGCGGCCCTTTTCCAAAGGCGCGGTTTTGCAGCAGGCCACCATTGCTAAAGTGGCCGAAGAACGCGTCAATAGCTTTGATATCCGAACCCCCAGCGTGGACACCAGCGCCGCTTCACTTTCTGGTGGAAACCAGCAGAAAGTGATTGTCGCCCGCGAGCTCTCTCGCCCCGTTAAGCTGGTGGTCGCCTCCCAACCCACCCGCGGGTTGGACGTAGGCTCCATTGAATATATCCACGGTCGCCTCATTGAAAGCCGCGACAACGGGGGAGCAGTGCTGCTGGTCTCCTCTGAACTGGATGAGATCATGCAACTATCCGACCGGATCGCGGTGATATACCGCGGCAAGATCGTTGATGTGCTTTCAGCGCAGGATGCCAGCAAGGAGAAGGTGGGCCTGCTGATGGCAGGCGTAGTGCGGACTGCGACCGCCAAAAAGGCCAGTCTGGGCGTCAAACCTAAGCCCAAGGCTAAAGCCAGCTCCAAGACAAAGACCTCCGCCAGGAAAGCTGCGCAGAAAAAGAAAACATCTCGTGCGGCTAAAACCACGCGCCGCCGTAAGGACTCCTAGGCATGGCGAACCAAGACAGCCAATCCACCCCTCCCAAAGACAAGAGCGCGTTTGGCATCTTTATGCATGAGCTCGCCCGCGGCTCATTGATCGTTCCCATCCTGGCTATCATCACCGGCTTGCTATTGGGTGGCCTTATCGTCGCTGTCACTACAGACCAGGTCTACACTGCCTGGTCGCGCTCGCCATTGGAGGCGATTGGTGTGGGGATCAACGCCGCCCTGCGCTCGTACAGCGCTCTGTTCAACGGCGCCATCGGCAACCCGGAACGTATTGCCGACGCTCTGGCGAGCGGCGAGGCGGCTGCGTTACGGCGGGCATTTAACCCCTTCTTTGAGAGCCTCATTAAATCTGTGCCGTATATTTTTGCCGGCCTGGCGGTTGCCTTGGGCTTCCGCGCCGGCTTGTTTAACATCGGCGCCGAGGGCCAGCTGTTCATGGGCGCGGTTGCCTCTGTTTATGTCGGTTTTGCCGTCAAAGGCCTGCCGGCCATCATCCATCTGCCGCTGGCCCTGGGGGCTGGCGCACTGGGTGGCGCCATCTGGGGTTTTATCCCCGGCTGGCTTAAAGCCAAGACCGGCGGACATGAAGTCATCAATACGATCATGATGAATTACATTGCCTTCCGCTTGAGTGAATACTTGCTGCGCGGCCCGTTGCAGCGCCCCGACACCACCAATCCCATCAGTCCATTCATTGAAACCACCGCCCAGTTGCCGCGTTTCTTTGAAAGCCCCATACGTTTCCATCTGGGCTTCTTTATTGCTCTGGCTGCGGCCTATGGTGTGTACTGGCTGCTATTCAAAACTCGTTTGGGCTTTGAACTGCGTACTGTAGGGGCCAACCCCAATGCCGCCCGCTACGCCGGCATGAACATCCTAGTCATAACGGTGCTGGCCATGAGCCTCTCCGGCGCGCTGGCCGGCATGGCCGGTGCCAATGAAGTCCTTGGCGTCAACTACACTCTCGCCCCGGCTTTTTCTTCCGGCTATGGCTTTGACAGCATTGCGTTGGCGCTTATCGGCCGGAGCCACCCCGTAGGTGTGGTACTGGCTGCACTGCTATTCGGAACCTTGCGCAACGGCGCGCTGCAGATGCAGATTGCTGCCAACGTACCGGTCGATATTATTTCGGTGATGCAGGCCCTGATTCTGGCCTTCATTGCCGCCCCGGCCATCATCCGTACCATTTACCGCCTGCGCGCCCCGCAGCAGCAAGAAGATGGCCTGCATGTGCGCGGCTGGGGAGGTTAACAGCATGAGCACCCTGTCACCCACGATGAAATCGTCTGCGGAGTACACCGGCGGAGGCCGGCGGCGCGTCATGGGCGTCGTTTTCCTGGCCCTGGCCGCCGCCATCTGGCTTCTGTTTGCCCGCACAACCCAGGGCGAAATGGTCACTACCTTCACCCTTAACCCGGGCGGCAGCCAGGCCAATTTCCCCAATCTGGAATTCATCACGCTGCCGGTGCTGCAGGCTATCGCTTTTGTCTGTGCGTTGCTGGGTGGGTATCAGTTGGTGCGCGGCTTTGGCACACGCACCAACGCCATTCTGGGTCTTGTGGCCGCATTGTTCATTTTCGCGTTTCTCTCCTGGGTTGCCTCTGGCACCTCCCTCAACCTGGCCGGCTTGCTACGCGCCACGCTCATCCGTGCCGTGCCCATCACCCTTGGCGCCCTGTCAGGCATTCTGTGTGAGCGGGCCGGTGTGGTCAATATCGCCATCGAGGGCATGATGCTCACCGGTGCGATGGTTGCTGCAATCTTCGGAAGCCTGTATGGATTGTGGGTCGGCCTCCTGGCTGGCGTATTGGCCGGCGCCTTGTTGGCTGTGGTGCATGCCATCTTTTCCATAAAATACAAAACCGACCAAATCGTCTCAGGTACGGTCATCAATATCTTTTCCATCGGCATGAGCTCTTTCATTTCTGCCAAGTATCTGGCAGCCAACCGCCAGTTGAATAACCCTGGAATTTTTCCTGACATCCAAATTCCTGGCCTGGCGGAGATTCCCTTCATTGGGCCAATTCTCTTCTCGCACAATGTGTTCTTCTTCAGCATGCTGTTGTTCTTGGCGCTGCTGCATTTCGGCTTGTTCTTCACTCGTTGGGGCCTGCGCCTGCGCTCAGTGGGTGAGCACCCCAAAGCCGCTGACACCCTGGGCATCAACGTCTTCAAGACCCGTTACATGGCTGTGATCCTGGGCGGCATGATGGCCGGCTTCGGCGGAGCTTATTTCACCCTGGGCTCCGTGGGCCGCTTTGACGATGTAATGACTGCTGGGCGCGGTTTCATTGGCCTGGCTGCCATGATCTTCGGCAACTGGAATCCGTTCGGCGCCTTCGGTGCCGGGTTGCTGTTCGGCTTCGCCGATATGCTGGCGGCGCGCTTGGCCATTCTGGGAGTGCGGGTGGCCTCCGAGTTCCTGCTTATGGCGCCGTATATCGCTACCATGATCGTGCTGGCCGGCGTTGTAGGCCGCGGCCAGGCACCTGCCGCCGACGGCCAGCCTTACGAAAAAGAAGGCCATTAACACCTGCCAACTGCGCGCACCGCAAGCACAGAGCACAAAGTTTCAGTTTTGTGTCCCTTTGTGCTTGTGGTTATTGATTTCTACCGGAGTGATATATGAAAACCATATTGCGTATTGAAGAAGCCGCGCTTTTTGCCTTGGCCCTGTTTGCCTACGCCGGTATGGGCTTGCCGTGGTGGTGGTTCGCGTTGTTGCTGTTCGCGCCTGACCTCTCGGCCATCGGCTACCTGGCCGGGCCGCGCATTGGCGCATTCACCTACAACCTCTTTCACCATCGCGCCCTGGCGGTGCTGATGTTCGCGCTCAGCGTGCCGATGGATTCCATCCCGCTGCGCGTGGCCGGCATCATCCTGTTCGCGCACGCCAGCCTCGACCGCGTCTTTGGCTACGGCCTGAAGTACCCTGACTCCTTCCAGAACACCCACCTCGGCCAGATCGGGCAGGGCAGGAGGCAGCCATAATCGGCTTCAGCCTCGACCAGGTCACTGTCACCTACAATGCCGAGCCGGTTTTCAAGAACCTCTCCTGGGAAATCCACAAGGATCGCTGCGTCGGCCTGATCGGCATCAACGGCAGCGGTAAAAGCACCCTCCTGCGCCTCATCTCCGGCGAGTTGACCACCGAGACCGGCTACGCCAACATGCGCGGCAAGCTCAGCATTGGCTACCTGCCGCAGGAGCCGCGCTTCAACCCTGAGCACACCCTGCTGCAGGAGGCCTTGACCGCCCACACGCGCCTGTTTGAGCTCGAACGCTCGCTGGCCCTGGTGGAAGAGCAAATGG
The DNA here is from genome assembly GCA_019454165.1 of Anaerolineales bacterium. Classification (GTDB taxonomy): domain Bacteria; phylum Chloroflexota; class Anaerolineae; order Anaerolineales; family UBA11579; genus JAMCZK01. The sequence goes on along the minus strand of CP075367.1, from coordinate 2,022,452 downwards.
GCCAGCCGGAGGTCTACAGTGATGAGAAACGTCTCAGCCGCAAGCTGGAGGAGCATGCCCAGCTGCTGGAGGAGCATACCCGCATCGGCGGCCCGGGCTACGAAGGCCAGGTGCGCTCCACGCTGCTGAGCCTGGGCTTCGCCGAGCACGAGCTGGAGCTGTCCGTCAGCAACCTGAGCGGCGGCCAGAAGAAGCTGCTGGGCCTGACTAAGCTGCTGGTCACCCGCCCGGACATCCTGCTGCTGGACGAGCCCGACAACCATCTCGACATGGACGGCAAGGAGTTCCTCGAGCAGTACATCCGCAACTATCACGGCGGCGTGGTCATCATCTCGCACGACCGTTTCATGCTCGACGTGGTTGCGGACGAGATCGCCGAGCTGCGCGACGGCAAGGTCACCGTCTACGAGGGCAACTACTCCGAATTCGTAGCCCTCAAAGAGGCCAAGCTGCTCGAGCAGCAGCGCCAGTTCAAAGTGCAACAGAACGAGATCAGCCGCCTGGAGCAGTCGGCCAAGCGTATGCTGATCTGGGGCCGCTCGCACGAGAATGAGAAGCTGATCCGCCGCGCCAAATCGATGATGAAGCGCATCGAGAAGATGGAGAAGGTCGAGAAGCCCAAGGCTGATCCGCGCAGCATGAACCTGCAGTTCAAAGGTTGGCGCGGCAGCAACAAAGTGCTGGAGCTTACCGACGTTGCCAAGAGCTTTGATAGCCCGCAGGGCAAGAACCAGGTGCTGGATGGGCTGGGCCTTACCCTGTGGCACGGCGAGCGGGTCGGGCTGGTTGGCCCCAACGGGGCGGGCAAGTCTGTGCTGTTCCGCCTGCTGCTCGGCCGCGACGCACCCGACGCGGGCGAGATCAAAGTCGGCCCCAGCATCCAAACCGGCTACTATGCCCAGGAGCACGAGACGCTCGACCACACCATGACCCTGATGGACACCGTGCGCCGGGCGGCTAACCTGTCTGAGGCCAATGCGGTGAAGCTACTGGACAAGTTCGTCTACGAGTACCAGCGCATGAACAACCCGGTCGGCACGCTCTCCGGCGGTGAGCGCAGCCGCTTGCAGCTCATCCTGATCATGCTCAGTGGGGCCAACTTCCTGCTGCTGGATGAGCCGACCAACAACCTCGACATCCGCTCGGCGGAAGTGCTGGAAGAATCGCTGGCCGAGTTCGAGGGCAGCGTGCTGGCCATCTCGCATGACCGCTACTTCCTTGACCGCGTCGCTACCCGCATCGTGGAGCTTGAGGACGGCAAGCTGGTGGAGTACCCCGGCGGGTACTCGGATTATCAGGCGGCCAAAGCCAAGCTGGAACTGTAGTCGGCCATAGCATCCCTTGTTCACAGATAAGTTTTAATCATCATCATAGCCAGTTTTGTGTCCCCTCTCCTTGACGCGGTTTTGTTAAAACATTTGCCCTCCGTTTCGCTCTCTTTTAGCCTGAGCTTACAGGGAATGTACTTAATGTATTAATTGTTTTAACTCCCTTGTTTGCCCCTGGTTTATGTGGGGCGGGCAGGATGTAGGTATAGCAGGGAAGGTGGATTTGCGGGCAAACTGGGCTTGGGTGTCAAGGTAGTGACAGGGCGCAGCATGCTGCGCCCTCTAGCACCCTTGTCATTGCGAGGAGTATTCCAGCGCTGCGCGCTGGAAACGGACGAAGCAATCTGGTTTATTACCTCTTCCACGCAGCGCATGATTCACAAACGATCACTGCATAGAAGATATGCCAGCAAGAATTCTTCCCTGATCTGGCTTCGGCGATTCGGGTGTAGGTTTTCAAACCCGGTCAGAATGACACGGGTAATGTAGGGGCGCAGCATGCTGCGCCCCTATGGCGTCTATGCCGGCTCGACCTTGTCCGTGCTGCTGGCCAACTGGGCGAACACCTTGAGGTCCGGCCATAGCACCGCCATCGCCAGCAGCATACCCAGTACCATGCCACCCAGGGCCGCCACAAAGCCCGGCAGCGGCGCCCACTGCATCACGGCGTACAGCGCCCCGGCGCCAAGCAGGCTGCCGGCGGCCGTACGCAGCAGCGTGCTACGTGTTTCGCCCAGGCCCGGGTAACGCCGCGCCAGCAGCCACAGCAGCACGATCGCTTCCAGCGTAAAGGCTACTGTGCCCGCCAGCGCAATGCCGCCAGCGCCCATGCTGCGCGTCATCACCACCGCCAGCGCCACGAACAGGGCTGAATTGATGCCCGCCGCCCACATGGGCGTGCGCGCCTCTTGCTGCGCGTAGAACGAGCGCGAGCCGATCTCCAGCAGGGCATGGCCGGTCAGGCCGGCCAGGTACAGCTGCGTGATCCATACGATGAGGTCTACCTCGGCCGGCGAATAGACGGGGAAGGCGCGCGCCAGCAGCGGGCGCAACCCCATCCCCAGCAGCAGGGCGGCGGGGATGGTGAGCGCCAGGATGGTGCGCACCGCGCCGTTGACCGCCTGGGCGAAACCGGCCCGGTCGCCGCGGGTGAACAGCTGCGCCACGCTCGGCAGCAGGGCGATGGCCAGGGCGCTGCCGATCAGGGTCTCGGGCACCTGCATAATGAACCAGCCCAGATTGAGCGCCGTGATCGAGCCTTCGGCCAGGCCGGAGGCCAGGTTGTCGCGCGCCACGAAGTAAATATGGATGAAGAACATGGTCAGCACGCGCGGCGCCATCAGCACCAGCACCTTGCGCACACCCTCCGTGCGCAGGCCCAGCACCGGCTGCCAGCGGAACCCGTAGGCCAGCAGCCCGGGCACCTGGATCGCCAAATGCAGCGCCGCGCCCAGGATCACACCCCACACCAGGCCGTGGATGCCCATGCCAAAATGGGGCAGGTCGAACCCGCCAATGTTGTAGGGGCTGCTGGGCGCCAGTACCAGCGCGCCAAAGATCTGGCCAATGTTGTACAGCCCGGGCGCCAGCGCCGGCAGCAGGAAGTGCTTGTTGGCCTGCAGGCCGGCCATCGCCAGGCCGCTGATCGAGAAAATGATGATGGCGATCAGGTCCAGCCGCATCAGCTCCACCGCCAGCGCCTTCTGCTCGGCCGGGAAGCCGGGCGCGATCAGGGTATTGATGAGCCAGGGGGCCAAGGCGGCGATGACCACTGAGAGCGCGGCGGTGACGATGAAGGCCAGGTTGAGGATGCGTACGAACAGGTCCCAGGCGCCCTGGCGGCCGCTCTTCTCCAGGTACTCGGAGAGCACCGGGATGAGCGCCACGCCCAGCGCGCCGCCGCTGATCAGCGCCGACAGCAGGTCAGGGATGTTGTTGGCCGCATTGAAGACGTCCAGCTCGTAGGAGAGGCCAAACTGGTTGTTGATGATGAGCTGGCGCGCAAAGGCCAGCACCTTATCAAGCCCAAAGAACGCAGCAATGATCAGGGTGGAGCGGGCGAAGTGGCTCAGTTTTAGTTTCATAGGGGTGCAAAAATTGTATCCGTAAGCCGGGTTTGACGAAACCCCGCCTTTGGTATAGACTTCCAGCGTTGGTTTTGTCTGGCTGGCGCCTGCGCCGCCAGGCGGCTTCTTGTTGCGGCTCGCCCCCATTTGCTATCAAATGCATAGTCTGTTTGCGCACATCCGTTGTGGATGGCTGTTTTAGTCTCTAGCGCCAGGTGCCCTGCACAGGAGTAATACAAGTGGTTGAACAAAAGAATTCAGAAATCATAGACCTCAAGAAGGTCGTTTCGCAAAAGCGGATCAAAGCCTTCTTCGGCTTACTGCAAGGCAACTATGGCGCGTATGCCATGGCCACCTTCAGCCTGGCCGTCTCGGCCATCTGCCGCTCGGCCGTGTACCTGCTGCTGGCCTACTTCGTGGATGACGTGCTGGGCACGCCCAACTTCTCGCACCAGGTGCCGCTCGTGGCGCTCGGCTTCCTGGGGCTGGCGCTCGTGCAGGGCATCTTCACCTACGCCAGCGGCACGCTCTCCGGGCGCACCGGCGAGCGGGTCGCCCAGCGCCTGCGCAACTTCCTGTATGACCAGTTGCAGCGCCTGAGCTTCAGCTTCCATGACCGCCACAAGACCGGCGAGCTGATCCAGAAGGTCACCTCGGATGTGGATGCGGTTCGCCGCTTCATCGCCCAGGAATCCATCGAGTTCGGGCGCATCATCAGCCTGTTCCTGGTCAACTTCGGCCTGCTGCTGTACATCAACTCGCGCCTGGCCTGGCTCTCGGTCATCTGCGTGCCGATCACCGTGGGCATGTCGATCTTCTTCTTCGGCCGCATCTCCAAGGCCTATGAGAACTTCCAGAACCAGGATGGCGTGCTCTCGTCTGTGCTGCAGGAGAACCTGAGCGGCGTGCGCGTGGTCAAGGCCTTCGCCCGCCAGCGCTACGAGATCGACAAGTTCGAGAAGGAGAACTGGAGCAAATACCTGCTCGGCCGCAAGCTGCTCATGTGGCACTCGGTGTTCTGGCCGGTCTCCGACATCATCACCGGCGCCCAGATGCTGTATGGCTTCTACCTCGGCGCGCAGATGACCATCCAGGGCATCCTGACCCTGGGCGACTACATCGCCTATGTCAGCGTGCTGGTCTGGCTGCTGTGGCCGATCCGCAACTTGGGCCGCGTCATCGTGCAGATGAGCCAGGGCCTGGTGTCGTTCGACCGCGTGGCCAGCATCATCAAGGAAGACCGCGAACCGCTGGATGAGGGCGACTACCTGCCCGCGGCCCGCCCGCGTGGCGAGATCGTCTTCGAGAATGTGACCTTCGAGTACGAGGCGGGCCAGGCTGTGCTCAACAATGTCAGCTTCCGCGCCGCGCCCGGGCAGACGATCGCCCTGTTGGGCTCGACCGGCTCGGGTAAGACCAGCCTGGTCAGCCTGCTGCCGCGTTTCTACGACTACACCGCCGGCCGCATCCTGCTGGATGGCGTGGAGCTCAAACGCTACCCGCGCCGCTACCTGCGTGACAACATCGGCATCGTGCTGCAAGAGCCCTTCTTGTTCTCGCGCAGCATTCGCGAGAACATTCGCTACAGCGTGGCCGACGACATCCCCGATAGCGATATCGAGCAGGCCGCCCGCGCCGCGGCGGTGCACGACGTCATCAACACCTTCCCCAAGGCCTACGAAACGATGGTGGGGGAGCGCGGCGTCACCCTCTCCGGCGGGCAGAAGCAGCGCGTCACCCTGGCGCGCACGCTGCTCAAGAACCCGGCCATCCTCATCCTGGATGATGCCACGTCCTCGGTCGATACCGAGACCGAAGCCGAGATCCGGGCGGCGCTCAAGCAGCTGATGGAGAACCGCACTACGTTCCTGATCGCTCACCGCATTCAGAGCGTCATGCTGGCCGATCTCATCCTGGTCTTCGACCAGGGCAAGATCGTGCAGCAGGGCACCCATGAAGAATTGCTGGCGCAGGAAGGCATGTACCGCAAGGTCTTCGACATCCAAACCATGATCGAAGAAGAAGTCCAGCGCGAAGTTGCCTCTGCGACAGGCTAGGAATGAATATGGAAGATTACAACGAGTTTCAAGAAGAAGAATTTTCGACCAAGTTCAATGGTCGCACCATCCTACGCATCCTCGGCCAGCTCAAGCCACACTGGCCCTGGGTGCTCGGTTTCCTGGTCGCCATCACCCTGGTTTCCGGGCTGGATTCGTACTTCACCTACCTCAATAAGCGCATTATTGACGAAGGTGTGGCCCAGCGCGATATCGGGGTGGTATTCGAGCTGATGAAGCCGTACGCCGCCCTGTTGCTGGTGCAGGCTGTGGCGGTGTTCGCCTTCATCTGGCTTACCGGCGTGCTGGGCGAGCGCGTGCGCTATGACCTGCGCAAGAAGATGTTCGAGCACCTGCAGAACCTCTCGCTCTCGTACTACAACCGCACCCCGGTCGGCTGGATCATTTCACGCGTCACCTCTGATTCCGACCGCGTGGCCGAGCTGGTCACCTGGGGCATGCTGGACACCACCTGGGGCATCATGAACATCATCACCGCCACCTACTTCATGATGATCATCAACTGGAAGCTGGCGCTGATCGTGTTCGCTTGTATCCCCGTGCTGGTCGTGGTTGCCTCGTGGTTTCAGAAGCGCATCATCAAGGAATACCGTGAGGTGCGCAAGATCAACTCGCGCATCACCGGCGCCTACAACGAGAACATCACCGGTGTGCGCGTCGTCAAATCGCTGGGGCGCGAGGTTGCCAACCTGCGTGAGTTCAGCGGCACCACCGGCGAGATGTACCGGGCCGGCTTCCGGGCCGCCTGGCTCTCGGCCCTGTTCCTGCCGGTCGTGCAGATCATTACGGCCGTCTCGCTGGGCAGCATCATCTGGTACGGCGGCATCCAGACCGAGTTCGGCGGCATGACCCTGGGCGGCATCCAGGCCTTCATCGCCTACATGACCTTCATGCTCTTCCCGATCCAGGAGATGGCCCGCGTCTACGCCGAGCTGCAGCACGCCATTGCCTCGGCTGAGCGTATCTTCTCGATGGTGGATGCGGTGCCGACCGTGGTGGATCTGCCCGCGGCGCGTGACCCGGGCACCATCCGCGGCGACATCGTCTTCGAGAATGTGCGCTTCGCCTACGACGATGCGCCGGACGAAGCCGTGCTGGCTGACTTCAACTTGCACGTCAAGCAGGGCGAGAACATCGCCTTGGTCGGCCCCACTGGCGGCGGCAAGAGCACCATCGTCAATCTCATCTGCCGCTTCTTCGAGCCCACCCAGGGCCGCATCCTCATCGGCGGCACGGACTACAAGGAGTTCACCCTGCACGGCATCCAGTCCCGCATCGGTGTGGTGCTGCAAACGCCGCATCTGTTCTCTGGCACGATCCGCGAGAACATTCGCTACGGCCGTCTGGATGCCAACGATGCAGAGGTGGAAGAAGCCGCCAAGCTGGCCGGTGCCCACCGCTTCATCGAGGAGTTGGAGGGTGGCTACAACGGCCAGGTGGGCGAGGGCGGTAACCTGCTCTCCGTCGGCCAGAAGCAGCTCATCAGCCTGGCGCGCGCCGTGCTGGCCAACCCGGAGTTCTTCGTGATGGACGAGGCCACCAGTTCGGTGGACACGCTCACCGAAGCGCTGATCCAGCAGGGCATGGAGACCATGATGAAGGACCGCACCAGCTTCATCATCGCGCACCGCCTCTCCACCATCAAGCGGGCTGACCGCATTCTGGTGATCGAAGGCGGCAAGATCGCCGAGATGGGCAGCCACAGCGAGCTGATGCGCCAGAAGGGCCACTACTACAACTTGTACACGCAACAGTTCCGCGAGGAGCTGGCCGGCAAGCAGGATCCGTTCCTGCTCAACCGGCCGGCCGCGGCTGGCAACTAGCCAAAGCGGGGCAGTGCGTAGCACTGCCCCGCTTTTTTTTGCGGTACGCGCAGGGGCGGGTTACGCTGCGCAGCAGCGTTTAGACCGCCCGATCTTTTTCTGTTCAATCATGCGCACATTCTGCAAAACTCACATAACACTAAGCCCTCGAGTTCGATTTACTTCCTCAGCGAGGGCATAATATCTGAGCTTCTTCATCGCTCATCCTCCACCCTCAGCTTACTTATGGACCCCTACGAAAACTACGAACCCCCTCTGCGCCCCGAGCAAGACCCGCAGCCTGCGGATCCACTGCAGCCTGATACCCGCCCGCAGCGCGCCGTGCGCTCGGCTGCGCCGCAGCCTGCACCTGCGCGCCGCGAGGCCGCGCCCATCACCTCGCGGGATGTTGTCGGCCATGCTGCCCTCGAGAGCACGCATGCGGCCCTGCAGCCACCGCGGCGTAAGCGCGGCTGCCTATCCTCGCGCTTGCTCATCTTCATCATCGTTGCCCTGGCCGCCTACTTCCTGACCCCGCTGCCCAACAACCTGCTCATCATGGGGATTGACCGCACGCCGGATGGCAGCGATATTGGCCGCAGTGACACCATGATCCTGGTCAGCACCCGCCCCCTGGAAGGCCGCATCGAGATGCTCTCCATCCCGCGTGACCTGTGGGTGCCGATCCCCGGCTACGGTGAGAACCGCATCAACGCCGCTCACGCCTTCGGCGAGGGCGCCGGGGTGGGCGGCGGGCCGCGCCTGGCGCTCGAGACCATTCGCAGCAGCTTCCGTATCAACGTCAACCACTACCTGCGCATCCGTTTGGCCGGTTTCCCCGCCGTAGTGGATGCGCTGGGCGGGGTCAGCATCACGCTGGATGTGCCCACCGCCGGCCTGCCCGCCGGCACACACCACCTCGACGGCACGCAGGCGCTTGCCTTCGTGCGCGACCGTAGCGGTGATGATTTCTTCCGCATGGCGCATGGGCAGCTCTTCATCGTTGCCGTCGGCAAAAAGATGCTCAATCCGCTTGAATGGCTGCATATTCCTGGCGCATTGGTCGCGCTGTCAGATGCAGTCGATACCAACTTGCCCATGTGGTTGTGGCCGCGCTATGGCTTCGTGTTTCTGCGCGCGATCGTTTTCGATAGCATGCACGCGGTGACCTTGCCGCGTGAAGCGGTAACGCCGTGGGTCACAAGCAATGGCGCGCAAGTCTTGTTGCCTAACTGGAACTTGATCCTGCCACTCTTGCAAGAAATGTTCGGCATCTTCTAAACAGCGCGCAAAAAAACTTTTCTGCGAAGAAAAAAGCAAAAATTTTTTCACGCGCGCAAAAATTTTTGTCAAAAAGATCGCTTTTTTACATTTTTTGCACACAGTAAACATTTTTCGCACGTTTTTGCACGCAGTTTTACACGCGTTTTAGACATCACAAGCCATATACTTTTTCTAAATCACTCACTGTTTTTCTTGTGAGTGCAATCCGGAAGGAGAAAGAAACATGGCTGTTGCTAAGAAGAAAGCTGCAAAGAAGAAGGTTGCCAAGAAGACCGTGAAGAAGGCGGCCAAGAAGACCGTCAAGAAGACGGTGAAGAAGGCAGCGAAGAAGAAGACCACCAAGAAGCGCTAGGTTTTCTTTCGTAAAAAGCAAAGAAGCGGTGCATTTATGCACCGCTTCTTTGTTTAAATGATTCGGGGGATAATGTGCTCATGTCCAACATCCACCCCAGCCTTCCGCTCATTGACCTGCACCGCCATCTTGACGGCAGCGTCCGTCTCCAGACCATCCTCGATCTTGGCCGTCAGCACAACCTGCCGTTGCCCGCCTGGGACCTGGACAGTTTGCGCCCGCATGTACAAGTGGCTGACATCCAGCCCAATATCATGGAATTCATTGCCCGCTTCCAGTGGATGGTCGGCGTCATGGTCGATTACGACGCCGTCGAGCGCATCGCCTACGAGAACATCCTCGATGCTCATGCCGAAGGCATAGACTACATTGAACTGCGCTTCAGCCCCGCCTTCATGGCCAGCGGCCACGGCCTCGACCCGGCCGAGATCTGCGCCGCGGTGGCTGCCGGTGTGCAGCGTGGCACGGCTGACACCGGGGTAAAAGCCAACCTGATCGGCATCATTAGCCGCCATTTCGGGGCAGAGCAGGGTATGCAAGAATTGAACGCCCTCCTGACCCATCGTGAGCGCTTCGTCGCCCTTGACCTGGCGGGCGACGAGGGCCGCTACCCCGGCGCTCTGTTCGTGGAGCATTTCCGCCTGGCCCGTGAGGCCGGCTGGCACATTACCGTGCACGCCGGCGAGGCGGCCGGCGCCGAGAGCATCTGGCAGGCCGTGCGTGACCTGGGAGCCACCCGCATCGGCCACGGCGTGCGGGCCATGGATGACCCGGCCCTGGTGGCCTACCTGGCCGAGCAGCGCATCGGCATCGAGGCCAACCTGACCAGCAACGTCCAGACCAGCACCGTACCCAGCTACGCCGCCCACCCCCTCAAGGCCCAGCTGGAAGCGGGTATCCTTGCTACCATCAACTCAGACGATCCCGGCATCAGCGCCATCACCCTCCCGTATGAGTATGACGTGGCCGCCCCACAGGCCGGCCTCAGCCTGGAGCAGATCCACCAGGCCCAACGCAACGCCCTGGAGCTGGCCTTCCTGCCCCCGCCAGCCAAAGCCGAGCTTTTGCAAGCCAAGGAGGCGTAGAAATGAACATTCTCATCACCGGCGGCAGCGGCCTGTTGGGCCGCCGCCTGACCCGCCATCTGCTGGCCTCCGGCCACCAGATCACCATCCTCAGCCGCAAGCCTGAAGCCGTCACCGGCCTGCCCGCCGCCGTCACCGTTGCCGGCTGGGACGGGCGCACGGCTGCCGGCTGGCAGCCACTCGCCGACGCGGCCGACGCCATCGTCAACCTGGCCGGCGCCAGCATCAAAGGCGAGGGCTTTTTGCCCAGCCGCTGGACGCCCAAGCGCAAAGCGCTGATCCTCAGCAGCCGCATCCAGGCCGGCCAGGCCGTGATGGAAGCCCTGCGGGCCGCGCCCAAAAAGCCGCGCACGCTCTTGCAGGCCTCGGCTGTGGGCTACTATGGCCCGCGCGGCCCCGAGCCCATCACGGAGGAGACCGGCCCGGGGGCAGACTTCCTGGCCTCGGTCTGCCAGCAGTGGGAGGCCAGCACGCAGGAGGCTGAGGCGCTGGGCGTGCGCCGCGTGGTGCTGCGCACCGGCCTGCCGCTCACCATGCAGGGCGGGGCGATGCCGCTGCTGGTCTTGCCCTTCCGCCTGTTCGCGGGCGGCTGGTTCGGCGACGGCCGCCAGTACTATCCCTGGATCCATATCGAAGATTACATCGCCGCGCTGGCCTTCCTACTTGAGAACGACAAGGCCCGCGGCGTCTTCAACGTCTCCGCGCCGCAGCCGGTGCCCAACCGCCAGTTCGCCGCCGCGCTGGGCCGCGTCCTGCGCCGCCCCAGCTGGCTGCCCACGCCGCGCTTCGCCATGCAGCTGGCCCTGGGCGAAGTCTCCACCGTCGTGCTCGACGGGCAGAACGCCGTGCCCACCGCACTGCAGCAGGCCGGCTTCACTTTCAAGTATCCAGACCTGGAGCCTGCGCTGCACAACTTGTTGGAGAAGTAATGACAGGGAGCAGGGGGCAGTGAACAGTAATCAGGAGGGGCGGGTTATGCTGCGCAGCAGCGTATAGACCCGCCCCTTTTTTGTTTGCCCTCGATAGACCACCAGGCTGACTTGAGCAACGTAGAAGCGTTACTCGGCGTAGCCGAGTAGCTTCTACCGCGCTGCAAGCAACCGGGTTGGCCCTGGTTTCTTGCGCAATGTAGAAGCGTTACTCGGCGGAGCCGAGTAGCTTCTACCGCGCTGCGAAGCAGCGCACTTGTCAGACGAATTCTTGATACCAGTTGAACATAGACTTCGCCTATTGCCCTAGATTCCTGCTCGCCACGCTCCTACACTAGCGCCGTATTCTCAAAAATCTACAGGAGCAGCATGGCTACGATTGGTTTGTTTTTTGGTTCCTCCACCGGCAACACTGAGAACGCGGCTGAGCAAATTCAGAAGCTGTTGCAAGCCGCCGGGCATGAGGTCAACCTCCTCAACGTGTATTCCGAATCTGTGAAGAGCATGGAGCAGTACGATTACCTGGTCCTCGGCATCCCAACCTGGGACATCGGCGAGATCCAGGAAGACTGGAAGAACGTCTGGGACGAGCTCGACACGCTTGAGCTGGCCGGCAAGAAAGTTGCCGTCTTCGGCCAGGGTGACCAGCGCGGCTATCCGGCCACCTTCCAGGACTGCATCGGCCTGCTGGGCCGCAAAGTGCGCGAGCGCGGCGCCAGCCTGGTGGGCTTCATGTCCACCGAAGGCTTCACCTTCGATGAGTCGCTCGGCCTCGAGGATGGCAAGTTCATGGGCCTCTCCCTCGACGACGACAACCAGCGTGACCTCACCGAAGGCCGCATTGCCGCCTGGGTACCCCAGGTCATCAGCGAATTCGGCATCTAAAACTCACCGAAGCCAACAAAACAAAAACGCCGGCATCTGCCGGCGTTTTTTTGTTCGTGTACGCGCGCGTTCTAGCTGTTGCGGCGTCCCATGCCCATGACCAGCGAGGCATAGTACAGCAGCTGCATCACCGCCGTAAACAGCGCGGCCACATAGGTGAGCGCGGCGGCGTTGAGCACATTGTTCACGCCGGACTGCTCTTCCTGGCTGGTGATGATGCCTGAGTCGGCTAGCAGGCGGCGTGCCCGCGCCGAGGCGTCGAGCTCGACCGGCAGGGTTGCCAGTGCGAACACTGCACCGCCGGCGAACACGATCACGCCCAGCCAGGCCAGCTCGGTGAAGTTGAGCGCAAAGCCCGCCATCAGCAGGATCCAGCCCAGCCACGAGCCGATGTTGACCATCGGCACCAGGGCGGCCCGCAGGCGCAGCGGCCCGTAGTCTTCCTTGTCTTGCATGGCGTGGCCCAGCTCATGGGCGGCGATCGCCAGCGCAGCCACCGAGGGGCTTTGCGCCACGCCCTGCGAGAGGCGCAGGGCCTTGGCGCGCGGGTCGTAGTGGTCGCTCAGGCGGCCGGCCACCTGCTCAATGCTCACGTTCAAGCCGCCGCGCTGGGCCAGCTTCTGGGCCGCCTGGGCGCCGGTCAGCCCGCTGCGGCCGGCGACCCGGCTCCAGCGGCTGTAGGCGGAGTTGACATACCACTGGGCCAGCATCATGACGATGAAGCCTGGCACCATGAAGATCAAATAGTCTGAGTTAAAGAACATCTATCCTCCTGTGTTCAGCGGGCCTTAGTTACCGCCAAGCAGGCGGATGGCCTCGTCCAGTTGTGGATCCCGTTGGGCATCCACATCTTCCTGGGTCAGCAGCACGGCATAGTCCGGCTCCAGGCCCAGGCCGTGGATCTGGCGCCCCTCCGGCGTCAGCCAACGGGCGATCGTGACGCGCAGCGCGCCCTGGTCATCCGAGAGCATGCGCGTGATCTGCACCGAGCCCTTGCCGAAGGTGGTCTCGCCTACCAGTGAAGCGCGCCCGTAATCCTGCAGGGCGCCGGCCAGGATCTCTGACGCCGAGGCCGAGCCGCCGTTCACCAGCACCACCATGGGGATCGTAGTGGCGACCCCGCCATCCTGTACTTCAAAGGTGTAGCGGGAGCCATCGTTGTAGTCTTCCAGCAGCACGATGCCGTCCGCCAAAAATTCAGAGGTGATCTCGACCGCCGTGTCCAGGTAGCCGCCGCCGTTGTTGCGCAGGTCGACGATCAGGCCGGTCGGGTTCTGCGCCAGCAGCTCTTCCAGGGCCAGGCGCATATCGCGGCCTGAGTCGGCCCCGAAGGTGAACAGCTGCACATAGGCAATGTTGCCGTCCAGCATCTCGCTTTCGACGCTGGGCACAATGATGCGGCTGCGGATGATGGTGACGTCAAAGGGTTCCTCGCCCTCGCGGCCGATCGTCAGCGTTACCGGCGATCCCGCCGGGCCGAGGATGCGGTTGACCGCCAGCGAGCTGTCGATCTTGCTCATATCCTCGCCGTCGATGGCCAACACCTGGTCGCCGGGGCGAAGGCCGGCCGCCTCGGCGGGCGAGCCTTCCATCGGCGCAATGATGATTACGTACTCGCCGCCGGTGTCCACCCAGGCGCCAATGCCTTCATAGTTGCCCTGCAGCTCCAGGTCAGCCTGGCGCAGCTGCACCGGGTCCATGAAGCCGGTGTGCTGGTCGCCCATGGCGGCCACCGCACCGTGCAGCGCATCGCGCATCAGTTGTTCGTAGCTGGTGTCGAGCTCCACGCCGCTGTATTGCACCCGGCGCCAGGTCTCCCAGAAGGGCAGCATGGCGTCGTACAGTTCATCCGGCGTATTGGCTTCGTCCGCCAGTTGGGCGGCGCTGGGTGCGTCGGCCGCGGCCGTCAGGTCAGCCAGGTTCACTTCCAGCGCGTCCAGGCTGGCTTTCAGCCCGTCGTGCGCCCCTTGGGCATACAAGCTGTCGTTGACCGGCTGGTCGTAAAAGTCCTGGTGGAGAATGTCGTTGACTTCCCACACGGGCTGGAACAGACGGCCCAGATCTACGCTGGAACCGATCGGCGTCTGTACCTCGGGTTCCTGGGTGGTGGGGCTGCTGGTCTCCAGCAGCGATTGCGGGTCGTTGATCACCTGGGCGATCTCGTCTCGCAGGGTCCAGCCAAACAGCGCAACACTGGAAACACAGGCGCACATGGCAACCAGAATCAAAGCCACAAGGATGGCGACAAGCGGTTTATTTGATTTCATGACAAGGGTCCGTTCTAGGGATGGCGAATAAAGGTATCAATTTGAGTAAGCGTATCACGGGCGGATTAGAGCGGTATAAACATTTCACTCTTTTTTCTTCAAGGCCTCTACCTTCTTGGCCAGCTCTTCCATATCTTCGTCACCCGGTTTCCACGGGTCTCGGGCGTCTTTGACGATCTTTTTGGCGATCTCGATCTGGCCGATGGCGTTGCCGCGCCGTGCCCCGGCGTACAACACAGCCAGAATGCCCACGGCTACGAACAGCGTCAGGCAAATGATGACGATGGCGCGCTCACCCATGCGGCAATTTTACCAGCGCGGGCAAAGCCTCCGTCAGCTGCTCGATGTGCAGCACGCTCACGTCTGCGGCCGGATCGGGCTCAGGGCTGCCGGCCAGCGCCGTGAAGGCGCCCAGCCGCTTGGCGGCCGCCAGGTTAACCGGCATATCATCCACGAACAGCGCCTCACCCGCCGCAGTCCCGCTGCGCTCGAAGGCCAGCTGGTAGGCCAGCGGGTCAGGCTTGCTGTGGAACTGCATTTCGCGCACGTCAATAATGCCGGCGAAGTGCTGCTCGATCCCCAGCGCCTTCAGCACCCGCTCGGCGTGAAAGCTGGCCGAGTTGGTGAAGATGTACTTGGCCTGCGGAAGCTGGGCCAGCATGCTGTCCAGGGCCGGGTTGGGGGCGATCAGTTGCTCGATGGCAATGTCGTGCGTATAGTGCAAATAGGCTTCGGCATCGATGGTGTAGTGGGTCTGCAGCCCGCGCAGCGAAGTGCCGTATGTTTTCAGGTAGAGCTCGCGCACCGCCGGCACTTCGGCTTCGGGGATGCCGACCACCTCGTGCATGTACTGGGCAATCCGCCCGCGCATCGCCTGCCACACCCCGCTGTCTTTGGGATACAGCGTATCGTCCAGGTCAAAGAAGATCGTGCGAATGAACATAGCAGGGGAGGAGGGCGCTACTTGCGCGGGCGGCGGATGCTGGGCAGGTGGAAGTCCACCATATCGCGCGGCGCGCGGCGCGGCAGCTTGAGCGCTTTCTCGTACTGCGCGAACAGCGTATCGAACGAGTTTTGCCAGCTCTGCGTTTGGGCCTTCTTGTAACCGGCTTTGCCCATCTGCTTCAGGAGGGCGGGGTCGCTGGCCAGCTTCTTGACTGCCTTGAACAAGCGCTCCGGGCTCTCCGAAGGGTATTGCAGGCCGGTCTTGCCATTGTCGACGAGGTCTACCACGCCGCCCGAGTTGGGAGCGATCACCGGCAGGCCCGAGGCCATCGCTTCCACCACTACGTTGCCGTAGGTCTCTTCCGCGCCCGTGAACACGAACAGGTCGCCGGCCGCATAGGCCTGGGCCAGGTTCTCGCCGCGCAGGTAGCCGGTGAACACCGTGGGCGTGTCCTTGAACACGCGCTCCAGCCGTTTGCGGTCTGGCCCGTCGCCCACGATCGCCAGGCGCAGCCCGGGAATATCCCGCGCGATCGGTAGCAGCAGGTCCACCCGCTTCTCGCGGGACAGCCGGCTGACGAACAGCGCCAGCACCTTGTCCTCTTCGCCGCCGGTCAGCTTCTTGCGCCACTTGGCCATGCGCTTCTTGGGGGAGAAGCGCTCCAGGTCAACCCCGCCGGGCCATACCGTCAGCCGTTTGAACCCTTTGGATACCAACTGCTTGCGGGTGAAGTTGGAGGGCACCAAGTTGATATCCGCCCGGTTGTGAATGAACTTGTAGAACTGGAACACCGGCTCAGACACCACGCCCATCTTCCAGCGCCGCGCAAAGCCGGAGACATCCGTCTGGTACGAAGCCACCACCGGGATCGAATGCTTCAGCGCCACCCGCAGCCCGGCGATGCCCAGCGAGGTGGGGTTGACCAGGTGGATCAGGTCTGGCTTGAACGCCAGCACCTTCTTCTCCACGCGGGCCACCGGGGTAGCGATGCGCAACTCAGGGTAGAACGGGGTCTTCATGCTGCGATGGCGTGAGATCGGCGTGGCGGCATAATGCTCGATCGAGCCACTCGGGGCGAACAGCATGCTCTCATGCCCCTCCGCCTGCAAATGATCAAACAGTTGCATCAGCGTAATGACAATGCCGTCAATTTTGGGCAGAAAGGTTTCGGTGAAATAGGCAATTCGCATGGGCGGGCCGCTTTATAGATATCAGGCCGCACTCTGCGGCCTAATATCTAATTCTACTCGGCTTCGGCCAGGCAGCTGGCGCCGCTAGTGGGCGTGCGCGTGGGCTTCCTGAGCGTTCATGCAGTCATTCAGCCCGTATTCGATCTCGATCGTGGTGTGCACCAGGTTGTGGTTCTTCAGCAGCTCGCGGATCTGGTTGCGCAGCGCCATCACCGCGCCGCGCTCGGTGTTCTCATTCACCATCACGTGCAGGGTCAGGACATGGCTCTCGCCTTCCAGTGACCAGGCATGCAGATGGTGGGTTGACAGCACACCCGGCAGCGCTTGCACCTGCTTGCTGATCTCATCCAGGTTGATCTGCTCCGGCACCGCCTGCAGGAACAGCTTGACCGTCTTGCCCAGGTTGCGCACCACGTTGTACAGGATGTATAGCGAGATAAGAATAGACAGGATCGGGTCGAGGATGGGGGCGTCCACCAGCATCATCACGATACTGGCGATCAGCACGGCTGCCCAGCCCAGCACATCTTCGATCAAATGCCAGGAGATGACGCGTGCATTCATCGACTCTTCGTTCTTCAGGCGCAGCGCGGCCACGCCGTTGATGGCGATGCCCAGCACGGCCATCAGGGCCATGCCGGGCGCGTGGGTCTGCTCCGGGTTGAGCAGGCGCGGCACGGCCTGGAACAGGATCAGCGTACTGCCCACCACCAGAATGATGGTGTTGATGAGCGCACTCAGCAGGGAGAAGCGCCGGTAGCCGTAGCTGTATTGAGCGTCTTCTTCTTTGCGAGAATACTTCTCCAGATACCAGCCCATCCCCAGCGACATGGCGTCGCCGAAGTCATGCAAAGCATCCGTGAGGATGGCCAGACTGTTGGTCAGCAGCCCGCCAATGATCTCGGCCACCGCGAAGCCCAGATTGAGCAGGAATGCAGTGCGAATGTTCTGGGTTGAGCCGTGATGGTGATGATGGCTGTGGTCGTGATGGTCGTGCGTCATAGAGTTTCTACGTATACCTGGCTGGTAATGCGCGGGCCAAGCACGATCTCATCTTTGCGTCCGCGTAGTTTCACATGCAAGTTGCCGTCAAATTCTGAAAAGGCGGTAACGGTCAGCTCGGTGCCCGGCACTACGCCCAGCTCGCTCAGATGTAGCAGCAGGTCGGCCACACTGTCGCGTACCCGCGTCACGCGGGCGCGTTGGCTGGGGCGCAGCGCGCTCAGCGGCATCTCGTCGCTCTCTGGCAGGCTCAGGTCCATGCGTGGGATCGGATCGCCGTGCGGGTCGTGGCGCGGGTCGCCCAGCGCCTCAGCGATGCGCTGCTCGAACTGCTCGCTGATGACATGCTCCAGCCGGTCGGCCTCCTCATGCACCTCGTGCCATTCGTAGCCGAGGATCTGATGCAGGAACAGCTCCAGCAGGCGGTGATGCCGGATCGTCTCCAGCGCCACGCGCTCGCCTTGCTCGGTCAGCAGCACGCCGCGGTGCTTTTGGTACTCGACCAGCGCGGGTTGCGTGCCGGCCAGCTTTTGCAGCATGCCGGTCACCGAGGCCGGGGCCACGTTGAGATATTCCGCCAGCGCGTTGGTAGAGGCGCGGCCATCCCCGCGGGTCAGTTCGTAGATCGCCTTGAGATAATCTTCGATGGATTGAGAGAGCGGCTCTTTTGCATTTGCCGCAGGCTTGGGCATAACGAAAGTGTATACGCCGCAGTTGGCAGTGTCAATCCAATTGCTTTATACTGCGATGAGACAAGTGAAAATGAATAGCGTTGTCATTTGCCCCTGGTGTGGCACAAACTACCTCAGCTTCCAATCCAACTGCAGCAACTGCGGCGGCACTATTCCCGCGCCGGCCCGTGTGGCAGACGCGCAGCCGCAAGCGGCCACGCGCCGTCAGCTCACCTGGCCGCCTTCGCCGCCGCGCAGCATCGCTCCCAACTATGTCTGGAAGATCCTGGGGCAGGACGGCTGGGTCATCTCTATGGCTGTCTTCGTCATGCTCGGCATCATCTTCACGGTGGTCGGCGGCGGCCTGACCCTTGGCATCATCACCGCCTTCGTCGGTCTGCCCTTCATCGGCATGGGCCTGCTCTTCTTGGGCGGCGGCGGCGCGGTGCTGTATTGGCGCTACGAGCAGGCGGTCCAAACCGTCGAGGTGCTGAAGTCTGGCCGCGCCAAAGAGGGCGAGATCATCGGCCTTGAACCTAATCACAGCGTGCGCATCAATGGCCGCATGCCCTGGAACATTCGCTACCAGTTCACCCTCGACGGCAAGCTGTACGAGGGCGTAACCAGCACCCTGAATAACCCCCAGCTCACCCATGCTCCCGGCCCGGCTGTGGTGCTCTACCTGCCTGACCATCCCGAAAAGAACCAGCTCTACCCGCATCCGTAGGCCCCTGTTATTGCGACGCGGTGACTTGTCATTGCGAGGCGCAGGCTTGCCTGCGCACGAAGCAATCCCCAAGCCTGGATCCTTGTTTCCTGCCCTAGACAATAGTACTTAGCCCCCATAACACCTAACAATGAATCGTGTTAACATTTTCATCTGGTACACAGAAGTCCCAAGTTAGAGGGGGGTCCCCCGTTCGATTTGGAACCTGTAGTCCGAAATTTGTAAGAAAGGAGTTCCAAATCCAACATGGCTGATCGTGAGCAAGGAACCGTAAAGTGGTTCAATGGCTCCAAGGGCTTCGGCTTCATCTCCCGTGACGGCGCTGACGATGTCTTCGTACATTTCAGTGCCATTCGCGGCGATGGCTTCCGCAACTTGGAAGAGGGCCAAAAGGTGGAGTTCACCGTGGTCCAAGGCGATAAGGGCCTCCAAGCTCAAGACGTTATCGCTCTGTAAACCCAGAACGAAAACTAAAAAGCTCCGGCAGTGATGCCGGAGCTTTCAATTTAATTTAACTTTGCGGCTAGGGAGCTTGCGGCCAGGGAACATCCACGAACGGCGTATAGCCGTGTTTCTCCGCTGCGGCCACCCGGGCGTAGCCCGGTATGCCGCAGCTGCCATCATCCACCACCTGGGCCGACGTACCCCATGAGCCGACGGCGGTGAAGACATACTCGCCGCCTTGGCATACCCACGCCTCCACAATGTACGGCGTCTGCTCGGAGTCGTCGCCTGCGTTCAGCACGATCGCATTCCAGCTCACCGTCACCGTGTTGCCGCTGCGGGTGGCGCTCACGCTGCCCAGCCCGTACGTGTAGATGTAAGACCAGGCCAGCACCACATGCGGGTCACGCGGCGCCAGCGAATTGCGATCTCCGTTGAATTGCAGGAACTCCTCGCCGCCGTTCACCCAGCAGCGATTGTTGCCGCCGATGGCTTGCGCCAGCACCCAGTTGCTGTGCTCCATACGGCCCACCACTTCAATGTTGCTGCCGCCCGCAAAGGTGAACTTGTACAGATACTCGGCCCCCGGGCCGAAGCGGCAGGCCAGCCGCCCATCTACGATCACTTTGGCGCGCAACGAGTCCACAAAGGTTGGCGTCACCGTTGGCGTGTCGGTTGCCGTGGGCACCGGGGTTGGCGTCTCGGTTGGGGTGGGAGTGGCGCTCGGCTGCGGAGTCTCCGACGGCGTGATGGTGGCTGGCGCCGGCAGCGGCGTCTCAGTAGCCGCCGGCGCCAGTGCGCCGCACGCGCTCAGCAGGATGCTGAGCGCGATCAATGCGGTTAGGGGCAGGGCGGCGCGTTGTTTCATAGCCTTTGCATTATACTTTCAGGGATTGGCCCATTGGTCGGAGGCGCGTGCATGAAAGAACCAGGTTTCTTTAATAATTACGACACCAGTGTCGTTATCGGCATCCTGTTGGCGATCGGCTTCACTATTGCCCTGATCGTCGTTGGCCCTGGGTTTGCCACGCGCAACTTCCTGGCCGAAGCCATTATCCTGGCCGCCACCTTCGCTGTCGCCCGCCAGTACCTCCCCTGGAAAGATGCCCCCAAAGAGCGCCTCAAAGGCCCGCGCCGCGAGCTGCTCATGGCGCTGCTCGGCTATGTGTTGATCATGGTCGGCGCGCGTGCCCATTACACCTTCGGGCTCGCCTGGCCCTGGCTCGCCGGCGCCATGCTGCTGCCCGTGATCGCCATGGTTTCGGCCGGCTACGGCCCCAAAGCCTGGGGCCTGCGCCTCCCGAAACCCAGCGAGATCGGCGTGCTGGCCGTGGTGATCCTGCTGACCTATGGCCTCAGCCGCGCCCTGGGCGCTGTGCTGCCGGCCAGCGAGCTGCCTAGCGAGAACGTCGTCAACCTGGTGGCTCCGGCCTTCACCACCATCGGCAATGTGGTCGTTGTCGCCGTTCTGGCCGCCATCCTGGAGGAGGTATTCTTCCGGGTCTATTTGCAACCGCGCCTGGCCGCGTACCTTCCGGGTCGCTGGGCCGTGCTGGTGCAAGCACTGATGTACAGCGCCGCCTTCCTGCCGCTGTATCTGTTCGGCAACCGCTACCCGATGCCGCTGGCTGGTGCGCTGGTACTCGTCACCACCAACGGCGTGCTCGCCGGCTACTTCTGGCGCAAGACCGGCAACCTGTGGCTGCTGATCCTGCTGCACCTGTTGGCCTTTGGTCGCTACGGCTTGTAAGGGCAAGTGAATAGTGAACAGTGATCTGTGAGCAGGTAGATCGAATAACAAAAAAGAGCAGGGTTTACCTGCTCTTTTGTTTTCCTGATTACTGATCTACTGCTTACTGGTCACTTGATTTAGGGCCAAGGCACTCCCACCCAGCCAGTATAGCCGTGCTTATCTGAGCCGAAGGCCCGCGCATACGAAGCCTCGCTGCAGTTGCCCTTCTCATCATGGATTTCAATGAAGGTGTTGTTGGTGCCATAGGCACGGAACACGAACTCGCCGTTCTGGCACACCCATGACTCAACGAGATACTTGTTCTGCAAGGAATCGTCGCCCGGCAGGTACTCGAACGGCTCCCAGCTGACGGTCACGATGTTGCCGCTGCGGGTGGCGCGTACGCCCTTGAGTGGCTCGTAGGGCTGCTTGGTCCACGGCAGCACCGCGTGCGGGTTATCCAGCGGGTAGACCAGCCTGGGCTCTACGCCCAGCGTGATCAGCTCCTGGCTAACCCAGCATTTGCGCGCCGGGCGGAACTCCACCAGGTTGACCAGCCACCAGTTCTCGTTGCGCTCCATGTGGCCGAGCACTTCCACCGTGTTGCCCCTGTATATCGTCGTCGCCAGCAGGTAGCCGCCGCCCGGCCCGAAGCGGCAACTGGCCATATCCACATTCACCGTGCCCCAGGTGAAACTGGGCGTCGGCGGCAGGGTAGGGCTTGGGGTAGGGGTGATGCTTGGCGTCAGGGTGATCGTCGCCGTGGGCGTGCGGCTGGCGGTTGCCGTGGCCGTCAGGGTAGCCGTCTGGCTCGCAGTCGGCGTCGGGGTCTCGGTGGGAGCGGGCGCCAGGGCCGCGCAACCGGCGGCCAGGCTGGCCAGGATCAGCAACGAAATCGATAAGAGGGTTCTGCGCATAGCCACATTATACAGCCCAGCCAATCCGGCCTGCTTTAATCTCTGGAGAACGCCGCGCAGCTTGCTGCGCAGTTCTCCCGCGCTGCGCAGCAGCGCAATTTTCATATATACATCTAACAAATTTCGTGATATATTTTCGGCTGTAGGTTAGTAGTGGTTTTTCAAGGTTTTTCCCCCACAGTCATTACAACTGTCCTTGAATGTACAGGTGTGAATTCGGCTATGCTGAGTTCCGGTCTGTCGCGCCGCCATGGCGTAAGAACGCTCTACCTAACTCTGCAAGAAAGGAGTTAATAGATCGCAATGGCAGAACGCATTCAAGGCACCGTGAAGTGGTTCAATGGCACCAAGGGCTTCGGTTTCATCACCCGTGAGGGTGGCCCGGACGTCTTCGTCCACTTCAGCGCCATCAGCGGCGAAGGCTTCCGTAACCTGGAAGAGGGTCAGAAGGTGGAATTCACCGTGACCCAGGGCCAGAAGGGCCCCCAGGCTCAGGACGTCGTCGTCGTAGGCTAGTCAACTAGCTTACCTAGGCAAACAAAAAAAGCCGCCCCAGCAATGGGGCGGCTTTTTATTAGGTATGCTGCCGAAACGATCTTCTAGCCTAAGCTAATACTCGCGGATATAGACCTTGGCGGCGCTTTCCCGCAACATTTCAGCACGCAGCATGAGCTGGTCGTTGATCTTCTCGTCCACGGATGAGGTGCCGCAACTTGGGCACACCATAGCCGGCACCTTCTTGAAGGTATAGCTGGCGCCCTTGTGTTCGAACGCTACGGTTGTCGTTCCCTCTTGCATCTCAGCCTGATCGCAACTCGAGCATCTCATGTTTGCCTCGTTTTCCTGGAAATAATTTCTAGCGGCTGTGTGTGGTTTGGGAAATAGTACAGCAATCTCCACGCTGCACAGTGCAAAACCGCCCTGCGAAAGCAGGGCGGTTTTGTTTGCCTTCATTGCGCCATAGGCGCAATGACGTTAGTTCGGGCGCTCGTCCGCGTCCTCGTCAGCTTCGTCTGGCACCGTGCGGGTGGGATCCGTCTCCGGGTGGGCGTTGCCGCCGTGATCCTCGGTGGCGCCGCGGTTGTCGTCCTCATCCTGAGGCAAATCGCTCTGGTGCTTTTCGTCATCAGCCATGTCCGTCCTCCTTGGAGTAAAGTGAATAAGTACTCCGAACAACGTGCCGAATGCTCAACTTGTGCCTGACGCCGAACAAAAAAACAAAACTGAGAGGTGCAACAGGACGCGCTCGCCAGTTGGCCTCCTACGATCTACCGCTGTGCGCCTCCCATACTTCGTCACCATTCCGCCCACAAGACTACGCAGCTCCTCCTCGCCAGCTCAGTCTATGGCATAATCAGCCTTAGAGACGAGTACGCCAACAACCAAACCTCAAGCGAGCCTGGGCCGGTGTGAGCCAGGTGGTGCGGCTGGCCGAAAATCCCTCTGTTGTACGCAAACTGAACCCTGATAGTTGACCGCTATCAGCTACTAAGTGCGCCGGGCTCGTAGCCCGTTACCAAGACGACTAAGTAGCCTTCGCACGTACGCGGAGGAAGCTGGGTGGTACCGCGGGAGTTCGCTCTCGTCCCAAGCATTGTGGACGGGAGCTTTTTGTTTAAGTTGCTTGACTTCCCGCCCAGTTTCGCCCGCTGCGGGCGAAGTATGGCAAGCTGTGCAGTCTGCTGGCAGTTACCTGCCGCCAGCCTGCACATTAACAATCCAGTTGTGGCACAACGAAGTTGTGCCGGGGTGAGGGTGGGAAGTCTTGTCAAGTTGTATCGAGGACACCCCGCTCACTCAACTACAACTTGCAATGAGATCGACTATCCGACCAGTCGACTAGCTAAACCGACTAACAGATCAACTGATTAGTCGATGCATCACAGAGGAGAATTATGGCTTTTCGAGAAGTACCCAACAAGGTAGATTTCATCGCTCAGGAGCACGACACCCTGGCCTTCTGGCAGCAGGATCGCTCGCTCGCCAAGCTGCGCGCTCTGCGCGCCGGCGCCAAGCCGTGGAGCTTCATCGATGGCCCTATCACCGCCAACAACCCCATGGGCGTCCACCACGGCTGGGGCCGCACCTACAAGGATCTCTACAACCGCTACTACGCCATGCAGGGCCGTCAGCTGCGCTACCAGCAGGGCTTTGACTGCCAGGGCCTGTGGGTCGAGGTTGAGGTCGAGAAAGAGCTCAAGTTCGCCAGCAAGCGAGACATCGAAGCCTACGGGCTCGATCAGTTCGTCTTGCGCTGCAAAGAGCGCGTCCTGCGCTTCGCCGCCGTCCAAACCGAGCAGTCCATCCGCCTCGGCTACTGGATGGAGTGGGACGACCCCGCCCAGCTGCGCTGGTTAGCTGACCAGCTCGCCGCCGACCCGCAGGCCGAGATCGCCTACGCCGGCCCCGCCGGCGGCGCGGCCGGCACGGTCGAGCAGGTCGTCGGCCACCTCGGCCTGCCTGAGCTCGGCGGCAGCTACTTCACCTTCAGCGATGAGAACAACTACATGATCTGGGCCTTCCTCAAGAAGTGCTGGGAGAAGGGCTGGCTCTACCGCGGCGCAGACTCCATGCCGTGGTGTCCGCGCTGCGCCACCGGCATCAGCCAGCACGAGATCGAGAGCGATGGCTACAAAGAGGTCACCCACAAGTCCATCACTTTGCGCCTTCCGCTGCGCGGCCGCCAGAACGAGTACCTGCTGGCCTGGACCACGACCCCGTGGACTCTCACCAGCAACGTGGCCGCCGCGGTTGGGCCAGAGCTTGACTATGTGAAGGTACGCCAGGGCGATGATGTCTACTACCTCTCCAAGGGCACGCTCGCTATGCTCAAGGGCGAGCACGAAGTCCTAGCCGAGCTCAAGGGCCGCGAGATGGAAGGCTGGGCCTACGACGGCCCCTTCGATGACCTGCCCGCCGCCAACGAGCCCGGCGGCCACCTGGAGCTGCGCGACCTGGTGAAGGGCGTGACCCAGTCCGCCAAGGAGGCCCACCGCGTGATCCTCTGGGATGAGGTCGGCGAGGCCGAAGGCACCGGCATCGTCCACATCGCCCCCGGCGCGGGCGCCGAGGACTACCAACTCGGCCGGCAGAACAAGCTGCCCATCATCGTCCCCATTGATGATGAAGCCCGCATCGTGGATGGTTTCGGTCCTCTGACAGGCATGACCACCGCCGAGGTGCCTGACACCGTCGCCCAACTGCTCGAGCAAAAGGGCTTGCTCTACAAGTACGAGCCATACACGCACCGCTATCCCACTTGCTGGCGCTGCAAGACCGAGCTGGTCTGGCGCGTCGTAGACGAGTGGTTCATCAGCATGGGCGAGACCTACGACAAGCCCCGCGAGCAACTGACCGCCGAGGAAAAGGCCAACAGCCTGCGCTACCAGATCATGGATGTGGTCGACCAGATCCGTTGGGTGCCGGAGTTCGGCCACGCCCGTGAGATGGACTGGCTGCGCAACATGCACGACTGGATGATCAGCAAGAAGCGCTACTGGGGCCTGGCCCTGCCCATCTGGGTGTGCGACTCCTGCAAGCAGCACACCGTCGTGGGCAGCGAGGATGAGCTGGCCCAGCGCGCCGTGGCCGGCTACGACACCTTCGCCGGCCACACGCCGCACCGTCCGTACATCGATGCCGTCAAGGTCAAGTGCGAGCATTGCGCCGAAGGCCACATGACCCGCATCCCGGATGTCGGCAACCCCTGGCTGGATGCCGGCATCGTCAGCATGAGCACCCTGCGTTACCGCGCCGAGCCTGAGTACTGGCAGCAGTGGTTCCCGGCGGACTGGATCAGCGAGAGCTTCCCCGGCCAGTTCCGCAACTGGTTCTATAGCCTGCTGGCTATGGGTACGGTGATGGCCGAGACCGCGCCGTTCAAGAATCTCTTCAGCTACAGCACCCTGCTGGATGAGAGCGGCGAAGCCATGCACAAGAGCAAGGGCAACTCCATCGAGTTCAACGAAGCCGCCAACAAAATGGGCGTGGATGTGATGCGCTGGATGTACTGTGCCCAGAAACCGGAGAACAATCTGCTCTTCGGCTACAACAAGGCCGACGATGTGCGCCGCCGCTTCCTCATCCCGCTGTGGAACATCTACAGCTTCTTCGTCACCTACGCCCGCCTCGATGGATGGGTTCCGTCCTTCGCCGGCTTCGACCCCAACCATCCCGAAGGCGCTACGCCGTCCTCGGAGAACCCGCTGGACAAATGGATCCTGGCTCGCCTCAACCAGGCCGTGCAGCAATCCACCAATCGCCTGGACAACTGGGATGCGTTCGGCGTCACCCTTGCCGTGGAGTCCTTGATCGATGATCTATCCAACTGGTACGTGCGCCGCAGCCGCCGCCGCTTCTGGCGCAGCGAGCAGGACCGCGACAAGCAGGCCGCCTACACCACGCTGTGGCACGTCCTCGTCAAGCTCATCCGCACCATTGCGCCCATGACGCCGTTCGTGGTCGAGGAGATGTACCAAAATCTCATAGCCGCCCATGCGGATGCTGCCTATTCCAGTGTACATATGACGCTATATCCACAGGCCGATGCCGCCGCCATCGACGAGACCCTCATCAACGAGATGGGGCTTGCCCGCCAGGTGGCCAGCCTGGGCCTCAGCGCCCGCGGCGCCGCCAACCTCAAGGTGCGCCAGCCGTTGGCTAAGGCCCTGGTGCATTCGGCCGCAGGCGCCAACCAGCTCAGTGATTACCTGATCGAGATCGTCAAAGACGAGCTCAATGTCAAAGACATTGAGTTCGTCCAGCAATCCGGCCAGCTTGTCACCTACAGCCTGCAGCCCAACAACGCCAAGCTCGGCCCGCGCTTCGGCGCTGATTTTCCCAAGCTGCGCGCCGCCCTCAACGCGCTGGATGCGGCCGCCGTGGCCGCCCGCGTGGCGGCCGGCGAGCCCGTCCAGCTCACGCTGGACGGCAACGCCATTGAGCTGGCCGCTGACGAGGTGCTCGTCAACAGCCAGCCCGCCGAAGGTCTGGCCGTCGCCGCCGAGAAGGGCGTCACCGTCGGGCTCGACACCGCCCTCACGCCGGAGCTGCGCGCCGAAGGCACCGCCCGCGAGCTGGTGCGCCGCATCCAGGACATGCGCAAGAAGGCTGACTTCAACATCGAAGACCGCATCCGCACCTACTACACCGCCGAGGGCGACCTCGCTGCCGTGCTGGCCCAGTGGGCCGAGACCATCAAGTCCGAAACGCTCAGCCTGGAGCTTGCGGCTGGCCCTGCGCCCGCCGGCGCCTTCAGCGAGGAGCACAAAGTGGACGGCGCCACGGTAACCTTGGCGGTAGAGAAAGCATGAAGGACGACATGAAACTCAACCCACTCACACCCGAAGAGCAGCGCATCATCCTGCGCAAGGGCACTGAGATGCCCTTCACCGGGGAGTATGACCGTCACTACGCCGCCGGCACCTACGTGTGCCGCCAGTGCGACGCGCCGCTGTACGGCTCAGACAGCAAGTTTGACGCCCACTGCGGCTGGCCCGCCTTCGACGCCGAGATCCCCGGCGCCGTAGCCCGCCACCCTGACCCGGACGGCTACCGGGTCGAGATCACCTGCGCCAACTGCGGCGGCCACCTCGGCCACGTCTTCGAGGGCGAGGGCTTCACGCCCACCAACACCCGCCACTGCGTCAACTCCATCTCGATGAAGTTCATCCCGGCGGAGTAGGCCAGCCGCATGAAGTTGGATTCGCTCAAAGTCCTCGAGACCAAGATCGACGAGGCCGAAAATATCGTCTACCTGGTCTCATACCCAAACTCTGGGCGCACCTGGGTACGTTCCCTGCTTTCGCGTTACAAGCAGCAGTTGCTGGACATTGATGATTTCAATATCCGCCTGCATGCCTATCACTCCAGGCAGCCCTACTCACCGCAGGTGATCTTCTACCATGCAGGCTCGGGTACTGCGCCCGAGTTCACCTGGCTGGATAGGTTCGCCCGCCGCAAGCCCAGCTTTCCCTTTGACCTCAGCCTGTGCAGCGACTCCCGCGTGGTTTTGCTGGTGCGCGCTCCACAAGATGCGCTAATTTCCCATTATCACGACCTGGGTACTCGCCAGCGCGTATACAAAGGCACATTGGAGCAATTCATTCGGGATGAGAGTTTGGGGCTCAACCGCTGGATCAACTTTCACAATTTTGTGGTTGCCAACCGCAGCCTGGCAGAGCAGACTTTCATCTTGGATTATGCAAACCTGCGCCAAGATACTTCAGCAGAGCTTTCTCGTTTGTTGCCATTTTTGGGCATGACGGTTGAGCAAGAGTTAGTGAAAGAAGCTGTTGAATTCTCAGCCCTGGAGAATATGAAGAAGCTGGAAATGAATGGCCAGCTTGTGCGCCCCGCCCACCAGGGCGCCACGAACGACGCCGACAAGCGCAAGGTGCGCTCCGGTTCGGTGGGTGGCTGGCGCAACAAGCTGGATGCAAAGATGATTAGTTACATTGACGCCCGGCTCAAAGCTGAGCTTGATCCCTTTTATCTGGATGGCAAATTTCCAGACTGGTTCTAGCGTTACAAAAACGGCTCCCATTCGGGAGCCGTTTTTTTTTTTACTTGTAGGATGCCAGCCGCTTGGCGTACTGGTCGTTCTCGCGGTGCTTGCGCGGCGAGCGCGTGCGCGCCGGCCGGTTCTGCGGGGCAGGGCGGTTGCCGGGGGCCGGGCGCTTGCTGGGCGTTGGCCGGCGGCCAAACTCCGGCCGCTCGCCAGCGGGTTCCACCGCCGGCTTGGCCGAGTAGTCAAAGCCATCCAGCTTGCGGCTCTCGATCTTGCCCACCGTGCGCTCCAGGGCGCGCAGCATATCGCCGTCGTCCTGAGTCACCACCAGCGTAAAGGCTTCGCCGGTGCGCTGGGCGCGGCCGGTGCGGCCGATGCGGTGAATGTAAGCGTCCACCGTATCCGGCATGTCATAGTTGATCACCAGCCGGATGCTTTCGATGTCCAGGCCGCGGGCGGCGATGTCGGTCGCCACCATCACCTGGTAGCGACCATCGCGGAAGCCCTTGAGCGCAGCCTGGCGCTGGCTCTGCGTGCGGTTGCCGTGCAGGGCGGTGGCCATGTAGCCTTCGCGCTCCAGCTGGCGGGTTACCTTCTGGGCGCGGTGCTTGGTGCGGGTGAAGACCAGCACCGACTCAGCCTCCGAGCGCTTCAGCAGCGCGAACAGCATCGGCGACTTCAGGTGGCGCGGCACCGGGTACAGCGAGTGCGCCACCGTGTTGGCCGGCGCGCTGATGCCAACGGCTACGCGCTTTGGCTGGTGCAGCAGACCCTTGGCCAGCTCTTCCACCTCTTTGGGGAAGGTGGCCGAGAACAGCATGTTCTGGCGCTTGGGCGGCAGCAGCTTGATGATGCGCTTGACATCCGGCAGGAAGCCCATGTCAAACATGCGGTCGGCCTCGTCCAGCACCAGCATTTCGATCTTGTTGAGCCGCACAGAATTCTGATTGGCCAGATCGAGCAGGCGGCCCGGGCAGGCCACGATGATCTCAGCGCCGCGGCGCAGCGCCTCGACCTGCGGGCGGGCGCCCACGCCGCCGTAGACGGTGACGCAGCGCAAGCCGGTGCCGCTGGCCAGCGTGACGATGGTCTCGCGGATCTGCTCGGCCAGCTCACGCGTCGGCGTCACGATCAGCGCCCGCGCCTGGTTGCGCGGCCCGTTGAGCAGCGTGTTGAGGATCGGCAGCACGAACGCAGCCGTCTTGCCGGTGCCGGTTTGGGCGGTGCCAATGATGTCTTGCCCGTCAATGGCAACGGGGATGGCCTGTTCCTGAATGGGCGTGGCCAGCTCGTAGCCGGCGCGTTGAATGCCCTTCAACAGACGCGAATCAAGGTTGAACTCAGTAAATTTCACAATATTCCTTTGTATTCAGAAGTCTATGGGGTGTTCCGCCGAGTGTGGCGGGTCCAGACTGAGTTCAAGACAACGTTGCCAAGTGTTGGCGCAGAACAGCAGCGACTGCTGAATAGCGATAGTTGGATAAGACCGCAAGAGGATACAGGCTAAGTGCATGAATGTCAAGCCGCTTGGTGTATAGTTTGGCCTTTGGTGAGGAGCTATGCGTACATTCTTTCAAGACACTGGCCACCGCACGGTGGCTTTGATCTGGCTGGGCTGGGTGGTGGCCATCCTGGGTTTTCAGGCCTACCTGCCCGCCCGCCTGGAGTTGGCCCGCCCTGATTACGCCATCGAGTGGACACCGCAGGAGACTCGCGCCGGCGCTCAGGATGACAAGCTGTATCTGAATGAGCCTTTTCTCAACACGCATGTGTCGTGGGACTCGGAGTTCTATCTGGGCATTGCGCTGGAAGGCTATCACTCCGACAATATCCGCCGCGTGAATGGCTACTTCGATGCCGAGGATGCCGTACTCGGCTTTTGGCCCTTCACGGCCCCGGCGGTCGCCAGCCCTGGCGATCGTCTCTCGATGAGCATGGCCTTCTTCCCGCTGTATCCGCTCGCCATCCGCACCGTGAGCCTGCCGTTGAGCCTGCTGGGCATGGCGCCGATCGCCACCGCGACGCTGGCCGGCGTGGCCGTCTCGCTGCTCGGCACGCTGGCCGGCATGCTGGCGCTGTATCAGCTTGCCAAGGATGAATTGGGCGAGGACGGCGGACTGCGGGCGGCCTTCTATCTGGTTATCTTTCCCAGTGGCTTCTTCCTGGCGCAGATCTATACCGAAGGCTTGTTCGTGGGTCTGGCTTTTTGGTCGCTGCTGCTTGCCCGCCGCGGCCAGTTCGGCTGGACCGCCTTGCTGGCGGTGCTGGCTACCTATACCCGCGCCGTGGGGGTGCTGCTGGCCCTGCCCATGCTCTATCACTGGGTTCGCAGCGGGGCGTGGAAGCAACTGATGCCCAAGAATTTCTCGTGGCCGGCGGCTCGCAGCCTGCTGCTGGCCGCTGCGCCGTTGCTCGCGTTTGCGTTCTGGCGCATTTCATACTATGGGCAGGCCTTCACCATCGTGGAGGATGTGTGGTTTGGCCGCGGCCTGCTGGAGTGGGGCAAGACCTCCTACAACTGGGGCGTTGTTCTCGATATTCTGCGGGCCGGGGTTTCGCAATCTTCGGCCTATTATTCACTGGAGCTGGCCGGCATCCTGTTTGGCTTCATCGCCTGCCTGGTCGGGTTGCGCCGTCACCCTGACTTGGCGCTGTTTGGTCTGGCGGCGGTATTCCTGTCGTTCACCAGTGGCCAGGCGCAGGGCATGTACCGCTATATCCTGGTCATCCCGCCAGTGTTCCTGCTGCTGGCCCGGGCGGGCAAGCAGGCTGCCTTTGACCGCTCGTGGAGCATGGTCAGCTTATTGCTGATGAGCATTATGACAGCCCTGTTCTCGTTCGATCTGTGGGCTGGCTAAACACAACTCTGCTACTTTACAACTGCCAGCTCTCGCCCCAGTTCGTCAGCAGCGCCTGGTAGCCCGGATCCTCGTAGCGCTCCAGGCTGAACAGCGGCGCGTACTCCGGCAACTGTGCTCCGGTAATGTGCCCGGCCAGCAGTTCCGCCAGGCCGGCAGCGGCCATGATGCCGTAGCCGGATGCTGCGCCGATGACATACGCGCCGGGCACGCTCAGCGGGCCGGCCAGCGGGCGGTTCTCCTGCGTCTTCGTGTAATAGCCGCCATCCACGCTGGGGCGCGGCATGCGCTCCAGGTAGCCACGCATTCCCGGCAGAATGCGCCCCAGGCCGCGGATGGCGGTTTCGGCGTACAGCCCATCCTCCGCAATGGGGAAGGTAGGCTCGACTTTCTCGTTGTGCACATCCCATAGGATCAGGATGCTCTGGGCGGCCGCGTCGCCCTCGGGGCGAGTGTGGGCGCCGGAGGGCAGCCGCTCCAGCAGCCAGGCGGTTTGCGCGTCCTCGGCCAGCATGGCGCGTTCGTCTTCGCTCCAGGGCAGCTCCTGCTCATCGGCACAGATCACCAGCGGCGCGTCGCGGCCTACGGCCGCCAGGTGGTCATTGAAAGCGGCTTTGAGGTGCAGCTCGTTGTAGACCGGGATGTCCAGCCCAAGCAGGCTACCCACCTGGCCAAGATATGGCCCTGCAGCGTTGATGAATGTGCCGGCGCTGATCTGGGTGCCATCCGCCAGGCTCACACCTGAAACGGCCCCGCCCGCCGTTTCCACGGACGCCACGCGGCCGGTGATGAGCTGCACGCCGGCGGAGCGGGCTTGCTCCCACATCCACATGCCGTAGCTTTGCGCGCTCAGCCAGCCGGCGCGGCGCACATGCAGCACCGCAGCGGTCTCGGTTGCCAGGTACGGGAAGTGCTTGTGAATCAGGGCGGCATCCGTGAGCAGGTCGGCGCCATCCGGGCCTTCGAAGCCCTCGGCGTGGTGCGGAACGTAGCTGGCCGAGCCGGCGGTATGCTCACGCAGGCTACCGGCGCCCAGGCTGGCGGCTTCAGCCGCGGCGGTCCGCAGCCCGGCGGCCTGGCCCGGGTCGGTCGTGACATATAGATAGCCGCGCCGGTTGAGCTTGAACATGTTGTTGCAGGCTGCGGCGCGCTCCTCGATCAAGGTGATGCTGCGGTTCATGAGCTGCACCATCGCATCGCCCGGGCCGGGCCACCAGTTGCGGTAGCACTCGCTGGACTTGTCCGAAGTGAGTGTGAGCGGCGGCCGCTCGTCCACGATCACGATGTCCTTGACGCCGCGCTGCGCCAGCGTATAGGCGGCGCTGATGCCCAGGATGCCCGCCCCGCAGATCACAACCTCAGTCGATTTGCCAGCCATCAGCCGATTCAACCACAGTTGTGACAGAGCAGAGGATTACAATTCATCGAACACAATGCAGCCAGGTTCAGAATTGGGGCGCAATGAGCAGGATCGAAGAAATTGCCAAACAAGCAGGCGTATCTCGTTCCACAGTTTCTCGGGTGATCAATAATGACCCCAACGTAAACGAACGCACGCGCCAGCGTGTGCTTGAAGTCATCACGCTAAACAACTATGTGCCCAACCGGGCGGCCCGCAAGCTGGCGGGTGGGCGCACTGGCATCATTGGCCTGGTCATCCCCATCCGGGTTGCCAGCCTGTTTGTTGAGCCTTTCTTCCCGATCCTTGTCCAAAGCGTGACCAACCATTGCAACCGTCTCAACCATTCTGTGATGCTTTGGCTGGGCGAGCCTGAGCGCGAACGCAGAAGCATTACCCAGATCCTTAGCAATGACCTTCTGGATGGGGTGATTGTGTCATCTCTGCAGGACCGTGACCCGATCGTGGCCGCCTTGCATCAATCGAAGATCCCTTTTGTGCTCATCGGAAGCTATCCGAACAGCCTGCCGGTCAGTTTTGTGGATATTGACAATGAGGATTGCACCCGCCAGGCGGTCAACTATCTCATCCACATCGGCCGCAAGCGGATCGCCACCATCACCGGTGTTCAAGGGAGTTTGGTAAGCCGAACACGTCTCGAGGCCTATCGAGCCACGTTGGCTGACGCGGGCATTGAGGCGGACGAGAACCTGATCGCCGAAGGAGGCTTTGTCGAGGAAGGAGGCTACGCGGCGATGAGCAAGCTCGCTGCGCATCGGCCGGATGCCGTGTTCGCCGCCAACGACGCCATGGCGGTGGGTGCTATCCGCTACCTGCGTGAGCAGGGCCAGCGCGTGCCTGAGGATGTGGCCGTGGTGGGTTTTGACGATGCGCCCTTTGCCGCCGGCTATAAACCGGCGCTCACCACCATTGCGCAACCCATTGCAGAGCTGGGCAGCCAGGCGGTTGATATGCTTATGCAGCTGATCGATGGTGAACCCGAAAAGCCGTTGACCAAGGTGCTGCCCTCGGTGTTGGTAGTTAGAGAATCAGCTTAGACCCACGTTGACGTTGCTACCCTGACGGGATAAGGTACTGGCCTGCTATTGCATACGAAAGGAGTTATGCGATGAAGCAACACAGGATCCCGTTCTACCGGGCAAGGGTGGCAATTGGCGTGAAGGTTGCGCTGGCCTCGATCGGAATTTTGCTTTCGGCCTGTACGGTAGGCGCTGCCGCTCCAACTGCGAACATTGACGAAGTGCTGGATGTTGTCGCCACCAGCCACACCCGCTGGCAAACTGTTCAGGGCCAAGCCGTCATTGTGTGGACTGGCCCTGCTGGCCAGCAGCAAGAATATGTGCAGGAATTTGTAGTGTCGCAGCCCGCCTCGGCCCGCTTTGCCTCCATTGAAGCCGATGTTGCGCCTGTCTACGATGTATGGATGAGCGATGGTACGTACATCTACGAGATCAACACGGCTGCCAAAAGCTACACACGCGGCCCGCTTCCGGCTTTTGCGTTTGACCTGAGCGTGTTTGACGCTCCTGATGAGAGTGACCCCGACCCTGTTGCGGTCATCCATCCCTTTTCTATGCTGATCATGTCGCCGGTTCCTCAGTATCTGTATCCGCATTGGTTTCCACAACAATCACAGGTGCATGGCACACACTCCGTATTGGGTGAAGAAGACTGGCTGGGACGGAAGGTCTGGAAGGTCGAATATGTATCTGAAGACGCTACGAGCCTGGCGTGGATCGATCAGGCTACTGGCGTGATCCTGCGCTTTGAATTGGCTGGCTATGTCGACTTCCGCATGACGTCCATCGCGTTCGATGAACCCATCGATGCGGAAGTGTTCACCGTTCCGGCGGACTATGTTCGCGAATAAGGCTGCGCTAAGCCGGCAGGGCTAGCAGAGCGTCCGCCGATTGCTGTGCACGCTCTGGCGTGAGGTCCTGCAGCGGGCTGCGCACAGGCCATTGCAGGAAGTTGTGCTGGGTGTGCAGCATGGCCTTCAGGTAAGCCGGGGCGGGCGGCACCGCATCCATGGCGGTGCGGGCCGCATCCAACGTAGCCTGGTGCGCGCTGGCATCCTTGCCCCATAAGAAGCCTTCATAGACTGCGCGCAGCTCGGCACAGCGCAGGTTGGCCAGGGCCGTGATGCAGCCGGCCGCACCGGCTTGCATGCCGCTGGTCATCAGCTTGTCGTTGCCCACCAGCACCGCGCAGCCCGGCAGCCCTTCGGCGTAGGCCACCGCCGATGCCAGATCGCCGGTCGAGTCCTTCAGCCCGGCGAAGCGCGTGGGGTAGGCGGCCTGCAGGCGCTGCAGCAGGCTCAGCGGCAGCGGCACGCCGCTCACCGCCGGAATGTGATAGCCCAGCAGCCAGCCGCCCTCGGGCACGCTGCGCTCGATCACCTGGCTGTACCAGTCGAACAGGCCATCCTCGCTGGCATTGCGCATGAAATAGGGCGGCAGCACGACCACGGCTTCAAAGCCCAGTTCGAATGCAGCCTGGTTCAAGCCGATCGTCTCGGTGAGGCTGGGCGTACCCGTGCCTGCCAGTAGGCGGAACTCTGCGGGCCGCCTGGCCGCCGCAGCCGTGAAGATGCTGATGCGCTCGGCGACAGAAAAGCTGGTGCCTTCGCCAGTGGTGCCGAGCAGCAGGGCGCCATGGGCGCCGCGCTCGGCGAAGAAGCTGAGCAAGCCGGGCCAGGCGGCCAGGTCAAGCGTGCCTTGCGCCGTGAGCGGAGTCACCGCCGCGGTATATACGCCAGAGAGGGGGTGGGTCAGGTTGGGGGAGGGCATGCGCGTCATTATACGGTCATGCCAGGAACAGGATGGCCACGCCGGCCAGCGCGACGACTGTGCCCAGGATGCCGCGCGGGCTCAACTTTTCCTTGAACACAAAGTACCCGATCGGCAGCAGGAAGATCGGCACCATCGCTATAAGGGTGCTGGCCACGCCCACTTCAGTATTTTGGATCGCCACCAAAGACAGCCACACGCCGCTCACCGGCCCGAACAGCGAGCCGATCACGAGCAGGCCGAAGGCCTTGGGCTGCGCGCGCAAGGTGGTGAAGGTGCTGGCTGCCTGGCCGCGCAGCATAGTGAACAGCCAAATGCTTGTGGTCGCGGCCAGCATGCGAAGCACCTGGGCCGACAGCGCGGGGAAATCTCCCGCCAGGCCGTACTTGGCGGTTATGGCGCCCAGAGCCTGCCCCAGCGCGGCCAGGAAGGCAAACAGCAGCCCGTACAGATACACACGTTGCTCCGAGCGGCTGCGTTGCTCGCCCTCCTGCTCGGACACCACCCAGACCACGCCGCCGAGCCCAAGCAGCATGCCGAGGATCTGCACCGCATTCAGGGTCTCGCCAAACAGGAAGTAGCCGAGAACGGCGGCCACCACCGGAGCGGTGCTGAACACCAGCATGGTCAGGCGGGTGCCCAACTGCACAAAGGCCTGGAACAGGGCTGCGTCGCCGAGTGAGAGACCGATCACGCCCGACAGGCCAAGCCAGATCCAGCGCTCGCTGCTGGCCTCGGGGATGAGGCTTCCGTAGAGCAGCAGGTGCAGCCCGAGCAGGATCAGCGTCGCCACCAGCAGGCGCGTGCGGTTCACCACCTGTGAGCCCGCCAGGCGCGAGCTCAATGTAAAGAACGACGCCCCGCCTGCGAAGAAGACCGCAGTGGCCAGGCCGGCAATTTCACCAAGATATGGAATGGACATGTACGCTCCGCAGCGAAGTATACGGCCTGAGCGCAAAAATAATTGCGCCTTTATAATGGTGCGCTATGCGCCCCAAGAACAGCCGCGTTTCCATCATTGTGCCCACCTACAACGAGAAAGAGCACATCGCCGACCTGGTGGAGTCCTTGTACGCCAACATCGAAGCTCCGCTCGAAGTCATCGTGGTGGATGATGCCTCGCCGGATGGCACCGCGGATGTGGTCGCCGGCCTGGACTACCCCGGCCTGCGCCTGATCCGCCGCAAGGCGCGCGGGCTGGCGGCCGCCTTCCACCGCGGCATCCTCGAGGCCGAGGGCGACATTCTGGGCTGGATGGATGCGGATATGACCATGCCGGCCGCCGTGATGAACCAGCTGATCGAGCAGCTCGACGAATATCACATCGCCATTGGCTCGCGCTACGTCGAGGGCGGCAGCGACAACCGCCATCCGCTGCGCACCCTGGCCAGCCGCGCCATCAACGCCCTGGCGCGGATCGTGCTCAACAATGCCGTGCGGGATTACGACAGTGGCTTCATCGCCATTCGCCGTGAAGTGTTCGACTACGTCACCTTTATTCCCTTTGGATACGGTGACTATTTCATTGAATTTATCTACGACGCCCATCGCGCCGGCCTCAAGATCAAAGAGGTGGGCTGGTATTTCCGGGATCGCAGCGTAGGCATTTCCAAGTCTGCGCCTTCGCTCATCAGCTTCTTTATCACCGGCTTGCGCTACATCTTGCGCATCTTTAGTCTGCGCCTGCGTTTTATCACCGGGCGGGATTGATGCTGCATGGCTGAGCGCATCTGGCTGCATCGTCTAGAAGCGACGCGCCCATACCAGTGGCTGCGCCTGCAAATGAACAAGGGCCTGGTGAGCTTCCTGGCCCGCCATGCACTGGCTGGCCGGCAAGGGCTGCGCCTGGCGGAGGTGGCCTGCGGCAGCGGCTTCGCCGCCCACCTGCTCGCCAGCCAGCCCGGCGTTGCCCTCAGCATCGCCGCCGACCTGAACCTGGAGGACTACACCCAGGCAAACATCGCCGGCTTTTCCGCTTCTTTTCTGCTGACCGACCTGTTCAAACCCGCCCTGCAAGC
This sequence comes from Anaerolineales bacterium, assembly GCA_019454165.1. Classification (GTDB taxonomy): domain Bacteria; phylum Chloroflexota; class Anaerolineae; order Anaerolineales; family UBA11579; genus JAMCZK01. The sequence continues at coordinate 1,985,154 of CP075367.1, read as the reverse complement.
AAACTCGCTTGACCTGGTGTGGAATTCCTCCTCGATCGAGGAGATCGACCCCCCGCAGGAGGCCGTGGCCAGCATGGCCGCCCTGGCCAAGCCGGGCGGGCTGGTGTTCGTGGGTGTGCCCAGCCGCCACGGCGTTGCCGGGCTGCTGCGCATGCTGCCTTCGCCGCGTACCCGCGCCTGGCTCGGCCGTGTGTATGGCCGGGCGGAGCTGCGCAGCCTGCTGGCGGGCGCCGGCCTGCAGCCGGTACGCGAGACGTCCTATCTCTTCGGCACCTTTATCGGCCTGCTGGCACAGAAGCCGGTCTGAGAGTTGACGAAGACTGCGAAGCTATAATCCTATGACGATGAAAGAACTTGCGATGAACGAAGCTGTGATCATAGATGGCGTCCGTACGCCCATCGGCGCACTGGGCGGCTCCCTGGCCGCGGTGCGGCCGGATGATATGGCAGGCCTCGTCCTCAAAGGACTGGTCGAGCGCACCGGCATTGATCCGAGCCAGATCGAAGAAGTCATCATGGGTTGTGCCAATCAGGCCGGCGAGGACAACCGCAACGTGGCCCGCATGGCCGTGCTGCTGGCTGGCCTGCCGGTGGAAGTGCCGGCTGTCACCGTCAACCGCCTGTGTGCCTCGGGCTTGAACGCAGTCAACCTGGCGGCCCGCGCTATCAAAGCCGGCGAGGGGGATGTGTATATTGCGGCTGGCGTGGAGAGCATGACCCGCTCGCCGTATTCCGTCGCCAAGGCTGCCCAGGCCTACGAGTATGGCAATGTCACCATGTGGGACACCACGCTCGGCTGGCGTTTCCCCAACCAGAAACTAAAAGACGCTTACGGCAACGACTCGATGGGGGAGACGGCCGAGAACCTGTACGACGAGAAACCGATCTCGCGCGAGGAGCAGGATCGTTTCGCGCTGCAAAGCCACCAGCGTGCCCTCGCTGCGATGGATGCCGGGCGCTTCAAGGATGAGATATTGCCGGTGTCGGTACCTCAGCGCAAAGGCGACCCCGTGATTGTCGACACTGATGAGCGCCCCCGCCGCGATACCAGCCTGGAAAGTCTTGCCAAGCTGCGCCCGGCCTTCCGTAAGGATGGCACGGTCACCGCGGGCAATTCCTCCGGCCTTAATGATGGCGCATCGGCTCTGCTGCTCACCAGCGCGGCCAAGGCCAATGCGCTGGGCCTGAAGCCGATGGCCCGCGTGGTGGCCTCGGCGGCGGCCGGCGTGCCGCCGCGCACCATGGGCATCGGCCCGGTGCCCGCGGTGCGCAAGGCGCTCTTGCGTGCTGGTCTGAGTATCGAAGATATTGGCTTGGTCGAGCTAAACGAGGCGTTCGCTGTGCAATCCCTGGCCGTGCTGCGCGAGCTGGGCATTAGCGAAGAGATCACCAATGTCAACGGCGGGGCGATCGCTTTGGGTCATCCGCTGGGCTGCTCAGGCGCCCGCATCCTCACCACGCTGCTGCATGAGATGCGCCGCCGCGCTCCGGAGGCGAAGCGGCCGTTCTACGGCTTGGCGACGATGTGCGTGGGTGTGGGGCAGGGCGAAGCGACGATCGTTGAGTGGATCGGGGAATAACCCGGTCTACCCCGCCATCTCGTTCTTGAACGCGGCCAACGCAGGCACCGGCGTGGGGTCATACCCATACGCCATCGCCAAATAGAAGCTCACATAATCCCCATAGTGCAACGCGGTCCACAGGTTGGCCATGCGCGTATCGCCCGTGGCCATGATCATGTCGGTGTTCTGGCCCTCCACCATCACCGCCGTGCGGGTCAGCTGCGTGCGGCGCTGGTTGCGCGGGTGGTCGTGCGCAGCGGATAGGAACAGCGCCATGCTGGCGTTGAACTGCGCCTCAGGCTGCATCAGGCCCTGCAGGGCGTTGTGATTGGTTTCGGGGATGACCTCAAAGCTGGCGGCCGCCTTGGAGTTCTCGTTGATCTGCGCCTTCCAGCGGCGGGCGACCGGCGCCATCAGGCCGGCGCCGTACACCGTCACCCAGCGGCCTACGAACTGGCCGCCCATGCGCTTGGCCGGGTTGCTGGTGTCGGCCACCTCGGCGACAAAATTGGCTTGCTGGGCCTTCATGGCCGCGACAGCATCGGCCACTTCGGCGGCCGGGTCGGGCAGCAGGCCCAAGCGGGCCACCAGCGCCAGCAGCAGCCCGAACGAATAGCCAACCGCAGTACGCGGCTGGCCCTTGTGGTCGAACTGCCACAGCGGCAGGCCATCCTTGCGGGCCAGCTCGGCCAGGATGCCGCCGGTGCATACCACCAGGATCTGGCTGCCGGCAGCCTTGGCGGCTGCGTACGCCTCAAGAGTCTCTTCGGTATTGCCGGAGTGCGAGGAACATACGACCAGCGTTTCGCTGTTGACCCAGGCGGGCAGGCCGTAGTCGCGATGGGTGGTCAGGCTGGCCTTGAGCAGCGGCTCGCCGTAGGCGGCCAACAGGTCCGCGCCGATGGCGGAGCCGCCCATGCCGGCAACGACGATCTGCTTTATGCCCTGGCGTTCGGGCAGCGGCAGGCTTTGCCCCAGTGCCCAGGCGGCTGCCAACTGGTCTGGCAGGCCATTGATATGCCCGATCATGTTCTCGGGGTCGAGTGTCTTCAGTTGCTCGAGGTCATTTAGATTCATCGGTGTTGTCTTCCTTGCGGAGTTGCTCCAGCAGCGCATATACCTGGCTGCGCGGCCAGCCGGTCTCGGCTGCGACTTGTTTTGCGAGTTGCGAGGGCGGCGTGTCCTCTAGCCCGGCGCGCAGCACTGATTTTACTTGCTCTTCATCCCAGCTTTGCTCCGCCTGCGCCGCGCCGGCCACCACCAGCGTGAATTCGCCGCGGGCCGGCTCTTTGGCGTAGAAGGCGGCCGCTTCGCTCAGCGTGCCGCGGAAGAAGCGCTCGTACAGCTTGGTCAGCTCGGCCGCCACGGCGATCTGGCGTTCGCCCAGCACGCTGTGCAGGTCGGCCAGGGCGGCTTGCAGACGGTGCGGGCTCTCCAGCCAGATCAGCGTGTAGGGCAGGGCGGCGGCGGCCTGGATGGCGCGCTGCCGTTCGCTGACTTTCTGGGGCAAATAGCCCAGATATACGAAGTGGTCGGTAGGCAGGCCGCTGGCCGCCAGCGCCGCTAGCGGCGCGCTCGGCCCCGGCACCGGGCTCACCTGGTGCCCGGCCGCCAACGCCGCCTGCACCAGCAGGTAGCCGGGGTCGTTGATGCCCGGCGTACCCGCATCCGAGATCAGGGCAACGTCGCCCTCGGCCAGGGCAGCCAGCACCGGCTCCAGTTTGTGTTTTTGGTTGTGCTCGTAGTAGCTGGTGATGCGCGTATGAATATCAAAATGCGTCAGCAGTTTTTTGCTGTGGCGCGTGTCTTCGGCTGCGATCAGGCGTACGTCTTTCAGCACGCGTACCGCCCGCGGGCTCATATCTTCCAAGTTTCCGATCGGGGTGGCTACGAGAAATAAAGTCGCCATTTGGGCCAAGACTACTTCGGTTTTTCTTCTTCGTTGAGGATCTTTTTTATGCGGTGGGCCAGTTGGCGCCGCTCCAGCAGCACGCGCCGCCCGCAGCCCAGGCACAACAGGCCAATATCCGCGCCCAAGCGCACGACCTTCCAATCTGTGCTGCCGCAGGGGTGCACTTTGCGCAGACGCACAACATCATCCAACTTGAGCTCAGGCAGCATAGTGCCGGAATGGTATCACGCGGGTTTTTGGCGGCCGCCGCTATAATTCCTGCATGTTCGATCTCACCGTATCCGATCTGGTCGCCCGTATCATCGTGCTGGTCGTGGCTTTCACCGTGCACGAGTTCGCCCACGCCTATACCGCTGACCGCTTCGGCGACCCGATGCCGCGCTCGATGGGCCGCCTGACCCTCAACCCGCTGGCGCATCTGGACCCGCTGGGCTCGCTGCTGCTCATCGTGGCCGGCTTCGGCTGGGCCAAGCCGGTGCTGGTCAACCCGGCCATCCTGGAGCGCCGCCACCCGGCCGCCATGATGCTGGTGGCCTTGGCTGGCCCGGCCAGCAACTTGCTCCTGGCCATTCTGGCGGCCATTCCGTATCAGCTGGGGCTGGTGGCTATGTCTGCGCCCGGCGCGCTGTTCCCGAGCCCCTTCCAGTTGCTGCAGGCTTTTGTGTTCATCAACTTGCTGCTGATGCTGTTTAATCTGCTGCCCATCTTCCCGCTGGATGGCGAAAAGATCCTTACTTACTTTCTGCCCCCCAGCGGCAAAGCCTTTATGGAAACCATCCGCCCGTATGGCTCGCTGATCCTGCTTGGCACCATCTTCTTGCTGCCCCGTTTGGGAATTGATGTGCTTGGCTATCTGGTGTGGGAGCCTATGCAGGCGATCTACCGCATTCTGATGGGCTAGAGCTCACGGCTCCAGCAAAACCTCCACTGCAATAAAATGCGCCGGGCCGGCATTGTTGCGCCCGGGCGCGCTCACCGCGATCTGCACCCAGGTCGGCTCAGATATGCTCACAGCCAGCACGGTCTCGAAGATCGCCGGGCGGCTCAGTTCGCCCTGCGGGTACACCTCGCGGGCGGCCAGCACCCGGCCCTCACGGGTGATGAGCTGGATGCTGAGCGGGCGCGTGTCTGCTACGTAAGTCGTCCCGCTCACCGCGATTAGATTCGCTGGCACGCTTTGCCCGTCCGCTGGCTGGTTCAATGTGATGTGGGCCTGCTCGCTGCCCGGCACGATCGTCGCCGGGCCTTCGCTCAATAGCGTAAGCTCGACGGAGTTGAGCGCCTGCGTGCGCCCATAGGCGTCCAGCGTACGCACGCTCAGTTGGGCCGGCAGGGGTGGCCGGCTGACCTCAAAGGCCAGCTCGATGTTCAGATCCGTTGTCTCGATCGCGTGGATCTGGCGAGCCAGGATGCGGCCGGCCTCATCGCGCAGTTCCACGATCACGCGGCCATCTGTACCCGGCTGCAGGCAAGCAGTCAGTTGGATGGGGGAGGTGACCTGCGAACTATCGCCGGGTGAGAGGATGTAAATGTCTGCAATTGAGATTGCATAATTATTATTATCTGCAATTTCTGTTGCAGTGGCTGGCGCTACGGTTGCCGATGGCAAAACCGGACTCGGCGTGCTTATGGCTTCGGTTGGGGTGGCGGGGGCGGGCGGCGCGGCGCAGCCTGCCAGGATCAGCAGGCTGAGCGCCGCCCATATGCTTGCAGACTTAGGAAAGCGAAGACCACACTTCAAGTTTGGTGCCTACGCGTTGAATGATCTCGTCCGTGAAGGCTTTGGTGCCGAGATGCCCGCCCAGGTCGGTGGTGGCATGCCCATTGTGGATGGCTTCGAACACGGCTTCGTAGATGGCGCGCGAGGCGCGCTCGTAGGCTTTGCCGGGCACATAGCTCAGCAGCGCGCCCAGCGCCAGGATCATGCCCATCGGGTTGGCAATGTCTTTGCCTTCCAGGGCGGGGGCGGTGCCGTGCGGCGCCTCGGCCATGACGGCTTTCACGCTCTGGGTCTCGTTGTCGACCGCCAGCACCAGGCTCTCCGAACCGGCGATGCTGCCGAACATCTGCAGGATCAGGTCAGACAGCAGGTCGCCGTCGCGGTTCATGGCCGGGATCACCAGCGCCTGCCCGTTGGCTTGCAAGAGCAGCGCCAGCGTGGCGTCGATCAGCAGCGGGCGGTACTCAACATCCGGGTGGCGGCGGGAGGCCGCGTCCATCTCTTCCTTGAACATGCCTTCGTACACCGGGCTCACGGTGAACTTCGGCCCACCGAACACAGTAGCGCCGTTCTTCTTGGCGTACAAAAAGGCAAACTCGGCCACGGCCTGGCAGGTGGAGCGGTGGATCTGCGAGGTGCGGTAGGCGACCTCGTCGCCGTCCACCGTCTCACGCCATTCCTTGGCGCCATAGGCGTCTTCCACCGCCATGCGCGCCACCGCGATCGGGGCGTGCACGCCGGCCACCGGCAGCACATTGGGGATGCGGCGGCCGGTGCGCAGGATCACCTGCGCCTTCATCGCATTGCGCAGGATGGCGTTGGGGCTGCCCAGGGTGCCGGTTTCCGGCGTGATCGTGGCGGCCTTCAAGCCGTAGCCGCATTCCAGCATGGCGTTGCCGGCCGCGTGCACCACCTCATTGTTGGTGGCTTCGCGGTTGGCCAGGCTCAGGTCAAAATCCTGAAAGTCAAAGTCGATTCCCAGCGCCTGAGCCACGCGCAGGGTTTCCAGCATCAATTCTTCCCCGGTCTGGTCGCCATGCATCACAACCACGCGCAGGGGGTTACTTTTGTGGGGCGTACTCACCAATTACCTCTAACAGTTCTTGCAGTCGAATGGGTTTTTCCAGCGAGGCTACCGCGCCGCTAGCGCGCGCCTCAGACTGAATTTCGCTTAGATTGAGCGCCGAGAGCGTCACGATCGGGATGTTGCTGGTCTCGGGCAGGCTGCGCAGCTGCTGGATCATTTGCAGGCTGCGGCGGCCGTTCAGGTTCACATCCGTCACGATCAGGTCGGGACGCGCTTCCTGGGCCAGGCGCAGAGCTTCCTCTTCGTTACCGGCTGTGATCGCCTGGTGGCCCATGATGGTGGCGGCCTGCGTCAGCAGTTTGCGCGTCAAGGGCTCGTCGTCCACGAAGAGAATGCTGGCCATAGAGCGCATATGATACCTGATAGCGAATAGCCGCCATAAACAAAGAGCCGGCATTGCGCCGGCTCTTTGTTCATTGAACTGCAAGATCCTACAGACCGTAGATGTCGGTGAACTTCTTTTCCAGGTAGCGGATGTATGCATCGCCATTGATCTTGGAGCCGGTGATGCGCTGCACCATCTCCTGCGGCTCGAATTTGGCGCCCGGCGCATGCACGTGCTTGTTCAGCCACTGGAGCAGCGGGGCAAACTCCGCCGAACGGATCTTGCCCTCGATGTCCGGAATGTCTCGCCCGATCACTTCCCACAGCTGGGCCGAGACCAGGTTGCCCAGCGCATAGGTGGAGAAGTAGCCCATCAAGCCGAACGACCAGTGCACATCCTGCAGCACACCTTCCTTGTCGTTGGGCGGGGTCACGCCCAGGTATTTGGTGAACAGATCGCTCCAGTACATGGGCAGCTTCTTGACCTCGGCCTCGCCTTCCATGATGGCCATTTCCAGCTCCATGCGCAGCATGATGTGCAGGTTGTAGGTGGCTTCGTCGGCCTCCACACGAATGTAAGACGGCGCCACCTTGTTGATGGCCTTGTAAAAGGTATCCACATCTACGCCCTTCAACTGCTCAGGGAAGACTTTCTGCAGTTTGGGGAAGTAGTGCTCCCAGAAAGGCTTGGAGCGGCCCACCAGGTTCTCCCACATGCGTGACTGCGATTCGCCGATCGCCAGCGAGGGGCTGTTGTACAGCGGCGTGCGCTTCAAGCTCTCGGCGACACCCTGGGCGTGCATGGCGTGGCCAGCCTCGTGCAGCGTGCCGAAGAAGTACGGGTTGAAGAAATCGGGATACACGCGGGTCGTGATGCGGTGGTCTCCCCAGCCCAGCGTGGTCTGGAACGGGTGGGTGGTTTTGTCCAGGCGGCCTTGCTTCCAGTCATAGCCGAAATCGGTCACAACGCCAACGCCAAAGTCCCACTGGCCCTTTTCATCGAAGGGTTGGTGCAGCACGGAGTCATCCACCTGCTGCGCTTCCGAGATGCGCTTGATCAGTTCGACCTGCTTGGGGCGGATGTCATCAAAGATCGATTTGACCTCGGCAGCCTTCATGCCCGGTTCGTAAATATCCAGCATCGGGTCGTAAACGTGATCGTACGGCGCATACAGCTCAGCGAAGCGGCGCGCCCAGTCCACCAGCTTCTCCAGGTGCGGCTCGAAGATGGGGAACTCGGACTTCATGCGGGCTTCCTGCCAGGCCTGATTGCCCATCGTGGTCAGCTCAGCGCGTTCGGAGACCATCTTGCTGGGCACCTTGGTGTCCTTGTCGAAGTGGCGGCGGGTGACGGTCACCAGCCGGGCCTCATCCGAGTCCGGATCCCAGTCGCCCACCTGCTTCTCGAGGGCGTCCAGCAGCTTGCCCACCTCGGCCGAGGTGAACTTCTCGTGGGCCAGCTTGTCCAGCGTGCCCTGGGCCTGGCCGCGGGCTTCGGCGCCCATGGGCGGCATGTAGGTCTGCTGATCCCAACCCAGCACGGCGCTGGCGTTGTTGATGTCAGAGATCTCGCCCAGGATCTCTTTCAGTTGTTCCAGTTCTTTGCTCATTGCTTCTCCTTCTAGATCTGGTTTGTATGCAAACATTCACCACAAAGTCACAAAGAGCACAAAGTTATTTCTTTTGCTTAGATCTTCGTGTCCTTTGTGTCTTGTGGTTGCTTTCATTTCACTTGCCAGCGCAGCGGCTTGCCCAGCAGGGCGTTGGCCACCTCGTCGGCCACGTCCAGCGCGGCCCGGGTCTGCGCCTCGGCGGTCTGGGCGCCCATATGCGGCGTGGCGATCACGCGCGGGTGCGCCACCAGCGCCGTCGCGCCCGGCGGCTCCTGGGCGAACACGTCCAGCGCCGCCCCGGCCACCTGGCCGCGGGTCAGCGCGTTCAGCAGCGCGTCTTCGTCGATCACGCCGCCGCGCGCTGCGCATACCAGGTACACGCCGCGCTTCATCTTGTCAAAGGTGGCTTCGCCGATCATGCCGCGTGTATCCGGCAGCAGCGGAAGGTGCAGGCTGAGCACATCGCTGCGGCTGTAGACCTCATCCAGCTTGGCTGCCAGGGCGCCGCGGGTCTGGATGGTGGCATCGTCCAGAAAGGGGTCAAAGCCCAGCACGGTCATATCGAAGGCGGCCGCTCGCCGGGCGACCTGAGCGCCGATGTTGCCCATGCCCAGAATGCCCAGCGTCTTGCCGGCCAGCTCGGCGCCCTGGAACGACTTTTTGTCCCACTCGCCGGCCTTCATGCTGGCGTCCGCCCGCGGCACGCTGCGCACCAGGGCCAGCATTAGCGCCAGGGTCAGCTCCGCCACTGCCACACTGGTGGAGACCGGCGTGTTCACTACGGCCACGTTGTGGGCTGCGGCCGCCGCCAGATCGATATTGTCTACGCCCACGCCGGCCCGGCCCACGACCTTCAGGTTGGGGGCGGCGGCCAGCAGCTCGGCGGTCACCTTGGTGCGGCTGCGTACGATCAGCCCGGCATACTCCGGCAGCGCCTTGAGCAGCTTGGCCGCATCGATCCCGGCGCGGTCATCCGCTTGCAAGCCAGCGGCTTGCAGGCGCCTGACGGCTTCGGGGGAGAGGGAGTCTGCGATGAGAACTTTCATGGAAGCAAGGCTTTCATCTGAGGGAATAAGCAGGATTGTAAGCGCGTTTGCCAGGCCTTGCGCAGGGCGCTGTAACCGCTGCGTGCTAGAATCCGGCGCACCTGCAACTCCCAAGGAGGAGATATGCGCCCTTACCATTTCCTGTTGCTTGTTATCGCTTTGACCCTGGCCGCGTGTGGCTCTGCCGGCCAAAGCACGCCCGCCCCCACGGGCGGGTTTGAGCCCGCCGCCATCCAGAACGACGAGGGTGGGGTGGTCACGATCACCGGCGAGCTCACCTACACCTATCCCTTCTTCACCGATGGCGTCGCCCAGCCGCTGGTGATTCTTGAAGACCAGGCTGGCTTCGTTGACCGTGACCGCGGTTACCTGATGCCGATGGAATCGCAAGTGATGGGTCAACTCACCTCAGACTTCTACATTTCGCCCTTCACCTACAGCATCTCGCTGCCCATCGTGCCGCAGGGCGGCATCCGCGATGTGGACCAGGACGGCGAGGAGGACAGCGGCGTGCTGGTGTTCGCGCCGGCCTACTGGACCAATGCCTTCGGCGATCCCTTCCTCGAGAAGCGCGACCTCGGCGGCGGTGGGTGGTCCACCGCCTACACCTCGGTGCGCACCAGCGAAGAGGCCGCCACCGAGCGCGAATACATCGGCGGCAAACTGCTGGTCTATGCGCCGGATGATGCCCAGGGCTTCCCCTCCGGCTTTGGCGCCGACAACATGCTCTTCACCGAGGATGACCCCATCGTCGGCATCCCCCAGGGTTACACCCTGGTGGATATGGACACCGACCCCTTCACCTTTGACCGCTCGCAGCATGTCGTGATGGACCTGCTGGAGCCGGAAGGCGCGGCGCTGGACGATTTCTCAGACCTGCCCTATGGCGAAGCCTTCGACGCCATGATCACCATGATGCGCCAGGAATACGCCTTCACCGAGCTCAAGGGCTTGGATTGGGATGCGCTGGATGCTGAGTTCCGCCCGCGCTTCGAGCAGGCCGAAGCCCAGAACGACGAAGATGCCTACTTCTTCGCCATGCGCGATTTTCTGTGGTCCATCCCGGATGGTCACATCGGCTTCTCTTTCCCGGATGTACTCAACAACCAGTTCAACATTGACATCGCTACCGGCCTGGGTATGTCCATCCGTGACACCAGCGATGGCCGCGTCATCGTCAGCTACCTCACCCCCAACGGCCCGGCCCAGAGCGCTGGCATTCAGCTCGGCGCCCAGATCTTCAGCCTGAACGGCGAGCCGATCGATGATGCCGTTTCCCGCTCCATCCCCTGGTCGTCGCCCTTCAGCACTGACCATACTCGCCGCCTGCAGCAGTTGCGCTACGCGGTGCGCTTCCCCCAAGTGGCGGATGTGACCGTCGAATACCAGAACCCCGGCGGGGCGCTGGCCACGGCTGTGGTGCGTTCGCAGGCCGAGTACGACAGCTTCAACCAGTCCTCCTTCTTTGGCGCCACGACCGGCTTCGAGCTGCCGGTCGAGTTCGAAGTTCTGGACAGCGGCTACGGCTATGTCGCCATCTACTCCTTCTTCGACAACGAAGTGCTCACCATCCAGCTGTGGGAGCGCATGATCAATACGCTCAACGCCAACGAGATTCCTGGCCTGGTGATCGATATGCGCAACAATGGCGGCGGCTTCGGCTTCCTGGCTGACCAGATGGCGGCTTATTTCTTCACCGAAGAAATGGCGATCGGCCTTGGCTCTGCCTGGGATGAAAGCCTGGGTGACTTTTACACTGACCCCAACACGCCGGATATGCTCTATCCGCCCTCGGAGGACATGCAGTATCACGGCAAGATCGTCGTGCTGGTCTCGCCCAACTGCTCCAGCGCGTGCGAGTTCTTCGCCCATGACATGACCATCCAGGACCGCGCCACCATCGTGGGACACTATCCCACCGGTGGCCTGGGCGGCGGGGTGAAGGACTTTGAGATGCCCAGCATGACCGTGCGCTTCCCCATCGCCCGCCCGATGGACCTGGACGGCAACATCATCATCGAGGATGTGGGCGTCGTGCCGGATGTGGTCGTGCCCGTGAACGAGGAAACCCTGTTCAGCGATGGCGACCCGCTGCTGGACGCCGCGGTGGCCGTGCTCGACAACCCGGCCGGCGCCGGGGTAGTACCCTCCGGCCCGCCCGCGCTGAACAGCGACTACAACGCGCTGGCCCAATTGCAGGCCGGCGTGCCGACCCTGTTTGACGTAGCCCGCGAAGAGTACAGCGACGCCGAGCACCAGACGCCCGGCACGTTGAACTACACCATCGTTCTGCCCCAGTCCACCTCGATTGTGGGCGGTTACTACTGGTGCACCACGACCCCCGAAGAGTTGGAAGACAACTGGGGCAAGATGTCCATCACCGTCGAGCTCAATGGGGAGATCATTCCCAACGACGAGCTGGACTTTGAATCCCATCCCAGCCTGCCCTGCAACCTGCTGACCGTGTTGATGACCGATTGGCCGGCGGGTGAGCACCACATGGTGGTGACCACTGTGCACAGCGCCGCGCTCAACGATGGCTACGGCGACTACCCAGCCGGCACCTACATTTCAGACTTCCGTATCTTTGTTGAGAAGTAAGCCGAACAGGAACTCCAACGTACAAAAAAGAGGGACGGCACTAGCCGTCCCTCTTTTTTTGTACACAATGTAGACCCGCCCTGTTTCACTATTTACTCGATCTCTGCCAAGCAGGCGTCATCGTTGGCGTTGGGCACATACTGCGTCCCGAACCAGCTCTGCAAGATCTCGCTGGCCAGCGCCGCCGTGGTGGTGCGCAGCGAGAGGCACAACATATTGGCATTGTTCCACAGCCGTGCGCCGCGGGCCGTTTCCGCATCGCCGCATAAGGCCGCCCGGATGCCGGGCACCTTGTTGGCGGCGATGCTTACCCCCGTGCCCGTCCAGCAGAACAATATGCCCTCATCCGCCTGGCCGCCGGCCACCGCCTGCGCCACCTGGCGGGCGGCCTGCGGCCACAGCGCCACGGGCAGCAGCTCGGCCTGGTGGCCGTGCTGCTGCAGCCAGGCGGCCACATGCTCCACCACTGGGCTGGCTTCGTCTGTGCCAATGAGAATTTTCATAAGTTGATTTTAACAAGTGAACAACACCGGCAAACAACGATCATCCCTGATCACTTCTCACTAATGACTGTCCCTCTAGTTTCAACAACCAGCGCTTCGTTTCCAGCCCGCCAAAACCGCCGTAGCCCGCCAGGCCGCCGTCCGCCCCGATGATGCGATGGCACGGGATGATGAACGAGATCGGGTTGCTGGCCTGCACGCCGCCTACGGCCCGCGCCGCCCGTGGCCGGCCCACCGCCGCGGCAATATCGCCGTACGAGGCGGTCTGGCCATAGCGCACTGCCATCACCGCCTTGCGCACCGCGGCCTGGAATGGCGTCATGCCGCTGAAATCCACTTTGACCTCAAAACGGCGGCGTTTGCCCGCCAGGAACTCATGCATCTGCTCCAGCACCTCGGCCACCGCGGCTGGCTGCTTCACCAGCTGGGCCGGGCCGCGTTCCAGCGCGTGGTCGCAGAAGCGCGGCTCGTCGATCCCGTACGCCGCTGACCACACGCCGCGTTCGCTCACCGCGGCCCACACCAGGCCAAGCCGCTTGTGCGGCTTGGCCGCGTAGAACAGCAGGGGTGGGGCGGGTTTCGTCATTTGCGTTGGCGTTCGGCGGACACCAGCTCACGCGTGGCGGGCGCCACTTCCTTGGCGAAGCGCTCGATCGTGGTGGGGTCATCCACCGCCAGAATGAAGGCGCTCGTGCCGTATTGGAAGGTCATCTCGGCCAGTTGCTCAGCCCACAGCTGCGGCGGGCCGTGGAGCAGGCCGTTCTCGTTGGGGCTGAACTGGCCGCCAATGTTGAGCATGCGCCGCACGCTGGCGGCCGGGCGGCCGGCCGCCTCGGCGGCCTCGTCGATCAGTTGGTTCATGCGGCCCAGGCTGGGCAGGCCTCGTTCCAGATAAGCCAGGCTGGGCACCCAGCCGTCCGCCAGTTGCCCGACCAGCGCCAGGATACGCGGCTTATAGGCGCCGACCCAGATCTCGATCGGGTGGGCAGGCGCCGGGCCGCGCTTGGCTCCGTTCACTTGATAGAACTTGCCGTTCAGCCGCGCCCCGCTGCGTTCCTCGGTGTCCCACAGCATGCGCATGATCTCGATCGCCTCGCCCAGCGCCTCGATCGATTCGCCCGGGCGCAGCCGCCGGCCGCCCATGGCGGCGATCGCATCCCAGAACCCGCCCGCGCCCAGTGCCATTTCAAAGCGGCCGCCGCTCAGCAGGTCCAGGCTGGCCGCGCTACGCGCCAGCACGCTCGGCTGGCGCAGCGGCAGGTTGTGCACATTAGCGCTGATGCGGATGCGCTGCGTGCGCGCCGCGATGTACGAGAGCAAGGTCCACGTATCGTGGAAGCGCGGCTGGTACGGGTGATCCTGGAAGGTTGCCAGGTCCAGCCCGGCTCGCTCGGCGGCCAGTGCCAGCTCAACCGCTTGCTGCGCCGGTTGGGCCACCGGGGTGATGAAGGCCCCGAACAGCAGGTCGTGCCCGTAGTCGTTCATGCAGGCTCCTTTCGCCGTGCGGAGGTTAGAAATTGGAGTAGCGGTCGAGGTAGCCCTTTTCGCGCGCCTGGTGGTCGCAATAACGGAAGACCACAAAGCCCAGTATCGTGAACAGGGCGGTCAGCCCGGCCAGGATCGCCAGCAGCTGTATGTCAGAGAACTGGCTGAACGTAGGGAAGGACTCCGCCACCTGGCCCACCACAGAGCGCCGCAACAGTTCCAGCCAATACGAGATCGGGATGATGTAGCCCACCGGCTGCAGCCAGCCGGGCAGGATGCTGAGCGGGAAGACCGCCCCGCTGAACAGGTACAGTGCCCCGGCCACCGCCTCGCCCATGAAGTTGGCGTTATTGACGATCAGCAGCATCACGCTGCCCAGCACCAGGCCCATCATCGCCAGCATCACGATGCCCAGCGTCAGGCTCACCGCGAACAGCGGCCAATTCACCAGGCTGAGGTCCAGCGGCACATTGAGGAAGTACACCCCCGCCGCGATCGTGATGAACACGGCCAGGCTGCCAAAAGCAAACTTGGCGAAGCCGCGCCCCAGCAGGTATACCGGCACATGCACCGGCGCGATGTAGATGTACTTCAGCATGCGGTAGATCTCGCGGTCATCGATCACCGTCCACGAGACCCCGGTCAGCACTGCGGCTACATAAATGTAGAAAGCATTGCCCAAGTAAATATAGGCGAACATCGGGTCGTCAAATGCGCCATTGGTGATGACGCTGTACATCACCACCAGGATCGCCGCGCCAGACAGCGGCTTGATGACCGAGTAGATAAAGAAGATCAGCGGGTCTGCCCAGTTGGACTCGATCTGCCAGCCCAGCCAAGCCGCGGCGCGGAAGGTGCGCCCGGAAACGCCGCGCTCCTTCGCCGGTTTGCCTATACCTTGCGTCGCTTGCATGCTATCTCCTCGACTCGGTCAAGCGCCCCTCGCGGACTGCCAGGCGCTCCATATACTTCAGCAGCCAGCGCGCCCCGAACAGAAACACGACGCACAGCGCCACCAGAATGATCAACTCCGTCCGCACCGGCAGGAAGCCAAGCTCCGCCCCGCCGCTGAACGAGAGTTGCCGCATCGCATCCATCCCCAATGTCAGCGGGATGATGGATGCACCTGCTGCCACCCAGAAGTCCAGACTCTTGATGGGGAAGTAGAAGCCCGAAGCCAGGTACACCGGCTCCTGCGCCAGGTTGGCGTAGTGCCAGGCCTCGCGGTTGAGCAGCAGGAACAGCGAAGCGGTCATCATGCCCATGCCGTACAACGCCACCATGGTCAGCATGAACACCGCGAACAGCAGCAGGTAATTGCTCACTTCAAAATTGACGTTGAACAGCAGGCTGCCCGCCAGTGTGATCACCAGGGCGCGCAGCCCGGTGGAGAACAGGCCGCCAAACGCCATGCCCAGCAGGATCGCCATCAGCGAATTGGGGGCCATGATGTACAGCGCCAGGTTGCCGGTCTGCTTCTCCCAGTACATCTGGCTGCTCATCGACCACAGGATGTTGAGCCAGAACGCCGTCATGGCCCCGCCCATCACCACGAAGCCAATGTACACATCCTCCGCGCCGATGGCACGATAAATGAAAACATACGCCGCCACCGAGAGCACCGGCAGAAAGACTTCGAAGAAGAACCAGCTCAGTTCGCGCAGCAGGCCAATGATGCGCGGATAGGCGCGGCCCACCACCGTCTGCAGGAACAGACGCCAGCCGCTATTCTTGGGAACTCTATCCGTTAGCGTCACTCTCGGCCTCCTTCATGCTGTGTCCCACCAGGTTCACGAACACATCCTCCAGCGAAGGCTCGCGCTTCTGCAAGTTCAGAATGTGGATGTCCTTGCCGGTCAGCATGTTCACCACCGAGCCCAGCGCGTCGTCCTCGGCCAGGATCAACTCCAGCACCGCCGCGCCATCCTGCGCCTCGTGGCTCACCTTGCGCACGCCGCCCAGCGCTTCCAGCGCTTCGGGCTGCAGACCGTTCAACGGGCTCACTTCCATGCGGTAGATCACATCGCTTTGCAGTTGGCGCTTCAGGTTGGCCGGCGTGTCGCATGCCAGCACCTGCCCGCCGTTGATGATCGCCACGCGGTCGCACAGCTCGTCGGCTTCCACCATGTAGTGCGTGGTCAGCAGCAGCGTGCGATCAGGGTTGGCTTCCATCCAGCCGCGCACAAAGTTGCGCACATCCAGGCTGGCTTCCACGTCCAAGCCCAGGGTCGGCTCATCCAGAAAAAGCACCTCAGGGTCGGTCAGGAAGCCGCGCACAATGTTCATCTTCTGGCGCAGGCCGGTCGAGAGGTCAGACGATTTGGTGTTCATGCGGTCGCTCATGCGCACGATGTCGAGCAGCTGCTTGATGCGCTCGTTGGCCAGCTTGCTGGGGATGCCGTAGAACTGGGCGAACATCCACAGGTTCTCGCGCACGGTCAGCAAGCCGTAGCCGGAGGACTCGCCGCCCGAGACCATGTTGATGCGCGGGCGCACCTTCTCCGGCTCGCTGGCCACGTCGTAGCCCGCCACCCGCGCCACGCCGGAGCTCGGCGCCAGCAGGGTGGTGAGGATCTTGATCAGCGTGGTCTTGCCCGCGCCGTTAGGACCCAGCAGCCCGAACAACTCCCCGCGGCGCACATCCAGGTTGATGTCGCGCAAGGCCACCAGCTCTTTGGCGGCTTCTTTTTTGTTGCCACGCAGCTTGTATACGCGGGCCAGTTTTTCAGTGTGAATTGCCAGGTCCATATAGTCCTTTTTTCCTAGGTTAGGCGCGGGTAAGTGAGCGGGTAGAGTAGGGTAATCGTAGGGTAAGCGTCAAGCACTCCACGCATAGACCGCCTATTATATGTCTCGTAAGGGCGATTTCTCTCTTCTTCTCCTCCTTAGTGAGAGCCGGGCGGCGTACCCGGCTCTCTCACTTTAAACCGAGGAGTGAGCAGGGAAGGGGATCAGGTGGAGGATACACAATACCCACTTACCAATCGCTGACCAGAATCTCCGATCTCTGTTACTCCCCTACCTCGTTGTATCTAAAGCAATCCACCAAATGATCATTCACCATGCCGGTGGCCTGCATGTGCGCATAGCATATCGTTGGCCCTACGAAGCGAAAGCCGCGCTTTTTGAGGTCTTTGCTCATCGCCTGTGACTCGGCGGTTTCGGCCGGGATCTCACGCAGGGTCTTCCACTTATTCCGGATCGGCTTGCCGCCCACGAATTGCCAGATGTACGCATCAAAGCTGCCGAACTCCTGCTGCACTGCCAGGAAGGCTTTGGCATTGCCCACCGCCGCGTTCACCTTGGCCCGGTTGCGGATGATGCCCGGGTCGGCCAGCAGGCTGGCGATCTTGTCCTCGTCGTAGCGGGCTACCTTGTTGGGGTCGAAATTATCGAAGGCTTTGCGGTAGGCCTCGCGCTTGCGCAGCACGGTGATCCAGCTCAGGCCGGCTTGGGCGCCTTCCAGGATCAGCATTTCGAACAGGCGGCGCTCGTCGTGCAGCGGCAGACCCCATTCCTCGTCGTGGTATTGGATATATAGCGGGTCGGTGCCGTGCCAGCCGCAGCGGGTCGGCTCGCTCATCGCAGCGCCTCCAGCGCGGCTTGCAGCCCTGCCTCCGACGTATACGTGGCCCCGGGCAGCTTGGCCTGCGTCTTGGCCAGCCCCTCGCCTTCGCCGCCTACGAACAGCAGCGGGATGTGCGCCGTAGCCTTGGTCTGCGCCAGGTGCTCGGCTGTCACGCGGCTGTGGGATGGCTTGTGGTCCAGATACAGCACCACCGCATCGGGCGGGCTGGCTTTTACCGCCGCGCTGCCGCGGCCGCCATCCTGCCATTCGGTGTCCACCTGCCAGCCCCAGCCTGATATCAAGCGGGCGGCCGCCTCGGCTTCCGCTTGGCTCCACAGAAAGAGAAACACGCGCCCCTTGCTCATGGCATGAATCATAATCTACAACATGAACCACAAAGCCACCAAGAGCACAAAGAAAACCATAATCCCACCTCAAACCTTTGTGTTCTTTGTGCCTTTGTGGTTTGCCCTTCCTGTCTCCGCCGTATAATCAGCCACCATGTCCAACGCCACCCGCCAGATCGCCCGCGCTGCCGGCACCGTGATGTTCGCGTTCGTGCTCAACAGCCTCATGGGCTTGCTGCGCCAGATCCTCATCACGCGCGCCTTCGGAACGGATGCCGCCCTGGACGCGTTCTACGCCGCCTCGCGCCTGCCTGAGATATTGTTCAGCCTCATCGCCGGCGGCGCATTGGCCTCGGCCTTCATCCCCACCTTCACCGGCTATCTTGAAAATCAAAAGACGGCGGATGCCTGGCAGCTGGCCTCCTCCGTTGCCAATCTGGTGGCCGTCGCACTTACCCTTATCTCGGCCCTGGCTTGGTTCTTCGCCCCGCAGTTGGTCGGCGGCGTGCTCGTGCCACAGTTCGACCCGGCCCAGCAGGCCCTGACCGTCGAACTTCTGCGCATCCAGCTACTCACACCGGTCATCTTCGGCCTGAGCGGTTTGCTCATGGGCGTGCTCAATGCCAACCAGCGCTTCTTCCTGCCCGCCCTGGCGCCCAGCATGCTCTGGCTGGGCATCATCCTCAGCATCTTCATCTTCGTGCCCAGCATGGGCATTCACGGCCTGGCCTGGGGCGCCGTGCTGGGCGCGGTGCTGCACCTCGGCGTGCAGTTGCCCGCGTTGCTGCGCCTGCGGCCCAGCTATTCGCCCACCCTGGGGCTGCGCCTCCCCGGCGTGCGCCAGGTGGGCCGTCTCATGGCGCCCCGTCTGCTGGGTGTGGCGGTGGTGCAGCTCAACTTTCTGGTCAACACCATCGTCGCCTCGGGCATGGCCTCCGGCAGCCTGGCGGCTATCACCGTGGCCTTCTCGGTCATGCTCATGCCGCAGCAAGCCATCGGCCAGGCCATCGCCATCGCCGCCTTGCCCACCTTCTCGGCCCAATTCGCCCGCGGTAACCTGGCCGAGTTGCGCTCCTCGCTGGTCAGCACGCTGCGCGGCATCCTGTTCCTCGCCTTGCCGGCCAGCATCGGCCTCATCCTGCTGCGCCAGCCGGTCGTGGCCTTGCTGTTCCAGCGCGGGCAGTTCGGGCCAGACGATACCCAGCTCGTGGCCTGGGCGCTGCTCTGGTATGCCGCGGGCCTCGTCGGCCACTCCATCGTGGAGATCGCTTCGCGCGCCTTCTACGCCCTGCAAGACACGCGCACTCCGGTGCTGGTGGGGGTGGGGGCGATGGGGCTCAATGTGGTCCTCAGCCTGACGCTGCCCGGCCTCTTTGCCCGCGCCGGGCTGATGCCGCACGGCGGCCTGGCCCTGGCCAACTCGGCCGCTACTTTCATTGAAATGCTGGTGCTGCTCTGGCTGATGCGCGGCCGCCTGGGCGGCCTGGAAGAATCGCGCCTGCTGGGCGGTGCCGGCCAGTCCGCACTGGCCAGCCTGGCCATGCTGGCCGCTTTGTTGGGCTGGCTGGCCACCGCCGCGGCCCGGCCGCTGTGGCTGCAGGCCGCCGGTGGCATTGCTATCGGCCTGGCCGTCTACGCCGCCGCGGCCTGGCTGCTGCGCGTGCCGGAGCTGGCCAGCGTGCTGGCCCAAGCCCGCGCCCGCTTGAAGCGTTAAGCCGCTATCATTCGTTTTCCCTCCTATGCCACAAGCCGATAATTCTGTAGATGTTCGTCTCTCTGAGGTGCTTTCTGCGCTGACCTACGCGCTCGACCTCACCGAAGATCAACCCGAAGGCCACGCCATCCGCAATTGCATGATCGGCATGACCCTCGCCGATCACATGCAGCTCAGCTCAGACCAGCGCTCAGCGCTGTTCTACGCGCTGCTGCTGGGCGATCTGGGCTGCTCCAGCAACGCCGCCAAGGTGACCTCGTTGTTCGGCGCGGATGACCGCACCACCAAGCTCGAGCTCAAGCGCATTGATTCTTCCAACTTGCTGCAGAGCGGGCTGTACCTGCTGCGCGCCGCCGGCCGCGGCGAGCCGCTCTTGCCGCGTCTGCGCCGCCTGTTCGGCCTCGGCCTGCAAGCCACCACGCTCTCCAGCGGGCTCATCCGCACTCGCTGTGAGCGCGGCGCAGAGATCGCCCGCCAGCTCGGCTTCCCCGAGGACACGGCCCAGGCCATCCTCGACCTCGACGAACTCTGGAATGGCAAGGGCAACCCGCTCGGCAAGAAGGGCGAGGCGATTTCGCTGCTGGGGCGCGTGCTCGGTTTTGCGCAAACCGTCGAGATCTTCTACAGCGCCTATGGCCCGGAGGAAGCCCGCCGTGTGGCGCGCCAACGCCGCGGCACCTGGTTCGATCCGGCCTTGGTGGACCTGTTCTTCGACACCATCGCCCACGACGAGCTGTTCTGGGAGAAGCTCGCTTCCAAGGAACTCATCACGGACATCGGCGCCTACGAGCCGCCCGATCGCATTCTGCATGCCGACCAGGACAAGCTCGACCAGATCGCCGAGGCCTTCGCCCGCGTGATCGACGCCAAGTCGCCCTATACCAGCCGCCACTCGGCCCGCGTGGCCGAGATCGTGCGCCTGATGGCCGCCGAGCTCAACCTGCCGCCTGAGCGCCGCCGTGACCTCTCGCGGGCGGCCCTCCTGCACGACATCGGCAAGCTGGCCGTCTCCAACACCATTTTGGACAAGCCCGATAAGCTCAATGATGCCGAGTGGGCTCAGATGCGCTCCCATACCGAATACACCTATCGCATCCTCGAGCGGGTGCGCGGCTTCCGCCAACTGGCCCAGGTGGCCAGTGCCCACCACGAGCGCCTGGATGGCAGCGGTTACCATCGCGGCCTGCCCGGCGGCGAAATGTCGCAGGATGCCCGTCTGCTCGCCGTCGCCGATCAGTACGAAGCGCTCACCGCGCCGCGCCCGTATCGCGCCCCGCTCACCTCGGAGCAGGCGCTGAAACTGCTGGAAGGGCAGGTGGGCACTGGCATAGACCCCTTGGCCTTTCAAGCCTTGCGCTCGGCTGTAGAAAAGGGCGGGGTGCCTGCGCCTGCTCCCAAAGAAGACATGTAGCTTGTGGTTTCAGGCGCACTTCCTTGACAGCCCTTCGTCCCTGCGGGTATAGTCCTGCTGTTAACAACTGAATAGGAGAACAAGCGGCTGGCTCTTGCCGCCTGCGGCGGCGCCCATCACTTGTGATGGACGCCACCTTGGCAGCCAGAGTACGAGGTGGAGGTTCTTGCACCAGAGATGGTGCTGGCGTTGGTAGTGCGGCGCCACCGGTGAAAGTCCGGAGATAAGCTGGCAGTAGTGCCGGCGAAAATCGATAAATGGTGTGGTGGGCGGCTGTCAAGCCGCCAACAACAGCATAGATCAGCGGATGCCTCTGAAGCCCGACCACGGGCTTCGTTTCTCCCTTCCAAAACAAGCGACGCAGAAAAACTGCCGGGTGACCGGCGGCACAGAGCGCGGCGCAGTGGTGCAACCCGCCCGCGCGGGCGCGTTGCGGTACTTCCCACTTTGGAAGGGTGTGACTCGATGGATTTAATGGGCACGCCCTGCGTGCCCATTTTGGTTTTTTTGGGCAGAAAGGTTGTGTATGCCTGAACATCGAGAAGCACCGGCTGGCTATCACCGCTATCACATCCCCACCAAGCCTGCCCCTGATATTGAGAAGTGGCCCAGCCGCTTCAAGGTCAAGGTGCGCCGCACCGGCCTGGCCAAACTCCTTTTATCTGAAGTTTTGCATTACCGCGGCCGCAAAGACGTAATCCTCAGCCGGCCCTGCATGTACGGCGTCTTCTCTGGCCCGGTGGGCGGCTTCATGCCGCGCGAGGAGCACTGCGTCGGCTGCCTGCGCTGCACCACCGAGTTCCCCGAGTTCGTTCGCATCGAGCACAACCCTGAACGCCAGAAACTGGGCGACTCGTACTTCACCTTCAACTATGTAGACCAGATCGCTTACGAGGCGTCCAGCGGCCTGGTGCCCGTGCGTGGCGCTGGCTATCGCGGCAAGTTTGGCGGCGAGGGCTGGGACGGCATGTGGACCGACATGTCTGAGATCGTGCGCCCCACGCGTGACGGCATCCACGGCCGCGAGACCATCTCCACCGTTGTGGATATTGGCTTCACGCCCAACTTCCTGCAATTCGACGCCGCTGGCCAACCCACCGGCAGCCTGCCGCACTATGTATCCGTTCAATTGCCGATCCTGTTTGATGGCGGTGACCTGCCCGGCAACTCGCCGGCCGCGCACATCTATGCCCGCACCGCCGCTGAGCTGGATACCCTGGCTGTCCTGCCCTTTGAGCACGCCATCGGCCTGGGCGAATACGCCCACGCCGTTGTGCCGGTGGTGCGTCCGCACGACGCACCACGGCTTAGCCAGCTCGGCTTCACCCCCCGCGTCGTTGAGATGCACGGCTGGGATGATGCGCTCTACACCGCCATCGCCGCCGCCTTCCCCGAAGCCATCATCGCGTTGCGCACCGGCTTTGAAGACGCGGCCGCCCTCGTCGGCTATGCCCAGCGCGGCATCAAGGTCTTCCATCTACTGGCGGACTTTCACGGCCGCAGCCCGGATGGCCGCTTCGTGCTCGACCTGATCCGCGAGTCCCACACCGCCTTCGTCGAAGCCGGCATCCGTGAAGAAGTAACCCTGCTCGGCAGCGGCGGCATGATCGCCGCCGAGCACATGCCCAAGGCCATGATCTGCGGCCTGGATGCCGTTGCCGTGGATACGCCGCTGCTGGTGGCCCTGCAAGCCCGCTTCAATGGCGAGTGCGCCGGCCGCACCGCCAGCCACTTCTCGTTCCCCACAAACCTCAACCAGGCTTGGGGCGTGCAGCGCCTCAAGAACCTGGCCGCCTCCTGGCGTGACCAGTTGCTCGAGATCCTCGGCGCGATGGGCCTGCGTGAAGTGCGCCGCCTGCGCGGTGAGATGGGCCGCGCCATGTTCATGAAGTCCCTCGAAGCAGATGCCTTTGCCGGCTTGCTGGGTTACACGGAGGCGAAATAATGGCTGACATCACGCACAAGACCGACGAGCAGCTCATCGTCGAGAAGCACATCGCCAATCTGCACAACGGCTTTGCCCACTGGCCGCGGGCCGAGGAAGCCCCGCCCGCTCTGGGCGACAGCCGCTGGACGCAGGACCTCATCCTGGCTACCTGGCTGATGGCTGAAACTGGCAAACCGCCTGAGAACGGCTTGGAATACAAGATCGGTGCTTCCGGCGGCGGTTTTGACGTGCTGGACTTCAACATCCCCAGCGAAGACCAGTGGCTGCCGGCCGACACAGAGATCGATCTGTCCATTCCGCTGAATCGTCGCGATGATGGCGCTCAGCTCAAGATCAACATTCCGATGTACGGCGGCGGCATGTCCTATGGCTCGATCAGCGAGCATGTCATGCAGGCCCGCGCCCGCGCCGCCCAGCACCTCGGTACCTTCACCAGCACGGGGGAGGGCGGGTATCCGCCGTCGCTCGTGCCGTACAAGGATCACATCATCACCCAGGTAGCCACCGGCATGTTCGGCGTGCGCGAGGAGACCATCCAATACGCGCCCATCGTCGAGTTCAAGTACGCCCAGGGCGCCAAACCCGGCCTGGGCGGCCACCTGCTGGGCGACAAGGCCACCGATGTGGTCGCCGCCATGCGTGAGAGTGTGCCGTGGGTCAGCCTGTTCTCGCCGTTCCCCTTCCACTCCGTGTATTCGGTCGAGGATCACCGTAAGCATGTGGATTGGATCCGCACCACAAACCCGCGCGCCCTGGTCTCCGTCAAAGTCTCCACGCCTACCGACGTGGACATGGTGGCGGTCGGCTCGTACTTCGCCGGCGCTCACATCGTCCACCTGGATGGGTCGTACGGTGGCACCGGCGCCGCGCCGGAGATCGCCAAGAAGAACATCGCCATGCCGATCGAGTTCGCCATCCCCAAGGTGCACAAGTACCTGGTCAGCGAGAACGTGCGCGAAGAAGTTACTCTCATGGCCAGCGGCGGGGTGCGCACGGCCTACGATGTGGCCAAGGCCATCGCCCTCGGCGCGGATGGCTGCGTCATGGGCACCGCCGAACTGATCGCCATCGGCTGCACGCGCTGCAGCAACTGCGAGCGCGGCCGCGGCTGCCCCTTCGGCCTCACCACCACCGATCCGCTGCTGCAGCAGCTCATGCCGGCTGACTGGGGCCAGCAACGCATCGTCAATATGTACAACGCCTACGCCATCCAACTGCGTGACTTGCTGCGCAAGCTGGGGCTCAAAAGCATTCGCGAGTTACGCGGCCGCCGTGACCTGCTCAAATATGTGGGCTGAGGAGACTGAGATGAATAACGACCTGACTCGCATTCTCACCAGCCGCGCCAAGCTGCCGCGCACGAACCTGGCCGAATTCAACCGCGACGAAGCCGCCGAGGGCGGCTGCGGCGTGATCGGCATGGCCAGCAGCGAGCGCATTGCCGCCCGCCACATGCTGGCCGCCCTGGCGCAGATGAGCAACCGCGGCAACGGTAAAGGTGGCGGCATCGCCGCCGTGGGCCTGGACGCCGCCGAATTTGGCGTCAGCCCAGACGTGCTGCACAATGACTACTTGCTGGCCATGGCCTATATGGACCCGGCCGCCCGTGCCGAAGTCGAGGCCCAGTACATTCACCCGGTCTTCGAGATCGACCATGTGCGCGAGCAGCCCCACATGGCTGACTACACCCAGATCACCGGGCTGGACGTGCGCCCGCCGGATGTGGTGCTGTACTTCGTGCGCCCCAAGGCCGAGGAGCTGGCCGCCTTCCGCGCCGAACACGACTTTGTGAACCTGCCCGCCCGCGCCGTTGAAGATGAGTACGTTTACCAGAACAGCTTCAAGATCAACACCACCTTTTACGCCTCTCTGGGCGAGAAGCGCGCCTTCGTGCTCTCGCATGCCAAGAACTTGCTCGTGCTCAAGATGGTCGGCTATGGCGATGATGTCATCCGCTACTACCAGTTGGAAGACATGCACGCCCATGTGTGGATCGGCCACCACCGCTATCCCACCAAGGGCCGCGTCTGGCACCCCGGCGGCGCCCATCCCTTCATCGGCATGAACGAGGCCTTGGTCCACAATGGCGACTTTGCCAACCATGCCTCCATCAGCGAATATCTGGCGCAGCGCAACATCTACCCGCTGTATCTGACGGATACCGAGGTGGCGGTGCAGGTCTTCGACCTGCTGTACCGCACCTACAACTATCCACTCGAGTACGTCATCGAAGCGTTGGCGCCCACCACCGAGCGTGACTTCACCCTGTTGCCCGCTGACAAGCAGCGCATCTACTCCATGCTGCAAAGCAGCCACATCCACTCCTCGCCGGATGGGCCGTGGTTCTTCCTCATCGCCCAGGCCGACGAAGGCGGGCAGGGTGAGGCGGTCTACCGCCTCACCGGCATCACCGATACCAGCATGCTGCGCCCGCAGGTCTTCGCCTGGCAGGAGAGTACGGTCGATGGCGAATCCGTCTCGATCGCTCTGGCCGCCTCCGAGAAGCAGGCCATCGACGCCGCCATGCTCAGCCTGGCCGCCGAGGATCCGCGCTTCTGGTCGCGCACCGACCGCTACTGGAACGCCCGCGGCGGCAGCCACACCGATGGCGGCGCGTTCCTCTTCAGCGTGCATGACGACTACAAGACCAAGCCAAAACTGGTGCTCACCAATAAGTTTGGTGAGCCCGTCAAGCAGCCCACCCGCCGCACGGCCTACGACCGTGCGGCCTACACCCCGGCGCCTGCGGCGTTGCCGCAAGGCGCCGCCAGCGAGCAGTTCGCCTGGGCGCTGGAGCAGCTGCCCGGCTGGAGTTACCAGCAGCTGCAAGACTTCCTGGCCGGAGTAGAGGCCGGCGCCGGCGATGATGCCGGCCGCGCCCGCGCCATTGAGCTGCTCTCGCTGCTCATGGATCGCCGCTATCCCACCGGCAGCCTGCGCCGCAGCAGCCTGGTCTCGCTGGTCGACGAGAGCTTTGCCCGCGTGATGGCCGCCATCCGCAAGACCCCCAGCGCGGGCTACGCCTATCATGTCTACGGCGCGGGCCTGCCTGCGCCCGCCAGCCCAGCGCAAGCGCTGGTGCTGGATGCGCAGGGCTACCCGCCGCAGGGCGACGACTCAGTCGGTCGCGAAGTGCAGCGCATCGTGGCGGCTGGCTTCCGCCATATCATCATCATTAACCTGCGCGGCCAGCGCTTCATCGGCAACGGCATTGGCACCAACACGCAGGACGTACATATCCACACCTACGGCTCGGCAGGCGACTATCTCGCCTCGGGCATGGATGGCGCCACCATCACGGTACACAATAACGGGCAGGACCAGCTGGCTCAGATCATGAAAGCCGGCCGCCTGGTCGTGCATGGCGATGTGGGCCAAACCTTCATGTATGGCGCCAAGGGCGGCAGTGCCTTCATCCTGGGCAATGCCGCCGGCCGCCCGCTCATCAACGCCGTGGGCAAGCCGCGCGTGGTCATCAATGGCACTTGTCTTGATTACCTGGCCGAATCCTTCATGGCGGGCGACCCGCTGAACGGCGGCGGCTTCGTGGTGCTTAACGGCGTCATGTTCGATGAGGATGGCCAATTGGCCGAGCTCGAGACGCCGTATCCTGGCAGCAACCTGTTCTCGCTCGCTTCCGGCGGCGCGATCTATGTGCGTGACCCGCACCAGCGCGTGGCTGCCGAGCAGCTCAATGGCGGCGAGTTTGTGCCGCTCAGTGAGGCGGACTGGGCGCTGATCCTGCCGTACCTGGAGGAGAACGAGCGCCTGTTCGGGATCCCGCTGGCCCGCTTGCTCGAGGTGGGCGGCATCCCGCGCCCACCGCACAAGGTCTACCGCAAGATTCAGCCCGGCTCCGTGCGCGCCTTGCAAGCCGAGGAGGCCTGGGTCACTAAGGCAAAGACGCCCACCGCCAGCGGCGGGCATTAGGTCAGTATCTAAAAAGAGAGCGGCTGTAAGCCGCTCTCTTTTTCGCGTACATGTCATTCCGACCGGGTGCTTAGTTCACCACCAGACCGCCGAACCCTGATCAGGGAGGAATCCTTACTGACTCATCTTCCGAATACATGAAACAGGTGCTCTCGCTCGTTCCCTCTCGTGCAAGCTAATTGCAAGTCATCGCAACTCGCGACGTGGGACCCCGAGAAGTCTCCATAGGTTGCACAACCCGGATTGAACGCTTTGCGGAGGGGGCCAGGGGGAACCAACTTTGGTTCCCCCTGCGGGGTCACAGGGGCAGCGCCCCTGAAAAAAGGAAAAGAAGAAAAACAACTCTTTTTAAAAGCGCTCCTCGCAACGACCGGGTAACGGGTCTATAATTAACCTATGGCCAAGCAAGAAACCATCACCACCGAAACCCCGCCGCTGGCTGCCTATGGCAGCACCGTGCTCGGCATCCCCATCATCCTGACCGCCATCCGCTGCACGCTGCAGTACATCATCGTGCCGCTGGTCGTACCGCTGCTGGGCTGGGGTGACACCTTCTCGCCGCTGGTCAACATCGGGGCCGGGGTGCTGGCGATCGGCGTGATCGGCTACAACCTGGTCACCTTGTGGAACACCAACTGGCGCAAACGCTACCTGTTGATCGCGGCCATCTTCGTCCCCTTCATCGTCATTTCGGCCTACTTCGATTACGTCAAGTACATCGGCGGGTAGGGTGCGCCGCAACAAAGAATCAAAACAGCCAGGCGTCGCCTGGCTGTTTTTCTGTGCCGAAGGTGGGAGTCGAACCCACACGAGCTTTCGCCCACTACGCCCTGAACGTAGCGCGTCTGCCAGTTCCGCCACTTCGGCGTAACTCTGCGTCACAGAAGGCAGTATTCTAACTTGAATTAATGGCGTGTCAACTGGTAACTGCTGCCGCCCCGCGGCGCGGCAGCGATGTGGGGGCTCATTTATAATGCTACGAATCGCTATGCTATCCGTTCTCGACAGTCCGCTGGTTGGCGCGTTCTACGCCCTGTTCACCTTGCTGCTGCTCTCCACCGCCAGCGTGTGGCTGCACAGCCGGGCGGGCGCGGCCGGGCTTGACCGCCGCGTCGCCACCGGGCTGGGTGTGCTGATGGGGCTGCGCCTGATCCAGCTGCCGGTCTACGCGCTGGCCTGGCTGGGTGAGCCGGCCGCCGAAGCCATCACCGCTCCGGTGGAGCGCGGCGTGCTGCTCATCAGCCTGGCCATCATCGCCTGGCTGTGGGCGCGCCCCGCATCCCCTACGCGCGGGCTGCAGGCTATCAATGCGTTGCCGGTGCTGGGCGCCTTCATTCTGGCTGCCGTAATGATCCTGTACTGGTTGAGCGTGCCGGCCGGCAGCAGTTTCAACTACACCAACGCCGACTACGCCTGGAGCGCCGTCTCCGGCCTGCTGGCGGTGCTCGGTCTGCTGCAGATCGTTGCCAGCCCGCAGCGCCGGCCGCTCGGCTTGTTGTATATGGCCGTGCTGCTGCTCGGCCAGGTAGCGCATATCCTGCTGGCCGAGCCGTTCGGCAACCTGCCGCTGCTGGCCCAGGCGGCCGCGCTGTTTGCGCTGCCCTTGCTGTTCACCTTGCCGGCTCAGGCTCAGCCTGCTCCGGTACCCGAAGAAGCTCCCGACGTACCTGAAACAGATCCGCTTGAGTTGCTTGATGAAAGCCCGCTTGACGAGAGCGATTTGGTTGCGCAAGACGAAGCACTACCTGAGGACGAAGAAGACACAGACTACTTCACTCTCGGTCCGGAGCTGCCTCCTTTGGAAGAGATGGACGATGCGATGGCGCTGGAAGAGCAAATTGCGCCAGTCTTGCCTTCCACGCCTGCTTTCATCTTGGATGATCCCGAACCTGAGGCACACACTGCCCAACTCAGCCCGGTTGAGGAGCTCGCCCAGCAGCTGGCCCAGGATCTGGGCGCCGATGTTTGCGTACTGGCCACCCACAACGACGCGCAGCTCCAGCTTGAGTTCCAGTATGGCTACAACGTGCTGCGCTCCGCCGCGGTCGAGCCGGCCCGCATCTCGCTGCGCCAGGTGCCGCGCCTGGCGGCCGCTCTGCAGCGCGGCCGCCTGCTGCGCCTCGAAGTCGATGCGGCGGATGGCGAGCTGGCCGCGCTCTCGCAAGCCCTGCGCTTGTCCTTCCCCGCCAATCTGCTCATGGCGCCCTTCGAATATTCGCAAGACCTGCGCCAGTGGGCCGTGCTGGCCTTGCACATCGTCACTCCGTGGGAAATGGCTGACGAAATTGTGCTGCAGCAATACGCCGAGAGCCTGGGTGAGCAGTTGGCCGAGGCGCTGGGCGTGAGCGGGCGCAGCACACCCGCCACCCAGCTCGTGGCCCCGATCACGCATGAATTAGAAGAAACCCGCAGCGAGCTTGAAGCGCTGCAGCAAGAGAATGCCCGCTACCGTGCTGATGTGGAGCGCTTGCTGGCCCACATCGATTCCCTGCAAGCCGCGCCGGGTGAACCGGCCGCGGCGGTGCCCAACGGCAGCCAGGAGTTGCTCGACGCGCTCCAGCAGGAGAACCAGCGTCTTAAGCGATCGCTCTCAGATTTGCAGGCCGCGCCGCCCGCCGTTGCCGCGGTTGCCGGCATGCTGCCCTCCGCCCAGATCAGCGTAGAGCAGGCCAAAGAAGAATTGCGCCTGGCGTTGGAAGAAGTGGCCGCCTTGCACAGCAAGCTGCAGGCCGCCCAGCAAGCCATCGTCGACACGGCTGAGCAGCAGCCCGGCGCCAGGATCCCCGGCGAGCAGGTGGAGCTGGTCGCCTCGATCGCCCAGGAGCTGCGCCAGCCGCTCTCCTCTGTAATGGGCTATACCGATCTGCTGCTGGGCGAGTCGGTCGGCCTGCTGGGCGCGTTGCAGCGCAAGTTCCTCGAGCGTGTGCGCAGCTCCACCGAGCGCATGAACACGCTGGTGGATAACCTCATCCGCATTGCCGAGCTCGACCCGCAGGGCCAGTCCGTGCAGCGCAGCCTGGTGGATCTCAGCGGCGTGATCGATGATGCGCTGAGCCTGCTGCGCGAGCCGCTGCAGGAAAAGCGCATTGCCCTGCGCGTCAACCTGCCGCGCCAAATGCCCTCGC
This sequence comes from Anaerolineales bacterium, assembly GCA_019454165.1. Taxonomy (GTDB): domain Bacteria; phylum Chloroflexota; class Anaerolineae; order Anaerolineales; family UBA11579; genus JAMCZK01. Next base: position 1,955,258 of record CP075367.1, on the reverse strand, counting down.
TCAATACCGATAAGGATGCGCTGCAGCAGATCCTCTACCATCTGCTCCAAAATGCTGATGCCGCCACACCCGCCGGCGGGGCCATCGCCCTGCGCGCCGTGGTGGAGGAGCAGGCGGATCTGGGCCAGTATGTGCTCATCCAGGTCACGGATAGCGGCGGCGGCATCCCGGAAGACGCGCTGCCGCGCGTCTTCTCGCGCGTCTACCGTGCCCAGAACCCGGTCATCCCCGGCGTGGGGGACAGTGGGGTTGGGCTGACCATCGCCGAGACCCTCACCAAGGCCCTCGGTGGGCGCATCTGGGTCGAAAGCCAGGCCGGGGTGGGGGCCACCTTTAGTGTTTTACTTCCCCTCGCCTCACCTTCCTAGGGAACAAACCCTGAGCTTCAGCATTAACCCAGTGTGCCCGAAAATGGCTATCCTATAGCCCTTCCTCGGCATAAGTCTTGCATGTGAAAGATACAGAAACCATGAAGCGAAGTTTGCTCTTCCTCACCCTTACTGTGGCCCTGTTGCTTGGGGCATGCCAGCCGAGCGGCCAGGCGACTGCCGCGCTCGGCACGCCTACCCCTACGCCATTCCTGCCCTCCGGCCCACTTACCCAGCCGCCCACGCCGGGTGTGCAGCTCACGGTGGACCTGCCGCTGGGCGATGGGTTTGGCGTTTTCCCCGGCCCCAGCCAGCCTTCTGATATTGACATCCCCCCGCAAATGGGCAAACTGCCCCAGCCTGAAGGGCAGATCAACATTCTCATTCTGGGCAGTGACCGGCGTCCCAACGATGGCGGTTACCGCACCGATGTGATCGAACTGCTCACCATCAACACGCGTGATAAGACCGTCAGCCTGACCTCTTTCCCGCGCGATCTGTACGTCTATCATCCGGGCTGGTATGTCACGCGCATCAATGCCGGTATGCAGCGGGGCGGCTTTGAGATGATCGCCAACACCTTCGCCTACAACTTTGGCGTCAAGCCGGATTATTACGTCCTGGTGCATTTTGACGGCTTCATGCGCCTGATCGACACGCTCGGCGGGGTGGATGTGCAGGTGGCCCGCTCACTGCGTGACGAGCGTGAAGGCCCGGGTGACTTCAGCGTGCCCTCGGGCCGCGTCCATATGGATGGGGAAACCGCCCTGTGGTACGTACGCTCGCGCGGCACCTCGAATGACTATGATCGCACCCGCCGCCAGCAGGAGATGATCACCGCCATCTTCTACCGCCTGCTCAGCCTCAACGCGGTCACGCGTGCCCCTGAGCTCTACACCCAGTACCAGCAAATGGTGACGACCAATATCAGCCTGGCGGACATCCTGCCCTTGCTGCCGCTGGCAACCACCATCGGCAATGCCGAAGCCATTAATCGCTTCTCAGTCGGCCCGGACGATGTAACCTCTTTCCGCAATTCCATGGGCAGCTCGGTGCTCATCCCCAATCAAGAGCGCATTCGCCGCATTTTGTTGGAGGCGCTCAGCTCGCCTGAATCCAGCGCGGCTGGCGGCCCGTAGCCGCTTGCGCCTGCATTTTCATGCAGGTACACTCGACCTATGCTGCGTAACCTGACCCGTGATACGCGTCGCTTGTGGCTGGGCATCGGCATCATTGCCCTGCTCATCGTGCTGTTCGGTTTCAGCCGCCGTATCGCCGAGTTCTCACGCTTGTCTGATCAGTTGGATCGTGAGCAGGCCGTCATCACGCAGATGGTATCTACGCAGCAGTACTTGCAGGACCGCATCACCTATGCCAACTCGCAAGCCGCCGTAGAGGCGTGGGCGCGTGAGCAGGGGCGCTGGGCGCGCCCAGGCGATTTCCCGGTCATCCCGCTCTCGCCCGCTGACTTCACGCCGGTGGCGCCAACGCCCGAAGCGCAATTTGATTCGGCTTCAAGCAACTTCGATACATGGTGGAATTGGTTTTTTTATGCAGGGCCTTGACGTTGCCCTGTCAGCGTGATAGTATCTCGCTTCATCGCGGGGTGGAGCAGTGGCAGCTCGTCGGGCTCATAACCCGAAGGTCCCAGGTTCGAGTCCTGGCCCCGCTACTCAAACACAACAGCCAGCATTTGCTGGCTGTTGTGCTTTAACCGCTGCTGAACCCGTCTCACTCCTCATGCGTGCCTTACAATCTCCGTCATGCGTATCGGCGTAGACACAGGTGGCACCTTCACAGATTTTGTGGTCTTCGATCCTGCCAGCGGTCAACTGAGCAGCTTCAAAGTGCGCTCTACTCCGCATGACCCCTCTGCAGCCATCCTGCAGGGGCTGGCCCGCCTGCAGGCACATGCCCCGCGCCATATCGTCCACGGAAGCACTGTGGCCACCAATGCCGTGCTCGAGCGCAAGGGCGCCAAAGTGGCCCTGGTCAATACCGCCGGCTTCCGTGATGTGCTCCATATCGCCCGCCAGGAGCGCCCGGCCCTGTATGACCTGTTTGCTGACCCGCCCGCGCCGCTGGTGCCGCGCCAGCACCGCCTCGAGATCAGCGAGCGCATCGCCGCCGATGGCAGCCTACGAACCCCGTTGGATGAGGCCGCTCTGGACGCTCTGATCGCCCACTGCCAGCGCGAGGGCATTGAAGCCGTTGCCATCTGCCTGCTGTTCTCCTTCGCCAACCCCGCCCATGAGCAGGCCATCGCTTCCCGCTTTGTCGCCGCAGGGTTCAATGTCTCCGCCTCCCATCAGATCCTGCCTGAGTTCCGTGAGTATGAGCGCGCCAGCACCACCGTGCTGAACGCTTATGTTTCCCCGGTCATGAGCCGCTACCTGGGCAAGCTGGCTGCCGCGCTGCCTGGCTACCATGTGCAAGTCATGCAGTCCAATGGCGGCATGTCCAGCCCGCACCAGGCGGCCCAGCAGGCAGTCCGCTGCATTCTCAGCGGGCCTGCCGGCGGTTTGGTGGCTGCCCAGGCCGTGGCCAACGCCGCCGGCCATCCGCGTGTGCTCACCTTCGATATGGGCGGCACTTCCACGGATGTGGCCCTTATCAACGGCGTAGCCCAGGTCAGCCGCAATTCCAGGATCGGCGGCTTGCCGGTGCATGTGCCGATGCTCGCCATTCACACGGTGGGTTCAGGCGGCGGCTCCATCGCCTGGCAGGATGCTGGCGGCGGCCTGCAGGTTGGCCCGCATAGCGCCGGTGCGGAGCCTGGCCCGGCTGCCTACGGGCGCGGCGAGCTGCCCACGGTCACCGACGCCAACCTGCTGCTGGGGCGCATTCAGCCGCATCTCTTCTTCGGCGGCCAGATGGCATTGGATGCCGAGCGCGCCCGGGCAGCTTTTGAACAACTTGGCGCGCGCCTTGGCTTGTCCGCTGAGGCGTGCGCCCTGGGCGCCGTGCAGATTGCCAATGCCCACATGGCTCGCGCCCTGCGGGTCATCTCCGTTGAGAAGGGCCACGACCCGCGTGATTTCACGCTGCTGGCCTTCGGCGGCGCGGGCGGCTTGCATGCGGCTGAGCTGGCCCGCGCTCTCGGCGCGCCGCGCGTGCTTGTGCCGCATTATGCTGCCACCCTGTCAGCCCTCGGTATGCTGCTGGCCGATGTAGTGAAAGATGTCAGCCAGACGGTCATGCTGCCGGGGGACACTCCCTTCCCGCAGCTCGAGCAGCGCCTGGCGCCACTGCTCGAGCGCGGGCACGCGGAGCTTGCCGCCGAAGGCGTACCCGTAGCTCAAATGCAACTGCACGCCAGTGCAGACCTGCGCTATGCCGGCCAGTCCTTTGAGCTCAATCTTCCGTTTACGCCGCAGTTGCTGGCTGATTTTCATCAGGCCCATCAGCAAGCCTATGGCTATCACGATGCCGCCGCCCAGGTGCAGTTGGTGAACCTGCGTGTACAGGCGGTCGGCCAGACTCAACGGCCAACCCTGCCAGTCTATGAGCCGGATGACGCACCCGTGGAAGCCGCGCTGCTTGGACGCTACCCGGTACGCTTCGCTGATGCACAGGTCGAGACGCCCTTTTATGATGCGGCTCGCCTCAGTGTTGGCCTGCAGTTCACCGGCCCGGCCGTTGTGGTACGCCCGGACACAACCATCCTGGTAGGGCCGGGCGATGCGGCCGAAGTGGACGCGTTCTTGAACCTCATCATCACGCTCGGTGCAGCATGAAAATAGACATCGTACGCCTTGAGATATTCAAGCACCTCTTTGCCAGCATTCCGGAGGAGATGGGCGCCGCGCTCCAGCGTGCCAGCTTCTCTCCCAATATCAAAGAACGGCGTGACTACTCTTGCGCCCTCTTTGATCCGCAGGGGGAGATGATCGCGCAAGCGGCTCACATCCCTGTCCACCTCGGCGCCATGCCGCTTTCGGTCCAGGCCGCCATTGGCAGCATGGCTTTTGCCGAGGGCGACATGGCTATCCTGAATGACCCCTATCAGGGCGGCACCCATTTGCCCGACATTACGCTGATCGCGCCTGTCTTCACCGGCGGCCAGCTCGCCGGCTTTGTGGCCAACCGTGCCCACCATGCCGATGTAGGCGGCATGGCCCCTGGCTCCATGCCTGTGGCGCGCGAGCTTGTGCAAGAAGGGCTCATCCTGCCGCCCGTCAAACTTTTTGTCGCCGGTGAATTGCAAACCGGTGTATGGGACATCATCCTGCGCAATACACGCTCGCCCCAGGAGCGCGCCGGAGACCTGCGCGCCCAGATTGCGGCCAACCAGCGCGGCGTGCGCCGTCTGGCCGACCTGGTTGCCGCCTACGGCCTGCCAGAGGTTCAGCACTATGCCGCCGCGTTGTTGGATTACACCGAGCGCCTCACCCGAGCCCTCATCGCCCGCTTGCCCGACGGCAGCTTCGAATTTGCCGACGCGTTGGATGACGATGGGCTTGGCAACGGCCCACTCCCCATTCGCGTACGCATTGACATTCATGGGGATGAAGCCATTGTGGATTTTGCCGGCACGGCCTCGCAAGCCCAGGGCAGCGTCAACGCCGTCTATGCGATCACGCTCTCTGCGGTCTACTATGTCTTCCGCTGCCTGGTGGATAGCGAGGTGCCCAACAATACGGGTTCCTTGCGCGCCATTCGCGTCCATGCGCCCGAGGGTAGCCTGGTGAACGCGCGGCCGCCCGCACCCGTGGTGGGTGGCAACGTCGAAACTTCGCAGCGCATTGTGGATGTGCTCCTCGGCGCCCTGGCGCAAGCCCTGCCAGACCATATTCCAGCTGCCAGTCAGGGCACGATGAACAATACCCTCATCGGCGGATGGGACCCTGCCCGCGGCCGCGCTTTTACTTACTATGAAACTGTCGCCGGGGGCGTGGGCGCTCGCCCTACGGCGGATGGTCCCAGTGGTTTGCACAGCCACATGACCAATACGCTGAATACGCCTGCCGAGGCGATGGAATATGCCTATCCCATCCAGGTGCTGCGCTACGAATTGCGCGAGAACACTGGCGGAGCCGGCAAGCATCGCGGCGGGGATGGCCTGCGCCGCGATTTGCTGCTTCAAACCGAAGCCACGGCCAGCTTGCTCAGCGAGCGGCGTACCCGCCAACCCTACGGGCTGGCGGGTGGGGCGCCCGGCGCGGTTGGCGAGAACGTGCTCATTCGCGAGGGTGTTGAGCAGCCACTGCCCGCCAAGGGGCAGGTGCACCTGCGCGCCGGCGATGTCCTCAGTGTTCGTACCCCCGGCGGCGGTGGCTGGGGTTGAGGTAGCCGCTGCCAGCTTGCGGCGCACGTGATTCGTCCAGGCGTTTGCTTTCTTAACTCAGTCTGCTAAACTACTAAGCCATTCAAAGTCAGGAACCAGGCAAAAATGAAGCTTCAATCAATACTTTCTCACCCCCTTTACAACATTCTCCTTTTTGTGCTGCGGCGCAGCTTTATGGTGGGGCTGACTGTTTTTCTTGGCATCTGCATTACCGTCATGATCGTCAATACGGACGGCACCTTGGAAGATGGCCTGGCCAGGCAGATCTACAACCAGGCCGTGCGGGAATATCGTGACCAGTCGCCCAACCTGCCGGATGACCAGCGGCAGTCCGTGGCTCAGATCGAGGCCCGCCTGCTGGATGAGGCGGGGTTCAACGATCCTTATATTGTTCGCCAGGTGCGTTTAGCCTTGCGCGCCCTCAGCTTTGATTGGGGCCAGATCACCCACCGCCAGCTGCGTGCGCAGCTGCCGGTTGCCGCGCAAGCCACTTCAGTGAACGCCATTGTGCTGAATGCCTTACCCAACACCCTGTTGCTGGTGGGTATTGCCAGCCTGATCGTCTTCGTGGTTGGCTTGCCTCTGGCCCTCAATCTTTCGCGCAAGCCTGGCTCGCGGCTTGACCGGCTGGTGTCCTTGCTGGCCCCGCTGTCTACCTTCCCCAGCTGGGTTATCGGCTTGGTGCTGGTGCTCATCTTTGCCATCCAGTTCCGCTGGCTGCCGGCCGCCGGCATGGGCACTGTGCTGCCCAATGCCACTCAGCTTGAAAAGCTCATGGCCAACGCCCGCTACTTCGTGCTGCCGGTGGCGGCCATCGTGCTCAACCTGTTCTTCCAATTCGTATACACCTGGCGCTCCTACCTGATCTCCTTTGCTGAGGAAGACTATGTGGAGCTGGCCAAAGCGCGCGGCATCCCCAACCGCCTGCTGGAGCGCCGCCACATCCTGCGCCCCTCGCTTGCATTCATTATCACCAGCTTCATGCTCACCCTGGTGGGCTTTTGGCAGATGGCGATCGCGCTGGAGGTCGTCTTCGAATGGCCTGGCATCGGCTTGCTCTATGTAGACTCCCTGCCCAACTTCTGGGGTGAGGTCATGTTCGAGGGCGATATGGTCATCACCGTCGCCCTGGTCACCACCTTCGCCTATATTCTGGGTATCACCGTCGTGGCGCTCGAGGTCATGTATGCGCTCATCGACCCGCGCGTGCGGGTCGATGAGCCGTTGCGCTCGCGCTTGGTTCGCTCGCGCCGCTCCAGCGTGCCCGCCGATGTACGCCAGGCTGCCCGCCAAGCACGCGTCGGCGGCACGGTCGGCTTGGGCGCCCAGCTGGCGCAGACGCTGCGCAGCCTGCCCGCCACGCTGCGCCGCGGCGCGCAAGGACTGTGGGCCGTGCTGGTGCAGTTCCAGCGTTACCCGGCAGCCATGCTGGGTTTGATCATCATCTCCTTCATGGTGGTCGGCTCGCTGTATGCCGCCATCGCCCTGCCGCTCAGCAAGATCGGCGTGGAGTGGTACAGCAACTCCGTCACCGGGCGCACGTATCGCCCGCAGGTGGCGATGCCCAGCTGGCTCAATCTGTTCTCCGAGCGGCCGTATCTCTCCACAATGGTGATGGACAGCAAAGACCCCGCTTCGGGCGCCATCAAGACCGTCAGCATCGATTCCAGCGGCAATCGCCGTGTCAATATCACCTTCAACTTCGATTATTCGTACCAGCAGGTCCCGCAGGAGATCTTCCTGTACTTCACGCCCGACTATTCCGCCAAGCGCCCATTCATTTTGTGGACCTGGCGCACGCCAGCCGGCCGAGCCGTGGAGCTGGTCTCCATGGGCGATCCTGGCTACTTGAAAGTGCCCCTGACCGATAAAGTCTTCACCGGCCCCACCGCCATGGCGCGGGTCAGCAACTCCTACCCGGCCCTGGCCGCCCTCAAGCCGGATGCGGTGCCGCTGTACTATCTCTTCGCCAATCCGGAGCAGGACGGCACGCCTCTGGTTCCCGGCAAGTATCAGCTTGAGATCGAAGCCATGCTGTTCGAGCCGGACGCCGACATCGACGCCGAGCTGGTCATGCTCGGCCAGGTGTATGGCGCCGGCGGCACCGACGGCTACCGCCGCGATCTGCTTGTTCCACTGGTGTGGGGCATGCCCTTCGCGCTGCTGTTCGGTATCGGCGCGGCCATTTTCGTCGTCTTCATCGCCTTGGCGCTTGGTGCGGCCTCGGTCTGGTACGGCGGCATCGTGGACTGGATGACCCAGCGCCTGTCTGACCTCAACATGGTCATGCCGATGCTGGCCATCGGCGTCATGTTCTATGCCTTCTACGGCCTCAGCATCTGGGGCGTGCTGTTCGTCATCGTGCTGTTCAGCTCCTTCGGAAGCCCGGTCAAGACCTTCCGCTCGGCCTTCTTGCAGGTCAAGCAATCCTCATATATTGAGGCGGCCCGCAGCTACGGCGCATCCGACTCGCGCATCATCTTCAAGTACATGATCCCCAAGATCATGCCGCTGCTCATTCCCCAGCTGATCTACCTCATCCCCACCTATATCTTCTTGGAAGCTACGCTGGGCATGTTCAACATTCGCATGATCTATCCCACCTGGGGTCGCATCATCTATGAGGCGTTGAACTCCGGCCTGGTGTACGGCTCGCGCTTCTGGGTGTTGCAGCCGCTGATGTTGGTGTTCCTTACCGGCCTGGCCTTCTCTATGGTGGGCTTTGCTCTCGACAAGATCTTGAATCCCAAGCTCAACGTCTAGGCGCGCATGCATTCTGTGGTGGTGATGGGGGTATCCGGCTCCGGCAAGACACGCATCGGGCGTGCGCTGGCCAAGGCGCTGGCCGCGCCGTTCCTGGAGGGTGACGACTTTCACCCGCCCGCCAACATCGCCAAGATGGCCGGCGGCCAGCCGCTGACCGATGCTGACCGCGCCCCCTGGCTGGCCGCCCTCAATGCGGCCCTGCGCCAGCACGCCGCCCGCGGCCAGCGCGCCGTGCTGGCTTGTTCAGCCTTGAAACAAAGCTACCGTCAGCAGCTGGGGCAGGGCGGGCTGCCGCTGCACTTCGTCTATCTCAAAGGCGCGCCGGCGCTGATCGCCCGCCGCGTGAGCGGCCGCAAAGGCCACTTCATGCCCGCGTCCTTGCTGGAAAGCCAATTCGAAGCGCTGGAAGAGCCAGCCGATGCCATTGTGGTGAACGCCGGCCAAAGCGTAGGCCGCACCGTGCGCGAAGTGCTGGCTGCGCTGGGCGAGGACAAGCCGGAGAATTAGGCTTCGGTAGCCAAGCTATGCTTGGCTATAGGCTTGCTTCAGCCAGTCCTTGACCTGCTTGTCGAACTCCTTGGCGCTGCTCAGGCGCACGCGGTGCGTGCACATGCCGCCCCAGGCTTCCAGCCGCCCGCTGGCGGGCACGCCCTTCAGGATCAGGCCCAGGTCTACCCTGTCTTTGCTGCTCACCTGCACGATGCCAAATTGCTTCTTCCGCCGCAGGCTCATGTAGGTTTGCTTCGGCGCCAGCTCCACATCCTTGCCCAGCGCCTGGGCGGCCTTCACGACCTGCGCGTACAGCGGCTGCATGGCGGCCTTGGCCCCGCTGAAATAGGCCGCCTCCAGCTCGCTGCCGCGGCTGGGGCCGCCGGCCGCCTGCTGGCGGTACATGATGGCGATGGTGTTGGCGAAGCCGTGGGAGACGCCGTGCTCGCCTTTCAGCAACTTCATGATCTCGCCGTGGGTTTCCAGCCCCTGGGCCTTGATCAGCTTGAACCATTGTTCCAGGCTTTTGCCGGTCTTCTCCGGCATATTCTTGACCATGCTTTGCAATTGCTCTTCTGGGCTTGCCATTCTGCCTCCTCGCCCGCCCAGCGTAGCACAGCCCGCGCTGCCTGCCTTGTAAAAAATTTACTATGCAGTCGTCACTTACCCGCACAACCCACCTGCGCTGTTAAAAACTCACCGCAGAAGCGTCACTCAGCGCAGCTGAGCATCTTCTGCCCGCGTGTGTAGCACACCTGGGCACTGTCTTGAATTCACCGCAGAAGCGTCACTCAGCGCAGATCAGTAGCTTCTGCCGCGTGCGTAGCACACCGGGCGCTGTCTGGAATTCACCCGCAGAAGCGTCACTCAGCGTAAGCTGAGTAGCTTCTGCCCGCGTGCGAAGCACACTTAGGCACTGTCTGGAATTCACCGCAGAAGCGTTGCTCAGCGGAGCTGAGCAGTTTCTGCCCGCGTCCGTAGCACACCTGGGCACTGTCTTGAGTTCACCGCAGAAGCGTCACTCAGCGTAAGATGAGTAGCTCCGTGCGTGATGCGCACGCAACATCCCAAAAAGCCGAGTACATTTGCCTCTACAACCACTCAACCCCCGCGCCTATACTCCTCATAAGGAGGCACTCATGAAAATCCAAGACAAAGTATTCGTCGTAACCGGCGGCGGCAGCGGCATTGGCCGCGCCCTGACCCTGGCCTTATTGCAACGCGGCGCCCGCGTGGCCGCGGTGGACATCAAAGATGCCACGCTCAACGAGACCGCCCAGCTGGCCAACAGCGCCGCGCTCTCCACCCACATTGTGGATATTTCCAACAAGGCCCAGGTGGACGCCTTGCTGCCGGAGGTGCAGGCCAAGCACGGCGCGGTGGACGGCCTGGTCAACAATGCCGGCATCATCCAACCCTTCGTCAAGCTCGGCGACCTGGACTATGCGGTCATCGAGCGTGTGCTCAACATCAACCTGTATGGCACCATCTACATGGTCAAGGCCTTCCTGCCGGCGCTCTTGCAGCGCCCCGAGGCGCACATCGTCAACGTCTCCAGCATGGGCGGCTTCTTCCCCTTCCCGGGCCAGACCCTGTACGGCGCCTCCAAGGCCGCCGTCAAGATCCTGACCGAAGGCTTGTACGCTGAACTGATCGGCACCAACGTGGGCGTGACGGTGATCTTCCCCGGTGCGATCGCCACCAACATCACCGCCAACTCCGGCCTGGCCGTGCCGGGCGGCGATGCAGAGGCTGGCTCAGCGCGCATCAAGCCCACCTCGCCCGAGGTGGCGGCGCAGACCATCATCAGCGCCATCGAGAAGAACAAGCTGCAGGCCTACATTGGCAACGACGCCGTGATGATGAACCTGTTCTACAAGCTCAACCCGCGCGGCGCGATCCATTTCATTCGCAAGCAAATGGACTCGTTGCTGCCGAAATAACACGCCGCCTGGTGGCACTTCACAGCAGACTCACAGCAAAGCGCCCGCAAAAGCGGGCGCTTTATCATGACGGCTTAATCCCCAGCCAGTATAGTCAGGCAATTAAATCTGCTATTTTCTTTGGAGAGACATGGATCGTCGAACAATCACAATTGTTGCAATCACCGGCATCGTCGCCCTGGTGCTGGTTGGCGCCGCGGCCGCCTACGCCTTGCGGCCAACCGCCGCCCCCAGCGGCGAGTTGACCGCCATCCCAGTGCTGCCGTCGCCGGTGGCCCAGCAGGCCACCGCCGCGCCGGACCAGCCGGCCGCGGCCGAGGGCAGCCTGGTCTTCGAAATAGACGCTGACCAGAGCGAGGCGCGCTTCCTCATCAACGAAGTGCTCAACGGGGCTGACAAGACCGTGGTCGGCGTCAGCAATGCGGTCGCCGCCCAGATCGTGATCGACCCGGCTAGCCCGTCTGGCGTGCAGGTCGGCACGGTGCAGGTGAATGCCCGCACCTTCATCACGGATAGCGGCAGCCGCAACCGCGCCATTCAGAATCTGATCCTGCAAACCAACGTCTACGAATTCGTCACCTTTACCCCCACCACCTACAGCGGCTTGCCCGCCAGCATCGCGGTCGGTGACACCTTCAGTTTCCAGATCACGGGTGACCTGACCATCCGTGACATCACCAATCCGGTCACCTTTGACGTCACCGTCACGGTCGAGTCGGACAACCGCATCAGCGGCCTGGCCACCACCACCATCGACCGGCCCAGCTATGATCTGCAGATCCCCAGCGTGCCGCAGGTCGCCTCGGTGGAGCAGACCCTGATCCTCGAGCTTGAGTTCGTGGCCCTGGCGCAATAGCACCAGCTCTCGCAAACAAAAGCGGCCCTGCTTTGCAGGGCCGCTTTTTTATTCTGCCTCGGCCGGCAGCGCGCCGGCTTTCTGGGCGTTCAATTCCACAAGCGCTTCCAGCAGGCTCAGCAGCCGCTGGCGCCAGTCCACGCCTTCCAGGCCGCTCAGCCACACCGTGTTCTTGCTGGTGCGCGTGCCCGCCGGCAACCGGCCGAACTCCATCGGCTGGTCCTTCTTACGCGGCGGCGGGAAGCGCAGCGCCAGCTGCTTGTTCTCCACATTGATGGCGGTCAGCCCGGTGCGCTCAGCCAGCACGCGTACATGCAGTTGGAACAACAGATTCTGGACCTCGGCGGGCGGCGGGCCAAAGCGGTCGCGGAACTCTTCCTCTAGCGCTTCGATCTCGCTCACATCGTGAATATCCGCCAGGCGGCGATACAGCTTCAGGCGCATGGCCTTGTCGCTGACATAACTGGCCGGGATGCCCACCTCAATAGGCAGGTCCACATTGATGAGCGGGTGATATAGGGTGATGTGCACCGCGCCGGCCTCGGCGCCGAAGCCGCCCACGCGCTTGAGGTCGTCCACCGCCTTGGAGAGCAGCCGCGTGTACAAATGAAAGCCCACCGCCGCGATCAGGCCGTGCTGGCGCACGCCCAACAGGTCGCCCGCGCCGCGGATCTCGAGGTCACGCATCGCCACCGAGAAGCCCGCGCCGTGCTGGGTGTTCTCGGCGATCGTCTCCAGGCGCTGGCGGCCCTCGTCGGTCATGCCGTTCTGCGCATGGCGGAAGAAGTACGCATACGCCCGCTGCGCCCCGCGGCCCACGCGCCCGCGCAGCTGGTATAGCTGCGCCAGGCCGAACGCATCCGCCCGGTCGACGATGAGCGTATTGGCGTTGGGGATATCCAGGCCCGACTCGATGATGGTGGTGGTCAGCAGCAGGTCGATCTCGCCGCGCGAGAATTCATTCATGCGTTCAGCCAGCTCGCGCTCGGCCATCTGGCCGTGCGCTATGCCAATACGCACCTCGGGCACCACGCGCTGCAGGTGGCTGCGCATGGCGTCAATGCTGTGCACGCGGTTGTGCACGAAGAATATCTGCCCGCCGCGGTCCAGCTCGCGTAGCACCGCTCGCCGCACGAGCTGCTCGGAGTAGGGGCCAACGTGAGTCACGATCGGCAGGCGCTCCTCTGGCGGCGTATTGATGGTCGAAATGTCGCGCACCCCGGTCAGCGCCATGTACAACGTGCGTGGGATCGGTGTGGCCGTCATGGTCAGCACATCCACTTCGGTGCGCAGCTTCTTCAAGTGCTCTTTGTGCGCCACGCCGAAGCGCTGCTCTTCGTCAATGATCACCAACCCCAGATCCTTGAACTTGACATCCGCCTGCACCAGGCGATGCGTGCCGATCACGATGTCCATATCGCCTGTGGCCAGCTTGCGGATGGTGTCCTGCTGCTGCTTGGCATCCCGGAAGCGCGAGAGCATCTCAATCCGCACCGGGAAGGCTGCCAGCCGCTGGCGGAAGGTTTCGTAGTGCTGCTGGGCCAGCACGGTGGTCGGCACCAGCATCGCCACCTGTTTGCCATCCATCACGGCCTTGAAGGCCGCCCGCAGGGCGATCTCGGTCTTGCCGTAGCCGGCATCCCCACACACCAGGCGGTCCATCGGCCGCGTATGCTGCATGTCCTGCTTCACTTCAGCCAGCACGCGCAACTGGTCGTCCGTCTCCACATACGGGAAGCTGGCCTCCAGCTCGTGCTGCCAGGGCGTGTCCGGCGGGTAGGCGTGCCCCTGGGCCATTTCACGCTTGGCGTACAGCTCCAGCAGGTCTTCGGCGATGGCTTCCACTGCCCGCCGCACGCGTGACTTTGTGCTGCGCCATTCCTGCCCGCCCAGGCGGCTCAGGGTCGGCGCCTCGCCGCGTGAGCCGATGTAGCGGCTCAGCCGGTCAGCTTGGTGCACCGGCACATACAGTTGGTCGCCGCCGGCATATTCCACCCGCAGGAACTCACGCGCCTTGCCCTCGATCTTGGCTTCCACCAAACCCCGGAAGATGCCGATGCCGTGGTCAATATGCACCACCAGCTCTTCGTTCTGCAGGTCCACATATGGCGTTTCCGGCGCCTGGCTCTCTGGCCGCGGCTGGCGGCGGGCTTGCGGCCGCTCCCAGCCAAAGATCTCGCCGTCGGTCAGCAAGTGCAGGCGCGGCTCGTTAGCCCGGCCGAGGCCGGAGCTCTCCAGGCTCCAGCCCTCCGCCAGGCTACCCTCGGCGAACTGCGGGTCGGCCAGGTTGCCGGCGCCGTAATTGCGCTCAGCCCACATGTCGCTCAGGCGCGGCGTCTGGCGCGAGACGATCAGCACCTCATCGCCCGCGTCCAGATAGCGCTCCACCTGGTCGAGCATCGGCTTGAGTTGCCCGCCAAAGCGTGGCCCTGGCCGGAACAAGCCGCTGATGCTGTGCGCATCTTCGATCGCCAAAGCCGGCCCCAGCTCGATCACCGTGCGCTCGGCCAGCAACTCTTCCAGCTCAGACAGCGAGAGATACGGCGCCGGGTACTCGGCCGCCAGGCTGCCGGCTTCCAGGCTCTCCTGGCGTAGCTGCAGCGCCTGCATTTCGAGTTCACTGATCTGGTCGCGCAACGCGTCCAGGTCGTCGATCAGGATCAGCGCGTCCGCCGGCAAATAGTCCAGCAGCCCGGCTGGTTCAGGGTGGAGCAGGGGGATGTGGAATTCGTTCAGGGCGCGTGCTTCCAGCCCGACGGGCAGCGGCTCGTTGAGGATGTATTCACGCGCCGGCGGGATCAGCAGATCTTCGATCGGTTGGATGGTGCGCTGCGTGGCCGGGTCAAAGCGGCGCAGGCTGTCCAGCTCATCCCCGAAGTATTCCAAACGGGCGGGCAGCTCGTCCTGCATCGGCCACAGGTCCAGAATGCCGCCGCGCCGGGCGAACTGGCCGGGCGCCACCACATTCTGGGCCGCCTCGTAGCCCAGGCGCGCCAGTTGGGCGGCCAGCTCGGCGGGCTGGCTGCGCGCCCCGCGCTGCAAACGCTGCGCCGCCGCAGTGAACTGCGCCGGCGGCAGCGTGCGCGACATCAGCGCTCGCGCGCTGGCCGTGATGAACGGCGTGCTCGCGCCCAGGGCCAGCTGCGAGAGGGCGCCCAGGCGCTCGCGCCGCGCCGTTTCACTCCATGGCGCGTTCTCGTAGAACAGCGAGCTCGGCTCAGCGAAGTACATGCGCTCCAGCGCCGGCGCCCAGAAGCCCAGTTCTTCGAAGTGGGCCAGCGCCCGGTCACGGCGGTGGCTCAATAGCAGGGCTGGCCGCCCGCTGGCGGCCGCCAGGGCGGCTGCCAGCGGCAGGCGCGCCGAACGGATCAGCCCCAGCTGCGCTGGGCCGTTGCCGTCACGGCTGTTCGCCAGCAGTTGCTTAAAAGCAGGCTTGCGTTGGATGCGCTGCAGAAGTTCGGTCATTCAGTTCCGTTGTATTTGTTCATCGCCGCCACAACGCCTTCATTGATGAAGGTCTGCACGGCGTCGCTCGCCCGTTTGAGCACGAAGGGCAACGCCTCCTGCTCGGCGCGCGAGAAGTCTTGCAATACATGATTGGGCGTGCTCATGCGGCCCTTGGGGCGGCTTACGCCAACACGAAGACGCGCAAACTCCTGTGAGCCCAGCTTCTGGATGATGGATTTCATCCCGTTCTGCCCGCCAGAGCTGCCCTCCGAGCGCAAGCGCAGCGTCTCGAACGGCAGATCCACGTCGTCGTACACCACCAGCAGCTTATCGAGCGGTACCTTGTAGAAGCGCACCAGTTGGCTCACCGAAACGCCGGAGTTGTTCATGAAGGTGCGCGGCTTGGCCAGCACCACCCGGCCTTCGCCCGCGCCGGCCTGGGCCACCATCGCCTCGTTCTGCACCTTGGTGAACTTCACCCCCAGCTCCTCGGCCAGCTTGTCCACCACCATAAAGCCTACGTTGTGGCGGTTCTCGCGGTACTCCGGCCCGGGGTTGCCCAACCCGGCGATCAGGTAGGGTGGATTGTTGCTCTCGTGCTCTTTCGGTTTGCGCTTTTGAAACATAGGCCCTCTTAAACGACAGTAGCCACCGCAGCGTCCGCTGGGGTGGTCAAATTCCGCGGCTATTTTAGCATTTTTGTTCGAGAAGATGAGCGTATCGTCATTGCGAGCGAGTGAAACGAGCGAAGCAATCCCCAAGCCCCGACCCAAACAAAAAAGCCCAGCCGGATGGCTGGGCTTTTTTCGTAACAAGCGCTAGGGCTAGATGCCCTTCATGGCGGTCGCCAGCGCCAGGATCACGAAACCGATCGCAACCAGCGCAAAGGCCGAAACGCCAATGGCGAATACGCCAAAGTGGGCCAGCAGGCCCAGGCCGCCAAAAATAACGGCAATAACCCAGGTAACTTCTTTCGGGGCGGAAAGCACCAGCCCCTTGTTGGTGGAACGCTTCTTTTTAGCCATTTCTCTCTCCTTGGTACGGCGAATGCCCTCATTGTAGCACCGCCTCCTCAGGCGATTACAATCCCAGCATGCATATTCACCTGGTTGACGGCACCTACGAGCTGTACCGCAATTACTTCGGCGCGCCGCCCAAGCAAGACCCCACTGGGCGCGAGGTCGGCGCGGCCCTCGGCCTGTTGCGCAGCCTGATGGCCATGCTCGAGCGCCCCGAGGTCAGCCACGTTGCCTATGCCTTCGATCACGTCATCGAATCCTTCCGCAACGGGCTGTACACCGGCTACAAGACCGGTGAAGGCATCGAACCGGAACTCTGGAACCAGTTCCAACTGGCCGAGGACCTGGTGGCCGCCTTCGGCGTCACCCTCTGGTCCATGGTCGAGTTCGAGGCTGACGACGCCCTGGCGGCCGGCGCCGCCCGCTGGGCGCCCGACCCTGCCGTCGAGCGCATCCTGCTCTGCTCGCCCGATAAAGACTTGATGCAAATGGTCGGCGGCAAGGTCTTCGCCTGGGACCGCCGCCGTGACCTCGTCCTGGATGCCGAGGCCGTGCAAGCCAAGTTCGGCGTGCCGCCCGCCAGCATCCCCGACTATTTGGCTCTCGTCGGCGACGCCGCCGACGGTTACCCCGGCTTGCCGGGCTGGGGCGCCAAATCAGCCGCCAGCGTGCTGGCCGTCTACGGCAATATTGATGACATTCCGCCCGTGGCCACCCAGTGGCAGGTGCCTGCGCTCAGCGGCACGCGGGCGGCCAAGCTGGCCGCCACCCTGGAAGCCCAGCGCGCCGATGCGTTGCTCTATCGCACCCTGGCCACCCTGCGCACAGATGTGCCCCTGCCCGAGACCCTCGCCGACCTCGAATGGCGCGGTGCCCATCCGCACCTGCGCGCCCTCCTCGCCGAACTCGACGCCAGCACCATCGCTGACCGCATCACCCGCTGGCGGAACATCTAACCACAAAGCCACAAAGGGCACAAAGAATATCAACAATGATTCCAGTCCTTTGTGTTCTTCGTGGCTTTGTGGTTAGTTTCCTTATGGTATAGTCGTAACGTTACCGTTATGGCCGATACGCGTTCGACCCAGATAAAGAACCGCCTTCGGGATCTGCAAGCCACAGCCCCAGATATCATCGCCTCCGCAGTCGTCACCGCCGACGGGCTTTCGCTTGCCTCGGCGCTGCCCTCAGACGTAGAGGAGGAGCGTGTGGCCGCCATGAGCGCCGCCATGCTCAGCCTGGGCGAGCGCATCGCCCAGGAGTTGCAGCGCGGCAGTATGGAGGAGGTCTACATCCGCGGCGAGGAGGGCCTGGTGCTGCTCACCGCCGTGGGGCGGGATGCGGTGCTCACTGCGCTCTCGCGCAGTGAGGCCAAGCTCGGCCTCATGCTGATGGAGATGCGCCGCGCCGCCGCCGACCTGGAGCCGTATGTCGTATAAACCGGCTGGCATGCAACCCGCGCACGTTTCGCCACTCTACGGAGAGGGGCTCTTTCAAGACCCCTCTCCGTTTCGTTTAAGCCAGGCATCTCAGTCATTCCGACCGAGCACAGCGAGGGAGGAATCCTTTAGGGCAAAAGAGATCCACACGAGTTTCGAATGCCCTAAAGGATTCCTCGCTGCGCTCGGAATGACGTATGTGTCAGTTGACACCGCCGTCGTGCCCTCCAGTCCCCGTGTCGTTCCGACCGGTTTAATGAAACAACATCAGACCGCCGAACCCGGGATAGGGAGGAATCCTTGCTCCCGCATCTTCCATATTCACTCTGCATCACCCTCACGCTTCGCCACATCCATTCGTTAGCCTTGAATACACACACCAGAGGAGTCGTGCCATGACGATCAAATATATATTTGTTACCGGGGGTGTAGTTAGCTCCGTTGGCAAAGGCGTCACCACCGCCGCCATTGGCCGCCTGCTCAAAGAGCGCGGCTACACCGTGGCCGTGCAGAAGCTCGACCCCTACATCAACGTCGACCCCGGCACCATGAGCCCGTACCAGCACGGCGAAGTCTTCGTGCTCAACGACGGCTCTGAGACTGACCTCGACCTGGGCCACTACGAGCGCTTCGTCGACATCAACCTCACTGCGGTCAGCACCATCACCACCGGCCAGGTGTACGCCGAGGTCATCGCCAAAGAGCGCCGCGGCGACTATCTCGGCGGCACGATCCAGGTGGTGCCCCAGATCACCGACGAGATCAAGCGCCGCATCGGCCTGGTGCCCGAATCCACCGGCGCCGAGGTTGTCCTCGTCGAGGTCGGCGGCACCGTGGGCGACATCGAGTCGCTGCCCTTCATCGAAGCCTTGCGCCAGATCCGCACTGACGTGGGCCGCGAGAATGTCTTCTACATCCACACCACCTGGCTGCCGCACATCGGCGCCACCAACGAGCTCAAGACCAAGCCCACCCAGCACTCCGTGCGTGAGCTGCGCTCGCTCGGCATCTCGCCGCAGATGATCGTGGCCCGCGCCGACAAAACCATCACGCCTGACCTATGCGAGAAGATCGCCAAGTTCTGCGATGTGGACCGCCGCGGCGTGGTGCCCATGCCCACCATCGACGTGATGTATGAGATCCCGCTCCTGCTCGAGAAACTGGGCGTCGCCGACTACATCATGGATACGCTCGGCCTGCAGGCCCGCCATGCGCCCGATCTCTCGGCCTGGGAAGCCATCATCCGCTCGGCTCGCAAAGATAAGCCCACCGTGCGCATCGCTCTCGTGGGCAAATATGTTGAGCTGCACGACGCTTACATGAGCGTCAAAGAGGCGCTGCAGCACGCCGGCCTGGCCCTCGGCGTGGAAGTCGAGATCGACTGGGTGCATGCCAGCGAGCTCGAGAAGGGCCGCGGCTGGGACGAGGTGCGCGCCGCAGACGGCATCCTGGTGCCCGGCGGTTTCGACAGCCGCGGCATCGAAGGCAAGATCGCCGCGGCCCAGTACGCCCGCGAGCATAAGGTGCCGTACTTCGGCCTGTGCCTCGGCATGCAGGTCATGGCGATCGAGTTCGCCCGCAACGTCCTGGGCTACAGCGAGGCCAACTCCACCGAGTTCGACCCGGCTTCGCCGTATCCGGTGATCGACCTGATGCCTGACCAGCGCGGCATCGCCGAGAAGGGCGCCACCATGCGCCTGGGCGTGTACCCCTGCCAGCTGGAGCCGGGCAGCGTCGCCGCCCAGGCCTACGGCCAGCCCATGATCGAGGAGCGCCACCGCCACCGCTTCGAGTTCAACAACGCCGCCCGCGAAGCCTTCAGCGAGCACGGCATGCGCTTCTCGGGCACCTCGCCTGACGATCGTCTGGTCGAGATCGTCGAGGTGGCCGAGCACCCGTACATGCTCGGCACCCAGTTCCACCCGGAGTTCCTCTCGCGCCCCACGCGCCCGCACCCGCTGTTCGTCGCCTTCGTCAAGGCCGCGGCCGAGAAAGCCGGCGCCAAAGTGGCGCTGCCAGAGTCGGTCTCGAGCAATAGCTAGCCGCCAGACGGAAAGTTATTATGTCCGCAGGAGGGTGGGGGTCAAAACTTATTACTAACAACTTTGCCCTTTGCTCCTGCGCGGCTTGTGAGCGGTTTGTAGCACGGAGTTGAGGTTTGCGGGCAAGGTGGGGCAGGGCGTCAAGCGATTGCCAGCTTTGATAACACGCGCTGCAATGATCCTTCGCTGGCGATGAGCCGCAGCCTTCGGCTGCCGCTCACCTGGCTCAGGATGACACCGGCTTTTTAAACTTCGCACTTCTGCATTCTTACTTCTGACTTACTTGTCTCCTTGCGCGGTCTAGGAGCATAGCTGGAATGATAGGGCAGCAGTACAGTCCTTAAAATCAGAAATCTGAAATCAAAAATCCAAAATTGCCTTAGAATTCCTTCCATGCCTAACTCCACCATCTCCTCCATCCACGCACGCCAAATTCTCGACTCGCGCGGCAACCCCACCGTCGAGGTCGATGTTCGCCTTGCGGACGGCAGCCTCGGCCGCGCCGCGGTGCCCTCCGGCGCCTCCACCGGCATCCATGAGGCCCTCGAGCTGCGGGATGGGGATAAGAGCCGCTACCTCGGCAAGTCTGTCACCCAGGCCGTCGCCAACGTCAACGGCCCCATCGCCGGCGCCCTGGCCGGCCACGATGCGGCCGACCAGGCCGCCCTCGACGCCGCCATGCTGGCCCTCGACGGCACGCCCAACAAAGCCAAGCTTGGTGCCAACGCCATCCTCGGCGTCAGCCTAGCGGCGGCGAAAGCAGCAGCCGCCAGCAGTGGCCAGCCGCTGTACCGTTACCTGGGCGGCCAGGACGCCACGCTGCTGCCCGTGCCGATGCTCAACATCCTCAATGGCGGCGCCCACACCGGCTGGGAATCGACCGACTTTCAGGAATTCATGGTCATGCCCTTCGGCGCGCCTAGCTTCAGCGAAGGCCTGCGCTGGGGCGTCGAGGTCTATCACAGCCTGCGCGCCCTGCTCAAGGAGAAGGGCTACAGCACTTTGGTGGGCGACGAGGGCGGCTTCGCCCCGGCCCTCAAGAGCAACGTGGAAGCCATTGAGCTGGTCTTGCAGGCCATCGAGAAGGCCGGCTACCAGGCCGGCGAGCAGATCAGCATTGCGCTCGACCCGGCCACCAGCGAGCTGTTCGACGACGCCAAGCAAGACTATTACCTACGCAAAGAGAACCGCCGCCTGAGCAGCGATGAGATGGTGGCCTTCTGGGCCGACTGGGCCGCCAAGTACCCCATCGTCTCGATCGAGGACGGCATGGCGCAGGAAGACTGGGCCGGCTGGAAAGCGCTGACGGCCGCCATCGGCGACAAGGTCCAGCTGGTTGGCGACGACCTGGTCGTCACCAATCCAACATTGATTCGCAAAGCCATCGAGGAGAAGGCGGCCAACGCCCTGTTGGCCAAAGTCAATCAGATCGGCTCGCTGAGCGAAACGGTGGAAGCCGTGCGCCTGTGCCAGACCGCCGGCTGGGGCACCGTATGCTCGCACCGCTCCGGCGAGACTGAGGACAGCATCATCGCGGATCTGGCCGTAGCGTACCGCTTCGGCCAGATCAAGACCGGCGCCCCCGCCCGCGCCGACCGCACCGCCAAGTTCAACCAGCTCCTCCGCATCGAGGAGGAACTGGGGGCTGAGGCTACCTACGCTGGGTGGGGTGTGTTGGGGCGGTAGGGGTTCCCAATACGTCAACTGCAGTACAATCGCCTCACAAGTAGTGTGATAACCATTGATGGTAAGGTATCTAAGAAATAGCAAAAGTTTATTCTTGGCAGTCGACATTGATCCTGAAGGACGCAAGGAAATCATCCCGATTGTTTAGTTGAATAAGAATTGGATCTTTCGATGAAGATGTGCGCCCAAAGAATATAGCGTGGCGTTCTTCAAGAGTAGATATCAGCGAAGTGTAATCTGAGCCTATGTAATTCTTTAGGAAATCCATGCCAGTGGAATCAAAGGAGCGTAGTGCAAAAACAGTGTTGCACTGGTTTAAGATACTTTTAGTTACATTCGCTGTTCTTTGAGTAACTACAA
The DNA here is from genome assembly GCA_019454165.1 of Anaerolineales bacterium. Lineage (GTDB taxonomy): Bacteria > Chloroflexota > Anaerolineae > Anaerolineales > UBA11579 > JAMCZK01. Next base: position 1,933,556 of record CP075367.1, on the reverse strand, counting down.
AGCATCCTAGCCCGTATTTTCGGCCTTGTAAGATCGCCTTAGCTATTCCATTTGCAGCTTTTGAATCGTTTGGTTCAACAGCTGAGTTCCATTCTGGGATAAGAGAATGAGCTTCCTCAAAAACAATGCAGCATCTGGCCGTGTCCAACATGCCTAATTCCTGACACTGCTTCAATATTTCTTCAACAAAAATCTGCGTGACCTCAACGGTTGATAAGCTGGCCATTGAGGCCCTGTCTTTATAAGGTTTTGAGTCTTGTCTCCAAACTTCAAAGTCTAGTGGATTAAAGATAAACACTCGTTCCGGTCGACTTGCATCAAGTGCATTTCTTACTATTTTCCTAACAGCCTCGCGGAAGTTGATAATACTTCCTCCCTCTTCGACGTTTTGGGATACGGCATCCTTCCCTTCTGGGCCGATGCTTCTCAGCACATTCGTGCGTGCACGGATACGTTTAGGATTGCATAAATCGCCCAAGTAATTTTGGTACTGATTTGTTATGTCGAAGCAAAATACTTTTACATCTTTTTCAACAAGCCTCTCAATAAGCTCAAATGTCAAGAAGCTCTTGCCAGTGCCGAGTAAACCCAGTATGGCTGTGTTATGTGTGACGAGTTGGTCAATATTCTTTAGGTCAACTTCGTAGGAAGTCCCAGGAAATACTCCTACTGAATTCTTTGATTGTTGTCGGGCGATTTTTGTTTTTAGATAGACTGGAGAGTGAGGTGCTGCGACCCATTTTGCGCTCAAGAATTCTCTGCGCTGCTCATCCCAGGAGCCTATTTTTCTTGCAACAGCGCGGACATATCCGCGTGTGTTTTTTTGAAACAATATTTCTTCTTTAGTTACGCCTTGGATAACTTGGTAAAGAACGCTTCTGTCTTTGACTACGACTTCGACAATGCGTCCCTCCTCAATATCTATGTTGAGTCGGGCGATGTCAATATGGATATGAGTGTTGTTGCTTTCTGGGGCTACTATCCCTATTAGACTTTCTCGGTCTTGCCAAGCTTTGTTGCCCTCAGCTAATTGTGTTGCCTTTTCACTTGTGACTTCAAAAACGGATTCAGTGAACCCCTTAGGGAGAGTGTTGTCAGAAACCTTATTTTTAAACTGTAGAGCTCGTAGCCATATTCCATCTGAGAAGCCAATGTGATCCATTGCAATCGCAAGGCCTGATTCGCCATCATCACTGGGTACTAATAATGGGTCACCATAGCTGGTTTTCTCACTTTCCTGTTTTACTAGTATTACATTAGGAAACTGGTGTCCAACGACTATGCCAACTTTTGTTACTTCCGGCCGTTTTTCAGAAATTATCTCGATGAAACGCTGAGTAAAGAGCCAAAATCCTTCGACTGGTTTCATTCCCACGCAGAGAATCCAGCCCATCGAGATTGGCAAGAATTCTCTTAGGCTATTTGAATGAAATGAAAGCAATGCAAATAGGTAAACCAAGGAAAACATTAGTTTTGGACTGCCTAATCGAGAGCTAATCAGCATTCCGGCAGACGCAATCACTTTCCCCTTGGGAGTTTCAGAATCTTTTGAAATGATTGCTACAAAGCTTGATGTCAGAACCAGGATTGAATAGCCTATGAGGAACCACCAAAGTGCCATTGCAGCAAAGTAGGTTTCTCCTGGTGGGAAGGACTTAACTGTAAGTAGTGAGAGAAGGGATGCTACAGCATTAGTAAACGCATCCCCTGGTGGAGTGAAGAATGGACTCGTCAAGATGTAACCCATCAATAGCGAGGCTAATCCAGCATAAAACCAAAGTCCCTTCTCATCATTCGGGGGTAGTGGTGTTTCAAATGCCAGATATGAAACTAGCAGGAAGCCTAAAGAGTAAATTACCAAAAAAGCGAGTCTGTGGATTTGTTTTGTGCCCTGCATTGTTGTCCCTCTGATAATGTGGCGTTTCTATTATAAGCAAGTTTGTTCCCTTGACACCGCACCCCAATCCGCCCACCGCACCCGCATCCGTGGTACATAGATCTCGTCGCTGGCGTTTGTAAGCAGTCGCTGACGCGTCTGCTTATAGCAAACGCCATTAGCAGCGGCGCTAGCCGCTGCGTAGGCTGCCTTGGCTGCCGCGGGCGGGTGGCTGGTCTTGCTGCAGCCTAAATCTGCCTAGACGGGTGGGGGAGCGAAGTTAAAACAATTAAGACATTAAGTACATTTCCTGTAATTTAGCCTGGCTTACGGGCAACTATTGGCGGCAAATGTTTTAACTTTGAGCACAGCGGGGCGGGGGCCAAAAATGACCATGATGATGATTAATAGTTATCGCGCACCATCAGCGTGTGTATCAACCAGCCAGCTAATCAAAGTCGCCCTGGCCAGAATTCCAATCAAAAATCTAAAATCTGAAATCAAAAATCTAACTTCGCTTTTGCCTTTGCCCCTCTACCCGTGGCGCCTCTCGCTTTCTTCTATCGCCCGCAAAAGCGCTTCTTCCTCCAGGGTCAGCAGGTACTCCTCCTCCAGCGTGCGCTGCGGGCGCAGCAGGATGTAGATGAGCACTCCCGGAATGAACAGGATCACCGACAGCAGCACCGCCAGCAGCCGGCGGCTGGGCTCCCGCAGCCTGGCGGCCGCGTCCCGGTGGGTCCAGTACACCAAACTGGCCCACAGGGCCAGAACGAAGGTAGCGCCCCAGATCGTCAGGGCAGTGGCGAGCGTCTGCAATGTGTTGGCATCCATGCCGGTCATTATAGAGATTTGGCCTGGCAGGCGGGCTTACTTCTGCATTCCAACTTCCGCCTTCTCACTTGCCTTTGGGCCTTCCTGCCTATCCTTGCCATTCCCACCCCCTCATGCTAAACTTGCGTACGCCACGCGCGGGAGAACGCTCTCGAAACCCGAGGGCGTTTTTGTGTGTATTGCCCCACACCACAACTCCAGCCCCGCCGTGGGCGAGGCATAGTATGGATGTACTTATCACAGGCTCCGTAGCCTACGATTACCTCATGACCTTCCCAGGCCTCTTCAAAGAGCACCTGCTGGCAGAGCACCTCGAAAAGATCAGCCTCTCCTTCCTCGTAGATAAGCTAGACCGCCGCCGCGGCGGCATCGCCCCCAACATCGCCTACACCATGGCTCTGCTCGGCGGCAAGCCGCGCGTCATGGCTGCCGTCGGCGAAGACTTTGCCGAATACCGCGCCTTCCTCAACGATCACGGCGTAGACACCACCAATATGGAAGTCATCGAGGGCACCTACACCGCCTCGTACTTCGCCACCACAGACCGCTCCAACGCCCAGGTCGCCAGCTTCTACCCCGGCGCCATGGCCCGCGCCACCGAGCTGACCCTCAAGCAGGTCAAAGGCGGCGCGCCGCAGCTCGTCATCATCTCGCCCAATGACCCCGTCGCCATGCAGCAGTATGTTGCCGAATGCAAAGAGCTCAGCATCCCCTACGTCTACGACCCAAGCCAGCAGATCGTGCGCTTTGATGGCAGCATCCTGCGCACCGGCGTCGAATCGGCCCACGCCATGTTCATGAACGAATACGAGTTCGAGCTCGTCAAAGACAAGACCGGCATGGATGACAAAGCCATCCTCGCCCATCTTGATTACATGGTCGTCACCCTCGGTCCCAAAGGCGCCGACATCTACACCAAGGATGGCAAAGCCTGGGTCGAGGCCGTGCCCACCGACACCATCGTTGATCCCACCGGCGGCGGCGATGCCTTTCGCGCTGGCTTCCTCACCGGTTTCCGCCTGGGCCTCGACTGGGAGACCAGCGGCCGCCTCGGCTCCCTGGCTGCCACCTACTGCCTGGAGCAGGCCGGCCCCCAAACTCACCACTTCTCCGTGGCTGATTTCGTCACCCGCTACCGCCAGCACTATGATGATGGCGGAAAGCTGCAGTCACTACTGGCATAATTAGCAAGTTATAAAAATAAGGAATGGAGTTCTAAACAATATGGAAAACTTCGATATCAAAGATCCAAGCCAGGCCGAGGGCGGCCGCCGCCGCATCCAATGGGCTGAGCGAGAAATGCCCGTGCTGCGCACCATCCACGAGCGCTTCGCCAAAGAGCGCCCGCTCAAGGGGCTGCGCCTGGCCGCCTGCTTGCACGTCACCGCCGAGACCGCCAACCTCATGCGCACCCTGCAAGCCGGCGGCGCCGAGGTGCTGCTGACCGCATCCAACCCGCTCTCCACGCAAGATGATGTGGCCGCTTCGCTCGTCACCCATGACGAGATCCCCGTCTTCGCCATCAAGGGCGAGGACAACGCCACCTACTACAAGCATCTCCACGTCGCCCTTGACTTCAAGCCCCACATGACCATGGACGACGGCGCTGACCTGGTGAGCGAGCTGCACAAGAACCGCCGTGACCTGCTCGAGACCATCATCGGCGGCACCGAGGAGACCACCACTGGCGTCATCCGCCTCAAGGCCATGGCCGCCGACGGCAAGCTCGAGTTCCCCGTCATCGCCGTCAATGACGCCATGACCAAGCACTTCTTCGACAACCGCTACGGCACCGGCCAATCCACCGTGGACGGCATTGTGCGCGCCACCAACATCCTGCTGGCCGGCAAGACCTTCGTCGTCGCCGGCTACGGCTGGTGTGGCCGCGGCCTGGCCGACCGTGCGCGTGGCATGGGCGCCAACGTCATCGTGACCGAGATCAACCCCATGGCCGCCCTCGAAGCCGTCATGGATGGCTTCCGCGTCATGCCCATGGTTGAAGCCGCCAAGGTTGGCGATATCTTCGTCACCGTCACCGGCGACATCAACGTGCTCGACAAGCACCACTTCGAAGTGATGAAGGATGGCGCCATCGTCGCCAACTCCGGCCACTTCAATGTCGAGATCAACATCCCGGCCCTGGCCGAGATGGCCGAAGAGAAGCGCCTCGTGCGCCCCTTCGTGGAGGCCTACTACACCAAGGATGGCCGCACCATCCACATCCTGGGCGATGGCCGCCTCATCAACCTCGCCTCGGCGGAGGGTCACCCCGCCAGCGTGATGGATATGTCCTTCGCCAACCAGGCCCTGGCCGCCGAGTACATGGCTCAGAACGCCGACAAGCTGGAGAACAAGGTCTACTCCGTCCCCGAGGACATCGACCGCGAGATCGCCCGCATCAAGCTGGATGCGATGGGCGTCAAGATCGACAAGCTCACCCCCGAGCAGGAGAAATATCTCAACTCGTGGGAAGAAGGCACCATCTAAGAAAGAGAAACGCTACCCAGCGAAGCTGGGTAGTTTCTCTCGCACTTTTAGCGCAAAAGACCGGCGAAAGCCGGTCTTTTTGTTTCTCCGTCATTGCGAGGAATGCTGAAAGTTGCATGTTCATGCAACTTTCAGCCGACGAAGCAATCCCCAAGCTTGTCATCCCGAACGTGGCCGAAGGCCGAGGAGGGATCCGTTGTGGGATGGTTTGTGCACCTATCCCTTCTGAGTAAATTCGGAAGAAGTGCGACTACGGATTCTTCGCTGAGGCGGGTTCGGCGGTCTGGTGTAAGTTATCAAACCCGCTCGGAATGACAGTGCGCGGTGGAATGCTACCCGTGCACGCGGATCACCTTGCCGCCGCTGATGCGCACTAGCGCATCCGGCGGCAGCGGGAACACGGCGTGCGGCGTGCCGGCCGCCGCCCACACCTCGGCGTACTGCAGCAAGTCCTCGTCAATGTAGGTGTGGGCCGGCTGCTCGTAGCCGAAGGGCGGCACGCCGCCGATGGCGTAGCCGGTCAGCTGGCGCACGAAGTCGGCGTCGGCCTTGCCCAGCGCCGCGCCGGTGGCCTCGGCCACCAGGGCCTCGTCCACCCGGTTGCTGCCGCTGGTCAGCACGATGACCGCCTCATCTTCCGCGGTGCGGAAGATGAGCGATTTGACGATCTGCCCCAGCTCGCAGCCGATGGCGGCGGCCGCATCGGCTGCGGTGCGAGTGGTGATCTCGAACTCGACCACTGTGCCGGTCAGGCCGTGATGGCGAAGGGTATCCTGGAATGCGATGGCAGTGGCGTTGGTAGGGGAGCGCATGTTTACTCCGAAACAGTAATGTCTACATAGAAGCCCACGCCGAAGGGGTTGCCGGCAAAGTCGTGCGCTTTCCATAGGCTGCGATAGTTGCCCGGCTCGCTGGGCGCGGTGAATTGGATGGTGAGCACCACGCTTTCGCCTGGCTGGGCGATGGGCAGCGGATGGCGGGGCACCGCCCCCAGCCCGATGCTGCCGGCCTGCAGCTCCACGCTATAGCCCTGGATCCAGGCGCAAGTGCCGTCATTGCGCAGCTCCCAGCTCTTTTCAACTGGGGCGCCGGGCGCAAAGCGCGTGCCGTCCGGCACGGTCACATCCCGCAGGAAGACGAGGTTGTTCTCGCACTCGGGTGTGGGCGAAGGGGGAGGGGCGGTGGGTGTTTCGAGCTGGATGGCTTGTGAGTTGCCGACAACGGTGGGGGCGATGAAGTAGCCCTGGTCGGCGGGGAGCACGCTGCGGCTGCAAGCTAGAAGCAAAAACGCGCCGGTCAACAGCAGACCTGCTGTTGACACGGCGCGTTTTGTACCAAGAGTTTGGTTAAGCTTCGACTGCCTCGAGTTCGGCTTCGGCGGGTTCAAAGGCGAGGGTTTCGTCTGGCTCGGCATAGGCGAGGGGTTGCTGGCTGAGAACTTTCTCGCGGATCTGCTGTTCGATCACATCGGCAACTTCGGGGTGATCGCGCAAGTAATCCTTGGCGGTTTCACGGCCCTGGCCCAGGCGGTCATCGCCGTAGTTGTAGAACGAGCCGCGCTTGGCGACGATCTCGTAATTCACTGCCAGATCCAGTAAGTCTCCGCTCTTGGAGATGCCTTCATTATACATAATGTCAAATTCGGCCACTTGGAAGGGCGCGGCAACCTTGTTCTTGACCACGCGCACCCGCGTGCGGTTGCCGACCACATCCTGCCCGGTCTTGATGGACTGGATGCGGCGCACATCCATACGCACGGAAGCGTAGAATTTGAGCGCCATGCCGCCGGTGGTGGTTTCCGGGTTGCCGAACATCACGCCGATCTTCTGGCGCAGTTGGTTGGTGAAAACGACGGCGGTGTTGGTCTGCTTAATGACGCCGGACATCTTGCGCAGGGCCTGCGACATGAGGCGGGCCTGCATACCCATGGTGGCGTCGCCCATATCACCCTCGATCTCCGAACGGGGCACGAGCGCGGCGACCGAGTCGATCACTACGAGGTCAATGGCGCCAGAGCGCACCAGCGCTTCGGCGATCTCGAGGGCCTGTTCGCCCGTGTCGGGCTGGGCCACGAGCAGCTTCTCGATGTCTACGCCGCATTTGGCAGCGTAGTTGGGGTCGAGGGCGTGCTCCATGTCAATGAAGGCGGCGGTGCCGCCGCGCTTCTGCACCTCAGCCACGATGTGCTGGCACAGCGTGGTCTTGCCCGAAGATTCAGGGCCGTAGATCTCGGTGACGCGGCCGCGGGGAATGCCGCCTACGCCGAGAGCGATATCGAGCGAGAGGGAGCTGGTGGGGATGGCCTCTACGGCCATGCCGTGGGCTTCGCCGAGGCGCATGATGCTGCCTTCGCCATAGCGTTTGGTGATCTCACCCAGGGTCTTTTGCAAAACCTTGATCTTTTCGTCGTTATGCTCTTTTTCAGCAGCCATCTTCTCTCCTGTACAAGTGTTCTAATTATTGTTCTAATATAGAACAAGCGTTCAAACTTGTCAAGGTGTTGCTCAGGGGAATTCTGAGTAGTTGGGTGCGAGAACGCACCCTAGCCAAAACTGGCAAGTGCAAGTATCATCTTGCGGCGCTGTTGCCCCTTTCAGCAATGTGCGCATTTGTCCAGGCTGTTGGTGCGCTCCGCGGCAAACCGGTAGCTGAGTACAAAACGCAAAGGAAACAGGATGAAGGAATCGAAGGTTAAACGCTCTCGGGCGCTGGGCATCCCCCTGACCCCGAAGGCCATCAAAGTCATGGAGCGCCGCCCGAACCCCCCGGGCCAGCACGGCAGCCAGAACCAGTGGCGCCGCAGCTCTGACTATAAGCTGCAGTTGCTGCAGAAGCAGCGCCTGCGCCACCAGTACAACATCCGTGAAGCGCAGATGCGCAGCTACATGGAGAAGGCGTCCCGCTCGATGGGCCGTACGCCTGAGGTGTTGATCACGCTGCTCGAATCACGCCTGGATGCGCTGGTCCTGCGCTCTGGCTTCGCCCGCACCATCTATGCGGCCCGCCAGTTCGTCTCGCACCGCCACATCACCGTGAACGGGGAGCGCATCAACATCCCTTCATACTCGGTGAAGCCCGGTGACGTGATCGCCGTGCACGAGAAGAGCCGCAAGATCCCCGCCTTTACCGAGGCGTTGGAGAGCATCGGCAACATTCCGCCGTATTTGGACGTGGACAAGAAGAACATGGCCGCCAAGTACGTGCGCCTGCCTGAACTGCAGGAAGTGCCGATCATCTGTGAAGTCAACCAGGTGGTGGAGTACTACTCCCGCTAGTTTGCAAGACCACAGAATCAAAATGGCCAGCAGAAATGCTGGCCATTTTTGTTTGAGAGACTATAATCCGAGGCATGGGTGGATTGAAAACATGGTTTCTTGGTCAAACCAATCTGGTTAAATTCCTGTTGGTGCTGGTGTTCGTTCTGGGCTGCCGAGTATTGAGCATACCCTCTGAATTAGATCAAGCAGATATCGAGCGAACAGCAACTGCCCAAATGGGGACAGCCATGTCTATGGCGATGGGTTTTGCGCATGAGACTATTGCGGCCCAGGCCACAGAAACACCAAGCCCAACCAATACAGAAGCAGCAACCAATACCCCTATGAGTACAAGAACACCCAGACCAACAGCCACACGCAGGCCAACCCGGACGCCAACGGCTACTCGTGTGTCCTTCAACCAGGGCGACCTGGGTGGAGGGGGCGGTGGTGGCGGAGGAGGCGGTGGAGGAGGCGGTAGCTGCGACCCGGCTTATCCGACGGTGTGCATCCCTCCGGCGCCGCCAGATCTGAATTGTGGCGATATTTCTTTTAGACGTTTCACAGTGCTGCCGCCTGACCCTCACAACTTTGACGGTGATGGGGATGGAGTGGGCTGCGAGAGCTAGCAAACAAATGGCCAGCAGAAATGCTGGCCGTTTTTGTTTTGCGCAGCGCTGCCCAGCAGCGCATTTAGCCCGGCGTACCGCCGAGGGTCTTGTCAATTTCCAAACGGCGGCGGGTGTCTTCTTCCATCAGCTCATCCCACTCCGTGTTCTTGCCGCCCAGGAAGGCTTTCAAAAAGACCTGAATATCGGCCACGCGCTCATTGAACTGCTCCAGTCCCTCGCGCTCGATCACGATCCGGGCAGCATCCCGCAGGGTCAGGCCGGGTGAATCTTCCTTGAATTCCTTGATGACCTTGGACAGAAAATCCGTGAACTCGGCCGAGCTGGTCTCCAGCCCGCCGATTGAATAGCCCATGCCCTCTGCGGCGGCATCCATCGCATCCGGGCTTTTATCACGCTTGTTCTTATTCTTAGCCATTCCAGCCTCCTAGGCTTTGTCTCAGGCCTTTGCGATCGCCTGTTCCAGGTCAGCGATCAGATCGTCCACGTGCTCCACACCCACCGAGAGGCGTACCAGGCCGGGATCCACCGCCAGCGGGGAGTTGGCGACCGAGAGGTGGGTCATCACTGCCGGCACCTCGATCAGCGACTCAACCCCGCCCAGCGATTCGGCCAGAGCGAACAGGCGGGTGTTCTCCGCCACGGTGCGGGCGGCGGCTTCGCCACCCTTGAGTTCAAACGAAAGCATGCCGCCGCCGTTGCGCATCTGTTTGCGGGCCAGCGCCTGCTGCGGGTGCGTGGCATGGAAGGGGTAATAGATCTGGCTCACCTTGGGGTGGGCGGCCAGGTAGTTGGCGATGGTGGCAGCGTTGTGGCCGTGGCGGTCCATGCGCAGCGGCAGGGTCTTGATGCCGCGCAGCACGAGGAAGCTATCCATCGGCCCGGGCACCGCGCCGGCCGCGTTCTGGGAAAATGCCAAACGCTCTTTGAGCGTTTGGTCATTTACTGCGACCAGACCCAGCACCACGTCTGAGTGGCCGCCGAGGTACTTGGTGGCTGAGTGAACGACGATATCCGCGCCCAGGGTCAGTGGCTGCTGCAAATAGGGCGAGGCGAAGGTGTTGTCAACCGCGAAGAGCGGCTTGCTGTTATGGGCTTTGAGGATGCCGGCGACAGCGGCAATATCTGCCAGGCCCAGGTAAGGGTTGGTGGGGGTTTCCAGCCAGACCAGTTTGGTGTTGGCGCGCAGCCCGGCTTCGACCGCGGGCAGGTCGTCCATGTCCACATAACTGAACTCGATGCCAAAGTTCTTGTACTCGCGCTCGAACAGGCGGAAGGTGCCGCCGTACACATCGCTACCCACCAGAATGTGGTCGCCGGGGGCGAACTGGCGGATGATGGTGTCGGTGGCGGCCAGGCCGGAGGCGAAGGCCAGCCCGTACTGGGCCGCTTCCAGGGCGGCAAAGCAGTCTTGCAGCGCGGTGCGGGTAGGGTTGCCGCTGCGCGAATATTCGTAGCCTTTGTGTACGCCCACCGCGTCCTGCACGAAGGTGCTGGTCTGGTAGATGGGCGTCATTACTGCGCCGGTGCTGGGATCGGGCTGCTGGCCGGCATGAATGGCAAGGGTCTCAAATTGGTCTGACATACGGTCTCCTGCTCTGATTGTAATCTGTTGGGTCGGGTGACCCTGTGCGTCCACGACGGGCGCCTTTTCAGGGAACTCTCATAATGGGGTCATTGAAATGGTTTATAGTCTTGGCAACTTACACCCCCCCCCCATGAGGGAGGGGTACTAGACTAGGAGACTTGAACGTGCGTAAACTAGCAGCTCTATCTATTCTGGCCGTGTTTCTCAGCGCCTGTGGCAGCCGGCCTGCGCAGGCGCAGGTGGTGCCAATCGAGCTCACTGAATTCGCCATTGATACGCCTATCTCAGTATTTAAGGTGGGCACACCCTATCGTTTTGTGATTAGTAACCCCGGCGCCATCAACCATGAGTTCGTTCTGATGTCTGAGGGCCAAGTCCACGATATGAGCGGAGAGTCTTCTGAGGGCGACCACAGCGAAATGGGCGCCACCGAGACTGAAGGCGCGGCAGGCGAGCATGACATGACCAACATGTTTCATGTGGACCAAAGCCAGCTCAACCCCGGCAATACTGTGACGATTGAGCATACTTTCACCGAAGCTGGTGAATACGAGTTCGGCTGTTACCTGCCAGGTCATTATGCGGCTGGCATGATGGCAAAGATTAGTGTAGTTCCGTAAGAAGAAGGAGAGGAGAGACCCGAGATGGCCACACATTCCCAAGATCATCATCACGAACCTGAGGAGAAACCGGCAGCCGCTGGGCACACTGAGCATCAGCCTGCCGGTACAGGACATACGGCCCGCACAGGTCACGCAGAACATGCGGGTCACACAGACCACGCGGGTCACTCAGAGCATGCAGGTCATGCAGAGCATGCGGGTCACACAGACCAGGCGGGTCACTCAGAGCATGCAGGTCACACAGGCCAAGCGGATCATAGTGACCACACAGACCATAGTGGCCATGAAGCTATGTTCCGCACGCGTTTCTTTGTTTCACTGGTGCTGAGTATTCCTGTAATTCTTTACAGCCAAATGACCCAGCAATGGCTGGGCATCGTGCCGCCTGCATTTCCTGGCTCACAGTTCGTTGCGCCGATTTTTGCCACTGTAATCTTCCTCTACGGTGGTCTGCCTTTTCTGCAAATGGCGATTCCGGAACTGCGGGCGCGCAAACCCGGCATGATGATGCTGATCAGTTTGGCCATCTCGGTGTCTTTCCTCTACAGTACGGCCTCGTTCCTTTTCAACTTGGGCGAAGGGTTTTATTGGGAGCTGGTCACCTTAATCGACATCATGCTGCTCGGTCATTGGATCGAAATGCGCAGTATTCGCCGCGCTTCCAATAGTTTGGATGAGTTGGCCAAGCTGCTTCCCGACCAGGCTGAGCGTATTGGCGCCGACGGCCGGGTCGAACGCGTGCCGGCCAGCGCCCTGGCCAGCGGTGACCTGTTTTTGGTTCGGCCAGGCGCCAGCGTTCCGGCAGATGGCGAAGTGGTGGAAGGCAGCTCGCAAGTCAACGAATCGATGTTGAGCGGCGAATCGAAGCCGGTGGACAAGGCGCCTGGAGACAAGGTGATCGCCGGCGCAATTAACGGAGAGGGCAGCCTGCGGGTGCGGGTTACGGCTGTGGGTAACGCTACAGCTTTGGCTGGCATCATGCGCCTGGTTGAGCAGGCGCGTCTGAGCAAATCACGCACACAAATCCTGGCCGACCGGGCCGCAGGCTGGCTGTTCGTAGTTGCTTTGCTGGCTGCGGTACTGACTGCGCTGCTATGGGGCTTGGCGCGCGGGCTGGACCTGTTTGTGCTTGAGCGCGTGGTGACGGTATTGGTTATCGCCTGCCCACATGCTTTGGGTCTGGCCGTGCCGCTGGTGGTCGCCATCAGCACCACCCAGGCAGCCATGCACGGTTTGCTGGTGAAGGACCGCCTGGCCTTGGAAGAAGCCCGCCTGGTGGATACGGTTATCTTCGACAAGACTGGCACGCTGACTAAGGGTGAGATGGGGGTCGTAGCAGTGGAAAGCATGCCTGGCCAGACGGAAGACCAGGTGTTGAGCCTGGCTGCTGGCCTGGAGGGTGATTCAGAGCACAGCCTGGCCCGCGCCATCCGCGGCTCTGCTGCGGGGCGCGGTTTGGAGCCTGCCGCCGTTTCAGAGTTCCAGGCGATGAAGGGGCTGGGTGTGCAAGGCCGGATTGGTGGGCGAATGTATCACCTTGGCGGCCCGCGTCTGCTGCAGCAGTTAGCTGTCGAACTTCCGCCGTCGCTGGCAACATTTGCGGAGGAGGCCGGAGTCAAGGGACGCAGCGCGATCCATTTACTGGAAGATGGCAAGCCGATTGCGGTCTTCGCGATTGCAGACGAGCTGCGCCCAGAGAGCAAAGCCATCATCGAAAGCCTGAGGCAGCTCGGTATTCGAGCAGCCATGCTCACCGGGGACAGCACGCCAGTGGCTGCAGCGGTGGCGGCCGACTTGGGAATTACTGAGTTCTTTGCCGAGGTGCTGCCGGCTGATAAAGAGCACACGGTGGCGCAGTTGCAAGCCCAGGGCCGCAAGGTGGCTATGGTGGGCGATGGCGTCAATGATGCGCCTGCCCTGGCCCGTGCGGATGTAGGCATCGCGATTGGCAGTGGCACTGATGTAGCGGTGGAGTCGGCGGGCATCATTCTGGTAGACAATGACCTGCAAGATGTGCTGAAGGTCTTTCGTCTCAGCCGTGCCAGCTACAGCAAGATGGTGCAGAACCTGATATGGGCCACGGGCTACAACGTGATTGCAATCCCGCTGGCCGCAGGTGTATTGGCGAGCCGTGGCATCCTGCTGTCTCCTGCGCTGGGTGCGGTGCTAATGTCTGCCAGCACTATCATTGTTGCATTGAATGCGCAGTTGCTGCGCCGAGCGAAGCTGTAGCCTGCAGGTTCAAATGCCTGCGGGCTACTTCCCGCTATAATCGTCTGCATGTCAGACATCTTTTTTACCGAGGCCGGCCAGGCCCCCGTGCCGCCACAGGAGGTGCGCATCCGTGAGCTGGAGGCCGCGCCGCGCACGGACGGGCTGCGCATCCAGGTGCGCATCGACATCACCCCGTTCCAGCGCCGCCCCAACGTCGAAGCCATGATCGTGAATGAAGCCGGCCAGCCGCTGGCTACCGTCAGCGTGGTGGAAGCGATCGACCCGATCATGGAATTCGTGATGCATTTGCGCCAGGAGCGAACCCCCGGGCGCTATACGCTGAAGGCACGCGTCTTCTACGCGGACGTCGAAGCCCAGCAAACCGAGAACCCGTTGGAAGCCAGCTCCGGCGAACTGCTCAACAAGGCCAAGCAGGTGGTGCACGAGCACGCCATTGATTTCACCATTCCTGAGGCGTAGTACGCCGCCAGAGTCCGTAATCTACACATCGTTGCATGCTTTCTGAACCCACTCCTCGCTCCCTTCGCCGCACGCTGGGCTACTGGCTGCGCCTGGCCGCCGCCGGCGCGCTGCTGGGCATCGTGCTCCTGTACATTCTGGCTGGCTCCTCGTTTGGCGGCCCGCAGAGTGGCCTGGCGGCCAGCCTGGCCACCGCTACGCCTACGCCAACCCAGGCCGCTGGCGAGCCGACGCCGCTGCCCACCCAGACCGCCCAGCCCACCGTGCCGCCCGCGCCCCTGGTAGTGGGCGCAGGCCGCTCGCTGGACGGCTTGCGTGTGCTCAGCCTCAATGAATACGGCTATGTGCGCCTATTCAGCCACCAGCTCACCGGCCAGGCTTTTACGCGCCTGACCTATGGCCAATGGGATGATGTGTCGCCGGCGCTCTCGCAGCAGGGCAACTTCGTTGCCTTCGCCTCGAACCGCAGCGGCCATTGGGATCTGTATGTGCTGGAGTTGGCCACCGGCCTCACCAGCCAACTGACCAGTGATAACGCCTACGACGGCTCGCCTAGCTGGTCTGACAATGGCTGGCTGGCCTACACTCACGACAATGGCGGCAATTTAGAGATCGCCATCCGTCCGCTGGATGGCTCGGTCGACCCGCTCTACGTCAGTCTGTCGCCGGCGCGGGACCATTCACCCGCCTGGCGGCCCGGCGCCCAGCAGTTGGCCTTCGTGTCTGACCGCGAGGGTGCGCCGGCCATCTGGCTGCTATATCTCGAGCAGGAGGGCGCCGCCCGCTTCGCCCAATTGGCGCCCGAGCGCGGCGCACAGGCCGCGCCAGCCTGGTCGCCGGATGGGCGCTGGCTGGCCTGGGCCGAGCAGGATGCAGCCGGCATATGGGCTATCTACGTCAGCGATCTGCTCAACGCCCCGCGCTATGTGGGCAGCGGCCAACAGCCGCAGTGGAGTCCGGCAGGCGATGTGATTCTGTCCACGGTCAGTACCGAAACCGAACATTATTTGACCGCCTATACGTTGGATGGCGAACTGGCCCTGGCGCCGCAAACGCTGCCGGGCGGTATGCGCGGCGCCACCTGGGCCCCTGGCGAGTGGCCGGAGCCGCTGGCAGGCCTGCTGCAGGCCGCGGCCGCCGCCCAGCCGGAGCATGCCTGGGCGCAGCCGGTCAGCAGCCCGCAGCCCGTCCCGCTGAATGGCACTTATGCGCCCAACCCCTCGCTCAGTTCAGCCGCGGCCGCGCCGTTTGAGGCGCTGCGCCAGCGCACCGCCCAATTGCTCGGCTGGGACGCGCTGTCCAGTTTGGAGAATGCGCTGGTGCCGCTCAGCACCCCGTTGCCGCCTGGGCAGTACGACAGCTGGCTGCTGACCGGGCGCGCTTTTGCCGTGCGAAGCGGCCTGCTGAATGCAGGCTGGCTGGCGGCAGTGCGCGAGGAGATCGGCGGGCAGACTTATTGGCGCATTTACCTGCGCACGGCCAACCCCAATGGAGGCCTGGGCCAACCGCTGACGCAGACGCCCTGGGATTTTGCCGCCCGTTACACGGGCGTGGAGAGCAGCTACCAGGCAGGCGGCAAGCTGGCTGATGAAGTGCCCGCCGGCTACTGGATCGATTTCACCGCCCTGGCCGCCGAATACGGCTTCGAGCGCTTGCCGGCCCAGGCCAATTGGCGCAGCTTCTTCCCGGCGACCTTGTTCAATCAATTCGTGCTGCGTGACGGGCTGAGCTGGCAGGAAGCCATGCTGCAGCTGTACAGCGCCGAAGAAGTCAACGCCCCCCGGCCATGAGCCCGGCGCGCCTGTTCCCGCTCGCTGCTCTGGCCGCCTTGGCGCTGGTGGGCTGCGCCCCTGCGCCGCCACAGCCCAGCGCCAGCCCGGCGGCCACCGACACCAACACGCCGCTGCCAACGCATACCCAGTTCGTCGCGCCGAGCGATACGCCGCCGCCCACCGCTACGCTGCCCAGCTTGGAATGGCCCACCTACGCCGCGCCCACGCTGGCACCGTTCCCGCTGGCAGGCGCCGCAGTTCAGCCAACCCAGCCTGCGCTGTCGGGCTTCCCGGCCGTGCAAGCGCCGGTGGCGCTCAGCGTGTTCGACCATTTCTATTTCACCTTTCCGGTGGCCAACGCCCACATCGGCCTCTATTCGCCGAGCCAACGTTACGGAGCGCGGCAAGAGGCGGGCACCAACCGCCGCGAGCCGCATCTGGGGCTGGATGTGGGGCTCGACCCCGGCACGCCGGTGCGCGCCGCGGGCGACGGCACGATCGTGTGGGCCAGCTACGGGCAGACCTATAACTCGCCGTATTTTTTGGATGACCCCTACGGCATCTCGATCGTGATCCGCCACAATTTTGGCTACAACGGAGACCGGATCTGGACCGTGTACGCGCACCTGACCAGCGTAAGCGTGGAGGTGGGCCAGCAAGTCAAGCAAGGTGAGCTGATCGGCCTGTCGGGCAATACCGGCCTCTCCACCGGGCCGCACTTGCATTTTGAAGTGCGCACGGGCACCAACACCACCAACTTCACCTACAACCCGGAGCTTTGGCTGGCCCCGCCCGAAGGGCACGGGGTGCTGGTGGGACGGGTAGCCAACGAACGTGATCAACTGCTGCTCAACTGGCTGACCGAAGTGCGCTCATTGGATACCGGTGAGTTGTTCACCAACTACACCTACTTCACCAGCTTCCGGTTGCAATCAGACCCGTATTACAAAGAGAATCTGGTGCTGACCAACCTGCCGGCGGGCCGCTACGAAGTCGCCATCCCGCTGTATTCGATCTGGTGGCGCGCCGAAATAGAGATCAAGCCCGGCGCGGTGACGTATTTCCATTTCATGGGGCGGGATGGGTATAGCTTTGAGCTGCCGGCGGAGCCGCCGCTGGTTGGCGTGCCGGACTAGTACGCCAGCTTACTCGTCGTACAGCACGGTGGGCTCGGCGTAATAGCGCACGCCTTTGCGGGCGGTGCGCTCGTTGACCCAGCGTTGCAGCGCTTCGTTCTTTTCTTCCAGTGATTTGTTCGCCGAAAGCTCATCCAGCGGGTAGTTGACGCGCAGAGCGCGCGGCGACACCGTGAAACGGGTGATGCCGGGCGGCAGCAGCACGCCGGCGGCGCACAGCTCCAGCACTTCGCTGACTTTGAAGGGCGGGTAGACCACGATAGCGGTCAGGTTCTCATACTTGCCGTGCAGCTCGCGCACCTGTTGGGCGGTCGTGCGGTCTACGACCGCTTTCTTGGCGTACAGCTCGGCGATCTTGTTGAGCGCCTGCGTGCGGCTGGCCAGGTCACCCGGCACGCTGCGGGCGATGTGGGCTTTGCCGTCCTGGGTCTGCACCCACACCAGGGTCTTGATCGGCCAGCGGGTCTGCGGGCGGCGTACGCCGGGGTCAATATCACGCAGGGTCACATCCGGCAGTTGGCTCAGTGCTTGCAAAAACTCGGCACCGTCCCAATCCCACAACACATGGTTCCAGGTGTGCAGGTCCAGCCCCGGGTGATCGGCTTCCACGACTTGTACGAGCGCGTGGGGGATGCCCATATGGTTGAGGGCGCTGGTGCGGTTGGCGCCGTCCAGCACCATGTAACGCCCGCTGCCATCCGGCAGCGGCGTGACCATGGGCGGGTTGCGCAGCACGCCGCTGGCGCGCAGCCGCTCGATAAGCGGCTGGCTGCGCTGGTCGTCGTGCCACTCGTGCGGCACCAGGTCAGGCGAGGGGACGATGCGGAGGGTGGGGAGGGTCATTTAAATGATGAAGGATGAGGGATGAAGGATGAATAAAACTGTCATTAGTAACTGGTGGCTTAGTTGCATGGTCACCTGATCACTGTTCACCAATCACTGCTCACTTTCTGTTGACTGCCAACTGTAGACTGTCAGCTACCCGTTGATGAAATCCAGCACATCGATCTTGGTGAGGATGCCGACCAGGCGGCCGCCATCATTGACCAGCACGGCGTTGTTGCGCACGATCTCTTGCATGGCGTCGGGCAGCAGGGTGCTGGCGGGCAGGCTGTTGGGCGCCGGCTGCAGCAGGGCGGCGATGCTGTCTTCGCCCGGGCGGCCGTTCTTGGAGTCGATCAGATGGGTCAGCAGGTCGCCTTCGCGCACGATGCCGCTCACCTGGCCTTCGGCGTCCACAACCGGTAGCTGCGAGATGCCGTACTGCTTCATCTTGCTGACCACGTCGGCAATGCGGTCCTCGGCCGAGGCCGAGATGAGCTCGCTGAGGCTCTTGCCGCCCAGCACCTCGCGCAGGGTGGCTTCGCTCCATTCGGAGTCGAGGAAGCCGTTCTCGCGCATCCACTTGTCGTCGAACAGCTTGGTGAGGTAACGGTTGCCCGAGTCAGGCAGGATCACTACCGCGATGCGGTCAGCCGGCAGAGTTTCGAGGTACTTGAGCGCCCCGGCCACGGCGGCCCCAGAGGAGCCGCCGGCGAAGATGCCTTCCTGGCTCACCAGTTGGCGCGTGACGATAAAACATTCCTTGTCGGTCACGCGGATAATGTCATCCACCACGCTCAGGTCGGTCGTGCCGGGCAGAAAGTCCTCGCCGATGCCTTCCACTTTGTAGGTGATGGCCTCGACACCCGGCGGGATCTTGCCTTTGTTCTCCCAGATCTCTTTGAGGATAGAGCCGACCGGGTCCACGCCAATGATGCGAATATCGGGGTTCTTTTCCTTAAGATACTTGCCGACGCCGCTGATGGTGCCACCCGTGCCCATCGAAATGATCACATCCGTCACCTTGCCGCCGGTCTGCTCCCAGATCTCGGGGCCGGTGGTCAGGTAATGGCTGCGCGGGTTCTCCGGGTTGTAGTACTGGTTGGCCAGAATGGTGTTGGGCGTCTCGGTGGCCAGGCGGTTGGCGACTTTGTAGTATGAGCGCGGATCTTCGGGCGCGACAGCGGTGGGGGTGATGACCACCTTGGCGCCAAAGGCGCGCAGCAGCTGGATCTTCTCCTGGCTCATCTTGTCTGGCATGACGAAGATGCACTTGTAGCCGCGGATGGCGGCCACGATAGCCAGGCCCACGCCGGTATTGCCGGAGGTGGCCTCCACAATGGTGCCGCCGGGCTTCAGCCGCCCGCTGGCCTCGGCCTCGTCGATGATGTTCTTGCCGATGCGGTCTTTGACCGAGCCGCCCGGGTTGAAGAACTCCACTTTGGCGTACAAGGGGGCTTTGGCGCCCTTGGTGACCTTGTTGAGGCGCACCAGGGGGGTGTTGCCCATGGTGCCAATGATGTCGTTGTAAACGCGCTGGTCTTTGGATTCAGGGAGGGCCATGGGCTAAGTTTACCGCGAAGATGAACTTCCCCTTCTCGTACCCCCTTAGGAGGACTTGCCAATACCTTCAAACGGCTTTAGAGAAAAGACAGTCTCGACCGAGACCCCGAAGTAATCCGCAATGCGCAGGGCGAGTTGCAGGCTGGGATTAAACTCGCCGCGCTCGAGATACCCTACGGTTTGGTAGTGGATGTTTAGCGCATTGGCTAGCTCGCGGCGCGATATCTGCCGTTCCGCACGCAACACGGCGATGCGGTTAAAAAGAATGCCGTCACTCTCCATAAAAATAGCCTTCTAGCTCTGAGTATAGCGCCGTCTGCCTGCCTCCATTTCGCTGCCTGAGGCACGGCGGGCCATGCGGCGCAGAAAGCCCGGCGCTAGCAACAAGCCTGCCGCGGCCCAGGCGGCAAGCACGAGCGCGGTTTCAAGAGGCCGCCACGTGCCTCCGATCTCAACGGCGGCGGCCATTTCAGGCAGCAAGGCTGAGCGAAGCCCAAGGCCAATCCAATACACTGGAAAGATCTCGCTGATCACCGGTAGCGTCTTGAGCGGGTAAAAGATGCCCGAAATGGCGATCATTATTCCCATGGGCAAAATGCTCAGGCCAACGGCCCCGCTAGGGCTTTTAACGATGGCGCCAATAACTGCCCCTATCGGAGCCAGCGCTAGAAACCCGAGCGCCAACACCCACACCAAAGTTACAAAGCCCGCCACGCCGACGGTTGCCAGGCTGGGCACTATGAACAAGCCGGGAATGATCACGAGCATTAAGCTCACGAAGGCGGAGAGGACAATAACGACAACCCGCGCGATCAAGTAGGCTGGCATACCCTGGGGCAGTGCCTTGGCGCGCAGAAGCGTGCCATCCTCACGGTCAAAGGCGAGTTTGTTGGCAACCCCCATGAGGCCCTCTTGGGTTAGCTGCAAAGCCAAGAAGCCGGGCAGCATTAGTAGCGCAAAGGAAACCCCTTCGACTTCTCTGACGCGAAACATCCAAAGCAGGGCCAAGAGAATGGTGGGGGCGAGAAACAGGCCGACCAGCCCTTGTAAGGACAAGGCGTTCATCCAAAATTCGATCCATCCCCGCGTCAAGCCGAGCCGTATCACACTGGTCATTGTTTTCATGCTTGCTTTCCCTCTTTCTGGCTGCGGGTTGTCTCCTGCGTTTGTACGATGGTCATGTACGCATCTTCCAGGCTGGCGTGTCGAATTTCCAGATTGGTGATGCCTTCGGGATGCTGAGCCAGTAGATTGCGTGCAAAGCTCGTTGCATCGCGGCCGGCGTGGACATGCCGCTGATCATCCTGCGTCCAAATAACCTCAGTTTGATCGGAGAATTCTTTTCTAAGCTGGTCGGCGCTTCCGTTGGCGACGATCTTGCCCCCAGCCAGGATGAGAATGCGGTCACTCAGCTTTTCCGCTTCGTCCAGATCATGGGTGGAAAGCAAAATGGTCGTGCCCTGCAGGTCAGCCAGCCGGTGAATGACGTCATGAAATTCTCGCCTGGCTTTTGGGTCAAACCCCACCGTAGGCTCGTCCAGGAACAGGACTTCAGGATTGCCCACCAACCCAATGGCGACATCCAGCCGGCGGCGCATGCCGCCCGAAAGTTCGCCCACCTTCTTGTGGGCATGATCTGTCAGGCCGACAAGCTGAAGCAACGTATCCGTGCCGACTGGGCGCGCACGCTCATCGGTGGAGTAGGGTCCGAAGTACTTGCCAAAGTGGTCAAGCAGCTTTCGCACTCGCCATGCGGAGTGATCACGCCAGGATTGGAGCACGATCCCCACGCGGGCGCGCCAGGCCTCATCGGCGTGCTCGGGGTCGCTTCCGAGCACGCTCGCACTTCCGCCAGAGCGTCCACGAAAGCCTTCCAGGATCTCTATGATGGTCGTTTTTCCGGCGCCATTCGGCCCCAGTAGCACCAGCACTTCGCCACGGCGCACAGAAAAATCGACTCCATTCAGAACCACAAGATCCCCATAGCGCATCTGTAGGCCTGTGACTTGTATGGCTGTATCTGTCTTTGACATCTTCCCTATCCTTGGCTCAGGCCATAGCACATATTATTCATAGTATAGTATATATGCTACATCTTTGTAGAGAGGATGTCAACAACTCGGCAAATATGTACTCAGCAGGAGGTAGCTAGTGGCAGTTGTTCGTCAGGTGCTCTTCGTAGCTGACTGCGAACACATGCGCGCCGGAGCCGTCACAGGCGGCCTGGAAGTAGTAATACGGCGAAGCGGCGGGGAAGGCGACCGCTTGCAGCGCTCCCGCGCTGGGGGCGGCGATGGGGCTGGGCGGCAGGCCGGCGTAGAGGTAGGTGTTGTAGGGTGAGTCGAACTGCAGGTCGGACACCGTGAGCGGGCTGGGCCACCACTGGCCGCGGCCGTCGTACCCCACCGCGTACTGCACGGTGGGGTCGGCTTGCAGCTTCATGCCAATATCCAGCCGGTTGTGGAACACCGAAGCGATCAGCGGCATTTCAGACGCGATAACCGACTCGCGCTCGACGATGGACGCCAGGATCAGTGCGTCGTAGATGCTGAGCCCTTGGGCCTGGAAGCCGGCCACCAGCTCCGGCGTCATTTGCGCCAAGAAGACCTCGCTGTCCAGCAGGGTCAGCAGCAGGTCGATGGCACCTGCCTCGCGCGGGATTTCGTAGCTGCCCGGCAGCAGGAAACCCTCCAGCGTCGAGCCGCTCGGCATCTCGGTGTGCAGCGCCAGCTCGTTGGGTGTGGAGGTCGCCAGGCGCACGAATTCCTCGGGCGAGACATTCACGCCCGCGCTAGGCAGGCTGGCGGCGATCTCCTCCAGCCGCCAGCCGGGCAGGATCACCAGGGTCACATGCTCCGGCGTGGGGTCGAGCAGTGCCTCGGCGATCTCGACCGCGCTCATCGCCGCGCTGAGTTGAAAGGTGCCGGCCTGCAGCTGCGTATCTTTGCCGGTGTAGACGAGGTAGTTGCTGAACAACTGGCCCTCGTGGATCAAGTTGTCCTGCCACAGGCGCGAGACGATCTGACGGGTGGCTTCGCCTTGGGGGATGATGAAGGGAGCGGGCACAGCTGCCGGGTCCACCGGGCGGCGCAGCGCTTCGGCGCGCCAGCCCAGCTCCATGCCGACGCGTACGCGCTGGAACGCGCTAAGGGCCGGCGAGGGCGGGCCGAACAGGGTTTCGGCGCGGGCCAGTAAGGTGCTGCCGCCGAGGAAGGCCAGAAAGGCGAGTAGAACTACGAAACCGAGGGCGATGAGGGCACGCATAGAGAAAGTTTAACCACAAAGACACAAAGAGCACAAAGAACGAAATCGGAGATTGGAGATTGGTAATCAGCCCTTAGTTGATTCCTTTGTGTGCTTCGTGGCTTTGTGGTGATGCTGTTGATTCCTATGAATTGCTTTCGTCAAGATAATTTTGCAAGATCACCGCCGCGGCGCTGGCGTCAATAGCCTGCGTGCCGGCGCCCAGGGCGCGGCGGGCAGCCAGCGCTTCCTGCGTGCTGAAGCTCTCTTCCCACAGTTGCACGGGGATGCTGGTGGCTGCCCGCAGGGCGCCTGCCAGCCGGGCGGCTTTGCGCCCGCTGTAGTTGGGCTGGCCATCCTCGCCGAAGGCCTGGCCCACGATGATGCGCTCGGCGGCGTGCTGGGCCGCCAGGGCGGCGATGCGGGCCGCGTCGGCCGTGCGGCTCTCGTGCGTCAGCACCTGCAAGGGGCTGGCGATGGTGCCGCTGGCATCGCTCAGCGCGAGGCCGATGCGCTTGTCGCCGGGGTCAACGGCTAGAATTCGCATGAGTTAAGTATACAGTCGGGGATCATCCACAGATGAACGCGGATGGCACTGTGGATAAACACAGATATTGATTTATCGGTTTTGCATCTGTGTTTATCTGCGGCTACTCCAACCCCGCCAACTTCGCTCGGCGCTCCTCGGCCATGATGCGCAGGTAGATGCCTTCCATGGTCAGGGCCGGTTTGGGCATGCTCACCTTGGGCGGCAGGTCCCAGCTCTCTTTGCGCGCCTGGCGGGCGTTGCCAAAGGTGGGGATGCCGAATTCATCCGCCATGGCGCGGATATCCGGCTTGCTGGTGACCAGCGCCAGCGGCACCCGCAAGCGCTGGCAGCGGCGGGCGGCCAGCTGCAGCACCAGCCGCGGGGCGCGCGGCTCGTCGCGCTCGGGCCACAGCAGGATCACGCGGCCCTGCGTGCCGCCGCGGATGCGCGCCAGGGTCGAACGCCAATCGCCATCCGGCGGCAGTTGGATCTGGGAGGTCTTCACTGCCCCAGTATAGGCAGGCCGGCGGTCGGCCACAAACCCGCCAGCCTGCGACTTTAAACGAACACGCCGCCAGCAACGCTGGCGGCGTGTAATTGGGCAAGTGTGCTTACTTGGCCTTTTCCAGGATCTCGCGGATGGCGGCCAGCACCAGGGTGACGTACTCCCTGCGGCTGCTGTGGCCCATCAGGCCAATGCGCCAGATCTGGCCCTTCAGCGGGCCGAGGCCGGCGCCCACCTCGATGCCGTAATCGGCCAGCAGGTGATTCTTCACATGGTCGTGCGAGGCGGTGGGAGGCACTTTGACCGCGGTCACGGTGGGCAGGCGGTGCTCACGCGCCACCAGCATCTCCATATCCAGGTCTTCCACGCCCTTCCACAGGTCTTCGGCGTTCTGCTGGTGGCGGGCGAAGCGGGTTTCCAGGCCTTCTTCGGCCACAATGCGCAGCGCTTCGCGCATGGCGTAGTTCAGTTGGATGGGGGCAGTATGGTGGTAGGTGCGCTCCTTGCCCCAGTACTTGTGCACCTCGTCGAGCGAGAGGTACCAGTTGCCCACGCCCACCTTGCGGTCGGCCAGGGCTTTCTCCGCGCGCGGGCCAAAGGTCAGCGGGGCCAGGCCGGGCGAAGCCGAGATGGCCTTCTGCGAGCCGCTGAAGGCCGCATCCACGTCCCACTTGTCGACTTCGACGGGCACGCCGCCCAGCGATGCGACCGTGTCGAGTACGAACAACGCGCCGGCCTCGTGGGCCGCGGCGGCCAGTTCTTTGATATGCGGCTGCTGCGCCCCGCTGGAGGTTTCGCCGTGCACCACGGCCAGCAGCTTGTACTTGTGCTGGGCCAACTGCTTCTTGACCGCGTCCACGTCCAGCACCTGGCCCCAGGGCGCGTCGATTCGGTCCACCGTGGCGCCGTAGCGGCCAGCCATGTTGAACATGCGCTCGCCGAAGTAGCCGATGATGCCGATCAGGACGCGGTCGCCGGGCTCGATCAGGTTGCTGAGCGCGGCTTCCATGCCGGCGCTGCCGGTGCCGGAGACCGGGATGGTCAGGCGGTTCTTGGTCTGGAAGACAAAGCGCAGCAACTCCTGCACATCATCCATGATCTGCAAAAAGGCCGGGTCCAGGTGGCCGATGACCGGCATCGCCATCGCCTGCAGCACGCGGGCGGGCATCTCGCTGGGGCCGGGGCCGAGCAGAATTCGTTCAGGGGTGTCCAGATCGTGGAAGCGTTTGGGGTCCATGCACTCTCCTTCTATGAGGTTATTTTACACCCCTTGCGATTTGTGCCTCGAATCGCCGCGTTGGCCCGCCAAATATGCGAGAATCGGCCGCGTGTCACAGCCCCCATTGATATTGCAAGTGGCCCAATTGGTGAAGCGCCGCCGCGCCCGGCGGCGGGCAGCGGAGCGCAGCCCCAGCGCGCTCGCCTTGCGCGCCGCCGGCTGGCTGCTGGCGGCCGTCAGCCTGGCCGCAGCACTGTTGGCCACGGCCGCCTTGCCGGTTTATCGCTATGTGACCCACGAGTTGCCGGATGTGGGCATGTTGCCGGTGCTGCTGCACCCGCAGCGCGGCCTGCTGCTGCAGCCCAGCCGCCTGCAAGACCGCACCGGCGAACAGACCCTGGCGGAGCTTGCCGCGCCCGCCGCGCCGCGGGCCTTCATCGCCAGCGGCGAGGCCGCCTGGCTGGAACAGGCGCTGGTGGCCAGCAGCGACCCGGCCTTCTGGCAGCACGGCGGCGCAGATTGGCTGCATAGCCAGCCAGCCGCGCATACGCTGGCGGAGCGGCTGGCGGCTGAGCTGCTGCTGGCCGACGAGCCGGAGGGTTGGCGCAAGGCGCTGCGGGCGCGCGTGCTGGCCAGCGAGGCGACTGCCCGCTATGGCCGCCAGCAGGTCCTGGCCTGGGCGGTCAACAGCGCCCAGTTCGGCAATTGGACCTTTGGGGCGGAGAGCGCGGCGCAATTCTATTTTGGCGTGTCCGCCAGCCAGCTAAGCCTGGCGCAGGCGGCGGCGCTGGCCGCGATGGCCAACGCGCCCCAGCTCGACGGATTGCGCACGCCAGCCGCCATCCAGCCGCTGGCCCAGCTGGTGCTGGTGAGTATGCACAGCCAGGGCATGCTCGACGATGCCAAATTGGCAACCGCCCTGGCTGAGCCGCCGAGCCTCGCGCCCAGCGCAGTGCCGTTGGAGCTGGACGCGTTCGCGCAGCTGGCGTTGCAGCAGGCCAGCCAGGCGCTGGGCGCCGGGCGCATCGCCCGCGGCGGCCTGACCCTCATCACCACCCAGGATGCAAATATGCAGGCCGCCTTTAGCGGGCAAGGCACGACCGCCCTGGCCCTGGATGCGCTCAATGGCCGCGTGCTGGCGCTGGCCGGTGACGCGCACACGCCGCACGCGGCCGGCAATGCGCTGTTGCCCTTCGTCTATTTGGATTCGTTCGCGGCGGGCAATGCCCCCGCGTCATTGACATGGAACTTTGACACTGCCGCCGCGCCGGACTTGCGCGGCCCGCTGAGCCACCGGGCCGCCCTGGCCAATGGCCTGGCGCAGCCCGCCGAGGCCGCGCTGCAGCAAGTTGGCGCGCATCACACTGGCGGCGTTTTGGCCGCGGCCGGCTTGGATGCCTTCCACAGCCAGCTCAGCGCCGCGCAGGCCACCGAGCAGATCCTGGGGGCGGCGGCCGCCAGCCCGCTGGAGCTGGCCGCCGCCTACGCCAGCCTGAGCAGCGGCCACCTAAGTGGCCAGTGGCTGGGCGACCAGCTACAGCCGGCCAGCCTGCTCTTCGTCACAGATGAGATCGGCCGCGTGGTGCTCGATTGGAGCCAGCCGCAATACGAAGCCCTGGCCAGCGCCGAGCTGGCCTTCCTGGTGAGCAACACCCTGAGCGATGTGAGCGTGCGCCCGGCGTCTTCACGCCAACGCATGCTGGCGCTCGGCCGCCCGGCCGCTCTGGCGCCTGAGGGCGCCGGGGCATGGCAGCTGGGCTATTCACCGCAGCGCGTGGTGCTGAGCCTGGGTGCGGCCGATTGGGCCGCACTGTTCGCCGCCGCGCATACCAATACGCCCAGCCGCGATTGGCAGGCGCCCGGCGGCCTGAGCTCGGTCATGGTGTGCGTGCCCTCCGGGCAGCTGCCCGACGAGGATTGCCCGCAGACCCGGCGCGAATACTTCGTCAGCGGGGGCGAGCCGCGCTTCGCGGACAGCTTGTATGAACGTCTGGCGGTGAATTCGCTGAATGGCCGCCTGGCAACCGTGTTCACGCCCGCCGAGTTCGTGCATGAGCAAATATTCGTGCGCGTGCCGGCGGCTCTACAGGCCGCCGCCCTGGCGGCTGGCCTGCCGATGCCGCCGGAGGACTTTGACAGCGTGCCGGCCTATGCCACGCAAGGTGCGGCAACCATCCAGCAGCCGGCGCGCTTCAGCCCGGCTAGCGGAACGGTGCTGGTGCGCGGCAGGGCCGCTGCGGATGCGGCCGGCTGGGATCTGCAAGTGGGGCAGGGGCTCTTCCCGCGGCGCTGGCTGCAGCTGGCGGCGGGCAGCGCCGCCCAGCCGCAGGCGCGCTGGGACACCCGTGGCCTGAGCGGTCTGTGGGTGATCCAGCTGCAAGTCTGGGACGCGGATGGGAATGTAAGCCGTGACTACACAGTGGTGACGATAGAGTAAAAGCAAGTCATTCCGAGCGAGCAGCGTAGCTGCTCGTTCGGAATGACTACTAATCAACCAGCGGACTGACTGATCTCTTCCTGTTTCTTGAACTGGCTCATATACAGATCGTAGTAGAAGCCTTGCTTCTCCAGCAGTTCGGCGTGTTTGCCGCGCTCGATGATCTCGCCGGCCTTCAGCACCAGAATCACATCCGCGTTGCGAATGGTGCTGAGGCGGTGGGCGATCACGAAGCTGGTGCGCCCGGCCAGCAGCTTCTCCAGCGCGCTCTGGATCAGGCGCTCGGTGCGCGTGTCCACGCTGCTGGTCGCTTCGTCCAGGATGAGGATGCGCGGGTCAGCCAGGGCGGCGCGGGCGATCGCCAGCAGCTGGCGCTGGCCCTGGCTCAGGCCGGAGCCGCGCTCGCCGAGCACGGTGTTGTACTTCTCCGGCAGGCGCTCGATGAAGCCGTCCGCATGCGCCAGCTTGGCGGCCGCGATCACTTCTTCGTCCGTGGCCTGCGGGCGGCCAAAGCGGATGTTCTCCATCACCGTGGTGCTGAACAGGAAGGTGTCCTGCAGCACGATGCCGATCTGCTGGCGCAGCGACTCCTGCGTGACGTCGCGCACATCCGTGCCATCGATCTTGACCCAGCCGCCGGTCACATCATAGAAACGCGGGATCAGATTGATGATGGTGGTCTTGCCTGCGCCCGTCGGCCCGACGATGGCCACGGTCTGGCCCGGGTTGGCGTAGAAGTTGACGTTGCGCAGCACTGGTTCGCCGGGTTTGTACTCAGCGCTGACGTTGTCCAGCTCCACCTTGCCTTCGATGGCGCCCATCACCTGGGCGTTGGGCTTGTCTTGGATGCTGGGCACCACATCCAACAGGCCAAAGATGCGCTCGGCGCCGGCCACCGCGCTCTGGATGTTGCCCCACAGCACGGCGATCTGCTGGATGGGCTGGTTGAAGCGCTGCACATAGCCCAGGAAGGTGATCACCAAACCGATGGAGACGACCGCACCGCCCAGCGTGGAGCCGTTGAGCAGCGCCAGGCCGCCCGCCACGGTGACGATGGCCAGCGCCAGGTAGCTCAGCGCCTCGAGCACCGGGGCCAGCGCCGAGGTGAAGGCCACGGCGCGCACGTTAGCGTCGCGGTTGGCAGCATTCGTGGCGCGAAAGTGTTCGATGTTCTCCTCGGCGCGGTTGAAGGCTTGCGACTCGCGCACCGCCGAGATGCTCTCCTGCAAATTGGCGTTGACCGAGCCCATCTCCACGCGGGTCTTGCGGAAGGCTTTGCGGGCCTGTTCCGAGAACCAGATCGTGGCGATGGCCATCAGTGGGGCGATCGCCATGCTGAGCAGGGCGAACTGCACGTTCTTGGTCAGCATGTTGTAGGCGATCCACACCAGCAGCAGCACACCGCTGACCACGTTCACCAGGGCAAAGCTCATCGCCTGCTGGATGGTGTCGCTATCGTTGGTGATGCGGCTCATCAGGTCGCCCACCTCGTTCTCGGCGTAGTAGCCGATCGGCAGGCTGTGCATGTGCGAGAACAACTGGGCGCGCACGTCCCGCAGCACGTGCTGGCCGGCCCAACTCATGGAGAAGAAGGTGAGGCCGGTGAGGAAGGAGCCGATCACGAACAACACAATAAGAATGGCGATCAACTGGCCCAGGCCGGTTATGCGCTCGGCGTTGGTCAGGTTGGCCGGGTCGGCCGGGGCTTGGAAATTAGCCAGCGTGAAAGCGCCCTTGATGATGCGCTGGGTGGTGTTGGCTGGCTCGGCGTCGCTGGCCAGCCAGCAATTGCTCTGGGCGGCCTCGCCGGCCGCCCCTACAATGGGCGACTGGCCGCCGGCCCCGCCGCCGAAGCTGGCGGCCGCGGCCGGGGTCAGGTAACAGTCTACGATCTGGCCGGTCAGCTCCGGCGTGGTCACCTGGGCCCAGGTGGCGATGATGACAAAGGTGCCTGCCAGCAGCAGGGCGTACCAAAACGGCTTGAAGTAGGCAGCCAGGCGGCCCAGCGTCTCGCTGGTCTTCTTGGGCTTAAGGGCTTCCTGGTCAAGCAATGCGCGGGTATTGAACATATGTTGGTTCTCCTGCAGCCTAGGCTGCATCCTTCGGGGCGTCGCTATCGCCAACCAGCTGCGAGTTGTAAATTTCAGCGTAGATCTCGTTGTCTTCCAGCAGTTGGGCGTGCTTGCCGCTGGCGACGATCTTGCCTTTGTCCATCACCAGGATCTGGTCAGCATTGATGACGGTGCTGATGCGCTGGGCGATCACGAACGAGGTGCGGCCTTGCATCAACTGATCGAGCGCGGCCTGGATGTGGCTCTCGGTCTGCAGGTCCACGCTGGAGGTCGAATCGTCCAGGATGAGGATGCGCGGGTTCAGTAGCAGGGCACGCGCGATGGCGATGCGCTGCTTCTGCCCGCCGCTCAGCGTGGTGCCGCGCTCGCCCACCGAGGTTTCGTACCCCTGCGGGAACGACATGATGAACTCGTGCGCCGCGGCCGCATTGGCGGCAGCCTCCACCTCGGCCTGGGTGGCCTCGGGCTTGCCGAAGGCGATGTTGTCGCGAATGTTGCCGCTGAACAGGGTGGTCTCCTGCAGCACGATGCCGATCTGAGCCCGCAGCGATTCGAGGGTCACATCCCGCAGGTCGTACCCGTCCACGGTGACGCGGCCCTCGGAGGGGTCATAGAAGCGCGGGATCAGGTTGATGATGGTGGTCTTGCCGGAGCCGGTAGCGCCGAGCAGGGCCACGGTCTGGCCGGGCAGGGCGGTGAAGCTGACGCCATCGAGCACCGGCTCGCCGCCGCCGAAGTAACGGAAGGTCACATCTTCGAAGTGCACCTCGCCTTTGACCGGCGGCAGCGCAAGCGCGCCGGGCTTGTCGGTCACGTCTGACTTGGCGTCGAGGATCTCGAAAATGCGCCCGGCCGAAGCCATGGCCTGGCCGAACTGGCTGATGATGAAGCCGAACTGGGCCAGCGGGATGAAAAGATAGATAAGGTACAGGCTGAATTCCTGCCATTCACCCAGGCTGAGCGTGCCGGCAATGATCTGCTGGCCGCCGGCGTTGAGCGTAGTGGCCTGGCCCAGATTGGCAACCAGGAAGACCAGCGGGAACAGGAAGGTGAAGATGCGCGCGATACGGATCTGCTCGTCCATCAAGGTATTGACAGACTCGCCAAACTTGCGCTGCTCGCTCTTCTCGCGCGTAAAGGCCTTGACCACCTTGATGCCGGCCAAATTCTCCTGCAGGATGGTGTTGAGGGCTGCCAGGCGCACCTGCAGCTTCATGAACAACGGCTGGCTGATGCTGCCGAAGATGAAGAACAGCGCCAAGGCCACCGGCAGGATCCACAGCGTCACCAAGGCAAGCTGCACATTGGTGGTGAACAAGATGATCAGCGTAGCGCTGAGCAGCACCACCGCGCCCACCAGCTGCACCAGGCCCTGACCCAGGAACAGGCGCACTTTTTCCACGTCATCGGTGGCGCGGATCATCAGCTGGCCGGTCTGGTTCTGGTCGTGATATGAGAACGACAGGCGCTGGATCTTGGCGTACAGCTCATTGCGCATGTCGAACGATACGCTCTGCGAGTTGCGCTCAGCCCAGTAGGATTGCAGGAAGGCGAACAGGCCGCGCAGCACGGCGAAGACAACAATGAAGATGCCGGCCCGGATGAGCGCTTCGGGCGCAGACACCTTGTCGGCCGTCAGCTGGGTGACCAATTGCTCCTGGGTCGTGCCAGGCGCGTAGTTGAGGAATTCCAGAATGCGCGGCAGGGCCTCGGCCATGAAGGCTGAAGGGATGTTCTGCAGTCCTTCAAGCACCTGTGTGGCAACCACGCCCTGGGTGACCGCATCGATCATGTTGCGGATCAGGCGCGGCACGGCCAGTTGGGCCAGCGTGGCGATCAGCAGAAAGAGATAGGGTAGGGCGGCTTCCCACTTGTAACGGAACAAGTAGCGCACGGCACGCGGAAACACGCCTTTGGGCAGTTTGGGACGGGCAGCCGCCGGTTTGGCGCGCTTCCCTTCCCGGGTTTGGGTTGCTTGCACGGTCTTCCTTTCTACTGCTACCGATAAGAGCACAGGGTTTGGATCGTCCCTCGCTCATCTTCCATGGGAAGACGAGCAAGGGGCTGAAATATTGCATCGAATGAGATCGCTGGATTGGCAGCTCCCACACCGGTCCAAGGCCCTGTTTGTAAAAAGCGGATAAGTGTAACGGGGTGTGGGTAAACGTCAAGGAACAATTTGTTCACCCCAGGCGTTACAGAGGGTGACAGGAGGTAACTTATGAAAACGATGCTTATGATGGCCATGCTGGGCGCGGTACTGCTCTCAGCTTGCGCCGCATCACCCCAATCGCCCGAACTGGGCGGCCAGGCCTGGGTACTGACCAGCCTGGACGGCAACCGCGAGGTGGGCAGCGCGGCCGGCGGTAACGACATCACCTTGCAGTTTGGCGAGGATGGCCGCGCCGGCGGCAGCGGCGGTTGTAACCAATACGGGGCCGGCTACACCGTCTCCGGCAACAATGTCAGTTTTGAGCAGGCGGTATCCACCCTGATGTACTGCGAGCCTGAACTGGTCATGCAGAACGAGGCTGCATTCCTGCAAGCCTTGAGCATGGTCGGCGAATGGCGCATCGAGGGCAACACGCTGACCCTGACGGGCGGCGGTCACACCTTGGTGTTCACTCGCTAGCCTGCGGCTGAGCAAAATAAAAAGAGGCGCACACTGTGCGCCTCTTTTTTGTCTAGCGTCAGCCGGTCACCGCCAGCTATTTTTCGGGAGTGTAGGGCGCCTTGCCGTGCTGGTCACCCACAAAGGTGCCCAGGCCGCTATGGCCTAGCATCTGGCGGATGGCCTGGCTCTCGCCCAGGTGATACCAGTAGTGGTGCCGCATCCGCAGCAGGTAGGAGCCAATGCTCTCGCGGTACGGCGTGCCATCCTCCTGGGTCAGGAACTTGGTGAGTTGCTTGCTGGTCAGCGTATCCAGCCAGGGGTCCGAAGCGGTCGTGATCGTCTTCCAGGCTTTCCAGGCATACGCCAGGGTAGGGGTGCTGGCTGGTGCGCCGTTGGCCTGCTCGCGCACCTCGGGCACCGGCATCAAGCCCTGGGCGCGGGTAAGCCAGTACAACTGCTCCTGCCACGCCATATGGGCAATGATCCAGCTGATGCTGTTCATCGAGCCGATCCGCTTTTGCGCATCCGCCTCGGAGATGTTCTTGAGCCCGCGCTGGAACTCTTTGCGGGTGAAGCGCAGTTGTTCGACAAGTGGGTGGGACATGAAAGCCAGTCCTTAGTCAATCAGTGAATAGTGAGCAGGGGTTCGAGACATAGCCTCTGCCTGCTTACTGTTCACTACTCACTGTTCACGCGGTATCTCACAACACAACACCAACTGCCGGGCTGCCTTGACCTCGTCCATGCGGCCGTACTTGGTGGTGTGCGGCGCCTGCTGCAGCAGCTCTGGGTTGGTGTGGGCTTCCTCGGCGATCTTGAGCATCGCGTCCACGAAGGCGTCCAGCACTTCTTTGCTCTCCGTCTCGGTGGGTTCGATCATTAGCGCTTCGCGCACGATCAACGGGAAGTAGTTAGTGGGCGGGTGGAAGCCGAAGTCCATCAGGCGCTTGGCAATGTCCAGCGCATGAATGTCCGGCGCGTCGGCCCAGCGGCCTTCCAGCACCACTTCGTGCATGCACACCCGGTCGTACGGCACTTTGTAGGCGCCCTGCAGCTTGACCCGCAGGTAATTGCCGTTGAGCACGGCGTGCTCGGCCACCGAGCGCAGGCCTTCGGCGCCCTGCATCAGGATGTAGGTGAAGGCGCGCACATGCATACCGAACTGGCCGTGGAATGCTTTCAGGCGGCCGATGCTCTTGGGCGGCTGGTGCCAGCCGTAGACCGGCCCCATCTCCTCGCTGCCTTCTTCCTCGATGCCCACGATGGGGCCGGGCAGGAAATCGGCCAGGTGGGCGGCTACGCCCACCGGGCCGGAGCCCGGGCCGCCGCCGCCGTGCGGCGTGGTGAAGGTCTTGTGCAGGTTGTAGTGCAGCACGTCCACGCCCAGGTCACCCGGCCGGGCGATGCCCAGCAGGGCATTCATGTTGGCGCCGTCGCCGTAGACCAGGCCGCCGGCGGCGTGCACTGCCTCGATCGCTTCCTGCACCTGCTCTTCGAACAAGCCCAGCGTGTTGGGGTTGGTCAGCATCAGGGCCGCCAGCGTGTCGTCGCATTCGGCTTTCAGGGCTTCGAGGTCGAGGTTGCCGCGTGCGTCAGACGGAATTTCGACGACGCGATAGCCGGACATGGCGCTGGTGGCCGGGTTGGTGCCATGGGCCGAGTCAGGGATCAGTACTTTGTTGCGCTGGGTCTCGCCGCGGCTGGCGTGGTAGGCGCGGATCATCAGCACGCCGGCCAGTTCGCCCTGGGCGCCGGCGGCCGGCTGCAGGGAAACGGCGGCGAAGCCGCCGATCTCCTTCAGCCATTCCTGCAGGTGGTACATGACCGCCAGGCTGCCCTGCATCATCTCAGCGGGCTGCAGCGGGTGGGCGTGCGCAAAGCCGCCCAGGCGCGCGGTTTCCTCGTTGACGATCGGGTTGTACTTCATCGTGCAGGAGCCAAGCGGGTAGAAGCCGGTCAGGATGCTGTGGTTGAGCTGTGAGAGGCGCGTCAAGTGGCGCAGCGCTTCCAGCTCGCTCAATTCCGGCAGCGGCAGGTTCTCGCGCACCAGGCCGGCGGGCAGGTCTACCAGCGGCACATCTGGCGCCGGCATGTTTACGCCGGTGCGGCCGGGGGCGCCCAGGTCATAGATCAAGGGCTCAGGCATGGGCCACCTCCGCCAGGGTTTCGACAAGGTAGTCGATCTCTTCCTTGCTATTCAGTTCGGTAACAGCGAGCAGAACACAGTTCTGCATATCGCTGTAGTCATTGCCCAGATCGTAGCCGTCGATGATGCCGCGCTCCAGCAGGCGCAGGTTGAGTTCTGCGGCCGGGATGGGGCTCTCGATCACAAACTCATGGAAGAAAGCATCCTTGAACTTGAGGCCAAAGCCCTTGAGCTTGCTGATCTCGGCGGCGGCATAGTGGGCCTTGTGGAAACAGCTTTCGGCCACCTGGCGCAGGCCGCTCTTGCCGAGCAGGCTCAGGTAGGTCGTAGCCGCCAGCATCATCAGGCCCTGGTTGGTGCAAATGTTGGAGCTGGCCTTCTCGCGCTTGATGTGCTGCTCACGCGTGCTCAGCGTCAGCACAAAGCCGCGCTGGCCGCGGTTGTCCACGGTTTCGCCCACCAGGCGGCCGGCGATCTGGCGCACGTACTGGTTGCGGGTGGTGAGGATGCCGAGGTATGGCCCGCCGAACGAGAGTGGGATGCCCAGCGGCTGGCCCTCACCGGTCACGATATCCGCGCCCATCTCGCCGGGCGGCTTGAGCAGCCCGAGCGCGGTGGGGTTGGCGGATACGGCCAGCAGGGCGCCCTTGGCGTGGGCCGCCTCGGCCAGTTTGGTGTAGTCATACACCCGGCCGAAGAAGTCCGGATAGGCCACGCATACCAGCCCGGTCTGCTCATCGATCAGATCGATCAGCGCGTCCGGCCCGGCGCTCAGGTCCAGGTCTTCGCCCACGAATTGCAGGTCGCCGCCGTCTTCGTAGGTGTGCACCACGGCGCGGTACTGCGGGTGGATGCCGGGCGACAGGATGATCTTGTTGCGCCCCCCGCGGTGGATGGCGCGGCTCATGTTGACCGCTTCGGCCAGCGCAGTAGCGCCGTCATAGTGCGAGGCGTTGCTGACCTCCATACCGGTCAGCGCCACGATCAGGCTCTGGTATTCGAAGATGGCCTGCAGCGTGCCCTGCGAGATCTCCGGCTGGTAGGGCGTGTAGGCGGTGTAGTACTCGCCGCGGCGCAGGATGCTGTCCACCCCAGCCGGGATGTAGTGGTGGTACGCGCCCGCGCCCAGGAAGCTCACCAGGTCATCTGCGCTCTCATTGGCGTCAGCGATGCCCTTGAGCTCGCCCAGCGCTTCCATCTCGGTCAGCGGGGCGGGCAGGTTAAGTTTCGGGAAACGGAATTTTTGCGGCACCGCGCTGAAGAGATCGGCAATGCTCTTGACGCCGATCGCCTCCAGCATTTGCTGGCGGTCGCGCTCCGTATGCGGGACGAAGGTCACGCCGAACGCTCCTTGCAGTAGGCCTCATAGGCGGCCGCGTCCATCAGGCTGTCGAGCTGGGCGGGGTTGGTCAGCTTGACCTTGGCCAGCCAGGCTTCGCCGTACGGATCGCTGTTGATCGCCTCGGGCTTTTGCGCCAAGGCGCTGTTGACCTCGATCACTTCGCCGTCCACCGGCATGTAGATGTCCGCCGCAGCCTTCACCGACTCGACGCCTGCGAACGTGGCGCCTTGCGCCACGTTCGCGCCGGGCGCGGCGCTGAAGTCTACATATACGATGTCAGAGAGCTGGTCCTGGGCGTAATCACTGATGCCCACGGTGGCGTTCTCGCCTTCTACGCGGACCCATTCGTCGTTCTTGGTGTACTTTACATCGCTGGGGTATTTCATCTCGTCTCCTCATGCCATCTGGTCTAACAAAAAAGGCGCACACGAAATAAACGTGTGCGCCTCTGTTTTGGACCTGAGAGTTTGATGCGCCGTGCTTCCGGCGCACTTGCCCCGTCGGTTGAGACTGCAGCAGCGGCGTCAGCCGATGCGCACAGTCTACATTTCCAGAGGAGTATGACGATCGCGGGTCCTTTTACCTGAGAGTTTCGCTAGGCGGTGGTCTCCGCCTCAGCTTGCACCTTCGGTGGCCGTTGGCTACCGCTTAGCGGCGGCCAGGGCGCTCTTCCCTACGCTCGTTTTTAATTTTATCGATTCTAAAAGGCGCAAGGCCGTAAGTCAAGCAGGGCTGGCCAGCCTATTGGCTACGAATTCACCTTCTCGAAATAGGCCTCTACTTCGGGGTCGGTGTACATGGTCAGCGAGAGGATGCCGATCACGCCCGAGATCACGTTCAGGTACAGGAAGGTAATGATCTGGGCGATGGCGATCGCCTTGGAGGGCTTGACCGGCTGGGGCGGGTTGGCCATCAGCTTGACGCCGTACAGCACTTCGAACACGCCCAGCACCGCCGGGGCGATGGTGAGCGGCAGGCACACCACGCCCAGGAACAGCGTGCCCAGCACGATCCCGATGGTGAGGCCGCCGCCCACCATAATATTGATGGCGCCGCTGACCAGGTTCATCACGCCAATGGCGTTCACATTGCTTGGCTTTTCAAGGGGAGCGATCTTTTTACTTGGCATATCTGCATTCTAACAAAAACGCCCGTGCAATTTGCACGGGCGTTTGTTTTTGAAGCGAGCGAGCTTAGGCCCAGCCCTGGTTCTTCACGAAGTCGGTGATGACCGGGATGGTGACGGACTTGCCCTGGTAGGCCTGGTAGGCCCAGATGATCTGCGGGATCCACACTGCCCAGGCTACGCAAGCCAGGATGATGGTGGCGCCCAACACGAAACCCAGCACGATCGACACAATGCCCCACACCAGGGCTTGCACCAGGTGCTCCTTAATGAAGGGGCGGTCCTTCTTGCCATCGATCAGCAAGAGGATGACCGGGGCGAGCGGGGTGAACAAATATGCCAGCGCTGCCCACAGTTTGTCGTCGCTTGTTGCAGTACCTTGAGCCATAGAGATCTCCTTTAGATGATTGCGAATTTAATTGCATTGTAGTGCTGTCCGGCGCGCAGCACAAGAGCCATAACGTACTAGTTATCAATTAGTTACTAAAAGCACGGATGCCCCGCATGCTAAAATGCCCGCGGAGCACTGAACGAACTATATGCCTACCCGCATCGTATTCATGGGTTCACCCGAGTTTGCCGTGCCCAGCCTGCAAAGCCTTGCAGGCTGGGCCGAAGCCGAACTGGTGGGGGTGGTGACCCAGCCTGACCGCCCGGCCGGCCGCGGCCGCCAGCTGACCCCGCCGCCCATCAAGACCCTGGCGCAGCAGCTCAACCTTCCCATCATCCAGCCCGAGCGCCTGCGCGAGAAGGCCGCCCTGCAGCAGTTGCAGGCCTGGGCGCCTGACCTCATCGTGGTGGCGGCCTACGGCCAGATCCTGCGCCCGACCGTGCTCGGCCTGCCGCCGCATGGCTGCGTCAACGTACACGCCTCGCTGCTGCCCCGCTGGCGCGGGGCATCGCCCATCGTAGCCGCCATCCTGCATGGTGACGCCGAAGCCGGCGTCACCATCATGCGCATGGACCCCGGCATGGATACCGGCCCTATGCTTAGCAAGCGCAGCATCGCCATCCAGCCCGAGGATACGGCCGGCACGCTGAGCGATAAACTCAGCGTCCTCGGCGCCGAACTGCTGCTCGACACGCTGCCCGGCTACCTGGCTGGCAGCCTCCAGCCCCAAGCCCAGCCTGAAGACGGCGTGACCCTGGCGCCTTTGCTCGACAAAAGCGAAGGTGTGCTTAACTTTGATGAACCGGCGGAGCTGCTGGCACGCAAGGTGCGCGCCTACAACCCCTGGCCCGTCGCCAGCTTGCCGTGGAAGGGCGGTCCGCTGCGCGTACTGCACGCCCGTGCGGCGGCTGTCGCAGACAGCGGCCGCATGGCCGCCGGCCGCCGCGTGGTGCTGGATGGCCTGCCGGCCATCGTGACTTCGCAGGGCGCCCTGGTGTTAGAGCATGTACAACCCCCCGGTAAAAAGCCCATGAGCGGCCGAGATTTCTTGCAAGGCGCGCGAGATTGGGTTGACTAAAAGGAGCGATATGAAAACAAAAGTCTGGCTGGCTGAATTCATCGGCACCGCAGCCCTCATCTTCGTCGGTGCTGGCGCGGGTGCGCTGGGCATCGGCGGCCTGGTGGGCGTGGCCTTTGCGCATGGCCTGGTCCTCATTGGCATGGCCTATGCCTACGGCGCGGTGTCCGGCACGCACATTAACCCGGCCGTCACGCTGGCTGTGGCCCTGGCCGATAAGCTGAAGTGGGCGCAGGCCGCCCGCTACTGGCTGGCCCAGATGCTGGGCGGCGCCTTTGGCGCCGGCCTGCTGTACGTCGTGCTTGGCGCTGGCAGCAGCCTGGGCGCTACGCTGCCTGCTGCCGGCGTTACGCCGCTGCAGGCCATCCTGGTCGAAGCGGTGCTGACCTTCCTGCTGGTTACTGTTGTGTTGCACACTGCCGTGCAGAAAGACAGCACGCCCTTCGCCGGCGTGGCCATTGGTCTGACGCTGGCAGCCCTGATCCTGATGGGCGGCCCGCTGACCGGCGCCTCGCTCAACCCGGCGCGTACCTTT
The DNA here is from genome assembly GCA_019454165.1 of Anaerolineales bacterium. Taxonomy (GTDB): domain Bacteria; phylum Chloroflexota; class Anaerolineae; order Anaerolineales; family UBA11579; genus JAMCZK01. Next base: position 1,895,041 of record CP075367.1, on the reverse strand, counting down.
GGCCCGGCGTTGTTCACCGGCGGCTTGGGTTCTCTGTGGCTTTACATCGTTGGCCCGTTCGCCGGCGCGGCACTGGCCGCCTGGACACAGCGCTTCTTGAAGTAGCCATACGTAAATTTGCAAACGACTGCTAAAACTGGGCACTGCAGCGATGCAGTGCCCAGTTTTGTACAGTCATTTTGCATAGAGCTTTGGCTTGCTTTAATGGCGAGTACAGATAGAATTTGCCGAATTAACGGTAGCTTTACGCTTTGATGGCACTTCGGAACTTCCCGGCTAGAACGATCCCGTTCTAGAACGCCTCACAAGTCAAGAGCGAACGTAACTGAGCTGGCTTCCTGTTGTCAGGTGGCTGGCTGCTTACAGTATGTATCGCTCGAGCTACAAAGAGGTGCAGTATGTATGAATTCGTATTATTGCGTCACGCCGAATCGCAAGGCAACATTGATAAAAAGCACCAAGGCCAGGCCGAGTTCCCATTGACCGAGCTCGGCCGCCAGCAGGCCACCGCCCTGGCGGAGCAGTGGCGCGGCGAGAAGGTGGAGTTCACGCGCATCTTCTCCAGCCCGCTGCAGCGTGCCCGCCAGACCGCCGAGATCGTGAAGGATGCCCTCGGCGCGCACCTGGAGCTCGACCCCATGCTGGCCGAACGCCACCTGGGTGAACTGACCGGCCTCACGCATGAGCTGGCCAGCCAGCAGGTTCCCCCACCGCCGTTCCTGACCCCGTACGAGCCTTACGGCAACACGGGCGAGGGGCAATGGCAGCTCTTCCTGCGAGCCGGCCAGGTGCTGCACCATTTGCTGAGCCAGCCGCGCGGCAAGTATCTTGTCGTGTCACACCGCGCCTTCCTCGGCATGCTGATGTACGCCATCTTAGGCATCAGCCCGCATGCCAACTTCCAAGGCCCGCGCTTTCACTTCCAGAACACCGGCTATGCCCGCCTGACCTACGATACGCACAACCACCAGTGGCGTATGTTCGCTTTCAATGACCTCAGTCACCTGGGCGATCTGCCGGTTAGCTCTTTGCTGGTTCCGGCTGCTGCCCACAATAGCAAATAAAAAATGCGGCGCAAGCCGCATTTTTTTATTGCCTTCTTACGAAAATCTATGATTTATGCATTACTCTATACTAATCAGCAGATCTGCTGAGTCGCAGCGGCGCCTCCGCTGACTATACCAGGAGGACCCATGAACTTCTTATCGTCGATCGGCACATACGTATTCTGGTTCGTCGTATTGCTGATCCTCATCCCCGGCACCATCTTCACGGTGCAGCAGCAAACCGCTGTGATCGTGCAGCGCTTCGGCAAGTTTGCCCGCATCTACCGCCCCGGCCTGAACTTCAAGATCCCTCTGATCGAACAGATCGCCGGCCGGGTGAACCTGCGCCTGCAGCAACTGGACGTCGACATTGAGACCAAGACCAAGGACAACGTCTTCGTCAAGATGACCGTCTCTGTGCAGTATCTGATCCGTGAAGACAAGGTCTTCGACGCTTTCTACCGCTTGCAGGACCCGCACACCCAGATCCGCTCCTTCGTCTTCGATGTGGTGCGCGCCAACGTGCCCAAGATGACGCTCGACGAAGTCTTTGAGAACAAGGAAGACATCGCCACCGCCGTGCGCACTGAGCTGTCTGACGCTATGGATGATTTCGGCTACAACATCCGCCAGACCCTCATCACCGATATTGACCCGGATCCCAAGGTCAAGCAGGCCATGAACGAGATCAACACCCAGGAGCGCCTGCGCCTGGCTGCCGCTCAGAAGGCGGAAGCCGAGTACATCCTCACTGTGAAGGCGGCCGAGGGTGAGGCCGAGAGCAAGCGTCTGCAGGGTGTGGGTATCGCCAACCAGCGCAAGGAGATCGCTCAAGGTCTCAGCAGCGCGGTAGGTGACTTCCAGAAGGAGATCCCCAGCGTCTCGCCGCAGACCGTGATGGACCTGCTGATGGTGACCCAGCACTTCGACATGCTCAAGGACATTGGCGCTCACGCCGGCAGCAAGGTCGTGCTTATCCCCTATAGCCCCAACGCCGTAGGCGACCTGACCGACCAGATGCGCAACGCCATCTATGTCGGCAATGAGATGGGCGCCGAAGATGGCCCCAAAGCCAAGTAGCCCAGTTTGCAGAACCAAAGAGCCGCCCGGTAGGGCGGCTCTTTTGCTTCACTGTAGGGCGCAGCATGCCGCGCCCGCGCTAATTCACAAAACTCGGGTAGGCCCGGCCCGCCCACCACACGAACAGCGCCGACACCAGGATAAGCACCGCAAAGTCCGTGCCCAGGCCAAAGTGGCTTTCGCCGCCCGCCAGCATGAAGGTGCGCAGCGCATCCACCACATAGGTCAGCGGGTTGAAGCGCGAGATCGCCTGCAGCCAGCCCGGCATCATCTCGATCGGATAGATGGCGTTGCTGGCAAAGAACAGCGGCATGGTCATGAACTGGCCGATGCCCATAAAGCGCTCGCGCGTCTTCACTTTGATCGCCACCAGCAGCGAGAACGTAGAGAACAGCACCGCCCCCAGCAGCACCGTCAACAACGTACCCAGTAGCGCCAGAATGTTGAAATCCAGCTTGACGCCCATGAAGTAGGCCAGGGGATAAATGATGAAGGTTTGCGAAATGCCGCGCACGCCGGCTGAGAGCCCCTTGCCCAGCACCAGCGAGGCGCGCGGGGCCGGGCCAGCCAGGAACTTATGGATGATGCCCAGGTCACGCTCCCAGATGATCGAGATGCCATAGAAGATCGAGATGAACAGCATGCTCTGCGCCAGAATGCCCGGCGACATGAATTCGATGTAGCCAAACTCGCCGGTGGGGATGGCCCGCGCCCCGGCCAGCACCTGGCCGAAGATCAGGATCCACAGCACCGGCTGGGCCGCCCGCGTCAGCAGGTCCAGCGGCTCGTGGCGCAGCTTGCGCATCTCCATCTCAGCGATGTTGAGCGTCTTGCGGATGAAGAACGAAATCGAGTTCAGTGGTCGGAGCCAGGCGGCTGGGGAAACTTGTGTGTTGGCAATGTCTGTCATGGTGTCGTCCTATCCTACGCGGCCAGCATTGATGCGCGTGCGTGATGTCTCGATGTAGGAGCCGGGCGCTTCCAGCGCCGCGCCGGCGTAGTGGCCGAACACATCGTTCAGATTGGCGCCGCCGCCGTTCACCGAAGCCTTCAGCTCCGCTGGCGAGCCGATGGCCGCCAGTTGGCCCTGATGCATGATGGCGATGCGCTGGCACAGATCGTCAGCCTCGTCCATGTAATGGGTGGTCAGCAGGATGGTGGTATTGAACTCATCCCGCAGGCGCCGGATGTGTTCCCAGACCGAGGTGCGCGCGATCGGGTCAAGCCCTACCGTGGGCTCATCGAGGAACAGCACCCGCGGCCGGTGGATCACTGACTGGGCGATCTCCAGCTTGCGAATCATGCCGCCGGAGTAGGTCTTGACCATGCGCCCGGCTGCGTCCTGCAGGCCCATCATCTCCAGCAGACGCTGGATGCGCTCTTCGCGCACATTGGCGGGCAGGTCGAAGATCTTGGCGAAGATCAGCAGGTTCTCGTAGCCGGTCATGTTGCCATCCGCCGAGAGCAGCTGCGGCACATAGCCGGTGGAGCGCCGCACCTGGGGCGATTGGGTCACGATGTCGTAGCCGGCCACCGTAGCGCTGCCGCCGCTGGGCGGCAGCAGGGTGGTGAGCATCTTGATCATGGTGGTCTTGCCCGCGCCGTTGGGGCCGAGCAGGCCAAAGATCTCGCCTTCCTGCAAAGACAATGAAACGCCGTTGACGGCGGTAAAGTCGCCAAACTGGCGCGTGAGCTGGTGAGTCTCGATCACATTCATGGGTTTGTACTACTCCTTGGTTTCGTTGCCGGCAGGCGCGCTGCCGAAGGCATCTTTGAGAATCTGCATGGCGGCGATCAGCGCTTCTTGCTGCTTGGGGCTCAGGCCGGCCAGTTGCTCGTCCAGAAATTCACGCGTGTGTTCGCGCACGGTGTGGATGCTTTTCTGCCCCTTGGGCAGTACGCTCAGCTGCACACGCCGGCGGTCGCCGGCGTGTGCCTCGCGCTTAGCCAGCCCGCGCTGCACCAGGCTCTCCACCAGCTTCGATGCCGCCGGGGCTTCCACGCCCACGAACTCAGCCAGCTCGTTGAGTGCGCAACCCGGGTTGCGGTTGATGTAGGCCAGAGCACGGAACTCCGGCAGGGTCAGATCCGGGTCACGCCGGGCGCGGAAGTTGCGCCGGATGATGCGCATCACCATCGGGATGGTTTCCAGCACTTCGCTGGCGGCGGTCGTCTTTTTCTCTGGCATTAGTTGCTTTTGGAAACTATTTGAAATTGTAATTGAAGTTTATGTTCCTGCAACTTAAAATTTCGACCTAAGTATTACAAAAATAGCTATATACTAGCTGTTGGAGGGAAAATGAATAAAGATGAATTTTTTAATCAAATTGCCTCAGAAGGAGGCACATTTCTGGCTGGAATAGTCAATATTGACGTTATAGATTCTTCCAAACTATCTGGCGAGAATCTCCAAATCGAGGCAACCAAGAACGAACTGAGAAAATTGGTAGAGGATTTAATTTCTGAACTTCCAATTGCCCTTCTTGATTGGAGGGGCGATGGTGGAGTTCTGATTTCACAGGGTAGAAATGGGTTTGATGAAGTTGTGGTTCTTTGCGACAAGATTGTTAATTTATTACCTTTCTTCAATAACTCGCAAGGCCGTTACAATTTTCTCAGAGATGACAGAATTCATCTTCGAATTGTTTGTGATAGTTCGTTTATTGAGGTTGGAAAGAGTCCGAACACACTTACAGCTCAGACATTGAATAAAGTTATTAAGTTTGAGAGGGACATTGGCATTAGAGATCACGTCGTAGTAACCGAAAGAATTTATGAAGGTCTCGCAGTAGACATCAAAGCAAGACTGACCAAGGCTGCAAAACCTGATAAAAACTTTGGGGATTATTATGTTCTTGACTCAAATCAAGGCAATTCAATTGTTCGCAAGAATCTAGGAACTTCCCAACAAGTACGAGACTGGATTTCTGCGGCATCACGCCTCAAAAAGTATGACGAGATTTTGATCTTCACGTATACCAACGAAAGTTTGTATGAGTATCTAAGTGCACCCTTGCCGGGCATGAGAGTTAGAGTGCTTGCGAGAAATTGGTTATCGGAGGCAGCAGAAGAAGAAGCTTACAATTCTGCGTTGCATAAGTTGCCGGATGTGCAAGATTTGCGGAGATTCTGGAAAAAATCTGAAGTCATTAGATCGGCTGCGAAGACTTTAGTAAATGATATTCATGATCAGCCATTTGGACTCAAAGTTGATCTGAAATTTTATGATCAACACCCCTTTTTCAAGGGGATTATTCTTCGAAATTCTAGCACTGGTCGCCGGATTGGTTACATAGGTTTTTATTCTTGGGATTGGAGTCGCTTGGACGGTGGTAGTCCAATTCTTGGTGAAGACTGGTCCGCTATTTGGCTTAGTGAGGACGGCGGGGCTCAAACAAATATGCTTGATGCACTTGAAAGCAGATTTGAAGAGCTTTGGACTAGCGGTAAGACATTCGAGGAAATTACTATTGAGGAGAATAAGCAAAGAGAGGAACGTTCAATTGATGAGGCCGTGAGAGCAGTTTGGAGCATTGATGGAACACCCTTCAAAATTGTGGTTCCAGGAAGAGAGCAAAAGGATAGAATTTACCCGTTAGTAGGTATCGAAGATCTATTGGCGGTCCGGAATATTGAAGAACGGCTTCGAGAGTTTGGAGCAGAAGTTAATTTGGAGATAATGACTGAAGAGGACTCGTCAAAGATCACGAAGGAGTGGGACGGTCATTTAGTTTATGTTTGTCACAGAACAATTGATCCGGGCTATGCCCAGCAACTGGGAGAAGGCGGCTTCCCCTTTGAGATTAGTGCACAGAAGCCAAAACCAAAAATAGTTCATCTGCCTTACAATACAAGTTACTTTTCACCCATGGATGAAGACCCACCGCGGAAATTGGATATGTGTATTGTTGCAAAGATTCAAAGGCCTGACTTAAACAGCAAAATTTTTATCATTGCAGGTCTTCATGGGATGGGAACTTTGGCTGGCTCAGAGTATCTGACGGATTTGCAACATTTAAGTTCCCTTTTTGAAGCTCGAAAGGGGGAAGCATTTTGGACCCTACTTGAAACTGAGTTTGAAGTACCTTGGAAGGTCCTAAACGTGAAAAATATAACTCATCCAGACGGTCCAACCAAAAGAATATGAGTCAACGTTACAGACCGGATTCTCATAGCCTTTTTGCCGAGCAATTGGCCTACTACAACGCCCGCGCTCAGGAGTATGACGAGTCGGTCCAACAGACCGGCCGCTACACCGGCCCCGGCATCCCCGAAGTGGACACCGAATGGCAATACGTTGCCCGCCGCCTGCACGCGCTGCCCAGGGTAGCCCACACGCTGGAGCTGGCCTGCGGCACCGGCTTGTGGACGCAGGAACTGCTCGACATCTCAGACCAGATCACCGCTGTGGACGGCGCGCCCGAGATGTTGGCTACCAACCAGGCCAAGCTCAATAGCCCGCGCGTCACCTACCAGCAAGCCGATCTGTTCGCGTGGCAGCCGCAGGACACCTATGACCAGGTGTTCTTCGCGTTCTGGATCTCGCATGTGCCGCCGGAGCGGCTGACGGCCTTTTTGCAGCAGGCCGCCGCGGCCGTCGAGCCCGGCGGGCGCATCTTCATCGCCGATGAGCCGGCCGGCGGCAAGCAGCTCTCCGGCCCGGTCGAGAACGACATAGAGCAGACCCGCACCCTGCACAACGGCGAAACTTTCCGCATCGTCAAGGTCTATCACGATACGCAAACCCTGCAGCGCCAGCTGGAAGCCCTCGGCTTCACGGACGTTGAACTGTGGGTGGGCGACTTCTTTTTCTGGCTGACAGCGACAAAGTCCTAGCTCTGGATAGGCACGCTGCTGTCTCGCCGCGTACCTTTCACATCCCCATCACCTTCGCCCATTACAATTGACTCATGCCAGAAGACTTCATCTCCGGCCCCATCGTCTGGCGGCCCACGGCCGACTACATCGAGAACGCCCGCCTGACCGAATTCATGCGCGCCCACAACATCAGCAGCTTTGATGAGCTGATGCAGCGCTCCACGAATGACGTAGCCTGGTTCACTGAGGCGGTGCTCAAGTTCCTGGATATCCAGTTCTACACTCCCTATACAAATGTCCTAGACCTCAGTAAAGGTATCGCCTGGCCGCAGTGGTGCGTGGGCGGCGAGATGAATATCGTGCATAACTGCCTGGACAAATATCAGAGCGGGCCGGAAAAAGACCGGCCCGCTCTGGCCTGGGAAGGCGAGGACGGCACGGCGCGCACGCTCAGCTACGCTGAGCTGCACGCCCAGGTCAACCAGGCCGCCAATGCCCTGCGTTCGCTGGGCATTGGCAAGGGCGATGCCGTGGGCATCTTCATGCCCATGGTGCCCGAGATCGCTGTGGCCTTGCTGGCCATCGCCAAGATCGGCGGCGTCATCCTGCCGCTCTTCTCCGGCTATGGCGTGGACGCCGTCGTCAGCCGCCTGGCCGACGGGGACGCCAAGGCGCTCTTCACCGCCGATGGCTTCCCGCGCCGCGGCAAGCCCGTCGAGATGAAATCCATCGCCGATGCGGCCGCAGCCCAGCTGCCCAACTTGCAGCACATCATCGTGCTCGACCACGCCAAGCTGCCCGTGCCGTTCCAACAGGGGCGTGACCACTGGTGGCATGAGATCGTCAGCACCCAGGCGGCCCAGGCGCCCACCCAGCGCACCGCCGCCGAAGACCCGCTGATGATCATCTATACCTCTGGCACCACCGGCCACCCCAAAGGCGCCCTGCACACGCACTGCGGCTTCCCGGTCAAGGCCGCCCAGGACATGGCCTTCGGCACCGATGTGCGCCCCGGTCACCTCATCTACTGGATGACCGACATGGGCTGGATGATGGGGCCGTGGCTCGTGTTCGGCGCGCTGCTGCTGGGCGCTACCTTCTTCCTCTACGATGGCGCGCCGGACTTTCCACAGCCTGACCGCACCTGGGAGCAGGTGGCTCGCCACAAGATCACCACCCTGGGCATCTCACCCACGCTGGTGCGCAGCCTAATTCCGCATGGCAACCAGCTTGTCAAATTGCATGACCTCACCAGCTTGCGCTACTTCGCTTCCACGGGCGAGCCGTGGAACCCCGACCCGTGGCTGTGGCTCTTTGATGTTGTTGGCGATGGCAAGCGGCCCATCATCAATTACTCTGGCGGCACCGAGATCTCGGGAGGCATCGTGATGGGCAATCCCATCCTGCCGCTCAAGGCCACCGCCTTCGCCGGCCCGTGCCCGGGCATCGCGGCGGACGTGTTCGACGAAAGCGGCAACTCGGTCACCGGCCAGGTGGGCGAGCTGGTCATCAAGGCGCCATGGATCGGCATGACCCGCGGCTTCTGGAACGACCCGCAGCGCTACGAAGAAACCTACTGGTCGCGCTGGCCTGGCGTCTGGGTGCACGGCGACTGGGCCGCCCGCGACGAAGATGGCCAGTGGTACATCCTGGGCCGCTCGGATGACACGATCAAGATCGCCGGCAAGCGCCTGGGCCCAGCCGAAGTCGAGTCGGTGTTGGTCTCGCACGCCAGCGTGGTCGAAGCCGCCGCCATCGCCGTGCCGGATGAGCTCAAGGGCGGCGCCCTGGTGGTCTTCTGCGTGCTGGCGCCGCAGGCGGCCGCCAGCGACGGCCTGGCCACCGAACTGCGCGGCCTGTTGGCCGGCGCCCTGGGCAAGCCGCTGGCGCCCAAGGCCGTCCACTTCGTGCCGGATCTGCCCAAGACCCGCAACGCCAAGGTGATGCGCCGCATGGTGCGGGCTGCCTACCTGGGCCAGGAGCTGGGCGATACGTCCTCGTTGGTCAATCCGGACGCGGTGCAGCACATCCATGCGCTGACGCGTGATTAGTGGTTAAATTCCCTTCGCCAAATTCAAATAGTTTCACAAAACAGAAAGCACTGGTGAACATGACCAATCCGTATATGGAAGTGCGCAAGTCGCCCATCCACCGCTATGGCGGCTTTGCGCTAAAGAAGCTCCGCAAAGGCACGCGCATCATCGAATATCAGGGCGAGCGCATCAGCCCCAAAGAGGCCGACGAACGCTATGCCAACGCCGGGCCGAAGAGTATCGTGGTGCTGTTCAATGTCGACAAGAAGACCACCATCGACGCCGGCGTGAACGGCAACGATGCCCGCTTCATCAACCACTCGTGTGATCCCAACTGCGAAGCGGTGGACGACAACGGCCGCATTTACATCGAAGCCACGCGCACCATCCATAAGGGTGAGGAGCTGTTCTACGACTACAACCTGACCCGCAGCAAGGATGACCCGGCGGATGTAGACAAGCTCTACCTGTGCCGCTGCGGTGCAGCCAATTGCCGCGGCAGCATGCTGGAGCCGCGCAAGACGACCAAGAAAGCTGCCAAGCGCAAGAAGTAAGAGCGCACTCCAATTGCGCCATAAGAGTAAATGAACGCCCTCGCAACCTCGATCATGTATGCCTTCTCCGCCGCCCTGACCTGGGGCAGCGGAGATTTTGTCAGCGGTCTCGGCGCGCGTCGCATCGGCGCGCTGCTTACGCTGCTCATCTCACTGCCGATCGGCTTCCTGGCCGCTCTGGTCGGCGCGCTCATCATCGGCGAGCCGCTCTCCTCGCTATCTGATCTGGGCTGGGGCGTGCTGGGCGGCCTGGTGGGCACGGTCGGTTTCATGTCTATGCTGCACGGCTTCGCCGTGGGGCGCATGGGCGTGGTTTCGCCGGTGGCCGCCGCCCTAGGCGCCATGGTGCCGGTTTTGGTCACCGCGTTCAGCACTGGCATGCCGCCTCAGCAGCAGTTGTGGGGCTTTGCGCTGGCGCTGGCCAGCATCTGGCTGCTCTCGCCGCGCGGTGGCGAACACAGCCAGAATTCTGGTCTACGCTTCGGCATCATCGCCGGGCTGGGCTTTGGCCTGTTCTTCACCACGCTGGATCAGATCGGCGCGGGCGCTACCTTCTGGCCGCTGGCTGCCAGCCGCCTGGCGTCCAGCTTGCTGTTGGCCGGCATCGCCCTGGCAACCCGGCGGATGCAGCTGCCCGCCAAGCTGCCGATACTCATCCTCATTGGCTCCGGCGTGCTCGACATGCTGGGCAATTTTCTATTCCTGCGCGCCGTGCAATCCGGCCGGCTGGATATTGCCGCGGTGCTGGTCTCGCTCTACCCGGGCATCACCGTGCTGCTGGCCCGTCTCATCGAGAAAGAACACCTCAGCCGCTTGCAGGTCGCCGGAGTGGGGCTGGCCTTGCTGGCGATCGCGCTGATCACGGCGTAGCAGCTAAAGGATTAACTACAAAGACACAAAGGGCACAAAGTAAGAAAACTTTGTGCCCTTTGTGTCTTTGTGGTGAGGCCTTTACCAACTTACTGGCTCAACCCCATACTGTGTCAAATATTCATTCGTCTTCGAGAACGGCTTGCTGCCAAAGAAGCCATTGTGCGCTGAGAGCGGCGAAGGGTGGGCCGACTCGATCACCAGGTGCTTCATGCGGTCAATGAACGCACCCTTACGGCGCGCATATGCGCCCCATAAAATGAACACCAAGTGCTCGCGTTCTTGCGATAGCACCCGCAGCGCTGCATCGGTGAATTCTTCCCAGCCCTTGCCCTGGTGGCTGGCCGCCGCACCCCGGCGCACGGTCAGCGTGGCGTTGAGCAGCAGCACGCCTTGGCGCGCCCAGCGCTCCAGGTCGCCGCTGGCGGGCGGCGCTACGCCCAGATCGTCTCTGAGTTCCTTATAGATGTTCTGCAGCGAGGGCGGCAGCGGCACGCCCTCGCTGACCGAGAAGCTCAGCCCGTTGGCTTGGCCGGGGCCGTGATACGGGTCTTGGCCCAGGATCACCACCTTCACTTTGTCGAAGGGGCAGGCATCGAACGCATTGAAGATCTTGCCGCCGGGCGGGTAGATGGTGAACTGCTTGTACTCCGCCCGTACGAACTCGGCCAGTTGCCCAAAATACGGCTTTTCGAATTCTTCGGCCAGCTTTTCCTTCCAACTGGCTTCGATGCGCACATCCATGCGTAAAAGTATAAAGCGAATCAAAAAAGCACAGTCTTTTTGCTTGACACTGCCAACCAAGATCCCTTCCCATCCAAAAGTTCTGGCATAGTGCTCGCATGTTTCATCCTGAGCGAAGCGCACATCTCCTGCTGCCAGATATCTTTTCAGTTGCACCCCACACCCCCACACCCAAAACGAACAACATCTCGAGCATGGTGTTTGTCGCCCCGCTTGCGGGGCAAAAACGCCCGCGCCGCAAAGCGGCGCAACACCCCCACACCCAAAACGAACAACATCTTAGTTCGGCGTACAATTAATCCACCGCAACCCCAAAGGAGACCTGCCCAAATGAACTTTGAACTGAGCCAGGAGCACAAACAATGGCAAGCTGCCGTGCACGACTTTGTCGCCAAGGAGATCAAGCCCAAGGCCCGCGAAGTGGATGAGCGCAGCGAGTTCAATTGGGAGGCCGCCCGCAAAGGCGCCGCCCTCGGCCTGCTGGGTATGCACATCCCCGAGGAGTACGGCGGCGCCGCGCTGGATACGCTCAGCATCGTCCTGGCGGTCGAGGAGCTGGGCTGGGGCTGCGGCAGCACCGCCCTCAGCATCGGCGCCCACAGCGCCCTGGGCTGCGCCCCGGTGGCCCTGTTTGGCTCCGAGGAGTTGAAGCAAACCTACTTGCCAGTCGCCGCCGGCGGCAAAAGCAAGCTGGCCGCCCTGGCGCTCACCGAACCCGGCGCCGGGTCAGACCTCAGCGGTGGGGTGCAAACCACTGCCGTGCTGGACGGCGACCACTGGGTCATCAACGGCAACAAGATGTGGTGCACCAACGCGTCCATTGCTGATTTCATCGTCACCCTGGTGCGCACCGGCGAGCGTCACAGCCTGATCCTGGTCCCCACCGATAGCCAGGGCCTTTCCATCGGCCCGGCTGAAAAGAAGATGGGCCTGCACGGCTCGCCCACCCATGCCGTCAGTTACCAGAATGTGCGCGTCCCGGCTGGCAATCTCGTCGGCGAGCAGGGCAAAGGCCTGCACTACACCTTCGCCACGCTGGATGGCGGCCGCGTCGGCATCGGCGCGCTCTCGGTTGGCCTTGGCCGCGCTGCGCTCGAAGAAGCGGTCAAGTACGCCAAGCAGCGCAAGACCTTCGGCCAGCCCATCGCCAACCATCAAGCCATCCAATGGATGCTGGCGGATGCCGAGACCCAGCTCAACGCCGCCCGCCTGCTGGTGTGGCAGGCCGCCTGGAACAAGGACAACGGCAAGCCCTTTGCCAAAGAAGCCGCTATGGCCAAGCTCTTCGCCACCGAGGCCGCCGAAATGGTGTGCCGCAACGCCATCCAGATCCATGGCGGCTACGGCTACAGCTCCGAATTCCCGGTGGAGCGCATCTATCGGGATGCACGCCTGATGACGATTGGCGAAGGCACCAGCGAGATCATGCGCATGGTCATCGCCCGCCACGTAGTGGAGGAGTAAATGGCCGAGTTGGAGGAGTGGCTGTACATCTTGCGCCCGAACCGGCCCGAGATGCTGGTAGACCCGACTTATGCAGAGCAGATCCATGTACGCGAGCACTATGCGTACCAGAAACACCTGCTTGCCAATAACATTCTGGTGGATACCGGGCGCACCCGCAATGATGATAAAGATATGTTGCTGCTCGTTATAGTGAAGACAGTTTCTGGCCAGGCTGCTCAGGACCATATGCTGGCAGACCCTTTGGTCAAAAATGGCTTAATGTCCGCAACCCTGTATCCATATTGGGCTGCTCTGCAAGAAAGTGCTGAACGTACCATTTCTGATGATACGGGTGCAACGGTTTCTTAAGTTTTGCTCATCCGTTTGACTCCATCACTCTCTGCGTTATTTTTCGTTATCGCAGTACAAGGAGGAACCAATATGGAAAAAACGACACTCTCTCGACTTGGTTCTTTGATCGCACTTTTTGCTCTCATGGTCTTGCCGCTCGCCAGCTGTGGCGACGGTGAGATCACCGGCCCGGGCCTCTTCCGCATGGATGGGGCTGAACTGCACAAGATCCTGGTGGCTGTGGCCGCCATCTGTGCCGCCCTGGGGCTGTTCTACGTCACCCGCAACGCCCAGATCGGGCTGGGCGGCTTGGGCCTGGCGGCCCTGGCCGTAGCGGCTCTGATGGTCGTGCAGGATGGCAATGCGGACACCGCGGTGCGCTATGGCACCTGGGTGGCCGCCGCCGGCTTCATGCTGACCCTGATCGCCGGGCTTACATCGCCTGACATTGGGTCAGTGGCGGTGCGCAAAACACCGACCCGGAAAAAGGTGGCCAAGAAAGCTACACGCCGCCGCTAACCAAGAGAGCGCCCGCAAGGGCGCTCTCCTTCTTCGCATGTCATTTCGTGTGGTTTCCGGGGTCACACCGCCGGAGCCGATCAGGGAGGAATCTATATTGGCACATCTTTCAAATAGCTGCACAAAGCAGCCCGCTGCCCTAGATCAACTCGATCTGGTCACTGACCACTTCGGCATCGTGCCAGTGGCGTTCCACCCAGGTCACGATCTCTTGCAGCGCCCGCTCGGCCCCACCGGCCTGCGTGTTCACCACGGCGCAGGCCACCACCGCATCCTGCCAACTGTCCTGTTGGTCCACCTCGGCGGCAGACACGTTGAACTCGCGCCGCAGGCGGGCCAGCAGCGGCAGCAGGCGGCTGCGCTTGGCCTTGAGCGAATCGCTGCCCACGAATCTGAGGTGCAGCAGCAGCACGCCAACTTTCATGCGCGCATTATATAATCAACTCACTATGGAAAAAGTACGCGCGTGGTTGCCGGTGGTTGCCTCCCTAGTGCTGATTGGCATCGTGGGCTGGGGCATGCTCCAGATCCTCGATGTGGTGCGCGGGGCGGCCAACGCCACGCTCAACCCGGTCCAGCAGCTGTCGGAGTCGGTCAGCACCCAGGTCGCCAACGTGCTCAACCCTACGCCCACCGTGATCCCGGACCCGGTCACCATCGTGCACGAGGTGCGCAGCATGGCCCGCCTTGAGACCATCCAGTACTCGGTCGAGAAGATCATTACCGCCGAAACGCGCCAGGGTCTGTTCGGCTTCCTGGTCGGCGACCGCCTCCTGTTCGTAGCGCACGGCACGGTCATCGCCGGCGTAGACCTGCAGAAGCTGCAGCCCGAGGACCTGCGCATCGAAGACGGCGTGCTGTATGTGAAACTGCCCCCGGCCGAGATCTTCGTCGCCACGCTGGAGAATGACAAGTCGTACGTCTACGACCGCGAGCAGGGCGTGCTGACCCGTGGCGACCAGAGCCTGGAGACCGTCGCCCGCCAGGCCGCCGAAGACGAAATTGAAAAAGCCGCCTTGTCGGACGGCATTCTGAATCAAGCCCAGATCAACGCTGAGAACTTTCTGTATCGCTTTTTCTTGCAGTTGGGATTTCCAGAAGTAATCTTTGAATAAAAACAGTGAACAGTGATGAGTAACCAGTAACCAGGCAACCCTGCTCGCTGATTACTCCTTACCGTTCACTAGCATCTACGCTCTTTCCATCCAGGCCGCGCTGGCGTAGCGCTGCGCTTCCCATTCGGCCGCGGCGGCCTCTTCGGCGGAGTCAAGCTCGCCTTCGACGAGGTCAATGTTGAGCATCTCGGCAAAGCCTTCGATGAAGGCCGCGGCGGCTTCGGCATAGGTCGGCGTGCGGCCGAGGCCTTCTTCGGCCGTGGCCGCACGCTGGCGCACGCGGGCCGCGCTCTCCTCACGCTCGGCCTGGCTGGGGTAGACCAGCGCCTCGGTGATGCGGGCGATGTCGCCATACAGCGGTAGGCTGCCGTGCTGCAGCACGCCGCCTTTGCGGCGTGCCTGGGCGCTGCCGATGAGCTTCTTGCCGCCCAGGGTGATCTCATAATCTGAGGGGACTTCAAAACACACCGGCCCCTGGTCGGCGCCGGGCAGCTGGTGGCCGGTTTGCTGCTCCACGCGCAAGCCCAGCACCTTTAAGGAGCGCATCAACGCGCCTGAGATGCGCCGGTAGCTCTCCAGCACGCCGCCGGCCAGGCGCGGCTCGTCATTCGGCCCGATGACCGAATAGGTCAGCTCATCAATATGCAGGATGGCGCGGCCGCCGGTGGGGCGGCGCACGATGCCCCAGCCGTTAGCTGCCAGGCGCCCGGAGTCCACATCCGCCAGCGGCTGGCCGAGGCCCAGGGTCAGCGTACCGGGTGCCCAGTCGTACAAGCGCAGAGTGGGCGGGGCTTCGCCCTTGCGGGCCAGCTCCAGGATGGCGTCGTCTATGGCCATGTTGCGCGTGCCGCTGGCCGGAGCGTGGCGCAGCAGGCGCCACTGGGCGCGGGGCAGGGTCTCGGTCATGGCGGTGATTGTAATGGCCTACGGAAAATAGAAGCCCAGGTGGTTGGCGACCGGGCGCTCGCGCCCCGGCACGCCATTGTGAATGGGCGTGTTGAGGATCTCGGGCTGGCCGTCGGCGCCGCGCACCACCAGCGTGCTGGAGCCGCCGCCGTCCATGTTCATGGCGGAGTAGACGTTCTGCTCCAGCATGAGGGCGGCCAGTTCCTTCTCAGTCACGCCCTCGCTGTAGCCGGGCATGCGGCCGTCCACCACGATGATGACCATCTTGGTGCCGTACTGGTCCAACCCGATGGCGGTACGCGGCTCGGTGCCGATGCCGCTGAGGCCAGCCGCCGGCTCGCGCAGCGAGACCAGCAGGTCGAAGCCGGAGACGGCGTTGTAGAGCTTGCTCTCCAGCATGTTGATGTCTGCGCCCACATCTTCATACAGATACAGGATCGGGTGGCCGCGCCGCACTTCGGAGTAAATGACGCCGCGGGAAACGGCGAAGCCCAGGGGGTCGACGCGGTCACCGGGGTCAGGCTTGGAGTCCAATGGCCCAAAGTCGAACCAGGGGGTAAAGCCATCCCCGTTAATGGCGAGCAGCAGGTTGTTCTGTTGCAGAAAGCTGGATGTGGTTTGAGCGGGAACATCCTGCGTGTCTGGGTTGCCGGGGGTCACGAAGGAGCGCATGCCGTTCATAAGATCGAGCGTGACGACATGGAAGACCAACGGACGCGGCGTATTGCGCACCACGCGCATGTAGACTGCACCGGGAAAGAGCTCGCGGGTTTCGTAGTCAGGTTGCGTACGCCCTATGGCGGCTGGGTTGAAGCGCCCTAGGTCGCAGGCCAGGGCAGTGAGCGTGAGGGCAATGAGCGCCAACAGCAGGCGGCGTTTGGCAGAGATGTGCGCGGTTTTCATGGAGCGATTTTATCGAGCCGCGTATCGTGGGGATGAATACAAGATAAGCGCTGGGAGTAGAGCTTCAGTGTAGTTACTTGACAGTTGCCTTTTTGCGTGTGGCCGTCTTCTTCGTCGTCTTCTTGCGCGCAGCCTTCTTTTTGGGTGGGGTCAGCTTGAGCTCTTTGGGCTTGGGCGCCTTACTGGTCTCCAGCTTGAGCATCTCATTGAAGGCGGCAATGCTGACTTCAAGCATTTTTGGATCCGGCGGGCGGGTGGTGAGGCGCTGCAGGGCCAGGTTGGGCGCCACCAGCAGGCGCACCAGCGGATTGCGGATGTTGCTGGCCGTCCAGCGCAGGTACTCGTAGGCGATGCCCGCCAGCACCGGGATGAGGACCACGCGCAGCAAGAGGCGTGGCAGCAGCGGCAGCGGGCCGATGATCGTGAATACCAGGATGGACAGCACGATCACGGTGAGCAGGAAGGCGGTGCCGCAGCGCGGATGCTCCAGCGGGAAAGTGGCCACGTTCTTCGGCGTGAGCTTGACCCCGGCTTCGTAGGCGTGGATGGTCTTGTGCTCGGCGCCGTGGTAGCCGAAGACGCGGCGGATCTCATCCATGCGGCCGACGGCCCACAGATAGCCCAGCAGGATCAGCAGGCGGAACACGCCTTCGAGCAGGTTGCCTGTTAGCGGAGTCAGGGACAGTAGGCGCTCGGCCAGGTGGCCGAGGCCAGCGGGCAGCAGAAAGAACAAGCCGATGGCGAAGCTGAACGAGATCAGCATGGTGATGGCCAGCGGCGCGCCCTCCAGCTTCTCGTCCTCGTTCTCGGCCTGCACGTTGGCGGAGAGGCCGAGCACGCGGCTGCCCAAGCCCAGCGCGTCCCACAACAGCAGCAGGCCGCGCAGGAAGGGCACCTTGGCCCAGCGGCTGCTGTAGATGGGGCCAAGCGCCTCACTGTGTAGCACGATCTTGCCCTTGGGATCGCGCATGGCCACGGCCATGAAGCGCGGGCCGCGCATCATGACGCCCTCTATGACGGCCTGGCCGCCATAGAGGGGCTTGGGCGCTTGTTTGCCCGCGTTCGCCACTATTGGCCTAAGTTGTAGATGAAGTTGATGAACGAGTCGATCTGCTTTTCCCAGCTGGGGAGGTGCATGCGCTCATTAGGGGAGTGCAGCTGGTCATCCGGCAGGCCGCAGCCCACATTGATCGACTCGATGCCCAGCTGGCCCTGCAGATGGCCGACGACGGGCACGCTGCCGCCCTCCCGGCGGAAGATGGGCTTGACGCCCCAGACGGTCTCCTGCGCCTTGGCCATGGCTTGCACGGCGGCTGAGTTGCGCTCAGAGATGGAAGGCACCGCGTCGGAGAGTAGCTTCAGCTCCCAGCTCACGCTGGAGTCGATCGTGTCTTCGATGTACTTGCGCACCAGGGCTTCGATCTCGAACGGGTCCTGGTCTGGGACCAGGCGGCACGAGAATTTGGCCATAGCCTTGGAGGGCAGCACGGTCTTGGGGCCTTCGCTGGTGTAGCCGGAGAGGAGGCCGTTGACATCCAGCGTGGGCTGGGCGGTGGCGCGCTCGTAAGCGCTGAAGTCTTTGTCACCCCACAGGGCCTTGGAGCCGGCCTGTTTGAGATAGAAGGCATCGTCCTGCGGGAGGCGGCGGAAGTCGGCGCGTTCATCTTCTTCCAGCGCACGCACTTTGTCGTAGAAGCCGGGGATGGTGACGCGGCCGTTCTCGTCTTGCATGCTGCCGATGACGCGGGCCAACTCGTTGGCGGGGTTGCGCACCGTGCCGCCGAAGAAACCGGAATGCAGGTCCAGCGCCGGGCCGGTGACGTGCAGCTCGAAGTACGACATGCCGCGCAGGCCGTAGGTGATGGTGGGCTGGGTGGGGCTGAGCATGCCGGCGTCTGGGTTGAGCGCAAAGTCCGCCGCGAACAGATCGGCGTGCTTCTTGATGAACTTGTCCATGCTGGGCGAGCCGGTTTCCTCTTCGCCCTCGATCATGAACTTGAGGTTGACCGGTAGGTTGCCGGCATGCAGGGCGGACTCGATGGCCGCCAGGCTGCCGATGACTTGACCCTTCATGTCAGAGGTGCCGCGGCCGAAGAGCAGTTCGCCTTTTTCTACGGCTTCGAAAGCGGGCGTGTCCCACAGTTCCATCGGGTCGGCCGGCTGTACATCGTAGTGGCCGTAGACCAGCATGGTCTTGGCGTCAGGGCCGGCGCCGTTCCACTCGCCGAAGACGAGCGGGTGGCCGCCGTTGTCGAGCAGTTGGATGTTCTCGACGCCGAGGCTCTTGAGCTTGGTCACCAGCCAATCGGCGGCGCGCTGGATGTCTGGCTTGTATTGCGGGTCAGCCGACACGCTGGGGATGGCGACCAACTCGGCCAGCTCCTGGCGGAAGCGAGCGCGGTTGTCTTTGGCAAATTGCAAGGCAGTGCTGCGGGGGTCTGACATGGGGATTTCCTCTCAGAGTTGGAATGCTGCAGAGATTGCAGTGAAGGATGTGTCGTAACGGTGCTTCATGTGGCGGTGGCCGCCTTCGTATTCTTCGTACTGGAATGTGATGTCATGTTGGCGCAGCTGGCCTGTGAACAAGCGTGCGCCGTAGAGCAAATTATACTCATCGTACTTGCCGCAATCGAGGTAGAGCAGGCGCAGGCCGCGCAGCGCATCGGCGTGCTGGGCCAGCATGTGTAGGGGGTCGTGGGCCAGCCAGCGCTGCCAGACTTCGGGCAGCCAGGCGCCGCTGTGCAGGTCGATCGGCAGGTCGAAGCCCAACGGCGCGTTCGGGTTGGGCGAATAGGCGGCCGCCATGGCCAGCAGGTTGAGGGCGGTATGGGATGCGCCGCGTTGCAGCGCAGTGTACGGGTCGGCTAGCAGGGTTTGCAGGCCATCCAGCCCGGCTTTTTCGTAATAGCGCAGCAGATCGCCAAAATCAGGCCGGTAGGCCAGCTCGAAATTCAGGTCGGCGCTGTGGGCGGCGGCGAGGCCGAAGGTGGCCGGGTGGCGCATGGCCAGGCGCAGGGCGCCATAGCCGCCGGAGGAGTGGCCGGCGAGTGCGCGTGCGCCGGGCGCGGCCAGGGTGGAGTACTTGCGGTCAATGACGCTGACCAGTTCCAGCAGGGCGTCTTCGTAGTCTCCGAGCGCAGCGGAGTTGAGGTACTGCGAGCCGCCGTAGCGGGTGCTGGCGTCCGGCATCACCACGATGGTGGGCTGCATGGCGCCGGAGGCGATCAGGCGGTCCAGGCGCTGCTGGATGTTCTCTTCCCATAGATCGTCATTGAGGAACTTGAGGCCGCGGTTGCCGAAGGCGGCCAGCAGATAGATGGCGGGGTAGCGCTGGCTTTCAGCGTAGCCCGCGGGCAGGTAGACCGGCACGCGGCGGGTGACGGGATCGTCCAGTGGGTTGTGCTCCAGCGCGATGCTGTGAAAGTTTTCGATAATGACCTGGGAGCCGAGCATGCGGGGATTATAAGAGCAAGTAAACAGTGAGAAGTGAGCTGTGAGCAGCACAAGCCGACGCGCCACTAGGTTATTGTGCAATATACTAATCACGATTCACTGATCACTACTCACTGACTTTTGGAGTGCTCTTGTCTAAAACCATTGCAATCATAGGCGGCACTGGCGCGCTGGGGGCGGGCTTGGCGCTGCGCTGGGCGCACGCTGGGTACGCCGTTATTGTCGGTTCGCGCACGGCTGAGAAGGCGCAGGCGGCCGCGGCGGAACTGAACGTCGAGCTGGGCCGCGAAGCTATCCGCGGCATGGAGAATGCGGCCGCAGTAGCCGCCGCCGAGCTGGCCATCCTGACCGTGGAGCAGGATGCCCACGAAGCCGCCCTGGCGGCGGTGAAAGACGCACTGCAGGGCAAAGTGCTGCTGGACGCCACAGCGCGTCTGCGTTTCCCGGAGCTGACGCCGCCAAGCGCGCCGGCCGCCGCCCGCCGCGCCCAGCAGCTGCTGGGCGACGGGGTGAAGGTGGCGGCGGCCTTCCAAACCGTGCCGG
Organism: Anaerolineales bacterium; assembly: GCA_019454165.1. Classification (GTDB taxonomy): domain Bacteria; phylum Chloroflexota; class Anaerolineae; order Anaerolineales; family UBA11579; genus JAMCZK01. The sequence goes on along the minus strand of CP075367.1, from coordinate 1,874,660 downwards.
CCGCGGCGTTGCGCAAGAACATTACCCAGCCTCTGGATAGCGATGTGCTGGTGTGCGCCGACGATATGGGCGCGGCTGATGCCGCGCTGGAGCTGGTGCAAGCGGCCGGCTTGAATGGTTACTACGCCGGGGTGCTGGACAACGCCATCACGGTCGAAGGGCTGACCAGCCTGCTGGTGAGCATGAACAAGCACTACAAATCACGCCATGGCACCATCAAGGTGGCGGGCATCAAAAAGCCGTAACGTGAATCCGCTGGTGCTGACGCCACTGCAGGGCTTGCCGCTGGTGCAGCCGGGTGATGACCTGGCTGCGCTGCTGCTGGCGGCCATCCTGCGCCAGGGCTTGACCCTGCAAGATGGCGATGTGGTCGTGCTGGCGCAGAAGATCGTCTCCAAGGCTGAGGGGCGGTACCGTTCGCTCGGCGATGTGACGCCAAGCAAACGCGCCCTGGAACTCGGTGCGCTGACAGAGAAAGACCCGCGCCTGGTGCAACTGATATTGGATGAGAGCAACGAAGTGCTGCGCGCTCGCCCCGGCCTGCTGATCGTGGAGCACCGCCTGGGCTTCGTGAGCGCCAACGCGGGGATAGACCATTCCAACTTGCCTGATTCGGCTGAGGATACGTATTTGCTGCTGCCCGAGGATCCGGACGCCAGCGCCGACCACTTGCGGGTGACCTTGCAGACAGCCAGTGGAGCCCAGTTGGGCGTGCTCATCATCGATTCGCATGGGCGCGCCTGGCGTGAAGGCACGCTGGGCACCACCATCGGCCTGAGCGGTTTGCCGGGCCTGGTGGATCTGCGCGGCACGCCAGACTTAGCCGGCCGCCCGCTGCGCGTGACGCAGCTGGCGGCGGCCGACGAGCTGGCCGCGGCGGCCAGCCTGGCCATGGGCCAGGCGGCCGAAGGCTGCCCGGCGGTGCACGCGCGCGGCTTCCCGTACCCGTTGCGCGAAGCCAGCCTGGGCGAGCTGCTGCGTCCACGTGACCGCGACCAGTTTCGGTAAGATAGCTTTGCTGCTTTTCGTCTAATTTGTATCTGCTCCAAGGAGAATGCTATGAAGAACGTGCCCGCTGACTTTCAGGATCTACTCAAAGATGAAACCAAGGCGTTTGCCTTTTTAGGCACCACCTTGAAGGATGGCTCGCCCCAGGTTAGCCCGGTCTGGTTCAATGTTGAGGATGACCATATTCTGATCAACACGGCCCGCGGCCGTCTGAAGGACAAGAACATGATGGCGCATCCCAAGGTGGCCCTCAGCATTCCTGACCCGGCCAACCCGTACCGCTATCTGCTCGTGCGTGGCGAAGTAGTTGAAGTCACCGAGAAAGATGCCTACGAACACATCAACAAACTCTCGCATATCTATGACGGCAAGGATTTTCCCAAGCGTGAGGGCCAGGTGCGCGTGATCTATAAGATCAAGCCGCACAAGATCTTTGTGAGCCATTAGCTATGAACGCACTCGCTAATCTACCCGAGGGATACCGCCACCTGCTGGCGGATGAGACCAAAGCCTTCGCCTGGATCGCCACGGTGGATACTGACGGCGCGCCGCAGCTGACCGCGGTGTGGTTCAACACGGATGGGGAGCACATCCTGTTCGGTACGTCTGACAAGACCGCCAAGTTCCGCAACTTGAGCGCCAACCCCAGCATCGCCGTGGCCATTGTGGCTCCGGGTGACCCGTACAAGTACATCCAGTTGCGCGGCACGGTGGAGATCACCACCGATGGAGCGGCGGAACATTTGCACACCTTGTCGCGCAAGTACACCGGGCAAGACTTCAATATTCCGCCCGGCCAGGTACGCGTGATGTACACGCTCAAGCCTGAGCAGATCATCCTGTGGCCGCCGCACAGCTAGACTCGGCTGAGCTGCATCGTTGGCTGCGTGCCCGGCGCTCCACGCGCCGTTTTGCGGCGCAGCCGGTGCCGGCCGATGCGCTGGCGCGGGTGCTGGAAACGGCGACTTACGCGCCCAATGCCCACAACCGCCAGCCCTGGCGTTTCGTAATCCTGGAGAGTGAGGACAGCCGCCGCCAACTGGCTGCCGAGCTGGGGCGCGAATTTGCCGACGCGCTGCAGGCCGAAGGCATGAGCGCCGAGCAGATCGCAGCGCAATTGGCGCGCTCGGCGGCCCGCCTGCAAGAAGCGCCAGCTGCCGTGCTGCTGTGCCTGGATGCTAGCGTGCTGGATACGTATGCTGACCCGGCCCGCACCCAGGGCGAGCTGCAGATGGCCATGCAGAGCGTAGCGCTGGCTGGCGGGCAACTGCTGCTGGCCGCCCATGCCGAAGGCCTGGGCGGGGTGTGGGTATGCGCGCCGCTGTTCGCGCAGCAGGCGGCGCGGCAGGCGCTGGGCCTGCCGCAGAGCTGGCAGGCGCAAGGCCTGTTGCTGCTCGGCTACCCGGCCGGTGAACCCGCGCCGCGGCCGCGCCAGACAATCGACGAGATCGTTCGCCGCATATAGACAAGTAGAATGTGCCCATGACCAGCCCACTCATTGGCGTAACCACCCGCAATGCTCGTTCTGAGCTGTACCAGATAGACGTTATTCAAACGCCGCGCCCGTATAGCGAGGCGCTGGTGCGGGCAGGCGCCATCCCGGTACTCATTCCGCTTAACCTTCCGCTCGACAAGCTGCGCGAGTTACTCGGCCGGCTGGACGGCTTGGTGTTCACTGGCGGCGGGGATATTGAAATTCACCGCTTCAACGGCGAGCCGCACGAGAAGCTATACGACTTGGATGCTGAGCGAGATGAGATCGAGATCCAGCTGGTGCGCCTGGCCGCCGAAGACAGCAAGCCCTTCCTCGGCATTTGCCGCGGCTTACAGATCGCCAATGTGGCCTTCGGTGGCACGCTATACACGCACATTCCCGACCAGCTGCCCGGCGCGCTGAAGCACACCAACTTCCCTGACCACCCCTGGGATTATCTGGCCCACCCGGTGCAAGTGAGCGAAGGCAGCCGCCTGGCCGAGATCCTCGATGAGCCGATCGTCGAGGTCAATAGCCTGCACCACCAGGGCATCAAAGACCTGGCGAGCGGGCTGAAAGCAGTCGCCAGCGCGCCGGATGGCCTGGTGGAAGCAATCGAGCTGCCCGAGCATCCCTTCGCCGTGGGCGTGCAGTGGCACCCGGAGTGTTTGCCGCAGGATGCCCGCATGCAAAACCTGTTCCGCGCTTTGGTGCGCGCCAGTCAATAGGAACGTCAATGAAAGTTGTTGCACTGGCTGGTGGGGTGGGCGGCGCCAAGTTGGCCGATGGCCTGGCGCAAGTGCTGCCGCCCGAAGACCTGACGATCATTGTCAATACGGGGGATGATTTTGAGCACTTTGGGCTCACGATCTGCCCTGACCTGGATACGGTGTGCTACACCCTGGCCGGCCTGGCCAACCCGCAAACCGGCTGGGGCCGCGTGGGCGAAACCCAGCAGGCCATGAGCAGTGTCGAGGTGCTGGGCGGGCCGACCTGGTTCTGGCTGGGTGACCGCGACCTGGGCACGCATCTGGAGCGCACCCGCCGCCTGCGGGCCGGCGACACACTGAGTGCTATCACGGCGGATTTTTGCCGCGCTTGGGGCATCCGCGCCCGGGTTTTGCCGATGAGTGACCAGCCGGTACGCACCTTCGTACAGACGAACGAAGGCGAGTTGGCCTTTCAGGAGTATTTCGTGGCGCGGCGTTGTGAGCCAGCGGTCAGTTCGTTTCGCTTCGATGGCGTGGAGCAAGCGCGGCCAGCGCCCGGCGTGCTGGATGCGGTGGCGGCGGCCGACCTGATGGTGGTGTGCCCATCCAACCCGTGGGTGAGCGTAGCGCCGATCCTGGCCGTGCCGGGCTTGCAGGCCGCGTTGGCGGCGAAGCCCATCGTGGCTGTCTCGCCCATCATTGGCGGGCAGGCCCTGAAGGGGCCGGCCGCCAAGATGTTCAGCGAGCTGGGCATCCTGCCCAGTGCGCTGGCAGTGGCCCAGCATTATGGCGGCTTGCTGCGCGGCTTTGTGTTCGATGAGGTGGATGCAGCGCACAGCGAAGCTATTGCCGCGCTCGGTATAATGCCCCTGGTGACCGCTACGGTGATGAAAGACCGCACCGACCGTGCTCAACTGGCGAGCGAAGTGCTCGCCTTCAGCAGCCAACTATTGGCGGCATGACCCTCTCTATTGCGCATCAAGGAGTATAGATGTCGATCTGGGCCATCGTTCCCGTTAAACCTTTGCGCCGCGGCAAATCTCGCCTGGCGTCCGTGCTTTCCGAAGATGACCGCGCCGCATTGAACGAGCGCATGCTGCTGCACACCATCGACATGCTCAAGAACGTGGCTGAGCTGGGCGAGGTGCTGGTGGTCAGCCGCGATCCGGCGGCTTTGGCGCTGGCGCGTGAGCACGGCGCCCGCACGCTGCAGGAGGATGGCGCGCCGCATCTCAACGTAGCGCTGCAACGCGCCACCGCCGTGGCGAAAACCTATACGGCCACCAGCGTGCTGGTGGTGCCGGCCGATCTGCCACAGCTCAGCCCCGTGGATGTGAGCGCCATGCTGCAAGCCGGCAGCAGCGCGCCGGCGGTAGTGATCGCTCCGGATCATCATCACGAGGGAACGAACGCCCTGTATATCAACCCGGTCGGGCAGATCGAATATGAGTTCGGCCCGGGCTCATTCCAGGCGCACAGCGCACGAGCGGAGGCCAGCGGTGCACAACTGCATGTGCTCGAGCTGCCTTCATTGGCGCGGGATGTGGATGTGCCGGAGGATCTTGATTTCTTGCAACTGATGCAAGCAAGGGAGCAGCATTAACATGCTTAAAAACAAACTCCCCAACTCACGCAATTGCTTTGCGTGTGGCATGGAGAACCCGATCGGCTTGAAGCTGGAGTTCTATGCTGACCCAGACACAGAGGGTGGCGTGGTGGGGGAGTACAGCGTACCCAAGGTGTATGAAGGCTACCCGGGTATTGTGCACGGCGGCGTCATCAGCACCATCATGGATGAGGCTGTTAGCCGTGTCTTTATGCTCAAGGACCACAATCGCTTTATGTACACCGCTCGCCTTACTACTAAGTACCGTAAGCATGTACCCGTGGAGCAGCCCCTGCGCATTACTGGGGTGGCCGTGAAAGACCGCGGCCGCGTGGCCGAAGCACATACTGTGATCTTTGACGCAAGCGGTGAGCTGCTGGCTGAAGGCGAAGCCTTGATGGTGGCCCTGCCTCCTGAGGATCTGGAAGGCGTGGCCCTGGAAGAGTTGGGTTGGCGCGTGTACCCGGATACTGAATAGCGATGAGCGTAACCCTGAAGGGCAACACCCTGCGAATGGATATGTCCGCTAGTTTGGAAGCGCTGGCGGAGGCCGAAGGCCTGCAGCCAGCGCTGCGCGAGGCCATCGGCGGCGAAGCGCAGGCGGCCCACGGCCAACCGGCCGTAGCTTGGCTGCTGGCCGCCGCGGGCGACTCGCGGTTGGCGACGGCCATACTGGCGCTCGACGCCGAGCTGGAGCTGCAAGACGGCGCCACTCAAAGTTATGGAAATTGGCTGGCGCTGCGCGCCACCGCGGGCGAGCCGGCTGTGGTGGGCCTGCACTTTAGCACCGCGGCCCGGCTGGACTTTTATCAGACCGATGGCGCCTGGCTGGCGTTGGCGCGTTGGCCCGCCGGCCGCACGCGGGTCGCCATCGGAGGCTGGGGGCCAGCGCCTTTGCTGGCGATGGATGGTCGTGAAGCCAGCGGCATCCTGCAGGCGGCCGAGAATACGCTGATGCTGGCCAGCAATGGCGAGCCGGAAGATGAAGCGCGTTTGGAAACCGTACGCCAGTTAGCGCAACAAGCCTCTGCTGTTGTGCCTAAATAGCATTCACTCTGTCTTCCAAAGCATGTTGGTGTGCTTTCAAAAGTAATGATAGAGCGAGGCGTATAATTAGCGCCTCATGTGGTCCCACTACATCACTGCATCCACTGTTGACGAAGCGTTGGCGGCTCTTGTCGAGCACGGCACGGCGGCGCGCATCGTAGCCGGCGCTACCGACCTCATCATCGAATATGAGCTGGGGGCGCGCAAGAATGTCCACACCCTGATCGATGTCACCCGCATCCCTGGCTTGGATGCCATTACGCAGGATGCCGAGGGCCGTATCCACCTTGGCGCGCTGGTGACGCACAATGATTGTGCCGCCAGCCCGCTGCTGCGCCAGCAGGCGCTGCCGCTGGCGCAGGCGGCTTATGAAGTCGGCGCGCCGCAGATCCGCAACCGCAGCACGGTGGCCGGCAACCTGATCACCGCCTCCCCCGCCAACGACACCATCCCAGCCCTGATGGCTTTGGACGCTAGCGTCGTGCTGCGCTCGCAGGGCGGCGAGCGCATGGTGCCGCTGGCCGAGTTCTATACCGGCGTGCGCAAAACCGTGATGCAGCCGGATGAGATGCTGGTGGATATTCACTTCCCGGCGCTCGACCCGGCTAGGCAGCGGGGCGCCTTCATGCGCATGACCCTGCGCCGCGCCCAGGCCATCTCGGTGATCAATGCGGCCATTGTGCTGAGCATGGATGGCGACAAGGTGGCTAGCGCCGCCATCGCCCTCGGGGCGGTGGCGCCTACGATCATTCGTGCCCCTGAGGCGGAAGCCTACTTGGCCGGCAAGACCCTGAGTGCGGATACCATCGCCCAGGCGGCGGCGCTGACCCAGGCCGCTGCCAGCCCGATCGGCGATATCCGCAGCTCGGCGGATTACCGGCGCGAGATGGTGCGCGTGGCCGCTGCCCGCCTTCTGGAGGAGCTGGCCGCCAGCCAGCAGCCAGTGCGGATTCCTGAAAAGCCAGTATTGCTTGCGGAACACTCGCAGAGGGGACAGCTGGCCAGCCAACCTGCCGACGGGCCAATTTCTACAGTCATCAATGACCAGCCGTATTCCTTTGAGACGGGCCACGAAAAGACCCTGCTGCGCCTGTTGCGCGAGGATGCGTTGCTGACCGGCACCAAAGAGGGCTGCGCCGAAGGGGAGTGTGGCGCGTGTACGGTGTTCATGGATGGCAAGGCGGTGATGAGCTGCCTGGTGCCCGCCCCGCGGGCACATGGTACGCACATCGTGACGATCGAGGGTCTGGCCGCTGAAGACGGCCGCCTCCACCCCGTCCAGCAGGCCTTCATTGAGCATGCTGCGGTGCAGTGCGGCTATTGCACGCCGGGCTTCGTCATGTCGGCGGCTATGCTGGTGCGGGAGCATCCGCAGCCCAGCCGCCAGCAGGCCAAGGAAGCCGTGGCGGGCAACCTGTGCCGCTGCACTGGTTACTACAAAATATTGGACGCCATCGAGAGCGCTGGCGCCATTGCGCAGTCTGTGGAGTAAGTATGCTTTTACGAAAACCTTCCCGTGACCCCTTTCCGTGGCGTGTGCACCCCATTTGGCGCGGCATTGGCTGCATCCTGCTCATTATTCTGCCAGTGGTGGCCTATGGCTTCAGCGATGTCATTATTGCCTGGGCCTTAGCCAGCAATGAAACGTTGGCCCAGGGCGCACGCGCCAACCCGGCCCTGCTGACGAGCCCCTACTTCAAGGGCCTGTTCACCTTGGTGCTTACGATTCTTCTGTATCTGATCTTCTCCATCCTGGGGTCTATTGTGTATTCCCTGGCGGGTGGCCCGCTGAATGAAGAGGTGGCCACCATGACGCGCGGGCGTTACGAATAATGCACAGAAACCGCACCTCTGCCATCGGCCAGTCACACGGGCGCATTGATGCGCATGGCAAGGTGACCGGCCAAACCCTGTACCCGGGCGACATCAACAAGCCGGAGCAGTTGCACGCCAAGGTGCTGTTCGCCGGGCGGCCGCATGCCATCATCCATTCCATTAACACGGCCGAAGCCGAAGCGCTGCCTGGCGTCGTCGCTATCTTCACCGCCAAGGATGTGCCGGTCAACGAATACGGCCTGATGGTACAAGACCAGCCGGTGTTGTGCGGGCCGGGTTCCAGCAAGCCGTATGCCGAGCGAGTGCGCTTCGTGGGCGACCAGGTGGCCTTCATCGTCGCTGAGACCGAAGCCATCGCCGCCCGGGCGCGTGACCTCATCAAAGTAGAGTACCAAGACCTGCCGGTGTTGTCTGACCCGGAAGCGGCCATGACGGCGGACGCGCTGCGCATTCATCCCGATAGCGACAATACCTATCACCGCTACCGTGTGCGTTATGGCGGCGACATTGAGGCGGCTTTCGCCCAAGCCGATGTCATTGTCGAAGGCGAGTACCGCACGCCGGTGCAGGAGCACGCCTACCTGGCGCCCGAGGCCGGCCTGGGCTATATCGATGAGCAGGGCCGCGTCACTGTGGAGGTGGCGGGCCAGTGGGCGCATGAAGAGCGCATGGCCATCGCCCATGCGCTGGGCTTGGCAGACGAGCAAGTGCGCGTCATCCACCCGGCCATCGGCGGCGCGTTCGGCGGGCGCGAGGACATGTCGATTCAGATCGTGCTGGGCTTAGCGGCCTGGCGTCTGCACCAGCGCGGCATTCATCGCCCGGTCAAGATCATCTGGTCGCGCTACGAGTCCATGATCGGGCATCACAAGCGTCACCCGTATATCATTCGCTCCAAGTGGGGCGCAACCAAAGACGGCAAGATCATTGCCGCCAAATCAGAAGTGATCGCTGATTCAGGGCCATATATCTATACTTCGGTGAAGGTGCTGGGCAACGCCACCTTGCTGGCCACCGGCCCATATGTCATCCCGCATGTGCATGTGGACGCCTGCACGGTCTACACCAACAACATTCCTAACGGCGCCTTCCGCGGCTTTGGTGGCCCGCAGGGCGCGTTTGCGTCTGAGTCGCAGATCAACAAACTGGCGGATGCGCTGGGCATGGATCCGGTCAAGCTGCGCATGCTCAACATGGCGCTGGATGGCGACATTTTGGCGACCGGCGCGACGCAGCCGCCGGGTGTCTCGCTGGATAAGGTGGTGGATGCCTGTGCCCGCGCCGCTGGGTGGCAAGAGCAGTCCGGCGAATGGCAGCGGGCAACCGGCGCATGGCCGCAGCTGCCCGCGCCGGCTGCGCACATCAAGCGCGGCGTGGGCTTTGCCTGTGGTTTCAAGAATGTAGGCTTCTCCTTTGGATTCCCGGAGCGCGCCTGGGCCACGATCGAGATCCACGGCGCGGCCGAGATCGAACGCGTGGTGCTGCACCAGGCCGGCTCGGATGTGGGGCAGGGGGCACACACCGCCTTCCGCCAAATGGCGGCGGATGCCGTGGGCGTACCGGTGGAAAAGGTCGAGATGGTAGTGGCGGATACCGCCGTCACAGGCGACTCGGGCTCGGCGTCGGCGTCACGGCTCACCTTCATGGCGGGCAATGCCATCCGCGGCGCAGCGGATGCCGCGCTGGCGCAATGGCAGAACGAAGAACGCCCCGCCATCGCCGAATTCAAATACACACCGCCGCCCACCACGCTGCTGGACGCCGAGACCGGCCAGGGCGACCCGATCTTTGCCTACGGCTACGTGGCCGAAGCGGTGGCAGTGGAAGTGGATACCCAGACCGGCCATGTGCATATCACCGATGTGATCTGCGCTGACGATGTGGGCAAAGCCATCAACCCGCAGCAGATCGAAGGCCAGATCGAGGGGGCGGTGGTGCAGGCGGCGGGCTATACCTTGATGGAGAACTTTATTCAAGAAGGCGGGTACACCAAGACGCCGTACTTCTCCAACTATCTGATCCCTACCGTGATGGATGTGCCTGACCGCGTGCAGTCGCTGATCTTGGAATTCCCGGACCCCAACGGCCCGTGGGGTGTGCGCGGCATGGCTGAAATGCCGTACATCCCTTTCTCGCCCGCGGTGACCGCCGCGGTGTACGATGCCACCGGCGTGTGGATAGACCAGTTCCCGCTGATACCGGAACGCGTGCTGCGCGCCCTGGGCAAGCTGCCCGGCTAATCGCATGTCATTTGTCGAGCGCGTTCTCTACGGCGAACGGCAGCGGCTTGGCCGCGAGAACCGCGCCCACCTGCCCGGCGCGCTGGCGCAACTCTCTGACGGCAAGACATATTATGAGCAGGCCGGCCCGCCCGCGGGCCAACCGGTCGTGCTGCTGCATGGCTTCTCCATGCCCAGCTTCATTTGGGACCCAACCTTTGCGGCCTTGGCCGCGGCCGGCTTCCGCGTGACCCGCTTTGACCTGTACGGGCGCGGCTGGTCTGACCGCCCGGAAGCGCGCTACGACAAAGCCTTGTTCGTGCGCCAGCTGGCGGAGTTGCTGGATGCGCTCAAGATCCCGCAAGCCAGCCTCGTATCGCTCTCGATGGGCGGCGTGATCGCGGCCGAGTTCGCCTTTCGTTTTCCGAAGCGCGTGCATAAGCTGAGCTTTATCGATCCGGCTGGTTTTGATCTTGGCCTGCCACCGGCGGTCAAGGCGGTGTTCTGGCCCGGTGTGGGTGAGCTGCTGCTAGGCGCCTTTGGCCGCATGGGGCGCAAGACCCTGTTTGAAAGTATGCTGGCTGATTTTTACCAACCCACGCCTGAGGCGATCGCTTCGTTCTCGCAGCGCTATTTTGAGCAGATGAAGTACCGCGGCTTCAAGCGCGCCCTGCTCTCCTCGCTGCGCAGCGGGATGCTGGATGAGGACTTGTTGCTGTACGAGCGGGTTGGGGCGGGCAACAAGCCGGTGCAGCTCATCTGGGGCGAACTGGACGAGACCGTGCCGTTCCGCCATGCGCAGACCTTCGTCAAGCTGGTGCCGCAGGCCGAGTTTCACCCGATCGCGGAGGCCAGGCATATCCCCCACTTTAATCGCCCCGAGGTGGTGAATCCGCTGCTGGTCGAGTTCCTTGGGCGGCCAGCATGAGTCAGCGTGTAGCTGGCATCATCCTGGCCGCGGGTGGCTCAGAGCGGCTGGGCCAGCCCAAGCAGTTACTGGATTGGAAGGGTAAGCCCTTTATACGCCAGGTCGCCGAGACGGCCCTGGCGGCGCGGCTGGAGCCGGTGCTCGTGGTCACCGGGGCCGCGGCGGCCGAGGTGAAGACCGCGCTGCACGGCCTGGCGGTGCAGCAGGTGCACAACCCCGAGTGGGCACAGGGGCAAAGCGGTTCGGTGAAAGCGGGGTTGGCCGCCCTGCCGCCGGAGACGCAGGCGGCCATCTTCATGGTGGTGGATCAGCCGCAGCTGCCGGTGCGCCTGCTGGACTCATTGCAGGAGCATTACGTCGAGCAGCGCCCGCCGATCATTGCGATGCTGGTGGACGGCAAGCGCACCAACCCGGTCCTGTTCGACCGCAGCACCTTTGCAGATTTTGAGGGCCTGGAAGGCGATGTGGGTGGCCGCGCTCTGTTCTCAAAGTATCAGGTGACCTGGTTCCCCTGGCTTGACAGCTCGCTGGCGTTGGATGTGGATACGCCTGAGGATTACGAGCGCCTGCTGCGCTTCTTCAGCTGATGCGGGCCTTTATTGCCTTCGAGCTGCCTGAGGATGTGCGCGCCGCGCTGGCGGAAGTGAGCCAGAGTTTGCGCAGCAAGCTAACCAAGACGCCACTCAGTTGGGTGTTGCCGCGCAATATGCACCTCACGCTCAAGTTCCTGGGCGAGATCGCGCCGGCCCAAGTGCCTGCGCTTGGCGCGGCGCTGCAGGAGATCGCGGCCAGGTATGCTGCCATGCCCATCGCGCTTAGTGGCCTGGGCGTATTCCCAAACCTGCGCCGCCCGCGCGTAGTCTGGGCCGGCTTGCAGGTGCCAACTGCGCTGGCGCAGTTGGCCGCCGAGGTGGAGGACGCGATGCATGCGCTGGGCTTCGAGCGCGAGGCACGCGCCTTCACGCCACACCTCACGCTGGCGCGTGCACGGCGCGAGGCGCGGCCAGCACAGCTGGCCGCGTTGGAGCCAGCACTGGCAAGCCAGGCTGTGCCGCCCATCACCGGCGCTCTCGAACAGCTTGTGCTGTTCGAGAGCCAACTAAAACCCAGCGGTGCCGTATATAATTCTCTTGTGCGTATTCAACTGCACAGCGAAGGATAGGTATTGGAACCCTTAGAACTGGCTCGAAAGATCGTTGACGCCCTGGAAGACAAGAAGGGCGAGGATATTCTGGTGCTTGATTTGCGTGAGCAGGCGCCTATCACAGACTACTTCGTGATCGCCTCCGGCACGAGCGAACGCAATCTCAAGGCCTTGCAAGACGCGATTGTGGACGAGATCCGCCCGCAGGTGAGCTATAAGCCGCGCCTGGAGGGCAAACCCGGCGAAGGCTGGCTGCTGGCCGACTTTGGCAGTGTGATGGTGCACCTGTTCTCGCATTCCCAGCGCGAGTATTACCGGCTGGAGGATCTGTGGGAAGAAGCCAAAGTGGTGCTGCATTTGCAGTAAATAAAAAAAGCGGCCGAGCGGCCGCTTTTTTTATTTTTTGTTTTTAACTCTGAGGCTATTTGCCTTCGAAGACCCACTTGTCGATATCGCGGGTCCAGCTCACCAGCTCATCAGGCTTGAACCATAAACCCACCTCGCGTTCGCCGGTCTCCGGCTTGTCGGAGGCGTGGGTCAGGTTGCGGCCGACTTCCAGGCCGAAGTCGTGGCGGATGGTGCCGGGGGCGGCTTCGGTGGGGCGGGTGGCGCCCATGGTCTGGCGGATGGCGGCCACGGCGTTGGGGCCTTCCCAGGCCATCGCCATCACGGGGGCCGAGGTGATGTACTCCACCAGGCCGTTGTAGAAGGGCTTGCCCTTGTGCTCGGCGTAGTGCTCTTCAGCCAGGGCGGTGGTGACTTGCATGAACTTGGCGCCGGCCAGGCGCAGGCCGCGGCGTTCCAGGCGGGCAATGATCTCGCCCACCAGACCGCGCTGGACACCATCTGGCTTTACCAATACGAGACTGCGTTCCAATGTTCCTCCACAAAAAATGCTCAGAATTTATTCTGAGCATTTTACCAAGTAAGGCTTTGCCAACGGTGCGGGTCACAGCAGCGCCTTGGCGCGGCTGTAACAATCCAGGGCTTCGGTGAGCTCGTTGTTGCGCATGTAGGCGTCGCCGAGGGTCTGCCAGACGGCCACCTGGCGCGGGAAGCGGCGGGAGGCGGCGCGTAGATCGGCAATGACATCATCCAGGCGGATGCGGCGGCGCAGGAAGTAGCTATAGGCTTCGGCGGCGTCGTTGATGTTGCCGTAACTCAGCGCCTGGCGGGCGCCGGCCAGGCGATCCTCGATCTCTTCTGGCGAGAGCCCGCGGCTGCGTTTGCGGGCCGGCTTGGCCTCTGCGGGCGGGGCGCTGGTCTCGGCGTGGGCAGCCTGAGCCATTGGCTCAGGCTGGCGCTGTGGCGCAGGCTCGGGCTGTAGCTCTGGCTCCGCTTGCGCACTGCTGGGGAGTTCAACTTCGTCAGGTGTAGCTGGCTCTGCTTCTTCGTCGTCCAACGAGTGCTCGCTGTAAGCATCCTCGTCGCCAGCAGGTTCATCCTCTGCAAGGGAGACGTATTCAGCTTCGCCTACTTCAGCTTGCTCATCCTGGCGCGCTTCGGGCTCAGGCTGGGCTTCGAGACTGCCGGAGAAGGTGATGGTCTCGTATTCGACTTCTTCCTCTTGCTCTTCCGCGTAACCGGGTTCTTCAGCGGACTCTATCGGCGAGGCAGGTTCGCTGAGTTGGCTGGCCGGTACCCAGGTGGGCTCGATAGCCGGTGCGGGAGTTGGTTCCTCTTCGGTTTCCTCTGGTCGCAAGTCCCCTTCCTCGCTGGCAGGCTCAGCCTCGGCAGGTTCTGCCGGGGCTGAGCTGGGGGGAGTGGTGGGTAAGCTGCCTGTGCCGCCAGCGGTTTCCTGCTGGCTGAGTTGCTGCAGCCAATCGGGCACATCCTGCGAATGGCTGGGTTGGGTAGCCGCTGGGGTTTGGCTGGCGGCCTGGTCTTGCTCTTTGCTGAGCTGGCTTAGCCAGTCAGGAATGTCTTCATGTGGGGTCGCCTCGGGTGCTGTCAGCGGCTGCGTAGCCGGCGCATCATCCTGCGGGCGCAATTCGCTCAGCCAGTCTGGCGCATCGTCAAGCGGGCGCGGGGCGATGGGCTCGTTGGCATCATCGGCGTTCTGTAGTGAGCCGGTGAATTGGCGCAGCCAGCCGGGCGTGGATTCCTGGGTTTCTTCGGCAGGCATTTCCGGGTCTGGCTGGCTGAAAGGCGAATCCTCTTCCAGGCCGTGGGCCTCTTGCGCTTCCGGGGCTGTCTCTGGCAGATCCTGGGTGGCGGCTGCCACGGAACCTGAGGCAGCCGCCAGCTCATCGAGCCAGCTCAGGTTGTCACTTAATGGCGCAGACGCTTCAGCGGCTGCGGTTGGGCCGTCTTCTTCATTCGGCTGGGCATCCAGCCATTCGGGCTTGGAGGTGCGGCGTTCTTCCGGCTCTGTGAGCAGCTCATCTTCGGCCGCGCCGCGGCGGGCGGCCAACCCTTCCAGCCAGTTGAGCGTTTCCTGCTCTTCCTGGCTGGGGCTTGCGGTGGCAGGTTGTTCGGCTGCTGCCTCTAGCTGCTCAGCTTCGGAGTCCGCTGCGGGTGCGTCCCAACCCAGCGCGTCAAAGCGCTGGGTGCTATCGGCGTCTGCGCTGAGAGCGTCTTCTTCGTCGGCCTCTTGCTCAAGATCGTCGGCCATGCCGGAGCTGGCTTGCAACTCGCCCAACCAATTGACGACGGGCTCGGTGGGTCGTTTTGCCGGCTCCGCGGTCACCTGCGGCAGCTCGGGCTCTGCGGCTTCAGGTTCGTCAGCTGGAGGGGCGGGGTCGATGAGTTCAGGTGCGTCGGTGAAAGCCGCGACGGGGCGCGTGGGCTGGGTATGTTCGAGGTCAGCCTGGTCGAGTTCGGCCAGCCAGGTTGGGGTGGGAGACTCAGCCGCGGTTTCAGCTGAGGCGGCCGGCTCCTCATCGTCCTCATTGGCAGCGGGAGCTTCTTCGCCGTCTGTGAATGCGGAGTCGAGCCAGCTCAGCTCGCCCGTGGGCAGCCAGCCGGTAGGCCGGCTGGGTTGCGGCGAATCGTCGTGGGCCGGGTCGATGGGGGCCTGGGCGCTGGGCTCGGCCGCGTCGGTGGGGTCTTCCAGCGGCGGGTCGAGGTTCAGCGGGCCAGTGGGAGAGAAGCCGGCCTCGGCGAACTCCTCGGTCCAGCGTTTGCCGGGCGGCTCGTCTGGCAGAGCGGCAGTTGCGCCGGGGGCGCTGCTGCCGGGCCGCAGCTCGCGCAGCCAATCGGGGATCTCATCCGGTTGCAGCGCGCCGGTCTTGAATGGCGATTGCTCATCGCCGGTGGGCATGTCTTCGGATACATCGTCCATGAAGGCGCCCCCCGCGGCCGGGGCGACAGGCTCCAAGCCTTCGAGGCTGCTCAGGACGGAACTGTCTGCTTCTGCATCCGGCTCGCCGGATGTTTCGAGATTTTCAACAGAAAGCCAATCTGGCAGGTCTTCTTTTTCAAAGTCAGGCGCGTCCTGGTCCGTGGCGGCCGGCGCGCCCAGCAGCATGGGGCTGTCAAGCTCCAGCGCTTCGAGCGTCACACTCTCTGGGGGAACCAGGGATACATCTTTAAGAGTGCTGACCTGGGCGGCGTACGGGTCAAGCTCTTCTACGCGTTCCCAGTACGGATTGGCTTCCACATCTTGCTGAGCATTGCGCAGAATGTCCACCATGACGCGGTTGGCGTATAGGCAGTAGGGCAGCTTTTGAATGATCTGGTGGCAGACTTCAGTGGCTTCTGCCGGCTGGTTGTTCTTGAAGTGCATCTCAGCCAGCAGCACCTGCAGGTCTGGGCGCTGGGCATCTTCCGCCAGGGCGTTGCGCAGTTCGCTGATGGCCTGGTTGTACAGGTCGCCGTGCGAGTACATGCGTGCCAGGGCGCCGCGGGTCAGGCGCACCTTGGGCGGCTCGTAGCCTTCACGCATGCCATATAAGCGGCGAACCTCGCCCTGGACAGCTTTGTTGGAGGGCTGCGACTCAAAGGCGCGTTCCATGTGCCAGATGGCGGCGTCCAGGTGGCCTTCATCCTCGCGGATGATGCTCATGCCGATGTGGGCTACGAAATCATCTGGGATAGAGGACAGTACGCGCTGGAAGAGGTCACTGGCCTCGCTGTGACGTTTGCTCTCCAGGTAGGCCTTGCCCATCAGGCGATAGGTGTCGATGTTCTTGGGGAAGGTTTTGAGCACATGGCGGCAATGGGCCAGGGCGTCTTCCACCTGGGCTGAATCGATGAACTGCTCGATTCCCTGTAAATAGTCACGTAAATTGGTAGTTGCCATGCGATATGGGAAAGTAGTATGCCATTTTAGGGGCATACATGCAAGGAAAAGCGTTGCAAAGCGGTGCCTGCTTGCACAGACACAGCGCTTGAGCTTATCATTCGCTGCATGTCAACTGTGATCGAAACAAAGGGGCTTGGGCGCGATTACGGCGATCTGGTTGCCGTTGATGCGCTTAACCTTGAAATACAGCAGGGCGAGATATTCGCTCTGCTTGGCCCCAACGGCGGCGGCAAGACCACCACCGTTGGCCTGCTGACCACGCTGCTGCGGCCCAGCCGCGGCAGCGCACGGGTGGCCGGCTACGACGTAGCCAGCCAGCCCGCCGAGGTGCGCCGCCATATCGGCGTGGTGTTTCAAGGTCCAAGCGTGGATGAGCAGCTCACCGCCTGGGAGAATCTGGACTTTCACGCCCGGATTTACAACATGCCCCGGCCGCTGTTCCGTCAGCGGGCGGCGGAGCTGCTGGCGTTGGTGGAGCTGGCCGAACGCCAGCACGAACCCGTGCGCAACTTCTCCGGCGGCATGCGCCGCCGGCTGGAGCTGGCCCGCGGCCTGCTGCACCAGCCGCAGGTGCTATTTCTGGATGAGCCCACGGTTGGGCTTGACCCGCAGACGCGCCGGGCGATTTGGGACTATTTGGCCGCGCTGCGCCAGCAGGCCGGCGCGACCATCTTCCTGACCACCCATTATCTTGAAGAAGCAGAGGATTGCGACCGTACCGCCATCATTGACGGTGGCAAGCTGGTTGCCCTGGATACGCCCGCGGCGCTCAAGGCCACGCTGGGCGGGGATGTGCTGCATATCCGCGTGACGGATGTGGCCGCGGCGAGCGAGCTGCTGCGCCAGCGGGCGCAACTGGAGCCACGCCAAGGGCCAGATGGTCTGGTGGTGGAAGTGGCCGATGGGCCGCGGCGCATACCCGAATTGGTGGCGTTGTTGGATGGCGCGGGCATCGCCGTGCAAGCGGTCAACCTGCGGCGCCCTTCGTTGGAGGATGTGTTCATCAAGCTGACCGGGCGCGGCATCCGCGCCGAGGCGGCGGAGGCCAGCGAGACGCTGGGCCGGCGCGGCCGCATGGGACGGCGCGAGCGAGGAGGCGACCGGTGAGCGCGCTGTATACGATCTGGTTGCGCGATCTGACCCGCTTTCTGCGCAACCGCTCGCGGATCGTTACCTCGCTGGCGCAGCCGCTGCTATATCTCGCGATCTTCGGTACCGGGCTTTCCAGCTTGCTGTCGGGCACTTCGTCATTAGGCGGGGTGAGCTTTACTGCGTTCGTGTATCCGGGCGTGATCGGCCTGACGATCATGTTCACTGCGCTCTTTACGGCAATTTCAGTTGTGTACGACCGCGAGTTTGGCTTTCTGAAAGAAGTGCTGGTGTCGCCGGCACCGCGGCTGGCGGTGGCCCTTGGCAAAGTTGCCAGCGGCAGCACGATCGCGCTGCTGCAAGGCGTGCTGACCTTGCCGCTGGCCTGGCTGCTGGGCTTGCCGCTCACGCTGGGGCAGGTGGCGCAGCTCACAGGCATCATGGCGGTGCTGGCGGCAGTGTGTACTGCGTTGGGTTTGTTGGTCTCGACCCGCTTGCGTGGTATTGAAGGCTACAACCTCATCATCAATTTTCTGATGATGCCGCTGTTCCTGCTCTCCGGGGCGCTGTTCCCACTGGCCGGGTTGCCGGGCTGGATGAATGTGCTGGTGCGCATCAACCCTATGGCGTATGCCACGGACGCCTTGCGCCAAGTGGTGCTGGCAGGCGCGGCGCAGCCCGGCTTTTTGGCGGCCAGCCGCCTGCACCCGGTGAGTCTCGATGTGCTGGTGCTGCTGGGATTCTTTGTCGTGTTCCTGGTGCCGGCGGTGCGGGCGTTCAGCAAGCAGGAATAGTGCGCTGCTCTCGCAGCCGCGGCAGTTTGCTTCGCAAACTGCGCTTGGTATGCAAGCATATGCGACGCGCTGGTATGACAACAAAAAAAGACCCGCTGCATTTGCAGCGGGTCTTTTGTTTCAAACAGTAGCTCGCCTAGCGGCGGGCAACAGCCTTCTTGGGCTTAGCGCCGACGGAGCCAGTGCTCTTGCTGGAGAGGATCGACCACGCCAGCAGGGCGACCAGAACGGCGGCCGCAGTCCATTCGCCGGGGCCAAGGTTCTCGATCTGCACCACCACAGGGGCGATGATGACCGAGACCAGGTTGACCACCTTGATCATGGGGTTGAGGGCCGGGCCGGCAGTGTCCTTCAGCGGGTCACCGACGGTGTCACCAACCACGCTGGCCTTGTGACGCTCGGAGCCCTTGCCCAGGTTCTTCTTGGGGGTCTTGGGCTCGTCTTCGATCAGCTTCTTGGCATTGTCCCAGGCGCCACCGGCGTTGTTCATGAACACCGCCAGCAGCTGGCCGGAGAGGATGATGCCAGCCAAGAAACCGCCC
Source organism: Anaerolineales bacterium (assembly GCA_019454165.1). Taxonomy (GTDB): domain Bacteria; phylum Chloroflexota; class Anaerolineae; order Anaerolineales; family UBA11579; genus JAMCZK01. The sequence continues at coordinate 1,856,017 of CP075367.1, read as the reverse complement.
AGGGCGTTGACGCCCAGCAGCAAACCGACCAGGATCGGGGTGACGACGGCCAACACGGCCAGGGGCACCAGCTCTTTCTGAGCGGCGCCGGTGGAGATGTTGACGGCCTGCTTGTAGTCAGGCTTGACGCGGCCCTTCAGCACGCCACGGGCGAACTGGCGGCGGCATTCCTCAACGATGAGGGCTGCGGCGCGGCTGACGGCCTGAATGGCGTAGGAGGAGAACAGCCAGGGCAGGGCGCCACCGATGAGCATGCCCACGAAGACCTGTGGCACGTCAATGCGGATACCGATGGACTGGATCTGCTGGGCCAGCGGCACGCCAGCGGCGGCCTGGGCACGGCTTACGTCCACCAGGTAGGAGCCAAACAGGGCTACGGCCGCGATCACGGCCGAACCGATGGCGACACCCTTGGTGATGGCCTTGGTGGTGTTACCCACCGCATCCAGGTCAGCCATGATGCGCTGCGCCTTCTTGGTGACCTTGTCGGTTTTGCCGCTCCACGACATCTCACCGATGCCGTTGGCGTTGTCAGCAATCGGGCCGAAGGAGTCCATGGCCACGTTGTTGCCGGTCAGGGTCAGCATGCCGATACCGGTCATGGCGACGCCGTAGAGGATGTAGGTGATCGTCTCAGCGGGAGTGGAGCCGATGCCGCCGAAGATGAGGATGGACGAGAAGATGGTGGCGGCGATCACGATCGCAGCCCATACGGAAGACTCGTAGCCTACGGACAAGCCCTGAAGGATCAGGGTGGCCGGGCCGGTGTCAGCCGCTTTCTTGATCTCGTCAACCGGCTTCTGGTGCGTGCCGGTGAAGTATTCGGTCATGCGGTCGATCAGGATGGCCAACAGCACACCGATGGCAACGGCCGTAGGGGTGCGCCACCAGCCACCGGGCAGGCTGGCGTCTTGCAGGTAGAACAGGGCGGCGGCGAAGAACAGCACCACGGAGATGGCGGCGGAGGACAGGAAGCCGCTGAAGATGGCGCTCATGGCCTTGGCTGCGTTGCCTTCCTTGCCGGCTTTGACCGCGTAGGTGCCGATGATGGAAGACAGCACACCGATACCGCGCACGATCAGCGGGTAGATGATCCACTCGATGTGGCCGGTCAGGGCGTGCAGGGCAACACCCAGGATCAGGCCGGAGACGATGGTCACCTCGTAGGATTCAAAGATGTCTGCAGCCATGCCGGCGCAGTCACCCACGTTGTCACCCACCAGGTCAGCCACTACGGCGGGGTTGCGCGGGTCATCCTCAGGGATGTCGTTCTCGACCTTGCCGACCAGGTCAGCGCCTACATCGGCAGCCTTGGTGAAGATGCCGCCGCCGACGCGCATGAACAGCGCCAGCAGGGTGCCGCCGAAGCCGAAGCCCAGCAGGGCGTCAGGCGCGGCGATGCCGAAGTAGATGAAGATGATCGTGCCGCCCAGCAGGCCTAAGCCGTCGGTCAGCATGCCGGTGATGGTGCCGGCGCGGTAGGCGATCTTGAGGGCGCCACCGAAGGAGTTGCGCGCCTCAGAGGCCACACGCACGTTGGCGTTGACCGCCATGCGCATACCGATCTGGCCCACCAACAGGGAGAACACGGCGCCCATCACGAAGCCTACGGCGCGGCCCACACCGACGACCGTGCGGATCTGCTCAGGGTTCATGTTGTGGAAGCGCTCAATGGCCTCGGGGGTGGGGGGCACAATGGCCACCGAGAGGTACATGGCCACGGTCAGGACAACAATGAGGGGCACAATGGTGCGCAGCTGGCGACCCAGGTAGGCGTTGGCGCCATCACGGATGGCGCTCCAGACCTCCTGCATCTTGGGAGTGCCGGCGTCAGCCGCCATCACTTCCTTGCGCAGCCAGAGCGCATAGGCCAGGCCGAGGATGGCAACGCCAAACACGGCCCAGATGGCTCCGACTTCAAAACTGGTCAAACCTAATTCATACATGCAAATAACTCCTGTGAAAGATTGTGCTTTTCCTTAAAAAGCGCCGATGGCAAAATGCCGACGGCGCTTGGTTAGGCAATGCAAGAATTGATTGTAATTTGTGGATAGGTTTTACGTCAAGCAGCCCCAAATGAGGCTTAGAGGCCTTTGCCGCCTTTGGTATGCAGCTCTACCCGCTCCGAAATGCCGGCGATGAGTGGCCGGGCCTGGGCGATCAGCTCTCGGGTGGCCTGGTCGTCCAGAGATGCCTGATGGGCGGCCTGGCTGACCCAGACTTCGCTGACCCAGACGGCATCCGGGTCATCAGGTTGGACGCTGACGAGGTAGATGAGACAGTCAGGGTTCTGGCGCAGGCCCTCGGCGGCCTCGAGCAGGATGCCCAGCAAGGCGGGGCCGTTGTTGGGGGTAGCGGTGAATTTCCCGTGGATTCCGTAGTACATAGCGTGATTATATGGCCCAGACAGGTGTTTTCGAGCAGAAATGGGCTAAAAAGATTTCGTTGTTGACTCGGCTCTTTGATTCGCTGTATATTGACAATCCACTCGGAAAGCTAAAAAACACACCAGCAACAGCACCCGTTGCTGGCTTTTTATGCCCCTGTTTTGTGCAATTCCTTGTGAGGCCCACAGTCGAAAAGAGCATCCCGTAAGTGCTGAACGAAAAGATCCTTAGCGATATCGTTGAAAACGACCACGATCAAGACCGAGATCACCCTGCAGTTGTCCGTTTAATTGAATTAGGCCGTAAACAAGGCTATGTCACGATCGATGACATCCTCAACTTCTTCCCTGAGGCTGAACGAGACGTAGACAAGCTGGAGGAAGCCTTTGCCGCCCTGTTGGGCGCCGGGGTGGCCTATGTGGACGATCCGGAGGGTCTGGAGCAGGCGGCGGATGCTGACCTGAGCGGGGACGAGGATTTAGAGGAAGAAGAGAGCGAAAGCCGCCGCCAGCGCGAAGCTGACGACAATTACCTGGCTAACATCGACACCGATGACATGATCGGCCTGTACCTCAAGGAAGTGGGGCGGGTACCCCTGCTGACCGCGGCCGAGGAAGTAAGCCTGGCCAAGCGCATCGAAAAGGGCCGTATCGCCCGCGAAGTGTTGGCCTCGGGCCGCCTGGAAGAGGCCCAGCGCGGCAAGTATCGCTTCAATATTGAGGATGGCTGGGCTGCCCGTGAGCATCTGATCACGGCCAACAGCCGTCTGGTGATCAGTGTTGCCAAGAAGTACATGGGGCGTGGCGTGCCCTTCCAGGACCTGATCCAGGAAGGCAATATTGGCCTGATCCGCGCCGCCAAGAAGTTCGATTACCGTCGCGGCCACAAGTTCAGCACCTATGCCACCTGGTGGATCCGCCAGGCAGTGACGCGCGCGATCGCCGACCAGGGGCGCACCATCCGTGTGCCGGTCCACATGGGCGACCAGATCAACAAGCTGCTGCGTGTGCAGCACCAGCTGACCCAGCGCCTGGGCCGTGAACCATCGGTGGAGGAGCTGGCCGCCGCCCTGGATGTGCCCGCCAAGAAGGTGGAGAACATGATCCAGGTGGCCCGCCGCCCGCTCTCGTTGGAGACCCCCACGGACGATGAGGAAGATTCGGTGTTGGGCGACTTTATTCAGGATCACGAAGCCCCGGCGCCCGACGACTCGGCAACCTATAACTTGCTGCGCCAGCACCTGGGCGAGGTGCTGGATGGCCTGCCGCCGCGCGAAGTGCGTATTCTGCAACTGCGCTACGGTTTGCTGGATGGCCAAGCCTATACGCTGGAAGAAGTGGGCAGCAAGATGGGCGTGACGCGTGAGCGTGTGCGCCAGATCGAGGCCCAGGCGCTGAGCCGCTTGCGCCACCCGGTGGTGAGCAAGAAGCTCAAAGAGTATTTGGGCGAGAACTAAAACATGAAAAATAAAAAAAAAGGCGCCGGTAGGCGCCTTTTTTATTGGGTCGGTCTACTTTACAGTGCTGAGTTGCTTCCATATTTAGCGAAGAATTCTTCGCGAGTAGCGACAACGGGTAGGAAGAAGGCCGCCGCAAAATAGACGAGGATGAAGGCGCCTCCGGTGACAAGGGCCAATCCAATGAAGATAGTTCTCAGCCAATCGACGTTGATATCAGAGTACGCTGAAAGCCCCTGACAAATCCCAAGAATCTCCTGGCCTTCTTGAATGCGCACCAATCGGCGCCGGCCTTTAGGAGGCGTGTCGGCTGCAGTGGGCTCGCCAGCCACGGGGCCAACGTCCGCTAGCACGGCGTTGATGTCGCCGAGGGTTAGCACCTGCTCCGCTGATTGCAGGCGAGCAGCGAATTTATCGCCGATGGACTGCTCCAGGTCGCGCAAGACTTCCTCGTGGTCTGGGTCAGCTTGCAGGCTGCGCCGGGCACGGTCGAGATAGCGGCGCAGGGCATCATAAGCGTCTTGCTCGGCTTGGAAGCTGGCGGTGTGACCGCTGAGCTGGATGAGGACTAAATTCTTCACTTTTATTCTCCTAGTTCACTTATTAACGTAGTTAGTTGTTCCCAGTAAGCGTTGAACTCTGCCAGCTGTTTGCGCCCAGCTGGCGTGAGCTTGTAATACTTGCGGGGTGGGCCTGCATCTGACTCCTGCCATTCGTAGTCCAGTAGCTCATCGCGGCGCAGTTTGCTGAGCAGGGGGTAGAGCGTGCCCTCCTGGGTGGCAAAGTCGGTCTGGCTGAGGCGCTCCAGGATGTCTGCGGCGTAGACCTTGCCGGAAGACACGATGGTCAGGATGAGGAACTCCAGCAGGCCCTTGCGCAGTGGGGCAAATTTTGGACTCTTCTCCATAATAGTACCTTTCTATACAAAGGTACTATGACATAAGAGTGTTGTCAAGGGCAAACTCTATTACTATTTCCCCTATGTCCTTTCGCCGTCTCGTCATCGCGCTTGCTTTTGTGGCTATCTTTGCCATGGCGCTGCGTATCTCCACGGATACGGATACCTGGTGGCATCTGCGCACCGGCGAACTGATCTTGCAGAGCGGGGTGCCGGCTGCGGATACGTTTTCGTACACGCGAGCCGGGGCGGCGTGGCTGTATCCCAGCGCGGCCTGGGTGAGCGAAGTGCAGCTGTATTTGCTGCACCAGTGGGCTGGGTTTGCCGGCCTGAACTTGTGGGCGGCGGCGCTGGTGACGTTGGCTTTTGTCTTTGTGTATAAGTCGTTGAGCCGCGGCGGCATCTTTTTGCAAAGCGGCATCCTGCTGCTGGCTGCGGCCAGTTCGGCGGTGTATTGGGCGGCGCGGCCATATTTGTGGAGTTTTGTGTTCAGCGCCGTGTGCCTGTGGCTGCTGGAGACCGCCCGCGCCGGGCAGCCGCGGCGCCTGCTGTGGCTGCCGGTGGTGATGTTGGCCTGGGCCAACAGTCACCCGGGTTTCATAGTCGGGTTCATTTTGCTGGGGCTGTATGCGCTGGAGCGCGTGGTGACCTGGTGGCCGGAACGCGGACAAAAGGGCAGCCGGGCGCAGGCTTGGCGCGAGTGGGGACAGACATTGGCGCTGGCCGCGAGCGGTATGCTGTTGGCGGTGTGCATCAATCCGTCTGGCCCCGTGATGCTGCGCTATCCATTCGACACGGTGGAGATGGACGTGTTGCGCGGCTACATCCAGGAGTGGCAGTCTCCTAATTTTCATGAAACGCGTATTTGGCCATTCGGCCTGTTGGCAGCACTCACCGTGCTGGCGCTTATCTTTGCGCCGCGCCGGCCGGCACTCTACGACTTGCTGTTGGTGGGCGTGCTGGGCGGGATGAGCTTGCTGGCGGTGCGCAACGTGGCCCTGTTCGCGTTGGCCGCGCCAATCGTGCTGAGCCGCAATATGCCCAACAGCTTGCTGCGGCTGGAGAAAAAGCTGCGTTACCGCCGCAGCCCTACGCGCCCGCAAGCCATCTTGCACGTCATCATGCTGGTGCTTGCGCTGGCCGCCGTGACGGCCAAGGCCAGCATTGTGTTACCCGCACAGGTCAACGAGCAACACTTCCGCGCCAGCCTGCCGGTGGGCGCGGTGGACTATCTAAAAGGACAGCGCCCTGAAGGGCGGATATTCAACTCGTATAATTGGGGCGGCTATCTGGTCTGGGCGTTGCCGGAATATCCTGTGTTTGCGGATGGCCGCACGGATCTTTATGGCGATGAGGTGCTGGGCGAATGGCTGCGGATCGCCAACGCCGAGCCCGGCTGGGAACAGGCCCTGGCCAGCCGCGATGTAAAGCTGGTCTTGCTGGAACCCAGCTGGCCGCTGAGCAAGCTGCTGCCGGCCGTAGGCTGGCAGCTGTTGTACGAAGACGAAATCACACGGTTGTTTGGACAAAGTGAATGAGCACAGACCCCCACAATACTCCCGTCACACGCGGCCACGGCCTGCTGGAAACTTTCCTCTCGCGCATGCGCGCCAAGAGGGCGAACTCGCTCATCCCGGATGAGCTGCGCCAAGGCGCCATCCTGGATGTAGGCTGCGGCAGCTTCCCGTTCTTTCTGACCCATACGAACTTCAAGCAGAAGTTTGCGATCGACCAGTTGCCGGCCTCTGTGCCAGATGAGCAGATCACCTGGCATGTGCGCAATTTGAATGAGACGCCCAGCCTGCCATTCAAAGATGGCGAACTGAGCGTGATCACATTGTTGGCTGTTGCCGAGCACATTCGCCCTGAGAGTCTGGCGGCCATTCTTAAGGAAGCCTATCGTGTGCTGAAGCCGGGCGGCCGAGTGATCCTGACCACTCCCGCAGGCTGGACGGACAGCCTGCTCAAGTTCTTGGCTCGGTTGGGTTTTGTGAGCCGCGAAGAGATCAATGAGCATGTCATTGGCTATAGCAAGCCCTTGCTTGCCTGGCATTTTGGCCGCGCCGGTTTTGCGATCGACAATTTTAGAGTCGGCACATTTGAATTGGGCATGAATTTGTGGGCCATGGCTGAGCGGTAGCATGCGCACGGCCTGGCTGCGCATCCTGGTTAGTGTTGTTGTGCTGGGCGTTTTGGCGGCCATGCTGACCGCCGTGAACCTGCGCTTCACGCGGGTCAGCCCGGGCGGCAATGACTTCCTGCCGCGCTGGGTGGGCACACGCCTTTTCATTATAGAACGTCAAAATCCTTACAGCGCTGAAACCACTGCTGCCATTCAAGACCGTATGTACGGACGTGTGGCGGATGAAGGGGAAGATGCTGCTCTGTTCGCGTACCCCTTTTATTCCATGCTGGTGTTTGCGCCTTTTGGGCTTGTTGAGGATTATCCGTTGGCGCGGGCGTTGTGGATCACCGCCCAGGAGATCGTCATCGCGATCATCGTGCTGGCCGCGCTCGGGTTCAGCGGCTGGCGGCCGAGCCGCTGGCCGCTGGTGGCGCTGCTGCTGTTCGCGCTGACATGGTTCCACAGCGCCAAGCCGCTGGTGGATGGCAACGCGGCGGTGATGGTGAGCATGTTCGTAGCGCTGGGCTTGTATGCCATGCGCCGCGGGCGGGATGGGCTGGCCGGACTGACCTTTGCGCTGAGCACGATCAAGCCACAGATGGTGCTGCTGCCTCTGGTGCTGATCTTTGCGTGGGCCTTGTCTCAGAAGCGGCGCAGCTTGTTGGTGTCGTTCGGTGTATGCATGCTGGTGCTGTGCGGCGTGTCATTTGTTTTGCAACCCACCTGGGCGGCAGAAAACCTGGCGCAAGTGCTGCTGTACAGCAGCTATACCCCGCCTGGCACGCTGATCGGCGTGTTTGAGGCGTGGTGGGGAACGCGCGGGCATACCGCTGGCTTGGTGGTGAGCGCGCTCCTGGGTTTGCTGCTTTTCTATGAGTGGATGAGCGCGGCCGGGCAGCGCTTTGACTGGCTGCTGTGGACGCTGTGCGTCACGTTAACCTTGGGGCCGCTGGTGGGCATGCCCTCCACCAGCTCTAATCATGTGATTTTGCTGCTGGCGGTGGTGTGGTTGCTGGCTTTGTGGCAGCGGCGCACCAGCCAGCCGCGGGCGGTGTGGGTGCTGTTGCCGATCCTGTTCGTTGGGATATGGGTACTGTTCTTGATGACATTGCCGCAGGAAGTCACGCAATTTGGTGAGCATCTGAGCTTGTTGTTGGTCACACCGATCTTTTTGGCTATCAATTTGTATTGGTTGCGCTGGTGGCTGCTGCGCCCGCAAGGAGTAAAGGCGTGAAAGCGCGCCCGTTGCTGGCCGCGAGCGTCTTGGTGTGGCTCGCCCTAGGGCTGGCCTATTACTACGCCTTCCATCGCCCGTTTCCGCCTGAGTTTGCTTTGCGGGCTGTATTTGCGGCGCGAGATTTGCTGTGCACAGCGCTGCTCTTTGTAGCGGCGGGCGGGGTGGGAGCGCGTTTGCTGCCCAAGCTCGACGCAGCGCCGTTGGCGCGCCTGGCCGTGCGGGCGGGTGTTGGCTTGGGCGGGCTTGGTTTGCTGTACCTGCTGGTTAGCTCCACCTTGGGCACAGGAACCGCGCTGGGCTGGGGGCTGCTTCTCGGCTTGCTGGCCTGGCTGTGGCGTGACATTCGCACCTGGTGGCAGGATGCTGGTGCGTTCGCGGCGCTGTGGAGCGCCAGCGGGCGGCTGGGCCGCACGCTGGGCTGGCTGAGCGGGCTGATCTTTGTTTCCAGCTTGCTGGTGGCGCTGGCGCCGCCGCTGGCCTTCGACGCGCTGGTCTATCACCTCACCTTGCCAAAGCTGTATGTGCAAAACGGCGGGGTGGCCTACGTGCCCGAGATCATGTATTGGGGCTTCCCGCAGTTGACGCATATGCTGGTCACTTGGGCCGGTGCACTGGGCTCTGCACATGGGGCGCTGGTCAGCTGGGGCATGGGCTTGCTGGCAGTGCTTGGCCTGCTGAGCCACCTGGCTGAGCGGCTGAGCGCGCCGCTGGCCTGGGTGGCCGTGGCTGCGTTGCTGAGCGGAGCGTCACTAGTCACTTCGCTTAGCTCCGCCTATGTGGACTGGCCCGGGGTATTGATGGGCTGGGGCGTGCTGCTGTTCCTGGATCTGTGGCTGGAGACTCGCCGGACAGAATGGGCGGTCTGGGCCGGTGTGCTGTGTGGGTTGGCCTTCGGCGCAAAATACACTTCGGGGGTGCTTGCGCCGTTGGGTGCGTTGGTGATCCTACTGGCGGGCGGCTGGGATTGGCGCGCTCTGGTGCGCTACCTCGGCGCAGCGTTGCTGCTGGCGTTGCCGTGGCTGGTGCGAAATGGGCTGGCGACGGGCAATCCTTTCTATCCGTTGTTGCTGCCGGGCGGCGAGATGGACGCGCTGCGCTTGAGCTATTACCAGAGCCTTGCGGCGCAGGGCAATTGGATGGACGCAGTATTGCTGCCGCTGCGGGCAACCTGGCTGGGCATTGAAGGTGGGCATATTGGCGGCGCGGCCGGCTACGAGACTTCGCTGGGGCCGCTGCTGCTGGCGTTCGGCTTGCTGGCCGTGCTGCCGCTAGCTGTGAGCCCGGAAGCGCGCCAGCTCAGGCGTGCCGCGGGCGTGATCGCACTCGGCGGCATGCTGGTTTGGGCAGCCGGCGGCCTGCTTGCCGGCCACCTGATCCGCAGCCATTTGTATTTCAGCTTGTTCTCTGCGTTTGCCGTGCTGGCGGCCTTCGGGTTTGCTGCCGTGCAAAGCCTGCGCCTGGGTGCAGTGCGCGTGGGCCGTATTGCCGCGGCGGTGGCTGTGCTGGCGCTGGGCTTGAGCGCGGTGGAGGCCAGTCTGGGTGTAGTGCAGCGCGGCGCACTCGATTTATGGAGCGGTGCGTTGGATGAGCAAGCCTATTCTGAGCGCAATCTTGGCCTGTATGCGTTGGTGATGCAAGAAGTGCCGCGGGATGGGCGTACTCTGATGCTGTGGGAAGCGCGCGGTCTGGCCTGCGCGCCCTATTGCGACCCTGACGAAGTGATCGACCGCTGGCAGCACGACCTGGCGCGTTTTGGTTCGGCTTCAGCTGTGATCGATAGCTGGCGGACGGCGGGTTTTGACTATGTGCTGTACTACCGGCTAGGGGCCGCGTTCGTGCATTCTGAGCCAGAGCATTTCCATAGTTTTGATCTGCAACAAGTGGAAGACGCGTTAGCCCAATTGCGCGTGGTGCAAGATTTCAATGGAGATTATGTGCTGTATGCACTAGCGCCATGAAAACTAAAAGCTATATCACTTTGGGGCTGGCTGGCTTGCTCGTCTTTGTGGTCGTGGGCAGCCTGCAACGCAGCCCCGGTTATATGGACGCTGAGTATTACTTGCTGACCGGGCAGCAGCTGGCAGCCGGCCGCGGCTTTAGCGAGCCGGTGCTGTGGAATTATCTAGACGCACCGGCTGGCCTGCCGCATCCCTCGCATGCGTATTGGATGCCGCTGCCCTCGTTGCTGGCGGGGTTGGGCGCCTGGTTGTTCGGCGCCAGCTTCAGCGCCGGGCGGGTGCTGTTCCTTCTGGTGGCGGCTTTGCTGCCGCCTTTGACAGCCAAGCTCAGCATGCAATTGACCGGACGAGTCGGCTCGGCGCGTTTGGCGGGCTTTCTAGCCGTGCTGCCAGGTTTCTATTTGCCCTTTCTTACGACGACGGATAGTTTTGCTATTTGCATGCTGTTGGGCGGCGCGTTCTTTATCTTGCTCAGTTGGGATGCCAAGCCGGCATGGTGGGCGCTGGGGCTGGGAGCACTGGCGGGTCTGTTGCACCTGGCGCGGGCTGAAGGCCCGCTGTGGTTGCTGCTGGCTTTGTGGGCGGCCTGGCGCACTCCGGGCCGCCGCGGCGGCTTGCAGGCTGTGGCAGGCTACGTAGTGGTGATGCTGCCGTGGTTCGTGCGCAACTGGCTGGCCTTCGGCAGCCCCCTGGCGCCGGGCGCAGGCAGCAGCCTGTGGCTTACGCAATACGATGAGCTGTTCGCGTTCCCGGCCAGCCTATTGACCTTTCAGCATTGGGCTGCCAGCGGCGTCGGCACCATTTTGTCGGCGCGCTTGGATGCGCTTGGCCAAAATCTGACCAGCGCGCTGATCGTAAGCGGTCTGGTGGCGCTTGCCCCGCTGGTGGTATGGGGTGCGTGGCGCATGCGCAGCCAGTTGGCGGTGCGGGTGGGGGCGGCGGCCTGGTTAGTGTTGTTACTGGTGTTCAGCTTCGTGTTCCCATTTTCTGGGGCGCGCGGCGGCTTCTTCCATGCCGCGGCGGTGTTGCAGCCATTGGTGTGGGCGCTGGCCGCGGTGGGCTTGCATGCTGCGCTGGAGTGGGGCAGTGCGAAGCGCGGTTGGCAAGTGACACGCGCTGGGCACGTATTCTCGATCGGCATCTTGGTGCTTGCATTTGGCATCAGCGCGTATGCGGTGCAGCAGCGTGTGCTGGCCGGCGGTTGGGATGATGGTGCACAGCATGCTGCGGTCGTGGACCAGCGCTTGACTGCGCTGGGTGTGGCTGAGGGCGAGATCGTCATGGTCAATAATCCGCCGGGGTTCAGCCTGGCGAGCGGGCGGCCGGCGATCGTGATCCCGCACGGCGGGCCGCCCGCCGGCATGCAGGCCGCACGGCAGTATGGCGCAAGCATTTTGTTGTTGGAGGCGGATCAGCCCGGTTGGAATGATATTTATGAAGCTGGCCCGCTGCTGAGCAGTTTGCAATACTTGGATGAAGTGGATGGCACGCGCATCTTCCGCCTTCCCTAAACCGCGCGTGTTCTTGCTGGGGCTCTTGGCCGCGCTGAGCATGGCCGGGTATGCCCTCTACAGCAATTTGCAGGCCGGGCCAGGCTTCCCGCTGGATGACGCCTGGATCCATCTCACCTATGCACGCAACTTGGCCCAGCACGGCGAGTGGGCTTTTATTCCGGGGCAACCCTCGAGCGCGGCCACAAGTGTCGTGTGGGTGCTGCTGCTGTCGCCTAGCGCCGGGCTAGGCGCGGCGCCCACGCTGTGGCCGTGGGTCCTGGGCTGGCTCTCGCTGTGGGGGCTGGGGCTGCTGGCGGCCGCCGCCTTTGGGCGGCTGGCGCCGCTGCAAGAACGCTGGGCGCCATGGGTGGCTGCGCTGCTGGTGATCGAATATCACCTGGTGTGGGCGGCGCTCTCCGGCATGGAGACGGCGCTGTTCGCGGCGCTGTGCCTGGCCGCGCTGTGCCTGGCGCTGCGGCCTGCGCCGCATGCGCTGGCCGCGGGCGCCCTGGCCGGGCTGGCGATGCTGGTGCGGCCGGAGGGACTGACCTTGTTGGCGCCGCTGGCGGTCAGCCTGCTACTCTCGCCGCGCAATAAGCTTGCGGCGCTGGCACAGCTGCTAGCCGGGTTCATGCTGTTCCTTATTCCGTACTTAGCCTTCAACCACAGTCTGTCCGGCACCTGGTGGCCAAACACTTTGTATGCGAAGCAGGCGGAGTATGCGGCCCTGTTAGTGCAGCCGCTCTGGCTGCGTTGGGCGGGACAAGCCGCCGCTCCGCTAACTGGCTTAGGCTTGCTTGCGCTGCCAGGCTTCGTATTCTTTGTAGTTCACGCGATCCAGCGACGCGCCTGGCTGCGCCTGGCCTGGGTGGCCTGGATATTGGGCTTCCTGCTCTTGTTTGCGCTGCGCCTGCCGGTGGTGTACCAGTATGGCCGCTATGCTATGCCAGTGTTGCCGGTCTATCTTGTGCTGGCTGTGACAGGGGCAGCTGAGGGGCTGGCGCGGCTGCGTAGCACCGCCTGGCAGCGCCGGCTGGCGGCGGCCTGGCTGGCCGCGGCTGCGCTGGTGGCGCTGGCCTTTTACGTTTTGGGAGCGCGCGCTTACCAGCGGGATGTGGCTTTCATTCAAACGCAGATGGTGGCATCGGCTCAGTGGGTGGCGGCGCACACGCCCGCGGATGCGCGGCTGGCCGCTCACGATATTGGCGCGCTGGGTTACTTTGCGCCGCGCCCGCTGGTGGATCTGGCCGGCCTGGTTTCTCCGGAAGTCGTGCCGTTCATGCAAGACGAAGCGCGGTTAGCAGCGTATTTGGACGCGGCCGGGGTGCAATATCTCGTCGCCTTCCCGGGGTGGTACAGCCAGTTGCCGCAAGGACGCGAATTGCTTTATCAGGCGCCAGCCTATCTGGACGAGGCTGAGCTGGGGCGCATGGGTGTGTATCGTTGGATAGACAGCCAGCCATAGTGCAAAGCATGCCTATGCTATACTGCCTTCACTCCATTCCTTCTGTGAGTTAACGAACAGCGTACATGCCTAAGATCAGCGTTGTGGTTGTTGAAGACCACCCCATATTCAGACAGGGGCTTATCGATTCCTTTGCTTTGGAGAAAGACCTGAGCGTTATCGGCCAGGCCTCTGAAGGCAATGAAGGGCTCACGCTTATCAAAAAACTGCTGCCAGATGTGGCTGTGCTGGATGTGAACCTGCCCAATATCAATGGCCAGCAGCTAACCCGCCAACTCAAAGGCGATAAAAAAGTAAACACACGCGTGGTCTTGCTCACGGCTTACGATGACAGCTCGCAAGTCATCCATGCAATGGCGTCCGGCGCGGCTGCCTACTGCGTCAAGGATATTGACCCTGCCAAATTGGTGGATATTGTGCGCGCGGTGGCCTCGGGCAGCTTTGTGGTGGGCGAACAGGTGATGGACCAAGGCGCGTTGCAGCGCTGGCTGGGCGAACGGGGCGAGATCTCGGGCCGTGCTTACAGCGATCCGGGAGACCCGTTCGAGCCGCTCTCCAGCCGTGAGATGGAAGTACTGGAATGTGTCACGCGCGGCATGAGCAACAAAGAGATCGCTACGCACCTTGATATCAGTCACCAGACGGTCAAGAACCATGTGACCGCTGTGTTGCGCAAGTTGAATGTAGAAGACCGCACCCAGGCAGCAGTGTATGCTTTGCGCCGTGGCTGGGTAAGATTGTAGGAATGAAACCAGCACCCAGGAGTGAGTGTGGCCGTGTCTGACGCAAAGGATGGGGCGTTTGCTGGCTCAATGAGCAGCGGGTCTGCCATGGAGGAGTTGGATCTGGAGATCACCCAGACCCAGCGAGAACTGGCAGAGATCGATCTGCTACTGGGGCAAAGCAAGGGTGAGCTGGACAAGCTGACCCAACGCAACGCCACCATCACCGCGCACCTGCAACAGATCCAGAACCAGATCGATGATGTTCCCGCGCCGGATATCCGCGTGGCCTATGATGCTGCATTAGAAGCACAGCAGCGCCTGGTGGTAATGCGCGGCCAGTTTGAAAAACTGCACAGTGATAAGGCGCGCCTGGAGCGCCAATTGCAGGTGCTCAAGAAGGTTAAGGAAGCCGGCTCCACTGAAGCCAAGCCACAAGAGAGCGCCCGCAGCACGCAAAACTCGATCGAAGTGATGATCCAGGCGCAGGAGCAAGAACGCCAGCGTCTCTCACGCCAGATGCACGACGGCCCGGCCCAGGCGCTTTCCAACTTTATTCTGCAAACTGAGATCGCATTACGTCTGTTCGAAGTGGACCAGGAGCAGGCGCGCCAGGAGCTCAATAGCCTTAAGGCGGCGGCTTCGAGCACCTTCCAGAAGGTGCGCGACTTTATCTTTGATCTGCGCCCAATGATGCTGGATGACCTCGGCCTGGTGCCGACCATCAAGCGGTATGCTGATTATCTGGTTGAGAAGATGGGGGTAGAGATCGCCGTCAGCGTCACTGGGTCTGAGCGCCGCTTGGAACCCTATATCGAAGTGGTGGTGTTTCGGGCAGTGCAGGAATTGTTGAGCAACAATGCCCTGCATGCTCAGGCTACCAATATAAAGGTCCAGTTGGATATCACAGAGCACCAGGTGCGTGCCAGTGTGGAGGATAACGGCCGGGGCTTTGACATGCACGCCGTGCCCTCTGAGGCCGAACTGACCCTAAAGGCCATCCGCGAACGCATGGACTTACTCGGTGGAACTTTCGATATGGATAGCGCAGCAGGGCAGGGGGCCCGTTTTGCTTTCGTGGTACCGGCAGAAGCCAAGGCGCCCATCCCCTAGGGCATTAGTACTCTAATTCTATTGCGCAAAAAACCTCATATTCCTATAATCTGGTCATAACTCTGCGCTTTGCGGAGTACCTTTGGTGGAAAGGAGGAACTCCTAATGTTCAACTCTCAAAAGGGTCAAGGGCTCGTAGAATACGCGCTGATCTTGGTGCTGGTCGCCATTGTGGTCATCGTGATCGTGTCCCTGCTCGGCGGATCTATTGGTAACGTATTCAGCAACATCATCTCCAACATCTAATCTTTTGGAGACCTTTCATTTGTAATGCAGCCCTGGCAATTGCCAGGGCTGCATTCGTCTCCTGCCCATTTGGCTATTTAATGTATAGCTCCAGGGCGGGATTGGCAAATTGGCTTGATATCATGTAGACTACTTCTGCGCCGGGCCTCGGGCTCATTTAAGGCGGCGAAAGGGTTCAACTATGCGTGTAGGAAGACTGTTGATCGTGCTGGCCATTTTGGTCATTTTGGCTTTGGTGGCTCTGTATGCGGTGCTCAATTTGGATACCGCCAACGGCGGCGCTCAGGAGCAGCCTGCCAGCACGGTGGACATTGTCATCGTTGTGCAGCCCATCGCCCGTGGTGCGTTGATCACGGCGGAGCACCTGGGGCTGCTTGCGTACCCGGCCGACCAGACGATCGAAGGCATGTTCACCAGCATCACGGATGTGGCCGGCCGCCGGTCCCGCTATGACCTGACGCCCGGCACGCCGCTCAACGCCAGCATGCTGGCGGAAGACAATGAGGTGATGGAGGCCGGTGGGTCTGATACCGCGCTACTCATCCCCGCGGGCATGGTGGCCTTCCCGATCCCGATCGACCGCTTCTCCAGCCTGGCCTACGGCCTGCGCGCTGGTGACCATGTGAATGTGATCGCCACGTTGCTGCTGATCGACATAGACCAGGGCTTCCAGACCCAGACGCCTAACAATACGGCCGGCATTATTGAGCCAGGCAACACGCTGGTGACCGGTGGACAGAATACCGGCGATCAGGCCAGCTCCAGTGTGGATACGAATGAGCTAATGAACGTGCTCACGGCGCAGGTGGTCAATGGCGGCCCGAGTGCACAATTAGGCAATGGCTTTGTGGATGAGCAGACCGGCCAGCCGTTCTACGCGGTGCCGTCTGAGGTGCAGCGCCCGCGCTTGGTGAGCCAGACTTTGTTGCAAGACATCGTGGTGCTGCATGTAGGCAACCACTTGTACGCGGACAGCGCCGGCAATGAAGTTGAGCAGGCCACCACGACCACGATCGACCCGAACACTGGCGCCGAAGTGCAGGTGCCGGCTCCAGTTAACCCGCCTGACATCATCACGCTGATCGTAACTCCGCAAGATGCTGTGACGCTGAACTATCTAATCTACACTGGCGCCCAGCTTAACCTGGCGCTGCGCGCTACGGGTGACGACAGCCTGATCAGCACAGAGGCAGTGACGCTCGAGTTCCTGTTGAACAACTACAACATCCCGGTGCCGTCCAAGCTGCCGTTTGGCTTGACTCCGCGTATCGACCAGCTGATCTCGCCTTCGCAACAGGACCAACAACAACAGACCCTGCCAGCACAGCCGTAAGCCTGGCAGAGAGCAACGGTTAACACAAGGATGGCTGAAGAAAAAATACGCGTCCTTATTGTGGATGATATCGCCGAGACACGCGAGAACATTCGCAAGCTCTTACAGTTCGATGCTCAGATCGAAGTGGTGGGCGCCTCGCGCAATGGCCTGGAGGGTGTTGACCTGGCCATTGAAACCCAGCCGGATGTTGTGCTGATGGATATCAACATGCCGGACATGGACGGCATCAGCGCCACCGAAGCCATTCGCAAAAAAGTGCCGCATACGCAGATCGTGATCCTGTCTGTGCAGGGCGATTCCAACTACATGCGCCGCGCCATGCTGGCGGGGGCGCGTGACTTCCTCACCAAGCCTATTGATGTAGATGAGCTGACCGCGGCTATCCGCCGCGCCGGGCGCGTGGCATGGAATGAGCGGGAGAAGCTGGCCTCGAGCGGCTTCGGCGGCCAGGCGGGCAGTGGGAGCGGCAGCGGTACGTTGCTGCCCGGCGACCAGGGTCACGTCATCACCGTATTCAGCCCGAAGGGCGGCACCGGCAAGACCACGCTGACCGCCAATTTGGCGGTCAGCATGCGCCAGCAGGGCCAGACCGTGGTGGCGGTAGACGGCAACCTGCAGTTTGGCGATCTGTCGTTCTTTTTTAATGAGCAGGGCCGCAATAACGTTGCCGACCTGGCGCCGCGCACGGATGAATTGGACCGCGAGGTGGTGAGCGAAGTGCTGGTGCGCCATGAAAGCTCCGGCGTGCACATTCTGGCGGCGCCCATGCGCCCGGAGCAGGCTGACTCTGTGAGCGGCGAGCAATTCGGCGCAGTGGTGAACTACCTCAGCCGCATGTACCCGTATGTGCTGGTGGATACCGGCTCCACGCTGAACGACCTCACGTTGGCGGCTCTGGACGCGGCCAGCATGGTCGTGCTGCTGATCACGCAAGACATTCCATCGATCAAGAATGCGCGCCTCTTTTTGGACCTGGCTGAAGGGTTAGGCATCTCAAAGGATCAGATCGTTCTGGTGATGAATCGTTTCGATAAACGCCGCAGCATCACTGCAGAGCGTGTGCGCGACAACTTCAAGAAGGAAGTTGCTGCGGTCATCCCCTTGGAAGAGAAGATCGTAGTGCCGGCAATGGATCGAGGCGAGCCCTTTGTGTTGCGTAACAGCAGCACGCCTGTGGCTAAGGCCATAACGGATCTGGCCAGCATGCTGGTTGCGAAGTTGAAAGCGCAAGTGCCTAGCCAGTTGGAAGTGGGCTAGTTGGAGACTGAAGTATGTCCCTGATGAGACGTTTGGAGCGTGGCCAATCTGCTGAGGAAGCTCAGCGCCAAGCCCCTGCTGCACAACCTGAACGGAAAGACCCCACGGGCGAGCTGGGCAACAACCAGGCGCGCCCGAGCAACCTGCGCGCTCGCCGCATAAACCAGCCTGCGGCTGCTGGCGGCCGCGGTGGTTATATGGACCTCAAGACCCGCGTGCAGAACCGTCTGCTGGCCGAGCTCGATCCCACGCTTGACATCAAGAAAGACGAGGTGCGCCGCACCATTCAGGAGCTCTTCGAGCAGATCCTGCTCGAAGAGAACACGGTACTCTCCCGCCCTGAGCGCCAGCGCCTGTTCGAGCAGATCGTCGCCGAGATCCTGGGTTTCGGCCCGTTGCAGCCGTTGTTGGATGACCGCAGCGTCACCGAAATCATGGTGAATGGTTACAAGAACGTATATGTGGAGCGCGGCGGCAAACTGCACCGCACGCCGATCTCTTTCGAGAGTGATGAGCATGTCATGCGCATCATTGACCGCATTGTGGCTCCGCTTGGCCGCCGCGTCGACGAAGCCAGCCCCTATGTGGATGCGCGTCTGCCGGACGGCTCACGCGTGAATGCGGTCATCCCGCCGATCTCGCTGGTGGGGCCAACGTTGACCATCCGTATGTTTTCGAAGGATCCCATCACGGTTGAGCAGCTGATCGAATTTGGCTCGCTAACGACTGAATCAGTCTTGTTCTTGAAGGCGTGTGTGGAGGCCAACCTCAATGTGGTGATCTCGGGTGGTACCGGCTCCGGCAAAACCACCTTGCTCAACGTGCTTTCCAGTTTCATTCCCAGTGACCAGCGTATTGTCACGATTGAAAATGCGGCTGAGTTGCAGCTGCGTCAAGAGCATGTTGTGACGTTGGAAACTCGCCCCGCCAATATTGAGGGTAAGGGCGAAATTAATGCACAGCAACTGGTGGTGAACGCCCTGCGTATGCGCCCTGACCGCATCATTGTGGGTGAAATTCGCGCCGGTGAGGCGCTGGACATGCTCCAGGCGATGAACACCGGCCATGACGGCTCGATGACCACGGCGCATGCCAACAGCCCGCGCGATACCCTGGCCCGCCTGGAGACCATGACCTTGATGGCAGGCTATGACCTGCCGGTGCGGGCGATCCGTGAACAGATCGCCTCCGCTATTGATCTGGTGGTGCAGGTGGACCGCCAGCGTGACGGCTCCCGCAAGGTGGTCAATATCACTGAGGTGGTAGGCATGGAAGGTGACGTGATCACGCTTACCGACATCTTCCAATTTGAGCAGAGCGGATATGAAGATGGCAAAGTGATCGGCCAGCTGCGCTCCACGGGTCTGCGCCCCAACTTCCTAAGCCGGGTCGAAGATGCGGGCATTCATCTGCCGCCCAGCATTTTTGGTATCGGCCAGCGCCCACGGTATTAAGCCATGCCTGTTTGGATCCTTTGGTCTGGAATTGCAATTGCGGTGATCCTGTTCATCGTTGGCCTGGTGGTCACGCTGCGCAGCGAACGCTCTCTGGTTGACCGGCGTCTGGAAGGCTACCTGGCCGAGAAGGAAGTCAAGCTGGAGCAGGCTGAGCTTGGCCAGGGCAAGAACTCGGCGCTGACAAATTGGGTCAACGAGCGGGTCGCTACCACCAGCTTTGGCGACAACATCTCGCGGGAGCTTGCGCGGGCAGATATCAAACTCAAATCTGGCGAGTACATCATTCTGATGATGTTCTCCAGCGTTTTTACGGCGTTGTTCTCGTTCTTTTTCTTTGACGGCTCGTGGTTCTTTGCAATTGTCGGCCTGATCTTTGGCCTGTTCATTCCGCGCATCTTTGTTGGTTTCCAACAGTCCAAGCGCCTGCAGAAGTTCAATGACCAGCTGCCGGATATGCTGAACCTGATGGTCAATGGTTTGCGCACGGGCTTCTCCGCCCTGCAGGCGATGGAGGCGGTGAGCCGCGAACTGCCCTCGCCGATCAGTGATGAATTCCGTCGCGTGGTGCAGGAGATGCAGCTGGGTGTTTCGATGGAGACTGCGTTGGAAAACCTACAGCGCCGTATCGCCAGCGAAGATCTGGACCTGGCGATCACTGCCATCAACATTCAGCGTGAAGTGGGTGGAAACCTGGCTGAGATCCTCGACACCATTTCGCACACGGTGCGCGAGCGCATTCGCATTCAGGGTGAGATGCGCGCGATCACTGCGCAGGTCAAGTACTCTGGCCGTTTTCTGGCGTTGATGCCTGTGGCCCTGGGGTTGGCGTTGTGGGGACTCAACCGTGAGTACATGATGGAGTTCTTCCAGGAGCCGGTGTTGTGCGGCTATGTATTGCTGGGCATATCAGGCGTCATGCTGGTGATCGGATATTTTGTGTTGGATAAAGTTGGCACGGTAGAGATCTAGCCATGATGTGGATCGCGCTTCTCTTATTGTTCATTGTCATCGCCGGGGCGATCGCCTTGGTGGTGTTAGGGCTGCGCGAGAGCCGGGGTGGGGATACGCTGTCTCGCCGACTGGCTGAGTACGCAGAGCGCGGCGAGATCACCAGCCTGGAAGAGATTGAGCTATCCCAGCCGTTCATGGAGCGTGTGGTCTACCCGGCTGCCCAGCGTTTTGGCGAGCTGGCGCAGCGCTTTACTCCGCAAAACGCGATCACTGAGACTCGCCGCCAGCTGGATATGGCCGGCACCCCGCGTTGGCTGGAACCTACGGTGTTCCTGGCATCCCGTCTGGTGTTTGGCCTGGGGCTGGGCGCCTTGATGTTCTTTGTGTTCTCACTATCGCCGACAACCTCGCCCTTTGCGCTGACTTCGATGTTGATCATTGGCGGCTCGATCTTTATTGGCTTCTTCCTTCCCAATATGCTGCTGAACCGGAGCGTGCGTCGCCGCCAAACCGAAGTAACCAAGGCGATGCCCGATGCGATGGATCTGCTCACCATCTGTGTGGAGGCCGGCCTTGGGTTTGATGCGGCCATGCGCAAAGTGGTGGAGAAGTGGGACAACGACCTGGCGCGTGCTTTTGCCCGCGTATTGCAAGAGATCCAGCTGGGCAAGCTCCGCCGCGAAGCATTGCGGGATATGTCGGCCCGCTTGGGCGTGGATGAGATCAATACGTTTGTGGCGGCGGTGATCCAAAGCGAACAGCTGGGTGTCAGCATGGCGCGTGTGTTGCGAGTACAGTCGGACTCCATGCGCATCAAGCGCCGCCAGCGCGCTGAAGAGAACGCTCAAAAGGCCCCGGTGAAGATGCTGCTGCCGATGGCTTTCCTTATCTTTCCCACGATCATGATCATTTTGTTGGGGCCAGCCGCACTGCAGATCATGCGCTCAGGCGCGTTCTTCTAACCAATGCTCAACCGAATAGGGGCTGCTGCGGTCGGCTGGCTATTCCCAGCCCGCTGTGCCGGCTGCGGTACTCTGGGCTCGGTGTGGTGCTCAGAGTGCGTGGCACAGACCCATGTGCTGCAAGAGCCTGTTTGCGGGCACTGCGGCTACCCGCTGCCCGAACCACAGGCTGAGTGTCCGGCCTGCCAGGGGCGGCACTTTGCCTTCACCCAGGCGCGGGCGTGGGGCAGCTATGGCGGCGTGCTCCGCCGAGCCATACTGAAGCTCAAGCATAAGCGCAACACGGATCTGGGCGCAACGCTCAGCGCGCACATGGCAGCTGCGCTCCCGCCACGATGGGGCGTAGAGCTTGTAGTACCGGTGCCGCTGAGCGTGCGCCGCCAGGCGCAGCGCGGCTATAACCCGGCCGAGCTACTGGCTGCTCCGCTGGCGCAGCAGGTGGGCCTGCCGCTGGCGGCAGGCGCCTTGCAGCGCCAGCGCGACACGCTGCCGCAGATGGACCTGCAGCTGGAACAACGCTGGGCCAATGTGCACGGCGCTTTTGCGGGCACTGTAGCTGTGGCGGGCCGCCGCGTGCTGCTTGTGGACGACATCATCACTAGTGGGGCCACCGCGCATGCGGCGGCCCGGGCGCTTCGGGCGGCTGGCGCGAATTCTGTGTATGTCCTTGCCCTGGCAAGAACCTTGTGACAATTGCACTTTGTTGGTCGTAGCTGCGTTTTGGTAAACTAGTTTTGTAGAAATCCAATCATTCCCTCTGGAGGCTGCCATGCTAAACGTAGAACTCTTTGGCCACGATCTGACGATTGATGATGCCTTGAACGAATATGTGGAATCGCGGGCTGCCAAACTCGACCGGTATATTGATCTCGAAGACGCGCGTGTTGATTTGAGCCACCGTGCTTCGGCGCGTGAGGCCGGCCACCGCTACAAGGCCCAGATCACACTACGCGGCAAGAAGTTCGTGCTGCGCTCTGAAGACAAGAGTGATCAGATCCAGACGGCATTTGACTCTGCCTTGGAGCGCATACAGCGCCAGATCGAACGGTACAAGGGCAAACACTATCGCGGCAAGGGGGATGGCGCCTCGCTGAGCGAGGAAGCCCAGGCTGAGGTGGAAGCCTTGTATGAAGAAGAGGCGGAAGAGCAGGTGGTGCGCCGCAAGAAATTCTTGCTGCACCCTATGAGCGAAGCGGAGGCGATCGAGCAGATGCGCCTGCTGGGGCACCAGAACTTCTTTATCTTCTATGACATGGAAACCAGCAGCGTCAGCGTGCTGTATCGCCGCGGCGATGGCGACTACGGCCTGATCAATACGGAATTGGCCTAGATCATGAGCTCAGCTAAGCGCGTGTACGACGCGGCCCAGTTGCTGGAGGGCGAGGTCAACCTGCCGCCCATTGAGGAGGCGGTTTCCAAGATCCTGACTGCGGTGGGTGAGGACCCCGAGCGCGAAGGGTTGCAGGGGACGCCCGGGCGGGTGGCGCGCGCATACAGCGAGCTGTTGGCGGGGTATCGTACCGACCCGGTTAAGCTCATCAACAATGCTCTGTTCGAGGTTGAGTACGATGACATGGTCATTGTGCGTGACATAGAGTTCTTCAGCTTATGCGAACATCACATGCTGCCCTTTATCGGGCGCGCGCATGTAGCGTATATCCCGCGCGGCAAGGTGATCGGCTTGTCCAAGATCCCGCGCATCGTGGACATGTTCTCGCGCCGTTTGCAGGTGCAGGAGCGCCTGACGCGGCAGATCGCCGATTTCCTGTGCGGGGCGATCGATCCGCTGGGGGCGGGGGTGGTTGTGGAGGCGTTGCACATGTGCTCCATGATGCGCGGGGTCAAGAAGCATGATGCGCGTATGACCACATCCACCATGGTGGGCAGCTTCCGAGCCAATCCATCTACCCGGCAGGAGTTCCTCGACAATCTGGCGCGCGGGGCAGAGCGCTTGAATTTCTAACTGCAATTTCGTGCAGTTAATGGCTGGTGTAGTATTATGGTACTGGTAGCTGTGGCTATCAGGAGGTCTATATGTGGACCAAAGAAGAACTCGGGCAGGGTATCGTTGAATACGCGGTCATTATCGTATTCCTCGCGATCCTTAGTATTGTTGCCCTGACTTTCTTGTCAGACGGTATTACGAACAGCCTGTATGATTACGTTCTGAACAATCTGTGACCTTTCATCCAAAAGAACAAACAGCCTGCACATCGTGCAGGCTGTTTTTATTTATCCAATTTGTCGAGCAGTTGGTGATTTGTGCGTTTGGCGGGTTGGTTTTCCAGCAAGCGTGATGTGGCATCGGTCAGGGTTTCGCTGGTCACCGGGCTTTTGTATGCGGGCAATAACTCGCTGAGCGGGGCGGCAATGTGGGCGGCGTCCCAGATGTCACGATCCATTTCCTGGCCCTCGTAAAGCAGCAGGTCGAGGTCAAGGGTGCGCGGGGCATTGCGGTCGTCTGTGCGCATGCGCCCCTGCGCAGCCTCGAGGCTGCGCAGGTAGCTGCGCAGCTCGTCGGCGCTCAGCTGCGTACGCAGCTGAGCGGCCGCGTTGAGGAACTGCGGCCCCTCGCTGCCCAAGGGCGGCGACTTCCATACGGAGCTGGCCGCCAGCAGCAAGGTGTTGCCCGGCTGGCCGGGTTCGCTCAGGGCGCGGATAGCTTGTTTGAGATTCGTATCAGGCTTGATATTGGAACCCAGGCCAATATAGGCCGAGTACTCAGTCACCGGCTTCTCGTTTGATCTCGGCGCCCACTGAGCTGGCAAAACGCAGTGCGCCGGGTTTTTCCACGCGCACCTTAGCGGCGCGGGCGCCCGGCTGGGCCAGGCAGATCTTGGCGATGTCTTCGGCCAGGGCCTCAACCGTCAGCCGCTGCGCCGTCTCGGTGTGGGCGATGACCTGCTTGGCGACCGTGCGGTAGTTCACGCTGTGGTCAATGTCATCGGTCTCGCCCGCCTTCTTTAGATCAGCCTTGATCTCGATGTTGATGAGTATGTCTTGCGGGGTGGTGCGCTCCCAGTCATTGATGCCAATGATGCCGCGCACCAGCAAGTCTTTGATAATGAGCTTGTCCATAGTTACACCAGGTGGCGTCCTCCGTCCAGGTGAATGATCTCTCCGGTGATGTAGGCTGGGCCAGTCAGCAGGAACAGCAGGGTTTGGCCCAGCTCGTCCAGCTCCGCCCAGCGGCCAGCGGGCACATTCTCCAGAATGCCGCTGGGCTCGGTACCATCGCTGGGCGGCAAGATGGCGCCCAAGGCGATGCCGTTCACGCTGATGTTGGGGGCCATGGCGACCGCCAGCGAATGTGTCAGCCCGGCCAGGCCAACCTTGCTGATCGTATAGGGTAGGTGGTCGGCGCCGGGGCGCAGAGCGCGCCAATCCAACAGGTTGACGATGCGGCCGGGCCGCTGGCCGGCCGCCTTCCAAAAGGATTGACTGAGCAGGAAGGGGGCAGTAAGGTTGACGTCGAGGTGGCGTTGCCAGTCAGGCAGCTTGGTTGTTGCCAGGTTGATGTCCTCAAAGATCGAGGCACTGTTGACCAGGGCGAACAGTGGGCCGTGCTCACCGGCGCGCTCGATCAGGCGCCCAGCTTGCTGCGGGTCCCCAAGATCCGCTTGCAGGAGGTAGGCCTGGGCGCCCGCCTGCTGCAACTCAGCCTGCAGAGCTCCAGCCTCGGTCTGCGAGCTGTTGTAGTGGATGATCACGTTGCCGCCCTCGGCGGCAACGCTGCGAGCCATCTGGGCGCCCAAGCGTACAGCCGCGCCGGTGATGAGCACATTTTTGCCCTTGAGTTGCATATTCTTATTCTAACCGTATGGATTTGGCGTAGTTTCCTGCCTTTTTGTTTGAATTAAATTTCAGTTAGAGCAGGGCTCAGGTGCGCACACCCCAGCGACCCCACGGGTTACTATTTCTGCAATGTTACAAGTGCAAAAGTCTGGTTTTAGCTCTATCCCTGTAGGCCGCATGCTGGCAGCGGCTGGTTTGCTGTTGCTGGCAGCGCCTTTGGCGGCCTGCGCAGGCCAAATGCCCATCCTGCCGGATGGGCAGATCCAGCTGCAAAACGGCACCGGCGAAGCTGCGAATCCTGGCTCTCCGGATAACCCGACGCCGCGTGCCGTGCTCGACTTGAGCACGGAATCGGTGGCAACGGGCGGCGAGGCAACTTTGCCCCCGATCCGCCCTGGCAACCCCGATTTTCACGCCAGCCGCCCAGAGGAGTTCATGCTGGCCTCCGGCCAGGTGCAATTCGTAGAGTTCTTTGCCTACTGGTGTGCGGTATGTAAGGCGGTTGCTCCGACGGTGCATGGCCTGGAGAATATGTACGGGGACGAAGTGGTCTTTGTCTACCTTGATCGGGATGACCCCCGCACGTTGTCTATTCAGGAACAGTTGGGATATACCTACCAGCCCCATTTCTTTCTGATCGATGCGAATGGCCGCGTGATCGGCCAGTGGCGCGGCTACATTGACGGGCGGGAAGTTCAGCAAGCCCTTGTAGACGCCATAGACCAGTAATACTCCTATAGCCCGCCGAACGGCGGGCTTTTTGTTGTCGCTTCCGCATACAATACGCACCATGACGATCAAAGCTGTTATCTGGGATTTTGGCGGTGTGCTGGTGCGCACCGATCCTGACAACCAGCGTGATGCGCTGGCGGCGCGCCTCGGCATGAGCCGAGACGCGCTCGAAGCACGTGTATTCGACGGTGATAACCGCCGGCGGGCGCAATTGGGGGGTGTGGATGGCGAGCAGTATCTGCAGGAAGTGGCCGATCAGTTCGCTATGAGCGTGCAGGAGCTGCGTGAGGCCTTCTTTGGCGCCGATCATCTGGACCATACGCTGATGGCGTATATCCGCAGCCTACGCCCGCAGTATAAGACCGGCCTGCTTAGCAACGCCATGAACAACCTGCGAGCTGCGCTGACCGAGCAATATCCGATATTGGATGCTTTTGACGCGGTCGTTATCTCGGGTGAGGTGGGGGTGATGAAGCCGCACCCGGCGATCTACCTGCTGGCGGCGGAGCGCCTGGGCGTTCAGCCGGCGGAAGCCGTGTTTGTGGACGATTTCATCCAGAATGTGCGCGGTGCCCAGGAAGCGGGCATGCGGGCAGTGCACTTCACCAGCCGCGAGCAGACGCTCGCCGATCTGCAGGCTTTGTTGTCCTAACCCTCCTTGTCACTAGCTATCGAAAGTGCTATACTTTTGCTACCCCCTCCCCTGGGGGGTGGGTAGGAGGCAGGAATGAACCGAGAGCATGCCGGGAAACGGCTCAAAACGATTGAAGGCCACGTGCGCGGCATCCAACGCATGGTGGAGGATGGCGCCTATTGCATCGATGTCATCCGCCAGATCCAGGCCACCCAGGCGGCCTTGAACAAGGTTAGCCAGATGGTGCTCGAAGAGCACATGCACTCGTGTGTGATCACGGCTGTACGCGGCGAGGATGCCGAAGAGCGCGAGCGCGTTCTGGCAGAGATCGCCGAAGTCTATCAAGCAGCGATGAAGGTCTAGACGACCAGAAGGAGCTTCACATGAACACGATCGTATACAACGTCCCCAAGATCCACTGCGGCCATTGCACGCAAACCATCGAGAACGAGCTGGCCGAGCTGCCAGGCGTGGAGGCCGTCAAGGCCAGCTTGGATGACAAAAAGGTGATGGTGCGTTTTAGCGAACCTGCCACCGAAGAGTCTGTCAAAGCCCTGTTGGCGGAGATCAATTACCCCGCAGCCGCATAACTAAGTAGAAAGTAGCCATGACCGAAGCCAGCAAGCAATACAACCTGCCCATTTTGGGGATGACGTGCGCCAACTGTGTTTCCACAGTTGAGCGCAATCTCAAGAAGGTGCCCGGCGTTTCGCACGCCAGCGTCAACCTGTCCAGCGAGCGCGCCGCGGTGGAGTTCGACCCGGCCCAGGCTGACCTGCAGGGCATGCTTGCGCGCATCCGCAAAGCTGGCTACGACGTAGCCAGCGGCGAAGCCCAGCTGCGGGTGCAAAACCTGAGCGACCCGGCCGACGCACGCCGGCTTCAGGCCGCTTTGAGCGGCCTTGACGGCGTGCTGGAGGCGCAGGTCAACCCGGTGAACGCCGAGGCGCGCATTAAGTATGTGCCGACGATCACCAGCGAAGCGGAGCTGCGCGCGGCGGCCAAAGAAGCCGGCTTTGAACTGGCAGCGGCCGCCGCCGGCGAGGATGTGGAAGCCGGCGTACGCCGTACGGAGATCCGCAAGCAGCGCAACCTGATGTGGCTGAGCGTGGCGTTTACGCTGCCGCTCTTCATCCTCTCGATGGGGCGCGATTTTGGCTTACTGGGCCACTGGGCGCATGCGCCGTGGGTGGACTGGTTGTTCTTTGCGCTGGCTACACCGGTGCAATTCGTCGTCGGGTGGAGCTTTTACGTCAATGGCTTCAAGGCGTTGCGTAATGGCAGCGCCAATATGGATGTACTTGTGGCGATGGGCTCCTCTGTGGCGTACTTTTATTCGGTAGCCATTTTGCTGGGCTTGTTCAGCGGGCATGGCTATTTTGAAACGTCGGCCACCATCATCACGCTTATCCGCGTTGGCAAGTACCTTGAGGTCAATGCCCGCGGCCGTACGGGCGACGCCATTCGCAAGCTGATCAGTTTGCAACCCAAGCAAGCGCGCGTGCTGCGCGGCGGGCAGGAGATCGAGATCCCCAGCGCGGATGTGTTGGTGGGCGACCACGTGGTGGTGCGCCCGGGTGAGAAATTCCCGGCGGACGGCCGCGTGATCGATGGCCATAGTTCGGCGGATGAGTCGATGATCAGCGGCGAATCAATGCCGGTGAGTAAGAAGCCCGGCGACGAAGTGATCGGTGCCACGCTCAATAAGCAAGGCCGGATCGTGTTCGAGGCTACCAAAGTGGGCAAAGCTACCGCGTTGGCGCAGATCGTACAGCTGGTTGAAAACGCACAGAGCAGCCGCCCGCCGATCCAGAAACTGGGCGACCGTATTTCTGAGATCTTTGTGCCGATCGTTATCTTGATCGCAGCGGTCACCTTCCTGGTCTGGTACTTTGTTTTCCCGGCTGCTGGTCCTGATGCCACGCTGACGCGTGCATTGATCAATACGGCGGCCGTGCTGCTGATCGCCTGCCCTTGCGCTATGGGCCTGGCTACGCCCACGGCGGTCATGGTAGGCAGCGGCCGCGGCGCCGAGATGGGCGTGCTCATCAAATCAGGCGAGGCGCTGGAACGTGCCTCGGGCATTTCGATGGTCTTGCTCGACAAGACCGGCACGCTGACCCGTGGCCAGCCCGCGCTCACGGATGTGCTAGTGGGTGCATTCCCTGCCGGCGAAGAGGAGCTGCTGCGCCTGGCCGCCAGTGTGGAGCACGCCAGCGAGCATCCCCTGGGTGAGGCGATCGTGGCGGCGGCTAATGCGCGCCAGCTGGCGCTGGCCACGCCAGCCAGTTTTGAAGCCCTGACCGGGCGCGGCGTGGTGGCTGAAGTTGAGGGCGCTCAGGTGCTGATCGGCAACCTGCGCCTGATGAACGAGCGCAATATCCCGTTGGATGGCCTGGAGGGCGCAGGCGAGATATTGCACGCGGATGGCAAGACGGCCATCTATGTGGCCGTGGACGGCAAATTGGCGGGTGTGCTAGGTGTGGCCGACACGCTGAAGGACAACGCTCACGAGATCATCGAAAGCTTCCACCGCATGGGCTTGAAGGTGGGCATGATCACGGGGGATGCGCGCGGCGTGGCGGATGCTGTCGCCCGCCAACTTGGCCTGGACTATGTACTGGCCGAGGTGCTGCCTGAGCAGAAGGCCGCCGAAGTCTCCAAGCTGCAGGCCGAGGGTCACAAGGTGGCAATGGTGGGGGACGGCATCAATGATGCGCCGGCTCTGGCGCAAGCGGATCTGGGCATCGCCATTGGCACGGGCACGGATGTGGCCATGGCCACGGCCCCGGTGGTGCTAATGACGGATGATCTGCGCGGGGTGCCTAAGGCGATCGCTCTCTCCAAGCGCACATTGAGCACAATTCGCCAGAATTTGTTCTGGGCGTTCATCTACAACATTCTGCTTATCCCCGCGGCTGCGCTGGGCTTCCTGAGCCCCATTCTGGCGGCAGGCGCTATGGCGTTGAGCGACATCTTCGTCATCGGCAACAGCCTGCGCCTGCGCAAAACGCCGCTCAAGGTGTAATGCTCACCAAGGCTGCCTCATTTTGGTTTCATGCTGCCGCGATAAAATACCGCCATGTCGAAGCAATCCCCACTGAGTAGACGAGATTTCCTGAAACTTGGCGGCCTGGGTTTGGGCGCGGCGGCCCTGGCCCCTTTTAGCGCAGGCCCTGGCTTAAAGGTCAACCCGCGCTATTTGCTGCAAGAGCCGTTTCCGCAGGCTGAGCGTCTGGGCCGCGTGGTGGAGGAGTTGGATCGCTTTGTGTATGTGCGCGCCGCCCCCAACCGCGAGGCGGCCGAAGTCGGTCAGCTGATGGGCGACTCAGTGGTGCCGTGGATCCGCGAGGTCGTTGGCAGCGCCAGCGGCCTGCGCAATCAACGCTGGATCGAAACGCCGCAGGGATATGTGTGGGCGCCGTTCCTACAGCCAGTCAAGGATATTGCCAATACACCGCTAACCACCTTGCCAGACTATGGGTCTGGGCCGGGCATGTGGGCTGAGGTAACCCAGCCGTATGTCAATGTACAGCTGGCGAACGCCAACGCACCCTTTGGCCACCGCATCCGCTTCCTGGTGCAGAGCAACTGGCCCATCCGTCTGTATTATGGTCAAGTGATGTGGGTCGACGACATTCGCACCAGTGATGCAGGTGAGGTGGAATACCACGTCTACGATCTGTATGGCAGCCTGGGCGACCACTTCTGGGCGCCGGCGCACGCTTTCAAGCCGATCAAACCCGAAGACATTACGCCCATCTCGCCTGAGGTTGAGAACAAAGAGCTTGTCATCAACATCGCCCGCCAAACCATGTCGTGCTATGAGGATGGGCGTGAGGTGTATTTCTGCCGGGTTTCGACCGGACGTGATGGTGAGGATGGTGTTGGGTATACGCCGGTCAGTGATTATCTGCGCGTGTACATGAAATACATCTCGACCACGATGACCGGAGGCACCTCCGGCGCGGGGTATGACCTGTCGGGCATCGGTTGGTGCACCTTCATCGCTACTGGCGGCATTGCCGTACATACTTGCTACTGGCACAACAACTATGGTGAGCGCACCTCGGCGGGTTGCATCAACGCCACGCAAGAGGACGCCAAGTTCATCTTCCGCTGGACTGCACCCCAGGTGGAGTACTACCCTGGCAAGATCGATCAGGTGGCGGGCACCAGCGTGCGTGTGGTCCAGAGCTAAGCGCGTATGATCCCTGTGCCCAGCGTCGGGTTGGCCTTCCTGGCTGGGTTGGCTTCCTTCCTCTCCCCATGTGTTTTCGCCCTCGTGCCAGTGTATGTAGGCTATCTGAGCGGCCGGGTCGCCGGTACGCAAGAGCAGCCAGATAGCTGGCACAGTTTCTTACATGGCCTGGCGTTTGTGCTGGGCTTCAGCGTCATCTTCATTCTGCTGGGATTGTTCTCGGCTGCTTTAGGCCAGTTCTTGTTTTCGTTCACGCGGCTGCTCTCGCAAGTAGGCGGCGTCATCGTCATTCTGTTTGGCTTGCATCTTAGTGGCATCTTGCGCATCCGCTGGTTGGACTATGAGCTGCGGGCGCAAGCCAGCCTGCGTTCCCAGCGTGGCTATGTATCCTCCGCCATGATGGGCGTGTTCTTCTCGGCGGGGTGGGTGCCTTGTGTGGGGCCGGTGCTTGGCTCCATCCTCACTTTGGCTTTCAACAGCGCAGAACTCAGCCAAGGCGCGGTGCTGCTCAGCGCCTACTCGGCCGGGCTGGCTATTCCTTTTCTGATCGCGGCTACTCAGGTGAGTTGGATCACCAACATCGTGCGCCGCTATGCGCGGCTTAGCCACTATGTAGAGCGCATCACGGGCCTGGTGCTAATCGCATTGGGCGTGTTGCTACTTAGTGGCCGTTTCCAGACGCTGGCCAGCCTGGGCTTCTTCTTCACCACGTTCGAGGAAGGCCGCATTGGCTTGCACATGCTGCTGGCCATTTTCGCCAGCCTGGTGGCAGGCTTGGGCATGGGCGCTGTGGCCCAGCGCCGCGGCAAGCGCTTCGGCGAATGGTGGTTCATTGGCAGCGGAGCCAGCCTGTTGCTGATCATCGCCCTGTATGCGCTGGGCGTGTTGCGCTTATGAGGAAGCATGTCTGGCTGCTGGCCTGTGGGCTGTTGCTGAGCGCGTGCAGCGCGCTGTCTGGGCCACAGCCCGTGGTCGGCTCACAGGCGCCCGAATTCGTGCTGCCCAATTTAGATGGTGAGCAGGTGCGCCTGAGCGACCTGCGCGGCCAGCGCGTGCTGCTCAATTTTTGGGCCACCTGGTGCGGCCCGTGCCGTCAGGAGATGCCGGCCATCCAGGCACGCTATAATCACGGCGACTTCGCGGTGCTGGCGGTGGATTTCGGCGAGACGCGCCAGCAGGTGCAGCGCTTCATCGATGAGATCGGAGTGGACCTGCCGGTCTTGCTGGATGCAGACGGTAACGTGCAAGAGCTATATCGTGTGCGTGGGTATCCTACGACCTTCTTCATTGATGCGCAGGGCGTGATCCGCTTCTTCCACATTGGGGAAATGAGCGCCGCAGACATTGATAACTACCTCAAACAAATGGAACCTTAGCCCATGATCACGGTCACCCTGTACACCAAAGACAATTGCTCGCTGTGCGACACGGCGAAGGAAGATCTAGCCGCCTTACAGGACAAGATCCCGCACAATCTAGCCCTGGTGAATATTGATGAGGACCCGGACCTGAAGGCTGCCTACGGCACGCGTGTGCCGGTGGTGCAAGTTGGCCCGTATGTAGTGGAAGCCCCATTCGACCGTCGCAAACTGGAGATGACCATGGCCGCTGCCCGAGACCGCGCTGAACAAATTGAGGGGGACCCGAAGTACGCCAAGCGCAAAGAGCGGGGCAGCAAAGTGACCGGCGCAGACCGGCTGGCGCACTTCTTTGGTCGTCATTATCTGGCCGTGCTGAACTTGATCATATTTTTGTATGTTGGCCTGCCGTTTCTGGCGCCGGTGCTGATGAACGCTGGCTACCCTGGCCTGGCACGCCCGATCTATTCGACCTATGGCGCGGTGTGCCACCAGATGGCGTTCCGTTCCTGGTTCCTGTTTGGCGACCAGCCCGTCTACCCGCGTGAAGGCGCTGGGATGGAAGAATACGTCAGCTACGAAGCAGCCACGGGATTGAGCGGCGAAGACATGCTAGCCGCCCGCCGCTTTATTGGGGATGAGCAGATAGGTTACAAGGTGGCGTTCTGCCAGCGGGACGTAGCGATCTACGGCGCGATCCTGGTGTTTGGCTTGCTGTACGCGGCTACCGGACGGCGCATCAAGCCCTTGCATTGGATGCTCTGGATCGCGATCGGTTTCGTGCCTATTGGCCTGGATGGTTTTAGCCAGTTGCTGAGTCAGATCCCCAATTGGAGCCTGTGGGAGTACCGCGAGAGCACGCCGCTACTACGTACGCTCACCGGGGCGATCTTTGGTTTTACTACGGCCTGGTTTGGCATCCCGTTGTTGGAAGAGTCGTTTCAGGATGTGCGTGTACAGACCGCATCCAAGAAGGCGCGGCTCGAGGGCTCTAAAAAGCAATAATGCCGTTCCAACAAGCTGCAGGGTTGCGCTATTACACCTTTGATCAACTGAGCTCGGCTGGCGTCAAGCACGCTGTATTCACGCGCCAGGGCGGCGTGAGCGATGCGCCGTACGACTCGCTCAACGTTGGCAGCACGGTGGGGGATGAGATATCCCACGTGCGCCAGAACCTGCAACGCGCTTTTGCTGCGCTGGGCCGCAAGCCTGAGAGCATGTTTGACAGCTGGCTGGTGCATGGCACCGATGTTCAGGTAGCGCGTGCCCCGCGCCCAGCGGATTGGGCACGACCACCCAAAGCCGACATCATCATCACAGACCAGCCCGAAGTAACCCTGTTCATGCGCTATGCCGACTGTGTGCCAATTTTGCTGTATGACTCGCAGCGTCGCGCGGTCGCTGTGGCGCATGCCGGCTGGCGCGGTACGGTGGCACGCGTGCCGGCGGTGGCGGTGGCCGCGCTCAGCCAGCAGTATGGCAGCCGTCCGCAGGACCTGCTGGCCGCCATCGGCCCGGCCATTTCTGTTGAGCGCTATGAATTGGGGGAAGAAGTTGTGCAAGCAGTGCAAGCCGCTTTTGGCGGCCAGACAGGTGAGCTGCTGCCTGCCCACGGAGAGCGCACACACTTTGACCTGGTAGCTGCCAACCGGCTTATTTTGCAGCAGGCTGGCGTGGAGAATATTGAGGCTGCTGACTTGTGCACCGCCAGCAATCCAGAGGATTGGTTCTCGCATCGCGGCTCAGGCGGGCGCACGGGCCGCTTCGGTGCATTGATTACACTAGGCGCATGAGTTACCCGCAACGGCTTGCCCAAAACCTTGGCGAAGTGCGCCAGAAGATGGAGGCGGCCGCCCACCAGGCTGGCCGCGCACCCGGCGATGTGCGCTTGGTGGCGGTGACCAAAGGTCACCCGGCCGAGGCCATACAAGCCTTACTGGATTTAGGTGTAACCGATATTGGCGAAAGCTATCTGACCGAAGCGCGTCAGAAGCAAGACGCGCTGGCTGGCGCAAAGCTGGAGTGGCACATGATCGGCCATGTACAAAGCCGTAAAGCCCGCGAGGTGGCGCAGCACTTCTCCATCGTCCATTCGTTGGACAGCCTCAAGCTGGCAGAGCGCCTGCATCGTTTTGCGCAAGAGGCGGGACGTTGCCTGCCGGTGCTGCTGGAGTGCAACGTCAGTGGCGAGATCACCAAGCAGGGTTGGGACTGCAACGAAGACCCCGGCGAGTTCCTGGCGGATGCTCAGGTCATTGCCGGGCTGCCGGGGCTGGAATTGCGCGGGCTGATGAGCATGGCGCCCATCACGGCCCGCCTGGCAGAAGCCCGCCCATATTTTGAGCGCACCCGCCAACTGCGTGATACATTGACAGAACGCTTGGGCATGTCGCTGCCTGAACTATCCATGGGCATGAGCAACGACTACGAAGCCGCCATTTTGGAAGGGGCAACGATGGTGCGCATCGGCGAAGGGCTGATGGGTCCGCGGCCGAAGTAAAGGAGTGTATGGAGCAAGCAATCGCACTGATCTTTGATATCCTGAGTTGGATCGTCATCATTGATGTTGTGCTCGGGTATTTCATGGACCCCTACCACCCGTTGCGCCGAGCGCTCGACCGGATCGTGGAGCCAATGTTGGCGCCTATCCGCCGCCTGCTGCCGCCCACCGGCATGCTGGACTTTAGCCCGCTGATCCTGCTCATCCTGTTGCAGCTTCTCAGTGTGGTCGTCATCAACGCCTTTCGATAAGCTATGGCGCGCTACAAACTTTCAGACGGACGCGGCGGCGCTGCGCTAGCCATTCGGGTGACGCCACGCGCCAGCCGCAACGAGATCGTCGAGATCTTGCCGGACAACACCATCAAGGTTCGGCTGACTGCGCCGCCGGTGGATGGCAAAGCCAACGAGGCTCTGATCGAATTCCTCTCCAAGGTACTCTCGGTCGCCCGATCGCGGATCGAGATCGTGGCGGGCGAAACCGGGCGCGACAAACTGGTCACCATAATTGATATGGAGAGCAGCGAAGCTCAGGAATTAATTCTCAAGCAACTGGAACAAAACTAAGAATACAGTATGCGCTTGCAGTTGTCGCAGCGGGTCAGCTCTTCGGCGGAACGGGCGGCTTGGGCGCGGGCCGCTGAAAGCTCGGCGCCGCATGCGGAGCAGGTGCCGCCCTGCACTTTGGCGATGGCTACGCCGTTCTTGCTGGCGCGCAAGCTGTTGTAAGTACCCAGGTCGGCAGCATCCACCGCGCCGAGGGCTGTTTCGTGCTCTGATGCCAGTCGCTCGCTATCGACGCGCAACTCGGCCTGTTCGCTGAAGAGCGCCTGGTGCTCGCCGGCCAGCTGGGCTTCGACCGCGGCCAGTGTAGTATCTGCCGCCGCCTTGGCTGCCTGTTGCTGCTCGTGAGCGGCCATGGCTTCCAGTTGAGCATCCTCTAGCTCGCTCAGCCGCCGCGCCAGGCTCTCGGATTCCATTTGCAGGTCTTGCAATTCTTTGGGGTTGGTCACCGCGCCGCCGTACAGGCTGGCCTGGTTTTGTTCGATGCGCTTTTGTTGCGCCGTCACTTCTTCCTCGCTGGCGCGCAATGCCGTGTGGGCAGCGTGGAGAGCGGCTTGGGCTTGTTGCTGCGCCTGGCTGGCGGCCTGGTGGGACTGGTTGTCGCCTAGAATGCGCTCGATCTCGGCCAGGCGCGCCGCAGTTTGATCCAACTGAGTATCTGCTTGCTGCAGGCGGTAGAGTTTGAGGGCGCGGCTCATAGCAGGATTATAAGGGTAGCCAGAAGCGGCTTTGCTAAAATACGGCATGCGCCGCGGCCTGCCTTTTCTCTTGCTGAGCTTATTGTTTCTTTTACTGCAGACCTTGCCGTTTGTGTTGGCACAAAATGCAGCAGATACTCAGCACCAGTTTGCAGGTTTCCTGCTCAACCCGATCGATGGTTTCAGTTATCTGGCTAAGATGCGCCAGGGGTTTGATGGGGCATGGATCTTTACTCTGCCTTACACGGCCAACCCGGGCGACGGTGCTGCGATCAATCTCTATTACTTGCTGCTGGGCCATTTTGCCCGTCTGGCTGGGTGGGGATTGGCCTTTACGTTCAGCGTTGCGCGTATTGCAGGGGCAGCAGCCTTGTGCGCGGCGTTGTATCGCCTGTTTGCCAATACATTGCTGGAATCACAGCGCACCTGGGCATTTGGCGTGACCCTGTTTGGTTCTGGGTTGGGGTGGTTGGCTGCTCTCTTCGGCGGGTTTACCAGCGATTTCTGGGTGGCTGAGGCCTATCCGTTTCTGGCATCCTTTGCCAACGCACACTTTCCGTTGGGGCTGGCTTTGCAGATCTATCTGCTCACGCCTACCCGCGCGCCGCGGCCGGCTGCCTGGGTGCTGGCCGCGCTGGCGCTCTCGCTGATCTATCCGTTCGGTTGGGCGGTGGCAGCGGTTGTATTGCTTGGTGTGGCTGCGCTGACTCAGGCCTGGGGGCAAGGGGAGCGCAGCCGCTGGCAGCAGGCCGCCTGTGTGCTGTTGGCGGGCCTGCCGTATGCGGCGTATACGCTGTGGGCTGTGAACACGCATCCGGTGCTGAGTGGCTGGAACGCACAGAACATAACCCGTGCCATGCCGCTGTGGGATCTGGTCGTGTCCTTCGCCCCGGCGCTACTCCTGGCTTTGGCCGGCGCTTATTTGGTATGGAAGCAGCGTAGAGTTTCGCTGGCCGTGTTTTTTGCGTGGCTGCTGGTCTGCCTTGCTTTGCTGTACATGCCCTTTGGATTACAGCGCCGCCTGGTGAGTGGTTTGTATGTGCCGGTAATCGCGCTGGCTGTGTTCGCCGCCACCCAGCTCTTTTCTGCTGCGCGCTTGCGGCGGGCTTTGATCGGGCTTGTCTTGCTGGCCCTGCCCACGAATCTGTTCCTGCTGCTGGGTGCGGCGCAGGCTGCGCAGGCGCAGGACGCCGCGCTGTATCTGGAAAGCGACGAGCTGGCGGCGTATCACTGGCTGGATGAGCATGCCCCGGCAGGCGCGCTGGTGCTGGCCCCGGCGCGCAACAGCCTGCACCTGCCTGCCTTCGCCGATGTGCGCGTCTGGTACGGCCATCCTTTCGAGACCGTGCAGGCTGAGCAGCGTCAGGCAGAGCAAGACGCCTTCTTCGCAGATCCCACGGCACGCCAGCGGTTTTTAGATGCGACTGATGTGAATTTTGTATTGTTCGATTCAGATGGACTGCCTGCGTTTGCTTTGCCGGGCTGGGGCACTGTTTTTTCGCTGGGCAGCGTAGAGTTGCTGGCACCGCATGGGCACTAGACTGCGTGCGGCCTTTTTAGAGTACTGGCCTTTCCTTATCCCAGTGTTTATTTTGCTGCCCGGCCTTGGCAGCTTCTTGTATCCTGGGTCCGGCGCGCCATATTCAGATATGGCTATAACCCATTACCCCAATGCACTCTTTTTGCAGAATGCGTTGCGCCAGGGTGAAGTGCCGCTGTGGTCTCAGCAGATTTTGTCTGGGTTCCCGTTCGTAGCTCATCCGTATTCTGGCCTGTGGTATCCGCCGTACTGGCTCACCCTGTTGTTTCCATTGCCATTGGGGCTGAATCTGGTGCTGGCGGCGCATGTGCTGCTGGCCGGCGTTGGCATGTATTCCTTCCTGCGCCAGCAAGGCATTGGCCTGCCCGCGGCTACGCTTGGCGGGCTGGCTTTCCAAGCTGCCCCGCGTCTGTTCGCCCACATTGGCGCGGGCCATTTGATGTTGGTGTTGGCCGTGTGCCTGACGCCCTGGCTGCTGTGGGCGAGCAATTCCAAAAGCCGCCTGCCAGCGGGCATCTTCCTGGCATTGATCCTTGCCGCAGACCCGCGCTGGGCGCTGTATGCGGCTGCCTTGTGGGCCGCCTGGCTCTTGTGGCAAAAGCGGCCTATCTATGCCATAGGGCAGGGCGCGCTGGCGGCTGTGTTGGCGCTGCCGGCGCTGTGGCTGTATTGGCAATATGGCCAGCTTTCGACGCGGGCCAGCCTGACGGCCACTGAAGTGCTGGAGCTTTCTATGCCGCCATCTGGCCTGCTGGGCCTGCTGCTGCCCCAGTGGGGCGGCTCGCATGAATGGGTGATCTATCCCGGCATTGGCTTGCTATTGCTGGTGGCGCTGGCGCGGCCCTGGCAACGTGGCCAGCGTTTCTGGCTAGGTGTGATCCTTGTCTGCATATTGGTTGCGCTGGGTAGTTATGTGCCGGGGGCAACTTGGTTAGCCGAGCTGCCGGGTGTATCCCAATTGCGCATTCCGCCGCGGGCGTTGCTGCTGGCCAGTTTTGCCTGGGCTGTATTGTTGGCGGCTGCGTTGCAGCAGTTGAGCGAAATGCCAACAGCCCGCCGCAGCCTGCGCCTACTTCATCTGAGCGTGCTGATGCTGTTAGTCAGTTTTGGCATGCTGGCCGCTATGCAAGCTGCGCCGTTGTGGCGGCCGGCTCTGTTCGCGGCCGGGCTGGTTTTGTGCGCCTGGTTGGTTCAGGAACAGTGGCCTGCAGGCAGGCGGCTTGCGTTGGCATTGGGCGCGTTGGTGTTGCTGGACCTGCTGGTTGCTTCCGCCAGCTTGGTGCGTTTCCGCTCCTCCGCGGAGGTGCTGGCGGAGGGTGCCGAAGCCGCGGGACGGCTGGCCGCGGATACCAGCGTGTTCCGCGTGTACTCGCCCGACTACAGCTTGCCGCAGCAGACAGCCGCCGCCTATAGGCTTGAACTGGCTGGCGGGGTAGACCCGTTGCAGCTGCAAAGCTATGCAGGCTATTTGGCGGCCGCGGGCGGCTACCCGCCAACCGGATACCGCGTAGCGTTGCCGCCGCTGGATGGGGTTGGCCGGTTGGATGCGGTGCTGCTTGGCCGGCTGAACGTCAAATACATCGTGTCGCAGCAGCCGTTGCAAGTTGATGGATTGAGCCTGCAGCATGCAGAGCCGTATATTTATCTCAACTCCCATTTCCGGCCGCGCGCCTGGTTGGAGCGTGGCGACGAGATAGAAGCGGCGACCCTTTTGTATATAGGGACCAATCGCGTGGTGGTGCATGCTGAGGGTCCGGGTCTGTTGGTCGCCTCGGAGGTTGACTATCCCGGCTGGCATGTGCTGGTGGATCGGCGGCCTGCCCAATTTGCAACGCCCAACGGCTTGCTGCGCACGGTGCAGCTGCCTGCCGGCGAGCACGAGGTCGAATTCTATTTCATGCCTGATGCGCTGCGCTATGGCTTGCCTATCGCTATCGCAGCCTGGCTCATATCCATTGCCAAAGTTCTGCGGAGACGAGCATGAGCCGCGCCGAGCGCAGATGGGTGCTGGGGTTCGCGCTGGCTGTGATCGCGTTCACCAGCCTGCCATACCTGCTGGCGCTGTATATAGAGCCGCAAGGTTTTACCGGTTTCCTCATCGGCGTAGAGGATGGCAATTCCTACATCGCCAAGATGCTGCGCGGCGCGGCGGGCGACTGGCTGTTTCGCAGCCCATACAGCACTATGCCGCAAACGGGTGCGCTGCTGTACTTGCCCTACTTGCTGATAGGCAAGATGCTCGGGCTGCACGCCGGGCACCTTGCCTATGTGCTGGCTTTCCATGCGTTCCGGCTCTTTAGTATTGCCGCATTGTGCGTAGCCGCGTATGCATTTCTTTCCCACTTTGTCGCCGATACAAATTTACGCCGTTGGGGTCTGACGGTTGCGGTTTTGGGAGGAGGGCTGGGATGGCTGCCGTTGCTGTTTGGCCAGGCGGAGCTGCTGGGCTCGATCCCGCTTGATTTTTATTCACCGGAGACCTTTGGGTACTTGGCGGTGTTCGGGCTGCCGCATTTGGCCCTGGCGCGTGCCATGCTGCTACTGGGCCTGCTTTGGGTGTTGACTGCCCGGCAACCTGGCTGGAAGCTGACCGCGCTGTGGCTGGCGATGGCTCTAGTGCATTTGCTGACCGCCGCGCTGGGGTTGGCGCTACTGACCCTGCACTGCGCTGTGCTGTGGCTGCGGCGCGTGCCGGAGTGGCAAGCCCAAGTGCGCGGCAGCCTGTGGGCGGCAGCCGGCGCGGCCGCTCCGCTGGTCTACAACATCTGGGCCTATGTCAACGATGCTTATCTGCGCGCCTGGGCCGCCCAAAACCAGATCCTGGCGCCGCACCCTCTCCACTATGTGCTGGCCTATGGTTGGTTGTTGCCGTTGGCGTATTGGGGTTGGCGCAAAGTGTGGACCTCGGCTGCATTGAAAGGCCTCAGCGCTACCTGGGTACTGGCGCTGCCGTTGTTGCTGTATGCGCCAGTAGGCTTGCAGCGCCGCTTTGCCGAGGGTGCTTGGGTGCTGCTGGTTGCGCTGGCCTTGCGCGGTCTTGAGGGCTTGCCCGCCCCACGTCAGCGGCGCAGCCTGCTGCTGTTTATGCTGGCCGTACCCAGTACTTTGCTGTTATGGCTGGGGGCGATGCAAACCGCGCTCAACCCGGCCATGCCTGCTTTCCGCGCGGTGGATGAGGTCACCTGGTTTGAAACTTTGCGTGAGCAGCAAGATGCGATCGTGCTGGCTGCGTACGATACCGGTAATGCGTTACCAGCTTGGGCGCCGGTACGCGTCGTAATCGGGCACGGGCCTGAAACCGTGGGGCTGAACGGACTTGAACAGGATGTATTCGCTTTCTACTTCCGTGACACGCCGGACGAACAACGAAAGGCGATTCTGCAGGCACATGGGGTCGACTTTGTTGCCTGGGGTCCGGCCGAGCGTCTGAACAGCGGAACTGCATCCTTCGCGGATGACTTTCTGCGGCCATATTCGGTCATTGGTGCCTACGAATTCTTGCGCCCCGCGCCTTAGAATAAGACGATGTTGCAACGCATCCACCCGCGTTATCTAGTTTGGCTGGCGCCGTTCGTTTTGCTGGCCCCGGTGTGGCTGACTGGGCAGGCGCTGTATTGGGGCACTCCCTCCATGCAATTCGTGCCGTGGTGGTGGCAAGCTTGGCAGACTTTGCTGGCCGGCGAGCTACCGCTGTGGAATCCCTTGCTGGGTATGGGTGCACCCCTGGCGGCCAATTACCAATCTGCCTTGTTCTATCCGCCGCATTGGCTGTATTTTGTGCTGGCCGCGCTCGGGGGCTTGCCGCTGATGGCATGGGGCCAGGCGTTGTTGGCGGCGGCGCACCTGGCGCTGGCCGGCGCAGGTATGCTGCGTCTGCTGCGCGCCTTGGGAGCGGATGAACGCGGCCAACTGGTCGGTGCGTTGGCTTTTTCGCTCTCCGGCTATCTGGTGGCGCGGGCGCACTTCCTCAGCATTAATGCCAGCCTGGCCTGGCTGCCGTGGACCCTGCTGGCCGTGTACCGGCTGGCGCAGGCGCCAGTCCGCCGTAATGTGCTGCGGCTGGCAGCTCTTTTGGCGCTGCAATGGCTGGCGGGACATGCGCAAATGGCCTGGTACAGCCTGCTGCTGGCTGCAGCCTGGCTGCTCTTTTGGAGCTGGCCCAGCGCCCATCGCTGGCGGGCTGTGGCTGGCTTCATCGTGGCGGGGGCGGCAGCCCTGGCGCTGAGCGCGGTGCAGTTGCTGCCCACGGCGGAGTATCTGCTGCAGTCCTCACGCGCTGGCCAGGTCGAGCCTGAACTCGCCATGACGTATTCGTTGTGGCCGTGGCGTTTGCTGACCCTGCTGGCGCCGGGTTTGTTCGGTTCGCCTGCTGCCGGCAATTTCAGCGGCTATGGCAATTTTTGGGAAGATGCCATCTTCGTTGGCGTGCTGCCTCTGTTGCTGGCGGTGTTGGCGCTGAAGAATACTCAGCCGCGGAAGCTGGCCTGGTTTCTGTTGGGTGTGATCGTGGTATCGCTGGTATTGGCTTTAGGCAGGAATACGCCGGTCTTTCCCTGGCTGTTTGCGCATGTGCCTACATTTGAGATGTTCCAAGGTCCAACCCGGTTCAGTTTGTGGGCTGTGATGGCCCTGAGCTTGCTGGCGGGGTTAGGTGTGCAGCACTGGGGTCGGCCACTGGGGCGCGGCCTGTATTGGAGCCGCCTGGCAGTCGCCGGAGGGGTAGCTGTGATCCTTGGGGGAACAGTGGGCCTGTTGCTGCAGGCAGGCCCAGGTTTCGATATCCCAGCCAGTTACCCGAGTGCCATGTTGTGGCTGGGGCTGACCCTGCTGGCACTGTCGGTGTTCAATTTGCGCGGCTGGCAATTGCCGGAACGCGTCGGCACTTGGGTATTGGCATTGTTCGTGGCCGCAGAGTTGCTGGTTGCCGGCTGGGGGCTCAACCCGAGGGCGCCGCTGGCTTTGTATGCTGAGAAGCCCGTGCATCCAGAAATGCTGCTACAGCTAGACGGCGGTCGTTTGTATATGCCGGCCGAGGGTGAGCGCAAGCTGAAGTTCGGGCATCTGTTTCGCTTTGATACCTTTTACAGCGCCGATCCTATGGATGTACGTACCAGCCTGCTGCCGAACGTTGGCGTGCTGGAAGGCTTACCCAGCGCCAACAACTTTGATCCCTTGCTGCCGGCGCGTTATGTGCAGTGGATCGAAGCGCTGGAAGCGGCCGACGCACGAGCGCGTACCGATATGTTGGCGCTGATGAACGTCAGCATCCTGCAGCATGTAGAGCAGGGCGGGCAGGTGCTCTTTGAAACTCTGCCGGCCTTGCCACGCGCTCAGTTGTATAGCTGCCAGCCGCCTGTAGACTTGGCAACTGAATTGCCCGGTTGCCCGCTTGTTGACGGTGGGGCGCGCGTGACCCAGAGCAGTGCCAACCAGGTGCGCGTAAGCGTAGATGCGAGCCAGGGCGGCTGGCTGTTGCTGGCGGATACGTACTACCCGGGCTGGGCGGCGGAGGTTGATGGGGAGCCGGTTGAGATCATGCCGGCCTATGGCGTCTTCCGCGCTGTGGAAATACCCGCTGGAGCGCATGAGGTTGAATTCCACTATCGGCCTCTCGCTTTCAGCCTCGGCCTGGTCAGCAGTCTGCTCGCCTGGCTGCTCTGGATAGTTTTGTGGCGGTGCAGCGCATGATGTTGCGCCGTTTGTTTTCACCAGCGTTGGTGACCCTGCTGGCTGGGTTGTTGGTACTGGGCGTAGTGCTGGCGCGCGCTGACTGGGACGTGAATGAGCTCATACGCCCCGGCACTCAGTTCACTCAAGGCGACCTTGCCGGCACAGAAGGCTACGATGGGCAGTTCTTCTACGCCATCGCCCGCTATGCTGATCCGCAAGAGGCAGCACAATATCTGGATGTGCCGGCCTATCGCTACCAGCGCATCCTGCTGCCACTGTTGGCGCGCTGGCTAAGTTTCGGCGACGCTGATCTGTTGGCATGGATGCTGCCACTTATTGCGCTGGGAGCGCATGTGGCAGGTGTACACATGCTAGGCAAGGTGCTACAGCGTGCAGGCTATAGCCACTGGTATGCCTTGGCTTATGGTTTGATGCTGGGGTGCCTGCTTTCGATCCGCCTAGCATTGCCAGAGACGCTTGCTTTTGCGCTGGTGATCACAGCGATATGGCTGGAGCAAACTGGCCGGTCGCGCTGGGCTTGGGTATGTTTCTCGCTAGCGATCTTTGCCAAGGAGACTACGCTGCTGTTCGTGGCGGCTCAGGGGTTGAGCTATCTTTTTGCCCGCCGCTGGCGGGATGCGGCTGGTTTGGCGATCGTCGCTGGGTTGCCCATGCTGGCTTTCCGCATCTGGCTGTTTAGCCAGTTCGGTAGCCTGGGTTTTGGCTTAGGCGGGGCGAATGCGACCGGGCTGGAGTGGATCCCATTCAATGGCTGGTGGCGTATAGGGCAATACAGCCCGGTGTGGATGTTGGTAGTTGGCCTACTATATCTGCCGACTATCTTCCTGCCGACGGTATGGGGGCTGTGGGCTGGCGCGCGTGCATGGTTAAGAGAGCACGCTGACTTCAGCGCGCTGGCCCTGCTGCTGCATGCGGCCATGTTCCCTTTCATGTCGCTGGCTTTGTATATAGAGCCGTATGGGGCGGTACGGCTGGCCATCGGGCTGCAGCTGGCCGCGTTGCTGTTCGCCGCTCGCCATGTGGTGAAGCGCGTACTGGTCTATGGGCTGGTGTTTACAGTGATGAGCTTGTGGCTTTTTGCAATCTAGGGGGTGAAAACCCCCAACAAGGGCACAAAGAAGCGTCCATCGTTAGCGGGGCGCCTGATTCCTTGCCGCATAGCTTGGTTGACCAAGGCCGAAAAAGTATCAGAACCGTCTGTATAGCTATGCGATAGTTGATAGGCCGGGGGAATATCCGCTGCACTATAAATGTTGAAGGCTGCCAACTGTTGCTTGATGGCTTCAGCGCGCTGCTCTGGAATGGTAGCCGCATGGGAGTGGCGTCCATAAACGAACTCTGCATTCCAATAAACCACATTATCAGCCGAGGGGTGAAATGTTTCTATGGCTGTTTGACTAATGTAGAGAGTTCCGGCGAGATAGACAGCAACCACTAAACATACCGCTGCCTGTACAAGTTGGCGCTTTGCCCACAAGGCGGCAATGATCGTAGCAAGGAAGAAGCTGAATGCAGTCATGGAAAAGACGAGCAAGTTTGCGCGATTGTTTATTAGTCCTACACTGCAAGTGATGACGGTAACCGCAAACCATAGCAGTGAGGGGCGCCCGCGGCCTTCAAGTACCAATTTGATCAGAAGCATTGCGCACAGCAGCAGTACAAGCGGCCATGTAGTAATAAAGAAGCCAGACAATGCGTCAAAGCGCTGACCACCCGTAAAGCCAAAGAAGGTTAGTACGGCTATATTCCTCACACCCTCCAGCCCCAATGTGCTGGAGTTGGCTTCTATCAAATGGTTGCGTAGTAAGTAAAAAGAGAGTGCG
Organism: Anaerolineales bacterium; assembly: GCA_019454165.1. Taxonomy (GTDB): domain Bacteria; phylum Chloroflexota; class Anaerolineae; order Anaerolineales; family UBA11579; genus JAMCZK01. The sequence continues at coordinate 1,811,419 of CP075367.1, read as the reverse complement.
GCAACCACCAGCCCAAAGCAGAAAACATAAGTGGCTCTGCGCACAGATGTGGGAGCATCTAAGAAACGCAGATAGATCAGGCTCATGAAGAGTGCGAGGGGGACCAGTATCAGGTTGTCTTCGCGCACGAGCAAAGATGCCCCGGCAAAGACTGCTGCATAAACGAAATAGACCCCCTCGTGCCGCTTGATCGCTTCTGTGATCAGGAAGAGAGTTTGCACTACAAGCAGAGCCTGTATCAGATGAATGCCGTCAGACAGCCATACATAGTGATAGACACTTTGGCGGGCTGCAAACGCAAAAAGACCCCCAACAACGCCAAACTGCCAGGCTAACCCAAAGCGTTGAGCAATTGTGACTGTTCGTGCCAGGAAGGCCGCATACAGGCCAACTAAAAATACCCTGTGCAGAACAACATCTTCTCGAAACAGTATGTAGCGAAAGTGGTTGAAAGCCGTGGTCAGTGGGCGGTATCCCGGCGTCTCGATCCGATCCGGGTCCCAGTAGCCAGTCCAGGTGGAGTGCAAAGTATCGGCAGGGAAAAAGCGTATGAGATGCAAGTCATCCCAGGTCATGGGGTATCCCAGGGCTTTCCAAGCCATCCCCAGGCCGAATGCAAAGAAGATCAGAAAGGGCCATAGGTTGCGTGGCCTTTTCTGATCTTCGCTTTTTGCAAGGTGAGTTTGGTCGTAAACGATTGCCACCAACAGGATGCTTAGCAGCAGATCGATAAGCCATATGGAAAGAGGCAAGTCGTTGGAATGGGTAAGGCGGCTGAACAGAAACGTAACCAAGCCGCTTGCTAAGGATGCCAGCCACGCTGTTGCTGCAACAGTGATCAGCCAGCTCGGGCTTCGTTTGGGTTGGCTGGTGATATGGTATTCAAGCCGAGCGTATATGGCGGGCTTCAGCCAGAGAGCTGCCAGAAGCGCTAGAAGAGCGATGGGGAACAGGTCAACCCATTTTCCGTCTCCGAGGCGAGCCAGTACGGCCACTCCTAAGCTTAGGACGGTCACCAGACGCAATAGGTGCCAGTTGGAACGAGAACCGAAAAAGGGCATGTGTTTTTGGAAAGGCGCAGTATACCCGTTGGTTGCGTTGAATGTTCCCGCTCAACCAAGCGTTCGTCAAAACAAAACTGCCAGCTTGGCTGGCAGTTTTAGTGATGCGGATCCTGGGCTCGAACCAGGGCTTTCTGAGTCAGAGTCAGACGTCCTACCACTAGACGAATCCGCACTGCGAAAGCTATTTTAACACGCCCTGCTGTACGCGTCTAGGATTGCGGATTGAGCACCACCCACAAGGCTCGCATGGAGGTGTTGCCATTGTTTGTCAAGCGGTGGGGAGTGCTGGAGTCAAAGATGATGCTGTCACCCGTGCCGAGGGTGTAGGTCTCGAATCCCAGCTCGACCATGAGCTGGCCTTCGAGTACCAGACCGAACTCGCGGCCGGAGTGGCTGGACATGTTCTTGCCAGATTCGGCGCCAGGGGCATATTGGATCTCGAGGAATTCGGTATCGGTTTCGGCTATGGCGGTTAGGCGTGCCCAAGTGATGCCACTATTGAGCTCGAGGGTGGGGCGGGCAGCGGCGTGCACGATCGGGGCTTTGTGCGTGCTGGGGAAGCTGACCATGCCCTCGCTGCTCTCGTTGGTGAGCAGGGCTTCGCGCATCTGGCTGGCCGTCAGCTCGGTGCTGTTGACCACGCCGTTGGCCACGGGGTTGTTCTCATCCTGGGCGGGGAAGAAATAATCCACCGAGACGCCCAGCGCGGCGGCGATCTTGTAAAGTGAGCGTACCGAAGGGAAAGCCTTGCCGGTTTCGATCTGGCTCAGCATACTGGCGCTGATCTCCGCCGCGCGAGCCAGGTCTCGCAGGCTCATCTTGTGTTTTTGGCGGGCCGCCCATAGTTTGCGACCAATTTCGCTGGGATTTTGTTCAATCAAGTCAGACATGGTTAGGGATTTGTACAGTCTAATACAGGAATGGTAAATATGCCACGCCAAATAGTGTTCAGTGCGTTCAATCCTGGTTGACAGGGCGGTGTTTGCTACTATAATGCGTTCAATTACACGAAACATAACTCGCCGGTGAGAATTTAGCCGCGCGGGCATGATGCAACGCCAGCAGTCATTTCTGTAGTTTCCGTTTGAAAGGATGGCAACATGGATTTGCGAACGTACGGAACAATGGGTGTGGATTGGGAGCAACGTGTTGATTTCGAACGGTTGCGCACGGAACGTCTGGCTCGCATCAAGGCGAAGCTCAAGGAGTCGAACATCGGCGCCTTGCTGTGCTTCGACATGAACAACATTCGCTACATCACCAATACCACCATTGGCACCTGGGCCATCGATAAGCTGGGGCGCTTCTGCCTGTTGCCGCAGGATGATGAGCCGATTAACTGGGATTTTGGCTCCGCGGCCAAGCATCACACACTCTACGCCCCCTGGCTGGGCGAGGGGCGCTCCCGCGCCGGCATCTCCACCCTGCGCGGCGCCATGCCCCCGGGGGCCATGCGGGCGGAGGACGTAGCCCGCAAGATCCGCATTGAACTCGAAGAGCGCGGCCTGCAGAACGAGCCGGTGGGCGTGGATATGGTTGAGCCGCCGGTGCTGTTCGCTCTGCAAAAAGAGGGCATCAATGTGGTGGACGGCCAGCAGCTGATGCTGGATGCGCGCGTCATCAAGACCCAAGACGAAGTAACCTTGCTCAACATGGCCTGCATGATGGTGGACGCTGCCTACGAAGAGCTGTATCGCTTTATGAAGCCCGGCGTCAGGGAGAGCGAAGCCGTAGCGCTGGTGAATAAAGTGCTGTATGAACTCGGGTCTGAGCATGTGGAAGGCGTCAACGCCATCTCCGGCGAGCGCTGCAGCCCGCACCCGCATATCTTCAGTGATCGCGTGATGCGCCCGGGCGACCCGGCCTTCTACGATATTCTGCACTCTTACATGGGCTATCGCACTTGCTATTACCGCACCTTCGCCATCGGCTCGGCTTCACAGGCCCAGGTGGATGCGTATAAACGCTGTCGCTATTATCTGGACGCGGCCATCGACGCCATCCGCCCCGGCGTGACCACTGCTGACGTGGTCAAGTTGTGGCCCAAGGCGCAGGAGTTCGGCTTCCCGAACGAAGAATCCTGCTTCGCATTGCAATACGGCCACGGTGTGGGCCTAGGCATCTGGGAGAAGCCGGTATTCAGCCGCCTGGTGTCGTTCGACAGCCCGCAGGAAATCGAGGAGGGCATGGTCTTCGCCCTCGAGACGTATTGGCCCGCCAGCGATGGCTGGTCAGCTGCCCGCATTGAGGAGCAGATGGTGGTGACCAAGGATGGTGTGGAAGTGATCACGCGCTTCCCGGCCGAGGAGTTGATGGTGGCGGGCAAGCGCTACTTCACCACCAACGGCTGGCTGCCCACCACACGTGACACCCAGTCGCATCGCAACCTTGACTACACCGGGGTCAACTACGGCGGGGCCGGTCTGCCTGACGACCAGTAAACGCGCACAGGCCAACGCCATGCATCACACCACTCACCTTGACCAGTTGCCCAACGCAGTGCCTGCGGGGTACGCAGACAAGTCTGCTGGCTACACGCGAAAAACATATGTGGAAAACGGCATAGGCTCAGTGCACATGGGTACAGGCATCAGCCAGCTAGAGCCGGGCGGCCACATCAGCCATCACCTGCATGCGTTCGAGGAGAGCTTCTATATTCTGGAGGGCAGCCTGATTTGCCAGATCGGCGAGGCCGCCTACGAGCTGGGGCCGGGCCACTACGGCCTGATCCCGACCGGGGTTGCGCACGCCTGGCAGAACAAAGGCAGTGTGCCGGCCCGCTGGGTTGAGATGCAGGCGCCGCAGCCACGTACCGATGGGACTGACACTTTCTTCGTGCAAGGCGAGTTGGCCGCCAGCGGCCAGTCGCCAGACCCGGCGCAGGCCGCGGAGACGATGGTGAGCCACTTTGATGAAGCACAGCTACCCAAGCCTGGCGAGCCCGGCCAGATGGAAGGTTTCAATGCCACCACAGGTGTGGCGATCAAGATGTTCGTAGACCGCTCGTCTGGGGCTACACACCAATCTCTGTTTCTTATTCAGTATCAGCCAGGCGCCAAGATCGATGCGCATGACCATACCTTTGAAGAGTCGTATTACATCGTTAGTGGGCGCGTAAAGGCGATTGCCGATGGGAAGACCTATGAGTTGGGACCAGGCGACCTGATCTGGACCAGTGTGGGCTGCATTCACAGCTTTGAGCAGGTAGGCGAGGAGCCGGTTCGCTGGATCGAAACCCAGGCCCCGCTGCCGCCTGCCAAGGAAGCGTTTCGATTTGAAAGAGACTGGGCTGGCAAGCACACCGGCTAGTTGGAGACAGATAGATGGCAAATGTTGGTTTCATTGGTCTTGGGGTGATGGGCAGCCGCATGGTGACGCGGCTAATGGCGGCCGGGCACAAGGTGACCGGCTACAACCGAACCAAGGCCAAAGCACAAGACTTGCTCGATGCCGGCATGGCCTGGGGCGATACGCCGCGGGCAGTGACCGAAGCGTCAGAGATCGTCTTTAGCATCGTCAGCGACACGGCTGCGCTGCGTCAGATCGCCGAGGGGCCGGATGGCGTGCTGGCTGCACTGGGCACGGGCAAGACCTGGGTAGAGATGAGCACGGTCAGCCCGGCGGCCAGCTGCGAGCTGTCGGCCTTGGCCGCCGCGGCCGGCGCGCAGATGCTGGACTGCCCGGTCTCGGGCAGCATTGCAACTTTGGAAGCCGGACAGCTCACCATGATGGTGGGCGGCGACGAGGCCGCTTTCAAGGCGGCCGAGCCGGTGCTGCTGGCGATCGGCTCGAAGGCGACCTATGTAGGCGCCAGCGGCCTGGCGGTTTCCATGAAGGTGGCCACCAACCTTAGCGTAGGTGTGCAAGTCTTGGCCCTGGCCGAGTCTATTTTGCTGGCTGAGGCAGCGGGCATCCCGCGCACTACGGCCATCGAAGTACTGACCAACAGCGTGATCGGCTCGCCGCTGGTCAAGTACAAGGCGCCGCAGCTGGTGAGCCTGCCCGAAGTGGCCTGGTATCCGGTGGATATGATGCAGAAGGACATTAAGCTGGCCTTGGAGCTGGGCGCTGAGCTGGGCGTGGCGCTGCCGACGACCGAGACAGCCCAACGCGTGCTGGCCGTTGCCCAGGAAAAGGGCTGGGGCGAGAAAGACTTTGCGATCTTGATCGACGCTGTAAAGCACATGGGAGCGAAGTAATGGCGAAAGCAAAAGGCACCAAGGCCAAGAGCACCAAGCCTGCGGGCAAGCCGGCTGGAAAAGAGGATGTCGAAGACCTGCTGCAGATGTACGAGCAGATGGTACGAATCCGTGAATTTGAAGATAAGGTGAATGAGCTCTACACCTCGGCGAAGATGCCGGGGTTGGCGCACCTGTATATTGGCGAAGAAGCCATCGCCGTGGGCGTGTGCGAAGCGCTCAACTCTGATGACTACATTACCAGCACGCACCGTGGCCACGGCCATTGCATCGCCAAGGGCGCGGCAGTCGACATCATGTTCGCTGAGCTGCTTGGCAAGGCAGCCGGCTACTGTGGCGGCAAGGGTGGCTCCATGCACATTGCCGACCAGGCCAATGGCAACCTGGGCGCCAACGCCATCGTAGGCGGCAGCGCCGGCATCGCCGCCGGGGCAGCCTTCAGCGCTAAGCGGTTGGGCACCGGCCAGGTGGCGGTGTGCTTCTTTGGTGAAGGCGCGCTGGGGCAGGGCTTGCTGTACGAGACCATGAACATGGCTCAGTTGTGGAAGCTGCCGGTGATCTTTGTGTGCGAGAACAATATGTACAACGAGTACACCCACTACAACGAGACCGCCGCGGGCACCCTGACCGGCCGAGCCGAAGCCTTCGGTATCTACACCGAGGAGATCGATGGCCAGGACATCCGCGTGGTCAACGAGGCGGCCACTCGCTTGGTGGAGCGCGCTCGCAAGGGTGAAGGGCCGGCTTTCCTGGTGTGCAATACCTACCGCTATCACGGTCACCATGTTGGCGATATTGACCGGGCTTACTACCGCCCGAAAGAAGAAGAACTCGAATGGCAGCAGCGTGACCCGATCACGATCCTGGCAGACTGGATCATTAACCAGAAGCTGTCTGACCAGAGCGTGCTCGACCACATCCAGGCGGATGTGAAGAGCGAAGTGGCGCGCGGCGCCGAGTTCGCCCTGAATGCACCGTACCCGGACCCCAGCGAGGTGGATACGAATGTCTACGCCTAACGGCAACGGCCGCGTGATCACGATGGGCCAGGCCATCAAAGAGGCCCTGGCCGAAGAGCTGCGCCGCGACCCGACTGTGTACGTAATGGGCGAGGACGTGGCCGAAGCCGGCACCGCGTTCAAGGTGCTCAAGGGGCTGGTGGATGAGTTCGGGCCGGAGCGTGTGATCGACTCGCCCATTTCTGAGCCGGGCATCACGGGTCTCGGCGTAGGTGCCGCCATGACGGGCATGCGCCCCGTGGTGGATATCATGTTCGGCGATTTCAGCACGCTGATCATGGACCAGATGGTCAACCAGGCCGCCAAGATCCACTACATGTCGGGCGGCAAGCTGAAAGTGCCCATGGTGCTGCGCACGACGATGGGCGCCACGCGGCGCTCGGCGGCCCAGCACTCACAGTCGCTGCATGCCTGGTTCAGCCATGTGCCTGGTATCAAAGTCGTCATCCCCTCTACGCCGTACGACGCCAAGGGCTTGCTTAAGAGCGCCATCCGCGACGAAAACCCGGTGGTGTTCTTCGAAGATAAGATGATGTACCAGTTGAAAGGCGAAGTGCCTGAGGAGGAGTACATCATCCCGCTGGGTGTGGCGGATGTGAAGCGTGAGGGCAGCGACATCACCATTGTGGCGACCAGCAGCATGGTGCAGGTCTCGCTGGCGGCGGCGGATAAATTGGCCGAGATCGGCATCAGCGCTGAGATCGTCGACCCGCGCTGCACCTTCCCGCTGGACAAAGACGCGCTGATCAACTCGGCCAAGAAGACCAGCCGCGTGATCGTGGTGGATGAAGGTTACGAACGTTATGGCGTCACGGCCGAGCTGGCCTCGGTGATCGCCGATGGCGCCTTCTATTATCTGGATGCTCCCGTGAAGCGCATGGGCGCTATGGATGTGCCCATTCCGTTCTCGCCGGTATTGGAAGACCTGACCGTCCCGACGCCGGATACGGTGTTCGAGATGGCCAAGACCCTGTGCGGCGCTGCCTAGGAGGCCCGGCTGGCTACTAAAGTCATCATGCCCGCGCTGGGAATGGCGCAAGAGACTGGCAAGCTACTCGCCTGGTTCAAAAAAGAAGGCGATGTAGTTGCCAAGGGCGAACCCTTGATGGAGATCGAAACTGACAAAGTGACGGTTTCGATCGACGCGACCGAAAGCGGCGTGCTGGCCAACATTATTGCGACTGCCGGGCAGGACGTGCCGGTGGGGCAGGCCATTGCGCTGATATTGGCCGAGGGCGAGCTGGCCCCGCCGCGTGAAGAGCTGCTGGCGGCGCTCAAAGCTGCCTCGGCTCCGGCGCCCAGTGCGCCGGCGGCCACCAAGCCGGCCCCGGCGAGCCGGGGTAGCGCTCCGGCGGCCCGCCCGCAGGCTGCGCCGAGCTATGTGCCGGCTGGCGCGGTCGTGGTCAACGCCAGCCCAATCGCGACCCGGATCGCGGCCGAGCATGGCGTGGACTTGGCACATGTGCGCCCGTCTGGCGGGCGCATCAGCAAGGAAGACGTGCGCGAATACATCCGCATGCGGGGAGCCGTCCCAATGGGTGGTTTTGCGCCGGTGACGCGCGCAGCGGGCGAGAAGGTGTTGGCCTCTCCCAAGGCCAAGCGCATGGCGCAGGAGATGGGCGTCGATCTGGCCCTGCTGCGCGGCAGCGGGCCGGAGGGGGCCGTGCTGGCGATCGATGTATTGAATGGCGATGGAGCCGCCGCGGCTCCTCAAGAGCCCGCCGGCCCGCCGCTCAGCAGCCTGTGGAAGGTGATGGCTGAGCACGTCACCGAGAGCTGGCAGGACATTCCCCATTTTGTGCTGAGCCGCGAGGTGGATGCCACCAATATGATGGCGGCCCGCAAGACTGCCCAGGCGAACAGCGAAGCCAAGATCACCTTCACGGACCTGCTGGTCAAGTTCTGCGCCGCGGCATTGGAGCAGCACCCGAATGTCAACGCCACCTGGCACAGCCGCACCATCTGGCCCAACGAGCACATCAACATTGGCCTGGCGGTGGGGGTGGAGGACGGCCTGGTGGTGCCCGTGGTGGCAGATGCCGACAAGCTGAGCCTGCAAGACGTGGCCGTGCGCCGCGCCGAGCTGGTGCAGAAGGCCAATGGCAAGTCATTGCTGCCCGCCGATATTCAGGGCGGCACGTTTACGATCAGCAATCTGGGCATGTATGCCATCGACAGCTTCACCGCCATCGTCAATGCGCCCAACGCCGCCATTCTGGCGGTTGGGCGCATTGTGGAGCGCGTGGTTCCGGTGGACGGCCAGCCGGCCGTCCGGCCGATGCTGGCGCTGACCCTGTCGTGCGATCACCGCGTATTGGATGGTTTGCGCGGCGCCCAATTCTTAGACACCCTGGCCGGCCTCATTGAAGCCGCCGAGATCAAGGAGTAGTTCCCTATGGCAGAAGAGATCAAGCGGTTGCGCGGGTCTGAAGCTCGCAAAGCCAGCGGTGGTACATCTGAGTTAGGCGAATATGGCGCGTTGCTCAACGGCCAGTGGGTCAAGACTGGCGACGCCATTGAAGTGCGCAGCCCCTACAACGATGCGCTGGTAGCCGTAGTGCACCGCGCCGGCCCTAAGGAGATCGAGCAGGCCATTGCGGATGCGACCCGCGTCTTTGAAGTGACCCGCAAGCTGCCCTCGTGGAAGAAAGCCGATGTGCTCATGAAGGTGAGCGAAGGCATCCTGGCGCGCCGGGAAGACCTGGCGCGCACGATCGCGCTGGAGGCTGGCAAGCCGATTCGCACCGCCCGTTTGGAAGTCGACCGGGCCGCTTATACCTTCCAGGTGGCGGCGGAGGAATCCAAACGCCACTATGGCGAGATCGTGCCGCTCGACTGGCTGCCGGGCACCGAGAACCGCGTCGCCCACATCCACCGCGTGCCGCTCGGGCCGATCGCGGGCATTGCCCCGTTCAACTTTCCGCTGAATCTGGTGGCGCACAAGGTGGCGCCCGCCATGGCAGCCGGCAACCCGATCGTGCTGCGCCCGGCCAGCGCCACTCCGGTGAGCGCGCTCAAACTGGGCGAGATCATCCAGGAGGCCGGTTGGCCGGATGGCGGGTATTCCGTCGTGACCTCGGCCACCAAAGATGCTGCCCCGCTGATCGAGGACCCGCGTATCAAGCTGCTGACCTTTACCGGCAGCCCGGCCGTTGGCTGGAGCCTGAAAGGCAAGGCGGGCATGAAGCGCGTCACGCTGGAGCTGGGCGGCAACGCCGGCGTCATCGTGCACGAAGATGCGGACGTCAAGTATGCGGCCGAGCGTGTGGCCTGGGGCGGCTTCTCGTATGCCGGCCAGTCATGTATCTCGGTGCAGCGCGTCTACGCCTCGGCCAAGATCTATGAAGACTTTGTGGATGACCTGATCCCGCGCGTCAAGGCGCTGGTGGTGGGCGATCCGCTGGACGAGAAAACCGATGTTGGCCCCGTGATCGATAGCGGGGCAGCCGACCGCATCGAGGAATGGGTCGCTGACGCCAAGGCTGCCGGCGCCGAGGTGCTGGCGGGCGGCAAACGCGATGGCAACCTGTATGAACCTACGGTGATGGCTTCGCTCCAGGAAGACATGAACGTCTCTTGCCAGGAAGTGTTTGGCCCGTTGGTGGGCTTGTTCCAGTACACAGACGTCAATCAGGCGATCCACTCCGTGGGCGCGTCAGACTTTGGCCTGCAAGCCGGCATCTTCACCAAGGATATGAACATCGTCAACAAGGCTTTCGAGGAGATCGAGGTCGGTGGCTTGATGGTGAACGACGTCTCGACCTTCCGTATTGATCATATGCCGTATGGCGGCGTAAAGCAGTCAGGCTTCGGCCGCGAAGGTTTGCGCTATGCCATTGAAGAGATGACGGAGCTGAAGCTAGTTACATTCAACAATCGGGAGTAGCCGCAGTGGGCCGCTACTGGGCCAACAGCTACAGAATGGAGACAAAAGGGCGCCGTAAGGCGCTCTTTTGTTTGCAGGGATCGGTGGGTTGCTCAGGCGGCAACGGGAGCGCCGAGGACGCGCTGGCAGGTGGCCGTGGTCAGCTGTTGCAGTCTGTCCAAGTCACAGTTCAGTAGTTCGCCATGGCGTTTGAGGAATTTGCCGGCCACCATCACAGAGTCGATGTTGCTGCAGTCCATGGCCCACACCACGGCGCCGATCGGGTCGTTGACCGGCATCACATTGATGTGGTGCTGGCGCAGCAGGATGATATCGGCCTGTTTGCCGGGGGTCAGCGTGCCGATATGCTCTTGCAGACCCAGGGCCTCAGCCCCGTAGGCGCAGACAAATTGAATGATGTCACGCGTGGTCATCATGCGGTCGGCGAAGATGCTGCCGGCCAGCTTCTTGTCAAAGCGCATCGCATGCTGCATTGAGATGGCGTTGCGCATCTGGGTGAACATGTCACCGCGGTTGGCCAGCTCGGTGTCAATGCCCAGGCCAGGCGCCAGGCCGGCATCGGTGAAGCGCTGGATGGTGGGGGCGCCGTAGCCTTGCATCATCTCCGCCGCGGGGGCCATGACTACTGCGGAGCGGGCATCTTTGATGGCGTTGATGTCGCGGTCTGACAGCGTATTGCCGTGGGCGAACATCACGTCTGGCCCCAGCAGCTTGGCCTTGTTCAACTCGCTGAGCTGGTCACCCGGCGGCGTACCCATGCCCACCTGGGCCGAAATACGCAGGCCCAGGCTGCGGGCCAGCTCCCATTCGGCTTTGAGGGCATCCAGGTTGCTGTTTTGCGGGTCAGATGAGGCCAGGGCGAGGCTGAGGTGCTCAGGCAGGCTGGTACGCAAGGCTTCCAGCCCGGCTTTGCCCAGGTTAGCAGGGGCGGCTAGTACAGCCCGCAAGCCAGATTCCGTCAGGGCCTTGGCGTTGGCAGCAAGGTGCTCGGCGCTGGGCAGGTTGGCATGGTCCAGCACGGTGGTGATGCCAGCGTCAATGGCGTTGATGGCGCTGGCGAGGGTGCTGGCATAGACGTCATCCGGGCTGAAGGTGGCCGCCAGTGAGCGCTGCTTGGTGCCATCGAAGACCTGCTTGCCCATAATGTACGCTGCGCCGGTGTTGCGTAGCGCTCCCAGCCACATGTGGTGATGAGCATCAACAAAGCCCGGCATAGCGATCATGCTGGAGCCGTCGATCTCCTCGGCGGTGGTGTCATAGATGCCGCGAGCAACTTGAATGATCTTGTCGCCCTCGATGAGGATGTCGTGGTCGAGCTGATTGCCCACCCGTGAATCCATGCTAAGCACGGCGGCGGACTTAATGAGCTTGCGGTTTTCCATCTGCAGCACCTCTGCTATAAAGCTAGCCACATTGTAATAGCGTTTAGCATTATCAAACAGATATCTACATTTCCAGCTTTTCTAATGTTTGGTGTTCAATAGACCCCCTAAAATGTCAAATAGCGGTGAACATTTCCAGGCACTCTGTTTGATGGGGCTTGACTAAATTTGTGTATTTGTTTATAAACAAACAAATCCCCTAGGCTTTGCACAGAAAAAAGAATGACCCTCGCCTCATTTTCACTGGAGTACTGTACCTAAGGGCAGAATGCTAAAAAGCAAATCGAACCAGAGTTTTACTGAATTCCTTACTTCTATCGTCATCTCATCGCGTTACATCCCTGTGTGGATCGCGATGTGTATTTTGCTTGTAGCCGCGTATTTTCTAGCCCCCGCCACACTTTCCCCCGCCTCCTTCACCGCAATACTCCCCCTGACCGCATTTTTAGTCATTGTCAGCCTGGGTCAAATGTTGGTCGTAATGACCGGCGGTATTGACCTCTCCACCCCTGGCGTGATGACGTTGGCTGCCTTTGTAACCGTGGGGTACGGCGCTGGCCAGGACGCCAACATTCTCAAGGGTTTGGGCATGGCGCTGGCTGTTTCCGCTCTGATCGGGCTTGCTAACGGTTTCCTGGTGGGTGTTTTCCGCCTGAACGCGCTGATCGTAACCCTGGCGATCGGGCAGATCACGCGGGGCGCCTTGCTCAAGTACGCCACCCAGATCGCCAATGAGGCTTCGGTGCCGACTGGCTTATCGCGCTGGGCCATCAGCCAGGTCTACGGCGCGGGGTGGATCTTCTGGATCGCCGTGATCGTGACACTGGCCTTGAGCATCATCCTGACGTATACCGGGGTGGGGCGGCGTTTCCGCGCTGTAGGTGCCAACCAGATCGCGGCTCGCATCAGCGGCTTGCGCGTGACCCTATATGTGGTCATGGCCTATGTAGTTGCCGCCATGATGTACGGCCTGGCTGGCTTTTTGCTGGCCGCATTTATCCGCAGCCCAACCCAGGGTCTTGGCGCTGCATATCTTCTTGGCCCCATCGCCGCAGTAGTGATCGGCGGCGCGTCCCTGAGTGGTGGCCTGGCGAGCGTCTTCTCCACTGCGCTGGCCGCTTTCTTCCTCACAGTGTTGGACCAGATGCTCCGGGTGATGGGGTTGCCCACGTCTTTGCAGTTCGTAGTGTTTGGTGTTGCCATTATCGGCGGCATGGCCGTATCCGGTGACCGGATCGTGGACATGGTCGAGGGGCTGTTTCAACGGCGTTTTGCCAAAGCTGAAGAATGACGATAACGGTTTACAAGAAGGAGGTAACAGCGACAAACGGTCAATCGACAGAATCGTCGCGGATCGTATCGTTCAACTAAAGCAATTAAGCAAAAAAGAAGGAAAAGGAGAAGTCGAAAGATGAAACTTAGCAAACTGCAAACGATCGCCTTCCTCATTGCCATGTTGGCAATGGTGTTGGCAGCCTGTGGCGGTGGTGCGAGCGCTACTGCCGCTCCGGCAACCTCGGCGCCGTCTACTGATGGTGGCGATGAGCCCACGGGTGAGGCTGGTGGCTCCGAGGAAGTTTTCGACGCCGACCCTGAAGTCTTGATGAAGACGATGGGCGTGTCGGATGCCTCTCAGGTGAACGAGGTTGTGCTGGCGGCCATGTACCGCGCCGGCCTGCCCGTGAGCGATGAGATGGCGGCCAAGGCTCTGGAATGCTGGCGCGAGAAGGTGTGTGACACCGGCACCGGCGGCCCCATCACCGTGGCTCTGGCTGACGGTTTTGGTGAGAACCTGTGGCGTGAAGTGACCCACATGGAAATGGTGCTGCAGGCCCTGACCTACCCTGAGATCGGCCGCATCATCTACACCACCGCCATGTTCGACACCCAGCAAGCCATTGCTGATATCCGCGGCTTGATCGCCCAGGATGTTGACATCATCGTTGGTTTCCCGGATGCGGGTGACGCGCTGCTGCCGGTGGTGCAAGAAGCCACTGACGCTGGCGTGATCTACGTAACCCACTCCTACGGTGTGTTGGGTGACGGTAGCGCCTATTTCTCCTCGATCTCTGAGGATGTATGTCTGCTGGGCCAGGAATTTGCCCGCATCTTGAACGAGGAAGTCGGCACCGGCAAGGTGGCCTTCCTGGGTGGTACCCCTGGCAACCCGCTGTCTGCCTACTGGCAGAGCTGCGAGCAGCCTGAGCTGGGTTCCGGCCTGGAGCTGGTTGGCGTTGCTGACACTTTCTGGACCCGTGAAGGCACCTTTGAGGCTATGTCTGGTTTCCTGAGCGCCCACCCCGATCTGGCGGGTGTAAGCTACGAAGCTGCCGGCTCCTTCATGGGTGGCTTGAGCGCCTACGAGGCCGCCGGCCTGCCGGTGAACCTGGTACTGACCCTGCGCACGGACGAGACTGTCCTGTTCTGCGAATGGGTTGATATGGGCCAGCCCGATGAGTTCAAGATCTTCTTCGGCTCGGGTGGTAACTACCAGTCCCGCATCGCCCTGACCGCGGCCATGATGCACCTGAACGGCTACGACGTGCCGAACAGCATCGTGATCCCGCCGTACATCCAGCCGGTCAACGAGAGCCACTGCTACCCTGACCTGCCGGACGATGCTTCCATCTCCTCCATGGTTCCGCATGATATCGTGCGGGCGATGTACCCCTAATCCGGGGCACAGAACCTCAGTGAATTCGGAACAGGAAACTCTGGTCTAGAGTGACTGACAAGAATCAGAACCCCAGCAGCGAGAGCTACGCGCTCTCGCTGCTGGGAGTTTCCAAACGCTACGGCACGGTGCAAGCCCTCCAGGGCATGAGCCTGCAAGTTTTGCCTGGGGAAGTTCACGCCGTGGTCGGCGAGAACGGCTCGGGCAAATCCACGTTGCTGGGCATTGCCAGCGGCTTTGTGGAGCAGGACGAAGGCACTGTGCACATCATGGGCAAGCCGCTCACCACGGATTCGCCCGCCAAGGCGCGCGAGCTCGGCCTGGGGATGGCCTATCAGGACATCTCGCAGGTGGCGGGCATGACCGTGGCCGAAAACCTGTACTTATCCGCGTCGAAAGACGCCCGCCCTTCCCTTTATTGGCGGCTGAAGGACTGGGCCATTCAAATTCTGGCCCGTTTTGAGTTGGATGACATTTTTGCTGAAGCTCCGATCGGCTCGTTGGCCCTGGCGGAGCGCCAGTTGTTGGAAGTAGCCAAGGCTTTGCTGTCTGACCCCAAGGTGCTGCTGCTGGATGAACCCACGACGGCTATGGGCCCTTCCGAAGTGGAATGGCTGCAGCGCACGATCAAGGAACATACAGAGCGCGGTGTGGCTGTGGTGTATGTAAGCCACCGCCTGCCTGAGGTGCTGGGTCTGGCTGACCGCATCACGGTTTTGCGGGATGGCCAGAACCAGGGCACTTACGATGCAGACAAGATAACTGAGAAAGAGATCGTGGAGCTGATGATCGGCCGCCCGCTGGAATCAGCCTTCCCGACCCGGTTGGAAATTACGGATGAAACCGAGACCGTGCTGAAAGTGACCGACCTGCACGGCGAATACTTCGGCCCGGTCAGCTTCAATGTGCGCCGCGGCGAGGTGATCGGCATCGCCGGCGTCGAAGGCAACGGCCAAGGCGACCTGTTCTGGACGCTGTGCGGCGCGATCCCGCCCAAGGGTGGTCAGGTGCAGGTGCTGGATAAACACGTCAACCTGACATCGCCCACCGGTGCGCTCAACTCCGGCATTATGCTGCTGGCGGGTGACCGCAAGCGGGATGCCCTGTTCCTTGTGCTCGGCGCCATTACCAACGCCTCGCTGCAGGCGCTGCAGAAGTTCACCCGCCTGGGCTGGCTGATGCCGCGCCGTGAGCGTGAAGCCGTGGGGGCCATGGGCCAGCAGCTCAAGCTGCGCACGCCATCGCTGGATATGCCGGTGAGCTTCCTCTCCGGCGGCAACCAGCAGAAGGTCGTGATGGCGCGCCCCTTCCTGCGCGATAACGTCAACGTCATTCTGGCTGACGAGCCTACCCAGGGCGTGGACGTGGCGGCCCGTTTTGACATCTACGAAGCTTTGCACACCAAAGCGGCCCAAGGCGCGGCCGTGGTGGTGAAATCCAGCGATCCTATTGAGCTGGCGAGCCTGTGCAACCGCGTGTTCGTGATCTCACGCGGCCAGATCGTACATGACATTCCGCAGGAGCACTTGAGCGAGCGCACGATCATTGACGCCATGGTGCGCGGCGCCAAGATCGGCAACGTGGAAGACCAGTTTGCGTTCGGCGGAAGAGAGGATTAGATGAACCGGAACAAGGAGCGGCTCAAGAAGGCCGCCATACGCATCCAGGAGTGGTATCCCCTGATGCTGCTCCTGCTCATGATCTATACGCTGGGCGCGTATTCCGGCGGCAAGAGCAGCGCCTTTCTCTCCGAATACAACCTGAGCAACCTGTTGCAGGCCACCTTGCCGCTGGCAATCGTTGCCATGGCCCAAGTGAACGCCATGCTGGTGGGCTATCTGGATATTTCTGTAGGCGCCGTGATGTCGTTTAGCATCGTGGCGGCCTCGTTCATCATTACCAATGACGCCACTCCGCAAGCCGTGATGATCGGGGCCGGCCTGATCTTGTTGGGCGGTGTGCTGGTCGGCCTGTTGAATGCGCTGTTGGTGCGCTGGGTCAAGCTGCCCTCGATCATTGCCACCTTGGCCACACTCAGCATTCTGGAGGGCGTGGCCCTGGTGCTGCGCCCGGTAGCCTCCGGCTCGATCAACAGCTCGCTGCTGGCGGCCCTGCGCACCAAAGTGGGCATGGTGCCGGTCGCCTTCATTGTTGTGCTGGTCGTGGCCATTTTGTGGGATATCTGGCTGCGCCGCTCCGCGGGCGGCCTGCGCGTGCGTGCCACCGGGCATGACGTGCGCTCCGGCCGCCGCCTGGGCATCCGCACCAAGTGGGTGCAAGTGCGCGGCCTGGTGCTTTCGGGCCTGCTGGCCGCAGTCGCCTCGTTCTTCCTAGCGGTGCAAGTAGGCGTGGGTGACTCCCGTGCGGGCAGCACCTTTGCGCTCACCAGCATTGCCGCGGCCGCCTTGGGCGGCACCAGCCTGGCCGGTGGTGTGGGCCACTTCACCGGCGCGTTGGCGGTGAGCCTGTTCCTGGCGCTGATCAGCAACATGTTCTCGCTGCGCATCATCACCAGCAGCTGGCTGAATGACCCGATCGTGATGGGCGGCCTGACCATTATTGGCCTGGTGCTGTACCAAGTGCACGACCTGCGCATGCTCATCAAGGAGAACTGGAAGAAGCTGCGCCGCGTCTTCACGGCCCGCCGTGAACGTAACAAGGACTATGCGCTGGCCAATGTATTCGTTGAGCCGCCCGCCACAGTAGAAAGCGGCTTGCAGCCCGGCCAGCAAATGCTGCTCAAAGGCGGCACCGTGATCTCGCTCGACCCCAAGATCGGCACGCTGCTGGTCGGCGACGTGCTCATCGAGGGCAACAAGATCGTGCAGGTGGGCGCGGATATCCAGGCCAACGGCACTACTCAGGTGGTGAATGCCAAGGGCATGATCGTGATGCCCGGCTTTGTGGATACCCATCGCCATATTTGGGAAGGCCTGCTGCGCAACATCGGCACGGATGTGCCGCTGGAAGGCCGCAGCAGCTACATCACCTTCGTGCTCGGCCGCTTGGGCCGCGCATACCGTCCGCAAGACGCCTACGCCGGCAACATCGTCAGCGCGTTCGGCGCTATTGACGCCGGCATCACTACGCTACTCGACTGGTCGCATATTCAGGCTTCACCGGAGCATACCGACGCGGTGGTGCAGGCCCTGCGCGATTCCAACATGCGCGGCGTGTTCGCCTACGGCTTCCCGTGGTGGGGCAAGTATGAGCCCAAGCAGCCCGGCTGGTTCGTACGAGCGGCGCGGGCGCACTTCACCAGCAAGGACCAGCTGCTGACTTATGCGCTGGCGGCGGCCGGGCCGGAGTTCACTGACTTCGAGATCACCCGTTCGCACTGGAACATGGCGCGCTCGGTGGATGCGCGCATCACCACCCACGTCGGGGTTGGCACATTCGGCCAGCGCCGCAAGGTGGAGGAGTTTGGCCGCAAGGGGCCGGAGTTGATGGGGCCGGACACCACCTATATTCACTGCACTACGCTGAACGATACCGAGATCCAGATGATCGTCGATTCGGGCGGCTCAGTCTCGCTGGCCGCGCCGGTGGAGATGATGATGGGCCACGGCATGCCGCCCACGCAAAAATTCCTCGACCGCGGCCTGAAGCCCAGCCTTAGTGTGGATGTGGAAACCAACGTGCCCGGCGATATGTTCACGCAGATGCGCTCGGTCATTTCGTTGCAGCACAGCCTGCTCCATGAGCGCCGTCTGGCTGGCGAAGATGTCAAGTCCAACCTGATCACGGATCAGGAAGTGCTGGAATACGCCACGATCGAGGGCGCCCGCGCTAACGGCCTGGACCACAAGATCGGCACGCTGACTCCCGGCAAGGATGCGGACATCCTGATGCTGACCACCAACAAGATCAACGTCACGCCTATCAATGACCCGGCGGCGGCGGTGGTGTGGGGCATGGACACCAGCAACGTGGACACCGTGATGGTGGCCGGCAAGATCCTCAAGCGCGGCGGCCAGTTGGTGAATGTGGACCTCAACGCGGTCAAGAACATGGTCTACGACGCGCGTGACTACGTGCTGCGCCGCTCTCGCTTCAAATTGCCCGCCATCTAGCCAACCATTGCCGCGGGCAATCGCCTGCAGTTCAGGAGAATACATGAAGGAACGCTTCTTAGTACGCACGGCAGACCAGGCCGAGTTTGTGCTGCCCAAAGCCTTTGAAGGCATCAGCAAGGGGTTCAGCCGCTGGTCTATTGTGAACGGCGAGTCCGGCTCGGTGCACCAGGAATTCAATGTTTGCGAGCTGGAGCCCGGCGGCCAGGTGGACACGCATCTGCACACGTTCGAAGAGAGCGTATATGTATTGGAAGGGGAGCTGATCTGCGAGACGGGCGACGGCGCGTTCGCCTTGGAGAAAGGCGACTACGGCCTGATCCATGTGGGCGCGGCGCACGGCTACAAGAACCGCGGCGCCAGCAAGGTGCGCTGGGTCGAGATGTTGGCCCCGCAGCCGCGGCTGTGGAAGGACGGCGATGTGTTCCCAGTCAAGGGGCGGGTGGCCCAGGTGGGCGAGCCGATCCGAGTCAACCCGCGTGACACGCGCACGCGCTTCTTCGGCAACATCACCGACCAGCATATGGACCCGGGCAAGCAGTCGCAGGAGCTGCTGGCGGTTTCCGGCAGCATGCGCACGGCGCTGCTGGTGTACACCGGCATCACCGTCAAGATGATGGTGGACAGCGACCTGGGCGCCCACTTGCATACCATGTTCATGGTCAAGTACATCCCCGGCGGCGGCGCCGGCAGCCACGACCACCCGTTCGAGGAGACCTACATGATCCTGGACGGCGAGGTGGAGGCCTGGTTCGATAACCAGACCTTTACCCTAAAGCCCGGCGACGTGGCCTGGGCGGGTGTGGGCTGCGTGCACGGCTTCAAGAACAAGACGAATACCACGGTGCAGTGGCTCGAAACCTCCGTGCCGCAATCTCCCTCGCGGCATGCGTATCGATTTGGCCGCGACTGGGATTATTTTGAAGAGCAACTCAAGAGCGAGAAATAGGCACAGGCAAGGAGAACATAATGGCTGATAAAGGCACTGTGGTTGTCGTTGGCGGTACGTCTGAACTGGGCAAGGCCGTGGCCGTGCACTATGCCGGCAAGGGTCACCCCGTGGTGGTGACTGGCCGCGAGGCGGGCCGCGCCCAGAAGGTGGCCGAGGAGATCGGCAATGGCGCGGTGGGCATCAACTTTGACCTGAGCAAGCCCAAGGAGATCGGCAAGGCGCTGGCCGGTGTGAAGGATGTGCAATACCTGGTGCTGGTCTCGATCGCACGCGATGAGAACAGCGTCAAGGCCTATGACATTGACCAGGCGGTCGAGCTGGTGACCCTGAAGCTTGTGGGGTATCCGGAAGTGGTGCACGCCCTGCTGCCCGAGATGCGCGCAGACGGCGCGGTGCTGCTGTATGGCGGCATGGCCAAGGAACGCCCGTACCCGGGCTCGGCCACGGTGACCACGATCAACGGCGGCGTATCTACCTTGGTGCGCGCCATGTCGGTGGAGCTGTCCCCGCTGCGCGTGAATGCGATCCACCCTGGCGTGGTGGGCGAGACCCCGTACTGGGCCGACAAGCCCGCCGGCGTGCTTGAAACGCTGGCCGCCCGCACGCTGACGAAGCAGCTGGTGACGATCAAGGATGTGACCGACGCGGCCATCTTCTTGCTCGAGAACAAGGGCGTCAACGGCGTGAACTTGGATGTGGACGGAGGCTGGTGGTAGCTGTCTAGTCCTGACCACAAAAAGAACACAAAGATAAGTTGTCTATGGATTTCGCTTAGCTTGTCATTGTGAGTGAGTAAACAAGCGTCATGCGACTACCCTGGCAATGACGTTAAGTGTACAAGTTCAATTGTTTGACAACAAAACAAACTAACGAAAAACCAATGTTACAACACCGTAGATCGATAAGTCCGTGTAATCTATTCCTTCTTTAAGTTCATTAGGCAGTCCTCCGAATTTTAATATAGAAAGGACTGCAGAAGTTTCCTCATTATTAGCATAAGAATACCCAGCATTAGGAGCAAAACCGTGACCCGAAGGAATTGCCTGCATAGAATCGACATTATAAATCCCGACAATAATTATCTGGTTAAACATAGTGTATCTTCCTCTGAAATTCCCCCGATTTGCAACGATTCCATCGAAAGTATAAGAGCTGCGATTTTCTCCAACATAGGTAGCATAGAATGAATTCCAACTTACTTCCGCGGTGTCAACAGGTCCCAACGCGATATCAAAATAGAATGCAAGCATGTCTTCTTCATCGCCAATATATGACTTCGCTGCCATAACTAGATGCCCGTCTTTTTCCGCCTGGTCTCTTACTAGTACAGCAGAAATCCCATAAGCATCCCAGATTTGAGGGTATCTCACTTCACCAACTAAGCCAGATAGAGGAATTGGACCTGTAAAATTCCTTAAAGGCTCCTCAAGTTCTATATATTCAGCAGAACTGGATACAGTTAACCTCCTCCTCACATCATTGTCATACCTAAACGGACCTTGCCTAATCTCACCGGTATCTAAATCCTGAATAACGATTGGTGCGTTAGGATACTTTTCAGGAGCGATCCATACTTCTCCTCCTCCATCTAATCCAACTTCCCTATACTGTTGAACAACAGGAATATTCTTCCCAACCTCAGTATTGTAAAGAGGGGAGTTGTATATCAGTTTGCCTCCCTCATCTTGTACAAAACTACCAATACTTGCATCCATCAAAGCAAGCTGCTCAAATGTAACTTCAGGGTCTGGAATCTCAGTGGGCGTAGCAGTTGGCTCAGGCGTAGAAGTGGCCGTTGGCGGCACCTGGGTGGCAGTGACCGCTTCGGTCGCCGTGGCGGCCTGTTGGCTGACGGCCGGGCTGCAGGCGGCCAGCAGGGGGAGCAGGAACAGGGCTAATACGTAACCGACCTTTGATGTAGTCATGCAGGTGATTATAAGGCCCCTCACCCGCTCGCTTCGCTCGCGCCCTCTCCCAGTGGGAGAGGGCGGATAGAAGTCAGCGAAGGACGCAAACCAATGGGTGAGGGGGTTTGCTAGCTGAGCTTGCTGAGCGCGTCCAGCCCTGCCCGCAGGCGGGTCAGCACTGTCTCGCGGCCGATGAGCTCCATGCTCTCGAACAGCGGCGGGCTGATCTCCTGGCCGGTGGTGGCGTTGCGCAGCTGGGTGAACAGCGCCCCGGCCTTGATGCCCAGCTCGTCCGCAGCGGCCCGCATGGGCGCCTCGGCCGCGGCGGACGTCAGCTCCGGCAGGGCTTCGAGCACAGCCAGCGCCTTGGCCAGGGCCGCCGCGGACTCGGCCGCGCTCTTATCCTTGATGAGCAGCTTCTCAGCCGGCACATCCACGCTGGGGCGGAAGAAGAAGCCGGCGATCTCGGGCGCATCGTCCAGGGTGACGATGCGCTCCTGGATCAGCGGCGTGATGCGCGCCACCAGGGCCGGGTCGGTCTGGTAGCCGGCCTTCTCGAAGAAAGGCAGCAGGCGGCGGGCCAGCTCCTCGGCGGGCAGGGCGCGGATGTGCAGCCCGTTGAAATGGTCCAGCTTCTTGAAGTCGATCGCCGCCGGCGACGGGTTGAGCTTGCTGATGTCGAACTTCTCGATCAACTCCTGCAGCGTGAAGAATTCGGTCTTGTCGTCGTAGCTCCAGCCCATCAGTGCGATCCAGTTGAGCACCCCTTCGGGCAGGTAACCCATCGCCGCCAGGTCTTGAATGAAGATCGACTGGCCGGTCAGCTTCATCGCCTCGGTCTCACGCTTGCTCATCTTGCCCTTACCGCTGGGCTTGAGGAACACCGAGAGGTGGATCCATTTGGGCTGCGGCCAGCCAAAGGCTTCGTAGATGTGCACATGCAGCGGCAGGCTCGGCAGCCATTCCTCGCCGCGCAGCACATGGGTAATGTCCATCAGGTGGTCATCCACCATCGCGGCCAGGTGATATAGCGCGTGGCCGTCGCTCTTGAGCAGGACGCGGTCGTCAATGGTGCGGTTCTCGACGGTGATATCGCCGCGCAGCTCATCGTGCACTGTGATGCTGCCGTCCTTGGGCGCCTTGAAGCGCACGACATGTGTTTCGCCGTCCGCCACGCGCTGCTTGGCCTCGGTCAGCGGCAGATCGCGGCACTTGCCGGAGTAATGCGGCGGCTGCTTGGCCCCCTGCTGCGCTTTGCGCACCGCGTCGAGCTCGGCCGGTGTGCAGAAGCAGTAGAAGGCCTTGCCGCGCTCCACCAGCTCCTCGGCGTGCTGGCGGTAGATCTCCATGCGCTGCGATTGGTAATACGGCGCGTGCGGGCCGCCCACGCCGGGGCCTTCGCCCCACGGCAGGCCCAGCCACTGCAGGCTGCTGGTCAGGTCTTGCTCAGCATCCGGGTTGAAGCGCTTCTGGTCGGTGTCTTCGATGCGCAAAATAAATTGCCCGCCGGTTTGGTGGGCAAGCAAATAGTTGTACAGGGCGGTGCGGCCACTACCCAGGTGGGTAAGGCCAGTCGGGGAGGGCGCAAAGCGCACCCGGGCTGCGTTGGTCTGCGTCATGTACTGCGAAGCCTTTGCTATGAGAAGTTGAGGGCGCGGTGGCGGGCGATCACGCTCTCCACCAGGCCGATACCAAACATGAAGGTCAGCAATGAACTGCCGCCCGCGCTGACGAATGGTAACGGCAAGCCGGTCACGGGTAATAGCTGGATGTTCATGCCCACGTTCACGATGGTATGTAAGGCAATAATAACGCCAATTCCATACGCGATCAGTGAACCGAACGCATCTTGCGAGAGCCGCGCCGCGCGCACGCAGCGCCAGATGATGAACAGCTCCATCCCTAGCACGGCGACAGCGCCCACCAAACCGAATTCGGCGGAGATGGCCGAGAAAATAAAGTCGTTGTGGCGCACTTTGAGAAAGCGCAATTGCACCTGGGTCGCTTGCCCATAGCCCTGGCCCAGCACGCCGCCGGAGCCAATGCTGATGAGCGCCTGGGTCACGTTATAGCTGCTGCCGTAGCGGGCATCTTCCTCGGGCGCGATGAAGCGGATGATGCGGTCGCGCTGGTAGTCTGCCAATAAGGGAAAGCTGATCGCGGCGACCAATAGGCCACCCACGATGAACAGGGCTAAATGTTTAAGCTTCAATCCGCTGGCCCATAGCAGTGAGAACCACACGGTCAGCAGCACGATCGAGGTGCTCAGATTGGGCTGCAGCAGGATCAGCACCACCAGGCCGGCGGTGAGCAGCACGCTGCGCGCCACCCAGCGCAGATCGCCGATCTTGTCACGGTTGCGCGCGAAGAAGTCGGCCAGGATGATGATCATGGTGATCTTGGCCAGCTCGGAGGGCTGCAGCACCACCAGGCCGATGTTGAGCCAGCGCTGGGCGCCGAAGCTGGTTTGGCCCGCCAGGATAGTGAAGAGCAGCAGGATGACCAGCAGCACATACAGCACGCGGCTGGCCGAGACCCACAGACGATAGTCGAGCAGGGTGCAGACCACGATGACGGCCAGGCCGGCCAGAGCGAAGTAGATCTGGCGGCCGAGCACGTTGAGCTCGATCAGTTCGGGGTTGCCGGCGATGGTTGAGCGAATCATGGCCACACCGAAGGTCAGCAGTACGATGACTGCGCCAAGCAGCCAGAAGTCAAAGTGTCGCCAGATCGCGGTTCGCATGAGTTTCGTGCCGAGTGGGCAAAAAAATCTGCCCTGCGTCAGCAGGGCAGATTATTACTCAGATGACGGATGCTTTGGGGCGGCTTTAATGGGAATCTCAGCCTGCAGCGTGGCGCTGCGGCCCTCCTGCACCATTTCCACGCGCACTGCATGGCGGTCCACGTCAATGTGGCGCGCCACCACCTCGATCAGCTCCTGGCGCAGCGCGTCCATCACACCGGGGGGTAGGGCGCTGCGGTCATGGATCAGCACGACCCGCAGGCGATCCTTGGCGGTGCTGGCGCTGCGCTTGCGCCCGAGCAGTTCGCTCAGGCTAGGCATTGCGCCCTTCTTTGGACTTCATCAGCTTGGAGATGCGGCCCAGGAAGCCGTTGTTGCCGTTGCTGGCGCTGAAGGGCACCTCTTCGCCGGTCAGGCGGCGGGCAATGTCGCGGAAGGCCTGGCCGGTCTTGCTCTTGGGCTCCAGGGCGATCGGCGCGCCCTTGTTGGTGCTCACCAGCACGGCCGTGTCATCCGGCACGATGCCGACGAGTTCGACCGCCAGAAGCTCCAGCACATCCGCGACCGCCAGCATGTCGCCGCGCTCCACCATATCCGTGTTGATGCGGTTGACCACCAGCTTGGCCGGGCCTTTCTGCTCAGCTTCCACCAGCCCGATGATACGGTCGGCGTCGCGCACGGCCGAAACTTCCGGGTTGGTGATGATGACCACCTCGTCGGCGGGGGCGATGGCGTTCTTGAAGCCGCGCTCGATGCCGGCCGGCGAGTCGATCACGATGTAGTCAAAGTCCTGGCGCAGCTCATCGCAGATGCGCACCATATCTTTGGGAGCGACTGCGTTTTTGTCACGCGTCTGAGCGGCGGGGATGAGGTAGAGCTCCTCCAGACGCTTGTCGCGGATCATGGCCTGGCGCACCTTGCAGCGGCCTTCCACCACGTCCACCAGATCGTAGACGATGCGGTTCTCGAGGCCCAGCACTACGTCAAGATTGCGCAGGCCGATGTCGGCGTCCATGCAGACCACCTTGTGGCCCATGGCCGCCAACGCGGCGCTGATATTGGCCGTGGCGGTGGTTTTGCCCACGCCGCCTTTGCCAGAAGTGATAGTGATTACGCGTCCAGTCATCGTATTTATCCTAGTGTCCAATTTTCTGCAATAACCTGCCCGTCTTGCACGCGGGCAATTTCGGGGGAAACCTGACCGCGCTCGGCGGGCGGGATGGCAATGTGCCCGGCGATGCGCAGTTGGGTGGGCGAGAGATCCATCGCGCAGACGAAGGCGTCTTCATTGCCGCCGGCGCCGGCGTGCACCAGGCCGCGCAGGCGGCCCCACACCACCACGTTGCCGCCGGCTACCACCTCGGCGCCGGGATTGACGTCACCGATGATGGTGATGTGGCCCGGCGCGTGCAGGCTGGCGCCGGAGCGCAGCGTGCGGCGCACCATGATGCCGGCATCCGGCCCCAGGTCTTGCGGAGCGGCCGGCTCGTACTCTTCAACTGGCTCGGTGTCCGGGGGGCGGGCGCCGTCGTGGATGCGGGTGGCCAAGCCCATTAGCTGGGCGCTGCGCTCGGTCTGCGCCGAGCTGCTGAGCACGCCCCACAGCAGCAGGCCGCTATCGGTCACGCGGTCGCGCAGGCGGCTCATAGTAGCCACATTGAGCTCGTGCTCGGCGGCGTTGATGATGAGCTTGGCGCCCTTCAGGAAGTCACCTCGGCGGGCTAGTTCATCCAGCAAGGCTTGCTCTAGCGCGGGCCATTCGCCCTGAGGCAGGCTGACCAGCAGTCCTTCGCGGATGCCTTTGATGTCAATCTGTATGGCTTCTACTTCGCTCACCAAAAAATTATAGCATCGCGGTTTGCGGCGCGCTGAAGATACGAGTCAACAGATGAGTGGGCGTGCTGATTCAGCTTGTTAAGGCGCTAGCCCGAGCTGTGTGTCGATGGACTTGATCTCGAAGTAAGCCTGGATGACACGATTGAGAATGGGGCCGGCCACAGACGAACCTTCGCTGCCGTTGTAGACAAAAGCCACCACGGCCAGTTCAGGATCATCGTACGGCGCGTAGGCCACTGACCAGGCGTGGCTGGGCCAGGCGCCGTATTGGCAGCGATTGTTGGCCAGGGCGACTTGGTCGCAGTACTCGGCGGTGCCGGTTTTGCCGGCCGCCGCAATGGTCAGATTGGCGAAGCGCTCTGCCAGCGTGCCGTAGGTTACGGCTTCGCGCATGCCGCGCTGAACGGCATCGATCACCGAAGGGTCTACTGTGCTCTTCTCGCCCGTAGTGCGGCAGGCGCCGATGCCTTGTGGGTTTTCATAATGCTCGATGACCGGGTCTTTGGTGATATCCCAGCGCAGGTCAGGCTCAAAGTCTTGAATGATGTTGCCTTCCCCGTCTACGATCTGGCGCAGCAGGGTGGGGCGCATTTGGGCGCCGTCATTGGCGATGGTTGCCGCGGACACAAGCACCTGCAGCGGAGAGGAGAGGATATAGCCCTGGCCCACGCTCGTGATGTAGGTGTCACCCGTTGACCAGTTTTCACCCTGGCTCAGGCGTTTCCAGGTGGGGTCTGGTACAAGCCCATCGACTTCGTACGGCAACTCTACCCCGAGCGCGCTGCCGTAGCCCATAGCGCGGGCGTAAGTGCCCAGCCGGCAGATGCCAAGCCCCTCAGGGATCTCGCCTTCATAGCCGCCGCCCAGCTTGTAGAAGTACACATTGCTGGAGTTGGCGATGCCGCCATAGAAGTTAAGCTGGCCGAAACCGGCGCGGTTCCAGTCCACAAATTCGCGGTTTTGGCCAGCTTCGCCTTCGTAAAAACGCTGGCTAACAGTAATGGAACCAGGCGTTTGGACCACGGTTTCAGGCGTCACAATGCCTTCATTCAACGCGCCTACCGCGGTGACGATCTTGAACACGGAGCCCGCGGGTAGCTCAGCGCCAGCAGCATGATTGATGAGCGGCTTGGTTGCGTCTGCCAGCAACTGCTCGTAGTAGTACGCCGGGATGAAGCGCGTCATGCGGTTGTTCTCAAATGTGGGCCAGGAAACCATGGCCAGCAGCTCGCCTGTTTTGGGGTTCATCGCAATGATGACCCCGCTGGTCATGTGACTGCGCGGCAGATCGCGGAAGTATGTGTTCCACAGACCCAACTCTTCTTCAATAATGGCGGAGGCAGCCGATTGCAAACGAGCGTCGATGGTCAGCACGATGTTTTCACCAGCTACCGGCTCGATCGGAGGCTCCAGGTCTCGCAAGACCTGCCCACCTGCATCTGTTTCAACAACGCGGCGGCCTGGGGTGCCGCGCAGCAGTTCATCAAAGTACAGCTCCAGGCCGCCGTACCCAACCTTGTCGCGGTTGGGCACAAAACCCAGCGCGCGCAACTCAGCTTCCTGAGCGGCGGGGATAGGGCCAAGGTAGCCAATGATGGCAGCGGTCATGGAGCCTGTCGGGTACTGGCGCACCGGCTCCACTACGACCGAGACGCCAGGCCAATCCACAGCCCGCTCTTTTACAGCCAGAGCGAGTTGGCGGGACACGTTGCACTGGATGGCTACCGGGTCGTAGGGAGAGAAGCTGTTCTGCACTTCGATCATCTGGCGGACACCCAGATTGGTGCCACATGGGATCAACGGATCATCGATGCTGCCCAGACTGACGGGTTGGTCAGTCAGGTTGGCTAGCGCGTAGATGATCTCTTCAACCTCGCCGTCATCAGCAGGCAGATCGGCCGGTACAACAACAATGTTGTAGGATGCCTCGTTCTGCGCCAGGATGACCCCATTGCGGTCATAGATCACGCCGCGTTGCGGCGCCAGGCTGATGACTTCGGTGCGGTTGCCCTCTGCCTGGCTTAGCCAGTTCTCGTGTTCCAGCACTTGCAGGTAAAAGAGCCGCAGGATGAAGATAAAGAAGATGAGCCCCACGAAACCGAAGAAGGTGAGCAGACGCCACTGTTCCAGGGAAGTCGGGGCTTTGGGGGGAGTTCCGTCGAGTAGATTCATGAGTTGGCTGGTGGGGCGATCAGTTTGTTCAACTCTGAAATTAAAGCATTTACGGGTAAGAGAAGGATGAGATTTAGAAGCAGGGTGGGCAAGGTGACCAGATTGAAGGCGTCCCCAGCTGACAGTGGATTGTCCGAGAGCCACAGATAGCTCAAGGTGATCAGGTGGATCGCGAGAGTGCCTAGCAGCAGGCTGGTCAGCAGGGTAAGCATGCGCACCTGCCAAATACGACGGTGCAATAGTTGGCATATCAGGGCGGCCAGGGTGTAACCTGCGATCAATATCAGATCGGGCAGAGCACTGGCGTAGCCCACCATGAGGCCGGCAACCAGGCCAAGCCGCCAGTCTGGGCGGTTATCTTCCTGCAGCATCCATGTGAGCAAGACGATCAGCACCAGGTCTACACTGCCTTGCAGCATGCGGATGCGCGGCAGCAGGGTGACTTGGAGCAAAGTAGCGCCTAGCAAAAGCAGCACAGCTGTCAGCGTGCGCAAAGCCTACTCCCCGGTATCCAGTAAGGGGCTGATATCCAGCGGCTGGAAATTGACGATGACCAACACGATCTCAAGCCGAGTGAAATCCACGGCTGGCTGTACAGACGCTGTTTGAAACAGGGCGGTAGCCTCACGGCGAACATTGCTGATCTGGCCAATGAGGATATTGCCAGGGTACATACCGCCAATACCAGAGGTCAGCACAAGGTCGCCGGCTTGCAGGTTGGCTTCCAGCGGAATGAGGTCAATGCTCAGTTGGCTGGTGACACTGCCGCTGAGCAGGCCGTCTACCTCAGACGGCTGCATGCGCACGCTCACCTGGCTGCCAGGGTCCGTGATCAGCTCCACCCGTGAGGCAGTAGCAGTCACCTGAGTGATGCGGCCAACCAGGCCCTGTTGCGAGACTACCGGCATGCCGCGGCGCAGGCCGTCATCAGAGCCGCGGTTGATGATGACGTAATGCAGGAAGGGGCTGGGATCCTGGCCGATAACGCTGGCAGCCTGATAGGTGTTCTCGGGCCGGGCGCGGGCAAAGTCCAGCAGCGCAGAGAGGAGTTCGCCCTCAGTTACTTGCTGTTGAAGCGCAATGATCTCAGTTTGCAATTGGGCATTCTCGGCGCGCAGCTCGGCATTCTCCTGGCGCAAGCTGGCGATGTTGACCGGGGCGTTCACAAAATCCTGAATGGCTTGGAAACGTGTGTACAGCCAGCCCTGTACGCCCTCTACGGGGCCAAGGGCGCCGTTGAATAGCGGCGTAAGATAGCCACCCAGGGCCAGCAACAAAATGCCCGCGGCGGCAACCAGCAGGGCAGCGAGTTGGTAGGGGTTGTTACGAGAGGGGCGCATGACAAACCGCAGAAATCATATCGTCAAACGTCAGCCGGCTGCGGGCAGGCTGGCACGGCGCTTAAGCGCTGTTAATCCATCTGGATCAGGAAGTGGCGATATGCCTCAAGATCATCCAGCACCAAACCGGCGCCGCGCGCCACGCAGGTGAGCGGGTCATCTGCCACCCAGCAGCGCAGGCGCAGCTCATCGCTAAGGCGCTCCGCCAGGCCTTGCAGCAAGGCGCCGCCGCCACACATGCACACGCCGTTGTCCATCACATCGCCCACCATTTCAGCGGGCACATCATCCAGGGCTTCTTTGACAGCCTGGATGATCTGGTCCACCGGGCCGCTCAGTGCCTCACGGATCTCGATCGAGGATATCTCCAGCGTTTCTGGCAGACCGCTGACCAGGTTGCGACCGCGTACCGTGGTGGTCTTCTCTTCCTTGAGGGGAAAGGCCGAGCCAACTTTGATCTTTACCTGCTCGGCAGCACGTTCACCGATAAGGATGTTGTACTTGTTGCGGATGTATTGCACAATGGCCTGGTCCAGCTCGTCACCTGCGACGCGCAGGCTGCGATTGGCCACCACTGAACCCAGCGAGAAAACGGTCACCTCTGAGGTGCCACCGCCAATATCGAGTACCACGCTGCCGCCCACTTGGTTGATGGGCAGACCCACAGCCAGGGCGGAGGCGGTAGGCTCCTCGATCAAGTAGACCTCGCGGGCGCCGGCCAGCAGGGCCGCATCGTTGACGGCGCGTTTCTCGACTTCGGTCACGCCAGTGGGCACACCAACCACCACCCGCGGGCGGGGGAGGGGCACAATGCTCTGCTCATGGGCTTTGCCGATGAAGTGGGCCAGCATGGCTTCGGTGATCTCAAATTCTGAGATCACGCCATCCCGCAGCGGGCGCACGACCATCACATTCTTCGGGGCGCGGCCAGACATTTCCTTGGCCACCTGGCCGACGGCCGCTTTATCGCCTACCATGATGGGGATGCGGGATTTCTTCTCCACCGCTACCCAGGAAGGCTCGTTGATGACGATGCCCTTGCCGCGCACGAACACCAGGGTGTTGGCGGTGCCAAGGTCTATGCCAATATCCAGCGAGAAAAAACCAAGGATCCAGTTGAGGGGGTTAAAGGCCATGGGTACCCCGCGGGTATACCAATGTAAAGCACCCTGCCGGGGCAGGGTGAAGCTCTTGTGGTGTAAGCAACTTCTTCATTATTGATGTAGGCAGCGTATGAACGTACGGCAGACCTTGCAGAAAATCAAGTGATTTTACCATGCAGCCGGCCGGCGTTCACCCGGCTTGAACAATTTGGGCCAGGTGCTGGGTATAATCATGCCCACTCCAGTTAAATGTGAGGTGAATAGAGACAAAGCGAAGCTAACTGACACCGAGGGAATAGCGCACGGCCCGGCAAAATGCCGGGTGACGAGGTTGAGTGGTTCTTGCGCTGGACAACGCCGCCAAAGGCGGCGTAGTGCCAGCGCTGGAGAAATGAGAAGCATGTTTCTCCACGCTTCACAGCGAAGATAGCGGCCTAACGGCCGTGAAAATCGAATGAAAGTGCAGTTTGGCGGGTTTTGCCAAACTGCATTAGCAAGCGCAAGTGGCCGGCCGAAGGCCGCCCACAAGCTTGCGTAGATCAGCGGATGCCCTCCGGGAGACCCGCCCCCGAACTTCCCTCCAAGATAGAGCTGGCGCACAACGCCGCGTGGGCAACCATGCGGACAAACGCTCCAGCAGCGGCCTGTAGACATAGTTGGAGGATTCTTCATATGTGTGGAATTGTTGGTTATATCGGCCCGCGGGACGCGACGCCGATTATTTTGAACGGCTTAAAGCGTCTCGAATACCGCGGGTACGACTCTGCCGGGGTGGCTGTGCTGGAGGATCAGCACATCGAGATCCGACGGGATGCTGGCAAGCTCGACCGTCTCTTCACCACGGTGGAGCAGCAGCCACTGCATGGGCAGCTGGGGATCGGCCATACCCGTTGGGCCACCCACGGCGAACCGAATGTCCGCAATGCACACCCGCATGTCAGCGCCTCGGGCGAAGTGGTGCTTGTGCACAATGGCATCGTCGAAAACTATCTGGAATTGCGCGAGGAACTGGAATCTGAGGGTGTCGAGTTCAAGTCAGACACGGATACTGAAGTCATCGTGCAGTTGGTGGATCGTTTCATGGCAAAGGATGGTAGTCTGGAAGACGCTGCCCGCCAGGTGCTGCGCATGATCCGTGGTCACCACGGCATCGTACTCTTCAGCTCACGCCAACCAGACCGCATCGTGGCAGCCCGCATGGGTAACGCCGGTGGAGTGGTGGTGGGCTTTGGCAAGGACGAGATGTTCATTTCCTCTGACTTGCCGGCCATCCTGGAGCACACCCGCGAAGTGGTCTTCCTCGAATCCGGCCAGATGGCGGTAGTGACCCGTGAGGGCATGAGCCTGAGCAACTTGCAGGGCGAGACCCTCGAGCCGCATGTAGACATCATCTTTTGGGATCCAGTTGCGGCTGAAAAGGGCGAGTATCGCCACTTTATGCAGAAGGAAATTCACGAGCAGGTACGCTCGCTCACGGACACCATCTCTGGCCGAGTGGATTTTGAAACCGGTCGTATCATGCTGCCCGACCTCAAGCTCAATGAGAAGTTCGTCAAAGAGCTGGAGAAGATCTACATCATCGCCTGCGGCACGGCGGGGTATGCCGGGCAGATCGGCGCCAAGTACATCGAGCGCATTGCCAAGATCCCTGTAGAGTTCGACATTGCGTCTGAATTCCGCTACCGGGATCCGTTGATCACCGACAAGATGGCCGTGTTGGCTATCAGCCAGTCCGGCGAGACGGCCGACACCCTGGCCGCCATGGCTGAGGGCCGCAAGCGCGGCGCAACGCTGTGGGCCAACATCAATATGATCGGCTCGCAAGCTATGCGTATTGCCGATGGCTACATTTCGATGCAGACTGGGCCGGAGATCGGCGTAGCGTCCACCAAGGCGTATACCGCGCCCATTGTCAACCTGTACATGCTGGCCATCCTACTGGGCGAATTGCGCGGCACGCTGGATGACAACACCCGCCGTGCCCTGGTGGCTGAGCTTAGTCATGTGCCTGAATGGGTCTCGGCCTGCCTGGAGCGCGAGGCTGAAGTGGAAGAGGTGGCCAAGGCCATCAAAGACATCACCCACTGCCTATACCTTGGCCGCGGCATTAATACCTCTACTGCCTATGAGGGCGCGCTCAAGCTGAAGGAGCTTTCGTACATCCATGCCGAAGGTTACCCGGCGGGTGAAATGAAGCACGGCCCGATCGCGCTGGTGGATGAGGATATGCCGGTGATCGTGGTGGCTCCTCAGGATGATCTGTATGAGAAGATGATCAGCCAGATCGAGCAGGCCAAGGCGCGCGGCGGCAAGGTAGTGGCCGTGGCCACCGTGGGCGACACGCTGATCCCCACCCTGGCCGACCATGTGCTCTGGATCCCGAAGACTCACCCGTTGCTGTCGCCAGTGGCCGCGGTCATCCCGTTGCAAATGCTGGCCTATCACATCGCCAGCCTGCGCGGGTTGGATGTTGACCAGCCGCGTAACCTGGCCAAGAGCGTCACGGTGGAGTAAATCCGCCATTCCAAACGAAGTACAAAAAAGGCCATCGGTTAACCGATGGCCTTTTGATTAACGGACTTGGCTTTCCTCGGTTGCTTATGTAATACCAGACGGCGCGGCCGCGCGGTTCCCCGCTAGGGGATCTGAGAGTACCAGCGCAGCACGCGTAAGGCGCGCAGCGTCAGCCAGCGGCTGGGCTGCTCGACGGTTTCCATGCGGAAATGCTCGGCGCCGTCATGATAGGTTTCCAGCAGCCAGGTGCCTTCGGCAGTTTGCTTGCTGGCGATCAGTGCGGCTGCATCGGCGGCGCGCGAGTCTGGAGCAGCGCCGGTTTTGCGCAAATAGTCCAGCGCCCACAGAATGTCGTAATACCAGCGAGTGGGGAAGCTGATCTTGCGCCAGTCTTTCTCGCTCTTGCGGTCCAGGTTGATAGGTTGCCCAGTGTGCAAAGATTTGTACAACCCGCGTGCCAGCAAGTAGTCCTCCCCGCGCCGGCGCGCTGCGGTCACCGCGCTGTCTTGGGTCACCTGCTCATAGGCGTACAAGCCTTCCAGCACGCACAATGTTGTGTTAAATGAAGCGTGCGTGCTTTCGGGCGCGTCGCAATTCCAACCGCCGTCGGGCAACTGCTCGCTGAGCAGCCGCTTAGCGAGCTTGTTGCTGGCTTCACCGAAATAGGCGCCGATCGCCAGCACGCGGCCATTGATGCACGGTTCGCTCTCGCCTTCGAAGAAGGGCGCGTGGTTGTGGTATTCGCCCCAGTTGCTGTTCTGCTTGACCAGGGCGATCGCATTGTGGGCAGGTTGGCTGTGCGGCTCCAAGCCCAGCTCGCGCAGCAGCATCAAGGTCTCGAATGTGGAAGCCCAGCTCTTGTGCATCCACGCGCCGCCACCCCAGTCGCCATCCGGCTGTTGCAGGCTGAGAAGCTGCGCACCCCAGCCTTCGGTTGCCACGCGGGCACGTTCAGCTGCCACTGCGTCTGCTGGTGCATCGGCGAGATCTTGCAGAACCTGCCAACAAATGGCTGGGTCGGAATCCAGAAGCCAGTCAAGAGTGGATGGGCTTGGGGGAGCGTAAGTCATGCTTGCCTCCGTTAGAACAGGGCGCGCCAGACCAGAAAAGCCGCCATCCCTAGCACAATGGTCAGCAGCAGATTTTTCGTGCGCCATGAAACAAAGATAGCGATCAGGCTGGCCGCCAGCATGGCGTTGTCCAGGGCAACGTAGGGCTTGCCTTCATCCAGCAGCACGATCGGGGCAATGATCGCCGCCAGCACAGCGGGGGGCACGTAATGCAAGGCGCGCCGCACGCTGGTGGGCAACTCGCGCCGGCTGAGCGTAATGAGCACCGGGATACGCGTGGCCATAGTGGCCACGGCCATCCCGAACAGCAGCCAGAATTCGTTCATGCTGGCTCCTTGCGGGGCCAGGCTTTTTCAGCGAGCAGGCCGGCCAGGATGCCGAGCACGGCGGCCAGCAACAGGCCGCTGCGGTGGGGCAGGTTGATCGCCAGCAGAGCTGTGGTGGCTGCCACCAGCACAGAAATAAGCTCTGGCCTGCCCTTGAGCATCGGCACCAGCATACCGAGGAAGGTCACTACCAGCGCAAACTCCAACCCCCAACTGGCCGGGTCGGGGATCGCCTGGCCGGCAGCTATGCCCACCCAGGTGGCAATTTGCCAGTTGAGGAACATCGCCAGTTCGCTGCCCAGCAGATACCACTTGCGCTCGTGTGGCGTGGCGCGTTCTTCAAAACCCTTGGCGGCCACCACAAAGGATTCGTCGGTGAGCCAGAAGCCCAATGGGGCTAGCCAGCGCGTGCTCAATCCCTTGAGTTGAGGGGCCAGGGTGGCCGCATATAAGATGTGACGCGCGTTCACCACGAAAGTAGTGAGCGCGATCACCAGCACGGGCGTGCCGGCCGCCACCAGGCTCACTGCGATGAATTGCGCTGAGCCGGCAAACACCACGGCCGACATGGCGGCGGTAGCCAGCGGGCTCAGGCCGCTGGCGATGCCCAGCGCACCATAGATTAGGCCGAACGGCCAGGCGCCTACCAGCAGCGGGAAGGTGTCCCGCGCGCCGGCCAGGAAATGTTGTTTGCGATCAGAGGGGGAGAGTGGCATACCGGGCAGATTCTAACAGGCAAGCCATTGTGAGCCTGGCTAAGTGATCGGAGCGAAGGGATCGTTCTCGTCGGGCTCGGGTTCTGTTGCCGGCCGCTGAATAAAGAAACTGGCTACTACGACGCTGAGAATGCTGATCAGGGCGATCCCCACCACCAATTGCACGCTGCTGTTGGCGGTACGCTGCTCGTTGGCCTGCTGAACTTCCTGCTGGGCCAGTGCCAGGGCGGCTTGCACCGTGGCGTCAGTATCCGCGGCTGAAAGCACGGTCGCCGTGGCGGTGGGTGTTGGCGACAAGGTAGCCGTGGCCGTTGGCGTGGCGTTGGGATCCTTCGTCGGTACGCTGGTGGCTACGCTACCCGGCGGCGCCACCATGACCTCGTCGCCGGGATGCAGTACTTCCCATTCCGTGAAGCCATTGAGCTCAAGGAGCTGCTCCAGCGGCACCTCGTACACCGCTGCCACGGTCCATAGCGTTTGGCCGGTGCGGATGATGTGCATGATCGACCCGTCAGGTTGTGGCTCGGCCTTGGTAACCGGGATCATGATCTGGACGGGAGGTTGGCTGCCTTGCCCACCGGATACAGCAGGCGTGCCCGACCCAGTGGACGGCACCCCGCCAGCGCTATAGCCGGTTACACACACAAAGTAATAACGCGTCGTTCCATCATTGGCTACCCCGCAGCCAATATGGATATAGGTGGATGCGATCATTGTGGGGTTGTGGTTCGGGGATTGCTTCCACCAGTTGATGGCGCTCTGGGAGGTTTCGCCCATGCCATACTTGGCGATCTCTGAGATGAAGATGGTGGAGCCGCCGCCGTAACCCGCCGCATAGGCGCGGTCACGCGGGCGCGTGCCGCCCGGCCCGGTGTGGATGTCACCGCCGGTGGCGCCTTGGGTGGAGGCTAGATAGTCTGCCTGGCCCTGGGCCAGCTGGTAGAGCAGGGGATTCTCTTCGTAGGGGGGAAGGCCGAACTCCGCGCGGTAGGCGTTGATAAGCGCCACCACTTCGCTCGGGGAGCCTTGCGGCGCGGGAGCATAAGCAGGGGCAGCGTTGATGAGGAATAGTGAGGCGAGGGACAGCCAGCGGAGCAGAGTACGCATAAGGACGCTAATAATAAATGCTACCACTTTGCTTTTGGCAACTGATGAATGGGCGGTTAGCAAGAATGACAAGTCTATTCAGGATAGACCTTAGTCTATTTTCAAAGCTGTTAATTTTTTTGCGCAGACTATTTCATAAAATGAGATCACGAAAAAGCGCCAGGGAGGGATTGCTATGCAGGGACGTACATCTTCATTTTGGCGCTGGCTTGCACTGCTGCTCACATTATTCCTGGTGCCAGCATTATGCATTGCAGGGGCTTTTGCCAGCCACCTGCAAATTACTTCACCATATTTTTCGCTCAGTTTTGGGCCGCAACGCGCCGGCCAGCCGCCGCTGATCGTATACAACGGCGGGCCGAGCTTACCGCCCGGCGGCGGGGTCCTGCCTCCCATCGGAGACCCGCCGCCCACCACGGGCGGGCCGCAGGATCCGCCCGGCAATGGCTCAGTGGGAACAGGCGGCAATCACTGCTTGCTGGGTCTGCTCTGCTTGAGTGTGGATACCGGCTTGGGCGAGGCTGGGATCGTGAACCTCGATCTCGGTAAGGCGACCCCCACCGCCGCCCCCAGGCAGGGCAGCGACAATAGTGATCTGTCGCCGAACCTTGGCGTCGAAGTGCCTGCAGTCGGCACTCAGCTGGATGTCGGTGCGGATGTCGATAGTGGCAATGTCCAGCTTCAGGTCGACCTAGACCTGCAGGGAGGCAACGAGCAGAATGGCGATGAGGCTGACGGCATTAACCTCAATGTGCTAGATACCCTGCAAGTGGGGGTGGGCGGAGGCTCGGGTGGGGTCAATATTGGCCTCAACTTGCCATCTCTGTTTCCCTAGTTTCAGTACCAAAAAAGAGCGCCGCTAACTGCGGCGCTCTTTGATTCGGAAGACACACTGCAGCGTGCCCTGTGGGCCAGGCTGCAGCTTGCTGGCTTGTTCTGCATCAGTACCTAGCAGTTCCTCCAGCATGTGCGCGTCCACCTGGCATAGCTCCGGGTGCTGATCGATGATGGCCGCGAACGGGCAATGGCCCAGCACCACCTGTGGGCCACCAGGGCGGGCCTCCCAGCGCGGCCGGTAGCCCATTGGCTCCAGCTGGCGCATGGCGGCCACCAGCCGCTGGCTGGTATTGCGGGCTGCGCGGGGCGCCCCGCCCAGCAGACGCTGTGCCAGCGGGCGCAGGCTGGCTGGGCGCAGGCCGCTCAGCAAGGCGCTGCTGAGCCCGGCCAGATGGTCAGGCTGGGCCTGCGCGGTGAGGGAGTAGGTCAGCTGTGGACGCCCGCGGCCGCTGGCTGCGGGTTGGCTGACGGCGATCAGGCCGCGCTGCTCCAGTATGCGCAAGTGGCGGCGCAGATTTTGCGTGCTCATGCCGAAGGCCTGCGCCATTTGCTGGGCGCTGGCGCTGCCGCGGGAAGCCAGATAGTCCAGGATGCTTTGGCGAGTAGATTGCACGCTATATTTTAGCAAATAAATATTTACTTTATTCACAGGCGTTGACTCAAATGTTCAACCATGTATAATGTGAACGAAAGAACAATCGGGAGCGATGGCCCAGCAACTGTATTGGGACGCCATATATGAGATCGTGCTGGCGTTGAAAGCGCGATACCCGCATGAGACGTTGGAAAACGTCTCATTGGGTGAGATCTTTCAGTGGACGATCGCTCTGCCCAGCTTTGTGGATGATCCGGAGCTGGCGAATGATGAGATCCTGGCTGCAATTTACCAGGAGTGGTTTGAGGAAATCAACCCGGTGTGAACCGGGGTAGTGGACAACGCTAGTGGAGATGAACGTACATGACTGATACCAATCCCACCGTGAACAGCGCCGGCTACGAGGTTCCGCCTGAGTTGCGGCAGAACGTGGCCATCACCACGCTGGACAAGATCTGGAACATGGGCCGCCGCTACTCCGTCTGGCCCATGATGTTCGGTCTGGCTTGCTGCGCCATCGAGATGATCTGTACCGCCGCCAGCCGCTATGACTTGGCGCGCTTCGGTATGGAAGTGATGCGCCCCAGCCCGCGCCAGTCTGACCTCATGATCGTCTCCGGTACCGTCACCAAGAAGATGATCCCGCAGATCGTGCGTCTGTATAACCAGATGCCTGAGCCCAAGTACGTGCTGGCGATGGGCGCCTGCGCCTCCGGCGGTGGCCCGTTCAAAGAGGGCTACAACGTAGTCTCGGGTGTGGATCAGTATGTGCCGGTGGATGTGTACGTTCCCGGCTGCCCGCCGACCCCGCAAGCCCTGCTGCACGGCCTGATGAAATTGCAGGAGAAGATCGACTCCGAATCCATCACCCAGGTGCGCTGGTACGGCAAGGAAGACATCCCGGCCATCCCTGTGCCGCTGCTCGGGCCGGATCTGATCGACCCGCGTGACAATGAACTCATCAAGCAGGAAACCAGCAAGAAGCCTGCCGCTCCCGCGGCCGCACCTGCTGCTCCCGCACCCGCCGCCGAAGCGGCCAGCTAAGAGGCAAGCATGACTGAAGCTACAACTGCCGCCCCCGTTGAAAAGAGCGAGCTGGAGAAGCGCTTCCCGGATGCCGTAAAGGCAGACGCGCGCCCTGGCTATGCTGGCTTTTTGGTAGACACCAGCAAGCTGATTGAAGTCGCCACTGCCTTGCGTGATGAGATGGGCTACGACTATCTCTCCTCTGTCACCGCAGTCGACTATTACTCTGACGCCCCGAACGCCGAAAACTTTATCGAAGTGGTCTACCACTTTTACAAGTCCACCGGTGGTGGGGCACTGGAACTGAAGGTCCAGACCCCCCGCGAGAACTCGACCGTGCCCTCGCTCACGCCGCTGTACGCTGGCGCTGACTTCCAGGAGCGCGAAGCGTATGACCTGTATGGCGTGAATTTTGAAGGCCATCCTGACCAGCGCCGCATTTTGATGTGGGAGGGCTTTGCCGGTTACCCCATGCGCAAGGACTGGAAGGAAGCCTACTTCGAAGAAGAGGTTAAGCCGTTTAAGAACCGCTGGCCTGAAGGCCAGGTCTATCGCATTGAGGACCGCAACCCCTTCAACAAGAATAATGCCTATCCCCAAGGCTTTGACCCCACGGGCTTCAAAGAAACCGATGACCCCAAGCTCTACGAAGTGCTGGAGCGCGCCGCCCGTGAATATAGCGAAGACATTGACACCGAGCAGGTAGTCGTCAACCTCGGCCCGCAGCATCCGTCCACGCACGGCGTGTTCCGGATGGCCGTGCGCCTGGATGGTGAGACCATCGTGGCGCTCAAGCCGGTGATGGGCTATCTGCACCGCAATCACGAGAAGATCGGCGAGCGCAACACCTGGACGATGAACATGCCGTTCACCGACCGCCTCGACTACCTGTCCTCCATGAGCAACAACTTCGGCTACGCCCTCGCCGTCGAGAAATTGATGGGCGACAAGGCCGCTCCGCCTGAACGCGCCGAGTACATCCGCGTCATCATGGCTGAGCTGACCCGCATCAGCAACCACTTATGGGCCATCGGCTTCCTGCTGAACGACCTGGGCGCCTTCTTCACCCCGGCGCTGTACGCTATCGTTGAACGTGAGCTGATCCTGGATATCTTCGAGGCCACCACCGGCTCGCGCATGATGTGCAACTACTTCCGCTTCGGTGGGGTAGCGCGTGATCTCCCCGAAGGCGTGCTGGAGAAGATTAAGTCCCTCGTGACCGAGCGCCTGCCGCGCAAGATCGACGAGCTGGACATTTACCTCTCCGAGAACGAGCTGGTGCGCAGCCGCTCCGAGGGCATCGGCGTCATCACTCCGGAGGAGGCGATCGCCTTCTCCACGGCTGGCCCCGTGCTGCGTGCCTCTGGCGTGCCGTACGATGTCCGCCGCGCGGACCCCTATAGCATCTATGACCGTTTCAAGTTCGATGTTACGGTGCGCCAGCATGGCGATGTGTACGACCGTTACATGATCCGCATCGACGAAATGCGCCAGAGCTTGCAGATCCTCAACCAGGCGTTGAAAGACCTGCCTGGCGGCGAGATCATGAACGGCAAGAACCCCTACCAGGTGCGTGTGCCCGCTGGCGAGTCTTATGGCCGTGTGGAAGGCCCTAAGGGAGAGTTGGGCTTCTACATTGTTTCCAACGGCAAAGGCAACCCGGCTCGCTACCATGTGCGCGCCCCAAGCTTCATCAACCTGACGGTGCTCGAGAAGATGTGCGTAGGCCAAAAGGTGGCTGACGTAGTGGTCAACCTCGGTTCCATTGACATTGTGCTTGGCGAAGTAGACCGCTAAGGCAGGCTGGAGATAAAGACTATGTACGGACTTGGTATTCTCAAAGGCATGTGGGTGACCCTGACCCACTTCATCGACTCGTATGTCGAAGACATTAAGTGGCTGGGCCGCAACCGCTATTACTCGAAAGAGGGCATCCAGCACCGCCGCAGTAAGGACACCAAAGGCATCTTCACCGTGCAGTATCCGGAAGAGAAGCTGCCGGTGCCCGAGGAGTTTCGTTTTGTACCTTTCCTCGTCTACGATGTAGACGAGGAAGGCAACAAGCATGACCGCTGTACCTCTTGCGGTATCTGCGCCAAAGTCTGCCCGCCGCAGTGTATTTGGATCGTGCGCACGGAAGACCCCGTGACCAAGCGCCCCGTGCCTGAGCCGGTGGATTTCTTCATCGATGTGGATATCTGCATGAACTGTGGTTATTGTGCGGAATACTGCCCGTTCGATGCCATCAAGATGGACCATGATTACGAGATGGCCTCGTTCGACCGCCATGCTGAGCACATCTTCAACAAAGAGAAGCTCTCCAAGCCCGCCAGCTACTATGCCGGCATTCGTCCCACGAACTACAACCGCGAGGAGACCCTGAAGGCTGAGGAAGCCGCCAAGAAGGCTGCCGCCGCCGCGGCCAAAGCCGCTGCGGCCGCTGCCAAGCCGGCCGATGGCCCTGCCGCAGGCAGCACGCCGGCGCAGTAAGTAGAAAGTCACTACTGAAAGACACGAAGCGAGGTTATGCCTCGCTTCGTTGTAATAGGCAAATGTATAACGAAGATACTGAGCTGCTCTATCCGCTACGCGTGACCCCCGCCATCCGTGATCTGCACGGGGCGGCGTGGCGTGCTGCCGCCGCGAAGGCTTACAAAGCCGGCCCGGATGGCCAGGATGCGGTGGTGTTCGTACTGGCTATGGCGCGGGTCAACGGCTGCCATAACTGCAACGCTGACTCGTTCCGCGCCATGAAGGGCTGCACAGAATGCTCGCAAGACAATGTGCGCCGCTTCCGTGGCGGTGAGAAGGCGCTGCTCAAACAGATCGATAAGGCGGCGAAGGATCTAGAAGAAGCTGCTGAGTAGGATTAGCCTCACCGAGTTAGAATTCATAATATGTCCAAAGAGATCACTAACGAAACTGTCCTCGCCGCGCTTGCTAAAGTTAAAGAGCCGGCTGTTCAAAAAGACTTTGTGCTGCTGAATGCGGTTCAAAAACTAGACGTCAAGGGCGATAGCGTTTCCCTGACACTTGGGTTGGTCAGCCCTCATCATCCCTTCCTGGCTGAGATCGAGAAAGACGTGCGCAAGGCGCTCGAGAAAGCTGGCGCCAAGAAGATCGACCTGCAATTTGCCCTGCAAGTGCCTGGTGACGGACGCCCGCGGGCGGGTTCGGCCGCCGGCGTCAAGAACACTGTCGCCATTGCCTCCGGCAAGGGCGGGGTGGGCAAAAGCACCATCTCGGTCAATGTGGCTGCCGCGCTGGCCAAGGCGGGCGCCCGGGTTGGCCTGCTCGACTCAGACGTCTATGGCCCCAATGTGCCCACCATGATGGGTGTCAAGCACTTGCCGGCCCCGCCGGACGCCAGCGGCCATCTGCTGCCGGCTGAAGCCTATGGCGTCAAAATGATGTCGATCGGCTTCCTGGTCAAGCCCGAGCAGGCCATGGTGTGGCGCGGCCCCATGCTGCACAACGCCATCCGCCAGTTCATCAATGATGTGGAGTGGGGCGAGCTTGACTATCTCATCGTCGATATGCCGCCTGGCACCGGTGATGTGCAGCTCAGCCTGGCGCAGACCACGCCGCTCAGCGGCGGGGTCATCGTCACGCTGCCGCAGCAAGTCTCCACCGACGATGCCCGCCGCGGGGCCGAGATGTTCCGCCAGCTGCGTGTGCCGCTCATGGGCGTCGTGGAGAATATGAGC
The DNA here is from genome assembly GCA_019454165.1 of Anaerolineales bacterium. Lineage (GTDB taxonomy): Bacteria > Chloroflexota > Anaerolineae > Anaerolineales > UBA11579 > JAMCZK01. Next base: position 1,769,171 of record CP075367.1, on the reverse strand, counting down.
TACCTTGAATTGCCGGACGGCAAGCGTATGGAAGTGTTCGGCAAAGGTGGCGGCGAAGCGCTGGCTGATGAGTTTGGCGTGCCCTTTATCGGCGCGGTGCCTATGGAACCGCAGGTGCGGGCCGGCGGAGACAGCGGCAAGCCTATCGTCATCAGCCATCCCGACTCACCTGCCGCCCGCGCCCTCACCGAAATTGCCGCTGATATTGCCCTGCGCACTTCGGTTGCCGCTTTGGCTGCGCAAAGCCAGGCGTTCTCGATTAAAATCGAGTGAGCAGTGAATAGGGATCAGTGAACAGGACTGTGCCAAAATAGGGTTCCTGATCACTAATCACTGCTCACTATTCGCTCAAAGCAGAAAGGTGCGCTGTGGATGTGAAAGCACCCATAGCGATAACAACATGACTGATTCGCCACAACCGGCTGAGCAGGCGCAAAGCCCGCTGATCGTCGGCATCCGTTTTCAAAAGATCGGCAAGCTGTACCATTTTGACGCCAGCAAAGAGCCTGAGCTCAAGCCTGGCGACTACGCCATTGTCGAGACCAGCCGCGGCGTACAGATCGGCCAGGTAGTTCAACGCCTGGAGGAGCCGCCCGCGCCCCCGCAGCAGGGTACCTGGAAGGCCATTGAACGCAAGGCCTCTCAGGGCGACCTGGAAGTTCACAAGAATATTCAGAAAAAAGAAATTGAAGCCATGATCGAGGCGCGTGCCGCCGCATCTAAGCTGAATTACCGCGGTGTCAAGATCGTCAAAGCGGAGTTCAGCTTTGACCGCAAAATGCTGACCTTCCTCTACAACACGGAAGAAGACAAAGATATAGACCTGGGCAAGCTGCGCAAAGAGATGCTCAAGCTCTACAAGAACACCAACATCGAGATGCGCCGGGTTGGCCCGCGTGACGTAGCCAAGATCCTGGGTGGCATGGGCGCCTGTGGCTTAGAGAGCCGCTGTTGCTCCACCTTCCTGACCGACTTCAGCCCCATCTCCATTAAGATGGCCAAGGCGCAGGGCATCTCGCTCGACCCGGGCGAGATCACCGGCATGTGCGGCCGCTTGCGCTGCTGCCTGATCTACGAATACGAGCAGTATGTCGAGGCCCGCAAGACCCTGCCCAAGCGCGGTAAGGAAGTGCAGACCCCGCTGGGCCGTGGCAAAGTGGTGGATGTGGTGCCGCTCAAGCAAGCTGTGTTGGTGGCGCTGCCCGAGGGCAAGCGCGCTGAGTTCCTCAAGCACGAGATCGAGCCGTGGGATGAACTGGAGGCGCTGCGCCGCAAGAGCGAAGCGCCGTGTGACCGCCATGAGAACGGCGGTTGCGACTGCGGCAAAGCCAACTACGGCGACAAGGCCAAGACCGACGACTAACAAAAAAGCGCCCGCAATTTTGCGGGCGCTTTTTTTTGTTGCTATACAGTCAGTCTATTCTTCAACCACGATCGTGCCAGACATGCCGGCATGGCCGGCGCCGCCGTGGAACTGGCAGTGATAGTCGTAGGTGCCGGGCTCGGTGAACGTGAAGCTGAAGCTGTCACCCTGACCCAGGGTATTGCTGCCAAAGCTGCCATCGTCAGCCGTCACCGTGTGGGGCGCGTCTTCGTTGTTGCGCCAGGTCACGGTAGTGCCCGCCTTCACGGTTAACGTGCCGGGGCCAAAAGAGAAATTGGCAATGGTCACAGTCGCCCCGCCGCCTTCGTCAGCTGGCGCCTGGGTAGGAGCCGTTGTTGGCGCAGGGGCTTGAGTGGGGTGGTCAACATGTTCGGTTTCAGTGGCTTGAGCAGGCGCCTCGGTCGCTGGGGCCGGGCTGCCGCAGGCGCTCAGCAGGAGAAGCAGGAGTATGGCGAAAGCAATGTTGCGTGAAAGCGAGTTCATTGCACTACCTCCTCAGGTTTTGCCCAGTATAGGCAGGCTGCTTAAGAAGCAGATTAGTACCAGCTAATTATGGAATCGGTTACACCTAAGTTCCATAAACCACACCTGTATACTTGAACGTATGCGCCGCGTCGTTTCTCTGGTGCCATCGATTACCGAGAGCCTGTTTGACCTCGGCGTCGGTGAGGCCCTGGTGGGCATCACCGACTACTGCATCCATCCCGCCGATGCGCTGGCAGCCCTGCCGCGCATCGGCGGCACTAAGAACCCGCGCCTGTCCGAGATTATTGCGCTGCAACCGGATGTTGTCTTTGCTAATCAGGAAGAAAACACGCAACAGGCTGTTGAGGGTCTGCGAGCAGCCGGCCTGAATGTCGTCATGCACTTTCCGCGCACGGTGGAGCACGCCCTGGCCGATCTGGGCAGTATGGCGGCCCTGTTTGGCGGCGCTCAGGCGGCTGCCTGCGTGCAGCAGCTTGCGGAGCAAGTGGCTGCCGCCCGCCGCCAGCAGCCGCAGCCTGTGCCGGTTTTCGTGCCGGTGTGGTACCAGGCCGGCAATCCGGAGTGGTGGATGACACTCAACCGGCATACCTTCACACATGATCTGCTGGCCTTATGTGGCTTTGCCAACATCTTTGCCGAGCGTGAACGCCGTTACCCTCTGGCCGCTGATCTGGGCCAGGCAGGCACGCGCCCGGAGCACGCCACCGGGCGGGATACACGCTATCCGCGCGTCACCCTGGCAGAGATCGCCGCGGGGGAGCCGCGGGCCGCGTTGCTGCCCTCCGAGCCTTATGCTTTCGCCGAGGCGGATGCACAGCACCTGGCAGACAGGTTGGAGGGCCAATTACCCACTCAGCATGTTCGCCTGCTGGACGGCAGCCTGCTTACCTGGCCGGGTACACGTCTGGGCCAGGCGATCCTGGGGCTACAGGCCTTGCATGCGGAATTGATGAGCTAGTAAGATGTTATAGTTGCTTTTTGAAGCAAATTCTCTATAAGGAACAACTCAAATGAAGAAAGAAGAACTTTCTAAGTGGCTGCTGGCCGGTGTGCTCTTTATCCCGGCTGCATCAGACCCCCAGTATCTTGATCCGGGCTCCGGTTCGCTGATCCTGCAGCTGATCATCGCAGGCGCGGCCGCAGTCAGCTATGCTTTCCGCCATTCTATTGGTCGCTTGTTCAAAGTCTTCCGCCGCAATAAGGACGAAGACGCCGCTGATCCTGACAACGAAGAATAAACTCCTTGCATGGCTGAAACTAAACTAACTGAAGTCTTTCGAGACCCCAGCGGTTTCGTTTTTACGCGGGAAGGGCAGCTGTACCGCCAGGTGAACAAACGCTATCAGGCGGATTACGACCTGCTCCACAGTTCGGGCTTGTATGCGGAAGTTACCGAGCGCAGTCTGATGGTCCCGCATACCGAGGTCAAGGTTGCGCCCGCCGATCCAGAGTTGGCCTACAAGGTCCTGCAACCCGAGCGCATCCCCTATATTTCATACGCCTATGAGTGGAGCTTCAGCCAACTCAAAGATGCCGCGCTCCTGACTCTCAGTCTGCAAAAACGTGCCTTGAAGCACGGCATGTGGCTGAAGGATGCCAACAACAGCAACATCCAGTTTCACAACGGCCGCCCGGTGCTGATGGACACCCTTTCATTTGAGATCTATCCTGAAGGCCAGCCCTGGACGGCGTATCGCCAGTTCTGCCAGCACTTCCTGGCCCCGTTGGCGCTGATGGCTCATGTGGATGTGCGCCTCAACCAGTTGCTGCGCAACTGGTTGGATGGGGTGGACCTCAGCCTGGCGTCCCGCCTGCTGCCCTGGCACACGCGCCTCAACAGCGGTCTGCTACTGCATATCCATGCGCATGCTGGCGCCCAGCGCCGCTATGCCGGCGCGGCCCAGCCGCAGGCAGGCAGCGGGAAGCCTGGCCTCACCAAGACCGCCTTGCTCGGCCTGATCGACCATTTGCGTAATACCGTGCAGGGTCTTAAGTGGAAGCCTGCCGGCAGCGCCTGGGGCAATTACTACGCCGAAACCAACTATAGCAACGCCGCTGAGCGTCATAAGGCTGAGTTGGTGGAGCAGTATCTAAAGAAGATCACTCCCAAGACAGTGTGGGACCTGGGCGCTAACAATGGCCTATACAGTCGCATTGCCAGCCGCCAGGGCATCTTCACCGTCTCGCAGGATTATGACCCTGCAGCAGTCGAGCAGAACTATTTGCAGGCTAAAGCCAACAAAGAGCAAAACTTGCTGCCATTACAGATTGACCTGGTGAACCCCAGCCCGGCTTCTGGCTGGGCTTATGGTGAACGTCACACATTGGCGGAGCGCGGCAGCCCGGATGCACTGATGGCGCTGGCCCTGGTCCACCATCTGGCCATCGGCAACAATCTGGCGTTGGGTCGCATTGCGGAGTTTTTCGCCGGGCTGGCCCCTTGGTTGATCATTGAGTTCGTGCCCAAGAGCGACTCGCAGACCCGCCGCCTGCTGGCTGCCCGCAAAGACATCTTTGACGAATATACGCTCGATGGTTTCCGGCACGCCTTTGGGCAGCGCTATCACATTGAGGCTGAGGCCAGCATCGCCGAGTCTGAGCGCACTCTGTTCCTGCTCAAGCGCAAGTAACCTGCCTGGATGACAAACCGCCGTATCGGCATTGTGTTTGGTTTGCTGGCCGCAGCCATCTGGGGCGGCATGTATGTTGTCAGCAAAGTCGTGCTTGAGGTCGTGCCGCCGTTCACTTTGCTGACCTTACGCCTGGTGCTGGGCATCGCCAGTCTGACTGTTTGGCTAAGCTGGCGGCACGCCTGGCCGCGGCTTAGCCGCAGCCACTGGGTGCGGTTGCTAGCGGTTGGCATACTCGGCTATGGCATTTCGCTTGGTTTCCAATTCACTGGCACTCATCTTTCGACTGCCACCAATGGGGCAGTCATCACAGCATCTACACCAACTTTCGTGTTTTTGTTTGCCTGGCTTGTGCTGAGGGAGCAGATCGGTCGTCGCCACCTGCTGGCGTTGCTGCTTTCTACTGTAGGTGTCCTGCTGGTGATCGATCCATTTCAGGCACGCTTTGATTCACAGCTCTGGCTGGGCAATATACTGCTGGTAGGGGCGGCTGCAACGTGGGCGTTGTACTCCGTCTTGGTGCGCAGAACTGCACAAGAGTTGGATCCAGTGGCTTTTACGTTCGTCGCCTTCCTGGGCGGCTTGATGGTCACTGTGCCCGCAGCCGCGTTTGAATTGCGTGTGCAGTCAATTGGCCCACTCACTCCCGCAATACTTGCTGGCGTCGCGTATCTGGGCCTGGTATCCACTGCGGTTGCAGCGTATCTGTGGAACAAGGCTTTTACCATGCTGCCAGCGGGCACGGCAGGTCTCACGTTCTTTGCACAACCGCTCGTCGGCGCCGGGCTTGGAATAAGCCTGCTAGGGGATCCGCTTACGCTCCAGTTTGCAGTTGGGGCAACGCTTATTTTGCTGTGCTTGTGGATGGCAGCGCAGCCCGATAGAATCACTTGATCGGCAGGCGTTTCTAAGTCGCCTGCTTCTGGAGGCAGTGTTTCTTGCGACAATTCATCTTGCGTCCGATCGGCTTGATTGCCCTCGCCGTCCTTGTTTTATTCCTCCCCGTAAGCTTGGCTTTTCGTGAGCTCAGCACGCTCGTATTTGACGCGGAAGCAACCAAGACCATGGTGAGAGAGCACTTGCTCAGTGGGCAGATGGCTTCAGCATTAGCGCAACAGCTCACCCGGCAAGTATTCATGTCCGAAGATGGCCAGGACACGCTGACCGGGGCGTTCGTGCGCAATACACTTTCTGAGCTGTCGGAAGATGATTGGCGTACGATCACTGCGCTTACTATGCCGACTCACTTGGTGGAGAATACAGTAGACGATGTGGTCAACGGCTACACCGAGTGGCTGGATGGCGATGCTCCCTTGCCGGAAATTCAGGTTGAGCTCGATGGCTGGAAGACCAATGTGCAGGAGAATGCTGGGCCTGTGTTGGGGGTTGTGATGGATGCCCTGCCGGAATGTAGTGGCAGCCAAGTGGCTAGCATGGTGCTGGGTGCGTTGCAATCGTTTGAAACTCTATTAGGCCAGATCAGTGGTTGCCGCCCACCGGAGCCGGTCTATTCGGCCCTGATCGATAACGCCGGTGCCATTTTCGAAGTGAGCCTGAGCCAGGCGCCCTCTACTGTGGATGTGGGCGCGTTGGGCCAGTTGGCTGGGGCGCCTGAAGAGCTGGCCGAGTTGAAGGATAGCTTGGTGCAGCTACGCCGCGTGCTGCTGTGGGGCTGGCTGGCAGTCGTGGGGATCGGCTTGCTGGGCGCCCTGCTGGCAACTCAAAACTGGCGACGAGCATTAGCATGGTTCGGCGGCCCGCTTCTGTTCGCTGGCCTTATAACCTTTATCTTTGGCCTTGGACTTGAAGTTTTCTCATTACAGTTTGTGGATGCTTTGTTTGCCGGGCCATTCCTGCAAGAGGGCGGTGCTGCAGCAGCCTTGGGAAGCGCGATTGCCGGTGGAGCGCTCGATTTCGTCAGTGGACCACTAATGTTGCAGGGTTTGATCGTGATGGCAACTGGTGGTGCGTTAGCGTATGCTGGCTACGCTTTGTCCCAACGATTGGCCTCACCAGGCATTCCAATCAACCGCAAACGAATTGGCTGGTAAGAAAAAAGCCCTGGTTGCCAGGGCTTTTTGTTATCTTGACGATAGTTCACGCTTGTACAGCTTATTGCGATCCTGCCCAAGTGTATGAAGCATCACCAGGTTGGGGGGGCGCATATCTCCAATTGGGTAGCCTGAGATCACTACTACCTTCTGGCCGGGTTTCAAGCCATGTAGTCCCAGCGTGTTGATCTCAATGCTCTCCAGCATTTCGTCGATGCTGTGAGAGAGTGCTACCATGATCGGCAGCACGCCCGCGTAGACTGCCATGCGGTTATAGGTCTTATGCTCCGGAGTCAGCGCCAGAATGGGAACGCGCGGAAAGGCCTTGGACATCAGTAGGGCGGTGCGGCCGGACTCGGTGAAGACTGTGATCGCAGCCACATTCACGTCTTGCGCCAGTTCACGCGCCGCGCGTGTGATTGAGATCGCATCTTCGCGCTCCAAGGATGGCTCGCTGCCCTTCCAGTGGCCCCATTTGTATTGGTGCAGCTCAGACTCGTGGATGATGGCTTCCATCATGCGCACTGTCTCAACTGGGTAGCTGCCCATGGCGGTCTCACCGGAGAGCATCACCGCATCCGTGCCGTCAAAGATGGCATTGGCCACGTCCGATGCTTCCGCGCGGGTAGGGCGCGGATTCAAGATCATCGACTCCAGCATCTGAGTTGCTGTGATCACGATCTTGCCAGCTTGGTTAGCCGCGTCAATGATTTGCTTTTGTGCGATCGGCACATACTCGGGCGGCAGTTCTACGCCCAGGTCGCCGCGCGCCACCATCACCCCGTTGGCGGCGGCCACGATCTCTGTCAGGTTCTCTAGTGCTTCGCTGCGTTCGAGCTTGGCGATGATAGGCACATCCATCCGGTCAGGAGCCGGCGCGTGCTGGTTGATGAAAGCGCGCACGCGGTTCACATCCTCGGCCGTCCGCACAAATGAGATCGCCACCATGTCGACGCCCAGCTCCAAGCCCTTTGCCAGGTCCTGTTCATCTTTAGCGGTCAGGCCCGGCACATCAATGTAGGCGCCTGGCAAGTTGATGCCCTTGTTTGACTTAAGCGTTCCGCCGATGATGACTTCTGCCTGAATGGTGCTATCGGTCACATCGCCGGCGCGCAGCTCCAGCCGGCCATCGTCAAGCAAAATGCGCCCACCTTTTTTTATGAAGCGGGGGAGGTCGGCAAAATCTACTGGGATAGCGCCGTTGCTGTCATCGATCGTGCTGAGCGTGATCCAGTCACCCCGGGTGAGGATGACGCTGCCGTTCGCCAGGTCGCCTACGCGGATCTTCGGGCCTTGCAGATCTTGCAAAATAGCCACCGGGGCATCCAGCTTTTCGGCCGCCTCGCGTACTCGCTGGATCAGCTGAGCGTATTCCGCATGGGTTCCGTGCGAGAAATTGAGGCGTGCTACGCTCATGCCAGCAGCGATCATGCGCTCCAGCGTGGCACTATCCTGGCTGGATGGCCCCAGCGTGGCAACGATCTTGGCTCGGCGTTCTTTCAACATGGAGGTTATAACCCGCAAATGCGGGACTGGTTGCACAAAATTGCAGACTAGAGCGGGTGATGGGATTCGAACCCACGAATGCTTGCTTGGGAAGCAAGTGCCTTACCACTTGGCGACACCCGCGTAAAAATTCATTATATCAAACGTCACAGATTCGTTCTCGGCCTGCTTTAATGACCAACCGCTAGAACCCAGGGCAGTCAGCTTAAGGAAGTGCGCAAGACACTTTTTGGTGTTTAGCCTGCTGGAGGGCTGCTCAGTGTTTTTGCCTTTGGTCGTGTCACCAAGGCTGAACTGCGGACAGTCAAGATTGGTATCGTAGCTGATCGATTATGGCGCACTGTAGATTAGCATAGGAGTGGCGCCAGGGATTGCGAACTCATTTAGGAGCTCCCAGGTAGTAGGAATAGCCCCAAGCGAGGAAAGCCGCTCCTGGGTCAGTAATACAAACTGTCCTTCTTTTGGGGCGGAGATATGCTCTAAGAGCAGGATTTCTATAGGCCTCTTATTTTCCTGGCGCAAAGTTCCAAACTGATTTTTAAACATCAGTCCTGTATAGAGAGATTCCTCGGCAAATACAACTACGCGTTGCTCTTCTCTTTTATCGGACAAAAAGTCCCAAGCTTGATTTAGCTGTAATATGGGCTTCCCGTAACTAGCGATATATGTGCGGACTATTGCACTCGATGAAATGCCAAATGTGACAAATGCCACGACTAGCAAAGCCACCCTTGTTTTCCTTGAAACAGATGTCAGCAGAAAGAGCGAGAATGCCATTAGGGAGGATAGGCCAATAAAAATACCTGAAAGCATGTGGACCGCTTGTGAATCTTCAGTCAGCAGCATGACAATAAACCATGAGCCGAGAAGGATTAACACAAAGGGAAAGAAGACATTTCTGTCTCTATCCCGACCAAGCAATTCCCATCCCAGGATGAGGAGTACAGGCAGAATGATCATCGCCCAGTAACTTGACATTCCTTGGGGTATCAATCCGCCGCTTTGACTAATGAAGGGCGTGATTGCAAACAGCCATAAGGATTTAACGCTTAGCCACTGAAGCAATCGTGATGATGGTCCGCTTGAAGCTTGAGAGAGAACCAAGGCTAGCGCCAAAAGGGGCAGGATCCAGAGATTGTCAAGTGGAAGAAGTAGCTGATAGTACGCTTGCAAAATTTCTTCTCCAAAGAAGAGAAGCAATAGAAGACCTGCTATTAGAATGGGTTCAAAGGGTATTCTTTTGAGGAGTACCGGTCTGTGCCACAAAACGAGTAAAGCCAATGTCGGGATAAAGATTACCCATGAAGAAGAAATGCCCATAACCAGCAGTAAAACTGCCAGAATGTAGAGAAAGGACGACTGCTTGTCACTAGCTAACCAGTATATCCAAATGACTGCGATGTCAAGCGTGAGCAAGAGGGCGGTGGGGGCAAAGATAATTGAAAAGAAAATGGAAAGTGGAAGAATTGTCCACAGAAGTGCAGCTGCCAGTCCGCTTGCTTCATTTAGCCATTGTTTGCCAACTAAATAAATCCCGATTGTCGATAAAGCATACAAAACGAACATCGGAAGAATACTCGTGAGTTCGGTTGCCCCAAACAAGCCATAAACAAGCCCTTGCATAACAACCAGCGCCCTGAGTTCATTGTCCAGTTCCAGTATGTATTTTAGAGCTTCTTTGAGTCCTCCAAATCCATTGGTTTCAAATACTCTGGCGAGTTCCCAGGCCTTGAAGCTAGTGCTAGTGCTTTCGAGAAAGACTACGCCGTCAAAGAGAATAGCTCTTGCCAGCAGACCCAGGAGAATGATCCCGGCTAGCCAAAACACTGATGGCAAGCGCGTTAGCTTGGGCACTACTTTCACCACCCACCTGCGGGAACTCTGGTGAGATTAATTGACCGGAATTCAATTGATCCGTGGTCATAGACCCGGAAGAGCTCGAGCGTGGTTAGTTCCGAGCTATCTAGGCTGGGTGGAGTAACAAAGATAATTGAATAGCTTGTCAAGCCGAAATTATGTTCCCAATGGTCTCCGTATGAATCGGGGATTCTTAGATCGGGGAACCGGACCAAATCGATCGGCAACGAACCCTGAGCCTCGAGCTCAAGGAGATAAATGCTTTTAGGCTCTAGATTGATTTGGATGCTGGCAGTTTGAGCTTCTGGGCTCACTTCTTGAAGCGCAATCACCATAGTCCTGTCATTTCCGTTTTCTGTATTGCTGAAAGACAGCCCAAGCAATGGTGAGATCAGCCAGTCGCTAGCCTCTAATTTGAGCAAGTCTATGGTCTCCGTCATTTCGCTTGGTGCAGACTTGACCGCTTCTGTAGCCAGAAGTGATGCTTTTTGGATCGGTGCAGTATCTGGAAAGAGATCTACGTAAAGGGAAAGGGTTGCAAAAAATGCTTCAGTATCTTCTGCCTGTGCTGAGGCTTGCAAAAATTCAACGAGTTGGTACTCATTGTTGGGTTTAAATTCTGAGCGTATCCTTTCAAGTTGCTCGCTGGCTTGTCGGGCAGAGAGGTGATGTATTATACTTATACACTCATCTGAGCTAGGCTCACCAAAAGTGACCGTCGGCCATTCATTGAAATTTCCTGCCGGCTGATCACATCTTCCTCGCATTATTTCATAACCGCCATTTTGCTCTACTAACTCCCGCTCTGTTGTAAAAAGAGTTTCGCCGCCCTCAGTTCCCGTCGAATACTTATAGCCTGAATAAAAATCTAGACGGGGCTGTACGCTTGGGGCGTAAATCAGTTCCTCTGGATCGTCTTCCATGTAGCCAATTGCTAGTCGAAGATTTTCTCTCAGAGCTTTCTCTTTGTAGAAGCTGACAGAGCTGTAATGTGCCGAAGGCATTAGCGTCGCAATTGCCATGACAGGCAAGATCATCGCCAACATCGCATGGTCCCTTCGAACCCGTACAAGGCGCGCGCTGACTGCAGCATATATCACTGTGAGCAGCAGGCCTGCTGCCGGAAGATTGCCAATCGGCAAACTGGTTGGCCAATTGGCTAGCAATAAAACTGTACCCAGAGCACAGACAATGCCGATATAGATTGAGCGCAGAGAATTTCCACGGAGAACCTTTGTAAGATAAAGTGAAACAACAAGCACTAGGGGTACCGCAAGATAAAGAAAGTTGTCCTCTGCAACCCAATATAGTAGAGGGGAGTAAATAAGTAACTGAGGAAATGCAAATCGTGTTGGGAATGAACCCCACTCAAGATAGAAGAGCAAGGTGCCCAGCCATATTAAGGGAACATACGCTCGCTTATCTTTGTTCACAATTGCATGTGCTGCTCCAACGAGCGCGAGCAGAATGAACGGGTCGAAAGAGACAAAGCGCTGCGACGTTTCCGAAAGAATTTTGCCAGAAACAGGAATAGATACTATTGCCTCGCGTCTGTTGCTTGCCCAATTCCCCTTGCCGACGATGTCACGGTATACCGTATTCGATCTACCCGTCAGCCAGGCTGGCAAAATGTCATAGGCTGTGAGTTCAATGTTGTTTATTAGAATGGGTAGGGGGCGAGCAGCCATGTTGATTGGAACTGCTAGTAAAGCAAACCCAGACAAGGCAATCAGGATGCCGGCTAGAACGAAACGCCTGGGAATTGGTTTGAGAATGCTCTGGATTTTTTCTCGAGACCTAAATAAAACTAGGACAGCTAGCGCGATCAGCAGCGGAGTGGCGGATAACTTGATTTGCAGCGCCCAGTAGACAAAGATTATGCTAACCGCGCTATTTATCAGTTTGCGATTGTTTGCCCTGTGAGTGGCTTGCAAAAAGAAATAGACAGCTCCAGCCGTCGCCATCGCCAAAGGTCCTTCTGGATCTAGATTTGTAGCCAGGAAGACGTCCAATGGAAAGATGGACCACAGAAATGCGCCCACAAGAGCTGTAGGTTTGTCAGCTATCTGTCTAAGCGTTAGATATATAAAGATTATGGTAATCAGTGAGGCAAGCAAAGGAAAAAGTGTAGCCGAAAATTCACTGACACCAAAAATCTTATAAATCATTGCTACTGGTAAGTAAACGCCCGGGCGATTAGAACCTGAAGGTCCCCCTGAGGATGAATCAAGCAGCCCTTGCGAAACCTGGTATGCAGATAAGGAGTAGTCAAAATCATCACCACGAACTACTCCTAAATAGTTAAACAAGCGAATGGAAAGAGCAAAACAAAGAATTATTAACAAGGGAATTTCTGGCTTTATTGCGCGCCAAAAAGATTTGAAAATCAGCAGCATTCCATAGATTATAAAGAGGTACGGAACTTGTGCAAGTAGTTGTCTAAAAAGTATGTCAAGCCCAAGCCAACGATAGGAATAAGATAGGGGTATCTAAAGCGATACAGATTACCAGCGTTTGGCGTGGCAATTGCAAAAACCGTAAGAAAGAAGATCGAGTGTAGGATAATTAGATGCAGCGCCGGCCGCCCTCGCCAGTTGTAGGCTCCTAGTGCAAAAAATACATAGATGATATAGAACGCAGAGATTTCAATTGAACCAATCAACTTCATAAAATTGCTCGCCACTTTCGCCCCATCCTCGAACCATTGGGAGGGAAAAGGAGACAAAAGGGCTATTTGTAAAGCTCGTGGAGTGTAAAGAATAGCTTCTCGTGAGCTTGTAATTCGCACATCAGTATCTATCCCAGTACTTCCCTCACTCCAACTTCGAATGGCGCCTTCTCGCCTCAGGATTAGTGAGTAAACCTGATTGTCTATTGATTGAGGGATGTAATGCGACTTCTGCCACCAGCTTGCCGGGGTAGATGGCGAACGATTTGTGATCGCAGGTGTGCCTGGCGTAATCCCATTTGTTAAGTATGTGATCGTAGGAACTCGTTTGAGAGTGCGTACGCTTCCTTGGATAAAAGTATTGAATATCCCCTGGATAAAAACTAAGCAGAGCAGCGTGACCGCAACTGAGATCAAGTATTTGTGCTCTCTTTTTGCCAATCCGCGAAGAATCAGATAGGTGCCCAGAAGCAAAGATGCCGCGCGGTAAACTACTAATAGATAATCCCGTACTAGCCCGATAAGAAACAAGCCCGTAAAGAGAAAGACCAAAGCTGTGAACCACTTTTTCAGTTCCTTTTTGTGAAACGCTTGCTGAAACTGAACCCACGCGAACAGAAAGCATGTCGCCCCCAGCACTGAAAGCGTCTCGTTGTGCATTTGGGTTGTCCATAGAAAGGTTGAGGGCAAAGCAATGCAGAAACCTGCGGCCAGGAATGCCGAGCTCTTCTGTTCAGAAAAACCTCTTAGGATTTTGTAAAGTAACAAACCACTAACTGCATGCATCCCTGCATTGAAAGGCAACATACTTGCTGGTGTGGGGCCGAAGATGAAATAGAAAATTCCAGCTATCCCAGCAATGACTTGCCCGCTGGGATAGAGAATAAAGTCCTGCCAACCGGCCGAGATGAGGGTTTTATACGTTTCCATGGCAATGCTGTGGAATTGCGTTGCATCAATGCCTATAAGCAGCCCGTCACCTGCGTGCCATTGCGGAAAGATATACGGAAGGAGAAGGAACTGAACTAAAAACCCTGCAAGCAGTGTGTACAAGAAATAGACTAACCAAACTTGAAACTCTGTTATTCGGTTTATTCTTAAGAGCATTGTATGCACCCCTTCTAAGTTTAACCTACTAAGCGTATTGAGCGCAAAGCCTTTGTCGATTACGACACTCTAGCATTGGGGCAACTAGTGCTCAGATGACAATAGTAAAAAGCGCCAGGCATTTGCCTGGCGCTTACTAGAATAAGCGTGGTTTAGCTCTGTTTGCCCGCACTGGCAAATGGCAGCACCAAACCCTTTTCTTCCAAATACTGAATGATCTGACGAGCGTTTTCTTCAGCGGTGTTGTTCACCGTGTCCAGGTTGATCTCGGGGTTGCGTGGTTCTTCGTACGGGTCATCCACGCCCGTGAAGCCCGTGATCTCGCCGCGGCGCGCCTTTGCGTACAAGCCTTTCACATCGCGCTGCTCGCATACTTCAACAGGAGTATTGACAAAGATCTCAATAAAACGATCTTCGCCAATCATCTTGCGGCACTCATTGCGCGCCGCGCGAAAGGGGCTGATCGCTGCGGCGATCACAGCGCCGTGTTGGCGCACCAGTTCGCCGGCCACAAAACCAATACGGAGGACGTTGGCATCACGATCCTCGCGGCTGAAACCTAGACCCTTGGAAAGGTGAGTGCGGACCACATCCCCGTCCAGCACAGTCACCTGGCGGCCGCGCTCCATGAGCATCGAGGTCACTAGCTGTGCAACCGTGGATTTGCCTGCGCCACTCAATCCTGTGAACCAAAGGCAGAAGCCTTGTTTGTGACGCGGGGGAAACATTTCCATCAAAATGGCCGAGGTCTCGCGGCGGGTAAACCACTCGGGCAGATATTCGCCCTTGGCCAAATAGTCATTGCGCACTTGCGTTCCGGAGATGTTGAGGATCTTGGCGCCAGCCGGCTCCTGGCCTGCTTCTACATAGCGTTGCTCGTCTGCCAGGTACACCAGCTCCTTGAATGGCACCATTTCCACGCCAACCTCTGCTTGATGCTTGGTCAGCAGCTCTTGGGCATCGTAGGGGCCGTAGAACGGGTTGCCGTTGCCATCTTTGCCTGGTCCGGCATGATCGCGCCCGACGATAAAGTGAGTTGCTCCATAGTTGCGGCGGATGATTGCGTGCCACACTGCCTCGCGCGGGCCAGCCATGCGCATGGCCAATGGCAAAAGACTCAATAGAGTCTTGTTTTTGTCGTAGTAGTTCTCTATCAGGCTGTTGTAGACGCGCACGCGGGTGTAGTGATCTACATCTCCAGGTTTTGTTAGCCCAACTACCGGGTGGATCACCAGGCTTCCCTGCACCTTCTCTGCCGCTCGTTTGGTCAGTTCTTCATGGATGCGGTGCATGGGATTACGAGTTTGGAAGAAGACCACGTTCTTGTTGCCCATCTGCTCCAGTAGGCTGCGCACTTGAGCAGGGGTGCGACGCAACTCCACAAAGTCGCTGTATATCGACAGATCGAATACTTGCAAGCAGCCTGAAATGCAGATGTCACCCCAGCGGATCATTTCAGAGACCAAGGGGTGGCGCGGGTCTGTAGACCCCAACACCTTTTGGGCCTCAACTTGTGGGTCCCATTTGAAGGTTTCCTCAACATCCATGATGGCGAAAGCATTGTTGCGCACATCGCGCAAGACTACCTGGTCGCTCTTAGGTAGTTCGTCGCTCTTAACGGGCAGCGTGATGGGGATGGGGAATAGCGCACCATTCGCCAGGCGCATTTCCTCCATCACGCGCTCATAGTCTGCCTTGCCCATGAAGCGGTCAAGTGGTGAAAAGGCGCCAACGGCCAGCAGCTCCATATCATGCAAGGAGCGCGGCGATAAGCGCACATCCGGCAGCCGAGTGGCTAGCTCACGTAGGGTTTCGCGTTCCTCGCCAGTCTGTACAAGGTCGACTAATTTTCCGCCGTAAGGAGTGTTCAGTATTGTGCTTTCCTGGGTTGCCATTCTCTCCACCAAATGCAAGCATTAAACAGCCTGCTCAAAAGGCAGGCTATTTTCCTAACATACAGTTAATTTTACGAATTATACTACGGGGTGCATGATATCCTGGTGACGTACTGTTGTGGAGACAGCGTTTGAACAACATGAGCCAGCTAACAAGAAAAAAACAGAGAATTGCATTACTGATAGCTTCTTTTCGTGCTGGTGGTGCAGAGCGTGTCACTATTAACTTGGCGAATGAATTGGCTGCCCGTCAATATGAAACATACGTAGTAGTGCTGTCCGCTGAGGGGCCGTTTCGATCTGATGTTTCCTCGGATATCCATATTGTTGATTTAAAGGCCGAGCGCGCTTTGTTCTCGCTCCATTCGTTGGTGCGGTTTTTTCGTACTGTGCGGCCTGAGATTTTTATCTCAAATCTAACTCATCTCAATGTCCTCAGCATTATTGCAAACAAACTTTCGGCTAATATAGCCAGGGTGTTTGTAGTTGAGCATAGCCATATGTCTTCTGTTGTCAAGAATGGGAGAAGATTCCTGGATAAGTTTGGCCCCTTGTTTGTCAAGTTCTGTTATCCGGCTGCGGATAAAATTTTGGCTGTTTCACAGGGGGTGGCAGATGACTTGGCGGTGTTGGGTGATTTGTCAAAAACCCGAATTGAAGTTATTCGGAATTCTATTATTTCTGACGATTTTGCTCGAGAGAAGCAAATGCCTGTTACAGATGTTTGGTTCCAAAGAATCAGCAAACCGCTGATTGTCTCCGCGGGGCGACTTGTTCAGCAAAAAGGTTTTGATATGCTCATACAAGCTATATACGAGATTGGGGGTATCTATCCGGTTCAACTCGTAATTCTGGGTGAGGGGCCAGAAAGAAAGGCGCTTGAGAAGCAGATTATCAAACTTGGCCTGCAGGGTGATGTGCTGCTGCCAGGTTATGTTCAAAACCCGTTTCGGTATATGGCCAAGGCTAAAGTGTTTGCCCTCTCATCTAGGTCGGAAGGGTTCTCCAGCGTATTGATAGAGGCAATGGCATGCGGCACCTCAATCGTTTCTACCGATTGTCAGGTGGGGCCGCGAGAAATTCTAATGGGAGGCAAGTTGGGAGCCCTTGTTCCAGTAGGGGACAGCTCTGCAATGGCGCAGGCCATCTTAAGTGTCTTGGATACTCCACAAGATCCAGTAAAGTTAATTGCCCGAGCTGAGCAATATACTGCGAAATTTGCTGCTGATAGCTACATCAGTTTGTTTTAGGATTACAGAGCAGACAAGTATGGATGAGAGAATCCCTAACTTTTTTATAGTTGGCGCCGCGAAAGCGGGCACAACTTCTTTATACAAAATGCTGCAAAGTCACCCTGGGATTTATCTTCCTTATGTTAAAGAACCGATGTTTTTTTGTAAAGATGAATACTATGCGCAAGGAATTGATTGGTATGTTGATACCTTTTTTAAAGAAAGTGCAGGGTATGTCTCGCGCGGTGAAGCCACGCCCCATTACCTATATTGGGCGGAAAAAGTTGCTCCTCGTATTGCCACAGAAATTCGTAGGGCCGGAGGAACTGCAAAATTAATTGTTGTCTTGCGTGATCCAGTTGAGCGTGCATATTCCTGGTATTGGAATATGATAAAGGAGGGCCTTGAAGATTTGCCTTTCGCTGAGGCTTTGAAACAAGAACAGTCTCGGTTGCGAGAATTTTCAAAAGAATTGATGAGCACTGGGTCTATGCGTTATGGTTATGTGAGGGGAGGTCTGTACGCGCGTCAGATCAAGTGCTTTCTACGCTTTTTCTCTAAGGACGCCATGTATTTTCTATTGCAAGAGGACCTTCGGGACCCCAGTGGCCAAGCACTACAAGGGTTATATTCCTTTCTGGGAGTGTCACCAGCGAATCTTAAAGAAATGCATGACAACTCTGCGGGACAACCATACTCTAGGGGTTTACATGCCTGGCTTCGCACCCCATCACATTTTAAAGAGATACTTAAACGTTTGTTACCTATCAGTGAACAGGCTCGCCATGTAGCTAAGGTGTTCTTGATGGAACGCAACACTAAGAATTTTGCTTACCCTGCAATGGATCCGGATGTGGCAGTCCAGCTTCGCGAAAGCTTTGCTACCGAGGTGCTTGAATTGCAAGCTTTGATTCAGCGGGACTTAACTCATTGGTTGCCAGCGTCGGTCTTTTCTGCATGAGGATCATGCACATCATTCCTTCGCTACAAGTAGGCGGTGCGGAGACCATGCTTCAGCGATTAGTTACCTTTCCAGATTCGTTGCAATACCACCACCGTGTTTTGTGTTTAGGAAGTCCGACCAGTCTGGGTGCTAGCCTCTCCGAGGCGGGAATTGAAGTTGATTATCTGAATGTTCATGCACATAATCCCCTTTCGCTTTTTCGGCTCTTACTTCTAGGCGGTCGAGTCAATCGTTTTGGTCCCGATGTAATCCATACATGGATGTACCATGCCAATGCGATAGTAGCCCTTTGTGTCAGGGCGAGGGTCCCTGTTGTTTGGGCTATTCGTCATGATCTAACGGACACACATGCAATCAAGAGACTAACTAAGTGGGTTATAAGCGTAGGTGCGTGGCTGTCAAAAAAATTTCCAGCAAGGATTGTTTCTGTATCCAATGTAGGGGTTGAATCTCATGTGGCTATTGGTTACGAAGCTAGCAAGTTTATTGTCATCCCCAATGGCTTCGCAATTCCTGAGCTTGGCAGTGAAAGAACTAGTGTTACAGAAGAGTTGGGTCTCGTTCCTACTACAAAATTGATCGGCCTGTTTGCCCGCTATCATCCAATTAAAGATCACTATAACTTTATTGAGGCCGCAGCAATACTTGCCAAAAAACTCCCAGATGTTCATTTTCTGCTCGCTGGCAAAGGGATAGATTGGACGAATCCCGAACTGAACTCATTGATCCGCTCTCGGGAACTGATAAATCAGATTCACTTGTTGGGAGAGCGCTCTGATATCAACGAGCTACTTTCAAGTTTGACTGTCTGCACACTTAGCTCGCGCTCGGAAGCATTCCCGCTCACCATCGGAGAAGCCATGGCCATGGCTGTACCATGCGTGGCCACAAATGTTGGTGATACAGCCTATCTGATCGGGGATACAGGGTTGTTGGTTCCACCTGGCAACCCACAGGCCCTAGCAGAAGCTTGGGCCGAATTGCTGGCTCTTCCACCCCGTCGGCGCGAAGCTATGGGGCAGGCTGCCCGGAAGCGTATTCGTCAGCACTTTAGCCTTGAAGCAATGGTGGCCCGTTACAACTCCTTGTATGAGACTGTGCGGGTATCATCGGTCGTGCTCTAAGAACAGCCTGCGCTTCGCCGCAACCAACTTGAGATGGGGCCGTCAATTGGATTGCGAAAGATTGCGATAAACTTTTGCGATGCTCACTTATTGATTCAAGGGAGCAGCCACTAAGAAGAAAGCGATGGCATCTCTCTTCTAAAACTTTGGTTTGCCTGCTCTCTATATAAAGATTATTTGAATACCAGTGTAAAGCCTAAAAAGATATCGCTCTGCACTCCAAAAAATGCTCCTTAGGCCGTAGGCCATAAACATTGGGGATGCTGCATGAACAGAGAATGTGGATCTCATGCCTGATTTGCTGAACAGATGACAGAAAGTAAGGGTATGAGTACAAGCCGCGAGTATCCATATCTTTACTTTGTTACTTCAATTTTCCAATCTAAAAGATTGGTCAACTTCCCAGACCATGGCAAGCCGATTTGACTTCGCGCGCTTCCAGAATCGATGATATCAAAAGTTAAAGCCTCCTCAGCTGCATCCCATAGTGTTTCTTTATTCTTTTCCTTTCGTATCATCTGAACACTAACATTGTAAGTGCCTGGAGCCAAAACAGGAGGAATCTTTACAATGGCTTTGTAGCTGCCCTTTTGATAATTGGCAAAACTGTTCTGATATTCAAAATCTAGAGAGTTAAGTAATAGCATACCTTCCTGATCGTGAATATTTAATGCTAGATAACTACGAGTATCGTTCTCGCGTAGCAAGAAGTCAATTTCTATATGGAATGAATTTTCGTGCGAGAATATTCTCGAGGGTTCTCCGCGAGTGTTGGTGGTCGCAATTGAAGTAATCTGTGCTGGTATAGTGAGATTAGATTCAAAAATAACCTTTGAATCTCCCTGCTCATGCTTTTGTCCGGAATCCAGATAAGCCTGAACTGCGCTATCTGCACTCCCCGAATAGACAAGCTTGCCTTGGCTAAGGAAAATACCGCTCTTACATAGCGATCGTATCGCCGCCATGTTGTGGCTCACAAACAATACTGTCCGGCCATCGCGGGTAACCTGTTCCATCCGGCTGATACTCTTCTTCTGGAATGCCACATCACCCACGGCAAGCACTTCATCCACCAAAAGTATCTCTGGTTCAAGATGTGCTGCGACAGAAAAAGCTAACCGAACGCGCATTCCGCTTGAATAAAACTTGACCGGTGTTTGCAGCAACTTCTCTACCTCTGAGAACGCAATAATCTCGTCTAGTTTGTTGTCAATTTCGACTTTTCGCATCCCTAGGATTGCGCCATTCAAATAGATATTTTCTATGCCAGTCAGCTCAGGGTGGAAACCTGTGCCAACCTCGAGTAAAGAGCCTACGCGGCCGCGCAAATGGACATAACCTTGGCTTGGCACAGTTACGCGCGAGAATATCTTGAGTAGCGTACTCTTGCCGGCGCCATTGCTGCCAACAATACCAACACTGTCTCCCGGCTTGATCTCGAAATCCAAATCTCGAAGCGCCCATAGAGTATTTGCCTCGTTATCTTTGTTCCTGCGGCCTAAGTGTTTGGGCCAGGAAATCAAAGCTTTCGCTCCCTTGAGCAGATTGTCGCGGAACATGACATAGGGTTGGCGGCCACCGAGCTTATAGCGTTTGCTAAGATTATGCACCCGAATGGCATAACTCGCAGACATCAAATCACATCCGCAAAAGTTTGCTCAGTGTTCTGGAAATAGATTAGTCCGCTGACTAAAAATACGATTGTCACGAACATTGAGACTAAGATTAGATTGTTGCTACTCATCTCTTGCCCCAACAAGGCCCAGCGAAAGCCATCGATTACTCCGGCCATCGGGTTCAGACCCAATAAAAGTCGCCACTGCTCGGGGAACAGGCTGCTTGAATAGGCCACAGGAGTAGCATAAAGCCAGATTTGAACTAAGAATGGGGTAATGTACTTGATATCTCGGTATTTCACATTGATCGCAGAAAGCCAAAGACCTGCAGCCGTGGCACACGCAATGGCCGCCAGGATGAATATCGGCAAAGCCAGCATGCGCCAAGAGGGTGTGATCTCATAGGAGACCATCATTATCAATAGGATGATGAAAGCCACGCCAAAATCAACTAGGCTCGATAACACGTTCGACATCGGCAAGAAAATTCGGGGGAAGTAGATCTTACTCACCATTTGTTGGTTATTGACCAGGCTTTGTGATGCATCCGAGAGTGCCCGGGAAAATAACTGCCAAGGTAGCAGGCCGGCGAACGTAAAGATTGGGTAGGGGAACCCGTCTGACGGCAGATTGGCGAAACGCCCGAACACCACGCTAAACAGCACCATGATCAGCAAGGGCTGCAAAACTGCCCATAGTACGCCTAAGGCAGTTTGCTTATAGCGTACCTTTAACTCACGCCATGTAAGGAAGTAAAGAAGTTCTCGAAAAGGCCACAATTCCTTTAAACGAAGCTGCCACCATTTTCCTGGTGGCTCGATCATCATCTCGAATGATTCGCACTTTAATTCTTCCGTAGTACTATTCATCAGACCTCGGTTGGGTTTATACCCTAGCGGGGGTAAAAATACAATCTTTCGGACAAAAGATTGCAGAGACGTATGAAAATCGCCTTAGTGGCCAACAAGGATTGGAACTTCTTCGCTTACCGTAGTGACTTAATCGAAGATCTGCAGCAAAAAGGTCACGAGGTGATTTTGTTGTCTCCAGGTGGCCCTTATGTTCCTCTGCTTCAGCAGCGTGGCTTTGAGTGGGTACCTGTCTTTGTTTCCCGCAAAGGGCTTAACCCCTTTGATGATCTTCGTACGTTGCTCCAGTTGTTTAAGATTTATCGCAAGCATCGATTCGATGTGGTGCACCACTATACGAGTAAGTGCGTCATTTATGGTTCATTTGCCGCTCGTGCTGCGCGGGTTCCAAGGATCATTAACTCGATCACTGGCTTAGGCTATGCATTCATTAAGCAAGGTGCGGCTGCTCGCTTGCTGCGAGCATTGATCAGCTTGCTTTACAAGCTGTCACTTTCCAAGACCTCGGTCATTTTCCAAAATCGCAATGATCTGGATAGGTTTGTTGCCCAAGGCATTCTCCAGAGCAATGCAGCCACATTGATCCGCGGCTCTGGAGTGAATACCAAGCTTTTTGATGTGGTTCCAGAGCCCCATGGCACTCCACAAGTGGTCATGATTGCGCGGCTCTTGTGGGACAAGGGGGTAGGGGAGTTTGTCGAGGCGGCTCGGCTACTGAAAAGTAGGGGCCTTCAGGCAGATTTTGTACTTGTTGGCGATGTGGATCCGGGCAATCCGAGCTCGGTATCGGTTGAATACTTGCGCAGCCAGGCCGTACAGTACGTCGTTCACTGGGCGGGTTGGACAGATGACTTGCCTCCTCTCTATCAAGAGGCAAATCTGATATGCCTTCCCACATACTCCGAGGGCTTGCCAAAAGTGCTGATCGAGGCCGGTGCGGCCGGTAGGGCGGTTGTTGCGACGGACATCCCAGGTTGCCGCGAAGTCATAAACGATGGAGTTAATGGTTTGCTAGTGCCGGTAAAGGATGTCGAAGCTTTGGCGGCCGCCATTGAGCAGCTCATTCAAAACCCAGCTAAACGAAAAGCGATGGGGTTTGCAGCCCGAGAGATCGTTATGAGGGATTTCGATGTTGTTAAGATTAACGAAGCCATCTATCAGCTATATCAGAAGACATGAGTAAAACCGTTCTTCGCAAGAATCAGCAGACATGTCCTAAATCAAGTAAAATTGTTGTGATCTGGGGCAAATCAATTTTGCTAGAAATTCAAAACTTCAATAGGTAACTTGTGGACTTTGTATCGACGACCCTGCCATTAACCGCCCTGCTTTTTGTGTCAGGCATGGTGCTTTCACTGGTCACTGCACCCTTCGCTATCAAAGTAGCCACCCACTTTGGAATCATAGATATGCCTGGCCGTGCTGCGCATAAACAGCACGAGCGCCCAACACCGTTAGCCGGTGGTATGGTGGTCGCCAGCTGCCTGCTGATACTCTATTTGATTTTTGGCCGTCATTATTCTTTTGAGATCCAGGGGATTCTTGCTTCAGTGGGCATCATCTTCGTGTTCGGGCTTGTTGATGACATTCGCGGCCTTAACGCCCAATGGAAATTTAGCGGCCAGATAATTGCCTCGATCGTTCTCATTGCCTCCGGAACGAAAATTGCTTTCATAAGCTTCTTTGGACCGAGTGTCGACCCGTGGCTGAACATTCTCCTGACCGTTCTGTGGCTGGTTGGTGTTTGCAATGCCTTTAATCTTGTGGATAGCGCTGATGCCCTTTCGCTAAGCTTGGGTGGCGTTGCCAGTGGCCTGCTCATTTTTGCATCCATGGCGGCTCACCAGGAAGAGCTTACTTTCCAGGCTGGGGCCTTGCTTGGCGTCATCTTGGGTCTGATGGCTTTCAATCTCCAACCGGCTCGGCTGTTCATGGGCGATTCAGGCTCCCAATCTATGGGTTTCTTTCTCGCTGCACTTGCGATTCACTACTTACCCGAGGGGCGTCCGCAGGCTTCCTCCTGGTTTGTTCCCATTACATTGGTGGCCGTACCTATTTTCGATGTCTGTTTGGTCTTCATCTCGCGGCTGCGCCAGCACAAGCCCTTTTATGAATCTGACCTTAAGCACACCTATCACCGGCTCCGCGCTCTGGGTTTTTCGCATCTATTAGCTGTATGGGTAATGGACCTTGCCGCTCTCCTGGTGGGCGGGTTGGGTGTAATTGCTCTGTTCCAGCCTCCTCAAGTGGCTAATCTTGTCTTCGCCGTTATTGTTTTGACTGGAGCTGTGCTCATACTCTTTGCCAGTAGTACAAAAGGGATAGCTCAAAAGTAATCCTCTTAGACCAAGCAAAAAAAAGCCCCGCAAACATGCGGGGCTTTTTTGTTTTGAAATAACAAGCAGTCGGTGAACTAAAACATCATCGCGTTGGCTGTTTCGATCATGCTCTTGTCAGGGCGCAGATCGGCCTCGGTCAGGCGGTTCAGCGGGCGGTTGGTCGAGAGTTCAGCCACATCCGTCAGCGAGGGCTGGTTGGGCTCCACGTAGATCAGGCCGGTCAGCAGCACGGCTTCGTTGCGGGCATCGTCGATCAGCTTCATGGCCGCCGATCGGCTTGTCGGGTCGTGTCCGCGGTCCAGCTTCTTGAGCACGATGGTGGCGCCGTCGTGCATGGTCACCGTCTTGGTCGTGCCTTCAGGGAACTCGCCGACCTGGATCTCCTGCTCGCGCGGCACGAAGGTGAAGTCGTGCAAGGGTTCCTGGTGCTCGCGGCCCCAGCCGTACGAGTGGCGCGAGTCGTCTTCGTTGTTGAAGGTCACACACGGGCTGATGATGTCGAGGATCGCCAGGCCATTGTGGCTAAGGGCGGCCTTGATTAGCGCCTTCACCTGGTTGGCGTCACCCGCAAATGAGCGAGCCACAAAAGTGGCGCCAGAGGCCATGGCCTCTTCCACCACATCCACCGGGGTGAACGGGTTCAGGCCCTGGTACTTCAGGCGCAGGCCCTTCTCGGCCGTGGCAGAGAACTGGCCCTTGGTCAGGCCGTATACGCCGTTGTTCTCGACGATATAGACCATCGGCACGTTGCGGCGCATGATGTGCTTGAACTGGCCCATGCCGATATTGGTCGTGTCGCCGTCGCCGCTGACAGCCAGCGCCCGCAGGCGATGGTCGCCAAACATAGCGCCGGTCGCCACCGAGGGCATGCGGCCGTGCAGGCTGTTGAAACCGAAGCTGCGGTTCAGGAAATAAGCCGGGCTCTTGCTGGAGCAGCCGATGCCGCTCAGCTTGATCATTTCCTCCGGCACGACATTCAGTTCATAGGCGGCCGCAATGATCTGGTTCGAGATCGAGTTGTGGCCGCAGCCGGCGCACAGCGTGGTGGGGGCGCCGCGGTAGTCGTTCTTGGACAGCCCAACCAGGTTGAGCTGCACGTTTGGCATTTGTGCGGTTTCAGTCATGGCTACTTCTCCTGAAGCTCTACGGCTTCCTTGACCCAGTTGGCGGTCAGCGGCATGCCGTCATGTTTAGCAAGTGAGATCAACTTTGTGGTGTGCTCCGGATACTCCAGGCGCAGGATCATGTTCATCTGGCCGTCGCGGTTCATCTCTACCACGTACACGCGGTCGTGCTTCTCGATGAAGTCTTTGACCTCGCTGGTGAAGGGTACGGCGCGCAGGCGCAGGTAATCGGTCTGCAAGCCGCCCTCGGCCAGGTAGTCACGTGCCTCCAGAATGGCGGCGTCCGTCGAGCCATATGAGATGATGCCGACTTTGTTGCCGCTGCTGATCACCTCGGGCTTGGGCATGTAATTGACTGCGGTCTCAAACTTGTGCTTGAGACGCATCATGTTCTTTTCCCAATCCTCGCTGCGTTCGCTGTATTTGGCATTGTCATTGTGGCCAGTGCCGCGTGCAAACCAGGCGCTGCGCGGGTGCTTGTTGCCCGGCGCGGTGCGGTAGGGGATGCCGTCGCCGTCCACGTCCTTGTAGCGCTGCCAGTCGCTCAGCTTCTCCAGGTCCTCTTCCCACAAGATCTTGCCGCGGTCCATTGGCGTGTTGGGATATTCGAACGGTTTGGTCATCCAGGTGTTCATGCCCAGATCCAGATCGCTCATGACGAACACGGGGGTCTGCATGCGCTCGGCAATGTCAAAAGACTTCCAGCCGAACTCGAAACACTCGCTGGCGGAGCCAGGCAGCAGCATGATGTGCTTGGTGTCGCCGTGGCCCAGGAAGTAGGTCGAGATGATGTCGCCCTGCGAGGTGCGCGTGGGTAAGCCGGTGCTGGGGCCAACCCGCTGCACATCCCAGATCACGACTGGGATCTCAGCATAAGCGGCCAAACCGACGAACTCGGTCATCAGGCTGATGCCTGGGCCAGAGGTCGAGGTCATCGCGCGCAGGCCAGACCAGCCGGCGCCGACCGCCATACCGATCGCGGCCAATTCATCCTCGGCTTGCACAATACCGTAGGTCTTGCCGTCCTGGCCTTCTTTATCGCGGAATTTGGAGATGTTGTGGCTCACGCCCTCGGCCACACTGGAGGCGGGGGTGATGGGGTACCAGGCCATGAATTGCAAGCCACCAAAGATCGAGCCCAAGGCGCCGGCCGTATTGCCGTCGGCCATGATGAAGCCCTTGGTCTCATCCATCGGCTCGACCCGGTAGGGGTCGCTCTTGCTCAGGTTGGCTTTTGCCCATTCGTAGGCAGCTTCGATCACGCCCATGTTGATGGCGATCGGCTTCTCTTTGCCGTCAAAGTGGTATTCCAGGGCCTCGCGGATCTTGGCCATGTCAATTTCGAGCATATGCGCCAGCACGCCCACATACGCCATGTTGGCAACATAGTCGCGCAGGGTGGCCGGGGCGCTCGAGTCTTTGGCGAATTTCTTGGCCGGGAAGGAGTACACAGAAATGTCCGTGCGGTTGATCTCAAATTTCAGGTGGTCGCCGTAATAGAAGGCGCCGCCAGGAGCAACACTGGCCAGGTCCTCAACAAAGGTGTCCTCGTTCATCGCCACCACGATCTCGTGTTCGGCGCGGCGAGCCAGGTAGCCCTTCTTGCTCAAGCGGATCGTGTACCAGGTGGGCAGGCCCTGAATGTTGGAGGGAAACAGGTTCTTGCCCGAGACGGGAATGCCCATCTTGAACAGTGCGCGCAGCAGCGTCAGGTTGGACGTCTGGCTGCCCGAGCCGTTCTTGGTGGCCACGGTCATGGAAAAATCATTGACCACGGCTTTGCCTGTTTCCGGTTGTTGCTTTTCTTGCACCTGCGGTGTTGCCATTCCTTCTCCTTGGTTGGACGTTATGCGTCGCGTTTGTCGATGAGGTCAAAGTGGCCGTTGAGCAGCTGGTGGCCACGTTCAAAATCCTTGTTCGCAATTGCTTCCACGATCTGGCGGTGCGAATTCCATACCTGCACCTGGTAGGCCAGACCAGTATATCGGCTCAGCCCCACTTGCTCATAAGCTTCCCAATAGGCTTCCAGCAAGCCGAGCACAAATGGGTTCTCCAGGTGGCGGTAGATCACCAGGTGCAGCTCGCGGTGCTCTGCGTGCGGCACGCGGATCGGCTCTACCTGCAGCATCTCCTCGGCGCGGTCCACCAGCTCGCGCAGGTAGGCAACGTCCTCCGGCGTCAGGCGTTCCACCGCCTCATACCAATAGGCGCGCTCCAAGTGGCGGCGCACGTCCGAGAAGCGGTCGAACGCAGCCCGGTCGCGGTCCATCGCGTAGAACAGGCTCTCACGTACCGCCGGTGCGAAAGTATAGGGCAGGCGCTTGATGCCGGTGCGCGGCCGCACTTCCACAAAGCCTAACGCGCGGGCGACTTGCAACTGTTCACGCAGTACGGAAATGCTGACGCCATGCTCGGCGCTCAACTCCTGCAGGGAGGGCAGGCGGTCGCTGCCATTGCCATTGGCAAGGTATTTTATAAAGTCGAAGGAGGTAGTTTCTTTTAGCATAGTTCTGATCGTCAAATGCTATTAATCAGATTATTATGATGATTAGTATAACCCGCTTGAGCCAGCGAGTCAAGCGTAACACGCCAATTCCCATAAAATTTATAGACATAACTCGGGATACGCTGTATGCTTGGGCCATCCCACACAAAGATCGGGCGTCATACATGAACCCAATTCACATTATTCCGTTCGTTAACCAAACCCTCGGCAACTCCATGTACCTGGTCGCAGATCCGGCCAGTAAGCAGGCTGTGGTGATCGACCCGGAACGGGATATCGAAAAGTTCGTCCGCGCCACACAAGAGCACGGCTATACCATCCGCTACGGCTTGGAGACCCATCTGCATGCCGACTTCATTTCCGGCGTGCATGAATTACAGGCTGCCTTGCGCGCCGCGGACCCGGATACGGAGTACGAGATCGGCGCCAGCGCGGCCGGCAAGAGTGAATTCCCGCATCGCGCCTTGAATGAGGGCGATGTCATCTCGCTGGGCGAACTGGAGCTGCATGTCGTCAACAGCCCCGGCCACAGCCGTGAGCACATCAGCTTCATTGCGTATGTAAAGGAGGATCCGCAGCCGCTGGCCTTGTTCAGCGGCGGCTCGCTGATCGTCGGCGGCACTGGCCGCACGGATCTGCATGGCGAGGAGAACACCGTCCCGCTGGCGCGTGCCCTGTTCGCCACGATGCAGAAGTTCGCCAAGCTGCCTGACGAATTGCCCGTGTATCCAACGCATGGCGCAGGCTCCTTCTGTAATACGGCCGCCGGCGGCGAGCGCACCTCCACGATCGGCAAAGAGCGCCAGACCAATCCCTTCTTCCAGATCACAGATGAGGAAGAATTCGTGCGCGCCGCCACCAACGGCCTTGGCAATTTCCCTGACTACTACAAGCGGCTGCCCGCCGTGAACCGTAAGGGCGCCAACCTGCTGGGGGTGCCGCAGCCCGCGGCCCTCAGCCCGGCTCAAGTCCAGGCCGAGGTGGGGGCGGGCGCCATCGTGCTGGATGTGCGCGATGCTGATCGCTTCCTGGCTGGCCATATTCCGCAATCCTTTGGCATCCCCGTCTTCGCTCCACTCAGCACCTGGGCGGGCTGGGTAGTGCCGCCCGCGGCCCGCATAATCCTTGTCGCAGACGCGCCCGCCGAGCTCAACGAAGCCGTGCTGCAACTCATCCGCGTCGGCTATGACGATGTGGTTGGCTATCTGGATGGTGGCCTATCTGCCTGGCAGGCCGCCAGGCTGCCGCTCACCAGCATTGAGAACATCCCCGCGCCGCAGCTCAAGGAGTGGATGGACGCCAACACGGCCCCCGCCATCTTGGACGTGCGTCTGCAGCACGAATGGGCCTCTGGCCGCCTACCCGGGGCGCGTCTGCTTGAAGCCGGGCTGCTGCCCGGCGTCACCGCCGAGCAGGTGGGCGGCGCCCAGGAGCCCCTGTTGGTGCATTGCAAGGCCGGCACCCGCTCCACCATCGCCATCTCTCTGCTGGAGCGCAAGGGCTTCACAAACCTGCTGGCCCTCGATGAAGGTATCGAGGCATGGAAGCAGGCTGGCTACGCCATACTTCAGTAGGCGCTGATTTCGCTGCTTGACAAAGCAGGACACCGAGGTTTATAGTTAATTCCTATGGGTTTAGTATGCTTACTAGACCCTTTCTTTTGGCAGTTATTTATATAAAACCAATCGGAAATATATGTTATGGAGGCCTGATGTCGAGCTTTGCACACCCTGAAGTGCTGGTCACCACGGAATGGTTGGCTGAAAACCTCAGCGACCCCAAGATCCGCATCATCGAATCGAATGAAGATCTGGAGCTGTACGGTACGGGTCACATTCCCGGCGCGATCCAGATCAACTGGCGCACAGAACTGAACGACCCGCTCGTGCGGGATTATCTGAATGCAGAGCGTTTTGCAGCCTTGATGGAATCCAAAGGCATCTCCAATGACACCACGCTGGTCTTCTACGGCGACAAGAACAACTGGTGGGCAACCTACAGCCTATGGGTCTTCAAGCTCTTCGGCCACGCCGATGCGCGCATTTTGGATGGCGGCCGCAAGAAGTGGGAGGCCGAAGGCCGCCCACTGACCCAGGAAGTTCCCGAAGTAGCGCCCGGCAGCTACAAGGTCACCGAGCGTGACGACAAGACCATCCGCGCTTTTCGTGAAGATGTGCTCGCACATCTTGGCCAGCCCGGCAACGCGCTGGTCGATGTGCGCTCAGCCGCCGAGTTCAGTGGAGAGAAGCTGCACATGCCTGAGTATCCACAAGAGGGCGCCTTGCGCGGTGGCCATATCCCCGGCGCAAAGAACATTCCCTGGGCCACTGCGGTCAACGAGGACGGCACCTTCAAATCACATGACGAGCTGCGTGAAATTTACGAAGCGCAAGGCTTCACCGCCGATAAGGACATCATTTCCTATTGCCGTATCGGCGAGCGCTCCAGCCATTCTTGGTTTGTGCTCACCTACTTGCTGGGTTACCCCAATGTGCGCAACTACGATGGCTCATGGACTGAGTGGGGCAACCTGGTCAATTCTCCAATTGAGAAATAACGAAAGCGAGAACGACATGTCAACGATCGAATGGCAAGACGTAGACCACGCCGCGTTGAAAGTTAACCAACTCAGCATCATTGTGCTCAGCATCCTGGCCTTTGTATTCAATGCGCCGCTGTTGGTGGCTCAGGTGGCCTTCGTGCTGGGGGTCGGAGTGCTGGTCAAACGGCCTGGCTTCCTGCCCGTATACAAGCATGTGCTCAACCCGGCCGGCCTCATCAAGCCGGATATTCTCAAAGACAACGCCGAGCCGCATTTGTTCTCTCAAGCCATCGGCTTCGTGGTACTGGCGGCCGGCGCCTCGGCGCTATACGCCGGCACCACGGGGTTGGGGTGGGGCTTGGTCTGGCTCGTGGTTGCCCTGGCCTCGCTCAATGCCTTTGGTGGCTTCTGCGTGGGCTGTGCCATCTACTACTGGCTGGTGCGCCTCAACGTGCCCGGCTTCGCCAAGCAGCCGCCTGCCGGCGTGCTGCCTGGCATGAAGCCCAGAAACTCGCGCGGATGAACCCAGACTTGCTCATTAGCAGAGCGCTGCGGCGAGCAGCGCTCTGCCTGCTTGGCGTAGCCCTTTGGCGTGCCCTCAACTGGTTGGCGCGCCGTAATACCGCCCCCAGGCTGGCCATGCTGCAAGATTTGCGCGCGCCTCACGGAGCGGATGGCCCTCTGCTGGTCTACTTCACCACGCCGGAATGCATACCGTGCATGACGATACAGGGGCCTGCCATCCGCGCCGTGCAAGCCGAGTTGATGGATCTGGAAGTTATAAAGATAGACGCCACACAAAAGCCGCACTTAGCGGATCAGTGGGGCGTTTTCAGTGTGCCAACCACGTTCCTGGTCACGGCCAAAGGCCGCGTCCAGCACATCAACCGCGGCGCTGTGCGGGCTGAGCGCTTGTTGCAGCAGCTCGCCAGGATGGACTAGATCAGATCAGCGACGCTGGTATTTTCCAGTAAATTTGACGTGTAATCGCGTATGTCTTTGAACACGCGCACCAGGCCGGTCTCTTTTTCGATCGGCGTCTTCTCGTAGAAATTTCTGGAGACGGATTCAGTCGGGGCCAGCGCGCCGTCAAAAATGCGTACCACTTCTGCAATGCTCACTTCTTTTGCAGGGCGGGCCAGCTTGTAGCCGCCGTGCTGCCCTTGGCTGCTGTTAAGGATGCGTGCCCGCCGCAGTGAGAGCAGGATCTGCTCTAGAAATTTCGGGGGAATGCCCTGGGCTTTGGATATCGAATCAGCTGAAATGTTGTGTTCACCATCTGAGCGGGCAATATAGATAAGGGCGAGTAGGGCATATTCACTGCGGGCGGTAAGTTTCACTAGAACTCCTATTGACGGAGTGGGAGTATACCCTCAGTCAATGGTTCGCCTGCCCGGTTTTAGGGGGTCAACTTTCCCTTCGGGAGCTATTGACAACTGAACAAGTGTTCTATATACTGGTGGCATAAATGAGGTGTGCTATGCAAACTCATATGTCATCAACCCCTGAAAAACCTGACCAGCAAGCGGCCATCCAGCAGCTGGCTAGCGCGGTGGTTAGCCTCAGCAACCAGCGCCAGCATCTGCGCGATTACCGCCAGCGCGCCGAGCGCAGCAACCTAGTGAACCAGGCCCTGCAAGCCTACCGCGCCTATACCCGCCTGCAGACAGAAACGGCCTAGAGCTTATTGAATTAAGTAGCTAATAAAGGGGGTGGGCGGTTCTCGGCTAATTCCCATTCGCCCACGGGTGGCTACAATCCAGGCCGAAGCCGTCTTGTGCCCAGCCGTCCCAGCGGGTGATAAGTTCAAACACGCTAGCACTGCTTTGCAGGTGCTGAGGTGCCAGCGCCACCCAGGAATCCAGCTGCTCCGCCTGCCATGAAGCCACACACAGACTCTGCACCAATTGCACTTGCTCTTGCAAAGCCGCCTGGGGTTGACCCGCGGTTGAGCTCAAGGTCAGCGGTACGCCAGCCAGCGTACTGATCGCATTCACCGCGATCCGGTCCATCACAAAGATCTCGTCAAACGAAACAGAAGCTTGTGCAACAGGAGTCAGCGCGCCGATGGCTTCACTGGTCGTTCCCGTCAGCCGCACTTCTGAATGCGGCTGCGCATAGCCAGTTCCATTGTCGAGTGGAGTGGGGTACAGCGGAGTCCACTCCAGCGTACCGCCCTGCGTGTGTTGCACCTGCCAGGCCGCCAGCAGCAGCGGCTGCGGGCTGCTAAGCTCGTCCACCACAACGATCAGGCTGCTCTGCTTCGTAGGGGTCTTCGGCGTGCGGCCTTCCGCAGCCAGGGCGCTGCCCAGGCTGCCGACCAGCAGGCCGCTCAGCACGCCCACAGCCACAAAGGCCAGAAACAACGTGCGTCGCGTCAACGTAAAGCCGCTCATCACAGCGCACCCGCCAGCCACAAGCCCAGCAGCATGCCCAACACCCAACCGGCGATCGCCACGACCACCCAACTGTCAGTCAGGCGTGTTAGCAGGCTGGGTTGTACGCTCCAGCTAGGTTCAGCATACAGGTTCTGTTCAACGTACTCGGCTCGCAGAGCACGCTGGGCTTGCGCATCCAGGGCGCGCTCCGTGGCGCGTTGCGCCACGTCGGATGCGGCTCGCAGTACGCGTCCACTGGTGCGCGCCGCGCCCAGCGGGCGCAGTGCGCTCAGCGCACTCACCGCCAGCTGCCATACTTTCAGTTCAAGCCACTCGCTAACCTGAGCCAACATAGATCACCGTGAAGTTGTAACTTTCAATACCCGGCCGCGTGCATCCGCCACCACGCGCACTGTGCGCGCCAGGCTTGGTCCGCTGCTGGCCGGCCGTCCTTTGAACGTGAGCAGATAGGTCGCGCCACCCGCGCTCTTGGCGTTAGCCTGAGCACGTACGCTGGGCTGCTCACCCGCCAGTTCAGGGAACTGGCGGTGGATCTGTTGCGCGATCGCTTTGACGATCTGGCTGTCCATGGCTTCCTATTCGCCTACCCGCAAGTTGAAGCGAGCACGTTTGCGCATGAAGGCGGGCACATCCAGATCATTCAACACGTCCACCGGCATGGCGGGCATGCTCTCGGCGATCATCTCAGCTTGCACCGGCTTACTTTCGATCCCAGCTTGGAAGGCATCTTCGCTTGGCTCGATCACTTCGCCATCGATAAGGTTGTCGAATTCGCCAGCAACCGCGCCCACGGCAGTCGCCACTGGCACGGCGACAGCCTTCACCGCCGCCGGGGCTGCGGTCACCGCCACCGGCTGTAGCTTCTCGGCACCGGGCAGCACTTCTTCCAGGCTCTTGGCGCCGATTCCGGTCACCACCAAGATCACCTGGGTGCGATCGGTCATGCGTTCATCGCTCGAGACGCCCATCACCACTTCCACGTCTTCGTTCACCAGCTCACGCAGATAGCCCAGCGCTTCACCGACTTCGAACAAGGTCAGGTCATCACCGCCGCTGAAGTTGGCGATCACGCCAGATGCATCTTTGAGCGAGACACTCTCCAGCAAGGGGTGGTTGAGCGCTTGCTGTACGGCTGCCACGGCCTTGCTTTGGCCGGTGCCTTGGCCGATGGCCATCAGCGCGCCGCCGCCCTTCAGCATCATGTTGCGCACATGGGCAAAGTCCACATTGATCAGGCCGGGCTGGGTCACCAGTTCGGCAATGCCCTGCACCGATTGGCGCAGCACATCATCCGCCATGCGGAAGGCAGTCTCCAGCGGGAGATCCTGCGGAGCCACGTACAGCAGGCGGTCATTTGGAATGGCGATCAAGGTATCCGTATTGGGCTGCAGCATGGCCAGGCCATCCTGCGCGTTCTTGAGGCGGCGGCCCATCTCGAAACTGAACGGCATCGTCACCACTGCGATCGTCACCGCACCCAGTTCGCGGGCTACCTCGCCGGCGATGGCGATCGAGCCGGTGCCCGTGCCGCCGCCCATGCCTGCCGTCAGGAATACCATGTCGGCGCCTTCCAGCGCAGCTTCCAGCTCCTTACGGCTCTCGATGGCGGCCTGGCGGCCGATCTCAGGATTGCCGCCGGCGCCCAGGCCGCGGGTCAGCATGGGGCCAAGCTGCACCTTGGTGGGGGCCAGGCTCTTCTGCAACACCTGATAGTCGGTGTTGGCCGCGATGAATTCAATATTCTCCAAACCCAGCTCGATCATGCGGTCCACGGCGTTGCCGCCGCCGCCGCCCAGCCCTACAACCTTGATGACAGGGCCGAACTTGGTCTTGGTGGGTTGGGTTTCGAAGTTGTGGATGTCTTCCATGATGTGCTCCTTCGGCTCAGGCCGCGGCCGGCAGGTTCTCTACCTGGCATCCGGCTTGGATCAATTCGCGCAATGTCGTGTCAGAAAAAGCCTCCAGCCCGCCGGCCAGCGTTACACGCTGGGCCAGCATGGCCTCGGCCAATGAAAATCCAATAGTGGGTTGGTGCTGTGCGATGAAACCAGCCGCCTGCTGCAGCGGCCAGCTTGCGTCTGGCAGCAGCAAGTAATGGCGGATGCTGTGCGCAATGCCCGGCACGCTGGCCGTCATCTCTTCGGCTGGCAGGCCGTGGCTCATGGCCTCGGCATGCAGCGCAAGTATGTCGGGTTCAAACGTATCGTCCGCTTCAAGGCTGGGGAAGCTGTGGGCAGCGGCCAGGTGGCCGGGCTCCAGAGCGCGGTCGGCGACCGCATTCGGCATGCCCTCGGCGTCAAACCAGGCCTGGCCCGCTTCGGGGCCGTCCGGCTCCGCGGCCAGCAGCCACAACCCGGCCGCCACTACGTTGCTCGGCAGATCGGCGCCTTTGAGCGCCGCGATTAGTTCTTCGGTCGCCGCCGCATCGGCTTCGCCGTGTGGCTGCACGCCGGCGGCCACCAGCAGGATCGGCAAGTTGCGGCCGATCGCGGCCGAGGTCACCGCGTTGTACCAATCAAAGATGCGGAAGCCGCGCTGGTCCTGGCTGTTCTCTGGGGTGGAGTAGGGCAGCGTGGCGGGCCAGCGTTCCGGGCCGCCTTCACCCCAATCCAGGCCCTTGTCGCCCACCCAGGCATACGCGCCCAGCGCCAGCTGGGTCAGCAGCATTTCGTCGCCGCGCTGATCCAGCTCTTCCAGCGCGCCGCGGATAAAGGCCGTATCCCAATAGTCGCCGCCCGGCTCCAGCGGGGGGAAGACCGGCGTCAGGCCGGCTTCGATGGCGGCGTGCGCCAGTGGCGTGAACAGCTCCAGGAAGCGTGGCACCAGCCCACGCTGCGTCCAGCCCGTGGCTGGCCACTGGCTGCGCAGGTTGGGCTTATCGAACAGCACTGCGTAGCGCACACCCCACTTGGCGTAGGCTTCGAACATGCCCTGCAGCGCGGCTGCATCCACCGCGCCGTCCAGCGCCAGCTGGAAATGCAGCACCGGCTCAATGCCGGCCTGCGCCAGGCTGCGAATGAAATCTTCAGGGATGGCGCGTTCAGCCGTGGCCTGCAGCACAACCCAGTTAGCGCCCATGGCTTGCAGCTTGGGCAGCCAGGTCAGCAGGTCTGCGTTTTGATAGTGCGCCGTATTGGGGAAGTAGTGCACCCCAAAGCGCCCGCGGCTCGCTATGCCTTTAAAAGAATTCTCTTGCACCGTTATGTCCAGCATCATGCTGGGCAAGGATGCAAGAGACGTGCCAATCCTTCAATTTCTGCCCTTGGGGCTCCGGATTGTGTAAACCTCTCGTTTAGTGGCCTAGAAGCAGGCCAGGCCGGCTCCTGGGCAGCGGGCGGCGATCAAGGCCAGCGCCGTTGCCATGAAGGCAAAGCCTGCCACCGCACCAATGATGGTCTGCGGCAGGTCGTGCCGGTCTGTGTACACACGTGCCCACAGCACCAGCGGAACCAGCAGGAAGAAGGGCATAGCCGCCGGGCCGAACAGCGCCCACAGCAGCAGCACAAAGGCCGCAATGCCAGCGCCGTGCCCGCTGATCTTCCATTTGAGCGTGATCAGCAGCATCAGCAGGCCTTGGAACGCGCCCACATAGGTGAACGCTTGGATCACGAATGGTGCATCGGAGAAATACATCACGAGGCTGGCAATCGTGAATACGATGAAGATGAACGCCATAGGCTTGATGCGCTCAGTCCGTTCCTTCATGTGAAAGTCGCTCACTTCGCCCTTGCGCATCAGATAGATGAGATACAGCAGGGGCAGCACAAAGCCAAAGCCTGCATACACTCCGGCCCACGGCCAGAAACGCTCATCGTTGATCTGGATGCCCATCAGGTACATGCTCACGAAGCTCAGCACAGCCGGGCTGGTGAGCACGGAAATGCTCTTGGCCAATACCCACAAAGGGTCACGTTGCACAGTCGTTGCGGTTTGCATCTTCGGCATAAGTCTAGTTCACAGCCTTTAAGGGGGAATAAAGCAATGGCGAATGTATTGTTAACAAGTTTAACCGTCTTTCGATACGTGCATATGGTAAAAACGCAGCATGATTTTGGTCACCGGTGGCCCAGGCTTTATTGGTCAGCGTTTGATTGACCGCCTGGTGCAGGAGGGTCACCAGGTGCGCGCCCTCATCCGCCCATCCAGCCGTTCACCCCAGCTGCCGCACGGCGTAGCCGTGCAGGCAGCCATCAGCAGCCTGGCTGATACGCGCGGCCTGCGCGCCGCGCTGGTGGGGGTGGATACGGTCTACCACCTGGCCGGGATTGACTGGGCTGACCCGGGCGATGATCTGCGCGCCACCGATATTGACGGCACGCGCAACCTGCTGCAAGCCGCACAGGATGCTGGCGTTAAGCGCATGGTCTACCTCAGTCACCTGGATGCAGACCGCGCCGCCGCCTTCCCGGCGCTCAAGACCAAGGGCATCGCCGAAGAGTTCATCCGCCAAAGCCCGATCCCGCACACCATTTTGCGCTCAGCCATCGTCTACGGCCCTAACGACCATTTCACGACTCGCCTGGCGCAGTTGCTGGCTTACGTGCCGCGTGTATTCCTCATGCCCAGCGATGGCGCGGCGCTGCTGCAACCCATCTGGGTCGAAGATCTGGTGACCTGTCTGGCCTGGTGTCTGGAGGACGATGAGACTCTGGGCCAGACGTACCAGGTGGGCGGGCCGGAGCACATTTCCTACAAGCGCATCATCGAGCTGGTGATGGAGCGCAGCGCCCAACCGCGCCGCCTGCTGCCCATTCGCCCTTCGTACCTGCGCCTGCTCAACGTCTTGCTGCATACGCTGGCGCCGCGCCTGCCGGTCTCCAGCTACTGGCTTGACTACCTGGCGGCCGACCGCATTTGTGAGCTGGATGTTGTGCCGCGTGTCTTTCACCTTATGCCTGCCCGTTTCCAACAGCGCCTGGAGTATTTGCAAGGCGTGGACTGGAAAGCGGAACTGCGGCGGAGCTAAGCTCTAGCCCCAGCCCGCGTAGCTACCTGCAGATTCCGCTGGCGCGAGCTTGCGGCCCTCTATATACTGCCTGCAGATGCGCACCTACGACATTACACTCACCATCAACCCCTCCATGCCGGTGTGGCCCGGTGACCCGGGCGTGACCCTCGAGCGCGTCCAAAAGATCGAGGATGGTTCGGTCGCCAACGTCTCGCGCATTGAGATGGGCGTGCACACTGGCACGCATGTAGACGCTCCCTATCACTTCATCAAGGATGGCAGCACCGTAGAGCGCCTCTCGCTCAAGACGTTGATCGGCCGGGCCTATGTCATCCACTTGGATGATGATGTTGACCGCGTGCTGCCTGAGCATCTGGAGGCAGCCGGCATCCCGCCGCGTACGCAACGTGTCCTGATCCGCACGCGCAACTCCAAGCATTGGGCCAAGGGCGAGTACAAACCCTTTGACGAGGACTACGTTGGCGTTGACGTCAGCGCGGCGCAGTATCTGGTGAAGCGCGGCGTCAAGCTGGTGGGGGTGGACTATTTGTCCGTGGCCCCGTTCCCCGAGCCGCAGCCCACACATGTGACCCTGCTCAAAGCCGGCGTCGTGATCGTCGAGGGCTTGAACCTTTCCCAGATCGCCCAGGGCCGCTACAACTTCTGGTGCCTGCCGCTCAAGCTGGATAAGTCTGACGGCGCCCCGGCGCGCGCGGTGCTGGTTGGCGTTTAGCTTATTCTCTGATCTCTACTGCTTTTAGCATCCCCATATCAAATTCCCCCAGGCGGCTTGGCCCCAACTGCCGCGCCGCGGCCATGGCGGCTTCCACATCGGTGCGCAGTTGGCCCACGTCTACGCCGCGGCACACGGGCGGCCAGGGGCGCAGCCACTTCTTGCAGCGCTCGTACATCTTGGCCATGCCGATGTAATTGCCGCGCTCGATTTGCAAGTACATCACCCCCGCTTGCAAAATGCCCTTGTAGAGATGGCGGGCCGGGCCGCGCTCTTCCTTCCAGGCGGTTTCCAGCGCCTCGTGCGCTTCCCAGTACTGGCCGGCGTTGAACAGGGCGATGCCGCGGGCGGCCTCTGGGTGCAGCGGGCCGCTGCACGCCGCCGGCAGCTGCTCTGGCGTTACGAAGATCTCGTCAGGGTTGCGGACGGCCATACGGGCGAGTATAGCCCAGCGAGCCAAACGGCCGAGGGCATTGCCCTCGGCCGTTGGAGTTGTTGGTTTGTTCGCCCTGTGGCTATTCGATGAAGATCTCTACGTGTTGGCCGTCCTCCTCGTCCTCGATATCTACGATCTTGCCGATGACGCCGCTGCGGATGGCGCTCATGATGTCGGCCTGAGCCACTTCGGGCACAAAGTTGGAGGCGATGTTGATGCCGGTATCCACCAGGGAGAGCGGCAGGTTGACGCTCACTTTGGTCTTGCCGGTGTTCATGTCGGTGACGCGTACCCGCAGGTAGCGGCCTTCCTCGCCGGGGGCTGGGGTGCGACCCATGGTGGCCGAGGGGCGCACGCCTGCACTGCGGTTCAGCG
Organism: Anaerolineales bacterium; assembly: GCA_019454165.1. GTDB lineage: Bacteria > Chloroflexota > Anaerolineae > Anaerolineales > UBA11579 > JAMCZK01. The sequence goes on along the minus strand of CP075367.1, from coordinate 1,730,380 downwards.
CTTCGAGTAACTTGGCGCCATCCTCCGGGCTGATCTTTCCATCCCGGATCATTTGCAGGATCTTGATGCGTTCTTCACTGCTTGCCATGGTGTCTCCTAGCCTTCATTCTTCGGTTGTTCTTTGTCATCGCGGTTGATGACCAGCCACGCCTCGCCACGCTTGGCGTAGCGCTCAATGATGCTCAAGGGCAGGGGCAGGCTGATGAACACATTACGGTTGCCCGGCTTGCGTGAGCGCACATTAAGCTGCATCCATTCGCCATTGCGGGCAGCCCAGCCGAGCACCAGGGCCAGCAAGCCGGCGGCGAACGGCAGCCAGAGGCAGAAGAACCCGAGGGTGAGCCCGCTGCGCTGCAGGATCATGCCCATCCACAAAGCGGCCAGCAGGGTGATGGACAGGCCGGCGATGAACAGAAAATGGCCAAAGGTGTTGTTGCGCTTGATGGGTGAGAAGCTGACGAAGTCATCAGCCTGCTCATCCTCACGGTGTGAGCCGCTGCGCTGGCTGCCGCCGCTGCGCTTGGCGCCGGCCTGCTGCACCAGCAGCTGCTGGGCGGCCTCGTCTGCGCTGAAGGTGCCGGCCTCGACCTGCTCCAGGATGCCCATGCGCGTCGGTGGCGCAGGGCGAGGAATATCCATCAGCCCGGAGAGCATCTTCTCGGCATCGGCCAGGGTGATCTCGCCACGCTCCAGCTTTTGTAGAATTTCCATGCGTTCGCGTGAATTAGGCATCGGGCTCCTCAGGCAGCTCGGGTGCGGCGGGCGGGGTGGGCGGCGTGGGCGCGGCTGGCGGGGTTGGCGCCTGGCGGCCCTCGATGGTGTCGAGCAGCATTTCAGCCTGGGCTACGCTGATCTTGTTGTCCTGCACCATTTGCAGGATCATCATACGCTCTTGCTCGCTGATGGGGGCGGGCTTCCTGGGCACGACCACCGCCGGGCCGCGGGCGCCGCGCACCACGGTGCGGCTTTGGATGCGGCGCTGGGCCTCATCAATGCGGCGTTGAGCGCGGCGTGAGGCGCGGGCGGTGGTGTCACGCAGGCGGTTTTGCAGGTCACGCAGCTGCTGGTTGACGTTCTCCATCTGGGCGTCGATCTGGGCGGAGACTTGATCGGTGATCTCGCCCGCCAGGCCGGCATTGACCTCGATCAGGTCCAGATCCAGGTCAAGATCCAAGTCCAGATCGTCGAGCTCGGTGCCGCCGCCGCGGCTGCGGAAATCCACCAGGCCCATGGCCTTCAAGTGAATGCCGCGCCCGCCATCGCCCAGGGTGAGCTGGTGGCTTGGGGATTGGATATGGCTTTTGCCATTGGGGGTGTTGAGATGAATGCTGTTGCCGGCGCTTTCCAGATGCACATCGGCATCGCCTGAGTCGGACAGCTTGCAAAACACATTGCCGCCGGCTTCCACGTGCACATCGCCGCCATCGGAGTCCAGGCGCAGGTCCGCGTTGCCGTCTACATTGGCGATGACGTCGCCCTCGATGTTGCGCAGCGAGAGGTTGCCGTGCATGGCGCTGACGCGCAGGTCACCATCCACATTGCGCACGGTGGTGTTGCCGGAGACCTCGTCGGCGCTGAGGCTGCCTTCGATGTTGCGGGCGATGAGATCACCGGCTACGTTGTCAGCTTTCGTGTCGCCGGCATTGCGCAGGGTCAGCGAGCCGGAGACGTTGTTGATGTAGACGGTGCCTTCCAGATTTTGAATGTACGCATCACGGGTCACATCTTCAACCGTGAGGGTGCTGCCGCTGGGGACGCGCAGCACACAGTCATTGGTGGCACTGAGGGTCACGCTGTCCGAGGTGGTGTTGACCTGGACGTCTTGCTCGCTGCGCACATCAATGCGCACCTGCTCTTCATCCCAGCCGCGTACTTGCAGGGAGCCTTGCACGCTCTCGACGGTGATCATCGGGGAGTCGCTGCTGCCAAATTCCATCCGTGCCATGTCTAGTTTCCTTCTTCCTCTTGAATTAGGCGTAATGCCTCTTCGTAACTGATCTTGCCGCGTTCGAGATCATCCACAATGCGTTTGCGTTCGCCTTCGCTGAGACCGGCAAATTCATCTTCGCCGGGCTCGTAGCCGAGGGCGCGGATGACTTCCATCAGGCGGTTGCGGATGGTGGGGTAGGAGAGGCTGAGGTCAGCCTCCATGCGGGTGATCTTGCCCTCATTGCGCACGAACAGCTCAACGAAGGCGAGTTGCTCTTCGTTGAGCTGGCTGAAGGCGCCGCTGGCGAAGCGGCCCTGCAGGGCGGTGTCGCACTCGCGGCAGCGCAAGCTGGTGATGACCAGCTCGCCGCTGCACACGGGGCACGTATTGGGGGCGTGGTGCATGGTTGCTCTAGTTGGCCAGGCCGCCGTCAGCGGCGGGGCGCAACTGCACCGGGGTGGCGTTGCGGGCCTGCTGGCGGGGCTTGATCCAGGCGCCCAGGGAGAACAGGGCGCTGGCGGCCTCGCTGCGCAGCTGGTCTACCAGGCTGCTGCGCACGGCGTAGTGGCCGGCGTCGCCGACGGTGTGGGCCTTGGCCTGCACGGCGGCTTCGAGAGCGGCCTGGCTGGTGCGGGTTTCGGCAAAGCTATGATTGTTGTAGTACATGATGCCTCCTAAATCTCAAAACGAACCTTGTAAATCCTTATTTCTGCTTGTTCAATCATGCAGAAGTATACAGAATTATTTGAAATTGTCAAGTACTTTGCTTAGAAAAACTTAAAATTGCCTTGAAAATCCTCAAGTTTGGGTAAATCTGCCCCTAAAAGTTTTAATCATCATCATCATGGGGGAGGGGGGGGTCGATACAACTTGACAGAGTTAAACTTGACAAGTTCCCGGCTCTCCCCCTCCGAGGTAGGCTTATACCCGCTTTGGGGCGGTGTGGGGTTAAAGGGGCGTAAATATCAAGCGGTTGGGGGGTGGGTGGGCGGAATGCGATGGTTTGAGCTTGAACAGATGTGTGGAGTTGAAACCGAGTGAATACGGATTCCTCGCTTCGCTCGGAATGACAAGGGGTGGGTGCGGGGAAGGCGGGCGGGCTCTTTTGGGCGGGTCTGAGACCCGCCCCTACGCACGCCGTGTCATCCTGAGCGGGTGGGGACGGCTACACCGGACCGCGGGTGTACGTCAGCGAAGGATCCTTGCTGGCTGGTCTTCTATGTTGGGCAGGAGTTATTGATGCGCGTAGCGAGGATCCCTCGCTGCGCTCGGGATGCACGGGTGGTTTTGGGTCAGGCGCTGCTTGGAAGACATGTCAGCATGGTTTCCTCACTGAGCTGGGTCCGGCGGTATGGTGTGGATGCAGAAACCCGTTCGGAATGACATTAGGAGAATGGGCGGGTCTGAGACCCGCCCCTACGCGAAACGTAACTCGTTCAGAATAAAAGAGGGTGCTAGCGAATGGTGGCGGGGTGGCCGTCAATGGTGACGGTTTGGCCGGGCTCGAAGGGCTTGCGCAGCACGGCGAGGGCCAGCGGGCCGTGTACCGGCGAGACGGCGGCGGAGCTGACCTGGCCGATGGTGCGGCCATCGAGGCTGATGCTGGCGCCGGGTTGCATGGGCTGGGCTGCGCTTAGCTGCGCCAGGCCGCGGGTGACCTTGTCGTAGGTGACCTGGCGGGCCAGCACTTCCTGCCCGGTGTAGCAGCCTTTGGTGTCTGAGACGTAGCGGCCCAGGCCAACCTCGAAGGGGGTGTAGGCATCGGTGAACTCGGGCGTGCCGGCGCGGCCGGCTTGGATGCGTAAGAGTTCGCGTTCCTCGTGGGAGAGGGAGGCGACGGACTGATCGTTCAATTGCTCAATCGATGAATCGATCAAACCGGCGGGGATAAGCAGTTGGACGCAGCCTTCCTCGCCGATGGCGTATAGGGTTTCGCCTTGCCAATTGCTGGTCATCACTTCATCAAGAGCAGGAAGCTGCGCAAAACCCAGGCTCGCCAAGGCTCCGCTCAGCTGCGGGCCGTAGAGCTCGAGCTGTGCCCAGGCGGCGCTGGCATCTTGGATGGTGACCTGGTCGTTGAAGAACAGGTGGCGTTTGAAGTAGGCGGCCAGGCCGGCGGCATGCCCGGGTTGGGTCAGCAAGAGGACCGAGTCGTTTTGGTGCAGGAGGGTGAAGACCTCGAGGATGCGGGCGCTGGGGTTGGTGAGCACAGTGGGCACGGCCCGCTGCGGGCTGAGCAGGCTGACATCGTTGGTGGTCTGGCGCTGCAGGTAGTCGGCGCGGGTTGTGCCGCTTAGCAGCAAGGCGCCTGGCTGCGGGACGCGGTACCAGGCCGCAGTGTGTGTGGCGGCCGGGTAGCTGGGGGCAGTGGGGGCGGGGGTGCTCATTGGGGACGATTTTACCCGCGGAGCTTTGAGCTACAGATGCTGAAGCAACTTAGTATGTTTGCTTATTCTCTTTTTTCAGGGGCTCCGCCCCTGTGACCCCGCTTAGGGGGAACTGCCAGTTCCCCCTAAGAACCCCCTCCAGACGGTACTCGTGGGATTAGTATTCCTAAGTTGGCCCCAGTGAGGCCCGCGTTGCATGCGATGAGTTGTTTTGCATATGCTAGTACCCAAGCCTTGCATCCGGCGGAGTATATGTGCATGCTCCGTATATAATCCCTGTAATCTTTCGAGCGTTCACAACATCTATACATTATGGAAGCTACTCAGGACAAAAACACTCCCCTCCCTCAAGAGCAGGTCAAAGTACTCATCCTCGGCTCCGGGCCGGCGGGGCTGGCGGCGGCGCTGTACACCGCCCGCGCCCAGCTGCAGCCGGTGGTGCTGGCGGGCCAGGAGTACGGCGGCCAGGTTTCGCTGACCCATACCATCGAGAACTACCCGGGCTTCCCGGATGCGGTGGGCGGGCCGGAGCTGACCGAACTGTTCCGCAAGCAGGCTGAGCATTTTGGGGCCAAGACCGTGTTCGACACCGCGGTCAAGGTGGACCTGAGCCAGCGCCCGTTCAAGGTGACCAGCTACGCCACCGAATACCTGGCGGATACGCTGATCATTGCCACGGGGGCCACGCCGCGCCATTTGCAAGTGCCGGGCGAGACCGAATTCACCGGCCGGGGCGTCTCGTACTGCGGTACCTGTGACGGCTTCTTCTTCAAGGACAAGGACATCGTTGTGGTGGGCGGCGGCGACAGCGCCATGGAAGAAGGCGCGTTCCTGACCCGCTTTGCCAACAACGTGACTGTGATCCACCGCCGAGATGATTTCCGGGCTGGCGAGCTGCTGCTGCAGCGTGCCAAGGACAACCCCAAGATGAAGTTCATCACCAACACAGTGGTCAACAAGATCGAGGGCAACGGCACGGTGCAGACCGTGGAGCTGGAGAATTTGCAGACCGGCGAGAAGCAGCCCTTCACCACGGATGGCGTATTTATCTTCATTGGCCATACGCCCAATACGCAATTGTTCGAGGGCCAATTGGACATGGAGGCTGGCTACCTGGTGGCCAACCGCTACATGGAGACCAGCGTGCCGGGCGTCTTCGCCGCTGGTGAGGTGGCCGACCCACACTTCCGCCAGGTGATCACCTCGGCGGGCATGGGGGCGGCCGCCGGCATCCAGGCCACCCGCTTCCTCGAAGCTAACGAATAGCCCGCTGAAAGGCGTGCATGTTTGCAAGGTACAAGCGTCCTCAAAATTTGAGGACGCTTCGTTTAAGGCGTCGAGGCAGGCCAAATGCTGTCGGTGTTATAATCGCCGCGTTGCACCAAAAATCATACTTTCCACTAAGCGGAGAAGTGAATGTCGCACAAGATTACGATCGTAGGCGCGGGCATGACCGGAGCCACCGCCGCCCACTGGCTCGCCGAGCGTGAGCTGGCCCATATTGCATTGATCGATGTCGTCGAGGGCATGCCGCAAGGCAAAGCCCTCGATTTATTCCAGGCCATGCCGGTGATCGGCAAGGATGTCAAGATCGAGGGCAGCAACGACTATGCCGCCAGCGAAGGCTCTGACATCGTGGTCATCACCGCCGGCCTGCCGCGCAAGCCGGGCATGAGCCGTGACGATCTGCTGGCCACCAATGCCGACATCGTCAAGAAGGCGACTGAGGAAACCCTCAAGCGTTCCCCCAACGCCATTTACATCATCCTCACTAACCCGCTGGACGCCATGTGCTATGTGGCGATGAAGGCGGGCGGCCTGCCGCGCGAGCGCGTGATTGGCCAGGCCGGCATCCTCGACTCGGCCCGCATGCGCGCCTTCGTGGCGATGGAGCTGGGCGTGAGCGTCGAGAACATCTTCTGCTACGTGCTGGGCGGCCACGGCGACAGCATGGTGCCGCTGACCCGCCACTCCAACGTGGCCGGCGTGCCGCTGAACGAGACCATGCCGGCGGAGCGCCTGGCGGCGATAGTGGACCGCACCCGCAAGGGCGGCGGCGAGATCGTCTCGCTGCTCAAGAATGGCAGCGCTTTTTATGCGCCCTCGGTGGCCGTGGCCCAGATGGCGGAGGCTATCTTGAAGGATAAGCAGCTGATCGCCCCGTGCGCCGTGTATATGAACGGCGAATATGGGCTGAAGGACATCTTCTTCGGCGTGCCGGCCCAACTGGGCCGCAAGGGCCTGGAGAAGGTGGTCGAGTACACGCTGAACGCTGAAGAGAAGGCAATGCTGGACAACTCTGCCGCTGAAGTGCGCGAACTGACCGCCGCGCTGAAGCTGTAAATCACGGATCGGAGCAGGGCATGGCAAAAGACACCCTTAGCATCAAAGACAACCGCACCGGGCAGGAGTACGAGCTGCCGATCTGGGAAGGCACGATCAAGGCCACTGACCTGCGCCAGATCAAGAGCGGGCCGGAAGACTTCGGGCTGATGACGTATGACCCGGCCTTCATGAACACGGCCAGCACCAAGAGCGAGATCACGTACCTGGATGGCGACAACGGTATCCTGCGCTACCGGGGTTACCCGATCGAGCAGCTGGCCGAGAAGTGCACGTACCTGGAAGTGGCTTATCTCATCTTGTACGGCGAGCTGCCGACCAAAGACCAGCTGGCCCAGTGGGTGCACGACATCACGCACCACACCATCATCCACGAGAACATCAAGCACTTCATGCAGAACTTCCGCTACGACGCCCACCCGATGGGCATGTTCATTGCCACCGTAGCGGCACTCTCCACCTTTTACCCGGAAGCCAATCAGATCAACGACACCAGCGTGCGCACGATCCAGATCCAGCGGCTGATCGCCAAGGTGCCCACGATCGCGGCGTTCTCGTACCGCCACAGCCGCGGGCTGCCGTTCATCTATCCGGACAATAACCTGAGCTACCCGGGCAACTTCTTGAGCATGATGTTCAAGATGATGGAGCAGAACTACGAGCCCAACCCGGTGCTGGAGCGCGCCCTCGATGTGCTGTTCATTCTGCATGCGGACCATGAGCAGAACTGCAGCACGAACGCGATGCGCGCCATTGGCTCGAGCAAGGTGGACCCGTACTCGGCCATGGCCGGCGCGGCCGCAGCCCTGTATGGCCCGCTGCACGGCGGCGCCAACGAGGCCGTGCTGCGCATGCTGAGCCAGATCGGCGACGTCAAGAACATCCCCAGCTTCATCGAAAAGGTGAAGAAGGGCGAGGGGCGCTTGATGGGCTTCGGCCATCGCGTCTACAAGAACTACGACCCGCGCGCCAAGATCATCAAGCAGGTGGCCGAGGACGTCTTCAAGGTGACCGGCCGCAATACCCTGCTGGATATTGCCGTGGAGCTGGAGCAGATCGCCCTGAGCGACGAATACTTCATCCAGCGCAAGCTGTACCCGAATGTGGACTTCTACTCGGGCATCATCTATCAGGCTATGGGCCTGCCGGTGGCTTTCTTCCCGGTGATGTTCGCCATCCCGCGCACGGTGGGCTGGTTGGCGCAGTGGCAGGAGATGCTGCTGGACGATGAGCAGAAGATCGCCCGGCCGCGCCAGGTGTACCTGGGCGAGGACAAGCGCGATTTTGTAGCGATGGACAAGCGCAAGTAAGCTGCGCTGACCGCAAGATAAAAAAAGCCCGCTCATTGAGCGGGCTTTTTTTTGTTTGCGTTCGAGGCTACGGCGTGGGCGAGCTAACCGGGGCGCCGCTGCCGTTCCAGGTGAAGGTGCGCACCAGGCTGGCCGGGCCGCCCTGGATGAACACGGGCAGGCCGTCAGCGTCCACGCCGATCTGGGCTACGGTCACCACGTACCAGCGGAAGATATGCGGGCGCCCATCCGTGGGGCGGAAGGAGGTAGGTACGGAGAAGGTGGTGTCTTTGACCTCATCCGTGATGTGCAGGTTGCGGCCGCTGGTCACATCCACAATGGTGACCTGGTAGTACTCGTTGTTGCGCAGGGTGCCGACCGAGGCCCACTGCAGGGCGATCGTGTCGCTGCTGGAGGTGAAGGCATCGCCGTCCACCGGCAGGAGCAGCTCAGGGGCCGGGTAGGGCGGGGCCACGGTGGGGGTTACCGTGGCGGCGCCCACGAAGGTGCGCATACAGATGGGGATGCTGAGGCGCTGGCCCTCGAAGGTGCCGCTGGAGGTGAGGTTATTCCAGCTCATGATGGCTTCCATGGGCACGCCGTAGGTCAGGGCGATCAGGCTGAGCGATTCGCCGGCCTGCACAACATAGCTCTGCACTTCGCAGGCGGCGATGGTGGCTTCCATCTCGCCCAGGGTGGCGGTGGCTTGCGGGGTGGCGGTGAAGGTGGGCTGCGGGACCAGGATAGCCTGCCCGACGAAGAGGTTGCAGTTGGCATCCAGCGAGTTTTGCAGGATGATCGAGGCCGCGCTCACATTGAAGGCGAAGCCAATGCCGCCACAGGTGTCGTTCTGCTGGACGGTGTAGGCCAGCGGCGTATAGGTCGGCTCCGGGGTGGAGGTGGCCGTGGGGGTCTCCGGCGTTTCGGTGGGCGTGACCGTGGCGGTGGCGGTGGCGGTGCCCTCGACTTCAGGGGCGATCAGCCGGCCGGTGCCCGAGAGGGCGGCATAGGCCACGCCGCTGCCCATCAGCAGCACCAGGACCAGCAGGCCGATGGCGACCGGCAGGCTGAGGCGCAGCTCAGGCAGGCTGGTGCGACCGCCGATGGGCGCATCCGCCTTGGCAGCCTTTTTGGTGATGGGCGTGCTGCCAGCCACGAACTGGTGGCCGCAGACCAGGCAGCGCGGCGCGTTCTCGCTTACGCGGGTGCCACAGCTGGGGCAAATTTTAGTGGGGGTGGAACGAGGTTTGTCGGTTGCCATAAAACTGGGCGATTATACCAAGCAGCCTGGATCGCGGATGAGAGTCGAGTGAGGGAGGAAGGCTAGGGATCAGTAATCAGGGAGCAGGGAACAGGGAGTAGGGAGCAGGGAACAGGGAACAGGGAACAGGGAGCAGGGAGCAGGGAACAGGGAGCAGGAATAGGGAACAGAGAACAGGGAACGGGCACAGCCTGGCGGACAGCTCCTGCTCACTCATCACTACTCCCTGTTCACTGATTCCCCAAAAGGTATACTGCCAGCATGCAGTCCCAAGCCAACGGGCAACCCCTCAGCCTGTACCTGCACATCCCCTTTTGCCGCCATCGCTGCGGATATTGTGATTTCAATACGTACGCGGGGCTGGATGACCTGATGCCCGCTTACACGGATGCGCTGATCGCCGAGGCTGAGTGGCTGGCGGCCGCGGCCGGCGAGCGGCTGCCCGTGCACACCATCTTTCTGGGCGGCGGCACGCCTTCGCTGCTGCCGCTGGAGGCGATGCAGCGCCTGTTGGCGGCGCTGCATGCAGCCTACGATGTCGCAGCCGACGCCGAGATCTCGCTGGAGGCTAATCCGGGCACGTTGAGCCCGGAGTACCTGGCCGGCTTGCGGGCGGCGGGCTTCAACCGCATCAGCCTGGGCGTGCAGTCGGCCAGCCCGCACGAACTGCTGGTGCTGGAGCGCGAGCATGATTTTGTGGATGTGGTCAACTCGGTCAAATGGGCGCGGCAGGCGGGCTTCGACAACCTGAACCTGGACTGGATCTTTGGCCTGCCCGGCCAGAGCCTGGCCAGCTGGCAGCGCAATCTGGAGCTGGCCGTGGGCCTGGCGCCGGAGCACCTCTCGCTGTACGCCCTGAGCATCGAGCATGGTACGCCGTTCAAGGAGCTCGACGGGCGCGGCCTGCTGGCCCTGCCGGACGGCGACGCGGCGGCCGAGATGTACGAGCTGGCCGACCGCATGCTGGCGGACGGCGGCTTTGTGCAGTACGAGATCTCCAACTGGGCCAAACCGGGCGCAGACGGCCAGCCGCGCACCTGCCGCCACAATTTGCAATACTGGCGCAACCTGCCGTACGCCGGGCTGGGAGCCGGGGCGCATGGCTTCCTGGCGGGACACCGCACGGCCAATGTGCTGGCCCCAGCCGCGTATATCAAACGGATGCGTGAGGCAGCCGCAGACCCAACGGTGGCCGCCAGCGGGCTGCCGCGCACGCCGGCCACCGCCAGCGCTGAACCTGTGGACGCCCGCCGCGAGATGGGCGAGACGATGATGATGGGCCTGCGCCTGGTGCGCGAGGGCGTCTCGCAAGCTGGCTTCGCGCAGCGCTTCGGCAGCACGCTGGAGCAAGTCTACGGGCGCAGCATCACGGCGCTGCAGCGCCGTGGGCTGCTGGAAACCGCGTCAGGCGCACTGCGCCTGACGCAACAAGGCCGCCTGCTGGGCAACCAGGTTTTTATGGAGTTTGTCTAAGGCCGATGTTATTATTCGCCCTATGGCAAAGAAGGCAACCAAGAAAACGGCAACGAAAAAGCAAACCCCTGCCAAGGCGGAGACCAAGCCCGAAGCGCTGAATACCAAGGGCAAGTTCTACCTCGGTAAAGTTCACGACCTCAAGCAGAACCAAACCACCGACGAACTGGTGCTGTATGACCCGGCCGATCTGACCACGCATGGCGTGGTGTTCGGTATGACCGGCTCTGGCAAGACCGGCCTGTGCATCAGCATCCTCGAAGAGGCGGCGCTGCAAGGCATCCCGGCGCTGATGATCGACCCCAAGGGAGACATCACCAACCTGCTGCTGCACTTCCCCAAGCTGCAACCGGCAGACTTTGAGCCGTGGATCAACGCTGACGAGGCCCAACGGGCCGGCAAAGACGTGCGCGAGGCGGCCAGCGCCACGGCCGAGCTGTGGAGTAAGGGCCTGGCGGATTGGGGCATCGGGCCGGAGCGCATCCAGGCGCTGGCGGATGCGGCCGAGTTCGCCGTGTATACGCCGGGCTCGGATGCGGGATACCCGGTCAGCATTCTGGCATCGCTACAGGCTCCGCAGGAGAGCTGGGACGAGCACCGCGAGGCCATCCGCGAGCGGATCGCCTCCACCGCCACGGCGATCCTGGGCCTGGTGGGCTTCAATGACGTAGACCCGGTCAAATCCCGCGAGCATATTTTGCTGGCGAATCTGTTCGAGCAGGCCTGGTCGGCCGGTAAGGATCTGGGCCTGGGCGACCTCATCCGCCAGGTGCAGAACCCGCCGATCAGCAAGCTGGGCGTGCTGGAGCTGGACCAGTTCTTCCCCGCCAAAGACCGCGGCGCGTTGGCGCTGCGCCTGAACAACATTCTGGCCGCGCCCAGCTTCCAAAGCTGGCTGGAGGGCACGCCGCTCGAGATCGAGAAGCTGCTGTTCACCGCGGGCGGCAAGCCGCGGCATAGCGTGTTCCTGCTCTCGCATCTTTCGGATGCGGAGCGGATGTTCTTCATCACGCTGCTGTATTCGGCGGTCGAGACCTGGATGCGCAACCAGCGCGGCACCGGCTCGCTGCGCGCCCTGGTGTACTTCGATGAAATTCACGGCTATCTGCCGCCGGTCAAAGAGCCGCCCAGCAAGGCGCCCATGCTGCGTATGCTGAAGCAGGCGCGTGCGTTCGGTGTGGGGCAGCTGCTGGCGACCCAAAACCCGGTGGATGTGGACTACAAGGCGCTCTCCAATGCCGGTTCGTGGTTCATTGGCAAGCTGCAGACCGACCGCGACAAAGAGCGTTTGCTGGACGGCCTGGAGGGCGCTGCGCCCGGCGCGTTCAAGCGCTCTGACTACGACAAGCAAATTTCTGCGCTGGATAAGCGCGTGTTCCTGCTGCACAATGTGCATGAGAAGCAACCCGTCATCTTCTATACCCGTTGGGCGATGAATTACCTGGCTGGCCCGCTGACACGCAGCCAGATCCCGGCGCTCAACAAGCTGGCCACCGGCGCAGCCGCCCCGGCGGCCAAGCCCGGCAAGCCGTCATCATCTGCAAAAGAGGAGCCGCAAATGACCCCTGACACTGGCGCCCTGGGCCACCGGCCTATCGTCCCCACCGGCGTGCAAGAGCTGTTCATGCCCGCCGCGCTCGGCCTGGAGGCCGCGGCGCAAGCCAGCCGGCGCAGCCTGCCGGCGGATGCCAAGCGCATCGGCCTTGCGTACCACCCGGCCTTGCTGGCGCAAGCCCAGGTGCGTATCCTGCAGCGCAAGTACAACCTGGACTTCGAGACCTACAAGGCATCCCTGGTGACCGATCTGCCGGCGCGTGGTTTGCGCTGGGAGGATTTTGAGCACGAACCGGTCAATGAACGCAGCCTGGAGGGCCGCCCGCAGGACGATGAGGCTTTGTATGGCGAACTGAGCGGCAAGATGGCCGACGGCGCCCAGCTGAAACTGCTGGAGCGCGATTTTACCGATTGGGCTTACCGAGCCAGCGAGGTGCAGGTGTGGGCCAACGAGGACCTGAAGGTGTATGCCGGGCCGGAGCTGACCCGCGAGGAGTTTGCGGCGCTGTGCGCGCAGGAGGCGCAGGCCAAGAGCAACCTGGAAGTTGAGAAGGCCAAGCAGAAGTTCGAGACCCAGATCAAGAACCTGCAGAAGAAGCTGGAAAAAGAACGCCGCGACCTAAGCCAGGATGAACAAAAGGCCAACCAGCGCAATATCGAGGCGATGGGGACGCACCTGGAGAATGTGATCGGCCTATTTGCCGGCAGAAGCCGGCGGCTGACCACCTCGCTGACCAAGCACCGCATGTCGAGCGAGGCCAAGGCGCGGGTGGAGGACAGCAAAGCCACCATCACCAGCCTTGAAAAAGAAATGGAGGCCATGGGCGATGAGGTGCAGCAGGTCTTGGATGCGATCGATGCACGCTGGGATGCTGTGGCTGAGAAGATCACGCAGATCCCCGTGGCCCCGGCGCGCAAGGACATCTACGTCAGCACCTTTGGCGTGGTGTGGCTGCCGTACCATCGCGTGAGCGTGGGCGGGCGCGAAGTCGAGATCCCTGCCTACGAATAGCCTCGCGCTTTTCTGAGAGAGATGTTAAAGGCACTGGCGTACGCCAGTGCCTTTCGTTTATGTCAGTGATAGATCCTGCACAGCCCCCGTTGTCGGTAGAAATCAACTACCAACGGAGGATGTTATGTTAACTTGGGCACTCACTTTTCTGATCATCGCCATCATCGCCGGTTTGCTGGGCTTCCGGGGCGTTGAAGTGACGGCGGCGAACATTGCGCAGCTGATCTTCACCATCTTTGTGGTGTTGCTGATCATCTCGCTGTTGTTCGGCCGGGTACTGTTCGAGGTTTCGCACGTGGCAATGTTCGTCTAGTTGCACATTGCGCGTGCACAAAAAGAGCGCCCCATTTGGGGCGCTCTTTTTGTGTTATCAGTAACTCACGCCCAGCGTGGAAGATCTGCCAGCAAGGATCCTTCGCTGACGTACACCAGCGGTCTGGTGCAACCCTATCCACCCGCTCAGGATGACACGGTGGGAGCAGGGGTGCGCTGCGAAGCAGCGCACCCCTATTGCCTATGTCATTCCGAGCGCAGGGAGGGAGCTAGACTTCGCGGCGGCCGAGTTCCTCGGCCAGCTCGGCCAGGGCCGCGCCGGGTTCTGACTGCGGCTTGGCGGCGCGCAGGGCGTCAATGGCTTCCTGGGTCAGCTTCTCGGCCTGCTGCTGGGTGTACTCGCGGGCGCCTTCGGCTTCCAACTGCTCGGCGAGCGCGTCCACATTCTCGGCGGTGACGCCGGCGCGCCAGCCGCGGGCAAACTCGCCCTCCTGCTGCAGCGCGTACAAGACGGGCAGGGATTTCTTGCCGCTCAGCAGATCGGTGTGGGCGGACTTGCCCATCGCATCCGGGTTGCCCCAGATGCCGAGTAGATCGTCGTGGACCTGGAAGGCCAGGCCAAGCTTCTCGCCGAAGACCATGTAGGCTTTGAGCGCAGCGCCCTCGGCGCCGCCCACCAGGGCGCCCATGCGCACGCAGGCGGCGATCAGTGCGCCGGTCTTGCCCCAGATCATGGGCCAGTAGTCATCGGCCGTGATGTGCGGCATGGTTTCGTAGGCCAGGTCAAGGTATTGGCCCTGGGTGAGCTGCAGGCTGGTGCGCGGCAGCAAACGGGCGGCCTGGATGTAGGCCGCATCGGATGTGGTCTCGGACAGGCCCTCAAGGGCCATGTGGGCCAGGGCGAACAGGGTGTCGCCGGCGTTGATGGCCTGGGGCATTCCCCATTTGGCCCACACAGTGGGGCGGCCGCGGCGCTGCTCGCTATTGTCCTGAATGTCGTCGTGGATGAGCGAAAAGTTGTGCAGGATCTCGACCGCGGCGGCGGCGGGCAGGGCGCGGCGCCAGTCGGCGCCGGCCGCGGCGGCGCTGAGCAGCACCAGGGTGGGGCGCACACGCTTGCCGCTGGCCTTGGGGCCAGCGCCTTCGCCCTCCCAGCCCATGTGGTAGCGCAGCATGCTGAGCAATTCTTGCGGGGACTGGGCGTTGGTGAGTTGGGCGGGCTGCACAGCGGCTTGCAGCGCCGCTTCAATGGCAGGCAACAGTTCGTCTTGGTATGTGGCGAGCGACATAGAGCTGGATTATAGACCCAGCCAGGTGGATTTTGAAGTTAGCGGGATGCGGGGTCAGTCGCCGCGGTAGATCAGCGGCACGGCTTGCAGGGCGCTGATGCTGCCAGCGCCGGCGGCGAACATGGCGACCTGCAGCTCACGGCTGACTTCGTTGATGGTCTCCACGACGGCTTTGCTGGAGTTGACCGCGGCTTTGAGGAACGGGCCGGCCATGCCGCCCAGCTCAGCGCCGAGGGCAATGCCCTTGGCGATATCCACGCCGCTGCGCAGCCCGCCGGAGGCGAAGATGCGCATGGTCTTCACGGCCTGGCGCACCTGCATGATGCTCTCGGCGGTGGGGATGCCCCAGTCCACGAAGGCGGCGGCCAGGCGGGCCTGGCTGGGATTCTTGGCGCGGTGCATCTCGACCTGGCTCCACGAGGTGCCGCCTGCGCCGGCCACGTCGATGGCTTGCACGCCGGCGCGGGCCAACTGCTTGGCCAGCTCGCCCGAAATACCCCAGCCGACCTCTTTAACCACGACCGGCACGGGCAACTGCTTGCACATGATCTCGATCTTCTTGAGCAGGCCGCTGAAGTTCGTGTCGCCCTCAGGCTGCACGGCTTCTTGCACGGCGTTGAGGTGCAGCATCAGCGCATCCGCCTCGGCCATGTCTACGGCGCGCTGCAGGTGGTTCAGGCCGTAGCCATAGTTGAGCTGCACCGCGCCGACATTGGCGAAGAGCAGGATGTCAGGCGCGACATTGCGGACGCGGAAGGTGGTCTCGAGCTTGGGGTCCTCGATGGCGGCGCGCTGGCTGCCGAGGCCGAGGGCGATGCCGGTTTCCTGGGCGGCTTCGGCCAGGGCCTGGTTGATCTGGCCGGCCTCGTCAGTGCCGCCGGTCATGGAGGAGATCAGGATGGGGGATTTCAGTTGCTTGCCGAAGACTTGTACGGCGAGGTCCACCTCGGCGAGGTCAAGCTCGGGCAGGGCGTTGTGGAGGAAGGAGTACTTTTCGAAGCCGGTGGTGAGGCCGGAGCGCACATCTTCTTCAAGATTGATGCGGATGTGATCGGCTTTTCGGGCGCCGGTACCCGTAACTTTCGCCATGTAGTAGTGTTCCTGTGGAGTGATGGCTAGTTTACCAGCCGCAAATTGGGCTGTCAATTTAGCGCCTGATTAGTGGCTGGTGAAGGTAGAATAACGCAGTCAAAACTTCTGGAGGCATACATGTCGGATACATTTGAACAAGTAAAGGCTACTGTCGTCGAGTTGCTCGGCGTAGATGCTGCCAAGGTCACCCGTGAGGCTCGTTTCCGTGAGGACCTCGAGGCTGATTCTCTGGACATTGTGGAACTCATCATGGCGCTCGAGGACAAGCTGAGCATCGAGATCTCCGATGAGGACGCGCAGAGCATCACCACGGTGGGCGGCGCGGTCGACTACATCGAAGGCAAGAAGTAGCCAAACTCTGAGCCAACAAAAAAGAGCGGCGTTCGCCGCTCTTTTTGTTTGCCTGTTACTTGAGCATATCCGGGATCTGCTCCGGATAGTCAGCCACGCGCACGCCGGCCTTGGTGAGCGCGGCGATCTTGTCTTCGGCGCCGCCGGCGCTGCCTTCGACGATGGCGCCGGCATGGCCCATGCGCTTGCCCGGAGGGGCAGCGCGCCCGGCGATGAAGCCGACGACCGGCTTGGTCATGTGCTTGCTGATGTATTCGGCAGCCTTTTCTTCGTCGCTGCCGCCGATCTCGCCGATCATCACGACTTTGTCGGTTAGCGGGTCCTCTTCGAACATCTGCAGGATGTCGATGAAGTTGAGGCCCTTGACCGGGTCGCCGCCGATGCCGACGGTAGTGCTGGAGCCCATGCCGACCTGCTTGAGGGCGTAGAGCACCTCGTAGGTCAGTGTGCCGGAGCGGGACACCACGCCGATGTTGCCGGGGATGGCGTTGTCACCGGGGATGAAGCCGATCTTGGTCTGGCCGGGGGTCAGCAGACCCGGGCAGTTGGGGCCGATGAGCAGCACGCCCTTGGAGTCAAGGTAAGCGCGCACGCGCATCATGTCTTGCAGGGGGATGCCCTCAGTGAGGCATACGATCAGGCGCACGCCAGCGTCGGCGGCCTCCAGCATGGCGTCCGCGGCGGCGGCCAACGGCACGATGATCATGCTGCAGTCGGCGCCCGTGGCGTCCACTGCAACCTTGACGGAGTCGAAGACCGGCACTTTGCCATCCAGCACCCATTCGCCACCCTTGCCGGGGCGTACGCCGCCGACGACCTGCGTGCCGTATTCCAGCATACGCTGGGAGTGGAACAAGCCCTCGTTGCCGGTGATGCCCTGCACGACTACGCGGGTGTTCTTATCAGCCAAAATTCCCATTTAGTTACTTCCTTTCAATTGTCCACAGATGAACACAGATGGACACGGATATTGCTTACTTGCCTTTGGCCGCTTGGACAGCTTTCTGGGCGGCTTCGGCCAGGGTTTCGGCCGTGATCATGTTGGCGTCAGCCAGCAGGGCGCGGCCCTCGGCGGCGTTGGTACCCGCCAGGCGCACCACCATCGGCACGTCAGTCTTGATGGTCTTGAGCGCGGCGAGGATGCCTTTGGCCACCTCGTCGCCGCGGGTGATGCCGCCGAAGATGTTGAACAGCACGGCTTTCACGTTCTTGTCCTGCAGGATGATGCGCAGGGCGGCCGCCACCTTTTCGGCGTTGGCACCGCCGCCAATATCCAGGAAGTTGGCCGGCTCGCCGCCGAACAGCTTGATGATGTCCATGGTGGCCATCGCCAGGCCGGCGCCGTTGACCATGCAGCCGATCTCGCCATCCAGTTGGATGTAGGTCAGACCGCTCTTGCGGGCCTGCGTCTCGGCGGGGGTTTCCTCGTCCATGTCGCGCAGCTTGGCCAGCTTGGGCTGGCGGAAGATGGCGTTGTCATCGATCAGCATCTTGCCGTCAATGGCGAGCAGTTCGTTGTCTTTGGTGATGACCAGCGGATTGATCTCAGCCAGGGTGGCGTCTGAGTTCTTGTAGGCTTCCCACAGGCCCTTGCAGATGGTGTGGAAGGCGGCCCAGTGGTTGCGGTCGAGCTCGATGCCTACGGCCAGGTCACGGATGTTGTAGTCTTGCAGACCCAGCAGGGGGTTGACGTGGACGCGGATGATCTTCTCAGGGTTGGTGGCGGCGACTTCTTCGATGTCTACGCCGCCGGCGGCCGAGGCGATCATGACCGGCTGGCGAGCCGCACGGTCATTGGTGATGCCGAGATAGATCTCGCTGGCGATGCCAATGGCAGGGTCGATCAGGACCTTACGCACCGGCAGGCCCTTGATGTCCATGCCGAGGATCTGCTTGGCGGCGTCCTGGGCTTGTTTGGCGGTCTTGACCACCTTCACGCCGCCGGCTTTGCCGCGGCCGCCCACCAGCACCTGGGCCTTCACCACCACCGCGCCGCCCAGCTTCTTGGCGATCTCGCCGGCTTCTTTGGGGGTCTTGGCGATCTTACCCTTGGGCACGGGCACGCCGTACTGGGCGAAGATCTTCTTGGAGTCGAATTCGTGCAGCTTCATATCAGGGAATGCTCCTTTGAAAGAGAGCGGATCAAGGATAGTTGCGTTACTGCCGCGTTGCGTTACTGCTGCTTACGGCAAAACGGGGGCATTATAACAGAGCGGCGGGGGCGCAGTTTTGGGCGGCGCAGTGGGCGGGCATATAATGGCTGGATGTTTCGCTACGAGCACCGTAGCCAGCCGTTGCTGCCGCGCAAGCTGTTCTTTCTACGGGTGGGGCGGCACGTGCTGCTGGCGTTGGGCGTGATGGCGCTGTTCCTGCTTCTGGGTACGCTGGGCTATCACTGGCTGGCCGGCTTGCCGCTGCTGGATGCGCTGCTGAATGCTTCGATGATCCTGTCAGGCATGGGGCCGGTGGATGCGATCACGTCGGATGGCGGCAAGCTGTTCGCCACGGCGTATGCGCTGGTGTCAGGCCTGGTGTTCGCCTTCACCACGGGCATCATCATCTCGCCCATGCTGCATCGCGCGTTTCACAGCTTGCATGTTAGAGATAGTGATGAGTGATCAGTAATCAGGAAAGGCTCGCGTAGAGATTTTCCTGCTCACCGATCACTAGTTTACGGTTACTGGCTTTCCTCAAACCACATCACAACCGCATTCTGGCTGTCGATGACCCAGACCCCGCCGTTGGGGTCAGCCGCGGCGCCCTGGGCGACCAGGATGTTGGCCGCCTCCTGGTCGTAGCCGCCGAAGAAGTAGGCCAGCGTGCCATCCGGGTTGTAGACCAGCACGCGGCCGGCCTCCGGATCAGCAATGAAGACCTGGCTATCTTTGCCCACGCTGAGATAGGGCTTGTTTACGAGCGATTGGCCGTACCAACCGGCGATCTCCCAGTTCGTGATGGGGATGAAGCGGCCGTCGCGATACTCCAGCACCTGCACACGCTGGTTCCAGGTGTCGGCCACATAGATGCGCTCCAACGCGGCGTCGTAGGCCAGGCCGACCGGCTCGTCGAACTGGCCGGCTTCGAAGCCGAACTCGCCATAGTCTGCCAGGTGGTTGCCCTGCGCATCATACATGCGGATGCGCTTGTTGCCGGTATCGGTCACGATGACGTTGCCGTCTGAGAGCACGGCCACATCACGCGGGCCCCACAGCGCGCCAGAGCTTTCGTCTTGCCCGAAGTAGCCCCACATGCGCACGAACTGGCCGCTGGCGGTGAATTGCTGGATGCGATGGTTCCAGGTGTCGGCCACATATACGGAGCGCCCATCCGGTGAGACAGCCACGGACCACGGCTCGTTGAATATGCCACCCTCGGCGCTGCCGCTGGCCACATCACCGAAGCTGCCCCAGATGCTGAGCACACTGCCCTCGGGCGAGAGATGCTGGATGCGGTGGTTGCCGGTGTCGGCCACGTACAGCGTGCCGTCCGGCGCCACGGCCGCGTTGCGCGGGGCAATGAATTGCCCCGGCTCGCTGCCGAAGCCGCCAATGGTGAACTGTGGCGCCAGGGCGCGGCCCTTACCCTCGTAGGGGTCAGCCAGCACGTCCTCGGGCGCAAGGCCTTGCACGCCGTAGTCCCAGATCTGGGCGGCGACATCCTTGCGGATGTAGACGCGCATCGTGCGCCCGGGCGACCAGGCTTCCAGGCTGGGGTTCTGGCCTTTGCCTTCAAGATAGCCGGTGAAATCGCCGTGCAGCCAAATATCCCAGAGGTTCTGGCGCATGGTGGCGTCGCCAAAATATTCCCACAGGCGGATGGCGACGCGGCGCAGGTATTCACCGGTGGACATGTCAGTGACGGGCAGGCCGGTTTCGGAGGTGAAGCGATAGCCGATGCTGCTGCGGGTGAAATCAAAATAGTCCTGATTGGGCCACCAGATGCGCATGTACTCGAACATGTAGAAGCTCTGGCCCACGATCGGCTCGATCTTGCCGTAGTTGGTGTCGCCCACGATGATGACGGGGAACTGGCGCAGATCGCGGCTGGGCTGGTCTGCGTAGTAGCGCTGGTTGGGGTAGTTGCGCAGATACCACCAGAAGGGGTACGAGGTTTCGTTGTCGTAGGCCACCTGCAGGTCCAGCGTGTCGGTGGTGCGGCGCGAGATCTCCTCGATCTGGCTCATGGCGATCTTGGCGCCGGGCGCCATGTGGGCGTAGACCAGGTATTCGGTGGCCTGGTCGTAGGTGCGGAAGTTGGCGCGCAGCGAGATGCGCAGGGTCACCAGCGCCAGCGCGGCAAAGACCAGCAAGAGCGCCAGCTTGCTGATGTGTTTGCTGCTCCAGTTGCCTTGCAGGCTGTAGTGCATCACGCCATAGACGCCGAGCGCCAGCGTAATGAGGAAGAACAAGAAGTGATAGGTGGCTTGCAGCTGAGGCAGCTCATTGCCCTGGAAGGGCGGCTGCGTGCCCCATAGCGAGCTGAGCACATTGAAGCCGGCCACCAGCGCCAGGGTCAGCGAGCCAAGCAGCATCCAACCGTTGTTCTTTGCAAAGTTGGCCCATTGCAGGCGGGCGATCAGGCGGCTTACGGCCCAGGCCGCCAGCAGCAGCATGGGGATAGCGATGTGCAGGGTCAGCCAGGGCATACGCTCGCCGGCGATGGTGTAAGCGGCCAGGGCCGAAACGGCCCAGAAGGCGAAGAGGGCCAGCGCCGTGCGGCGGCTCTCGTGCGGCAGCAGGTCGCGATCCTCTGTGTCGGGGTCGGGCTCGGCGCCGCGCAGGCGGTTGAGGCTGCGCAGGCCCATCACGGCGGCCAGCAGGCTGCCGGCGGCGGCCAGAAACTCGTACATGGGGATCTGTACGCCCCAGTAATAGTAGGAGGGCTGGTTGCCGCGCTCCACGGCTTGCTGCTCAAGCCAATAGCCCAGCGAGCCGACCAGGCCGGAGAAGAAGCCCACGCCGTTGCTGAAGATGGTGGTGTAGAAGGGCACGAAGATGGCGTAGAAGACCGCCGTGCTGATGAGCCAGGCGCGGCCGTTGATGAGGAAGCCCAGCCCGCCGGAGAGCAGCACCAGCACCGCTACGATGCCCGAGATGAAGATAAGGTTGCTTGTGTCCTGGTAGGCCATCGGGTCGTGGTGCAGCCAGCGGATGGGGAAGGCGGCCAAATGCGGCAGCACAAGCGCGAACAGCAGGCCCATCAGCACGAAGGCGCGCTCCTGGCGCAGGCGCGGCAAGCCGTAGCCCATGAACAGGGCGACCAACGCAGTGATGAGCGAGGCGGCGCCCAAACCGCCGAGGATGATGGTGGTGGCCGAGAGCGGCGAGCTGAACTCGGTTGGCCCTGTCTCGGTGGCCACGACGGGTTCTTCCACCTGCGTGGCGCTGAGCGCGGTGGCGCCACTTTCACTGGCCTGGATCTGGGCGCCGATGGCGAGCAGGAATAGCGACACGCTGAGGATCAGCGTGACGAAGAAGATCAGGCGCGTGTTTTTGCCCTTCCATTTGCGCGGGCTGATGCGCCACAGGAACACCAACCCGAGGAAGATCAGCGCCTGGGCAAGGTAAATGAATGAAGTTTCTTTGGAGGTGAAATGCAGCGAGATGGCTGCGACTGCAATGTAAATGTACTTATGCAGCCCGGTATCCAGATAGCGCAGGATGGCCCACAGCATCACCAGGCCGAAGAGAGTCACAAAGATCTCATTGCGGGCGTAGCGGCTGTAGTACATCACATACGGTGAAATGAGGAAGAAGAATGAGGCCAATAACGCGGCCGTGCGCCCCAGGTAGCGCCGGAAGGCCCACCATACGAAGAACACCACCGCCACGCCGAACAGGGCTTGCGGGGCGCGAGCGGTGAAGTCATTGTCGCCGAACAGGAAGTAGCTCAGGGCCAGCATGTGGAACTGGACCGGCCCGTGGCTGAGCGGGTGGTGCTGGTAACCCTGGCCCTTGAACAGTTGCCATGAGAAGTACACATGGGTGGTCTCGTCGTGGCTCATGACGCGCTCGCCCAGCATGTGGAAGCGGGTCACTACGGCTGCCAGCAGCAGCAAGACCACGACGGCGTGTTCCCAGCTAAAGCGCCGGTTGCCAAGCAGCGGGCGATCCAGCCAGCTTTGTTGGGAAGGGGTGCGTTCTTTGGCCATAGGTTTTTTTCTTTTATGTAGGGAGGGGTATGCACCCAATTGTACGGGCAGGCGCGCCATTCGGCAACTGAACGGCGGATAGGTGCGGCGTTAGGGTTTGGCGGGGGCGAAGCGCTCGCGCCTGCCCAGGCGCAGGTGCAAGTAATAGAAGAAGGCCACGGCCGCGGCGCACACCGCACCGCCGCCCAGCCATAGCAGGTTGGGGTTGTAATTATCCAGAATGTAGCCGGCCGCGGCCGGGCCGAGGGCGGCGGGCAACGCCCACACCAGGCTGAACATAGCCATGTAGCGGCCGCGCATCGCCTCGGGCGCAAAGTTGGCCGCCAGGGCGGAGGCGGTGGGCACCACGATCATCTCGCCGATGGTGATGATCACGATGGCGGCCATGAACAGCCAATACACCGCCACCACGCCGAAGAGGCTGAAGCCGATGACGTAAAAGAGGGTACCCAGCGCCATCATCAGGAAAGGCGGACGCCACTTGATGACGCGGCTCACCCAGAGTTGGAACAGGATCACGGTGATGCCGCTGGTGGTCATCAGCAGGCCAAAGCCTTGCGGGTCAATGCTGTACTGGTCGCGCAGGAAGATGGAGAGCGTGCCGTACATCTGGATGTAGACCATGCCCATCAGGATGCAGGCCAGGATGAAAGCCACGAACGGCAGATCGCGGAGCACTGTGAAGTAGCCGGCAAAGGTCTGGCCGAGCTTCTCGCTGGCCTGGGCTTCGGTCGCTTTTGGCTTGGTCTCGCTGATGTAGATGAAGAACAGCAGCGCCACGCCGCCGCTGATGACCGCATCGGCGATGAAGAGATAGAAAAACGAGAAGCCGGCCAGCAGACCGCCGATGCTGGGGCCAACGATCCAGGTCATGTTGTTCACCACGCGCAGGATGCCGAAGCCCTCCTGGCGCTGCTCCTCGGGCAGGATGTCGGCGATCATCGCCTGGTGAGCCGGGCCGGCCAGCTCGCCGAAGATGCCGCTGACCGCGGCCAGCACGAACATCCAGCGCAGATCGGTCACCAGGCCGAGCGAGATGGTGGTGAGGGCGCTGAACACCAGCCCGGCGATGATGAGCTTCTTGCGGCCGATGCGGTCGGTCAGTGCACCGCCCACCATTGAACCGAGCAACGCGAAGACCGAGAAGGTGCCGAGCACCAGGCCAGCCTGCGTAGCGCCGATGTTGAAGCGTTGGGTGACGTAGAGCGCGAAGAATGGGAAGAGCAGGGTGCGGCCGATACCATCCACAAAGGAGACGGCGACCACCGGCCAGAAAGCGCGCGGAAATTCGTTGTAGATCGTGCGGATGCGTTGGATGAATGTGGTGAGCATACGGCCTCGCTTTTGCGCTGCCGCAGTATAGCACGAATGTTCTGGCTAGGCAGGCTTGCGGCGGTTACCGCCGGGCTTGCGGCCCGATTGCGGACGCCGACCCGTCTTGGGAGTCTTTGCGGCGGGGGAGCGCTTGGCACCTTGGCGGCCGCCGCCTTCACGCGGCGGGCGGCCCAGCGTGATGCCGGGTTTGCGCCCGGCCGGCTTGCGGCTGCCGGGGCCTTTGCCCGGTTTGCCGGCCCGGCGGGTTTGCGGTTTGGCCGCCTTGGCGGGGGCGCGCTTCTCCGGCCGCGGTTGGCGGCTGGCCGGCTTCTCGCCCGCCATCAGGCCGCGCACTTCGTCTTCGGTGAGCTGGCGCCATTCGCCCGGTTTGAGGTTGCCGACGTACAGGTTGGATATTCGCACGCGGATCAGTTTGACCACCGGCAGGCCCAGCTGGCTGGCGATCTCGCGGATCTGGCGCTTGTGGCCCTCATGCATGATGACGCGCAGCCAGGCGCCCTTGCCGTATAGGTGTTCCACGCGCACCTCGGCGGGGCGGGTGCGCGTGCCGTCTTCCAGCACTACGCCGCGGCGCCAGGTGGCCAGCTGTTCAGCATCCGGCTGGCGCGCCACCAGGACGCGGTACTCCTTCTCCTGCTCGTAGCGCGGGTGGCTGACGCGCTGGGTCAGCTCGCCGTCGTTGGTGAGCAGCATCAGGCCCTCGCTGTCCTTGTCCAGGCGGCCGACGAGGTGCAACTGGTCGCCCTTGGGTACGAGGTCGGTCACCTTTTGGCGCGGCTCTGGCCCGCCGGTGGTGGAGAGCACGCCGCGCGGCTTGTACACGGCGAAGTAGACCGGCGCAGCCGCGGCGGTGATGCGGGTGCCATCCACCTTGATGGCATCGCGGCCCGCGTCGGCCTTGGCGCCAATCGTGGCGACGGCGCCGTTCACGGTCACGCGGCCGTGCTCGATCAGCTCTTCGGCGGCGCGGCGCGAGCCGTAGCCGGCGCGGGCCAGGATCTTTTGCAAACGTTCTTCAGCCATAGATGCTGAATAGTACTGGCTAACGCTGGTTTTTGGTGAAGATTGCTGCCAGCATAATGCCCGTATACTTAAGGTATGAGCGAACCCCTGGTATTGATCGAACGCAAAGACCCCCTGGCGGTTGTGCGGCTCAACCGACCGGACAAGCTGAACGCGTTGAGTCCGGACATGCTGCGCGCCCTGGCCGAGACGCTGGAGAGCCTGAACGCAGATGAGCAGGTGCGCGTGATTGTGCTCTACGGTGGCGAGCGCGCTTTTGCGGCCGGCGCCGATATTGAGGCGATGGCCAAAGCCGGCCCGGTGGATATTTATCTAAGGAACACGCGCGCCTTGTGGCAGCGCATCTGGGGCATCGACAAGCCGGTGGTGGCTGCGGTGCGCGGCGTCGCCTTTGGTGGGGGCTGCGAGCTGGCCCTGGGGTGTGACTTGATCGTGGCCGGGCAGACCGCCCGCTTTGCCCAGCCCGAGATCAAGCTGGGCATCATGCCGGGCGCGGGCGGCACGCAACGTTTGGCACGCGCCATCGGGCCGGCGCGGGCGATGGAGATGGTGCTGACCGGCGAGCCGCTGGCGGCCGAGGCGGCTTTGCAAGCGGGCCTGGTCAACCGGGTGGTGGCGGACGAGCAGGTGCTGGACGCCGCGCTCGAGCTGGCCGGCGTGGTGGCCGAGCGCCCGGCGGTAGCGGTGCGCCTGGCTCGCCAGGCGCTGCGCTACGGCCTGGAGCGCACGCTGCAGGAGGGCATGGAGCTGGAGCGGCGCAATTATCTGATGACCTACGACACGCAGGATCAGAAAGAGGGCATGGGGGCGTTCCTGGAGAAGCGCAAGCCGGAGTTCAAGGGTAAATAATGCCAACAAAAAGTCGCTTAGTCTTCTGGTCGACTAGTCGACTAAGTAACTAACAGACTGCGTAAAGAGAATCGATGAATCCTTCTAATCTTCCAACCATCGGCGTCATCGGCGCAGGCACCATGGGCTCCGGTATTGCGCTGGTGGCGCTCTCGGCCGGCGCGCAGGTGGTCTTGCAAGACACGTATCAGCCCGTGCTCGACAAGGCAGATGCGTACATCAAGAAATTTCTCGAAAAGAAAGATAAGGCCGAGCTCTACACGAATCTTACGCTGACCGATACGCTGGACGCGTTCGCGCCGGCCGGGGTGGTGATCGAAGCCGCGCCCGAGCAGCTTGAGCTCAAGCAGGAGCTGTTCACCAAGCTCGAGGCGATTTGTGCACCCGACGCCATCCTGGCGACCAACACCAGCACGCTGTCCGTCACCGCCATCGCAGCCATGACCCAGCGGCCCGCTCGCGTGGCCGGCATGCACTTCTTCAACCCCGCACCCGTGCTGCCGTTCGTGGAGGTGGTGCGCGCCGCCCAAAGCAGCCCGGCCACCATCGACGCGCTGGTGGCGCTGGCCGAGGCGCTAGGCAAGACGCCGGTGGTCACCGGCGACACGCCCGGCTTCATCGTCAACCGCGTGGCGCGGCCCTTCTATGGCGAAGCGCTGCGTCTATTGGGCGAGGGCGTGGCCTCGTTTCAGGATATTGACCGCCTGGTGGAGCAGGGGGCTGGCTTCCGCATGGGGCCGTTCCGGCTCATGGACCTGATCGGCATCGATATCAATGCCGGAGCGATGCGCTCCATGTATGAACAGACGTATGGCGAGCCGCGCTACCGCCCGCACTGGATCCAGATGCAAAAGCTGGCGGCCGGAGAGCTGGGCCGCAAGACCGGCAAAGGCTTCTACGAATACAAGGATGAAGAGCCTGCGGCCACGCCGGCGCAGCCGCAGGCTGTTGCACAGCCCCAGGCTGTGCAGGGCGAAGGCAGCCTGTTGATCTCATCCGGCAGCTTTGCACCCGGCCTGGCCGAGCTGGCGGTGCTGGGCGGCTTCACGATGAGCCATGAGCTCAGCGGGCAGCCGGCGGCGGCCTTCGTGGCCGCCGGCCGCAGCGAGGACGCCGCGGCGATCGTGACGGCCTGGGACGCGGCGCTGGCGCCGAGCGTGCCGCTGCTGGTGCAGGGCGCCGACATTGCGCTGAGCGAGGCGCGCAGCTGGGTGCAGCATCCGGAGCGCGTGGCCGTTTTCGATGGCCTGTTCCTGACGGACAGCACGCTGGTGGCGCTCAGCGGGCCGGAGGGCATCCGCGCTCAGGTTGCCGCGCTGTTCGCCAGCCTGGGGCGCGAAGCGGTCTGGGTGGGCGAGAGCCCGGCGCTGGTGCTGCCGCGCATCGTGTGCCAGCTGATCAACGAGGCCAGCTTCGCGGTGCTGGAGGGTGTGGGGGATGCGGAGACGATCGATCTGGCCATGCGGCTGGGCGTCAACTATCCGCGCGGCCTGGTGGAGTGGGGCGCTGTTCTAGGCTGGGGCCGCGTGCTGGCCGTGCTGGATCATCTGTACACCGAGTACCACGAGGAGCGTTATCGCGCTTCGGTGCTGCTACGCAAATGGGCGCGAGGGTGATGTGAAGTTCCGAGTACCAAGACTTCTAACTGAGCGGGCTAGAGCCTTTAGAAGGCAGCCGACTACGGCTGAGGCATGGCTTTGGCGGGCAATAAAGAACCGAGCGTTAGGCGGTTACAAATTTAGGCGACAGCAGCCCATTAATGGGTATATCGTTGATTTCGTTTGTTTGGATTTGATGCTCATTGTTGAGATTGATGGCGATATTCATAAGTCTCAGCAGGATTACGATGCCGTCCGCGAGAAAGATCTTAGTGCATTGGGCTTCAAAGTGATTCGTTTTCATAATGAGGATGTGTTTGCGAATCTCGAAGGTGTAAAAGAAGCAATATTTGCTGCCTGTGAAACCCTCACCCCGAAAACTTAGAAACTCACTTGACTTATGGCTCCCCTCTCCCATTGGGAGAGGGGACGGGGGTGAGGGACTACGCGAGCGCCTTCCGCCGGGCCAGGATCATTGCACCCGTCACCAACATAATGCCGAGGCCAAGCCAGTTCATTACTTGCCAGCCCGCGCCGTGCAGCAGCGACCCCGCCGAGAACGAGGACAACGCCTGCACCGCAAAGATGGTGAAGTCGTTGCTGGCCTGGGTCTTGAAACGCTCGGACGGACGATAGGTCGAGGTGAGCAGCACGGTGCCGCCAACGAAGAGCAGGTTCCAGCCCAGGCCCAGCAGCACCAGGGCGGTCCAGTAGCCGGGCAGTTCCACGCTGAACAAGCCGGTCACATTGCAGAACAGCATAAGCAGCACGCCGGCCAGCATGATGCGCAGCGCACCGAACTTCTCGATCAGGAAGCCACTGAAGAGCGAGGGCAGGTACATGGCGATGATGTGGCTTTGGATCACGAAGGCGGTGTCATCCAGGCTGAAGCCATGCCCGTGCATGTGCACGGGCGTGGCGGTCATGATGAATACCATCAGCCCATAGCTGGCCACCCCAGCCAGCACGGCCACCTGGTAGCTCGGCTGGCGGGCGATCTCGCCCAGCGGCCGTTCCGGCTGCTGGGCGTCCGCGGCGTCCTCGTCGGCGTGGGCGCTGGTGTTGCGATACAGCAACACCAGCAGTAGGCCGAGCACGTAGAGCCCGGCCAGGGCAGCGAACGAGCCGGCGTACAGCACCGGCAGCGCATCCTGGGCGCGTTTGGCAATCTCCGGCCCCAGGATGCCGGCCAGGATGCCGCCGACCAGCACCAGCGAGACGGCCCGGCCTGAGAGTGCGGCCGGCACGCTCTCCGTGGCGGCAAAGCGGTACTGGAGCACGAAGGCGCTGTGCTGTCCCATCAGGAACACCGCCGCGCACAGCAATATGAAATCGCCGCGGCTGACAGCCAGGGCGGCCAGTGCCGCGCCGGCGAGAGCGACCAGCAGCGAGAGCATGAAGCCGGCTTTGCGGCCAATGCGGCGCATCAGCAGCGCGGCCGGAATGCTGAATAAGGCGGTGCTGACCACGCCCAGCGAGTTGGGCAGGGTGGCCAGTTGGGGCGCAGGGGCGATCCCTTCGCCGATGATGCCGGTCAGCAGCACAACGATGGACCCGCCGCACATGCCGATGGCTTGTAGCAGGGCAAGAACAAAGACGTTTCTTGAACGCATAAGTATCCAGTCTGGAGGGAGAGTCGCGGGATTATAAACCCGCGCTCGGCCAACAAAAAAAGCCGCCCGAGATTGGGCGGCTTTAAACGCTATACAACAGTAGCAAAGCTACTGTTGTATTAGCGTACGCATCCAGGGGATGTGCTCGTCATAGTGGCCGAAGCTGTTGCCACTGATGTACTCAAAGATCGGCGTGGTGGATTTGCTGTTGGGCTGGTAATGGTTGTAGGGCAGCTGCAGCTCTTCCTCGGTCATGGCTTCGACCCGCGCTACGAGCTCGTTATGCTTCTCCTCCACCGCTTTGTGCACCTCGGCCAGCGGCAGATCCTTATAGCGCTGCTGCAGGATGCCGTTGACCACGTCGTAGGTTTCGGCCAGAGTGACCCAGTCCTCGCGGCTGATCTCCATGTAGTCGCGGCGCGGTTGGCTGTTGAGCACGGCCACCATGCTGCCCGCCCATACAGACAGGTGCATCAGGTGATCCTTGGCGGTCCAGCCGGCGGCATCCGTCGGCCCGGTGAGCTGCTCATCGCTGTATTCGGCTACGAAGGCTTGCAGGCGTTCCCAGCCTGCCTGCATGTGCTGCAACAATTCCTGCTTACTAAATTGAATCTCTTCGCTCATTGGTCTATTCCTCGCTACCTTCGAATGCACTTTGACCGCGGCGCATGTTCGCAATGGCTACCCAATTGAGCACCACGAACAATATTACATCCACCGGGGCCAGGATGGCCGGGACGAGCCACAACTCATAAAACGAATTGATCGAGGCGTCCTGATGGTCTTGCGGATTGTAAAGCACTTCCACTTCCTGGCCGATGCGGTAGGCCGGCGGGCTGCTAGCGTTGCCGCCTTCAAAGCGCACCGGGCGCCCGTTGGGGGCGGTGAACTCGATGATGGGCGAGTACACACAGCAACTTCCCTCGCCGTCGGTGGATTCTTCCAGCTCCACCACGTGCCCGATCGTGCTCTCGCCCTGGGTGGTCAGGCGCACGCTGCGCCAGCCGAACCATAATGTCATCGCCACCATGAGGGCGATGAACCCATTCACGAGGATGAGAATACCCAGATTGCGCAGCGTGTTCATGTGGTCTGCCTTTCTTTCACTGCCGGATTGGTTGATTGTATGGTGAAACGGGTTGGCGTGTACAATCATTATTGATCGGAGCCTGCCGTGTCTCGAAAATTCACTGGTACCCCCTCAAAAGACTTTGATTTCCACGCCATCCAGTATGAAAAGAAGGATGGCCGCGCCACGGTGACCTTCAACCGGCCGCAGGTGCTGAACGCGGTCAATCACCAGACGCTGACCGAGCTCAATGCCGCCTTCAAGGATGCCAGCTGGGACGACTCGGTGGCGGTGCTGGTACTGACCGGCACGGGCGAGCGCGCTTTTTGCACCGGGGCCGACCTGGACGAGCAGAAACAGTTCCTGCAGCGCCCGCGCGACTATTGGAAGTGGATGGGTGACTTCATCGAGGCGCACGAGCGCCTGCGCAACCTGGGCAAGCCGGCGGTGGCGCGCCTGAACGGCATCGTGGTGGGCGGCGGCAACGAATTCAACATGAGCTGCGATCTGGCTGTGGCGGCCGATGACATCTATATTCGCCATGTGGGCACCAGTCACGGCAGCGTGCCGCTGGCCGGCGCTACGCAGTTCCTGCCGCTCATTGTGGGCGAGCGCCGGGCGCGCGAGATCCTCTTCCTGAATGAAGAGATCCCGGCTGCCAAGGCGGAGGAGTGGGGCCTGGTGAACTGGGCCGTGCCGCGGGCGCAGCTGGATGCCAAGGTGGACGAGATCGTGGAGAAGCTCAAGGCCAAGTTCCCCGAGAAGACCCGTTATGCCAAGCAGCAGCTCAACTTCTGGCGTGATCTGAGCTGGCACTCCACCATCGGCCACGGGCGTGATTGGCTGGCGGTGCACAACACCAGCCCGGAGACCTGGGAGGGTGTGCAGGCCTTCGAGCAGAAGCGCAAGCCAGACTATGACGAGATCCGCCGCCGCTGGGCCGAGGATGATGCGCCCGAATGGCTGGGCGGCGAAATGCCGAAGCAAGACTAGCCCAGCATCCCTTCAGTGCTGCGCCAGGCAGTGACTCTATAGAAACAGCATGACGCTGCCCAAACTTAGAAACATCCTGCTCGTCGATACATTCGTGTTGCTCACGATCTATGTGATCGTGCTGGCTGGTTCGTCTTTGCAGTGGCGTATGCTGCACGACTCGCCGATCGTGATGTACATATCCCTCATGATCGACAAATTTGGCTACGTTCCTTACCGGGATCTGCTCGACGTCAATTTGCCCGGCACCTACTTGATCTATGCGCTGGTGGGGCGGGCATCCGGCTATACCGATCTGGGTTTCAGGATCGCTGACCTACTGTATCTGGCGGCCATTGCCGCGCTCACTTGGGTGTGGATGCGTGACTTCGGCAAGAAAGTTGCCTGGGCCGGTGCTTTGTTCGGGGTCATGCTTTATCTGAGCTACGGCCAGGTCATGAGCTTCCAGCGCGAGTTCCTGATCTTGCTGCCACTGCTGGGGGCGTTAGTAGCCGCCGTTCGCGTACCTGACCGGCACTTTACAGGCAAGTACCTGCTCATTGGATTTTTGTTTGGGTTCGCGGCCACGATCAAACCGCAAGCCGCCCTGGCCATGCCCTTCTTGCTCGCGTTCCAGGCTTGGGAGTTGTGGCGTGGGGAGGGCTTGGAGCGCAAACGCTTCTTGCAAATGGGTGTGGCCACGGCTGTGGGCTTCGCGATCCCGATCGGCATCACCGTTATTTACTTGTGGAAGGCAGGCGCGCTGCCGAGCTTTATCGAGATGGCCCAGAATTGGTGGCCGCTCAATCTGTACATCACCACGATCACCACGGATCTGCAGATCGTGACCGGCCCAGTGTTTAGAAAGTATTTGTTGTCTGGATACGTAACGGGCATATTCACACTCTGGCTGGTGCCTATGTTCATTGGAGTGTGGTTCGCTCTCACCAGTCAGGTGAGCGCTTCTACGAAACGGCGGGTCTGGTTGTTGATCTGTCTTGCCTGGTGTTACAGCATCTATACGCTGCTAGCGGCTAAGTTCTTTCCGTATCACTGGTTCATCTATATGTACTTTGTGGCCCAGATCGCGGCCTTGTGTTTCGTCGAGCAGCCGCAGCCCGCACGCTGGTGGAAGTCCTTAGCCCCGCTGGTGGTGTTGTGGCTGCTGGTTCCCGTGTTGCTTCGCCCACCAACCGAGTTTGTGTCCAAGCTGTTGGGGTGGGAGATGCCCGCGCCTCACAACGGCCGCGTGGATGAAATTGCCGCTTTTTTGCAAACGAACCTCCAGGAAGGCGAGACGGTCCAGCCGCTTGACTGGACCGGGGGCTCGGTTCACGCCATGCTGATCGCCAAGGCGCCGATCGCCACACCGGTTGTCTATGATGTCATCTTTTATCAGAACATCTCTTCGCCTTACATCCAATCGTGGCGGCAGCGATTCATGGGCCTGCTGGAAGCCGCCCCGCCCCAATTCATTATTCAGATCGAAACCAACAAGCCCTGGATTACTGGGGAAGACACCACGCGGGAGTTTCCTGCTCTACACGCATTCATGGAAGCTGGCTACACGATTGCCCTGGCGGGCGATGGCTACAACGTATGGGAGCGGGATCGAACGGATTAGTTGATTAACGGAGTAATCGATTACTCTGTTAATCAACTAAAATTCTTGCATGGCAAACCTTCCCGAGTATCCCTTCCAACCTGCAACCCTCAAATTTCTCGAAGATTCTCCCAAGAAGCTCTTCATCAATAACGAATGGGTAGCCGCGCAGTCTGGCGAGACCTTTGCCACGCGCAACCCGGCCAATGCCGCCGTGCTGGCCGAGGTGGCCCTGGCCAACGCCGCCGATGTGGACGCCGCCGTGGCGGCGGCCCAGGCGGCGTTCCCGGCCTGGGCGGGCATGATCGCCGCCGAGCGCGGCGCGCTGCTGTTCAAGCTGGCCGACCTGATCGACCAGCATGCTGACGTGCTGGCCGAGCTCGAGACGCTCGACAATGGCAAGCCCATCCGCGTCGCCCGGCGTGGCGACCTGCCGTACGTCACCAAACATCTGCGCTACCAGGCCGGCTGGGCTGACAAGATCGAAGGCAGCACCGTACCGGTCACCTTCGCCGACCAATTTGTCTATACCCGCCGCGAGCCGCTGGGCGTCGTCGGCGCCATCATCCCGTGGAACTTCCCGCTGCTCATGGCGATCTGGAAACTGGGTCCGGCGCTGGCCGCCGGCAACACCCTGATCCTCAAGCCGGCCGAGCAGACCCCGCTGACCGCGCTGTACCTGGCCGAGCTGGCCCGTGAAGCCGGCTTCCCGCCCGGCGTACTCAACGTGCTCACCGGGCCGGGCCTGCCCACCGGCGCGGCCATGGCCGAGCACGCCCACATCGCCAAGCTGGCCTTCACCGGCTCGACCTCGGTCGGCGCTCGCATCATGGAGGCCGCGGCCAAGAGCAACCTCAAGCGCGTCAGCCTGGAGTTGGGCGGCAAGTCGCCCAACGTCATCTTTGCGGACGCCGACATGAACGCTGCGATCCGCGGCGCGCAGTGGGCTGTGTTTAGCACGGCCGGCCAGGAGTGTGTGGCCGGCACGCGCCTGTTCGTCGAGCGCAGCGTGTACGACCAGGTGCTGGAAGGGCTGACTGCCAACGTCGGCAAGATGGTGGTGGACCACGGTTTCGCCGAGAAGGTGCATGTTGGCCCGCTGATCAGCGCCGAGCAGCTCGAGCGCGTCTCGGGCTATATCGAAGAAGGCAAGCAGGCCGGCGCCGAGATCCTCACCGGCGGCGAGCGCCTGGGTGACGGCCTGAAGGATGGCTATTTCTTGAAGCCGACCGTGTTCAGCTATTCGGACGACTCGCTGCGTTTGGTGCAGGAGGAGATCTTCGGCCCGGTGGCGGCGGTCACGGCTTTCGATGATGAGGACGAGTTGATCGCTCGCTCGAATGCCACCCAGTTTGGGCTGGCGGCGGGCGTGTGGACGCGTGACATCGGCAAAGCCCACCGCTACGCCCACGCCGTGCAAGCCGGCACCGTGTGGATCAACGGCTACGGCATGATCGACCCGGCCGCGCCGTTCGGCGGTTACAAGATGTCTGGCTTTGGCCGTGAGATGGGCAAGGAAGCGATTGACCTGTATACGCAGGTCAAGACAGTCTGGGTGAATACTCAGTGAGCAGTGAATAGGGAGCAGTGATGGGTCAACAGTGACTGGTGAGCAGGAATCTCTAATCTCTAGTCGCTTTCCTAATCACTGCTCACAGTTCACTTATCACTTGCCTTGATACAATGGCTACAGCAAGGAACAAGCGATGTACGGCGCAGACGTAGAGCAAATTGCCATCCAACTCAACGAAGATCCGCAGAAGCTGGCGGATTTTGAAGCGCGGATCGCGCGCGGCGAGAAGATCGAGCCGGGCGACTGGATGCCGGCTGAGTACCGCCGCCAGCTCATCCGCATGATCAGCCAGCATGCCCACAGCGAAGTCGTGGGCATGCTGCCCGAAGGCGCGTGGATCACCAAGGCGCCCTCGCTGCGCCGCAAGCTGATCCTGCTGGCCAAGGTGCAAGACGAGGCCGGCCACGGGCAATACCTGTACCACGCCGCCGAGACGCTTGGCGCCACGCGTGAGGAAATGCTCGACGCGCTGCTGGACGGCAAAGCCAAGTACTCCAGCATCTTCAACTATCACACCACCACCTGGGCCGATAACGGCGCCATCGGCTGGTTGGTGGATGGCGCCGCCATCCTCAACCAGACCATGCTGGCGCGCTGCTCTTATGGCCCGTATTCGCGGGCCATGGTGCGCATTTGTATGGAAGAGAACTTCCACCGCAAGCAGGGCCAGGAAATGATCATCCTGTACTCACAGGGCACACCCACCCAGCGCGCCATGGTGCAAGACGCCATCACGCGCTGGTGGTGGCCCACGCTGATGATGTTCGGCCCGCACGACGCCGACAGCCCCAACAGCGGAGTACTTATCCGTTGGGGTATCAAGACCCGCACCAACGATGAGCTGCGCCAGGACTTCATCAACCAGCTGGTGCCCGACCTGCAGGCCTGCGGCATCGTGCTGCCCGACCCGGACCTGCACTACGACGAGGCTACCGGCAACTGGCGCACCGGCGCGATCGACTGGGACGAGTTCTGGGCGGTGCTCAAGGGCAACGGCCCGGCCAACGCCGAGCGCATGGCCGCCCGCCGCCAGGCGCACGCCGACGGCCACTGGGTGCGCGAAGCCGCGGCAGCCTACGCTGTAAAAAATCAAAACCAATGATGAATGCAGAAGTCAGAACTGTGAAGTGTGTAGCTTTTACTTCCGCATTCTGCCTTCCGACTTCTAACTTGCTTTTCTAGTTTGCTATGTCTGATACTCAATGGCCCCGTTTCATGGTCTTCCAGCAGGAAGGTCCTGACCAGCCCGTAGTCCACAACGGCACGGTGCACGCGCCGGATGCCGAGCTGGCCATGCTGAACGCGCGCGATGTGTTCGTGCGCCGGCCGGAAGCCGTGGCGCTGTGGGTCGTGCCGGCGGATGCGATCTTCACGCAGACCCAGGAAGAGCTGGCCAAGGCGGAGCCTGCCAGCCAGGCAGCCAGCGGGCTGAGCGACTATTACGTCTTCGCCAAGTTCAGCCAGCAGGCGCAGTGCCGCCAGGTGGGGCAGGTGCAGGCTGGCTCGCCGCAGGCTGCCGTGCAAGCCGCCATCGTCACGTTCGCAGATAAGCAGCCGCTGTGGTGGTGGGTCTTCCCGGCCAGCGCCGTGCTCAAGAACGAGAGCAGCGAGGCGGAGCCGATGTTCTCGGCCGCCCGCTACAAAACCTACAAAGACCAGGCCGAATACCCCGTGGTCACGATGATGCGTGCGCTGCGAGACAAGGGAAGGCTGGACTGATTTGCGTTATTGTCTAACAAACCAAAGGCAAACCACAAAGCCACGAAGAACACAAAGTAAATCTTTGTGGAAGAAAGAACCTACTTTGTGCACTTTGTGTCTTTGTGGTGAGAATTAGTATGGAACGCGCCCATCAATACGCCCTCAGCGGTTACCTGATCGCCCTGGCTGATGATGAACTCATCCTCGGTCACCGCGACTCGGAGTGGACCGGGCACGCGCCCATCCTCGAAGAGGACATTGCCTTCGCCAACCTGGCCCTCGACGAGATTGGCCACGCCAAGCTCTGGTATGAGCTGGCGGCGGACCTGCTGGGCGAGGACAAGGTCACCTATCCTGACAAGCTCGTGTATTTTCGGGAGCCGGCCCAGTTCCGTAACATGCAACTGGTCGAGCTGCCCAAGGGTGACTGGGCCTTCAGCACCCTGCGCCAATACCTGTTCGATGCCTTCGAGGCCCTGCGCCTTGAAGCGCTGAGCCAGAGCAGCTACACCCCGCTAGCCGAGATCGCCGCCCGCATCCGCACCGAGGAGCTGTACCACCTGCGCCACTCGCAGGCCTGGGTGCCGCGCCTCGGGCTCGGCACGGAGGAGAGCCATGCTCGCATGCAGGCCGCTTTGGATGCGTTGTGGCCGTATGCGCAGGGGCTGGCCGCGTCGCTGCCCGGCGAGCAAGACCTGCATGCGGCCGGCATCGTACCCAGCAGCGCGGGGCTATTCGAGCGTTGGAGTGGGGAGGTGAGCCAGTTTTTGGTAGAGGCCGGCTTGCAAGTCGAGCTCCGCTCTCCGCTCGCTGACATCGATCGCAACTCGCATTCGGAGCATCTCCCCGCGCTCATCCATGACCTGCAATCCGTCGCCCGCCTTGACCCGGAGGCGACATGGTGATGTTGCACATGCACACCGGCGTGGGGGCAGGGTCTCAGCGCCCAAGCGAACCCGAGATCTGGGTCGCCCTCAGCGAGGTGCCTGACCCGGAAATGCCGATCGTGAATCTGGTTGAGCTGGGCATCGTGCGCGCCGCGGCCTGGGAGGGCGATGTGCTGGCGGTGACCATCACGCCCACCTTCGCGGCTTGCCCAGCCTACGAGGTCATCGGCAGCAGCATCCGCCAGCGACTGCAGGCGGCCGGCGTGCCGCAGGTCGAGGTGCGCGTGCAGCACAGCCCGGCCTGGACCACCGAGTGGATGACCGAGGCGGCCCGCAGCAAGCTGCAGGCCGCCGGCCTAGCTCCGCCGCCGCGCCACCAAGGCGACCTGATCCAGGTGCTAATGGAGCCGGTGGCCTGCCCACGCTGCGGCTCGCACAACACAACCTTGCAGAACAACTTTGGCACCACGCCCTGCCGCATGATCTACACCTGCGTAGATTGCAAAGAACCGTTCGAGATGTTTAAACCCCTGTGATCAGTGAGCAGGGATGAGTGATCAGGGACTTGGAGTTCCTGTTCACCGATCACTGCTCACTCGTTACTCGTCACCCTAAGGAGTCTTATGTCCAAACTCGTCGCCCTCTACAAGCAACCTGCTGACCCGGCCGCGTTCGACAAGGCCTATTTTGAAACCCACCTGCCGCTGATCGACAAAGTGCCTGGTTTGCAGAGTAAGCAGGTCACTTGCTTCACGCGCACGCTGGTGGGGGATGGGTATTACCTGATGGCTGAGATGCACTTCGCCGATGTGGACGCGCTCAAGGCGGCCATGAAGAGCCCCGAGATGGCCGCCGCCGGCGAGAACCTCGACACCTTTGCCCGCGGCTTGTACAGCTTGCTGTTCGCCGAAAACGAATAGGCCGCTGTGACCCACCGCAGCATTCACCCACCGGAGCTTTTCGACGCGCGCCGCTCCGGCTTCGCCCAGGTGGTGATGGCCGAGGGTCAGCGCACGGTCTACCTCTCCGGCCAGGTGGCCTGGGGGCCGGAGCGCACCATCGTGGGCGTGGGAGATTTCCCCGCCCAGGTGGACGAAGCCTTCAAGAACGTGCAGCGCGCCATGCAGGCGGCCGGTGGCTCGCTGGCGGATGTGGTCTCGCTGCGTATCTACATCGTGCAGGCCCACATGGCCGAGAACGCCGCCGTGCGCGACGCGCTGTTGAAGTATTTCCCGGGCGAGCGTCCGCCGGCCAGCACCTGGATCGGCGTGGCGGGTTTGGCCCATCCCGATTTTCTTGTTGAGATCGAAGCGATAGCCGTATTGACTTAAGCACCAGGGTAAGGGCGGGTCTTAGACCCGCCCTTACTGTTTCGGCCGGATAGAATCTCCGCATGCGCACCGTCTCCGAACATCGCCAGTACCTTCGCCAGCAGGCCGCCCAGCTGCCCAACCCGGCCGCGGGTTTCTTCGGCCCCGGCAGCATGGCCTGGCAGCTCAACCGCGAGGCGCTGCTGGGCCTGGTGGTCCTGCGGGCTCTGTTCCTGCAGGTGGCGCACCCCAAGGTAGCCCAAGGCGTAGCCGAACACAGCGACTTTCGCCGCCGACCGTTCGCCCGCGCGCTCGCCACCCTGCGCGCCCAGCAGACCATCGTCTTCGGCACGGCCGACGAGGCCAGCGAGGCGCTGCTGCGCATCTATGCCCGCCACACCGCGGTGCGCGGCGCGGGCTACGAAGCCAATGACCCTTCGCTGTTGTTCTGGGTCTATGCCACCCTGATCGACTCGATGTTCTTCGCCTATCGCACTTTTCTGCCCGATCTCTCGCCGCGCCAATGGGCCGCCTTCTACGAAGAGGGCAAGCTATTCGGCCGGCTGATCGGTATCCCCAGCGAGCTCGTGCCGCCCACCAAGGCGGACTTTGATGCCTGGATGACCGCGGCCCTGCAGCCCGGCGGCGAGATCGCCGTGTCGCCCGCAGGCTATGAAATTGGGCGTTCGCTGTTGCGCATGCCCATCGCGCTGTTCCAGCCGCTGACCGCGTTCATCGCGGCGGGTACGCTGCCGCCCCGGCTGCGGGCCGAGTTCGGGCTGGGGTGGAGCGCCGGCCGCCAGTGGGTCTTCTCGGCGTTGGCTGGCGGGCTGCGCCGCCTGCTGCCGTACACGCCTGATGTGCTGCATGTGGCGCCGATGTACTGGCTGGCCCTGCGTCGCGCCAACCAGGCACAGTGACCAATTGGCTAGCGGCTGCAGTGCCGCGCGCCGCTATAATTTGCTCATAACCGCACTTTTGGAGGACTTGTGGACATGTTGGAATTTCTCTTTAGCTCGGGTGCATGCCTGCTGGGCATCGTCCTGCTGTTTGCTTTCTACATCATCACCCGCGGCATTCGCCTCATCTACCAATACGAGCGCGGCGTGGTCTTCACGCTGGGTAAGTATGGCGGCGTGCGTGAGCCCGGCCTGACGCTGATCCTGCCCATCATCCAGGGCTTGCGCAAGGTTGACATGCGCATCAAGACGGCCGATATTCCCCGCCAGGAAGTGATGACCAAGGACAACATCCCCATGTTGGTCAACGCGGTGGTGTACTTCAAGGTGGTTGACCCGGAAGCGGTCATCATCAAGATCGAGGATCATGTCTTCGCCGTGCGCCAGTACACCCAGGCCGCCCTGCGTGATGTGATCGGTAACAGTGAAATGGACGCCGTGCTGACCGAGCGCGAGCAGATCGCCGAATCGATCAAGACCATCGTGGATGCCGAGACCATCGGCTGGGGCGTGGACGTCGAGTCGATCAAGATCCAGGAAGTGGAGCTGCCGGCCGAGATGAAGCGTGCCATGGCCAAACAGGCTGAGGCCGAGCGCGAACGCCGCGCCATGATCATCGCCTCGCAGGGTGAGCTGACCGCTTCGGAGAACCTGAGCAAGGCGGCCGAGAAGTTGGCCCAAAGCCCGGGCGCGCTGCATTTGCGCACGCTGCAAACCATCCGTGACATTGCCTCTGACCCGTCTGAGAAGATCGTGCTGTTCATGCCCTCAGACCTGGGCGAGGTGGCCGGCAAGCTGGTCAGCAAGAAGTAAGCCTTGACCGAGCGCAAGCTGGATCACCGCCAGCGTTACCTCCAGATCGCCTTTAACTACGATCTGGGTATGGCCCTGAGCGTGATCCCCAAACTGCCGCGCAGTGAGCGCATTCTCATTGAGGCCGGCACGCCCTTCATCAAGCGTGAGGGCATGCGCGGTGTGCGCACCATTCGCAGCATCTGGCCCGGCCACCTCATCGCGGACATCAAGACCAGCGATGGCGCGGCCGGCGAAGTGCAGATGGTGCGGGATGCCGGCGCAGACGGCATCACGGTGCTGGGCAACGCGCCCACGGAGACGCTGGATCTGTTCGTGCGCGAGTGCGACGGGCTGAACCTGATCTCGTTCGTGGACCTGCTGGGCGTCGGCGACCCGCTGGAAGTTTTGCGCCCCATGCGCACTGCGCCGGATGTGCTTGTGCTGCACAAGGGCCGGGATGAAGAGAAGACGCGCGGCAAGGTGATCGAGTACCGCCACGTCAACCGTATCCGCAGCAAGTTTGATGTCAGCATTGCCGCAGCCGGCGGTGTGGACCTGGACCAGGCGCGCAGCGCTATCTTCAACGGGGCCAACATCGTGGTGGTCAACCTGGTGCGCCCAGGCGACCCCTGGCAGGGCATTTCCACCAGCGAGGACATTGGCGCAATGGCGCGCAAGTTCCTCGAAACGATCGAGTAATGTGCGCAGCCAAGCTGCGCAGGATGAAGGATCAAAAGAGCCTCCAGCAACGGAGGCTCTTTTTTTGCCTGTCATTGCGAGCGTAGCGAAGCAATCCCCTAACTTGCTTTGCAAATCCGTCTTGGGGATTGCTTCGGGCGGCTACGCCA
Source organism: Anaerolineales bacterium (assembly GCA_019454165.1). Classification (GTDB taxonomy): domain Bacteria; phylum Chloroflexota; class Anaerolineae; order Anaerolineales; family UBA11579; genus JAMCZK01. The sequence continues at coordinate 1,689,840 of CP075367.1, read as the reverse complement.
CCCTCGCAAAGACGGCTGGTCTGTTACTCGCTGTCATTCCGAACCCCCGAGCGAAGCGAGTGGGTGAGGAATCCTTTAGGTCATTCCAAATACAAGCTAGTTTTTTCTTTGCCCTAAAGGATTCCTCCTCGCAGCTCCGCTGCTCGTTCGGAATGACAACAGGAGTGTTTGCGAATGATCTTGGGGATTGCTTCGGGCGGCAGCGCCGCCCTCGCAAAGACGGCTGGTCTGTCATTCGCCGTCATTCCGAACCCCCGAGCGAAGCGAGTGGATGAGGAATCCTTTAGGGCATTCTAAATACGGGCTAGTTTTCCTTTGGCCTAAAGCATTCCTCCTCGGCCTGCGGCCTCGTTCGGAATGACAACAGGCAGTGTGTTTGCGAATTATCTTGGCGATTGCTTCGGGCGGTGGGCCGCCCTCGCAAAGTCGGCTGGGCTGTCATTTGCCGTCGCTCCGCTGCTCGTTCGGAGTGACAACACGGAGTGTTTGCGAATGATCTTGGGGATTGCTTCGGACGGCTGTGCCGCCCTCGCAAAGACGGTCAGTCTGTCATTCGCTGTCATTCCGAACCCCGAGCGAAGCGAGTGGGTGAGGAATCCTTTAGGGCATTCTATACAAGCTAGTTTTTCTTGGCCTAAAGGATTCCTCCTCGGCCTGCGGCCTCGTTCGGAATGACAACGAGGACTCGCGTAGAGAAGCGTTACTCGGCGTAGCCGAGTAGCTTCTCTAAAGGGTAATTTGCGCCAGCTCCGCTGGCGCTAATTACCCAACCACTGCGCCGCGGCCCGCGGCAGCGCCGCCAGGCTGCCCTTGCGCAGCGTGCACTGCGGCAGCGAATCAATGAAGAGCGTGCCATATTGCTTGGTCAGGATGCGGCGGTCGAAGATGGCCACGACGCCCCGGTCGAACTGCGTGCGGATCAGGCGGCCGAAGCCCTGGCGGAAGCGCAGGATCGCCTCAGGCACCTGGTATTCGTAGAAGGGGCTCTCAAAGGTCTCGGAACGGGCCGCCACCAGCGGGTCGCTCGGCACGTCGAAGGGCAGGCGCACGATCGCCAGCACGCTCAGCGCCTCGCCGGGGATGTCCACGCCTTCCCAGAAGGCACGCGTGCCCAGCAGCACGCCGGCCTGGCTGCTCTTGAAGTTCTCCAGCAAGGCGTGGGGCGATGCCCCCTCGCCTTGCTCGTAGAGCTCGATGCCGGCCTGGCGCAGCGGGCCGGCAATGGCGCGTGAGGTGCGCCGCAGCTGCTCGTACGAGGTGAACAACGCCAGCATGCGCCCATTGGCGGCCTTGGCCAGCTCGATCAGGCCGCGCTCCACATGCGCCTGGTAAGCATGCCGCTCGGCGGGCTCGGGCATATCGTCCACCAGGTACAGCATGGCGGCGCTCTCGTAATCGAAGGGCGAGCCGAGGGCGAGCTCCTCGGCTTCGGTGGCGTGCAGGCGGCTCTTGATGTAATCGAACTCGCCGGCCGCGGTCAGTGTGGCCGAAGTCATCACCACGCTGGTCTTCTTGTGCCAGATGTGCTCTTCCATCAGATCGCCCACGTGGAGTGGGGCTGCGTTGAGCACCACGCTCTGGCGCTGCGGGTTCATTTCCACCCAGTACACAATGTCAGCGCGCGGCTCGAACACCAGTGCCTGGAGTTGCTTGTTAAGCTCGCTCAGGCTACGGTAGCTGTTGCCGATGTTGCTGGCCAAGTCTTCGAGTTCTTCGACGCCTTGCGCGCCGAGGTCCTTCATGCCGCGCTGGATCTGCTCGATGGTGCCTAACAGCGGTTGCAGAGCCAGTTGGGCATCCTCCCAGGCAGTCTCGACCTGCAGCCAGGCGGGCAGGGTGCGGGTGCCCCCAATAATTCGCTCCTGGTGCGTATAGTCACTGCCTTCCGGCAGACCCTCGCGTTGCTCCATCACGAAGCGCAGGATCGCGCCGAACACGCGCAGCAGCAGGTTCTGGAACTGGAAGGCGCGGTCGGTGGCGTCTTCGACCAGAGTCTCCAGTGCGGCGCGCTGGCTGGGTTGCAGCGCCTGCTGGCTCACCACCAGCAGGCGCCCCAGCTGGCCGGCGCGGCTGCCGCCCAGCTCCTTCAGGGCGCGCTCCACTTCCGGCTGGGTCAACCGGAAGCTGAGCGCGCTGGTGGTGGCCGATTCGATGTGGTGGGCTTCGTCGACCACAAGATACTGATACTCCGGCAGTACGCGGCTGCCGGTGGCCACATCGGCCAGCAGCAGGGCGTGATTGACCACCACCAGGTCGGCGTTCTCGGCGGCCTGGTAGGCGCGGTGGAAGGGGCAGATGCCGCCCATGCGCACCACGCAGGTCTCGCCGCCGCAATTCTCGTCGGCGGCCGACAAGCGCGTCCATACGGCGCGCTCGCCGGCGCCGTTCAGGTTCAGTTCGCCACGGTCGCCAGTTTGGGTGCTCTCCAGCCAGACCAGCACCTTGGCCAGCACGCGTAGCTCCTCGGCGCTCTCCGGCCCGCGGCGGCGCATTGCCATCAGGCGGCGCGGGCACAAATAGTTGTTGCGGCCTTTCAGCACCACCGCGCTGACCGGCTCGCCAAGGGCGCGCTGTAGGTCAGGGATGTCTTTGTATATGAGCTGGTCTTGCAGGTTGATGGTGTTGGTCGAGATGACCACCCGGGTGTCGTTGTGCTTGGCGAACAGGGCGGCCGGCAGCAGATAGGCCATCGACTTGCCCGTGCCAGTGCCGGCTTCCACCAGCAGGTGGTGGCCCTGGCCCAGCGCATCGCCCACGGCGCGCAGCATCTCGACCTGCTGGCTGCGGTGCTCAAAGCTCTCGAAATTGTTGGCTAGCGCGCCGCCCGGCTGCAGCAGGGCGGTGGCCTCTTCGAGGTCGAGCGGCTTGGGCTCCTCCGGCTCGCCGCTGCGCCCGCGGGTGCCCTCCGGGCGCGAGCCGGTGCGCGGCGGCCGGGTGAAGATGGGGCCGCGGGCGCCCCAACTGCCGCTGCCGCCGGGCAGACTTTCGGCACTGCGTTCACGCAGCGCATAACGGAAGGCCAGCTCGCCACCCCAGGCCTGGCTTTCGGCCATACGGGCGATCTCGGCCAATAGCTCGATCGGCATCTCTAGCATGCGCTCGTACAGGCGCGTATACACCGCCTGGGTCACCTTGGCGTCGTCCAGGGCGCGGTGGGTGGCCGGGTGGGCCACGTTGAGCTGCTGCCCCAGGGCGCCCAGGTTGTAGCGCCCGGCGCCGGGCATCATCACCGCGGCAATGTCGTACGTATCCAGCGAGTCGTTGTAGCGGAACAGGTTGTGGCGACGCAGGAAGCTCAGATCGAAGGCGATGCGCTGGCCGAGGATGGGCGCTTCGCCCACGAAGGCGGCCAGCGATTCGGCCACATCCCGCATGCTGGGCGCCTGGCGCACCATGTTGTCGTTGATGCCGGTCAGCTGGGTGATGAAGGGTGGGATGCGCCGCCCGGGGTTGATGAGGCTGTGCCACTCGCCCTCGATGCGGGCGCCGTCAAAGCGCACCGCCCCGATCTCGATAATGGCGTCTTTTTGTGAGTCGATCCCTGTACTTTCAATATCCAGGGCAACAATGCTGGGCATTTGCGCAGTATAACATCTGTTCTATTTTGAGGTATGGCACGCCGAGTGTAGAACTACTTGGATCCGCAGAGTAGCTTCTGTAACCTGCGCAGCAGCGATATAATGCCGCCTCGTGTCTGCCGCCGGTTGGTGCCATTCGGTACCAAGACGACAGGTGGAGTTTATTGGTATGAAAGACAATACGGATAAGAAGTTGGCCGAGATCGCCCGCCAGGACGATCACATTTCCTACAGGAAGCTCGGCCACATCCCCAAACGAGGATTTTGGCATTGGTTCTTCGGGCGGCCGCTGGCCTCAGCGGACGCCGACCACCAGACCATCGGCAAAGCCGTTGGTCTGGCGGTGTTCGCCTCCGACGCGCTGTCGTCCACCGCGTATGCCACGCAAGAGATCCTGGTGATCCTGGCGCTGGCCGGCATGGGCGCGCTGCACCTCTCGGTGCCGCTCTCGTTCGTCATCGTTGCACTGCTCATCATCGTGACGATCTCCTACGAGCAGATCATTCACGCCTACCCCAACGGCGGCGGCGCGTACATCGTCGCCCGCCAGAATCTGGGGGAGTGGCCCGCCTTGGTGGCGGCGGCCTCGCTGCTGATGGACTATGTGCTCACCGTGGCCGTGTCCACTTCGTCAGGCGTGGCGCAGCTTGTGTCCGCCGTTCCCGCGCTGCTGCCATTCCAGATCGAGATCGCGCTGGTGATGGTGGCGCTGGTCACCATCGTGAATCTGCGCGGCGTGCGTGAGTCAGGCGCGGTGTTCTCTGTTCTTGCCTATGCTTTTATCTTGTTGCTGCTGGGAACGCTGGCCGTGGGCTTTCTTAAATACTTCACCGGCAGCTTGCCGGCTGTGATCGACCCGCCTGAAATGGAGATGCTGGGCGGGGCCGCCCCGCTGACCGTGTTCCTGATCTTGCGAGCCTTCGCCAACGGCACCGCTGCGCTCACCGGCATCGAGGCCATCTCCAATGGCATCACCGCTTTCAAGCAGCCGCGCAGCCACAATGCCGGGGTCACGCTGATCTGGATGGCGGGCATTCTGAGCACCTTATTCCTCGGCATCACCTTTCTCAGTCACGAGATCGGCGCTGTGCCCTCTGAGATGGAGACGGTCATCTCGCAGCTGGTGCGCACGGTCTTCGGTGGGCGTGACTTGCTCTACTATCTTGCCGTGGGGGCGACGACGATCATCTTGTTCATGGCCGCCAACACGGCTTTCGCCGGCTTCCCGCGGCTGGGTGCGCTGGTGGCCAAAGACGGCTTCCTGCCGCGCCAGCTGAGCTACCGCGGCAGCCGCCTGGTGTACTCGCGCGGCATCGTCGTGCTGGCTCTGGTGGCTTCTTTGCTTATCGTGGTGTTCCGGGCGCGGGTCTCCGGCCTGATCCCGCTGTACGCCATCGGTGTCTTCCTCTCCTTCACGCTGTCGCAGGCCGGCATGGCGCGCCGCTGGTGGAAGGTGAGCAAGCTCAAGCCAGCCAAGAGCAAGAAGACCAAGCCTAAGCTCCAGCTTGAAGGAGAAGTGCTCTCATTTGATAAGTATTGGCTGGTGAAGATGGTCATCAACGGCTTTGGCGCTATCTGTACCGGGCTGGTGATGTTGATCTTTGCGGTGACCAAGTTTCAGGAGGGCGCGTGGGTGGTCTTGCTGCTCCTGCCGGTGCTGATGGCCGGCTTCCTGGCCGTGCACAATCACTACAAGGATCTGGCGCGCCGCCTGACCCTGGAGGGCTACAAGAATCCACCGGCCATCCGCCGCCAGAAGGTCATCATGCCGATTTCCGGCGTGCACCGCGGCACTCTCAACGCACTGCGTTTTGCGCAGTCGCTTAGCAAGGATGTGACCGTGCTGCATGTGGCCGTGGATGCCGAGGCAGGCGAGAAGGTGCTGCTGAAGTGGCAGAAGTGGGCGCCGGATGTGAACCTGGTCGTGCTCGGTTCGCCGTATCGCTTGCTGCTGGAGCCGATCTTGCGCTACGTTAAGAACGCCGCCGACAACCGCAAGCCCAACGAGATCGTGACTGTGGTGGTGCCAGAGTTCCTGCCGCGGGTCTGGTGGCACAGCTGGCTGCATACGCGGGCAGCCCAGCTGCTGCGTATGCGCCTGCTGTTCACGGATGGCGTGGTCGTGGTGGAAGTGCCCTACGTGGTGGACTAAAACAAAAAAGCGGAGCATCGCTCCGCTTTTTTGTTGGCTTCTATTCGCCGGATGGGAAGACTTCCGCCAGCATGCAGCGAGCGCTGCCGCCGCCGGTCTGCTCGATCATGTTGATCTTGACCGGCAACAGCTCGCCAAACGTGGCGAGCTGTTGCCTCTGCGCCTCGGTGAAGGCGTCATTGGCGGTTTGTGACATCACGATCAGCCGTTCGCCGGCCGTGTTCTTGACATGCAGAATGTTGGCGGTGAAGGCGTACACCTGTTGCAACGTGACTGCGATCAGCTCGCGGCCGTAGGCGCTCAGCTTGCTTTCCAGCAGGTTGCGCTCGGCTTCATCTTTCACGGCTTCCATGCAACACACTGCAAAGCCCTCGCCGATGCTGAGCATCACATTGGTGTGGTAGATCGGCAAGCTGTCCTTGTCGTAGGCGTGGAAGAACACGCCCTCGTAGCCCATCGCCTGGCACCAGGCCTCGAAAGCGTCCCGCGTGGTGCGCGGCGAGGCCATGGCGAAGGCAACCTTGTGCGCCCGGTCGAGCACCAGGCTGCCGGTGCCCTCCAGGATCTGCCCGCTGGCTTCCTGGGCGGAAAAATCCACCGTTTCGCCGGCAGGGATGTTGGCATCCGCCAGCAGGCTGGCCAACGCCTGCGGCTGGCGCTCGGCGCGGCGGTTGGGGGTCAGCATGGGGTACAGCGCCAGGCGGCCATCGGCGTGGTGAGAGAACCAGTTGTTGGGGAACACCGCATCCGGCGTGACCACATCCAGGCGGGAGGGCAGCACGAGTACATTCACGCCGCGGGCGCGCAGGGTGGCCACCATGCCGTTGAACTCGGCCAGGGCCGCATCCCGCAGGGCGGTTTCCGCCTGCTGCGGCTTGTTCTGGAAGACGTTGGTCTCGGCCGTCTCCGGGTTGTAGCCGAACTGGTCGGGGCTCACCATCACGACGGTATTGGTCAGTTGTGCGCTGCTGGTCATGCCTCGCATGATAGTGTGGGGCGGGGCGAATGTCAAAGCCAGCTTCCCTCACCCCGTTGACCTAGGTAGAGACTCGATCTGCGTTCTCCCCTCTCCCTTTAGGGAGAGGGGCAGGGGGTGAGGGTTGACAATCCCGCCCGCAGCCACTATCCTCTAGGCATGCAACAGCAAGAAGCCCGCGCGGTCTTCTGCCCGGTCCCTAGCACGGCCTTGTGCCTTCCTCACCCTGCTCTGGGATAATTCGCTGCGTCTATCACCCGTCACGCCACGCCCCGAGCCTCTCGGGGCGTTTTTATTGCACAGGAGAGTTTGATATGAAGATGACTCACATGTTCGGCACCACCATGCGCCAGGCGCCGTCCGAAGCCGAGACGACCAGCCACCAGTTGCTGGTGCGGGCCGGCTTCATCCGCCAGCTGGGCGCCGGCATCTACTCGCTCATGCCGATGGGCAAGCGCTCCATCGACAAGATCGAGAACATCATGCGCGCCGAGATGAACGCCATCGGCGGGCAGGAGCTGTTCATGCCCGTGGTGCACCCGGCCGACCTGTGGCAGGAGACCGGGCGCTGGTACCAGATCGGCGATGAGATGAGCCGCTTCAAGGATCGCAAGGATCACGACATGGTGCTGGCGATGACCCACGAGGAAGTCGTGGCCGATCTGGCGCGCCGTGAGGTGCAGTCGTATAAGCAGCTGCCCATGCTGGTCTATCACATCCAGACCAAGTGGCGTGACGACCCCCGCCCGCGCGCCGGCCTGATCCGCGTGCGCGAATTCACCATGAAGGACAGCTACAGCCTGGATGCCGATGAGGCCGGGCTGGATGTGCAATATCGCGCCCACTACCAGGCGTACTTCAACATCTTCCGCCGGGCCGGCCTGCCGGTCATCAGCGTTGGCGCAGACGTAGGCATGATGGGCGGCAGCCTGGCGCACGAGTACATGTACCTGACCCCGGTTGGCGAGGACACCCTGGTGCTGTGCGATGCCTGCGGCTACCGCGCCAACCGCCAGATCGCCCGCGTGCGCAAGGAGCAGCCCACCGCCGAAGACGCCGCCGCGCTGGAGAAGGTGGCGACGCCCGGCGTTAGCACCATCGAGGCGTTGGCAACCTTCCTCAACCTGCCCAAGAGCAAGACCGCCAAGGCCGTGTTCATGACCGCCACGTTCAAGGGTGACGAGGGCGACAGCCAGAAGCTGGTCTTCGCCGTGGTGCGCGGCGACATGGAGGTCAACGAGACTAAGCTGACCAACGCCATCAAGGCCGCCGAGCTGCGCCCAGCCCACGAGGACGAGATCCGCGCCATCGGCGCCGCCCCGGGCTACGCATCGCCCATTGGCCTGCAGGGCGCGCTCATCGTGGTGGATGATCTGGTCGAGCAGTCCGGCAACCTGGTCGCCGGCGCCAACGAAGAAGGCTTCCACTATCTCAACACCAATTACGGCCGTGACTATAAGGCTGACATCGTGGCCGACATCGTGGCCGCCGAAGACGGCCACGCCTGCGTGAACTGCGGCCAGCCGTTGCGCACCTCGCGCGGCGTCGAGGTCGGCAACATCTTCAAGCTCGGCACGCGCTATTCCGCTTCGCTAGGCGCCAACTTCCTCGACGCCGAAGGCGCCGAGCGCCCGATCGTGATGGGCTCGTACGGCATCGGCTCCGGCCGCATGCTGGCCTGCATCGCCGAAGAGCACAATGATGAGAAGGGCCTGATCTGGCCCATCACCACCGCGCCGTACGAGGTGCACCTGGTGAGCCTGCGCGGCGGTGAAGCCATTGCCGCCCAGCTCTACGAAGACTTGCGCGCCGCCGGGCTGGACGTGTTGTTCGACGACCGTGACGAGTCGCCCGGCGTCAAGTTCAACGATGCTGACCTCATCGGCTTGCCGATCCGTCTCACCGTCAGCGAGCGCTCGCTGACGGCGGGCGGGGTCGAGTTCAAGCTGCGCCGCGAGGCTGACCGCAGCATCGTGGCGCAGGATCAGGCCGTGCGCGCCACCGTCGACGCGGTCGGCGCGCTGCTGGCCGAAGTCGAAGCCGCCATCACCCCGGTGCCCTTCGAGGACTAGTGTCCAAGCAGATCGCCCTGGCGTTAGGCGGGGGTGGGGCGCGTGGCGGCGCGCACATTGGCGTCTTGCGCGCTCTGGAGCGTGAAGGCGTCAGCGTGGCCGCGCTGGCTGGCACCAGCATCGGCGCCCTGGTGGGCGCGCTGTATCTGGCTGGCCACAGCCCGGACCAGATCGCCGAGGCCTCAGCCGCCATGCAGCACGGCCGCCTGTTCCGCCGCGCCCGCGGCGAACAGGCGGATGGCTTCCGCGGCCTGGCTGGCATGCAACGTTTCCTGGAAGGCATGCTGGGCGAGCGCAGCATCGAAGAGCTGCGCGCTCCGTACGCCGCCACCGCGGTAGACCTATATACGGGCGCGGCCGTAGTGCTGCGCAGCGGCCGTGTGGTGGATGCCGTGTTGGCCGCGATCGCCTTCCCCGGCGTGTTCCCATCCCGCGTAGTGGGCGAGTGGGCGCTGGTGGACGGCGCGATCAGTACGCCGCTGCCGATCGCTCTGGCGCGCAGCCTGGCCAGCCCGGCTGAACTGCCGGTGGTGGCTGTCTCGCTCTCCGGCCGCCCGCTGGGCGCCGGCCAGCCGATCTCCGGCACTAGCGACCTGACCGGCCTCACGGGCCTGCGCCATTTGCGCCGCCTGCGTTGGGTGCGTGCTCTGGCCAACTTCAGCCGCGCCTTCGGCATCACGCGTAAGAACCTGGAAGACGCTCGCATCCAACTAGAGCAGCCTGACTTGTTGCTGTATCCTGCTGTGCGCGGCATCTCGCTGCTCGACCGTGCCGACGTGCATGAGCTGGCTCGCCGCGGCGAACAAGCCGTGGCCGAAGCGCTGCCGCAACTCCACGCTCTTTTTGAGGACTAATGCTCGCAGACCTGCAAGACCTGAACATCAACGGCTGGACCCTCAAGGTTCGCCAACCCGCGGGAGAGGGGCCACACCCCGTTATTCTGCTCATCCACGGCTGGACTGGCGACGAGCACTCCATGTGGGTCTTTGCGCCCCGCTTGCCCAAGCATGCGCTGCTGATCGCGCCGCGCGCCCCGTATCCCTCCAACCATCCTGAGATCGCCGGCTACAGCTGGGTGCAGGAGCGCGCCGATGGCTTCAGCACGCTCGAGATGTTCCCGCCCGCCGTGGCCGCCTTCGAGACCCTGCTGGCAGAGCTTCCCGCCCACTTACCCCAAGCCGATTTTGCCCGCTTTGGCATGGCCGGCTTCAGCCAAGGCTCCGCCTTCAGCGTGGCCTACGCCACGCAGAATGCAGCCCGCGTGCAGCGTCTGGCCATGCTGGCCGGCTTCCTACCGGAAGCCAGCCAGGCGGCCCTGCCGGCCCTCCGCGGCCTGCCGGTCTTCATCGCCCACGGCACGCAAGACCAGACCGTGCCGGTATCGCGGGCTCACGCCGCCCGTGAGCAGCTGGCCGCGGCCGGCGCCCAGGTACGCTATTGCGAGTCCGAGGTGGGGCACAAGCTGGGAGCCAACTGCGTCGCCGAGCTGGCCGATTTCTTTGGGTAATTCAGCGGCCTACAAACCCAACCACAAAGGCACAAAGAGCACAAAGCAGAGCAAGTGGGTTTAACTTCGTGTTCTTTGTGCCTTTGTGGTTAAGCAGTATCTGCGTTCATCCGCGTTCATCTGCGGCTAAAAATTCCCCAATGTATAATCACCCCCATGACCGACGCCGCGCTCAAAGCCCAACTTGAAGAGCTGCGCAAGAGCATCAACGAGCACAACTACCGCTACCATGTGCTCGACCAGCCCTCCATCTCTGACGCCGAATATGACAAGCTGCTCAACCAGCTGCGCGCCATCGAGACCGAGCATCCCGACTGGATCACGCCGGATTCGCCCACCCAGCGCGCCGGCGCCGAGCCGTCCCCCAAGTTCGCCAAGGTAAGCCACCCGGCGCCGATCCTGAGCCTCGGCAACGCCTTTGACGAGGCTGACCTGCGCGCCTGGTTCGAGCGCATCAGCCGCCTGGATGAGCGCGTGCGCAAAGCCAGTTTCGTAGCCGAACCCAAGCTCGATGGCCTCAGCGTGGTCCTGCATTACAAGGATGGCCTCTTCGTCCAGGGGGCGACCCGCGGCAATGGCGATGTGGGCGAGGATGTCACCGCCAACTTGCGCACCTTGCGCAAGCTGCCGCTGCGCATCCCGGCTACCGCAGGCGGCCCCAAGCCGCCCGCCGACCTGTTCGTGCGCGGCGAGGTCTTCTTCTTCAAGAAAGATTTCGAAGCGCTGAACAAACGCCAGTCTGAGAGCGGCGAGCGCATCTACCAGACCGCCCGCAACACCGCCGCCGGCACCCTGCGCCAGCTCGATCCGAGCATCACCGCCTCGCGCGCCCTCACGTTCTACGTCTACAACATCATCGCCGCCGAGGGCAAAGTGCCCGGCACGCAGTGGGAAACCTTGCAATACCTGCAAGCGCTCGGCTTCCCCACCGCGCCCGAATCGGTGCTGTGCAAGGATTTGGAAGACGTGGTGGCCGCCTACAAGCAGTGGGAAGCCGGCCGCGATGCCTTGCCGTATGAAGTAGACGGCATGGTGGTCAAGCTCAACGACCTCGGCCTGTATAACGATCTGGGTGTGGTGGGCAAAGACCCGCGCGGCTCGATCGCCTACAAGTTCCCCGCGCTGGAGGTCACCACCCAGCTGCTCGATATTGGCGTCAATGTCGGCCGCACCGGCGTGCTCACGCCGTATGCGATGCTGGAGCCGGTCGAGATCGGCGGCGTCATCGTCAAACAGGCCACCTTGCACAACTTCGACTTTATTGCTGAGAAGGACATCCGCATCGGTGACCGCGTGCTGGTCAAGCGCGCCGGCGATGTGATCCCGTATGTGATCGGCCCCGTGCTCTCCGAGCGCAAGCGCGGCGCCCGCAAGTACCAGCCGCCCAAGGTGTGCCCGGTGTGCGGCCAGCCTGTCGAGACGGTCGAAGATGAAGTCGCTTGGTATTGCGTCAACGCCGCCTGCCCGGAGCAGATCGTGCGCAATGTCGAGCATTTCGTAGCCGTGCTGGATGTTGTCGGCCTGGGTGAGAAGATCGTTGCCCAGCTTAATGCGGCCGGCATGGTCAAAGACGTGGCCGACTTGTTCTCGCTGACCCGCGAAGACCTGCTCAGCCTGGAAGGCTTTGCCGACAAGAAGGCCGATAATCTCATTGCCTCTATCGAGGCGGCCCGCACCCGCTCGCTGCACCAGCTCATCTTTGCGCTGGGCATCCGCGGGGTGGGTTGGGTCATGGCCTCGGCCCTCTCCGCCAAGTACCGCGACCTGGACGAGCTGGCCAAGGCCAGCTCGCAAGACATTGACGATATCGAAGGCATCGGCCCCAGCATTGCCGAAGCCATTACTGACTGGTTCGCCCAGCCGAATAACAAGGCTGTACTCAAGAAGCTCAAGAAGGCTGGCATCTGGCCGCGCAGCGAGCCGCGCAAAGCGCCCAGCGGCCCGCAGCCGTTCGCCGGGCTCACCTTCGTGGTCACCGGCACGCTGCCCACCTTCAGCCGCAAGGACGCCGGCGATTTCATCGAAGCGCGTGGCGGCAAGCTGGTCGGCTCGGTCAGCAAGAAGACCAGTTACCTCGTCGTGGGCGAGGATGCCGGCTCCAAGCTCGACAAAGCGCGTGAGCTCGGCGTGCCCACGCTGGATGAAGATGCACTCAAGCAGTTGGCTGATAAGGCCTGACAAGGAGAAATCATGAACTTTCCGCTTACCCTGTCCTTCAAGATTCTGGCATTGGCCTCACAGATCAACGTGCAGGACGCTGCCGACACAACCGTTGCGTATGTCAAGCAGAAGCTGCTCAAGCTGCGTGAGGAGATCGAAGTCTTCTCAGACAAGGAGCAGAGCCGCTTGCTTTACAGCGTCAAGGCCGACCGTGTGATCGATTTCTCGGCCCGCTATAACTTCAAGAGCGCCAGCGGCAGCGCGCTGGGCTCGGTCAAGCGCCAGGGCATGCGCTCCCTGTGGCGCGCCCACTATGATGTGTTCGACGCCGCAGACAACCCGGTCATGACCATCAAAGAAGAGAATGTCTGGGTGCGCGTATGGGACTCGTTCTTTGGCGAGTTGCCGGTCATCGGCATGCTCAGCGGCTACCTGTTCCACCCGGCCTACCTGGTCACTAATAGCCAGGGGCAGCTGGTCGCCCGCCTGGTGAAGGAGCCGGCCTTCTTCGAGGGCAAGTTCAAGCTCGACAGCGGCCCGGCGCTCACCGAAGCCGACGAGCCGCTGGTGCTGCTGAGCCTGCTCACCATGACCCTGCTCGAGCGCTCACGCGGCTAGTGCACCCGCGCTGGCCTGCGTTGACAGCCCTAACGGGGTGAGCTACACTGACCCCTCGCAAAGGAACATGAATGACATCTCCACGCATTGAAGACGCAATTAGCAAACGTATTGACGGCTTTGCCGAGCGCATTCGCCTTCTGAAAGAAGCCGGTCTTTATTACTACAACCAGCCCATCACTGAGATGATGGACGAGTCCAAGGTGCTGGTGCGCGGCCGCGTCATGCAAATGTTCGCCTCGTACAGTTACCTGGGTCTGATCGGGCATCCGCGCATCAACGAGGCCGCCAAGGCCGCCGTTGACCGCTACGGCACCGGCACGCACGGCGTGCGCACCCTGGCCGGCACGCTGGATATCCACAACGAGCTCGAAGAGACGATCGCCAATTTCAAAGGCGCCGAAACCGCCATCACCTACACTTCCGGCTATGCCACCAACCTCACAGTGGTGTCCACGCTGCTCGGCCGGCACGACTATGTGTTCTCCGACCGCCTCAACCATGCCAGCATCGTAGACGGCTGCATGATGTCCGGCGCAAAGTTTGTGCGCTTCAAGCACAATGACCTCAACGACCTGGAGCGCGTGCTAGAGGAAGCCCCGGCCTCCTCCGCCAAGCTGATCATTGCCGACTCTGTCTTCAGCATGGACGGCGACATCATCGATCTGCCGCGCATCGTGGAGCTGTCTCGCAAGCACCATGCCTGGCTGATGATCGATGAGGCTCACTCGATCGGCGTGCTGGGCAAGACCGGCCGCGGCATCGAAGAGCACTACGGTATGGAAGGCGTGATCGATATCAAGATGGGCACGCTCAGCAAGACCATCCCCTCGGTGGGCGGGTACATTGCCGGCAACGCCGATATGGTCAATTACCTGCGCCATGCCAGCCGCGCCTACATCTTCTCGGCCGCGCTGCCGCCGGCCCAAGCGGCCGCCGCCAACGAAGCCTTCAAAGTGATCCTGGATGAGCCCTGGCGCATCGAGAAGCTGACCGCCAACGGCAAGCAGTTCATCAGTGGTCTGCAAAGCCGCGGCTTTGACACCATGCTCACCGAGACCGCTATCGTGCCGGTGTTGTGCGGCGAGGACGACCTGGCCTACGCGCTGACCCGCAATGTGCAGGAGCGCGATATCTTCGTGCTGCCGGTGGTGTCCCCGGCGGTGGAGCAGGGCAAGGCCCGCCTGCGCGCCACCGTCACCGCCGCCCACAAGACCGAGGATATCGAGCGCGCTATGGACATCATCGCCGAAGAGGGCAAAAAGCTCGGCATTTTGAAGTAGAATAAGTGTTCGCCTATTCAATAAAGCCGTTGCGAAGCAACGGCTTTTTTATTCCGTGGGAAAAAGCATGAAAAAAGCACAAAAGCAAAAAGCCTTTTATTCCTTGCTGGGCAACAACCTGGTGGCTTCGATCACCAACAGCACCGTCTGGTTCGCCATCATCTTTTATGCCTATCTGGAGACCCAGTCTGTGTTGGTCACCTCAATCATGGGCGGTCTGTACCTCGTGCTGGTGGCCGTCTCCGGCTTCTGGCTCGGTTCGCTGGTCGACCACAACAAGAAGAAGACCATGATGCTGGTCTCCAGCGCCTTCTCCTTCGTGATGTTCGCCCTGTGCTTCATCATCTACCTGTCCGCCACCCCGGGTGAGTTCACCCAGCCGGATAGCGTGCGCCTGTGGGCGCTGGCCGTGCTGATCTTGCTTGGCATGATCGCCGGCAACATCCGCTCCATCGCCATGCCCACGCTGGTCACGCTGCTGTTCGCCGCCAAAGAGCGCGAGCGCGCCAACGGCCTGGTCGGCACCGTGTTCGGCGTCTCGTTCCTCACCACCTCGGTCATCAGCGGTCTGCTGGTCGGCCAGGCCGGCATGATCTGGGTGTTCGGGCTGGCCATGGTCATGACCCTGCTGGCCATCGCCCACCTGTGGACCATCGAGGTGCCCGAGAACAAGATCGCCCATGTCGAGGGCGGCGCGCCCAAGTCGGTCGATCTGCGCGGCACCTACAAGCTCATCGCTGCCGTGCCCGGCCTGGCCGCCTTGATCCTGTTCACCACCTTCAACAACTTGCTGGGCGGCGTGTTCATGTCGCTGATGGATGCCTACGGCCTGTCGATGATGTCGGTCGAGGCCTGGGGCTTTCTGTGGGGCATTGTCAGCACCGGCTTCATTGTGGGCGGCCTGCTGATCGCCCGTTTTGGCCTGGGCGGCAAGCCGTTGCGCGCCTTGTTTGGCGCCAACCTGGTGATCTGGTTCGTTTCCTCCATCTTCACCATCCAGCCGTCCATCCTGCTGATGACGGTCGGCCTGTTCATCTACCTCACCGTCGTGCCGTTCATCGAGGCGGCCGAGCACACCATCATCCAGCGTGTCGTGCCGCAGACCCGCCAGGGCCGCGTGTTCGGCTTCGCCCAAAGCGTCGAGCTGGCCGCCGCGCCGCTGACGTCCTTCCTCATCGGCCCCATCGCCCAGTTCTATTTCATCCCCTTCATGACCGACGGGACGGGGGTGGAGCTGATCGGCAGTTGGTTCGGCACCGGCCCGGCGCGTGGCATGGCTTTGGTCTTCACCGTCACCGGCATCATTGGCTTCATCGTCACCCTGATCGCCATGCGCACCAAGCCGTATAAGCAGCTGGCCAAGCGCTATGCGAAGGGGAGTGCCGCCAGCAGCGGATGATAAACTCCAATCGATTAATCAATTAGTCGATTGGTGTTGATTGTCATGCCAACTCCCAAGCTCATCCTCGCCCCCGGCCGCGAGCGTTCCCTGCAGCGCAGGCACCCCTGGGTCTTCGCCAGTGCGGTAGCCCGCGTCGAAGGCTCGCCGCAGCCCGGCGACACGGTCGACACCCACTCCGCCCGCGGCGAATTTCTCGCCCGTGCTGCGTATAGCCACCCCTCACAGATCCGTGCCCGGGTCTGGTCGTGGAGCCAGGATGAGGAGATCGACGCGGTTTTCATCCACCGCCGCCTGGCCGCCGCCGTCGCTTCACGCCGCGCCCTGAACCTGCCCAGCGATGGCATGCGCCTGGTCCACGCCGAGTCGGACGGCCTGCCCGGCATCGTGGTGGACCAATACGACGGCGCCCTCGTGCTGCAGTGCCTCAGCTGGGGCGCCGAGCGCTGGCGCGAGCCGGTCGCCGACGCCTTGATGGAACTGTGCCAGCCGGACGTGATCTTCGAGCGCTCCGACGCGGATATCCGTGAGCTGGAGGGGCTGCCGCCGCGCGTCGGCGTTCTGCGTGGGGCGCAGCCCGCCGGGCCGCTGCTGGTGACCGAAGCCGGCCTGCAATTCGAGGTCGATCTCGCCGGCGGGCACAAGACCGGCTTCTATCTTGACCAACGCGCCAACCGCATACTGGCCGGCAGCCTGGCCGCCGGCCGCCAAGTGCTGGATTGCTTCTCGTACACCGGCGGCTTCGCTACCCACATGCTGCGCGGCGGGGCGGCGGGCGTGACCCTGGTGGACGACTCGGCCGCCGCGCTGGAGCTGGCCGCCCGCAACCTGCAGCGCAACCAGTTGCCGGCTGACAAGGCCGAGTTCATTGATGGGGATGCCTTCCAGGTGCTGCGCCGCTTCCGTGACTCCGGCCGCCAGTTCGATATGGTGGTGCTTGACCCGCCTAAGTTCGCACCGACGCGTGCCACCGCTGAGCGGGCGGCCCGCGGCTACAAGGACATCAACCTGCTGGCCCTCAAGCTGCTGCGGCCGGGCGGCCTCTTGCTCACCTTCTCGTGCTCGGGTGGGGTGGATGCGGCCCTGTTCCAAAAGATCGTCGCTGGGGCCGCCCTGGATGCAGGCATCGATGCCCGCATCCTCGGCCGCATGAGCCAGGGCGCCGACCATCCGGTAGCGCTCAACTTCCCGGAAGGGGAGTATTTGAAGGGATTATTTATAGAAGTCTAGGCGTGATGAGTGATCAGGCAGCGCAACCCCATCATTGTATTTAGGCCGACACGCCGTTGTAATTCTTAGTTCAGTGACTCATGTGCACGATAGCAGTAGGGGCGGGTCTAAGACCCGCCCCTTTGCTTTTTCCTCATTCCGAGCGAAACAGGAACCGCAGTGATTCTTGTTCAGGACAGCCCAGCCCGATCACTCATCACTGTTCACTACTCACTTTGAGTTACGCCGATGCGCCACTGTAATTCCTCAAACCCCATTTCCAGATCAAACGCGTAACCACCAATGCCACGATCGTGAAGAGCAGTGTGCCTGCCAGCAGCTCAGGCGTTAGCCGCCCAGTCAGCGCTTCGGCCGGCACGGTCACCGCGAAGGCCACCGGGATCAGGTAGGTCAGCCCCAGCCGCAGCCAGTCCGGGTAGATGCCTACCGGCCAACGCCCGGCCTGGAAGATGCTCTGCATCATTTCCATCAGCTCCCATACGCGTACGAACCAGAACGAGAGGATGGAGGCGAGCAGCAGCACGCAGTAGAGCAGGACCATGCCCATGATCAGCGTGGCGGCAAAGGCGAACGCCAGCCACCAGCTGGCTTCCAGCCCCATGCGCGTGATCGCCACACCCAGGACGACGAGCCCAAGCACCACATCCACCAGGCGCCAGATCGCCACCACCCGCACGCTGATCAGCACCTGGGCGTCTTCCGGCTTGGTGAGCGTGAAGTCCAGGCGGCCCTCGCGCACATCCTCCATGAAGGCCCACATGTTGGGCAGCACCAGGCTGCCGATCAGCCCACTCATCAGTACGAACACGCCATACACTGCCAGCAGCTCGGCTTGTGACCAGCCACCCAGGTTGTCTGTGTAACTGTAGACCACGCTCAGCACGATCAGGCCGGTGCCCAGCGACAGACTGGATTGCAACACCTGCAAAAAGAAGTTGGCGCGGTACTGCACCTCATTCAAGATGCTGATGCGTGCAAACAAGCCAAACAGTTTTATAGGTTTAAGCATCTTAGCTCCCAACCGCCGTGAAGCGTTTCACGGCCAGTTTCCATATCAGGCGCACCAGCGTATACCCGCCTGCGATCCAGGCCAGCTGGGCCAGCACGCCGGGCCAGAATTCGGGCAGGTCTACGCGCCCCAGCAGCACCTCGATGGGAAAGTAGAAGGTCCACTGGAAGGGCAGGAAGTTGGCCACGTTCTGCGCCCAAGTTGGCATTACCTCCAGCGGCACCAAGCGGCCGGAGAACAGCAGCTCGGCCGCAAAGTACAGCTCAAACAGCGCATCCACGCGCTCGGTCCAGAAGCACACCAGGCCCAGCAGCCACATGAAGAAAAAGCGCACAAAGAACGCCAGCATCAGCACCACCGGGAAGGCGGCGATCTGCCAGGCCACCGGGTTGATCTCTGGCTTGAACAGCAGCCACAGCAAAATGCCCATCGGCAGCCAGTAGATGGTCTGCGGGACCTTGTAGCCCAGG
The DNA here is from genome assembly GCA_019454165.1 of Anaerolineales bacterium. Lineage (GTDB taxonomy): Bacteria > Chloroflexota > Anaerolineae > Anaerolineales > UBA11579 > JAMCZK01. The sequence goes on along the minus strand of CP075367.1, from coordinate 1,671,386 downwards.
TAGTAGCCCAGGTCAGGCAGCAAGGGGTGCACCGGGCGCAGCAGCTCAGCCGCCAGGCGGCCTTCCTTGATGCGCCAGTGGAAGCCCTGCGGGCCGATGGCCAGGTTGAATTGGCGCACCAGGGTCCAGATGATGTAGTAGCCGGCGAACTCGGCCGCGGTGTACCCGCCGATGGCGCCGCCTTGCGAAGTGGCCACCGAGCTCCATACCACCAGGTAGATGACCGGCTCGATCAGGATGTGCACCATGAACATCATGTTGGCGGCCGGGTATTGCAACTGTTCGATGATGGCCTGGCGCGCCGCCACCGCATACATGGTCAGCATGTTGCGCAGCCCAAAACGCCGCGGCTCAGGTTTTATTGGTGTTGCTAGTTCACTCATTCCTTAAGCTCCTACTGCAGTAAAGCGTCTTACCGCTCTGACCCAGATCAGCCGGATGCCAACATAGGCCGCCAGGATCCACGCCACTTGGGCGAAGACGCCAATTCCAAATTCGTTGATCGTCACCCGGCCCAGCAGCAGCTCGATCGGGAAGTAAAAGGTCCACTGGAAGGGCAGGTACCCCGCCACGTTTTGCGCCCAGGCTGGCATGATCTCCAGCGGTACCAGGCGGCCGGAGAACAACAGCTCGGCGGCAAAGTACAGCTCGATCAGCGAGTCGATCCGCTCCGTCCAGAAGCACATCAAGCCAACCAGCCACATCACAAAGAAGCGCACATACGCCGCCAGCAGCAGCACGATCGGGAAGGCGAGCAGCTGCCAGGCCTCTGGGTTGACCTCAGGCTTGAACATCAACCACAGGATCACCCCGATGGGGATCCAGTACACCACCTGCATGACCTTGAAGCCCAGGTTCCAGGCCAGGTCAATATCAATGGGGTGGACGGGGCGCAGCAATTCGCCGGCCAGAGTCCCGTTCTTGATGCGCCAGTTGAAGTTGTCTGGGCCTACGGCCAGGTTGAACTGGCGCACAAAGGTCCAGATGATGTAGTAGCCGGCGAACTGGCCTGCGGTGTAGCCGCCAACCGCGCCGCCCTGGGCAACCGTGGCCGAGCTCCACACCACCAGGTAGATGATCGGCTCGATCAGCACATTGACCATGAACATCAAACTTGCGAGCGGGTACTGCAGCCGTTCGAGGATGGCGACGCGCGCCCCGACTGCGTATACCTGCAGGTTGGTTCTCACACGTTGTGCAAAGCCTTGCACGCGCGGCATGTGTTTACTCGCTGGTCTCGGGAGCGTCGAACACGCTCTCGATCACTTCTTCGATCGGCGGGTCATCCACCGTCAGGTCAGTCACCGGCAGGTCGGCCAGCAGGCGGGCTGTCACTTGCGGCGCGTCGCTCTTGGCCACCCGCAGCACCACCCGGTTCGGCTCCTGCGTTACCACAGTGCCATACTGCGCCATGTCCGGCGTCTTGCCGTTCATGTCGCTCATCGTCAGCACCAGGGTCTTCTGGGCCGAGAAGCGCTCGACCAGCTGGGTCAGGTCGCCGTCGAACAGCAGCTTGCCGTGGTGGATCACGATCACGCGCTTGCACAGCGCCTGCACGTCAGCCATGTAGTGGCTGGTCAGCAGCACCGTGGCGTTGTAGCGCTGGTTGTACTCCTGGATGAAGGCGCGGATGCGGCGCTGCATCGTCACGTCCAGGCCGATGGTCGGCTCATCGAGGAACAGCACGCCGGGTTGGTGCAGCAGGGCGCCCACCATTTCAGCCTTCATGCGCTCGCCCAACGAGAGGTTGCGCACCGGCTTCTTGACCAGATCCTTGAGCTGCATGACCTCGATCATTTTGTCGCGGTCGGCAATGAACTGCTCCTGCGGAATGCCGTAGATGGCGCGGTACAGATCGTACGAGTCGATGGCTGGGATGTCCCAGTTGAGTTGGCTGCGTTGGCCCATCACCAGCGTGATCTGCTGCAGGAACTCGCGCTCGCGCTTTTGGGGCACATGGCCGGCCACGCTCAGCTCGCCGCTGGTGGGGTACAGCAGGCCAGACAGCATTTTCAGCGTCGTGGTCTTGCCCGCGCCGTTGGGGCCGAGGAAGCCCACGATCTCGCCCGGCTCGATCTGGAAGCTGATGCCGTCCACCGCGTGCACGTCTTTGGTCTTGCGTGCCACCAGGCTCTTGATGGCCGCCTTCAGCCCAGCCTCACGCTCAGGCACTTTGTAAGTCTTGCGTAGATCCTTTACAGTGATGCTATTGGTGCTCACTTAAGCCTCCAGGCCAAGAAAACGTATATTGATTGCAGAAAAGGCGAAATGTTCTAGTGCCGTTCTATGATAATAACACATATTATCCTTCATATAATCAAATTCTATATTAATTTTTCTTACCTGCCGAGCAAACTTGGTAAGGGCAACAAAAAACCGCAGGAACACTCCTGCGGTAGCTAGCGGCAATAAAGCCTACGCTATGGGCCTAGAGCCCAGCCTCAGGAGGTAAACAGTGAAACGATACGGCGTTGAAGTACATCATGTTGCTGCTACCTCCTTTCGTAAGATTTGCAAAGCATACGCCCGCAGGCTCAAATTGTCAAATGCTGCGAAGCCCTATTTCCGCAAATAATAGGTCAGTGCTGCCTCGATGAACTCGCGCAGCTTTGTTATGGGCAGAGCTTCACCTTCGGAAAAGTGGATGGCGCGATTGGTCTCGAAGTTCAGCGTCTTGCCGTGCTTCCTGCGGAAGTCATCGATCAGCGAGGTTTGGCAATGCACATACACCGCCAGTTGCCCGGGCTTGTTCTTGACCTTGGCCAGGCGGATGGTGGTGCCGCTGCCGCTCTCCGCAGTGATGTAGCTCGGCTGCCCCCAGCGTATCGTTTCTTCGATCGCGCCTACGCCTTCTGTGTTCCTGGCGGTCTCGAAGATGAGCTGGCGCAGCTCCAGCAGCTTCTTGCGGATGCCGGCTGGGTAATCCGCGAAGATCGCCGCGATCTCTGGATTCTGAAATCGATTTGCCTTCACGCAGGGGATGATACTCGCGTTCGCGCACAACAAAAAAAGCCTGCGCATTGCGCAGGCTTTTTTGTTGTGCGTTCGTTGCGGCTATGGCACCGGGTTGGCCGGGAAGGCGCCGTCAGGTGCGTACCAGTCCTGCGGGTTCACGCCGCCGGTCTCCTGGCCACTGGTCACCGTCACCACGATCAGGCTGTGGTCACTGCAGTTCACGCTCAGCCCGCACGGCACGAACTGGCTGTAGCCGCCCGCCATGCCGTTGGTGTAAGCCACCACCTGGTAATCACCCGGCGGCAGGTTGCTGATCTGGTAGAAGCTGGTGCCGTCGCTGGTGGTCACATAGTAATAGTTGCCCGGGTTGGCCAGGCTCCAGGCCACGATGGTCTGGCCCGGGATGAAGCTGCTCGGGTAGCTCAGGCTGCCGGAGATGCTGCCCGGGTCGTTCGACTCCTGGGCGGGCGGCTCTGCGCCGGGCGGGTAGGGCACATCACCCGGCTGGCCATACCAATCGCACACGGCGATGCCTTCGGTCAGCTCACCGGCCACCACATCAAAGCTGACCAGCGAGTGGTCAGTGCAATCCACGCTGAGCCCGCACGCCACTGCGTGTGAGTAGCTGCCGCCGAAGCTGAAATCGGGCAGCCAGGCGTAGGCCGTGTAGCTGCCAGGCTCCAGCTCAGCCGAGAACGACATCTGGTTCAGGGCGATCGGCACCTGCACCGGTTCAGGCGCGCCGGCTTTTTGCAGGAACACCGTCATCTCTGGGATGAACGACGAGGGGTAGCAGGTCGAGCCCTCCACATAGCCCAACTGCGGTCCCACGGTTTCAAGTACCGGCGGGTTGGCGGCCTCGCTGGTCTGCAGCGCAGCTGCCACCAGCGTGGCAACGACCGCGTCGTCTGTGCCATTGCTGGGGGCGCACCCAGCCAGCAGCAATGCGGCAATGATGATAAGTGATGCAATTCGGGGTTTCATCTCATCTCCTCGGGGTATCTTCCCTTGCGCTGCATTATATATGAGACAAGCGCACCACAGATCTGTGGTGCGCTCGTCTCATTGAGGAGTGGAGATGGCGGGAATCGAACCCGCGTCCGAAAGATTAGAGTTCTGAACGTCTACGAGCGTAGTCGGTTGTTTTGTCGCGGCGGGACCCACAACAGACAAGGGGGTCCCCGCAGCCATCCGCTTTGTCTTAAGCGCACGTCACGGCTTCGTGCACAGCACCTCGGCATTGTCTCGCCTGTTCCCACCCAGCCGAGGAGAGGGCGGGGCAGACGCAACTCACGAGGAGTTGGACAGTTCTTAGCTAGCCGGTATTACGCGGCGAGCGGGAGAGCTGCGTAGTCAGTGCGGTTGGCACTTAAGGTTTGCGCTGAGTTAACGAGGTCGGCGCCTCTCGGCTCGCAGTTCAGACCCAGCCTCAATCGTCGAAGCCAGTCATCCCCATGCAGGCCCAGATTATAGCAGGGCGATGTATGCGTTATATAAGAACTGGAAGCGTGCCCGCCTTGTCAATCCGAACGAGCGAAGCGAGGAGGAATCCGTTATGAGCCAATTTGTGCGCTTTCGCATCTGAACAAATGCCGCACGCCCTATTAGGGTGTGCGGGGCCGCTACGCCACGCCCGCTTGCAGCTCCGCCAGCGCGGCGCGCACTGCGGCGGTGTCCGGCCCCAGCAGCTCCACCGGGTTGCCGTCCTGATCTGCAACTGCGACGCCCGGCTGTCCGTCGCGCTCCATGGCGGCGTGCTGGTACTGCGCGTTCTGCACGCGCTGCAGCACCGCCAGCCAGCCCGCTTCGTCTGGGATGCGGTAAGCGTACGAGCGCAGGCCAGTCATATCTTCCTCGCGGCGCGGGGCGTTCTGGCTGTGCCAGGTGTTGGCGCCCAGGTGGTGGTGATAGCCGCCCGCGCTCAGGAAGATGGCGCTGGGCCAGTTCACAATGATGTCCATGCCCAACAAGTTGTTGTAGAAAGCGGCCGTGGTGGCCGTGTTCGACACTTGCAAGTGCATATGGCCAATATCCGTACCCGCGTCAATGATGCCGGCTTGCGCCGCCTGCTGGTCGGCTTCTTCGATCAGCTTGTGCAGGTCGAGCGGGGCGTTGGCCATTTCCAGCGAACCATCGCCCAGGCGCGGCCATTGGGCAGGCGGGCGGTCACGGTAGATCTCGATGCCGTTGTTCTCGGGGTCGCCCAGGTAGATCGCCTCGCTCACCAGGTGGTCTGACGCGCCTTGCAGCGGCCAGCCGGCCGAGACGATGCGCAGCAGCGTCGTCGCCAGCGGCCCGCGGCCGGTGAAGCGGAAGGCGGTGTGGTACAGGCCTGTGCGCGCCTGCGGCTGCAGGCGTGCACCTTTGCGCTCGGTCAGGGTCAGCAGGGCGGGCAGCTGGCCGTTCGCCGAGAGGCGCACGCGCCCGTCCGCCGAGTCGATGACTTGGAAGCCCATCAGCCCGCTGTAGAAGGCGGTCATGCGCGCCAGGTCAGCCACCTGCAGCTCAACGTGGGCGATCTGGGTATCGGGGTGGATTTTGAAGTCGCTCATAGTTCTTGACATATAGACGGCGGCCAATTATGCTTTATTACATAGATGGCCGTCTATATGCACCTTCTTTGGAAAGGAGATGAAATGTTCACACCTGATGAGCAGTTGAGCGTATTGGAAAGCGGCTGTTGCTGCGGCGGCACTGGCTGCTGCTAGCCAGCGCTGCACGGCGGGCGGCTGGCTGGCAGTTGGCAGCCGGTCGCCCGCTACTTGGTTGGCGCAGCCTGCAGTTGCTCGGCGACCTTGCTCTCGGGGGCAAAGGTGCTGATCAGTTGGCCGCAGCACATCGCCACCTTCTCTTGATTCAGCGTGTAGTAGGTGTTCTTGCCTTCTTCGCGCACCTGTACCAGCTCGGCCTCGCGCAGCAGCGCCAAATGGTGCGAAACCGTGGGCTGGCTCACCTTCACCGTCTTCACGATCTCGTTGACATTCTTCCACTCGCAGCAGCAGCTTTGCATGATCTGCTGGCGGGTGGGGTCAGCCAGCACTTTGGCAAACGCTACGGGGTCCATGCTCTTGGTCTTCATATTGACTGCTCTCTATGCAGTCTACTTGCCTTGACAGCGAATGTCAATTCAGAGCCGCTGGGCAAGGCGGGAAAAAACCAGATTGCCACGCGCACAGGCCGCACAGCGGCCTGTGGCTCGCAATGACGGGTTTGTGTATGGCGATAAGCCTTGTCATTCCGAACCGAGCGCAGCGAGGGAGGAATCCGTTAAGAGCCGCTATGTACGCTCACATATCTGAATAAGGCCGTACCCTATGCCGAGTCCTTTATAGGTTGGCATCCTGTGCTCAATCAGACGGAGCTGCGCTTAAACAATCCCACAAACGGATTCCTCCTCGGCCTTACGGCCTCGTCGGAATGACAAAATACGGCCCGTTAGCATTCCGAGCCGAGCACAGCGAGGAGAGGAACAGGGGCGGGGTGTTATATTCGTTCACATGCGCGTCCTCGCCCTCAGTGACCAGGTGCTCGACTTCGTCTACACCCCAGCCGTCGCCCAGCGCTTCGGCGCGGTGGACCTCGTCATCGGTTGCGGAGACCTGCCGTACTACTACCTCGAGTTTCTGGTGGATACGCTCGGCAAGCCGGTCTTCTTCGTGCGCGGTAACCATGCTCCCAACGTCGAATACTCCCAGAGCGAGGCGCGTGAGGCTCCCTGGGGCGCCATCGACCTGCACCGCAAGCTCATCCACCACAACGGGCTGATCCTGGCCGGCTTCGAAGGCAGCCTGCGCTACCGCCGCGGCCCCTTCATGTACACGCAGGGCGAGATGTGGCTCATGGTGCTCGCCATGCTGCCGCGCCTGCTCTACAACCGCCTGCGCTTCGGCCGCGCCCTCGATGTGCTGGTCACCCACGCTCCGGCTTGGGATGTTAGCGATCGCCCCGACACGGCCCACCGCGGCTTCAAAGCCTTCCGCTGGCTGTTGCGCACCTTCAAGCCCAAGTACCACCTGCACGGCCACATTCACCTGTATGATCGCAATGAGCCGGCCATCGTCCAGTTCGAGCGCACCCAGGTCGTCAACGCCTACGGCTATCAGGAGCTGGAGCTGACGCCGTGAACAACTATTCCTCGGCCATGAACGACTTCAAGCGTGCCCGCGGCCGCGCCGCGTTGCGCCAGGCGCTGGCGCGCCTGGGCGGCAGCCGCGCCGATGACCTGCTGCGCTTTGACGATGTGCGCAAGATGCTGGGCGGCGCCAGCCAGCTGCCGCGCGGCCTGCACGAGATCCCGCTGGATGCCATCGTTGGCAGCGTCGGCCGCTACGAGGATTTCAACCGCCAGTTCCTGCCGCGCCAGGCCAGCCAGGGCGGCCGCTGGGCGCGGGTGCGCCTGGCCATGGAAGGCCAGGGCTTGCCGCCGATCGAGGTCTACAAGATCGGCGAGATCTACTTTGTGATGGATGGCCACCACCGCGTCTCGGTGGCGCGCGAGGTCGGCGCCAAGACCATCGAAGCCTACGTCACCGAGATTCCGACTCGCGTAGCCATCTCGCCTGACGATGACATTGAAGACCTCATCATCAAGACTGAGCTGCACAACTTCCTGCAGGATACCGGGCTGGCCGACACCCGCCCGGATGTGGATTTTCGCGTCACCATCCCCGGCCGCATCAACGAACTGCGCGAGCACATCGCCGTGCACCGCTACTACATGGGCGAGCAGCAGGGCGGCGAGGTCAGCCTGGCGGATGCGGCTGCCCACTGGGCCGATGAAGTCTATGTGCCCGCCATTCACGCCATCCGCCAGATTGGCCTGCTGCGTGATTTTCCGCAGCGCACCGAGGCGGACATGTACCTGTGGCTAATGAAACACCGCTCCACGCTGGAAAAAGAACTGGGTTGGAACCTGGGGATTGCCGAGGCGGCCGCCCACGCCTGGAACCGCCTGGAGGGCAGCCCGCGCCGCTTTAGTGGCCGCGTGCGGCGCTGGCTTGGCCGCTGGATGCGGCTGCCGGCCGCCCCGCGGCCGACCGAGTGGCGTCTGCAGCGCGATGACCTGGAGGAGGGCGAGACGCTCTTCCCGCGCCTACTGGTGCCCCTCAGCGGTGAGGATGCCAGCTGGACCGCGCTCGATGTAGCTCTGCTGGTCGCCCAGCACGAGCACAGCGAGTTGCGCGGCGTGCATGTGCAGCCGGCATCCGGCGCAGACGAGCAGCAGGTGCATAACCTGCGCAGCGAGTTCGAGCGCCGCGTGGCCGCCGCCGGCCTACCCGGCAGCCTGGTGCTGGAGCAGGGCAACATTCACCGCCGTGTGGAGGCCCGCAGCCATTGGAGCGATCTGGTGGTGCTGCATCTCAAGCACCCGCCCGGCACGCGCCCGCTTGAGCGGCTGCTCTCCGGCTTGCGCGCCTTCCTGCAACGCAGCCCACGGCCGGTGCTGGTCGTGCCCGCCAAGACCGAGCTCAAACACGCGCTGCTCGCCTACGACGGCAGCCGCAAGGCGCGCCAGGCGCTATACCTGGCCGCCTACCTGGTGCGACGCTGGGGCATCCAGCTCACCGTGCTGACCTCGTTCGAGCGCAGCCTACGGCCCACGCTCTCGCAGACCGGCGCCAAGAATTACCTGCTGGCCCGCGGCATCCTTGCAGATTATGAGCAACGGCGCGGCCGCGCCGCCCAGGCCATTCTGGATGTGGCCGCTGAGCGCGGCTGCGATTTCGTATTGATGGGGGGCTATGCCCAGAGCGGGCTAATAGAAGTGATGCGCGGCAGCAACCTGGATGTGGTCCTGCGTGAATACCGCGGCGCCATCTGGGTGTGCAACTAAGCGCCGGCTTGCCAGCGCCGCCGGATCGGCTCGTTCTCCGTATACACGTTCATGAAGGCGAACTCCACCGAGAGCGCGAACAGGATATAGCGCTCCGCCGGGGCATAGCTGGCCGCCGCAGTCGCGGCAGCCCGTTCGGCCGGGTCTTGCACCAGGCGGCCGTGCCCGCGCACGTAGAATTCGCCTTGGCCGCCGCTGGAGTCGGCCACGCCGCAGTGCAGGCTGTAGGCGCTGCCGCGTTGCAGGTCTTTGCCCTTGGGGGAATTGGGTTCCATGAACAGGTACAGCTCGTCGCCGAGGATCGGGGTCACCGGATGCACCCGCGGCATTCCGTCCGCCGTCACCGTGGCGATGTATGCCACCGCGCTGCCTAATCGCTCCGCACCGAAGGCGGCCAGCTCCGGTGCGCTGGCCGCAAAGTCAGCCCAGCGCATCAGCCCCACACCGCCGTGGCAGACAGCTCATCCAGCCGTCCCACTTCTTCTTCGTTCAAGCTCCAGCTCAACGCACCCGCGTTCAGTCCGGCCTGTTTGGCGTTCTTGGCGCCCGGGATGGCCAGCGTGCCCTTTGCCACGCACCAGTTCAGCGCCACTTGCGATACAGGTTTGTCGCCGTGCAGGGTGGCGATGCGCTGCATCTCGACCAGCAGTGGCCCCAGCCGGCTGAGCTTGCCGCCGTTCATCACCCGCCGCGCCAGGTCGGGCGGGGGCTGCTGCCGAGTGTACTTGCCGGTCAGCAAGCCTTGCGCCAGCGGGCTGTAGGCGATCACAGTGATGTCGTGGTCTCGGCACAGTTGCAGCAGGCCGTTGCGCTCGGCGTTACGGGCCAGCAAACTATATGAGATCTGGTTGCTGGCCAGCCGCTGCCCGCGGCTCTCCAGCACCTGGATCGCTTTCTCGGTTTGGCGCGGCCCAAAGTTGGATACGCCGATCTGCTTAAGCAGGCCGGCCTCCACCGCATCCGCCATGGCGTGCAGCCAGGTACCGAAGCTGCGCGGCGGGAAGGGCCAATGAATCTGGTACAGCTGCAGGCTGGGCAAGCCCAGTCGCCGCAGGCTGCCGGCCAGCGCCTGCCGCAGGCTGCCGCGCAGCACCCGCCACGGGTACGGAAAGAACTTCGAGGCGACGATATGCTCTTCGGTGTTGGCGGCGGCAAAGCGGCCCAGCAGCGCCTCAGACCGCCCAGTGCCGTAGATCTCGGCAGTATCGAAGAAGGTGACGCCGGCTTCCAGGCTGGTGTCGTACGCGGCCCGCAGGTCGTCCTCGCCGTACTCGCGCCCGTACGACCAGAACAGGTTGTCGCCCCAGGCCCAGGTGCCCATGCCGATCGGCGCTACTTTGGGGCCGCCAGGCCCGATCTGTATCATTTGCATCTACTTACCTCTGAAGATGACTGTATTCTTATATAGCTTAACTGTCCAGTGGGTTGCGTGTTATCCTCACATTCATGAGCCAAAATATCGAAACCATCACCACTAAACTAAAGCGCTGGCCTGCATCGGTTGCCTGGGGGCCAGGCGTATCGATCCCCCTGGCGGTTGTGGCAGCATACTGCGGTGCGCTGCTGCTCGTGCTGCAGCAGGCCCGCAAGCTGCCGGCCGGCGTCAACCTGGCCTTCGTCAATGCGCTGTGGCCCTGGCTGCTAGCGGGCAGCGCCATCGCCCTGGGTATTGCGTTGGCATTGCGCCAAAAACCGCTGGCCGCCGCTTCCGAATCGCCGGCAGCCGCCTGGCGTCCCACGGATTGGCTGCTGCTCTTGCTGCCTTTGGCGCCGGTGGTCCAGTATCTGCTCAATAACACCCAACAGGTTTCCTTCCCGCAGAATTTGTTCCTGTTGCTGGCATTCTTGGCCGTTTCTGTCCTCCTGGTGGTGGCTCTGCCAAAACTGCTGAGCCGTTTCGCCGATCCGGCGGTCCTGCGAATCCTCAGTGTGATCTTTTTGTTCATGATCACCAATATGGCCGTGCTCAGCGCCAGTTTCCTGTGGTTCGCCGAGGGCGATCTGCGCATTCAGCTTGGCATCATGCTGGCTTTGATCGTTCTGTTTGCGTTGCTGTACCCTTCTCGCCACCGCAACTTACTGTTGTTGCTTGTCACCGCCTTTTTTGTTTCCAACACAGTCGCCCAGGTCGATCTGGGGAAACAGATCCCGGTATCCTTGGACATTCACGACCATCCACTCTTTAGCGCCGTGCCGGTGGACCCGGAAACGAAGCCCAACATCTATCTGCTGGTCTACGACTCGTATGTTGCCAATGAAACCATGCTGCAGTATGGCATTGACAATAGCGAGCAGGAGCTGTATCTGCAGCAGCACGGCTTCACCATGTACCCGCACAACTATTCGATCGGCTCGTACTCTGTGGTTTCCATCGGCTCGCTGATGAATGCCTCTTTGGATTTCTATGGGGATACGCGCATCGGCACATCCGGAGCAGGCGTTGTGCACCAGATCTTTCAGCGGATGGGCTATCGCACCTATGGCTACTTTGCCTCTGACTTCTTCTTCCAGGAAGTAGGCTCAAGTTACGACGTTTCGTTCCCACAAGAGCGCCCCGCCTCACTCGTGCTGCTCGACAGCATTCTGCTGGGCGAGTTCCGCTTTGACATTGGCTTTGACGCCAGCACCGCCAAGCAGTTCGAACAGCAGAAGCTGGATCTGTTTGGCGATGTGCCTGCCGATCCCGTGTTCCTTTATGCCCACTCGTATGCCCCAGGGCACAGCCAGAACTCCGGTGAGTGTTTACCCAACGAGACCAAGCTGTTCGAGCAGCGCCTGGCCGTTGCTAATGTAGAAATGCGCACTGACCTCGACCTGCTGCTGGCCAATGACCCGACCGCCATCGTCATCGTGGCCGGCGATCACGGGCCGTATCTCAGCAAGAATTGCTACGCCACCGGGCGCGGCGGCTACACCATCAACGACATCAATCGCTTTGATATCCAAGACCGCTTCGGCAGCTTCCTGGCCATTCGCTGGCCGGAAGGGGCGCAGTTCGAAGCCTATGACGAGATCACCGTCTTGCAAGACCTGTATCCGGCTATCCTGGCCTACATGCATCAGGATGCCAGCATCCTGCAATACCGCGTGCCTCCGGTCACTATGTTCTATCCCGAGTACATCAGCGATGCTGCCGTAGACAATGGCATCATCCAGGGCGGCAAGAACGACGGCGAGCCCTTGTTCCTCAGCCAGCCTTAAACAAGAAAGCCCGGCGTTCGCCGGGCTTTTTTGTTAAGGTAGGGTGATCGTCACCGAAAGCGGCAGGTGGTCTGACGCCGTCGTCAGCGGGATGGCGAAGTCGCTGAACTGCAGGTCAGGCGAGATGAAGATGTAGTCGATCTGGTGGTCGGCTGCGAACGAGGGGTAGGTGAACGTGTTGCTCAGCCCACTCTCGCGTGAGATGTCGATGAAGCCACCGCCCAGCATCACGTCCAGGGCCAGCGAGTCGGGCAGGGAGTTCAGGTCGCCCATCACGATGGTGGCCGGGCGGCCCGCCGCCACGTCCACCAGCACCGAGGCTTGCTGGGCGCGGATATCGTCCTGGCCGGCTTTCTCGCTGAAGTGGGTGTCGATCACATGCAGGGTCTGCCCGTTTATCTCGATCTCAGCGTACAGGTAGCCGCGCAGCAACAGCACATCCTCCGGCGGGAGCGGGTTGTTGGTGTAGCTGATAATCGGCAGGCGGGTCAGGATGGCGTTGCCCCATTGGGCGTCGGCGGTCGGCCCCCAGATGTACTGCATATCCAGGCGCTGGGCCAGCCATTCCAGCATGTCCATGCCGCCCCAGATCAGCCAGCCGCGTGAGATCTCTTGCAGGCCCACCACGTCGGCGCCGCTTTCCTCGATGATGCGCGCCAACGCCTCGGGGTCTACGCGGCCGTCCGTGTTCACCGCGTCGTGGATGTTGTAGTTGATCACGCGGAAGGTGTTGGTATCGATCGGCTGCGCCGCCGGGCTCTTCCAGCTAAGGGTCAGCAGCAGCGGCACTACGAGAGCCGCGGCCGCCAGGGCCATGGGGGAATACAGCGGCTTGAACTCCTTGGCCTTGTCGGCCTTGGCCCGTGAGGAGATCAGCAGGAAGATCGTCACCAGCACCGCGGCCACCGGGAGCAGGGTGCCGGAGCGGATGCCGAAGTCAATATCGTACGAGGCATAGTAAACAAAGGTGATCAGCACGAACACGATCTGCCCCAGACCGCTGAACAGGGTGCTGCTGAGCAGCCCGGGCTTGCCGGCCACCGCGCCTGCGCCGGTGAAAATGAAGAAACCCATGGCTAGGCTGAAGATCTGGCCCAGGAACAGGAACAGCAGCGGAGCCAGCGGCTGGTTGAAGGCCAGCAGTAATAGTGCCAGCAATACAAGCCCATACACCAGCAGGTTGAGCCAGCTGCGTTGCGGTGCCACTCTGGCAATGTGCCACAGCCCCATCACATTGCCCAGCAGCAAGGCCGCGCCGGCGGCCGGCGTGCCCCATCCGCTCATGGAGGAGAACAGCGCCGTGTTCTGGAACACCATCAGCTGCAGGAAGACCCAGGGGCCGATCGCCAGCAGGGCCGCCGAGCTGGTCCAGCTGCCATCCGTGGTGGAGGGTGCATCGACCACCAGCTTGCTCAGCGTCCACAGTTGCAGGGCGGCCAGCACGGCCACCAGCAGCAGCGCGAGGACGCCGGGCTGCCAGGGCAGGTCCAGCGTGCCGAAGGCGATCTGCAAACTGCTGTCCAGCACCAGACCCAGCAGCCAGCCCAGGCCGAGGTGCTGCGGAATGTGGCCGCCGCGGGCGCGCGAGATGCCCACCGCCAACGGGATCCACATGAGGAATAGGGCCACCGCCGCCGAGGACAGGTACAGGTCCATCAGCGCGGTCTGCGACACTTGCTCAGCCACGCGCAGCATGGCCAGGCCGCCGGCGGTCAGCCACAGTGTGCGGCGCGTGCCCAGCAGGCGGTTGAGCGGCCCGGCCAGAAACGCCAGGGCGAATACGCCAACCGCGATCGGCGCCAGGCTCAGCGAGCTCATGCCGGTTGAGTCACGCAGGTAGCCCACGAAGCTGACGAACAGGACGCGCAGCTCCTGCAGGCCAAAGGTGACTGTGATGGCGGCGAACAGCCAGCGCACCCAGTAGGATTTGAGGTCAGTACGAATGGTTGAAAGCATAGATTTCCTTTCCGAGGCGAGGTTAGCGAGAGGTTTTCTTCTTGTAGACCGCATTGGGGTCTTTGAAATACTTCTGGACTTCGCCGGGCTTCTTCAGCTTGGCGGAGATATCCGGCCAGGTGGCCAGCAGCACTGCCGCGGCCAGGCTGAGCACAAAATAGGTCACTTCCGGCGGCCGGCCGGTTGCTTGCAGGCTCAGCAGCATCACTACAAAGCCCACCGCGGCGGTCAGCGTGATGTTGCCGGTCAGCCGTTGCACCACCCAGCCCAGCGCGAACACAATCGCCAGCTCGGGCCAGGCCGCCACCCAGGCGGCCGCGCCCAGCGCGGTCGCCAGCCCCTTGCCGCCGCGGAAGCGCAGCCAGACCGGCCAGTTGTGGCCGGCCACGGCTGCCGTGCCGGCCAGCATCCACCAGGGGTGGCCGCCGGCCACGGCTTCGCCGATGGCCATGGCGGCCAAGCCCTTGGAGAAGTCCAGCACGCCGCCTAGCACGCCCCAGCCCAGGCCCAGATTGCGGGTCAGGTTGCGTGTGCCAACATTGCGGCTGCCGACTTCGGCCAGCTCAACCCCGCCGACGGCGCGGGCAATGATGTGTGCGAAGGGAATCGAACCCAGCAGATAGCCGATCAACAATGCGAGAAGGAGTGGGGGCATCAGATTACAGGTCGCCGTGGGATACGAACCAGGCCAGGGAGTCTCTTACCGTGTCAGCGAAGGGGCGGGCGCGCATACCCAGCTCCTGCTCGGCCTTGGCCGTATTATAAGCCTGCCAGCGGCGCACGCTGCGCAGGTGGTTGGCGGGCAGGGGGATGGCCGGGAGGCGGTCGCCCAGCCAGACGACCGGGTCGACCAGCCACAGCGGGATGGCGAAGCGCGGCGGCCGCCGCCCGGCCACCGCCGCCACAATGGTGAAGGCGTCCTTGACCGAGAGGTTGTGCCCGCCCAGAATGTAGCGCTCACCCGGCCGCCCTTTCAGGGCGGCCTGGATGTGCGCATCGGCCACATCGCGCACATCCACCACGTTGGCCTCGGCCGGCAGCCAGGCCACGAAGTAGCCTTTGGCGGCCAGGATCAGCAGGCTGCCCAGGGTCTTGTTGAGGTCACCCGGGCCGAAGACTGCGGTGGGGTTGGTCACCACCACTTCCAGCTGCGGCCCGTTGGCCGCCAGGGCGATCTGCTCCATCAGGATCTTGGTTTCAAAATAGGCACTCTCCGGGAAGTCGCCCAGTTGGTACACATCCCGCTCGTCGGCCAGGCGGCCGGCATCCGGCGCCACATTGGCAATGCAGAACAGGGCCGAGGTATACACCATGCGGCGCACCCCGGCCGCTTTGGCCGCCGCCAGCACGCCTTCCATCTCGGCCTGGGCCGCATCCAGGTGCTGCTGGCGGGTGCGCTGGCGCTCCCGCCGCGGGTAGTAGGCCGCGGCGTGGAATACCACATCCACGCCGGCCATGGCGAGCGCCAGGCTGGCTGCGTCGTTCAGGTCGCCCTGCATCCACTCCACCGGCTCGCCGGCTTCCAGGTGGCCGGTATGGGCCGGGTTGCGGCGCAGGCCGCGCACCTGCCAGCCCTGCGCCAACGCGGATTTGGCAATATGCCCGCCGATGAAGCCGGTGGCTCCGGTCACTAACACGTTCATGGCGTGGATTATAAGGGGCATACCCACGCGGGGGTAAGATAGCCAGCATGGGCGATGGAGTTCGCCCCGCGCAACGGGCTGGGTGCTGTGGCCCGGCCGAGCGCGCAAACTGCCACCGGGCTGATGACTCCTACGAGCGAAAGGAGTCATATGGGCAATTTTGTTCTCGTAGGGTTTGGCGGCGCAGTTGGGGCAGTCTTGCGCTACGCCATTGGCACGCAGGTGCAAGAGTGGTTCAAGCCAACCAGCTTCCCCCTAGGCACTTTACTGGTCAATTTGAGCGGGTGCTTCCTGATCGGCTTGGTCTTTGTATCGCTTTCCGAGCGCGGTTTGCTGGGCGCGCATAGCCTCCTGCTCATTACTGGCATCCTGGGTGGCTACACCACGTTCTCCAGTTTCGGTTTGGAATTGTTTCACCTGCTAAATGCCGGCCAGCTGGGTCATGCTGCCCTTTACTTTACGCTCACGAACCTGGCGGGCTTGTTGGCCGTTTGGGCTGGCACCAGCCTGGCGCAGCGGGCCTTCTAACAAAAAAGCGCAGCCATTTGGCTGCGCTTTTTTGTTAGTTTTTACGCCTAGGCTTTCACGCTCTCGCCGGCAATGAAGGTCTCAGTATTGGTGCGCGCCAGATCATCCGTGAACTGCTGCGGCGGGGTCTTCATAAAGTATGAAGACGGGCCGATCAGCGGGCCGCCAATGCCGCGGTCCTGCGCCAGCTTGATGCAGCGGATCGCGTCGATCACTACGCCGGCCGAGTTGGGCGAGTCCCACACTTCCAGCTTGACCTCCATCTGCAGCGGCACGTCGCCAAAGGCGCGGCCCTCCATGCGGATGTGGCACCACTTGCGGTCGGTCAGCCAGGGCACGTAATCGCTCGGCCCAACGTGCACATCGCCGCCGTCCATCTCATAGGGCAGCATGCTGGTAACCGCGCCGGTCTTGGAGATCTTCTTCGACTCGAGGCGCTCGCGCTCCAGCATGTTGTAGAAGTCCATGTTGCCGCCAAAGTTCAGCTGGTAGGTGCGGTCCAGGTGCACGCCGCGCTCCACGAACAATCGGGCCAGGGCGCGGTGGGTGATGGTAGCGCCCACCTGGCTCTTGATATCGTCGCCAATGATGGGGACGTTGCGCTCAGCAAAGCGCTGGCCCCAATAGTCCTGGCTGGCAATGAACACGGGGATGCAGTTGACGAAGCCGACGCCAGCCTCAAGGATCTGCTCGACGTACCACTTGGTGGCCATCTCAGAGCCTACGGGCAGGTAGCTTACCACCACGTCCGTGCCGGTGTCCTTCAATACTTTGACGATGTCAGCCGTAGCGCCGGGGGCCTTCTCCACGACTTCGCGCAGGTACTTGCCCAGGCCGTCGTGGGTCATGCCGCGTTGCACTTCCACGCCCAAGTGGGGCACTTCGGCAAATTTGATCGTGTTGTTGGGGTAGGCCCAAATGGCTTCGCTGAGGTCTTTGCCAACTTTGGTCGCGACCACGTCGAACGCGGCAGAGAACTCGATATCACTGATGTGATAGCCGCCCAGATTCACATGCATCAAGCCGGGCACTTCGTCCGTGTCGGCTGCATTTTGGTAATACTGCACGCCTTGCACGAGGGAATTGGCACAATTGCCAACGCCAATGATCGCAACGCGTACCTTGGAAGAATTTTTTGCCATGCTGTCTCCTTTGCAACGTTGAAGTGATTATATACCTTGCGATTGACGATTGGCGCCGGCCAGAAAGAGTTATGATTCAGAGGATGGACCCTTACACACTGCCAGAGATCCAAGCGGAGCTGGCCCGCACGAACAACACGGTGACCGAATACTTCGCCGCCATTCCTACCGATGTATTCTTCGAGCATCCGCCGCAAGTGTGGTCGCCTGCCGAGAATCTGGGGCACCTCAGCAAGTCTGTGCGGGCGGCTACCCTCGGCCTGCGCGTCCCGCAGGCCGTCGCCGGGCTCATCTGGGGCGCCGCGGCGGCCAGCCGCCGCTACCCGGAGCTGATCGCAGAGTACAAGAGCAAGTTGGAGACTGGCGCCCAATCGCCGCCCGAGTTCGTGGCCGAGATGGATATGCCCACCGGGAATCTGGCGGCCGCCAAGCAAGCCGTGCTGCAGCGCTGGCAGCAATCCGCTGCCAAGCTGGAGAGCGCCCTGGCGGGCTGGAAGGATGAGGATCTCGACAAAGCCCGCCTGCCGCACCCGGTGCTCGGCAAGCTCACCGTGCGTGAGCTGGTCTTCTTCATGCTGTATCACAACTTACATCATGTGAACGATGTGCGCGTGCTGCTGGGCGAGAAGGCGCAGGAAGCCTGATGGCCGATCTCGGCATCACGCCTTCGCTGCGCGCCTTCCTGGCGGGCTTCCCGGAGCAACTCCAGGCCATTGCCCTGGAGTTGCGCACTCAGATCCTCGACCTTGCCCCAGATGTGATCGAGCAGATCGACGAGGCGGCCCATCTGCTCGGCTACGGCTATGCCGAAACTTACACCCATCTGGTGTGCGTGATCATCTTTCAGAAGGATTACATCAACTTTGGCTTTCCGCGCGGGGTAGATCTTGAAGACCCCGAAGCTCTGCTGGAGGGCACCGGCCAGCGCGCCCGGCATGTCAAGATCTACAGTGTGGATGACGCTACGCTGCCCGGCGTGCTCTCATTGCTGCGTGAGGCGATCGAGATCACGCCTCGCCCGGACGATAAAGAATAAAAAAAGCTGCGCACTGCGCAGCTTTTTTATCAGGGTACGATGATGACCACTGAGAGATGCCCGAAGCCGTCTCCGCCGGGGGTGGCCAGTGTCCACCAACCGGTGTATTCGCCAGGGGCGGTTGGCGCCTTCAGCAGGATCGAGATATTGTCAACCTCCCCGGCGAGGATCGGACGTTGCAATTGCGTGTTGCGGGCACCATCCATCCGGTCACCGTGGCTGAACAGAAGCTGGTAGGCCGGACTCCAGTTGCATGTGCCCGCATTCTCGACCGACCAGGTCTTTGTGAAAGTCGCTCCGCCCGCCACCACTTCCCCATCTGGGATGGTGATGTCTTCTCTGAATACCATCACATTGCACTGATCCTGAGTGGCGCCTGTGCCGGTTGTCAGCGTTGCCGTCACCTGCACTTCTGTGGGTTGCGGAGTGGCGCTCGGCTCGTGCGTGGCGGTTTGGGTGGGGGTGGCGTTTTGCTCAGCGGCGTTGGTGAGTTGCGCGGCAAAGGTCGAGATGGCGTACACCTCCGCGGCGGCCAGGGTGGCATCCAACTCAGCCTGGCTTGGGCCGCAGGCGGCGAGCCAGAGCGACAGCATCAGGAGAGTGATTCGTTTCACTGAATTCATTCTATCAAAGTCAAAAAAAACCTCCGGCGCATGCGCGCCGGAGGTTTTTTTAACGAGCATCATTTCAAAGGTTAGGGCACGTTGATCTCAACGTACAGATAGCCAAAGGCCGTGCCCGCCGCATTGGCGATGGCCCAATGGCCCACATACTCGCCTGCGGTGGCCGGGGCTACCAGCTCCACCGAGATGTTGGCCGTGCCGCCCACCGGGACCGCCGCCACCAGCGCGTTGCTGCTGGGACCGCCCATCTGGTCACCGTGGCTGAAGTTCAGCTGGAAGCCGGTCGTCCACTCACAGGTGCCCGAATTGCGCACAGACCAGGTCTTGGTGAAGGCCGTTCCGGCGGCAACATCGGCGCCGTCTGGCACGGTCACGTCAGATACAAAGGTCATGCCTTCGCAGCCGGTGGTCGGCAGGCCGCCGCCGGTGCCCGTTCCCGTGGATGTCGTCGGTGTAAGTTGCAGGGTTGCCGTGGGCATCAGCGTAGCGGTCGGCATCAGGGTGGGGGTGGCCGAAGGGTTGGCCAGCGCATACTCAGTCAGCTGCACGTAAGCAGTTGAAACGGCATTCGTCTCGGCTGCTACTACCGTAAGCTGGATGTCAGCTTCTGAGATTCCGCAGGCTGCCAGCGCCAGCGATAGCACAAGCAGGGGGAGAAGTAAGTGTCGTTTCATCATTCGTGGATTCTATCCAGCCAGATCGCTGCCAAGACCCTACTCATCTTTCACTCAGGAAGCTGACGAACCCGGCAGATCGGCCTTGGCGCGTTCGACCGCCTTGTTGCTTATGAAACGATAGGTGAGCAAAGTCGATACGAGGATCACGACCCCACCCACCCAGTAGGGGGTGCCCAGCTCATAGCGCCGCGCCAGCAGGCCGCCGGCCAGGCTGCCCAGCGGCGCCGTGCCGATGACGATGAAGCGGTACACGCTGGTCACGCGGCCCAGCAGGTCATCCGGGATCAGGGTCTGGCGCAGGGCCAGGATGAGCGTGACACTCATCGTCACCGAGAATGAATTCACCGCCAGCATGGCGGCCGCCACCGGCGTGTTGTGCGTGAAACCCAGCACGAGGAAGGCCAGCCCGGTCAGCGTGATGCCCAGCACGATCACCGAGCCGGTGCCCAGCCGGGTGCCAATGCGGTCAGCGGTGACCGCGCCCACCAGGCCGCCGACCGCACCCACCGAGAGCAGCAGGCCGTAGCCCGTAGCGCCCAGGCCCAGGCGGTCTTGCGCATACAGCACCAGCAGAGAATAGCCTGCGGTGAAGACCAGATTTTGCAGCGTCACCAGCAGCGCCAGGGCGCGTAGCACGCGGTTGTTGAGAAACCAGCGGAAGCCTTCCCAGATCTCCGTCAGCAGGCGGCTGGCTGCCCCCGGCTGGCGGCGGGCGTAATACTCGCCGGGCAGCGAGCCCATCAAGACCGCCGAGCCGCCATACGCAATGCTGCTGATCAGAAAGGCCAGCGGCGGGAACAGCGTGAAGATAAAACTGCCCGCCGGCGGGCCAACCAGATCGTTGGCCACCGTGGTGGTGGCGAACAGGCGGCCGTTGGCCTTCTCGAGCTGTGGCTGCGTCACCACCCGCGGCAGGATGGCGAACGAGGCATTGTCCACGAAAGGCTCTACGGTTCCCAGCAAGAAGAAGAACACATACATGCCATAGATATTCAGCAGGCCGTAGTAGGTGCTCAGCCCCAGAGCCAGGATCAGCGTGCCGCGGATCGCATTGCCGATCCAGATGATGCGCTTGCGGTCCATGCGGTCTACGATGACTCCGCTGGGCAGCGAGAACAGCAGCCAGGGCAGGCGTTGCGCCGTGGCCAGGCCGGCGATCAGGAGTGGGTCTCGCGTCAGCGAGGCAGCCAGCAGCGGGCCGGCCGCCAGCCACACGCCATCCGCCAGGTTGGAGGCGAAGGAGGCTTGCCACAGGCGCATGAATTTGGCGCCCAGGCCTTGGATCGCCGTTTTCTTTTCTTCCATCGGGTCGCTTTCGTAGACAGAGGCGGCCTGTGCGTTTGCACAGGCCGAAGGCTTCATAGGTGGCTCAAGTGTAGCGCATGCCTCCGGCTGCGGCTACATGAAAGGGCGGCCAGCAGAAAGCTGGCCGCCCTTTGCGGAGGAGACAGCGCAATAAGCCTTAGAGCTTGTACAGCTCGCCGTACTTGGTGCGCAGGTACTTGATGTAAGGCGCAATGCGCAGCGGGCCGCCGGTGACGCGCTGGATCAGATCATCCGGCTCGTACTTGGAGCCATACTGGTAGATGTTCTCGCGCAGCCAGGTGTGCAGCGTATCGAACTCGCCCTTGCTGATCTCGCCGGGGATGCTGGGGTGTGCCTTGAGCGCCGCGTCGTAGAACAACGCGCTCATGATGTTGCCCAGGGTGTAACCCTGGAACGCGCCGCCGATCAGGCCGCCGTACCAGTGCACATCCTGCAGCACGCCGTCCACATCGCTGGGCGCTTGGATGCCCAGGTCGCTCTTGTAGCGGGCGTGCCAGGCTTCCGGCAGGTCTTTGATCTCCAGCGAGCCTTCCAGCAGCTGCAGCTCCAGGTCGAAGCGCAGCATCACATGCAGGTTATAGGTCACCTCGTCGGCGTCCGTGCGGATCAGCGAGCGCTCCACCTTGTTGATGGCCCGGTAGAACTTATCCAGCCCCACGCCCTTGAGCTGGGTGGGGAAGGCCGCCTTCAGCTTGGGATAGTAGTGCTCCCAGAAGCCGCGGCTGCGCCCTACGATGTTCTCCCAGGTGCGCGATTGGCTTTCGTGCACGCCGGAGGATACGCCCCCGGCCAGCGGAGTGGCCTCGTAGGCCATGTTGACGCCTTGCTCGTACATGGCGTGGCCGGCCTCGTGCAGCGTGCTGAACAGGGCATCGGCCAGGTACTTCTTCTGCACACGGGTGGTGATGCGCACATCCGTGATCGAGAACGTGGTGCAGAAGGGGTGGTGGGTCATATCCTGGCGGCCGCGGTTGAAGTCATAGCCATAATCCTTGGCCACTTCAATACCAAAGTCCAGCTGCTTCTTTTCCGGATAACTCTTGCGCAGCGAGCTGTCGTCGGCCTCTTTTTGCGAGGTGATCGCCTGCACCAGCGGCACAAGCTCGTTGCGCAGTTCGCTGAACACGCTGCGGATGCTGGCAGCCTTCATGCCCGGGTCCGGCCCATCGATCAGCGGGTCGGCGATGTGCTCATAGCCCGGGAAGAAGTCAGCGTATTCGCGGCTGAGGTCCAGCGTCACCTTCAGCGCATCCTGTACTGACTTGAAGTCGTTGGCCGGGCGGGCTTCCGTCCAGGCCTGGTAGGTTTCGGCGATGTGCAGGTTGGCCCGCGAGACCCAGTCCGCCGATACCTTGACCTGCTTGTCGTAGTCCTTGCGCGTCTTGCGGATCAGGGCGGCATCGTCCGAGTCGGCCGGCTGCTGCGCCGCCCACGGCTCCAGCTCGTCGAGCAGGTGGCCGATGGCCGCGTCGGTGAACTTGGCCTGGGCAATGCTGCCCAGGGTGGCCATCTGCCGCCCGCGGGCGGATGCGCCGCCGGGCGGCATGTAGGTGGCCTGGTCCCAGCCCAGCACGGCGCCAGCTGCACCCAGGTCTGACACTTCAGCCAGGCGGGTCTTTAGTTCTTTGAGCTTGTTCTCCATGGATCTCCTCTTTGTTTATGCGGGTGAAGTCTTACAAAGCCAATTGCAGTCCAAGACGCAGCGGGCCGAGCAGCGCGGCCGGGCCGCGCCCAGCCGAAACCTGTTGCACGCTGGGCTTGCTGGCCGCACCCTCCAGGTATTGGGTCAGGTTGCCGGCGATCAGCGGCAGCACCTGGCGCACAAATTGCGCCAGCGGCTGCCGTTCGTCTTGCTGGCTCCACTGGAAAGCCGCGCCATACACGGCCCAGGCCGCCACCATCGCGGTTTGCTGGGCGCTGGGCCCTTGTGCCTTGAACTTGGCCCGGTTCTCCAGGGCCTGCAGCAAGGCATCATAGATATGATTCTTGAGTTGCTTCTCCACCAAAGACTGCATCTGGCCGCGCGGGGGCGGGCAGTGGCGCTGCGTGCCGTCCAGAAAGTTGCACACAAAGCTCAGCAGGTTCATCAGCATCTCTTCGTTCAAGCGCGGGTTGGCGCCTAACTGGGCCTGCATTTCAGATTCGATCCGGCTGCTCATGTCGTACTCCAGCAGCGCGTATTTATCTTGAAAGTGGGCGTAGAAGGTGACCCGGTTGAGCGTGGCCCGCGTGGCGATCTCGCTCACCGTGATGGCGTCGAAGCTCTTTTCGCCCATTAGCTCGCTCAGCGCGTCTACCAGCAGGCGGCGGGTGCGAATGACGCGCGGGTCATCCGGATTCTTGGGTTTTTCTTGAGTAATTAACATTTTCGGTCTTTTGTTGTTTACCTAACAGTTCGTCTTGATTGTTGGTTGACGTAATTGAACATCTTATTATCATCTGTAGGATACTTTACATTTGTTGTTTAGACAAGGAGATATTTCTAGATGCAAGCTATTTTTTCGTCGCTGTCCCCGGACTGGGGCCTTTTGATCCTGCGCCTCGGTGTGGCGATCGTGTTCTTCGCTCATGGTCTGCCTAAGATCAAGAACGTTGGCAACATTGCTGGTTTCTTCAAGCAGGCCGGCATTCCGCTGGCCGGCCTCTCGGCCTGGGTAGTGAGCCTGCTCGAGACCTTTGGCCCCATCCTGCTCGTGATCGGCCTGGGTACCCGCCTCGTCGGCCTCGGCATGGCCATCGCCATGCTGGTCGCCATCGTGGCGGTCAAGATCCGCATGGCCAAGGTCGGCTTTGCCGGCCAGGGTGGCCAGGGCGGTTGGGAATTTGAGTTCATCCTCGGCGTGGCAGCCCTGGCGCTGGTCTTCACCGGCGCTGGCGCGGTGTCGCTGGACGCCGGCCTCGGCTGGTAACCGTCATGCCCATTGTCCTCTGGGTCGCCCAAGTCCTGCTGGGGATCGCCTTCCTCGGCGCGGGCTACTTTCACGCCTTCAAGGCGGGCGATGCACCGCCCCGGCCAGAAATGGCCTGGATGCAGGCCATTTCGCCCGGCTTGCGCAGGTTCATCGGCCTGTCAGAGATCGCCGGCGGCCTCGGCGTGCTGCTGCCCATGCTGACCGGCATCCTGCCCTGGCTCACGCCGCTGGCGGCCACCTTGCTGGCCCTGGTCATGCTGCTGGCCGTCCTATTCCACCTGGGGCGCAAAGAGTATGCCAACCTGGCGATCAACCTTCCGTTGTTGCTGCTGGCTGCCTTTGTGGCCTGGGGCCGCTGGGATCTGTTCAGCCTGCTGTAGCCCCGTTATGCCAACATACAAAACGCCCAGCCATTCGGCTGGGCGTTTTGTGTTGCTGGTTGCTCGCCGGAGCACCAGGTGATGCACTAGACGCGTTTGTTGCTGCGCGGGGCGGCTGATACCCAGCCGATGATGTTGCGCACAACCAGGGCCACGATCATGACCCCGAAGAATGTGGAGATGCTCACCAGCAGGGCGGTCAGCGGCTCCCCAATGCTGGGCAGCTCAGACAAGGTTTGGCTGAAGAACACCAGACCGATCGCCACCAGGATGAAGTGGTGCTCCATATCCTCTGTGACGAAGACGTACCCGGCAAAAAGACCCAGCAGGATCATGATCCATAAGAAAGCTGAGTTCAGCGGGGTCACTAGGGCAATGATGACGGCCAATACCAGGCCGGCAATGAATGCCCAACGTGCCAGTTCAGAACGTTCCATCGAGATTTCCTTTCACTAAAACAGACGCAATATGAGCCAGACGATCAGCACCAGCAAGACCACTTGTACCGCGGTGAAGCTGCGCCGCCTGCGCCCCAATGGGATGATCCCAAGCACAATGAGAATGAGCACGATAATGAGCAAAGTTTCCATGCGGTCTCCAATGAATGGGGTTGAAAAGTAAAACGCCTGCCGGGCGGCTTTGTTACCCGCCCGGCAAAGATTAATAGCAAAACGCCCAGCCATGCGGCTGGGCGTTCGCAATTAGTGCACTGAATGCAATGACTAGGAGCGGAACCAGCTCACGATGGTGCGGGCAGCCACGGCCAAAGCAGCCAGAGACAGGAACACGCCCAGCACGCCCAGGATCGAGGTCAGGTAGTTGCCAATGCTGGGGACGTAGCTCAGGCGGTCAGAGAAGAAGTAGACCGCGAACGCCGTCAGCAGGAAGCTCTTCTCGCCCTCTTTGCTGACGTGCAGGTAACCGCCCACCAGCGCCAGCACGATCAGCAGATACACGATCGGCATCTGGAAGCGCTGCACGGTGAAGCTGGGGAAGGCGAAGAACAAGCCCGCCAGCAGGGACAGCACGATGCCGCCCAGGAACACGTAGCGGCCAACAGTAGCGAGATCTACCCCGCTGCTGGCCTTCTTGGCCGTCTTGCGGCTCTTTTTGGTTGTTGCCATGAATCCTCCTCAGGATCAATAGATGGCTAACTCTAACAGTTAGCTCGTTTTGTTGCCAGACAAATTGTGCGTCAAAGCGGCTAGCGCGCCTTCTGCTTGGCGTTCTCGAACAGAAAGCTGAGCTGCTTGGCGCGCTGTACGCCGATCCCAGACCCGGTAGCCGGCTTGATGACCAGTTGCTTCAGCTTCTTGCCAGTGACGGTGGGTAGGGCGGCCGTGCCGACCTGCACATCCGCGGCCGGGTCCAGGAACACCAGCGCCGCCGATACCGGCACGCTCTCATCCTTCAGGTGCTTGGACAGCCAGCGGTCCAGCACCTCAGCCTCGATGGTGGCTTCGCTCACCGGCCTGCCCACGCCTTCCTGCGTAAGCCGCTTGAGGAAGGATACGTTGCTCACCTTCCAGCGGCGGCGCTGCGGCTCATACGTGATGGTGCCGGTGGTCTGGCGCGGCAGCAGGATCCATAGCCCGCTGGGGCCGACTAGCAGGTGCGAGACCGGGCTGGTGAAGTTATACAGGGTGTAGTTGTTATCCAGCGATTTGAGCGCCTGGGCCAGTTGGCGGTCCGGGCGGCGGTTCCAGCGGTTGAAATAGGTGCCCACCTGGGTGAAGATCATGCCGCCCGTCAGGAACAGCAGGTACAGCCCAAAATCAGTTGAGCTATTGAACAACTGGTATACCGAAATGACCAGCAGGAACATGCCCAACAGGTTGGCCACCAGGGCCACGCGGGCATTGCGCTTGTATAAGCTCTCGTTGGTGACCAGGCGCATCTATTGTTCTCCTTGGGGCAGGGTGGCCAGGCCGCTTTCGATCGCCTGGGCCAGTGAGTTCAGCAAATTGACCTCAACCGAGTGCCGCGCCAGGCGCAGGGCGCTCAGCAGCGCCCGGCTGTCCGAGCGGCCGTGGGCCACGAACACCAGCCCGTTCACGCCCAGCATGGGCGCCGCACCCACTTCGGCCGGGTCGAGGTCCTTACGCAGGCTGCGGAAGGCTGGCCGGGCCAGCAGCCCGCCGATCTTGGTCACGAAGGAGGATGTGATCTCCTCGCGCAGGCGGTCGGTGATCAGCTTGGCCACCGCCTCGGCTGATTTCATCAGCACGTTGCCGGTGAAGCCATCCGTCACCACTACGTCCGCCTCGCCGCCGAACAGCTCCTTGCCTTCCACGTTGCCCACAAAGTTCAGGCCGCTGCTTTCCAAGAGGGGGTAGGTGGTCTTGACCAGTTCGTTGCCTTTGCCGGCTTCTTCTCCGTTGGAGAGCAGGCCGACCCGCGGGTTCTTGACGCCCAGTACTTTTTCGGCGTACACCGAACCCAGCAGGGCGAACTGCACCAGATACTCGGGCTTGCACTCGGCGTTGGCGCCAATATCCAACACGGCGCAGCGCCCGCCCTTGACCGGGAAGAACACGGTCAGTGCCGGGCGCTTGACGCCGCGCAGGCGCCCCAGGCGCGCCAAGGCGATCGCCATCTGCCCGCCAGTATTGCCGGCCGAGACGAACGCATCGGCCTTGCCTTCCTTGATGAGGTCCATGCCTACGCCCATGCTGTTCTGCATCTTGCGCAGCGAGCCGGGCGAGATGTGGTCGCTCATTTCGAACACATCCGGTGCATGCACGATCTCGATCCCTGCCGTGCGGCCGGCCAGCAGCTCGCGCAAGCGGGGCTCGTCGCCCACCAGGTACAGGCCATCGCCATACTGGCGGGCGTACTCCACCGCGGCCTCAACTTCGGGGGCAGGGTTGGTGTCGCTGCCCATGGCGTCTAGAACGATACGCATGCGTCTCCTATGGGGGATGGGCGGAGCCCGGATCTAAGCCTGCTTGACGCGCAGGTTCGGCGCATTATAATACTGCGTCCCGCGCTGGTGCTGGAACTGGTAGACAGGCATGGTTGAGGGCCATGTGCCGCAAGGCGTGTGGGTTCGATTCCCACCCAGCGCATTTACTAATGTGTGATGAGTGAATAGTGACCAGTGCGTAGCAAGCCTGCTGGTGCTGATAACAAACAATACAATCTACGTACTCGTACCTATTCACTCATCACCTAAATCCCTGCTCACTAGGAGTTCCCTATGTGCCGCAATATCAAGGTCCTCTACAACTTTGAACCGCCCACAACTGAAGATGAAGTGCATGCCGCCGCGCTGCAGTTCGTCCGCAAAGTGTCCGGCTACACCAAGCCCTCCAAGATGAATGAAGCCGTGTTCGAGCGTGCCGTGCGCGAGGTGGCCAAGGCCACCCACAAGCTGCTCGAAGGGCTGGAGACCACTTCGCCGCCGCGTGACCGGGATGTTATCGCCCAGCGCGCCCGTGAGCGGGCTGCCAAACGCTACGGGCTGGCGGGATCATGAAGAAGTACAAGACCACCATCTGGCAGACCGGCAACAACACGGGCATCCCCGTCCCGCCCGAGGTGCTCGAAGCCCTGGGCGCGGGCAAGCGCCCCGCCGTCAAGGTAACCATCAACGACTACACGTACCAAAGCACGGTGGGCTCCATGGACGGCAACAGCCTGATCCCGTTCAGCGCCGCCCACCGTGACGCCAGCGGCCTAAAAGGCGGCGACAAGGTTGACGTCACCCTGGAAATAGACGCCGCCCCGCGCACGGTCACGGTGCCCAAGGATCTGGCCGCCGCGCTCAAGAAGGCTGGCCTGCAGGCCGCCTTTGACGCCAGCGCTCCCTCGGCCAAGAAGGAGTTCGTGCGCCAGGTGGAGAGCGCCAAGGCCGAGGACACGCGCCTGCGCCGCATCGAAAAGATCGTCACGACCCTGAAAGCCAAGAAGAAATAGGAATGCGAACCCGATTGTTGATGACCGCCTGCGCCCTGACGCTGGGCACGGCTGGCGTGCTGCTGTCCTTTGCGCCGGAGCTGGGCCTGGCCCTGTTGGGCGTGCCCGCCAGCCCGGCCGCCTTGCTGCTGGTCCAGGTTGTGGGGGCGCTGTACTTTGGCTTTGCCATGCTCAACTGGATGAACAAGGACAATCCCACCGGCGGCATCTACAACCGCCCGGTCGTGGTTGCCAACCTGACCCACTTCGTTATCGCGGGCCTCGCCATCCTTCGCTTGCTCATGGATGGCGGCCAGGCGCCGGGGCTGTGGGCCGTCGGTGCGGTCTACACATTTTTTGCCATCCTGTTCGCCGTCACGCTGTACACGCATCCCTTCCCGGCCAATGCCGAGCCGCGCAAGGGCTGATAACATACACGCATGCTGATCGTATACAAACAAAATGGGGCGCTGGCGCAGCAGGGCCGTGCCTGACCTGTTACTAGGGGAAAAGTCCATCGAAATGTCAAAACTTGTTAGCGTTGCAGAAATGCGCGCCATAGAGCAGGCCGCCGATGAGTTGGGCCTGACCTACGCCCAATTGATGGAAAACGCCGGCCGTGAGCTTGCCAACGCCATCCTTGCGCATAGCCACAGCCGTATAGCCGAGCGCACAGCCGTTGCCCTGGTGGGCACCGGCAACAACGGCAGCGATGCCCTGGTAGCCCTCGCCATCCTGGGCGCGGCGGGTTGGAAGACCGGTGCGCTGCTGATCGGCAAGCGTTTCAGCCATGACGAGCATGTAAAGCGTGCCCGCAAAGCTGGCGCCCAGATCCGCACCCTGGATTACGACAATCACGACAAGCTCGACGAGCATGCGGAATGGCTGCGCGGGTATGCGGTCGTGCTGGATGGCATCCTGGGCACCGGCGTGCGCGCCCCTGTGCGCGAGGCCTTGGCCCGCCTCATGGCTGCGATCAAAGCCAACTTTGAGATCGCCCGGCCTGCGCCCTTCATCGTCGCGGTGGATTGCCCGTCGGGCATGGATTGCGATACGGGTGAGGTGGCCCTGCAGACCCTGCAGGCCGACCTCACCGTGTGCATGGGCGCCATTAAGGCTGGCATGCTGACGCTGCCCGCCTACGGCTACCTGGGCGAGCTGCACATCGCCGACATCGGCATCACCAATCGCATTCGCCAATGGGCCGAGATCAGACGCCAGATCATTGACGAGGCCGCGGTGCGCAGCATGCTGCCGCCTCGGCCGCTGGGAGCCCACAAGGGCACCTTCGGCAACCTGCTGGTGGTGGCCGGCTCGCTGCAGTACCCCGGCGCAGCGCTGCTGGCGGGGCGGGCCGCCTACCGCAGCGGGGCTGGCCTAGTGCAGTTGGCGGTGCCGAAACCCGTGCAGCCGCTGCTGGCCGGGCATCTGCCTGAGGCCACCTGGCTGCCGCTGCCTGCTCAGGAAGGCTGGATCGGCCCCACCGCCGCCAAGCCGATCGCTGCCAGTCTCGAAAACATGAGCGCGCTCTTGCTTGGCCCGGGCCTCGGCCTCACCGAGGGCACGGGTGAATTTGTCGGCAAGCTCTTGAAGGAAAAACTGCCGCCGTTGGTCGTGGATGCGGACGGCTTGAAGTTGATCGCAGCCTACAAGGATTGGTTCCGCCGCTTTTCGCTGGATGCGGTCCTCACGCCGCACCCGGGCGAGATGGCCATCCTCACCAGCCTGACCGTGGCTGAGGTGCAACGCGCCCGCCTCGACATTGCCGAAGAATATGCCAGGACCTGGCATCAAGTCGTCGTGCTCAAGGGCGCTTTCACTGTGGTCGCCGCGCCGGATGGGCGCAGCGCCATCCTGCCGCTGGCGACGCCGGCCCTGGCGCGGGCCGGCACGGGGGATGTGCTGGCCGGCCTGATCGCCGGCTTACGCGCCCAAGGCGCCGGAGCTTTCGAGGCGGCCTGCGCCGGCGTCTGGCTGCACGGCCAGGCCGGCCTGCGTGCCGCCGCCCAGCGGGGCGCCGCCGCCGTCCTCGCCGGCGACCTGCTCGAGCACCTGCCAGTGCTGGACGCGTCTACGAACGCGTAGCTCTCACCCCTGCAGCTGCGCTGCGTCCCCCTCTCCCTAAGGGAAAGGGGCGTGCCGCAACCATCCTTGACCTTGGTTCGTTGGGTGAGGTGCTGTTACTGTTTACAACATCCTAATCATCAACGGGAATCGCAGAGAGAACCTCTCAGGATGCAAACGAACGTCTGCGGAGGGGGCTCGGGGGAACCAACTTTGGTTCCCCCGACGGGGTCGCAGGGGCAGCGCCCCTGCAAAAACTCACGATTGCAAACACCCTATCATTTGCTTCAATACTGGGAGTTGCAAACTAGCCGTGCATCCCGAGCGTAGCGAGGGATCCTCGTTAGCGCTGAGATAACTCAAGCACTGCATAGAAGACATGCCAATAGGGATCCTTCGCTAGTGGTGTGCCTGCGCGCTGGTGTGGATGTACTTACCCGCTCAGGATGACACATAAAGAGACCTGGCCGAGCACACCTCACTGCCCAAAACAAAAAAGACCCGGCTCTGCCGGGTCTTTTTATTGTTGCCTACTACGCTTAGTTCGCGTTCTTGGGAGACTTCTTGGCCGCCTCGATGGCTGCCTCGCCACGCGCCTTCAGGTCCTCCGCCTGGCTGCGGATGCCAGCCGTGCGCTCCTTGGCGTACTTGGTCACCTCGTCGGCGCGCTCCTTGGCCATCTTGGTCAGCTCATCGGCGCGGGCGCGCGCCTCAGCGGCGGCCTGCTCCAGGCTGTCGCTGGCCTGGTCACGCAGCTCGATGCTGCGGTCACGGATGATGCGGCGGGTCTCCTCGCCGGAGTGGGGGGCGGTGAGCAGGGCCACAGCCGCACCCACCAGGCCGCCTACCAGCAGGCCGGACAGAAAACCGCTAAATTCACTACCACTTCGATCAGACATAATTAATCTCCTTTATATAGTTCACTTACTTGCGGCGGCCAAAGTTCAACATGTCCAATGCCCGGCGGGCTGCCGCCAAACCCGCATTAACCTTAACGACGGGCTCTACCAAATTGTCGCTCAGGAAACGAGCGGTTCCGCGCAGTGTATTGGCTGCCTCGCTGGCGGAGTCGATGATGGGGCGTACTTCGTTCTGCAGCAGGTTAAGCAGCTGCGCCAGTTGGAACAGCAGGATCACCAGCGCCAGGCCAATGATCATGAACTCGAACGCCACAAGGATGATGACGATATCCCGGATGGTTTCCGTGGGGGCTCCCGGCTGCAGCAGGAAGTACACCGCCGCCACCAGCGCGCCGATGAACAGCACCGCCAGTAAGCCCAAGCCGATCAGCAATCCCTTGGAGGGGCCGACGGCTTCTCCGTCGTAAGCTTCATTCGAGAATTCGTCTGTCACTTTTTTCCTACCCAAAGCGGATTATACCGCTCAGGTATTTGAGTTTTATTTAATTTGTTTAACGCTGCGTGAGTATTAAGTGTTAGGGCGCGGCTTGCCAGTCGGTCACGCTGTCTTGCACTTGCTGCGTGTTGGGCTGGTTGCCGGTTACCGAGCGTGTGGTGGTGAACGTCTCAGGTTGGGTGCAGGCTGCGTCTTTGCAATAGCGATATTCCAGCGGCTCGGCAAAGTTGGTGGGGCTGTACAGCACATAGGCATAATGCCCGCCGCCCAGGTTCCACATCGGCAGCGCCGTGGCCCAATCCAGCAGCTTGAACTGCAAATACACCGGGCTACCATCGTCCGGGGCGGTCAAGTCGAACCAGATCAGCCCGCTGCCGCCGCCCGCGCTCCACTCCTGCAGGTTGTCGCGCACGGTCAGCTCGGTCGTCCCAGCCGGGATGATCAGCTGGCGCAGCACAAAGCCGCCGTTGGCGTAGTGCTCGGCGTTCCACAGGCCGTCGCCCAGGGTGTACTTGTAGCGCAGGTCCGTGCCGGTCGGCAGTTCCAGGGTCAGCGTGTAGCCGCCCTCGTGCGCGCTTAGCACCGGCTGGCCGGCCATGGCCCCCAGGTTACCCAGCAGGTACACCGGCACGCCGCTGGGGTTGCTGTCCTGCGGGATGACGATAAACGTGACCCGGGCCAGCTCGGCCTCCTGCAGCTGGATGCTGGCCGGCGTCTGCGAGTTGCCCGCCACCAGTGCCCCTTGCTGGAAGCTCTGGTAGCGCCCGCGCGGGTCGGTCACTACGATGTTGTGCAGACCCTGGGTCAGCCCGTCGAAGAAAAAGTTGCCCTCGGCGTCGGTGATGGCTTGCATGCCGGAGGCGCGCAGCAGGATACCCGCTAGCGGCTCGCCGCTGCCGGCCGCAGTCAGCTGCCCAGCCACCTGGCCGGTGGCCAGTTCGCTGGGCAGGTCAGCCCAGCCGGCGATAAGGTCATGCGTTACATGGCCGGCGCCGGTCACCAGAAAGCTGCGGTACAGCACCGGCTGGTTGTTAGCGGTCACTTCGTCAATGCTGCCGCTCACGCTCAAACGGGTATAGCGGTAGGTCAGCAGGGTGCCGGGCGGCACCGAGACGGTGGCGGCAAAGCTGCCCGCGCCGCTCGGCCGCATATTGATGACCTCGCTATTGAAGCTGATGCCGGTCACCGTATCCACAATGTGTAGCTGCACCGGCTCGCCACTGGGCGAGCCTTGTGGGGTCAGCACATTCAGGGTGATCTGCACCGAGGCGGCGGGCTTGAAGTCCGTGGCGGGGGGCGCGGCGCCCTGGCCGCCGCAGGTGGCCAGCAGGATTGCGCACAGAGTAAGTAGCAGGGTTCGTTTCATCATTTGGCCAGGCGGCGCGCCCGCTGGCGTTGGGCCAGCGAGGCAGTACCGACGCTAATAAAGTATAGAGCAACAAGCGGCGCCCACACCAGCAGCATGTTGATCGGGTCTACGGTGGGGGTGATGGCGGCTGCCAGCACGGCCAGCACCACCACGGCGATGCGCCAGTTGGCGCTCAGCCAGCGGGCGGGCAGCAGCCCCATGGCGGCCAGCACGAATGAGAGCAGCGGGAACTCGAAGGCGATCCCGATCCAGAACATCAGCCCCGTAGCGAACGCAATGTATGACGAGGGCCGCACCTGGGTCGGAATGTCCATGAAATTCACAAGAAAGGTAACGGCCGGCGGTAGCAAAACGTAATACGTGAACAGCAGCCCGGCCGCGAACAGCACCAGCACCAGCGGGATGGCGAACAGGCCGATCAGGCGTGAGCGCCGCGCCAGCCCGGGGGCCACGAAGCGCAGCATTTCGAATGCGATATAAGGCAGGCTGGCGGCGAAGGCGGTGAAGAAGGTCACCCGCATCACCACGCCCACCGGCTCGGTGACGTCCACCGCCTCCAGCGCCTGCAGGCCACCGATCGGCGCCGCCAGCCAGTCGAGGATCACCGGCGCATATTGGAACGCCACAAAGGACGCCAGCACCAGCACCAGCACCGAGCGCATCAGGTGGCCGCGCAGCGCAGCCAGGTGCGCCAGCACATCGCCCGGGTTGGCGATGGCCTTTTGCACCGTCTCGCCCAACGGGGTATCCGCAGGATCAGGCGCAAAAAACGGCTGCAGCGGGCTGAACAGCCAGCGCAGCGGAGCGGTCAACGTGCGCCAAATGCGGCTGAGCAGGCGGCGTATCACGCATCCTCGCGCGGTTTGGTTTCAGATTCCAGTGGGGGGCGGGTCGCCGGGTCGCCGGCACCTTTTTCCGGCTCACGCCGCTCCGGCGTACGGGTCCAGGCCACGAATTGGCGGTCCAGCTCTTCGATCTTCTCGCGCTGCTCCTTGAGCTCGGCGCCGATCTCGCGCCCCAGCAGCTCCAGCTCGTCCACCCCGGCCTGGCGCGCCAAGGTCTGTGGCAGCTCGCGCAGCTGGCGGGTGGCATCCGTCATCGTCTTCCATGCACCCGATTCGCGCAACTTACGGATCGAGCGGCCCAGTGTGCTGCCGACCTTGACCAGGTCTTGCGGGCCGAGCACGACAAAAAGGATGATGACGATGAATATCAGCTCTGTGGGGCTGATGCCGAGGAATTGCATACCGACAATAATGCCTTAATTCTGGTTGACTTGCCCCAGCGCCTGCTTGATCTCATCGCTGCGTTCGGCCAGGCTGCCCAGCACGCCGTTGACGAAACGCGGCGAGCTGTCGGAGCCGTAGCGCTTGGCCAGCTCTACGGCTTCGTTGATCGCCACCTTGACCGGCGTTTCGCCGCTCACGGCAAACTCCCAGGTGGCCATGCGGATCAGGTTGCGGTCGATGACCGAGATCTGGTCGATCGGCCATTCCGGCGCATGCTGGGCGATGTAGGCGTCAAGCTCTTTGCGGATGGGCAGCACGCCCAGCACGACCCGGCGGGCAAAGTCTTCCAACTCTGCCTCCAGCCCGTAGTCGGCGGCGCGTGCTTCAAATACGATGCCCTGGGGGTGGGCGGTGAGGTCCAGTTCGTACAGCGCTTGTAGGGCCAGGCTGCGTGCCCGAGTGCGCGGTTTCATACTAGGCTTCGGGGTAGTAAATATCTTCGATGTGCACGTTGATGCTGCCCGGCAGCATGCCCACCATCTCGGCGATGGCGCGGTGCACCTGGTCCTGCACTTCGCGGGCCACCTGGCGCAGGTTGGTGTCTTTTTCCAG
This sequence comes from Anaerolineales bacterium, assembly GCA_019454165.1. Taxonomy (GTDB): domain Bacteria; phylum Chloroflexota; class Anaerolineae; order Anaerolineales; family UBA11579; genus JAMCZK01. Next base: position 1,636,647 of record CP075367.1, on the reverse strand, counting down.
CACCAGATGCAGCTCCAGGTCTACTTCATCGCCCACGATCGTGGCCAGCACGCCTTCGGTGCCGTGCTCGTCCTTGCCGCGCCGCGGCGTTTTGGCCATGGCGTATACGCCCGGCACTTGCAGGGCGGTCAGGCGCGCGATCGAAAGCAGCACGTCAGGGGCTATCGTGGTGAGGCCGGGGGGGCGTAGTTCGCTCATCATGTTTAGGCCATCGCCATGCCGCCATCCACGGCCAGGGTCTGGCCGGTGATGTAGCTGGCTTCATCGGAAGCGAGGAAGGCGACCGCGGTGGCAATGTCCTGCGTATCGCCCTTGCGGCCCAGCGGGATCATGTTCAGTAGGGCGCTGCGGGCTTCCTCTGGCACGCCGGCCCAGATCTCGGTCTCTACGTAGCCAGCCGCCACCGCGTTCACGGTGATGTTGCGGGAGGCCACCTCACGCGCCAGGGCTTTGGTGAAGCCGATCTGGCCAGCTTTGGAGGCTGAGTAGTTGGTCTGGCCGGCATTGCCGATCTGGCCAGAGATCGAGGAGATATTGATGATGCGCCCAGTACGGGCTTTCATCATATAGCGTACCGCCGCCTTGGAGCAGTTGAAGGTGCCCTTCAGGTTGGTATCCATCACCGCGTCCCACGACTCTTCGCTCATCATCATGATCAGCATGTCACGCGTAATGCCGGCGTTATTGACCAGAATATCCACTTTGCCGTACTTCTCGACCGCGGCCTTGATGAGGTTGTTGGCGTCTTCCACCTTGGCTACATCGCCGGGGAAGGCCGCCGCACTGCCGCCGGCCTTGACGATCTCCATCACTACGTCCTGGGCGGCTTTGCCGTTGCTGTTGTAGTTCACCACCACCGCTGCGCCGCGGGCGGCCAGCTCGATGGCGATGGCGCGGCCAATGCCGCGTGAGCCGCCGGTAACAACGGCGACTTTATCTTTGAGCGGAGTGGGGTTTACGGGCATGGGTGCGGCTCCTCTAAGGAGACGATTATACACAAGCCCATTACGCCTCTTGCTTGACAGCGCACTTGGATTGATGCCCAGCGGCCCACATTGTGGCATACAGGCTGTCATTGCGAGGACTGCATTACGTTGCATGTTCATGCAACGTATTGCCCCGAAGCAATCTGGGTTAACCCCCAGATTGCCACGCACACAGACCGCAAGCGGTCTGTGGCTCGCAATGACGGGGAGGGAGGCCAGATATCTTTTTTAGTTGCACCCCATACCCCCACACCGAAAACGAACAACAACTTTTGCACAGCCCGGTGTAGGGGGCGGGTCTCAGACCCGCCCGTTTTCTTCTGGCCGCAGAGTGGAGTTTGCAGCGCTGCGCCAGCAGCGCAATACCCCGACCCACAAAGCGAACAACATCTTTTGCACAGCCGGTGTAGGGGCGGGTCTCAGACCCGCCCGTTCAGCGTTCCCGGCGCAGCTCATCTTGCGCACGCCACTTTTGCATGGTTATACTGAGTGACAACGGTATGGAGATCGACTCGCTCGTAGAAGTGTTACCCAGCCGCTACACCCCCGCGGAGCACGAACTGCTCCAACGGGCGTATCGCTTTGCGGCCCGCGCCCATGAGGGCCAAACCCGCGCCTCCGGCGAGCCCTACATGAACCACTGCATCGCCGTGGCCATGATCCTCGCTGAGCTCGAAGTGCCCGCCGTCCTGGTGGCCGCCGGCCTGCTGCACGACACCGTAGAAGACACCTCAGTCACCCTGGAAGACCTGCAAAAAGAGTTCGGCGAAGAAGTAGCCAAGCTGGTGGGTGGGGTCACGAAACTCAGCCAACTGCCACGCGTCTCGCGCATCACGGGTGGGCCAAACAAGGGCAAGCGCAACGGCCGCGCTGCGGCGAGTGAAGAGCCGCCCGAGGAAGACCGCAGCCGCAGCGCCGATATGGCCTCCGAGACCCTGCGCAAAACCTTCCTGGCCATGGGCGAGGATGTGCGCGTGGTGCTCATCAAGCTGGCCGACCGCCTGCACAACATGCGCACCCTCGGCTACCTGCCGGAGGAGAAGCGCCAGCGCATTGCCAAGCAGACCCTCGATATTTTTGCCCCGCTGGCCAACCGCCTCGGCATTTGGCAGCTCAAGTGGGAATTGGAAGACCTCGCCTTCCGCCACTCTGAGCCGGCCACCTACAAGCAGATCGCCGCCAACCTGGCCGAACGCCGCTCCGAGCGCGAGAAGACTCTCCACGACATCGAGAAGCGCCTCAAGAGCATGCTGCTCCAGGAGGGCATCCAGGCCGAGGTGTCTGGCCGACCCAAGCATATTTACTCCATATACAACAAGATGCGCCGCAAGGGCGTGCCTTTCGAAGCGCTGACGGATGTGCGCGCCGCCCGCATCATCGTGAACGATGTAGCCACCTGTTACCAGGCGCTCGGCATCATCCACGCCAGGTTCCGCCCCGTCCCCGGCGAGTTTGATGACTACATCGCCGCGCCCAAAGACAACTTCTACCAATCGCTGCACACCGCCGTCATCTATGAAGATGGCCGCCCGCTCGAGATCCAAATTCGTACCATCGGAATGCACGAGAATGCCGAGCTCGGCATTGCCGCCCACTGGCGCTACAAAGAGGGCACACCGCAGGACAAGGACTATGAGCGCCGCGTGGTCTGGCTGCGCTCGTTGATGGATTGGATGCACGAGGTCGACGACGCCGGCCAGTTCGTCGACACCATGAAGACGGATGTTTTCAGTGACCGCGTATACGCCTTCACCCCGCGCGGCGACATCATTGATATGCCCAGCGGCGCAACGCCGCTCGATTTTGCCTACCATGTGCATACGGATGTGGGTCATCGCTGCCGCGGCGCCAAGGTGAACGGCAAGCTGGTGGCGCTCGATAGCACGCTGCGCACGGGTGACCAGGTCGAGATCCTCACCACCAAGCGCGGCGGCCCCAGCCGTGACTGGCTCAACCCCAACCTGCGCCTGCTCAACACCGAGCGCGCTCGCTCCAAGGTGCGCCACTGGTTCAAGCGCCAGGACCGCGAGCTGAATGTCAGTGTGGGCCGCGGCCAACTGGAGCGTGAGCTGCGCCGTCTCAGCCTGGCTGAAGTGGATATGGACCGCCTGGTCAAAGAGGCTGGTTATAAAGAAGCCGATGACCTGTACGAGGCGCTGGGCACCGGCGACCTCTCGGTCGGGCGGCTGATCGCCCGGCTCAACCTGGGCAGCGAGCGTGAGCAGAAGCTGGAGCCGCTGCCGCCCGGCCGGCATACGCCTTTCACCAGCGGCGACACCGTCACCGTATTGGGCCTGCAGGGGCTGCTCACTGCGATGGCCAAATGCTGCAAACCGGTGCCGGGTGACCCGATCGTGGGCTATATCACCCGCGGCCGCGGCGCCACAATCCACCGCCGGGATTGCCCCAACATTTTGCGCGTGCGTGACCGTGAGCGCCTGGTGCAGGTCTCGTGGGGCGCGCCCAAGACTACCTACCCGGTGGCAGTACGTATCCTGGCTTATGACCGTGACGGTCTCATGCGGGATGTTTCCACCCTCATCGCCGATGAAGGCGTGAGCATGAGCCAGGTCAAGGTGGATGTGGATCGCAACCAGGCCACCTTTGACCTGGTCTTGAACGTCGACAACATCGCCCAGCTCAGCCGTGTGCTGACCCGAGTTGAAACGTTACCCAATGTGCTGGAGGCGCGCCGCGTGCGCCCCGGGTGATGATGCTCTCCGTAGACGAAGCTCTGCAGAAACTGCTGGCCGGCCTGCCAGTCAGCGGCACGGAACGCGTGCCGCTGGCCGAGGCCAACGGTCGCGTCCTGGCCGAAGACCTGGCCGCGCCTTTCGATTCGCCGCGCTTTGACAATTCCAGCATGGATGGCTTCGCCGTGCGCTCTGCCGATGTGCACGGCGCCAGCCGCCAGAAGCCCAAGAGCCTGCTGGTGGCGGGCGATATTCCTGCGGGTAAATCCGCCAGCACCACCTTGCAGCCCGGGCACAGTATGCGCATCATGACCGGCGCGGCCATGCCCGCCGGCGCGGATGCCGTGGTGCCGGTGGAGGATACCGATGCGCACGCCCTGGCCAACGGCGCACTGCCGGCCGTGGTGCAGGTCTATACACAGGTAAGCGCCGGCGGCTATGTGCGCCCAGCCGGCCAGGATTTCACCAGCGGCCAGCAACTGCTCGCCGCTGGCACGCGCCTGCGCCCTCAGGAGCTGGCGCTGTGCGCCATGCTGGGGCAGGGCGAGCTGCTGGTGCACCGCAAGCCGCGCATCGCCATCTTCTCCTCCGGCGATGAGCTGCTGCCGCCCGGTGAGAAGCTGCAAGCTGGCAAGATCTATGAGACCAACTCGTTCACGCTAAGCGGCCTGGTGCAGAGCGCCGGCGGCGAGGCGCACTTGCTCGGCACCGCCAAAGACACCCTGGCTGACGTCAAGACGCATCTGGATGCCGCGGTCGAGTCTGGCGCCGATCTGATCCTGTCCTCAGCCGGGGTCAGCGTAGGCTCCTTCGACTTTGTGCGCGATGCGGTGGAGAGTGATGGCCGCATTGACGCCTGGAAGGTCAATATGCGGCCGGGCAAGCCCTTCACCTTTGGCCAATACAAGAACGTGCCGTTCGTGGGGCTGCCGGGCAACCCCGCCTCGGCCTTTGTGGGCTTCGAGGTGTTCTTGCGCGCCGCGCTGCATGCCATGGGCGGCGTGCGCGGCTGGCAGCGCCAGGCCGTACGCGCCCGCCTGATGGAAACCGTCGAGTCAGACGGCCGTGAAAGTTACTTGCGCGTCTTAATTCACGTTAACCCGCGCGAATGGCAGGTTTATTTGACAGGCCATCAGGGTTCAGGTAATCTTTATTCGCTCGTTCAGGCCCAAGCCTTGTTGCGCATGCCGGCGGGCGTCAAGAAGATTCGTGCAAAGTCTTTGGTAGATGTGTGGCCATTGTGATGGAGGCATTGCTTGCTTAGAAGGATCTTGATCGGGTTGAGCGTTCTGGGGTTCGTGAATGCTGCGTACCTCACCTATGTTAAGTTGGTTGAAGATGGCGTTTGTGCAGTAGGCGGTGGTTGCGCCATCGTAAATACCAGTCCCTATGCCTCTCTATGGGGCATTCCCATCGCTGCCATCGGCGGCGCGGCCTTTTTGACCATGCTCGTCGTCCTGCTGCTCGAAGAGCGCAGTGACTTCTTCGCCATCAACGGCAGTTTGATCGTGTTCGGCCTCTCGCTCATCGGCGTGCTGTATTCCGCCTATCTCACCTATCTTGAGCTGTACGTCATCCACGCCATCTGCCCGTTCTGCGTGGTGTCGGCCATCATCCTCGTCGCCATGCTGGTTGTCTCCATCATGCGCGTCCGCACCGATATGCAAACCGCCTAAAGGTCGCCATGCCACGAATTCGCTGTCATTACGCTGATTGCGTTTTTCTCGACGAAGGCTACTGTGCCGCCGCGGCCGTAGAGCTCGACTCGGACGAGGGTTGCCTCACCTATGCCGCCGCCGGCGAAGTCTCGGCCGAGGACGCCTGGGAGGATAACGAAGCCCTGGAAGAAGAGTGGGAAGAAGCCGGCTTCGGCCCGGATGAAGAAGAAGACGAAGACGAGGACCTCGAAGAAGAGGAAGACGAAGAAGACCCAGAGGACGACGAGTAGTCGTCAATCTCGTGAGGGGGATAGCCTAGGGAGCAGTGCTGCGTATATAATGCCCGCATGAGCGCCAACGCGCTGCCTGATCTCAAAAAAATCGCCGAGTTGATCCGCGCCGGCAAGGGCGACAAAGCCCGTACCCAGCTGGTGGATCTGCTGCGCGCCCAACCTGACAATGCTCAGGCCTGGTATCTGCTGAGCTTCGTGCTGGATGACCCGCAGCGCAAGCAGTATGCGCTCATGCAGGCGCTCAAGTTCCAGCCTGACTTTGACCGCGCCCGTGACCGCCTGCGTAGCCTGCGCGGCGAGGCGCCGCCTGCGCCGCCCAAGCCCCAGCCGGCGCCGGAAGCCCCGCCGCCGGTCGTGACGCCGGCGTTTGCGCCCACCAGCGACCTGGAGCAGGACTTGCGCCCGCAGGAGCCGGAACCCAAGCGCAAGTCACCCTTGCGCGGCGTGCTGATTGGCTTGCTCGTGCTGGCGTTGCTGACGCTGGCCTGGTTCCTTGGCCCGCAACTGCTGGGCGGCGGCCAGGGGGCTGTGGCCACGGCCACCAATGCGCCCTTCCGCACCTTGCCGGCCGTATGGACTCCCACCGGCGACGGCAGCCCCGAGGCCACCAGCACACCGGAACCCAGCCCGGTGGCCACGCTGCAACCCGAAGCGCAGGCGCTGCTGCAGACTATCAGTGAGCAGGTCAGCCAGGTGCGCGGCCTCAGCCCGGCCAGCCAAGTTCAGGCCGTGCTGGTGCAAGACGGCGCCGCACGCGAGCAGCTTTCGGTTTTCATCCCTAGCGCCGAAACTCAGCACGATGAGCGCGCTCTGCGTGCTCTTGGGCTATTGGCGCAAAATGGCTCGCTGCAAGACTATGCCATCAACAAACAACTCGATGCCTACGGCGCGGCTTACAACGCCGCCCAGAGCCGGGTTTATCTCATCGGCAGCCAGCTGGATGATGCGCTGGCGTATGCCTATGCGCGCACCTTTGGGCGCGCCCTGCTGAGCGAAAGCCAGTCAGGGCTGTTCAACACGACCCAACGCTGCAGCCCGTTTGACGACGCCTGCCGGGCTGCCCAGGCCATGCTGCAGGGCGATGCCAACCTGGCCGGCGAAGAATGGCTGAACACCCACGGCTCGGCCGCCTTTGACCCGGCCAGCTTGCCTGCGCCCAACTACGCCCGCATCGGGTCGGCCTCGTCTGACTTTGCCGTGCTGGACGCGCGCTTTGCGGCCGAAACCGGTCTTAGCTTTGTACGCGGCTTGTTCGCGGAGGGCGGTTGGGCGCAGGTCAATACTGCCTTTGCCAACCCGGCCAGCACCACAGAACACATCCTTCATCCGGATAAATTTGCTGCCGCCGAAGCCGCGCTTAATGTCCAATCCGTTGACCTGGCTTCTGCGCTGGGTTCTGGCTGGGAGCTGCAGGTCGATGGCGAGCTTGGCGAATGGCTGACCCGCCTGGTGCTGGCAAGCGGAGCGGATGCCAGCACGCGCATCCCGGAAGAGAGCGCCATTACTGCCGCGGCGGGCTGGGGCGGCGACAGCTTGCAGGTGTACTGGCGTGAAAGCGATGGCCAGGTGGCCATGGTCCAGCACTGGCTGGCGGATGACGCCGCCAATGGCCAGGAGCTGCATGCCGGCGTGCAGCAGTACCTCTCGCTGCGCTTTGGCGGCGCCCCGGGCGGGCTCGGGCGCGGGCGCTGCTGGCAGGCAAGCGGCCAAGCCGCCTGCCTGCTGGTCAATGGCGCAGAGGTTGTGTGGCTCTTGCTGCCCGACGAGCCGGAGCTGATCGACGCGGCCCTGGCGCTGTTCCCACAGATCCCGTGACCCTGGGCGCCTTGACGGCCGCCGCGATTTCAGGAGGATGCGATATGCGTATTGCCAATGCTCTTGCATTCCGCGTCTTGCTAGCCGCGCTCAGCGGCTGCGCTGCTGCCGGCGGCGAAACCGCGCGCATCTCCGGCATCGTAACCTACCGCCAGCGCATTGCGCTGCCGCCAGGTGCCCAGGTGACGGTACAGTTAGCCGATATCTCGTTGGCGGATGCGCAAGCGGTCGTGCTTGGCAGCACCACGTTCACCACGGAGAGTCAGGTGCCGCTGCCGTTCACGGTGGAGTACGACTCCGCCGATATTCAAGCCAATCACACCTACGCGTTGCAAGCCGAGATCCGCGACAGCGAGGGCAAGGTGTTGTTCCGCAATGCGACCGCGTTTCTTGTGCTCACCAACGGCAATCCGAGTGATGATGTCGAGATCATGCTCGACATGGTGAGCGGGCAGCAGCGTTGACAATCAATTGCGCGCATAGTAAACTCGCCCGCGTTCTTAATCCCGGCGAGGTAGCTCAGTGGTAGAGCAGGGGACTCATAAGCCCTTGGTCGTGAGTTCGAATCTCACCCTCGCCACCAAATTCCACATCTTCTGCAAGCCCCCATTGGGCAGTGTCGTTCGTCGTCATTCGCAACTCTTGTGACATAGGAGACCCATGACTGCAGGCCGCCCCTACAAACCCTCCTGGCTGGATGCCTTTCTCGATTGGGTGAATTCACTCAAGATGGCGCCAGTACTCTTCTATATCTTGCTGTATTTGTTGATCGTGCTGGCTATTCATGTTGCGTTGTGGCTGGAAGGTGGGCTGGACTTTGGCGCCGTGGAGACCCGCGTATTCTTTGACGTAATCTGGTTTCCACTGGGCATGGGCTATATCCACTTCATGGAGCGGGTGGCCCAACGGTCTGTAGAAGAGATCCGCCCGGCGCTGGGAGTCTCGGCCGCCGAGTTCGACCTGATCCGTTATCGCTTCACCACACTCCCGTTCTGGCCGATCCTCATCATCACTGTGCTCGGCCTCGTCTTCGGCATGTACTTTGCCTTCCAGGCGGGCAGCACGGATAACGTGAGCAGTATCCTGTGGGGCTTTACTTCAGGCCTGGGTTACACCTTGCTGCCAATCTGGCTGTACACGGCTTATCGCCATGTATCCCAGATCGATGATCTGTATACCAAGGTCACCAAGCTCAACCTGTTCAACCTGCAGCCTCTGTATGGTTTGGCGCGGGTGGCTATGGTCGTGGGCATCTTCCTGGTCGTGCTAGTCAACATCAACTTTCTGAGCGAAACCTACTTTGGCTCGGTAACCCAGACGCCCGAAATGATCTTCTTCTTGTCCATGGTGGGCATCGTGGCCTCTGTGGCTGTGTTCGTGATCCCGGTGCTGGGCATCCATCGCAAGATCGAGAAGGATAAGACCAGCCTGCTGGCAGAGAATGCCGAGCAGATCGACAGCCTGCGCCGCGAGATCCAGGGTGATATGGAGAAGCGCAGCTTCAAGAACATTGACGGGCTGGAGAAGGGGTTGAGCGCGCTGCTCAAGGTGCGTGAGAGTATCAGCGCCATTCCCACCTGGCCGTGGAGTCCTGGCACCTTTGGCAAGTTTGCCTCGGCCATCGTGCTGCCGCTGATCGTTTGGCTGCTGCAGCGCATCATGACGCCGCTCTTCGCGGTGCCGCAGACCTTGACAGAATACATCCGCCCGGCCCAGCTGGGGGATGTATTCTAGAATTGACGCCATGCTGACCATCGACTTACAGACTGCCCGCCGTTTTGTCCTGGGCAAGCATGGCCTGTGGCCCGGACGCCGTTGGCAGGGCGCCGCGGGCACCCACAAGGCCATGCGAGCCATGGAGTATTTGCAGCTCGACCCGCTGCAGATCATCGCCCGCAGCCATGACATCAAGCTGCATGCCAGGGTGCAAGGTTACAAGCCGGGCCTGTGGGAGCAGGCGGCCTACAAGCAGCGCAAGTTCTTTGACTGGGGCGGCTGGCTGGCGGTGCGCCCAATGGACGAGCTGCCATATTGGCGGGTCGTGATGCGGCGTGAGAAGAAGGGCCACACAGGTGTGAGCCAGCTCGGTCGTGAGCATGCCGCGGCCATCAAGGAGATGCGCGCCGTGCTGCGTGAGCGTGGCACGGTGAGCAACCGTGATTTCGAGATGGCCAGCCGCACGCGCACCAGCAGCTACCGCGGCCGCAAAGACAGCGCACTGGCCTTGTACTACCTCTGGCGCACGGGCGAGGTGATGACCCACCACCGCGAGAACTTCGAGCGCGTGTATGCGCTCACTGAGGCTGTTGCTCCGGCGGAACTCATCCGTGAGGCCAGCGATGCGGAGACGGATCGCTTCCTGGTGCGCAAGGAGATCAGCCACAACGGGCTGACCTGGCTTAAGCGCACGGCGGAGGCGTATTACCGCGGCGTGCCGTTCAAGACCATTGGTAAGCTGCGCGAGAAGCTGCTGGCCGACCTCGAGATCATCGAAGTGCAGGTTGAGGGCTGGAAGCAGGTGCAGTGCGCCCTGGCCAGCGATGCCAAACTGCTAAAGGAGCTGGCCGCCGGGCGTGTGCCCAAAAGCTGGAAGCTGCTGGGCGCCAGCACATCGGACGAAGTCAGCTTCCTGGCGCCGCTCGACCCGGTGAGCGCCCGCGGCCGGGCCAAGGAATTGTTCAATTTTGAATACGTGTGGGAAGTCTACAAGCCGGAGCACCTGCGCAAATACGGGTACTACACCCTGCCGATCCTGTGGGGCGATCAGCTGGTGGGGCGCTTTGACAGCAAGCTGGACCGAAGTACGAACACCTACATCATCCTGGGCTTCTGGCTGGAGGACAAAGCGCTGGCCCGCAATGAGGCCTTTGCCGAGGCGCTGGTGGCGGGCTTTGAGAGCTTTGTGCGCTTCCTGGGAGCGGGGGCGTTCAATGTCAAGGCGGTCAAAGAGCCTATGCTACGCAAGCGGCTGGCCCAGGTGAAGCCCTAATCTTCTCATTGATCGACTCGGAAACAAATCGGGCTTGGCGCTTCGTTTCCTCTGGCGAAGAGAGCATCGCGTACTTCTTTGTCGTGGCGACGAGTACCTGGAGGTCAGCGGCACTGGCGATCTGCAGCTGCTCGATCGGATCATCCAGACCTTCGAATACGGCGACTAGCTTAGTAAGTAACAAAAGCCCTGGCAAAAGCCAGGGCTTTTGTTTGCTAGAATTTACGGCATGCTCATCCTCTTGCATTCTTCCAAGGCCATGCGCTCGGCGCCCGAGCAGGCGGGCAAGCTGGACAAGCCTGAACTGCTGGCGCAAGCCCGCCAACTGGACGCGTACCTCAAGTCGCTCAGCCCGGCCAAGCTGGCCAGCATGATGAAGCTTTCGGCGCCCCTGGCGGCCAAGACCCACGCGCTGATCGCAGCCTGGACGGATGCACCCGGCCAGCAAACCGCGGCGCTGGACAGCTTCATTGGCGATATTTACAGCGGCATGCAGGCGCCCAGTCTCACCGCGGCTGAGCGACAGTACGCGCACAAGACCCTGCGGATCCTCTCAGGCCTGTATGGCGTGCTGCGCCCGCTGGACGGCATTGCTCCGTACCGGCTGGAGATGGGTTACAAGCTGCCAGGCTTTGCCCACAAGGATATGTATGCATTCTGGGGCAGCCGAGTGGCTGAGACTTTGCCGGCCAAAGGCATTGTCGTTAATCTGGCCGCCAAGGAATACTACGATGTCGTAACGCCGTACATGGATACGGCGCGTTTCGTCAGCCCGAAATTCCTGACGATCAATCGCAAGACGGGTGAGCCGGCTTTCGTCACCGTGCATGCTAAGGTGGCCCGCGGCGCCTTCGCCCATTGGCTGCTGGTCAACCGCATCACCGGCGCGGCTGACCTGGCCGGCTTCGATGAGATCGGCTATCGCTACGACAAGAAGCGCAGCACGCCGGAGACGCCGGTGTTCGTGTGCAAGGATTTTGGCGGTACGGGACTTAGCATCCGCATGCAAGACAAGCTGGGGTTGAGCTAACCCAGCTTTATATCCAGCGCAACGGGCAGGGCGGTGGCCGCCCATTCATTCAACGGCTTGCCGGTTTCCCAGTGGTAATACTTGGCTGCCAGTAAGCGGCGCGCCAACGCCTGTTCTTCGCCATCTTCAACGATGCGCGCGCTGGCATCGTAGGTGTGTTTGGCCAGGCGCACGCGGACTGCGGGGTTGGCTTGCAAGTTCTTCACCCAGTCTGAGCTATGGCCGCCGCCCGACAGCAGGTACAGCGAGTTGGCATTCAATCCGAACCAGATCTCAATTTCGTGAGGCTTGCCAGTGACCCGCCCCGTGGTGGTGAGGTAGCAATAATCCTCGTTCGCAAATGTATTAAGGTCGTTGGTCATAATTTCACTCCATTAATCTTGCGCTCACAACTTTCTTAGTCAAATACCTTGACACAGAATTGCTGCTGGATATACTGTGCATAGATAAACGTCTGGGTGCCCCCCTCACCTAGGCGTTTGTCGCTTTAAAAGGCCAAAATCAGGGCAAGTGGGGGCTATGATAAACTAAGCCTGTCCACTCATTTCTGAGGAATTTTCACATGGCCAAAACTGCAAGCTCATCATTTGCGCGGGAAGAGGTTCTCGCCGATTATCGCTTGGCGTATCGCAGCCGGCAGGCCAGCCTGATCGGCCGCCGCGAGGTGCTGAGCGGCAAAGCCAAGTTCGGCATCTTTGGCGATGGGAAAGAGCTTGCCCAGATCGCCATGGCCAAAGCCTTTCAGCCCGGCGATTTTCGTTCGGGCTATTACCGTGACCAAACGTTCATGCTGGCCATCGGCGAGCACAACCTGGATGAATTCTTTGCCCAGCTCTTCGCCAATACGGACCTGAAAGCGGAGCCCGCCACCGGCGGGCGCGCCATGAACGCCCACTTCGCCACGCGCAGCCTCAACCCGGACGGCTCGTGGAAGAACATCGCTGAGCAGAAGAACTCCTCATCAGATATTTCGCCCACCGCATCACAGATGCCGCGCCTGGTTGGCCTGGCGCATGCCTCCAAGCTGTATCGTGAAGTGGAGGAGCTGCATGCCTTCACCCAGTTCTCTCGCAAGGGCAACGAGGTCGCCTTCGGCACCATCGGCAACGCCAGCAGCGCAGAGGGTATGTTCTGGGAAGCTGTGAACGCCATCGGCGTCTTGCAGGCGCCGGCGGTGCTCTCGATCTGGGATGATGGCTACGGGATCTCGGTGCCGAATGAGCACCAGCTGACTGCTGACCTGTCTCGCCTGCTGTCCGGCTTCCAGCGCAGCCCCGGCGGCACGGATGGCTATGACATCTACACCGTGCCGGGCTGGGATTATGAGGCGCTGGTGGAGGCGTATGCCAAGGCGGCGGCCACGGCCCGCGAAACCCATACGCCGGCCATCCTGCATATTACCGAGGTGACCCAGCCGCAAGGCCACTCCACTTCCGGCAGCCACGAGCGCTACAAGAGCGCCGAACGCCTGCAATGGGAGCAGGATTTTGACTGCCTGACCCGCTTCCGCCAGTGGATCGTGGGGCAGGGGCTTGCCACCGAGGTGGAACTGGACGTCTTGGAGCAGGAAGACCGCGGGGATGTAGAAGCTACCCGCGTGCGCGCCTGGGAGGCATATACCGCCCCGATCCTGCAGGAAATGCAGACCTTTGCCGATATTCTGGTCGAGGTGGCTGGCTCCTCACAGCATGCCGCTGAGATCAATAAGATGACCGCCGCCATGCAAGCGGCGGCCACGCCGCTGCGCCAGGACATGCTGGTGGCCTATCGCAAGACCATGACCCTGCTCAAGGATGAGGCGCTGCCCGGCAAACCGCTGCTGGTGCGCTGGAAGCAAGAGCAGGATAAGGTCGCCGAGGAGCGCTATGCCTCAGAGTTGTATACCCACGCCACGGAGCGCGTGCCCGAGGTCAAGCCAGTGTATAGCGAGAACTCCCCGCTGCTCAATGGCTTCGAGATCGTCAACAAGGGCTTCAACGCCATGTTTGCGCGTGACCCGCGCGTGGTCGCTTTTGGCGAAGACCTGGGCTTCCTCGGGGATGTTAATCAAGGCTTCGCCGGTTTGCAGGAGATCTACGGCCCGTTGCGTGTAGCCGACACCGGTATCCGCGAGACCACCATCATGGGTCAGGCGATCGGCCTGGCGTTGCGCGGGCTGCGTCCGATCGCAGAGATCCAATATCTCGACTATTTGTTGTATGCGCTGCAGATCCTCTCGGATGATGTGGCCACGCTGCATTGGCGCACCAAGGGCGGGCAGAAGGCGCCGCTGATCGTGCGCACGCGCGGCCACCGCCTGGAAGGCATCTGGCACTCCGGTTCGCTGATGGCGGGCGCCCTGCACCTGTTGCGGGGCATGCTGGTGCTGGTGCCGCGCAACATGACCCAGGCGGTTGGCTTCTACAACACGCTGCTGACGGCGGATGAGCCGGCGGTGGTGGTGGAAGTGCTCAACGGCTACCGCCTCAAAGAACGCCTGCCGGACAACATCGCTGAGTTTACGGTGCCAGTGGGCGTGCCCGAAGTATTGCGTGAGGGCAGCGATGTGACCGTGGTGACCTATGGCCCGCTATGCCGCATCGCGGCCGAGGCCGCGGATGCGCTGGCTACCCAGGGCATCGAGATCGAGCTGATCGATGTGCAATCACTTATGCCGTTCGACCTGCACGGCCGCATCGTCGAATCGCTGAAGAAGACCAATCGGGTGCTGTTCCTGGATGAGGATGTGCCTGGCGGCACTTCGGCCTTTATGATGCAGGAGGTGCTGGAGAAGCAGGGCGGCTACCAATGGCTGGATTCAGCTCCGCGCACCCTGAGCGGCAAAGCCCACCGCCCAGCCTACGGCAGCGATGGCAATTACTGGTCGAAGCCCAATACGGAAGACATCTTCTACACGGTCTACCGCATGATGCACGAGTCGCAGCCTCAGCGCTATCCGCTGTTCTTTTAGTTGTGGGGGAGTGCTGGCAGGCGCACGATGAAGGTGGTGCCTTGCCGCGGCGCGCTGTGCAGGCTGATCTCGCCGCCGTGCAGTTCTACGATCTCTTTCACCAACGCTAGGCCCAGGCCTGTGCCGCCGAAGCGGCGCGAGCTGCTGCCATCGATCTGATAGAAGCGGTCGAACACGCGATCCTGCTGCTCTTGCGGGATGCCGATGCCTGTATCGTGGATCTCGATGCGGATGTGCTCGCCATCCTGCCTGGCGTGCAACTCCACGCGCCCCTCGGGCGTGAACTTGATGGCGTTGTCGACCAGGCTGGCCACCATCGTGCGCAGCAGGGTTTCTTCTCCGTGGAGCGGGGGCAGCCCCGGTTCAACCTCCCACGCCAGTTCCAACTGCTGAGCCAGCGCCTTGGCGCGCAAGCTGGTGTAGATCGTGTTGAGCACATCGCTGAGATGCAGCGTGGTGAAATCGTTGCGCTGGTCTTCTAGGTTCAGCAAAGAGGTCAGATCTTCCACCAGGCGGGTGAGCATTTCGGTGCGGCGCAAAATGATCTCGACCGGCTCATGGTAGCTGGCGGGCAGGGGGCCAAGATCGCCGCTGCTCAGGATCTCGATATAGCCACTGACGATCGCCAACGGGGTGCGGAACTCATGCGAGACGTTCTGCACGAACTGATCGCGCAGGCGGGCCAGCTCTTCCTGCTGCTTCAGGGTCTCGGCCAATTCTTCGGCGCGGCGCTCGGTGTCTGCCAGCAGGCGAATGCGCTCGAGCGAGAGCGAGATCTGGCCGGCCAGCGCCTCCAGCAGCTGCAGGTCGGCCTGGGTAAAGGCGTGCCGCTTGTGGTTCTCGGTATCCAGTACGCCAATGATCTCGCCGTTGATGCGCAGCGGCACGCACATTTCAGCACGCACGCGCTCGTCTACCAAGAGATAGTCAGGGTCGCGGGTAACGTCGCCCACCAGGGTGGCTTTGCCGCTCAGCGCTACACCGCCCGAGATGCCGCGCCCGAGCGGGATGGCAGGGGTGGGGAAGTTGCCAGTTTGGTGATAGGCCTTGTGCTCGAGGACCTTGCGGTCGTGGTCGATAAGCAGGATGCCAAAATTCTCGGAGAACAGCGATTTGCCCACCACGCGGGCGGCTTGCTGCAGGAACTCATCCTCGTTCGAGGTTTCCATGCCGGCCGTAGCAATGGCGTGCAAGGCGCGGGTTTCTTCCAGATGACGGCGGGAGAGCTGCAGCAATCGCTTGTTGTAGATGACTGTGCCCAATTGATTGCACAGGATCTGCAGCGCGTTCAGATCATCCGTGCCCAGCAGCGTGTGTTTGTTGCTGATCACATCCAGCACGCCAAACAGGCGGGCGCCCTCCATGATCGGCACGGCGATCTCCGAGCGCGGGTCGCCCAGGCTGTCATCATGCAGGTACAGCGGGTCGGTGCGTACATCGGTGGCCAGGTAGGGCTTGCGGGTGCGCGCCACGTGGGCAATGATGCTCTTGCCGGGCGTAGCCGTATCGAGCGGGAAGCTGGGCATGGTGGCGCTCACCTGGCCGCCCTGGCTGAGCGCATTCAGCGAGAGCTCGCTGGTGCCCTGGGTCAGGGTCAGGATCGAGACATGGTGCAGGTTGAAGCGCTCGGCGATCACCTGGGTGACCGCCTTGAGGAAATCATCTACATCGGCGCTGGTGGTGGCCGCCATGCCGATGTCAGCGGCGGCCTGCAGCTGGGCGCTGCGCTGGCTCAGCAGCGAATGGCTGAGCTCGGCGCTGAGGAGCGAAGTGCGCAACGCGTGCTCGCCAATGATGGCCATGACCGCTACCAGCACAAAATTGAGGATGACGATAACCGTGGGCGCCCAATCGGTCTGGCCCGCGACGGTGGGATTGGCGATGGCGATGTAGCCCACCGCCAGCGTGCTGAGCGCGGCCAGCCCCAGTCCGCCCGCTGGCCCAAGCAGCACGCCGGCCACCAGGATGACGGTGTACAAGGTGCTGATGCCGGTGCTGGTTACCTCTCCAAGAGAAGTCGCCCATATGGAAACCACCAGCCACAAACCAAATATGTAAATGAACGCGGCGACCCGTGGCTTGCGCAGGTGCAGGAGCGCTAAACAAGCCGCCTGCAGCGCGACCACCATCAGTTCAAAACTAATGTTTAGAAATGGGGTTGTGGGGATCATCAAAGTGATGCCGATGTGCACCACAATGATGGCCATGCCGACCCACAGCATGAAGTTGAGCATGCCCGCCTGGCGGTTTACGGTGGGGTCAGCGAATTTTGGCGGCAGAACGAACTTGGGCCACAAGACGCGTGAAGACGCAGGTCCCCCCTGGCTTGGGCCGAGAGCTTGATCCATGATGTAAGCCGCGAGGGTTCGTCTTGGTTATTTCTTTTTGCTGGTGGGTTGGGGGGCGGTTAGCTCGGCGGGCAGGTGTGCCAGATCAATGGCCGCTTCGTCGCAAAAGAGCATAGCACGCTCAAGCACGTTGCGCAACTCGCGGATGTTGCCGGGCCAGTTGTAGTCAACGAGCACCTGCATAGCCTTCTGGGTCACATCCTGGACATTCAGCCCCATGCTGGAATTGAAATGGCCCACGAAGAAGCCCACAAGCTCTGGAATGTCCTGCTTGCGCTCGCGCAAGGGCGGAACTTTGAGCTGCAGGGTGTTGAGACGGTACAGCAGGTCTTCACGGAACTCGCCTTTTTCGATCAGCTCAGGCAGGTTGCGGTTGGAGGCAGCCAATATCTGTACATCCACTTTAATGAGGGTATTGCCGCCCATGCGGCGGAAGGCGCGCTCTTCAAGGGCGCGCAGCAACTTGGCCTGCATATCCGGCGCCATGGACGAGATCTCGTCCAGGAACAGTACGCCGTCGTTGGCTTGCTCCATCAGGCCGATCTTCTTCTTGTCAGCGCCGGTGTAGGCGCCGGCCTCGTGTCCGAACAGCTCAGACTCGATCATGGTGCTCTGGAAGGCGGCGCAGTTGATGGCCATGAAGGGCTTGTCTCGGCGCGGGCCGATTTTGTGAATATGCTTGGCCACTACTTCCTTGCCGACGCCGGTCTCGCCCTGGATCAGGATCGAAACGCCGGCCTGGGCGCCGCGCTCGGCTTGTTGCAGCAGCAGCTTCATCTCCGGGCTGTTGCCCAGCACAAAGTCGCCATATTGGGTCTCGCGCAGATGCAGCAGCTCGCGGCGCATGGCCACGATCTCGCCGGCGCGTTGGATCGATTTCTCCAGCCGTTTCAGGTCAACCGGCTTTTGCAAAAAGTCATGTGCGCCGTTCTTCATGGCCTCGACCGCCATGTTGATGTCGCCGTTGCCGGTGATCACCACCATCAGC
Source organism: Anaerolineales bacterium (assembly GCA_019454165.1). Lineage (GTDB taxonomy): Bacteria > Chloroflexota > Anaerolineae > Anaerolineales > UBA11579 > JAMCZK01. Next base: position 1,618,897 of record CP075367.1, on the reverse strand, counting down.
GGGCGCATTGGCATCGAGACGGTCTCCTCCAGCAGGGAGGTGCCCAGCCCATCCGGCAGCTGCACATCCAGCAGCACGATGTCAGGGCTGCCCTGCAAGAGCAGCTCCTTGCCCGTCTTCAGGTCAGCGGCTTCCAATACTTCGTAATCCTTCTTTTTGAGGAAGGTGGCTACGTTGTCGCGGGCAGGCTTTTCGTCTTCGATCACCAATACGGTCAATGTCATCGTGGTGGGCTCCTTAATTTTGGGCGATGGGCAGGCGCAGTTTGAACATGGTGCCGCCGGGGAAGCTCTCCAGCGTGATCTCGCCCTTGTGGGCCATGACGATGCGGCGGGTGATCGAGAGGCCCAGGCCGGTGCCCTCACCGCCCTTGGTGGTGAAGAAGGCCTCGAAGATGCGTGCCCGCAGGTCCTCGGGCACGCCGGGGCCGTTGTCTGAGATCACAATTTCCACCATGTCATCGCCTGCACGGCTGACGTTGAGCGCCAGCAAGCCGCTCTCCTGGTTGCTCATGGCTTGCATGGCGTTGGTGAACAGATTGGTGAAGACTTGCTCCAGCGCGTGGGCATCCCCCATGATGAAGGGAATGTCCTCGGCGATCTGCAAGTGATCCTTGATGTTCTTGCGCTGCAAGCGCACGCGCCAACGGGCCACCTGCTGGCGGCAGAACTCGGCGATGTCCATCGGCTCCGGCTGGTGGGCGCGGCCGCGCGCCACGCCCAGCATGGAATGCATGTAGCGCGCCAGGCGCTCGCAATCCTCCAGCATGGTGCGCAACTGCTCGTGCCCCGGGTCGTTCTCGGGCAGGCTCATCTGCATGAGCTGCAGCGAGGTGCTGATGTTGTTGAGTGGGTTCTGCATCTCGTGGGCGAAGATGGCGGCGACATCGCCCAGCCAGGCGCGGTCGCTCATTTGCGAGGTCTGCAAGTGGAAAGCTTCGTGCTCGCTCAGGTCACTGATCAGAATCGCCAGGCGGGTGGTCTTGCCGTTGGGGGCGATGGGCGCCAGGCGCACTAGCGCCAGGAACTCCTGCCCGTCGCGGCGCAGGAGTTTGCGCTTGCCCAGCTCCATTACTTCGCTGCCCTGCAGGGCCAGCTCGAGCTCGGGCAGCAAGGCGCGGGTGCCGATCAGCACTTCGTGCACTGGGCGTTGGGCCACCTCGGCCTGCGAGTAGCCCAGCATGGCCTCGGCGGCCATGTTGAGCTCGGTCAGACGTAGGTTGGTGTCGGTGAACAGCACGCCGTCCTGCATATGTTCGTGCAGGACTGTGCTGACTTTTTCGCTTTCGGAGAGGCGGCCAGCGTCGCGCCGCCAGGTGCTGCTCATGTGGGCGTTCAGGGCGGCGGTGGCCGCGCTGGCGGCCAGGATCTGCAGCAGGGTCAGCAGTTCTTCGCTGGGACGGGAGTCTTCATCGGCGGCAGCCAGCAGGCCGGCCTCCGGCTGGGTCAGGTCGAGCGGAGTCGTGGCCAGGTAGCTCAGCTTGCTGGCATGGGCGGCGCGCTGCAATTGGGATTCGATGCTGCGGCCGGGTTGCCATACCTTGGGCACGCGAAGGGCGGCCAGGTCTTGGGCATCCAGTTGGGCAGGGAAGTCTACGCTGCTGCCGTGCACGGCCTGTACTTGCAGCGCGCCGTCGGCGCCCGGCGTGTAGAGCACCAGATGACGGGCGCCAGTGAGCAGCGCGCCGGCTTGTAGGATCTGGCGGTAGGCCGAGGCCAGTTCGGGCTGTTGTGAGGCCAGGCTGAGCAGGTGCAATGCTTCCCAGCGCTGGCGGTTGTCTTCGCTGGCTGGAATGCTGGCGCTGCTTTCGAGGGTCAGGGCCAGCCACTGGTCGGTGCCGCTCAGTGTGCTGACGGTGGTGAATACCGCCAGGCTTTGGCTGTTGCGCTTCACCAGCGTACCGGCTTGCTTGCCGCGCTCGCTGAGCGCAAGCTCGGGCAGCAGGGTGCTGACGGCCAGCTCGCTGAGCTCTTTGCGGGTGAAAGCGGTCAGCTCGGTGGCGGCGCCGTTGGAAAACAAAATGCGCCCCGTGCGGGCGCTGGCGATCAAGGTAGGGTGCGGCAGCAGATCGAGCAGGGCATGAATTTCTTCGTTGCCTGCGCTGCGCCGCTTGAAGGGCGAGAGGTCGCTGATGGTCAGTGTCATTTAGCCAACCGCCTGCGGCTTGCGTAAGTGCGCCGGCAGGATGCCCTCCATTGTGCGATATTTTGCGACGGTGCGCCGCGCAACTTCATAGCCTTCTTTGGCCAGCAGTTTGGCCAGGGTGGTGTCGCTGAGCGGCTTGCCTTCGTCCTTCACGATCTTCTTCAGCGCGGTGCGAATGTGCAGGCTGCGGTCAAAGAACTGCGCCAACGGCACGATCTTGCCCGAAGGCAGCTCTACAGATTTGCCGGCAACAGCACGCGAGACAGTCGACTCATGCACGCCTAGTTCTTCAGCGATGGTGGCGCGGGTGAACGGACGCAGATGGGCATCGCCACCCAGGATGAATTGGCGCTGCACCACGGCCAGCACTTGCATCAGGCGCACGATGGCCTGGTTGCGCTGGGCCAGGCATTTGATGAGCAGGTTGGCTTGCTCCAGATCGATCTTCCATTGGTCAGACTTGTCTTCTGGCGCTTCTTGCAGCGCCTGCTGGAACAGGGGATTCACGCGCAGTACGCCGCGCAGCGGCCAGGTGACCTCGACCACCAGGCGGCCGTCCTCCTGCTGTTTGATGATCAGATCAGGGCGTTGGTAGACCGCCGGCGCGTCAGTGGTGGGGGTGCGCAGGCTGCCCCAGTGAGCGCGGGCGGGGAACGGGTTCAGGTTGGCGGCGATGAACTCGGCAACTTGCTGAGCTTTGGCTTTGCTCACGCCGAGCAGGCTGCCCAACTCGGTATATTGCTTCTTGCTCAGCGCGCTGAGGCCATCGGTGATGGCGCGTGCGCACAGGTCGAAGTTGGGCACCTGCTCGCCCAGGACGCGCAGTTGGGTCAGCATGGCTTCGCTGGTCGAGCTGGCGCCGACGCCGATCGGCTCGGCCATCATGATCATGCGGGCGACTTCTTCCACATCGGTAACGGGTACGTGGTGGTAGCGCGCCACTTCCAGCAGGGGCACGGTCAGCAGGCCGTCGTCATCCAGGCTGGTCAGCAAGTGGGCGGCGATCTCCTGCTCCTTGGCGGTCAGCTCGCCGGCGATCTGGCGCAGTACGTAGCCGGCCAAGTCTTCCGGCTGGGCGGCGTTGAAGTCCTCGGGTAGCTCTTCGCCGCTGCGGCTGCTGCGGCCGAAGCCATCCTCCGGCGGAGCGATGAACACGACCGGCTCGTCACCCTTGGCGGTATCGATGGAGACGCACGCGCCGCAGCGGGCGCCGGGCCGCAGCAAGCGGCCGCAGCTAGGGCAGTGGCGGCCCTCCAGCAGCTCCAGCGCCGGGTTGGCGGCCAGCGCCGATTCGATCTTCTGGTTCAATTCTTGCAAGTTAAGCCCAAGCAGGCTCATGGTTTGAGCGAGGTGGGCGGTGGCTTGCGGGCGCTGGGAAAGGCCCTGGCGCTGAATAGGGGTGAAGGCCATTTTGTGCTCCTGGAAGCGAGTGGATTATAGGGATGCACTCCTAAAGATGCAAGTTCTATGCCAGGGGAGTTTGGGGGAGTAGGTTGTCATTGCGAGCGGAGCGAAGCAATCTTTGGTTAGTTTGGAGACTATCTTGGGGATTGCTTCGTCGGCTGAAGGTTGCATGGAATGCAACCTTCAGCACTCCTCGCAATGACATACAGGACAGTGCCAGCTCGCTTGATAGAATAGCTTTTCTATGACCCCTAAATCTGACCTCATAATCGTGGGTGGCGGCCTGGCGGGCAGCGAAGCCGCCTGGCAAGCCGCCGAAGCCGGCTTGCAGGTGGCCCTGTATGAGATGCGCCCGGCCATGCCGACCGGAGCGCATGTGAGCGAGCACCTGGCCGAACTGGTGTGCTCCAATTCCTTGGGGTCTGATCTGCCAGACCGCGCCGGTGGCCTGCTCAAGAACGAGATCCGGCGTATGGGCAGCCTGCTGATGAAGGTGGCCCAGGAGACGGCGTTGCCGGCGGGTGGGGCGCTGGCAGTGGACCGGGACGGCTTTGCCGCGGCGGTCACCCGGCGTATCCAGGCGCACCCCAGCATCACGCTGGTGCGCGAAGAAATGCCAGAGGTGCCCGATGGCCTGACCATCATCGCCTCCGGGCCGCTGACCTCGTCCAACCTGTCGCAGTCGATTGCCAAGCTCAGTGGTGAGCAGCACCTGTTCTTCTACGATGCCATTTCGCCTATCGTCAGCTTGGATTCGATTGACATGAGCGTTGCGTTCCGCGCCTCGCGCTATGACCGCGGCGAGGAGGAGCAGGGTGATTACATCAACTGTCCGATGACGCGTGAGGAGTACGGCGCCTTCCTGGCGGCACTGTTGGCCGCCGAGCGCATTGAGCTGCGCGAGTTCGAGAACCATTTGCAGACCGATGATGGCGCCGGCGTACGCACGGGCGCGCACGAATTCTTCGAGGGCTGTCTGCCGGTCGAGATCATCGCCGAGCGCGGCGAGCGGGCGCTGGCCTTCGGCCCGATGCGCCCGGTCGGTTTGCGCGACCCGCGCACCGGCAAGCGGCCGTATGCGGTGCTGCAACTGCGCCAGGACAACTTGGCTGGCACGCTCTATAACCTGGTCGGCTTTCAAACCAATCTCAAGTTCCCTGACCAGAAGCGCGTGTTTCGCATGATCCCCGGTTTGCAAAATGCGGTGTTCGAACGCTATGGCCAGATGCACCGCAACACCTTCATCTCATCGCCGCGGCTGCTCGATCCCACGCTGCAATTCCGCACACGGGCTGACCTGTTCTTCGCCGGCCAGATCACCGGCGTTGAAGGCTACGTGGGCAACATCGCCACTGGCCTGCTGGCCGGGCTGAACGCGGCCCGCCTGCATGCCGGGCAGCCGCTGCTCCAAATGCCGCCCACTACGATGCTGGGCGCGCTGTGCCACTATGTCACGCATGCCGATGAGTCCGACTTCCAGCCGATGAAAGCCAACTACGGGATCATGCCTCCGCTTGAGATCACGGGTCGCATGGGCCGCCGTGACCGCGCCAAGGCATATTCTGAGCGCGCCTTGAATGATTTAGACGCCTACCTGACTGGGCAGCTGCAAGCGGCCTAGTATGCAAGCCCGTAAATGGAATCTAAGTTCACGCCAATTGCGTGCTGTGGCCTTGATGGGGATGGCTCTGGTGCTGGTCGGTATCGGAGTAAGCCAGCTGCTGCCAGGCCACAACGCGCCGGCCGCCTTTGACGGCCAACGCGCATATGCCCACGCCGAGGCGCAAATGGCCTTTGGCCCGCGTACGCCTGGCAGCCTGGCGCACGAGCAGACCCGCGCCTATATTGCCGACATGCTGGCAAGCTACGGCTGGCAGGTGGAGCAACCCGCGGGCGAGTTGCTAGGCAAGCCGGTCTACAACATTCTCGCCACGCGCCCAAGCGCCGAGGGCGCTCCCTGGATCATCCTGGGCGCCCACTACGATAGCCGCTTCTTCGCCGACCATGATCCTGACCCGGTCCTGCAGCTGCAGCCGGTGCCCGGCGCCAACGACGGTGCCTCGGGCGTGGCTGTGCTGCTGGAGCTGGCCCGCGTGCTGCCGCAGCATGACCCGGCGGCCACGGTGACCCTGGCTTTCTTCGACGCGGAGGACAATGGCGGCATCGACGGCTGGGATTGGATCATGGGCAGCCGCCTGGTGGCGGACTCGCTGGCTGAGCTGCCGGACGCGGTCGTCATCCTCGATATGATCGGCGATGCTGACCTGCAAATCTACCTGGAGCGCAGTTCAGATCCGCGGCTGGCGGCCGAGATCTGGGCGCAGGCGGCTGAGCTGGGCTACGGCGACGTGTTCATCAACGAGCCCAAGTTCACCATCATGGATGACCACACCCCGTTCCTGGCCCGTGAGATCCCCGCGGTGGACATCATCGACTTCGATTACCCATACTGGCACACCAGCCAGGACACCCTGGACAAGATCTCGGCTGAGAGCTTGCAGATTGTGGGCGAAGTGGTGCTGGCGTGGGTGCTGAGGCAGTAGTTGCAAGCAACCTCTGCTTCTGGCTGCTCCTAAAAAGCGAGTAGGATAAAGCCAGCCACTTCAAACCAGAAAGGTGGACGAAGGCATGATTGAAGCAGGGTTTGTAGCTGAAAACTCACAAGCCGGTGTCCGGGCTGTGGTTCTCAAAACAGAAAATGAAACCCAGGGAAATGGCTTTCAGGTTGAATATTTCTACCGCGCGCATTCGGGCCAAGACCTGCCTGCCCATTTTCATATGTGGTGGGAAGAGAAATTTGAAATTTTGGCCGGATCCTGCACATATGTACTTGATGGCAAAGAATACCTTGCCCAAGCTGGCGATACGATCACGCTGCCTGCCAAGAAACCCCACATTCATCCCTGGAACACAGGAGATGAAGATCTGCACATGATCCAGACAGACACATTTGAGTACTCCAGTCCCGAAGCAGTCATCGACACACTAAACACGATAGCCACTCAGTATGGGCTGGCGCGGGATGGCAAGGTTGGCTCGGATGGCAAGCCCAATCCATTACAGTTAGCCGTATCTATGCAGACCTTACTCAAGCATGGCGGTTACCTGGCTGGGCTGCCACCGTTTGCTCAGCGAGTGATCTTTGGCTTGCTGGGGCGCATAGGCCATGCCCTTGGCTACCGCGCAAGCTATCCACAATATCTTGTTTCTGTTAGCAGCTAGGACCTGTGTAAGTACCGGATGGAGTTTGGGTGGCGCTTGACGCTCGCGCTTACCTATCGAAGTGAGGACTTTCTTGCTTTCAGAGGTAAACTACGCCCTTATGGAACTACAGCCCGCTCATCGCATTGCAGCACTCAAACCATACTTTTTTGCAGACCTGGCCAAGCGCATTGCCACTCTGCGCGCCAAGGGCACTGATGTGGTGCGCCTGGATATTGGCAGCCCGGACCTGCCGCCGCCCGGCTTCATCCTTGAAGGCATGTTCGAGTCCGCCCAGCGCGCCGATACGCATGGCTACACCCTCGGCATGACGCAGAAGTTCCGCAAGGCGGTGGCCGAGTACTACAAGGTCCGCTTTGATGTGGAGATCGACCCGGCCACTGAGGCGATCGACCTGCTCGGTTCCAAAGAAGGCCTGTTCATCCTCAGCCAGGCGGTGCTCAATCCGGGCGATGTGGCCCTGGTGCCTGACCCCAGCTACGCGGTCTACGCCAAGAGCACCGAGATCGCCGGTGGGCAGGTGCACCTCATGCCGTTGCTGGAGGAGAACGCCTTCCTGCCGGATCTGGATGCCGTGCCGGCCGATGTGCTGCGCCGTGCCAAGATCCTGTGGCTCAACTATCCCAACAATCCCACCGGCGCCATTGCTGACCTGGCTTTCTTTGAGAAAGTCATTGCCTTCGCCCGCAAACATAACATCCTCGTGGCCCACGACAACCCGTATTGCGATGTGGGCTTCAACGGCTACCGCGCCCCCAGCATCCTGCAGGTGCCGGGCGCTAAAGACGTGACGGTTGAGTTCAATTCGCTGTCCAAGACCTACAACATGGCCGGCTGGCGCGTGGGCATGGCGGTTGGCCACCCGCAAGCGCTCAAGTACATTGAGACCTACAAGAGCCAGCAGGATTCGGCCATCTTTGCGCCGCTGATGGCGGCTGGCGAGCTAGCCATGCTGGGCGACCAGACCTGGCTGAACGAGCGCAACCGCATCTACCAGGAGCGCCGTGATGCCGTGGTGGATGGCCTACACCGCGCCGGCGTGCGCGTCGCTCCGCCGCAGGCTGCACTGTACGTGTGGGCGCCGGTACCCAACGGCGAGAGCAGCATGGAGTTCTGCGCCGCCATGCTGAGCGAGTGCGGCGTTAGCACTACGCCCGGGGTGGTCTTCGGCCAGCACGGCGAGGGCTATTTCCGCGTCTCGCTGGTCACCGATGTGGCCCGCCTGCGCGAGGGCGTCGAGCGCATTTCTGACTGGCTGCAACGAAGGCGATAGATGGCAAAAGGCAAACTGCACAACACCGAGCGCGTACCTGAACGCGCCATTTTGGTGGGCGTGCAGATCGCGGCTGACCCGGGTCTGCTGCCGCTGGAGGATTCGCTGGATGAGTTGGCCTTACTGGCCGATACAGCCGGGCTTGAAGTGGTCACCCAGACCTACCAGCGCATCAATGCGCCCAATCCCAAGACACTGATCGGCAAAGGCAAGGTGCAGGAGATCAAAGCTCTGGCTGAAGAGCTGGACGCTCAGGTGATCCTGTTTGACGATGAACTGCAGCCGCGCCACCAGCGCGAGCTTGAAGAAGAGTTCGGCACCAAACGCCGCGTGATCGACCGCACCGCGCTCATCCTGGATATTTTTGCCCAGCATGCCAGCACGCATGAAGGCGCGCTGCAAGTCGAGCTGGCGCAGTACGAGTACCGCCTGCCGCGCCTGACGCGCGCCTGGACCCACCTTGCGCGCCAATCCGGCGGTGGCGGTGGCCGCTCCGGCGGCGTGGGCGGTGTGGGTCTACGCGGCCCGGGTGAAACCCAGCTGGAATCTGACCGGCGCGAGATCGGCAAGCGCATCTCGCGCCTGCGCAGCGACCTGGAGAAGGTGCGCGCCCACCGCGGCCGTTACCGCGCCCAGCGTAAACGAGCGCGTATTCCCATCATTGCGCTGGTTGGCTACACCAACGCCGGCAAATCCACGCTGCTCAACGCCCTGACGGATGCGCAGGTCTATGTGGCCGATAAGCTGTTCGCCACGCTGGACCCGACCACGCGCAAAGTGCGTTTGCCTGGTGGTCGCGAAGCCTTGTTCACCGATACAGTGGGTTTTATTCAAAAGCTGCCGCATGGCCTGGTCAAGGCATTTCAAGCCACGCTGGAAGAAGTCAAAGAAGCCGACCTACTCCTGCATGTCATGGATGTCACCCATCCCAATGTTCACGAGCATGCCGAGGCGGTGATGCAGACGCTGGACGAGATCGAGGCGCGGCATGTGCCCATGCTGACCGTGCTCAACAAGATCGACCGGCTGGATGACCCGGCCGCGGCGCAGGCCGCGCTGGCCGAGTTTGATGGCGCGGTCGCGGTGTCCGCGCTCACCAAGCAAGGCTTGGATGAATTGCTAGCAGCCGTCACCCGCAAGCTGTACGAAACGCTAACGCCGATCGAAGTGTTGCTGCCGTACGAGCAGGGCGCGCTCATCGCCCTGTTCCACGAACAAGGGCAGGTGGATGTGGTGGAGCACACTCGCACCGGAGTGAGGCTCAGCGGGCGCCTGCCTGGCCGTCTGCTGGCGCGTTTTAGCGAATTTGCCAAAGGCCGCAAAGCCGCGGCTGCCGCATCCCCGAGGGAAGTCGAATAATGGCCCCTGAGCTGTTGCAAGACTTTGCCGCTGAAGTGCGTAAGCGCACTGTCAGCGAATTGCGTTTGGATGCTCCCAGCCGTCGGTTGTACAGCACGGATGCGTCCATCTACCAGATCGAGCCGTTGGGCGTTGCCTTGCCGCGCCATGAAGAAGACCTGGAAGCCATCGTAGAGCTGGCCGCGCAGTACGGCCTGCCCATCCTACCGCGCGGCTCGGGCACCAGCCTGGCCGGCCAGACGATTGGCCCGGCGATTATTTTGGATTTCACCCGGTATCTCAACCAAGTCCTGGAGATCGACCTGCAGCAGCGCACCGCCTGGGTGCAGCCCGGCATCGTCCTCAACGCCTTTAATAAAGCTGCCGCGGCCCACGGCCTCATGTTCGGCCCAGACCCGGCCTCATCTGACCGCGCCACACTGGGCGGCATGGCCGGCAACAACTCCACCGGCGCGCACTCCATCAGCTACGGCATGACCTCCGACAACATCATTGCCAGTGATGTGCTGCTCGCCGACGGCTCGCGGGCGCGGCTGGAAGAGATGGCGTTGCAGGATGCGCTCAACCGCGCCGAGGCGGACACGCTCGAGGGCAGCCTGTACCGCCAGGCCCTCAGCATCCGTGAGCAGCATGGCGAGCGCATCAAGCAGAGCTGGCCGCGCACCTGGCGGCGGGCTTCCGGCTACAGCTTGAACTACCTGCTGCCCTGGTCGCCCAGCCGGCCGCCCATGTGGGCGCGTGCCGGCGCGGGGGATATGTATCCACCGGTGGCCGAGGGGCATATCAACCTGGCGCCGGCCATCGTCGGCTCGGAGGGCACGCTGGTGGTGCTCAAGCGTATGCAGCTGCGTCTGGTGCCCAAGCCCAGGCGCACCGTGCTGGGCGTGCTCTCGTATCCCAGCATTGCCGAAGCGTGCGACGCCGCGCCTGACTTGCTGAAGCTGGAGCCTTCGGCTATCGAACTCATCCCGCGTGCCATGATCAACCTGGCGCGCAGCGTGCCGGCCTATGCCCAGCGCCTCGGCTTCGTGAAGGGCGATCCGGCTGCCATTCTCATCATCGAATTTGCGGGTGACTCGGAAGAGGAACTGGAAAAGCGCCTGGCCACGCTTGGCCCCGGTGCGGTGCGCGCCATCACCCAGGCTGAGCAAGACAATGTGTGGGGCGTGCGCAAAGTTGGCCTCGGGCTGCTGATGTCGCGCCCGGGCGATGCCAAGCCGCTGCCCTTTATTGAAGATGTGGCTGTACCGGTTGAGAACCTCGGCCAGTTCGTGCGCGCTTTTATGCGCATCCTGGAGGGGTATGGCACTGGCGGCGATTTCTATGCCCACGCCTCGGCGGGCTGTCTGCATGTGCGCCCGCTGATCAATCTCAAGACTCTGCGCGGCATTGAACAGATGCGCGGCATCACGCAAGACGTCATGGCGGCCGCCAAGCAATATAACGGCTCGATGAGCGGCGAACACGGCGATGGCCTCTCGCATGGCGAGTGGTTGGAAGAGACCTTTGGGCCGGAGATCAACAACGCCTTCCGCGACCTGAAGCGTGCGGCTGACCCCAAGGCGCGCCTGAACCCGGGCAAGATCCTCGACCCACAGCCGATGCATCTCAACCTGCGCTATGGCACGGAATACACGTCTGACCCCTGGTTGCCTATTTTGGATTTTTCAAGCCAAGGCGGTTTGAGCGGGGCGATCGAGATGTGCAACGGGGCAGGGGTGTGCCGCAAAGACGGCGGCGTGATGTGCCCATCGTTCCAGGCCACGCGCGAGGAAGAACATAGCACCCGCGGCCGCGGCAACCTGCTGCGCGCCATGATCTCGACCGGCCTGCCGGGGCAAGGCGCGGTGGCCGCCAATGCGCAAAAGGCGGCGCATGCCGCGCTGGACCTGTGCCTGGAGTGCAAGGGCTGCAAGGCCGAATGCCCCTCCGGCGTAGACATGGCCAAGATCAAGTACGACTTCTTGAACGACTATTACAAGACCCACCGCCGCCCGTTGCGTGACTATTTGTTTGGCTACATCGGCGTGCTCGGCAAGCTGGGCCGCGCTGTGGCGCCGATCAGCAACTTGATGCTGCAGAGCGGCATTGGCAAAGCGCTGGGTGAGAAGGTATTCGGCCTCTCCGCCAAGCGCGGCCTGCCCAAGTTCGTGCCGGCGCGGGCGATTAGGGCCGTTGCGCCACAGGAAGCCGATGTATTCTTCTTGCCTGACCCATTCATTGAGTTCTTCTATCCTGAGATCGCCGAGGATGCGATCCGCGTGCTGGCCGCCGCCGGCCTCAAGGCGGCCGTGCTGCCTTTTAACGGAGCCGGCCGCACGCTGATCTCCAAGGGCTTGCTGCCGCAGGCCAAAGAGCACGCCCGCCGCGTACTGGACACCATCGAAGAATGGGACCCCGAGCGCAAAGTCCCCGTCGTGGGCATCGAGCCATCCGAGATCTACACGTTCAAGGACGAATATCTGGATTTGCTGCCCGGCGAGGATGGCGTGAGCGCGCTGGCCCGCCGCAGCTTTATGCTGGATGAGTTCCTGCTGCGCCAGGGGCTGGATGGCTTGCGCAGCGCATTGGCCCAACCGGCACAGCGCTCCGTGCTAATGCACGGGCACTGCTACCAGAAGGCGCAGGCGCCCGCCGACGATGGCGTGCCGGCTGGCGCCGCCGCCACCGCCGCGCTGCTCACCCAGCTCGGCTTCGAGGTCGAGCAGGTCAACTCGGGTTGCTGCGGCATGGCCGGCTCGTTTGGCTATGAGGCTGAGCACTACGATCTCTCCATGCAAATTGGCGAGCTGGCCGTGTTCCCTGCCGTGCGCAACGCCGCCGAAGGTCAGCATGTGGTCGCGGCCGGCGTATCCTGCCGTTCACAGATCGCCAGCGGCACGGGCCGCGAAGCGCTGCATCCGGTTTCGCTCATCGCGGCACAACTCAAATAGTCACAGCTACATTGGATGTAGCGATGCGCGCCGAAAGAGTTAGCGCTCATCTGTGGATTCATCCCTCCCTTAAAAACACATTAGCTCACTCCCTCCTCATGCCAGCGCCATAACGGGCCTATTTTTGCGTCCGTTCGCCAGAGTAGAACTTATCTTTGAGGAGGTTCATTATGTTGAGTAAGAAGCTACTCGCGCTCACCTTGCTGGTTGCTATTTTGGGTGGCGCACTGCTGACGGCTTGTGCCGGTGGAGCGAGCATTGATGTGAATGTTGACCCGGAGACGGGTCAGGGCACGATCGACATCATCGGTTCGGGCGAAGGTGGGGGCGAGTCTGGTAACTCAGGTGGAATGACGACGAACAACGTCATCATCCTGGCCGTTGTGGTGGCGCTGTTCCTGGCCATCATTGCGCTGGTGATCGCGCTGGTCGGCCGCCGACCGAATCCGTAGTTACTTTGCCGGGAGCAAACTGGCTGCCTCCGCATCCAGCAACCAAGTCAACCCGCCTGAGTGCGGGTTGACTGCTTTTGCGGGCAGGGGGCGGCCGCCGGCCTGCATGATCTCTTGCACGATCGAGGCTTTGCCTGCCCCCGAGACCAGGAAGACGACCCGGCGGGCTGCGTTGATGAGCGGCAGCGTGAAGGTCAGCCGCCAGCTTTCCAGGCTGGCGACATAGTTCTCCGTCACCGGCACTTCGCCGGTGCGCAGGGCCGCGCTGCCGGGGAACAGCGAGGCCGTGTGGCCATCGGTGCCCAACCCGAGCAGGATCAGGTCAAAGACCGGGAAGGCTGGCGTGGCAAAGTGGGTTTGTAACTCTTGCTGGTACTCCTCGGCAGCTTGGGCAGGCACCAGCTCACCGCGCATGCGGTGTACGTTACCGGACGGAATGGCCACATGGTCGAGCAGGGCGGTTTTGGCCGCGCCGTAGTTGCTATCTGGGTGTGTGGCGGGTACGCAGCGCTCATCACTCCAAAAAATGTATACGCGGGCCCAGTCAATACCTTCTTGATAGGGCGGGGCGGCCAGCTGCGCAAACGCGCTCAGCGGCGTGCTGCCGCCGCTGAGCGCCAGGTCAAAGCGGCCGCGGGCTGCAATGGCATCCGCGGCGCACTCGGCTACGAGTGCGGCCGCTGCTGCGGCAAGCTGTTCAGGATCTGCGTAGATCTTGCGTTGCACACTACCCCCTGGTGAGATGTCTGACCCCGGCAGGCCCGGCCACGAAAACATCCGTCGCCAGGCCAAGGAACAAGCCGTGCTCTACGATCCCGGCGCGGCTTTCCAGCTGGCGCGCCAAAGTCTGCGGCTCAGCGATGGGGCCGAAGGCACAATCCAGCAGATAATTACCCTGGTCGCTCAGCACCGGCATGCCGGCCTGCTCGCGCACGCGCGGCTCCCCGCCCAGGCCAGTAATGAAAGCGAGGGCATGCTGCCAGGCGAACGGCAGCACTTCCACCGGCAGGTCAAAGCGCGTGCCCAGCGCGTCGGAGAGCTTGCCCTCATCCACCATAATGACTTCACGCTGGCTGGCCTGCGCCACGATCTTCTCGCGCAGCAGCGCCCCGCCGCCGCCCTTGATGAGATTCAGCTGCGGGTCCACTTCGTCGGCTCCGTCGAGCGTCAGGTCAATGTGGGCATGCTGGTTGATATCGCCGAGCGGGATGCCCAGGCGGGTTGCTTCGTTCTGGGTGTGCTTGGAGCAGGGGATGCCAATGATGCCGGTCAACTCGCCAGCCTGCAGCCGGGCGGCCAGCGCCTCGAGCGCATATTGCACGGTGCTGCCATGGCCGAGGCCAACCACCATGCCGCTTTCAACAAAGGCGACCGCCGCCTGGGCTGCGGCTTGCTTGTATTGGTCGGCGCTCATCTTTGCAACTCTCGCAGCACGGCCTGTAGCTCCGCCACCAGGTTGCCGGTGACCGCGAAGCTGGTCACCCGGCGGCCGGCGGCGCGGAGCGCGGCCGCGTCGCCCAGGGCCTGAGCCGCTTTCAGCACGCCGAAGCTGAGCGCGCTGTCGGGCTTGCCTGCCTCGTCGGGAATTGGCAGGTCATTGGCCGGAGGCTGCGTGACGAACTGGATGAACAGGCCGCGACCCGCATCCCCTTTGTGTAGCTGCCCGGTGGAATGCAGGAAGCGCGGGCCATAGCCCAGCGTGCTGGGGACATGCTGCGTATGCAGGATATAGCTACGCAACTCTTGCAGCGTCTCGGTGAGCTGCGGGCTGGACGCGGCGTAGGCCTGCAGGGCTACATAGTCTCCCGCGGCGGCCCGGCCCAGGGCGCTGCGCAGCGCATCGGCGCTCAGCGTCTGCTGCTGGCCAGCGGGCAGGGCGCCGGTGCGCGTGTACTCCTCTACGAAGGCGCGGCCCTGCACCTTGGCCGACTCGACATCCGGCTGGTCGAACGGCTGAATGCCGAGCACATGCCCGGCCACCGCCGTGGCAAACTCCCACAGGAAGTATTGCGCGCCGAGCGCGTACTCATCATCCCAACTGACTTCGATCACCGGGTGGCCGGCGGCGCGGGCAGCAGCCAGCACGCGGGCGCCGGCTTCATCTGCTGCGCCCAGCGCAATGAACACGCGGTCTTCACCATAATCGCTCAAGCTGCCATACGGTTCGGCCACCACGGGCAGGATGCCCCGGCCGTGCTTGCCGGTGCTCTCGGCAATCAGCTGCTCCGCCCAGTCCCCAAAGTTTTGTAGATGAGTTGGGGTAACAAAGGTCGCCTTGTCGCGCCCAGCCTGCGCCAGCACGCCCAATGCCACGCCCAATTGCAGGCCTGGGTTGTGCGCGGCGGGCTGCCGGCAGGCGGCCGCGGTCGCCTCGGCGGCGGCCAGCAGCTTGCCAAGGTCTATGCCCAGCAAGGCAGCCGGCACCAGCCCGAAATGCGAGAGCGCCGAATAGCGGCCGCCGATGTTCGCGTCGGCCAAAAAGATGCTGCGGAATTTGTATCGCTCGGCCAGAGTGGCCAGGCTGCTGCCCGGGTCAGTGATCGCAATAAAATGCTGGCCGGCTTGTTCGCTTAGCGCTGACTGGGCTTGATCGTAAAAATACTTGAACAGCGAGAGCGTCTCGACCGTGCCACCGGATTTTGTCGAGACAATGTACAGCGTGGTGGCCGGGTCGTACTGCTCGGCGTATCGGCGAATATACTCCGGATCGGTGCTGTCCAGTACGCCCAACTGCATGCCGCCTGCTGCGCCCATAAAGTTGCTATACACCTCCGGGGCAAGACTGCTGCCGCCCATCCCAAGTAGTAGCGCGTGTGTAAAGCCTTCGCTCTGCACTTGGCGCGCATACAGGATCAGGGCGGCGGCCTCCAGGCGCATGCGTTCGGCAATGTCCAGCCAGCCCAGGCGGTTGCTGATCTCGGTTGGCTCAGGCGCCCACACCGTGTGGTCGTGCTGCCAGATGCGTTCCACCATGTTGCTGCCCGCCGCCGATCCCAGCGCGGTTTTATATGCGGGGGTGGCCGAGCCTAAGTGCAAGCGAATGTCCATGTGCCTAGTAAACCACAAAGGCCATTCGAGCACAAAATGTCCTGCGATCGTTTACGGTATAGTCCTCGAATGGCCAATGAACGTACGTATCCCTGTTTTCCCTGTCGAGATCTGGACGAATCGGTCACTTTCTACGAAAACCTCGGTTTCAAACGCACCTACCGCCAGCTGCGGCCGAACCCCTATGCCGTAGTGCAGTACGAGGATATCCATCTGCATATTTTCGGCATTGAGGGCTTTAACCCCGCGGATTCTTATGGCACTGCGATCGTGGTCGTGCCGGATACGGATGCGTTCTATCGCCACATTGCGGAGCGGCTCAGAGCCGCCTTTGGCAAGCTGCCCGTTTCCGGCTTGCCGCGCGTCACGCGCCCGCGCAAGAAATTCGGCACGGTCACTGGCTTCAGCCTTGTGGACCCGGGCGGCAACTGGTTGCGAGTTTCGCAGCTAGGCGCCACGGAAGAGGACGAGGAGAAAACCGAAGGCCTGGCGCACTTTATTGAAGTGGCCGCCCGCCTCGGCGATGCTCACGGGGACGAAGCGAAGGCCTTGCAGGCGCTGGATAATGGCCTGGCGCGCTACCCGCAGGCCAGCCCGCTCGAGCGGGTGCGCGCCAACATGTACAAGACAGAACTGGCGGTGCGGCTTGGCAACGGTGCGCTGGCCAGGGAGGCGTTGGCCCAGGCCACGCAGATCGAGCTAACGGCAGAAGAGCAGGCTGCAATCTCTGAGGAACTTGCTCACGTAACCGGCTTAGTGAACGAACTGGACGCTTAGCTCTGCAGCTGCTGAGCCAGCTCGGCCGCAGTGTTCACGGGCAACTGGCAGGCGAAGTTGCGGCACACATACGCAGTGGCTTTGCCATCCTTGAGCAGCCGGTCGTTGAGCAGGGGCGGCGCGCCTTCTGGGGTCTCTACTCCTGAGATGGCGGCTACATCGAACGGCCGCCACGCGCTCCACAAAGTATCCAGCAAGGCATCTGCGCCCTCGCCAACTACGGCCACCTCGCGGCCGCCGGCCAAAAGCCAGCTGCCTGCGTATAGCCACTGGGCAAACGCGGTGGGATAGCGAACGGCGGCCGCGGCCATCCCGCCCAGCATGGCGCTGGCCGTGTCGTGGAAAGCGCTGTTTCCCGTATACGCATATAGCTGCAATAGCGCCAGCGCGGCCAGGGCGTTGCCGCTGGGGGTGGCGTTGTCTTGCTGGTCCTTTGGCCGTGTGATCAGCGCCTCATGGTCACTGCGCGTATCGAAGAAGCCGCCCGCCGGGTCTGCAAAGTGCTGAGTGAATTCGCCCGCCAGCGACTCGGCCGCCGAGTACCAGCGCACATCACCATCGCTTTGGTACAGCGCCAGCAAGCCGAGCGTCAGGGCGGCATAGTCTTCAAGGTATGCGTTGTGCTCGGCGCGGCCTGCCCGCCAGGAGCGCAGCAGCCGGCTGCCGTTGTGCATCTCGCGCAGCAGGAAGTCTGCGTTGGTTTGGGCGATCTGCAAATAATCCGGTCGCTTCAAGTAGCGGGCCGCCTCCGCGTAGGCGATCAGCATCAGGCCATTCCAGGCGGTCAGCACCTTGTCGTCCGTGCCTGGGCGCACGCGGCGACTGCGGGCGGCCAGCAGGGCGGCGTGGGCCGTGGCCAGCTGGCTGCGCACCTCGGCTGTGTCCGTGCCGAATTGCTTGGCCAGCTCTTCGTCGCCTTTGACACGTTGCAGGACATTGTGACCTTCGAAATTGCCCGCTGCACTCACGCCATAGGCCGCGATCACCAGCTCGGCCTGGGCTTCATCCAAACTGGCCTGGATTTCCGCTAGGCTCCATACATAAAACTTGCCCTCCTCCCCTTCGGAATCAGCATCCAGGCTGCTGTAGAAGCCGCCGTCCGCATGGCGCAGCTCACGCGCTACAAAATCCAGTGTGCGCTCGCATATCTCGCGCAGGCTTTCGTCGCCAGTGACCAGATAGCCGTGCAGGTAAGCACGCGCCAGCAAGGCATTGTCATATAGCATCTTTTCGAAGTGCGGCACGCGCCAGAAGTTGTCCACGCTGTAGCGGGCAAAGCCACCGCCCACCACGTCGTACATGCCGCCCAGCGCCATGCTTTGCAGGGCGTGGCGCGCCATGTCCAGCGCCAGCTGGTCGCCTTGGGTGGCCCGCGCCAGCAGGAAGTCGATCGCCATCGGCTGCGGAAACTTGGGCGCCTGGCCCCAGCCGCCGTGCCGCCAGTCGTAAGCCTGGGCCAGCGCCATCACCGCCTGGCTCAGCGCTTCGGGCGGCAGGCTGCCGTCTGCTTGCTGCGCGGCAGAGGGTTGCAGGTGTTGGGTAATGATGCGCCCGTTCTCCAGCACCTGCTCGCGCTGCTCGCTCCAGATGCGCTGCACATGCTGCAGCGCATCCATGAACGATGGCAGGTTGTGGCGCGGCGTGGGCGGGAAGTAGGTTCCGCCGAGGAACGGCTCACCATCCGGCGTGAGAAACACGCTCATCGGCCAGCCGCCCGAGCCGGTCATCGCCACGACGGCCCCCATGTAGATGCCGTCAATATCTGGCCGCTCTTCACGATCCACTTTGATGTTGATGAAGTGCTCGTTCATGTACGCCGTGGTCGTCTCGTCCTCGAACGACTCGTGCGCCATCACATGGCACCAATGACAGGCCGCATACCCAATGCTCAGAAAGATGGGCTTGTCTTCGGCCTTGGCGCGGGCCAAGGCTTCCGGTCCCCAGGGATACCAATCCACCGGGTTGTCCTGATGTTGGAGCAGATAGGGCGAGTTGGAGTTGGCGAGGCGGTTCGGCATCAGCGCAACGCCACTAGGAATGTGCCGCCGGCCACCAGCAGGATACCCAGCCAGTTCAGCGGAGTGAGCGTTTCGCCAAGCAGAGTAGCGCCGAATAGCGCCACGAAGACGACGCTGAGTTTATCGATCGAAACCACCTGTGCAGCTTGCCCCGTGCTGAGGGCGCGGTAAAAGGCCAGCCACGAGGCCGCCGTGGCCAAGCCGGAGAGCGCCAGCAGCAGCACATTGCGCGGCGTCCACTCCTGCGTCTGGGAGAACTGGCCGGTGGACCACAGCACCAGCGCCATGGCTGGCACCACGATCAGTGTGCGCACGAACGCGCCGACATCCGAGCTGATGCCGCTGATGCCCAGCTTGCCCAACAGCGTGGTGGCCGCCGCGAACAGCGCCGAGACGAAGGCCCAGAAGACCCACGAGTGGCCCACTAGCGTGCCGCCTCGAGCGCGGCGGCATCCTCAGCGTTCAGCTCGATCTGCTGCGCCTGATAGTTGGCTTCGATGTTGGCCGGGTTGGCAGAGCGCGGGATCGGGATGAGCCCCTTGCCCAGCAGCCAGGCCAGCGCGATCTGCTGCGGGCTGGCGCCGTGTGTGGCGGCCAGCTTGCCCAGCAGCGTTTGGGCGGCATCGCTGCCCAGGCTGCGGATGGGGCTGTAGGCCGTCACTGTGATGTCGTTGGCCTTGCAGAACGCAAATATTTCATCTTGGCGCATTTCTAGGTTGAACTTGCTCTGATTGTTCACGATCTGTACGCCCGTCTTGAGCGAACGTTCCAGCAGGCTTACATCAAAATTGGATACGCCCAAGGCGCGCACTTTGCCTGTTTGGCGCACGGCTTCCATGGCGGGCAGCGTCTCCTCCGGCTCAGCTTCTTCGCGCGGCCAGTGGATGAGCAGCAAGTCAATATAGTCTGTACCGAGCTCATTCAGGAAGCGATCCACGGCCGGCGCAACCTTGTCCGCGGTTACCGAATGGCGCCACAGCTTGGTGGTGATGAACACATCCTGGCGCAGCAAGCCGCTCTCGCGTAACGCCGCGCCGACTGCGGTGTGGGTCTCGTAAATGTCGGCTGTGTCGATGTGGCGGTAGCCTATGCGTAGGGCATGCAGCACACTGGCCTGCGCCATCTCCTTGAGGCCGGAGGTGCCGAAGCCCAGCTGCGGGATCTGGATCTCGTTGGTCAGGGCGATCGTTTTGTTCATGGCAATTGCAGCCGCGCTACTCGCTGGCATCGAGCGCGGCCACATCCTCCTTCGATAGTGTGAGTTCCAATGAGCGGAAGTTGCTCTCGATATGTTTGGGGTTGTTCGAGCGCGGGATGACGATAAAGCCCTTGGCCATCAGCCAGGCCAGGGTGACTTGCTCTGCCGTGCTTTCGTACTTCTCCGCCAGACTAACCACCAGCTTGCGCGTCTTGGCGCCGCCGCTCACTTTGACCGGGCTGTAGGCCGTCACCGTGACGTCATTCGCCAGGCAGAATTCGGCAACATCCTCCGGGCGCTCCTCCAGGTTGTATTCGATCTGGTTGTTGCAAACCGGCAGCCCGGTTGCCAGGGCGGCTTGCATGTCCTCCACTTCGAAGTTCGAGACGCCCAGGGCGCGTACCTTGCCAGCTGCACGTGTGGTTTCCATCGCAGCCAGGCTGTCATCCGCAGGGATGCCGGACAGCCAATGGATCAGCAGCAGATCAATGTAGTCGGTGTTGAGCTCTTTCAGGAAGCGGTCCACCGCCGGGCCGACTTTGTCCGGGGCCAGGCTGCTGCCATACAGCTTGGTTACCAGGAAGATCTCTTCGCGCCGCAGCCCGCTGGCTTGCATGGCTTGGCCTACTTCGGCGTGGTTGCGGTAATAGTCGGCTGTATCGAGGTGGCGGTAGCCGGTCTGCAATGCGTGCAATGTGGCCTGCTTGGCGTCCTTCAGCGCATAGGTGCCGAAGCCCATTTGAGGAATGAGAAGGTCGTCTACCAGCGGCAGGGTTTTGTTCATTGGTCTATTGTAGCGGCTTGCGTTTATGGCTTGAAGAATGCCATACCCACGCCCATTTTCTGCAGACCCTCGCTGGCCCAGTGCTCCAGCATGGCCGACTCGCTATCCAGCAGCTTGAAGAGGGCAGGGATGGCGCGCGTATCGCCGATCAGCGCCAGAGCCCGGGCGGCTTCCACGCGCGCACTGGGCGATGGGCTATCTTGCAGAGCTGCCGCCAGCGGTTCCACCGCCGCCGCGCCCTGCGCCACGAGCGCATCGCCTGCCAGCCGCGCCAGCAGGCTGTCCTGGCTTGCCAGCAGGCTCACCAGCGGGGCGACGGCGCCCGCGTGCGTGCGCTGGCTCAGGGCCAGCGCGGCGCACTGCTGCACGCCGGCGTCAGGGTCCGCCAGCGCCTGGGTCAATAGCTCGCTGGCCTCAGGATGCAAAAAACCCGCCAGCGAGCGTACAGCCCACCAGCGGGTCTCAGGATCATTGCTTTGAAGTAGAGGGAGCAGGCCCGCCAATGCTGCCTCAGCGTGAGCGGGCAGGGCGGTGGCGGCGGCCTCCGCACGCGTGCTGTCGCCGCTTTGCAGTTCAGCCAGCAGCCCGCTGAGTGTGCTCACAAGTCCTTAGTCGGCCGCGGTCTTGGGCGCCGGCACTTCCAGCTGGTCCTTGGGCGTGCTGACCCATTTGTCGCCAACTTCGATCAGCATCACCGGGATCTCGTCGATCACCGGGTACTTGCGCCCGCACTCCGCGCACACGAACCAGGCCTCTTTATAAAATTCCAGCTCGCCCTTGCCGTTCTGTACGCAATCAGGGCAGCGCAAGATTTCAATGAGTTCTTTGCTTACCATCGGGTCTCCTCCGTTTATTGTACAGCCTGGATGCGGGCGCCCAGGCTGCGCAGGCTGGCTTCCAGATCCTCGTACCCGCGGGTGATGTGCTCAATCCCGTGCACGCGAGACTTGCCCTCGGCCATGATGGCTGCGATCAAGTAAGTAAACCCAGCCCGCAGGTCAGGCACGATCACTTCAGCGGAACGCAACTGGCTTGGACCCTTGATAACGGCGCTGTGCTTGTAACTGCTACTGGCAAAGCGGCAGCGGTGGCCCAGGCAGCTGTCATATAGCGCCACCTCAGCGCCCATGTCTTGCAACGCTTTGACATAGCCAAAGCGGTCTTCGAACACGGTCTCATGCACAACCGACATGCCCTCGGCCTGGGTCAGCAGCAGCAGGAAGGGGGACTGCCAATCCGTCATGAAGCCGGGGTGCACACTTGTTTCCAGGTGAATGGCCTGCAGCGGCCCGTCGTGGTAGAAGCGAATGCCATCTTCCTGCACTTCAAACTTGCCGCCCACGCGGCGCAGGGTGTTGAGGAAGGTCAGCATGTCTTGCTGGCGCGCATTCCGCACGAACACGTCGCCGCGGGTGGCCACGGCGGCCGCGCCCAGGGATGCAGCTACGATGCGGTCAGGCAGCAGGCGGTGGCTGGCTCCGCTGAGCTTCTCCACGCCGTCGATCACAAACGTGCGGTCCACCTGGTAGTCAATGATGGCGCCCATCTTTTGCAGATAGCTCACCAGGTCCACCACTTCTGGCTCGATGGCGGCGTTGTGGATCACGGTGCGGCCGCGGGCCATGCTGGCGGCCATCAGCAGGTTCTCGGTGCTGGTGACGCTGGGATACTCCAGATGGATCTCGGCCCCGCGCAGGCCATCCGCCTCGATTACGTAATCACCGTCCTTGACTTCGACCCGGGCGCCCATGCGCTGCACGCCCTGCAGATGAAAGTCCACCGGGCGCGGGCCGATCTGGTCACCGCCGGCCGCGGCCGGGATGACCGCTTTGCCCGTGCGGTGCAGCAGGGGGCCGAGCAGCATGATCGCCAGGCGGTTGCGGCCGCCCAGTTCCTTGGTGATGATGTTGCTGGTGATCTGTGGGGTGTGAACTTGCAGGCTGTTGCCGTTCTTGCTGGCAAACTGGGCTCCGACTGCGGCGCACATCTCTTGCGTGATGTCGCGGTCGCCAATATTGGGTACGTTGCTGAAATGGCTGGGCTGATCGCTCAGCAGCGAGGCCACCAGCAGCTTGGTAATGGAGTTTTTGGCTCCACTTACGCCAATTTCGCCGCGCAGAGGTTCGCCGCCATCAATTGCCCAGGTGTTCATTAATCTCCAGAGGAAGGGGGAGCAGGCGGCATACCCGGCGTGCCGGGGCCGTATTGGTAGACTGCTGCCCAGGGTTGGTATTTGGTCGTGATGACATCTTCGTTGATCACTTCACCATTGCGGTACACCGTGCGGGTCACCCGCACGGTTGCGCCCTCAGCAGCATAATCCACTTGTTTGATCTGGCCGGTGGCAAATTCCGGGTTCTCTTCGTACTTGTCATCCAGCGCCGGCAGAATATCGCGCGGCCCGGTCGTGTTCCATTCCACACTGCGCCCATCCGAGGTCGAGTAGAACTTCCACGTGATGGAGCGCGCCGCCGGGTTGACGTAGGTTTCCATCAGCAGCCAGCTGTCGGTATCGTTCTGGAACTTGAAATCAACCACCGGCGCGTACACCGTAGCGTCCAGACCAACCAGCCGCGGATCACGCTGTACGGCGGCATTGTACTCGTAGTAGCTCACGCGGTAAGCGTGCGCCCAGCGCTCCACGATGGGGAAGCCGCCAAAGAACGCCGCCCGGAACAGGGTGGTGCTCACCTGGCACACGCCGCCGCCCACGCCCTGAATCGTGCGCCCGCCGAAGATGATGAGCGCTTCGGCGAAGCCGGAGTCGAGGCTGATGTCACCAATGTTGTCAACCATCGAGAACACCGCACCCGGCGGCACCAGCAGGCCGTGGAAGCGCTCAGCTGCGGTCTGGATGTTCTGGATACGCTCCGGACTGGAGCCGTAGAAGTAAGTGGTGGCTTCCACCACTAGCTCGCGCAGGCCGAGGTCGGCCGCCTTGGCATCATCCTGCACGGTAGGCTCGGTGAGGGTGTATTGCAGATCGATCTGGTGTGCGCCCTGAGCCAGCTGGGCGTTGATGTGGTCAATACTGCTTTGCACATGCAGCTGGCGGCCGATCACGGCCGATTTGTAAAGATCCAGTTCACGCGTATCGTCATTGAATATGAAACGGGCGTTGCGAGGTGTGGCAGCTACGTCTGCAGACAGCGGCAGCAGGATCGCGGCCAGCTTGTCTGACTGCAGGCCCACCTGGTAATGCGCACCCTCGGCCGACTCCACCCGCTCGATGCTCAACATGCCGGCCAGCTGCTCCGGCTCCAGCGTCCACGGGCCGGGGCTGTCCTCGTAATTGCCCCCGGGGGCAATTACGAGCGGCTGGCTCAGAATACTGCGGGCGATCTCGGCCTGCGCGCTGACGTCAAGAATGCGCGGCGGCTGTTCCACCACCGCCAGCGGCACGCGCACGTTCTGCATGTCCAGCAACGTGGCGGCCAGGAAGGCGCCCGTGCGCTCGGTGTCCAGCGTCAGGCCCACCTGGCCGGGCTGCACTTGCACATCCAGCCCATTCACGGTCAGCTGGGCTTCCACAGTGGGGCGGTTGAATTGGCTGGCCAGGTTTTGCAATGTGATCTGGGCCTGGTCTCCATTGAAGATCAGGCGCGGTGCCAGTTGTGCGCCGCCGCGCAGCGATTGGATCTTCTCGGCTATATTCTCCCAGGGTAGCCAGCTGCGGCCAAAGCCGTAGGCCGCCTGGGCGCTGGCTTCGGCGTCCAGCAGCAGGCCCAGTTGGGCTGGGCTGTATGTCCAGCTCTGCTCGCCATAGGTCAGCGTCACCTGCCCGCTCAGCGGGTAGGTGAGCTGCTGGCTGAGGTAGGCGATCGCCTCGGTGCGGCGCAGCCCGCCGATGTCGACGCCGCCTACGCTCACGCCCGGGTACACGCGGCCGAGGTACATCAGGCCGAAGACGGCGGAGAACAGGAACGCTCCCAGCGCCAGCAACCCGGCGGCCACCGCCACGGCGGCCGCCGCTCTGACTACAAAGCGCGGCGGGGCAGGGCTATACGATTGCGGGAAAGTGGTGCTGGACATGCGGAAATTGTATCGGAAATCACTTAAAGAAATCTTGAATTTCAATACATGCTCACAGCTATAATGAATCGATATGACAGTCAAACCTCAACCCGTCTCTGCCTCGCGCATCACCATTTCCCAGCTTATGCAGCCGGACGATGCCAATATCCTCGGCAATGTGCATGGTGGCCACATCATGAAGCTGGTCGACGAGGCCGGCGCCCTGGCCTGCATGAAGCACAGCCGCCAGCGCGTCGTCACCGTGGCGGTTGACCGTATGACCTTCCAGCATCCCATCCGCATCGGTGATCTCATCATCATCCACGCCGAGGTCAGTTATGTCGGCAGCACCTCGATGGAGGCTGAAGTCTCCGTGCACGCCGAGAACCCCACCACTGGCGAGAGCTGGCACACCAACACCGCCTATCTTGTCTATGTGGCCTTGGGGGAAGACGGTAAGCCGGTGCGCGTGCCGCCGCTGGAGGCCGAGAACGACTTCCAGCGCCAGCGCATGGAGCAGGGCGCTGCCCGCCAGAAGTATCGCCTCGAGCAAGCCAAGCAAGAGCGCTCCTTCTTCGGCAAAGAATCTGAGGCATGAGCGCGCCGCGCATCATCGCCGGCACGGCTCGCGGACTGCGCCTTAAATCCGTGCCCGGCGATGGCACTCGGCCCATAACCGACCGCGCCAAAGAGTCGCTCTTCAACATCCTGCGGCCTGATCTGCCCGGCGGCGCCTTGCTGGATGTGTTCGCCGGCACCGGTTCCGTGGGCATCGAGGCGCTCAGCCAGGGCGCCGTGCATGTGCGCCTCATCGATAACAGCCGCGCCGCGGTCGAGACCATCTACAGCAATCTAACCGCCGCCAAGTTGCAGAACAAGGCCGAAGTGCGCCAGGCCGACGCTTTTGCGCACCTGGCGCTGCCGCCTGACCGCCAGTTCGACTATGCCTTCATCGCCCCGCCGCAATTTCACGGCCTGTGGAAGCGTGCACTGTTGGCGCTAGACGCCGCGCCCGGCTGGCTGGTGGACGATGCCTGGGTCATCGTGCAGATCGACCCCACCGAATATGAAGATGTTGAATTGCAGAATTTAGAAGAGTTCGACCAGCGCAAATATGGGAATGTGCTGCTGGTCTTTTACGAAAAGAAAGTGGTTGGCTAGTCTGGTAGTCATTGGTCGACCAGGCAACTAATTGACCAATCAACTAAGCGACTACTAGACGCGCTTTAGCTTCTGCCCGCAGTTCGGGCAGGCCCTCTCATTAGCCAGGACTACAAATCCGCATTTAGGGCAGCCGCTGGGCTGCACATCGCCCATAGGCGCCCCGCACGCCACGCAGCGGCCTTCGCCCACGGCGTTGGCCGTGTTGCAGTAGCTGCAGGCCATGCGCTGCAGCCGGCGCGCTAACTGCGTGCCGGCACCGCCGTTGGCGGCCATGCGGTCGAGCAGCTTCCAAACCTGCTGCTCCAGCGAAAGGTTCTCAATGTCGGCGGCAATATCGTCCAGACGGCCCAGCAGGTTCATCGGGTTGAGCCAGGTCAGCAGGGCGCTGGCGCCCAGGCTGCCCGCCAGGCCCAGGACGGACTGCTCGCTCACGCTGGCTTCGATGCGCTCGCCGCGCTTGGCCAGCGCCACCGCCAGGCTGGTGCGTCCGCCGCTGCTGCGGTTCTCGCGCGTGCTGATGCTCACATAGGCGGTGTCGCCGCGCACGGAGGACTGCGCGGCCAGCCCGCCGCGGTTGAAGAAGTTGGCCAGCGTAGCTGCCATCTCCTCATGGTCAAGCTCGCCGTGGTATCGCTTGGTTTTCATCGCGCACTCATCCGCCGCTGATTATAATCTTGGCGTTTCCCATGCGATTCCTACGAATTTTCTCGATCAGTTGTGCGGTCATGCTAGCGGGCATTTTCAGCTTGCTGGCCGCGCCGCTGTTCGCGCCCGCCTACGCCGCGCCCGATTTGCAGCAGCCCACTGTATCCATCGCCACGGTCACTGGCACGCCGATGGGCGCCTACATCATTGTTGACCCTTCGCATGTACAGGTGAATGTTCGCAGCGGCCCCGGCACAGACTACCCGACCGTGGGTGTGCTGGTGGGCGGCGAACAGGTGCCGGCCAAAGGCCGCTCGGTGGCTGGCGAATGGATCCAGGTCTTTTACCCTGCGGTGGCCGAGGGCGTGGCCTGGGTGTATGCTCCGCTGGTGGCGCTGTTCGGCACGGCGCAGCTCGGCATCATTGAGCCACCGCCTACGCCTACGCCGCGGGTCACGCCCACGATTGACCCCACACTGGCCGCCCAGTTCCTGCTGGAGATTCCCGCCACGCGCATGCCCACCTTCACCCCGCCCGACCCGCTCGAGATCCCAGAGTTCGAGCAGGCGGGTACCGGCCGCGTGGGCGGCGTACCGGTCGGGATGCTCATCACCGGAGTCGGGCTGATGGGCCTGTTCGCCGCCGCGGTCAGCTACCTGCGCGAGCGTTGATCGTTGTCCCCACATAGAAGCGAGGAGAGATGAAGCAGATTCGAACACTGGGTATTGTTTTGGTATTGGTGCAGCTGGCTGATGTTGCCCTGCATGTTGCCACTGGCCAATTTGAGCCGATGCGGGTCGTGGCCAGCTTGTTGCTGGCCGTATGGGCACTTTCGGCGGGCAAGGCTAGCTTGGCTGCGGGTTGGGGCGCGCTGGCCGTCTATCTCGGGTTGAATGCGCTGTTTCTGCTGCAGAACGGCGTCACCAATCCGGAGCAGGGTGGTGCGTTGCGGATCACCTTGTTCGTGCTCGTGCTTATCTCGACTGCATTGACAATACTTATCCAGCGCAGAAAGCGCTAAGCCCAATAAAAAAAGCTGCTCGAACGAGCAGCTTTTTTGTTTAAGCAACTGTTAGTTAGTGCCCGCCGCAGCCACAGCTTGCGCCGCTGGCGTGCGAGTGGCCGCCGTGCTCATGGCTGCCGCCACAACCGCAGCCGGATGCGCCGTGGTGGTCAGGGGCGTCTTGTCCGTCCGTGCGGAAGGAGTGCCCGCAGCCGCAGGCCGAGGTGGCGTTGGGGTTCTCGATCTTGAAGCCGCTGGCCATCACATCGTTCACGTAGTCGATGCTGGCGCCGCGCAGGTAGCCGACGGATACTTCGTCTACGACGACGCGCACGCCGTGCTGCTCCACCACCAGGTCGCTGTCGCGCACGGTGGATTCAAGCGCCATCCCATATTGGAAGCCGCTGCAGCCGCCACCCTGTACGAACACGCGCAGGGCGTGGTCTTCCAGGTTGCGTTGGGCCATCAAACCACGCACAGCCTCAGCCGCGGTGGCAGTGATCGTCAGTTTGGGGGTCTCAACCATCGGTTGAGCGTTGATCTGGGTTTCAGCGAGTGCCATGAAAGCTCCTTTTCAAAGTGATACCCGTCTATTTTATCAACATTCTTAGCCCAAACGCAAGCAAAAGCCTAATGCCGAAATTAGAGATCGGCCAGGGCAACATCCAGGCTGTCGGGGTCATAGCGCACCTGGACCTCATGGCCGGGCTGGAGGCGGGGCAGGCTTACCTGGTCAACCAACTGGTCTGTTTCAGCGTGGAAGGCGCTGCGGTCGCTCGGCTGGACCTCGAGCATGAAGCGCACCACCGGCTGGCCGTTGATGCGCGTGCCGGTGGAGGCGAGGCTGACGATCTTGGCGGTGGCGGGTTTGCCATTCTGGCGCAGCCGCTTGTTGAGCGCGGCGGAGACGAACACGCTGCCAAAGATCAGGAGCATGGACAGCATCGAGAGGGCGATGGTGACGCCGATCGAGATCTCGGACAGCAAGGACAGCTCGCCATTGGAACTGACAAAGCCGGGCAGATATTGGTTGACCCAGTCGGTGAAGCGCACGCCGGCGCTGCCGAACATTTCGCTGGCAGTGCCGACGAAGACGCATACAAATGGCACCCACATGAACGCGAACAGCAGGCGGCCCACCCGTTGCATCATCTGAATGTATTTCATGCCGGTTCCTGTAGCTTGCCTGCCAGCAGCAGAGTCTTGACGCGCTCGACGGCCGGCGCCCAGAGAGCGTCGCCCGGCTCAAAGGGCGCTTCGGCGTGGATGGTGGCCAGGGCGGCGGCCGTGCCGCGGCCGGCCTGCGCCTGCGGATGCTGGCGCAGGCGCAGCGCCAGGGCGCGTGCGCCCAGGGTCAGCTCCACGGCCAGCACATGGGCTGTGTTGTACGCCACCTGCCAGGCGTGGCGGGCGGCGGTCATGGAGTTGGCGTTGTGATCCTCCTGGCCGGCGCTGGTGGGCAGCGAGCGCACTGAGTCGGGCGCGGCCAGGGTTTGGTTCTCGAGCACCAGCGAGGCGGCGGTGTATTGCAGCATCATCATGCCGGAGTTGAGGCCAGCCGCCTCAGGCGTGGCGACCAGCATCGGCGGCAGGCCGCCGTTCATCTTGCTGTCGAGGAGCAGGAAGCTGCGCCGCTCGGAGACGGCGGCGATCTCGCTCAGGGCGATCTTGAGGAAGTCGAGCGCCATGCCGACCGGCTCGCCGTGGAAGTTGCCGCCGGAGATACTGATGCCGTCGAAGAGCAGCGGGTTGTCGGTGGCAGCATTGATCTCGTGCTCGATGATGGTGCGCACATAAGCCAGCGCCTCGTGCGCCGGGCCTTGGATCTGCGGGGCGCAGCGCAGCGAATACACATCCTGCACGCGGCCGGCCGTATCCAGCAGGCTGCTGCCCTCGGTGAGCTGGCGCATACGTTCGGCCACGGCCATCTGGCCGGGCTGCTTGCGGGCAGCGTGCAGGCGCGGGTCGAGCGCGGCCGATGCACCTTGCATCGCCTCCAGCGCCAGGGCGGCGCTGAGCGAAGCCGCGTCGAGCAGCGTCTCGGCCAGCGCCAGGGTGAGCGCGCCCAGGGCGGCGGAGAAGGTGGCACCGTTGGTAATGGCCAGGCCCTCTTTCGGCCCTAGCACCAGACGCTGGATACCGGCGGCAGCCATGGCAGCTTTGCCGTCCATGCGTTCGCCGTCGTAGATCGCCCAGCCGGAGTCTTCGGCCCGGTCAGCCGCGTCTGTGCTGAGGACGAGCGCCAGTTGGGATAGGGGGGCCAGGTCGCCAGAGGAGCCCAGCGAGCCCTGCGATGGGATGATGGGGATGACGCCCTGGTTGAGCATCGCCAGCAGGGTTTCGATCAGCTCGGGGCGGGCGCCGGAGTGCCCAGCGGCGAGCGTGTTGGCGCGGATGAGCATGGCGGCCCGCACCACCTCGGCGGGCAGTTCCGGCCCGGTGGCAGTGGCGTGGCTGAGGATCAGATTGCGGTTGAGGGTGCGGGCGTCCTCGGGCGAGATCTGTTTGTCGGCAAAGATGCCGAAGCCGGTGTTGATGCCATAGACCGGCTTGCCGCGGGCGATGATCTCGTCGACCCAAGCCTGAGACTGGGCGACCCGCTGGCGGGCGGCCGAGGCCAGGCGAACCTCTGCCTGGCCATGGGCCACCTGCACGACATCGTGCAGGCTGAGATGTTCGCCGTCTATTTCAATGCGGGTTTTGGACATGCAGCTCCTGTCAGTCGCGGTGCTTCATGGCGCGGGCCATCTCACGCTCGGCATCTCGTTTGGCAATATCCTGGCGTTTGTCCCACTTCTTTTTGCCCTTGGCTACCGAGATCTCCAGCTTGGCGCGGCCTTTTTTCAGGTAGATCTGCAGCGGCACGATGGTGCTGCCGTTGCGCTTGACCTCGTCGTACAGCTCGGCGATCTCTTTGGCGTGCAGCAGAAGCTTGCGCTCGCGCAGCGGCTCGTGCCCGTCTTTGCCGGCCTGGTTGTAGGGGGCGATGTGGGCGTTGACCAGGTAGGCTTCGCGCCCGTTGGTGCGCACATAGGCCTCTTTGAGGCTGACTTGCCCGGCGCGGATGGACTTGATCTCGCTGCCCATAAGGGCCAGCCCGGCCTCGTACTTCTCTTTGAGGACGTAGTCATGGCTGGCCTTGCGGTTGCGGGCGACTACTTTTTCTGCCATAGGCGAGTGATTCTACTATGTGCGGATGCCGTGACCAGCTTTGGGATTCCTCAGCTGCCCGACAGACACCCGTTGTAAAAGCTTTAATCATCATCATAGTCATTTTGTGTAGCCCCCTGGTGGTTACAAAAAGTTAAAACATTTGTTCCGAATTTTTTGCGGCGGTTTAGCCTGCGCTTACGGGAAATGTATTGAATGTATTTAATGTTTTAACGGTTGTGGCTGCATGTTCTTGGTATAGCTTGATTTGGGGAATCCAGGGCGGATTGGGTATTGGTGTCAAGGAAGTGGGTAGGGGGTCTAGGGCGTATTGGCACGCGCTGTTTGGAAGATGGGTGAATAAGGATTCCTCCCTGGTCCGGGTCCGGCGGTCTGGTGCAGGTTTATAAATCCGGTCGGAATGACACGGGTGTTGGGTGGGCGCAGCATGCTGCGTTGCGAAGCAGCGTGTGCCCCTACGGGTGCGGGGTGGTATGGCACGCGTGGTTTGGAAGACGTGTGAATAAGGATTCCTCCCTGATCTGGGTCCGGCGGTCAGGTGCAGGTTGATGAATCCGGTCGGAATGACACGGGTGAGGTGGGTACAGCCGTGCTGCGCACAGCTGTGCAGTCTTCCCGTCATTGCGAGGCCGTGTGGCGGCGTAGCCGCCAAGCAACGAAGCAATCTGGTTGTTATCGCGGGCCATAAAAGCAGATTGCTTCGGGGCTGCAAGTTGCATGTTCATGCAACTTGCAGCACTCCTCGCAATGACAGTGTTTTTCCCTCGCGGCGCTCGGAATGCACTCATGAAACAAAAAGAGCTGCGATCTCTCGCAGCTCTTTTTGGTTAGCTTTGTTGCTTAGCGGCTGACGGCCAGCTTGACGACTTTGCCCTGGGCGTCCATGGTGATGCGGGCGTACTTGGGGTGCATGCGGCCGGCGCCCTGGACCTTCTTGCTCAGGGTGACCAGGCTGCGGCTGGGCGCCATGATGGTGCGCTTGGCGCCGGTGTTGTGCGGATGCGGCAGCGGGCAGTTGTGGTTCTGGCAGTTGGTGTGCTCGTGGCTGACGCTGACCTCACTGCCTTGCATGCCGGGCAGGTACTCCTTCACGACAGCCTTGACGGTAGCCAGGGTTTCTTGCGGCAAAGATTCCATCGGGATGTTGTCGCCCAGGCCGAATGCATCGGGCAGATCGCAGACCGTGTTCATCTCGCTGCTCTCGGCGCGCAGGATGCGCTTGGGCAGGCTGGCATCGGTGCTGACCTGGGCCAGCGGGTCGCCGTAGAGGATGAAAGAGATCAGGGTCTTCTGGTCCTCGCCGTCCAGGTAGCCCTGGCGGCGGTGCATGGTCTGGGCCATGGCGATCTTGGCGCGGCGCAGTGCTTCGCCGGCGGGGTGGCCTTCGTTGAGTAGGCGCCAGAAGGTCTGGCCCAGCAGATCGGCGGCGATGAGCGGGGTGGAGACCGCGCCGTACGATGTGACGGTGGAACCTACGACCGCCTTGCTGCCCGAGTCGATGAATTTGAGCGCCAGGGCGTTGTCTACGGTTTTATTGAAGATGTTGGCGCCGAAGCAGGCTTCGCTGAAGACCACTTGCGGGGCGCGGCCGTGATTGACCACATCGCTGGGGCTGAGGGCCACGGGATAGTCCGGCCCGGTGGGGGTGAGCAGCGGGTCACGCTGACCGTACCAGTCTGGCCCGTCTTCCACGCCGTGCAGGTTGAAGTAAGCCACCTGCAGCGCCTTGTTGGCTTCCTTGGGCAGCTTGCCGGTTTGGGTCGGGGGGCTCAGGCTGAGGCGCTTGGGCTCGCCAATCGTGCGGTAGACCGAGTGCGACGCGCGCTGCCATACCTGGGCGGTGTAGCCAAAGCTGCTGCGCTTGGGCTTCCACAGGCCGAACATCATCAGCAGGCGGGTGATGAGTTGGCGCACCGGGTCTTGCTGCGCCACGACCGTGTCACGGCTGGCTTCGATGCGGTTGAGGGCCTTGAGCAGCGCGGTGGGATCCTTCTCGGTGCCGGTCGGCAGGCGGCCGGCCGGCCAGGTGGGCACGAAGTAATTCTCGTCCAGGCTGGCGTAGGGGTTGTCGGAGGGTACGTCCTTATCGTCATCATCGACCGGGTTGGGCAGGTGATGGAAGGGCACGATCTTTGGCCCACCCACGATCATGAGCGCACCGATCATCTCGCCGTTCTGGCGGAGCGCCTCGTCAAGGTCAGCCAGCAGGTGCTTGATGGCCCAGGGGTCGTTGCCGCTGACCGCGTTGAGGCCGAAGGCATCCATGCAGGCGGGGTCATCCGCGTAGACGACATACGCGCCCCATTTGGGTAGCGCGTCGGTGGCGGCGGCCACGGCGCGCAGGCTGGCATCGACGCTGGCGAAGCCGTCCATGCCGTATTGGCGCACCAGGTTCTCTTTGGAGCTCAGCAGGATGTAGGCCGGGAAGCGGCCATCTGCGCGCAGGCGCAAAGACTCAGCCGTGGCGGTATTGACCTCTTCGAGATCGATCAAGGTCTCCGGCAGGGCCGAGAGCGCGTGCTGCAGGGTCTCATTTATGGCTTCGTCGCTGTGGGCGACGGCCGGTTCAGACTTGGCTTCTAAAAAATCCTGCCCGCCTGTCTGTGCGACTGTGTTGAGGTGCGGCTCAGGCTGTATGTCCAAAAAATCCTCACCACCTGCGCTCGCGTTATCGTCGGTGCCAGGCGTGTGAGCTTCGTTCTCGCCGAATTCGTCGATTGTTTTGGATTCGACGAGATGGTCGAGATCGGACGGCTCGCGGTTGGAGAGACCTGGCGCGTGGGCTTCGCTGGCGTCAAAGATCGATTTCGACTCGACCTCGGCCTGGGCCGCCATATCGGCGACCAGCTCGTCGCTCAATAGGCCGTGGCCTTCGGGCTCGTACGATACCTGGGGTTCGTAGGCTGCTTCGGGTTCGTACGACCCTTCGGGTTCGTACGAAACCTGGGGCTCGTACGACTCGTCAGGGATCGCGGGCGGTGGGGTGAACTCGAGCGCGTCATCGATGTCGATCGACTTGGCGAACTCCGCCTTGACCTTGCCAGAGCGCAGGGCCTTGCCGTCGAACATCGGCGCATGGGCTTCTTCGTCCAATACCGGAGTCTGGTCCTTGATGCGCTTGGCAAAATCTTTCTTAACCTCGCGGGTCTTCAATGCCCCTGCGTCGAGCATGGGCACATGGGTCGACTCCAGCGGGGCTTCGAAGGCCTTGGCCTCAGCGGGCAGGGCGAAGGTCAGCGTATCGATCTGGTTCCAGCCCAGGCCGGCCGCCACCTTGGCGGGGATGGGCGTGGTGATGGCTTGCTGCAGGCCAGCCGGCCACAAGGCTGCGAAGCGGTGGCCTGCGCCCCACATGCGGCGGGCCACCTGGCCGCTGACATCTTCGGCGGCGCAATCGTGCAGCGCGTCGACGGCGGCGTTCTCCTGGCCGCTTTCCATCAGGAAGTTGGCGTGCAGCAGGCGCAGTTGCAGACAGTGTGGCCAACTGCCGCTATAGAGTTCAACCAGATTCTCGATCGCCAGCCAGGTCAGGCCCTGGGCCTGAGCGATCTGGATGTGCAGCAGGGCGGGCAGCGGCGAGGGCGGCTGGGCCAGCAGGGCGGCCTGCACGTGCAGCTCGGCCTGCTCAAGGTCGCCGACCTTGAAGGCCTGCTGGGCGCGCAGCGCGTGCTGCGCCCAGTCTTGAATATCGGTGGGAATCTGGAAGGGCTGGCGCAGCAGCGTGGCGGCGGCGCGGGCGGCCTCGGCGACGGCGGGCTTGACGCGGCGCGACAGCTTGGCCAGCTGCTCCTGTGCTTCGAGGAATTCAGGATCCAGCTCGCATAGGCGGCGCAATACTTTGAAGGCCACCTCGGCCTTGTTGTCTTTGATGAGCGCCTGAGCGCGCAGCAGCTCCACATGCAGGTCGTAGGGATAGGCGTTGAGCCAATCCTCGGCGACCTGGCGCACAAAGCGCATCTCGCCCGCGTTCAGGCCGACCTGCAGCAGAGTCAGTACTGCGGCGCGGTCTACGGCCTTGCCGGCGGTGATGTGTTTCTTCATGGTGTCGTTCATAGCGCACTCACTTCCTGCGGTTGGTGGATCAAGTTCAAAGCGATCACGGCGGCCAACTGGCGTTGGATACTGCGCTCGCGCGGCGCCAACTGGGCGGCCTTGCGCAGCGCCACCTCGGCGGCGTTGTAGTCTTTGACGTCCTTCAGCGCCTGGGCGGCCTGCAGATGGGGCTGCGGGCTGTGCGGGGCGGCGGCGGCGGCCAGCTCGAAGGCCTGCATGGCCTGCTTGAACTGGCGACGGCTGAGGAAGACCTGGCCGCGCTCGATCTGCACATCGCTGAGGTGCGGGGCGAGGGCCGCGGCTTCATCCAGGTGATGCAAGGATTGATCCAACTGGCCGCTGCTCTTGAGCAGCTTGCCGAGGTGGAGGTGCAGGCGGGCTTGCTGCGGCAGCGGGAGCGTGTCGGCCTTTTTGGCGGCGCGCTGGGCAGCCTGGATGGCGTCCATAGTTTCGCCGGTTCCGGCCAGCATTTCGGACAGGGTCAGGTACACATCCGGGCGCTCGGTGTTGGCCTTGCTCAGGCGCAGCACTTCGCTGAGGCCCTTCTCGGCCGGCAGCAGTTGAGCGCGGCGCAGTTGGATGGGCAGCTTGTCTTGTGCGTACTGCTCGGAGCGCTCCAGCACGGCCAGCGCATTGTCGACCTCGCCCAGGGCGTGCAGGCATTCGGCGTACAGGGTCAGGGCGTGGCTGTCAGTCGGGGCGAGGCGCAGGGCGCTCTCGGCCAGGCTCTTGGCCGCGGCGGTCTCGTTGTTGTGGAGGGCGATCTCGGCTTGCAGCACCAGCGCGGCGTTGGCGTTGGGCGCCAGCTTGTGGGCCGCGGCGGCCTTCTCGCTGGCTTGCTTCAGATCGCCGGCCTGCTTGTAAGCCTGGGCCAGCGCCAGCATGTATGCGCCAGACTTGGGCTGCAGCTTGGCGGCCTGCTCGAAGGATTTCTGGGCCAGCGGATACTGCTCGGCTTCCATCTGGGCCTGGCCCAGCTCGTAGTGGCGCTCAGCCTCGCTGGGCTGCATGGCCACGGCGTGCTGCAAATAATCGATCGCGTCGGCCAGTGCGCCCGCCTGCTGCAGCAGCTTGCCGGCGAAGGCGTGCCACAAGGCTTGCACGGGCGAGAGGGCGATGGCCTGGCGGATATGCTCCAATGCGGCGTGCGGCTGGCCGGCGTGCAGGGCATAGCGGGCGGCCAGGGCGTGATAGGGCGCGGTGTGGGGCTTCTGCTCCAGCGCGCCGAGCAGCCATTTCAAGGCGCTGCTGGCATCCGCCTCGCCGAAGGCCAGGGCACGCTCGACCAGCACTTCTGGCGAGCGCCAGAAGCCCTTGGCGTTCTCCTGCACGGTGCGCAGGTCGCCGCGCACACGGGCGGCGTGCACAATAGCGGCGGCTTCGCCGGCGCTGCTGGGGTAGCCGGTGGGCAGGCTGGCGGCATCGGCGTCATGGCCGAAGCGCAAGGCGGCGCGGGCCAGCCAGTGCTCCAACTGGGCGCGGGCGGCGGCGAACGGCGCGGTGCTCAGCGCGGCGGAGAAGGCGGCGCGGGCCGTGGCGTACGCCTCGGTGCTGGCTGCGTCGGCGCTGGGGGCGCCGGATACGGCGTCGCTGGCGGCGCACAACTGCTGCCATTCGGCGCGCTGCACGATGGCCTTGCCCAGGGCGAACTGCACCAGGGCCTGGCCGGGCACCAGCTTGACGGCCAACTGCAGCAGGTTCACGGCGGCTTCGTAGTTCATCAGGCTCTGGGCGGCACGCGCCAGGCTGATGAGGGTGAAGGCGTCTTGCGGCTCGCTGAACTTGGTGTTCACCAGTTCCAGCGCGGTATTCAAGTTGTGCTCGGCTTGGGTGCGGTCGCCGCGGCGGGCGGCCAGCTGGGCTTGCAGGGCCAGCACGCGCGGCGACTGCTCGTCGCCTTCCAGGGCTGGGGCCAGCGCCTTGGCGGCGGCCAGCTCTTCATTGCTGTCGAGGGCCAACTCGGCTTGCAGGCAAGCCAGGGCGGCATCCGGCGCGGCGCGCAGCTTGGCCTCGGCCAGCAGGGCGCGGGCGCGCTCGGGCTGCAGGGTTGCGACGGCCAACTCGGCGGCCAGCAGCAGGAGCGGCTGGTGGGTCGGGTCAAGGCGGAAGGCTTTCTCAGCGGCGGTGAGGGCGGTGGCCCATTCGCCGGCGGCGCGCAGCAGGCGGGCCTTGTTGGCCAGCAGGCCGAGATCATCGGGCATGCGTTCGATGGCCTGCTCCAACGCTTCTAGCGCGGCCTGCGGGCGGCCGGCGGCCTGCAGCACGCGAGCTTTGCGAGCCAGCAGGGCGGGCTGGCCCGGCTCGGCGGCCAGGCTCTTTTCGATGGTGGCCAGCGCCTCGGTCCACTGCTGGCTGTGCTCGTAGGCCTCGGTCAGCGCGTCGAGCAGGGCCGGGGTCTCGTCCAACTCGAGGGCGCGTTTGAAATACGACACGCTGGTGGCAGCGGCGCGGCGCTCGAGCAGGAAGCGGCCGGCCTTGGCCAGCGCAGCGCTGTTGGCGCTGCGCAACAAGGCGGCCAGCGTGTCTACGGCTTGCTCGTGCGTGCCGTCCTGCCATTCCAGTTCGGCCAGGCGCAGGATGTGGGCGGCGGAGTTGTGCTCGGCGATGCCTTTGCCCAGGGCGCGGCGGGCATCTTCACCCTTGCCGAGCGCTTCGGCCTGATCGGCGAACCAGAGCACATCCTGCTCGTCCTTAGGGCTGGTCAGGTAGACCTTGCTGGCGATCTGGAAGGCTTCTTCATTGCGGCCGGCCTGGCTGTAGGCCATGCACAGCGCGTGCAATACGTCAGGGTCGCCCGGAGTGGTGGCGTCGAGCGCTTCCAGGATGCTGAGGGCTTCCTCGTGCTGGCCCAGCTTGGCTTGCGCCAAAGCTTTGCCGAGCACCAGGCGTTTGTTCCAGCTGGGCGTCTCGGCCAGCTCAGAGCGCAGGGCGGCTTCGAACTCGTGGATGGCTTCGGTGTATTTGGTTTGGGCGGCCAGGGCTTCGCCCAGCAGGGCGGTGGCGAGCGCCGAGGCGCCTTGTTCCAGCGCGACGCGCAGCAAGGCTTCTGCTTCGAGCGGAGCCTGGTTCAGGAGTTGGGCCTGGGCCGCGTCGAGCATAGCTTCGGTGTTGAGCGGCTCGGCCTGCAGGGTTACGTGCAGGGCGGCCAGCGCGGCGGGGGCTTCCTTGGCGGCCAGCAACAGCTTGCCCAGCTCGTGCTGCAAGCCGGCGTGTTGCGGGTAGGTGTGTACGCCGCGCTCGAGCGTGTGGCGGGCCTGGTTGGTGTGGCCGAGCATGCGCTGCAGGCGGCCGAGCTGTAATACGGCGCGCTGGTTCAAATAGGTGTTGGGCTGAGCGGCGGGCTCAGCCAATAATTCAACAGTGCGGGAGAAGGCGCCGAGGGCAGCTTCGTTCTCGGCCAGCGCCAAATAGATCTCACCCAGCAGGAACTGCAACTCTGCGCTGGGCTTGGTGAATTGCTGGGCGTTGAACAGCGTGTCACGGGCGGCCTGCATATCGCCTTGATCGCGCAGCAGTTCTGCGAGCACGATCCAGGCTTCGTGTTGAGCCGGGGCCAGCTCGGTGGCGCGGCGCAGATGCTCAATGGCGCTGTTGGCATCGCCCTGGGCTACCAGGGCTTTGCCCATCAGCGCATGCGCGCCGCCATGAGTGGCTTGCACAGCCAGCACGCGCTGGCAGGCCTGGATGCATTCGCCGAGTGCATCGGCGGCCAGGGCGGCCTGGGCTAGGCCGTACACGTCTTCGAGGCTGGGCTGGTCATCCTGCGCCATCACGGCCTGCCATTCGCTGTAGGCGGCCGCGCCTTGCTGGTTGGCCTGCATAGCCTTGGCCAGCTGGCGGCGCAGATCTGTGCGCTCGGGAGCCAGGGCAGCGGCCAGGTGAGCGGCTTGCAGGGCGCGCTCCGGCTCGTTGCACAACGCCATCACGCGGCTCAGGAAGGCTGCGCTGTCGGCGTCGTTAGGGGCATGCTGCACAGCCAGTTCGGCGGCCTGGCGGGCGGCCTCGCCCAGTTTGAGATCGACAAAAATTCCGCCGAGCTGGCGCATCAAGGTTGCGTTCTCGCCGGCGGGGCTGTCCTGGGCGGCGGCCAGCGCGGCGGCGGCCATGCGCTGGGCTTCGGCCGCATCGCCAGACTTGAGCGCCACGCGGGCGGCGGCGATCAGCGCGGCGGGGTGCTTACTGCCGGCGCTCTTGGCGGCGGCAGCTGCGCTCTCCGGCAGGGCGGGCGTGTCGGCGTGCGCGGCGGCGTTCTCGGCCAGCTTGCCAGCCAGCTCGGCTTGCACGCGCTGCGCGGCGCCCCAGGCGGCGTGCAGCAGGGGTGCGGCCTCTTCGGGCTGGCCGCTGAGCTGGCGGATCTCGGCCTGCAGCAGCAGACGCTCGATCTGGCTCAGTTCGCTGCCTTCGGCTTGCGGTTCGGTTTCCAACTTGTGCAACACGAAGCGGGCAGCCTGCTGGGCCAGCGGCAAGTGCATGTGAGCCAACTGGCGCAGCACAGCTACGAACTGCGGCACGGGATGCTCAGCGATGGTTTGCAGCAGCGCGGCGCTCTGCTCTTCGAGAGTCAGCGGATTGCTGACCAGGGCGTGCAGGCCCAGCTTGTGCACATCAGCATCCCCCGCGCGCAGCAGGGCGGCCAGTAGTTCCTGCGGTTCGGGCAGCAAGCCAAACAAGACCGCCACCGGCAGCTTCCAGAACTCAGCAGGGGCAATGCTCAAGTCGTGGGTCAGCTGATCCCAGTTGCCCAGCACGCGGCGGCGCTCACGTAACGCCAGCGCCAGCAACGCGGCCTGCTCCAGGCCGGGTGCGGCGCCGGCGCCTTGGGTGGCTATTTGCTCATAGGCGCTGGCGGCCTGGTAGCGCAGCTTCTCGGCTACCGGTTCCAGCAATGCAGCACGCAGCTCCTCATGCAGGCCAGCCTGGCCGAGGCGCAGCAAACCCAAAAAGGCCGGCGACCACGCAATGCGTTGTGCGCCGGCGGCTTGCAGGGCTTGTGTGCCAAACTCGGCCTCCTGCAACGCAGCCCACAGGGTGGGCTCGTTGCGCAGGGCGGCGACGACCAGCGGCCATTCGCTCTGCGGGAGGGCGTTCTTGAGGTCTGCGATGAATGAGCTCATGCGTGCTTCCGTTCTGTGTTGGTTTGTTAGGCCCAGTTGACTTGCAAGACAACCCAGAAGCCGCCGGCCATCAAGGCCAGGCCGAGCGAGGTCAGGAAAATGCCCACGCCGGTTGCGGTCTTGACCAGCTGCTGGACACCATCCAGCAACGCGGTGGCGCCGCTGACGAGCTGGGCAACGTCTTCTGCGATGCCTTTTTGCACAAGCTGGGCGGCATTGGCGCTCAGCTTTTTGACGTCCTTGCTGTGGGTGCGGGTCACCAGCACGAACAGGCCCATGGCCAGGGCGCACATGCCAAAGAAGAACAGGGCAGCGGCCATCAACAACAGGGTGTCAGATTGGTTCAGTACGTACATGTCTTCCTCCGAGAAAAGACTAAAGTGAATGCCAGGTTGCAAGAAGTGTGCCTATCTTGGGCGGCTGGGAATTGACGGCGGGGGGCGATTGGGCTAAAATGCGGCCTGCATTTCGAAAAGTTGCATGGGCAACTTACGTCTCCGGAACGGAGACGTTTTCGCGGAATGGTCTAGCGGGATGATTGGTAACATACGCTCGCCTTCACAGGTTCTTCGAACCTGCTGCGGCGACCGTTTGTGAGAGGCGTCCCTAAGGATGGAAGAATGCAACGTTTCACTCTAAAAGCGTCCAAGCGTGATGTGGTTGGCAAGAAGGTTGCCCAACTGCGCCGCGAGGGCAAACTGCCTGCTGTACTGTACGGCCGCCATGTAGACAAGCCGATCGCGGTCACCCTGGACCGCGGCGAGACCTCCAAGGTTCTCAGGCGCATCAACTACTCCAGCCTGGTCCTGATCGACCTGGACGGTGAGGAGCACAACGTGCTGGTGCGTGATTTCCAGGTGGATGCGATCTTGCGCGAGCTGACCCATGTGGATTTCCTGGTGGTCTCCCTGACCGAGACCGTGCGTGCTGAAGTGACTGTGGTGCTGGAAGGCAAATCGCCCGTTATCACCAACCTGGGCGGTCTGCTGGTAAACGGTCTGGAGCACGTTGAAGTGGAAGCGTTGCCGCAGGATCTGCCGGAGCGCTTCATTGTGGATGTGTCTGGCCTCGAGAACTTTGGTGACGGCATCTTTGTGCGTGACCTGGTGGTGCCGGCTAATGTGACCGTGCTGAGTGACCCGGACGAGTTGCTGGTTGTGGCGAACGCCCCGGTGACCGAAGCTGAGGCTGCCCCGCGTGATGGCGCTGCGGCCGCTGAAGCTGCCCCAGCTGCGGCTCCTGCAGCTGGCGGCGACGCCGAGAAGAAGTAACACGCCGCAAAGCTATTGTGTAAATAAAAAGAGCCTGCCATTTTGGCGGGCTCTTTTTCATTTCAGGTGCGCGTGCGTAGTTAGGCTGTGCAAAGAGTGATGCCTTGCGCTCGTGATGCGCGATGCGGGTATCTCATTTATTCAGCAAGCAAGTTTTTGAGATCAGGTGAGCGAATGCCCTTCGCTACGCTCAGGGCGACACGAGTGTTACAGGCTCGGTTCCAGCAGTGTTTCGTGTGCGCGGCCGCGCTTGCGCTGGATCCAATGGGCCTGCGCGCCGCGGCCGAGATCAGGTGAGCGAATGCCCTTCGCTACGCTCAAGGCGACACGAGTGTTACAGGCTCGGTTCCAGCAGTGTTTCGTGTGCGCGGCCGCGCTGGCGCTGGACCCAATGGGCCTGCGCGCCGCGGCCGAGATCAGGTGAGCGAGTGCCCTTCGCTACGCTCAGGGCGACACGAGTGTTACAGGCTCGGTTCCAGCAGTGTTTCGTGTGCGCGGCCATTCTTGCGTTGCACCCGATGGGCCTGCGCGCCGCGGCCAAAGGCCAGCACTTTGTGCAGCTTGCCGTTGATGTAGTGGACCGCGGCCAGATCGTCCAGCGCCAGGCCGGCTTTGACCTTGCCCGTGGCGACCAACTTGCGGAAGGTGGGGCGGCGGCCTGGCTCCGTGTCGTAGTGCGGGCAGCAGCTGCCGGGCAGCCAGCCGAGACAATCCATCGGCAACAGCTTGCCCGGCACGGAGTCCGTGATGCCTTGCTCGAACCAGCAGATGGCGCCGGCGCTGCCGCCCGCCAACACCGCGCCGTTGTTGTAAGCCTTGCGCAGCGCTTCGTCCACACCCCAGGCGCGCCAGAGCGCCAACATGTTGCGCGTATTCCCGCCGCCGACCCAGATGATGTCCTGCGCCAGCAGAAGCTTGGCCACGTCGGCCGTATTGGGTTGGATGAGGGTCAGGGTGGAGACGCGTGCGCCTAGTTCGCTGAATACGCGGGTTACGCGCTTGATGTGCTGCGGCAGATCGCCGGCAGCGGTGGGCAGGAAGCACAGGCGCGGTTTGTGGGCGGCGCGGCTGGCGGCCAGCAGGTAGCGCTCCAGCTGCATGCCGCGGCGGCCAATGGCTTTATATCCTGAGCCAACGGCGATGATCTGCTGCATTCGGGTTATAGGGTGGGGTGCTGCAGTGCGTATGCGGCCTGCAGGAAGCCTAGCAGGCGGTCTGCGCCGTCTGGCGTGCCGGCGACTTCGCTATAGGGGAGCATGGCACCGTTCCAGCCGTCCGTGTTCCAGCGCGCTCCGGCCGGCAGTTGGGTCTGCGCCAGCACCTTGTCGAATGGATGCGGGCTGACGTAGAAGTATTCATTGCCGGGCTGGGTGGCCAGGCCGAAGGTGATGCCCTTGTCGTCGCCGTTGGCGGGCGCGGTGAATGAGAGGTCGAACAGGCGCGGCCACAGCTGCACGGGGTCAGAGCCCTGGCCCAACTGGGTGCGGGCCTGCTCGAAGACTTGATTGGCCAGGCGGATGGCGGCGAGGAAGCGCTCGGCCTCGTCGAGCGCGTATTCGCGCTTGACTTCGCTGTGATAGCTCTTGGTGGGCACTTTGCCCTGCACGCCCAGCTCGGCCAGGCGGGCGACCAGCTCTTCGCCGAGCTGGGTGGCGGTCAGCCCTTCGCTCAGGCGGATCTGCTGGACCTGCCCGCCGCTGGTGCTGAGGATCATGTAGTGGTTGCGCAGGTCTAGGCTCAGCGCAAAGGTCTGGGCCGGGTCTTCAGGGAACGAGATGGGTGTGGTGGTGAGGCCGGAGGTGTAGACGCGCAGGCTCAGGTGGCTGTGGCGCGGCTGCTCGGGCGTGAAGGCGGCGCGGATGGCGCTGGCAACTTTGCAATAGGCGTGCAGGGTTTCACGCGTGCCGCGCCAATCGCCAAAAACGGGGAATTGAGATTTATCTTCGCGAGCCATAGCTTCCTAATATTACTATAGCTGTTCGCTGTAAGCTATAAGCCATAAGCTGTAAGCGAAGCGCGCGTCTTGCTTACAGCTTATGGCTTATAGCTAGAGTAGAATCATCCCAGCGATATGAAACCTACACCTGAACTCGAACGTTTAGCCATCAACACCATCCGTTTTCTGTCTGCGGATGCGGTGCAGCAAGCCAACTCAGGCCACCCGGGCCTGCCGATGGGCGCGGCGGCCATGGCGTACACGCTGTGGACGCGGCATCTGCGCCACAACCCTAAAGACCCCCAATGGGCCAACCGTGACCGTTTTGTGCTTTCGGGCGGGCATGGCTCTATGCTGCTGTACTCGCTGCTGCACCTGACCGGCTATCCGCTGACGCTGGAAGAGATCAAGCGCTTCCGCCAGTGGGAGAGCAAGACCCCAGGCCACCCGGAGTACTGGGTGACGCCCGGAGTCGAGACCAGCACTGGCCCGCTGGGCCAGGGCTTCGCCAATGCGGTGGGCATGGCCATTGGCCAGGCCCACCTGGCGGCGCGCTTCAACCGGCCGGGCCA
Organism: Anaerolineales bacterium; assembly: GCA_019454165.1. Classification (GTDB taxonomy): domain Bacteria; phylum Chloroflexota; class Anaerolineae; order Anaerolineales; family UBA11579; genus JAMCZK01. The sequence goes on along the minus strand of CP075367.1, from coordinate 1,575,341 downwards.
CGACATCTTCGACTATTACACCTATGCCATCGTCGCCGACGGCGACCTGATGGAAGGCATCACCGCCGAGGCCGCCTCGCTGGCTGGGCATCTCAAGCTGGGCAAGCTCATTTTCTTGTACGACGATAACAACATCTCGATCGACGGCAGCACGCATCTCACCTTCACCGAGGATGTGGGCATGCGTTTTGAGTCGTACGACTGGCACGTTCAGCACGTGGCGGATGGCAACGACATCGAAGCCATCGACGCGGCGCTGGCGGCGGCGCAGGCAGACCCGCGTCCCTCGCTGATCCGGGTCAAGACCATCATCGGCTATGGCTTGCCGAAGCGGCAGGGCACCGAGAAGGCGCACGGCGAGCCGCCGGGCAACGAAGAGCTCGACGGCGCCAAGCGCGCTCTCGGCTGGCCGCTGGAGCCGCGCTTTCTTATTCCTGGGGAGGCGCTGGAGCATTTCCGCGGCGCGGTGGAGCACGGGGCTGAGCTCAAGGCGGCTTGGGAAAGCAAGCTGGCCGCGTACAAGGCCGCGTACCCGGAGCTGCATGCTGAGTTGCAGCGCATAGTGGCTGGGGAGTTGCCCGCGGGCTGGGATGCGGAGCTGCCGGTCTTCGAGGCGGATGCAAAAGGCATGGCCACGCGGGTCTCCTCCGGCAAGGTCATCAATGCCATCGCCGACAAGCTGCCTGACCTGCTGGGCGGCTCGGCTGACCTGCATCCTTCGACCAAAACATTTATCAATTCCGCGCCGGACTTTCAGCCTGGCACGCCCGAAGGGCGCAGCATCCATTATGGCGTGCGTGAGCACGGCATGGGCGGCATCGTCAATGGGCTCAGCCTGACGCCGGGTGTCATTCCTTTCGGCGCCACCTTCCTGGTCTTTTCAGACTACATGCGCGCCTCCATGCGCCTGTCGGCGCTCTCGCCGTATCCGAGCATTTGGGTGTTCACACACGACAGCATCGGCGTGGGCGAGGATGGCCCGACCCACCAGCCGATCGAGCATCTGGCGGCGCTGCGCAGCATCCCCAATATGCGCGTCATCCGTCCGGCCGACGCCAACGAAGTGCGCGAGGCCTGGATCGCAGCCGTGCGCGACCGCAAGAATCCCACGACGCTGATCTTCTCGCGCCAGGACCTGCCCACGCTTGACCGCAAGGAATTTGCGCCGGCCAAGGGGCTGCACAAGGGCGCGTATGTGCTGGCCGAGTGGGGCAAGAAGAAGAAACCCGACATCATCCTGATGGCGTCCGGCTCGGAAGTGCCGCTGATCGTTGAAGCCGGGCGCAAGCTGGCCAAGGACGGCGTCACCGTGCGCCTGGTGTCATTTCCAAGCTGGGGGCTGTTCAAGGCGCAGCCCAAGAGCTACCGCGACAAGGTGCTGCCGCCGGCAGTGACGGCGCGCCTCTCGGTAGAGGCTGGCGTGGCGCAGGGTTGGCAGGAGTGGGCCGGCGCCCAGGTGAGCCTGGAGCGCTTCGGCGCCTCGGCGCCGGGCGACGAGGCGATGCGCAAGCTGGGCTTCAGCGTTGCCAATGTGCTCAAGCACGCCCGCGCCTTGCTGCCCAAGAAGAGGTAACCCGTGCCGGCGCGCCGCAAGCTGGCTGTGAAGGCACGCGTAGTACACGGCGACAACCTGGCCGTGCTGCGCAGCCTGCCCGACGCGAGCGTCAACCTCATTTACATTGACCCGCCGTTCAACACCGGCAAGAAGCAGGCGCGCAGCCGCCTGCGCACGGAGCGCAGCCCGCAGGGTGACCGGGTGGGCTTTGGCGGCCGGCGCTATGCCACCACGGTGCTGGGCAGCCGGGCCTTCGACGATGCTTTCGACGACTATTTGGAGTTTCTGGAGCCCCGTTTGCGTGAGGCGCACCGCGTGCTGGCGGCGGATGGCAGCTTCTACTTCCATGTGGATTACCGCGAAGTGCACTATTGCAAGATCTTGCTCGACGAGATCTTTGGCCGCCAGAACTTCCTGAACGAGATCATCTGGGCGTATGATTACGGCGGCCGTTCCAAGGACCGCTGGCCGGCCAAGCACGACAACATCTTGCTGTACGTCAAAGATAACAAGCGCTACACCTTCAACGTTGAGGACATCGAACGCATACCCTACATGGCGCCGGCCTTGGCCGGCGAGGCCAAGGCCGCCCGCGGCAAGCTGCCGACGGATACCTGGTGGCATACCATCGTGAGCCCGACCGGTAAGGAGAAAACCGGGTACCCTACGCAGAAGCCGCTAGGCATCCTGCGCCGCATCATCACGGCCTCGTCCAACCCGGGCGACCTGGTGCTGGATTTCTTCGCCGGCAGCGGCACCACAGGTGCGGCTGCCCTGGAGCTCGGCCGCCGCTTCCTGCTGGTGGATAGCAACAAAGAAGCCATCGAGGTGATGAAGGAGCGGTTTAAGGGGAAGGATGTTGAGTTTCAGTCTGAGAAACAATGAGAGTAGAGATCGGAGATTCAATCTCTATTCTTCTTACTTGCGCCGTTTGAATCATAAGGAGTGACATGACCACCAACCCGCAAAAACTCTATGCCCTGGGCCAGTCCCTGTGGTACGACAACATCGAACGCCGTTTACTCGAGGATGGCCAGCTCAAGGCCATGATCGAGCGCGGCGATATTTATGGCGTCACCTCGAACCCGAGCATCTTCAACAATGCCATCGGCAAGTCCACGGATTACGATGCCCAGCTGGGTGAGTTGGCGCGGGCGGGCAAGAGCACGGCCGAAATCTACGATGCGCTGACCGTGGCTGATATTCAGGCGGCATGCGACCTGTTCCGGCCGCTGTATGACGGCACGCGCGGCGGGGATGGCTACGTCAGCATCGAGGTGCATCCGGACCTGGCGCACGACACCGCGGCCACCGAGCACGAGGCCCAGCGCCTGTGGGCGCTGGTGGACCGGCCGAACCTGATGGTCAAGATCCCGGCCACGCGGGAAGGCATTCCGGCCATCCAGTCTTCGATCGCGCATGGCATCAACATCAACATCACGCTCATCTTCTCGCTGCAGCGCTATGCGGAAGTCATCGAAGCGTACCTGGCCGGCTTGGAAGAGCGCATCGCCAACAACCTGCCGATCGCTCATATTGCATCGGTGGCGTCTTTCTTTATCTCGCGCATCGACACCAAGGTGGACGGCTGGCTGGATGAGTTGGCTGGCCAGGGCGGGGACGTGGCTCGCAAGGCTAAGGCGTTGAAGGGCAAGGTTGCCGTGGCGAATGCCAAACTGGCCTATCGCCTGTTCCGTGAGCAGTTCTCCGGCCCGCGTTTTGCGGCCATCGCCCAGAAGGGCGGCCGGGTGCAGCGCCCGCTGTGGGCCTCGACCAGCACCAAGAATCCGGCCTACCCGGACCTGCTGTATGTGGATACGCTGGTGGGCAAGGACACGGTCAACACTGTGCCTCCGCAAACCCTGGATGCGGTCAAGCACCATGCCGCCGCCGCGACCAGCATTGAAGATGGGGTGGATGAGGCGCGCTTCCAGCTCGCTAATTTGGAGATGCTTGGCCTATCGCTGGACAAGGCCACCGCTGAAGTGGAGCAGGAGGGTGTGGCGGCTTTCAGTAAGGCCATTGCCGATCTGTTCGCCACGATCGACCAGCGCGCAGCCGAGTTTCGAGACGCGTAACTTCTTCACACGATTCAGGCAACGAGGCGCAACCCATCGCGCCTCGTTGTGTTTAAGAACCTAACTTGCTCATGAACGGAATTGAATTCACCCTCGACAGTAACTCGATCGCGACCCTGGTCGTGAACCGGCCCCAGGTGCGTAATGGGCTGGACTGGGCCGCGATGGATTCGTTCGCGGCCGCGATCAAGCGCGTGGCGAACAACAAACGCATCCGGGCACTCATCATTACCGGCGCAGGAGAGACCTTTGTCTCCGGCGGTGACTTGAAGGCGCTGGCCCCGTACACCAAGCGCAAGGATGGTATGCGCCTGGCCACCGTGATGGGCAAGGCGCTGCGCGCCTTGCGCGGCCTGCACTGCCCGACGATCGCTGCGATCAACGGCCCGGCGCGTGGCGGCGGGGCCGAGATCGCAGTGGCGTGCGACCAGCGCATCATGGCCGAGGATGCCGACATCGGTTTCGTGCATGCCAAGCTGGGCATCACCACGGCGTGGGGCGGGGCGCGCTATCTATTGCAATTGGTCGGGTATCCCACCGCGCTGGAGCTGCTGAGCACGGCGCGGGTGCTGGCCGCCGGCGAAGCCAAAGCGATCGGCCTGGTGGGGCATCTGACGGCGCCGGGCGGCGCGCTGGAGGCGGCCCGCACGCTGGCGGCAGAGATGGCCCAGCACCCGGCGGAGGCGGTGCAGGCCGCCAAGCGGCTGCTGCAGTTCGCCGTGGCCAGCCCGCTGGTGGCGCGGCACGCCGAGCGGCGCCTGTTCTCGTTCTTGTGGGACACCGAATATCGCCGCCAAGCGGTGGCGCGCTTCCTCAAGCGCGGCTGACCGCTGGACAGGGTGAAGGCAGTGTTAAACCAGGTGTCTAGATTCCTGGAGCTATTCCACTAGTATTCCCGCATGCCTGATATCAGCCTGCTTACAGTAGCCCGCTGGGCGCATGTGCTCGCCGGGGCTGCCTGGCTGGGCGAAGTCATCGTGATCGTATTCGTGCTGGTGCCCTCGGCGCTGAGCATGCAGCTGGCGGCTCGCTTGGATTTCATCAGCCGGGTCTTCCCGCGCATCTTCCGGCTGGCTTCGGTGCTGGCGTTCATCACCCTGGCGGCCGGCGCGGCGCTCAACTACCTGCTGACCGGTTGGCAGAACTTGCACGGCTATTTCACCTCGCCGCGCGGCGTCTTCATCGCCATTGGCGGCGGCATGGGCTTGCTGCTGGCGCTGTTTCATTTCTTCGTTGAGCACCGCATCGAGCCGGGGGTCAAGGTGATGGCGAAGAAGGTCAGCCCGCAGGAAGCGGCGCGGATCGTCAAGGTGCTGACCCTGGTGCCGCGGGTGGGCCTGTGCGTGATGCTGGTCATCTTTGTTTCGATGATGATCGGCGCGCGCGGCTTTTAACTCTCCGGCTTAGGCTATAGTAGAGCGGTAACCTGAGGAGGTTGCCATGGCCGCTTCGCCACAAACAGTTAGCGAATACATCAAGACGTTTCCCAAAGGCACGCAAGAAAAGCTGGCGGCCATTCGCAAGGTCATCAAAGAGGTTGCCCCGGCTGCGATCGAATCGGTCAGCTACCGGATCGCCGGCTATAAGCTGGATGGCAAAGCGCTGATGTACTTTGCGGGCCATAGCAAGCATGTGGCCGTCTATCCCATTCCTCCGCTCCCCGCTGCGACTGAAAAAGAGATCACGCCGTATTTGGTGGCCAAGGGCACCTTGCGCTTCGCGCTGGATGAGCCGCTGCCGCTGGGTTTGATCCGCAAAGTGGCCCAGGGGCATGTGAAGCGCGTGCGCGCTATGCAGGCTAACAAGAAGCCTGCTGCCAAGAAAGCTGCCACCAAAACGACTGCCAAAAAGCGGGTTGCCAAGAAATAACCCGTTCGTTACAGGAGCTGTTATATGAAGATCGCCATGATCGGTTTGGGCCGCATGGGCGGCAACATGAGCCGCCGCTTGCTGAAAGCAGGCCACCAGGTGGTGGGCTACAACCTCAGTGAAGAGGCTACCCGCCAACTGCAAGCGGAAGCCGGGCTGCTACCGGCCTTCTCGCTGGAGGAAGCGGTGGGCCAACTCGAGGCGCCGCGGGCGGTGTGGCTGATGCTGCCGGCGGGCGAGGTGACCGAGAGTACGATTGAGGCGCTGGCTGGCCAGCTGGCGGCAGGCGACACGATCATTGACGGCGGCAACGCCAACTTCCGTGACAGTATGCGCCGGGCGGCCAGGCTGGCCGAGCGCGGCATCCACTTTGTGGACGTGGGGGTCAGCGGCGGCGTGTGGGGGCTGGAGAATGGCTATGGCCTGATGATCGGTGGGGAGGCGGCCGCGGTGGGCCGCCTGGAGCCGGTGTTCAAGGCGCTGGCACCCGCCGAGGACAAGGGCTGGGGGCGGGTTGGCCCGAGCGGGGCTGGACACTACGTCAAGATGGTGCACAACGGCATCGAATACGGCTTGATGCAAGCGTACGCCGAAGGCTTTGAACTCATGGCGACCAAAGAGGAATTCGCGCTGGATGTGCACCAGATCGCCGAGATGTGGCGGCATGGCACGGTGGTGCGCTCCTGGCTGCTCGATCTGGCAGCCCGCGCATTGGAATCTGACGCGAAGCTGACGGATATTGCTGGTTATGTAGAAGATTCTGGCGAGGGCCGTTGGACCGTTTTTGAGGCCATCAACCAGGATGTTCCCGCGCCGGTCATCACGCTTTCGCTGATGCAGCGCTTTGCCAGCCGCCAGCCCGAAAGCTTTGCTAACAAACTGATTGCCGCCCTGCGTAACCAATTCGGCGGCCATGCGGTCAAGAAGGCCGAATGAGCGCCAGCAAGAACGGCCGGGCGGCCAAAGCGTCGGCATTGGTCATTTTCGGCATCACGGGTGATCTGGCGCACCGCAAGCTGGTGCCGGCCTTGTACCAGTTGGTGCTGGACGGGCAGCTGCCGTCAGAGACCAGCATCATCGGTGTGGGCCGCCGTGAGTGGTCAGACGACAAACTTCGCAGCGAGATGCGCATAGCCATAGAGAAATTTGCGCGCACGCAACCGGTAGACCCGGCCGCTTTGGATAATGTATTGGGCCGCATGCAGTATGTGTATGGTGACTTTGGTGAGAAGCCGGGCTATGCCCGCTTGGCCGCCAAGCTGGAAGAATTGGGCGCGTACAACCGCCTGTACTACCTGGCAACGCCGCCCAGTGTTTACGAAGAGATCATTTCCAATCTGGGCGAGGCCAACCTGGCCCAGAATGAGCGCGGCTGGACGCGCATCATCGTAGAAAAACCGTATGGGCACGACCTGGCTTCGGCGCAAGAGCTGGAAGCCATGATCCACAGCGTGTTCGACGAAGAGCAGATCTACCGCATTGACCATTATCTGGGCAAAGAAACCGTGCAGAACATTCTGTTCTTCCGCTTTGCCAACGGAATCTTTGAGCCGCTGTGGAACCGCCGCTATGTCAACTGTGTGCAGATCACGGTAGCGGAGACGATCGGTGTGGACGGACGGGCGGCGTATTTTGACAGCGCGGGCGTGATCCGCGACATTGTGCAGAACCATGCGCTGCAGCTGCTGACCTTGACGGCGATGGAAGCCCCGGTAGCGTTCAATGCGGATGCGGTGCGCGATGAGAAGGTCAAGGTGCTGCGGGCTCTGCGCCCGCTAACGGGTGACGAAGCCCTGCGCAACACCTTGCGGGCGCAGTATGGCGCCGGTAAGCAAAACGGGAAGCAGGTGGACGCCTATCTGGAGCACGAGGGCGTAGCCAAGAATTCGCAGACCGAAACCTTCCTGGCGATGCGGGTCGCCATCGACAACTGGCGTTGGGCCGGCGTGCCGTTCTTCATCCGCTCCGGCAAGCATTTGGCGGAGCGGGTCACCGAGATCGCGGTGCAATACAAGCAGGTGCCGCTGGCCCTGTTCGGTGCGCAGAACATGGCCGGTGATGCGCCCAACCGGCTTGTGCTCAACATCCAGCCGGATGAGGGCATCACGCTGACCTTTGGCGCTAAGATACCCGGGCCGGACAACAAGCTCAAGTCGGTCAAGATGGATTTCTCGTACGCTGAGGCTTTTGGCGCAAGCACGCCCGAGGCGTATGAGCGCTTGCTGCTCGACTGCATGCATGGCGATGCGACGTTGTTCACACGCAGCGACGAAGTGCTGGAAGCCTGGAAGTTTATTGATGGCGTGCTACAGGCCTGGCAGACTCAGCCGGCGCGCAAGCTGCCGCAGTATCTGCCGGGCAGCTGGGGGCCAAAGGAGAACGACAAGTTCATCGTGGAGCACGGGCACACCTGGCGTGACATGGAGCAGGTGCCGGGCTAAGCCAACCCCAACGCCTGCAGGAAGATCAGCGTGATGCGGGCCGTCACGCCCCACAGCAATTCACGATCATATTGAGTGAAATACACCACGCGTACGGCCGCGCCATTGGGCGCGGTGCGTTCGCGCTCCTCGCGGTTGGCCGGGTCGGCCAGCCAGGGCAGCGGGATGGTGAAGATGCGCTGGACTTCGCCGGGCTGCGGGTCGAGCTTGACCGGCCAGGGGATCACGCCGACCACGGGGGTGACGCGGTAGCTGCTGATGGTGATGAAGTCTTCCAGATTGCCAAGCAAATGTACCTGATCGGGCGGTAGGTTGATCTCCTCGTGCGCTTCACGCAGAGCGGCTTGCTCTGGGCTGGTTTCACCCGGCTCCCAGCGGCCGCCGGGGAAGGCCACCTGGCCGCTGTGCATATCGCCCTCGTGGACCGAGCGCAGGATGTAGAGCAGGTGCCACTCATCCTCCTGACGCAGCAGGGGCAGCAGCACGGCGGCGGGCCGCGGCGTGCGCACTTCGTAGCCCTCGTTCATCACGCTGACCAATGGATCCGCCTTGCGGGCTTGCAGGCGCTGGCGAATTTCGTTCTCGCTGAAATCGGGAATGGAAACCATTAGCTTGAGCGCTCTGTGTGCACCACGCTGGCGCAATAGCGGCAGCGGGTGGCGCGGCCAGCCGCCAGCGGCTCCAGGCTGCCGTGGGCGCCGCAGTACGGGCAGGTATCGGCGTTCGGTGCGGACGAATCTGGCAGCGGCTGCGGGATGAGCTCGCTCAGCCAGGTTTGGAATGCGGCGGCCGGCTGGCTGTGCTGGACGCTGAGCTCGGCCAGATAGCGCTGGCTCTCATTCTGCAGCAGGGGCCAGCGCTCCTGGCTGGCGAGCTGTTCCAGGCCGCGGCGGGCGTGCTGCAGCGAGAGCTCGAGCTGCTCGCCCAGCAGGTAGGCATGGGCGGCTTGCAGATACAGCATGGGGACGGGGTAAACGATGGCGCGGTCGTGAGCGCGGCCCGCCATATCTTCAAAGATGCGGGCCGCGGCCACATGGTCACCCACGGCCAGCAGGTGATTGGCGCGCTGCAGCTCTTTCTGCTGGCGCGGGTTGAGCGAGCGCCCGGGCACCAGCGGGCCGCGCGGGCGACGTTCGCGGAAATCCTGCAGGCGCTCGGACAGCGGGCGGCGCGCATAGGGGAAGCGGCGGCGAGGTTTGGATGGCATCAGCGTTCCGCGTGCAGCCCTTCGGCGAGGCGGCGGGCAAAGATGAGGAAGCCAGTGTGGGCGACCATGGTGTCGGCCGGGCGCAGGCGGCCGGCGCTGGCTTTGTAGTAGCGGTGCATGAGTTCGGAAACCTCGACGAAGCCGAAGGCGTGCTGTTTGAGCGCCTCGAGCGCTTTGCTGACCTGGTTGGTTGTCGGCAGGATGCAGCCGAAAAAGCCGCCGGGCTGTAGGGCGGCGCGCACCTGGGCCAGATAGTCCTCAGGGTTGGGCAGGTCAAGGAAGATCGCGGGGATGTTCTGCTCGAAGAAACCCTCGCCGATATCGCGCAGGTGCAGGGTCACGCGGGCGTCGAGCCCGAGGTGCTGCAGGTTCTGGCGGGCCAAAGCCTGGGCCTTGTCGCGCGTTTCGTAGCTGTAGACATGGCCGTGTTCGCCGACGGTATGGGCCAGCGCCACGGTCAGCGCGCCCGAACCTGTGCCGGCTTCGATCACGCGCGCCCCCGGGCCGACGCCCAGGTTGAGGAGGATGTAGCCGATGTCCTTGGGATAAATGACCTGGCTGGCGCGCTCAATATCGCGCAGCAGATCGTCCAGGGCGGGCTGCAGGATGGTGAAGATGGTGCCGAGGTGGGTGCTGATCTGCGTGCCCCACTCGCGGCCGATGATGTCTTCATGCTGGATCACGCCGTGCATGCTTTGGACGCGCTCGCCGGGGGTGAGCTTGACGGTGAGGGAATGGCCGCGTGGGCCGGAGAGGAAGGCCAGATCGCCGGCGCGAGCGTTGGCGTGCGGCTCACTCACGCGGCTGCACCACGAAGACCCAGTGGCCGGCGAACAGGGCCGCCAGGCTGGCCAGCACGGCGATACCGAGGAACAGCGGGCCGAGGCGGAACAGGGTCCAGCCCATTTGCTGGGCGGCAAGGTGGCCGCCCCAGAAGCCAGCCCAAGCCAGGCCGAGATACAGCAGCAGGCGGCCCATGCCGCCGCCGCGCCAGAGGTGGAAGGCTGCGCCGAACAGCGTGGCGATGGTAGCGCCGAGGACGAATGAGGGCAGGGTCATGACTTTCTAATTCTAAGCCGCAGATGTGCATGTGGCTGCGCCACATTCCGCAGATGAACACAGATAATGCAAACAGAAAATCTGCGTTTATCTGTGTTCATCTGCGGCAAATGATATAGCGTATTTGTTTGAGTCTTCTACTGCGGCGGGAGCCGAGATCAAAGCACCGCCCAGGACTTCACCATTGACGTAGACGACTGCGGCCTGGCCCGGCGTGATGTCGCGCAGCGGCTGGGCGAATTCAAGCTCGGCGCGGCCATCCGCCAGGGGGGTCACGCGGGCGGGCGCCTTGCGGGCGCTGTAGCGGATCTTGACCTCGGCATCGAAGGGTACGGCAGGGGCGTGCCCGCTGACCCAGTGCACCGGCTCGGTGGTGAGCTGCGTGCCGCCCAGTTCGTCTTGCGTGCCGACGATGAGCTGGTTGCTGGTCATGTCCTTGGCGATGACGTACAGCGGGTGGGCGGCGGGGATGCCAAGCCCCTTGCGCTGGCCGATGGTGTAGTTGGCCAGGCCTTCGTGCTGGCCGATGGGTTGGCCGGCGGTGTTGACGATCTCGCCCGGCTGGATGAGCTGCGGCTGGTAGCGATGCAGGAAGTCACGATAGTCCTGCCCGGCCAGGAAGCACAGGTCCATGCTCTCTTTCGAGGTGGCGGCGGGCAGCTTGAGCTCAGCGGCGATGGCGCGCACCTGGGGCTTGGTCAGCTCGCCGAGCGGGAACAGAGCGTGCTGCAGCTTGGCCTGGTTGAGCACGTGCAGCACATAGGATTGATCCTTATGGCTGTCCACGGCTTCGAAGAGGCGGACGGGCTCGCCCGGGTTGCGGGTCAGGCGCACATAGTGGCCGGTGGCCATATAGTCTGCACCGAGGGCCAGGGCGCGATTGAGCAGATACTCCCAGCGGATCTGGCGGTTGCAAGCCAGGCAGGGGTTGGGTGTGCCGCCGGCGGCGTAGCCGTCGAGGAAGCTTTGCACCACGATCTCACGGAAAGCGTCCTGGGCGTTGATGGCATAGAAGGGGATGCCGAGCTGGCCGGCCACGCGGCGGGCTACGCTCATGGCGGCGGGTGTGCAGCAGCGGTTGCTGGCCTCGCGGCCGGGCTCGCTCCACAGGCGCAGCATCATGCCGGTGACCTCGTAGCCTTGTTGCTGGAGCAGGGCGGCGGCGACGGAGCTGTCCACCCCGCCGCTCATGGCGACGACGACTTTACCCTTGCTCATGCGAGAACCTTGAGCCGCAGATAAACGCAGATCAACGCAGATTCGTGCTGCGGCCCTACGAGTATGACCGTTTTCACCGGAAGGCTCCTTCCAGCATGCGAGCGCGTTCGATCAGGCTGGGCAGGGCGGCGAGCAGCGCGTCGACATCGGCTTGGGTGGTGTGTTTGCCGAGCGTGATGCGCAGAGAGCCGGCGGCCCACTCGGGCGCGAGGCCCATGGCGAGCAAGACCTCGCTGGGCTGCGGGTCACCGGTCTTGCAGGCCGAGCCGGAGGAGCAGGCGAAGCCCGCCGCATCCAGCAGCATGAGCAGCGCGTTGCCGTCCACACCTTTGAATACGAAGCTGGCGTGATTGGCGAGGCGCTGGCTGGGATGGCCGGTTAGTTTGGAATCGGGGATTTGCATGATGCTGGCAATCACATGGTCGCGCAGGCTGGTGAGGCGACGGGCTGATTGGTCGACTTCGGCTTGGGCGAGGTCGAAGGCCTCGGCCATGCCGACGATGTAGGGCACGTTGTGGGTTCCGGCGCGCAGGCCGGCTTCATGGCCGCCGCCGGTCTGGGTCGGCAGCAGCGGTGTGCCGGCGCGCACGTAAAGCAGGCCGACACCCTTGGGGCCGTAGAGCTTGTGGGCGCCCAGGCTGAGCAGGTCGATGCCCAGCTCGGTGACGTTGAGCGAGAGGTGGGCGGGCGCCTGGATGGCGTCGCTGTGCAGGAGGATGCCGCGCTCGCGGCAGATGGCGGCAATTTCGGCGATGGGGTTGATGGTGCCGACTTCGTTATTGGCGAGGATGACTGACACCAGGGCAGTGTCAGGCGTGAGCAGGCGGGCGACATCTTTCGGATGCACGATGCCGTATTCGTCAACGGGCAGGTGGGCCAGCTCGAAGCCGAACTCGGCCGCCAACTGCTGGGCTGTGCGGGCTACGGCAGGGTGCTCTACCAGGCTGACCAGCAGGCGATTGGCGCCGCGCTGGCGGCGGGCGGCCAGGGCCGCGCCGCGCAGGGCCAGGTTGTTGCCCTCGGTGCCGCCGGAGGTGAAGAGCAGCTCCTCAGGCTGGCAGCCGAGGGCGGCGGCCAGGCGGCCGCGGGCATTCTCTACGGCGGCCTCGGCGCGCTGGCCGTAGGCGTGCACGGAGGACGGATTGCCAAACTCCGCCTCGAAGTAGGGCTGCATGGCCGCCCACACCCGCGGGTTAAGCGGGGTGGTGGCTGCATAGTCGAAGTAGCGCGCCGCGGGAGTCATTGCAGGGGATTATAGCGGGGTGGAAGGCCAACTAATCATCCACAGATGAATACAGATCAACACAGATGTTTCGGTTAAAAAACCCGAACCACAAAGACACAAAGGGCACGAAGGTTGATTCAATACTTTGTGCTCTTTGTGTCTTTGTGGTTAAGCAGTTACCGCATCTAGTCGAGCGTCAGCTCGCGGACGTGGATGTGGTAGCCGTTGACTGGCTCGGGCGCCAGGTCCTTGATCTCGATGTGGAGGATGCGCACGGTCGCTTCGCTGGCGGGTAGGTCGATGCGGATGGTGGGGTCGGATGGCAGGTCGCGGTAGCTTTGCTGCAGGTCGTGCAGGCTGCCGTCCTCGTAGGTCAGGAAGAGATTGACCTCGAATTGCTGCATGCCGGCTAGGCTCAGCTGCAGGCTGCGGGCTTGGCGGGGCGGGTCGAACTCGAACTCGATCACGAACGGGTTGGCGGCCGCGCCACGCATCAGCGAGTCGAAGTTGCCGTCGAGCGCATCCTCGATGCGCCCGCCGTCCAGGGTGGAGTAGTGCACGAGCACCTGGCTGCTCTGCCACTCGACCCACTGGGTTTCCAGCCCGGCCACGGGCTGGATCACGCGCAAACCTTGCACGGGCGCGGCGTGGAACATGGGCAGGCCGGCGCGGCTGGTGAACAGCTGGGCCGGGAAGCGCTCGGCGCAGGCTTCCAGTTGGGCGGCGGGCAAGCTCTCACGGTAACTCCAGATCATTACCGCCGGGCCTTGCAGCGTAGCTTCCAGCGCGGTGCAGTTGAGCTCGTTGGATTGGATGTAGTGGAAGTTCTCGGACCGGTCCATCTCGTCATGGATGCTGATCGGCTCGGGCATGCTGGATTCCCAACAGCAGCCCACCAGATAGACCTGCGTGTTCTCCGGCAGCAGGTTGGCGTAGTTGGTAATGTGGCGGGCGATCGGCGTGTTGCGATACGGCAGGCCATTGATGTAGGCGCCGAAGTAGCCCACCAGATTGAGCACCGCGATGGCGGTGACGAGAAAAACTATGATGGCAGCCGCGGTGACTTTGCTGAGGCGGGCGTGAAGCCAGGCGGCCAACTGCCAGAGGCCACTGGCGACGAATATGTATGCGAAGGGCGCTGCGCCGATAGTGCGAGTGGCCGAGGGGACTTCCTGACTGTTGGCGACCACGAGCATCGAAGGCACATGCATCAGCAAAAAGATGATGAGCAGGATGAGCCCTTCGCGGCGGCGGGGTTGGCGCAGCCAAAACAAAATGCCAAGCAGCAAAAAGACGCCGCTGATCACATCCAGATGGGGTCGATGGGCGATGTTGACGCGGCTAATGCTGTCGCCTTTGAGGTTGTAGGCGGCGAGCGCCTTGAGCGCGTTTTGCACCAGCTGCCAGAGGCCGGCGGCGCTGAGCTCGAACTTGCCGCCCAGGTAGCCTTCTGACGTGAAGGCGACCGCGTTCTGCGACACGATCCACACATAGGGCAAGGCCAGCACTAGCAGCAGGGCGACGACGCGCAGCCAATCGGTGGCCGGGACGCGCGGCCCGGTGAAGTGCAGCACCAGCATGGCAAGCAATAGGGCGGCGGGCAGTAGGTAGGCGCCTGGGTAGGTGTACAAGCCGAGGATCGAGACCACGGCGGCCCACAGCAGGTAACGGCGCTGCGGCTGCTGGATGTAGCAGACCAGCAGCCAGCCGAGGGCGGCCGAGAGCAGCGGGACCACGATGGGCACATTGCCGAGGCGGCTGTGGATGAGCAGCCAATACGAAATGCCGGCGATGAAGGTGGTCAGGCTGGCGAACAGCGGCCCCAGCAGGCGGCGGGCCAGCGCATAGGTGAAGGCCAGCGCGCCCAGGCTGATCAGAACCGAGGTGAGCTTGAGGCTGAGGTAGTTGAGCCCCAGCACCAGGGCGGCGGGCGCGGCAAGGTAATGGAACAGTGGGCCGGTGCTGAGCGGAATGTAAAAGGGCCAACGGCCGTGGATCACATCCCAGACGTAGATGGTGGCGGTGCTGATATCGCCAAAGACTTCGGCTTGCAAATGTTCCAGGTTCCAGAAGCGCACGGCCAGCACGAAGGCCAGCATGCCCCAGAAGGCCAGCGCGGCCAGGCGCGGGGCGGCGGCTTGCAGGCGTTGGCTGCGGGTGGCTGGCTTGGCGCTACGTTTGGCTTTGGAGGGGCTGCGTTTGCTGGCGCTCATCCCGCTGAGTATACGGGAAAGAGTCCAGCAAGCCAGCCCGTGCGCAGGCAGAGCTGCTTTGAGTTCTGCAGGCGTTCTGCTATAATCAGCTTGTACTAAAAATCACATTTACAAGGAACAAGCTGCATGGCCAAAGACATTCGCTTTGGAACCGATGGTTGGCGCGGGGTGATCGCCAAGGATTACACATTTGACGCTGTGCAGCGCGCTGCCCAGGGGTATGCAACCTACATCAAGAACCACAACAAGACCGCCATGGGCGTTGTGGTGGGCTACGACAAACGCTTTCATTCCGAGAATTTTGCGGCCACAGTGGCCAGCGTGCTGGCCGGCAACGGCATCAAAGCCTGGCTGACCCAGGAAGCTACGCCGACGCCGGTGATCGCCTACGCCGTGCTGACCCAGAAGGCGGGCGGGGCGATCAACATCACTGCCTCGCACAACCCGCCGACCGACAATGGCTTCAAAGTGCGTGACGAGAATGGCGGCGCGATCGACCCCGACGGCCTGGCCGAGATCGAAGCGGCTATCCCGGACAGCGTGGCCGGCGTTTCGAGCATGGACTTTGACGACGCCGTGGCACAGGGCTTGATCGAGCTGTTCGACGCTGCCCCCAAGTACATTGCGCATTTAGAAAAACTGATCGACCTGCAGCCTATCAAGGATGCAGGCTTTACTGTGATGGTGGACACCATGTGGGGCAACGGCGCGGGCTGGTTCCCGCGGCTGTTGGCCGGCGGCAAGACGCGTGTGCTGGAGATACACAACCATCGCAACCCGATCTATCCGGAGATGGAGCGCCCGGAGCCCATCCAGCCGAATGTGGATGCCGGTTTGGCCGCCACGGTGGCCAACAAGGCGGATGTGCTGCTCATCACGGATGGCGATGCTGACCGCATGGGCCTGGGCGACGAGAAGGGCCAGTTCATTGACCAGCTGCGCGCGTATGGTTTGCTGGCGTACTACCTGCTGGAAGTGCGCGGCGAGCGCGGCCCGATCGTGAAGACTCTTTCCACCACCACGATGTTGAACAAGCTGGGCAAGCTCTACGATGTGCCGGTGTACGACACGGGCGTGGGCTTCAAGTATGTAGCCCCCAAGATGATGGAAGTGGACGCCATGATCGGCGGTGAGGAATCGGGCGGCTATGCCTTCCGCGGCAATGTACCCGAGCGCGACGGCATTCTGGCCGGCTTGTATGTGCTCGACATGATGGTCAAGCTCAACAAGAAACCCACGGAACTGATCGAGTGGTTGTTCGCCAAGGTGGGCGCGCACTACTATGACCGCATTGACAGCCTGTTCGAAGGTGACCGCGCCGCGGTGGAGAAGCAGATCGTGGACGCCAAGCCCGAAACGATCGGCGGCTTGAAAGTGACGAGCCTGGATACGACGGATGGCTTCAAGTTCAACCTGGAGGATGGCGGCTGGCTGTTGGTGCGCTTCTCTGGCACTGAACCGAAGATCCGCGTGTACACCGAAACCACGCATGGCGATAAAGTGCCGGCCATCTTGCAGGACGGCCTGCGCGTAGCCGGTATTACGCAGTGAATGAATGGCACTGGTAGACACACATTGCCATTTGGATCTTGATGCCTTTGATGCGGATCGGGCGCAGGTAGTTGCCCGAGCACAGGAGGCTGGTGTGGATGCAATTGTGAACCCCAGCATTGATATGGCCAGTGCGGCCGGCGTGGTTGCGCTGGCGCAGCAAACGGCTTGTGTCTATGCGGCGGTTGGCGTGCATCCGAACAGCAGCACCGAATGGAACGCGAACAACACGGATGAACTGCGCCAGCTGGCGCAGCAGACAAAGGTTGTGGCCATCGGTGAGATCGGCCTGGACTATTACTGGGACAAGGCGCCGCACGATGTGCAGAAAAAAGCGCTGCAAGCTCAGTTAGAATTGGCAGCAGAGATGGAATTGCCCGTGATCGTGCATAACCGTGAAGCCAGCGAAGACTTGCTGGCTATTTTGCTTGAATGGCAGGCTGGCTTGCAGGCTAGTGGCTCGGCGCTGGCCGCCCGGCCGGGCGTGCTGCACTCGTTCTCTGGGGATCAGGCCATGGCCGAGAAAGCGGTGGCGGCGGGATATTTTCTCGGTTTCACCGGGCCGCTGACCTTCAAGAACGCGCCGGAGCTGCAGGCGATCGCCGAGCAGACCCCGCTGGAGCGCATTGTGGTGGAGACGGATAGTCCGTATTTGTCGCCGCACCCGCTGCGCGGCCAGCGCAATGAGCCCGCCCGGGTCACCCTGGTGGCGGAGAAACTGGCCGAACTCAAGGGCATGGTATTCGATGAAGTGGCGGCGGCCACCACGGCCAACGCCCGGCAATTGTTCCGTATTGAGGCACAGCAATGACCATGCTGGATTTTCACGCCCAAGTGCAGGCGCAGCTCCCTGAAGTTGAGGAGCGCATGCGCCGTGTGGCGGATGGCTACCATCCGGAGTTGGGCTATGCGCTTGAGCAGCTTTTGAACTCCGGCGGCAAGCGGGTGCGCCCCACGGTGACCCTGTTGGTGGCGGGTATGCTCAACGCGCCGCACCAGCATGCCGTCACAGTGGCGGCGGCGGTCGAGATGCTGCATACAGCCACCCTGGTGCACGATGACCTGATCGACGGCGCGACCCTGCGCCGCGGCGAGCCGACACTGAATGCGTTGTGGAACTCCGCGGCTACCATCCTGGCGGGCGACTTCCTGTTCTCGCAGGCGGCCTGGCTGGGCTCGCAGGCCGAGTCGGTCGAAGTGATGCAGATGTTCGCCAAGACGCTCTCCATCATTGTGAATGGCGAGGTCAACCAGATCTTCACCCGCAACATGTTCCCGACGCGCGAGGAATACAACCAGCGCATCTATGCCAAGACGGCTTCGATGTTCGAGTTGGCGGCCAAGGCGCCGGCCCACCTGGCGGGCGTCTACCCGCAATACGGCGAGCTGCTCAACACCTACGGCAACAGCATTGGCATGGCCTTCCAGGTGGTGGACGACGTGCTCGACTTCACTTCGGACGAAGCCACGTTGGGCAAGCCCGTAGCCAGCGATCTGCGCCATGGCCTGTTCACGCTGCCTACGTTGTATTACTTAGACGGCAAGCCGGAGGATGAGCGCGTGCAGGTGCTGCTGAATGGTGGCGTGCTGGAAGAAGAGCGCATGGAAGCCTTGATCGATGATATTCGCAGCAGCGGAGCGTTGCAGCAGGCCAACGAAGAGGCGCACCGCTATGTGCGCCTGGCGCTCGATTCATTGCAGTCCATGCCGGCCTGCCCAGAGCGGGATGGCCTGGCCGAGCTGGCTGAGTATGTAGTTCAGCGCTTGCATTAAGTGTAATTTTCGCTACACTATTCCCTTATTCGTCTGAAACAAAGGAGCCACTCATGACTCTGCAAGAGCAGCTTAACCAACGTATTGAAAAGAAGGCCTTGTTGAAGCATCCCTTCTACCAGGCTTGGGAATCCGGCGAGCTGCCGGTGGACGCACTGCGCACCTATGCGCGCGAATACGGTGCGTTCATCGCCACCATGCCGGCCGGCTGGGAGACGCTGAAGGATGCTGAGACCGC
Organism: Anaerolineales bacterium; assembly: GCA_019454165.1. Classification (GTDB taxonomy): domain Bacteria; phylum Chloroflexota; class Anaerolineae; order Anaerolineales; family UBA11579; genus JAMCZK01. The sequence continues at coordinate 1,556,914 of CP075367.1, read as the reverse complement.
TCAGGAAGAGCGCGAACATGCCGAACTGTGGCAGGAGTTCGCCGCTGGCCTGGACACCGAGGTAGGTGCGGCTGAGCTGCCGGCGGTGAGCAAGCTGGTGGCCGAATCCGGCGCCATGTTCGCCAAGCCGGCTACCGCGCTCGGCGCGCTGTACGCCTTCGAAGTGCAGCAGCCCGAGACGGCCAAGAGCAAGCTGGAGGGCCTGCGCGCCCACTACAGCCTGCCGGCTAACACCGAGCCGTATTTTGAAGTGCACTCCGCCAACCACCACGAGGCCGCCAAGCTGCTGACCGCCATCAACGGGCTGAGCAGCGAAGAGCAGGCCGATGCGCTGGCCGCCTGTGAGCAGATGAGCGCGGCGCTGTGGGACGCCCTGAGCGATATTTACGACAAGCACTGCAGCATGTAGTTCTGGCCTTGCAGATCAAAAAAGCCGAGCGAAAGCTCGGCTTTTTTAGTGACATTTGTTGGGACATTTGTATCTATTGGCTACTCTGCCTGGGCCGTAAAGTAGGGGCGAACGAGGAGGTAGTTATGGATACTCACAAAGTTTCAGAATGGATGACCACGGATGTGATCAGTGTAGCGCCCGGCACTACGTTGCCTGAGGCCCTGACGCTGATGCGTGAGAAGCATATCCGCCGTTTGCCGGTGGTGGACGAGGGCCGGCTGGTGGGCATCGTCACCTATGGGGATCTGCGGGAAGCTGGGCCTTCTGACGCAACCGGCCTGAGCATTCATGAAATTGGCTACTTACTCCAACGCCTGGGCGTGGAAAAACTGATGACCCGCAAGCCGATCACGGTGCACCCGGATACGGCGCTGACGGAAGCGGCCCGCCTGATGCTGCAACACAAGATCGGGGCGCTGCCGGTATTGCGAGATGGTCAGCTGGTGGGCATCATCACCGAATCGGACATCTTCAGGGCGTTCATGCGTTTGCTAGATAACGAGACTGTAGCTGTAGGCGCGGTTTAGCCTTCGGCATCTTTCCTCCTCTCCTTGGGTGCGCATGCCGCTTGCGGCATGCGCACCGCCGCGTCTGGGGCTAGCGCTGCCCGGCGCAGAATGCGCAGGGCAGTTCTTGCGCCGCCAGAATGGCGCGGTCGCTGCTCCAGAAGAAGTTGCGGACGCCGATCTCATCCACCAGGCCGCCGCGCTCCAGCATGTTCATCACGCTTTTGTGCACGCCGGCGAACATCAGCGTGCCGCCCTGGGCCGACAGTTGTTCGTGTAGGCGGCGGATGGCTTCGATGCCGGCCGTATCCACCAATGGAACGCCGCGCATGGAGAGAATGAGCGTATGGGTTGGGCCGAGTTTGGCAAACGCCTCTCCGAATACGCCTGTGGCGGCGAAGAACAGCGGCCCGGTCACGAAAGCTACCTGGATATGCTCACAGGCGTTGGCCGCCTGCACGCCGTGCTGGCGCAAGCGCTCCGGGTCCACCCGGCTGATCTCCACCTCAAGGCTGGCGATGCGGTTGAGGAAGATCGTACCCGCCAGCAGCGAGCCGATCAGAATGGCCTGGGTCAGATCCAGGCTGATGGTGGCCAGCATCGTGATGAGGAAGGCGGCGATATCGGTTTTGAAGCGGTGGCTGAACATGAAGCGGATGGCGTGCCATTCGTTCATGCGCCAGGCGGTCACCATCAGCACGCCGGCCAGGGCGGCCAGCGGGATGCGCGCCATCAGCGGGGCGAGCAGGAACATCGAGAGCAGCAGACCCAGGGCGTGAATGATGCTGGTGAGGCGGGTCTGCCCACCGGACTTGATGCCGACGCTGGAGCGGGCGATGGCGGCGGTGGCAGGCACGCCGCCGAAGAAGGGCAGCAGCATGTTGCCGATGCCCTGGCCGACCAGCTCTTGATTGGCCTGCAAGCGGATGCCGGTCATATTGGCGGCGACTGCGCCGCATAGCAGCGACTCGACCGCGCCGAGCGCGGTGATGGTGATGGTGGGCGGCAGCAGGGCAGGCAGCTGGCTCCAGTCGAAGGCGAGCGGGGTGAAGCGCTGCTCCAGCAGCAGGGTTTGCGGAATGGCCCCGATCTGTTCGACTTCCCAGCCGGAGGCCGCAGCGGCCAGGGTGGCGGCGATGATGCCCAGCAGGGATGCGGGTACGACCCGATCCCACTTTTTGGGCCAGAACAGCATCAGCGCGATGACCACCAGGCCGATCGCGAGCACCTGCCAGTTGGGGGTGAAGCCGCCTTGGAAGTAGCCCAGCAGCTTTTGTAAGGCGGTCTCGGTTTCGGGCGTGTGGACGCCGAGGAAATTATCGATCTGGCCGATGAAGATGATCAGCGCGATGCCGGAGGTGAAACCAGTGATGACAGACGAGGGGATGAAGGCAATGAAGCGGCCCAGCTTGAGCAAGCCAATGACCAGGAGCAGAAAACCGGAGAGCAAGCCAGCAGCCCAGATGCCTTGCAAGCCGTAGCGGCTGACCAGCACGATCAGTATAGCGCTCATGGCGCCGGTAGGGCCGCTGATCTGGTAGGGCGCGCCGGAGAGCGCGCCGATGACCAGGCCGGCGATGATGGCGGTCACCAAGCCGGCGGCGGCCGTGGCGCCGCTGGCCACGCCGAAGGCCAGGGCCAGTGGCAGGGCGACGGCGGCCACGGTGAGGCCGGCCAGCAGATCCTGGCGGAACTTCGTCAGGTTGTAGGCGGAGAACTCGGAACGGTACAGCTGGGCAAGCGTTCGGCGTGGCATTGTGTTAATCGAAAAACGCCGCACTATACCATGATTGCTACTACAATCTGGGGCATGGTACTTAAATCGCTGGGATTCTCGCTGGTGTGTGCCGGGCTGTACTGGCTGGCACGCACCTATCTTCACACCGAGTTGTATGTGATCGATGTAGGTGGTTTGAGCTCATTCCTCAGCGTTTTTGGAACCTTGTATGGCATTCTGGCGGCGTTCGTTGTTTTTGAGGTGTGGAGCCAATACAACCGCATCTCTTCGCTGATCGGCAAAGAAGCCCAATCGCTGGAGCAGCTGTTCCGCTTGAGCCTGTACTTCCGTGATCAAGAATTGACGGCGCGCATGAAGGCGGGCATCCGCGAGTACATCAACTATGTCGTTGAGGGCAATTTTCGCCTGCTGGCGAAGGGCGAGCGCAACGCCAAGAGTGGTCTGGCGCTGCGCAAGATCTCTGAGGTGATTCAAAGCGTTGAGTTCGACGACGATCATGACGCCATCGTGTTTGAGCAGATTGTGGAGCACTACGGCGCCGTGGCGCAGCTGCGCACGGAGCGCACCAATGAGAGCCGCAACCGCCTGCCGCGCTTCCTCAAGTACTTTATCTATATTGCGTCTGGCTTTGCGCTGGTGACCTTTCTGTTGATGCCATTCGAGGTGGCGTTTTACGGCCACTTCTCTGCGTTCGTGATCGGTTTCCTGCAGGCGATGGTGTTCCAACTGATCGAGGAGCTGGATAACCCCTTCCGCGGGCATATGCAGCTGACGCCCGCTCCGTTCTCTATGGCATTGAAGCACATCGAAGAAGACTACTAGCCTGCATGCAGAAATATGTTGCGCTGTTGCGCGGTATTGCCCCGGCGTTTCCCAACATGAAGAACGCAGACCTGCGCGGCGTGTTCGAGGCAGTGGGGTTTGGCGGCGTGCAGTCGGTGCTATCCAGCGGGAACATTGTTTTTGAAGCGGATGCGCCGGATATCGCGGCCTGGGAAAGCAAGCTGGAAGCGGCCTGGCCCAAGCGGCTGGGCTTCAATGCCACCACGATCATCAAGAGCGAGAAGCAACTGGCCAAGCTATTGGCGGCTGAACCGTTTACTGATGTGGTCCACAGTAACACCAGCTATTTGCTGGTCACATTCTTCAAGCACCGCCCCAAGCTGGGCTTCAAGCTGCCATACCAGCCTGAGGGGAAGCCGTTCCGCTTTGTACACTATGCCCAAGGCGCGCTGTGCAGCGTTACCGATACAACGACAACGGGCGACCCCGGCGGTTGGCTGGAGCGGCAGTATGGCAAAGAGATGACCTCACGCACGCAGCAAACCGTTGAGCGCATCCTGCGCAAGATGGCCGGCTAGGACCACTTCTCCCACATCACCACTTCGTCAAAGTCTTTGCGTCCTTTGAGTAGCTTGGCGAGGCGCAGCTTTTCCTTCTGCGCCGGATAGCCGAACGAGATCGCCATCAGAGCCTGCCAATCCTCTGGGATGCCGAGCAGCGCGGCCACTTTGTCACTGTCGTACAGCGTGGCGAGGCAGGAGCCGATGCCAAGCTCGGTGGCGGCCAACTGCATGTAGGCGGCCGCCTGCCCGGCATCGAACAGGGCGCCGTAGAACTTGTCCGGCGGCGGAGTGAGGATGAGTACGCCCAGCGCGGCGCCGGCCAGGTGCCCGGCGAACTGGCCCAGCTTGCTGACCTGGCGGAGTGTTTCGCGGTCGCGGATGGCGAGGAAGCGCCAGGCCTGGCGATTCTTGGATGACTGAGAGCGGCGACCGGCTTTTAGGATGGCCATGACGACTTCATCCGGTAGCGGTTCATCGGTAAAGTCACGGATGGCGCGCTTGCGGCGAATGGCTTCGGATACCTTCATGGTTGTTCTCCTTGGGTGGCGGGTTCAATGAGATACAGCGCGCCCTCGCTGACAAAGGCCAGCCAATGGCCATCCGGTGACCAGCGCAGGCTGTGAACGTTGGGCAGCGGCGGAGTGAGTTGTTCGGGCAGGCTGTCGGGATCCAGTGCGTCTGCCAGCCACCACAGGCTGCCATCCTGCGCCAGCAGGACCAGCCCGCTGGTTTGTGGCTGCCAGACGGCGGCGCGCACGGGCAGTTCGGCGGCCAGGTTGCGCCTGAGGCTGCTGGCGGCATCCACCACCAGCAGGTCTTGCCGGCCGGGCGTGAATAGCAAGGCCAGCGGACGCTCAGGATGCCAGGCTACATCATCTAAAACCGGTGCGGGCAACTGGGTGTTGATGATGGTGGTGGTGTCCAGTATCCATAGGCTGGTGGCCACGTCTGAGTTCTGGCGATAGAGTGCGTAACGACCATCTGCAGACCAGGCTAGCAATTCAGGCTGGGTGCTGAGTATGGTGACCTGCAGCGAGGGCAGGGAGATCAAATAGGCATCCTGAGCCAGAGTGATCCCGCCGGCGTTTTGCTCAGGGCAGCTGACCCATAGAGCAGTAGCTTGAGGCGCCAGCCGGTTAGGACACAAATCTGGCAAGTCATCCGGCAACACTGTGCGCAGGTCGATAATGCTGTTCTCGGCGGGCAGAAAGACGGGCAGGGCCGTAACTACAGATGTCGGTAGCATGAATTGGATGGCCAGCGTATCGATGACGGCTTGCTCATCGCCCGAAACCCACAAAGCGCGCGCGGCAATCTCTTCCCCAGGCCAGGAGCCGCGTCCTACTACGGTGAGTTCGTTGTAGCTCTCCTGTTCCCAGGCATCCCCGCTGCCCACGTCGGCGTAATGGAAGCAGCAGCCGAACAGGCGCAGCTCGTCAGCGCTCCAGGCGATCTTGAAGAAGCCAGCCGCGCCCCAGGCTTCCGACAGGGCGGCGGTTTGGCCTGTTTCTAAATCAAGCCAGGTCGTGCCGGCCAGCAGGCGCAGGCCACTCGGCGCCAGGCTGAGCGGCAGGCTGCCCGGGTGGGTGGCGGTGACTTCGCCAGCCAGCGTGCGCAGTTGCACGCCGGCGTCGTCTACTTCGATCACGCGCTCCAGCGCGGCCGACCAGGCGGGCAGGTTGCAATATTCCTGTGGCTGGCTGAGCGCCCAGCTTGGGCTGCCATCTACGCTCACTACGATGGGGTGAGTCCAGTAGGAGAAGTCCACATCATTGACTTGCGTTTGGCCCACGACGGGGAAGAGCATCAGATGGCTGCTATCCAGCCAGCGGTACGGGCCAGTTTCGCAATAGTCGCTTGCGCGCAGCCCGTTGGCCCAGCCGCCGAATACTTGGGCTGGGCCAGATGGGAAGCTGGTCTCGCTCCACTGCAGCGCACCCAGCACATGCTCGGGCTGGGCCAGGGCTTGCGTGGTTTCTTCGGTGGCGGGAGTGCTGGTTGCGTTGGCGGTGGGTGTGCTGGTTGCAGCGGTTGGACTGCAAGCGGCCAGCGCGCCAACTGCGCAGGCCAGGGCGGTAATGAGGGGACGAAGCTTGTGGGATCTCATGCCGTTCACCTCAATTTTGGGAATGCTCTATTCTTCCCTATAGTTTGCCGGCTTGTGGCAGCAGATCCTTGGCCAGGGCTTCCAGCCCGGCGATATCGTCCATTTCCATCCATTGCAGCATGACCTGCTGGCAGCCTGCCGCGGCGAGGGCGGCAAGCTGCTCCAGCAGCTGGCTGGCTTCGCCCACCAGCGCGCCGCGAGCGCGCCACTCCTCAGCGCTAAGCGGAGTGTTTGCCAGTTTGGCCTGCAGCTCGGCTTGATCGCGGCCATACAGGACGCGGATCATGGTGCTGCGTTTGACCTCGCTGGGTTGGCGACCTTCGGCGGCCAGGAAGCTGTCAAGAATCGGCATGCGCTCGGCAAAACTTTGCGGAGTCTGCCCGGTGCCGTTCCATTCGCGTGCGTACTTGGCGGCCAGTTTCAGCGTGCGTTGTTTGCCATTGCCGCCTACCAGGATGGGCGGGCCGCCGGGCCGCTGTGGCCGCGGCAGCAGGATGGCTTGCTTGAGTTGGTAGTGCGCGCCATCGTAATCCACCGGAGTGTTGCTGGTGAGCAGGCTGGTGACGACATCAAGCCCTTCTTCGAAACGGCGCATGCGCTCGGGGATCTCCAGCAAGTCCAGCCCGAACATCTCATGCTCGCGCACCTGCCAGCCAGCGCCGAGGCCGAGCACGAGACGACCGCCGCTCAGATCATCCACGGCGGCGGCCATGCGGGCGGTCAAGCTGGGATGGCGGAAGGAGAAGGGCGCTACCAGCGGGCCGAAGTGGATGCGCTTGGTGTGGCTGGCGAGCCAGGTGAGCGAGACCCACAACTCCAGCGAGTCTTTCTCCGGCGGGTTCATGTTGGTGTAGTGATCGCTGCGGTAGAGGCCGGCGTAGCCGAAATCCTCGGCGGCTTGGGCCAGGCGCTGCCAGCGGGGCCAGGTGAGGCCGTCCTGGCCTTCGATCATGATGGAGATTTCCATGTTGACTCCTATTGATTATCCACAGATGAACACAGATTCAAAGAGATGAATGCAGATAAGCAGAAATCTTCTTTATCTGCGTTCATCCGCGTTTATCCGCGGCTAAATTCTTTGCGGGCTGTGTCCAGAACTGCAACCCAATCTTCGCCTTCGGGAAATGGGGAAGGGCCGACGGCGTCGGTGATCTCGTGGCCCAGCAGGGCTTGGGCAGCGGCCAGGCCGCAGGCGGCGGCCGCATCCAGGTCGTAGCCGCCTTCGAGGATCAGGGCGATCTTGCCGCCACAGTGTTGCTGCGCCCAGTGGCGCAGCGAGGCCACGGCGCGGCCGTAGCCGGCGGCGCTGACCTGCAGGTTGGCGAGGGGATCCTTCCAATGCGAATCAAAGCCGAAGCTGACCAACAGCATCTCCGGCTTGAAGGCGTCCAGTAGCGCGGGGAATAGCTCGCCATAGGCGGCTTCAAAGGCGGCATCGCCGCTGCCGGGCGGCAGGGGCAGGTTGGCGGTGAAGCCCAGGCCGGCGCTGACACCGCGCTCTTCAAGGCGGCCGGTGCCGGGCCACAGCGGCAGCTGCTGCGTGTTGCAGAACATCACATCAGCCCGGTCGTAGAAAATATCCTGCGTGCCATTGCCATGGTGCACGTCCATATCCAGAATGGCGATGCGCGCCGCGCCCTCGTGCTGCAGCAGGTGCTGGGCGGCCAGGGCCACGTTGTTGAGCAGGCAGAAGCCCATTGGCTGGGTGCGGGTGGCGTGGTGGCCCGGCGGGCGGCTGAGGGCGAAGCCGGTCTGGGCTTCGCCGCGCCACACGGCCTGGGCTACGGCCACCGCGCCCCCGGCGGCGGCCTGCGCCAGCCGCCAGCTATCGCTGGTAGTGTAGGTGTCGGCATCCAGGTTGCGCTGCTGCTGGCAGTATTGCTGGATGGCTTGCAGCATCTCGGCGCTGTGGACGGCGGCCAGCACATCGGCGGCGAGTCCTTCGTTGACTAGGTGGGAGCCCAGTTGCCAAAGCCCGGCGTCTTCCAGAGTGCGGCGGATGGTTTCGACCCGCTGCGGGCGCTCGGGGTGATCCGGCTGCGAGTGGGCGGCATGACCCTCAGGGTAGAAGTAGGCAATGGGGGCGGTCATGCAGGGGATTATAGAATGTTTGATGGGCTAAAATGAATGCACTCCAAGCAAAGGAGCTTCGCCATGGCAGAAGAAAAACCTGTAGAAGAAAAGAGCAAGAAGGCAGCCGGAGGCGCACGAGCGATCTGGTCCGGCGCGATCGCATTCGGTTTGATCAATATCCCTGTCAAGCTCTTCTCGGCAACGCGTGAGAATGAGCTCTCGTTCAATCAATTGCGCAAGACTGACCATTCACGCATCAAGTATTTGCGCGTGGCTGCGGCCGACGGCGTGGAAGTTCCGTATGACCAGATCGTGAAGGGCTTTGAAGTCGAAGACGGTCGCTATGTCGTGATCGAAGACGAGGACATCAAGAACGCCAGCCCAAAGAAGACCCAGAGTATTGAGATCCTCTCGTTCGCCAATGAAGATGAGATCGACAGCGTCTACTTCGATAAGCCTTACTATTTAGGCCCAGACAAGAATGCGGCGCGGGCTTATAGCTTGCTGCGCGAGGCACTGCAACGCTCCAAGAAGGTGGCGGTGGCCAAGTTCATCCTGCGTACCAAAGAGAACCTGGCGATCCTGAAGCCTGAAGGTGATGCGCTCATCCTCAACCAGATCCGCTACCAGTCGGAAGTGCGTGAGTCTGAAGGGCTGAACCTGCCCAGCGCGGAAGAGGTGAAAGAGAATGAGCTGGATCTGGCGCTCAGTCTGGTGAACCAGCTCACACAACCATTCGAGCCCGAGAAATACCACGACACCTTCACGGCCGAGATCAAGCGCATCATTCAGCAGAAGGCCCAGGGCATGACGCCTGAGGTGGTTGGCGCCGCGCCGGAGCAGACCAAGGATGATGATCTGCTGGCCTCGTTGCGGGCCAGTATCGAAGCCAGCAAAGCCCGCGTAGACGCCTAGCGCAGCAGGTTGGGCGTGGCCGACCCGAACAAAAGCTTACAGGAATATCGCGACAAGCGCGATTTCGCCAAGACCAGCGAGCCGTTGCCGGGCAGTGTGCCGGAGGCCGCTGGTCTTGGCGCGCATCAGGCGCGGTTTTGCATCCAGAAGCATGACGCCACGCGGCTGCACTACGATGTGCGCCTGGAGATCGACGGGGTGCTGGCGTCGTGGGCAGTGCCGCAAGGCCCGTCATATGACCCGGTGGTCAAACGGCTGGCGGTGCGCACCGAAGACCACCCGATGGAGTATCTCGACTTTGAGGGCGTGATCCCCAAGGGGGAGTACGGCGCTGGCCCCATCATTCTGTGGGACCAGGGCATCTACACGAATATTCGCGGCACCAAGCGTAAACCCTTCACGATGCAAGAGTCGTTGGAAGCGGGCCTCATCGAAGTGCGCTTCGAGGGCCAGAAGATCAAAGGCGAGTTCGCCCTGGTGCGCACCAAGTATGAGGGTAAGCAAGAGAACTGGCTGATGGTCAAGATGAAAGACTCCCTGGCTGACCCGGAGTACGACATCGTGAGCGAGTTGCCGCTGTCTATAAAGAGCGGCAAGAGCATAGAGGAGCTGGAGGAAGAGGGCGCGCGTGCCCAGCTGCCGCCGGCGCTGCGGGTCTTGCAGCCCGAGGCGCTGGAGAAGCTGACCAAGGATAGCTTCCCGGGCTGGAAGGAGCCAATGCTGGCTTCACCGGAAGACCGGCCGACTGAGCGCGCCAACTGGATCTATGAGCCCAAGCTGGATGGTCAACGCGCCATCGTGTATCGCAAGGGCGGCCAGGTACAGATGCTCTCGCGCAACAAGCTGATCATTACCGAGCAGTATCCCGAGTTGGCGGCCGCGCTCAAGGAATACGGCCGCGGCGATTTTGTGGCGGATGCAGAGATCGTCTCGTTCGAGGGCCAGCGGGCCAGCTTTGAGCAGATGCAAAAGCGTATGCATGTGCAAAAGCCGTCCAAGGAACTCATCGAAGAAGCGCCGGTCTTCATGTATCTGTTCGACCTTACATACTACGAAGGGTACGACACCACGCGTCTGAGCCAACTGGAGCGCAAGGATGTATTGCGCGGCCTGGTGGAATACAAAGGCCCGCTGCGCTATATGGAGTACCAAGAGGGTGGGGGGCTGGAAATGTTCAAGGAGGCCTGTGCCAGCGGGCAGGAGGGCGTGATCGCCAAAGATGGCAATGCGCCGTACCAGCGCAGCCGCTCCAAGAGCTGGCTGAAGTGGAAGTGTGTGCGCCAGCAGGAGTTCGTTGTTGGCGGGTTCACGCTGCCCACAGGCGGCATGCGCGGCTTCGGCGCGATGCTGGTTGGGTATTATCCCGAAGGCAGTGACAAGCTGCAATTCGTGGGCGGGGTCGGCACAGGCTATTCGGACGAGGCCATACGAGATATTCGCAAGAAGCTGGATGCGCTGGCCAGCGATACGAATCCGTTCTTAGCGGACGATCTGCTGCCGTTGGATGGCGTGCGCTGGGTGCGGCCGGAGTTGGTGGCCCAGGTGGGTTTTGGCGAGTGGACCAAGCTCAACAAAATTCGCCACCCGCGCTTCCTGGGTCTGCGCACGGACAAGGATGCCAGCAGCGTGCGGCGCGAGGCGACGGCGGCCGAGCCAGGCAACGGGGCCGCCGCGCCGCCCGTTGAGCCGCCGCGGGCGGCTGCAGGGGACGAGATGCGCGAGGTTGAGGGCCAGAAGATCAAGATCACCAATCCGGGCAAGATGCTGTTCCCGGATGTCAATAAGGCCCGCGTCATTGACTATTACGAGCAGATCGCCCCGGTGATGCTGCCGCATGTGCAGAACCGGCCGATTAGCATGCAGCGTTTCCCGGACGGCATCCGCGCCCAGGGCTTCTTCCATAAGGAAGCGCCCGAATACTTCCCCAAGTTCGTCAGCCTGGTCGAGGTGCGCACCAGCGCCAGCGCGGCAGAGACCCAGCTGCAGGTCATGATCAACAATGCGGCCACGCTGGTGTACCTGGCGCAGCTGGCTTCGTTTGTCATCCATATTTGGACCAGCCAGGCGCCGCTGCTGGAGCAGCCGGACAAGATCGTGTTCGACCTGGACCCGTCCACCGATGATAGTTGGGACGCGGTGGTGGGCGGCGCCAAGGACATGCGCACGATGCTGGCTGAGATGGGCTTGCCGTCCTTCGTGATGGCCACTGGCAGCCGCGGCCTGCATGTGGTGGTGCCGCTGGAGCCGCAGCACAACTTCGATACGGTGCTGCTGTTCGCCAAGGCGGTGTGCACCACGCTGGAGCGGCGGGACGCCAAGTTCACGACCCAGATCCGCAAGGACAAGCGCAAGGGCCGCATCTTCCTGGATTATTTGCGCAACCGCTATGCCCAAACCGGCATTGCCCCGTATTCATTGCGCGCCAAGCCGGGCGCGCCGCTGGCAGCCCCGCTGGCCTGGGAAGAATTGGATGACCCGGCTCTGCGGCCCGACCAGTTCACTGTGTCCAACATCATGAAGCGGCTGGCCGATGGCGGCGACCGCTGGGTGGGCTTCTTTGCGGCGCGGGCGCCGCTGCCGGGCTTTGATGTGATCGAGCAGGTGCTGAAGAGCTAACCGTGTTTTAGAATTGCCTGCATGAGCATTGCACCCCTCACCAATATTCCCTGTTCGCTTGAATCATTGAATGCAAATGAGCCCATGGCCGGCACTGCGCCCAAGGCGCAGGTCTGGTTCATGTTGGAGTACACGCCGCGCTGGGGGCATAAGGCCTGGGAGGAGAGCAGCATTGACCCGGCCGTGCGCGCTGCGGTTGACGAGCAGTTGAAGCAGATCCCCGGGGCGCGCCTGCTGCTGATCCGGCAGAAGGATCGTGCGGCTACGCTGCGCTTCTTCGCAGCTGTGTTGGGAGATGAGCCTCGGCTATATAAATTTGAGCTCGATAACTATGAGGAATTGCCCGTGCTGGATCTTGTATCCATCGTGGCTGGGGCAGAGCAATACCAAGCCAGCCTGACCGATGAGCAGGTTTTGCTGGTGTGCACCAATGGGCAGCGAGATGCCTGCTGCGTGCTGCACGGTGTCGCGGTCTACAACACCTTGCATGGCCAGCTGGGCCACACGGTTTGGGAGAGCAGCCACCACGGCGGCCACCGCTTTGCGGCCAACCTTCTGGCCTTCCCCAGCGGCCGTTCGTACGGCCGCCTGGGGGCAAGCAATGCGCTGGGCATCGTCCAGCGCATTGTGGATGGTGAAGTGCCGGCCCAATACTGCCGCGGCTACACCGCCTGGGCAGAGCCTGCCCAGGCGGCCGAGCTGCTGCTGCGGCAGCAACTGGGGCTGCAGCAGGAGGGCGGCCTGCGGCTGCTGGACAGCCAGCCAGCCGGCGAAGCCCGCTGGCGGGTGCGCTTTGAGGGGGCGGATGGCGAGCGCGAGCTGACCGTGGAGCGGGTGGAGGGTGCGCCGGTGCATGCCTCCTGCGGGGATGAGAAGACGACGCCCACGGTGGAATATCGCGTGGTCGATTCGTCCGCAGATGAACACGATAAAAGCATCTAATTTTTCTTCTGTATTTATCTGTGGTTAAATTTCCCCTATGAAATCACTCCTCAAAAAACTCAACATTCAAGACACCAATCCCGGCGCCTCGTTTGGGGTGGACCACTGGATCGAAGACAAGAGCGGTACCGAGCTGGTGTCGTACAACCCGGCCACGGGTGAGCCGATCGCCAAGGTGATCCAGGCTACCAAAGCCTCCTATGACCAGGTAGTGGCTGCATCCCAGCAAGCGTTCGAGAGCTGGCGTAATCTGCCCGCACCCAAGCGCGGTCAGGTGGTGCGTGACCTGGGCGAGGCGGTGCGCGAGCTTAAGGAGCCGCTGGGCGAGCTGGTCTCGCTGGAAATGGGCAAGATCCGCGCCGAGGGCCTGGGCGAAGTGCAGGAGATGATTGACATCTGCGAGTTCGCCCTGGGGCTCAGTCGCCAGCTGTACGGCCTGACCATGCACAGCGAGCGGCCCAATCACCGCATGTACGAGCAGTGGCATCCGCTTGGCCCGGTGGGCGTGATCACAGCATTTAATTTCCCGATCGCGGTGTGGTCGTGGAACTCTACGCTGGCGAGTGTGTGCGGCGACACGGTGATCTGGAAGCCGTCTGAACTGGCGCCGCTGACCGCCATCGCCACCCAGCATATTTGCAACCGGGTCATGGCTGACCATGGGCTGAGCGCAATTTTCAGCCTGGTGATCGGCACCGGCCAGGAAGTGGGCGAGCTGATGATCAATGACCCGCGCCTGCCGCTGATCTCGTTCACGGGCTCCACCAAGGTGGGCCGGCATGTCAATCAAACAGTGGCCGGCCGCTTTGGCAAGACCTTGCTGGAGTTGGGCGGCAACAACGCCATTATCGTGGCCGAGGACGCCAACCTGGATCTGGCGGTGCGCGGGATTCTGTTCGGAGCGGTGGGCACAGCTGGCCAGCGCTGCACCAGCACGCGGCGCATCATTGCCCACAAGAGCATCGTCGACGAGCTGACCCAGCGCCTGGTCAAAGCCTATGGCCAGGTAAATATTGGCGACCCCCTGGAAGCTGACACCCTGATGGGCCCGCTGGTGACCTCGGCAGCGGTGGAGAAGATGGAAGCCGCGCTGCAGCGTGCGCGAGCGGACGGCGGCCAGGTGCTGACCGGCGGCAAGCGCATCGACCGCCCCGGCAACTATGTTGAGCCAACCATCGTACGCATGCCTAAGCAGGGTGATGTGGTGAAGGAAGAGACCTTTGCCCCCGTGCTGTATATTCTGGATTATGAAGATGTGGACGAAGCGCTGCGCATCCACAACGATGTGCCGCAGGGCTTGAGCAGCGCCATCTTCACGGACAGCATGCAGACCGTGGAGCGCTTCCTCTCTGCCGGGGGCAGCGACTGCGGCATCGCCAACGTCAACATCGGCACCTCGGGCGCCGAGATCGGCGGCGCCTTTGGCGGCGAGAAGGAAACTGGCGGCGGCCGCGAGAGCGGCTCCGATTCGTGGCGGGCGTATATGCGCCGCCAGACGAACACGATCAACTGGGGCAAGGAATTGCCGCTGGCGCAAGGCATCAAGTTCGGGGACTAGCGCACGAAAGCAAAAAAAGACGGCCGAGAGGCCGTCTTTTTATTGCTGCTCGATGCGCGCCATCAGCAACATGTTGAGCGCCTCGCGTGCCGCCGGCAGCGTGCGCATCGCATCCCAGTTCTCGACGAACTCTTTGGCCGAGGGCTTGCCGAGGACGGCCAGGAACGGGTCGCCGACCACCAGCTCACCTTTGATGCGGGCTGTGCGCCAGAACGGCTCCAACTCCGCCGCCAGGGCAGGGTAGGTGGCTTGTAACCGCTCCTGTGCCTCGAAGAAGCGGGCTTGTTGCTCTACTGTAAGGGACTTCTGCTGATAGATCTCGATCACAAGCTCGGTCACCGCGTCCCAATCTGTAGCGAAGGCGGTGAGTTGCGGATCGTTGAGCTGTTTGAGCAGACCGTGGGTGACGGGGTTCATGCGAGTTGTTATCCACAGGCGAACACAGATGCAAACGGGATAAAAACAACAGATTTTTCGTCTGCCTGTGGAGAATGCCTTGTGCGTGGCATTATAATCCCGGCGCTATGAGCACCTACATCCTCGCCGGCGACCTGGGCGCCACCAAGACCAACATCGCGCTCTTTGACGCCGATGACCTGCAGCGCGGCCCGCAATTTGCCGAGTCTTACCTGAATGCAGAGCATGACGGCTTGCACGCCATCGTGCGCAAGTACCTGGCTGGCAAACCTTCGGCGATCTCCACCGCCTGCTTTGGCGTGGCTGGGCCGGTGATCGAGAACCACGTGCGCATGATCAATCTGGATTGGGAAGTGGACGGCGCCGAGTTGTGTGCCGAGTTCGGGTGGCAATCCGCCTGGCTGATCAATGACTTGAAGGCGCTGGCCAACGCCGTGCCGTTCCTGCAGCCAGCAGACTTGCACACCTTCCAGGCCGGCGTGCCGGAGCCAGGCGGCAGCATCGCTGTCATCGCACCGGGGACGGGTCTGGGCATCGGCTACCTCACCTGGGCTGGCGGACGCTATACCGCCTATGCCACTGAGGGCGGCCACGCCAGCTTTGCGCCGGAGACGGACTTGCAAACCGAGCTTCTGCAATGGCTGCGCCCGCAGCTTGGCCAAATCGCGATTGAGCATGTGTGCGCCGGGGTTGGCTTCCCGAACTTGTATGGCTTCCTCAAAGCCAGCGGGCATGCCAGTGAACCGCAGTGGCTGGCCGACGAATTGGCCGCGGAGGGTGACGACAACAACGCCATCATTGTGAAGCATGCGCTGGCGCAGACGCCCGGCAGCGAGATCTGCCAAATGGCTTTGCAGCTGTTTGTGGAGATCCTGGGCGCCACCAGCGGCAACCTGGCGCTGAGCATGGGGGCGACCGGCGGGGTGTATGTGGGCGGCGGCATTCCGCCGCGGATCGTGCCGGCGCTTGAGCGCTATGGGTTTATGAAGTTCTTCCTGGGCAAGAAGGGTTACGAGGATTATCTGGCGCGCTTTCCAGTCCAGCTGATCTTGCAGCCCACGGCTGCGTTGCTGGGGGCAGCCGCGTATGCCAAGCAGGCTGGCTAGAACACCAGTTCCTTCCTAAGCTAGCACTCATCTAAAGCAAACGTTTTATTAATACGCCACCCGCAGAATGATGTGCGTAGTGGTTTTGCCCTTTTCTTACGCCAAGTAGCCTAAAACTGAATAGGTTCAGTGAGTGGGCAGTGGGCCCCTTTTTGGCTATGGGTTTGTGTCACTTTAAAGCCCAAAAACGTTAGCAGGTGTAAGGTTTCAAGGGCATGGCAACTCTGAAGAATACGGAGGCATAGTATCGAATGAGCAATACGATCGAAGCATTTGAAACCGAGGAAATCTCGCTGAGTGAAGATGAGGCTCTGGAGCGCTTGATCCGGCTGGGGCGCAAGCAGGGCTTTGTAAGCATTGACAACGTGCTGCAACTTGTGCCGGGCGAGCAGCGCCAGTCTGAGCATCTGGAAGAGATCTTTGAAGCCTTGCTGAACGAAGGCATCCCCCTGGTGGAGGATGAGGACGCGGACAACATCGAGATGTCGGACGCGGATGAGGACATCGAAGATGATGAGCCGGCCAACGAGCGCAGCAAGATCTATGCGCCCGATGACCCGCTGGCCGAAGCCGAGACCGGTGACCTGGTGCGCCTGTACTTCAACGAAGCCGCCAGCGTACCCCTGCTGACCGCGGCCGAAGAAGTGGACCTGGCCAAGAAGATGGAGCGCGGCAACAAGGCGCGCACCCAGCTGGCCCAGAAGGGCCTGAGCGCGGCCAAGCGGGCAGAGCTGCAAGAGGCGGTGCAGGTGGGCTGGGATGCCCGCCAGCACATCATTGTGGCCAACAGCCGCCTGGTGATCAGCATCGCCAAGAAGAACATGAACCGCGGACTGCCGCTCATTGACCTCATCCAAGAAGGAAACATCGGTCTGATGCGTGCGGCCAAGAAGTTTGACTACCGCCGCGGCTTCAAGTTCAGCACCTATGCCACTTGGTGGATCCGCCAGGCGATCACGCGGGCGATCTCCAACAAATCGCGCACCATCCGCATCCCCGCCCACATGGGCGACAAGATCGCCAAGATGATGCGCATGAAGAACACGCTGAAGCAGGAGCTGAAGCGTGAAGCCACGCTGGCCGAGCTGGCCGAGGCGCTGGAAGTAAGCGCTGACGAGATCGAGCTGATCACCACGGCCGGCTACCAGCCGCAGTCGCTGGAGACGCCGATCGGCAGCGATGAAGACTCCGTGCTGGGTGAGCTCATCGAAGATGAGACGGCTCCCTCTCCGGAGGAGAGCACGGCCCAGACCCTGCTGGAGCAGGACCTGGCTCGCACCATTGACGAGACCCTGCCGCTGCGCGAAGCGCGCATTCTGCGCCTGCGCTTTGGCCTGGACGACGGCAAGGTGCACAGCCTGAGCGACGTGGGCCGCAAGCTGGGCGTAACGCGTGAGCGTGTGCGCCAGATCGAGGCCCAGGCCTTGCGCAAGCTGCGCGACCCGCGCGTGCGCTCCCGCCTTAAGGACTACGTCAACTAAGGTTGGCGATGCAACAGCAAAACGGGCTGCCATTGGCAGCCCGTTTTGTTTATCTGGCTAAGGTCAATGGCGCAGTTTGTAGCGCACGCGGGTGGGGGTTGGCTTGCTGGAGCCGCCGCGATTGACGCCGATCTGCTCGTAAGGAGTCACCAGCTCCAACTCGTATTTGCGGAAGAGCAGGGCCATGATGATGGACATCTCGGTGCGGGCAAAGTTCATGCCGGTGCATTTGTGCAGCCCGCCGCCGAAGGTGATCAGCTCAAAGCCGCGGCCTTCGTTGCGTTCAGTGAAGCGGGCCGGGTCGTAGGCGTGCGGGTTCGCGAAGTATTCGGGGATGAAGTGGGCGGCCGCGGTGGAGGTCATCACGAACCAGCCGGCGGGGATACGGTAGCCATCCAGCGTGATGTCTTCTTTGACCTCGCGGATCAGCGTCTCGGCCGAGGGGCGCAGGCGCCCGGTCTCCTGGACGGCGGCGGTGATCTGCTTGATCTCGCGCATGTGTACGTGATTGATCTCGGCCGAGTCGCCGACTACGCTCTGTACTTCTTCCTGCACGCGGGTGCGGTGGGCGGCGTTGTTGGCAAGGTGAATGATGGACCAGGCGGCCTGGCCGGCCGTCGTCTCGTGCCCGGCGAACATGAGCGCGGCGAAGAAATTGGCGATGACCTCGTCAGGCAGCGGGACGCCGGCGCCATCCGGCTGCTCCAGCAGGTACTGGAAGCCATCATCGACCGGCTGCTTGCGGCGCTCCTCGATCAGGGGTTGCAGGATGGCGCGGATCTTCTCGCGGGCGGCATCGCGGCGCTTGAACTTGGGCAGCGGCAGGTTGTAGAGCAGCGGGTCGAGCGATGCGCTCAGCGCATCGTACTGCGCCCAGAAGCCCTCGGCTTCCAGGCGGCGGTGGACCTCGTCGCCCAGGAAGCAGCGCCCGGCCACTTCTTTGACGATGTGGGTCATCTCATCGGTCAGCTCGATCTCGCCGCTGTCGCCCAGGCGCTCCAGCCATTCGTTCACGACCTGGCTCATGACGGGCAAGTACCTGGCCATCTGGTCGCGGGTGAACAGGCTGTGCAAGACGGGGCGGTGGAGCTTGTAGGTCTCGTGTGAACCGAGGAAGGCGATGCGCCCGAACATGGCCGCCAGGAATTGATAGGGCTTCTCCATGCTCAGTTCTTTGTCGGTGCTCTTGAAGAAGAACGACTGCTCTTCGGGGCCGATCAGGATGGCCATGGGCTGGCCGAGCAGCTTGATGCCGAAGACCTTGCCGTGCTTGTGATAGCCGCGGCGGAAGAAGGATTCCTGATCGCGGTAGAACTCAATGGCGTGGCCGATGTAAGGCAGCCCGCCGCTCAGCATGGGTGGGGTGGGTAGTGGGGATGGAGATGAAACTGTTTCAGTATTGATCATGCCCGCAGTATACGCCTATTGTGAACATTATCACTTTAACGTTGGGTTAAGGGCTAGCTCCACAACTCGGCCAGGCGCGCCAGCACATCGCTCCAGCCTTGGCGGAGGTCATCGCCATCGCCGGCTTGCGGGGCGAGGTGGTGGGTCAGCCTGAGCGTTGTGCCATCCTCATAGGCTTCGAGAGCAATATCCGCTCTCTCTTCAACGGTGCTGACCCCGTCGTTCATCCAGTTCCAGGTGAAGCTGAGGCGGCTGAACGGCTCCAGTGCGAGGAACTCGCCGCGGGCGCCGATGCCGGCGGCGACGGAGCGGATGTCGTATGCGCCGCCCACGCGCGCATCCATACTATAGGTGGTGTCGGCGATGTGCGGCCACCACCAACGCGCCAGGCCGTCTGTGGTGGTCAGCGCGGTGTAGACCTGCTGCGGCGTAGCGTTGGGAATATGCTGGCTGAGTTCGAGAATCTTGCCGCTCATTTGAGCTCAAGCATCACGGGGCAGTGATCCGAGCCGGTCACTTTATCAAAGATCGTGATGTCCTTGACCTTCTTGACCAGGGGCTTCGACACCAGGAAATAGTCCAGCCGCCAGCCGATGTTGTTCTGGCGGGCGGAGGGGAAGCGGGCGGTCCACCAGCTGAACTGCTGCTTGTCAGGGTAGAACTCGCGGAAGGTGTCCACCAGACCGGCTTCAAAGTACAAGCCCAGGGCGGCACGCTCCTCCGGCATGAAGCCCGAGGTGCGCTGGTTGTCTTTGGGGCGCGCCAGGTCGATCTCGTTGAAGGCGGTGTTGAAATCTCCGGTGAGGATCAGGTTTTCGCCGGCTTTGTGCAGCTTCTTGATGTGCTTGAGCAGCGCTTCGTAGAACTCCAGCTTGAATTTGACGCGCTCCATCCCGGTGGTGCCGCTGGGAAAGTACACGTTCAGCAGGGTGAAATCCTCGAAGCGGGTTTGGATGACGCGGCCTTCGATATCAAATTTGGGGACACCGAAGCCGATGATGTCTTCTTTGGTCTTCTTAGCCACCATGGTGGCTACGCCGCTGTAGCCTGGGCGCTCGGCCGGGTTCCAGGCCACGGTGTAGCCCTTGAAGGTTTCCATCTGGGCATCGGTGAGCTGCTCTGGCTTGCTCTTGATCTCCTGCAGGCAGATCACATCCGCCTTCTGCTTGAGGATCCACTTCCAGCTATCTTTCTTCAGGTGGGCGCGTAGCCCGTTGACGTTCCAGCTGATGAGTTTCATGCTGCCTCCGGTGAACATGGATTCTACCTGAGGTAAGCGCTGCATCCGTTGTATGCGCATGCTAAAATGCGCCATCATGGCCAACATTATTCAAGCCGTGCGCGGCACGCAAGACTATTACCCGGAAGAAATGGCTGTGCGCTCCTGGCTGTACGCCAGGATGCGCCAGGTGTCTGAATCCTTCGGCTATCAGGAATACGACGGCCCGTTCCTGGAGCGCTTTGAGCTGTACGCCGCCAAATCCGGCGCCGAGCTGGTGGAGAAGCAGTCGTACGTATTTGAAGACCGCGGCGGCGAACGCATCACGCTGCGCCCTGAGCTTACGCCGACTTTGGCACGCATGGTGGCCACACGCCAGCGCCAGCTGACTTACCCGCTGCGCTGGTGGTCGTTCGGGCCGTTTTGGCGTTACGAGAAGCCACAGAAGGGCCGCACGCGCGAGTTCTTCCAGTGGAACATTGACATGGTGGGCGAGGATTCGCCCGAGGCGGATGCGGAGCTGGCCACGATCGCGGCCAGCTTCCTCAAGACGATTGGCCTGGGCGCTAATGAGGCCCAGATCCTGGTCAACAATCGCCAATTGATGCAAGCGGAGTTGGAAAGCCTGGGGATCGCCGGTGCGTTGCGCAGTGAAGTCTTTGGCCTGATCGACCGCAAGGACAAGCTGAGCGCCGAAGCCTGGCAGGAGCGCGGCAAGGAGCTAGGCTTGGATGCGGCCCAGATGCTGGGCGTTGAGAAGCTGCTGGGCAACCAGGATCTGTGGCAGAAGTCTGAGTCGCTGCAGCGCTTCTTCAGGGCCGTGGAAGCCCAGGGAGCGGCAGACTATGTGCGCTATGCGCCGCATATCATCCGCGGGTTGGACTATTACACCGGCACCGTTTTCGAAGCCTGGGACACCGCCGGCGAGTTCCGTGCCATTTTTGGCGGCGGGCGCTACAACGACCTGGTGAACGCGGTCGGTGGCGAGCCCGTGCCGGCCGTAGGCTTCGCGGTGGGTAATGTGGTCATCAGCCTGCTGCTGCAGGCGCTGGGCCACGCGCCGGATGTCAGCGGGCGGGCGCCGATCTACGTCACCGTGTTTGACGATGCCGGCCTGGCCGCCTCGCTGGCCTTGGCGACCGAGCTGCGGGCTGCAGGCCTCAAGGTCACCAGCCACCTGCAACCGGACAAACTGCAGAAGCAGTTCAAGCAGGCTGACCGCAGCGGGGCGCAGGTGGTGCTGGTGCTGGGACCGGACGAGATCGCGCAGGACATGGTGAGTGTGAAGGATCTGCGCAGTGGTGACCAGCGCAGTGTATCGCGGGCGCAATTGGCGGCGGAGCTAAGCAAGCTGAGCGCCTAGCTGCACGGGCAACGAATCTCCGTGATAAAATAGCGCCTTCTTGGTGGATGTAGCTCAATTGGCAGAGCACCGCATTGTGGATGCGGTGGTTGCGGGTTCGATTCCCGTCATCCACCCTGAGAAAAAATCGGCCTTTAGGCCGATTTTTTGGTTTAACTCAATGCGCACGGCGCCAGCAGCAGGGATTGCCCCTGTTTGCCTAC
This sequence comes from Anaerolineales bacterium, assembly GCA_019454165.1. Classification (GTDB taxonomy): domain Bacteria; phylum Chloroflexota; class Anaerolineae; order Anaerolineales; family UBA11579; genus JAMCZK01. The sequence continues at coordinate 1,535,466 of CP075367.1, read as the reverse complement.
GCTTTCCAGCGCGCCCATCTTGCGCAAGCAGTAGCTCATGCGGGTCGTCATCCACACCGGCGCTCCCATTGCTTTGGCGAGCTGCTTGTGGGTGAATGGGGTGGGCAGCCCACCCGGGATGAGGCCAAGATAATCTTGCAGGCCGTCAAAGCGCTGGCTGCTGGTGACCTTGAGCAGCTGGCGGTCGGCAATGCTCCAGTGCTTGCGGGTCCAGCTGCCGCGGCCGTCATCGCGCCAGATCTCCTCCTGGTGGGTGAACAGGGCCATGCAGCTGAAGTTGGGATGGGCGGCCAGCTGGGGAATGTAGAGCAGCTCGCCGAACAGGTCTTCGATGCGCCCGCGTTTGGGCGATTTGCGCCGTGCGATCTGGCGGCCGCGCTTGGTTTGGCGCACGATCCATTTGCTTTCAGCGATGGGGTGGACTAGCAGCACCTTGTGGGTCTGCAATAGCTTGCCCAGCTTGGTCTTGAGGGCGCTGAAGTTAGCGGTTTGGATCTCGATCAACATTTCGCCGCGCACGATATCGATCTGGTAGCCGTCGACGCGCTGCTCGAGCGCATCGCCCGGCTTGGCCAGCCAGTTTTTGAGCCCCGCGTGCAGGCTCTGCTCGGTGAGGGTGCCTATGTGGGTGCCGGGCTGCATCATTCGGGCTGGCCTTTGGTCTTGTCGTGCAGCCCGCTGGCGGCTACCAGGCTGCCGGCGCCAAAGCGTTCCTGCACGGTCTTGAGGGCGGTATCCAGGCGCTCTTTTTTCTCGAACTCTTTCGGATCCCAATCCCACAGTTTGGGCTGGAAGCTGGGCGGGGTCAGGTTGCTGGCGCGCACGCCCAGCAAGCGTACTTTGCGGCCGGCCTTCCAGTGGGCCGCCCAGAGCTTGCGGGCTGCCTCCTCGATGAGCTTGGGGTCTGAGGTGGGATCGGGCAAGGTGAGCTGGCGGCCAATGGTGCTGAAATCAGGCCAGCGGATCTTGATGGCGACCGTGCTGCAGTGCAAATTCAACTTGCGTAGTTGCTTGCTGATCGAGACGCATTGCTCGCTGAGCACCTGCATCAATTCGGCTTCGTTGCTAACGTCACGCGCGAAGGTTTCTTCATGACTGACGGATTTGGTTTCATGGCTGACGTGCACCGGGCTGTCGTCAATACCCTGGGCGCGGAAGTGCAGCGCTGAGCCGGTCTGGCCCAGCAAGCGCACCAGGTCTTGCAGCGGATAGCGGGCAATATCACCGACAGTGTGGATGCCCAGCCCGGCCAGCCGCTCGGCGGTCTTGGGGCCAATGCCCCACAGCGCATCGCTGGGCAAGGGGGCAAGGAAGGTAGCCTCCTGCCCGTGTGGCACGACCTGGATGGCGAAAGGATAGTTGCCGGTTTTGACGCTGGCCTTGCCGACGTTGGTGGCCACTTTGGCGACCAGCTTGTTGCTGGCAACGCCGAGTGAGGAGGGCAAGTGTAGATGATCGCGGATCTGGGTTTGCAGTTGCTTGGCGTACACAAGGCCTGGCTCAGGCAGGTGACTGATATCCACAAAGGCTTCGTCGATCGAGATGGGCTGCACCATGTCGGAGTAGCTGCCCAATAGATCCATCACCTTGCGGGACATATCGGTGTAATCGCGGAAGTGATGGCGCACGATCTTGAGCTCAGGGCATAGGCGCAGGGCGCGGGACATGGGCATGGCGGAGTGGACGCCGAACTTGCGCGCCGCGTAGGAGCAGGTGGCTACGACGCCGCGGCCTTCGGGGCTGCCGCCCACCGCGAAGGGGATGCCACGCAGGCTGGGGTCACGTAGCTCTTCTACCGCGCAGAAGAACGCGTCGAGATCGAGGTGGATGATGGTGCGGGGCGTGGAGGGCGTCTCAGCGGACATAAGACCCGATTGCGTATAGCCACAAAGGATGCGAGGTTTAGATCACACCTTGTTCTTTGAGCTGCTGGATAGCGGTTTCATCAATACCCAGCTCAGACTGGAGAATGTCTGCGGTGTGCTCGCCAAGGGCGGGCGGCGGGTAGCGCAGCTGCATGGGGCTGGTGGGCACTTTGAGCGGCGAGGCGAGCATATCAATGGCTTCGCCGTTGCTGAGCTGGCCCTGCAGCACCATCTCGCGCGCCAGGACCTGAGGATCGGCGAAGACCTGATCGACTGTGTTGATGGGGCCGGCGGGGACGCCGGCCTGCTCACATAGCACCAGCCACTCGGCCACCGGCCGGGTGGCGAACAGTTCCTCCAGCAGCGGGATGAGGGCGTCGCGGTTCTCGACCCGCTTTGGGTTGGTGGCGAAGCGCTCGTCCTGGGCCAACTCCGGGTGGCCGGCCGCCGCGCAGAACTTGCTCCACTGGCCGTCGTTGCCGCTGGCAAAGGCGAAGTAGCCATCGCTGCCCTTGAAGGACTGATACGGCACGATGTTGGGGTGCCCGTTGCCATAGCGGCGCGGCGGCTTGCCGGAGACGAGGTAATTGCTGGCCACGTAGGACAGCGTGCCGACCTGTGCATCGAACAGCGAAATGTCGATGCGCTGGCCGGTTTTTTGGCGTTCGCGTGCGAAAAGCGCGGCAGTGATCGCATTGCACGCATAAATTCCCGAAAGCAGGTCGGCGATGGCCAGGCCCACACGTACCGGCTCGCCATCGGCGGGGCCGGTGATGCTCATCAGGCCGCCGCGGGCCTGGGCGATGAAGTCATAGCCAGGCTTGTGGCTGTCTGGCCCGCTGTAGCCGTAACCGCTGATGGTGCAGTAGATCAGGTCAGGGCGCAGGGTTTGCAGCGCAGGATAGTCCAAGCCCATGCGCTCCAGGGTACCGGGTTTGAAGTTCTCCACTAGCACATCGCTGGCGGCGATGAGCTGGCGCAGGATCTCGAGACCCTTGGGGCTCTTTAGGTTCAGGGTCAGGCTGCGTTTGTTGCGGTTGGCCGAGATGAAATAGGCAGAGATACCGCCCTCAGTGAACGGAGGCCCCCATTGGCGGGTGTCGTCGCCCTTGCCGGGCGCCTCAACCTTGATGACATCGGCCCCCATGTCCCCTAGTAGCATCGTGCAGTAGGGGCCGGCCAGCACGCGAGTGAGGTCCAGCACCCGAATTCCATCGAGCATTCCAGTCATTTTCTCAGCCATGGGCTCATTATAGTTCAAATATTCTATGATCTTTTTGCGTAGCTTTTGCCATTTTGCTGGGTTGTAAATTTGCAGTATGTTGAACATCTTTGCAAAGAAGGAGGTGCGTGGGGGCGTCTTGCATACTGTTATTCCCATTTTTAGGTCCCGCTTTTATTCACTATCAACGAGGAGAGTATATGGCTGCTAATCAGCGCATGGGCTATTTGCCTAATGAGACCCCGCCCACGGGTCAGCTTATTCTTTTGGGCTTTCAGCACGTTTTGACCATGTTCCCGGCCACCGTTTTGGTGGCTGCTTTGTGTGGCTTCCACGTCAACACTGTGCTGTTCGCTTCCGGTGTTTCCACCATCGTGGCGCTCATGCTGTCCAAGATGGGCATCGGCAAGTTCATCCCCCTGTACTACGGCTCAAGCTTCAGCTACATTGCAGCGTACGTCGCCGTGGTCACCGCCATGACCGGCGCTGCGCCGGCCTTCGGTGTGCCCGCTCCGGACAATGTGATCAGCACCATGCAGGCCGGCATCATCGTGACCGGTTTGCTCAACATCGTGCTGGGCTTCATCATCCGCTCGGTTGGTAAGAGCGCGCTCGACAAGGTGCTGCCCCCGGTAGTGACCGGCTCCGTGGCCGCCATCATCGGTTTCGGTCTGGCCTTCGCTGCTTTGGGCATGGCTGGCGCCAACTGGGCGGTTTCGCTCGGCACTCTGCTGGTCACCATTTTGTTCTCGGTGTATCTGCAGAACCGCGGCTTTTTGGGCATGCTGCCCGTGCTGCTCGGCGCTGTTGCCGGTTTCGTGCTCTCGGCCGTGCTTGACGCCGGCTCGGTGAGCTTCGCTGGTGTGGGCGCTGCCCCGCTGTTCCAGATGCCGCACTTCACCTTCCCTGCCTTCGGTGGCGCCTTTGTGGCGACCGCGGTGTTCAGCATCGCTATCATGGCGATCGCCACGATCCCGGAATCCACTGCGCACCTGTATCAGATCAGCCTGTACGTGGACCGCTTCGCTGAGGAGCGCCGCGCCAAGAAGTATGAACTGGACAAGCACGTTGGCTTCAACCTGATCCTGGATGGTGTGGGTGACTTCACCAACGGTTTGCTGGGTGCAACCGCCGGCACCAACTACGGCGAGAACAACTCGCTGATGGCGATCACCCGCAACTACTCCGGCCCGGCCCTGATCGCGGCGGGCGCCATTTCCATCCTGCTGGCCTTCGTCGGCAAGCTGGCTGCTCTGGTGAGCGCCGTGCCTCTGGCGGTCAGCGGTGGTTTGGCCATCTACCTGTTCGGTGTGATCGGCATGCAGGGCATCGCCCTGATGCAGGAGCACAAGGTCAGCATGTTCGACCCGCGCAACCTGGCCGTTGGCGCCACCATCATGGTGGTAGGCATCGGTGGCAACATCGGCTACGAGGGCGGCTTCCTGCCGATCCCGTTCCTGCAGGGGATCTTCCCCAGCGGTCTGCCGGCGATTGCCACCGCGGCTGTACTCGGCATTCTGCTCAACGCCGTGTTCCTGATCTTTGCCCCTGAGGGCGAGAGCAAGGCTGCTGCGAGCAAGAAGAAGGCTGTCAAGAAGGCTGCTCGCTCCAAGAGCCGCCGCTAAGCGCTAAGCAAGAAGTAAAAAGAGGAGCAGCCTAGGCTGCTCCTCTTTTTTTATGGCAAATTGTCCACAGATGAACACAGATAAAAACCAGATAAAGAAAGACCTATTTCTGCATCGTACTCAGTGACGAGTTCTTTTATATGATCTCGCGCGTCATGAAATCTGCAAAGCTGGACGGCGCGCGCTTGAGTAAGGCGGCGAGGGGAAAACTGCTAGCTACGAACCCGTGGGTGTTGTAGTAGGCGAACATGGCCGCCAACGTGTCGCGCGTATACGCGGGGAGATGTGCGTTGCTGAATCGCCAAGAATCCAGCGGTTGATGCACCGCGGCCACGGGCTGGCGGATGTGTGCGGCCACTTGCGCCGCCATCTCGGCTGAGCTCAGCACTTCTGGCCCGGCCAGCTGGTAGACCGCGCCGGAGTGACCCGGCTCCAGCAGCACGCGTGCGGCCGCGGCGGCCACATCCTCCAAGTCGACTGGGCTGAAGAGCGCATCAACTGCGTACGGCACGCGGTACTCGCCGTGCGCTCGGATGGAGGGCAGGTAAGGCAGGATGTTCTGCATGTAGCTGGCCGGCTGCAGTATGGTGAAGTCCAGCCCGGACTGGATAAGGGTTTCTTCCACGCGCAGCTTCTGCCAGTGGTGGGGCATGGCCTCGATCTGCGGATACAGCACCGAGTGATATACAACGCGGCGCACGCTGGCAGCCTTGGCCGCCGCGATCCAGGCCGCGCCGAGCTCGGCTTCGTGCGGATGCATGTTCGGCATGATGAGGTAAAGCGCATCCACACCCTGCAGCGCAGCTGCCATCGTGGAACTATCTGCCAGGTCGCCGAGGATGACTTCGCTGGCCGGAACTTGCTGCGGGGTGCGCACTAGGGCGCGGGCGGCCGCGCCGTGAGCTTGCAGGGCGGCCAGCACCACCCGGCCGGTCTTGCCGCTGGCGCCGGTGACCAGGATCATGCCTGCCATCCTTCCAGGATACCCAGGAAGCCGCCCAGCGCATCGGCGCCGGAGGTGTGCCCGGTCGGCAGAATGCGCATCACGGCGGCTTGCAAGGCGGCTGCGTCTTGGGCCGGGATGGCGTCTATGAGCTGGTGCCAAGGTGCGGCGGCTTCGCCGCGGGCGCCGGCCGCCAGCCAGGCCGCCGAGAGCGCGTGGGTGCGTTCTGTGGCAATGGCGGCGATATGTTCCGCAGTCTGCTGGGCGGCGGCAGCCGGCCGCGTGGCCCACAGGCCGTACATTGCGCCCAGCAGCAGGTCATCGCCCGCCGGGGTGAGGCCAGGACCGAGGCCGGCCAGCTTTTTGGCTGCCTCGCGCAACTTGGCCTGATCGTTCTCACGCAAGCTCGAAAACAAGAGCGGAATGTTTTGCTCGGCGGCTTGCAGGATGCGGGCCGGCAGCGGCGAGCTGGCGGCCGGGTCGAGTACCAGGCGCGCCAGGCTGTCGGCCGGGGCGTGCTGGCCCAGCAAGGCGGCGATCTGGCGTGCTGCGCTTGCTAGCAGGGCAGGCTGGTTGTGGAGTACGTGCCAATCCGGCACGGGCTGCCAGATCGGCGCTTCTTCTGCGTCGATGAGCCAGTCATCGAGCCACAGACCATTCTCGAATACGAGCAGCTTGGCTTCGGCGTGAGTATTTTGGGGAAAGTCCACCGCTTCCAGCACGATGGAGAAGGGGCCGTCGCCCAGCCGTGCGCTGACCAACGACAGCACCTGGGCGTCATCGTTCACCAGGTTCACTACAGTTTCAAAGGCATACAGCACGCGGGCCTGCTGCGTGGTTTCCAGCCAGCGGCGGGCAGCGGGGGCGATGCTGAGCGCCCGCAGGCGCCGGTCCGTGCTCATGGCTGGATCAGCGCACCGTGGCTGATCACGTGCACCGGAGCGCGGTGGTAGCGCAGCGCCTCGCGCACATTGGGCGCATCCAGCACGACCAGATTGGCGGGCGCGCCTACCTTGAGTTCGAAGTCTTGCAGGCCGATGGCTTTGGCGGCTTCGGTGGTGACCAGGCTGTATAGCGTCTCCATGTCAGCCCGCGAGGTCATCCACAACAGATGTGAGGCCAGGAAGGCGACCTCGAGCATGTTGTTGTGCCCGTAGGGATAGTACGCATCCGAAATATCGTCCTGGCCGAGGCACACAAAGGCGCCTTCTTCCAGCAACTCTCGCACGCGGGCGTGCAGCGGCCCGGTCTGCGGGTCGCTGACCACGTACATGCGGGCCTGCTTGAGCAGGGCGATCACTTTTTGCAAATAGGGCACAGGGTACAGCGCCATGGCGCGGGCATGGTGGGCCAGCACGCGGCCCTGCCAACCCTGCTTGATAGCGGCCAGCGCCATCATCTCCAGCGTGCGCAGGCCGGCATCGCCGGCATCGTCCACCAGCATGGAGATGGGCTTGTCGAACTCTTTGGCGATGGCGAACATGGCATCCACGTGGTGCTGTGCATCCGCGTCGGTGAACTCGATCCAGGGGATGCCGCCGACCACATCCGCGCCGAGGCGCATCGCAGCGCGAATCAGCTCCTCGGTGCCCGGCTCGCGGCCTACGCCATCTTGCGGGAAGGCGACGATCTGCACATCCACAATGCCCTTGAACTCCTCGCGCGCTTTGATGAGCGCTTCCACGCCGATGAGCTTGGCCTTGCTGTCGACATCGGCAAAGGCGCGGATGTGGGTGTTGCCATTCCGAGCGGCGAGGTGCAAGGCTTTGCGCACATTGGGCAGGATCCAGCTCTCGTCGTACTCGGCCTTGACGCGGCTGGCCAGTTCGATGGCGTTCATGGCTTTGCCCATGCCGGCGCCCTGGTAGCTCTGCAGGGCCAGCTCATCCATGCGGTCGAGCGTATACACCTTGTCGAGATGCAAATGGGCATTGACGAAGGACTCGGTCACCAGGTTGCCACCCGCGTCCAACTCTATATCTACGCTGCCTTTGATGATCTTATCGATGGCCGCGATGCGCCCGTCCTGGATCAAGAGCGAGACGGTTTCGCCAGCGGCCCGCTGGCGCAGTTGGGCGTTGGTGATGAGGATGGATTGAGGCATGGATACACTCCTATGCACTTAGTCTTGTTTGCGAACAGCGCTCACGGTCTTGGCAAACTGATGCAAATGAATGCCCTCGTGGTTGGCCAGGTTGTGGGCGTAGTAGTGGACCGTGCGCTCGTACTTGCGGGTGGCAGTGCTTACAGTGGCGCCGCGCTGCCAATCTTCTGGAGTCAGGCTTGTGAGCACTGCCAGCAAGGAAGCTCGCTGGACGTTAAAAGCCTCGAAGGATGAAGCGAACTCCTGGCGGTTGTAGTCTGTCTGGCGGATCCAGGTGCGCGGGCTGAGGTAGCGGAACGAGGGATGGTTTTCGCCCAGCATGCGCTCGATGTATTCACCCCATACGTCGCCACAGGCGCGTAGGTGACCTAGTATTTCGGCGCACGACCATTCGTCAGGTTCAGGCGGCGTGTGTAGCTGCGCCTCGCTCAGCCCGGCGGTTATCTCGGTAATTTGCCCTGGCTGCTCTTTCAGCAAAGCCAGCGCCGCAGCAGGGGGCATGAGCACTTTTTCTGCCACAGCTTACCCAGGCGTGGTGGCAGTGCCGTGGCCCTCGTGCTCCTGCGTCAGCTGCCATAAACGCAGCGGGCTAAGCGGGATCTCGCGGATCTCGAAGCCGGGCATGTTGAGCGCATCTTCCAGGGCCTGCGCAACCAGCGGGCCGACAGGGATGGCGCCGGCTTCGCCTGCGCCCTTGACGCCCATAGGGTTGAGCGGCGATGGGGTGGTGGTGTGGTCGGTATCCATGCGCGGCACATCTTGTGCGGCGGGCAACAGATAGTCCATGAACGAGGCGTTCAGGATCTGGCCCATGTCGTCAAAGACGAGCTGCTCGTAGAAGGCGTTGCCCAGGCCCTGGGCAACGCCGCCGTGGATCTGGCCGTCGAGAATGAGCGGGTTGATGACCTCACCGCAGTCATGCACCACGGCGTATTTTTGAATGTCGATCATCATGGTGTCAGGGTCGACTTCGACGATCATGGCGTGCACGCCGTAGGCGGTGGTGCCCATTTCCGGGCCGAAGTAGTCGGTCGCTTCCAGGCCGGGCTCGGTGCCGGGCTTGACCGCACCGCGCATCGGATTTGCCTTCTGCGCAAGCACACCCAGCGGGATGGCCGTCTCGGGTGCGCCGAGGATCTGGACTTTGCCGTCTACCAGCTCGAGCTTGTCGGCGGTGACTTCACCCTCGAACTCTTCGATAGCCTTGGCGAGGATCTTCTCACGCACGCGCAGTGCGGCGGCGTGGATGGCGTTGCCGGCCACGACCGCGCCACGGCTGGCAAAGGTGCCGACGCCCCAGTGGAACTGGTCCGTGTCGCCGGTCACCAGGTCGATCTGGTTCACGGGTACGCCCAGCTGCTCCGCCACGATCTGGGCGTAGCTGGTGTAGTGGCCCTGGCCCTGGGTGCCGATGCCGGTGGCCACGCTGACGCGGCCGTTGGCCTGCACCTGGATGCGGGCGCCCTCATAGGGGCCGATGCCGGTGCCTTCTACGTAGCAGACGATGCCCAGGCCCAGCTTCTTGCCCGCCTTTTCGGCGGCAGGCTTGAGCTCGCTATAAAACTTGTCGTACTCGATCATCTCCAGGGCGCGGTTGAGCACTGGCTCGTAGTTGCCGCTGTCGTAGGTCAGTTCGCTGAAATCCTGATAGATGATCTGGTGCTTGACTGGGAACTCATCCGGTGGGATGAGATTCTTGCGGCGGATGGCGACCTTATCCATGCCCAACTCTTTGGCGGCCGCGTCGAGCAAGCGCTCCATCACGAACACACCGTGCTGGCGGCCCGCGCCGCGGTAGGGGCTGACGATGGGCTTGTTGGTGAAGACCGCGGTGAACTCGCTGTAATAGTCGGGCACTTTGTACATGTTGAGCAGCGTGCACTGCGTGTTGATCGGCACGGTCAAACCATAGGGGTCGTAGGCGCCGTTATCGTGCCAGAAGACGTCCTTGATGCCGACGATGGTGCCGTCTTTCATGATGGCCAGCTCGGCTTCGTGGTGCTGGCCGCGCTCTTGCGTGGTGGAGTAGAAATTCTCGGCGCGGTCTTCGATCCATTTCACCGGAATGTTGAGCTGCATACTGATCCACGGCAGGAGCATCTCCTCCGGGTAGAACATGAGGATCTTGGGGCCAAAGCCGCCGCCGATGAAGGGCGCGATCAGGCGCACCTGGTGCTCAGAGAGGCCGAGCATCCCAGCGATGCCATTGCGGATGATGACGGGCGCCTGGGTGGTATCCCACATGGTCAGCTTGCCCGCCTTGGCATCCCAAGCGGCGACGATGCCGCGGTTCTCCATGGCAGCGGCGGTGCCGCGATCGTAGACGAACTCACGCTTGATGATGAGATCAGCCTTGGCTTTCGCCTTCTCGTAGTTGCCCTTCTCTTGGACTACGTGGGCGGCGATGTTGTTCTCAAGGTCATCGTGGATCAGCGCAGCACCATCTTGCAACGCCTTGCGCGGGTCGATATGCACGGGCAGCGGGTCGTAGTCCACCAGTACATGGGCGGCGGCGTCCTCGGCGATGTAGCGGCTCTCAGCCACGATGCACACCACCACTTCGCCCACATGGCGCACCTTGTCCTTGGCCAGGATGGGGTGGAGGCGTTCGTTAAGGTAGGCGTTCTTGATGGGCGGCAGGCCAACATTGAGCACACCTGTGCGCCAGAAGCTGCCGAGGTCTTCGGCCGTGTAGACTGCGATGACGCCGGGCAGGGCGCAGGCGGCAGATGCATCGATGGACTTGATGCGGGCGTGCGCGTAGGGGCTGCGCACGAAGGCGATGTGCGCCATGCCCGGAAGGTCAACATCGTCAACGAAGAGCGCCCGCCCGGTAAGCAGGCGGGGGTCTTCGTTGCGTTTGATGCGTTGGCCGAAGTACCGCGTGGTCATACTATTCTTGGGTGAAGGCTACCGCGCGGCAGAAGGCAGCTTCGCCGCCCTGGAACTTCCAAGGGAAGGCGCCTAGGATCAAGCGCTTGTTGTGCAGGGCCGGGTTGCCGATCTCGCCGCCCAGGTTCTCGACATGGAAGCAGTCGTGCGGGAAGAGCGCGTTGTGGGTGAGCTGATACGCCTCGGCGGGGAACATCTCGTCCACTTTCTCGCTGCTGCCCAGCTTCTTCTCCACCAGTTTGCGCACCTTGGCCCAGTGCTCCAGGCCGCCCTTGCCGAGGAAACGACCGATGGGCAGGTTCATGGGGTGGTCGGTGGAGATCATGTCGACGCCCCACAGGTGGATCTTCTTGTCGAGCAGCCATTCGCAGATGCTGTGGTGCGGGCCAGGGTGGCGCTGAATGTAGCGCTCCTCGTCGCCCTCAGGGCTGAAGAAGGAGTACTTGTGCCAGCCGGTGTGAATGAAGAGAATATCGCCGTTCTTGATGTCGGCCTTCTTCTCGATCATGTCAGGCGTGAACACGTCCAGGTCGTCGAGCTCTTTGCTGAGGTCAACGATCACGCCTTCGCCATACAGCCAATCCAGCGGAAGCTGGTCAATGGTCTTGCCGTTGGTGACGAAGTGACGCGGGGCATCCAGGTGGGTGCCCATGTGGTTGGAGGTCATGATGTACTGTGCATTCACGCCGTGCTCGGCCTTGCGCTTGATGTACTTGACTTCAAACGGGGGATAGAACGGCCAGAACGAGGCGTCTTGGTTGAGGGGTTGAGACAGATCGTGGATTTTCATTTTTCTCCTAAAGGTTGTACTGCTTGGCGTACGCGACGAGCGCGTCTTCGAAGATCTTCATGGGTGGGCGCACCAGGCCGGCGCCCACCTGGCCCACACCGGCTTCACGATGGGCGATGCCGGTGTTGACGCGCGGCGTAATGCCGAGCTCGACGACCTTGCGGATGTCGATGCCGGTGGGGGTGCCGCGGAACTCCAGTTGCGGGATGGTGAAGTGGCTGTGCTCGGCGATGGTGATCTCGTACATCTCCAGTGTGGCGTTGAGCGCATCCTGCGGCGTGCCGCTGACGAAAGTCACGATGGCAGGCGCCGCGGCCATGGCGAAGGCGCCGATGCCGGCCGTCTCCGTGATGGTGCTATCGCCAATGTCAGGGTTGGCGTCTTTGCTGGTGAAGCTGGGGAAATACAGGCCATCCGGCACTTCGGCGGGTGCGGTGAACCACTTGTCGCCCAGGCCGCTGACGCGCATGCCGAAGTCTGTGCCGTTGCGGGCCATCGTGGTGACCATGGTGCTGCCTTCGACGCCGTGGGCGCTGGCTGACATAGCTTTGCAGGCAGCCATCACCGGGTTGAGTACGCTGAGGGCGTTATCGCCCAGCGCCTTGAGTAGGTCTGACTCGACATCGTTGTCGGCGGCGACCTTGGCGATCCACGGGGCAAGCTTGGCGGTATAGATGATCGAGCCGGCCTTGTTGCGGTTGTGGCCTTCGTCGCCCATGTGCAGGCTTTCGGAGAGGAGGGCGCGGATATCAATGCCGCCGCTGGCCTCGATGGCCTTGGCGAGCAGTGGCCCCATGCTGTCGTTCATCCAACGCAGCTTGGCGATCACTTCTTCGCTGAATGCGCCATAGCGCAATACCTTGCCGTAGCCCTCGTTGAGGTTGGAGAAGGCTTTGTTGCCATGAGTCTCATTCTCGAGGATGTAGACCATCATCGAAGATGAGGTCACGCCGGCCATCGGGCCGACGGTATCGTGGTGGTGGCAAGGGTCGAACTCGATCTCGCCCTTTTCCACCAGGGCCACGGCTTCTTTTTCGTCTTTGGCGAGGCCTTCAAAGATCAGTGCGCCGATGACTGCGCCGCGCAGCGGGCCAGACATGCGCTCCCATTCGATGGGTGGGCCAGCGTGCAGCAGCAGGTTCGGCTTCATGCCTGGGATCACGTCTTTGGCGGGAGCGACACCCCTGAGGATGGGGCGTGCTTCCATCATGCGGGAAACCGCGGTTTGGTTTGCAGCTTGAATGTCTACCATTACTTGCCTTTCATCTTTTCCAAAATGCTGGCCAGCGCTTCGTTGCCGCCCGCAGGCGGACGCCAGTCCACCTGCACGGCATCCGCGCCCTGGGCTTTCAGGCTGTCAAAGAAGCTCTCGACGCCCACGTTGATGGCGGCCAGCGGTTCTGCGAACGGGCGTAGTTCCTTGCCAGCCGCGCTGGGCGCGGCGGCCAGGCGGGCGGCTACATAGTCGACTGCCGCGGTCGTTTCGCGGAAGATGCGCGCTCCAGCGGCTTCAAGCTTGTGGATCTGCTCTTCGGTGTTTTGCGGATCTTCTTCTGTGCCGACGACTAGGGCGACGAACTCGATATCCGGGCGGGCTTTGGTATGCGCGGCGATGGCGGAACTTAGCTCGCTGGCGGGATCGGCATGCGCGCCTTCGCCCAGCACCACATCCAGCAGGATGAGGCCGGTTTCAGGGTCTTCAACTTCCTGCTTGAGACGACGCAGGCGCAGGTCGTTATCCATCATCGGGTGCAGGCGGCCGACGGTGAAGACGTCTTCGCCCAGATCGATGATCGTGTGGGCTTGGCTGTGCAAAGGGTCAGTGAGTTTTTGCGAACTGCGTATAGCCACATTCGAATAGATAGGATGCAGGAAATTCTGCAGTCCATTAAGCGCCTCGTAGGCTAGGGTGCCGCCGGAGAACAGGCTGCGCAAGTAACCCGCGCGCGGCTCGATCGCCGGCGGGGTGATGGCGCCAGTGCTTAGCCCCACGGCGATGCGGGCGGCCGAGTCGAGCCCGTTGGCAAAATGCACATTGCCGATCTGCTCGGCTGGTGCAGCAAAGCCAATGAAGCATACGACCACCGGCTTGCCGGCGGTCTGGGCCTCGCTCAGCAAGCGGGCGGCGGTGGCCTCGTCCGGTGGCTTGGAGATCAGTACGATGACTTCGGTGGCCTCGTCGGCCGCCAGGTAGCGCAGCCCCTGCAGCATGCTGGCGGCGCCGACCTCGGCCTTGAGGTCACGGCCGCCGGTGCCGATGGCTTGCGAAACGCCGCCGCCGTAGTTGTGGATGCCAACGGTGACGGCCTGCAAGCCGGTGCCGGATGCGCCGACCAGGCCGATCGGCCCGCGGCGCACGCGGTTGGCAAAGCCCAGGCCGATGCCGTTGATGATGGCTGTGCCACAGTCTGGTCCCATCACCAGCAGGCCGAGTTCGGCGGCGCGCTGCTTAAGGGCGATCTCGTCTTCGAGGTCTACGTTGTCGCTATATAGGAACACATGCTTGCCGCTGTCGAGCGCTTCGTGGGCCACCTTGGCGGCGTAGCGGCCAGGCACTGAGATTAGCACCCATTCGGCGGCAGGCAGGTTCTTGACCCCGGCAGCCAAGCTGCGCGGGCGGAAGGCTTGGTTGGCGCCACCGCTGCTGCGCTGCTTGAGCAGCTCGTCCACCTGGGCCAGCGCCTCGTCAGCCTTGGCTTCGCTGCTGGCGCGTACGACGATCAGCAGGTCCTCCGGGCGGGCGGCTTTGCCGGCCGCTTCCAGCAGGTCACTATCGGCCAACAGTTCCAGATTTGCCGGGGTGGCCATCACCACGCCGGCATCCTCGACGCCGGGCAGGGCGGCCAGCTTGCGCTGCAACTGCATCAACACCACCGAGTCGTAATACACCCCGGGGCGTACTTGGCTCTTCGTTAAACTCATAGGGAGTAGCTCACTTGCTCTCCGCCAATGCCGCTTCGATCTCTGCGCCCCAGGCCAGCAGCTGCTCATCCTGCCCATAGGCGGCGATGAGTTGTGTGCCGAGCGGCAAGCCATCTGCGCTCCAGCCGGTGGGCAAGCCGAGGGCGGGTATGCCGGCCTGGGTCCAGGGCAGGTTCATCACTGGATCGCCCGTGCTGGCTAACCCGGCCGGGGCTGCGCCTACAGCGGAAGGAGCCAGCCAGAGCTGGAAGCCGTGAATGTTCATCAACGCGCCCAGGGAGTGGCGCAGGCCGCGGGCCGCTTCCAGCGCGTCTTCAAGTTCAGCGGCGCGGATCGATTGGCCTTCTTTGATGAGCTCGGCCAGCTTGGGGCTATAGAGGTGGGCATAGCGCGCATACCAGGCCGCATGGGTCTGGGCCGCCTCCGCGGCCAGGATCAGGCGGTGGCGCTGTACGATGGGCGCGAATTCGTTGAGCGCATTGACCCGCTTGACGTGATACCCCGCTTTGCGCAAACGCTCAGCCACGCTGTCCAAATGCTCCAGCATTTCTTTGGAGGCATGCGCCAGGTACTCGCCAGCGGGGATGGCGATGCTAGGCGGCTGGGCTGCACTGGCCGCTTGCCGATCGGCGAGCAGCACATCCGCGGCGCTGCGGATCAGCGCAACACTTTGCGCAAACAGACCCACATGGTCCAGCGAAGGAGCCAGAGGGATGACGCCCTCGGCTGAGATGCGGCCGTGGCTGGGCTTGTAGCCCACCACGCCGCAGAACGAGGCCGGGCGTATGACCGAGCCGATGGTTTGCGTACCGAGGGCCAGGTCTACTAAACCGGCGGCGACAGCCGCGGCGGAGCCGCTGCTGCTGCCGCCCGGCGTGTGGTCAGTGTTGTGGGGGTTGCGTGTGGGGCCGGGCGTGAAGTAAGCGAACTCGGTTGTGACAGTCTTGCCCGCCACCAGTGCGCCGGCGCGTTTGAGGGCGCCGACCGCGGCCGACTCTTTGCCTTGCAACGCGCGTGCCGGCAGGTGGCTGCCAGCCTGGGTTGGAAACCCATCCACGTGGAAGATATCTTTTATGCCGAGCAGGAGCCCGAACAGAGCGGGGCGTTTCTCAGGCTTTTTGTATTTGTTGGCCAGTGCACGCGCTTCTCGCTGCAGACGCTGGAAGCGTGCTTCCTCAGTGATAAAAGCATGCACTCGCGGTTCACGCTGGGTGTATAGCTCTTCGAAAGCGCGGATGCGGTTGAGCAGGGCTTCGCTGGCAGTTTGGGGGCGCGGTTTCGTTTTCATGGGCTGCAATCTATTCAGCAACTTCGTTCAGTTTCTTGGCGGCAAGCAAAGTAGCATCCACAATGTGCTGGTAGCCCGTGCAGCGGCACAAGTTGCCCGAGATTGCCTCGCGCACCTCGGCTTCGCTGGGGTCTTTGTTCTCCTCCAGAAAGGGTACGAGGGTCATCAGGATGCCGGGCGTGCAGAAGCCGCACTGCAAACCGTGCGCTTCCCAGAAGGCATTCTGGATGGGGTGCATGTTGTCTTCGCTGGCGGCCAGGCCTTCAACCGTGGTGATCTCGTGTCCGTTGGCTTGCACGGCCAGCATGATGCAACTGCGCACCGGCTTGCCATCGAACAGGATCGTGCAGGCACCGCATACGCCGTGCTCGCAGCCCACATGCGTGCCGGTCAGGCCGACTTCGTGACGAATGAAGTCGGCCAGCAGCAGGCGCGGCTCTACACTTTTCTCAACGGCCTTGCCATTGACGGTGACGCTGATGGGAAGGGTTTGACTCATTACTTGGCTGCCTTTGCTCCCTCGGATGCTTTGGCCAATGCCCGCTCGGTGAGCACCGCGGAGAGGTGGCGCTGATACTCCGGCGTGGCGTGCACATTGCCGTAGGGCGACATGTCTTCCTGGCTGGCGATGCGGCCTGCTTCTTTGAAGGCGGGCGCATCCGGAGCCTTGCCGATCAGGCTGGCCGCCGCGCTAGCCGCATCCACCGGGCCATCGCCCACGTTCAGGTAGACCAGTTTGGCTGCGCTGATGGTTTGGTTGGCGTCAAGCTCTACGATGGCGGCCAGGCCCGCCATGGCGTAATCGCCGTGGCGGCGGGCCACCTCGGTGAAGCAATAGCCGGTTCGGGGCGTCTTGGTGGGGAAGGCAATCTCGGTGAGGATCTCATCCGGCTGCAGGGTGGTGGCGAACAAGCCTGCGAAGAAGTCTTTGGCCTCGATCCAGCGCTCGGCTTTTGCGCTCTGGGCGCGGAACTTTGCGCCCAGAGCCAGGGCCACCACGGGCAGCTCGGAGGCTGGGTCAGCATGGGCCAGGCTGCCGCCGACTGTGCCGCGGTTGCGGATCTGCGGATGGGCGATGTTGGGGATGGCCTCGTAGAGCAGGGGTGTGTGCTCGGCCACCAAGGCGTCGTGCTCCGCAGTGGATTGCAGCGTCATGCTGCCGATATGGACTGCGCCGTTCGGCTTGTTGATGTGGCGCAGCTCGGGCACATGGTTCAGGTCGATCAACACGCTGGGCTGGGCCACGCGGAAGTTCATGGCCGGGATCAGGCTTTGCCCGCCGGCCAGAGGCTTGCCATCGTCCCCGTGCTGGGCTTTTAGCTCAAGCGCAGCCTCGAGAGAAGTAGGTGCATGGTACTCAAACGGAGCAGGTTTCATGCGCGAGTCTTTGCCATTCTCAGAAAAGTGAACACGACTGGAATATTAATCGTACTACAAACTCCCCATCTCTTCTAATGCTCCTGGCTAGGCAGGGCGTTTGTCCCTTGCCGAACGCATTAATCTTTGTCATCATGGCGGTTATGAGACCTGTAAGCATTGTGTCCACTGCGCAGTTGCCTGTGATGAAGGCAAACCCGGATAGTTTGAGCCAGATGGCTGCAACCGTAATCAGTGAGGCATTGCAGAGTGCCAGTGTGACCGGCGTCGAAGCGCTGTATGTGAGCAATATGCTGGCAGACGAGTTGCAGAGCCAGAAACACCTGGGCGCGCTGTTCGCGGATGAGGCCGGCCTGCATGGCGTCGAAGCCATGCGGATTGGCGCGGCTACCGCCGGCGGTGCCGCCGCGCTGCGGGTTGCGTATCTGGCGGTGGCCAGTGGGGATGTGGACCTGGCGATGGTGGTGGGCGCCGAGAAGATGAGCGAGGGCAGCGCCGTGCCGGCGCTGGCCAAGGCCTTGGATGCCAAGCTGGAAGTGCCGCTAGGCGCCAATATGATCAACCGCAATGCTGAGTTGATGCGCATGTACATGGAGCGCTACAAAGTGCCCAAGAACGGCTTTGCCAACTTTGCGGTCAATGCCCACAAGAATGCCAAGCACAACCCCAATGCCATGTTCCGCAAGCCGGTTTCCGCTGCCACAGTGCAGAAGTCACGCGTGATCTATGCCCCGTTGCGGCTCTACGACAGCGCGCCGATCTGTGACGGTGCGGCGGCGGTGTTGTTGGCGCCGACGGACCAGGCGCGGGCCTATACCAAGACTCCGGTGCATATGCTTGCCTCCAGCGTGGCGACTGACTACTTCCGCCTGGAAGACCGGCCCAGCCCGCTGCATTTGCGAGCAGCAGAGATGTCTGCTGAAAAGGCCTTCCGTGCCGCGAATGTCACCCATTCGGATATAAGCCTGTTCGAAGTGCATGACGCCTTCACGATCATGTCTGCGTTGCAGCTTGAGGCGGCCGGCTTTGCGGCGCCCGGGCGCGGCTGGCGCCTGGCGCACGAGAACAAGATCGGGCTTAAGGGCAAGATCCCTATCACCACGATGGGGGGGCTGAAAGCACGCGGCCACCCGATCGGTGCCACGGCGCTGTATCAGACCTGCGAGTTGGTGCTGCAACTAACGGAGCAGGCCGGCAAGAATCAGGTGCGCAAGCCCAAGGTGGGAATGATGCAGTCGATCGGCGGCGTAGCCTCGACAGTGGTGACGCATATTCTGGGGAACTAAACAAATCGGGCTGAGTTTACTCAGCCCGATAGTTTTGAATGATCTCGGCCATGATGGAGAGTGCGATCTCCTCTGGCGTCTTGGCTTTGATGGCCAGGCCGATCGGCGCGTGCAGGCGCTCCAGTTCTTGCTCGGTCAAGCCTGCTTTCAGCAGGCGCTCGCGGCGTTGGGCTTGCACGCGTCGGCTGCCCAGCGCGCCCACGTAGAAGGCCGGGCTGCGCAGGGCGACCATTAGCCCAGGCTCATCGATCTTGGGGTCGTGGCTCAGCAGCGCGATGGCGGTGGTGTTGGTGATGCCAATATCCTCGAAGGCAAGCTGAGGCCAGACCGGCACCAGCTTGTCTGCGTTGGCGAAGCGCTCCTCGCTCATGAAGGCTTTGCGCGGGTCGATGACCACGACGCGGAACTCCATCATGTGGGCGATATTGACCAGGGCGGCCGCGACGTGAGATGCACCCACCAGGATCAAAGTGGGGGAGGCGGCCAGCGGGTTGACGAAGATCTCGTCATCCCCGTCAGGTTGCAGGCCGGCAATGCGAGCAGTGCGTGGCGCGGGTGCAATGCCTGTGGATGCGATGGGCTGGCCTGCCTCGTCTGCCAGGGTTTGGCCGCCCAGGCCGTCACCCTTGATGTTGGTGCTCAGGGTCATCGGCTGGTCGGCCTTCAGGCGCGGCAGTAGTTCGGCGAACAGCTGCTCGTCCAGCGGCTGCACGAACACGTCGATCTCGCCGCCACAGGCCAGGCCTACTTCCCAGGCGGTGTCATCCTGCACGCCAAAGTGCAGCAGTTGTGGTTGTTTGGATTCGATGATCTGTTTGGAAGCGGTCAGCACGGCGCCTTCGACGCAGCCGCCGCTGACAGAGCCAACCAGGCTGCCGCTCTCGCTCACGGCCATCACCGCGCCGGCTTGGCGCGGGGCCGATCCCCAGGTGGAGATGACAGTGCACAGCGCAACGCGCTCGCCCTTTGCCAGCCAATGCTCCAGGTCAGGCAGTAGTTCGCGCATCGTGTGCTCGTTTAGCTGGCTTCGATCTGTTTCTTGGCGCAGTCGAAGAATTCGCTGCTCAGCTTCTGGGTCACGCTGCCCATCATGCGAGAGGCCAGCGCGGCGATGGTGCCGAGCACGTTGATGTCCGCAGTCCAGTCAAGCTGCGTTACCCCGTCGCCGGCATCGCTGAGCTGCATGGTGGCTGTGGCGTCCACGGCGCTGCCAGGGGCGGCGCCGTGGGCCTTGAGGGTCGCTTTGCTGGGCGCAATGATCTCGGTGAACTCAAGGTCACCACTGAAGCGAACCTTCAGGTTGCCCAGACCCACAGACACGGTGCCCTTGAACTTCTTGCCTTCTTCGATCACCTCAAGGCTTTCGAGGCCCGGGGCGCACTTGGAAACGAACTCAGGGTTGGTGAGATAAGTGAACACCTTGTCTTGAGGTGCAGCGATGGTTGTAGATCCTTTTACTTGCATAACAGCTCCGAAGGTTTTGCTAAAATGCGTATAGCCATATCCATTTTAGCAAACGAATAATTATTTGTTCTCTTTAAGCAGCTCAGCCACACGCGGTGAGCTTGTGTATACACCGCGGTATTTCTCAGGCAATAACGCAGCGATCTGCGCCATGATCTCGTCAGTTTGTTGCTGCAGAAATTCGGCGCGGTTTTCTCTGGGTAGGGGCGGCAACGTGAAGGGCTTGCCGATGTTGAGCATGATCTTGGAGCGCTTGAAGCGCTTAAGGTTCATGCCGACTACGCGATCTTCGGTACCCCAGAGGGCCACTGGGATCACTGGGGCGCCGCTCTTGGCGGCCAGGTAAGCTACGCCGGGCTTGGCGTGCTGCAGCGCTTCTGTCTTGCTACGGGTGCCTTCTGGTGCGATAAAGAGGATGCCGCCGCGATCCAGACGTCGCAGGGTTTCCTTCAACGTGCCAAAGTCGGCCTCGAAACGTTCGAGCCATAGTAGATTGAGCGTCTTCACCAACCAGCGGAAGAAGCCATATTTGCGGTACTTCTCGGCCACCACCATGATGAGGTCTTTGCGGTTCACCATGCGGAAAGCATAGGCGGCGTCCAGCATGCCGAGGTGGTTGGCGGCCACAATGGCTTTGCCACCCTCGGCCTGGTTAATGTTTTCGAGGTTGTACAGCCGCGTTGAAGTAAGCAGCCGCAATGCGCTCACGATCACAGTGCGGACAAAGTGAAACTTGAACGACTTCAGCATCAGGCGGTTTTCTTTTTCTTCCCGGCGACAGCTGGCTTTGGAGTGGCGCGCAGTTTCACAGGCTTCTGTCCGCGAGAACGCAAGCGCAGGTTGAGGAACTCAACAAAGATCGAGAAACCCATGGCGAAGTAAATGTAGCCCTTGGGGATGTGCTGATGCAAACCTTCGACCACCAGCGAGAAACCGATGAGGATCAGGAAGGAAAGCGCCAGGATCTTGACCGTGGGGTGGCGCTGCACGAAATCGCTGATGAAACTGACAGTGAGCACCATCGTGATCACCGCGATCACCACCGCTGTGATCATCACATAGATCGAGTCGGCCATGCCGACCGCAGTGATGACCGAGTCGATCGAGAATACAGCGTCCAGCAGCAGGATCTGGACCACGACGCCGGTGAAGGTAACACCGGCGCGGCCGCCTTTGGTGGTCGCGTGCTCTTCTTCGCCTTCCAGCTTGTCGTGAATCTCGAAGGTGCTCTTGGCAATGAGGAAAAGGCCGCCGGCCAGCAGGATCAGATCACGGCCGGAGATCGTGAAGCCAGCGATGCTAAAGAGTGGCGCAGTAAGCCCAATGATCCAGTTGATGGAGAGCAACAGGGCAATGCGCATGAACATGGCCAGGCCGAGGCCAATACGCTCGGCGCGGTGCTGTTGCTCTTTGGGCAGCTTGGCAGCAAGAATGGAGATAAACACTAGATTGTCAATACCCAGGACGATCTCAAGGGCTGTGAGGGTGAGTAGAGCAATCCATGCTTCGGGGGTCGATAGGAAGTCCATAGCCGCGGATTATAAGGCCAAAAAGTTAGCGCACCAGCCCAGACAGGATGCTGTTAAGGGCCGCGTCCACGGTGTGCTGAGGCACCAGCAGGTAGACTGCAGACAGGGCTACCGTGGCAAGCACCACCCAGCGCACCCAGCTGGCGCCCTTGGTGGCGGCCATGCGGGCGGCCCAGCCGGCGCCGATCATGTTGCCAGCACCGAGCACCAGGCCTGCTACCCAGTCCACCTGGGCGTTGTTGGCGAACACCAATAGCGAGCAGAAGGTGAACACGAGGATAATGACGATCTTGACCGCATTGGCGCGCACGAGGTCGTAGCCCACGGAAAGCACCAGCGCGGCCAGCAGGAAAATACCCACGCCGGCCTGGATGAAGCCGCCGTACAGGCCTATCACGAACATGCTCACTGCCTGCATCAGCGTGAAACCGGTTTTAGGCAGGCTTTGCAGGGTGCCCTGCAGCCAGCGCTCCGGCCGCAGCACCATCACTGCTAGCATCACTACCATCACGGCGCCGATCACCTGGCGCATCATGCGTTCGTCCAGGTTCACGGCGATCTGCGCGCCGATCACCGAGCCGACCACGCTGGGGATGCTGAGGAGAAGGGCGCCCCGCAGATCGAGGGAGCCGCTATGTTTGAAGGTGGCTCCGGCGACGATGTTTTGCAGGACCACGCCGACGCGGTTGGTTCCGTTGGCCACGTTGGCTGGCAGGCCCAGGAAGATGAGCGCCGGAAGGGTTATGAGCGAGCCGCTGCCGGCCAAGGTGTTGATCACGCCGGCCAGGACGCCGGCCACCAGTACAAGAGCATATTGGGGGAACTGTTCCATAGAGCAGCGATTATAGTCCCGCCCATTTCTACTAACGCCCAACCTGAGTGGGGTAGCGATGAGAGGCGTCAGCTCATCTCACCCGTCTTGGGGTTTGTTTTTGGCCTCGCCCTTTTCACCGCACCTCCTACTTGGTGAATGCTGAGTTAGCAACCGGTAGGGGATTGACAAAAGCATGTAAAGAGCTTATGATTTCGATAAGTATTATTATCGCAAACAAATGCAAGGTTGAATATAGCAGGCTAGAAAGCGGTTTTTGTGAACATGTGTGCCGAAATGCAATGTGTTCACACTATAGTTCGAAGCAAAACATGCTGCACAGGATATGAAGAGGAAATTTATGGCTACCATTACTATTCAAGATGCAGTTGATCGCTATCTCGATAACGTAAAGCTGGCCCGCTCTGAGAACACGGCGCTCACCTACAAGAAGTCCATTGAAGCCTTTCTGGCCTGCCTAAAGGCCGAAGGAATTGCTGCCACCGCGCCACTCTCAAAACTAAAGGAGGATGCGGTTGCCCACTTTGCAGCCTACTCCAAGGACAAATCGCCGGCGACCGAACGCCTTCGCCTGCAGGCCGCGGCCGGCTTCTACGAGTTCCTGGCGGCTGAGCAGCTGGCTGACCCCAACCTGCCGCGCGTGCGCATGCTGATCCGCCAGCGCGGCCGGCGACCCGGCCCCCGCCTGCCGCAGTTCCCGCGCGAAGCCATAGAACAAATGTTGGATTATGCAGATGACCTGGATAAGCTGCCTGCCGCGGACGAAGTTGAGGCTTTGCGCAACAAGCGTGACAAAGCCTTCATCCTCACTCTTGGCGAGACGGGTCTACGCGTGCACGAGGCCTGCAAGCTCACCCGCGGCGATATGCAGATGCAGGAAGGCAAGGCCATCGTGATCGGGAAAGGCAACCGAGAAGCCATGGTGCGCTTCTCCAGCCGGGCGCTGGCTGCGATTCGCAGCTATCAAAAGGCGCGGGCTGCCCTGGATGGCGCCAGCGGCCGCCAGCTAGGCAGTCTGCCCCTGTTTGCCCGGCATGATAAAGGCGCCGGCGCGAAGAAAGTGAAGCCGATCACCCCCAGCTCAGGGCGCAACATCATTGCCCGCCATGTAGCCCTGGCGCTGGGCGAAGAGGCTAAAGGCACCATCACGCCCCACAGCTTTCGTCACTATTTCGTCACAACCGTTTTGCGCGGCACCGGTGGCAACCTGAAAATGGCTCAGGAACTGGCCCGCCACAAGAACATTCAGGTCACGCAGCGCTATGCACACCTAAGCGATGATGAACTGGACCGTGGCTACTATGAAGTTTTCGAGAATGCTGACCCAGGGGATGATTAGCGGGCTGCGTACTTCTCTCGCTTGAGCTTGTACATTGCAGCATCCGCAGCGCGCAGCAAGCGGTCTGGGTCTGTCTCATCGTCAGGAAACACGCTGACCCCGCGCAGCAAGCGGTCTGGGTCTGTCTCATCGTCAGGAAACACGCTGACCCCGCAGCTGGCCCCGATCTGCAAACTTTCCCCGTGGATGATGAATGGCTGGCCGAGCGTGCTTTGCACCGCATCGGCAACTTTCTGCGCTTCACTACGCATATTCAGGTCTTCCAGAATGATGCCAAACTCATCCCCGCCCAGGCGCGCCAGGGTATCCGTAGTGCGCACGATCTCACGCAGCCGCTTGGCAACTGCTTTCAGCAGCAGGTCACCCATGCTGTGGCCAAAGGTGTCATTGATCTTTTTGAATCCGTCAAGGTCGGCGAAGAGGACCGCGGCTTTGTGGTTGCTGCGCTTGCTGCGTTCAACTGCACGCCAAAGCACCTCAGTGAATAGAGTGCGGTTGTATAGCCCGGTGAGCTCATCATGCGTGGCCTGATGGTATAGCTCTACCTCTGCCGCCTTGCGCTGACGGATATCACGGCCAATTGCCTGGTAATGCAAAATGCGGCCCTGCCCATCCCGAAAGAGCCCTGCATCAACTTCTGCCGGGATGCGCAGGCCATCTTTTGAAATGTATGTGCGTTCGTAAACATGCTGCCGCACGTTGCTGCTGGCAGCATTTGCAAGGCGTTGAGTCAGATCCTCCTGCTCCTCTGGAACAATGACCTTGCGATAAGAAGCCCCGATCAATTCCTCGCGTTTATACCCAAGCAGCTGCAGGGCTACATCGTTAACTTCCAGCAGGTTCAGATCCATGGACATGATGAAGACCATGTCCGTTGTGCGCTCGAACAGCCCACGGAAACGAGCTTGAGCAGCCTCTGCCTCTGCCAGTTGGATCGCTAGCCGGCTGCGAAGGTGAAAGCCATTCGTGAGGAAATACGTGACCGTTGCCATGACGATGTGGGTTGCCAGAAGCTCGATCCGCCCCTGCAGTAAAAGCGGCTCCCCTAGATCCTTCAGTAGAAGGTAATGAGGTACGCCGAGCATGAGGGCAAAGAATGCTCCCGGATAAGGGCCAAGCCAGATGCCCCAAAAGATGCATGGAATCAATCCTGCTGCCAGCCCCACTGTGCCGACATGCGCATATAGCTTCGGCACCAGTGGCAAGTACAAGGCAAGCATCAAGGCAGCGACCAACCACTTTCGCAGTCGCCACCCCTGTTTGTCACGGAGGCTTAATAGTTTTTCCACAAAAAGGGTTTGGAGCAAAACCGAGTAAATTCGGGTTGTGCTATTATCGTGAAATTCTTTGATTTTGTACACATGAACTGATATGGCTATGCGCATTTAGCCGGAGGACTGCTTTACTTGGTAACAACAGAGCTCATCATCATCCTTACCTTGATCATTGTGAATGGCTACTTTGCTGCGGCAGAGCTTGCCCTAGTAACTTCTCGTAAACACCGCCTCAAAATAATCTCGGACCAGGGCGACAAAGCTGCCGCCGATGTGATCAAGGTCAAGGAAAAGCCGGGTCACATTCTGGCTACTGTGCAAATCGGTATCAGCCTTGTGGGCTCGCTGACTTCTGCCTATGGTGGCGCGTCGATCGCGCCTGTGTTCGCCCAGTGGCTGGCAAAGATCCCCGTGTTGCAGCCGTACGCACAGCAGATCGCACTGCTGACCCTGGTCCTTGCGATCACCTATGTCACATTGATCATCGGCGAGCTGGTGCCCAAACAGCTCGCCCTGCGCAACCCAGAACGGATGGCCACGCTGTTGTACAAGCCGCTGCGCTGGCTTGAAAAGCTGGCTTCCCCATTGGTGAAACTGCTTTCGATCTCAACAGACGCGATGCTGCGCCTCCTTCCGCGGGCTACTCATTCTCCAAGTACCAGCTCAGAAGAGATCGAGCAGTTGCTGCAACAGGGCCGCTCTGAAGGCATCTTCCAGCTAAGTGAAGAAGCCTTCGTGAGCGGCGTATTCGAGTACGGAGACCGCCAGGCACACGACGTCATGACCTCGCGCACAGAGGTGGCTGCACTGGACGCGTCCCTAAGCCCAAAGGAAGCGCTAAATCAAGCTGCGCAATGGGGCTTTTCCCGTTTCCCGATCTATGACACTAACCTCGATAATGTAATTGGCTATGCGCATATCAAGGATCTCATCTGGGGTGATGAAACCATCACCATCCGGGACCTGGCCCGCCAGGTGATTCTGGTGCCCGAAAGCGCTACCCTGCCAGACGTGTACAAGCGCTTGACGACTGAGCGCTCCCATATGGCCATCGTGCTCGACGAGCATGGCGGCACCGCGGGCTTGCTGACGCTGGAGGACGTGCTGGAAGTCATCGTCGGCGAGATCAATGATGAATATCACATCAGCCGCGGCGATATTAGCCCGCTGCGAAAAGGCGCCTGGCTGGTTGCCGGCACTACGTCAGTAGATGAGCTGAGTGACGTTGTAGGCGTAGAGATCGAAGAAGATGAGGCCTACAACACAGCGGCGGGCTTGGTCATGTCCCAACTTGGCCGCATTCCAAATGTAGGCGAAGTGGTGCATTACAAGACCCTGAGCTTCACCGTACGCCAGATGAACAAGATGCGTATCGAACAGCTTCTGGTCCAGCGCAGCCAGGCAAACCAGCAATAGAGCCTTCCTCACTGTCCTTTGCCGGTTGACAACCTCTAACAACCTCTTTATAGTTTACTAACACGCGTAACTAACACGCTTTAGCCTTGTCTACTAACAGAGTAACCAGCTTCGACGTCGCCCAAGCCGCCGGTGTTTCCCGAGCGACTGTTTCTGTTGTGCTGAACAATCTGCCTGGAATTGCGATCAGCGAGGCAACCCGCCAGCGCGTGCGAGATGTCGCCAAGCGGCTGAATTACTCGCCCAACTCTGCCGGCCGTAAGCTGGCCAGCGGCAAATCCAACACCATCGGCCTGGTGCTGCACCAGTCGCCTGAGCAAGTGTACGCAGACGCTTTTCTCACACGGGTTATGTTCGGCATAGAGCAAGCCGCGATGAAACATGGGTACCATGTGCTTCTGAAACAGGTCGACCCCGCCGACCCCACCGGTTATCGCCATCTGGTCAGCGAGAACCATGTTGACGGCATCATCCTTTCTGGCCCGCGCCAAGACGACCCGGGGCTGCTCCAGCTCGTGAAAGAAGGTGTGCGCATCATGCTGCTGGGTCAACTGCCCGATAGCCCGATCCCGTTCGTAGATATTGATGCCACGCGCAGCGCGGAGCAGGCCGTACGCCACCTGGTGCAGTTGGGCCACAAACGGGTCGCCCTGATCACCAACGCCAACCTGAGCTATACCTCCGCCCAACAGCGCTGCCTCGGCTACCGGAACGCACTCAAAAAAAGCGGCCTCGAAGTAGATGAGGCTTACATCAAAGAAGGCAACTACACCCCGGGCAGCGGCCTAGCGGCCATGAAGGAATTGCTGTCCCTCCCCTCTCCGCCGACGGCCGTATTCGTTGCCAGCGACGTGGTGGCCCTGGGCGCCATGCTGGCAGTCAAGAACGCCGGGCTGCGCATTCCGCACGATGTGGCCTTCGTTGGCTTTGACGATATTGCTCTGGCCGAATACTACGACCCCCCGCTCACGACGGTTCGCCTGCCAGGCTATAAGCTGGGGCTGATGGCCTGCGAGCGCTTGCTGTACTTGCTCAAATGGGGCAAGCTGGACCAACCTGGCTATTTATTCGAAACCGACCTCGTCGTTCGTTCATCAAGTATCGCCACGCCATAATCCCAATATCAGCATGGCTTCACAAAAGGAGGTGCTGCGCCAAAACCCACGTTTGAAGATACGCTAAAGCCAAAGCTGTGGCGTATATTCGATTGACTCACTATCCGGAAGGAGAAGTAAGTTATGTCTAAGTTCTTCAAGTTTTTAGTAGCAGCTACTGTACTGGCCCTGGTGCTGGCTGCCTGTGGCGGCGGTGCGCCGGCGCCCACAGCGGCTCCCGCTGAGCCAACCACCGCTCCCGCAACTGACGCCCCCTCTGAGCCTGTAGACGACATGTGCTTCGGCGCATCCCCGGGCGACGAAGTCACCGTGCTCTACCAATGGGCCAGCGCTGAGGAAGAAAGCTTCCACGCCGCGATTGCCCCCATCGTAGAGGCCTGTGGCATCACCATCGTCCCCGAGTCTTCGCGTGACCAGGCTCTGCTCGAGACCCGCATCGAATCCGGTGACGCCTGGGATCTGGTGTTCTGGCCCACCGTCGGCCCCATTGGCTCCTACGGCGACCAACTGGTTGCTCTGGACAGCCTGGGCGCCGATGCCGGCAACTATGCCCCGGCCTGGATGGCTACCTCGGGTGGCAGCTGGCTGGGTGTAGCCGTCAAGGCTGACCCCAAGTCCATCGTGTGGTACAGCCCGGTCAACTTCGACGCTTTTGGTTACAGCGTGCCCACCACGTGGGATGACTTTGTTGCTCTGGCTGACCAGATGGTCGCCGACGGCAACGTTCCCTTCTCCATGGGCTTTGAAAGCGGCGACGCCACCGGTTGGACCGCCTCTGACTTCATCCAGGACATTCTGCTGGCCACTCAGGGCAGCGCGTACGTGAATGGCATCCTGGATGGTTCGGTCGCCTACAATGACGCCGGTGTCGCCGGCGCCTACGAGATCTACAGCGGCTGGGCTTCTGACCCGGCTTACGCCGTTGGCGGCGCTGAAGGCTCGCTGAGCACCAGCTTCAGCGATGCCATCCTGCTGCCGTTCAGCGACCCCCCGCAGGCCATGATGGTCAAGCAGTCCGGCTTTGCGGGCGGCGCCATTGCGGCGCAGTACCCCGAGCTTGAGTTCGGCACTGACTTCAGCTTCTTCCACTTCCCCGGCGCCGATGGCGTTCAGGGTGGTGCGGACTGGATGATGGCCTTCTCCGACACGCCGGCAGTACGCGCGATTGTGGCGTACCTGACCAGCGCTGAGGGTGGCGCCCACTGGGCAGCCACGGGCTTCGGTCTCTCGCCCAACAACGGCTCGGCCGGCAACTATGCCGACCCGATCAATGCCGCTTTGGCTGATGTGCTGGCTGGCGCCAGCGCCGCTACGCCTGACATTGGTGACTCCATCCAGCCCAGCTTCGGCTCGGCGGAATGGCGCGCCATTGTGGATGTGGTGAGTGGCGCCTCAAGCATTGACGCCGCACTGGCTGGTGCAGCTGAAGCTCAGGCTGCAGACCAGGGCAACTAGTGCAGTAAGACCGCCCCAGGGCAATAGCCCTGGGGCGGTTTGCACTGCACATGAGGAGAGGAGATCCCTGTGAGTGAGCGCATTCCAAACATCATGCGGCAAGGCCGCCTGGCGCCGTGGCTGTACCTGGCGCCCGCCCTCATCATCATTCTGATCTACATCGTCTATCCAGCCTTCAACACCTTCTACCTGAGTCTGCTGGACAAGGACTCGATCAACTGGGCCTCCAGCGCCTGCGTGGAAGGCCGCCCCTGCTGGGGCATCTTTGAAAACTATCGCTACGCGCTCACCAGCGAGCTGGATACCAGCAGCGCAGCCAGCGCCTGGCGTACATTCTGGATCTCCTCGTTCGGCAACAACCTCAAATGGATCCTGGGGCTGGTCACTGGCGCGGTCAGCCTGGGCCTGTTGATGGCCGTGCTGTCTGACAAAGTGAAGTATGAGTCACTAGCCAAATCAGTCATCTTTTTGCCCATGGCGATCTCGTTCGTGGGCGCGGGCGTGATCTGGAAGTTTGTCTATCACTTCGGCACAGACAACACCCAGATAGGCTTGCTCAACGCCATCGTGCGCGCGGTGGGCGGTGAGCCTATCTCATTCATGACGCGCATACCACTCAACACCTTCATGCTTATTGTGGTGGGCATCTGGATGTGGGCGGGCTTTTGCATGGTGATCCTGTCCGCCGCCATCAAGAGCGTGCCGGGCGAATTGCTGGAAGCTGCCAGCATCGACGGCGCAACCGAGTGGACCGCCTTCTGGAAGATCACGGTGCCGGTCATCCTGCCGACCATCGTTGTAGTCATCACCACCATGGTGATCAACACGCTCAAGATCTTCGACATCGTGTTCGTGATGACAGGCGGCAACTACAGCACACAAGTCATCGCCAACCGGATGTACGCCGAGATGTACGTCAACCAGCAAACCGGGCGCGGCACGGCCGTGGCCATGGTGCTGGTATTGGCGATCATCCCGTTCATGATCCTGAACATCAAACGCTTCCGCGAACAGGAGGCTATGCGCTAGCGCATAGAACACACCATGAGCGAACGCATGAAACGCTTCCTGGCCAGCCTGCCCCTGCATGTGATGGTGATCGCCATGATCGTCATATGGCTGTTGCCCACGTTGGGGCTGCTGGTCACCTCGTTCCGACCGGTGCAAGACGCCAACACCAGTGGCTGGTGGACCGCTTTCACGGCGCCCAAAGCCGGCGCCGAATACACCGAGTTCTGCGCCGGCTGCCACGGCTCCGAGGGCAATGCCATCCCCAGCGCAGACTTCAGCAACCCCGAGTACGTGGCCTTGTTCCGCCGCTCTGTGCAGCTTGCGGCCACCTTCAACAACACGCTGCCGGATGGCAGCATCCATGTGCCCGAAGAGGAGCAGCCGGATGCCCAGCAGCTGGCCGACATCCTGACCCAGATCCGCGGCTTTGCCGGGGTAGAAGAGCGCCCGCGCTTCACGCTCAACAACTACGTGGACGCCTTGGTTGGCTACCGCGGCGTCACCAGCTACGAGGCTGACTGCGCCGCCGGCACCCAATCCACAGACCTGACGTGTGACTTCGTGACTGACCTGGGCAACAGCCGCGGCATGGCGCGCGCCTTCGTCAACACGCTGATCGTCACCATCCCCGCCACCATTCTGCCGCTCATCTTTGCGGCGCTGGCGGCCTATGCCTTCTCCTGGCTGCACTTCCCCGGCCGCATGTGGCTGTTCGCGCTGCTGGTAGGTTTGCAGATCGTGCCGCTGCAGATGACGCTGGTGCCGATCTCCAAGCTGTACCAGCAGCTAGGCCTTAGCAGCACCTTCCTGGGCGTGTGGCTGTTCCATACCGGCTTCGGCTTGCCGTATGCCATCTTCCTGATGCGCAACTTCATCGGCTCGCTGCCGCGCGACTTGTTCGAGTCGGCCTACCTCGACGGGGCAAGCCACTGGACCGCATTCACCCGCCTGGCCCTGCCGCTGTCGCTGCCGGCGCTGGCTTCGCTGGCCATCTTCCAGTTCTTGTGGGTCTGGAATGACTTGCTGGTGGCGCTGGTGTTCCTCTCCGGCCGCCAACCCGTGCTGACCTACCAGATCAATGGCCTGGTGCAGTCACTGGGCGGCGGCTGGCATCTGCTCACCGCATCCGCGTTCCTCTCCATGCTGCTGCCGATGATCGTCTTCTTTGCCTTCCAGCGCTTCTTCGTGCGCGGCCTGCTGGCCGGCGCTGTGAAAGGTTAGACGGCAACACACTCACTCTCAACCTAAACAGGCGCAGCCGTGGGCTGCGCCTGTTTAGGTCACTAACTTTGCGTACAATCTAAACCATGCAACCTACTCCCCTTTGGTACAAAGACGCTATTTTTTACGAGCTGTACATCCGCGCCTTCAAAGACAGCAACGGCGACGGCCACGGCGACATCCGCGGCGTGATCGAAAAGCTGGATTATTTGCAAGACCTGGGCATCAACTGCATTTGGTTGCTGCCCATGTTCCCCTCCCCGCTCAAGGATGATGGCTACGATGTGGCCGATTTCTACAACATCCACCCAGACTACGGCACGCTTAATGATTTCAAAGAACTAGTGGACGAAGCGCACAAGCGCAGCATCCGCGTCATCGCTGACCTGGTGCTGAATCACACTTCCGATCAGCATGCCTGGTTCCAGGAAGCCCGCAAGGGGCCAGACAACCCCAAGCACGACTATTACGTATGGAGCGATACGGCCGAGAAGTACCAGGATGCCCGTATCATCTTCCTGGACACCGAAGAATCAAACTGGAGTTGGGACGAGCAGGCCAAACGCTACTTCTGGCATCGCTTTTACTCATCCCAGCCCGATCTGAACTACGACAACCCCGAAGTGCAAGAAGCCATGCTGCAGGTCGCCAAATTCTGGCTGGACATTGGCATTGACGGCTTCCGCTGTGATGCGATCCCCTACCTGATCGAGCGCGAGGGCACCAACTGCGAGAACCTGCCCGAGACCCACGAGTACCTCAAGAAGCTGCGCCGCTTTGTAGACGAACACGCGCCCGACAGCATCCTGCTCTCGGAGGCTAACCAATGGCCGGAAGATGTGCGCGAATACTTCGGCGATGGTGAAGGCGATGAAATGCACATGGCCTTCCACTTCCCGGTCATGCCCAGGCTCTTCATGGCTATGCGCAAGGAAGATACCGCGCCCATTCGCGAGATCATTGAGCGCACACCGGAGATCCCTGAGAATGCCCAATGGTGCACCTTCCTGCGCAACCATGATGAGCTCACGCTCGAAATGGTGACGGAAGAGGAGCGCCAGTGGATGTGGGAGCAGTATGCCCCAGAGCCGCGCATGCGCCTCAATCTTGGCATCCGCCGCCGCCTGGCCCCGCTACTCGACAACGACTTCAACAAGATCGTGCTGGCCAACTCGCTGCTGTTCACGTTGCCTGGCTCCCCCATCGTGTACTACGGAGACGAGATCGGAATGGGGGATGACATCTGGCTGGACGACCGCGATGGCGTGCGCACGCCGATGCAATGGGAAACCAGCCGGCAGGCCGGCTTCAGCGCCAGCGACACAACCTACTCCCCCGTGATCAGCGCCGCGCCGTATGACCCGGCCCATGTCAACGTCGAAGACCAAATGCGAGATCTGGCCTCGCTGTACTACATGACCAAGAACATGATCGCGGTGCGCAAAACCCACCGCGCCTTCGGCTGGGGAACCTTTGAATGGGCCACCACATCTCACCCCACCCAGGTGGCCGCGTACTTCCGCCGCTATGAAGGCGAAGAGCTGCTTATTCTCAACAATCTAAGCAGCGAAGAGATCGAGGTATCGGTGGAGATCCCGGACCGGCAGCTGTTCTTCCCGCCGCCAAACCTGTTCACCGGCCGCGCCACAGGCGAGCTGGTGGACGGCCGGCTGAGCCTCAGACTGGCCGGCCACGGCTACGAGTGGCTCAAGCTCAGCTAGCAGCCTGGTTAAATTCGCGCTCGAGCAGCGCGGGTACTTTGGTGGCAATATCCTTGAGCACCTGCCGGTAGATCGGCATGATCTGCTCTTCGCTGCCGCGTGAGGTGGCCGGGTCTGGAAAGCCCAAGTGCTCTTTGCGTCCGGGGCCAAGCCAGACCGGGCAATTCTCAGCCGCGTCATCACACAGGGTCACAACCAGGTCAAAGGTTTCATCTCTGAACACATCCGGGTGCTTGGGTTCGCCCAGATGCACAATCCCGATCTCGGCCAATGCCTTGCCCGTATAGGGGTTGATGGCCGCGGCGGGCTGCACTCCCGCGCTGTATGCCTGCCAACGCTCGCCCAGGCGGGCATTCACGATGGCTTCTGCCATCTGCGAACGGCAGGTGTTGCCAGTACACAGAAACAGAACTTTCTTGCGCGGCATAGTTGTGTCCTCCGGCTTAGCCAAAGCGGCCGGTGATGTAATCCTCAGTGATCTTTTTCTCGGGGCGAGTGAACATCGTCTTCGTGTCCCCGTATTCCATCAGCATACCGGCGCGCTTGCCATCCTCAGACAGCGAGAAGAACGCCGTGCGGTCAGACACACGCGCGGCCTGCTGCATATTGTGGGTCACGATGATGATGGTGTAGTCCTTGGCCAGATCGCGCATCAGCTCTTCGATACGCAGGGTGGCGATCGGGTCCAGCGCCGAGCACGGCTCATCCATCAGGATGATGTCAGGCCGCACGGCAATGGCGCGGGCGATGCACAGGCGCTGCTGCTGGCCGCCGGAGAGCGAAAGCCCGCTCTGATCCAGCTTGTCCTTCACTTCATCCCACAACGCAGCGGACTGCAGGCTGCTGTGTACCAGCTCGTCCATGTTGCCCTTGAAGCCATTGATACGTGCACCCCAGGCTACGTTCTCATACACAGACTTGGGGAACGGATTGGGCTTCTGGAACACCATGCCGATATGGCGGCGCACTTCCACCGGGTCAACATCCGGCTTATAGATGTTCTGGCCGCGGAACAGCACCTCACCAGTCGTGTTGACGCTGGGGATCAGCTCGTTCATGCGGTTGAAGGCGCGCAAGACCGTACTCTTGCCACAACCTGACGGCCCGATGATGGCTGTGATGCGGTTGGGCTGGATATCCAAATTCACATCACGCACGGCCTGGAAGCTGCCGTAGTAGATGCTGAGGTCGTTGGTCTCAATGGCCGCCGTGGCGGTAGCCGTTGGTGCAGTATCGGTCATGCTAGAGGCTCCTGCGATAGCGATTACGCAAAATGATGGCAGTGGCGTTCATGGTGAGTAGCAAGCCCAGCAGCACCAGGCTGGCTCCCCCTGCCAGATTACGAAACACGGATTGCGGCCGCGCCGTCCACTGGTAGATCTGGATCGGCAGCGTGGTGAATTTGGAGAACGGGCCTTCTGGGTCCACCTGGATGAACGTAGAGGCGCCAATCACGATCAAGGGCGCCGTCTCACCGATCGCCCGTGAGATCGAAAGAATGGTGCCGGTCATGATGCCTGAAATGGCATTGGGCAACACGTGATACCACACCGTCTCCCAGCGCGTAGCGCCCAGGCCAAAGCTGGCCTGGCGCAGCGAATTGGGCACGGCCTTGATCGCCTCTTGCGCATTGATGATGATGAGCGGCAGCACCAGCACGCCCAGGGTCAGCCCGGCTGACAGAATGGTGCGGCCATTGGCCGTTGCCGGATCGCTGGCCCCAAAGGCGATGCCGCTGGTGAACTGCCCCAGCACGCGCACAAAGATGGCCAGGCCTAAGATGCCATAGATGATCGAGGGCACGCCGGCCAAGTTGTTGATGTTGGTTTGGATGATGCGGTTGATCAAGTTATCCGGCGCATACTCCTGCAGATAGACCGCGGCCGCCACCCCCACCGGGAAGGCAAACAACACCGCGATCGAAATGGTCCACAGCGAGCCGAGCACAGCAGTGCGCACGCCGGCGATCTCAGGATAGCTGGATTGTGGCGCGCGCAGGAAGTGGCTGTTCAGCCAACTGCGGAACTCCAGGCGCGCATTCGGGAACTCCTGCGCCGCCTGCTGGCGGATGGCATCGCCATTCGTCAGGGTTTCATACAGCGACCATTGGGCAACAAAGCGCGGCTCGATGACGCGCTCCAGGATGAGGTCATACACCTCCCCCGCCGAGCGCTCCGCAAAGGGTTTTTCAAATTCATAGCGCGCATACAAACCGGCCGAGATATGCGCCTGCAGGATCTGAACAAGCGCGTCTTTATCCAGATCTTCCAGCGGCACCCCGTTCACAGCCAGGCTTTCCGGGCTGACGGTATCTTCCACGGCCACAAAGCCGAACGAGCCATTGAGGATATTGAACAACAGGGCGCACAGCGCAATAATGCCTACGACCAGCGCGATCTGGAACACGACCAGCCACACACGCCCCAGACGATGACGACCCTGCAAATTGGATGCGGTCATTATTCGTATACCTCGCGGAAGCGGCGCACGATGTATTGGCTGAAGATGTTGAGCGCCAGGGTCATGACGAACAGCATGAGGCCGATGGCAAAGATGCTGTTGTAATCCAGCGAGTCGTAGCTCAGGTCACCGCCGCTGATGCGTACGATGTGCCCGGTCATGGTCTCGGCCGCCTGGAAGGGGTTGAAGGTGAAGGCCGGCCCGGCGCCTGCTGCCAGCGCCACCACCATGGTTTCGCCAATGGCGCGCGAGATGGCGATGATGACCGCCGCGGCGATGCCAGAAAAGGCTGCTGGCAGCACGATCCGCACCGCTGTCTCCAGCCGCGTAGCCCCCAAGCCATAGGCGGCCTCACGCAGCGAGCGCGGCACGGCGTTGAGCGCATCCTCGCTGATGGTGCTCACCAGCGGCAGGATCAGAATGCCGATCACGATGCCCGCCGAGGCGGTGTTGTAGATCTGCACCGTATCCTGCCCGAAGATGCTGCGCAAGAGTGGCGTCATGAACGTCAGCGCAAAATAGCCGTATACCACTGTGGGCACACCGGCCAGGACTTCGAGAATGGGCTTGAGCGTATTGCGCGCTTTCGGCGACGCATACTCGCTGAGGTAGATGGCCGCCGCCAGCCCCAACGGCAGGGCTACCAGAATAGCGATGCCTGAGACCATCAGCGTGGCATTGAGCAGCGGCAAAACGCCAAACTGGCCCGCATGCGGAGCCCAACTAGTGCCTGTGAGAAACTCCCATACGCTGGGGTCTACACCGCGGTAAATGATCGTCTCGGCCGCGTGCGGCACCGGTAGCGAGTCGCGGAAACCGCGCTCCACGAAGTATGTGCTGCCCTCGACAGCGGTCAGCATCAGCAGCTCATCATCCAGCCGGATAACTTCGCCTGGGCTTGCCATTGCACCGATGTTGCTAACCTCGAACTGAACATCACTTGCTGATATGGCTGCAACAATGGGCTTGTTGGTGCGTTCCCATTGGGTGCGACCAAAAAAGAGCATGGATTCTTTGCCCAGCTCATAAATAATTCCGACTGTAACAAAAATGGAAAACAAGCCACACAGGAACAGCACCGCCTGGATAACTAGCTCTCGCAGACGCAATTTGCGCTTCAAAGAAGTTGCAGGAAGGGACTGCTCAGTGGCACGAGTGAGTGGCATTGGGCCTGCTTTTGGGCTCGGGCTGTGAAAATGGAATTTCATTATAACTGTCCCAATTCAGGCGATTGGGGCGGCCGAAAGTTTCCGGCCGCCCCAATCCGAAGGAGAAGTGCTGCTTGGCTAGTGCTAGTTGCCTAGGGCAGCGTTGAACGCATCCCGCGCGGCCTGCAGAGCAGATTCGCTGGCGGGGAAGTAACCCACTTCCACGATCTCTTCGTTTACGAAGGTCAGGTAGAAGTGCAGGAACGCAGCGACCTGGGGCTTCTGGTTCAGAATGTCAGCGGTGGTGTACAGGAACAGCGGGCGAGCCAAACCATAGCTGCCGTCTTCAACCGAGACATCGTTGGCCTCCACACCATCCAGGCTCAGGATGCGCAGGGTGCTGGCATTCTCAGCGTAGTAGGCGTAGCCAAAGTAACCGATGGCATACGGGCTGCCCTGGATACCTTGCACCAGTACGTTGTCATCCTCGCTGCGCTGGGTGTTGCCAGCGGCCAGAGTGACGGTGGGGTCACTGCCGTACACATGCTCAACAAAGTAGTCGAAGGTGCCGGAGTCCGTGCCAGGCACGTAGCGCTGGATCGGCTGGTCAGGCCACTCGGGGCGAACGTCTGACCAGTTGGTGGCTTCACCAAAGATCAGGGCCAGCTCTTCAGTCGTCACATCGGTGATGAAGTCGTTGGCCTGGCTAACCACCACGGAGAGAGCATCCGTACCTACACGGAATTCAATGGGGTCACGGCCGATGGACTGGCAGGAAGCGATCTCGGTCTCGCGGATGCCGCGGCTCGAGTTCGCCACGTCGGTGTCACCGGCAACGCAGAAGCGCTCAATACCCGCGCCGGAGCCGACGCTATCGATGGTGATGCTGCCGCTGAAGCCTTCATCGTTGAAGCGCTCAGCCATGCGCTCAGACAGCGGGAAGACGGTGGAGCTGCCGGCCGTAATGATCTCGCCGGAAACAGCCAGTGGGCTGAACGGATCCAGGGTCGGAGCCGTGGTGGGCTGAGCCGGAGCAGACGTGGGCTGGCTCGGAGCCTGGGTCGCGGTCGCAGGAGCGCCGCAGGCGGCCAGCAGCACGCCGGCGATCACCAGCGCGGAGAAGCCAAGGTACAGCTTGCGATTCATGGGTAGTTCCTCCTTAGGGAACATGAAAAAGGATTTGAACACGTGGGCATGGTATCAACCCAGGGTTAAGCCCCCCGCGGTGGAATGTTATGGGTTTGTTAAGGCAAGAGATGAGTGATAAGTGATCAGGAAGCAGGAAGCTAAAGCAGTCTTAGCTGCATCATTAGCCCTGTTTTAGTGTTTACTGCTCCCTGTTCCCTGCTCACTGTTCACTTGCCCCACTAGCACTCAAAGTAAAAAAGAACCGGCTGCCCTTGCCCTCTTGGCTGGTCACGCCGATGTGGCCGCCGTGGGCCTCAACGACATGCCGGGAGATCGCCAGGCCCAAGCCTGTGCCCGTGCGATTGCGCGCAGGATCCGTCTTGTAAAAGCGCTCGAAGATGCGTGCCTGGTCCTCTACTGCGATGCCCACGCCAGTATCCTGCACCGCGAACTCGATCACCCCCGTCCGGCTGCTGGCGGTGGCCGTGATGCGGCCGCCCCGCGGGGTGAACTTGATGGCGTTGTGAATAAGGTTGACCAGCACTTGCTCTATCCGGGGCGGGTCGGCCAGCGCCGCCGGCAAGCCAGCGGGGCACTCCACCGCAAGCAGCACGCCGGCCCGCTCCGCTTGCATGCGCAGGCGGCCGGCAGCCGCCTGCAGCATGGCGCAGGGGTCAGTCGGCGCAAGTTGCAGCTGCACATCCTTCGATTCGGTGCGAGCGAGCTCCAGCAGTTCGCTTACCAGGCTGGTGAGCGCGTCTACTTCGGTCTCCATCAGCGTCAGAAAGCGGGTCGCCGTGGCCGGCTCGGCCATGGCGCCGCCGCGCAGGCTCTCGGTCAGCAAGCGCAGCGAGGTCAGCGGCGTGCGTAGCTCATGGGATACATTGCTGACAAAATCTTTGCGCACAGTTTCCAGGCGGTGCAGTTCGGTCACATCTTCAAAGGCGATCAAGCTGTGACCGCGCAGTTCATCGCCCAGCGGCTGCACAACCCCACGCAGCATGCGCTTGCTTTGCGGCACTTCTGCAATGGTGGTCTGGGTCGCGCCGGTGTGCGCTGCCTTCTTCCACAGTTCCACGAACTGGTATTGGCGCAGCAGATGCGTGAGCGTGCCGGCGTGCAGCTCATCCTCGCTGAGGGCAAACAGGGCTTGCATGCGCACATTGTGCAGCAGCACGCGGCCATCATCCGCCACCAGCACGATCCCCGCCGGGCTGCCATCCAGCACGGCCTGCAAATACTGGCGCTGCTGGCGCAGTTCGGCTGACTCCGCCATGCCTTGGTCAAAGTTGTGCTCAGGCTCAGGAGACCAGGCGAGCGCCAAGCCAACAAAAGCGCACAGCAAGCCGGCAAACCAAAAGCCGCGGTTCAACAGCAGGACAGCATCGGGGTCAGTGACTAGCGGACGAGTCTGTGAATACAAAAAGACCAGCAGGCCGCCTAGCAAGGCGAGCGCCAACAACAAGCGGCCGAGGTTTATGCCGCGCATACGGATCTAGCCTTCGAAGCGGTATCCAACACCGCGCACGGTGATGATACGCTGCGGCGTTTCGGCGTCCGCCTCGATGCGGGAGCGCAGCCAGCGGACATGCACATCCACCGTGCGGCTGCCTCCGGCGAATTCCCAGCCCCACACTTTTTCGAGCAGTTGCTCGCGGGTATAGGCGCGGCCGCGGTTCTGCAACAGGAACAGCAGCAACTCATACTCCTTCGGCTTCAGTTCCAGCACCGCCCCATCCAGCGTCACTTCGTGACGCGTCTCATCGATGGTCAGGTTGCCGCTGGTCAGCAGTTGGCTGGCCGCCGGCCCCTGCGCATCACTGTGCTCCATCTGTACCCGGCGCAGCATGGCCTTGACCCGCGCCAGCAGCTCGCGCATCGAGA
The DNA here is from genome assembly GCA_019454165.1 of Anaerolineales bacterium. Lineage (GTDB taxonomy): Bacteria > Chloroflexota > Anaerolineae > Anaerolineales > UBA11579 > JAMCZK01. Next base: position 1,496,155 of record CP075367.1, on the reverse strand, counting down.
ACGGCTTGGTCAAATAGTCATCCGCCCCCAACTCAAGGCCCAGCACGCGGTCGATCTCATCATCGCGTGCGGTCAGCATCAGGATCGGCACTTTGCTTTCCTTGCGCAGGGCGCGGGTGACGTCGAAACCATCCAGCTCCGGCAACATCAGGTCGAGCACCACCAGACTGGGCTCGTCCTTGCGTACGGCGGCCACCGCGGCGACCCCATCGCGAACGGCCTCCACCTCGTAGCCTTCGCGGCCCAGGTTATAGGTCAGCGCTTCACGGATGGCGGCGTCGTCTTCAACGACCAGCACTTTTTGCGGCATTCAGTTTCTCCCATGCGCCAACCCAGGGCGTTCCCAGGCGGTGCTTGGCGGGTACGTCAATATTCTGCAGTCGTTGCGCCAGGCTGGCAATCCCTTCGGCAATGCCGCCCATATCATCGGCCAACAGCGCGTTGCGCAGCTTGTTGGCTGTGGGCTCGGTCCATGCCCAATCCATGCGAAAGCGATCAGCTTTCACCCAGTAGCCGCGCTTCTCCCACGGCTGCACGCTGCGCTCCACGCTTTGCGTGACGCCATCGAGCGCAAACACCATGAACGCCGCCAGATCTCTGGCTTGGCTGTCAAAGCCCTGCTTGGCGATCAGTTCGCGCATGGCGATCGCCATGGCCTTCATCAGGCGCGTGCGGTCAGTGGCAACATTCTCTGTTTTGATAACGCGGGACATGCACGAATAATAATCGACCGATACAGCAAATCGCTGGATCAATTAATTGATTAGTCGATAGGACAGAGCCGGTCTTGCTATAATTGAATTCCGGGGAAGTGTTGGAACTGGCAGACAAGCATGACTTAGGATCATGTGCCGCAAGGCGTGAGGGTTCGACTCCCTCCTTCCCCACAAGGAAAACAGCGACACGCAAGGCTGGTTTTACTCTTTGCCTCGTGTCGCTGTTTTGCTTACATTCCTCTGATAGTCTCGCAAAGCCCCCACATGCTATAATCTCGCCCGTTCGTTCTAAATTCTTAAGGAAGTCATTAACTTGAAGATCACCAACCAAACCACCTCTGATGACCATCAGCTGCACCTAACGGTTGAAATTGAAGCCGAGACGATGCAGAGCGCCATGCAAAAAGCGGCTCGCAAAATTGCCAAGCAGGTCAAGATCTCTGGCTTTCGCCCCGGCAAAGCCCCCTACAACGTAGTGGAGAAGCAGGTTGGCGAAGCGGCCATCCGCGACGAAGCCATCGACATCATGTTGGATGATGTCTACCCCAAGCTGATCGCCGAGACCGGCGTGAAGCCGTACGGCCCCGGTACGCTCGAGAAGATCGACGAGGAGAAGACCCCGCCGGTCTACGAGTTCCGCGTGCCGCTTTCGCCGGTGGTGAAGCTGGGCGATTACGACAAGATCCGCATTCCCTTCGACGAGAAGCAGCCGAGCGAAGAGGACATTCAGAATGTCTTCACCAACCTGCGTGAGCAGAACGCTCTGCTGACCCCGGCCGACCGCCCCGCGCAAGAAGGCGACATCGTCTATATCCAACTCAGCGCCAAGCGGCAGGATGCTGCCGAAGGCGACGCCGAACTGCTGCCCGAGCGCAGCTACCCGGTGGTGGTCGAGAAGGCCGATGTAGACACCAAGAACGAGTGGCCCTTCCCCGGCTTCTCCCGCACCCTGATCGGCTTGAAGACCGGCGAGGAAAAGAGCTTCCCGCACACTTTCGCAGAAGACTCCGAGTTCGAGGATCTGCGCGGCAAGACCGCCAACTTCACTCTGAAGGTTGAAGAGATCAAGGCGCGTGAGCTGCCCGAGTTGAACGACGAGCTGGCCCAGAGCGTGGGCGAGTACAAAACGGTGGACGAATTGCGCACCGAGATCGTGCGCCAGCTCACCGACAACCTGAACCGCCAAGCGCGTGACGAGTACGAAGACAAGGTCGTCTCGCAAATGATCGCCGAGAGCGAGATCAAGTTCCCGCCGCAGATGCTGCACCACGAGGTGCACCATTACATCGAGGACATGCTGCCTGACCTCAATGCGCGCGGCATGGATATGGACAGCTACCTCGGTAGCCGTCAGATGACCATGGACGACCTGGAGAAGGAAGTCGAGCCCATTGTTGAAGAGCGCTTGAAGAAATCGCTCGTCATCATGGAAGCCTCACGGCAGGAGAACATTGAAGTGCCCGAAGCCGAAATGCAGGGAATCGTACAGCTCAAGCTGGCTCAATTGCAGCAGATGGTCTCGGCCCAGGACATGCGCAAGTTCATGAACAACCGGGACAACATCCAGAGCCTGGTGAGCCGCACCATGAGCGAAGAAGTCATCCGCCGCACCCTCGCCCGCCTGAACGCTATCGGCCGCGGCAAGGGTGACGAGCACCGAAAGGAAGCTGCGGCTGCCAGCGTCAATATTGATGAAGCTGCTCCCGCTGAGGCGCAGCCCGAAGCTGTGGAGGCTGTGCCCGCTGAGGCCAGCCAGCCCGCAGCCGAAGATACAGGAAAGGAAAATGACAATGAACAAGCCTAACATTACCGGCCAGCCCGGCTTCAACCCGCAGTCGGTCATCCCCATGGTGATCGAATCCACTGGCCGCGGCGAGCGCGCCTTCGACATCTACTCGCTGCTGCTCAAGAACCGCATCATCCTGGTCAGCACGCCCATCGATGACCAGACGGCCAATCTGGCCGTGGCCCAGCTCATCTACTTGAGCAATGAGGACCCGGATTCCCCGATCCAGATGTACATCTCTTCCCCGGGTGGCTCCATCTACGCCGGCATGGGCATCTACGACACCATGCAGATGATCCCCAACCAGATCAGCACCGTTGCCGTGGGCTTCACCGCTTCCTTCGGCACCATTCTGCTGACCGCTGGCGCCAAGGGTCACCGCTATGCGCTGCCCAACGCCACAATCCACATGCACCAACCGTGGCAGCAAGGCGGCGGCGGCCAGGCCAGCGACATCGAGATCCAGGCCAAGGAGATCCTGCGCCAGCGTGCCCGCCTCAACGAAATTCTGGTGGAGCGCACCGGCCGCACCCTGGCTGAGATCGAGAAGGACACCGACCGCGACACCTACATGACCGCCCAGGAAGCTGTGGAGTACGGCCTGGTGGACCAGGTCCTGCAGCCCCGCGAGCTGAAGCAGCTCAATAGCAAGTAAAAGCTACTGCACTCCCAAAGAGCCTCGCCGCATGGCGAGGCTCTTTTTGTTTTGCCGCAGGCAGCCACGACTATAATCACGCCATATGACACAACTTAAAGCTCTACTTCTTGATATGGACGGCGTCCTGTGGCGCGGCACCGAACCTATCGGCAGCGTGCCTGAGAACCTGGCCGCCATTGCGGCTAAGGGGCTCAAAGCCGCCTTCGTCACCAATAACGCCACCCTTACCGTAGAGCAGTACCTTGAAAAATTCCACAAGTTCGGCGCTGAGGTACAGCCTGAGCAGGTCCATACTTCGGCCAACTCCGCCGCACACTATCTGCATATGCAATACCCAGCTGGAGGCAACGTTTACGTCATCGGCGAGACAGGGCTGCGCGAGGCGGTGCAATCGCGCGGCTTCACCATCAGCGATACGGATTGTGTCGCTGTCGTCGTTGGCCTCGACCGCGAGCTGACCTACGAGAAACTGCGCACCGCCACCCTGCTGATCGCCAAGGGTGCCGCCTTCGTCGGCACCAACCCAGATCGCACGCTGCCCTCGCCCGCCGGCCCGGTGCCGGGCGCCGGCAGCATTCTGGCCGCCTTGCAGGCGGCCAGCGGCGTGCAGCCCACCATCATCGGCAAACCCGGCACGGCCGGCTTCATGGCTGCCATGGACGCATTGGGCGTCACGCCCGCCGAAACCATGATGATCGGCGACCGCGTGGATACTGACATCGCCGGCGCCCAGGCGGCCGGCTGCCGCACCGGCCTGGTGCTCAGCGGCATCACCACCGAAGCCGAAGCGCGCGCCTGGCAGCCGGCGCCTGACTACATCGCGCCGGACCTGGCAACTCTTTTGGCACAATTGCCCTAAACGAAGTACCCTAGAGACATGGACACTCGTCCGCTGATCTACGATCTCAGCCAGCCAGAGTTGGCCGAGCAGTTGCGCGCCTGGGGGCAGCCGGCCTACCGCGCCGCTCAAGCCTGGGATGGGCTCTATAAGCAACTCTGGGCCAGGCCGGAGGATTTCACCAACCTCTCCAAGGACCTGCGCGCCAAGCTGGGCGAGCATTTCAGTTTCAGCCATCTGCAACCCAGCATTACGTTGCACTCTACCGACAAGCAAACCCTCAAGACCCTGTTCAAGCTTCCGGATGGCAACGCCATCGAGACCGTGCTCATGCGCTATGACGATCGTGACGGCAGCCAGGGCCGCCGCACGCTGTGCATCAGCACCCAGGCCGGCTGCGCGATGGGCTGCGTGTTCTGCGCCACCGGCCAAATGGGCTTCCGCCGCAACCTCACCAGCGGCGAGATCGTGGAGCAGGTGCTGTACTTTGCACGCCAGCTCAAAGTGGAAGGCGAGCGCGTCACCAACATCGTGCTGATGGGCATGGGCGAACCTTTCCACAATTACGATGCCAGCCTGGCTGCCATCGCCCGCCTCAATGACCCGGACGGCTTCGGTTTGGGCAACCGCCATTTCACCATCTCCACGGTTGGGCTGATCCCGGCCATCAAACGCTACACAACTGAAAGACATCAGATGGGTCTGGCCATCTCGCTGCACGCCGCCGATGATGAGCTGCGCGCCAGCATGCTGCCGGTCAACAATCGCTACCCCATCAAGGATCTCATCCAGGCCTGCCGTGACTACGTGCAAACCACCGGGCGGCGCATCACCTTCGAGTGGGCGCTCATCAACGGCGTCAACGACACGCCAGAGCAAGCCCGCAAGCTGGCCGCCTTGCTGCAAGGCCTCAACTGCCATGTCAATGTGATCCCGCTCAACCCCACCCGCGGCTACCCCGGCCAGCGCTCCACGCGTGAGCGGGTGGCCGAGTTCCGCAGCATCCTCGAGGCCGCCGGCATCTCATGCACCGTGCGCGTGCGCCGCGGCATTGACATCCAGGCGGGCTGCGGCCAGCTTGCAGAATCCGAGGGGCAACAGCCCATCCAGATCAGCAACTAGGGTGTACAATCGGCGTCACTAATGACTGAACAAGTCGTGCGCCTTATCTACCCGCCTGCCGCGGTCAATACTCCAGTTGTGAATCAGTTGATTCGCAATTTTGTTGGGCTGACCGTCAACATTCTGCAGGCCCAGGTAAACCCCGCCGAAGGCTGGCTTGAAGTCCAGCTGGTGGGCAGCTCAGCCATCATCGAATCTTCGATCGATTGGTTGAGATCGCAGGGAATTGAGGTGCAAGTCTTGGGGCATTAAATCCATTCTGCTATCGAGGTTTCTATGAACGACCGAGTGCCTGATTTCGAACTCGAACTGGAGCGCATCCAGGAGCTATTACGAGAAGAGAAAATAACTGAGGCGCTCGAAGTGTTTAAAGGCCTCAACCTCGGCGACCAGATCGAGGTCTACAACCAGCTGTCCGAAGAGCATCAGGAGAATTTTGTGCGCATGCTGCCGCCTGAAGAGGTGGCTGAGCTGTTTAACCGCCTGAGCGACGCCCAGGCGGTCGATGCGGCCGAGCATTTGTCGACCGAGACCCTCTCCGAGATCCTGGATGAAATGCAGCCTGACCAGGTGGCTGACATCCTGGGCGATCTGCCGCCTGAGCAAGCCAGCGAAGCTCTGCAGCAGATGGAAGACCCCGAAGATGTCATCCCCCTGCTGGGCTATCCGGATGAGACAGCCGGTGGCCGCATGACCACCGAATACATCGCCATGCGCCGCCACACCACGGCTGCGCAGGCCATCGATTTCCTACGCCAGATCCACCCAGACCATGAAGTGCCGTACTACGTCTTCGTGATCGATCGTGAACGCCGTCTATCTGGCGTGGTCGGCATGCGTGAGCTGGTCGTGGCCCCGCCCACCAAGCTCGTCGAAGACCTCATGGACCCAGAAGTGATCTTCGTCAGCGCCGGCACTGACCAGGAAGATGTAGCCCGCACCATGAGCAACAACAATCTCTCCGCCATCCCAGTGGTGAATGACAACGGCCAGATGCTGGGCGTAGTGACCCTAGATGACGTGATCGATGTCCTGAAAGAAGAAGCCGGTGAAGACATTCTGCAACTGGGTGGTGTAGAGCCTGGCCCGCTGCTGGATATCCCCTATTGGTCGCAAAAGATCTCGCAGGTCGTGCGCTCGCGCTTCACCTGGCTGCTGACTCTTTTCATCGCCGAAACACTCACCGGCACGGTGATGCGTCATTACGATGAAGAGATCAAGACTGTCGTCTCGCTGGCCTTCTTTGTGCCCCTGCTGATCGGCACGGGCGGCAACGCCGGCTCACAAACCGTGGCCACGGTCATTCGCGGCATGGCGCTGGGCGAAGTCAAGCGCAGCGAACTCTGGTGGGTGCTGTGGAAAGAGTTCCGCACTGGCATCGCCCTCGGCGTCCTGTTGGGTGTCGTCGGCTATGCGCGTGCTCTACTATGGGGGGTCGACTGGCACTTGGCTATCACGGTCGCGCTCACCATCGCCATCATCTGCATCTGGGCCAACTCCGTCGCCGCCATGGTGCCCATGCTGGCGGATAAGATGGGCATTGACCCCACCATTATCTCCGGCCCGTTCATGTCCACCCTGATCGACGCGACTGGCCTGATCATTTACTTCACGCTGGCCGCCTGGATCTTGCCGCAGTTGTAGCAATGCAATTGCTGCTGCGCGTGTTCTTCTACCTGCTCTACCAGCCACTGGCGTGGAGCTATGACGCCGTCGCCTGGCTGGTCTCGCTGGGCCGCTGGCGCAGCTGGGTGAACAGCATCCTGCCGGAGTTGAGCGCACGCGGCCGCGTTCTGGAACTTGGTCACGGCCCCGGTCATCTCCAAGTGGCTATGCGCAATCAGGGATTAGAGCCTGTTGGCATCGACCTCAGCGCCCAAATGGGCCGCCTCGCTGCGCGCCGCCTGGCCGCCGCTAAACGTATTCCGCTGCTGGTGCGCGCAGACGGGCGTAGGCTCCCGTTCCGCAGCGGCGCCTTCCAGCACATCGTCGCCACCTTCCCCACCGAATACATCGTGCAGGCCAGTACGCTCGCCGAAGCCCGCCGTGCGCTGGCGGCGACCGGCAGCCTGGTGCTGCTGCCGGTCGCCTGGATTACCGGCCGCAACCTGCTGGAGCGGCTGGCGGCTGCCCTATTCCGCATCACCAGCCAAGCCGGAGAATGGGATGGGCGCTTCAGTGCCCTCATCCGTCAGGCGGGCTTCGCCGTGGAGGAGAAGCGCGTGGCGCTGCCAGGCTCCGAGGTCATGCTGCTGGTGTGCCGCCCGCAATGAGCGCAACAAGCGAACTGCTGGAGGCGATCTTTGGCAGCAAGCAGCCAGCCTTCTACACCGAATTTGAAGGCTGGCTGCGCAATTCTCGGCGCTTCCGCGCCTTTGCGCATGAGTACCGCAACAAAATTCGCGCCAAATTCAACAATGCCCGCCACGCCGGCGCATTGGACGACCTACATGCAGAGCTGAGCGCCGCGGCGTTCCTAGTACGCGAACAGCGCTTCGATGTGGAGTACGAGCATTACGCCGCGGCCAGGCAGCGCGGGCCTGACTTCACGGTGCATTTCAAGGGGCACACTACGTTCAACGTAGAGGTGCGCCGGCTGCCAGACGACCCGGCTCGCTTGCCTGCCATCATCTGCGAAAAGATCGGCCAGTTGCCAGCCGGCATCATCAATCTGCTCTGGTTGGCAGCCGACACAAACTACACCGAAGCCCACCTGCTGGCGGCCACGGCCGAGCTGCATGCTGCCGCCAGCCGCAAAGATGACGCCTACTTCAGCAAGCGCAGCTTTGCCGACGCCGCCGAGTTCAACAAGCGCTACCCGCGCCTCAGCGGCATCCTGCTACATCGCCCAGACGACTCCGTCATCTGGCTCAATCCGCAAGCTCGCCACGCGGTCCCTCGGGATTTGCTCTCCGCCCTTCGTCAGCTGAGCTAAGGGCCGGCCGCCCGATTTTCTTTTACAATCCATCCCGATGGAAATTCAGATCGGCGTAGCCAAGATCAACAAATACGCCATGTCAGAGAGCGGCGATACGCTCGAAGTCGTGGAGCGGCCCAGCGGCGGCATGTCGGTCGTGCTGGCCGACGGCCAGCGCTCCGGCAAGAGCGCCAAATTCATCTCCACCATGGTGGTGCGCAAGGTCGTCTCACTTTTGGCCGAAGGCGTGCGAGATGGCGCCGCGGCCCGGGCCGCGTCGGATTATCTCTACACCCATCGCAACGGCCAGGTGCAGTCCACCCTTAACATCGTCTCGATCGAGCTGGAGAATCGCTGCCTGCTCATCACGCGCAACAACCCGCTGCCGGTGCTGGTCTACCAGGACAAGACCGTGCGCACGCTCGACGAGCGCAGCGACGCGGTGGGCCTGCGCCGCGAGACCCGCCCGGTGCTGACCCAGCTGGAGCTGCAGCCCGGTCTCACCATCGCGGTCTTCACCGACGGCCTGCCCTTCGCCGGCGAGCGCAGCAGCCAGCCCATGGACATTCCCGCCGCGTTCAGCCGCCTGGTGGACGCCGGCGCCACACCGCAAGCCGTGGCCGACGGCCTGATGGCCGAAGCCTTGACGCTGGAGAGCAACCGCCCCGGCGACGACATCAGCATCCTGGTCGTAGGCGTGCGCGAAGATACCCCCGGCGACCAGGTGCGGCGTATGTCAGTCCACCTGCCGCTAGGGTCAAGATAGAATACGCTCATGAGTAGTACCAAGCCGCGCGTTGGAGTGGTCGGCCCATGCAAATCGGGCAAATCCACCCTGGTGCGCGGCTTGCACGAAGCGGGATACCCCGCCAACCAGATCGCCCAGGAACATTCGTTTGCGCCACGCATGTGGCAGTTGATCGATCCCCCAGACATCTTGCTTTATCTCCATACTGAATATCCCAACACCGTCGCCCGCGGCCTGCAATGGCTTGAGCGCGACTATGCTGAGCAACAGACGCGGCTGGCCCACGCCCGCCAGCATGCCGACTTTGAGATCAGCACCGATGAACTGCCGCAAGAAGAAGTGCTGCAGCGCGTGTTGGACTTTCTGGCTACAACGACCGCTGAATAAACTCCACCAAGTGCTTGTACTGGGCCTTGAGCGAGGCTTCATGGATGTACATCATGTGCCCCGCCTCGTAGTATTCCATTGAGATATTGCCGCGCAACTCCGGCGCCAGTTGCAAATGGTTGAAGGTGTATTCCGTGGCGTAGAACGGCGTCGCCAGATCGTAGTAGCCATTGGCAACGAACACTTTCAGGGCGGGGTTAATTACCATCGCCTGGCGCAAAGTTTCGGCGACATTTAGATACTGGTTCTCGTTCTCTTTGTAGCTCCAGGGGTGGACGCGGCCGGTCAGGATCTCGTACGGCAGGTCGCTCTCGAATTCCAGCTCGGCGCGCACGTACTGGTTCAGCGCGGCGGTGAAGGCCGCCTGGATGGCTGCATAGCTGGGATCGAACTCATAGTTCTCGCCAGCCGCATCCCGGTCAGACGCCACATAGCGCGAGTCCAGCCGGCCCACGGTCTTGCGTTCCTTGCGCAGCAACTCCTTCGTGAAGCGATGGATCTCAATACGCAGATTGCTGCGCTCCACATACTCCGGCGAGAGGCCGGTGTAGGCCGCCAGCTTGGCGGCGATCTGCTGACGCTGTTCGGCTGGCAGGCTATCACCCTGGAACAGAGCCGCGGCGTACTCGCCGGAGGCAAAGCTGCGCACCTCCGCCAGCGTCTTGCTCAGGTCCTTCTGCAGATCCGCGCCCAGCTGCTTGTGATACCAGGCCGTGGCCGCATAGGTGGGCAGGAACAAAACATACGGCAGGTCATTGCCCGCGTTGAACAGCAGCGTCGAAAACTCCAGTACAGACGAGATAAGCATGATGCCGTTGAGCGCCATACCGTGCCGGTCTTGCAAATGGCCGGAGAGCGCAGCCGCCCGCGTGGTGCCATAGCTCTCGCCGATCAGGAACTTGGGCGAACTCCAGCGCTGGTGGCGCGTAGTGAACAGGCGAATGAACTCGCCCACCATCTCCAGATCCTTCTGGAAACCGTGGAACTGCTTAGCGGCCTCGCCGGGCACCGGGCGGCTGTAGCCGGTGGTCACCGGGTCAATGAACACCAGGTCAGTCTCCGCCAGGATGCTGTACTCGTTGTCCACCAGGTCGAACGGCGGGCGCGGCATCGAATCATCCAGCGGCATATCCACACGGCGCGGGCCGAGCACACCAAGATGCAGCCACACGGAGGAGGAGCCCGGCCCGCCGTTGAAGGAGAAGGTCAGCGGCCGCGGCTTAGCGCCCATTGGCTGCTCAGCCAGGTAAGCGGTGTAATACACAGAGGCTTTGGGCTTGTGCTCGCCCTTCTCGTCATCCTCTTCCTTGAGGACCAGCGTGCCGGCAATGGCGGTGTACTTGACCTGCTTGCCGCCGATCGTGACACTATGCTGGGTCTCTACCCGCTGTTCCTCAGCGGGCTTGGGCTCGTTCTTGGCTTCAGCCTTCGTGTCTTTTTCGTCACTCATCGCTCACCTCGCATACAGATCATAAAGATACGTTATACACACCCAACAGCATTACCAGTACAGCCCCAGCGCACAAAAAAGGCGCATACGGGATGGACGCGAACATCGAATAGCGCCCACGCACCAGGCTGACGAACACAAGGATCAAGCTATACACGCCCGCCAGCAGCACGCCGGCGAACAATGCCGGCATGACGGCCGGCCAGCCCATCAGCAGGCCGATCACGCCCGCCAGGTTGACGTCGCCAAAGCCCAGCGCGGTCTCCTCCCAGCTCTGCTTGCGCAGTCGGGCCAATAACCGCCCGATCAGCTCGCCGGAGAAGTACATGCCCAGCATCAACAGAAAGCCAGCCGCCCCACCCAGCAGCGTCGGGACAAGCTCATGCCGCTGGATGCCGATCGCACCCAGGGCCAACGCCCCGGCGATGCTGACGATATGCAACACCAGGCGGTGCTCAATATCGATCACCGTGACGAGTGCAAAATAACCCAAGACAAAGATCAGCAGATAAGGAGAGAAGTCTGCTGGGGGATCTTGAAACACATAAATGCTCACCAGCAGCACGACCACATGCACAACAAATTTGCGCGGCGCGTGGATATATTCTCCAACGGCTTGCGCCGTCAGCGGCGACCAAGCCGGGCGCACCAGCCTGCGTTCAGCAGGCAGTACATCCGCCAGGTAATTGATGAGGAGGCCAGACAGCAGGCCAACGATGGCTCCGGTAAGGATCACAAGCCAGATTGTAAGGCTTAAACAAAAAGACCGAGCTTTCGCTCGGTCTTTTTTGTTTACATTCAGCGCTTAGTTTGCGTCCGCGGCCGGCTTGGCGGCCACATCCACAAACTGGTCGAACAGCTCGCGCAGCATCGGCTCAGGCAGCGCGCCCACCTGGCGGTGCACCAGCTTGCCATTGGCGACGAACAGCATGGTGGGGATGCCGCGCACATCAAACTGGCCAGCCCACTGCGGGTTCTCGTCAGTATTCACCTTGGCGATCACCACTTTGCCAGCATATTCGCCGGCAAACTTGTCCAGGATCGGGGCCACTGCGCGGCACGGCCCGCACCACGGCGCCCAAAAATCTACCACTACCGGGGTTTCAGATTGCAAGACGGCCTTCTCAAAGGCTTCGTCAGTTACGTGAATGGGTTCGTTGATCATGTCAGGCTCCATTGTTGATTGCTATATGTTTCAGACTTCATAGCGCAAGGCTATCTTACCCTGAGGAGTATAATGCCCGCGTGGTTTCCCTTCTACACCGAGACGCCCCCCAACCCTACACCGTAGACACGCCGGTATACCAGGGCCCGCTGGACTTGCTGCTCCAGCTGATCGAGCGCGCCGAGCTCGACATCACCAAGCTCGCCCTCGCCCAGGTCACCGACCAGTTCCTGGCCTACATGCGCACCCTGCAAGAGCTCAAGGCCGAACGCGTGTCAGAGTTCCTGGTAGTCGCCGCCCGCCTGATGCAGATCAAGTCCGAGGCGTTGCTACCGCGCCCCGTCGTGCGCCAGCCAGACGAGGAAGACCCGGGCGAAGCGCTGGTTCAGCAACTGCTGCTCTACAAGCGCTTCAAGGAGCTGGCCAGCATGCTGACCCTGCGCCAGGATGGCGCACTGCGCAGTTACCTGCGCATGGCTCCGCCGCCCAAAGTGGAAGGCCGCCTGGACCTGAGCGGCATGACCGCTGAAGACGTGTACCGCGCCGCCATGAAGGTCTACGCCAAGGCAGATGCGCGTGCGCCGCTGCGCACCGTTGTGGCCGCCCCGCGCGTCACCATCCGCGAGAAGATCAAAGCCATCGCCGATGTATTGCGCAACAAGACCATGACCACCTTCCGCGAGCTGGTCGCCAAGACCCCTGACCGCCTACATGTAGTCGTCACCTTCCTGGCCATGCTCGAACTGGTACGCCGTTACCGCATCGCCGCCAAGCAGGAGGATCTGTTTGAGGAGATCGAGCTGCGTCGTGACGACAATTGGAACGAGTCTCTGGAGTTTGAACTGGAGTTCACCGAGTAGCACCGTCATTCCGAGGAGCGCAGCAAGGTTTACGAGTGCCGTTTCGGGATGACGCCAGTTTCAAGCACCTCGTCATTCCGACGAGGGCGAAGCCCGAGGAGGAATCCTTTAGGGCACTACAAGAACCAGCTTGACTCCTAATGGCCTAAAGGATTCCTCGGCTTTGCATATAGAGGCCCACATAGACTTAAGGATGCCGCCTCGGAATGACTAAGCATGCCCTACTACGTCTACATCATGTCCAACCGTACACGAACCATTTACACAGGTGTGACGAGTAACCTTGAAGGGCGTGTGATGCAGCATAAAGCCAAGCAGATCGAAGGATTCACCAAGAAATACAGCATCACACAACTCGTATACTACGAAGAGTTCCCTACAGCTCTTGAGGCAATAGCTCGCGAAAAGCAATTAAAATCTTTCCGTAGAGCGAAGAAGGTTAATCTCATCAAAGGACTCAACCCAAAGTGGCAAGACCTAGCTGAAGATTGGGAAACGAATGCCCCCTAAGAAGAAAACGAAGATCGCCACTAAGGCAAAGAGCACCAAGAAACCTGCCGCCACTACGCCCGCAGTGGACTGGGCGCATGTCGCCCGTCTGCTGCTCACCTCGCGCACCATTGACGAGATCGAAGAACAGGAGCTGGCTCCAGCTGGCAAGGTAACCTACCAGTTCTCCTCCAAAGGGCACGAGCTCTCGCAGATCCTGCTCGGTCTGCAAATGACCCAGGGGCACGACGCCGCCACGGTGTACTACCGCTCGCGGCCCTTCATGCTCGCCGCCGGCCTCACGCCACAGGAAGCCTTCGCCGCCGACATGGCCCGCACCGGCTCGCCCTCCGAGGGCCGCGATGTCGGCGTTGTATACAGCCTGCCGCCGCGCCGCGGCGTCACCGTGCTGCCCTCCTCCGGCGATGTTGGCGCGCAGTACACGCCCGCCGCCGGCTGGGCCCAGGCCGTCACCTACTACCAGAACGAGCTCAAGGACAAGGACTGGAAGGGCGCCATCGCAGTAGCCTTGGGCGGCGACGGGTCTGTGGCCACCAATGGCTTCTGGGCCGCCCTCACCATCGCTACCACGCTGGAACTGCCGATGCTGTTCTTCATCGAGGACAACGGCTACGGCATTTCGGTACCGCGCCACTACCAAACCCCGGGCGGCGACATCAGCGCCAACCTGGCATCCTTCAAGAATCTCAAACTCACCACCGGCTCCGGCACGCAGCCAGCCGAGGCCGCCGGCTTGATCGCGGACGCAGTCGCCTACGTGCGCTCCGGCAAAGGCCCGGCCCTGCTCAAGCTCAATGTGCCGCGCCTCACCGGCCACACCTTTGGCGAAGACCAGACCGCCTACAAGAGCGACAAGCAGCTCAAAGAAGAGCGCAGCCGCGATCCCATCGAGACGCTGCGCAAGCACCTTGGCGCCAAGTTTGACTGGGACGGCCTGAAGGCCGAGGTCGAGCGCGACGTGCGAGCCCAGCTGGCCGCCGCCGAGCAGAACCCGGAGCCAGCAAGCATGACCGGCACGCTGCACCTGTTCGGCAGCGGAGAGTACCGCGCCCAGGTGCCGCCCGCCCTCAACAAGCCCGCCCCGACTTTTGGCACCGAGGCCGCCGAAAGCGGGCCGCGCATCAACATGTCCGAGGCCATTCGCCGCACCATGGAAGTGGAGCTGGAGCACAACCCGCGCCTGCTCGTCTTCGGCGAGGATGTTGGCCCGCGCGGCGGAGTGCACCGTGTCACGCTCGATCTGCAAAAGAAATACGGCATCGCCCGCGTCTTCGACACCTCGCTGTCCGAAGAAGGCATCATCGGCCGCGCCGCCGGCATGGCCTTCGCCGGGTTGACCCCGCTGCCTGAGATCCAGTTCCGCAAATACGCTGACCCCGCCACCGAGCAAATCAACGACACCGGCTGGGTGCGCTGGCGCACCAACGGCAAGTTCGCCGCACCAGTCGTCATCCGCATCCCGGTTGGCTACAGCAAGAAGACCGGCGATCCGTGGCACTCCGTCTCCGGCGAGGCGATCTACGCCCATAGCCTGGGCTGGCGCGTGGCCATGCCCTCCAACGCCGCCGATGCGGTTGGCCTGCTGCGTGCCGCGCTGCGCGGGCAGGACCCCACCATCTTCCTCGAGCACCGCGCTCTGTACGATACGCCGCCCTCGCGCCGCCCCTACCCGGGCGACGATTACGCCCTGCCCTTCGGCCAAGCCGCCATCCTGCAACCCGGCAGCCAGCTCACCGTCGTGAGCTGGGGCGAGATGGTGCATCGCTGCCTCGAGGCCGCCGAGCCCTTCGCCGGCCAGGTGGAGATCCTCGATCTGCGCACCGTCTCGCCGTGGGATCGCGAAGCCGTGCTGGCTTCGGTGCGCAAGACCGGGCGCTGCCTGGTTGCCCACGAGGACACCCACACCGGCGGCTTCGGCGGCGAGATCGCCGCCACGGTGGCGCAAGACGCCTTTGCTTACCTCGACGCACCGGTGTCACGCATCACTACGCCGGATGCGCTCATTCCCTACAACATCGCGTTGATGAACACGATCATTCCCAGTGTGGAGGCATTACGAACACGTATCGAAGACTTGCTCAAGTGGTAACCCTCGGCCTTATCGCAGCCAGCCTCTTGGCTGCCTGCGGTGGCCCGCCGGACACCAGTATCCCCACCACGCCAACAGTCGAGCTCAGCCCGCAAGAAGCGGCGGGCAAGCGCCTGTTC
Organism: Anaerolineales bacterium; assembly: GCA_019454165.1. Lineage (GTDB taxonomy): Bacteria > Chloroflexota > Anaerolineae > Anaerolineales > UBA11579 > JAMCZK01. The sequence continues at coordinate 1,480,790 of CP075367.1, read as the reverse complement.
AGCCAATACTGCGGCGCTTGCCACAGCATCGTGGGTGAGGCTGCCATCGTCGGCCCGGCGATGGCAGGCATCGCCACCCGCGCCGAAACCCGCATTGAGGGCATGAGCGCGCACGACTATCTGATCGAATCGATCCTCGATCCCGGCGCATATCTTGTGCCCGGCTTCGACAATCTGATGCCCAGCACCTGGGGCACCACGCTGACCGGCGAAGAGATGGACGCCATCATCGCCTTCATGCTGACACTTAAATAGACGCCTAGGGTTATTGCTATAGAGATAACAGCTCTGCTGTTATCTCTTATAGTTAGCAGTACAAGAGAAGAGGAGATCAACACTGATGAAAACCGTCCTTACCTGGATCCTGCGCATTCTGGGCGTCTTGCTCGCTGCGCTGGTGATCGCATTGGCCGTGGCCGCCTTTACGCCCGTGCCGCGCGATGAGCTGCCGGCCGTCTACGGCGCCGGCGCCAGCTCGGTGCAGCCTTCGACCACCGGCCTGTTGCGCGCTTTCCCTGAACTCAACTCGCCGACCGATAACCCGCAGACCCCCGAAAAAGTGGAGCTGGGCCGCCTGCTGTTCTTCGACCCGGTGCTCTCCGACAACAATGAGATGAGCTGCGCCAGCTGCCATCATCCCGACCTGGGTTTCTCGGATGGCATGCAACTGGCCCAGGGCGCCAATGGCGAAGTGGAACGCAATGCGCTGAGCTTGTGGAACGTGGCCTATAACGCCCACTTCTTCTGGGATGGCCGCGCCGCCACCCTCGAAGATCAGGTGCTGGTGCCGCTCGAGCACCCGAATGAAATGCAGGTCAGCGACCGCGCTGGCCTGGAAGCTGAGTTGGCCGCCATCCCCGCTTACGTCGAGCTGTTCGACGCGGCCTTCCCCGGCGAAGCTGTCAGCATCCTGAATGTGCAGCGCGCCCTGGCCGCCTTCGAGCGCACGCTCATTAGCAACAACAGCCCCTTCGATGCTTACGCGGCCGGCCAACTGGACGCGCTGACCGCCAGCCAGCGCCGCGGCTTTGCCATCTTCCGCTCGGCTGCTACGCGCTGCTTTGAGTGCCACAGCGCGCCCACCTTTGCCAATGACACCTTCCGCATCACCGGCGTGGCTGACCTGGATGGCCAGGAGCACGACCCCGGCCGCTCCGCGGTGGGCGATGCACCGGATGGCGCATTCAAGGTGCCGACTCTGCGCAACATCGTGTTGAGCGCGCCCTACATGCATAACGGCATCTTCTCGAGTCTGGAAGAAGTGATCGATTTCTACGCCGCAGGTGGCGGGCGCGCCGATGGCGTTGAAAATGTTGACCCGCTCATCCGCGCCTTTCAGCTTACCGACCAGGAAAAGACCGACCTGATCGCGTTCCTCTACAGCCTGACCGACGAGAGCAACCTGCCCGAGATCCCGCGCGAAGTGCCTTCCGGTCTGCCGGTCGTCTCGCCCCTCCGCAATGTGGAGCGTGAGACCGCTGCCGAGACCAACGCCAACCCCAGCGGCGAATCCGTGGGCAGTGGCAGCGGGCAGCAGATCGAAGTGCAGGCTGGTGAAACCATCCAGGCTGCGGTGGACCGTGCCCGCGCGGGCGATACGGTGCTGATCCCCTACGGCGTGTACAACGAGCGCGTCGTGATCGATCTGAACGACATCACCATCCTGGGCGTACCCAACGATGCCGGGCAGAACCCCGTCCTGGATGGTCAAGGCAAGCTGACCGAAGCGGTCATCGCCTCTGGCAGCAACTTCGAGATCGGCAATCTGACGGTCAAGAACTACACGGATAACGGCATCATCGTAGAAGGCGTGACCAATGTCCACATGCACCACATCTACGCCGAGAACACCGGCACCTACGGCCTCTACCCGGTGCAAAGCACCGGCGTACTGATCGAATACAGCGAGGTGACCGGCGCAGATGACGCCGGCATCTACGCCGGCCAGAGCGAGAACGTGGTGATCCGCCACAACATCGTGCACGGCAACGTGCTGGGCATCGAAGCTGAGAACACCGTCAACACTGAGCTGTACGGCAACCATGCCTACAACAACACCTGCGGCATTCTGGTTGTGTTGCTGCCGCACCTCACCTCGCGCGTCTCGCTCGACACCCTGGTGTACGACAACCTGATCGAAGCCAACAACCACAGCAACTTTGCCAAAGAAGGCACGGCGGCGGCGATCATGCCGCCCGGCACCGGCATCGCCCTGATCGCCTCGGACAATGTTGAGGTCTACAACAACGTTGTGAAGGACAACAACACCGGCGGCATCGGCATCTTTAGCCTGACGATCGCCTTTGACAAGGATGAGATCGACGTAGGCGACCGGCCCGAGAACATCTACATCCACAGCAACCAGATGAGCAACAACGGCCAACAGCCTGACCCCTTCCTGGCCCAGCTGGGCGTGCCCGGCTCGGACATTCTGTGGGATGTCAGCGGCGCCGGCCTGCGGGTTGACCAGCCCGAAGAGGGCCTGAAGCTCTTCCCGCCTCTGTTGCCGAGCTCGAGCTGGAGCGATTGGGCGTATAACATGTACTGGAATGCGCTCAACTTCCTGATCGGCCTGGTGAGCTAGTACGCAACCAAGACCGGCAACCGCAGGAAAGCGGTTGCCGGTCTTTTTTTTGGACTGAGTAGCTTGCAATCTAGCTGCCACTCGGCAAAAAGTTATTATTGCGCGGGGATGGGTGGGGGTCAGAATATGTTATTAACAACTTAGCCTCCCTGTTGCTTTTACATGCGGCCTTATAGCACAGGCCGGTTTCACGGTGTTGGAACTGTGGGCGGCTGTCAAGGAGTTGGAACCCGGCTCATACTGCCGCTGGTCAACGCTCACTAATCCCGTGCATTTGTGCTAAAATTCCACGCTTTTAATCAACTCGCTCTTGGCCGCGCAGCTGAGGGCTTGCCCACGAGAAGGAGTTTAGATGCGCAAGTACGAAGTGACTTTTATTGCCCACCCCGACCTTGACGGTGAAGCCTTCAAGGCCCTGAACGAGCAAGTCCAGGGCTGGATCAGCAACGCCGGCGGCAAGATCGAGAAGACCGATGTGTGGGGCAAGCGCAAGCTGGCCTACCCCATCAAGAAGCAGTCTGAAGGCCAGTATGTGCTGCTGCACACGGAGATGGACCCTGCCTCGTGTGCTGAGCTGGAACGCCAGTTCCGCCTGCAAGAATCCGTCATGCGCTTCCTGATCGTGGCGGTGGACGAGGACTAACCTCTCCCCAAAGGCGCTATGAGCCGCGGCCTCAACAAAGTGATGCTCATCGGCCACCTGGGCCGAGACCCTGAGTTGCGCTACACGCCCGGCAACCGGGCGGTAGCCAGCTTCAGCCTGGCCAGCAGCCAAAGCTGGACCACGGCCGAGGGTGAAAAGCGCAGCGAGACCGAGTGGTTCAAAGTTGTAGCCTGGGCTGGCCTGGCTGAGTTCGCCAACCAGTACTTGAAAAAGGGCCAGCAGGTCTATGTAGAGGGACGGCTTAAGACCCGGCGCTGGAAGGACGAGCAAGGCAACCCGCGCAGCATAGTGGAAGTTGTGGCACGCGAGATCCTGATGCTGAGCGAGCGCCGCGACAAGCTGGAGCCTGAAGCCGAGGCCAGCTTCCCTGAAGATACGTACCCCGAAGGTGAAGAAGACGAGTTCCCCTTCTAAGAAATCCATCTCGCAGAAAGTACAGCATGGCTCGTAAATCCTTCAACCTCACTCCCAAAAATCTGGTCGGCGCCGAGCGTGACCAGTTCCTCAGCCGCCTGCTGACCATCGGCACGATCGCCATCGTGCTGCTGGTGGTCGGCCTGGTAGGTTATTCCGTCGTCCATCAAAATTTCATCATCCCGCGCCAGGCTCTGGCTGAAGTGGAAGGGGTCACCATCACCGGTGAGCAGTACCAGCAGCGTGTGCGCCTTAACCGCGCCCGCCTGGTCAATACCTTCTTGCAGTACTACCAGATGCAAAGCATGGTGATGGACCCCACCTTCCAGCAGCAGATCTATGTTCAATTGCTGGGCCTGCAGCAAGAGCTGGACCCATTGGTGACTGGCGAGAACACGCTCAACGAGCTGATCGATGACGAGCTGCTCAAGCTCGAAGCTGCTGAGATGGGTATCACCGTCAGCGAAGCCGACGTAGAGCACGAGTTGCGCTCATTCTTCGGCTACTTCCCGGATGGCACACCCACCAGCGTGCCGACCCGCACGCCGTACGCCACAGCCACCTATACTGCTTTGCAGCTTGAGCTGCTCGGCGCCACGCCCACCTCCGAAGTGCCGCCCACGGCAACCGCCACCCTGCCCCCGCTGCCCACCGGCACGCCGGCCCCCACCTCCACGCCGGTGACCGAGGAAGGCTACCGCCAACTGCTGGCTCAGTACCTGAGCAGCCAGAGCGCGGACGCCCAGCTCAGCGAGCAGGCCATCCGTGAGGCGATCTATGCCGGCCTGCTGCGCCAGGCCTTCCGCCAGCGCCTGGAAGGCGACGTGCCCCGCACGGAGGACCAGGTCTGGGCTCGCCACATCCTCGTCGCCACGGAGGAAGAAGCCCAGGATGTGCTCGACCGCCTGGAAGCTGGTGAGGACTGGTCAGTTATCGCGGCAGATGTCTCCACCGATATGTCCAACCGAGGTATCGGCGGCGATCTGGGCTGGTTCAACCGTGAGCGCATGGTTGCGCCCTTTGCCGAGGCGGCGTTCAGCCTGCGGGTTGGCCAGACCAGTCAGCCCGTGCAAACTGACTTTGGCTGGCACATCATCCGCGTGCTGGGCCACCAGGAGCAGCCGGTAAGCGAGGAAGAGTTCAACCAGCGTGTCTATGTTGTGCTGAACGACTACCTGGCTGAGCTGCGTGAAAAGTACACCTGGGAGATCATTGGCGAGCGCTGGAAAGCTGCCACGCCGAATAAACCAGACATCCCCCTGCTGTAAACAAAAAGCCGCTCCAAAAGGAGCGGCTTTTTTTTGTGTATCGTACGCCCAGCTTATTCAGCCGGGATGATCAGCCAGGCCAGGAAGTACAACAGCAGCCCAGGCACGCCGCCCGGCAGGAATGCGATCACGAACGCCAGGCGGAACCAGAACGTGTTGATGCCAAAGAAGGCCCCCAGCCCGCCACACACGCCGGCAAATATTCGGTCAGTACGGGAGCGGCGCAGCGGCCGCCCAGAAGCGTTATACATGTTTCACCTCGTCTCTAATCACTGAGCGAAAGCGCCCATCTGAATATTTACGCAAGTGCAACAAAAAGGTTGCAAACGAGTCTAACGTGAATAGCGCTCGTCCACCTGGTCCAGCCGCAGGCTGATCACCTGGCTGGCCGTGTCACGCCCCATGGTGATGCCATAGATCACATCCGCCACCTGCACGGTGTTGCGGTTGTGCGTGATCACGACGAACTGGGTCTCCTGGCTGAGCTCGCGCAGCACCTCGGTGAATCGGCCTACGTTAGCCTCATCCAGCATGGCGTCCACCTCGTCCATCACGCAGAACGGTGTGGGCGATGCCTTGAGCAGCGCGAACACCAGCGCCGCAGCGGTCAGGCTGCGCTCGCCGCCCGAGAGCAGCGCCAGGCGCTGGGTACGCTTGCCGGGCAGCCGGGCTTCGATGTCAATACCGGTCTGGCCGCTCTCGGTGCCGGCCTCGGTCAGCAGCAGGCTGGCCGAGCCGCCGTTGAACAGGCGGCTGAAGATCACCTTGAATTCCGCCGCCACCTTCTCAAAGGTGACCTGGAACTCTTTCTCCATCATCACATCAAGCTCAGCGATGACTTGCTTCAGATCGCCCTCGGCTGAGCGCAGGTCGATCACCTGGGCTTCCATGCTCTCGACGCGCTCTTTGATCTCCAGGTACTCTTTTTGCGCCTCGGGGTTGACTGCGCCCAGGCGGCGGATCTGGTTGCGCTGCTGCTTGAGGGTCTCTTCGAGTTCGGGCGCCAGGGTCTCGACCATAGGCAGCTTCTCGACCAACTCGCCCAGGGGCAGCGGCGTGGGGCCGGAGACGATCTCGTCGTACTGGAAATTGACCAGGCCAAAGTCATCTTCAATGCGGCCGCGCAAGGTTTCGAGCGATTCTTGCTGGCGCGCCAGCAAGATCTGCGCCTGGGTATGGTTGCGCTCGGCCGCGCTCAGAGCCTGTAGCGTTGCGGTTTCGCTGGTCTGCGCTTCCAACTGGGCCGCGTCGGCCGCGGCCAGCTCGGCTTCGGTGGGCTCGATCTGCACCTGCAGGCTCTCGATCTCGACGCCAACCTGGCCCTCTTGCTGGCTCAGGTTGTGCTTCTCGGCACCGATGGCCTGGACTTGCTGTTCCAGCTCCTGCACACGTTCCTGGTGCGAAGCCAGTTGGCCTTCGGCGCGCTGCAATTGCTGCAAGCGCTCGGTCACGCGGCGCTGGGCTTCTTGCTGAGCGCGTTGAGCCACGGCCAGGCGCATCTCCCAATGGGCCACCTGGGCATGCAACTCCTCGGCGGGCTCTTCCACCGCGATGGCCATCTCGCTCTCGAACTCGGCCTCGGCGGCGATCATCTGTGTGGCCAGTTCGGCTTCTTTGGCATTCAGGGTGGCGATCGTTTCTTCGCCGGCCGCCTGCTCAGTTTGCAGCGTGCGCTGCTGGGTCATGAACCAGTCCAGTTGGCGTTGCAACTGGCCGGCTTCCATCTCCTGGCCTTGCACCTCGCGGCGGGCAGCTTCCACCCCGGCTTGAGCCTGCTCCACTTCGCGCACGGCGGCCTGGCGGGCCAGTTCGCCCTCGGCGACACGGTCGCTCAGTTTGGATAGTTCCGCTTCGAGAGCCTCTAGCTGACCAGCGGCCTGCTCCAGCTCGGCGCGCAGCTCGCGCTCCTGCCGCGGGCGGGCCAGCGCCGCGGCGGCTTTGGCGGCGCGCACCTCGATGGTGCCGGCGCGGTGGAAGACCTCGCCGCGCAAGGTGACCACCTGGCTGGCTTCGGTATATTCGCCGAGCAGGCGGCGGGCCGCCCCCCGGCTCTCGGCCACCAGCACGCGGCCCAGCAATAATTCCACCGCCGGGCGCAGCTCCGGCGCGGCTTCGACCAGATCCGCGGCAACGCCCACAAGGCCGTTGCCGGGCTGGGCGTTGAGGCGGCCGGCCGCTTTGAGCCCGCTGAGGGGCAGCAACGCCGCCGAGGCTTCGCCGCTCTCGAGCAAACCGAGCGCGGCCTCCGGGTCATCTACGATCACGCCGTCGGCATAGGCGCCGAGGGCGGCGGCGATGGCGGCTTCGTACTGTGCGGCTACACGCAACTCACGCCCCAGCGTGCCTTTGCCGAGCTGCACGCCCTTTTCTTTGGCGGCCTGCAACAGCAGCTTGGCGCCCTCGGCGAAGCCAGCCGCGTTGGCTTCTTCCAACGCGCTGATCTCGGCCGCTAAGCGCGCTTGGCGGCCCTGCAGCTGGCTGCGGGCGGCCTCTTGCTGCTTGAGCTGCTCCTGCAGCCGGGCAACCTCAGCAACCGCCTGCTCCAGCAGGCGCTGCTGCTCGGCCAGGCGGCCTTCGGCCGCCGTGACCTTGCCGCCGAGCTGGCGAGTGGCCTCGGTCTGCTCGGCAATATCGCCCTGTACTTTGGTGATGGTGCCGGCCAGTTCAGCCAGCTCGGCCTGCTTGCGGTCCAGGCTGGCGATCAGCATCTCGCGCTGGGCACGCGAGTTTGCGAGCTGGGCTTGCAGTTCGACTACGCGCTCACGGGCGGCGCGGGTCTTGGCATCCTTCTCATGCTGGGCGCCCTGCTTGGTTTGCAGCTCTGCACGGGCTTCATCCAGCTTCTTTTGGGCTTCGGCGCCCTCTTCTTCATAGCGGGCAGCGTCTTGCTCGGCCTCTTTCAAGCGGGCCTGCAGGCCGGCCAACTCGCCTTCGACGCGGCGGCGCTCTTCTTCCAGCGCCTGGCGGCGCTCGCCGAGGGCGCGCTCACGCTCATCGGCCACGGCCAGGTCACGGCTGGCGCCCTGGCGGCCAGCATGCAGCTCGGCCAGTTTGCGGTGCCACTCGTTGAGCTGGACGCGCAGCTCTTGCGTCCTGCTGCGCAGCTTATTCACTTCTTCACTGTGTTGCGCTTGTTTCTGGCGCGCTTGCGCCAGATTCTGCTCATGCAAATCCGCGTCCTGGCGCAACTGGCGCATTTCGATCTGCGACTTGTTCCAGTGGTATCCGTACCACTCGCGCAGGGTATCGCGCAGGCTGGCCCGCAAGGTGGAGAATTCCTCAGCGCGCTCAGCCTGCCGCTGCAAGCTGCGCAAGCGCGGCTTGAGCTCAGCCAGGATGTCCTCGACCCGCTCCAGGTTGCGCATGGTGGTGTCGAGGCGGCGCAGGGACTGCTCTTTGCGGTCACGGTACAGACCGATGCCAGCCGCCTCTTCGAACAGGCGGCGGCGCTCGTCCGATTTCAGCGTCAGGGCCGCGTCAACCAGGCCCTGGCCGATGACGGTATAGGTGCGCTCAGACAGGCCGGAGGCGGCCAGCAGCTCGCTCACATCCTTAAGGCGGACCTTCTGATTGTTGATGAGGTACTCGTTCTGCCCGTCACGGTAGGCGCGGCGCGTCACGGCCACTTCAGCAAAATCGACCGGCAGCCAGCCCTCACTGTTATCGAAGGTGATGGTGACGCTGGCCATGCCGGACTTGGCACGCGACTCAGAGCCAGCGAAGATCATGTCTTCGGTCTTGCGGCCGCGCAGCAGGGCGTAGGATTGCTCGCCCAGCACCCAGCGCAAGGAATCTGCAATGTTGGATTTGCCCGAGCCGTTCGGCCCCACCACCGCAGTGATGGGCGCGCCGAACTCAAAGTTCTGCGCGGTGGCAAACGTTTTGTAGCCGTTCAGTTCAAGGGACTTTAGTCGTAGTGTCTTCACGCGTGTTAGCGACCCATTTCTTCTTGTTCTAGCAATATCAACGCTTCACGGGCTGCCGCTTTGCTGGCCGCCTGCTTGCTGCGGCCCTCGCCCTTGGCGACTGCCCGGCCGTTCACATGCACTTGCACCAGAAATTCCTTGCTGTGGTCTGGCCCATGCTCCGCCACGATCTTGTACTGCGGTGCGCCGTAGCCGCGCGCCTGCGCCCATTCCTGCAGCAGGCTCTTGGGGTCACGGTCACTCTCGCTGGCCACGATCTGCTGAACCGCGCTGGGCAGCAAGCGCGCCAGGAACTGGTCTACAGCCGGGATCCCACCGTCAAGATACAGTGCGCCCACCAGAGCTTCAAAGGCGTTGCACAGCATGGAGGTGCGCGTGCGGCCGCCGCCCTCTTCCTCGCCGTGGCCCATACGCAAGGCCCGATTGATCTGGATCTGGCGGCCAAACTCCCCCAGGCGCTCCGTGCTCACCAGGCTGGCCCGCAGGCGGGTCATCTCGCCTTCGTTCATCTCGGGGAAGTGCTGGTACAGCCAGGCGCCGACGACAAAATCAAGCACCGCATCGCCCAAAAATTCCAGGCGCTCGTTGTCTTCCAGCGCCTGGGGATTCTCATTCAGGAACGAGCGGTGCGTCAAGGCGCGCAGCAACAGCCGTGAATCTTTGATGGGCAACGCTAAGCGTGCGGCAAAACTTTGGGGGTCTTCCCGTTCTTGTGTTCGCTCAGGGTCATTGTGCATACCCAGGCAACTCCTTCCGGGAACTGAAGGAGCGCTAGCCACCCCACAACGGGATGTGGGTAGCTGGCGGTCCGCTAGTTCCCTAAGGCGTGTATTTTATTCGTATTTTCGCAAAACGAGGACGGCATTATGCCCGCCGAAGCCGAATGCGTTGCTGATGGCGACTTTGATCTTGGACTCGCGCGCCTTGTTGGGAATGTAGTCCAGATCGCAGACCGGGTCGGGCTCTTCATAGTTGATGGTGGGCGGCAGGATGCCATCCCGAATGGCCAGGGCGCAGAACATGGCCTCGAGCGCACCGGTGGCGCCCATCATGTGGCCGGTCATCGACTTGGTGGACGAGATCGGGATGTTGTAGGCTTGCTGGCCGAAGGCGGACTTGATGGCGGCCGTCTCAGACGCATCGTTGAGCGGCGTACCGGTGCCATGGGCGCTGATGTAGCCGACTTCGTCTGGGTTGACGCCGGCCGAATCCAGGGCCTGCTTGATGGCCTGGGCGCCGCCCGCTCCCGTCTCCGACGGGGCAGTGATGTGGCTAGCATCCGCCGAGGAGGCGTAGCCAGCCAGCTCGGCGATGATGTTGGCGCCGCGCTTCTTGGCGTGGCTCTCGCTCTCAAGCATGAAGATCGCCGAGCCCTCGCCCATCAGGAAGCCATCACGGTTCTTGTCGAACGGGCGCGGAGTCGCCTCGCCCAGAGATTTGCGCGACATGGCCTGCATGCGGTCGAAAGCGGCCACGGCCACCTTGGTGATGGTGGCTTCGGCCGCACCGGCAAAGGCGGCGTCGATCACGCCGGCGCGGATCAGAGTCCAGGCCAAGCCAATGCCATCCTGGCCGGAGGCGCAGGCCGAGGCGACGGACAGCGCCGGGCCTTTGGCGCCGTGGTCAATGCTGGTCAGGCCCGCCGAGCCGTTGGGCATCATCATCGGGATGAGGAAGGGGCTGGCGCGGCGCGGGCTGTCAGTATGCACATCCACGATGCCGATCTCCATGGCGGTCAGGCCGCCGATGGCGGCCGAGATGATGCTGCCGACGCGGGCCGCGTTGCCCTCGTTGATCTCCAGGCCGGAGTGCTTAATGGCCTGGGCCGAAGCCGCAGTGCCGAACAGCTGGTAACGGTCGCGGCGGCGCGCTTCACGGGCATCGATGTGCTCGGTGATGTCAAAGTTCTTGACCTCACAGGCGATCTTGACCAGGAAGTTCTCAGAGTCAAAGCAAGTGATGGGGCCAATGCCAGAGACGCCCTTGGTGGCGTTCTCCCAGGTTTGCTCCACGGAGTTTCCGAGTGGATTAACGGTCCCCATGCCGGTAATGACGACTTTTTCCATGCTAGACCTCTGTTCCTCTCTAAAGCGCTTTTAGCCCGGAGCCGGTAAGGATGAGCGCAACCGGCTCGGGTATCTGGCTGGCGAAATCGGCCAGGGTTGAAAGCTGCCCCAGGCCTGCCCACACAATGGCAGATGTTGGCTCTACAAATAACCCTGCATGGGCCAGTGCGTCGCGGGCGGGCAGGATCTCACTCTCATCTACGGCCAGGAAGCTGCCCCCGCTGGCCTGGACGGTGCGCAGCAGCTCGTCTCCGCGCACCGGTTGGCGCACACGCACGCCCTCGGCCAGGGTCTGGCCTTCGGTGACCCAGGCCAGGCCAGCGGGACCCTGGGTCGTGAGCGCCCACAGCGGCGCGCAGGCGCGCGCCTGCACACCGATCAGGACTGGCAGGCGCTCGATGCGCCCGGCAGCCTTGAGTGCTTCGAAACCCAACGCAATGCCGAGCAGCAAGCTGCCGTGGCCCACCGGCGCAATGATGCTGCCCGGCGCCTGGTTACCCAGCTGCTCGTAAAGCTCGAAGGCGATGGTAGCGATGCCGGGCAGGCCGAAGGGCATGTAGGCGTGGCTGGCATACACCGCCCCACCCTCAGCGGCGCGCAGCACGGCGCTGGCGGCCTCTGAGCGCGGGCCAAGAATGCTGACCAAGTCCGCGCCGTAGGCTTCGATCTGAGCACGCTTTGGCCCAGACGCATAGTCTGGCACGTAGACGCGGGTCTTCACGCCGGCGCGCGCCGCGTAGGCGGCGAAGGATGCACCGGCGTTGCCGGACGAATCCTCGAGCGCTTCGGTGACGCCGCGTGCTTTGAGAAAGCTGAGCAGCGACGCGCTGCCGCGGTCTTTGTAGGAGCTGGTGGGACTGAGATACTCCAACTTGAAGGCCAGCCGCTTGCCGAACGCAGCGCCTTCCACCAGCGGCGTATTGCCCTCGCCCAGGCTGACGGCTTCGGCCTCATCCGGCAGCCCGAAGCTGGCGCGGTGACGCCACAGCCCGCTGTGCCCCTCATCCGGCTGGTAGGCCAGGCCGCCCTGCACGCCAAATACGCCGCCGCAATGGGTGCAGCGGAACGGCGCTCCGCTTTCAGGATACGGGCGGCGGCAGTTGGTGCAAGCGTAGGTGGTCATGCTTGCTTATCCGTCTGGGTCGGCAGGTATTCACCCTCCACCCACTCCTCGCCGTTGGGACCGATCTCCTTCTTCCAGATCGGCACGATCTCTTTCAGGCGGTCAATGCCGTAACGGGCGGCTTCGAACACGCCGCTGTCGCGGTGGCCGGCGGTGCAGGCGATCAGCACCGTGGGCGTGCCGGGCAGCAGCGTACCAATGCGCTGGGCAATGGCGATGCCTTCGACCTGCGGCCAGCGCTGGCGAATCTCAGCGGCGACTTGCTGCATCTTGGCCTCGGCCATGGGCACATAGGCTTCGTAGACCAGGCGCTGAGTCTCGTGCGGTGTGGTGCGATGCGTTTCGCCGCGCACCATGCCGCTGAAGAAACAGGCCGCGCCGGTGGTGGGCAACGTGATGCCGGCCAGCATCGCGTTGAGATCCAGCGCGTCTTCGGTGATGGTGAAATGCGTTGGCATTGCATCCCCCGAGCCGCCGCTGACCGGCGGGAACAACGCGATCTCTGCGCCAGCAGGCACCGGGTCAGCGTCGAAGGCGTATTCCTTATTGACGGCGACCAGCATGGCGCCTGCGTGGGCGGCCAACTGCGGGAACTTGGCGAACAGGGTCTGCTTGAAAGCGGCCACATCCGCACCGGCGGGCAACTCCAGTTGAGTTTGTGCCACACCGGCTTTGTCACGCAGGGTGGCGAAGAACAGCACGGTCACCGTGCTCATTTGGCGGTCTTCTTCTTGGAGCGCGCTTTGGTCTTCGGCTTGCTCTTGGCGGCCTGGTCAGCCTTTTTCTTCTGGACTGCCTGCAATGTGAAGATGCTGCGCCCGGTCACGCGCATGCCGTGCTTCTTTTTGCGCTGCTTCTCGTCGCGGCGGGTCCATTTGGTTTCAGCCATCAGCCCGCCTCGGCGTAGTCTCCACCGGTGCCGCCGGTCTTGCTGACCAGGCGGATGTTTTCGATGTGCATGCTCTTCTCAGCGGCTTTGGCCATATCGTAGATCGTGAGGGCCGCCACAGAGACGGCGGTCAGCGCTTCCATCTCGACGCCGGTCTTGCCCGTGGTGCGGGCCGTGACGCGGATGCGGATACCCGGCAGGGCATCGTCGAGCTCGAACTCGAGCGAGATGTGCTCGAGCGGCAGCGGATGGCAGAACGGGATCAGCTCGGCGGTGCGCTTGGCAGCCTGGATGCCAGCTACTTGCGCCACGGTGAGCACATCGCCCTTCTTGAGTTGGCCGGCGCGCACCAGGGCCAGCGTCTCCGACAGCATGCGCACTTCGCCCGCCGCCACTGCAGTGCGTTCGGTCACATTCTTGTCACCCACATCCACCATGCGGGCATTGCCGGCCGGGTCGAGATGCGAAAGTTTAGCCATACTTGAATTATAGCTATTCGCCATAAGCTGTAAGCTATAAGCCGTAAGCTTAAAGCTTAAGGCTTATAGCTATAATTAGCTTATGCAAGACATCGCCGAACGCCTTACCCACGCCCAGGAACGCATCCAATCTCTCTTGGAGCGTCTTTGACCTGCCCAAACAGGAAGCCGAACTAGCCTCGCTGGAGCAGCAAGCCGCGGCTCCCGATCTATGGGATAACCCCACCCAGGCTCAACAATTGATGAAGCGCGTCGCCGCCCTGCGTGAGGAGGTCGAGAGCTGGCGCAAGCTGGAGCAGCGCATCAGTGACAACCGCGAACTGGCGGAGCTGGGCGATGAGAGCCTGCGGGCCGAGCTGGAAACTGAGGCCGAAGCCGTAGAGCGCGAGGTGGACCAGCGTGAGCTGCGCACCCTGCTGTCTGGCGAGTACGACAACGGCAATGCCCTGCTGAGCATCAACGCCGGCGCCGGCGGCACCGACTCACAGGATTGGGCGGCCATGCTGCAGCGCATGTACCTGCGTTGGGCCGAGGAAGAGGGCTACAAGACCGAGATCATCGACTCGACTGCGGGCGAGGAAGCCGGCATCAAGAGCGTCACGATCGCGGTGAGTGGGCCGTACGCCTACGGCTACCTGCGCCCGGAGAAAGGCGTGCACCGCCTGGTGCGGCTCTCGCCGTTCGACTCGGCCCGGCGCCGCCACACCTCCTTCGCCCAGGTGGAGGTACTGCCGCAGGTGGATGATGTGGAGCTGGAGATCAACCCGAACGACCTGCGCATCGACACCTTCCGCTCCGGCGGCGCGGGCGGCCAGAACGTGCAGAAGAACGACACCGCCGTGCGCATCACGCACATCCCCACCGGCATCGTAGCCAGCTGCCAGAATGAACGCTCGCAGGCCCAGAACCGCGACAATGCCATGCGGGTGCTGAAAGCGCGCCTGCTGGAAGTGCTGGAGGCCGAGCAGGCCCAGGAGCTGGCCCAGCTGCGCGGTGAATATCAAAAGGCCGAATGGGGCAGCCAGATCCGTTCGTACGTACTGCACCCCTACCAGCTGGTGAAGGACCACCGCACCGAATACGAAGAAGGCAACAGCCAGGCCGTGTTGGATGGCCGGCTGAATGGATTCATTGAGGCGTATTTGCGTAGCCAAGTTGGGAATAGCTAGCAAACTAACAGACCAGTCGACTGGTCAATTGGTCGATTAGTCCGCTGAGATAAGACACTGTGCAAATTGAGACGCGTGCAAAACTGACCCGCTACGCCTGGCTTTCGATCGCCGCGGCCGTGGTGACGATCGGTCTGAAGGCGACCGCCTACTGGGTCACCGGCTCGGTGGGCCTGCTGTCGGACGCGCTGGAGTCGCTGGTGAACCTGGCCGGCGCGGTGATGGCGCTGGGTATGCTCAGCCTGGCCGCCACCCCGCCGGACGAAGAGCATGCTTACGGCCACACCAAGGCCGAATACTTCTCCAGCGTGATCGAAGGTGTGCTGATCTTGCTGGCCGCCGGCAGCATTGCCTACAGCGCCATCCAGGGGCTGATATATCCCAAGCCCATCGAATCGATCGGGCTGGGTCTGGCCGTCTCCGTGCTGGCCTCGGTCATCAACCTGGGCGTGGCGCAGGTGCTGCGCCGGGCGGCCCGCACGCACAACTCCGCCAGCCTGGAGGCCAATGCGCAGCACCTGATGACGGATGTGTGGACCTCGGCCGGCGTGCTGGCCGCGGTGGGCCTGGTGGCGCTGAGCGGCTGGCAGGTGCTCGACCCGATCATTGCGCTGGCCGTGGCAGCCAACATCACTTTCAGCGGGGTCAAGATCGTGCGCAAATCGGCCGCCGGCCTGCTGGATGCAGCCCTGCCGCCCGAGGAGCTGGCGGCGGTGCAGGCCGCCATCGAGGGCCAGCTGCCGCAGGGCGTGCAGTATCACGCCCTGCGCACGCGGCAGTCAGGGGCGCGCAGCTTCGTCTCGTTGCACGTGCTGGTGCCCGGCGGCTGGACGGTGGCGCGTGGCCACCGCCTGCTGGAGCGCGTGGAGGCGGCGGTGCGGGCTGCCCTGAGCGGCGACGTCACCGTGTTCACGCACCTGGAGTCGATCGGCGACGTGGCCAGCTACGAAGACGAGGGGCTGGATAGGGAGTAAAATTGCCCGCCATCAGATTTGACAAAGGCCAGACTACCCGCTATACTTCGCCCCTGCCTGCCTAACCGCAGGCGGTTTTGTGAATTGACTAGATAGAGAGATCAACTGAAATGACACCGCTTCCGAAACGCAAGCATTCCAAGGGCCGCCGCGACCGCCGCCGCGCCCATGACGCGCTGCAGGCCCGCAACACGGTCACCTGCTCCAATTGTGGCCAGATGCGCCTGCCCCACCAGGTGTGCGCCAACTGCGGCTACTACAAGGGCCGTGAGGTCGTAAAAGTCGAGCGCGAGTAACCAAGCACGATTTACAAAAAAAAGACCCGCCGAACGGCGGGTCTTTTGTTTTAGGCAGCAATGCCCAGTTACTTAGCCTCCAAATACGCTTTCAGCTTCTGCAGATGGTCGCCGTCTTCTTTCTTCATGATGCCGGCCACCATCGGTAGCATCATTTTGCGCAGGCCGCTGGCCTCCAGCTCGCAGACCCAGCGAACCTGCGTGCCGCCAGCCTCGGGCGAGAGATAGTAGTGATACACCACCTTGATGCCCTCTACCTCCGTGCTGATGCCGACATGCGTGTGCGGCTCATAGGCGGTCACCAGCAGCTCTGTGCTCGACTCTTTGCCGCCGACGATGCGGGTCTCGCGGAAGGTTGTGCCCACGCCGATCGGGCCGCTGCTGGTCTTTTGACTCTCCTTGATGTTGTCAAGGAACTTGCTGCCATTGGTCAGGTCAGAGATCAGGTCAAAGACCTGCTTGGGTGGCTTGGCGATATGCTCACTGAATTCAAATCCGTTCATGGTTTCCTCTTGGCTTTGGTTTTGATGGGTTCGAGCGGAACATACGCGTCCGTATGCACCCGCTCCAGGCGTCCGTTCACTTGTCGGTACGCGTGGATCTCAAATGGAGGCGCGGCGCGCAAGCAGTGCTGGCTGTCAGGCAGCCATTCGACGCCAATATGGGCGAAGGTCTTGGCGATCTCCTCCATGCCACCAGTGTGACGGCGGGCCACGCACAGCCCGGGCTGCAGCTGCCGGTAGCCGATCGGGTAGCTGGCCGCGATCGGCCCGCTGACCGGCAGGCAGGCATCGAAGCGGATATTGGCCTCGCTGCTTACGTAGGGATCGTCGTGAGTGATGCCGATCAGCTTATCGTGCGAGTGCTCAAGGCCATGCTGTTCTGCGAATTCAAACAGAGGCGTCCACAGGTCGAGGAATGATTGCGAGTCTGAAAGCAGATTCTCGTAGCCTTTGTAGCGGATGAAGATCAGGTGCTGGGCGGGTATGTGCTCTACGCGCAGCGCCTCTTTTTGCATGTTGAAACGAAGCGTTAGCGGGGTCTCAGGAGTGAATGCTTCGTAGGCATGCTCCGTCATTGTTTCATCCGCACAGGCACGATACTCTTTCAATACGTTGCGAAACTGAGACGGATGGATGTCGAACTGGCGCAAGAACGCCCGCGTAAAGGTTTCGTGGGTCTTGAAGCCAGCGTCGAGGGCGATCTGCAACACATTGTCCGGGCTGACCTTGAGGCGATAGACGGCGCGCTCGAGCCGCAGCCGGCGCAAGTATTCTTTCGGGGCTTCCCCAGTCACATGCTGGAAGACGCGGTGGAAATGATGCGGCGAGAAACCGGCCACCGCAGCCAATTGCTCGAGTGGCAGCGGCTCATCCAGATGCTCTTCGATATGAACCAATACGGGCAGCAAGCTCTGCTTATGTTTATTGGTCGTCACTGACCGCACAGGACTCAACACTCTGCCACTATAGCATTCTGCATCCGCTCAAACTCGACATTTTTTGCGAAACCGACCAAGGCTTGCGATTGTCAATTAGTCTTTGGCTTCATCACGAACAGTAACACCAAGATAAGCATGTTTAGTCCCAGTGGGACAATTGGCGGGAAATCTCGGAAAAATGCATTAACAACAGTCGCCACAATTATCCAAATTATGAACACTAAAATTATCCGTCTCATAACCACCTCTAGTCAACAAGCGAAGGAAAAAAGCATCTTGATCATACACAAGATAATGAGCGTTACAATTCCGAATATGGCAACATATAGAGCAATCCAACAGTTCATTAAATCTGAACATGGATATCTCCCAAAATCTTGCTGGATTGCCCATGTCAAAGAGCTTAATGGCTTACCCACAAAACAGGCATGGAATCGCCAAGGCAAAGATAGAGCTATAAATGTCCTCCCCATAAACAAACGGACATTACACAAGCATTGAAGCACTTTGGAATGATTAAATGACTCTAGATGCCAAAACCACCGCCTTCCTTTTTCCCGGCCAGGGCTCACAGAAAGTGGGCATGGGCAAAGAGCTTGCCGCCGCCTACCCCGAAGCCCGTCAAGTCTTTGAAGAGGCTGATGCCACTCTGGGCACCCGCCTCTCCACGCTGGCCTGGGACGGCCCCGAAGCTGAGCTCAACGATACGGTGAACACGCAGCCCGCCTTGCTGGTGCACTCGGTGGCGGCGCTGCGCGTCTTCCAGAAGCTACAGCCCGGCTTCACGCCTGCGTATGTCGCCGGCCACAGCCTGGGCGAGCTGAGCGCCGCCGTGGCTGCCGGCGCCATGGACTATCCCTCGGCGCTGCGCCTGGTGCGCCGCCGCGGCGAGCTGATGAAAGAGGCCGGCGCCCAGCAGCCGGGCGGCATGGCCGCCATCCTGGGGCTGGACATCCCCGCGCTGGATGCGATCTGTGCTGAGGCCAGCACCGCGGATGAAGTGGTGCAGGTGGCCAACGATAACTGCCCGGGCCAAGTGGTCATCAGCGGCCATTCGGGCGCGGTGACGCGGGCCATGGAGGCCGCCAAGGCGGCTGGCGCCAAGCGCGCCCTGCCGCTGCCGGTCAGCATCGCCGCCCACTCGGCGCTGATGGGCACGGCCCAGGCCGGCTTCAACGAGGCCGTGGCGGCCGCCAACATCGCGGACCCGCAGACCCCGCTGATCGGCAATGTCAGCGCAGCGCCGCTGGCGGACGCAGCCGCGCTGCGCGCCGACCTGCAAGCCCAGCTGACCAGCCGCGTACGCTGGACCGAGACCATTCAGGCGCTGCGTGCGGCCGGCGTGGTCACCTTCATAGAGCTGGGTACGGGCAATGTGCTGGCCGGGCTGCTCAAGCGCATCGACGGCGACGCCGTCGGCATGGCGCTGGGCAACCCGGAAGATTTTGAGAAGCTGGCTGGGTAGCGAAGAAATCACCATTGGATCGCGTAGGGGCGCAGCATGCTGCGCCTCTACTGATACGGTGCCGAACTCATGCCAGCGGACAGGAAATCAATACAGAATCGCGTAGGGACGGGTCTAAGACCCGCCCCTACTGATTCAATGTTGAGCTAACGCCAGCAGGCAGAAAAGCAAAACAAAGTGGGCTACTCGCCAAAAAACTGCGCGTACAAACCATCGCTCACGAACACCAGCCCAACATTGCTGCGGAACACAAGCCTGAAGTCATCCAGCTCACCGGCGTTGGCTGCCGCGTAAAACTCACGGCTGAGCGCCAACTGCTCCGGGTTCGTACCTACGGCGTCCTCGTTTAAATAATCCAGGATGCGTGATTGGCTGAGGAACAGCAGATCAAAGCCGTGGCTGGCGATGTAGTCATGGGTCAGGGTCTCGAACTGAGCGCTGCGCACCCACCCCGAGCTCTCG
This sequence comes from Anaerolineales bacterium, assembly GCA_019454165.1. Taxonomy (GTDB): domain Bacteria; phylum Chloroflexota; class Anaerolineae; order Anaerolineales; family UBA11579; genus JAMCZK01. Next base: position 1,461,570 of record CP075367.1, on the reverse strand, counting down.
GGGATGTAGAGATTGACATCCGCATACACATGGTAGGCGGCGGGAGGCAGCGCTTCCAGCTGGGTCCGCGCCTCGGCATAGAAAGCCAAAGCCGGATGGCTAGCTTGCCGGGCCAGCTGGCTGCGGTAGATGGCAAGCGTATGTGGCAGCATTCTCGCCGCGCTGAAGACCCACACTGCCAGCACACCGGCGGCCAGCAGAGCCCAGGCGCGCTGGCGCCCCCACCACTCGGCGGCCTGGGCGCGGTTGGCCGGCAGTGCCGCGACCAGGCATGACAGCAGCGGCAGCGCGGCCGGCATCCAATATTGGTACTTCACGATCGAGAAGCCGAACACGTAGACCGCCAGCGGCAACACCCAAGCCAGAATCAGCCGGTACAGCAACGGCTGCGGCCGCCGGGCGGCGGCGTAGCCAGCCGCCAGCACGCTGGCCGCCAGCAGCAGCCAGCCGCCAAAATTGTCGCGCAGCATACGAGTGACCTCGGGCAGGCCCTTGGCGTATTGCACTTCGAAGCCTTCGGCCATCAGGCCGGACTGTGCGCTCAGCGTGTTGAAGTAGGTGCTGCGCGCCCCGGCATACAGCAGGATCGGGTTGCTGGCAAAGAACGCGGCCACCATCACGGCCAGAAAGCCGGCGGCGGCCAGCAGCAGCTGGCGCAGGCCGCGGCCGGCGCGGTAGCCGTGCCACAGATACACGAGCACGGCCAAAAAGAAATACACGCCGATCAGCTTGGTCTGGGCGCTCAGGCCGCAGGCCGCCGCGGCCAGGTAAAAGTTGCGCCCGAAACGCAGGTCATCTCTCATCAGGAAGAACAGGGTCAGCATGGCGAACAGGATCGCCAAGCTGTCAGGATGCCACCAGAAGTTGTTGTACATCACGCCGGGCACCAGGGCGAGGAAGGCGAACAGTACGATGGCACGGTAATCGTTGAAGCGCGTGTGCAGGTAGACCAGCAGCCAGATCGAAGCCAGCATGGGCAGCACGCTGACAAAGTTGCGCAGCACAGCCATCACCAATGGGATGTTGCCCAACTGGCCCAGCCACTTCAGCGGCAACAACAAGAACGCTGAGTAAGCGAAATATGGAAAGCCGTAGAAGTAATACTCGTAGGCGAAGAAGTTGGCGACGGTATGCTTCAAGCTGTCACGCGGCTGCAGCATGTCTTGCAGATAGGGGAACGGGATGACCTCGTCTGGCTCAAAGGCCAGCACCATGCCGAGATCCTCTGAGGCGGTGGCGTTGGGCAGCCACAGCGCGGCGAACAGCGCCACCGAGAGCAGGGCCAACACAGCGGTGAAATAGAGGCGGTTGGGCTGCGCCATGCGCCGGAAATGGTATCACCTTGACTATGCCTCTTGGCATGTGATAAACTCCTGCCGTTAACGGTCTCGTGGTGTAGCCTGGTTCAACACGCTGCCCTGTCAAGGCAGAGACCGCGGGTTCAAATCCCGTCGAGACCGCAGAAACACCCCTGTACATGCAGGGGTGTTTGTTTTTAAGAAACAGGAGTAGCGATCAACGGGCCAACTGGCAAATCGACCCGGAGAATCACCATTCTCCGATCTCTGATTGCACCTGACTTATAATCCGCACATGCCCATCCCCTCCCCACTGTATAGCCGCACCGCTGCCCTGTGCACCACCCAGGAGTGGCGAGACTGGTCAGGCTACTTCTCCGCCATCACCTACGGCCCCAGTTACGAAGTCGAATATTACGCGGTGCGCAACGCGGCCGGGCTGATGGACGCTTCCCCACTCTACAAGTACGAGATCCGCGGTGCTGACGCCGAACGCCTGCTGGACCGCATGGTGACCCGCAATGTCGCCAAGAGCCGCGTTGGCCAGGTGCTGTACACCCCCTGGTGCGATGAAGACGGCAAAGTCATTGACGACGGCACGTTGGCACGCCTGGGGCCGCAGCATTTCCGGCTGACCGCGGCTGACCCCAGCCTGCGCTGGCTGCAAGACGTCGGCTACGGGCTGGATGTCGAGCTACGGGATGTCTCGACCGAGCTGGCCGCGCTGGCGCTACAAGGCCCCAACAGCTATGCCATCTTGCAGTCGCTGCTACCCAAGGCGAAGTTGGGCGGCCTGCGCTACTACAACCTGCTGCAGACCGAGTTCAACCACACCCCGCTGACGATCACGCGCACCGGCTACACGGGCGACCTGGGCTATGAGCTGTGGGTCGCGCCCGAACATGCTCCGGCGCTGTGGGACAGCATCATGGAAACGGGCGCCGGCTACGGCATCCTGCCGTTGGGCCTGGCCGCGCTGGATATTCTGCGGGTGGAGGCCGGTCTGCTGCTGATTGAAGTGGACTACAGCAGCACGCTGCATGCCCGCATCCCCGATCAGCAAAGCAGCCCGTACGAGATCGGGCTGGGCTGGGCGGTAGACCTGGACAAGCCTGATTTCATCGGCAAGCAAGCCTTGCAGGCCGAGCACGCGGCCGGCACACCGCGCAGCCTGGTCGGCCTCGAAGTCAACTGGTACGACCTGGAGCGGCTGTTTGGCGAAGCCAACCTGCCGCCCCAGGTGGCGGGCCGCGCCAGCCGCACCGCCGTACCGGTCTACGCCGGCGAGGAGCATGTGGGCCAGGCCACCAGCATGGTGTTCTCGCCCATCCTCAAAAAGTACATTGCCCTGGCCACCGTGCGCAGCGAGCACGCCGCGCTCGGCAGCCAGCTTGAATTCGAGATCACGGTGGAGTATGTGCGCAAGCGCGCCAGCGCCACTGTAACCAAGATGCCTTTCTACAACCCAGCCCAGAAACGAGCGCTGCCGAATGGCTAATTCCGCAACCTATGACGCCATCGTGATCGGCGGCGGCCACAACGGGCTGGTCAACGCGGCCTACCTGGCGCGCGCCGGCCTGAAGACGCTGGTACTGGAGCAGCGCCACGTCCTGGGTGGGGCCACGGTGAGCGAAGAGATCTACCCGGGTTTCAAGTTCAGCGTGTTCTCGTATGTGGTCAGCCTGATGCGGCCCGAGATCATCCGCGAGCTGGAGCTGGTGCGCCACGGCCTGACCATCCTGCCGCTTGAATCGACCATTACCCCGCTGCCGGATGGCCGCTACATTTATCGTGGGCCTGACTCGGCCGCCACCTTCCGCAACATCAGCCAGTTCTCCACCCGTGACGCCGAGGCCTACCGCGAGTACAGCTACGCCATGTATCACATGGCCAAGGCGGTCAAGTACATCCTCAGCATCCGCCCGCCCGACCCGACTTCTTTTGATCCGCGCGAGCTGCTGGCCTTGCTCAAGCTGGGCAAGCACTTCCTCAGCCTGGGCGAGGAGAACATCTACACCCTCGCCAAGCTGATGACGATGAGCTCGGCGGACTTCCTGGAAGAGTGGTTCGAGACCGACCCGCTGATCGCGACGCTCTCCGCCAGCGGCATCATCGGCACCTTCCTCGGCCCGCGTTCGCCGGGCAGCGCCTACGTGCTGCTGCACCACTACATGGGCGAGATCGACGGCGTGTTCCGCGCCTGGGGCTTCGCCCGCGGCGGCACCGGCGGCGTGGCCGAAGCCATCGCCAGCTCGGCCCGCGCCCTGGGCGCCGAGCTGCGCACCGAGGCGCGCGTGGCGCACGTCATCACCCGCAACGGGCGCGCCGTGGGCGTTGCGCTGGAGAATGGCGATGAGATCTACGCCAAGCGCATCATCTCCAGCCTGGACCCCAAGTTGACCTTCCTCAAATTGGTGGACCAAAACGAATTGCCCAGCGATCTTGTGAATCGCGTCGGCAAGTTTGACAGCTACGGCTCCTCTGGCAAGGTCAACCTGGCGCTCGACGCCATGCCAGAGCTGAGCTGCCTGCCCGGCTACGGCGAACACATGCGCGGCGCTATCTCGATCAGCCCCAGCGTGAACTACATCGAGCGCGCTTACGACGAAGCCAAGTACGGCCGCTTCGCCAAGAAGCCGTATGTCGACATCATCTTCCCTTCGGCCATTGATCCGGGCATGGCGCCGCCGGGCAAGCACGTCATGTCGTGCTTCGTGCAGTACGCGCCCTACCAACTGGCCGAGGGCGACTGGAACAGCCAGCGCGAAGCCTTTGGCGATGCGGTGGTGGACACCCTGAGCGAATACATGCCGAATTTGAAACAGCTCATCCTGCATCGTCAGGTGCTTTCGCCGTGGGATATTGAGCAGACCATCGGCCTGAGCGGCGGCAACATCTTCCAGGGCGAGCTCAGCCTCTCGCAGTTGTTCTTCCTGCGGCCGGCGCCGGGCTACGCCCAGTACCGCACCCCCATCGCCAACTACTACCAGTGCGGCTCCGGCACGCACCCCGGCGGCGGCATCACCGGGGCGCCTGGCCGCCTAGCCGCCATCGAGATCCTCAAGGACGCCGGCAAGGTGCTGCAATGAGCGCGCACGCCGACCCGCAAACCTACGACGCGATCATCATCGGCGGCGGACACAACGGCCTTGTGGCGGCGCTCACGCTGGCGCGTGCCCACCGCCGCGTGCTGGTGCTCGAACGCCGCGCCCAGCTGGGCGGCGCGGCCAGCACCGAGGAGCTGATCCCAGGCTTCCGCTTCAACACCGGCGCGCCGAATGCGAACCTGCTGCCGGCAGATGTTTTCGGCTTGTTCCGCCAGCACCCGCCAGACTTCATGCAACCCGCCGTGCGCGCCTTCGCCCCGCAGCCGGATGGCAGCGGCATCACCATCTGGCGCGACACGGAGCGCACCGCCATGGAATTGGCGACCCGCTCGGCCAAAGATGCCAAGGCGTATTGGGAGTTCGCCCGCCAGCTGGAGCGCTTCGCCGGCGTGCTGTCCAAAATGGCGCATTTGCGCCCGCCCAGCCTGACCCAAAATCCGGCCCGCCTGCTGATGGCCTGGGCCGGGCTGGCCCTGCAACTGCGCCGCCTGGGCGCCCGGGACATGATGGATTTCATGCGTGTGCTGCCTATGGGCGCGGCCACCTGGCTCAATGAGCATTTTGAAGATGAAGGAATCAAGGGCTTGTATGCCGCCTATGCCACTACCGGCATTATGCAAGGGCCGCGAGCCAGTGGCACCGCCTTCATGCTGCTGTACCAGCACATGGGCGGCACGTTGCAGCGCCTGGTGCGCGGCGGCGTGGGCGCGGTCAGCGAGAGCCTGGCGAAAGAAGCCACCCAGCTTGGCGTCAGCATCCGTACCGGCGCGGGCGTAGCACGCATCTTGACCAGCGATGGCGGCGTGACCGGCGTGGAGCTGGAGGATGGCGAACAGATCCATGCCCGCCAGGTGCTCTCGAACGCGGACCCGCACACCACCTTCCTGAAATTGCTCGGCTCGGCCCAACTGGAGCCGCGGCTGTACCGCCGCTTCCGCAGCCTCAAGCTGCGCGGCAGCAGCGCCACGGTGCATTTCGCCCTGGGCGGCGTGCCGCAGTTCCTCGGCGCGGTCGGCCAGGCCGACCGCCTGCAGGGCGACATCATCATCAGCCCCAGCCTCGACTACGCCGAGCAGGCCTACGACGACGCCAAGCACGGCCGCCTCTCGGCCGCGCCGGTGCTGATCGCCCGCATCCCCAGCCTGCTGGATGCTTCGCTGGCGCCGACCCGCAAACATACGCTGTCGGTCACGGTGCGCTACGCGCCCTACGCGCTGGCCGAGAGCAACTGGGATGCCGAGCGCGAGCGCATGGGCGACATGGTGCTCGACATGCTGGCCGAATATGCGCCCAGCCTGCGCACGCTGGTGGAGGATCGCCGCGTCATCACTCCGTTGGACTACGAGCGCGAGTACGGCCTGGCCGGCGGCAGCGAGATGCACGGCCAGATGGGGCTGGACCAATTGCTGCTCAACCGCCCGGTGCCGGGTAGCGTAGGCTTCCGCCTGGGCGGGCATGGCCCGCGCGGCCTATACATCTGCGGCGCGGGCGGCCACCCCGGCGGCGGGCTGACCGGCCTGCCCGGCCTGCTGGCCGCCCAGCAAGCGCTGCAGGAGCAGCCTTGACCCAAAGCGAGGTCAGCCTGCGCCCATATGGCGAAGGCGATTTCGATCTATTGCGCGCCACCCTCGGCACGCCTGAAATGACCGTATACCTGGGCGGCCCCGAAAGTGAAGACAAGCTGCAAGCGCGCCATGCCCGCTATGTTGCGCTGCTGGGCTCAAACCGCGACGCCATGTTCGTCATCCTGGCCGGCGCGGAGCAGCAGCCCGCCGGCACGGTGGGTTATTGGGAGCACGAGCACGACGGCCAGCCCGCCTGGGAGACCGGCTGGGCTGTCGTCCCGGCGTGGCAAGGCCACGGCCTTGCCACGCGAGCCACGCTGGCGGCCGCGGCGATGGCGCGTGCGCAGCAGCGCCATCGCTATTTCTTCGCCTATCCCACTGTCGAGAATTTAGCTTCGAACGCGGTGTGCCGCAAAGCCGGCTTCGAGCTGCTCGGCGTCAGCGCGTACGAGTATCCCAAGGGCAATCCCATCACCTGCAACGTGTGGCGTTTGGACCTTGAGCAATTGCCCGGCGCGGTATAACTATCCACCTATTACTGATCGCAATGGAGTGTTTGAATGTCATTCAATGATCAAAAACGGCTAGACCCGTCTCAGGTGCAAGACCGCCGCGGCCGCAGCATGGGGCGCACGGTTGTGGTGGGCGGCGGCGGCATCGGCCTGCTGGTGCTGTTGGTCTCCATGCTGCTGGGAGTCGATCCCTCGGCCCTGTTGGGGAGCGGCGGGCAGCCGGATGGCTACTATCAGGATGCGGCGGACCTGGCCACGGAATGCCAGACCGGCGCGGATGCCAACCAGCGCGAGGATTGCCAGCTGGTAGGCTTCGTCAACAGCATCCAGGCCTTCTGGGCCAGCGAGCTGCCCGACTATGGCATGAACTATGTGCCGGCCCAGACGGTGCTGTTCTCCGGCTCTACCGAGGCGGCCTGCGGCTTCGCCTCCAGTGCCTCCGGCCCGTTCTACTGCCCGCGTGACCAGATGGTTTACGTGGACCTCTCCTTCTTCGACACCATCATGGCGCGCCTCGGCGCACGCGGCGGCCCGCTGGCGACGGCCTATGTGCTGGCCCACGAGTATGGCCATCATGTCCAGAACCTGTTCGGCGTGCTCAACACCTCGGGCATGATCCGTGACACCGGCCCGGATAGCGAGATCGTGTTCACTGAGCTACAGGCCGACTGTCTGGCCGGCATCTGGATGCACCATGCCACCGAGACCGGCTACATCGCCAGCCTGACACGCGAAGACATCATCCAGGCGCTGGATGCGGCGGTTTCGATCGGCGATGACCGCATTCAGCAGCAGACCCAAGGCTACATCGTGCCGGATGCGTGGACGCACGGCTCCTCCGAGCAGCGCCTGGCTGCGCTGCAAGACGGCTTGCAGTCCGGCGATATCGACACCTGCAACAGCCCCGGCTACTAAGCTGACCCGAAACAAAAAAGCCCTTTCTTGCGAAAGGGCTTTTTTTGTTTGCGAAGAACTAGCTGGCTCTAAAGCTGGCGACCCAAGCCGCGGCTACGAACAATATCGCGGCCAAGCCATATAGTGCCAAATAGCCCAAGGTGCCGTCAGGGGTGAGCGTATTGAGCGGGTCGATCAGCAGGCCGCCCAACACGCGCGCCACCGTGCCGCCGGCCGCGCCGGCGATGCCGGCCAGGCCGATGTAGCGGCCCGCCTCGGGCTTGGGGACGATGTCAGTAAGTTGGGCGAAGTTGGCCGAGAGATACGTGCCCGCTCCGCAGCCGATGAGGCCGGCAGCCAGGGTGAGCCAGTTGAGATCGCGCAGGAACAGCACCAGCGTGGTGCCCAGGGCGGCCATCAGGCAGGCCGCGATCACCACCGGCGCACGGCCGAAGCGGTCAGCCAGGCGGCCAGAGGGCACCGCCACGGCGAGGATCGCCCCACCCAGCACGAGCGAGAGGCGCGCCAGGTAGCGCTGCGCGTCGGCCTCGGGCAGGCCGACCACATCCACCACGAACAGCAGCAGGAACTGGCTCAGCGTGACGAAGCCGACCCAGAACAGGAAGCGGTTGGCGAACCACCAGCGGAAGGCGCTCTGGCCGCGCCAATCGAAGCGAAAGCTGTCGATATACGTCTTGAGCAACGGCTCGCGCACCGGCTCGCCCTGCTCATAGGGCTCAGTACGCATGCCCAGCCAGGTGAACAGCAGGGCCAGCAGCAGCCCGGCCACCGGCACGGCCATCGCCGCATAGATGGCCGTCTCGCCCAGCTCCACCTGGCGCGCCAGCAGCTCGCCGGCGGCCAGGCGGCCGAGCAGCACCGCCAGGATCTCGGTCAGCGATTTGAGCCCGGAGGCCAGGCCGCGTTGGGCCGCGGGCACCCGGTCGGCATACAGCGCCTCCCACGGGGCGAAGATGATGTTGTCGCCAAAGCGCCACAGCAGCACGCCCAGCACGAAGACCCATACCGCCGGCGCCAGGCCTACGGTGAACAAGCCGGCGATCATGAGCGGCACGCCGATCAGGAAGTATGGCAGCCGGCGGCCGAGCCGCGAGCGGGTGCGGTCGGACAGCAGGCCGACCAGCGGCCCCATCAGCAGCACCAGCAGCGAGCCGGCCGCGGTGCTGAAGCCGAGCAAGGTATTGGGATTATCGGGCGCGAGCTGCAGCACTTTGTAGCCATACAGCGCCGGGTCGAGCGTGTTGCTGAACAGCGTGAGCGCGAAGCCGAAGGATGCGATGGCGAGCAAGCGCACGAGTGGGAGCGGCTTCATGGGTGAGGATTGTAAGGGTTAATCATCCACAGATGAACACAGATGGACACAGAAACTTCATCCGTGTTTATCTGTGTTCATCTGTGGACACTTGCCTGCGGTTAGAATACGCATACACTACCGGTCTTTACCTTGATAGGAGCATCCCCCATGTCCACATATATACCTGGCTTGCAAGGCGTCGTTGCCGTGCAGACCAACAAGAGCAAAGTAGACGGCCAGGCGGGCGAGCTGGTCATCGCCGGCTTCAAGCTGGAAGAGATCGCCAGCCGCGCTACGTTCGAAGAGATGGTGTATCTGCTGTGGTTCGACAGGCTGCCCACCGCCAGCGAGCTGCACGCCTTCACCCAGTCGCTGGCCGAGCTGCGCGCGCTGCCCGACGCCACGCTGGCGCTGCTGAAAGCCAGCGCCAGCCCCACGCTCGACTTGATGGATGCGCTGCGTATGGCCACCGGCACGCTGGGCCTCGACGCGCCCGCAGGCGATGCTGACGAATGGCTGGCCAAGCGCCTGCTGGCCACCTTCCCCACCATCGTGGCTGCCGCCTGGCGACTGGCGAATGGCAAAGACCCCATCGCCCCCGACCCCAGCCTGGGCCATGCCGCCAACTATCTCTACATGCTGGAGGGCAAGGCGCCCAGCGCCGCCCGCGTGCGCGGGCTGGAAACCTACCTCAACACCGTGATCGATCACGGCTCCAACGCGTCCACCTTCACGGCCCGCGTGATCATGTCGACCGGCACGGATTTCGTCTCGGCCATTGTAGGCGCCATCGGCGCCCTCAAAGGCCCGCTGCACGGCGGCGCGCCCGGCCCGGCGCTCGACATGGTGTTCGAGATCGGCCAGGCGGAGAACGCTGAAGGCGTGCTGCGCAAGAAGTTGGATGCGGGCGAGCTGTTGATGGGCTTCGGCCACAGGGTCTACAAGGTGCGTGACCCGCGCGCCGATGTGCTCTCCAAAGCAGCGCATGAATTCTACGAAGCCGACGGCGACATGGCGCTGTACAACCTGGTGCAGGACGTGGAGCAGACCGCCATCCGCCTGCTGGAGGAGTACAAGCCCGGCCGCAATCTGCAAACCAACGTGGAGTTTTACACGGCCCTGCTGCTGCACGGGCTAGATTTCCCCATCCCGCTGTTCACGCCCACCTTCGCGGTCAGCCGTGTGGGCGGCTGGCTGGCACACTGCTTCGAGCAGCGCGCCGAGGGCCGCATCATCCGCCCGCAGTCGGAATATACCGGCGTGGATGATCGCAAATGGGTGCCGGTGGAAAAGCGGTAGGAAATCGATTAATTGATTAATCAGTTAATCGATTGGTCGGTTGGTCACCCTCACCCCGTGCGGCTGCGCCGCACACCCCTCTCCCTTAGGGAGAGGGGAGACCGGAAGCCATCCTTGCAATAAGTCCTCGGGGTGAAGGTTGAAGTTTCTCTCGTCATTGCGAGGAACGAACGTAGTGAGTGACGAAGCAATTCTCTCTCGTCATTGCGAGGAAACGAACGCAGTGAGTGACGAAGCAATCCCCAAGTCTATTTGCAAACCGGGTTGGGGATTGCTTCGCTCGCGCTACTTCGTAGCGCACCGCTCGCAAAGACGATAAGAGCACACCCTCACCCCATGCGGCTGCGCCGCACACCCCTCTCCCTAAGGGAGAGGGGGAGACCGCAAGCCATCCTTGCAATAAGTCCTCGGGGTGAAGGTTGAAGTTTCTCTCGTCATTGCGAGGAACGAACGTAGTGAGTGACGAAGCAATTCTCTCTCGTCATTGCGAGGAACGAACGCAGTGAGTGACGAAGCAATCCCCAAGTCTATTCGCAACCCAGGTTGGGGATTGCTTCGCTAGCGCTGCGCAGCAGCGCACCGCTCGCAAAGACGATATGGGGTGCGACCCCTCACCCCGTGCGGCTGCGCCGCACACCCCTCTCCCTAAGGGAGAGGGGAGATCGCAAGTCATCCTTGCAGAAAGTCCGCGGGGTGAGGGTTGAAGTTTATAATCACCAAAAACTTGCCGCACAAGGGAGTTATATGAAGGCCACCAGCCCATCGTTTGCCCTACACAAGCCAACCGCCCTGCCCGCCCGTCTCGCCGCGCTCGGCCTGCTGGCGCTTGCGCTGGCCGCCTGCGGCAGCCCGGCGGCCGCGCCCACGCAGACAGTCGCACCCAGCGCGACGGCGGAACCGTATTCAACACCTACTGAAGAATCAAGTCCCACTCCTGAAGCAACCCCCACCGTCAACATTGACGCTCTACCAAAAAGCGAGGTCGCCCAACTCCTGGCTGAAGGACATATCAGCTACCCAGAGCACTGGAACAACGAGCAGCGCCGAGAGTTTGGCATCGCAATGGCAGAGTATGTGAATACTGAGGTAGGAAGTGACAAAGCATATGTGGAGATGAACTTCCCGGAGATTGGAGATACGAAGCTTGCCTGGTCACCGAACTACGGTTATTGGCGCTCCAGTCATAACACACCAGAATCACAACTCGATCTAACAGGTGAATCCTTCTCCCCACTGTTTATAGCCGGCTACACCAATACCGAAGGTCAAGAAGTGTTTATCAACCCACAGGGGCAAGAAGTGGTGGTGCCGAAAATTAGTATGCCAGGCCTGGGGGAGGTTTCCATCACTGATCTGTACAAAATGAATCTGAATGACCTGAAAAACTATGTCATAAACACCATGCTGGGAGCAAATGGGATGGCAGATCAGGGGCGAGAATATGTTCAGGCAAGAAGAAACAATCACTTCCCACTGCCCGTGGTGATTTACGAAAATGCAGATCAGAATGAAAAAATATATGCATATCAAGACAACTCTAGATCTACACATGCTCAAATTCCAGAAGCCGAAGTTATATTTCGATCCTGGCGGACCAATAGTGTTTTAATGCCCATTTTAGACCCAGGCTCTGATCAGCTCATTGGCTGGGTGAGCATTCAACAAGGCTTGCGCAATGGCGGTATGGCATCCTTTCCATTTGCATCAGGAGAAAATCCCAACTCTATCGTTACTCATGAAATTGGTGATCAAAGAGCCTTTGGAGCTGATGCAAATCATTTTTTTGGTATTGTGCTTTTAGGGAAAACTACCAGAGATACATATAAGTCCCCAGAGAATTTGTTCTTAGAAAACGCATCCAACATTGGAAGTGAGGCAGAAATTCAGCGTATTCTGAATGCCAAGAGCGTTATGGAGATTATGCAAATCTTGGCAGATCTAAGATTCTTTGCCACGTATCCAGACCTGTATTTGTACCCAACGAATAAGTAAACTCAGAATACGATTGGTTGCATAAATTCGCAAAGGGTGTGCATCACTGCCAATTCGCCCGTGCAGCTATAGAAACAAAAGAGCCGCTTTCAGCGGCTCTTTTTATTCTTAGCTCACGGCCTCAACGGGCTGGCGCAGTATCTTCTCCATCGCCTTGCCTTTGGCCAGTTCATCCACCAGCTTGTCGAGGTAGCGCATTTCCTTCATCAGCGGGTCCTCGATCTCTTCGAGGCGCACGCCGCACACCACGCCGGTGATCAGCTCACGGGCTGGGTTCATGCCCGGCGCCTCGGCGAAGAAGGTCTCAAAGGTGGTCTCGCGCTTGATCTGCGCATCCATCTGCTTCTTGTTGTAGCCGGTCAGCCAGTAGATGATCTTATCCACCTCGGCCTTGGTGCGGCCCTTCTTCTCCGCCTTCTGGATGTACATAGGGTACACGCTGGCGAAGGTGATCTTGTAAATGCGCGGGTTGAAAGTTTTGGCCATGGCTGCTCCGTCTGGCAGGATTTTACCCCACTGCCCTAGCCGCCGAAGAGGCCACCGATGACATCGCTGGCCACGCCGCCGGATTTTTTGCCGCTGCGCTTGGCGCCCGCCAGAATGCGGTCAGCCAGGCGCGAAAGCGGCAGGCTTTGCAAGTACACCTTGCCCGGCCCGGTCAGTTGGGCCAGGAACAGGCCTTCGCCGGCGAACAGGGCGTTGGTGAAGCCCTTCATCATCTTGATGTCGTAATCCACCGAGGGCGCAAAGGCCACCAGGCAGCCGGTATCCACCCGCAGGGTCTCGCCCGCCGCCAGGGTCTTCTCGATCAGCGTACCGCCGGCATGCACCCAGGCCATGCCGTTGCCCTCCAGGCGCTGCAGGATGAAGCCCTCGCCGCCGAAGAGGCCCGCGCCCAGCCGCTTGGTGAAGGCGATCTCGATCTCGACGCTGGTATCCGCGCACAGGAACGAATCCTTCTGGCAGATGAACTTGCCGCCCTCGGCGCTCAGGTTGATGGGCAGGATGCTGCCCGGGTACGGGGCCGCGAAGGCCACATGCGAGATGGCCTGGCTGGTATTGGTGAAGGTGGAGATGAAGAAGCTCTCCCCGGTGAACATGCGCTTCAGGCCCTTGAAGATGCCGCCCACGCCGGTTTGCATCTCGACGCCGCTTTCCATAAAGGTCATGGTGCCGGCTTCGCCGCGCACCGCCTCGCCCGGGTCAAGCTCGATCTCGAGCAGCTGCAGGTCATCCCCGTGGATCTTGTAGGAAATTTCGTTTGGCATGTGACTCCTCGTCTCTTATCGGGATGGACAAGTATCCATTCGATTATATACGGGCGGTTTTGGTAGAGGTTTCGGGGATTCTCTCCATAGATGAACACAGATACAAAGGCGATAAAGCAAGCAGTCATTCCGACCGAGCCTAGGCGAGGGAGGAATCCTTTAGGTCATTCCAAACCCCGGCCGGTCTTCACTTGCCCTAAAGGATTCCTCGCCACTCGCTGCGCTCGGGCTCGGAATGACGAGGTAGAGAGAATGACAAGAATCTGCGTCCATCGTTTCCCCATCTGTGTTCATCTGTGGAAGATTCCCATCCAGCCGTCCAAAATCGGCTAAACTTGTTTTCTAGGAGCGCGCAGACATGAAATCGATCGCAAAAATTGCATCCTGGATCCTGATCTTCTTTGGCGTGCTTTTCATCTGGGCCGCATTCGGCACCCAAACCAGCTGGGGTAACCTGCTTACGGGCCTCATTACCGTGGGCCTGGGCTTTGGCCTCATGTGGTACGCCAACCAGAAGTTGGCCGCCCCCGGCGAGCAAAAGGTAACCTACAACGTAGACCTGACCGGTGACGTCAAGCTGGAGAAGTTCCTGTGCCAGCAGTGCGGCGGCGCCCTGAGCGACAAGAACGTGGCCCTGGTGGGCGGCGCGCTCAACGTCACCTGCCCTTACTGCGGCGCGGTCTACCAGATCGAAGAAGCGCCCAAGTGGTAGAAGGCAGCTTTCAGCAATCAGCTTTCAGCAAAACACCCAGGCGACCAATGGACGGGGTTGACCGATGAAACTACGACACCGCATTCTCTCGCTTTTCCTGCTGCTGCTGGTGGTCTTGGTCCCGCTCAGCGTGGCGTATGCGCAGACCTATGCCTTCCAGGTGCCAACCCAGCGCGTAGACGTGTACTGGGAGACCAACGGCACGCTCAGCGTGACGTATGAGATCACCTTCCGCAATGAGAGCTATGCCGACCCGATCGACTATGTAGATGTCGGCCTGCCCAACAGCAGCTACTCCATCTCCAACATCAGCGCATCCATTGACGGCCGCCCCATTACGCACATTGCCTATTCGCCGTATGTGGACAACGGCGTGGAGCTTGGCCTGGGCGGCAACGCCATCCAGCCCGGGCAGACCGGCACCGTGCGCATGAGCGCCACGAATGTGCGCAACGTGCTGTACGAAGACAACAATGACTCCAGCTACGCCAGCGCGCTGTTCATGCCCAACTATTTCGACTCAGACTTCGTCAACGGCAGCAGCGACATCACCGTGGTGTTCCACCTGCCGCCGGGCGTGCAGCCCAGCGAGCCGCGCTGGCACACCGCCGGGCATCCCGGCTTCCCTGACAGCCCGGTCACCGGCGTAGACAACTCCGGGCGCATCACCTACACCTGGCGCAACACCACCGCCAGCGCCGGGCGTGACTATTTGTTCGGCGCGTCCTTCCCCGCCCGCTATGTGGCCAGCGGCACGGTCACCACGCCCACCTTCTGGCAGCGCTACGGCATTGACCCTGACCTCGTGATCGGCCTGCTGGTGTGTCTGTGCTTCGCAGGCGTGTTCACCTTCATCGTCGTGATCGCGGTGCGCTCTGAGCGCAGCCGCAAGCTCAAGTATCTGCCGCCCAAGATCTCGGTCGAGGGGCACGGTATCAAGCGCGGCCTCACCGCGCCCGAAGCCGCCATCCTGCTCGAGCAGCCGATGGACAAGATCCTCTCCATGATCATGTTCTCGGTGGTCAAGAAGGGCGCCGCCGAAGTGGTCAGCCGTGACCCGCTGGATGTGGCCCGCGTCACCAAGCAGCCCACCGGCCTGAAGGAATACGAGAACGACTTCCTCAACGCCTTCGCCGAGAGCGACAAGGCCAAGCGCCGCCGTGAATTGCAGCAGATGATGGTGCGTATGGTGCGCGGCGTGGCCAACAAGATGCGCGGCTTCAGCAAGCGCGAAACGGTTGAGTTCTATAAGAAGATCACCGCCGACGCCTGGAAAGAGGTCGAGGCGGCTGACACTCCCAAGGTCAAGAGCGAAGCCTTTGACGAGAACCTGGAGTGGACCATGCTGGACCCGAACTACGACCGCCGCACGCGGGATGTATTCGCCGACGGCCCGGTCTACCTGCCGCGCTGGTACGGCGGCTACAACCCGGCCTACAACACCGCCGGCAAGACCGCATCCGCCCCCAGCGTGGGGCGCAGCAGCAGCTCGCCCACGCGCAGCACCGGCAGCCCGTCGCTGCCCACCCTGCCCGGCGGCGACTTTGCCGCCTCGGTGGTGGGCGGCGTGCAGAGCTTCGCCAGCAGCGTGGTCGGCAACCTGTCTGACTTTACGGGCGGCGTGACCAAGGTCACCAACCCGCCGCCCCCGCCCTCCGCCAGCAGCGGCGGTGGCGGCTTCAGCGGCGGCGGCTCATCTTGTGCGTGCGCCTGCGCCGGCTGCGCCTGCGCCTGCGCCGGTGGAGGCCGCTAATGGGCTTTCTAGACAAACTGCGCGGCGGCGAAAAGGCCCAGCCTCTGGAACCCGGGCTGTTCTCGTACACCTCGCCCGCCAGCCACCCCAACCACTACCGCCTGCACCTGCGGGTCGAGCCGGGCGGCGAAGGCCTGCTGGTCATCAACGCCAGCACCGTGCTGCACCTCAACCAGACTGCTACGGAGATGGCCTGGCACTTCATCCGCCTGACCCCGCCGGAGCAGGTCGCTGAGCAGGTCGCCAAGCGCTACAGCACCGACAAAAAGCACGCCGCCGAGGACTACGCCGAGTTCGCCAAGACCATCCAGACCCTGATCGAAACGCCTGACCTGGACCCGGTCACCTATCTTGATGTGGACCGCGCCACGCCCTATGAGGACCTGAGCGCGCCCTATCGCCTGGATATTGCCCTGACCTATCGCCTGCCCGAGGGCGCGCCTGCGGATGCGGCACCCAGCAAGCGGGTCGAGCGCGAGCTGACCACCGAGGAGTGGAAGCAGGTGATCGACAAGGCGTACGCGGCCGGCATACCGCACATCACCTTCACCGGCGGCGAGCCGACCCTGCGCGAAGACCTGGCCGAGCTGCTACAGCACGCCGAGGCGCGCGGCCTGGTGACCGGCCTGGTGACCGACGGCCACAAGCTGACCGATACGCGCTACCTCAAAACCCTGCTGGACGCGGGCCTGGACCACGCCATGATCGTGCTGCAGCCCAGCGGCACGCAGACCTGGGACTCGCTGGCCAGCTTTGCCTATTGGCGTGAAGTGCTGAACGATGACATCTTCATCGCCGCCCATCTGACGCTGACCAAGGAGAATGCCGCCCAGGCCAATGCCCTGATCGACAAGCTCTCCGGCAGCGGCATCCGCGCCCTCTCGCTGAGCGAAGCGGATACTTCGCTCAGCGAGGCGCTGCACGCCGCCCGCGACCACGCCAACGCGCTGAACTTGCCGCTGGTGTGGGACCTGCCGGTACCGTATTCGGCGCTCAACCCGGTGTCGCTGGAGCTGGCAGCCGCGCACGGCCAGGATACGCCCCAGGGCGCAGGCAAGGCCTGGTTGTACGTGGAGCCAGACGGCGATGTGCTGCCCGGCCAGGGCACGAACAAGGTGCTGGGCAACTTTGTGCGGGATGCGTGGGACGCGATCTGGGGGTAACCTAGATCGCAATAAAAGTAAACATAAGTATCAACACGATAACTAATACAAATCCAAAGTAAGCTAGTTCAAGCCATTGAGCTTTTTGTCTATTTAAGGCCTCAAATTCCGCAATGCGGGCAACATAGTTGTTTACAATCTGTTCAAGTACATCGCCTTTAGTACGCTTCTCAAGAAAGAGTTTTTTGAGGTTAGCTGCTTGAAAGGGTTGCTTATAGTTTTGAGGCCATAGCCCAACAAAGCAAACAACAAGCAAGAACAAGAAGGCAGCAGAAATAGCTAACGGGATACAGATTTTAGAAGTTGCTATTGCAGCTAGCAATTTGGCAGAATTTAGACCAGCAAACAAAGTAACTAAAATACTCGAATTGGAAAGTAAGCCCTTAAGCTTATCGTCTATAATCCCCGCATTGAGCCCCAGCTGCTTATACTGGTCTCTTAGTTCCTCGATAGCTGCTTCCAGCTTAAAGTTATTGAGTGTCATTGTCTGCTTACTAGAGGGAAGATGATAATAATAGACAAGTGGTCAAATGTCCATCTAAGTAACGAAGATTCAGGTGGAGGCGATGGGACTAGACGCTGGCGCAATATCAAGAAGTCGGCAAAGAAAGTTGTGAAGAGAGCAAAGAAAACGGTAAAGAAGGTGACCAAAAAAGCAACTAAGAAAGCTACCAAAAAGAAGTAAGCATTAAGATTGCTCATTTCTGATTAAGCAAGTCAAAGAAAAACTTCGTTCTTACGAAGTTTCTCTTTAAACTTAGGATTTATGGGGAAACTACCCATAAAACGTAGTTCTGCGAATATCGCCTAGCAGCGCGGCGGTCACCGCGTCGTTCTCGTCGCCGAGCTCCAGCTTGACGTCGCGCTCGTCGACCACGCCGTCGAGCTCGGCGTAGACCGCCTGCACCCAGCTGGCGAAGGTGCGGTTGCCCAGCGGCACCGGCTGCTTGCGCAGCCACTGCGGCACGTAGGAATAATCCGGCTGGTCAAGGATGGAGACGAAGTCTCCATCCTTGACCAGCAGCACCCAACCCAGATTGCGGTTGAATACTCGCTCACGGTCAAAGGTCAGCTTGCCGTCGCTGCGGGCTTCCTTGGGGGCACGGTCAATGATGAGGTCGTAGTAGACCCGCGTCTCGTCGAGGCTGTATCCGCCTGCCCGCCCGGCCACATAGCGCACCAGCGGCTGCACCGCCACGCCGAGGTCGAGCTGGCGCACCGGGACGCCGGGATGGCTCTCGATGATCTCGAGGAACGGCTCCTCAAAGGCGTGCAGGGCCGCGTTGATGGCCTGGGCGGCCAGGCGGCGGCGCTCGCCGCGCTCCTGGGCGGTCAGGGCCGACCCGTGCGTGCGGAACGCCTCGGCCACCTCAACCGTGAATGGCTCACCGCTTGTTTGGCGCAGAATGCCCTTGCGCAGCAGCTCGAACAACAGCAGTGTCAGCGTGATGTTGATCGGACGCCCCAGCAGCACAGCCGCCTCGGGCGGTGTGAGGCCACGCTTGACCCCGCCGCCTTCAATGCGGGCAACGGCGGGCTGGTAACCCGCCGCCTGCTGCCGGCGCCAAGCGGCCCACGCCAGCAGGCCCAGCAGCGGTACGAAAGCAAGCACCTGCGACAGGGGCGAATAGGCGAATACGACCAGCAACCCGGCCGCCACGGCGGCGAAGAATAGCTTGCCCTGCCCGCGGGCCAGCTGCAAGAACAATAGCCACAGCAACGCCGTGAACACGGCGGCTGTGGCTATGCGCAAGATGGCGTTGGCTTCAAAAGCGGGGAGCATGGGATTGATTATACGGGCTGCAAACCTTCACCACAAAGACACGAAGGACACAAAGACACAAAGACACAAAGAACTACTTATCAGTTGCAATCAAGTTGAAGCTTGTGCAAAGTTTCCTGCCCGGTTCGCGATGCCGAAATGGGCAGTTAACTCATCAACAATCAGAAATGAATAAACAGAAATTCTTTGTGCTCTTTGTGTCTTTGTGGTTCAGTTTTTCGTTACTGGACGCCGATCTCATCCAGGCCGATCATGTCAAAGTTACCGCTGGCGCGCGTCTTGGTGCGCGTGGTGCTGGGCGAAGGCACGAAACCGCCCGCCGGGATATAGCCCGCCGTGTGCGAGTGCCCCTTGACCTGGTGCGCCGAGCTGCCCGTGCCGCAGCTGCCGCTGCAGCCAGAGCAACCGCCCCCGCTGCCCTCGGCGACGCGCACGCCGTCACGGGCTTCACGCTCGATGCGGCAGCCGCCGCCACACAGCGGCAGGTCCGGGCAGGTCCAGCATTTCTCGGGCAGGCCGTAGCCTTTGGGATCCAGTTCGCGGTAGCGGAAGCTGCGGAACAGCTCGCCATCCCAGATCTTCTCCCAGGGGTCGTGCAGGATGTTGCCAGCCGAAACATAGTACGACTGGCACGGGAGCACATCCCCATTGGGTTCGATGCACAGCGAGTACTCGCCGGCGTTGCAGCGCTTGGCGCCAATTTCAAGCTCAACCGGCGACATGCGGCAGTACTCGGTGGGCGTGTACCACAGGAAGCGCATGCCCAGCTCGCGGGCCTTGTCGCGCACGCGCACCAGCAACGCCGGCATCTCTTTTTCATCGATGGCGTTGGAGTGCGCAAAGCCGCCGCCGGAGTAGATCAGGCCGTTCATCGCAAAGGTGCGGATACCGAGCGAATAGAGGAACTCAATAATCTCTTCCACATGGCCCATGTTGGCGCGCATCAGCGTGGTGTTGGTGATCACATGCACCCGGCTGGCAATGGCGTTCTCGATGCCCTGTACCGTCTGGTGCCAGGCCTTGGCGCCCATCATGGCGTTGTGCACATCCGGCCGGCTGGAGTCGAGCGTGAATTGCACATGGTTCAAGCCGGCTTCGGCAAGCTCTTGCATGTATTCGTTGTGGGCGATGTGGCGGCCGTTCGTGTTTAGCCCCACCACCATTCCGAGCTGGTCGGCGTAGCGGATGACTTGCGGCAGGTCCGGGTGCAGGGTCGCCTCGCCGCCGGTGAGGATGAGGTGCGGCACACCCAGCTCAGCCAGACGGTCGAGCACGGCGTACCAGTCCGCCAGCGGCAGCGAGGGCATGTTGAGGCGGTCAGCCTCGTTGTAGCAGTGCGGGCACTCGTTGTTGCAGCCATAGGTCAGCGCGATGTCCACCTTGTAAGGCGCATTGACTTCCACGCTGAACATGGGCGACATTTCCAGGGTATCGCTCAGCTCACAGGTCGGGCAGTCGCCGTCCGGGTGGGCAAAGCCCTCGACCATGTCGTAGATCTGCTGCAGCTCGCGCTCGATCTGGGCCAGCGGCACGTCGGGATGCCAGCCGCCGATGCGCGCCCGCGCCTGCGCCCGTGGCACACCGTCGAGCGCCATCTTGGCCATCAGCGCCGCGGTGTGGTTGAGGTGCACGACATCGGTCACATCCACGAACATGACGCCGTTGCCGCTGGGCTCGATGCGCAGGTGAATACGCATGCTGCGCCCATTGGCCATGGCGATGTCGTAGGTATGTAACCCAAGGCGGGGTTTTTCAGGCTGGGAGAAGGCGGCCAGGAAGTTGGCGGTGTCGCTGCGCACCCCCTGCCAGAGCTTATTGACGGAAGCGGAACGTATATCGAGCGCCATAGATGTAAGTATACGCCAACCCGCCCACAACTGAGGGACAAATGCAGTCCATATCTGCTTGATACAGGTACTTTTAATGAATTATAAATTGCCTCAAGTCGCCAGGAGGACAGAGCATGACATCGGCTTCAAAGACTATTTCCTTTTCTAAAGCGTTGCTTTATGTATCCCTGATCTTGGGTGTCATTATTTCGCTCGGGGCATTCCCCAGCGTGGCGCTGGCTCAGGACCCTGGCGACACGCCGACTCCAACAGCTACCGAGACCTACACGAATACGCCTGAACCAAGTCCAACCCCGGATAGCTCAACGCCAACGGAAACGCCTGAAGCCACTACGGAAGAGCCAACCGCCACCATTGACGCCACTCTTACGGCTACTACAACTGGTACTGCTACTCAAACAGCAACATCTACCCCTGACAAGGGCGGTCTGCAAGTCTATGGCATGGGGCAGCCTCTTACTCTCACAGGGTATTTTTCCATTATCTGGGGAGATGATGCCGACAACAACGAGCGCAAGATCTTCTCGATAACTGAGGAAGATGGTAACCACACGCAACTCTTGATACACCCAAATCTGATTGTGTCTGCTGGTGGTGAGACCAGATTACAAGGTGCAAATGTAACCGTTTCCGGCACCTGGATGGGTCAGCAATCAATGAATGCTTCAGCAGAGGGTGGCGAGGGTGGCGGAGCGTTACAAGTAAACTCGCTTTCTTTGGTGAGTTTTGGACCCCAGGCCGCTTCTGGGGATGTCTCAGCAGCCGTAACCGGAACAAAACCCTACATAAATCTTCTATGCCGTTTCTCGAATCATGGAAACACCCCCAATCCACGCGCGTATTACACGCGCCTACTAGATGACACTTATCCGCGTCTCAGTAGCTACTGGAGAGAACTCTCTTACAACGCCATGAACATCTCTGGTTCGGACTCGGCCGGTTGGTTCAACCTCCCTAAACCCTTAGCTTCATATGTGCTTAATGGGGAGCTCAATTGGTGGCTGATGGCCGAGGATTGCACCAATGTTGCGAATAGTAGTGTGAATTTTGCTGCCTTTGCAGGCATTAACATCTTCTTCAATCAAAATCTCGGATGTTGTGCCTGGGGCGGCGCCAGTCAATGGATGACACTAGATGGTGTTACCAAGAACTGGCCGATGACCTGGATGCCCTTGTGGAGCCACACGCAAGTAATCACTGCCCACGAAATGGGACACTCTTTTGGCCTGCCACATTCCATAGCTGGGGGTTGGGATGTTATGGGCGGCGTCTGGTGCTTCGTAAATGATCCTACATATGGCTGTGTAGCTCCACATACTCTGGCATACCATAAACAAAGATTAGGCTGGATACCCAGCAGCAAGATATTCGTTCCGCCATCGAATGGTGAAGTCACTATCACACTTGATAGACTCGCCCAACCTACTAACAATTCCAACAGATATCTGATGGCTCGCATCCCCATTAATGGGTCGAGTACAAACTACTACACTGTAGAAGCCCGTCAGTTAATCGGTTATGACTTGGGCATACCTGGACAGGCAGTAATCATTGCCCATGTGAATACAGGCCGAAATGAGCCAGCACATGTCGTTGACGCAGACAATAATGGAGATCCAAGTGACGCAGGCGGACAGTGGGTAGTAGGTGAAACGTTTACTGACTCAGCGGCAAAAATCCGCGTTCGGATTGATTCACAGAATGCAACCAGCTTTACCATAACGATCATTACTGGCACGGGGTCCCCAGCCGCACAACCTTCGCTGACCGGGCCGGCCAACAATATGTTCACAACCAATCCAACGCCTGTTTTCACCTGGAATGCAGCGGCCAACGCGGCCACTTATCAGTTCCAACTGGCGTCGGATGCGGGTTTCACGCAGATCGTAAGATCCAAGCAAGGGGCAGTACTCACGTATACGCCGCCGTCTGCCCTAGCGGATGGTGTGTACTACTGGCGCGTACGCGGTATCAACAACCTGGGATATGCTGGCCCCTGGAGTGCTGTGCGCAGTTTTACACTGGATCGCGTGCCCCCAACTGCGCCGAAGCTAACTTCGCCAGCCAATGGCGCAACAGCACGCGGCGTCCCACAAGTTCAATGGCAGCCGTCTGTTGGCGCAGTCCGCTATCAGATCCAGTATTCGACTTCAGCAGCTTTCGACACCGCGCTGCAGGAATACGGCGGCATCAAGACGACTACCTACAAGCCAAGCGGCTACAACCCGCCGTTGGGCACGCTGTATTGGCGGGTCCGCGCGGTGGATGCAGCTGGAAACTGGAGTGGCTGGAGCAATGCTCGCTCTATCACCATTCTGCCGAAACTGGTCACAGTAGCACCCAAGCTGACAACCCCAGCCAACAATGCCTCTTTGAACCTGGCAAGCATTGTCTTCAACTGGGCAGCCGTTGCACAAGGTGATACCTATCACATCCAGATCAGCACCAATGCCCAGTTCAAGACGCCTCATACGGTCAACACTACGCTAGGCTCCGGGGTGCTTACGCTGACAGACTCTGGCCTGGCCGAAGGCACTTACTACTGGCGAGTACGCGGACGAAATGTGAACGGCGAAGCCGGCCCCTGGAGCGCTACCGGCAAATTCATCGTTGACCGCACTGCGCCTGCTGCCCCGAACTTGACTGGGCCAGCCGATGGATCCACCGCACGCGGTGTTCCTCAAGTCAAATGGAGCAAGCCTGCGGGTGCGGTGCGCTATCAGATCGAGTTTTCGCCGTCAATTGCCTTTGACACGGCCGTGCAGCAGTATGGCGGAATTAAAGCGAATGTCTACAAGCCGCCAGCCAGCTACACCCCGCCGCTGGGTACGCTGTATTGGCAGGTGCGCGCAGTGGACGCAGCGGGGAACTGGAGCGCATGGAGCACGCCGCGCTCGATCACCATTCTGCCAAAGAAGGTGACCGTTGCGCCTAAGCTGACAAACCCGGCCAACAATGCCGTTCTGAACTTGATGGATATCACCTTCAACTGGTCAGCCGTGGCCAATGGCGATACCTATCAGATCCAGGTCAATACTAGCTCTCAGTTCAAACCCCCGCATGCGGTCAACACCACGCTAGGCTCCGGAGTACTTACGCTGACAGAATCTGGCCTGGGCGAAGGAACGTACTTCTGGCGAGTGCGCGGACGGAATGTGAATGGCGAAGCGGGTCCTTGGAGCACGGTCCGCCAATTCACCGTGGACCGCACGGCGCCACTGCCTCCAAAGTTATCCTCGCCGGCCAATGGCTCCACTTCACGCGGCCTCCCGCAAGTGCAATGGAAGCCATCTGTGGGAGCGGTGCGTTATCAGATCCAGTACTCGCCATCAATTGCCTTCGACACTGCTGTGCAGCAGTATGGCGGGATCACTGTCACCACGTACAAACCAAACAACTACACTCCCCCGGCAGGCGTGTTGTACTGGAAAGTACGCGCTATGGATGCCGCCGGCAACTGGAGTGCCTGGAGCAACATCCGCTCGATCAATATCACTCCGTAGGCTCACCCAACTCTGTCACACACAAGAGGCGCAGGCAAAACCTGCGCCTCTTGCATTAAAGCTGCGCCCCACATGGATGCGTGCCCATATAATCTCAGGTATGCAGTCAGCCCTCGCCCACCAGCGCTACACCCAGCAAGCCGCCTGGACCGCGCCGGCGCGCCGCCACCTGCTGGCGGCCGCCGGGCTGCCCAACGCCCGCCGCGTGCTGGAGGTCGGCTGCGGCACGGGCGCAGTGCTGCGCGCGCTAACGATGCCGGCGGGCAGCCTGCTGGCCGGGCTGGACATCGACCGCGGCGCCCTGGCGCTGGCCCAGCAGCATGCCCCGGCGGCGCAGCTCACCGTGGGCGATGCACACACCCTGCCCTACCCGGACGCGTCCTTTGATATTGCCTTCTGTCATTTCGTGCTGCTGTGGGTCAGTGAGCCTGCCCAAGCCCTGGCCGAGATGCGCCGTGTGGTGCGCCGCGGCGGCGCGGTGCTGGCCCTGGCCGAACCGGACTACAGCCAGCGCACCGACGCGCCAAACGAACTCGCGCCGCTGGGCCGCGCCCAGACCGAAGCCTTGCACGCTCGCGGCGCCGACCCAACGGTGGGCGGCCGCCTGCCGGCGCTGTTCGCGGCGGCCGGGCTGCAACTTGTAGACAGCGGAATGCTACAAACCAGCAGCCCGGCCGCCGAAGGCGAGGCCGCTACCCTGCGCGCCGACCTGAGCGGGCATATGCCCGCTCAGGAGCTCGAGCGCTGGCTGGCCCTCGACGCGGCGGCCTGGGCAGCCGGCACGCGCCAACTGCATGTGCCCACCTATTACGCCTTCGGGCGGGTCAGCTAGCGCTGAAACCTGCTGGCCGCCGAAGCGTATAATCACTCAGACGGAGGATTCATGCTCAAAGACAGCCGCAACATCCTTGGACTCATTCTTATTCTGGCCGGCGCCTTTTTGGCGCTGGAGCAATTTGGGCTTATCCCCGGCTCTGCGCGAAGTGGTTTGTTCGGCGCGCTGCTGGCCATCGCCGCCATCGCCCTGTTCTCGGTCTATTTCACCAACACCAAGCGCTGGTGGGCCGCCATGGTGGGTTTCTTCGTCTCCGGGCTGGCAGTCTCGAGCCTGCTGAGCACCTTCATGCCCGAAGTCGGCGAGCGTCTCAGCGGACCGCTCTTCCTGGCGTCGATGAGTCTCGGCTTCGCCTCGGTCTACATCACCAACCGCGAGATGTGGTGGGCGATCATCCCCAGCGGGGTCATGCTTTCGCTGGCCGCGGTCGCATACTTTGAATCTGTCCCAGGCGAGCTGCCCTTCCAACCGGCTGGCCTGCTGTTCATCGGTCTGGGCCTCACGTTCATGCTGCTGTCCACGATCAAGAGCGGCGGCCAGCAGCTGAGTTGGGGCATCTACCCAGGCATTCCGCTGTTCATCTTCGGCCTGATGCTGGCTCTCGGCACCGAGCAAAGCTGGGCCATCGTCGGCCCGCTGATGCTGATCGCCGGCGGCGCCTGGCTGCTATACAGCTCGCTGCGCAAGAAATAAAAAGAGCGGCACATGCCGCTCTTTTTATTTCTTGCGCTAGTCGATCGACTCGGCGATCCGCAACAACTCAGGCACAGGCCGATTGGCCTCAAGCCGATAGGTCAATTCGCCCAGCTGCCAGATGAGGGCTGGCGCTTGAACCAGCACGCCTGCGGAAGTTCCGGCGTGGGTTTGCAGGAAATGGTTGCCGACCACCAACGCGCCAAGGCTGTCGTGAACCCATAGTCGCTCAACCGCATCCGGCTGAGTCTTGCTGAGCTGCACACCTGGGCCAAGAATGTACACAGCCATATCTACTTTGGCATCATCTGGAGCCATCCACACCAGGATGGCATAGCGCTCCCCGTCGTCTCCTTGCAAGTACACACGATCGGGCTCGCCCAAGCCGGTCGGATAGTTGGGCAGCGCGATCTCGAAGCCAGCCTCGCGGCGCGCTTGCGCCAGCGAGACGATGCCCTGCAAGTCTGCCAGCGGCACGATCTCGCCATACTGCTCCAACGCCTTGGCCAGCCGCTTTGTCGAGATGAACTTGGAGACGCCCTCGGCCGGCAGGTTGATGTGCACGCCGCCCACCTGCAGGAACTCCAACACGCGGGCGCGCACATCCGGCACGGCCAGCAGGCTGGCCGCCAGGGCCAGCACCGCTGCGGCGGCCCAGGCCAACCGCAGTGCGGGCCGCGGCCTGCGGGGAGCGGTTTGCGGCCTGAGGGCCGCGGCGGCCAGATCCGGCATGGCCGGATAGGCCAGCATGCGCCCGGCCTGCTGCAACGAGTCTTCAAGATGAGCCAGGCTGCGGTCATCCATGGCGGTCCTCCTCCAACTGCGGAAAGTCCGAACGAATGATCTCGTGCAATTTTTGCAAAGCCCGGTGGGTCTGTGATTTCACCGTGCCGGCCGCCTGGTCCAGCGTCTGGGCGGTCTCCTCCACCGAAAGTTGCAGAAAATAGCGCAGGTAGATCACATTCTGCATTGCAGCCGGCAGCCTGCTCACTGCGCTCCACAGCTCGTGCGCCTGTTGGGCGGCTTCGCTGCCCGCCTGCGGACCTTCGACCGCCTGCGGCTGCTGGCGGGCGGCCCGGTGCAAGGCGGCCCAGTAGCGGCTGGCGCTGCGTTGGCGGTTGCGTGCCAGGTTGGCTACGATGCGCAGCAGCCAGGGCCGCAGCGGTCGCTGGGCGTTGAAGCGCCCCAGATGCTTGTAGGCGCGCACAAAGCAATCCTGCGCGGCATCCTGTGCATCGGCAGCGTCACCCAGGTGCAGGTAGGCCAGGCGAAACACAGCCTCCTGGTGCAGGCGCACGAGTTCTGCCCAGGCGGTCTGATCGCCGCGGCGGGCCAGTTCAACTAAATTGGCTTGGTCCAAGCTACTGATACTACCCCGCTCCCCCAGCCGAGGTTCCATCCCTCACCTCACTTTGTTATATAATTTCACTAATTACGAACTTCACAAGAAGTTCTACCTTCATCCAAGGAGCTCTAATGGCAACACGAGCTGCGGCGCGCAAGGCCGCAAAGAACCACCCCATCCCTCTGGTCAAGCGCTGGCAAACAGTGCTGAACGGTTGCAACATTCCCCAACTGGAACTCGCAGATGGTCTCACCCGCTGGTTGGTGATCTCGCGCGCCTGCGTGTTCTCGATGTCCTTCACCTCCGGCATGCTGGGCTTGCTCATCGCCGCCGAGCAGGTCGGTATCGGCAATGTGAATTGGCTGCTGGGCATCCTGGCCGTCATCGGCGTGGTGGCCGCACACGCCTCCAACAACCTGCTGAACGATTACTTTGACGTGCGCCAGGGCGTGGACACTGAGGACTACCCGCGTGCCCAATACAGCACCCACCCCATCCTGGGCGGTCTGACCACCCCCAAGGGTCTGCTGCTGGCCGCGGGTCTGCTCAACCTGGTCGACCTCGCCATCATGCTGTACCTCTTCAGCCAGCGCGGCATCCTGATCGTAGCCTTCGGCGTGGCCGGTTTGCTGCTCAGCCTGCTCTACACCAGCGTGCTCAAGCGCGCTGGCCTGGGCGAGCTGACTGCGCTGATCGTGTGGGGGCCGTTGATGATCGGCGGCACCGCCTTCGCCGCCTCGGGCGTGATCTCGCCCGCCATCTGGGTGCTCTCGCTGCCGTATGGGCTCATCGTGGCCTCGGTGCTGATCGGCAAGCACATCGACAAGATCAAGCCTGACAAGAAAGTGGGCGTGAACTCGGTACCGGTGCTGCTGGGCGAGAAGCGCTCGCTGCAGCTAAACAAGGTCACTTTCATCATCTTCTACATTCTGATCCTGGCGATGGTGTTCCTGAAGTACACCGGCCCGTGGGTGCTGCTGACCTTCCTGGCGATCCCGCGCTTGCGCCAGACCTGGAAGGCCTACTCCGAGCCGAAGCCGGCCAAAGCTCCGGCTGGCTGGACGGTGTGGCCGCTGTGGTACGTCAGCTGGGCGATGCTGTTCAACCGCAAGGCCGGCGAATTCTTCACCCTGGGCTTGCTGCTCAACCTGGCAACGCCCTACGTGATGGGGCTGTTCAGCTAGCTCCTCAAATTGACTGAGTTACACTACTGGCCGGGAAACCGGCCAGTAGCTTTTAAAGGAGTCGTTATGTCTCTACAGGAATATCGCGCCGGCAAAGACGAGTTCTTTGCCAGCAGCCCGCAATCACCCCTGACCCCGGAGCAGCGCGAAAGTTTCACCGCGCTGAGCTACTTCCCCGAGAACCCGTCCCTGCGCCTGGAAGTCGAGATCGAGCCGCTTCCCGAGCAGACCATGCTCGAGATGCCCACCTCCACCGGCGATGTGAAGAGCTACAAACGCTACGGCCGCTTCGCCTTCGAGGTGGAAGGGCAAACCGCTGAGCTGACCCTGTTCTCCAGCCCGCATGGCTACTTTCTGCTCTTCGTCGATTCGCTGGCGGGCAGCGAGACCTACGGCGCCGGCCGCTACCTCGACCCCGAGCAGCTGCCGGATGGCAAGTTCCTGATCGACTTCAACCTGGCCTACAACCCATACTGCGCCTACAACGAGATGTGGAACTGCCCCATCCCGCCCGCCGAGAACCGCCTGAGCGTTCCCATCCGCGCCGGAGAAAGACTGCCGCAGATGAACGCAGATAAACACGGATAAAAAAGGTTTTTATCTGCGTCCATCTGCGTTATCTGCGGCTAAGCCTTTAGGATCCTAAAATGACCAATACATCCCACATCCTCATCGTCGGCGGCGGCACCTTGGGCATCAACACCGCTTTGGAATTGCGCAGCCGCGGCCACGCCGTGACCCTGCTTGAGCCCGGTCCAGTGCCGCACCCGGATGCCGCCTCCACCGACATCAGCAAGGTCATCCGCATGGACTATGGCCGCGATGAGTTCTACATGGAGATGATGGAAGAATCCCTGGCGCTGTGGCGCCAGTGGAATCAGGAGCTGGGCGAAACCGTCTTCCACGAGACCGGCGTGCTGTACTTCACCCTGGACGGCATGGGGCCGGGCGATTTTGAATACGAAAGCTACCAGCTGCTGCTCAAACGCGGCCACGCCATCGAGCGCCTGAATTCAGCCGAGATCAGCAAGCGCTATCCGGCCTGGAACGCAGCCATGTACCCGGATGGCTACTTGAATCCACAGGGCGGCTGGTCGCCCAGTGGCCGTGTGGTCACCTTGCTGACGGCCCGCGCCCGCGCCGCCGGCGTCAACATCATCGAAGGAGCGCGCTTCACCGAACTCATCCAAGACGGCAGCAGGGTAACTGGCGTGCGCACCGCTGACGGCGGCGAGTACCTGGCCGACATGGTGGTGGTGTGCGCAGGCACCTGGACCAGCACGCTGTTGCCCTGGCTACAGAACGTGATCTGGTCCACCGCCCAGCCGGTGATGCATTTCCAGGTGCCAGCCGCCGAGCTGACCCGCTACCAGCCGCCGCTGTTCCCGGTATGGACGGCCGATGTGGGCAAGACCGGCTGGTACGGCTTCCCGGCCCAGGCGGATGGCACGCTCAAGCTGGCCAACCACGGCCCCGGCTGGCCCATGGACCCAACCCTGCCGCGCATCATGCCCGAGGGCACCGAAGCCATGTTCCGCAAATTCTTTGCCGAATCTTTGCCAGGGCTGAAAGACGCCCCGCGCATTTTTGAGCGCCTATGCTTCTACAGCGATACATTCGATGGTGATTTCTGGATCGACCATGACCCGGAGCATCCCGGCTTGGTGGTCAGCGCCGGCGGCAGCGGGCACGCCTTCAAGTTCACGCCACTGATCGGCAAAGTCACGGCCGATGTCGTGGAGGGGCTGACCAACAAATACGCCCACCGCTTCGCCTGGCGCGAACGCGGCGAGGTGACGGCAGAAGAGGCGCGGTTTGTGGAGAGGAAATAATCCACAGATGAACACAGATTTACACAGATAAATCAGTGTTCATCTGTGGACAAGAAGAAACAAAAAAAGGCCGCAGCTTTCGCTGCGGCCTTTGATTTTGCATCCAGGCAATCTACCCGCCCAGGAACTTCTCCATGGCGGATTTGGTGATGCGGTAGCTGCCGCCCACCTTCTTGGCGCTCAGCTCTTTGGCTTCGATGGCGGCCACGATGTCTGCTTCTGTCACCTTGAGGATGCTGGCGGCTTCGCCGGTGGTCATCACGTCCGGCATGCTGGCGGCGGCCGCTGCGGCCGTGGTGCCAGCGCCCTTCAGCGCCTCGCTCATCACCTGGCCAATACCCACGCCCGCGCCGATGCCGGCCGTCAGGCCCGCGCCGCCGCTGGGGTTGTTGGCCGCCTCGCGCATGGCGTCAGCCGCCTGCAGCTGCGTGTAGGTGGCCGAGTCGAGCAGGCCCATGCTGCGCAGCGCCTCGGCCGTGGTGGCCGAAGGGGTCATGTTGGCGATCACGAAAGCCTTCAGGGTCAGGCCACGCGCCTCGAAATCATCCTGCGCCTTGGCGCGCACGGCCGCGCTGATCTCTTCCTGATTGCCGATGATGTCTTGCACAGTGGTGTACTTGCCCTTCATCTCACCCAGCAGATCAGAGAAGGAGCGCAGCAAGCGCGAGCGCAGGTCGTTCTCGATGTCCACGGTGTCGTACACGCCTTGCGTGCCGACCACCTGGGTCACGAACTGCTGCGGATCCTCCACCGAGTAGGCGTAGGTGCCGAAGCCCTGCAGCAGCAGCCAGCCCAGGCCAACGCCCGGGGTCTGCATCACGATCGGCTGCGGAGTGCCCCACTTGCGGTCCAGAAATTCGCGGCGGGAGACGAAGTAGACCTCAGCCGTGAAGGGGCTGCGGTCGTTGAAGGCCTTGCCGATCAGGTCGACCAGCAGCGGCACGTTGGCGGTGGCGATGGTGTGGCGGCCGGGCTTGAAGACGTCGAGCGCCTTGCCGTCACGGAAGAAGACCGCACTCTGCGATTCGCGCACGATCACCTGCGAGCCAATGCGGAAGTCGCCCGCACCGCTCTCAGGGAAGCGATGCACGATCTCTTCTTTCATTTCATTCGGGTATTCAATTACGTCAAAAATGCGAGCCATGGTCTAGTCTCCTCTTGAGGCCGGTCACTCCGCCGGCTGAGCAGTGATCACTTCACTGCGCTGGTCGAACGCGGCCACCAGGTCACGGCTTTGCGTGACCACGTGGCGCACAGCGGCTTCCATGCCGTCCGTGCCCACCGAGGCAGCCACATTCTGCACGCTGCGCTCAATATCGTCGGCGTGGGTCAACAGCGCCAGGTCATATTCGTACAAGCTGGCCAGCTCATCTTGGTTGATCTTGATCGCCTCAAAGAAGCTGCTGTTGCCGTAGGCGGCGGTGCGCACTTTGTCAATGAAGGTCTGCATCTTGGTGGCAGCCCCTTCCAGGTCATCAATGTAGCTCAGCTCCTGAGCCGAGGCCAGGTCTTTCTGGACATTGCTCAGCTGCTTGCGAATGGCTTCGAAACGGTCAGCCAGGGCCTCACGCAGGATCTTGTCAGCCGCGCGGCGGTTCTCTCGCTCAATATAGCCAGAAAAGCCGGGTAGCTTGCTTGCCAGCCTGCGAAAAGGGTCTTGATCTGCAGTTACTTGGTCAAACAAATCGCTCATGTTTCACCTCACTCTGCACGGTTAACGTACATCACCGCGATTATACGATACTTAGCATATGCAATTTATAAAAATCGCAGCGCCTGCCTATAGTAAAATCAGCCTACCATGACTGCTGAAGCCCCCTCCTCCATCCAATCCGCCCTCGGTTCCGCCGCTCACTACAGCAACGGCGCCGTCCACATTGCAGACGAAAGCGCCATGCGCAGCAACATCGGCCAGCTGGTGCGTTTGGCCGGCCTCGGCAACGAGACCGAGCAGGCCTGGGCGCGCTACCTGGTGCGCCTGATCGCGCTGGAGCTGGGCGCTGTCCCCGCCAGCATCCACGAGCTGTATATGGCGCGTGGCCGCGGCGAGGTACCGCCCACGTTCACCGTGCCGGCCATGAACCTGCGCGTGCTGGCCTACGAGGCCGCCCGGGCCGTCTTCCGCGTGGCCAGGCGCATGGAGGCCGGCGCCTTCATCTTCGAGATCGCCCGCTCCGAGATCGGCTATACCGCCCAGCGCCCCGCCGAGTACGCCGCCAACATCCTCGGCGCCGCCGTGGCCGAGGGGTACCGCGGGCCAGTCTTCATCCAGGGCGACCATTTCCAAATTTCCGCTTCCCGCTACAAGCAGGATGCTGACAAAGAGATCGCCGCGGTGGAGGAACTGACCGCCGAGGCGCTGCAGGCCGGCTTCTTCAACATTGACGTGGACACCTCGACCCTGGTGGACATTCACCTGGATGGCGAGCGCGCCCAGCAGGCCATGAACGCCGAGCTCTCGGCCCATTTCACCCAGTTCATCCGCCAGCACGAGCCCGCCGAGGTCAGCGTATCCATCGGCGGCGAGATCGGCGAGGTTGGCAGCCAGAACTCCACCGAGGAGGAGCTGCGCGCCTATGTGGACGGCTACCAGGAAGCGCTGGCCGCCAAGGGCGATGGCCTGGAAGGGCTGAGCAAGATCAGCATCCAGACCGGCACCTCGCACGGCGGCGTGGTGCTGCCGGATGGCAGCGTGGCCCAGGTCAAGGTGGACTTTGACACCCTGCTGCAACTCAGCCGCGTGGCGCGCAGCTACGGCTACGCCGGCGCGGTGCAGCACGGCGCCAGCACGCTGCCGCAGGACGCCTTCGGCAAGTTCGTCGAAGCCGAAGCCTGCGAAGTGCACCTGGCCACCAACTTCCAGAACATGGTCTTCGAGCGCTTGCCCAAACCCTATCTCAGCGCCATCTACGCCTACGTAAACAAGCATTACAGCGTGGACCGCAAGGCCAACCACACCAACGAGCAGTTCCTGTACGAGAACCGCAAGCGCGCCATCGGGCCGTTCAAAGAAGCGATGTGGGACCTGAGCGCCGAAGACCGCGACAAGATCACCGCCGCGTGGGAGCAGCAGTTCGCCACGCTGTTCAAACTGCTGGCCCTGGCTGGCACGCGCCGCTACGTTGACCAGACCACCAACGCAGCCAAGATAGCCCCGCAGCGCAGCTTCTACTTCGGCAAAGAAGCCGAGCAGGAAGAAGTCAAAGACCTATCAGACTAACGCCGCAGATGGACGCAGATAACTGCTGATGCAAGTCTTTTATCTGTGTTCATCTGCGATATCTGCGGCTGAATAAATGACCAATAATCCTCAAAAATTCAGCAAGACCCGCTACCAGGTCATCCCGCGTGTGCTCGTGTTCCTGACCCGCGGCGATGAGGTGCTGCTCATGAAGCGCGCCGATGACCGCCCCGTGTTCCCCGGGCTGTACAACGGCCTGGGCGGGCATGTCGAGCGCAGCGAAAGCGTGCTGGCCGCGGCCTATCGTGAGATCGAAGAAGAGTCTGGCTTACGCCCACAGCGCTTGTGGCTATGCGCAAACGTGACGATCGACACCGGTGACCCGGCCGTGGGCATCCACATGAGCGTGTTCTGCGGGCCAGCCCCGCAGGACGGCGAGCTGCGCCAATCCAGCGAGGGTACGCTGCAATGGGTCAAAGTAGCTGAGCTGGGTGACCTGCAAATGGTGGAAGACATCCCCACCCTATTGCCCAAAGTCCTCGCCGTGCCGCCCGGTGGCGCGCCGCTGTGGGCCTTGTATACCTACAACGCCGCCGGCGAGCTGCATATGCATTTCGAAGAAGCAGAGTAAGCCAGCGTAAGCGAACTACGGCCCCCAGCGCGGCTGCCAATCACAAATGTCGTTGCTGGTCAGGCGGCGGGCATCCGTGCCATCTACGCGCATCACATAGATCTCGCAGCCCAGGTCCTGGCGCGGATTATCCCGGTATGACATGAACGTGAGCCACTGCCCATCGGGCGAGAAGCTCGGCGCCAGGTTATTGCCGCCATCCGTCAGTTGCACCACATTCTCGCCCTGCGTGTCGAACACGTAGATATCCCGATCCCACGAGCCGCCCAGGTAGGTCGCCAGCAGGCCGTTCACTGACCAATCGTTGCGCCCGCGCAGGCCGCTAAGCCTCGTCACCTGGCTGAGTTGCGAGCCATCCGCATTCATCACGAACAGCTGCGGGAAGCCATTCACCTCGCCGGCGAACTGGATGCGGGTGCTATCCGGAGACCAGACCGGGTCCCAGCCGCCGCCCGTACGCTGGGTGAGCTGCAGCGCGCCCGTACCATCCCGCGCCATCACCCAGATGCTGTGGCTCGCCGGATAAGTCTGCCCGTCACGCGTGGCGTAGAACACGATCCAGCGCCCATCCGGCGAAGCCGTGGGCGCGAAGGCGCTGATGTTGGTGAACTCGGTGAGTTGGGTCAGCTGATCGCTGGCCAGCTGGTATTCGTAGATCTGGTAGCGTCCGGTGCGGTTGGAGGCGAACAGCACATACTGCCCGTCTGGGGTGATGGATGGAAAGAAGTCATCGTACTGCCCGCCCTGGGTCAGGGTGCGCGGGTCGCTGCCATCCGCGTTCATGATGCAGATCTGGTTGCGCCCCGACTGCTTGCTGTACTGGCACACGTAGACGATCTTGCCACGCGGCCGCCCGCCCGGCTCGAATGTCGGCGTCGGCGTGGGCGGCGCCTGGGTGGCGGTCGGCGGCGTGCTGAACGGCCGCGCCGTCAGCGTGGCAGCGATCGCCGTCTGCACCGGGTTGCCGCCCTCCGGCGCCGGTGCGCAGGCGGCCAGCAGCGCCAGCAATGCGCTGCACAGCGCGAAGGCTAGAGGCCGGCGTTGCTCCATACCCACAGGCCCCATACAAAGATCATGACGATGCCTATGCCAAAGCGCGCCAGGAAGGACCAGCCCCAGCCCACGGCCAGGCCGCGGGTGGTCTTGAACGCCCGTCTCCAGTCGCGGTGCCGCCACCATTCGGAGACGGCCAGGCCCAGCGGAGCGCCGATCAGCCCGCCGAACGGCGGCACGAACAGCGTGCCCAGCACGCCCGCTGTGGCGGCCCAGAACAGGCTCCACCACGAGGCCCCGCTGCGCAGGGCCTCTTTACCCATCAGCACGTTGTCCACCAGCGAGCATGCGATCATCAATAACGTGATGATGACGAAGAATACCCAGCCCCAGGTACTGAACCCAGCCGCGATGCCGTACAGCAGCGCGCCGATCCAGATGATGACGCCGCCCGGAAAGACGGGGATGATCAAGCCAAACAGGCCTACCAGCATCAACAGGAACGGCAGGCCGATCTGGAAGAAGCGCATCAGCACTTCAGTGAATTCACTCACTTAACCTCCTGAGGAGACCCTCACCTGCGGTGGCTACTCACCCGCGGCGAGTTTCTCAATGCCGCCCATCCAGGGCCGCAGCACTTCGGGCACCACCACCGAGCCATCCGCCTGCTGGTAATTCTCCAGCACGCCGATCAGCGTGCGTGGCAGGCCCAGGCCGGAGCCGTTGATGGTGTGCAGGAAGCGGCTGCCCTTTTCACCCTGCGGGCGATACTTGATCGCCGCCCGGCGGGCTTGAAAGTCTCCTACACGAGATATAGACGAAACTTCGAGCCATTCGTTGCACCCCGCCGCCCAGATCTCGATGTCGTAGCTGATGTGGGCCGACTCGCTGGTATCGCCGGCTGCTTTCAGCAGCAGGCGATACGGCAGCCCCAGCGCCTGGCAGGTCGCCTCGGCGTCGGCCACCATCTGCTCGAACTCAGCCTCAGACTGCTCGGGCGTGGTGAACTTGTACATTTCTACCTTATCGAACTGGTGACCGCGCTTGATGCCGCGCACATCCCGCCCGGCGCTCATCTTCTCGCGGCGGAAGCACGGCGAATAGGCCGTGTAGCGCAGCGGCAGCTGCTCCTCAGCCAGGATCTGGCCCATGTGCAGGCCGGTCAGCGGCACCTCGGCGGTCGGGATCATGTACAGATCTTCCTCAGCGTCCTTGTACAAGTTCTCTTTGAACTTGGGTAGCTGCCCGGCGCCGTACAGGGTCTCACCCTTGACCATGAAGGGCGTGTATTTCTCGGTATAGCCCTGGCGGGCGTGCAGATCCAGCATCCAGGCGATCAGCGCCCGCTGCAGGCGGGCGCCGGCGCCGCTGAGCACGTAGAAGCGGCTGCCAGTGACCCGTACGCCGGCGTCAAAATCAATGATGCCCAGCTGCTCGCCCAGCTCCCAATGCGGCTTGGCCTCAAAGCTGAACTTGGGCTTATCGCCCCACTCCTTGGCGACGATGTTGTTCTCTTCGCCGCCGGCCGGCACTTTGTCCTCGACTAAGTTGGGGATGACGGAGATGGCTGCTTCAAAATCGGCATCCACTGCAGCCAATTCCGCATCGAGCGCGGCGATTTTGTCGCCAACGACACGCATTTCTGCAATGCGAGCGTCTTTGGCAGCCTTGTCCTGCATGGCGCTGATCTCTTTGGAGACCGCGTTGCGCTCCGCTTTCAGCGCTTCGACCTCTTTAAGCAGGTCGCGCCGGCGCGCATCCAGCCCGGCAGCCAGGTCCACCAGCGCCGGGTCCATGTTGCGCTTCACTAGGCTGGCTTTGACCAGCTCAGGCTCTTCACGAATGAGATTAATGTCCAACATCTTCGCTCCTTAACAAAAAACGCCCCATCCTTTTGCAGGACGGGGGCGCCGTGGTGCCACCTGCATTCGTGTGCGCCGCATGGCGCACACCTCATGTGCTCGCGCTATCGGGCGAACCCGTTGCCTTTCGGCAAGCCATTTTTGCGGCATGTGCACCGCGGGCGGAGTGGAAGGCAGCGGCTCTCTGCTGCCTTGCATCGACCGGCAGCTTGCTGGGAGAGAGTGCGCTCGCGTAGTTCCGCAGGCTGGGGTGGATTATAGCATGGCTGGCCTCCCTCACCCCCTACCCCTCTCCCATAAATGGGAGAGGGGAGCAGCTAGCTCAAGCCACCTCGGATGGCATGAAGTACACGATCCAGTTGCTGCAAAACCTGTTGATTGGAGAAACGAATGACTCGAAAGCCAAAGTCGTTAAGCGTTTGAGTGCGTGCTTGGTCATATTCTTCTTGTCCAATATGAACTTCCCCATCCACTTCGATGACCAGCTTATGCTCTGGGCAGCAAAAGTCCACAATGTAATGATCAATCGAATATTGACGGCGGAACTTATGACCTTCCAACTGGCGGTTGCGCAGAGCGTCCCAAAGCATGGCTTCAGCCTTAGTTGGCTGCTTCCTGAGCTCGCGAGCCCGCTCGATCATCTTGCGGAAGCGTCCTCTGGGTTTCTCAGACCTCACTTGTCCTCCCTATACCTTCCCCTCTCCCGCAAGCGGGAGAGGGGCGCGCAGCGCAGCTGCGCGGGGTGAGGGCTACTTCCTAAACGCCAGCCCAGCGTCCTTCAACGCCTTGCGCAGCGCCGGCAGCGAGGCTGGCCCCACACCATGCAGCGCCAGAATCTCTTTCTCGCTGTACTTGGCCAGCCTGGCCAGCGTAGTGATGCCGGCGTGCTCCAGCGCACTGCGAGCCGGGTTGGACAGCAGCGCCAGGAACCCCTTGGCGGGCCTAGATACCGCGGCCACTACTCGCCTTCGCGGCGGCGTAAATGCGGGAACAGGATGACTTCGCGGATATTGGGCTGGTCAGTGAACAGCATCGTGATGCGGTCAATGCCCATGCCAAAGCCGCCGTTGGGCGGCATGCCATAGCGCATCGCCCGTAAATAGTCCTCGTCCATGGGGTGCAGGTCTTCGTCGTCCGCCTTCAGGCTGCGCCCCATCTCCTCAAAGCGCGCTTGCTGGTCCAGCGGGTCGTTGAGTTCGCTGAAGGCGTTGCAGATCTCGAAGCCGCCCATGTAGCCTTCGAAACGCTCCACCGTGTTCGCGTCGCCCGGCTGGCTTTTGGCCAGCGGCGAGACCTCGCGCGGGTAATCGTACAAGAAGCTGGGCTGGATGAGGAGCGGCTCCACATGGTCGCCCACTAGATCCTCGATCAGCTTGCCCCGGCTGCCGCCGGCGCGCACCTTGTACTTCTTCTCAGCCATGACGGCCGCCAGGCTGGCCGCGTCGGGGTACTTGCTCAAGTCGATGCCGGCAAACTCCTGCACCGCATCGGCGATCGAGATGCGCGGCCAGGCGTTCGCCAGGTCAATATCATGACCCTGGTAGCTGAACTTGCTGCCGCCCAACACCTGCTTGCCGACGAAGTTCATCATCTCTTCGGTGAATTCCATCACGCGCTGGTAGTCGGCGTAGGCCATATAAAACTCCAGCATGGTGAACTCAGGGTTGTGCGTGCGGTCTACGCCTTCGTTACGGAAGTCACGCCCGATCTCGTACACACGCTCGATCCCACCCACCAGCAAGCGCTTGAGATACAGCTCGAATGAGATGCGCAGATACAGATCCTGCTTGAGCTGGTTGTGATGCGTGACGAACGGCCGCGCCGCTGCCCCGCCGTACACTGGCTGCAGCACCGGAGTCTCCACCTCCAGGAAGTCGTGCTTGTCGAGGAACTCTCGCAGGGCGCGCAGGATGGCAGCCCGTATGCGGAACACCTCGCGCACTTGCGGATTGACCGCCAAGTCGGCGTAGCGCTGGCGGTAGCGGGTCTCCGGGTCGGCCAGGGTGGCGTGGCGCACCACTTCGCCGTCGACCACTTCGTCCTTGGCGGCCGGCAGCGGCGTGATCGCCTTGGCGATCATCCGCAGCACCTTGACGTTCAGCGATATCTCGCCCGCCTTGGTGCGGAACATCTCGCCCTGCGCTTCTACAAAATCGCCCAGGTCATAGTGGTCTTTGAAATGCTGCAGCGCCTCGGCGCCGAAATCATCCGCGCGCAGGAACAGCTGCAGGGTGCCGTAGCCATCCTCGATGTGGGCGAAGGCCAGCTTGCCCATCAAACGCATGGAGCGAATACGCCCCACGAGGGTCGCCGACACCGGCTGCTCGCCGGCCGCCTCGTAGGCGGCGATCGCCTCGGCTGTCGAATGCGTGCGCTCGACCCGCGGCGGGAAGGGCTCCTGCCCCTGCTGGCGCAGCGCCTGCAACTTGGCCAGGCGCAGGCGCTCGATCTCAGTAAATTGCTGGTCTTCACTCATCATGTCTCCGCGATTAAAACATAAAAAGAGGCCCGGGTTGCGCTTTGCGCCGCCCGGGCCTCTTTGCTTGCTGTGTTTGCTGCTTACACAACCTTGGTGATCTTCACCGAGAAAGAGCCAGAGGGCGCGTTGATATCCGCCTTATCGCCTTCCTTCTTGCCCAGCAATGCGCTGCCCAGCGGGCTCTCATGGCTGATCTTGCCTTCGCGCGGGTTGGCCTCGGCCGCACCCACGATCATGTACTCCTCAGGCTTGCGGCGGCCCTGCTGAATGGTCACCTTGCTGCCGATCTCGACCGCGCCGCCCTTTTTGCGGCCCTTGCTCTCGATCAGCGTGGCATTGGCCAGCAGGATCTCCAGCTCTTTGATGCGGCCCTCAACAAAGGACTGCTCGTTCTTGGCGGCTTCAAATTCAGGGTCCTCAACAAACTCACCCAGGCTGTTCTCGGCCGCCTCACGCAGGCGCTCCGCAATTTCCTTGCGGCGCACATTGCGCAGTGTGTCCAGCTCATCCTGCAGCTTCTTGAAACCTTCTTTGGTCAAATACTCAGTAGACATCTTTCCCTTTGCGTACTTGTGTCATCGCCTTACGGCAAAATGCACAAACTCTCCTTAAACACATTTGCTGCAAGCAAGTCCTCAAAACAAAGAAGCTCGCCAACAGCCTTAAGACTATAGCATATCCACATTCAATTATCAAGAACGAATGTTCTCTACGATGTGAACTGGTCATCAAGCGGATGTGAGTGTTATTATCGTGCGGCTATGCTGTTCAACCAAACCGATCCGGCCAAGCGCCAACGCGTGCGTTACATCCTGGCAGGCATTGTATTGCTGAGCCTGCCGTGCTACCTGGCCGGCTATATTGCCGCCAACGCCCGCCTGACCCTGACGCCCAGCCCCACGCTCACCGCCACCGGCGAGCCGAGCGTGACGCCCAGCCCCAGCCAGACGGCCACCTTCACCACCACCCCCACCGAGACCAGCACCACTACGGTGACCCCCAGCCAGACCCCCACTTGGACGCAGACCTTTACTCCGTCGGCCACCATCACACCCACCCCGTCTCACACGCCGGTGCCGCCCACGCCCACCGAGACACCCAGCGAAACGCCAACCCCCTAAACTGGATACAATCTAAACAATGAGTTGCTCACACCGCAGGTTGCTCCTCGCCGCCCTGCTGGCGTTGTGCCTGGCTGGCTGCGCCAGCCTGACCGCCAGTCTGATCCCCACCGCCACGGCGGGCACGCCCAACGTGGCCGTGGTCAGCACCGTGCAGCCCACACCGGGTAGCGAACGCGCCATCACGCTGAACCTGTGGCTGCCGCCCCAGTTCGACCCCGGCAGCGGCAGCCTGGCAGCCGGCATACTCCAAACCCGGCTGGATGAGTTCACCGGCCAGCACCCGCAAGTACTGATCAATGTGCGCATCAAAGATGAAAGCGGCCCCGGCGGCCTGCTCGAGTCGATGGTGCGCTCGCAGGTCGCTGCCCCGCTAGCCCTGCCAGACGTGGTGCTGATGCCGGCCAGCCTGCTGCCCGAGGCAGCCGCGGCGGGTGTGCTCCACCCGCAGAACGCCCTAAGCAATGAGCTGGGCAGCAATGACTGGTATCCCTTCGCGGTGCAACTCGCCACGGTGGAAGATGAGCGCTATGGCCTGCCCTTCATGGCGGATGGCCTGGTCACCGCCCACCGCAGCACCGCTATCTCACAAGTGCCGCCCACTTGGGTGCGCCTGATGGATACGCGCATCGCGCTCGGCTTCGCCGCGGCCGACTCGCAGGCGCGCTTCCCCTTGATGCAGCTGCTCTCGCTGCCCGGCAACGATGGCGACACCATCGCCGAGCGCAACCTGCTGGAGCTGTTCGATTTCTTCGCCACGGGGCAAGCCCGCGGCGTTTTCCCGTTCTGGCTGACCCAATACCAAAGTAACGAGCAAACCTGGCAAGCCTTCAGCGAAGGCCGCCTGCCGATGGTGACCGCCTGGACCAGCCAGGTCTTCGCCAACCGCCAAACCGAGATTAGCGGCGCGCCGCTGCCCACCCAGAACGGCCAGCCGTTCACGCTGGTGCGCGGCTGGGCTTGGAGCGTGGCCACCCAAAATACGGAGCGGGCTGCGCTCGCCACCGAGCTGATCGAGTTCCTATCCACGCCGGAGTTTCTGGCGCAGTACAGCGCGGCCGCCTCGCTGCTGCCTCCGCGGCCCAGTGCCCTGGCCGCCTGGGCGCCAGGCGCCAACCAGGCGCTGGCCAGCCAGCTGGTCAACAACGCCCGGCCGCTGCCGGACCGCGCCACGACCGAGCGCTGGGGCGCGGCCCTCTCGGAAGCCGTGGTGGCCGTCCTCAAGCAAGAGATGAGCGCCGCCGACGCCGCCGAGAGCGTGAGCGACGCCTTCGCACCATAGTGCGCTCAGCAAGCTCTCATACCAACTTAATTCTGCGCAGCACAGTGGTGATAAGATTCTTTCTGGTGTATTGATGCCCAGCAAAGCCAAACCCACGCCTGAACAAACCCCCGAAATCCCGGCCATCAGGCCGACGTCACCTGAAACTGAGAGCCCCGCCGCGGCCAAACCTGCGGCGCGCTCTCTGCAGGAGCGGCTGCCCGCGCCCCTGCGGCGCTATTGGAAGATAGCCCTGATCGCCGTAGTGGCCCTCGGCGTGGTGTTGCTGATGAATACGGTTGCCTCCGGCATGCAGGCCGGCCAGCAGGCCGACCTGCGCTCCACCGCCATGGCGATGGCCCAAACCACGATCGAAGCCGTGACCGGCGGCGAGGCCAGCGCTCTGATGCCTTCCTACGACACCGCGATCGACTTCGGCCAGGGCATCAGCCGCCTGGCCTCAATGGACACGGTCATTCCCAGCCGCGCCCGCGTGGACATTCTGCACCACACCGTGGAGCGCGGCGATACGCTCTTCGGCCTGGCTGATCTGTACGGCCTGAAGCCCGAGAGCATTCTGTGGTTCAACTTTGACACGCTGGAAGACAACCCCAGCCAGATCCAACCTGGGCTGGTGCTCAATATTCCGCCCGTGAACGGCATCCTGGTCACCTATCACGCCGGCGAGAGCCTGTATGCGATCGCAGAGAACGCCAGCTACACGACCACGGTCACGGTGGACGACATCATCAACTGGCCCAGCAATGATCTGGACCCGTACGAGACGGATCCTAATAACCCCAACATCCCGGATGGCTTCCAGCTCATCATCCCCAATGGCTCGCGTGAGTTGCGCGACTGGGGCCCGCCGGCCATCACGCGTCAGAACGCCGCCGTGGCGGCCTACTACGGCCCCGGCGCCTGTGGCGCCATCTACGAGGGCGCCATCGGTAACGGCACCTTCCGCTGGCCCACGGTGGCCACCTACCTCTCCGGCTACGACTGGACCCCGCCAACCCACAACGGCATCGACATTGCCGGCGCGGAGGGCAATGCGGTCTACGCCACTGACGGCGGCGTGGTGGTGTACGCGGGCTGGTCCAACTATGGCTATGGCAACCTGGTGGTCATCGACCACGGCACCGGCTGGCAGTCGGCCTATGCTCACTTGTTCAGCTACGCGGTCAGCTGTGGTCAAAGCGTTTCACAGGGCACCGTCATCGGTGGCGTGGGCAACACCGGCAACTCCTCCGGCGCTCACTTGCACTTTGAGCTGACCAGCGCGCTGTACGGCAAAGTCAACCCGTGGGATTTCCTGTTCATCCCATAAACACAACTGTTTCTTGTCGAGAGTGTGGCAGGGTGCTATAATGCCGGCTCTTCGGGCGCGTAGCTCAGCTGGTTAGAGCGCACGGTTCACATCCGTGAGGTCGAGGGTTCGAGTCCCCCCGCGCCCACCACGACGTACGAGGTTCGGTATTCGCCCTGGCGGAGCTCGAACCTCGTTTGCGTTTTGGGAGATAACATGCGTGAGATCAAAGCAACCGGCCTTGATGCCCTCAAGCTGGCCACCGCCTTGCTGCAGCGCGCCCGCCTGGCCGACCCGTTGGCCGGAGTATGGGAAGCCGCCGATGTGCAGTGGTGGTGGCGCAGCCCGCGGCCCTCAGACGAAGTAGAGAAGATATTCTGGCTTGACGACGCTGGCCCGCTGGCTGGCGTGCTGCTGACCCGCTGGAGCGAGGATAACTGGCAGTGCGACCCGATCATGGTTCCGCACGCGGAAGGCATTTCGCCCGAAACGGTCTGGACTCGCGCCCTGGCGCACGCCGCCCAGCACGCCGCCAGCTTCGACGTGCCCGTCAGTGACAGCGAAGCCGCCGTGCGCGACTTGGCCCGGCGCTCCGGCCTCACCGCCGGCGATACCGACAGCACCGCCTGGCTGGATGCCGCAAACCGGCGGCCGGCGCCCTCGCTGCGGGATGGCTTCGTGCTCGTAGACCGCACACAGCGCCCCAACGCCCCGCACCCGCTGCGCCAGCGCAACGGCGAGGGCGTGGCCCAGCGGCTGGCGCAGTGTTCGCTATACGATCCTGCCCTCGACCTGGCGGTGGAGACCGCAGACGGGCAGACAGCCGGCTATTCACTCTATTGGTTCGATCCAGTGACGAAAGTCGGCCTGGTCGAGCCGGTCAGAGTAGAAGACGCCTTCCAACGCAAGGGGTTGGCGCTGGCGATGTTATGCGCCGGCATTGAACGCCTGGCTGCCCGCGGCGCCCAACGCATCAAAGTTTCGTACCAAACGGAAATTGCCGGCGCGCTCTATCAGGCTGCCGGCTTCCAGCAAGAATCAACTACCACCTGGTATCGAGCCTCGGCCAAGTAGCCGGCTGGCGGCAGCGCCGGCATCTAGTCCTG
Source organism: Anaerolineales bacterium (assembly GCA_019454165.1). Classification (GTDB taxonomy): domain Bacteria; phylum Chloroflexota; class Anaerolineae; order Anaerolineales; family UBA11579; genus JAMCZK01. The sequence continues at coordinate 1,417,724 of CP075367.1, read as the reverse complement.
CGCCGCCAGCACGCGCCAGTACACGCCCTCTACCTCGGCCGCGGTGCGGCTCCATGAGTAGCGCACCGCCTCGCTGCGGGCGGCGCGGCCCATGCGCTCCAGCGCGGTAGGCTCGCTCAGCAGCGCCATGATGCGCGCCGCCAGTTGCGGCGCATCGCCTTCGTGCACGTGGTAACCGGTCACCCCGTCCTGCACCAGATACTTCAGCCCGCCCACGCTGGACGCGATCACCGGCCGCCCGCACGACATAGCCTCCAGCGCCACCATGCCAAACGACTCGGAATACGAGGGCATCACCAGCGCATCGGCGGCCGCGTAGTACAGCGGCAGCGTATCCTGGCTGCGGCTGCCGAGGAACTCCACCTGGTCTTGCAGGCCCAGGGCACGCGTGACCGCCCGCAGGCGGGCCAGTTCGGTATCCAGTGCGTACTGGCTGCCCTCCAGGTCTCCGCCCACAATATGCACCTGCAGCGGCAACCCAGGCATCTCATCCCGCACGAAGTGCAGGCTGCGGATCAGGGTATCGATACCCTTCAGCGCCTCGATACGGCCCACGAACAACAAGTGGTGCTCATTCGCATCCCAACCCAGCAGCTTGCGAGCGGTCGCCTTATCCTGCGGCTGAAAGCGTGCCAGATCCACCCCGGGCGGGATCACGCGCACTTTCTCGCTGCGCAGCTCGTACAGCCATTGCAGCTCGGCCCGCTCGGCAGGCGTTGCGGCCACCACGGCGTTGGCGGCCGCCATCGCCCGCAGCTCCCCACGGATGCGAGCCGCGCTCTCCTGCACGCCGAGGGCGGCAATACGATTCTTGACCAGCCCCAGCGTATGGAACATCAGCACCAGTGGCGTGTACCACTGCTTCTTGAGGTGCATGCCCACCAGGCCAGACAGCCAATAGTGGGCATGCAGCACGTCATAGTGCAGGCCCTCCTGCGCAACAAAGGCGCGCAGCCCGCGCTCGAACTCGGGCAGGTAGGCGGCCAGCTCGTGCACCGGCATATCGTCCTGCGGGCCAGCAGGCAGCGAGATCACGCGAGCGCCCGCCGCCAGCGGGCGCACATCCTGCGGGCCGCGTGTATACACATCCACCCGGTGCCCGCGGGCGGCCAGGTGGCGGCTGAGCTCGCCCACGTACACGTTCATACCGCCGCTCTTGGCGTTGCCCAAAGACGCCAGCGGGCTGGCGTGATAGGTCAGCATGGCGATGCGTAACGGTTTCTGGCCTTCAAACGGAGTCATAGTTGCAAGCGATTAGTGAGCAGTTATAATCTGCCTTCGTTCGTTTCAAATGTTTATGAATTGCCTAAACGCAATTCAAGTTTCGAACCGATAGGTTCGATAGCGCAGGCAATTGTTTTTTGCCTTCGGCAAAGCAATTGGTCTGCGCAAGCTGTTTGGGTTAGCAACTCCAGCAGTGGCGAACCGATAGGTTCGCCCGCGCAACCGAAGGTTGCGCACGCCACCGTAGCTCAGTTGGCAGAGCAGTCGCTTCGTAAGCGACGGGTCATGGGTTCGAGTCCCATCGGTGGCTCTCACTTCTCTTCCCCCAGCGCCTCACCACCATCCCCCGCCGCTTCACTTTCCATACGCACGATGATGTGCTGGCGCACATCCATGTACGCGTCGGCCAGCTCCAGCTTGTGCCGGCTGAACAACATCGCCAGCCCCAGCTTGTAGCGGCGCTCCAGCCACTGCAGCGCGGCCTCCGGCTGCGCCTTGCCCTGCTGCATGGCGCGGTCCAGCAGGCGAACGAACAGTTGGCGATAGATCTCAGTGTTGTACGCTGGCATCGCTGGCAATTATAAATTCAAGCGCACCATCGCCGATCGCCGATCCTTGCTCACTACGCACGGTCTTTCCCGTATAATCACCTCCATGCCCGTACCTCTCGTCATCGGTGTGGCTGGCGGCTCCGGCTCCGGCAAGACCACCGTCGCCCAGGCCATCGTGCAGCGCGCCACCCCGGGCAGCGTAGCCTACATCCAGCACGACTCGTACTACAAAGACCTCAGCAGCCTGGCCCCCGCCCAGCGCAAGACCACCAACTTTGATCACCCCAACTCGCTGGAAAGCGAGTTGATGGTGGAGCACATCCGCGCCCTCAAAGAGGGCCACAGCGTGGAAGTGCCCAGCTACGATTTCACCAACCACACCCGCCGCACAGAGACCCAGACGGTGGAGCCGCGCCCCATCGTGCTGGTGGAGGGTATCCTGCTCTATGTGGAAGCCGAGCTGCGCGAGATGTGCGATGTCAAGCTCTTCGTGGATACGGATGCCGATCTGCGCTTCATCCGCCGCCTGCAGCGCGACATCAGCGAGCGCGGCCGTTCGACCGAGAGCGTGATCCAGCAGTACTTCGCCACCGTGCGCCCCATGCACCTGGAGTTTGTAGAGCCTTCCAAACGCTACGCCGACCTCATCATCCCCTATGGCGGCTTCAACAAAGTCGCCCTCGAATTTGTGCTGGCCCGCATCGAAGCCCGCCTGCGCGAATACAAACTACCTGCCTAACTTCGAAAGGAATTTTGCACATGTCCAAACAATGGAACCAAGCCCCGGCGATTGAGATCGACCCAGCCAAGAGCTATACCGCCACCATCACCACCGACAAAGGTGATATGACCTTCAAGCTCTTCGCCGCCGAAGTGCCCAGCACGGTCAACAACTTCGTCTTCCTGGCCCGCCAGGGCTATTACGACGGCACCACCTTCCACCGCGTGATCAACAACTTCATGGTTCAGGGCGGCGACCCGACCGGCAGCGGTATGGGCGGCCCGGGCTACAAGTTCGCCGATGAGTTCCACCCCAGCCTGCGCCACAGCAAGCGCGGCATCCTCTCCATGGCCAACGCCGGGCCTAACACCAACGGCTCGCAGTTCTTCATCACCCACGGCCCCACCCCGCACCTCGACAACCGCCACGCCGTCTTCGGTGAGCTGGTCGAGGGCGAGGACGTGCTAATGGCCATCCCCGAGCGTGACCCGGGCCGCGGCGGCCCCGCCGGCCAACTGGTCTCCATCACCATTCAGGAGAGCTAACATGCAGGCGCGCCCCGGCTTGCTGAAACTGTGGCGCGTCCTGGCTTTGCTGCTGGTGGTCGGCATCAGCCTGGCCATCTTCTTCTTGCCGAGCGAATACACCCAAAGATTACAGGCCCTGGGCTACCCGGGCCTGTTTCTTATCGCCCTCATCTCGTACGCCACTGTGTTCCTGCCCGCGCCGGCCGCGCTGATCGTGTTCTCCATGGGCGCCCACCTGCCGCCGCTGGGCGTAGCCCTGGCGGCGGGCAGCGGGGCCGCCCTGGGCGAGCTGACCGGCTATTTGGCCGGCTTCAGCGGCCAGGCCGCCATCGAGAACACCGCCGCCTACCAGCGCATGGTGGGCTGGATGCAGCGCAACGGCCCGCTCACTGTCTTTACACTGGCGGCGATCCCCAACCCGGTGGTGGATCTGAGCGGCATCGCCGCCGGCGCCTTGCGCATGCCGCTGCCCAAGTTCCTGTTCTTCTGCTGGCTGGGGCAAGTGCTCAAGATGTTCGTCATCGCCTCCGCCGGCGCGGGCGTGTTCCGCCTGCCGTATTTTTCGGAATAAGCAGCTACATCTGTGTTTATCTGTGTTCATCTGTGGATGAATCCCTAAGGAGTAGCAATGGTTGATTTCAAACAAGCAGACCAATATGTGAACGACAACCTCGACGCCAGCCTGGACGAGCTGGCCGCGCTGTGCGCCGTGCCCAGCGTCGCCGCCCAGGGCATGGGCATCGACGAGGCAGTCGACGTTGTGCAGGCCATGCTGGCCAAGCGCGGCTTCACCACCGAGGTGATGCAGACCGGCGGCGCGCCGGTGGTCTACGCCGAGCGCAAGGGCCGCAACACCGCCAAGACCCTGCTCTTCTACAACCACTATGATGTCCAGCCCGCCGAGCCGCTGGAGCTGTGGGATAGCCCGCCCTTCGAAGCCACCCGCCGCGACGGCAAGATGTACGCCCGCGGCGTCAGCGATGACAAGGGCCACTTCGCCAGCCGTCTGTTCGCGCTCGACAGCCTGCTGGCCCAGGACCCCGAGCTGCCCTGCAACATAAAGTTCGTCGTCGAAGGCGAGGAGGAGATCGGCAGTCTCCACATGCCCGCCTTCGTGGAGAAGCACGCCGCTAAGTTGGCGGCGGATGCCTGCATTTGGGAGTTCGGCTATGTGGATGCGAACGACAAGCCGATTCAATACATGGGCATGCGCGGCCTGTGCTATGTGGAGTTCACGGTTGACCTGCTCAAGACCGATGTGCACTCCGGCCTGGGCGGTTCCATCTTCCCCAACGCGGCCTGGCGCCTGGTCTGGGCGCTCAACAGCCTCAAGGGGCCGGACGGCCGCATCCGCATCCCCGGCCACTACGACAAGGTTGTGCCGCCGACCGAGCTCGACCGCCAGTTGGCCACCGCCCTCCCCTACGAGGGCGATGACTACAAACAGCGCTACGGCGTGAAGGAGTTCTTGCGCGGCACCCAAGGCAACCCGAATCTGGCCCTGCAGGAATTCCTGGAACCGACCATGACCATCTGCGGCCTGACCGCCGGCTACCAAGGCCCCGGCGCCAAGACCGTGCTGCCCGCCAAGGCCAGCGCCAAGGTGGACTTCCGCCTGGTGCCCAACCAGACGCCCGAAGACGTGATGAAAGGCTTACGCGCCTTCCTCGACGCCGAGGGCTTCAGCGACGTCGAGGTCAAGGAGCTGGGCAGCGAGCCGCCCGGCCGCACTGACCCCAACGATCCGTTCCTCAATATGGTGGTGGAGACCGCCGCCGAGGTGTACGGCGCGCCGATGACCCGCGTGCCGATGAGCGGCGGCTCCGGCCCCAACCACGCCTTCCTGCATTACCTCAAGCTCCCGGTGGTCACCGCCGGCCTGGGCTACCCGGGCGGCCTGGTGCACGCGCCCAACGAGAATATTCGCGAGGATTTGTACGTCAAAGCCACCCAGCACATCGCCCGCGTGGTCACCAAGTTCGCCGAAGCATGAGCTGGCAGCAGAGCGTACAGCACGAGCTCGACACGGCCGATGCGGCGCGTGCCCGCGGCAACGAGGGGATGGCCCGCGTATGTGCCCGCCGCGCCGCCGGCTGGGCCATCAAGGCTCACCTGGGCGAAGCCGGCATGAACCTCGATACCAACTCGGTCATCGAGCACTTCCGTCACATGTTGGCCCAGGACGACACCCAACCCGAGCTGCGCCAGCTGATCCAGCGCCTGCGCATGCCCAAGCTGCGCCCCAACCTGGCCGAGGACTCCTTCTTCCCAGAAGACATTGACCTCATCGCCGACGCTCGCCAGCTGATCCGCCTGCTCTTCCCCAACGAAGACTTCCGCTAGGTTGTAGGGGCGGGGTGACCCCCGCCCCTACCAAGCACCCCGTCATTGCGAGCAGCGAAGCAATCTGCAGTTAACGCCAATACTCCGCCCATACCTGTCATTCCGAAGCCGAGCATAGCGAGGCGAGGAATCCTTTAGGTCATAGCAAGACTTCTCATGTCCTAAAGGATTCCTCGCGGCTTCGCCGCTTCGGAATGACGGCGCACCGCTGTCATTCCACCACCACCCTGTCATTCCGACCGGGTTTGTCCACCCTCACCAGACCGCGCTGCGTAGTAGCGCACGAACCCAGACCAGTGAGGAACCCTCCCAAGCCTCATCTTCCATGCATACGCTGCATACTCGCTGGCCCACCGAGGATCCCTCGCTGCGCTCGGATGCACTGCTTGCCTGGCCTGCTCATACCCCGCGTAGGGGCGGGGTAACCCCGCCCCTACCAAGCACCCCGTCATTCCACCCACCCTGTCATTCCGAAGCCGAGCATAGCGAGGCGAGGAATCCTTTAGGTCATAGCAAGACTCCTCATGACCTAAAGGATTCCTCGCGGCTTCGCCGCTTCGGAATGACGTGCGTACGCACAAAAAAGAGAGCTGCTTACGCAGCTCTCTTTTTTGTCTTCAGCTTGCCTTGCGGCTTCTCGGCCGCCCTCTCATCCGGCGCCTTCTTCGCCGCGGCCTTCTTGCCGCGCCGCCCGGTCAGCAAACCCGCCACCGTGCGCACCACGGTAAAGAAGAACACCAGCACGCCGGCGATCGCCCCACCGATCAGCAGCACCAGTTCCAGCGTGGTCAGGCTGGCCTTGGCCAGCGGCCCTTGCTTGCGCACCAGGCGCTTGCGCAGGTCCGCCGTGAACGAGGGGCGCGCATCCACCGGCTTGAACACGGATTCGAGCATATCCTCGACCGAATCCAGTTCGCGCTGCACCTTCTTACGTTCCCATGGCCAAATGATTCCACTCATCTTCAGCCCTACTCCTCGTCCGGCAGCTTGCCAAATTCTTCAAGCGCAAACTGGCCGGATGTATCCTTGCGGATCTCCTCACGCAGCGCAAGCAGCGTGCGGTGATACAAGCTCTTGATCGCCCCTTCGGTGCGATCCATGATCTGCCCGATCTCGGCATTCGACATGTGCTGCGTAAACTTCAGGATCAGCAGCTGTTGGCGTTCCTCGGGCAGCTCGCGGATGAATTTCATCAGCGCGTTCTGCTCCTCGGTCTCCATCAGCACGCTCTCCGGGTATTCCTCGCTCTTGCTGGCCCGGTAGCCGTCCTCCAGCTCCACTTCCTGCCGGCGGCTGCTGTCGCGGTGCCAGTTGGCCACCAGGTTGTGCGCAATACGGTACAACCAGGCGGAGAACGGCACGCCCCGATCGGTGTAGCTGGTAATGTGCCGCATGGCCCGGAAGAACACCCGTGAGGTCAGGTCTTCTGCGTCTTGCGTGCTGCCGGTGCGATAGTAGATATAGTTATAGATACGCCCGGCATACTTGTCATACAGCATGCCAAACGCATCACTATCGCCCTGGGTGGCCTTGGCGAGGATCTTCTCGTCAGTCCACTCAGCCACGCGAGCGCCCGTCCAGAGCAGCGTCAATTAAATTAACCCAGATGATTGCAGAAGGTTGCATGTCGATCAAAAGTGGGAAACGTACTGAGCTAGGCCAGTATAACATGCGCAGTTTGCCAATAAAAAAAGACCCGCCGACGGCGGGTCTTTTTTGCTTGCACTCAATGCGCTAGCTGCGGCGCGTGCTCTTCTTGACCGCGCGCTTGCGCGGCGCAGGCAGCGCCGGGGGCGCAGCCTGCGGAGCCACCGCCGCCGGGCCAGGATAGTCCTGCCCGCCGAAGCGGGTCAGCACCGTGGCGCCCAGGCCGGCCAAACCGACCACGACGCCCAGCAGCCAACCCAGGCATGGCACCCAGCCCACCGCGCCCACGGCGAAGGTCAGCGTGAAGGTGCCCAGTAGCGCCTGCAGCGCTGGCGACCATACCGCCTTGAAGGCGTCCGCCATGCGGCGGCCGACTTCAACTCCCAGGCTGATCCAGCCAAAGGCCCAGGCCGTCACCAACAGGAAGGGCAGCAATACCGCCACGGGGATGAAGATCAGCGTGATGCTGAGCATCACCGCGGCCGCGCCCACCGCCAGCACGGTCAGCAGGCCAACGCCTGCCGCCAACGGCGGTTGCTCGGTGATCACCTTCGCCACCTGGCGCATGTGGCGCTCCATGAACAGCACCAGCAGCAAAGCCACGGTAGCCATCGCCACCGAGCGGAACAGCAGCCACACAAAGTCAGCCCAGATGCCGCGTCCGATCTCGCGGGCTACATAGGTCGGCTCAGGCATATTGCCGAAGTTGCGCATGCCGTCAGGGCCGCGCCAGGTGTCATCACCCCAGGGGAACTGCACATCGTACACGGTACTGCCGCGCACGATCGCCGCCGGGGAGATCTCGGCCATGCCGGTCGGCACGACCAGATCGCCGTTGAGCACCGCGCCAGCATTCAGGGTCGCCTCGCCACCGATGACCACCAGGTCACCTTCGATGCGGCCAGAGATGTCCGCATCGCCGCCGATCACGGCCACCTGGCCGGTCACTTCACTGTTCTCTTCCAGCACCAGGCTGCCGCCCAGCACCACCAGGTCGCCGCTCAGGGTGCGGCCCGCCTCGAGCGTGAAGTCACGCCCCAGTACGATCTCATCCAAGGCAGGCAGCGCGGCCGGGGCTGCATACGCCACACCCGGCAGGGCCAACACCACCACAGCAGCCAACAGCAGGGCTGCAAACCATTTTGAACGCATCATTTTGTCTCCTTACCTACATTCCTTCGGTCCAGCAGAAGCACGGTCAGCACCAGGGCTGCCAGTGCGCTGGTATTCATTACGATCCATACGGCGCTCGGGATCTGCGCCAGCAAGCTGTTCAACGTGTTCACCAGCACGCGGCTGGCCACCGCCAGCGTGCTGAGGCTGCGCACAACATCCGCCAGCAGATGGTCGGGCTGCAGCTCGCCCAACGGCGGCAGCAGCGCCAGCAGCAGCACGAACAAAGCCAGCGTCAACAAGCCAGAGGCTGCCAGCAACCCGGCGGCCTGCGCGCGTGAAACCTGCGGCGCCCCGGCGGCACGCCAGCGCGCCTGCCAGCGGCGGGCGAAGCCCGCCCGCGGCGCCACCATCTCGGCTGAGCGCAGGCGCTCTTCGAGCGCGGCCCAGCTGGGTGGCAAAGTCTCAGTTTCGTACGGTGGCTTGTTCATGTTTCTTGCTCCTTGCTGCGGGTTGCTGCTGGCTCCGTTCCCAGGCCTCGGCCAGGCTGCGCCGGGCGCGGTGCAAGCGGCTTTTCAGCGCACTCTCACTGAGGGAAAGCTGCGCAGCGATCTCCTCATACGAGAGTTCATGCCAGTAGTACAGGATGATGGCCGCCCGGTCGCGCGGGTCCAGGCGGGTCAGCAGCGCCTGCAGCTCATCCTGTGTTTCGCGCTGCACCAGCCGCGCCGCTGGCCCGGCGCTCTTGTCGCCCAGGCTGGCCTCGGGCGACTCGTCCAGCGAGACGGTGTTGAAGCGTGCCCGCCGGTACTGGTCAATGCAGTAGTTGGCGGCGATGCTCAGCAGCCAACTGGCAAACTTGCGCTTGGGGTCATAGCGGCCGATGGCTCGGAACGCCCGCAGGAACGCTTCCTGCGCGGCATCCTCCGCATCCTGGGTGTTGCCCAGCATGCGGTAGCACAAGTTGTGGACTGGGGTCGCGTACAGCTCCACCAATTGTGAAAAAGCCTGCGCATCGCCCTGCTGGGCCATGCGCAGCCATTTCTGCTCATCAGGCTGCAATGAATTCCTCACGTTTCTCTTGCACCATGTTATACGCCAGGGCCGCGATTTGGTTTCGCTTTTTGCGTAATGTCAGCCCATGAACGGCGTTGACAAGATAACGAAACGCCCTATAATTGTGATGAAACGCACAAAACAGATTCTTTCCCCAATAGGCTAGGAGACTGTTATGGCAAAAACCCTCGCAAAATCAGTGATCACGTGTGACCTGGAAGGCCGCATCGAGACCTTCGGTGATGGCTCCGAAGTGATGTTCGGCTATACCAAGGAAGAGATCGTCGGCAAGAAGCGCGTCTCGCTCTTCTCGCCCGGCCAGGTCGTGCTCGAGCACGTACCCACCTGGCTCAAGACCGCCTCCGTAAAAGGCGAGTACGTTGGCCGTACGGTGTTCGTGCGCAAGAACGGCGAGCTGTTCGCCGCCGACATTCGCATCACCCCCACCTTCAAAGATGGCGTGCAGGATGGTTTCTGCGGCGTGACCGAGGAGATCGATCTGCCGGTCAAGCAGGCCATGCCCAAGATCAGCCTGATGACCAAGATCTTCACCTGGCTGGTCATCACCCGCGCCCCATTCCTCACCGCCGTTATCGTGCCGATCCTCATCGGCGGCGCCTGGGTGGCCGCCAACAACATCGTCTCGCCCTTCCCCACCGGCAAGTTCCTGCTGGCGCTGTTCGCCGGCATCCTGCTGCACGTGTCCGCCAACACCTTCAACGATTACTTTGACTGGACCAGCGGCACCGACCCCGCCAACAATGATTACTTCCTGCCCTACTCCGGCGGCAGCCGCTCGATCGAGCTCGGCCTGGTGAACGAGAAGACCCTGCTGGCGGTTGCCAGCATCGCTCTGCTGCTCTCCGGCGGCATGGGCCTGGTGCTGGCGCTGCAAAGCGGCTGGGGTCTGCTGGCCTTCGGCCTGCTGGGCGCCTTCTTCGCCTACTTTTACACCGCGCCCCCGCTGCGCCTGGCCGCCCGCAAGGGCTTGGGCGAGCTGGCCGTGGGCTTGAGCTTCGGCCCGCTGGCCGTGGCCGGCACGGTCTACGCCCTCACCGGCCGCGCCACCCTGGCCGACTTCCTGGCCGGTGTGCCCATCGGCCTGCTGACCATCGCCATCCTGTGGATCAACCAGTTCCCTGATGAAGAAGCCGACAAGGCCACCGGCAAAGAGAACCTGGTGGTGGTGCTGGGCAAGGAGCGCGCTCGCTACGGCTACGTGCTGCTCATGCTGGCCGCCTTCGGCCTGGCGCTGTACTGGACCCTAGTCAGCGGCCTGTTCCCCATCGGCGCCTTGCTGATCCTGGCCGCCGCCCCGCTGGCCATCCAGGCCAGCCGCGTGATCCTGCGCGAATACCGCGAGCGCAGCCTGGTGCGCGCCAACGTCACCACCATCCAGCTGCACGCCATCGCCGGCTTGCTGATGGCGGCTGGCATTTTCTGGAGCGACTCGCTGGCTCGTTTGCTGGGGCTGTAGTCCTCCTACCCAACTCAAAAAAAAGAGCCGCCCGTTGGGGCGGCTCTTTTTATTCCATACTTGACAAATAAACAATACACATGTAATATATTTATTACACATAACCAAATTGGAGAGACAAAATGTTCGAAATGACCCCATACCTGTTCATCATGATCGTTGCCGTTGTAGCGATCACCTTCATTTTCATTTCGATGGTGATCAAAGGAAAGTCCCGCGAGAATTCAGCCGAAGTTCAGGCAACGCTGACCGAGATCAACGAAGGCGTACAGGAGCTGCGCAGCAAAGTGGCCGCCATCGAGAAGCTGCTGCGTGAGGTTGAGTAGCACTAAGCAGCCGCAGCACTAATCTGACCATGAGCAGCCCTAAGCCCACCCACAACCTGCCGCTGGTCATGGCCGCCTTAGACAACCCGCACCGCATGCGCATCCTAGCGGCGCTGCGCAGCAGCAGCAACTATGTCAGCCAACTGGCCCGTGACCTGGAGATCAGCCGCCCCCTGCTGATCATGCACCTCAAGAAGCTGGAGGAAGCCGGTCTGGTCTCAAGCGGCTTGGAAGTTTCCGCCGATGGCAAGGCAATGCGAGTCTATCAGCTTGAAGACTTTGACATCCGCCTGACCCCAGATGAGGTTGCCCGGGCGGCCGCCAAACTACCCAAAGACTGACCGGCACAGACAAAAAAAAGAGCACGGCGAGGCCGTGCTCTTTTTGTTTGCTGCTGCGAGTGAACTTTTCCACCCCTTGACATTGACGCTACGTCATAGCGTATGCTCTCTGGCATGGACACCAAGATGTACACGGTAAAGCAGCTTGCAGACCTGGCCGGAGTAACGCCGCGCACTCTGCGCCACTACGACCAGATTGGCCTGCTGAAACCGGCCAAAGTTAGCCCCAACGGATACCGTCACTACGACGAACAGGATGTGCTGCGCCTGCAGCAAATCCTGTTCTTCCGTGAGCTGGGCTTTGAACTCGACAAAATCAAGGCTGCCTTGCAGCAGCCCGGCTTTGACCTGCTGAGCGCGCTGCAGGTGCACCGCCTGCGCCTGCAGGAGCGCCAGCTGCACACCCAGCGCCTAATCCGCACCGTAGACGCCACAATCATGCACTTGATAGGAGAAGTACTGATGAGCGAGAAAAAGCTGTTTGAGGGCTTCAGCGAAGAGAAGCAACAAGCCCACGAGGCACAGGCGATTGAAAACTGGGGCGACGGCGCCCGCGAAACCATCAAGCTATGGAACAGCTACAGCAGAGAGAAGCAAGCCGAAATCATGGCCGAGGGTGGCCGCATCTATCAGGAGATTGCAAACCACATAGATACAGAACCCGCCAGCAGCCAGGTACAGGCCAACCTGGCGCAGTGGCACCAGCACCTGCGCAATTTCTACGAGCCCACCTTCGACATGCTACGCGGCCTGGGTGATATGTACAACGAGCACCCGGATTTCAACGCCACCTTCACCGCCATCCATCCCGGACTGCCCGCCTTCCTGCAGCAAGCCATCAACCACTATGTGGACACGTTGGAGACCGAGTGGCTGCAACGAGAACTAGGGATTCTGAAAGAATGAGCAGCGCTACGCCAGCCATACAGGCCAACAGCAAACTGGCCGCCGAAGCCGGAGACGCCGCCCGCCGCCTGGCCATGTTTGAGGTCGAGACTCCTATGCGCCAACTGGCTGATCTCATCGCAGACGAACACACGCTGAGCCAAATCCGCGCTATGGTGACCAAGATACGCCACCACCGCCTCCTCTATGAGGAATTCGGCTTGGCGGAGATTGACCCACATGGCGGGCGCACGGCCATCAACTTCTACGGCCCGCCCGGCACCGGCAAGAGCCTGGCCGCTGAAGCCATCGCCGGTGAACTCGGCCTCGGCATCATCCGCGTCAACTACGCCGAGGTGGAGTCCAAGTATGTCGGCGAGACGCCCAAGAACATCAAGGCCGCCTTTGCGAAAGCAAGCCAAACCGGAGCGCTGCTGTTCTTTGACGAAGCTGACTCCATCCTGGGCAAACGCCTCACCAACGTATCGCAAAGCACAGACCATGCCGTGAATGTCAGCCGGTCCGTGATGCTGCTGGAACTGGACCGTTTCGCCGGCGTGGTCGTCTTCGCCACCAACCTGGCCTCCAACTACGATCCGGCCTTCACGCGCCGCATCCTCAGCCACGTAGCTATGCCGCTGCCAGACGAAACCGCCCGGCTCACCCTGTGGCAACGCCATATTCCGAGCCGCCTGCCCCACCAACTGACGGTGGACGATTGGCGTCAACTGGCCTACGAGAGCGAAGGCCTTGCCGGTGGGGATATCCTCAACGCGGTGCTGTATGCCGCTTCCCTTATCGTCGCTCGGGATGAGCGCGCGGCTATGCTAACGCTTGAGGATTTGCAAACTGCGCTAGCGGTTGGCCGCCGCGCCAAGCAAGCCGTAGGCGCAAAAGCGTAAAACAAAAAGAGCACGGCTTCGCCGTGCTCTTTTTGTTTGTGCCCTAAAGCTAGCTCACTTACCTAACTCTACATCTCCATAGGTCCAGAAGCGGTTGACGAAGAAGTTCCAGAACAGCACGATACCGATCGCGCCGGCCAGGGCCAGGTTGTGAGTGACAGAATAGGTGCTGAGTCCAAAAGGCATCGGGCGCGTGCCCGCCAGGCGGTCAAACCAGGCCGCCAGGCCATTGAAGATCGGCGTGCGGATCAGCAGGCCGGCCAGGTTCACCAGCCCATATTGCGCCAACTGCTGGGACCACGGCTTGGAGCGCGAGTCCCGATAGGTCCATTTGCGGTTGAGGATGAAGTTGCTGGTCACCGCCGCCAGGAACGAAGCCGCCTGGCTCAGCAGCGGCAGCACATGCAGCACGTTCAGCAGCACGTTGAATACGCCAAAATCAACCAGGGCGCCAATGGCGCCCACGGTGGAGAAGCGCGCAAAGCGCTTCAGCTCACGCCGCTTGCTGCGCACTTTCATTTCTGTCCTAATTCTTGCCGAAAGTACTGGATGGTCTTGCTCAACCCATCCCGCAACGAGATCGTTGGCCCCCACTGCAGCCACTCACGCGCCCGCGTGATATCAGGCTGGCGGCGCAGCGGATCGCCCGGCAGGAACTGCTTCTTCTCATACACCAGCCCGGCCTCTTTGCCAACCAGGGCATCGATCTCTTTGGCGAACTGTTCAATAGTGATCTCATCCGGGTTGCCGATGTTGACCGGCTCGTGAATATCGGACACCAGCAGGCGGTAGATGCCATCGATCAGGTCATCCACATAGCAGAAGCTGCGCGTCTGCTGCCCATCGCCATAGATGGTCAGCTGCTCACCGCGCAAGGCCTGCTGGATGAAGTTGGCCACGGCGCGGCCATCATCCACATGCATACGCGGCCCATAGGTATTGAAGATGCGCACGATGCAGGTGTTGACCTTGTGGAAGCGGTGGTACGCCATCGTCAGCGCTTCGGCGAAGCGCTTGGCCTCGTCGTACACCGAGCGCTCACCGATGGGGTCCACGTGGCCCCAGTAGCTCTCCTTCTGGGGATGCTCCAGCGGGTCACCGTAGATCTCGCTGGTCGAGGCCAGCATGAAGCGCGCGTTGTTGGCCAGCGCCACGCCCAGCGTGTTGTGGGTGCCCAGCGCGCCGGCCTTCATGGTCTGGATCGGCAAGTTGGGATAGCCGATGGGTGAGTTGGGGTTGGGGCTGGCCGGCGAGGCGAAGTGCATGACCGCATCCAGCTTGCCCGGCACGGAGATGTAATTCGACACGTCGTGCTTGATGAACAAAAAGCGCTCATTCGTGCTGAGGTGGGCCAAATTCTCCGGCTTGCCGGTGACGAAATTGTCCATCCCCACCACCTCGTGGCCCTCGGCCAGCAGGCGGTCACACAAATGCGAGCCCAAAAAGCCCGCAGCGCCAGTTACCAGTATTCGCATGTATGCTCTCTTTTGGTCTTGGAGTGTTGCTAACAACGCCCCATTTTAACACGCTGCGAAATCATCCACAGATGAACACAGATGGGGATATGGAATACGTCTGCCGCAGATAGACGCAGATGAACACAGATAGGGGGAAGGGAAAGGCAAGTCTCATATCTGTGTTTATCCGTGTTCATCTGTGGACACTCTGCCTATCCCAAAATCCCACCACAAAGGCACAAAGAGCACAAAGCTAAACCTTGTTACAAACCGCTTTCTTCGCGTCCTTTGTGTCTTTGTGGTTAAGCAGTTCAGTATCTGCATTTATCAGCAGTTAAAGCATCCGTGTTCATCTGTGGATGGTAGACTCCTACTCCCAGTCCACCGCGCTCACCAGGCCGTCGCCCGTCAGTTGGCGCGCCTCGCCCGTGAGCACGTTCACCACCCACAGGTTGCCCTGGTACACGAACGCGATCATCGCCCCCGCCTCCGCGCTCGGCGACCAGGCCAGCCGCTGCGGCTGCAAGCCCGCCGCACCCTGCGGCGGGAACAGCGCCATGCTGGCGCCGCTCCCAGGCGCCAGCACCCTCAGCTCATAGCTGCTGATGTCGCTCTGGGTGGGCGTGAAGGCTTGCAAATAGGCCACCTGCCCGCCGCCGGGCTCCGGCGCCGGGTTGGCGAACATGCCCACGTTCTGCGCCAGGCGGCGCAGCTCGCCTTGCGGCGAGAGCGCCACCAGGTCGAACAGCTGTGAGCGCTGCTGCGTCTCGACGCCGCTCTGCTCGGCATGCTCCACCGTGTACAGCCAACCGTCATCGCCCCAGGCCAGCGTTGGCATCCAGGCCCAATCGCTATTGGTCTGGTACGGCGTCAGCGCCAGCAGGGTCTGCAGGCGGTCGGTGTCAATCTCGGCGCGACCCACCGCGTCCGGCCGGGTGAAGGCCAGCGTCTCGCCATCCGCGCTCCAGGCGTAGGCTGAGCCCCACCAGCTGTACAGGCCATCCGTAGGCCGGGCCGGCAGGCCCAGGCGCGGTTCGGTCACATCGCCGCCCGGCGTAAAGTTGATGAACTGCAGGTCATTGTTGGCGGCCCAGCCGGGCGGATTGAGGCTCGGCTCCACGGTCGAGAAAGCGATCTGGGTCGCGCTCCCGCCCGGCGCCCAGCCCGCATAGTGCACCACGTTGGCTACGTCCAGTTCGATCACGCGCAGGTCGTTCAGGCTCACCACCCACAGGGTATTGATCTGGCCTTCCGCCTCACTGCTGCGCGAGAACAGGAGCCAGTCCCCATCCGGCGAGATCTCAAATACACGCCCGTCCAGGTCGCCGGTGGTGACCAGCGCCCGGCGCGAGCCGGTGTTATCTTCCAACAGCCAGGCGTTGCCGCCCGCCAGGAACGCCAGCCGCCCGGGAATATTCACCGAGCTGAACGGAGACTGCGCCCCGATCATGACGATCTCTTCCACTGGCGCGGTGACGACTTGCGAGCGTACCGCCGTCCGCGAGACCAGCTCGCCATCTTCGTACAGCAGGCGGTACGTGACCTCCTCGAGGCCATTCACTCCGTTCTGAATCAAGCGCTGCTCGCCCACCGCCAGCGCTTCGTTCTGCAGCGTGCGTGAGACGAACGACAGCACCTGCTCGACGACTTCGTAGGCTTCCTCCACCCGCACGACGCGGATCTCGTCGCCGGCCTCCACCTGCGCCAGAGCTTGCGGCTCGGCGCGGTCCAGCGGGCCGAGCGTCACGCCCGCCGCTTGCAGCGCCAGGCTGACCCGGCTGCCAGCCGCCACGCTCAGCGTGTGGCTTTCACCATCGGCGATCACGCTGACCTGGATCGTCTCGGCGGCCGCAGCCGCCGGGCTGCAGGCCGCCAGCAGGCACAGAATCAGGGCCAAGAGGCCCGGCTGGTATAATGCGCGCTTGCTCATCAGAAAGGTAGAGCAAATATAGCATGGCGGCAAAAAAGGCATCCGAAACAGCACGCGAAGAAAAACTCTCCCTCGAAGCGCGCATTGAAGCGCTGCTCTTCGTGGCCCCCGGCCTGGTGGCCGTGAACCAGCTCGCCGCCGCGCTGGAGGTGCCGCCCAAGCAGGTCGAGGCCGCCCTGCCCGCCGTGGAAGAGGGCTTCGCCGCCCGCGGCATCCGCTTGCAACGCTACCGCGGCGAGCTGCGCCTCATCAGCGCGCCGGAAGCCGCTCCGCTGGTCGAGCGCTTCCTGCACCTCGAAGCCAGCACCCGCCTCAGCGCCGCCGCGCTGGAGTGCCTGGCCATCGTGGCCTACCAGCAGCCCATCACCCGCCCCCAGATCGATTCCGTGCGCGGCGTGAATAGCGACAGCTCGATCCGTTCGCTGCTGACCCACGGCCTGGTGGAAGAAGCCGGCCGCGCCGATGGCCCCGGCCGCCCGATCCTGTACTCCACCACCTCGGAATTCCTGCAGCACTTCGGCCTCAGCAAGATCGAAGACCTGCCCAAGCTCAATCTTGAAAATCTGGCTTCGCAAGCCCAATTGCCAGATCTGCCCGAGCTGAAATCTTAAAATTCTCGCAAAAAGCCCCTACAACGCGTCACCCCTTTGCAAGTTCGGGGTTGATTCGTTTTCCCTTTTACCCTTATAATCGCGTTCTCCATTCTGGCGTTTAGTATACGAATTACCTACGCAACGGTACTGACGTACTACTAAATGGGCCTATCCAGGCCAGTCATACCAAATCTTGTAAGGAGAAAAGATATATGACCAAGAAGCTGTACCCCATTTTGGGTCTGCTGTTGGCCACTGCGGTGCTCCTGGCCGCTTGTGGTGGCAGCCCCGCCCCTGCGACTGGTGATGCTCCGGCTGAGCAGCCCACCGCCGCCCCGGCCGAGGTGATCTTCACCACCCCCTCCGGCTACGGCGTAACCCTGGAAGCCGTGCAGTCCCGCGGCAACCTGATCTGCGGTGTCAACTCGCAGGTGCCTGGCTTCGGCTACGTTGATGCCGACGGCAACTTCTCCGGTGTGGACGTGGACTACTGCCGCGCTCTGGCCGCCGCCATCTTTGGCGACGCTGACGCCGTGGAGTTCCGCCCCGTCACTGCCGCTGAGCGCTTCACCGCTCTGCAGTCCGGCGAGATCGACGTACTGAGCCGCAACACCACTTGGAGCACCCTGCGTGACACCGAGCTGGGCGGCAACTTCGTGCACACCACCTTCTACGATGGTCAGGGTCTGATGGTCCGCGAGGACAGCGGCATCACTGACATCGCTGGCCTGGATGGCGGCACGATCTGCGTGCAGACCGGCACCACCACCGAGCTGAACCTGGCTGACGTCTTCGCCGCCGCCGGTGTGAGCTACACCCCGGCCGTCTTCGAAGATGCCGATGGCACCTTCGCCGCCTACGCCGAGGGCCGCTGTGACGCCGTCACCACCGACAAGTCCGGCCTGGTTTCCCGCCGCACTGTGTTGGCTGACCCCGAGGCGCACGTGATCCTGGACGTCACCATGTCCAAGGAGCCCCTGGGCCCCATGGTTCGCCACGGTGACGACCAGTGGTTCGACATTGCGCAGTGGACCGTGTTCGCTCTGATCTCCGCTGAGGAGTTCGGCGTCACCTCCGCCAATGTTGACAGCATGATGACCAGCTCCAACCCCGAAGTCCTGCGTATGCTGGGCGCCGAGGGCGAGTTGGGTGCAGCCCTGGGCCTGAGCGCCGACTGGGCCTACAACATCATCAGCCAGGTGGGTAACTACGAAGAGGTCTACAACCGCAGCCTGGGTCCGGACACTCCGACCTACATCCCCCGCGGTCTGAACAGCCTCTACACCGAAGGCGGCCTGCTCTACGCTCCGCCCTTCCGCTAGACCGGCTTACCTGTTACACGAACACGATACGGGGGCGGGCACATGCCCGCCCCCGTATTTGTAAGTAGGAGGAATGCATGGCAAACGCCCCCAAAGCACATGCCAACCCGCCATTCTGGAGAGACGAGCGGGTGCTCAGATTGCTGGCGCAGCTGGCCTTTGGCGCCGCAGTGCTGTTCTTTGGCTATATATTGATCCAAAACATGGTCAATGGCTTGCGCCAGCAAGGCACCACGCTGGGCATCGGCTTTTTGCAGAACACAGCCGGTTTTGACCTGGCCGAAACCCTCAACCACTACACGCGCAGCTCCGCCTACATCCAGGCCTTCCTGGCCGGTCTGTACAACACGCTGCTGGTCAGCGCGGTCGGTATCCTGCTGTCCACAATCCTCGGCATCATTCTGGGCGTGGCGCGCCTCTCCAGCAATGTGCTGGTGCGCAACCTGGCCACCGCCTACCTGGAGCTGATGCGCAACTTGTCCTTATTGGTCTTCCTAATCTTTTGGTATCTGGGCGTCTTCCTCAAACTCCCACTGGTGCGGGATGCCATCCTATGGCCGGGCAACATCATCCTCAGCAACCGCGGCATCGGCATCCCCTGGGGCATCCCCACCGAAACCTGGCCGGCCTTCAAGCTGTTCCTGCTCGGCGGCCTGCTGCTGGCTCTCGCCATCATCGTAATCTTCCACTTCCAGGGCAAGCGCACCGGCAAAGCCCCGCTCGCCATCGTGTGGGCACCGCTGGCCTTCATCGCCGTGGCGGTGGCTGGCTGGTTCCTGCAGCCAGCTGCCCCGCTCAGTCTCGATCTGCCCGCGGTGCAGGGTCTTAACATCCGCGGCGGCCGCATCTTCACGCCTGAGTTCATGGCCCTGGTGTCCGGCCTGGTACTGTACACCGCGGCCTTCATCGGCGAGGTGGTGCGCGCCGGCATCCAGGCCGTCTCCAAAGGCCAGGTCGAAGCTGCCCGCGCCATCGGCCTGACCAGCTTCCAAACCCTGCGCCTGGTTGTGTTCCCGCAGGCGCTGCAAGTCATCATCCCCCCGCTCACCAGCCAATACCTCAACCTGACCAAGAACTCGTCACTGGCTATCGCAGTGGGCTACCCGGATCTGTTCTACGTCTCCAACACGATCCTGAACCAGAGCGGCCGCGCCGTGGAAATGATCACGCTGGTCATGCTCACCTACTTGATGTTCAGCCTCATCACCTCGATCTTCATGAACTGGTACAACGCCCGTGTGCGTTTGGTGGAGCGCTAAATGAGCGAAGCGATCATGAAACCACCCCTGGCTGAGCGCCAGACCCTGCTGGGCTGGCTGCGCAAGAACCTGTTCAACTCCTGGAGCAACGCCATCCTCACGGTGGCCGCCGCCTGGCTGACCTTCGTCACCTTGCGCGGGCTGATCACCTGGGTCTTCACCGAGGCGGATTGGGCCGTCATCCAGACCAACCTGCGCCTGATCCTGCTGGGCCAATACCCCATCGCTCAGGTCTGGCGCATCTGGGTCTCGATGCTGCTGCTGTCTTTCCTCATCGGTAACTCGCTGTCCATCTGGGGCAAGGGCAAAACCTCGACCCGCTTCACCATCGGCCTGGTCGTGCTGCTGGCGGCGCTGGCCTTCGTGGTCAGCGGCCCCTCGCGCACCTGGCTACTGGCCATGGGCGCTCTATTGGCCGCTGGCTGGTGGCTGGCCCGCGGCGCAGGCAAGGCTATGCGCAGCGTGGTGGGAATTGGCTGGGTGATCTGGCCGCTCATCTTCATTCTGCTGCTGCGCGGCTTTGGCGACGGCGGCCCGCTGCCTCAGGTAGGCACCAACTTATGGGGCGGCCTGATGCTCACCTTCATGCTCACCATCGTGGGCATTGTGTTCTCCTTCCCCATCGGTGTGCTGCTGGCCCTCGGCCGCCAGTCAGACCTGCGCATCGTGCGCTGGTTCTGCATCACTTTCATCGAGGTGGTGCGCGGCGTGCCGCTCATCACCATCCTGTTCATGGCCCAGCTCATGCTGCCGCTGTTCCTGCCCTCCGGCGTCACGATCGACCGTGTGCTGCGTGCCATGGTCGGCATCACGCTGTTCAGCGCCGCCTACCTGGCCGAGAATGTGCGCGGCGGCCTGC
The DNA here is from genome assembly GCA_019454165.1 of Anaerolineales bacterium. Lineage (GTDB taxonomy): Bacteria > Chloroflexota > Anaerolineae > Anaerolineales > UBA11579 > JAMCZK01. Next base: position 1,397,191 of record CP075367.1, on the reverse strand, counting down.
AGGCCATCCCCAAGGGCCAGTACGAGGCTGCCTACGCCCTGGGGCTCAGCACCACGCTCTCGATGGGCCTCATCATCCTGCCCCAGGCGCTGCGCCTGATCATCCCCATCCTGGTGGGCCAGTTCATCGCCCTGTTCAAGGACACCGCCCTGGTCGCCATCGTAGGCCTGTTCGACCTGGTGGGCATTGCCCGCACGGTGCTGGCCCAGCCCGCCTTCCTGGGCACCCACCGCGAGGTGTACGCTTTCATATCCCTGCTGTATTGGGTGTTTAGTTACGCCATGTCCTATGTCAGTATCCGCCTGGAAGATTCACTGGGCGTAGGCAAACGCTAAGTTGCGAGGAGAACCATGACCGCAGACAAGAAACCCATCATCATCGCCAAGGACGTCCACAAATGGTTTGGCGATTTTCACGCCCTGCGCGGCGTGAGCATGGAAGTGAACCAGGGTGAAGTGATCGTGATCTTCGGGCCGTCTGGCTCGGGCAAGTCCACCTTCATCCGCACCATCAACCATCTGGAAGAGCACCAGCAAGGCGACATCGTGGTGGATGGCATCGAGCTCAGCCATGATGTGCGCAACATCGAAAAGATCCGCGAGGAGACCGGCATGGTCTTCCAGCAGTTCAACCTGTTCCCCCACCTCACCGTGCTGCAGAACGTCAGCCTAGCCCCCATCTGGGTGAAGAAGTGGGACAAGCCCCGCGCCGAGGCCAAGGCCATGGAGCTGCTCAAACGGGTCGGCATCCCCGAGCAGGCCAACAAGTATCCCGGCCAGCTCTCCGGCGGACAGCAGCAGCGCGTCGCCATTGCCCGCGCCCTGGCCATGGAGCCCAAGATCATGCTCTTCGACGAGCCCACCAGCGCCCTCGACCCCGAAATGATCAAAGAGGTGCTCGATGCCATGATCGAGCTGGCCAAGACCGGCATGACCATGCTGGTTGTCACGCACGAGATGGGCTTCGCCCGCGCCGTGGCCGACCGCATGTTCTTCTTCGACAAAGGTGAGATCGTCGAAAGCGGCACGCCCGAGCAGATCTTCAAATCCCCCAAAGAAGACCGCACCAAGCTGTTCTTGTCTCAGATTCTTCATCACTAACTCAAGGACTCGAACCGGGAACCTTCGGGTTATGAGCCTGTCAGACAAAAAGAGAGCGCACTCCGTGCGCTCTCTTTTTTAGAGTGGTACGTCATTCCGAAGCGGCGAAGGCCGCGAGGAATCCTTTAGGTCACAAAATTCCATCCCTATTTATAATGTCCTAAGGGATTCCTCCTCGCCGCTACGCGGCTCGTCCGGAATGACGATGCGCCTTGTCATTGCGAGCGAAGCGAAGCAATCTGCCCTCATCCCGTGTCATCCTGACCGGGTTTATATATCCACACCAGAACGCCGATGCCAGACTAGGGAAGGATCTTCGCTGGCGCATCTTCCAAGCCGCGTACTTTTCAAAAGACCAGGACACACTGCAGTGCACCCCCAACATCGTCATTGCAAGCGCAGCGAACCAATCTTTGCCGCACCAATTCGATTTCGCACCCATCGACACGCCAACCCTTCAAACCTGCGGCGCGGGACCCTCAGAGCACACCAATGGCTGCAAACACCAGCTAAACGATTGCGAAGGGGTTCCAAAGGGGAAACAGCTGTTTCCCCTTTGCGGGGTGCCAGGGGCAGCGCCCCTGGAAAGAGAGAAGAAATAGACAGCCGTCCTGGCCGAAAGAGCATCACAACATGAGCCCACCTTGACAACCCTTGCCACACTAGAACATATGTGCGAATATAGCCGCATGGAAACGCTGCAAAAACTCCGCGTCGTCGGGCGCGATATGCACCTCGAAGCCGATAGCGAGAACGACCAGATCTGCGCCCCCGTGGTCGGCGGCCGCCAGCTGCCCGCCCGCCCCGTCGCCACCATCCCCATCAGCGAGGTTGCCCTGCCCGGCGGCCGCAAGATGAAGGTGGTAAAGAGCATGCTCACCACCGCATGCGAGCGCAACTGCAACTACTGCCCCTTCCGCGCCGGCCGCAGCAAAATGCAGCGCATCACCATCAAGCCAGACGAAATGGCTCAGGTCTCCTATCAGGCCTACCGCCAGCGCCTGGTCGAAGGGCTCTTCCTCAGCTCCGGCATCATCAAGGGCGGCGTCACCACCCAGGACAAGCTGATTGACACGGCCGAGATCCTGCGCAACAAGCTCGGCTTCCGCGGCTACCTGCACCTCAAGATCATGCCCGGCGCCGACCGTGACCAGGTGCGCCGCTCCATGCAACTGGCCGATCGCATCTCGGTCAACCTGGAGGGCGCCAACGCCCAGCGCCTGGCGACCCTGGCGCCGATGAAGAAATTCGCAGACGAGCTGCTGGCCCCGCTCAAGTGGGCGCAGGAGATCCGCGTCAATGAGGCGCCCGCCAGCACCTGGAACGGGCGCTGGGCCAGCTCGGTCACTCAGTTCGTCGTGGGCGGCGCCGACGAGACCGATGTGGAGCTGGTCTCGACCTCCGAATATCTCTATCACGAGCTCAAGCTCAAGCGCACCTACTACTCGGCCTTCTCGCCCATCATTGACACCCCGCTGGAGAATCACCGCCCGGAGAATCCCTGGCGCGAGCACCGCTTGTACCAGGCCTCCTTCCTGCTGCGCGATTACGGCTTCGCCATGGAGGAGCTGCCCTTCAACCAGAGCGGTAACCTACCGCTCAACAAAGATCCCAAGACCGCCTGGGCCGAGCAAACTTTGCTGCACAAGCCGGTCGAGCTCAACACCGCCAGCCGCGAGCAGCTGCTGCTGGTGCCCGGCATCGGCCCCAAGAGCGCGGATGCCATCCTACGTGCCCGCCGCCAGCGCGCCATCACCAGCCTGGAGCAGCTCAAGCAGCTCGGCATCGTGCCCAAGCGCAGCGCACCCTTCGTGCTGCTCAACGGCCGCCAGCCCAGCTTCCAGCCACGCCTCATGGACATGGCCGAGCCCACGCCGCAACTGCGCCCGCGCTTCCCCGGTTAGAATGTCGCCATGCCGGGCAGATTTACATTGACCGCCAGCCCTGACCTCATCCGGGACACTTTCCCCTGGCTCAGCGTGCCAGACCAGCTTGCTCCGCGCTACAACATCGCTCCCACCCAACCCGTCGCCGTCGTGCTCAACGATGGCAGCAACAAAGTTGACTTCGTCAACTGGGGCCTGATCCCCTCGTTCTCCGGCGGCGCCAAGATGACCTCGCTGCTCATTAACGCCCGCTCCGAGGGCATCACCCGCACCCCCGCATTCCGCGGCCCGTTCCGCTACCGCCGTTGCATCGTGCTGGCCGATGGCATCTTCGAATGGGTCAAGTTCCCGCGCAAGCGCGAGAAGGTTCCGTACTGGGTGCACCTCAGATCGCGCCGCCCGTTCGCCCTGGCCGGCGTTTGGGACAGTTGGCACTCGATGGACGGCTCCGAGGTCAAGACCTGCGCCACCATCACCTGCGCGCCCAACGCGCTGGTCAAGCAGATCCACCACCGCATGGGCGTCATCCTGCCTGCCGAGCACATCGCCGCCTGGCTGCAGCCCGGCGAGGTTAGCGACCCAAAGACCCTGCAAGCGCTGCTGCAGCCCTACCCACCAGACGAGATGACCTATCATCAGGTCGCCCCCATCGTCAGCAACGCGGTCAACGACGTGCCTGAGTGCGTCGAGCCGCTGCCATTCGACCCGCCGCACGAAAAGATCCTTGAACAAAACTTTGGAGAGAAACGTGAACGTTGAAGCCTTCCGCACCTTGTACGACTATCACATCAGCGAGAATCGCAAGATCTGGCAGCGCCACCTGGCCGAGCTGCCCGAGGAGATCTGGACCCAGCCGCTGGACTATTCGATGGGTTCGCTGCGCACGCAGATCGCCCACCTGATCCGCGTCGACCACATCTGGTTCCTCGACCTCGGCGCACCGATGCCTGAAGAAGAGATCGACGAGCAGAACCCCGGCAAGGACCGCCCGACCCTGCGCGCCTATTGGGACCAGGTCGAAGAGGCCATGCGGACATACATCAACGACCTCACCGAAGAAACCCTGGTGAGCAAGCCGCTGCAAGGTGAAGACGCCGAGCTGGCCGTTTGGCAGGTGCTGCTGCACGTCGCCAACCACGGCACAGACCACCGCGCCCAGATCCTACGCGCCCTGCACGACGCCGGCCAGAAGACCGGCCCGCAAGACCTAGTGTTCTACCTCTATGATCAGCAGCAGAAGCCGGGGTAGAACACCACCCGTGTCATCCTGAGCGGGTACGTACATTCGCACCAGATCGCCGAACCCATACCAGCGAAGGATCCTCGCTGACAGGTCTTCTGTATTGCGCCTGAGTTACCTTCACACACAACGAGGATCCCTCGCTGCGCTCGGGATGCACAAGATACCTGTAGGGGCGCAGCATGCTGCGCCCCTGCCCACACCGCGAAAAAAAAGAGGCGGCCGAACGGCCGCCTCTTTGACTCACTACCCCAACGCCTTGATCTGCTCCTCAAGCCGCTCGATCGCCTGCGCGAACGCCGCCAGCCGACCGCGCTCCTTCTCCACCACCGCCGGCGGTGCCTTCTTGCCGAAATCGCTGGCCAGCAGGCCTTCCACGCGGGCGTGCTGCTGGCGCGCCTCGGCCAGCTCTTTCTCCAGGCGTGCCTTATCCGCGGCCGTATCGACCGCGCCCGCCAGCGAGAGATAGATCTGCACCGGCCCAGCCACCAGGGCCACGGCGTCGGCCGCCTTCGCTACGCCCTGCTCTACACGCAGGGTCTCCGCCTCGAGCCCGGAGAGCGCCGCCAGGGCATGCTGGGCGCCTTGGTCACCGACAAAGATCTCATGGTACGGGCCGGCATCGATCGCTGCAGCCAGCTTCTGGCCGGGCTTGACGCCCTTCTCCGCCCGCAGGTTGCGAATGCTGCGCACCACATCCTGGAAGATGGCGAACTCAGCCAAAATGGCCGGCTCCCAGCCGGCATCCGCCAGCGGCTGCGGCCAGGGCGCCACGATCAGCGCATCTGGCCAGCTTTCAGTACCAAAGGCCGCGCTCTCAGGGATGATGCTGCCCTGCGCCAGGGCCGCGGCCCGCAGGTGGCCCCACAGCTCCTCGGTCACGAAAGGCGTGAACGGGTGCAGCAGGCGCAGACAAATATCCAGGATGCGCGCCAGCAGGTCAGCCGTCTTGTAAGCGCGGTCGCCGCCCTGCTGCAACTGCAACTTGGCGATCTCGATGTACCAGTCAGCAAACTCGCTCCAGAAGAATTCATACACCTGGCGGCCGGCTTCGCCGTATTGGTAATTCTCGAACAAGCGCTCGCAGTTGGCGATCACCTGCTTCATACGCGCCCACACCCAGCCGTCAGCAAAGGTCCAGTCGAGCTCAGCTTCCTGTTTGGCGGGCGCATTCTCCAGCGCACCGATGACGAAGCGCGTGGCGTTCCACAGCTTGTTGGCAAAGTTGCGGTTGGCGCCCACTTTCTCCAGGCTCAGGTTGATGTCCTGCCCCGGCGTGCTGCCCACCAGCAAGGTAAAACGCAGCGCATCCGTGCCGAACTCATTCATCACCTCGAGCGGGTCGATCACATTGCCCAGTGTCTTGCTCATCTTGCGGCCCTGCTCATCCCGCACCAGGCCATGCAGGTACACAGTATGGAAGGGAGCTTCGCCGGTGAATTCGATGCCCATCATGATCATGCGTGCCACCCAGAAGAACAGGATGTCGTAGCCCGTCTCCAGCACCGCGGTCGGATAGAAGTATTCGAGGTCAGGCGTCTTCTCCGGCCAGCCCAGCGTGGAGAACGGCCACAGGCCGGACGAGAACCAGGTGTCGAGCACATCCTCATCCTGGGTCAGCGTCACATCCGCGCCCAGCTTAGCGCGCGCCGCCGTGTACGCATCCTGCTCGGTGCGGGCGCAGAACATGCTGCCGTCCGGCGCGTACCACACGGGAATACGATGCCCCCACCACAGTTGGCGGCTGATGCACCAGTCCTGAATGTTCTCCAGCCAGTTGCGGTAGACCTTGGTGAAGTGTTCCGGGACGATCTGCACGCGGCCATCGTCCACCGTCTTGAGCGCCTCATCGGCCAGCGGCTTGATGGTGACGAACCACTGGGTCGAGATCATCGGCTCGATGATCTCGCCGCCGCGCTGCGAGCGCGGCACGCGCTGCATGCGCTTCTCGGTCTTGATCGTCAGGCCGGCCTTGTGCATATCACCCCACAGCTTTTCACGCGCTGCAAAGCGCTCCATGCCAGCATACGCGCCGCCGCTGGCATTGATGTGGGCGGCTTCATCCAGCACCGAGAGCACCGGCAGGTTATGGCGCTGACCGATGGCATAGTCGTTCGGGTCGTGGCCCGGGGTGATCTTGAGCGCGCCGGTGCCGAATTCGCGGTCCACATAGTCATCGGCGATCACCGGGATCTCGCGGTCGAGCATGGGCACTAGCGCCGTAGCTCCGATGAACTGTTTATACCGCTTATCCTCCGGGTGCACCGCCACGGCCGTGTCGGCCAGGATCGTTTCCGGCCGCGTGGTGGCCACCGGGATGAATTCATCCGTGCCCTTGATGCGGTACTTGAAGTAGTACAGCGTGCCCTCTTCTTCGCTGTACTCCACCTCCAGGTCGGAAACGGCCGTGCGCAGCCCGGGCGACCAGTTGATGAGGCGCGGGCCGCGGTAGATCAGACCCTTCTCATACAAGCGCACGAAGGCTTCACGTACCGCTACCGAGAGCCCCTCGTCCAGCGTAAAGCGCTCGCGGCTCCAATCGCACGAGGCGCCCAGGCGGCGGATCTGCTGCGTTATCAGGCTGCCGTATTTCTCCTTCCAGGCCCAGGTGCGCTTCAGGAACTCCTCGCGCCCCATTTCTTCGCGCGTCACTTCCTCAGTGCGCAAGATCGACTCTTCCACTTTGAGCTGAGTCGCGATGCCGGCATGGTCGGTACCTGGCACCCACAGGGCCGGCACGCCTTTCATGCGGTGATAGCGGATCATCAAGTCTTCCATCGCCACGAACAGCGCATGCCCCAGGTGCAGCTCGCCGGTCACGTTGGGCGGCGGGATGCTGATGACGAAGGGCTTCTTGGTGGAGTCAAAACCCGGCTTGCGCGGGTCATTGCTGGGCTGGAAGTAGCCCTGCTGCTCCCACCACGCATAAATGCGCTCTTCGGTGGATTTGAAGTCGTAGGTCTTGGGTAGTGTGTTCTTCTGCATCATTCTCCAAATCTGGTGAGCAGTGACTAGTGACCTGTGAACAGGTTTGTGCTTCCCAATCACTGCTCACTGATTACTCCTCACTTGCCTTAAAAACAAAACGCCCTCACATCTGTGAGGACGGAAGGCGCTCCGCGGTACCACCTCAGTTCTGCGTTTTGGGCGCAGCACTCTGTTGCTGTATCGGGCGTTCCCGTGCTGGTCTAGTGGAGCCTGTGCGGCTCGTTCTTCAGCATCCTGTCACCGGGCGACTTTCAGCAGTGCTTTGCTTCGAAGGTTCTCAGCACTTCACCTTCGTTCCTGTCAGCGGCCACCAGCTTACTCTTCCCGGTAAGGAGTATTCAGTTAGGTCAATTATACAACATGGGCATGAAGAAATGCCCAGACATAGGCATAGCAGAGCGTAGTTTACAATTCCGCTATCACCAACTCCAAGGAGGGTGGACATCGAGAACGGCCACTTAGCCAAAGCCCTCGCCTGGGCATTTCCGCGGCAAACCCGGCTTCAACGCTTCGCACTGCTTATCATCCTCATCTCATGGTGGGTGGTGTTCTTTTATCTGCCAAGCGGGCATGACTTGCTGTATTACTATGTGCCGGCCCTCAAAGGTGATTTCGTCTTCTTTTATCCTTTCTGGGTGCGCTGGTTCATCCAGCCATTGGCATGGATCCCCTATCCCTACAACCAATGGCTGCTGATGACGGTAACCCTCATTACCATTGCGCTCGCGGTGCGCCCGTCCAAAGCTAACCCATTCCAGCTCTTTCTTGCCTTCCCGTTGGTCTGGAATCTTTGGTATGGGCAGGTGGAAACCTTTTCGGCCGTAGGCTTGCTCATGGTCTGGCTGGGTCTGCAACGCGCAGACTATCGCCTCCTGAACATTGGCTTCATCCTCGCCAGCTTCAAACCGCACATCACCGGCCCCGCCATGCTGCTGGCCTGGCTATGGCTGCCGGGCTGGCAGGCCCGACTCAAAGCCAGCTGGGGCTTGGCCGCGCTGGTAGCCCTATCCTTCGTAGTGTTTGGGCTCGCCTGGCCCCTAGAATGGATCCACAACATCGGCCAGATCTCGTTCGTGGATTCGTACAGCAACGCCAGCCTGTTCCGCTGGCTGGGCTGGAGCGGTCTGCTGCTGTGGCTGCCAGCGCTGCTCATCCCGCTGGCACGTGAGCAGCGTTTTATCGCAGTCATTGCCACCACGCTCGTCACCCTGCCGTATGTTCCTGTATACAGCCATCTGGCACTGTACTTCTGGGCCATGCCGTGGTGGCTTTGGCTGACCGGCCAGTTTGTCTGGCTGCAGCCGTATACATCCAACATTATGTACAGCCTTTGCGTCCTGCTGCCGCTCGGCGTGCTGTTGAAGTTGTATATTCCCGCACTGCGCTCCCTGCGAGCGGACCGAGCCTATTCGTGAAATAGTACACTTTCCTTGACTTGACCCTGCCCGTGTGCTATCTTGCACCCCGTATCACAAACCGGAGGCATGGCAGTGCAACACGAGCGCATCGCAGAAAACGTCTATTTCTTTCAAAGTGAACTCTACGCCCAGGTCACCGCGGGCGTCATCACCGGCCCAGACATGGCCGTGGTCATCGACACCCTGGCCCTGCCCGAAGAAACCCGCCAGATGCGCCGCTTCATTGAGCGTGAATTGCGGGTGCCGGTGCGCTACGTCATCAACACCCACTACCATGCCGACCACAGCTGGGGCAATTGTTTCTTCCCCGAAGCCACCATCATCGCCCATACGAAGTGCCACGAATTCCTGGACACGCGTGGCCGCGCTTCGCTGGAACGCGAGAAGAAAGACAACGCTGCCCTGCGCGAATCTGAGATCGCCCTGCCCTCGGTCACCTTTGACGAGGGCCAGATGGACTTGCAGGTTGGCAAGAAGAATCTGAGCCTGTTCCCCTTCCCGGGTCACAGCGCCGACTCTATCGCCGTGCTGGTGGAGGAAGACCGCATCCTGTTCTGCGGGGATACCTTCATGCCGCTGCCCGTGCTGGCCGATGGCGACATCAACGACACCACCGCCTCGCTCAAACGGCTGCCCAAGCTGGGGCTCGAGAACCTGGTGCCAGGTCATGGCGAGATCGTGCTACGCGGCGAGATCGACGCGGCGGTGAAGGGCAACCTGGACTACCTCGGCAAGATCACCAAAGCCGTGCGCGGCGCGGCCCGCCGCCGCTACCCGCTGGATGTGCTCGAAACCGTGCACGTGGAGGATTGCGGCAAAAGCCGCGTGCTCATCGCCGGCATGGCCGAGCAGCTACACCAGCGCAACATGGTTGCGCTGTTCTACCAGCTCTACGGCAAGCTGCCCGAGGGCAGCGCCACCGACGACTAACCAAAAGACCCACGCTTCGCGTGGGTCTTTTATTCTGCTAGCGCCAACTCGGTCACCACGCCACCATCGAGCATGAAGGCTCGGGCGCGCCAGACGCCTGTGGCGTCTGGCGCCCAGATGATGTGCGCCACACCCGGATAGCGTGCTTCGGCTATATCCGTACGCGAGGGGGTCGGCGGCCCATTGGGGTGCGAGTGAAAGATAGCCAGCAGTTCCCAGCCCTGCCGCTCCATCTCCATGAACGCCTCCAGCTGCTGGTGTGGCTGCATGCTGTAGTGTGTAGGGCTGCTCAGTTCATTCTCGATCAGGAAGACCTGTACACTGTGAGCATCGCCTGCGGCGGCTACGAGGCCGCACGCCTCCAACGGGCTGCAGGCGGCCACATGCGCCGCCATCTGCTGCATGTGTTCTGGTGTAATGCGCAAGCGCATTACACCAGCACGGCCAGGATCAAAAACACACCCAGCGCGATCGCCGGCTCGCGCGCCGCAGTCCGCAACTCCTGCTCGGCATTCAAGTTCGCCATGAAATTATTCAGCGCGAACAAAGCGCCCAGCAGCACCAGGCCGTAGCCCAATGGCGAGACGGGCAAATAATGCAACGCTGCGGCCAGTTGCACCACCAGAAAGGTCATGCCCAGCAGCTGCAGCGAGTGCCAGTTCTCGACGCTGCGCAGCAGGTTAAGGCGCGTGCCGGCCAGGAAGGCCGCCAAGCCCACCGCCGGCAGCGCCAGGAACAAACGCAGGCCCAGCCCGCGCACACTGATCGCCAGCATCAGGAACAAGATGAACGACAGGGTGCTCAAGGCCATGCTGACGGCGTTGTACAGCCGGCCATCCTCTGCGACGCTGTTGTACTCCGCCAACAAAATAGCCAGCAGCAGCAGGGCGCACACCAGGAAAGCCACCCACCAGCTGCCCGAGAACGGCAGGTTGCTGAGCACCAGAGCCAGCACCCAAGCCGTCAGCGCCGGCAGCAGCCAGTGGCTGTAGGTGGTGCGCTCGCCCAGCGCCGGGTGGTCACGCAGCAGCCAGTCCGCCCCGGCGGCGGTCAGGCCTGCCACCAGCACGGCCAGCAGCGTGTTCAGTCCCAGGCGGATCGGCAGCAGCACGCCGATGAACTCCCAGTTCAGCACCAGCGGCGGCACCTGCACAAAGCGCACGGCCACGTAGGCCAGCAAGATCACCGCCATCACAGCGCTCAAGCGCTCGCGGTTGGGCAGATATGTGCTCGGAAGCATGCCAGAATTCTACTCGCCCAGTGACGGCGTTATACTGCTGCCCATGCGCTTTAACTTCGGGAAGAACTGGCAATCCTACAGTCGCACCGCACTCACACCCCAACGTATCGAAGCCGCCCGGGCCGACTTCGCCCGGCTTTTCTCCACAGTGGATCTCAAAGGCAAGACCTTCCTCGACATTGGCTTCGGCCAGGGCCTCTCGATCTGCCTGGCCGCCGAAGCCGGCGCCCGCACGCGCGGCATTGATATCGACGCCGACAACCTGGAGGCCGCCCGCCTGACCAAGGCGCACTTTGCGCTCGCCAACCCGCCGGTGCTGTCCATCGGCTCGATCCTCGACCCGCAGCTCGTCGCCGAACTGGGCGGCGAGGGCGGCTATGAGGTCGTGCATTCCTGGGGCGTGCTGCACCACACCGGGGATATGGCGCTGGCCATCCGGCACGCGGCCCAGCTCACCAAACTGAACGGGCACCTGGTGCTGGCCATCTACCGCTCGCATTGGAGCTCACCCCTCTGGCACGCCATCAAGTGGCTCTACAACATCTCGCCCGGCTTCATCCGCCAACTGCTGATCGCGGTCAACTACTGGATCATCTACCTGGCCAAGCTCATCGTCACGCGCCAAAACCCGCTCAACAAGGAGCGCGGCATGGACTTCTATCACGACGTGGTGGATTGGGTCGGCGGCTACCCCTACGAGCACGCCAGCGAGCACGGCCTGACCCAGCACATGGCCAGTCTGGGCTTTACGTGTATCGACTTCATCCCCGCTAAGGTGCCGACCGGCTGCCACCAGTTCGTCTTCCAGAAGACCGCGGCCAGCTCGGATATACTCAATCCATGACTGCTGAAATGATGATGTTCCCCATCGGCACCGACAAGCACGCCCCGGCCTACCTGGCCCTGCCGCCCGCCGGGCACGGCCCGGCCGTCGTCATCATCCAGGAATGGTGGGGCCTCGTCGGCCACATCAAAGACGTGGCCGACCGCCTGGCCGCCGAAGGCTTTGTGGTGCTCGCTCCCGACCTGTACCACGGGGCCAGCGCCAGCGAGCCTGACGAGGCCCGCAAGCTGGCGATGGCGCTCGACCGGCACCGCGCCATCGCCGAGATCACGGCCGCCGCAGAGTACCTGCGCGGGCTGAGCAGCGTTGAGCCTAAGAAGGTTGGCATCATGGGCTGGTGCATGGGCGGCGCTCTGGCGCTCTCGGCCGCCGCCAACAGCGCCGCCTTCGATGCGGTGGTGTGCTTCTATGGCCGCCCGCTCGAGGCGGGCGACACCGCCAAGCTGCGCGCCCCGACCCTCGGCATCTACGGCGAGCTCGATACCGGCATCCCGCAAAGCCTGGTGCAGGCCTTCGACAACGAACTGGACAAGACCGGCACGCCGCACCACATCCACACCTACGCCGGCGCGGAGCACGCCTTCTTCAACAATGACCGCCCTGAGGTCTATCACCCGGAGGCGTCGGCCGACGCCTGGCAGCGCACGCTCAGCTGGCTGCGCCAATACCTGGCCTGAGCATGGCCACGCCACGGCAGCAGCTCGGCCGCTGGGGTGAGCAGGCCGCCGCCAGCTACCTGCAGGCACGCGGCTATACCTTGCTGGCGCACAACCTGCGCACGCCGCACGGCGAGATAGATCTGCTGATGCGCAAAGAAGACCGCCTCATCTTTGTGGAAGTCAAAACCCGCCGCAGCACCCAGTTTGGCCCGCCGGAAGGCTCTGTCACGCTCACCAAACAAGCTCACCTGATCGCCGCCGCCGAAAGCTATATGCAGACCCAGCCCGCCGACATCGAATGGCGGATTGATGTGATTGCCGTTTACCGGCAGCCCGGCGGCGAAACCGAGATCACCCACTTCGAAAATGCAGTCCACGGCTAAGCCCACAGCTAAGCTGCCGCTGGTGGCTATCCTCGGCCCCACCGCGGTCGGCAAGACCGAGACGGCCATCGCCATCGCCGAGCGCTGGAATGGCGAGATCGTCTCGGCCGATTCGCGCCTGCTCTACCGCGGCATGGACATCGGCACGGCCAAACCATCCGCAGCCGAGCTGGCCCGCGTGCCGCACCATCTTATCGATATTGCCGACCCAGACGAGACCCTCAGCCTGGCCGTGTTCCAGCAGCAGGCCGCCGCGGCCATCGCCAGCATCGATGCCCGCGGGGCGCTGCCGCTGCTGGTCGGCGGCACCGGGCAGTACATGCAGGCCATCCTGGCCGGCTGGCTGCCGCCGGCCCTGCCGCCCCAGCCGGCGCTGCGCGCCGCGCTGGAAGGCTGGGCCGAGCAGATCGGCGGGGATGGGCTGCACGCCCGCCTGGCGCTGCTCGACCCGGCCGCGGCGGCCAACATCGATGCACGCAATGTGCGCCGCACCCTGCGCGCGCTGGAAGTTATCTTCGCCACCGGCCGCCGCTTCAGCGCCCAACGCGGCCAGGCGCCCTCGCCCTACCGCGTGCTGCGCCTGGGGCTCACTCGCCCGCGCCCCGAGCTGTATGCGCGCATCGATGCCCGCATCGAGGCCATGCTGGCCGCCGGCTGGCTGGACGAGGTCCGCCACCTGCTGGCCGCGGGCTACTCGCCCGCCCTGCCCAGCCTGAGCGCCATTGGCTATGCGCAATTGGCTCAACATTTGGCGGGCGAGCTCACCCTCGACGAAGCCACCGCCGAGATCAAGCGCCTGACACGCAGCTTCGTGCGCCGCCAGTACGCCTGGTTCAAACCGGCCGACCCTGGCATACACTGGGTAGACCTCAGCGCCGCTGGCGCGGACGCGGCGCTAAATGACGCCATCCGTAATTTTCTAGACTCCGAGGAAGTCTAAAATAGCAATCATGCAAAAACCCTGGCTGCCCCACTACGATAAGGCCGTACCTCAAACGCTCGACTTCCCCGCCCTCACCGTGGTGGACGTGCTGCAGCGTGCCGTGCGTGACTATCCCAATAAGCCGTGCACCATCTTCCAGGGCGCAACCCTCTCCTACAAAGAAGTGGATGAGTTGAGCGACCAGCTGGCGGCCGGCCTGGCCGCCCTCGGCGTGCGCAAGGGCCAGAGCGTCGGCCTGTTCATCCCCAACACGCCGCAGTTCGTCATCGCCTACTTCGCCATCCTCAAACTCGGCGCGGTCGTCGTCGCCACTGACCCGCTCTACACTCCTCGCGAACTTGAATACCAGGTCAACGACGCCGGCGTGGAGCTGATGGTGGTGATGACCAACAACTACGCGAAGGTCAAAGAGGTCCAGCCGCGCACCCGCATCCGCCAGGTGGTGGCCACCAACATCAAAGATTATTTGCCGCCGGTCAAGAAACTACTCTTCGGCCTGCTCAAGGAAAAGAAGGCTGGCTTCCGCGTCCAGCTGCGCGACAACGATGTGTGGATGGGCGACCTCATCGCCGCCCACGCGCCCGGCCAGCGGCCGCAGGTGCCCGTGGAGCCAGACGATACCGCCCTGCTCCAATACAGCGGCGGCACCACCGGCCGCTCCAAGGGCGTGGTGGCCGTGCACCGCGGCCTGGTGGCCAACACCGCCCAGATCGACGCCTGGAACCACGAGGGCGAGCAAGGCGGCGAGATGGTGCTGCTAGCCATCCCCATGTACCACGCCTACGGCATGGTGGTGGGCATGCTCTACGGCATGTGGAAGGGCGGCTCGCTGGTCATGATCCCTGACCCGCGCAACGTGGGCGATGTGCTCGCCAACATTCAGAAATACAAGGCCACCACCTTCCCCGGCGTGCCGGCCATGTACAACGCCATCAACAATCACCCGGATGTGAAAGCCGGCAAGTACGATCTCAGTTCCATCCGTTTTTGCATCTCCGGCTCGGCCCCGCTGCTGCGCGAGACCAAGGAGCGTTTCGAAGCGCTCACCGGCGGCCACCTGCTCGAAGGCTACGGCCTCTCCGAAACGCCGGTGGCCACCCACTGCAACCCGCTCACCGGGCCCAACAAGACCGGCTCGATCGGCATGCCGCTGCCCGGCGTGGATTGCCGCATCGTCAGTTTGCAGGACGGCGTGACCGTGCTCAAGCAGGGCGAGATCGGCGAACTGGTCATCAAAGGCCCGCAGCTGATGCGCGGTTACCACAACCTACCCACCGAGACGATGGATGTGCTCAAAGAGGGTTGGCTCTACACCGGCGACATCGCCAGCATGGATGCTGACGGCTACTTCTACATCATCGACCGCAAGAAGGAACTGGTAAAGGTGGGCGGCTACCAGGTTTGGCCGCGTGAGGTCGAGGAGGTGCTGCAGCAGCACCCCGCCGTGCGCGAGGTTGGCGCCGCCGGCCTGCCGGATGCAGAGAGCGGCGAAGCCATCCACGCCTGGGTCGTGCTCCACGAAGGCCCGCTGCTGTACGGCGATCAGGCCGTCACCCCAGATGAATTGCGCGCCTGGTGCAAGCAGCACCTCGCACCCTACAAGGTTCCCAAGGGTTTTACTTTCATTGACAAACTGCCCCGCACCAACGTTGGCAAGTTGCTGCGCCGCGAGCTGGTGCGCATACACATGGAGCAAAACGCATGAAGACCACCGCCGCCTTCTTCGATGTTGACGGCACGCTGACCACCGAACGCGTGTGGCGCGGCGTGCTCGACTATTACAAAGCCAACGGCAAGCGCACCTGGACCCTGCTGCAGTACTGGGCCTATCACATGCCGCTCTACCTGCTGCACTCCGTGGGCTTGCTCTCGCAGAGCGCCTTCCGCACACCGTGGGCGGCGCACCTGATGTGGTTCCTGCGCGGCGACACGCCTGAGCAAGCCCAGCCCGTGTGGGATTGGGTCACCACCCAGTACATGCAAGGGCTGTGGCGTGCCGAAGGGCTCGACAAGATCATGGAGCACAAGGCCAAGGGTCACCTGGTGGTGCTGGTCTCCGCTGGTCCGCAGCCGCTGGTCGAGCGCATCGCCCGCGAGCTGGGCGCCGACATGGCCGTAGGCACCAAGCCCGCCATGCACAAGGGCCGCTACACAGGCGGCGTGGACGGCATGGTCTCGATCGACGAGAACAAGGCCAGCCTGGCCCGCGCCGCCCTGGCCAGCCAGAAGATCGATGT
Organism: Anaerolineales bacterium; assembly: GCA_019454165.1. GTDB lineage: Bacteria > Chloroflexota > Anaerolineae > Anaerolineales > UBA11579 > JAMCZK01. The sequence continues at coordinate 1,381,323 of CP075367.1, read as the reverse complement.
GGATTTTGACGCCAGTTGGGCTTACGCCGATGGCAGCACGGATGTCGGCCTGCTGGAGATGGCCGGCCACCCCGTCGCCTTCTTCCCCGACGAGTTCCTCAAGCCCATCGCCCTCGAGCGCGGCTGGCCGGTAGTGGAGTAAAGGCCTCCGTCATTCCGACTGAGCGAAGCGAGGGAGGAATCCTTTAGGGCAAAGCAAACTCAGGCCGGTAATGCTCTACTCGGAATGGCATACCGTGTGCAGACGGCCAGCCTACCCTATTCCCCATCCGTGCAAAACAGCGCGGCCAGCTGCGCATTGCCCGCATCGATCACAGCATCCCCAGTACTCGCCTTCGCCGAAAAGATGCCGCACGCCTGCCAGCGGTAATACGGCGTCGCGCCCATCATCTCCGCCAGCTCCTCCGCCCGCGCCATCTCGCCGCGGTACGCATACGCCTGCACGAACGGTATCCACTCGATCGCATCCGTCGGGGCCAGTCCCGCCGCGGCCGCCTCGTCCCCGTAAGCGGCTACCTGCTCCCAGTCGCCGCGCTGGCGGGCAAGATCGGCCTTCTGGTAGAAGTAGCACCAGTCCGCTTCTGTACTGGGCTCACCAAACAACCGGGCGAACATGGATTTATCCGCGCTGCCGTCCAGCTCCACCTGCCCCAACGAGGAGTACGGCGCGGTGCTTACGACCAGCGGGTCATCATGCACCGACAGCTCGATCTGCTCCGCATTGATGAAGCGCACGCAGGCTTCCCGCGTCGGTTGCGTGAACAGCAGCGTGCGCTCGAAGTCATACATCAGGTACAAAGAGCGCCGGTTCTTCTCGGCAGGGATATTGGCACGGATGCTTTGCGCCGTCTCGGCGTTCAGCACCTCGGCACTAAGCGCGATCTGGCCCTGATACGGCCGGTATAAGAGATTCAGCGGCGACCACAGATAATAGTCCTCATAGATCGGCGCCACGCGGTCGCCAGTGAGCACGGTCCAGTCCTGCACATTGGGGATGCGCCACACCACCTGCTGCCAGAAGCGCCGCGTATCCGTCCACTCCTGCGCAAAGCGAACATTGTTCGCAAAATGGGTCGCAACCGAAAAGAAGATCACTACCGAAAAGAATACGATCTGTACAGAGCGGTTCTTGAAGCTGAAGCCAATGAACGCCAGCACGATCGCCACCGCCAAAGCGGATGGAAACGAAAAGCGATTGTAGAAAAGGAACTCAACATGGCGGCTGGCCAGATTGATCACCAGCAGGCAGAACCCGCCGGCCGCAAAGGCCAGGCCAACCAACAGCCAGCCGTCCCGGCTGGCTGCGAAGTTGGCCGTGGCCGCCGTCCCGGGCAGCCTGCGCAACAGCGCCAGCGTAGCCGCTGCCGCCGCCAGCCCCAGCAGCACCGCCACAAACGCATCGGCCGCGCCCAGCCGCCCAAACAGGGTTGAGAACGGCTGCACGAACGCACCCACAAAGGTCTCGGCGATATCGATGAGCAGCGTATTGCCCAGGCGCATCAAGGTATCGAATACGCCGCCACTCAGCCCGGACTGCACGAAAGATAGCGAGGTATTGGCCCGCGCGCCGCTGAAAAAGAACAGACGCCATACCGTGAAAGCCACCGGAGCGATCAGCAGTGGGCTCAGCACCAGAACAGTGTTCTTGCTGAGCAGCGTTTTCTGCTGCCACAGTACGTATGACAGGAACAGAAAGCGATACGCTTCCATGCCTACGTGGTATTCCAACAACAGATAACTCACCAACGCCAGGCCGGCGGAGAGCGCCAAATAGCCCAGCCGCGCAAGCAACCGCCGGGGCGAGATGACGAACAAAATACTGAAGCAGATCGAGAAGACCATCGCCGTCATGGAGACTTGCTGCGCCATGAAGTCCATCGCATCCGGCAGCTCCAGAAAGCCCGGGTACACGAGAAACAGCGCCGCAGCCATCACGCCGAACGGCTTGTGCTCCTTGAGCACAAGCCGTAGCATCCAGTACACGCCCAGCGCGCCCGCTACCCGCACCACCAGCGCGGTGAGGTAGTACAGCGTCACGTTAGTATCAAACAGGCTGAACAGAACGAACTGCAGCACAGCCCGCAGAGGGCGGTCTACGATGAACACGTCCCAGTACTTCTCCGGCCCATAGGTCAGGCCGGAGAACACAAGATACCAGTCATCTGAGAAAAAGCCGAATTGCAGCGCCTTGCCCGCGTACGCCAGCAGCGCCAACGCCAATATAAATGCCAGCGGCAGCCAGCCACCTTTCGTGTTTGTTTTCGCGCTCATGCTGGTCATTATATTGCCTCGTTGCCTACAGCTTCGCGCCGCCTGCGGGCAAGCAAAAGCGCCAAGTTCCTTGGCGCTTTTTTGCTTGCGGTTGCCGGCGGCCTACAGCGGCAGCCCCACCTCGACCTGGCCATCAACCACGCGGGTCGGATAGGCCGGAATGTCCACCACGGCCGGCAGCGCGGTGGCCCGCCCGCTGCGCACGTCAAAACGTGCGCCGTGGCGCGGGCACACCACCTCGTAGTCTTCGATCTCGCCCTCACCCAACGGCCCGTTGTCGTGCGAGCACAGGTCGGCGATGGCAAAGTACTCCCCGGCGATGTTGAACACCACCAGGTTGTACTCATCCACCGTCACGAAGATGCGCTTGCCGTTGGGCAGCTCTTCTTCACTGGCCACGGCCACAAAATCAACTTCCTTTGGCCCCAGGGAGGTGAAGACGAAGGTTCCGATATCAGGCATAGTGTTGCAGTTTAGGATTCCGCCAGCTCATCGAGCGACATGACCTCGTCGAGGCCATACACGCCGCCCTTGAGCACCTTGAGCGAGAGCAGCGCGCACTTCAGGCGCACCGGCCCCAGCTCGATGCCCAGCAGATCCAGAATGTCCTGCTTGGCCAGCTTGCGTACTTCGGCCACCGGCATGCCGGTGATCTTTTCCATCAGCAGGTCAGCCGAGGCCTGCGAGATCGAGCAGCCCTCGCCGGTGAACTTGGCTTCGGTCACCACATCCTTGTCGTCCACGCGCAGGTCAATGCGGATGTGGTCGCCGCACACCGGGTTGTCATCCTCGTAGGAATGGGTGTGCGGGTCAAGCGTGCCGCTGAAGCGCGGGTTCTGGTAGCGGTCAATGATCACTTCGCGATAGAGATCGTCCATCGTTATTTGAAGATCTCCTTTACTTGATAGAGTGCTTCCACCAGGGTGTCGATCTCTTCCTTGGTGTTGTAGAGGTAAAAACTGGCCCGCGTAGTAGCCGGCACGCCGAACTTCTCGTGCACCGGCATGGCGCAGTGGTGCCCGGCCCGCGTCGCCACGCCGTGGCGGTTCAGGATCTCGGCCACGTCGTGCGGGTGAGCACCCTTCAGCGTGAACGACGCGTTCGAGCTCTTGTGCTCGATGCCCGGGCCAAAGATCCACACGCCCGGCACTTCCTCCAACCGCTCCAATGCGTACGCGGTCAGCTCGCGGTCATGGGCGGCGATCGCGTCCATGCCGATCTCGTTCAAATAGTCCACCGCCGCGCCCAGGCCGATCACCTCGGCGATCGCCGGGGTGCCCGCCTCGAACTTGTGCGGCACGCCCGCCGTGCTGAACTCGCGCAGCTTGACGCGCTTGATCATGTCGCCGCCGCCCATGAAGGGCGGCATCGCCTCCAGCAGGGCTTCCTTGCCGTACAGCACGCCCAGGCCCGTAGGCCCAAGCATCTTGTGGCTCGAGAACACCAGGAAGTCAATATCCAGCGCCTGCACGTCCGTGGGCAGGTGCGGCACCGATTGGGCCCCGTCCACCATCGCCAGCGCGCCGGCGGCATGGGCGGCCTTGACGATCTCGGCCACCGGGGTGATGGTGCCGAGCACGTTGCTCATGGCGGTGAAGCTCACCAACTTCGGCTTGAGCTCCAGCAGGCCGGGCAGTGCGCTCATGTCCAGCACGCCGCCCTCGGTCACGGGGATGAACTCCAAACGGATGCCGCGCTCATTCGCCAGCATCTGCCAGGGCACCAGGTTGGCGTGGTGCTCCATCTCGGTCAGCACCACCACATCACCCGCTTGCAAATTGGCGCGGCCCCAGGTGTGCGCCACCAGGTTGACCGACTCGGTCGCGTTGCGAGTGAATACGATCTCTTTGCTCTTGGCCGCGTTAATGAACTTGGCGATCTTGCCACGCGCCCCTTCGTAATCCTCGGTGGCCTGCTCGGCCAGCTTGTGTACGCCGCGGTGAATGTTGGCGTTCTCGGCGCGGTAGTACTGGTTCATGCGCTCGATCACCTGCATCGGCTTCTGGCTGGTGGCCCCCGAGTCCAGGTACACCAGCTTGACGCCCGGCTTGACTTCTACATCCAGCACCGGGAAATCGGCCCGGATGCGCTTGATATCCATGGTGTGCGTCTCTGCCATGCGCCCCTACTTGCTCTTGGCCTTTGCTTTGGTCTTGGTCTTCGCCTTGGCCTTGGCGCGCGGCGCCGCAGCCGCTCGCGGCTTGCTGCGGGTGCGCTTGCGCGCCATGCGGATCTGCTGCGAATTGGGCGGGCACCACAGCACGTGGTCCGGCACCATCCAGCCGTCCGTCAGGTACACCGGCTCGGCAAATTGCACCGCAACGATCTTGGGGTCAACCTGCACCACCACGCCCTCCAGCCAGCCGCGTACGCGGTTGCCCTTGGGGTCTTCGTGGTCGCAGTACACCTCCACGCGGTCGCCTACCTTGTATACATCTTCCCGGTCAGGGGCGGTTGTGAAACGAAGTTCTGCCATTCAACCTCCAAAAGTCAAGTGAGGAGTGAACCGTGAACAGTGGTCAGGAGGCTTACACCTGATCACTGTTCACTAGTCACTGCTCACTCGATACTCAATCTTCTATATTACAGCTACTTCATCTTCTGAACAATGGCCTGCTGGAAGCGCTGGCGCACGCCTTCGAAGGGAATTCGCTCCATAATGGGGTCGAAAAAGCCCTTGACGATCAGGCGGCGCGCCTCAACCGGCGGGATACCACGGCTCAGCAGGTAAAAGTACTCGTCCGGGTCGATCTTGCCCACGGTGGCGCCATGCGTGCAGCGCACATCGTCCGCCTGGATCTCGAGGCCCGGGATGCTGTCCGCCCGCGCCTGCTTGCTCAGCACCAGGTTGCGGTTGGCTTGGTAGCCGTCCGTGCGCTGGGCGCCGGGCGCTACGTAGATCATGCCCTGCCATACCGAGCGGCTCTGCTCCTCCAGCGCGCCCTTGAACAGCAGGTCGCTGGTGGTGTGCGCCGCCAGGTGGTTCTGCTGGGTGTCGTGATCCAGATGCTGGTCCCCATCGGTGAAATAGAAGCCAGACATGCGGCCCAGGCTGCCTTCACCCTCCAGGTTGATCTCGGAGAAGTTCTTGGTCAGGTGGCTGCCCAGGGCGCCAAAGATCCAATCCAGGTTACCGTCTTTCTTCACGCGGGCGCGCTCATGCGTAAAGTTCCACATGTGCTCGCCCCACGATTGCAGTTCCACGAAGCGCAGGTTGGCCCGCGCGCCCACATGCAGCTCCACGATGCCGGCATGCATGCTCTGCTCTTTCAGCGTTGGCGAAGCTGACTCGTGCACATAGGTCACCGAGGCGCCGTCCTCCACCCACACCAGAATGTGCGAGAAGTACGCCAGCCCAGCCCCCGGGCCCCACAGCAGCGAGTGCAGCGGCTCATCCACCTGCACGCCCTTGGGCACATACAGCAGCACGCCGCGGCCGGCCAGCGCGGCCGCCATGGCGGCGAACTTGCCCTCGCCCGGCTTGACCACGCTGCCCAGCACCTTCTTGAGCAGATCAGGGTGCTTGCTGGCCGCGGTGGCGAAATCAGTGAACACAACGCCTTGCTTGGCGATATCGCGGCTCAGCTGCACGGTAGTCTTGCCCGGGGCAAAGACGATCTGCCCACCGTGCCCTTTGCCCACCAGCGGCTTCAGCAAGCGCGCCGGGATGCTGGGCAGCTTGTCGCGCGTCGCCTTGGGCAGCGCTTCGACCATTTGCAGGCCGTTGCGCTTGAGCTGGCGGATGTCTGTGCGGCGCCAGGCCTCATCGTTCGTGCTCGGCAGTGGCAGCTTCTCGAACTGGTTCCAGGCGCCCTTGCGATAACTGCGCAGGAACGCGGTCGCCTTGGCGCCGTTGGCCAGCGCCGGGATCTGCTCCGCGCTGAACGGGAAGCCGCTCTTGGTCTGCACCGTCGCTGCGCCGCGCGTAATCACCCGCGGCGTCTTGCCGGCGCTAATGACTTCGCGCTCCGGCGAGCGCGTTACGACGCGCGTGTTGGCAACCGCCTTGGTCTTAGCCGCGCTCTTCTTTTTAGCTACAGCTTTAGGCTTGTTCTTGCCAACGGCTTTCTTCTTCGCCGTAGGGGCGGGTCTCAGACCCGCCCGTGTAGCCTTAGCTTTAGTCGTTGTTTTGGTAGTCTTCTTCTTGCTTACCACGGCCTTTTTAGGGCGCGCGCTTGTATTCTTCTTTTTTGCCATATCTCTTTGCGTCTCGCTTAACCGGCGCTTAGCCGATCGAGCCTTCCATCTGCAATTGGATCAGACGGTTCATCTCGATCGCATATTCCATCGGCAATTCTTTCACCAGCGGCTCAATGAAGCCGGACACCACCATGGTGGCAGCTTCCTCTTCGGTCATGCCGCGGCTCATCAGGTAGAACAGCTGCTCCTCGCCCACCTTGGACACCGAGGCTTCGTGACCGATCGTCACATCCTCGGCATCGATCTCGATGTACGGGTACGTATCCGAGCGCGACTGGTCGTCCAGCAGCAGGGCGTCACACACCACGTTGGACTTGGAGCCCTCCGCGCCCGGGTGCACCTTCAACAAGCCACGGTACGAGGCTCGCCCGCCGCTCTTGCTGATGGATTTGGACGTGATCTTGCTGGTGGTGTTGGGCACAAAGTGGATCACCTTGCCGCCCGTATCCTGGTGCTGGTGGCCGCTGGCGAACGCCATGGAGAGGATCTCGCCATGCGCGCCTTCGCCCAGCAGATAGCACGAGGGGTACTTCATGGTCAGCTTGCTGCCCAGGTTGGCGTCCACCCACTCCATCGTGGCGTTCTCATGCACATGCGCACGCTGGGTCACCAGGTTGTACATGTTGTTCGACCAGTTCTGGATCGTGGTGTAGCGGAAGCGAGCGCCCTTCTTGACAATGATCTCGATCACGCCGCTGTGGAACGAGTCGGTGGTGTACACCGGGGCGGTGCAGCCTTCCACATAATGCGCTTCAGCGCCTTCGTCCACGATGATGAGCGTGCGTTCGAACTGTCCCTGGTCGGCCTGGTTGACGCGGAAGTACGCCTGCAGCGGCATCTCCACCTTCACCCCCTTGGGGATGTAGACGAATGAGCCGCCCGACCATACCGCTGAGTTGAGCGCCGAGAACTTATTGTCCTCGATGGGGATGATCTTGCCGAAGTACTCGCGGAACATGTCCGGGTGGTCCTTCAAGCCCTGCTCAATGCTCTTGAACAGCACGCCCTGGTCAGCCAGGTGCTGCTGGATGTTGTGATACACCATCTCCGATTCGTATTGGGCGCCTACGCCGGCCAGGAACTTCTGCTCAGCCTCAGGGATGCCCAAACGCTCGAAGGTCTTCTTGATGTTCTCGGGCACATCGTCCCAGCTCTTGCCCTCGGCCTCAGCCGGCTTGCTGTAGAAGTAGATCTCGTCGAGATTCAACTTGTCCAGGTCGCCGCCCCAGGTGGGCATGGGGCGCTGCGTGAAATGCTTGTACGCCTTCAGGCGGAAATCGAGCATCCACTCCGGCTCTTCCTTCTTGGCGCTGATCTGGCGGACGATATCTTCATCCAGCCCCTTGCGCGTGCGGAAGACCGGTTGGACCTCGTCCACAAAGCCGTACTTGTAATCATCAATGCCAGCCAACAGCTCGGCATCGTCTTTGGGCTTTTCAATAATGTCTTTTAGTGCCATGCTTACCTTTCAGTGAACAATAATCTGTGATTAGTGATTAGTAATCAGGAGACGCGAACTCGTTTTTCGCACTTCCTGTTCACCGTTCACTACTCACTGGTCACTAGTTCATGTGCTTCGCGCACCCAGTCGTAGCCTTCGGCTTCCAGCTTCAGGGCCAGTTCCGGGCCGCCGGTTTCCACGATGCGGCCGTTGAACATCACATGCACCACATCCGGATTGATGTAGTTCAGCAGGCGCTGGTAGTGTGTGATCACCAGCGCGCCGAAGTTCGGCCCGCGCAGCGCCTGCACACCCTCGGCCACATTGCGCAACGCGTCAATATCCAGACCGGAGTCGGTCTCGTCCAGCACCGCAAACTCGGGGTCGAGCGCAGCCATCTGCAGGATCTCGGCGCGCTTCTTCTCGCCCCCAGAGAAGCCATCGTTGAGGTAACGGCCCGCGAAGCTGTGGTCCATCTTCAGCAGGTCCATCTTCTCTTTCAGCAGCGTGCGGAACTCGGGGATGGGCATGCCCTTGTCCTCCGGGTTCTTGGCCTTGCGGTGCGAGTTCAACGCTGTGCGCAGGAAGTTCGCCACGCTCACGCCGGGGATCGCCACCGGGTATTGGAACGCCAGGAAAATGCCCAGATGAGAGCGTTGGTCCGGCTCCAGTTCAAGGATGTTCTGCCCCTTGAACCACACCTCGCCACCGGTCACCTCGTAGTTCGGGTGGCCCATCAGCGTGTAGGCCAGCGTGCTCTTGCCGCTGCCGTTGGGGCCCATCAGGGCGTGCACCTTGCCCTGCTCGATCGTCAGGTTGAGGCCTTTAAGGATCTCGTTGCCAGCTACAGTGACGCGCAAATCGCGTATATCCAGTTGAGACATGAACCGTATTTCTCCTAGAGAATGATTGTGAACGCCGCCTCAAACGAAGGCGCAAGTGTTCAACCAGGGTGATTTTGGGAGATTATAGCAGGTTCATAGACTAGGGTCAATATTTATGAGGAAAATCTAAAATATTGGAGGAGAAGAGAGTGAACAGTGAATGGTGAACAGTGAGCAGGCGGCACGCCCAAGCCCCCGTGTCATTCCGAACGGGTTTCTCCATCCACACCAGCAGCGCTGCGTAGCAGCGCACGATGCCTGACCAGTGAGGAATCCTTATAAGCACATCTTCTATACCGCGCGGCTTCTGCCACTCAAGTTCTCTTCAGGCCGAGGACCCCGGAGCGAAGCGAGGGGAAGAATCCGTTAAGGGATTATTTGACCTTCAACAGATATGCTGGAGCACAAAACACCTCAGCACGGATTCTTCGCTTCGCTCGGAATGACACCGCACGAAGAAAACAGCAATATCGTGATAGAGCCAGACCAACACTTAGCTCTATACTCTACCCATGTAAGAGTGGTCCAGCTACCAGCACCACAGCAGCGTCAACGTAGATCTGCTGCACGCGTATTTTTCAAAGCACTCCTACCCGCGCCATAGCCACGACTACTATGTCATCGCCGTTGTGGAAGATGGGCTGCAGTCCTTCAGCCTGGGCTCGCAAAAGTTCATCACCCCGCCCGGCGGCTTCATTTTCATCAACCCCGGCGAAAGCCACACCGGCGAGCCGGCGGCCGCCCGCGGTTTCCGCTACCGCGCCATGTACCCGACTGTCGCCCAGCTGCGCAGCATCGCCCAGGAGCTGGGCCTGAGCGACGGCCTACCCCAGTTCACCCAGCCGCGCCGCAACGACGCCCGCCTGGCGCGCATGTTCTCACGCATGCACGCCCTGCTGATGCGCGCCGAGCCCGGGCTGGAGGCCGAGACCGCCTTCGTCTCCACCCTGGCCGAGCTGCTGCGCATCTTTGGCCAGGCGCGGCCGGCCAGCCTGCGCCCGGTGGGCGTGCAGCCCGCCCTCGATCTCATCCACGCCCAATATGACCGCCCGCTCTCGCTGGATGAGCTGGCCGCCGCAGTCTCCCTAAGCCGCTATCACTTCCTGCGCTCGTTCCGCAACCAGGTCGGCATGCCGCCCCATACCTACATCGAGAACTATCGCATCGCCATCGCGCAGCGCCTGCTGGCCAAGGGTCGGCCGCTGGCGCAGGTTGCCGCAGAAGTAGGCTTCAGCAGCCAAAGCCACTTCACCCGGCGCTTCCGCCAAACCCTCGGCGTGACGCCCGGGCGTTACGCCAGCTTGCTGCAGGCCTGAGGTCATTATGTTCAACTGGCTCCCCACAATCACATACGCCCTGGTCGCCAACTTCACCCCCGGGCCAAACAACATCACCAGCGCTGCCATGGGCGTGCTGTACGGCTACCGGCGCTCCCTGCCCTTCCTGCTCGGCAACACAGCCGGGTTCTATATCGTGCTGCTGATCGCGGCCCTGGTATCCAGTTCCCTTCTGGCAGCCATACCTGGGATCGAGCCCGTGCTGCGCTATATCGGCGCAGCCTATATCTTGTATTTGGCCTTCAGCATCTTGAAAGCAACCTACGTTTTCGAGGATCAGGAAGCCAAGCCCATGGGCTTCGTACAGGGCTTTCTCTTTCAATTTTTGAATCCCAAGGTCATCATCTATGCCCTGACCTTATTCACCACCTTTCTGGCCTGGCTTACCAGCGACATCCCGCGCCTACTGCTGGTCCTGGTACCGCTCACCCTCAGTTGCTTTGCCGCCATCTCCACCTGGGCGCTGTTCGGCACGCTCATCAAGCGTTACCTGGGCTATCCACGCGTACGCCTCGCCGTCAACATCGTCCTGGCCTTGCTGTTGGTCTACTCCGCCGCAGAGATGGTCGGCATCGCCTAGCATTCCACTCACGCTGTCGTAATCCCTGCTCATCACCTTAGCTCCCTCACCCCGCTGAAGTAAAGTCAGGATAGCTCGCCCTCTCCCCTCTCCCCATGGGAGAGGGGACGCAGCGAAGCTGCGGGGGTGAGGGTGGCCTAGCAAGCCCATGTAGGGGCGGGGTAACCCCGCCCCTACCATTTGCATCCCCCAACGCCTTGACAAACACCTCCGATCCACCCATATCTGCAAAACTGCGGTTAAATCATCACCATAGCAAAGGAAAAAAGTTTTAACTATTAACACCCACTCCCCCCACTCCCCAAAACACCTATGATGATGATTAATACTTTTACGGAGGAACTATGAACGCCACGATCGAGATCCAGGCCCAGGAAGTAAGCAACATGCTCGTCCAACTGCTGGAAGAGACCTTCAACACCACCCAAAACATCTACCTCGACAAGAACAGCTCCCTGCTCGCCACCCTCGACACCGTCTCGGCTGAAGAAGCCTCCATCCCTGTCGGCGGCAAGTGTGCCTCGCTGGCCGCCCAGGTCGAGCATGTCGTCTTCTACATCGAATCCTTCGAGCGCTATGCCCTGCAGGGCGACGACACCCCGCCAGACTGGGGCAACATCTGGCGCACCGTCGAGAAGGTCACGCCGGAGGAATGGGAAGCCTCCAAGGCCAAGCTGCGCAGCACCTACGAGCGCATGAAGAACCTCTTCGCCAACAACCCCATGTGGAACCAAGACACCATCGGCGGCGCCCTCACCGTCATCATCCACTCCGCCTACCACCTCGGCGAGATCCGCCAGGCCTTGTGCGTTTTGCAGAAGTAATAAGTGAACAGTGAGTAGTGAACCGGAAGCAGGCCGTCAATCCTCATCCCTCACTCGCCCTGATTTTTATGAGGAAAATCTAAAATATTGACGGCGCGATATGCGGGTGATATACTGCCCCTAAGTAGCCATGGGCAGCACACGTAACGCAGTCCTCAAATACCTGCTAAACCACCAGCGCAGCACGATCAATGAGCTTGCCAAAGCCGTCAAGATCAGCCCCATCTCCGTGCGCCACCACATCGCGCGCCTTGAGAATGAGGGCCTGGTCTCCTCGGCCGAGGAGCGCCACGGGGTCGGCCGCCCACGCCGCGTCTATTACCTCACCGAAGCCGGCATGGAGCACTTCCCCGGCCGCACCATCCGTTTCACCAACCGCCTGCTCGACGAGCTGAAGGAACACCTGCCCGCCGAGCAGTTCGACAGCCTGCTGGCCGGCATGGGCGCCTCCGCCGCCGATGACCTGGCCGCCGCTGGCGACCTGGAGCACATGAGCCTCGACGAGCGCCTCAAGCTGCTCAAGAACTGGCTCACCAAAGAGGGCTTCAGCGTCCAGGTGCAGCGCAACGAGCACGAGCTCATCATCAAGGAAACCAGCTGCCCCTACTTCTATGTGGGCCAAACCCACGGCGAGGTCTGTAGCATCGACAAAGCCCTGATCGCCAAGGCGCTCTCCGCAGACCCGCAGCGCACCAGCTGCCTGCTCAGCGGAGACAGCCACTGTACCTACACCATCCCGATGGCCGCCATCAAGCAGGCCATCACCAATTAGGAGCCACACCTGATATGAGTCCCGTAGCCTCACAAGACCCCGCCAAGCAAGCCATCTGGGAGATTGAAAGCACCAATCCCGACCTCGTGCCGGCGGTGGAAGCTGCCCTGCGCGAAGTGGTTGACCCTGAGATCGGCCTCAACGTGATCGAGCTTGGCCTGGTGCGCAACGTCGCCCTTGAGGATAACCAGGGCAAGGTCACCATGATCATGACCACGCCCTTCTGCCCTTACGCCCCCGCCCTGCTGGAGATGACCCGCAAGAAAGCCGCCGATGCCCTGCAGCGCGACACCACCATCATGATGGGCACGGAGCTGTGGGATCTCACCTATATGGAAGAAGGCGCCGGCGCAGACTGGGGCATCTTCTAAGCGCGATCGATCACACGCGCGTTCGTAGCTTTCAGGTATAATCTCGCCCTGTTCGGGGCGTGGCGCAGCCCGGTAGCGCACTTGCATGGGGTGCAAGGGGTCGGAGGTTCGAATCCTCTCGCCCCGACTAAAAGAGACCGTCATCTGGCGGTCTTTTTGATTCGCCAACTAGCTCAGTTTTGGAACGTGGAGTTGCGCAGCAACTCCAAAAGCTGCGGCGCCAGCCGCAGCGTACTCGCCCCGACTAAAAAGAGACCGTCGTCTGGACGGTCTTTTTGATTCCCGATTTACCTGGAGTTGTGCTGCGGCTGGCTGCCGCGCAGGAACTTTTTGCCCCTAACTATCGTTATATCACCAGGCGCCAGGAGTGCTAAAATCACTCTAGCGCGTCATCTATCTAGGGAGAACCGCTATGATCAAAACCGTTACCCGTTTCCGTATCCTGGGTGCTCTGTTCGCGGCCGGCTTGCTGCTGGCCGCCTGCCGCGCCCCCTCGCCTGAGAGCCACGCCCCCACGCTGGATCTTAATGCCCTGTACACCCAGGTAGCCGGCACCCTGGTGGCGCAGGGCCAGCAGCCCGCCGCGGCCACCAACACGCCCGCACCTACCCAGACGCCTTTTGTGGTCACGGCCACCCCCACCAACACCCCCAATGTGCCCGTTCCCACCAACACCTCAGCACCCACCACCAAGCCGCCCACAGCGGTGCCAGCCGTGGGTTGTTACCAGGCCTACTTTGTGGCTGATGTGACCGTGCCTGACAACACCCAGATGAGCAAGGGCAATACCTTCACCAAAACCTGGCGCATCCGCAACAACGGCACTTGCGCCTGGTCGTCAGACTTTGACATTGTGTACCAGTCTGGCACCAATCTGGCTGGCAGCAGCGTGTATGACATTCCCAAGCACGTCAACCCGGGCGAGACGGTGGAGATCTCCATCCCCATGACCGCCCCCAACAGTGACGGCACCTTCAAGAGCAGCTGGATGATCAAGGCCCCCAATGGCTACACCTTCGGCGTGAACGGCCATGCTAATAGCGTCGGCGTGCCCTTCTTTGCGCTGATCCGCGTTGGTGTGCCCAGCAGCGGCATCCGCTACGACTTTGCCGCCAACTACTGCTCGGCCAGCTGGTCCAGCAATGAAGCCGGCAGCCTGCCCTGCCCCGGCGCCAACTCCGGTACGCAAGGCTTCGTACTGGTGCTGCAGAACCCGCAGTTGGAAACGCGGGATGAGGACGAGCCGGCCATCTGGCCTCGCCCCAACCATGCCAGCAATGGTTTCATTCGCGGCGTATACCCAGAGTTCACCGTGCAAAACGGCGACCGCTTCCGCACCCAGGTTGGCTGCTTGAAGAACAACCCCAACTGCCATCTGCAGTTCACCTTCAGCTATATCCTGAACGGTACGGAAACCGTGCTCGGCACCTGGAACGAGAAGCTTGAGGGCTTGGCCAAGGATGTCAACGTTGACCTCTCGAGCCTGGCTGGCAAGACGGTACGTTTTGTGCTGACCGTGAAGCCCAACAACACTGACTATGCGCAGGCCAACGGCTTCTGGTTCGTGCCTCGCATCATCAACTAGCAACCACCCTTGGACAACAAGAGGCATCTGCGTATACGCAGATGCCTCTTTATTTTAAAGCGGCAGCATTGTACAATGACGCCAAGTGGGCGCACAATGCTCATACAGAAATCCAAGCACGTTGGAGGAGTTGAGTTATGGCAGCAAAAGCAAAGTTTGTGATCGAGAAGGGTAAAGGCGGATACCGCTTCAACCTGATCAGCACCAATGGCGAGCCCATCCTGCACAGCGAACGTTACAACACCAAAGACAGCGCCAAGCGCGGCATCAAGTCTGTGAAGAAACATGCTGGCAAGATGGCCAACTATGTTGAGAAGAAAGCCAAGAACGGCCAGAGCTACTTCAACCTGCGCGCCGCGAACAACCGTGTCATTGGTACCAGCGAGATGTACTCTTCACCGGCCAAGTGCAAGGGCGGCATGGATGCCGTCAAGCGCGTAGCTGGCGGTGCAACCGTCGAAGACAAGAGCTAGCGCCGCATCTGCACAAGAAAAAAGACCGGACAATCACTTGTCCGGTCTTTTTATTTATAGTAGCATTAATCACCTGCTCATTTTTGTGCAGAGACTACGGAAAGGAGGCAAATTTTAATTATGAGACTCACTCCTCCCAAGCAATGGGTATTCTGGGCTGCACTCGTCCTCGCTGTTGTTGCTTTGCTGGGCGCGCTGGGCATTCTGGCCTTCGCCGCTCCTTACGCCACCTGGCTGGCTGTCGCTGGCTGGGCGCTTCTGGCCGCTGGCAACGCTGTCAAGGGCTTCTAAGCACAGAAGAACCAACCAAAAAAAAGACGGCCCGTTGGGCCGTCTTTTTTGTTGGTTTCGCCTAGCGTACCGGCTCGGCCGCTACGCGGTTGCGCAGCTCACCCAGCCCTTCGATACTGGTGACGACTTCGTCGCCATCCTTGAGCGGGCCAACGCCGGCTGGGGTCCCGGTGAGCACAAGATCACCGGGTTCGAGCGTCATCACGGACGAGATATAGGCCAGCAGTTGGCGCACAGAGAAGATCATGTCCCGCGTGGAGCCCATCTGGCGCAGCTCCCCATTCACGGTGCAGGTCACCACCGCATCCGCCGGGTCAAAATCAGTTTCGATCCAGGGGCCAAAGGGGCAGAAGGTGTCAAAACCCTTGCCACGCGTCCATTGGCCGTCACGCTTCTGCAGATCCCGCGCCGTAATGTCATTGGCGATCGTATAGCCCAGGATGTGCTCGCCCACCGCGTCCGGCTCGATCCAGCGGCCGCGCTTGCCGATCACCAGGGCGAGCTCGGCTTCGTGCTCGGGCTGCTGGGTCTGCGGCGGCAGAATGATGGTCTCGCCGTGGGCAATGAGCGATGAGGGCGGCTTGAGGAACAGCATCGGCACCTCGGGCACCTCGTTGCCCAACTCCTTGGCATGGTCTGCATAATTGCGGCCAACACAGATGATCTTGCTGGGCTGTGCGGGCGGCAGCAGGGTCAGCTCAGCCAGTGGGATGGTGGCCTCGCCGCGTTGGAACGCGCCATACGGGTCACCCTGGATCGTGCCGGCCTTGTCGCCCAGCACCCAGCCATAGCGAGCTTCCCCATCTTGCAGGTATCGAATAATGCGCATTGCTCTCCTCTAGTTTGCACGCGCCAAACGGCGCAATAGCTTGTCGGTCTTGGTTTGCATCTCTTTGTGGCGCTCGGCAAAGCGCCAGCGCAGCGCTTGGCCCAGCGCGTTGACCAGGGCGGCCATGACAAAGTTCACGGCTTGCTGGCTGTCTTCCTGGCGCGGCACTTCCAGCACCACGTCGGCTTTGCGGGCCGCATCATAGGATGCGCCGCCCACCACCGCGGTGGTGTGCAGCCCGCTGGCCTTGGCTTGGGCCACGGCCAGCGGCAGCAACGGGGTGCTGTTGTACGCATCCAGCGCCATCAGTAGATCGCCTTCGTTGGCCAGCGCCAGCCCGGCCGCCAGCCCCTGCTCCTCAAGCGGCAGACGGTAGGCCAGCAAGCCAATGGATTGCAAATGGCTGAGCAGATCGCCGGCGCTGGGCGCGGCAGCCGCATCACTGAGCACGAAGACGCGCTTGGCCTTGCCGAGCGCGGTGAGCAGGCTCTCCAGCGGGGCGGCATCCAGCAGGCGGCGGGCACGCTCGATCGCATCTGCCAGGTCCTTGTAGGCCCGGTCGGTCAGCCCGCGCAAGCTATCGGCCTTCGGCTCAACCTTCTGCTGCAACAGCAGCTCCTGCAGCACGCGGGCTTTGATCTCGTCCTGTAAAGCTGGGAAGCCGGAGTAGTTCAGCGACTGGGCAAAGCGCACCACGGTGGCAGCATCCACGTCCACTTCATGAGCAAGCTCTGAGGCGGTGAGCAAGGCGGCCTGCACGTATGAATCTAATATATAATCTGCAAGCCGCTGGAAGCTCTTGGAGAGGCGCGGGCGCGCCTCCCGAATGCGGTCAGCGTAAGTGCCGGAAGGCATAGGGCAGACTATAGCACAAAGTTTTTTGCAGATATAATCAATTCTGCAACCTTCATTGCAAGGCTAGCAAGGCATGGGCGAGTAGCTCAGTTGGTTAGAGCGCTTCCCTTACAAGGAAGATGTCGTAGGTTCGAGTCCTATCTCGCCCACTAAAAACCCGGCGCACATGCGCCGGGTTTTTGCATCAGAAGCCGAACAAGTGCGCTGCCGCTCCGGGCAGCGCGAAGTGGCCTTCATTGTATAATCCCCAATACGGGCAAGCCGCCATGCAAAAGTGGGAATATCTGGAACTGAAGATCACGCACGGCGAGGTTGAGCTAGTGGATGGCGAACTGCTGCCCCCGGCCGACCCCCATAACCCTGACCCTTATCAGTACGTCAAGGGGATGATCGCCGATGGCTGGCAACTCGTTACCCGCTCCGGCTCGCTCAACGGCGAGTTCTCAGTAGTGCTCAAGCGCCCCCTCAACGAATAGCCCTGGGACATTTAGCCTGCCAACACGGGACATTCGACACCTGCCCCGCCTGGCCACCTGCCGTATTCTATGGTCAAAGAAACGTCGGAGCAGTTCCCAGCGAAATCGCCGACACTAACGGTGGTGGGACGGCCAGAAAAAGGGCCGCAGCCGTTTGACAGAGTGGCCGGTGCGGTCACCAGAACAGGCGAAGCTGGTAGGCAAGTCAAGAAGTAGCCCGGCCAGAGGCGAACTGGTTAGGCAAAAAGACTCGCCCTGATTGCTCCGGCGTTTTCTTTTAACCTTTAGCCACAAAAGACAAAGATCACAAAAAACGAATGAGCGCTATCTATACTCTCGCCTTGTAGCGGAAGTTACCTCGCTACTTCTTGGCTCGCTCCGAAGATGTGCGGGCATCCACGTACATTTCAAGCAGCTTTTCCTTGGAATTCATTGCCACGGCCTCCCCGATGAGGTCCAGCGGCAAGTCTTCCAATTTCCTGAAGCGCACGCAGGATTTGCCTATGTCCATCCGCTTACCCGTGGCCTCATAGCGTTTCATGAACCATTTTGTAGTGGCAGGCTCGCTGTAGATATTGTTCAGATAAACAGCCATGTAATTCTTCTGAGAGGCCAAGGCCGCTATGCCCAATGGCTGGCCGTTGTAGGTTTCTGGGAAATCCTTGAGCGGAATGTAGTATGTGATCATCCCGAACGTCATTCCTTCCTCAAAGCCTTTGGGCAGATTCTCCCGAATGACCTTGCGCACTGCGCTGATGGCCTTGCGCCGTTCTTCTGGCAGCTCCTTTAGATACTCTGTGACAGTTTTTGCCTTACTGCTGACCATGAGCCCTCCGCTTGATACATACCCAGCCTATCGCACTTAGAAGCCCCTCGTCAAGCACTGATACAATTCTTCCGCTGACCCACTCTGACCATAAAAAGAAGATATGCCGACCAAAAAGTCCAAATCGTCCCCTAAAGATTTTCTTTTCCGCGGCACATTAGCCCAGCTGGACCCGGCCGTCTATGAGCTCAACCGGCTCGAGGCCGAGCGCCAGTATCGCAAGCTGATCCTGATCGCCAGCGAGAGCACCGCTCCGCTGGCGGTGCGCGAGGCGCTGTCCTCCGCCTTTGGCAACCTGTATGCCGAGGGCTACCCCGACGAAGCCAGCCGCTGGATGAGCGAGGACGAGATCCTGGACCACGAAGCGCGGCTGGCGCACTACCGCCGCAACTCGGACCCACGCTACTACAAGGGCGTGGAGTACGCCGACGCCATCGAGGCGCTGGCTCGCCGCCGTTGTGCCGAGGCGTTTGCCGCCAACGGTGTCACGGCTGACCAGATCTATGTCAACGTCCAGGCACTCTCCGGCGGCCCGGCCAACAACGCCGTGTACCACGCCTTGGTGAAACCAGGCGACACCGTGATGGGCATGAACCTGTTGCACGGCGGCCACCTGTCACACGGTGCTCCGGTCAACCGCTCAGGCAAGTATTACAACATCGTGCACTACTCCGTCGACCCGGTAACCGAGCGCATCGACTATGACCAGGTGGAAGCGCTGGCCCGCGAGCACAAGCCCAAGATGATCATCGGCGGCTTCTCGTCGTACCCGTGGCCGGCGGATTGGGCACGCCTGCGCCAGATCGCCGACGCGGTAGGCGCTCACCTGCTGACCGATATTGCCCATGTGGCCGGCCTGGTAGCCGCGGGCGTGTACCCCTCGCCGATCGGCCATGCGCATGTGGTGACCTCCACCACGCACAAGACCCTTAACGGCCCGCGCGGCGCCATCATCATGACCACCGACAAGAGGCTGGCCGAGCTGATCGACCGGGCTGTGTTCCCCGGTGAGCAAGGCGGCCCGCATGTCAACGTGTTTGGCGGGCTGGCGCTCACTTTCAAGATCGCCCAGAGCAAGGAGTTCAAGCAACTGCAAGCCCAGGTGATCAAGAACGCCGTGGCGCTTAGCGAGCAGTTGCAGAAGCGCGGCTTCCGCATCCCCTTCGGCGGGACGCAGAGCCACCTCACCAATGTGGATTGCAAAGTCGTGACCGGGCCGGACGGCACCACCCTCTCGGGCGACATGGCCGCCCGCATTCTGGATATCGCCGGCATCGTGGTCAACCGCAACACCATCCCTGGCGACCGCGGCGCCATGAACCCCTCCGGCCTGCGCCTGGGCACTCCGTGGATCACCCAGCGCGGCTTCAAGGAGAAGGAAAGCCGCCAGCTGGCTGACATCATCGCCGATGTGCTGCTGGCCTGCGTGCCCTACCGTGACCGCAGCGAGACCAGCCTGAGCCAGCGCGCCAAGGTGGACTTCGCCGTGTTGGAAGATGCCAAGCTGCGCGTGCGTGTCTTGGCAGAGAAAGCCGGCATCGATTTCAAAGCTGCCCCGAGTGGCTATCCGCACTTTTACTATATAGACGACAAACCCAAGGCCAAAGGCGCCTGGGTCGGCATTGAGGTACACGGCCCACAGGCCGCTGCCCTGCTCAACATGGCCATCGCCAGCGATATTGAATCCGCCGATAAAGGTGCCGCCTACCTGATGCACACGCCCAAGGGCGATGTACATGGCAGCATCAGAGCCCTGCCCAGCGGCGGTTACCTGCTAGGCGTGAAACGCGCTCAGTTCGGGCTGGCGACGGCCTGGCTGCGCGCCCTCTCGGATGGCTATGTGACCATCGACCCGGCTGATCTGCAGCGCAAGGCGCCCGGCCCAGTGGCCGTGCGCGAATCCAAGCTCAAAGTGGCTGCACCAACGGGCAAAGCTGCCCCAGCCGATAAGCCTTTCTACTTCGGCATCGGCAAGTCCAAAGCCAAGGCGCTGCCCAAGTTCGATTGGCATGAGCCTGCCGAGGCAGCCATCAAACGCACGGGCTTGTACGATGCGCATGTGGCGCTGGGCGCTAAGATGGTGCCGTTCGCCGGCTGGGACATGCCGCTGCGCTACAGCTCCGTGCGCGAGGAGCATGCCGCCGTGCGCACGGCCGCCGGCCTGTTCGACGTCACCCACATGGGCGTATACGATGTGAGCGGCCCGCAGGCGGCCAGCTTCCTCGACTCGGTGTGCGGCAACGACATTGCCAGCCTGCCCGTAGGTATGTCCACCTACACCCATTTCATGGATGCTGACGCCAATGTGCTGGACGATCTGATCGTCTATCGCATGGCTGAGCAGCATTACCTGGTGGTGGTGAACGCCGCCAACGACGACAAGAACTGGGCCTGGCTCACCGCAGTGCAAGCCGGCGCAGTGCTGGTGGACCGCCAGCAGCCCGGCGCTCTGGCGCTGGGCCGCGGCGCCCGGCTGCGCAACCTACGGGATGCCAGCAGCGGGGTGGACCAACGCGTGGACCTGGCACTGCAAGGCCCCAAATCCCGCAAGGTCTTGCTGGCATTGGGCGCCAACGCAGCCGACAAGCAAACCATCCGCAAGCTCAAACGCTTTGGCGTGGCCAAGGTGAAGCTGGGCGGCTTTGACCTCATCCTCTCTCGCACGGGTTACACCGGTGAGCCAGTCTCGTTTGAGCTGTTCGTGCATCCCGACAAGGCGGTAGCCTTGTGGGATGCGCTGCTGGCCGCCGGCGCCAAGCACGGCCTGAGGCCGTGCGGCTTGGCGGCCCGCGACTCGCTGCGCATCGAAGCCGGCCTGCCCCTGTATGGGCATGAACTGGCCGGCCCGCTCAACCTGGGCGTGGGCCACTCCGGCTTCCGCGCCTTCGTCAAAACCTACAAGCCGTGGTTCGTGGGGCGCGACGCCTTCCTGGAGCAGGAGGCAGAGCGCAAGCGCGAGGTGGCCCGCTTCCGTTTGCCGCAAGGCGTGCGCATCGCCCACCAGGGCGATCCGGTCACGGACGCCGACGGCAAGCGCATCGGCGAGGTGACCAGCTGCTCGCTGGATAGCGAAGGCACGCTGACCGGCCAGGCTTTGGTGAACAAGAAGTTCACCAAAGAAGGCAGCAAGATCCTGGTGTATCAGGGCATGGCTGGCAAAGAGATTGCTGGCGCGTCTCCCACCGAAGCGTTGGTGGTGAGCCGCATGCTGGTGCGCTAGTGTTCACCTGCGGTTAAGCTAGCCGCTGTATCCTCAAAGCAACACCCGGACGAGACGCGCCGTACCCGGTCAGGACAAGACGACGCAAACAAAACTCTTTTTTGTTTGGAGGCGTCTTATGACCGGTGTTTGGATCATCTTATTGCTTGCGGGGTTGTTTGAAGTTTGCTGGGCAGTAGCCCTGAAATACACCGAGGGGTTCACCAAGCTCTGGCCCAGCTTGTTCGCGGTAATTACTCTCGGCCTCAGCGTATATCTGCTTTCGATCGCCACCAAGAAGCTCGAGCTGAGCGTAGCTTATGCTGTGTGGGTAGGCATTGGCACCGTGGGCGCCAGTCTGCTGGGCATCCTCCTATTTAAAGAAGTCGCAAATCCTGCAAAGTTGGTATTCTTGGGGCTGCTGATCGTCAGCATTATCGGGCTTAAATATTCTGCCTAGCCTGACGCATTAACGGCTTTGAGGTGACGATGAAACGCATTCTTTTGCCACTTTGTATTTTAGGGTTGATCTCAATTGCCTGTCGCTTCGGTGCGCCGGCGCCCAGCACGCGCACCCCAGAAGTACAACGCACGCCCAGCGGTGGCAGTGGCAACTTTGGCGGCAGTACGTCGCCTGCCCCTCCGTTGCAGGCCTGCCCGGTGCTACCGCCCAGCGTCGGCATGGGCGGCGCAGCCGCGCCCGGCGCCGAAGGCCTGGGCGACCCGTACTACCCGCACCTGGGCAACGGCGGCTACGACGTTCAGCACTATCACATTGAGCTGACGGTGGATCTGGCCCGCCGGCACCTTGACGGCGCTGTGCGCATTGACGCCATCGCCACCCAGACCCTGAGCAGCTTCAATCTGGAGTTGGCGGGTATGCAAGTGGACAGCCTGACCGTGCAGGGCGAAATAGCAGACTACACCCGCCAGGGCAACGAGCTGACCATTACGCCAGCTCGTGCCCTGGAGGCTGGCCAGAGTTTCGAAGTGGCCGTGGCTTACAGCGGTAGCCCCGGCGAAGGCATGGACTTCAGCGGCATGGAGGAGTTCGAGGTGGGCTGGGGTTGGTACGGCGATGGCGAGGGCGCCTATGTGGCGGCCGAGCCGAGCGGCAACTCCACCTGGATGCCGGTCAACGAGCACCCCTCCGACAAGGCGACCTACAGCTACGCCATCACCGTGGCGGAGCCGTACATGGCCGCCGCCAACGGCACGCTGCAGGACACCATCGAGCATGGTGACGGCACGCGTACCTTCGTATGGAGTTCCGCCCACCCGATGGCCAGCTACCTGGCCACGGTAGGCATCGGCGTGTTTGACATCGAGACCAGCGCCGGCCCCAACGGGCTGCAGATCCGCGACTACTTCGAGCGCGATATTCCGCAGGAAGTGCGCAACGATTTTGCACGCACCCCTGAGATGGTGGAGCTATTCAATGAGCTCGTCGGCCCCTACCCGTTTGAGGTCACCGGCGTGATCGTGCATGATATTGACTTTGGCTTCGCGCTGGAAACCCAGACGATGAGCGTATTCGGCTCTGGCTTTACGGATGAGTACGTGGTGGCGCATGAGCTGGCGCACCAGTGGTTTGGCAACAGCGTCGGCCTGACCTGCTGGCAGGATCTGTGGCTGAACGAAGGCTTCGCCACCTACTTGAGCGTACTGTGGAACGAGCACGCCTACGGCGAACCTGCGCTGCAGGCCGAGATCGAGCAATATTACATGCAGGTTGCCTATAGCGGGCCGTTCGCCTCTCCGCCGGGCAACCCCGGGCCGGACGACCTGTTCAACTTCGGCGTGTACTACCGCGGTGCGCTGGCCCTGCATGCGCTGCGTGAGCGCGTGGGCGACGAAACCTTCTTCGGCATTCTGCAGGCGTATTACGCCCGCTTCCAGGATAGCAATGCCACCACGGCGGATTTTGTGGCCATCGCCAGTGAGGTGAGCGGCCAGGACTTGCAGGAGTTCTTCGATGGCTGGCTGTATGCGACTGATGTGCCAGACATTCCTGAGATGGGGCTGTACTTCTCAGACTTCCAGTAGCTATTCGTCGAAGATGAGTTCGTCTCGGCCGGAGAGCTTGTCCTCGATGGTCTTGATGACGATGTCGAGGTGGGCCTCGTCGTTGACGTAGTCGAGATCGCCGGAGGAGATGGTGAGCACCGGGCAGAGATCGAAGCTGCGCAGCCACTCGTCGTAGTAGCCATCCAGCAGGCCGAGGTACTCGGCGGTGATGCCGGCTTCCATCTCGCGGCCGCGGGCCTGAATGCGGCCGAGCAGCGCGGGCACCGGCGCCTTGAGCATGATGAGCAGATCCGGCTGGGGCAGCGAGGCGATCACGAGTTCGTACACGCGTGAGTAGGTCTCCAGATCCTCGGGGCTGAGGTTGCCGAGCGAGTGCAGGGCGCGGGCAAAGATGTAATAGTCCTCGTAGATGCTGCGGTCGAGGATGGCTGAGCTGGGGTCACGGTAGGCTTCCAGGTGGAGTTGCGAGCGTTGAGCGAGCAAGAACACCTGGAGGTGAAAGGCCCAACTGCGCATATCGGCATAGAATTTGCCGAGATACGGGTTGGTCTCCACGGTTTCGAAGCCGGTGCGCCAACCCAGGCGGTCACCCAGTTGTGTGACGAGCGACGTTTTGCCGGCGCCGATGTTGCCTGCAACCAGCACAAGATGTTTTGCAGCCATAATGAGGGGAGTATACATAAAGCGGCGCGGGACGAATCACAAATCCAGGTGTTAATTTCTAGTGGGATAATCTTTAGAGAAGTAAGGAGAAGAAACATGAAACGAATCGCCCTACCCCTGCTCGTATTGCTGGCCCTGGCGGCCTGCAGCCCGGCGCCGGCTACGCCGGACGCCAATGCCCTGTTCACCAGCGTGGCCAGCACGCTTTCGGCGGTGAGCACCGAAACGGCGGCGGCCGTGCCGCCCACCGAGGCGCCGCCCACGGCGACCGCGGAGCCCGAGGCGACCGCCACCTTTACGCCGGAGCCCACCCCCACCCAGGAGGAAGGGCGCATCAACCTGGCGACCGGCGCCACCAACGGCGTGGTGACTGGCCGGGTGGAGGCCAACCAGCGGGTCAGCTTCAGGGCTGGCGCAGCGGCCAACCAGGTGATCATTGCCAATCTGTTCACCCCCTCCAGCAGCGCCATCCTTGAGATCAAGGGCGCCGACGGCAGCACGTTGCTGGCCGAGTCGCTGCGCTACAACTCATACCGGACGCTGCTGACCAAGACGCAGGACTACGAGTTCGTCGTGATCGGCGGCGGCAGCGCGCAGGACTTCACGCTGTCCGTGGCGTTCGCGGTGCCGGTCAACTTCGCCAGCGGAGCCAGCAGTGCCAGCTACACCGGGCGCACGGTGGGCGGCAACCCGGTGACCTACACGATCTACGCGCAGGCCGGCAAGCAGCTGGAGGTCAATGTGAACACCAATGCCAGCGATGCGGCCCTGACGATCTGGGGCTTCAACACCGGCGAGCCGTATGCCCGGGCGCAGAACGGCGTGACCAACTTCAGCCTGAACCTGCCGCAGACGCAGTACTACATCATCGAAGTAGTGCCGCAGGGCGGCCGCACGGTGGACTACACCCTGACGGTTTCGATCCCGTAAGCACTCCCTCGCAATGAAAGAAACAAGAGCGGCCTGCAAATGCAGGCCGCTCTTTTGTTACCTTGAGACTACGGGCTTACGTTGGCGATCACAGTCCACTTGACCGGATTGCCCTGAGTGATCTTGAGCGAGATGGTGAAGGTGTTGCTGCCGGGCGAGACCTGGTGCGACCAGTTGTTGTTGCAGATGGTGTTGTCATCTGCGCCGGGAGCGGTGATCTCTACATACTCGGGCATGCTGGTGTCACACTGGAAGGCAATATCCACTTCGGAATTGCCAGTGAGATCATCCACGCGGATGATGATGCGGTGGGTGGTGTTGGCCGGCACCTGGCCAGTGATGGACTTGTTGTCGGTGTTGTTGGCAGAGAGGACCAGCGAGAAGTCTTGGGTGTTGCCGGTGTCGCCACCCCCACCTCCGCCGCCGGTGTTATTGCCACCGCCGCCTCCCCCTCCGCCGGTTGGGGGCGGTGGCGGCGTGACGACGGGCAGGCCAGCGAGGACATCACCCTCGATGAAGCTGATCGAGATCCAGCCGGTGGCGCTGGCATAGCGCACCTGCAGCCAGGTGCCGGCGGCGTTGATGCCGAGCACATCCACCGTTTGGCCGCCAGGGATGACGGTCATGACGCCATAGGCGGTCGAGTCGCCAGAGCGCATATTGACATCCCGGCTGGTGGTGACCTGCTGGGTGGCCTCGGTCGCGGTCTGCTGGGCGAGCGGCGTGCTGGTGGCGTTGCCGCCGGCGGCCGCGGTCTCGAGCTGGCTGATCTGCTGAGTTTGGGCGATGCCGGTGGCGATGACCGACTCGGTGCTGGGGCCGCAGGCGGCCAGGGCCAGGGCAAGTAACACCAGGGCCACGAGTACTCTTCTGCTCATAGGTAAGCTCCTTGTAATGAAGATGTAACTATCCCTGAGAGAACGCAAATCCCTGCCCGGCGTTACCCTGGTGCAGGATGGCGGCTGGGGTTGGCTTGCAGCTTTGAAAGTTGGCTGGCGTAAAGTTTTAATCATCATCATGGCTCTGGCGGGGCATGGGGGGCGACTGTTAATAGTTCAAGTGGCTTGACAACGGCGCAGCTGCGCTGCGCGGGAGAAGCTGCTCGGCTGACGCCGAGCGACACTTCTCCGCGTGAACTCGGTTCAGGGTAAGGCAAAGGGGATCCTGCGCGGCAGCGGGAAGGCATGGCGCCCTTATACAACTATTTCTTGAACGTCGAAGGACTCCGACTAGAAATCAAGGCATTGGGTAGATGATATGCAGGCCATGTTAGGATGAGGCATGGCAAAGACGCAACCGTTCCTGACCTCACGCACCGCCCTGGCTGGGGTATTGGCCGGGTTGGGCGGCTTTCTGGCTTTCCTGTTCATCCACCAGGCGCTGATACGGCCGATCTGGTTCATTGCGCCGTTCGGGGCGGTGGTGGCGGCGCTGGCCGGGCTGCTGGTGGCGTGGGCCTATGATGCGCTGCGCCCGCGGCTGCCGCAAAATACCTGGTTGGCGGTGCTGGCCTTCGTGGCTCTGCTGACGCTGACGCAGGTTGCGGCGTTCTTTGCCAGCAGCGTGCAGGAGCCGATCGCCAATATGGTGTTCCGCAATCAGGCGCTGCCGGGCCGGCTGGGCACGATTCTCACCCGGTTCGCCATTGACCTGTTCCTGACCTCGGCGGTCGCCGGGGCGCTGGCGGGTTGGCTTGTGGGCCGTAGCAAGCAGGCGGCCGGGCGCATGGCGCTGGCGGCGCTGGGCTTCGCCATCGGCCCGGGGCACAATACGCCATTCTTCGCCGGCGTGGCCAGCTCGCAGGGTACGCTGTGGGCGCTGATCCTGGGGGCTATTGGGGTGGCGGGGATTGTTTTCGGCGTTGCTCTGCAACGCCGAAAGTAGCAGAATGCGCAGCTGCGCTGCGCGGGAGAAAGCTGCTCGGCTGACGCCGAGCGACGCTTCTGCGTGAGTTCAGAACAAATAGTGCAAGGGACTCATAAGCCCTTGGTCGTGAGTTCGAATCTTGGTGTGCGGAGGCGAATATGGATCCGAAACTAGATATCCCCGAGCCAACCAAGGCGGTCATAGACTGGCTGCTGGAGTCTGACCCAGCCATCCGCTGGCAAGTCATGCGTGACCTGACGGGAGAGCCTGACGCGGTGATCGCGGCCGAGCGGGCCAAGGTGGCCAGCGAGGGCTGGGGAGCTGCGATCCTGGCGGCCCAGGCTGAAGATGGCACCTGGCCGGGAGAAGCGCGCATCCCTGAATACCCTACCCTGCGCACACTGCAACTGTTGTGCGACATGGGGCTGGACCCGAAAAGCGAGCAAGCCCGCAATGCGATCGGCCGCGTGCGCGCCAACGTGAAATGGCTGATGAACATCACCGAGGACGAACTACCAAAAGATATGGACATCCACTGGTGGCATAAGCCGTTCTTTGACGGCGAGGTGGAAGCGTGCATGAACGGCCGGGTTGTGAAGGCCGGCGCGTACTTTGGCGAGGACATGAAGCCAGTGGTGGAGCGGCTGCTGAGTGAGCAGAAGGCGGATGGCGGCTGGAACTGCGAGGAGGATTCGGCACGCGGCTCGTTTCACTCTACGATCTGCGTGCTGGAAGGGCTGCTGGAGTATGAGAAGGCGACCGGCGGCTCGCCGGCGGTGACGGCGGCCCGGCAGCGGGGCGAGGAGTACTTCCTGGAGCGCGGCATGCTGCGCTCGCTCTCGACCGGCGAGATACCGGCGCTCGACCGGATGACGGAAGAGGCGCCGGCGTGGACGCAGTTCTCCTACCCGACCTCAAAGCACTATGATGTGCTACGCGGGCTGGACTATATGTGCAATGCGGGTGTTGCCCCGGATGCGCGGGTTGCTGAGGCTATCGAGCTGGTGATGAAGAAGCAGAGCGAAAACGGGCGCTGGCCGCGCGAGAACGTGCACGACGACCCGGTGGCGATTGAGATGGAGGGCGCGAGCGGGACGGACGGCTATTGGAATACGCTGCGGGCGTTGCGGGTCTTGAATTGGTATGGGCGGAGTTGAGGTGGGCGTAGACCAACAATTGCTGGGCGGTTGAGCGAAGATTGGCTACTGAGTTAGCAAGGGAAACGAGGATCCTTCGCTACGCTCAGGATGCACGAAAGTTGTGTTGCATGTGCATCCCGAGCGCAGCGAGGGATCCTTATAGAGTTAGTAAGATGTAAGGGTGGGATTTTGTAATGAGCAAGAAGGCAACGTATGTATATATCCTGGGCAACACGACCGGTGTGCTTTATACAGGCATGACGTCTGACTTAGTTGGCCGTTTAGAGCAGCATCGCCAGAAGCAAGTGGAGGGTTTCACGAAGCGCTATAGCGTGAGCCGACTGTTGTTCGTGGAGGCATTTGAGCATCCCGTAGATGCGTTAAGGGCAGAACGCATGATCAAGGGCTGGCGCAGGAGCAGGAAGCTGGAGCTGATTAGGACGATGAACCCGACGTTCAGAGATTTGAGCGAAGATTGGCGGTTGGGCTAGCCAATGGCAGCGAGGATCCTTCGCGGGCGGCTAAGTGCCCGCAGAGCGGGCACTTAGGCTGGCTCAGGATGCACGAGAATTGAGGTGAGTATGCATCCCAAGCGTAGCGCAAGATAACTGGCCCTAAGCAGATGGCTTAGTCACATTTATATTTTCATGCTTGAAACGATCATTCAAACTCAAACCGCTGTCAAGATGTTGCTGCAGCCAGAAATGCCCACCTTGTAAAAGATCGGAGTTGTTTGTTTCGCTTTTTGGAAAAAACTCTCGTATCTTAAAAACAAAATAGTCTAAGACAAAGATATCGTACGTATTCCAAGAGTAGGACTCACCCGGATACTTTCTGCCTATTGGATAGCGCGTAATTTCATAGAATGGGCGATACATATCTATACACAGTGTCATCTTGGTGCCATGGAAAAATGTGTTGCTTGAATCCAGTTCTTGACACATACGTCTTAGCTGATAGAGATCATGAGTATCTTTGAAGGAACCACCTTTTAGTTTGATAAAAGCTTTGAGGTAATTCTCAATAGCTTGGTAGGCACAAAACTTTGCGTAATGCTCAATCTTGCTAACCCACAAAACTCGCGCAATAAAGTAATGCATATCCGCGTATAGAGCATATTGCCAATACTCAATCTTATTCTTGCTCTCTTCATATTCCTGATCACTTCGCTTTGAGTAGCCAGGAACATTAAGAGCATTCCTGCTTTGTGCTTCAAGCAGGAAATCTATATATGCTTCTACGCTTAGAAGATTTACTTCTTCTAGCACTCACTAAACCCGCATGAGTGGCACTTCTTACAGCCCTCTTCGTTCACCAGGGTGCTGTGGCCGCACTCGGGGCACAGCTCGCCCTTTGGCCCTTGCTGCGGCTGCGCCGCAGCTTGGGCAAAGCCTTCGGCTTTGCCAGTATCCGCGTGGCTGTGGCCGTTGCCATTCTGGCCTTCGGCCTTGGGCGCAGCGCCCACGGGGCCGCGGGCCTCACGTTCCTGCAGGTACTGCTCAATGGCCTGGGCGACCCCATCGGGCAGCGAGCGCACCTTGCGGGGGCCGAGGCCGAGCTGGCGGTCGCCGCCGAGGCCGGCCAGCTGGGCGCGGATCTCGTGCAGGCGCTGCAGCGGGGCGACGGGCGAGGACAGGCGCAGGATGTAGGACACCAGGCGGCCTATGGCCTCGGAGACGGCGGCGGTTTCGGAGCCGGCTTTGGCGCTGT
The DNA here is from genome assembly GCA_019454165.1 of Anaerolineales bacterium. Lineage (GTDB taxonomy): Bacteria > Chloroflexota > Anaerolineae > Anaerolineales > UBA11579 > JAMCZK01. Next base: position 1,351,773 of record CP075367.1, on the reverse strand, counting down.
TGATGAAGGCTTCGAAGGGCTGGTCTTCGCCATTCTCGTTGATGGTGACGAAGGCGGCGCCCAGCGGGGTCTCGACCTTCATGGTGTGGCCGTGCATGACGCCGGGGCGCGGCTTGCGACTCTCGTTCCACAGCGCCTCCCCTACTGCGACAGTCTTGGGCTCTTCCTTGGACTTGGCCGTGGCGTGGGTTTCGAGCACGACCTTGTCGCGAGAGCCGGTGACGTAGACGGTGATGCCCTTGGCGCCCAGCTCCCAGGCCAGCATGTAGGCGGTGGCCACATCTTCCTCAGTGGCTTCGGCGGGGAAGTTGACGGTCTTGGAGAGGCTGTTGTCCACGAAGGCTTGCATGGCGGCCTGCATGCGCACGTGCTCCTCGGCGCTGATGTCGCCGGAGACGACGAAGGTGTTGCGCAGGCTCTCAGGCAGGCCGGCCACGTTCTGGCAGGTGCCCTGGGCCACGACTTGCTCGATGATGGTGGCGCGCTCCTCCTCGCTCAGGCCAGAGGCTTCCAGCGCTTTCTGGAACAGCGGGCTGGTGTAAGTGAGGGTCAGGTCCTTGCCATTGTCGTTGACGTGGCGCAGGTAGGCCAGGGCGAAGACCGGCTCGCAGCCGTAGCCTTCGCAGCCGGAGATGGTGGCGATGGTGCCGGTGGGCGCAATGGTGGTCTGGCAGGCGTTGCGGATGCCGTGCTCTTTGATGCCGGCCACGATCGCGTCCCAATCCACGGCCGGGCGGCCGAAGTTGCCGGCGTACGGCTCCAGCGGCGTGGGCGGGGTCCAGGTCATGTCATTCTTGTCGTAGATGCTGCCTTCGATGGCGGTGAAGGAACCGCGCTCTTTGGCCAGCTCGATGCTGGTCTTCATGCTGTGATAGCGCACGAACTCCATGATCTGGGCGGAGAACTCCTGTGCTTCGGAGGAGCCGTAGCGGATGCCGCAGTGGTACAGCAGATCGGCCAGGGCCATGACGCCCAGGCCGATGCGGCGCGCTTTGAGCGCGGCTTCGCGCAGTTGGGGAACCTGCGGCACGTAGGCATTCTCTTGCACGACATCATCGAGGAAGCGGGTGGCCAGCTCGGTGCTCTCCTGCAGCTTGGCCCAGTCCACCGTGCCGTCAGGGCCGAAGTGCTGGGCCAGGTTGATGGAGCCCAGGCAGCAGTTCTCGTAGGGGCCAAGCCACTGCTCGCCGCAGGGGTTGGTGGCCTCGAGCGGGTACAGGTGCGGCACGGGGTTGCTGCGGTTGGCCGCATCGAGGAACAGCAGGCCGGGCTCGCCGTTGTGGTGAGCCTGGGTGACGATCTTGTCAAACAGCTCACGGGCGCGCAGGGTCTTGTAGGTCTTGATGGGCAGGCCAGCCAGTTCGGCCTGCTCGAGGGTGCCGTCGAAGCCCTTGCTGCGCGGGTCGGTGATATCGAGGAAGCGCAGATCCCAATCGGCGTCGGCCTGCACGGCGCGCATGAAAGCATCGGTGATGCCGACCGAGATGTTGAAGTTGGTGATGGAGTTCTCGCTGGTCTTGCTGGTGATGAACTCCTCGACATCCGGATGGTCAACGCGCAGCACGGCCATGTTGGCGCCGCGGCGCGTGCCACCCTGGGCAATCTCGCCGAAGGCCTGGTCATACACGCGCAGGAAGCCGACCGGGCCGGTGGCCCGGCCGGCGGAGGTCTTGACGTGGGCGTTCTTGGGGCGCAGGCGGCTGAAGGCGAAGCCGTTGCCGCCGCCGGTCTGCTGGATCAGGGCGGCGTCACGCAGGGTCTGGAAGATGCCGGAGGAGGCGCGGCCCATATCATCGCTGATGGGCAATACGAAGCAGGCCGCCAGCTGGCCGATGGGCGTGCCGGCGCCGGTGAAGGTGGGCGAGTTGGGGGTGAAGCGCTGCTCAGCCAGCAAGCCATAGAAGGCACGGGCGGTCTGCATTTCATCGCCGCCCCACTCCTTCTCCACTTTGCCTACATGGTAGGCCACACGCCAATAGGTCTGCTCGGCGCTCTCGATGGGCTTGCCATCCTGGTCACGGCGCATGTAGCGGCGCTCGAAGACCTGCATGGCGTTGTCGCCCAGGTGCACCTTCTGCAGGCCTTTGGGCATGGCGGGCGTGGGCAAGAGGCCGTGGGTGGCGTCTTGCTTGGCTTTGGGGCTGGTTTCCTTCAACATCGCTTCCTCCATAGTGCGGGGGACGCAGCGACACTCCGCCCCCGGCTGGGAGCGGGTGGTGCTGCGTCAACTTGCTGCGATCAGGCTGTCTACTTCTTTGCGGATGGCCTGCAGGTCATTCAGGCCGAGGTACACGAGGGCGAAACGGATGTAGGCAATTTCGCTGAGGTCTTTCAAGCCGGCGAGGACCATGTCGCCGACGACGCGGGACGAGACTTCGGACTTCTCCATCTGCATGAGCTTGGTCTCGATCTCGCCGACCAGGCGGTCGATCTCGGCGGCGGCAACGGGCAGCTTGACGCAGGCAAGCTGCACGCTGCGCATCAGCTTCTCGCGGTCAAACTCCTCACGCCCGCCGTCGCTCTTGATGATGAGCGGAGCGGCCAGAATGGGGCGCTCATAGGTGCTGTAGCGCTTGCCGCAGTTCTTGCATTCACGCCGGCGGCGAATACCACCCCGCGCATCATGGGTGGTGTCGATCACCTTGCTGCCTTCCTGGTTGGCGTCTTTGCAATGCGGGCACAACATAATGCGGGTCTCTTTGCCTCTCTACTGTTGACTACTGCCGAACTGCTCAAATTGCCCCCATATATGGCGAGCAGTACAAAAGTACCGCTATATTTCGGGGGAAAAGTTCGCCATTCTAGCATGCAGGTTTTAGGCACGCAAGCATTTTTGGCACGAAATTTGCGTTTTGCAAAAACTTTAAGACGCGCGCATAGCGCGCGTAGAAATTGAGCTTTGCTAGGCGGCCAGTAGAATCAACAGCACATAGGCCACTAGGCCAAGCGCTAAAACGGTTGCAGTAGCAATTTTGCTCAAACGATCAGGCTGGTTGCGATGCAGCGCGACCAAGCTCACTACACCCACAAAGCCAGCGTGGCCAACCCATAGGATTACAGGGGTAAAGCGTAGGTATAGATAGGCGTAGCCCAGATAAGGCCCAGCCCTCTGCAAGCCTGGTAATAAAAAGTATAGGCAGCCAAGCAAAGCTAGCAGACTGCAGCCAATAAACAGCCCAGTAAACACGACGCGGCTACTCGCCAAGGTAACCAGCCGCTGGGGTTGTTTCCCCAACCAAGCGAACAACAAGCTGCCAATTGTGGTGCCCGATGCGAGTAAAAGGCGCTGGATCGAGAAGCCAAGCACAATGGAGTTCTTACCGTCGCTAGGAAAGCTAAGCAGATAGAGCAAAAGTAGCACCCCTAGCACACTCACCGATAACAGCCACCCTGCTAGACCGATAAACTTGGGTGTGTTCATGGTTGCTCCGCATCACGCTGGTAAATGCGGATGACTGGCGGGGGAAATTCGATGGGCACGTTGTCCACCGGCTTGAACCACTCAAGCAAGGTGTATTGGCTACCCTCTGCCCCATTGAGCAATTGGTCGTGTAGTCGCAGTACTTCCGGGCTGGGCGTGGGGATAAGCTTGTGCTCTCGGGCCAGATCGTCGCTGACCACGTATTCCGGGCGCACGCCCTGGGTTGCTAAAAGTGCCTGAATCCTATCATAGTGAATGCTGCTGAGAATGATGTACTCTGGCGCTTCCAGGTTCGAGATGACGGAATAGCGGGTGTCATCCACATGCGGCAGAGTCCACTGGCTGCGTGGCAGATTGCCAAAGAGCGGCCCGCCTACAGTTGCGCCAGGCGGCACATGTTCGTAGAAGTAGTACGCAGCGGCAGTACGCGTATCCGCGAGCACAATACGCAGCCCACGCAGCGTGTATGACAGACTGGATAGCAACGCGACAGCCAGCAGCATGGCCACCAGCGGGCGGATGGTCGAGCCGCGGGCGAGACCGCGGGCGGGCAGATAGGCGGCCAGTACGGCCAGCAGCGGCAGAATGGAAATGTAGTAGCGTAGCAGCATGGAGGAGCCGAAGAACAGCAGATAGGCCAACACTGGCAGCCATACGGGCCAATACTTGCGCACGTTCTGCGGCCAGAGCAAACCCAGTGCCCCGATAACCACTAGCAGCGTAAGCGGCCAGCCAAGCACATCGTTAAGCTGACTGGTGAACATGTCGAGCAGTTTGTCGATCTGCAGTCCAGCCCGGCCAGCGTCTACCCGGCCGGATTCGTAGAGGAGCGATTCGAGCAAGCTGGCTGGCCTCAGCAGCGCGCCGGGCGTGCTGAGAGTGAAGACCAGCAGCATCACCAGCGCGACGGCAAACAATTGCAGAGCGTACTGCCCCAGCCGACTGCGCGCTGACCAAGCCTGTCGCGCATAGACCAGCACAACCGGCGCGGCCATCACGGCGGCGCTGTACTTTGTCCCTATGGCGAGACCGAGTGCCGCACCAAGGGCGGCAAGGTTGCCCCAGTGCGGCCGCTGATCACGGCCCGCACCCCAAGACGGGCGGCTGAGCAGAAGCCAAACTACCAGGGCCATGAAGAAAGAATTGACAACATCTGTGGTGGCCAGCGCCGAGTGACGCACATGATACAAAGATACGGTGAGAAAGCTGGCCGCCAGCAGCCCAGCTCTTTCCCCATCCAAGCGCCGGGCGATAGAGTAGGACAGGTAGACTGCGCCGACGCCGGACAAGATTGAAAGGCTGCGGGCGAGCAAGAACACGATCTGGGTATACGCCACACCAGAAAGCAGATCCAGCTGGTATGCACTTTTGGCAGGCAACGACAGCAGCCCGGCCAAGTAGTGCAGGCCGGTTGGGTAGCGCAGGTCTGTGCGCGAGTACACATCCTCAGGGAAGAGCATGGCTGCATAGAATATTTTGGGTTCATCTGGGTGCATTTGCTGCGCAACGGGCGGTGCAAACGAGATGCCCCACAAGATACCGGCCACACGTAAAACAAAAGCGGCTGCGAGGATCATTAGCAGCCAGCGAGAGGGGGAAAACTTGCTAAGCAATTTATTCATAGGAGCCCCGGCCGATTGTAATTCAGCCTGGAGCCGAAAAGCAAAAGACCACGCTGCCCGGTGAGGCAGCGTGGTCTTTTTCGGGCTCCGTGGAGGGTCGGATAGTACGCCCGGTGGTACACCTACGAGAGAATAGGAACTACCGGCCTACGCGGTTGCGCAGGAAGGTGGGGATATCCAGATCCTTGGGGTTGATGTTGGCGGCCATCTCGTTTTCCTGCGGGCGCGGGGCGGCCTGGATGTGGCCTTCGTGGCCCTGGGCCGCGGGCTGGGCGCCCGGCTGCGTGCGCAGCATGCGGCGGGGCATGCCCTTGCGGTCAAAGCCAGTGGCGATGACGGTGATACGCACCTTGTCGCCCATGTTCTCGTCAATGACCGCGCCGAAGATGAGATTGACATCCGGGTGGGCGGTTTCCTTGACGATGGCGGCGGCGGTGTTGACCTCGAACAGCGACATGTTGGGGCCGCCGGTGATGTTGAAGAGGATGCCGCGGGCGCCATCAATGGTGATGTCGAGCAGCTGGCTGTTGATGGCGGCTTCGGCGGCCAGCTGGGCGCGGTTCTCGCCCTCGGCCTCGCCGACAGCCATCAGAGCCGCCCCACCCTCGGACATGATGGTGCGCACGTCGGCAAAGTCCAGGTTGATGAGACCCGGCACGGTGATAAGTTCAGAGATGCCCTGGACACCCTGGCGCAGCACATCATCGGCCACGCGGAAGGCATCGTTGAGCCCGGCGCGCTTGTCTACGAGTTGCAGCAGGCGGTCATTTGGGATGACGATGAGGGTGTCTACATGCTCTTTCAGGCGAGCGATACCGGCTTCGGCGTTCTGCTTGCGGCGCTTGCCTTCGAATTCAAAGGGGCTGGTGACGACGCCGATGGTCAGCGCGCCAACCTCGCGGGCGACCTGGGCGACGATGGGCGCGGCGCCGGTGCCAGTGCCGCCGCCGATGCCGGCGGTGACGAACACCATGTCGGTGCCGCGCAGGACCTCATACAGCTCTTCGGCGGATTCTTCGCCGGACTTGCGCCCGGTGTCCGGATCGCCGCCGGAGCCCATGCCCTTGGTGAGCTTGTTACCAATGCGCACCTTGATGGGCGCGTTGGAGAACTGCAGAGCCTGCGCGTCCGTGTTCACCGCCACGAACTCAATGCCGGGCATGCCCTGCTCGATCATGCGGTTGACAGCGTTGCAACCGCCGCCACCCACGCCCACAACTTTGATGCGGGCCAGTGCTTCAGTGTGATTGTTGTTTGCCATTTAGCTCCTCCAAGCTAAGCGATATGCTTAAGTGCAATGCTGCGACACTTAAGATTCAAATATAGACTGTTCGCTCATTTCTCGCCCGCAATTTAGGGCAGGAAACGGCGCAGCATCTCTTTCCAGTCAATGTTCTTTTGCGGGCCGTGCCCATTCTGCGAGGCGGTGTTGGGACTGACCTCGTTCATCAACACGGCCCACTTGAGCAGGCCCACGCTGGTGGCGTAGGCAGGCGACTGCAGCTTATCCACGATGCCGGTGAGCTTCTCCGGCTGGCCGATGCGCACGGGCATGCCCAGCACACGGCTGGCCAGCTCGGGCAGGCCCTTGATGGCGCTGCTACCGCCGGTGAGCACGACGCCAGCGGGCAACAGCTCGGCGTAGCCCGTGCGGCCGATCTCCTCGTGCAGCAGGGTGAAGACTTCCTCCATGCGAGCCTCGATGATCTGGCTCATTTCATGGCGATTGATGTCGATGGCTTCGGCCGCGCCGACGGCTTTGACGGCGAAGGTCTCGGCCGGGTCGATCTCAACCGGCAAGGCGTGGCCGTAGCGCAGCTTGATCTCCTCGGCCTGCGAGAAGGGCAAGCGCAGGCCGTGGGCAATGTCTGAGGTGACGTGGTTGCCCCCCACGCCCAGCACACTGGTGTGCTGCACATCACCCTCAACGAAGATGGCCATGTCGGTCGTGCCGCCGCCAATATCGCAGACCACCACGCCCATCTCACGCTCGGTGGGGGTCAACACGGCTTCCGCCGAAGCGAGCGGGTTGAGCACGAACTGGCTGACGCCGACATTGGACTCGGCGACGCATTGGCGCAGGTTATCCACCACCGAAGCGGCGGCAGTGATGATGTGGACCTGGGCCTCGAGGCGGAAGCCGTGCATGCCGACCGGGATGGCAATGCCATCCTGCCCATCGACGATAAAGCCGCGCTGGATGACATGGATGACCTCACGATTGTGCGGGATGGCGACGGCGCGCGCCACTTCGAGGGCGCGGCCGACATCATCATGGCTGATGACGCGGTTGGCGATACCGACCGCGCCGATGTTGTTGTTGGAGGTGACATGCGCGCCGGCCAGGCTGACCAGGGCCGAAGCGATCTCCAGCCCCGAGCTGCGCTCAGCCTTGTCGATCGAGTGGCCGATGGCGCGGGTGGCGGCGTTGATATCCACCACGGTGCCTTTTCGCACACCCTGGGAGGGTTCCACCCCCACCCCCAGCACACGCACGCGGCCATCCTGCTCCACGCGGGCAACAATGGTGCAAATTTTGGTAGTGCCAATATCAATGCCAACGACGATTGGTGCGGCCATTAGTAGTCCATCCTATAGTACGGGGCGTGCAGTTGGGCGACGCTGATCATGGTGGGTACCATGCGGCGCGCCCGCAATTCATCCAAAATTTTCAGGTACACGGCCAGGCGCTGGTCAATGTCCTGACCGTCCTGGCCGAAGTAGACCAGCCAGCCGCCAGGGTCGCTCCAGCCGAAGCCTTGCTTCGGGTCATAGATGAGCGGCGCATCCTCGGGGGCGATGCGATCGAGAGCCTGGATAACGAAGACCATCTCAGGCCGAATGAGCTGGTGGCTGCTGGTGACGTTGTTGCTGGCCATGGCGGGCGGCGCATCCAGGGCGGTGACGCGGATCAGGCTGGCGGCGTCACCCTGGGGCATGAAGGCCACCCCGGCAGCATCCAGCCAGAGGGTCAGACCGGCCTGCTCCCACACGATGATGGGCTCGCGCTCTTTGACGGTCACGGTGACGCGCCCGGGCAGCGCAATGCTGACCGAGACGCGCTCGAGCTCAGGGAACTGGTCACGCAGGATCGTGTAGAGCTCATCCGGCTCGATGGCGAAGATGCTGCTGCCGCTGATGCCGAGGGCGCTGTTGATGGCGTTGCCATCCACACGCTGGGCGCCCTGCAAGGCGACCCGCGCCACAGTGAAGGTATCCGAGGCGAACATGCTGTAGAGTAGGAAGAGGCACAGCCCCACCAGCGAAGCGGAGACGACGCGCCAGCCGACCTGCACGCTGGGCAGGGCCGGCAGGCGCAGCTCGGCGCCAGCCTCGGCCAGCTTGATGTAGCGCGGGCGGCGCAGCTTGCGCTCGGCCAGCTCTTGCAGGCGGCGCTCGGTCTGGGCGTTGCGGGCCACCATGCGCGGCATGCGGGCGGCGTTGGCCGCCTTGCTGGCGCTGGTGGCCAGGCGGTTCACGATGGGCTTGCCCTCGCGCCGGTCAAGGCGGCGGGCGCGTACCTGCTCTGCGCGGGTCAGACTGCTTTCACCGGTGGCCATTAGCCGCCCCTCCTGTATTCGTGCACGGTGGCGGCGCGCTCGTTGCGGCGCTCCAGTGCCAGTTCGATCAAACGGTCCACCAGGGTTTCCCCATCCAGGCCGCTGGCCTTCCACAACTGGGGATACATGCTGATGGAGGTGAAGCCGGGCAAGGTGTTAACTTCGTTGAGCACCACCTCACCGGTATCACGGTCAAGGAAGAAATCTACGCGGGCCAGGCCGGCCAGATCGCACGCCAGGTAGGCCTGCACGGCCAGCTGGCGGATACGAGTGCTGGTCTCGGCGGGAATATCCGCCGGGATGTAGGTCTTGGAGCGGTCATCGTGGTACTTGGCCTCGTAGCTGTAGAACTCGGCTTCGGGGGCAACCTCACCGCAGACCGAAGCCTGGGGCTGGTCGTTGCCGAGCACACTGACCTCGATCTCACGGGCGTTGTAGCCGCGCTGCACGACGATGCGGCGGTCATACTGAGCGGCGTACATCAGCGCCTCAAGCAGGTCGGCGCGGCTGGTGGCCTTGCTGACGCCGACCGAGGAGCCGAGGTTGGCGGGCTTGATGAACAGCGGATAGCTGCTGACCGCCTCAGCCTTGGCGATGGCGGCTTCGGTGTCGTTCTGGATCTCGCTGCGCAGCAGCAGCACGCTGTCTGCGACAGGAATGTTGTTGGCTTTCATCACGTCGGCGAAGAGGGCTTTGTCCATCCCCACTGAGGAGCCGAGCACGCCCGCGCCAACATAGGCGACGCCGGCCATCTCCAGCAGGCCTTGCAGCGTGCCGTCCTCGCCGTAGGTGCCGTGCAGCACGGGGAAGACCACGTCTACATCCGCCAGGGCCTTTAGCATCTCGCCACCTTCGGTGGCGAAGATGCTCTTGATGCCCGCGCGGGTCGGGTCGGCCAGTAAGGTGGCAGCTTGCAGGCCGCTGACGTCTTCGGCCTCCAGGGCGGCCAGCACGCCGTCGCCGGCGTACCATGCGCCGTCACGCGTGATGCCGATCTGGATGACCTGGTAGCGGGTAGGGTTCAACATCTGCAGCACGAACTTGGCTGACATGAGCGAAACGGCGTGCTCGCCGGAGCGGCCGCCGAAAATAACTGCGATGTTGATCTTAGTCTCTGCCATGTTTCCTAGTCTTGCTGGGGCCATTCACCCACCAGCTGTACTTCCAACTCCAACTCGATGCCAGCGGTCTTGAGGACCGCCTGGCGTGCTTCCTGAATAAGTGCAAATACATCGGCTGCACGCGCCTCCCCCAAGTTGAGGAAGAAATTCCCGTGCAGCGGGCTGATCTGGGCGTTGCCGATGCGCTTGCCCTTCAGGCCAGCCTGCTCGATCAGCCGCCCAGCGCTGTTGCCGGCCGGGTTCTTGAACATGGAGCCCATGCTGGCGCCTGGCGGCTGGGTCAGCCGGCGGTAGGCCTGGAAGGTATCCATCTCGGCGCGGATCTCGGCCTCGGGCCGGGGGGTCAGCGCCAACTGGGCGCTGAGCACGACGGCCTGGCCGGGATTGCGCTTCAGCCAGCTTTCGCGGTAGGCAAAACCCAAATCCGCCAGAGTCCAGTCCTGGCGGCCCTTCTCATGATGCAAGATTGTTGCCAGCTGCAGGCAGCCGGCGATGTCGCCGCCGTGGGCGCCGGCGTTGCCGGCCACCGCGCCGCCCAGGCTGCCGGGCACCCCGGCGGCCCACTCCAGCCCGCCCAGGCCCTTGCGGGCCGCCTGGCGGGCCAGGGAGCCAAGCCCTGCGCCGGATTCGGCCCAGACGGCGCTCTCGTGGAACTCGACCTTGTTGGCCTGGTTGAGCACCACCACCTGGCGGACTCCAGCATCGCTGACGAGCATGTTAGAGCCGCCGCCCATGACCAAGTACGGCAGCTCCAGCTGCCAGAGGGTTTGGACGGTCTGAGCCAGCTCATCCGCCGAGCGCACGCCGACCAGCGCATCGGCGTTGCCGCCGATGCGCGCAGAGGTGAGCCGCCCCACCGGCTCATCAAGCCGGAGGCGGTCACCAAAGGCCGCTTGGAGTGCGGCGATAGGGAGTGTGCGCTCGCTCACGTGCATCAGATCTTCTTGAGGCGGGTGACGATGCGGTTAAGCACCTCACGCGTGGCTTCATCCTTGGTGACGTGGCTGCCGGGCCGTTTGGGCGCAGGGGCCACCTTGATCTTGGTCAGGTCGTACTCCTCACCGTAGGCGACGATGAAAGGCATGACCTTCTTCTCTTTTTGCTCAAGCATGTTTGCTCTCCTTGTCTTGCAGGCCGGCAAAGACCGCGGCGCTTAGTTGAGTGGCATCGCCGGCGCTCATCACCACCAGCACGTCGCCGGCGGCCAGCTCAGCCAGGAGGGCTTGCTGGGCCTGCGCAAACGTGGGGGTGAACGCGGCATGCGGGATATTTGCTACGAGCTGCTCCAGCGCGAAGCCGGCCGGGCGGTCTTCGCGGGCGGCGTATACATCGAGCACCAGCAGGCGATCGGCGTCGGCGAAGGCGGTAGCGTAGTCGGCCGCCAGGGTGTTCGTGCGGCTGTAGGTGTGCGGCTGCCACACGGCCACGACGCGGCGGCCGGCGTAGCGGGCGCGGGCGGCGGCGAGCGTGGTGCGGATCTCGCTGGGATGGTGGGCATAGTCATCCACGACGGTCACGCCGGCGGCTTGGCCGCGCACTTCAAAGCGGCGGCTGGTGCCGCGGAAATCCGCCAGGGCCAGGGCGGCCTCGTGGAGGTTCAGGCCCAGCTTGTGGGCCACGGCCAGCGCGCCGAGGGCGTTGAGCGCATTGTGCAGGCCGGGCACTTGCAGCTGGACGCGGGCCAGCGGCTGCGCGCCGTGGTGGGCGGTGAAGGTGTAGCCCTCGCCCTCTGTGGAAACAATTTCCATGCGATAGTCGGCACCTTCGTGGCTATGCGCATAGCTGCTGATTTTGTGGCCGCGCTCAGCAGCGTAGGCCAGCAGAGCGGCCGCGCCGGGGTCATCGGCGCAGGCGATCAGCTCGCCCGCCGGCTGGAGGCGGTCAACGAAGCGCTCGAAGGCGGCCTGGAAATCAGCCGGGGTGGCGAACATATCCGGATGGTCGTGCTCGACGTTGGTGACCAGCGCGTAGCGCGGGCGCAAGCCGAGGAACATGTAGTCGTATTCGTCGGCCTCGATGACGAAGAGGCGCCCGCCACCGGCGGCGGCATTGGCGCCCAGGTTGGCGGCCAGGCTGCCGATGATGTAGCCGGGCCGCTGGTTGAGGGCGCTGAGCAGCCAGGCCAGCATGGCGGTGGTGGTGGTCTTGCCGTGCGAGCCGGCCACGGCGATCACCTGCTGGTCAGCCAGCAACTGCTCCAGGAACTCGGAGCGCTTGTAGACCGGGATGCCCTTGGCACGCGCGGCCTGGACCTCGACGTTGTCCTCCCCCACGGCGGAGGAGCGCACAACGCGGGTGGCGCCGTTGATGTTGGCGGCTGCGTGGCCGATGCTGACTTTGACGCCGGCCTGGCTGAGCAGCTCGCCCAGCGGCGACGCCTCACGGTCGGAGCCGCTGATGTGCTCGCCGCGCTCCAGCAGGACGCGCGCAATGGCGGACAAACCGGTGCCGCCGATGCCGATGAAATGCGTGCTCTCGCTCATACGAACAACACCAAGATCATCAAGAGGGCCAGGGCCATCGCCACCGAGACCCATACGCCCACCAACCACTGCGGCAGCATGTACTGCAGCAGATTGGTAAGCTCCGGCCCGGGGGCGGAGAGGAAATCAAAGGGATAGTTGAACTGGTGCAGGTAATACAGCAGTGAGCCGACCAGCATATAGCCATTGACGCCGCCCAGCAGCATGCCGAGCAGGCCGTTGCGCCAGCGGGCCTTGGTGAGCGCATCCGAGATGCGCTGCAGGCGCTGGCTCTGGTAGCCGGCCACGGCGCAGGCGACCACAATGCCGCCGCGCACCATGAACTGGACGTCACTGCCGCCCTGGATGGGGAAGATGGGCAGCACCACGGCGATGATGAACACGGCCAGGATCAGCGAGACGGTGACGAGCACTTCCTTGCCGAAGCCTCGCATGAGCCCCATGAGGGCGAACATGGCCACCAGCATCCACAGCAGCGCCGCCAACGAGATCACGCCTGCGCCTCCTGCGTGCCGAGCTGGCGCAGCAAGCCCGCCAGGCGGGCGGCTGCGTCCGGCACGGCCATGGCGGCCATGGCGGCGCGCATGGCCTGCAGGCGCGGCTTGTCGGCTAGCAGGCCGCGCACGGTGGCGGCCAGCTGGCTGGGCATGTCGGCGTCGGCCAGCACGACGGCGGCGCTGCGCTGCGCCAGCAGCGCAGCGTTGTCGTGCTGGATGTGCTGCTCGAACGGGATCGGCACCAGCACGGCGGGCAATTGGAACAGGGGCAGCTCGCCGAGGGTGGAGGCGCCGGCGCGGCAGACCGCCAGGTCTGCGGCGGCGAAGGCGGCGCCCATGTCTTCATGCAGGTATGGGAAGGCACGGTAGCGTGCGGCTTGCGAGGGCGTGAGCTGGGCCTGGGCGTCGTTGACCTCGTCCCAGTTGGTCTGCCCGCTGATGTGGATCACTTGCATATCTTGCAATAAGTCCGGCAATGCCGCCACCGCAGCGCGGTTAATGTTTTGGGCGCCCTTGCTGCCGCCGAAGATGAGCAATGTGGGCAGATCAGCGCTCAAGCCAAAATGGCGTAGCGCCTCGGCGCGGCGAGCGGGCTGCGCCCAGGCAGCCAGCTCGCTGCGCACCGGGTAGCCGGTGACCTCGACGCGCTGGCGGGTGAAGTGGCCGCCGACCTCGGCGGCCACGGTCGCGATCACATCGGCGAAGCGGGCGATGAAGCGCAGGGTGAACCCGGGGCGCGCATCCGGCACGAAGGCCAAGGTGGGCACGCGGCGGCCAGCGATGGCGACGGGCGCGGCGACGAAGCCGCCGGTGAAGAACAGCACATCAGGCTTAAAGCGGGCCAGGATGCGGCGGGCAGCCAGCACGCCGCGGGCCAGCTGCCACAGGTTGCCGGGCAGCTGGGCCAGACCCACGCCGTGCAGGCCGGCGGCGGGCAGCGTGGTGAGGGTGTAGCCGGCACGCGTCACCAGCTCCTCCTCCATGCCGCCTTCGCCGCCCACCCACAGCAGCTCAAGGTCAGTTGCGCCCAATTCTTGAAGCGCGGCGAGCGCGGGATAGACCCCACCCCCGCTCGCCCCGGCGGCCACGAGTAGTCGCATCCAGGATCCTTTCGTTGTTCTGACTCTTTACAGTTGAAGCGCGGGAAACGCTCATCACGATGCCCAGCGCGCCCAGCACGGAGACCAGGCTGGAACCACCGAAGCTGATGAGCGGCAAGGCGTTGCCGGCGAACGGCAACAGGCCCACCATCACGCCCATGTTGATGAAGGCTTCCATGGTGACCCATACGGTGATACCGCCGGCGATCAGCGCCCCCAGCATATCCGGGGCGCGGTTGGCGATGACCATGCCGCGCCATAGCACCACGCCATACAGCAAGGTGAGGATGGCGCAGCCGACCAGGCCGAGCTCCTCGCCCACGACAGCGAAGATGCTGTCGGTGGGCGGCACGGGCAGGCCGGTCAGCTTGGTGTCGGCCAGGCCGATGCCCACGCCGAACCAGCCGCCCTTCACGAAGGCTTCGAAGGAGCGCAAGACGTGGCTGTTGGCCTGGGTCGGGTCCTGCAAGCTATCCAAGTAGCTGCTGATACGCACCTGGCTGGTGGTGCTGACGCTGACGAACAGGGCGCTCAACAGGCTGGCGCCCACGAACATGAAGGCGATCTGCTTGATGCTGCCGCCGGCCAAAAAGAACATCAGGCCGCCCAGCACCACCATGGTGGCGGCGGCGCTGAAATCAGGCTGGAGCAGGATCAGGCCGGCCATCAGGCCGACAATGAGGCCGAGCGGCAGGATGCCGCGGCCGACGTTGGCGAGCTGCTCACGCTTGGAGCTGAGCCAGACGGAGAGGTACAGGATCGTGGCCACCTTGGCGACCTCGCCCGGCATGTAGGAGCCGCCGCTGAGGGCACGCGCCGAGCCGAAGCGGACTTCGTTGACCACCAGCACCACCAGGAGGCTCAGGATGGTGGCGGCGATCAGCGGCACGGCATATTTGCGCCAGAAGCGATAGTCGATGAAATAGGCTGCCAAGCCACCGATCAGACCGATGCTCATGGTGAGCATTTGGCGGCGGAACATGAAGGTGGGGTCGTCGTATTCGCTCAGCGAGAAGTCCCAGCTGGCGGAGTACACCATCAGCAGGCCGAAGACCAGCAGGGCGAAGATGGCCAGCGCCATGGGCACGTCAAAGTTGAGCTCCAGCTGCGGCCAGAGGCTGGCGCTCTTGCGCCGGCCGCGGCGGCGGGCGCGCTGAGGCCGCTCGAAGGATTCGGCGGTGGCTTCAAACTGGTCAAAGGTTTCTTCGGTCATAGTTCACTCACCAATTGGCGAAAGCGTTCGCCGCGGGCTTCAAAGTCTTTGAATTCGTCAAAGCTGGTGGCGCCGGGCGCCAGCAGCACCACCTCGCCCGGGCGGGCTTCGGCGGCGGCCAGGCGCACGGCTTCATCGAAGCCGGGCGCCGTGTGGCGCGGCAGCTCCGGCGCCAGGCGGGCGAACAGCGCATCGAGCATGGGGCCAGCCTGGCCGAACAGCACCACACGGCTGGCACGCTGGGCGGCCAACTGGGCCAGGTTGGCCCAATCGAGCTGCTTGTCGCGGCCGCCCAGCAGCAGTACCAGCGGCTGGCCGAAGGCGCTGATGGCGGCTTCGGCGCGCTGGGGCGCGGTGGCGATCGAGTCGTTGTAATACTCCACGCCGCGCAGGCTGCGCACGAACTCCAGGCGGTGCGGTGCGCCGTGGAAGCCCTGCAACCCGGTCAGCATGTCTTGCGGGCGGGCGCCGGCGGCGGCGGCCAGGGCACAGGCGGCCAGCACGTTCATCACATTGTGCTCGCCGCGCAATTCAATGGCGTTCAATGGCAGCAGTTCCTGCTCGCCGCGTTCATCGCGCAGCCAGATGCTGGCGCCGCGCACGAACACGCCGTGCTGGCCGGCGGCCAGCAGGCCGCGGGTGAACCACAGCAGGCTACCCTTGACGCGCTCGGCGAGCGGCCAGGAGCGCGAGTCTTCACGGTTGAGCACGGCCACATCCTGGGCGGTCTGATTGTCCAGAATGCGCGCTTTGGCGGATACGTATTCGTCCATATCCGCGTGGCGGTCGAGATGGTTGGGCGCCAGGTTGAGGATGGCGGCCACCTGGGGCGCGCGGGTCATCCATTCCAACTGGAAGCTGGAGAGCTCCATCACGGCGATGTCATCGGCTTGCATATCGTCCACATCGGCCAGCAGCGGGCGGCCGATGTTGCCGCCGACCCAGACCTTGCGCACGCCCTGGCCTTCGAGGCCGGCCAGCATGCGCCCCACCAGGGTGGTGGTGGTGGTCTTGCCGGCCGAGCCGGTGATGCCGATGACGCGGCACGGCGCAACATCCAGGAACAATTGCGAGTCGTTGGAGATGGGAATGTTGCGCTGTTTGGCTACACGCACCAGCTCAATATCGCTGGGCACGCCGCCGGAGAGGCATACCAGATCCGCGCCATCCAGAATACTGAGTGGATGGCCGCCCAGCGCCCATTCCACCGGCAGGTCGGCCAGCGCGGCGCGGGCCTCGCCCAGCTGCTCGGCGGAGCGCATGTCGGTCAGTACGGGGCGCGCGCCGTGGTTCGCCAGATATTTGGCGGTGGCCACACCTTGTCTCGCCGCTCCCACGATCACGACTTTGCGCTCCTTCCAATCCATGGCTACAACACCGCCAGGGCGACGCCCACCATGGCGAACAACAGGCTCATGAGCCAGAAACGCTGCACGATCTGCGTTTCACTCCAGCCCGAGAGCTCGAAATGCAAATGCAGCGGGGTCATCTTGAAGACGCGCCGCCCGCCGGTAAGTTTGAAAAAGCCAACTTGCAAAATAACGCTGAGAATTTCGCTGACCGGGATCACGGCGATCAGCGGCAGCAGGATCCACTGGCCGGTCATCAAAGCCACGACGCCCAGGCAGGCGCCCAGGGCCATCGCGCCGGTATCACCCATAATGAGCTGGGCCGGATGCACGTTGAACCACAAGAAGCCGAAGAGCGCGCCCACCAGGGTGAAACAGAACTGCGCCAGGAAGACCTGGCCCTGCAGCAACGCAATGCAGCCGAAGGTGGCGAAGGCGGTGGCGCTGATGAGGCCGGCCATACCATCCAGGCCATCCGTAAAGTTGACCGCGTTGGCCGCGCCCACGATGATGAAGACCGCCATCGGGTAGAACAGCAAGCCGAGATCGAACTCATGTGGGGAGCCGGGCAGATACATATCCGGCACATGCAGAAACTCACGCAGGGCGATGGCCAGCACGGTCGCCAGGGCAACCTGCAGCAGGAACTTGTTGCGAGCGCGCATGCCTTCGCCCACTCTGCGCTGCAGCTTGCGAATATCGTCGAGGCTGCCCAGGACGCCGAAGGCGATCATGGCGCCCATCGGCACCAGCACGGAGAGGCCCACCCCGCTCAGGCCGATCAGCGAGACCGCGTTGAGCAGCACGGTAACCAGCAGCACGGGCAGGATGAACATGACGCCGCCCATGGTGGGCGTGCCAACTTTGACGATGTGGCGCTCGGGCGCCTCGACGCGGATGCTGTCGCCCACTTCGAGGCGGCGCAGGATGCGGATCAGCGGGCCACCCCAAATGACGGTGAGAATAAAGCTCACGCCCGCCAGCACCAAAGCGGTGGCGCTAACGTTCATTGCGTTCCTCCAGATCCGGCACGATCTTGTCCATATGCACGCCGCGCGAGCCCTTGACCAGGACCACATCGCCAGCCGTCAGGGCGCTCTTCAAATAGGCCAGCGCGCCTTCGGTGTCCTCGAATTCGCTCACGGCGGCCGCTTGCAGGCCGGCGCTGCGGGCGGTCTGGGCGATGATGTGGGCACGCGGCCCCACGGTGACCAGCAGATCGGCCACGCGGGCGGCCAGGTTACCCACCACGCGGTGGCCCTGCTCCTCATACTGGCCGAGCTCTAGCATATCCCCCAGCACAGCCACCTTGCGGCCCTCGAGCTCGCTGAGCAGGTTGAGAGCCGCTACGGTGGATTCAGGCGAGGCGTTATAGGTGTCATCCAGCAGCAACGAGCCGTTGCGGCCAGGCACGGCCATCAGGCGCAGTTGGGCGTTGCCCATGCGCAGGCCGCTGAGAATGGCGCCCCAGTCCATTCCTTCGATCACGCCTACGGCGGCGGCGCGCAGGGCAGTATGCACCGAGTGGCGGCCAATGAGCGGAATGCGCACATGCAGGGTCTCGCCCTGATAGTGCAGGCGGAAGCGCACACCATCCAAGCCCAGGCCCTCGATGTTATCGGCCCACAGGTCAGCGGCCGGGTCGAGCCCGTAGAAGAAGACGCGCGCTTTGGTTTCTTGCGCCATGCGCTTCACGAACGGATCGTCATAGTTGAGGATGGCAATGCCATCGCTGCCGAGGCTCTGCACCAGCTCAGCCTTGCCCTGGTAGATGGCCTCTTGCGAGCCAGCCCGCGAAGCGTGGACCGTGCCGACGTTTGTGACCACGCCGACCTCTGGCACCGCAATATCCGCCAGCAGCGCGATCTCACCGATGACGTAGAAGCCCATCTCAAGCACAGCGCGTTCGGTGTCAGGCGTGATGGAGAGCACACTGAGCGGCAGGCCGATCTCATTATTGAAATTGCCCACGGATTTGAAGGTGCGGTAGCGCTGGCCGAGCACATCGGCAGTCAGTTCTTTGGTGGTGGTCTTGCCCACGCTGCCGGTGATGCCGATGACGCGCAGGCTGCTGAGCTTGCGGCGCCAGAAGCGGGCCGCCTGCTGCAAAGCCTGCAGGGCATCATCCACCACGATACATAGCGGTGTGCTGGGGGCAAAGCCGGCCGGGGCCGGCTGGCCGCCGCGCAGATCCAGGGTGGCAATCCCGTCGAGCGGGCGCTCGACCAGAGCGGCCAGGGCGCCGGCGGCAAAGGCAGCCTGCACGAAGTCATGCCCATCCACGCGCTCGCCGCGCAGGGCTACGAACAGGCTGCCGGCTTTGGCCTCACGCGAGTCGTGCACTGCGCCGCTGAGCGCCAAGGACTCGGCGGCCGCCGGGCGCACGCCGCTCAACGCTTCGATGATGTCAGCCAGGCTGAGAGGGCGAGGCGCGCTCATTGCTGGCTCCCCTGCCCCGAATTGGAAACGGTGCCGATGTTCTGGAAGTTGGGCGGAATGCCCTGCAATACCACCAGGCGCTCAACGATATCGGCGAACAGCGGCGAAGCAACCTCGGAGGCCCAGGTGGAGGTCTCAGGCCGCTCGAGCCACACGAACACGATGAAGCGCGGATCCTCGACCGGACCCCAGCCGATGAAGGAGGTGTTGGTCTGATTCTCTTCGTAACCAGTCGGCACGGGGATCTGGGCCGTGCCGGTCTTGCCCGCCAGGCGGTAGCCGGCCACCAGGGCCAGCGAGCTCTCGCCTTCCAGCGAAGTAGCCAGCATATCGGTCATGGTGCGAGCTGTCTCGGCTGAGATGGGCTGTCCGGCGAACTGCGGGGCTACGTTGTATTGCGAGCCGTCTTGAATGACGGCTTTGACGATATGCGGAATGACCATCTGGCCGTCGTTGACGAAGGCAGAGACGGCCATCACCATTTGGATGGGCGTGACAGCAATGCCCTGGCCGAAGGTGTTGGCGCCCAGGTCAGCCAGGTACCAGTTAGGGTCACCAGGGCGCTTGACCGTGCCGCTCTGCTCACCGGCCATGTCCACGCCGGTGGTATGGCCGAAGCCAAAGCGGTCTACGTATTCGTAGAACTTCTCCTGGCCCAGCTTCTCACCCATCCAGGCCAGACACACGTTGAGCGAGTGCTGCATGCAGCCTTGCACGGTCTGCAAGCCCCAGGCGCGGTTGTTCCAGTTGCGGATGGTGATGCCGCCGATAGTGTAAACACCGCGGTCTTCGTATTCGGTTTCGGGGGTCACGACGCCCTGGTCGAGCGCGGCGGCGGCGGTGATGACCTTGAAGATGGAGCCGGGCTCGTAGATCTCACCAATGGCGCGGTTGTAAGGCACCTCATTGGTGTAAATGTCACCATAGTTTTGGAACTCGTTCAGATCCATGCGCGGCGTGCTGGCCATGGCCAGCAGCTCGCCGGTCTTGGGATCCATCACGATCACGGTACCGGATTCGGCCCCGGTCTGCGTAATGTGGGCATCCAGCGTGTCTTCGACCATGGCCTGGATCTCGCGGTCGATGGTGAGCACCAGGCTGGCGCCGGCCGGCACCTCGGGGCGCTCCTGCACGCGGGTAGGCGCCACCGGGATCCAGATGTTCTCCGGCTGGCCAGCCAGCAGGTTCTGATACTGCTGCTCCACGCCGAAGTAGCCCAGGCTCTCACGGTTGACGAAGCCCAGCAGGTTGGAAGCCAGGTCCCGCTCCGGGTAGCTGCGGGCCAGCTGGGCCTCGCAGCGCAGGGCGAACAAGGCCGGGTCATTGGAGCAGCGCGTGCTGTCCATCGGCTCGGCCTCACGGGTCACGTCGTAGCTCTTGAGCAGATTGACCTTCTCCGGCAGCACATAGTTGGCGAGGACGACATACACGGAGCTGGCGGATGCGGGGATGCTGGCGCGCTCGAGCACGGTGTTGTAATCCGCCCCCACCAGGGCGCTGAGCGCCAAGGCGATGGCATGCGGGTCACGTACGGAAGCCAGGTCGGCGCCGATCTCGTACACGGTGCGGTTGCCGGCCAATATGTTGCCATTGCGATCGTAGATGATGCCGCGCGGCGGTTGAATGACATCATGCTCGCGGCTGTAAAACTCTCCCTGGCGCAAAAAGACTTCGGCCTGCGGGCTGTTCTGGATGCTGAAGGTCTTGTACAGGATCAGCGAGCCGAAGATGGCGAAGAAGGCGGCCATCACCAGGTAACGCCACATATGTTCGCGCGGCATCTTAGTAGCCCCCCAGCAGGCCGAAGCCGTATTCGTCGAAGAGCTTACCGACCCAATCCAGCAGGGATTCGGTGTAGGCCTCAGGCAGGCGCGGCACGCCTATGAACTGGCCGCCGGCCCGCGGGGCCAGCTGCAGGTTAGGGCGGCCGCGGTAGCCCTCGACGGTGAGGTAGGTGACCGCGCCGGGTTGCACAGGGGCGAAGCCCAGCTGGGTGGCACGCGCCTGCATGGCCTCGTTGGAGGTCAGCGAGGCCAGCTGGCTCTCCATGTTCTCGATCTGCTGCTGCAGGCGAATGCGCTCATTTTGCAGGCTTTGCACGTGGCGGCCAATGGTGGAGGCGCGGGCCGTGACGTTTAAATACAAACCGGCCAGTAGCGCTAACGCCGCTACGGCCGCTGCAAAGAAGCCGATCATTTGCATTTGGCGCCGCCAGGGGGTCTGGCTGTGCGCTTGTACATAGCTTTTGTTTCGCATAGTTTTGCTGGCGCCTCCATCCAGCGAAATTTGCTCTGGCAATGCGCAGGACCTGCGCATTGCCACGCTTGCAAAACGGTGCAAAGCCTGTGCCTAACGGCACCTTGTTTTCTTAAAGTTTCTCGACCGCCCGCAGGTGGGCGCTGCGAGCCCGCGGGTTGGCCTCTATCTCCGGCTGGCCAGGCTGGACCGGCTTGCGGGTCAGCTCCCGCAGGCTGGCCGTGTGCCCACATGTGCATACCGGCTGGCCGGGCGGGCAAATGCAGTCCCGGCTCTCCTGGCGGAAATATTGCTTGACCAGGCGATCCTCCAACGAGTGGAAGGAGATGATCGCCAGCCGCCCACCCTGCTTGAGCGCCGCCAGCGCCTGCGGCAGCACCCGGGCGACGGCGTCCAGCTCGCTGTTGACGGCGATGCGCAGGGCCTGGAAGCTGCGCGTGGCCGGGTGGATGCCTGTGCGCTTGCCGCCGAGCGCCTTGGCGATCACGGCAGCCAGCTCGGTGCTGGTGTGCAACGGGCGGGCGGCCACGATGGCCCGCGCCACCCGGCGGGATTGGCGCTCCTCGCCGTATTCGTAGAGCAGGTCGGCCAGCTCACCCTCCGGCAGGCTGTTGACCAACTCGGCCGCGCTGCGGCCGGCGGCGGGGTTGAAGCGCATATCCAGCGGGCCTTCCTTTTGGAAGGAGAAGCCGCGCTCGGCCTGGTCAAACTGCATGGACGAGGCGCCCAGATCGAGCAGGATGCCGTCCACCGCGGGCCAGCCGAGCGCCGCCAGGTGCTGGGCCAGGTCTGCGTAGGAGCCCGGGCGGATGTGCGCCCTTTCACCGAAGGGCGCCAGCCGCTGGGCTGCCAGGGCCAGCGCGGCCGGATCCACATCCAGCCCCAGCAGCTGGCCGCCGGGGTGGCTGCCCTCCAGCAGCCCCCAGGCGTGCCCGCCTGCCCCCAGCGTGCCATCGACATACAGGCCGCCGGGGTGTGGCGCCAGCGCTTCCAGTGTTTCTTTGTAAAGTACCGAAAGATGTGCGGACTGGCCGCTACCATCTACGTTCATGCGTTAAGGCTTCGAAGCCAGGTCCACGCCGGAGAAGCTGCCTGGGTCATCCTTCATGGCCTGGTCAATGCGGGTGCGCACTTTGACCCAGGTCTCCTGCGGCCAGATCTCGAACTGGTCACTGATGCCAACCAGCTTGACCTCGGAGCCGAGCTTGAACTCATCCCGCAGGAACTGCGGGATGAGGATGCGACCGCTGCCGTCAGGCTCCACGCGCTCGGCCTGGCCGGTAATGACGCGGCGCAGGTCACGCACCTTGGGGTCAGTGATGCTGAGCGCCTCGAGGTGGCGCACCATGGCAGCGAAGGCATCCGGCAGCATGACAACCAGGTTGCCATCCAAGCCGCGCGTGATGACGCCGCCCTGCGCGAGCAGCTGGCGGAAGCGGGCCGGCACGGTGAGGCGGCCCTTGTCATCGATGGAGTGAGAGTATTCGCCCAGAAACATAAGTTCTAACTGTGGGTTAATTGCAGAACGCCGGGATAGCTCCCGGCGCTCCACTTTATGCCACTTCGTCCCACAAGTCCCCACAGTATACGCCATTTCCCCCACAATGCAAGCAATTGGCCCCACGACTATTTAATCCATTGGTACTAGCTGGGCACGAATCAGAAAGGCCACAAAGCGTCCGCTTTGTGGCCTTAGGTGTGGAGTACGAAGCAGGCTAACCTACGTCACGCGTGCCGGGTCCGCGGCGAGCCACATCGTACAGCTCTTGCTCGTAGGCGTCACGCAGCAGCGCTGGCACATTGGTGGGCTGCCCCACCTGACGGAAGGCGGCTTTCTCGGCCCAGATGCGCTGCACGATGAAGGGTACATCCCGCTGCAGGTCTTGCGTATCGTAGAAGAGGCCGAGAAAGGGATGGCGGGTACGGATACCGGCCAGCAGCTTGCGCGAGAGGCCGTTGCCCGAATAAGGGAAAGATAGTGTGATGCGGTGCTGGCCGGTGATCGCTTGCACCTCGCGGGCCGAGGCGACGATCTCGCTTTCGATCTCGGCGTCGCTGAGGGTAGCCAGTTTGGCATGCCGCACGGTGTGGGCGCCGATGGTGAAACCATCGGCGTGCAGGGCGCGCACCTGTTCGCGGGTCAGGTAGGGGCTGCGCTCCTTCAGGTAAGCCTTCACGTCCACGCCCAGCATCTTGGCGGTCATATCGATGACGCTTTCCTCGGCGGCTTGCTGGGTCTTGATCCAGCGTTCGAAGCCCGCCGCGTCCGCCAGGCTGAGACCGAGGGCATTGTTGAGGCTGGTCAGCACCATCTTGGCCGCATCGCGCTCCAGGCTTCGCATCTGCTCGACACACAGCGAGGTCTTGTTGCGATAGAACATGCTGGCATTGTCGAGCCAGCCGGTGGTCACATAAAAGGTGCAGGGAATGCTGTGCTTGAGCAGCAAAGGGCGCACCACGCTGTAGCACTCGCTGAAGCCATCATCGAACGAGAGGTGGATGGCGCGCTTAGGCAGTGGCTTGCCCTGGATGCGATGAGCCTCGATCTCGGCGTCGGTGATCGGATGGAAATGCTGCTTGATGTATTCCAGCGCAGCTTCGAAGCGCGCCACCGGCTCGGGCGCGTAGAGATGCTGCACATGCGGCAGCGGCTCGTCCGACACGGAGTGATAGAAAATTCCAACTACATCCCGCCGGAACAGGGCTTGATAGGCGCCCAAAGGCAGCGCCCGCCCCACCCCGCGCAGTACGTTGCCCGCCAGCCGTCTCATTAGGTGAACGCCATGTCGCCGTCGGTATAGTGCTGCGTGAACTTGCCACTGGAGATGGCTTGCGCCAGCGGACTCACACCCGCCCGCGGGTGCAGCTGCAGCGTGCGCTCCAGGCGCTGCACGAACAGAGCGCGCGCCAACGGATTGAGCGCATCGGCCAGGGCGGCCGGGCCTTCGATGATGCGTGCGCCGCGGCTGACCGCCGCCCACAGGGCGGCCGGCAGCAGACGGCGGAGCGGCAGCGTGGCGTCGAGCACCTTTAGCACACCGCGGCCGCGGATCTTGGAGTACTGGAAAAGCGCATACTCACGCTCGTCACCGACGCCAAAGATCTGGAAGCCTGAGCGCCAATCGGTAAACTCATAGTCCAGCCAGGCGCTGTCCGAAGGCCAGGGCATGACCCAGCGGTGCTCCAGCATCCAGCTCAGTACCTGGCTGTCGCGGTAGAAGCCGGTGCCAGCTGGCGGCGGAGCCTCCAGCTGCACAGGCGGAACAAGCTTCTGGGTCGGCGCAGGCTCGCTGACGCCGATGTAGGCGATCAGATACCACAGCGGGCGCAGCAACCAGCCGATCAGGGTTTCGAAAAGTGTATGAAAGAAACCTAACACGGGCTCAATGTGGATGTTGAAGCCAGCTAGCTTGGCGAGCTTGCGCACGCCGCGCAGCACCAGGCTGAGCGGGTTGTAGCGCCCTAGGAGATCGAAGTTGATACGTGCGTAGTGCAGCGGCTGCACTTCCTTGAAGCCAAACTTGGCGCTGACCCGGCGGGCCGGCGCGCTGCCCACGATGGCCAGATCAACATCCAGGTCCAGGGCGGCCTGCATCAGGCGCGAGCCAAGCCCCTTACCCAGCATATCTTTGCTGACGGCCCAGGTGGTGAGCCAGTGGACGGTGTGCAGGTGGCCCGCATGGGCCAACTGCACCGCCATGACGCCGAAGTAGCCGACCGGACGCTCGCCATCCAGGGCCAGCAGCAGCGCCACGTCTTCAGACGTGGCGTGCGGGTTTTGGGTCATGGCGGCGGCGCGGTGCTGGGTGATGGGGATGAAGGTGCCGCGCGGGGCGCGCTCAGCATAACGAGCGGCAACGGCGGGCAGGTCTTTGAGTGTGATGCGCTCAATGCGGATCGAGTCCATAGAGTGAAAGATGATAATACCAATTTGAGAAAGGCTTAACCACAAAGGCAAAAAGGCACAAAGAGCACAAAGTTCAACTCTATAAGGATCCTTCGCTTCGCTCAGGATGACACTATATCGGCAGGCACTTAAAAGCTTTAGGTTTTTGTTGAATAGCTGACAGCTGAAAGCTGACGGCTTATAGCTTACAGCTTATAGCTATTCACGATCTCCATCACCTGCGCATGATAGCTGCGCCCGAATAGATTCAGATGGTTTAGCAGATGGTACAGGTTGTATAAGCCAAAGCGCTCACGCCAGCCGGGTTCCAGCGGGCGCTCTGCCACATAGGCGGCGTAGAACTCGGGCGGGAAGCCGCCGAACAGCGCGGTCATGGCCAGCTCGGCTTCGGCCCAGCCGTAGTAGACGGCTGGGTCGATCAGCGCCGGTGCGCCGTGCACATCGGCGATGGCATTGCCGGCCCACAGGTCGCCGTGCAGCAGGCTGGCCGGCTGCGGCGGCACCAGCTGCGGCAGCCGGGCGGCCAGGCGCTCGATGGCGGCGACCTCGGCTGCGGTCAGCAGGCCACGGCTATGCGCAAGGCGGGCCTGGTAGCCCAGGCGCCGTTCGGCGAAGAATACATAGCCATCTGCCAGCCAGCCGTTGGGCTGCGGCGTGCTGCCGATGTAGTTGTCGTGCGCAAAGCCGAATTCAGGGCTGGTGTGCTGGTGCAGCCGAGCCAGGCCACGCCCCAGCGCCGTCCAGTAGTCCGCGGCGCGGGTGGCCGGCTGCAGATCTTCGAGCAGCAGGAAGTCCGGGCCGGCCAGGTGGACGGCAGGGACGCGTAGGCTGGCTGTGGCAGCCAAGGCGGCCAACCCCTCGGCCTCGCGGGCGAACATGTCCGCGGGAGCGTGCGAATTCGTCTTTAGAAAGAAGCGGGCGCCCGACTGCGTGAGCAGATGGGCGCCATTGTTGATGCAGCCGCCGGCGGCCGGGCTGTTGGAGGCGATGGCGCCGTGGCCGTGCTGGGCGAGCCATTCGGTCACAGCGGCGGGCAGCTTCATTTGACTTTGAGGTTACCGCTCTCGATGGCGTGCAGCAGTCCGCGCACGCTGCGGTCTACGATGTCGTAGACGGTCTCGAAACCCTGCGGGCCGTCGTACCAGGGGTCGGGCACGGCTACCGCGCCGTCCGCGTCCGGGTCGAAGCTGCGCATGAGGTGGATCTTGGCGCGCTGCTCCTCGGTGCGGGCCAGGGCCAGCAGGTTGTGCATGTTCTCCATGTCCATGGCGATCACGAGGTCAAAATCATCCAGGTCGCGCGGCTTGACCTGGCGGGCGCTGCCGCCGTACACGAAGCCGCGCCGCTTGGCGGTGCGGCGCATGCGCTCGTCAGGCAACTCGCCGATGTGGTAGGCGGAGGTGCCGGCCGAGTCGACCTCGTACTTCTCCCCTACTCCGGCTTCGTTGGCGACGTGCTCGAAGAGCTTTTCGCCCAGCGGGCTGCGGATGATGTTACCGAGGCAGACGAAGAGGATGCGGGTGGGCGTGGACATTGTGGGTGATTATATCGGGAGGGGATGGAGGGAAGGATGAGGGATGCTGTCATTCCGAGCGAAGCGAGGAATCCTTTAGGGCAAGAAAAATCGAGTTGATTTCTTATGTCCTAATGGATTCCTCCCTCGCTGCACTCGGTCGGAATGACGGGAGTAACAAAAAAGGGCGGGTCTGAGACCCGCCCCTACACCCAGCATGCTTGTCTTTGCGAATGAAGCGCTACGAAGTAGCGCGAGTGAAGCAATCCCCAAGCAGGGTGTTGGGGATTGCTTCGTTGTTCAGCGGCTACCCCGCCTCACGGCCTCGCAATGACGCGCAATGCAACTTTCCGCAGGCCTCGCAATGACACACAATATCCGGCAATGACGGCAAAGCAAAG
Source organism: Anaerolineales bacterium (assembly GCA_019454165.1). Lineage (GTDB taxonomy): Bacteria > Chloroflexota > Anaerolineae > Anaerolineales > UBA11579 > JAMCZK01. Next base: position 1,324,891 of record CP075367.1, on the reverse strand, counting down.
GGCGGGTCTGAGACCCGCCCTACTTTATGAGCGACGCACTTGGGGACTGCTATTTCTTGGCGTTCATTCTTCCGTCCGCATCCAGGACGGCGACGGCGGTCATGTTGACGATGTCCTGCACCTGATCGCCAGTTTGTAGCACTTGGATCGGCGCGCCGAGGCCGAGCAGGATCGGGCCGATGGTGTGGGCGCCGCCCAGGCGGTTGAGCAGCTTGTAGCTGACGTTGGCCGATTCCAGCGAGGGGAAGACGAGCACATTGGCGTTCTTCACTTTGCTGAAAGGATAGCGGTTCTCGACTATCTCGGACACTACGGCGGTATCGGCCTGCATCTCGCCGTCAATGACCAGCTCGGGGGCACGCGCTTGCGCCAGCTCGACCGCCTTGCGCACCTTGAACGACTGCGGGTGCGGCGTAGCGCCGAAGTTGGAGAACGAGAGCATGGCCACGCGCGGCTCCAGGCCGATCTGGCGGGCAAAGTCGGCCGCCAGGATGGCAATGTCGGCCAGATCCTCGGCGCTGGGGTCAATGTTGACAGTCGCGTCGGTGAACAGATACACGCGCTGCTCGATGATGAGAATGTAGACGCCGCAGGCCTTGTTGACGCCGGGGGCGGTGTGGTGGATCTGCAGGGCGGGCCGGATCACTTCGGGATACTCGAAGGTGCGGCCCGAGATCATGGCATCCGCATCGCCCATCTTGACCATCATGGCAGCGAAGGCATTGCGGTCACGCAGCATCTTCTCTGCGCTGACGCGGGTGACGCCGCTGCGCTGGCGCAGCTCGTAGTAGACCTGGTAGTACGCGTCCGTCTTGTCGAAGGTGCGCAGATCCACGATCTCTGGCTTGTAATCGAGGCCCAGATCGGCCAGCTGCTGCTCGATCACCTCCGGGCGGGCGATGAGGATGGGATGGGCAATGCCCTCCTCCTCCACCTGGGCGGCGGCGCGCAGGATCTTGCCGTCCTCGCCTTCGGGGAAGACGACCCGGGCGCGCTGTTTGAGCAACTTGGCCTTGTTGATGAAGTATTGGCGCACCTGCTGGCCGCGGCCCTGGCGCAGGGCCAGCTCATCGCGGTATTGCTGCAGGTCCACCGGCTGCTGGGCCACGCCGGACTGCATGGCCGCCCCGGCCACGGCCGGCGCCTCCCACAGCAGCACACGCGGATCGAACGGCTTGGGGATGATGTAGTCTGGCCCGAACTTGAGGCTCTCGATGCCGTAGGCGCGCAGCACGCTGTCTGGCACATCTTCCCGCGCCAGGGCTGCCAGGGCGCGGGCGGCGGCGGCCTTCATCTCATCGTTGATGGTGCGGGCGCGCACATCCAGCGCGCCGCGGAAGATGAAGGGGAAACCGAGCACGTTGTTGATCTGGTTGGGGAAGTCAGAGCGGCCGGTGGCCACGATCGCATCCGGCCGGGTCTGCTTGGCCAGGTCATAGCTGATCTCCGGGTCGGGGTTGGCCATGGCGAAGATGAGCGGCTTCTTGGCCATGGTCTTGACCATTTCCGGGGTCAACAGGCCGCCCACGGACAGGCCGTAGAACACATCCGCGCCGTTCATGGCATCCGCCAGGCTGCGGGCCTTGGTCTCCACGGCGAACTCTTCCTTATATTGGTTCATGCCCTCGGTGCGGCCTTTGTAGACCACGCCCTTGCTGTCCACCAGCAGCACGTTCTCAGGCTTGGCGCCCAGCTTGATCGCCATGCGGGCGCAGGTGAGCGCCGAGGCGCCGGCGCCGGAGACGACGATCTTGACCTTCTCGATCTTCTTACCCTGCAGGTCCAATCCATTCAGCAGGCCAGCGCTGGCGATGATGGCGGTACCGTGCTGGTCATCGTGAAAAACGGGGATGTCGAGCATCTCGATCAGGCGGCGCTCGACCTCGAAGCATTCGGGGGCTTTGATGTCCTCCAGGTTGATCCCGCCGAAGGTGGGTGCAATGCCGGCGATGATGCGCACCAGCTCGTCCACATCCGTGGCGTTGACCTCGATGTCAAAGACGTCAATATCGGCAAACTTCTTGAAGAGCACGCCTTTGCCTTCCATCACAGGCTTGGAGGCCAGCGGGCCTCGATCGCCCAGGCCCAGGATGGCGGTGCCGTTGGAGATGACCGCCACCAGGTTGCCCTTGGCGGTGTATTTGTAGGCCAGGCTGGGGTCTTTTTCGATCTCAAGCACCGGCTCGGCCACGCCGGGCGAATAGGCCAAGGCCAGGTCGCGCTGCGTATCCAGCGGCTTGGTGGGCAAGATCGAGATCTTGCCGGGCTTGTCATTGAGGTGGTGGTAATCGAGCGCGTCTTGTCGTAGGTCTGCCATGGTGGTGCTTTATCCTATCCAGCGTTGAGTCGTCGGGAAAACAGCCGCGGCGAGCACGGGAATGTCTTCTCAGATGCGGATTTATAATACTACTACCTGAGTCGTGACCTAGTGACGAATGACCCTAAGCTCATATTCCTACTCCCCTTTCACTTTCCCAACACGATCTTTCCATCGCTGGTACACTGGCCTGACCCGTTAGAAAGAGACCATGAGCAAAGAAAAAGACAACGCGCTGCAAAATGCGCTTGAACAGATCACTAAACGCTGGGGCGAAGGCAGCATCATGCGCCTGGGCGAATCAGAGAGCATGGAGGTGGATGCCATCCCCACTGGCTCCCTTTCGCTCGACCTGGCGCTCGGCGTGGGCGGCGTGCCGCGCGGGCGGGTGACCGAGATCTACGGCCCCGAATCCTCGGGCAAGACCACCATCTGCCAGCACATCGTGGCCGAGGTGCAGCAGCGCGGCGGCACGGCCGCCTACGTGGACATGGAACACGCCCTGGACCCCAACTACGCGGCTCGCTGCGGCGTGGACATCGAGAAGCTGCTGGTCTCCCAACCGGATACGGGCGAACAGGCGCTCGAGATTGCCGAGGCGCTGGTGCGCTCGGGGGCGGTGGATGTGGTCATCGTCGATTCGGTGGCGGCGCTGGTGCCGCGCTCCGAGATCGAGGGCGACATGGGCGACGCCACCATGGGGATGCAGGCCCGCCTGATGTCGCAGGCGCTGCGCAAGCTCTCCGGCGTCATTCGTCAGACGAATACGGCGGTCGTGTTCACGAACCAACTGCGCCAGAAGATCGGCGTCATGTTCGGCAATCCCGAGACCACCACGGGCGGCATGGCCCTCAAGTTCTACGCCTCAGTGCGCATGGATGTGCGCCGGATCCAGTCTATTAAAGAAGGCCAAGACATTGTAGGCAGCCGCACCCGGGTGCGCATCGTCAAAAACAAGGTCTCGGCCCCCTTCCGCACTGCCGAATTTGACATCATGTATAATGAGGGCATCTCCAAGGCTGGCGACCTGCTGGACTTGGCTAGCCAAATGGACATCATCACCAAGCGTGGCTCGCACTATTTGTACGGCGAGGAGCGTTTGGGGCAAGGCCGTGAGAATGCGAAAGCCTTCTTGCGGGAGAACAAAAACCTGGCCGCCGAGATCGAACAAAAGGTGCGTGCCCAGGCAGACCCCAACATGCTGTTGGGCCCTGCCGAGCCCACCGAAGAAGACTAGATCACGGCAGCCAGGCCGGCCACAGGCCGGCTGGCTTTTCAACTGAATTCTGGACGATGCCGAAAGCAAACCTTCGGCGGGCTGATACGTAACGCTACGCATATGATCTCACTCGCGCACCAGTGCACCACCCCCTCAAGGGGACTTCTGCGCCTGTAAACGCATCCACACACGGCGCTATGCCGTAGTGTGCCGTAGCACAACTTCAGCAGCACTCAGAACCAGCCAAAGCAGCCGCGGCCCTGGCCGAACGGCTGTTTTTGTTATGGGAACGATTACTGCGATCACGCAACAGAAGCGCAACCCCAACCGGGTCAATATTTACCTGGATGGGGAATATGCCTTTCCCCTGGCCAAGATCGTGGCGGCCTGGCTCACGCTGGGTCAAGAGCTCGCCCCTGAAAAGATCGCCGAGTTGCAAGCCAAAGACGGGGTAGAAGCTGCCTTGCAGCGCGCCCTCAACTTCATCAGCTACCGCCCCCGCTCCACGGCCGAGGTGCAGCGCAACCTCAAGAAGTTTGAGGTTGCGCCGGATGTGATCGATGCGGTCATCGAGCGCCTGCGGGCCAACGGCCTGCTCGACGACGCCGATTTCGCCCGCCGCTGGGTCGAGGACCGCGCCGCGTTCAAGCCGCGCGGGGCACGTGCCCTGCGCATGGAGCTGCGCCTCAAGGGGATGCCAGACGCACTTATTGACGATGCCGTGCAGAATATTGACGAGCACGCATTGGCCAGCCAGGCAGCTGAGCGCAAACTGCGCCAGCTGCAGGGGCTGGACTGGGAAACCTTCCGCACCAAGCTTGGCGCGCACCTGGCCCGCCGCGGCTTCGGCTACGACATCGTAGCCGATGTCTGCAGCGAGGCCTGGCAGCGTGCCCACTCACAAGAAACGAGGTAACACTAAAAGAACATGGACACCATCACCATCATCGTAGCCCTTGTGGCAGCTGCAGCCGGCTTTGGGCTGCGCCACCTGCAAGTGCAGAGCGCCAAGCGGCGCAACCAGGAGGAGGCCGACCGCATTCTGGCGCAGGCGCGCGAGGAGGCCAAGAGCGTTGAGCTCAAGGCCAAGAACGAAGCGCTTGAGTTGCGCCAACGCGCCGAGGGCGACATCGAGCGCAAGCGCAAGGACCTGAGCCGCGAGGACGACCGGCTGCGCAGCCGCCGCTCTGACCTCGACAGCCGCACCGAGAAGCTGGAGGAGCGCGAGCAAACCCTGAACAAACGCCAGAGCAACCTGGACAAGCGCAACAACGAGCTCGACGAACAGCGCGGCGAGATCGTCAAAAAGCTGGAAAGCGTCTCCTCCATGACGCGGGACGAAGCCCGCAAAGTGCTCATGGACGAGGTCGAGAAAGAATCGCGCGGCGATATGGCGCGCATCATCCGCCAGATCGAGGCCGAGGCCAAGGAAGAAGGCGACAAGCGCGCCCGCAACCTGGTGGCCATGGCCGTACAGCGCGTAGCGTCTGAGTATGTTTCAGAGAACACCACCTCGGTGGTGACCCTGCCCTCAGACGATATGAAGGGCCGCATCATCGGCCGCAATGGCCGCAACATCCGCTCATTCGAGCAGGCAGCCGGGGTTGACGTCATCGTCGATGACACGCCCGAGGCGGTCACCATCTCCAGCTTCGACCCCGTGCGGCGTGAGGTTGCCCGCCGCACGCTGCAGAAGCTGGTGCAGGACGGCCGCATCCACCCGGCCAGCATCGAGAAGCTGCTGAAGAAAGAGCAAGACGAAGTGGACAAGGCCATGCAAGAGGCCGGCGAGAACGCCGTCTACGAAGCTGGCGTGCCGCACCTGCACAAAGAGATCGTCAAGATGCTGGGGCGCCTGAAGTACCGCACCTCGTACGGGCAGAACCAGCTGGCCCACGCAGTCGAGGCCGCCGGCCTGGCCGGCGTCATCGCCACTGAGCTGGGCGCGGATGTGGAGCTGGCCAAGATGGGCGGCCTGCTGCACGATCTGGGCAAGGCGATGGACCACAACGTGGAGGGCACGCACGCCGCCATCGGCGCCGAGTTCGCCAAGCGCTACGGCGTGAACCCACTGGTGGTCAATGCGATCGCCGCCCACCACCATGAGGTGGAGCAGGAGAGCGTGGAAGCGGTGATCGTGGAAGCAGCCGACGCCATCTCGGGCGCCCGCCCCGGCGCCCGCCGCGAGAGCCTGGAGCAGTACATCAAGCGCATCAAGGCGCTGGAGGACCTGGCCAACTCGTACAAGGGCGTGACGCAGAGCTACGCGCTGCAGGCCGGCCGCGAGGTGCGCATCATCGTGCGCCCCGAGGACGTGGACGACCTGGAAGCGGCCCGCATGGCGCGTGACATCGCCAAGAAAATCGAAGAGACCATGCAGTACCCGGGCCAGATCAAGGTGACGGTATTGCGTGAGACGCGTGCGAGCGAGTTCGCTAAGTAGGACTCACCACAAGCCACAAAGAACACAAAAGAGAGGCAGCCTGCGGCTGCCTCTCTTTCTACTTAAGCATCCACAGATGAACGCAGATTCTGCCGCAGATAAACACAGATGGACGCGGATACGTCGCCGCTAATACCCTGCCTCAGATACATGCTCCAAATGCTCAAACAAAAGAGGCGGCCCGGAGACAGGCCGCCTCTTTTTGTTACGGTGCTCGACTAGGCCTGCGCCGCCTCGCTGGCGCTCTTGGCCGCCGCAAAGGCGGCCTCAGCGAAGAGCAGGCGCAGATGCTCAACCCACAATCCCACTGTGACGGCCAGCTTGGCGGCCTGGCCCGTCAGCAGCCAGCCGGAGCCGCTGACCAGCCCCATCAGCTGCTCCGTCACCAGCTCCACCAGGGTAGCAGCCTGGAGCATTGCCCAGAGGCCGAAGCCAAAGGACAGAAGGAAGAGATAGACCATGCTGAGGCCGTGCATGCCATCACCGGCAGTGCGCAGACGGCTGCGGTAGGCCCGCCAGTGGAAGAACCACACCACGCCTGCGGAAACGGCCAAGCCCAGCGCAGAGGTGAAGCGGCCTGCGCCGCCCAGCCCCTGCTCCATCTTGACGAGCGTGTTCACCGCTTCGCCATACGATCCGAAGAACACCATCAGAGCTATACCAGTGAGTAAGAACAGGTAGAACGCAAACATGGCAACCTTCCTTTCCCTAAGGCGAAACCGGTTGATTACTACATGTGCATTATATCACAATATTGTGAAATTATGAACATAAAAGGGAGTAGTGAGCAGGAAAACAGTGAACCGGAGGGGCAAAAACACAACCGGCCCCACCCTTCTCCCCATTCCCCAAGCGAGCTTTAAACCAAAACAGGCTGCGGTTAACCGCAGCCTGTTTTTTGGTGGCGTAGCAGCCTAGGCGGCCTGCTTGCTGATGTAAAACAATGTATAGTCGATATTGCCGGGCGAATGGCCGAATTCGGTCAGCATCTGGGCCAGCTCGGCGCGGTGCTGCATGCTATGGAAGAGCAGCTGTTTGAGTAGCAGCAGCCGCCCGCGGGTGAACTCCTCGCCGGTGGAGACGGTGTAGGTTACGCTGCCCTGCAGCTCATCGTCGCTGGCCGCGGCCAGGTAGGCGCGCATCTCGGCCTCCTCGGCCTGCCAGCGGGCACGCAGCGCGGCCAGGTCGGCGAACTGCTCTGGCTTGACGGGTTCATACGGCAGGCCCATGCAGCGCACGCGGTAAGCGTATTCCGCCGAGAGGGTGTGCACCAGGGTTTCCTTGACGCTCTTGATCGGGAAGCGAGTCTCTTCCTCGAATTGCTCGGGGGTCAGCTTGGCGGCCTGCTCCAGGATCAGGTCGCGCCCCCAGCAGGTGAAATCGTACATATCCAGCAAAAGTTCCTTCAGCATTGCACTCCTCAGTCTTGCAAAAATGGATTGAATTGGCGTTCCTGCCCTACCGTGGTCTCCGGCCCGTGCCCGGGCAGCAGCACCACATCATCCGGCAGGCTTAGTACCTCGCGAGTAATGCTATCGATCAGGGTCTGGTGGTCGGCGCCGGGCAGATCGGTGCGGCCGATGCTCATCTGAAAGATGACGTCGCCGCAGAACATGAGCCGCTCGCTGGACGCATAGAACATGACGCTGCCGCGCGAGTGACCGGGCGCAAAGCGCACTTCCAGGGCGGTCTTGCCGACATACAGGGTCTGCCCGCCGGCCAGGTCGATCGTTGGCTCGGGGCCGGGGTCAAAGGTCAGGCCGTAGTTGCGCGCCCCGCCGCCGGCGCGCCACAGTACGTAGTCATCTGGGTGCAGGGCCACTTGTGGCGGCGTGACGCTGCCGTCGGCCACGGCAGCCGCGCCGCCAAAGTGATCCCAGTGGGCGTGGGTCAGCCAGATGGCGGCCGTGCGCCAGTTGCACGCGTGCATCTGCTCCAGAATCAGATGGCCGTCCCACGACGGGTCGATCACGACCGCGTCCGAATTGCCTTGCTCGGCCACGATGTAGCAGTTGGTCTGGGCCGGACCCAGGGTCATCTTGACGATCTCGAGCGGCATGGTGAGCGGGATTATACTTTGCGCACGGCAGCCATACGCGCGGCCGTGCGCAACCACCCACCCCAAGGAGATTACATGCCCAAGTACCTGCCGGAACCGTTCCGCATCAAGGTCGTCGAGCCGATCCAGCTCATCAACCAGGCGGAGCGTGAGAAAGCGCTGAAAGCCGCGGGCTACAACGTATTTGGCCTGCGTGCCCAGGATGTGTACATTGACCTGATGACCGATTCGGGCACTGGCGCCATGAGCCAGGCGCAATGGTCGGCCATGATGTCAGGGGATGAATCTTACGCCGGGGCGCGGTCGTTCTACCGCCTCAAAGAAGTCATGCAGGATATCTTTGGCTTCAAGCATTTTGTGCCAACCCACCAGGGGCGGGCAGCCGAGAACATCCTCGCGGCCGTACTGTTGAAGGCCGGCCAGTTCGTGCCCTCGAATATGCATTTCGACACCACCGAAGGCAACATATTGGCGCGCGGCGGCGTACCCACCAATCTGGTCAAGCAAGTGGCCTATGAGCCGCAAACGGTCGTGGATTTCAAGGGCGATATGGACACTGACGCCCTCAAGGCCTGGATCGAGGAGAAAGGCCCAGCCAACATCCCGTTCGGCATGATGACGATCACCAACAACGCCGGGGGCGGCCAGCCGGTCTCGCTGGCCAATCTGCGCGCCGTTTCGGAGATCTACCGCAGCTACAACATCCCGTTCTTTATTGACGCCTGCCGCTATGCCGAGAATGCCTATTTCATCAAGCTGCGCGAGCCGGGGTATGCCGACAAGACTCCGCTGGAGATCGCCCGCGAGATCTTTGCCCTGGCTGACGGCGCCACGATGAGCGCCAAGAAGGACGGCATGGTTAACATCGGCGGCTTCCTGGCCACGAACGACGACAAGCTGTTCGAGCGCGTACGGGCCGAGCTGATCCTGCGCGAGGGCTTCCCCACCTACGGCGGCCTGGCCGGCCGCGATCTGGACGCGCTGGCCGTGGGCCTGCGCGACGGCTTGCAGGAGGACTACCTGGCCTACCGCCTGGCGCAAACCGCCTACGCCGCCGACCGCATCCGCCAGGCAGGCATGCCACTGATCGAGCCGACCGGCGGGCACGCCATCTATCTGGATGCGGCCGGCCTGCTGCCGCACCTGAGCCGCGAGCAGCTGCCGGGCCAGGCGCTCTCGGTGGCGCTGTACCAGTACGGCGGCATCCGCGCCGTGGAGATGGGCACGATCGCCTTCGGCCAGCTGGTGGACGGCCAATGGAAGTTTCCGCCGCTGGAGTTGGTGCGCCTGGCGATCCCGCGCCGAACATATACCCAGAGCCACTTCGATTATGTGGCTGAGGTGATCGGCGAGATCAAAGCGGATGCCGGCAAGATCCGCGGCATGAAGATGACGTATGCTCCGGAGTTGCTGCGCCACTTCACGGCCCAGTTCGAGTACGTTTAATGTCAGTTGACTATCTGGCACAACTAAACGCCTGGCGCGCAGACATGGGCGAGCGTTTGCGCGCTCCCTACAGCTGGCTGACGCTGACCGGCCTGTTCTGGCTGGACGAGGGCGAGAACAGCCTCGGCAGCGCGCCCGGCAGCCGCGTACTGCTGCCCGCCCGCGCCCCGGGCGGCCTGGGCAGCCTGCACCTGGCCAACGGCCAGGTCAGCTTGCATCCTACGCCTGACGCCGCCCTGAGCGCGGGCGCCAACCCGGCCGCGGGCGAAGCCCCGGTCAGCGGCGAGACCCGGTTGCACGACGATCACAGCGAACAGCCAACCTTCGTGTTCTGGGAGGATGTGCGCATTTTGGTGCTGCGGCGCGGTGATCGCTACGCGATCCGCATCTGGGACCCGCAGCGGCCGGAACGCCAAACGGCCACCGGCCGCGTCTGGTTCCCGCCGGATCCGGCCGCCCGCGTGACGGCACGCATCGAGCGCTACGAGTCGCCCGTGCGCGTGCTGCGCGACGACATCGTTGGCATCCAGCAGGAGACTGAAATGCACGCCGTGCTGCACTTCGAATACGGCGGCGTGCACTGCGCGCCGCAAGCTGAGCTGCTGGAGGATGGCACATACTATCTGCTGGTCAAAGACGCCAGCGCGGGCAAAGGCAGCTACGGCGCCGGCCGCTTCCTGACCAGCGAGACGCCCACCGGCGATGAAGTGGTGCTGGATCTTAACAAGCTCTACAGCCCGCCGTGCGCCTTCACCGAATTCGCCACCTGCCCGCTGCCGCAGGCCAGCAATGTGCTGCCCGTGGCGATCGAGGTGGGCGAACGCTACACGAGTTCGCATGGCTGACCTGAACACAGCGATTGGAGTGGCGCTCGCCGCGCACCGGCAGCAGGTGGATAAGGCGGGCGCGCCCTATATCCTGCATCCGCTGCGTCTCATGCTGCGTATGCAAACGGCTGAAGAGATGATCGTAGCCGTTCTGCATGATGTAGTCGAGGATTCAGACACCACGCTGGCTGATCTGAAGAAGCTGGGCTTTGCCGAGCCGATCCTTGAAGCGCTGGAAGCCCTGACCCACCTGGATGAGCAGAGCTACGAGGACTACATAGCCGCTATCAAGCAAGTGCCGCTTGCTCGCAGGGTCAAACTGGCTGATCTTGAGGACAACGCCAACATCCTACGTCTTAAAGAGATCACGCCTGGCTCATTTGAAAAACTGCAAAAGTACCACGCAGCCTGGAACTCACTCCAGGCAGACTAACTACTAATACGTATAAAACATGCCAGCAAACATATTGCAGCAGTTAGAGCAGAAGCTCAGCCAGCCAATCCCGCGCGTGGAGCGCAGCCAGCTGCACACGCACAAGATCGCCTACTGCCAGGACGGCGAGCGCATCACCGCCCTTTCGCTGCGCGGCTGCGGCTGGCAGCAACTGCCGGCCGAGCTGTGGGAGCTTGGCGACTTGGAGACGCTTTCGTTGGGCGAAGACCCGCTCGACCAGCTGCCCGCCGCGGTGGGCCAGCTGCGGGAGCTGCGCCAGCTGTTCTTCTTCGGCACACCCGCCCGCAGCCTGCCGGCCGAGCTAGGCCAGCTAAGCAAGCTCGAAGTGCTGGACATTGCCCACAACCAACTCAGCAGCCTGCCGGCCGAACTCGGTCAGCTGCACAAGCTGGAGTTCCTGTACATTAGCGACAACCAACTGGATCGCGTGCCTGACGAACTTAGGCACATGCGCAGCCTCGCCTATCTCAGCATGACCGACAACCAATTTGGCGAATTGCCAGAGGCCGTTTGCGAGCTGGCCGCGCTCCAGGAGCTGCGTATCTACAATAATCGCATCCGCCAACTACCCGGTTCGATCGGCAAGCTGGCCCACCTGCGCGAGCTGCACGCCCGCAGCAATCTGCTGACCAGCCTGCCGGAAACCATTGGAAAACTGACCGAACTCTACTATTTGGACTTACGCAACAATCAGCTCAGCCAGCTGCCCGCCAGTCTCCATGCGCTCAATAAGCTGCGCAAGCTGGACCTGCGCTGGAATCAGTTCGAAACCGCGCCGGTATTGGCGGATTGCCTGGTGTACGTGTAGCTTACGGCTGCGGGTCGGAAAGGCGCGTGTTCAACACGCCGGTAAACACTTCAAAATCCGCATCGCTTGCCAACGAGTACTGGCTGCGGCTCTTGCCCAGGCCGTTCAGTTCACTGGGCAGCGCATCGGCTGCACAGGTTTCCTCATCGGTACGAGCTTCGCGCTGCACCATTATGTAGAAGTCGGTCTGGAACGGCTCGCTGCCATCCATCCAACCGCCTGCGCGCACGCTGGGGTCATCCACCAGCCGCGCCACCTCGGGCGAATAGAGGTTGAAGAAGGCCAGCACCACACATTGGCGGTACAAGGCCGCCAGGTCATCAGGGTTGGCCTGCGCCACTGCGGCGCCATCGATGATGATGGCCTCGGCCGGCTGGGCGCGGTGCAGCACCATCAGATCGCCCCACTCGCCCACGGCCTGGGCGCCTAAGGCTTGGCGCAGGTGGCCGGGCGCCAGCAAGCTGGCTTCGGCGTCCGTGCGGTGCGTGAAATACAGAATGCGCGCTTGCGGCTTAGCGGCGGGCGCCTGCGCACACGCGGCCAGGCTGGCGGCAAGCAGTGCGCTCAACAAGAGCAATACCTTTCCCCGTTTCATAGTTCAACTATAGCGGATGGGCAGGATGTTCAACTTACAGTTCTCATTGGCCTTGACAATTTGCTCTGCATACTTTACCATTTAGCTAATTAGCTAAGTATGCTTCCCAACGATACCGATTCCCTCAGCCTTACCTTTGCCGCCCTGGCAGACCCCACCCGCCGGGCTATGTTGGCGCGCCTGGCGCAAGGCCCCGCCACCGTCAAAGAGCTGGCACAGCCTTTCACGCTGAGCATGCCCACCATCTCCAAGCACCTTAAGGTGCTGGAGCGGGCGGGCTTGATCCAGCGCGGGCGTGAGGCGCAGTGGCGGCCGGCCCAGTTGCAGGCCGCCCCGCTGCGAGACGTCTCCGCCTGGCTGGAAGATTATCGCCAGCATTGGGAAGCCAATTTTGACCGCCTGCAAGACTATCTACGCAAGATACAAAAAGGAGATTCGTAATGAGCAATACTGCAGACCGCGAGATCATCGCAACCCGTGTGTTCGACGCCCCGCGTGAGACCGTCTTCGCCGCCTTCACCGAGAAGGAACACGCCGAGCAGTGGTGGCTGCCGCCCGGCTCCACCACGCAGGAGTGGGACGCCAAGCCCGGCGGGGTGTGGCGCTATAGCACCGCCACGCCGGATGGCGAGAGCTACGGCTTCAAGATCACCTTCATCGAGATCGACAAGCCTGCCCGGCTGGTGTACGACTATGGCAACGAAGGCGAGTACGCCGGCGACCCCGTGCGTACCAACGTCTCCTTCGAGGACGAGGGCGGCAAGACCAAAGTGACCCTGCACCTGGTCTTCGCCACGGCCGAGGCCTACCAGGAGGCCGCCAGCTACGGCGCGGTGGGCGGCGCCAAGCAGGCGCTGGAAACCCTGGCCGACTACCTGGCCAAGTAACCGCGCACAGCGCAACCCGTTTCTACTATTACCGCCTGGCCTGGGCCCATGGCCCAGGCCAGGCATACTTACTCTACAAGGAGGCACAATGCCCGCTAAAAAGAAAACCACCAAGAACAGCAGCGGCTTCACCGCTGAAGAAATGGCCGCGATGAAAGAACGCGCCCGCGAACTGAAGGCGCAAGAGAAGTACGGCAACGACAAGGCCAAGAGCGAGAAGGACCTGCTGGCCGCCATTGACAAGCTGCCCGCCAGCGACCGCGCCATGGCCAAACGTCTGCACGAGATCATCATGGAGATCGCACCGGACATCCTGCCCAAGACCTGGTACGGCATGCCCGGCTACGCCAATAGGGACGGCAAGAACATTTTCTTCTTCCAGCCGGCCGAGAAATTCGGCACGCGTTATGCCACCCTGGGCTTCAGCGACCTGGCCAAGCTGGATGACGGCAACCTGTGGGCCAACGCCTTCGCGCTGACCAAGATCACGCCCACCGAGGAAGCCAAGATCACCAAGCTGATCAAGAAGGCGTTAGGCTAATGCCAGCCAAGAAGAAGGCGGCCGCTAGAAAACCGGCGGCGAAAAAGCCAGCCGCCCGCAAGCCGGCGGCCAAAAGGGCGGCGGCCGGCGTCAAAGCCAGCGCCAGCGAGATCAACGCCATCATCAAAAAGGCCGAGGGCTGGAAGGGCAAGAAGCTGACCGAGCTGCGCGCCATCATCAGCAAGGCCGACCCGGCCCTGCTGGAAGAGGTCAAATGGAAGATGCCCTCCAAGCCTGAAGGCGTGATTGTGTGGTCGCACAATGGCATCGTGTGCCATGCGGATGTGCTCAAGACTTCCGTGCGCATCAACTTCCACAAGGGCAAGCAACTGAAAGACCCCAAGAAGCTGTTCAACGCCCGCCTGGACAGCAGTTCCGTACGCGCCATCGACTTCCCCGAAGATGGCAGCGTAGACAAAGCCGCCCTCACCGCACTGGTGCAAGGCGGCGTGCGCCTGAATTCAGCCAAGACCGGCAAATAGCGCCTTGACAGCCAGCGCACGCTGGCTGTCAAGGGATTCGGGGTCGCCCTCCCCAACAAAGCGGGTAAACTTCTCCCCCTGTCCAGACCCAAAATCAAGAGGAACCATGCCTGAAGCCAGACAAGACTTTATTCAGATCCGCGGTGCGCGCGAAAACAACCTGAAGGACATTGACGTCCGCATCCCCAAGGACCAGATCACCATCTTCACCGGGGTCTCTGGCTCGGGCAAATCATCCATCGTATTCGATACGCTGGCCACCGAGGCGCAGCGCCAGCTGTACGAAACCTTCAGCATGTTCGTGCGCAACTTCCTGCCGCGCTATTCGCAGCCGGATGCGGACTCGATCGAGAACTTGAGCATGGCGATCGTGGTGGACCAGAAGCGCCTGGGCGGCGGCTCGCACTCCACCATGGGCACGATCACCGATATTTACACCGCGCTGCGCCTGCTGTTCTCCCGCGTCGGCAAGCCGTTCGTGGGCTACTCCAACGCCTTCTCGTTCAACGACCCGGCCGGCATGTGCCCGGAGTGCAACGGCTTCGGCCGCAAGCTGCAGCCGGCGATCAACAAGATCCTCGACATGAGCAAGTCGCTGAACGAAGGCCCGATCCGCGTGCCGGGTTTCGGCAGCTGGGTCGGCCTGTACCAGACCAGTGGCTTCTTCGACAATGACAAGAAGCTCTCCAAGTACACCAAGGACGAGCTCGAGCTGCTGCTGTACGGCTCAGGCCGCAAGGTCAGTATGGGCGCATTCAAGGCCACCTACGAAGGCATCATCCTCAAGTTCTCCAACTCCTACATCAAGCGTGACCTGAAGGCGCTCTCCGAGCGCACGCAGAAACAAGTGGCGCCGTATTTGGAAGAAGGCCCCTGCCCCGAATGCAAGGGGGCGCGCCTCAACAAGGCCGTGCTGGGCTGCAAGATCGAAGGCTACAACATTGCCGATATGGCTGCCATGGAAGTGGGCGAACTCATCACCGTGCTCAAGGGCATCAAGGACCCGGTGGCCAAGCCCATCCTGCAGAGCCTAGTCGAGCGCCTGCAGCACGTGGTGGACATTGGCCTGCAATATCTGACCCTGAGCCGCGAGACTGACACGCTCTCGGGCGGCGAGTCGCAGCGCATCAAGATGGTGAAGCACCTGAGCAGCAGCCTGGTGGATGTGATGTTCGTCTTCGACGAACCCAGCATCGGCCTGCACCCGCGGGATGTGCATCGCCTAAACGAGATGCTGCAAAAGCTGCGCGACAAGGGCAACACGGTGCTGGTGGTCGAGCACGACCCGGATGTGATCGAGATCGCCGACCACATCATTGACGTGGGGCCGAAGGCGGGCAGCCAGGGCGGCGAGATCGTCTACCAGGGCAGCTATGCCGGCCTGCTGAAGGCCAATACGTTGACCGGCAGTCACTTGACCCAAAAGTTACCCATCAAGAAAGAGTTCCGTTCGGCCAAGAAGCACTTCAAGCTGAGCAATGTGAATGTCAATAACCTCAAGAAGGTCAGCGTCAACATCCCCACCGGCGTGTTCACCGTGGTGACCGGCGTGGCCGGCTCCGGCAAGAGCTCGCTCATCAACCAGGCCTTCGTCGAAGCTTACCCGGAAGCCATCGTGATCGACCAGTCGGCGGTGGGCGCAAACTCGCGCTCCAACCCGGCAACCTACACCGGCATCATGGACGATATCCGCAAGGCGTTCGCCACCGCCAACAAGGTAAATGCGGGCCTGTTCAGCTTCAACTCCAAAGGCGCCTGCGAGAACTGCCAGGGCCTGGGCGTGGTGTATACCGACCTATCGTTCTTCGATGTGGTCAAGTCGCCCTGCGAGATCTGCAACGGCAAGCGCTTCAAGGATGAGGTGCTGGCCTACAAGCTGGACGGCAAATCGATCGCGGATGTGCTGGAGATGACCGTGCAGCAGGCGCTGGCGCACTTCACCCAGCCCGAGATCACGCGCCGCCTGCAGGCAATGAGCGATGTGGGCCTGACCTACCTCAAACTGGGCCAGCCGCTCAACACGCTATCGGGCGGCGAGTGCCAGCGCATCAAGCTGGCCAGCGAGCTGCACAAGGAAGGCAGTCTGTACGTGATGGACGAGCCGACCACCGGCCTGCACATGTCGGACACCGCTCACCTGCTGGAGATCATCAACCGCCTGGTGGACGGCGGCAACACGGTGATCGTGATCGAGCACAACATGGACGTGGTGCGCAACGCCGACTGGATCATTGACATGGGTCCCGAAGGCGGCAGCCGCGGCGGCCAGGTGCTGTTCGAGGGCACGCCGGCCGAGTTGAAGAAGGCTAAGGGCTCGATCACGAGTAAGTATATTTAGTGAGAGTCTGCTTTGGGACATTTTTTCCAAAACCGACAAGAGGAAAACGAGTACTTGCAACTCACTCAAGAGAATTTCCGCAAAAGCGAATTCTCCCGCTTTCAAAAAGAATACCTTGGTCCTGGAATCTATCATTGCACTACCAAGGAACGCTATGCGTTAATTACGCAAGAAGGTTTTATCCAACCTAATTTTGGCAAGATTCAAGCAAGATATCCGCAAAGTTTTGCAAATCAAAACAAATACATTGCGCTATTCAGTTTTACCGAAGAGAACTTACCAATACTCCCTTTCGATTATTGGAAGTTTGATAACTTCTTTCTAAAGTCAGACGCTGTTACCCTTAAACTAGATAAGCATTTTCTTGCTGCTAAATTAATACCAGAGAGCGCGAATCCTCCAAACTATCCTGATCATAAGTTTTGCATACCAGTTTTCGAGGTTTGGTATCCTGAAGCAATACCCACATCAGCGATCACTCAAGTAACAATCGTTGACGAAAGTTAGTTACTGTTCTTGCTCGCCTCCCACAGCGCGTTCATCTCCTCCAGGCTCAGCTCGCTTAGCGGGCGCCCTTGCGCCCGCGCCCCTGCTTCCACAAACGCGAAGCGTTTGCGGAAGCGTGCGTTGGCTGCCCGCAACGCCGCCTCGGCGTCGATCTTGAGCCAGCGCGATAAGTTCACCAACGCGAACAAAATATCGCCGAACTCGGCCTCCTGCTCAGCCGAACCGGCCGCCTCGGCGCGGAATTCCTGGATCTCCTCGGCCACATCGCCCAGCACGCCCTCAATATTCGGCCACTCAAAGCCCACCCGGGCCGCACGGGTCGTATAGGCCTCAGCCTGGCTGAGGGCCGGCAACGCCGCCGATACGCCGTCCAGCAAGCCCTTCTCAGTGCCCTGCTGCTTGCGCTCGGCCGCTTTCAGGTTCTCCCAGTTGGCGATGACCGCTTCGGCATCGCCCAACTGTACGTCGCCGAAGACGTGCGGGTGACGAGCGATCAGCTTGGTGATGATGCCATGCAGCACATCCGCCATGCGGAACTCGCCGGCCTCGCTGGCGATCTGAGCGTGCAGGGCCACCTGCACCATCAGATCGCCGAACTCCTCCTGCATGGCCGTGGGGTCATTGGCATCCAGCGCGTCGACCACCTCATAGGTCTCTTCGATCAGGTTACGGCGCAGGCTCTGATGGGTCTGCTCCCTATCCCAGGGGCAGCCATCCGGAGCGCGCAGGTGAGCAATCAGCTCCTGAAACTCCTCGAGCGAGGTGTTGGGACCAAGGGCTGGGATGTAGAGGCTGGCAGGATAGTCGCTCGGTTGCCTGGTCAAGAGGTCTGCTAATGTGATCTCTTCGGTGCCCAGGTGGATGGCGTGCGAAGCGGGATAGACAAGCATAAGCAGGTTCTGTACTTTGGCCAGTAGCTCAGCGGAGTCAATGCCGTGAACAAGGGCGGGCATGTGCGGCGGAAAGGTGGGATGGTACTGCCCGGCCAGCGTGGGGGCGTAGATGAGGCTGATATTCTCCGTGGCGGTATTGGGCTGTTTGGCGAGCAGAGATGGGATATTGGTCATGTGGAGATGATACACCCTCGCGCCTGTGTCATTCCGAACGGGTATAAGCATCTACACCAGACCCCCGGAGCCGGAACAGTGAGGAATCCTTGCTGGCATATCTTCCATGCAGCGCGCCATTTTCAGAACATGCCTATGAGGATCCCTCGCTGCGCTCGGGATGCACGGCGCATAAAAAAACCGCAGCTTTCGCTGCGGTTTTTTGATTGTGCTCCGTTAGAGCCTTAGCGCTTCGTATAGGTGGGAGCCTTGCGGGCGCGCTTGAGGCCGGGTTTCTTGCGTTCCTTGGCACGCGCATCGCGGCGCAGGTGCATGTTCTTGGCCATGGCCGGATGGTAGTCCGGGTTCATCTTGACCAGCGCACGCGCCAGGCCCATGCGTACGGCGCCAGCCTGGCCGGTGCGGCCACCGCCGCGCACGATCACGCTCACGTCCACCGTGCCGCCGGCGCTGGCGTCCTGCAGCACACCCTGAATCAGGGCGGCGTCACCAATGCGGGGGAAGTACTCTTCCAGCGGTTTGCCATTGACCATGAAGGCCCCGGCGCCGCTCATTACGCGCACGCGGGCGCTGCTGGTCTTGCGGCGGCCTACGCCTTCATAAAATTGTTCAGCCATAACTCTCCTACCTTACTTCACAGCCAACGGCTGCGGTTTCTGGGCGGTGTGCGGGTGCTCACTGCCGGCGTAAATCTTCAGCTTCTTGATCAGCTGGCGACCCAGCTTGTTGTGCGGCAGCATGCCCCACACCGCTTCCTGGATCACGCGGTCAGGGTGGGTCTCCAGCATGCGGCGCAGGCTGGTCTCCTTGAGACCGCTCTGGAAACCGCTGTAGCGGTAATAGGTCTTGTCGGTCATCTTGGTGCCCGTAACCGTGATCTGGCCGCAGTTCAGCACGATGACCGCATCCCCCAGGTCTACGCCCGGGGTGTACTCGGGGCGGTGCTTGCCCAGCAAGATGGTGGCAATTTGCGAAGCCAGGCGGCCCAAATTCTGGCCGGTGGCGTCCACAAGGTACCACTGCCCTTCAACATCACCCGGTTTGGGATAATAGCTTTTTTGTTGCATCCTAATCCTCAGTTCCTTCTTTCAGTCTCGTAGCTGCTTGCGCAACCGCTCACTGCATCGCCGGCGGCATGTGCTCCGCCTGCGCTAATACTCCACACTTACCAACGCCAGCCCGTGGGCCGGCGCCAATTCTCGCACGCGCTGGGTGCTGCTCAGCGCGGCCTTGACTGCATCTGGCTCAGCCAACCCCTGCCCCACCTTCATCTGCAGGCCCACCATGCGGCGGACCATGTGATAGAGGAAGGCATTAGCGGTCACCTCGAAGACAAACTCGTCTCCGTCTGCCCGCCAGCGGGCGGCATGCACGCGGCGGCGGGTGCGCCCGCCGGCTTGCGGCGCCGTGCCGAAGGCGATGAAGTCATGCTCGCCGCGCAACTGCTTGGCAGCCTGCTGCAGGCGGCGCAACTGCGGCGCCGGCCACACCCGCCAGGCGAGCCCCTCCCGAATTGGGTCTCGCTGCGGCTGGCAGTAGATGCGGTAGCGATAGGTGCGCTTGCGCGCATCATACCGCGGGTGAAAGTCACCCGCCGCCACGCTCACCGCCTGCACCGCCACATCCGGCGGCAGCTGGGCATTCAGCGCCTTTTGCAAACTCTCGCTGGAGTGCTTCCACTCGAGGTCAAAGGCGGCCACCTGCCCGCTGGCGTGCACCCCGGCATCCGTGCGCCCGGCGATCAATATCGATCGCCCGGCCCAGCCGAGGGCTCGCAGGGCTTCTTCCAGCACCGCCTGCACACTGCGCCGGCGGGCCTGGCGCTGCATTCCACTGAATGCGGCGCCGTGATAAGCCAGAATAACTTTGTAACGTGCTATGTCCACCTCAAGAGGCCGGTGGAACCTTGTCGGCACAAAATGCCGGACATCACGATCTTAGTCGACCAGCTCCAGCAAAACCATAGGAGCGCGGTCGCCCTCACGCTGGCCGAGCTTGGTCAGGCGGGTGTACCCACCCTTGCGCTCAGCGAAACGCGGCGCAATGTCGTCAAACAGCTTCTTGACGATCTTGGCGTCGTTCAGGCGCGAGGCGGCCAGGCGGCGGGCATGCACTTTGGCAGAGGCCTGCTCGGCGGCGTTGCCCTTCTTGGCCAGCGTGATCAGGCGCTCGGCCTGGCCGCGGATGGCCTCAGCCTTGGCGCGGGTGGTGGTGATGCGCTCGTGCTCGAACAGCTGCTTCACCAGGATGCGGCGCAGCGCGGTGCGGGCGCCGACATGGCGGCTGAGTTTCTTGCCTGCTACTTTGTGACGCATGCTCTATTCACCTTCTCCATCTGCAGCAGAGGGCGCCTTGGCGTCCTGGGGCATGTAGCCTTTCTCCTGCATCTTCTCTACCAATTCATCCATGCTCTTGTCGCCAAAGTTGCGGATCGACATCACCGCATCCAGGCCCTTGTCGAGCAGTTCCATCACCTCGCCCACGGTGGTGATGCCGGCGCGCTTCAGGGAGTTGAAGACCCGTACAGACAGATCGAGGTTCTCGATCGGGGTGTCATACACCTCGCTGGAGAGGCGGTTGTCAGTGACAACCTTCTCCGGCGCAGGGCTGAGGGCAATTTCCTTCACGCCGGCAATGTGGCGCAGGTGTTCGATCATGATGCCGGCGGAGGTGCTGAGGGCTTCCTCAGGGCGCACCGTGCCGTCGGTCCATACTTCCATGATGAGCTTGTCATAGTTGGTGCTCTGGCCAACGCGGGCCTGGGTCACTTCCCAGTTCACGCGGCGCACCGGGGTATAGATGGCGTCCACCGGCAGTTCGCCGATCGGCAGCTTGCCGCTGCGCTCGTTGGCCGGGGAGTAGCCGCGGCCGCGCTCTACGGTCAGCTCGATCTGCAGCTTGGTCTTGCTGCTGTCCGAGGTGAACAGGTACAGGTCAGGGTTCACAATTTCCACTTCGGCCGGGGCAATAATATCGGCGGCGGTCACGGTGCCCTCACCCTTGACTTCAAGGTGCATGCGGCTGGTCTCGCCCTCGTGCAGGATCAGGCGCACCTGCTTGAGCTGCAGCATGATCTGGATGACATCCTCGCGGATGCCAGGGATCTGGCTGTACTCATGCTGGGCGTCCGTCACCCGGATGGACGTGATGGCCGCGCCCTCCAGCGAGGAGAGCAGCACACGGCGCAGCGAGTTGCCGAGCGTGTGGCCATAACCGCGCTCCAGCGGGGCAATGGCAAACTTTCCATAATTACGGGCCTCCGCTTCACGCTCGATGCGGGGCGTCACCATATTGCTTAGTACGATCACAGTTTCATTCCTTCCCCAGCCATGTGGATGGCGCTTCACAGCGCAGCCACCCGGTTGAGTTCTACGCAGCCACCCGCCTTGCGGCGGGTCTACTGCGTTTAATTACATTCTGCGGCGCTTCGGCGGGCGGCAGCCGTTGTGCGGCAGCGGGGTCACGTCCGAGATGGAGCGCACGCGCATGCCCATGGTCTGCACGGCGCGCACGGCCGATTCGCGGCCGGGGCCGGGGCCTTTCACGTAGAGCTCGACTTCCTGCATGCCCAGGTCCTGAGCGGCCTTGACGGCGCGCTCAGTTGCCAGGCGGGAGGCGAAGGGCGTGCTCTTGCGAGAGCCCTTGAAGCCCACCAGGCCGGCGCTGGCCCACGAGATGGTGTTGCCCTGACCATCGGTCACAGTGACGATGGTGTTGTTGAACGAAGCAAAAATATGGATCTGGCCGGTGAGAACGCTGGCACGCTTGCCCTTCTTGGAGGAAGAACGCGCGGCGCGCTTCTCCTTCGGCTCAGAGGCGCCTTCAGTGGCCTGGGGGTTGGTGTCTTTTTCGTTAGCCATATCAGTTCACTCTCCTGGCGCTTACTTCTTGGTGGCGCCACGGCGGCGGCCACGACCGGCCACAGTCTTGGCCGGGCCCTTGCGGGTGCGGGAATTGGTGCGGGTGCGCTGGCCGCGCACGGGCAGGCCGCGGCGGTGGCGCAGGCCGCGGTAGCTGCCAATTTCCATCAGGCGCTTGATGTTCAGCTGCACCTCACGGCGCAGGTCACCTTCCACCTTCAGGTTCTTGGTGATGTATTCACGCAGCTTGCTGACATCCCCTTCGGAGAGGTCCTTCACGCGCGTGTCAGGATTGATTTCCAGCTCAGACAAAATGCGCTGAGAGGTATTCAGGCCGATGCCGTAAATATAGGTCAGCCCGTATTCAACGCGCTTGTCGCGCGGCAGATCTACGCCTTCAATGCGTGCCATCATTCACCTTAACCTTGTCGCTGCTTGTGTTTGGGGTTGCTGCAAATGACATACAGCTTGCCCTTGCGCTTCACAACCTTGCAGTTGGCGCAGCGTTTCTTGATCGATGCGGTTACTTTCATTGCAAATTACTCCTGCAGCCCAGCCTTTAGCCGCCAAAGTCTGGCGGCATGCGTCTGGGCGAACGCGTGATTATATCCTTGCTTTTCTCATCCGTCTAGCGTGTGCTACGCACGCTAGAGGGCTGTCAACACCAACGGACCGTCTTCGGTCACGGCCACGCTGTGCTCAAAATGAGCGGTCAGCGAGCCATCGGCGGAGACCACCGTCCACTGGTCTTTCAAGACCCGTGTGCGGTGCGTGCCCACCAGCACCATCGGTTCCAGGGCGATGGTCATCCCCGGGCGCAGCAGAATGCCTTGCCCGCGCACCCCATAGTTGGGTACTTGCGGGCCTTCGTGCATCTTGCGCCCCACCCCGTGGCCTGTGTATTCGCGCGGCACATGGTAACCGTGCGCTTCCACATGCTCCTGCACTGCCGCAGACACATCCCCCACATGGTTGCCGGGGATCATCTGGGCAATGCCCAGCCGCAGGGATTCCTGCGTAACATCCATCAGCTTCTGCGCCTCGGCCGAAACCTCGCCGATGCCCATGCTGAACGCGGAGTCGCCCACAAAGCCTTCGTAGACGGTGCCGCAATCCACCGAGAGGATGTCGCCCTCTCGCAGTTCACGCTTGCCCGGCAAGCCGTGCACCAGCTCCTCGTTCACACTGGTGTTCAGCGTGGCCGGGTACGGGTACGGCCCGGGGTAATTCAGGAACGCCGGGGTGGCCCCGTGGTCTCGTATCAGCTGCTCGGCGATCTTGTCGAGCTGGCCGGTGGTGATCCCCGGGCGTACGTTCTTGGCTACCTCTGCCAGCGCCATCGCATTGATGCGCCCCGCCTTGCGCATCACTTCAAGCTCAGCCGGAGTTTTGAGCACAATATTGCGCTCCCAGCTCATTTGGCCTGCTCCGGCAGCGCCTTCAGCAGATCCTCCGTCACCTGGGCAATTTCCTGCGCCCCGTTGATGTCCACCAGGCGGCCTTCGCCGCGGTAGTGCTCGATCAACGGGGCGGTCTGCTCAAAGTAGACGCGGATGCGCTTTTCTACTGTCTCTCGTTTGTCATCATCGCGCTGGTACAGCTCAGAGCCGTCCAGATCACACACGCCCATAGTTTTGGGCGGGTTGGAGGTGGCGTTGTACACGTGGCCCTGCGCCCGGCACACCCAGCGGCCAGACAGCCTGTCGATCAGCTCTGCCTGCTCCACCTGGATGTAGGGCACTACGTCCACCTTGCCGCCGAACTCCGCCAGCATGCCGTTGAGGGCCTGCGCCTGCGCGGGGGTGCGCGGGAAGCCATCCAGGATGGCGCCGTTGGCGCAGTCCGGCTGGGTCAGCCGCTCACGGATCATGGCGATGGTGACATCATCGGGCACCAGGTCGCCGCGCTTCAAAATGGCGTCAACCTGCTTGCCCAAGTCCGTTTGGTTTTTAATGTGCTCTCGGAACAGATCTCCAGAGGAGATATGCACCAACCCCGTGGCCTTGGCCACGATGCCTGCCTGGGTGCCCTTCCCCGCACCCGGCGGCCCCAGCAAAACTACATAAACCGGCACTTAGCCCTCGCTAGCTTCGCTTACCGAACCAGCAGCGACTCTTCGTATCCGTGCAACTTCAACTCAGCATCGATGTTGAAGAAGGCTTCGCGAATGGTGCCCACCATGATGAGCAAGCCAGACGCGCTCACCAGGAACATGCCCTGACCGCCGCCGGTCGCCAGGAACGGCATGGCCAGCGTCATCAGGAAGGGCAGAATGGCCACAACACCCAGGAACACCGCGCCGGGCAAGGTGATGCGGCGCAGCACAGACGTGAGATAGCGCTGGGTGGGAGCGCCGCGGTTGACGCCAGGGATCTGGGCGCCAACCCGCTTCAGGTTCTCGCCATAGTTCTGCTGGGCGAACAGCACGTCTGTATAGAAGAAGGCAAAACCCACCACCATGATGAAGTACATGGTCCAGTACCCAGGGCCAGCCGGATTAAAGAACGTGGTGAGTGTATTGGACAGGCTGGCCACCCACGGCGTGGTGGAGTTGGCAAAGAAGCTGGCCAAAATGGAGGGCAGCTGCAAAATAGCCTGGGCGAAGATGAGCGGGATCATGCCGGACATATTGACCATGAGCGGCAGGGTGCCCTTGACCGGCATGGACATGCGATTGCCCATACGGCGGCCCGGGTACATCACCGGCACATTGCGGCGGCCCTGCTGCACATACACGATCACGAAGATCGTGATGATCATGATGAGCACGATCGCCAGCACAGACACCCAGCCGGCCGCCTGGTTCTCCAGCAGCGAGGCAAAGTTGCCCGGGATGCGCGAGATGATGCCGGCGAAGATGATGAGCGAGAGACCCTGATTGCGGATACCGTACTCAGAGATCAGCTCACCCAGCCAGATGGCGAACATGGTGCCAGCGGTCATACTGATGATGATGGTGGCCGAGCGCAACAGCTGGCCCTCACCAAAGCCGAAGCCCTGGATGACCGCCCCACCCGCCAGGGTGGAGAAGATGTTGATCTGGCCCACCGCGCTGAGAATAGCCATCGGCACAGCCAGATAGTAGGTCCAGCGCTCCATGAACTTGCGGCCCTCACGCGGGTCCTCTTCCATACGCTTCTGCAGCGCAGGGATGAGCGGCATGAGCAGCTGCAAAATGATCTGGGCGGTGATGTACGGGTACACACCCATGGCCAGCACAGAGAACTGCAGCAGCGTACCACCGGAGATGAGGTCGATCAGACCCACCAGCGTGCTGCCCGCCCCGCCCTGCGCCATGAACTGAGCGATCAGGTCACGGTCTACGCCTGGAACGGGGATGTGGGCCACGAAGCGATACAGGATCAGGATCGCCAGCGTGATCAGCAGCTTGCGGCGAATGTCTGGAGCGGTCCAGAGATAACGCCAGGCGCCACGTTTCATTTAGCGGTCTCCTCAGAGCCCTTCATCGGCAGGATGGTGATGCTGCCGCCGGCCTTCTCGATCTTGGCCTTGGCGGACGCAGTGGCGCGGTGCACGCTCACCTTGAGGGCGGCCTTCACTTCACCGCGGCCCAGCAATACGATGGGACGGTTGGTCTTGGGCAGCAGGCGGGCGGCACGCAGGGTGTCCGGCGTGACCTCGCTGTTGTCCTTGAAGTTGGCCAGCTGGTCCAGGTTGATCTCGTTGTAGGTCACCTGGAACGGCTTGTTGAAACCGCGCTTGAACGGCAAGCGGCGGAAGAACGGCAGGTTGCCGCCCTGATGGTACGGGCCAGCCCCACCACCGGTGCGCGCGCCCTGGCCCTTGGTGCCGCGGCCAGACGTCTTGCCGCTGCCGGAGCCAGTGCCGCGGCCCACACGGGTGCGGCGGGTGATCTTGCCCGGGTTGGGCTTAAGTTCGTGAAGCTTCATCGCTTACGCCTCTTCCACTTTCAATAAATGCGTAACGCTGTTCACCATGCCGCGCACAGTGGCGTTGTCCTCTGCCACTACGCTCTGGTGCATCTTGCGCAGGCCCAGGGCCTTCACGGTGCGCTTGTGGCGCTCCGTGGCCCCGATGGGGCTGCGCACCAGCGTGATCTTGATCTTTTTGCCAGTGCCTTTAGCTGCCATTCTTCTTGCCTCGGTCCCAGAAGGGCTTGAGCTCCTTCACATCCTTGCCGCGCAGGCGGGCCTGCTCATCCACAGACTTGAGCTGGTCCAGCGCATCCAGGGTGGCCATGACCACATTGTGAATGTTGCCGCTGCCCATTGATTTGGTCAGAATGTCGCGCACGCCCACCGCCTGCATGACCGCACGCACACCACCGCCGGCGATGACGCCGGTACCGGGCGAGGCGGGTTTGAGCAGCACCTCAGCGCCACCCACGCGGCCGATCACGGCATGCGGGATGGTGCCGCCGTACACGTTCATGCGGCGCAGCTGCTTGCGGGCCCGCGTGGTGGCCTTGCGGATCGCCTCGGGCACGGTGGTGGCTTTGCCAACCCCGGCGCCGACCTGGCCGCTATGGTCACCCACGACGACGGTTACGCGGAAGGCGAAACGGCGGCCACCCTGTACCACTTTGGATACACGGCGGATCTCAATGGTCTTCTCTTCAAGTTCGAAGGCTGCCTCGTAGGCAGGCGCCTCGCTCTTGCGATCTTTCTTCGTGCGTTGTTTCGTATCAGCCATAGGTTTCTCCTACTTGAATTCCAGGTTCGCGGCAGGCGAGCCTAAAATTCAAGACCTTCCTTGCGGGCGCCTTCGGCCAGGGCTTTGATGCGGCCCGCGTAGCGGAAACCGCCGCGGTCCATCACCACTTGCTTGATGCCCTTGGCGACAGCGCGCTTGGCCACCGCCTCGCCTACCATGCGGGCCTGGTCCGTCTTGTTCTTGCCCTTCAGCGTGCCGCGCAGCTCGCCATCGATGCTGGAGGCCGACAACAGGGTGTGGCCGGCCACATCATCGATCAGCTGAACGTAAATGCCGCTCAGGCTGCGGAACACATTGAGACGCGGGCGCGCCGCGGTGCCGCTGATCTTGCCGCGCACACGCTTGTGGCGCTTCTGACGGGATTGTGCTCGTGTTTTAGTTGCCATATCTCGTTCTCAACCTTATCCGGAGGCAGCCTTAGCAGCCTTACCAGCCTTGAGGCGCACAAACTCGCCCTGGTAGCGAATACCCTTGCCTTTGTACGGCTCGGGCGGACGCACCTTGCGGATGCGGGCGGCAGTCTCACCCACCAGCACCTTGTCGTGCCCACTAATAATGATCTGGCCGCCTTCCGCAGTGGCGTAGGAGATGCCCGCAGGCGGCTCCACTTCCACCGGGTTGGAATAGCCAACATGCAGGACCAGGTTCTTGCCCTTAACCTCGGCACGGTAGCCCACGCCCTGCACTTCCAGCGTCTTGGTGAAGCCCTGGCTGGTGCCAACCACCATGTTGTTCACCACCGCCCGGGCGGTGCCATGGATGCTGCGGCCGAACTTCTCTTCGCTGTTGCGCTTGACCTCAAGGTTGCTGCCGTCCTTCTCGAAGCTGATCTCAGCCGGGAAGGTATGCGAAAGCTCGCCCTTGGGGCCCTTTACTTTAATTGTTGAGCCATTGATGCTCACTTCCACACCGGAAGGGATCTCAATTGGCAAACGTCCTACTCTAGACACGTATAAACCTCCAAACCTGCGAGCCTGCTTACCAGACCTTGCACAGGATCTCACCACCCACGCCCATCTGGCGTGCGCGGCGGCCACTCATCACGCCCTTGGGCGTGGAGAGGATGGCCGTACCCAGGCCAGACAGCACCCAGGGGATCTCACTGCGCTTGGCATAGATGCGGCGGCCAGGGCTGCTGACGCGCTCCAGGCCGGAAATGACGGGGCGGCGCTCACGGCGCTCACCCACATACTTCAGCTGGATGCGCAGCACCTTGAACGGGCCGTCTTCTACAATTTCAAAGTCCTCAATGAAACCTTCTTCTTTGAGGATGCCCGCAATAGCCGCCTTGAGGCGAGAGCTGGGCATGCCCACCAGGGCATGGCCGGCCATCACGCCATTGCGGATGCGAGTGAGCATATCGGAGATCGGGTCATTCATTGCCATGATCGTTCCTCCGCGCCTACCAAGACGCCTTCACCACACCGGGGATTTTGCCTTCCAGTGCGTACTGGCGGAAGCAAATGCGGCACAAGCCGAAGCGGCGCATGTAACCACGCGGGCGGCCACACACTTTGCAGCGGTTGCGCACCTGGTTGGCGAACTTGCGACGCGTTTCGCGCGTAATGATTGATTTTTTGGCCATTGTCTAGCCTTCCTTCTTGAAGGGCATGCCCATCAACTGCAGCAGAGCGCGGCCTTCGTCGTCGTTACGGGCGCTGGTCACGATCGTCACTTCCAGGCCGCGCACTTGTTCAATATTGTCGTACTGGATCTCAGGGAAGATCAGCTGCTCCGTCAGACCCAAGGTGTAGTTGCCACGGCCGTCAAAGGCGTCCGGCGACACACCGCGGAAGTCACGCATGCGCGGCAGCGCAATGTTGACCAGGCGGTCGTAGAACGACCACATGCGGTCGCCGCGCAGGGTCACCTTGGCGCCAATGGCGCGGCCGGCACGCAGCGCAAAGTTCGCAATATCCTTGCGAGCCTTGGTCACCAACGGCTTTTGGCCGGTGATGATGGTGAGGTCGCTTACCGCCCCATCCAGCGCCTTGGAATCGTCCTTGGACTTGCCCAGGCCGATGTTCAAGACGATCTTTTCAATGCGCGGCACTTGCATCACGTTGTCGAGCCCCAGCGCCTTTAACAGGGCCGGGCTGACCTCTTTCGTGTACCGCTCTTTCAAATAATGAGCCATTCAATTACTCCTAGATCAAACTATGCCCTTTTGGGCTTAGTCGATATCCTTACCACAGTTCTTGCACACGCGGTGGGCCACGCCCTTGTCATCCCGCTTGAAACCCACCCGGGCCGGCTTGCTGCAGGCCGGGCAGACCAGCATCACGTTGGAGATCGAGAGCGGGCCCTCGAATTCCACAATGCTGGCGCTGACCTGGCGGCCGCCCTGCTGGGTGGCGCGCTGGTGGCGCTTGCGAATGTTCACGCCCTGGACGACCAGGCGGTTGGTCTTCGGCAGCACGCGGATGACTTCGGCACGCTTGCCCTTGTCAACCTCTTTGCCGGTGACCACTTCCACCGTATCGCCCTTGCGGATCTTGAGCTTAATGTTCACGCTGCTCTCCTACAGAACTTCCGGCGCCAGGGAAACAATGCGCATGAAGCCCTTATCGCGTAATTCACGGGCAACCGGCCCGAAGATGCGGGTGCCCTTGGGGTTGGTGGTGGTGCCCTCCAGGATCACGGCGGCGTTGTCATCAAAGCGAATGTAGGAGCCGTCTTCACGGCGCCATTCCTTGGAGATGCGCACAATCACGGCGCGCACCACTTCGCTCTTCTTCACCGCGCCGGCCGGGATGGCGCTCTTCACCGTGCCCACCACAATGTCGCCAATGCTGGCGTAGCGGCGGCGGGTGCTGCCCACAATGTGCATCACCAGCAGCTCACGCGCGCCGGTGTTATCGGCCACGCTCAGACGAGTTTCGTGCTGGATCATTACACAACCTCTTCTTTGACCGAGCTGTTGATGATCTCAACCACCACCCAGCGCTTGGTCTTGGAGATCGGGCGGCTTTCGATGACACGCACGGTGTCGCCGATCTTGCAGCCCAACTCATCATGGGCCACCAGCTTGTGCTGCGCCTCCACCACTTTACCGTATACGGGGTGGCGGAAGCTGCGGGTAGTGCGCACGACCACGGTCTTGTTCATTTTGTTGCTGGTCACTACGCCTTCAATTTGGCGGCGCTTGTTCATGCTTCACCTTCTGTCTTTTTGTCGCCAGCCGGAGCCGGCGCAGCGCCCTTTTCGTTCAGGATCGTCATCAACTGGGCGATCTTGCGGCGCTGGGCGCGCGGTGCATTTTGGTCCTTCAGCTCGCCGGTGGCTTTCTGAAAGCGCATGCGCATCAGTTGCTCACGGGCTTCGTCGATCTGCTCGACGAGCTGCTGGTTGGTCAGTTTGCGCAGGTCTGCTGCTTTGGTTGCTTTAGCCATATCAACTACTCGCTCAGGAATTCGATGCGCTTGATGATCTTGGTGCGGATCGGCAGCTTGGCGGCGGCCAGCTCCAGGGCGCGGGTGGCGACCTCAGGCGGCATACCGGCTACTTCGAACAGCACCGTGCCAGGGCGCACGACGGCGGCGTAAAACTCCACACTGCCCTTACCCTTACCCATACGGGTCTCGGCGGCGCGCTTGGTGATCGGTTTGTCAGGGAAGACACGCGTCCACACCTTACCGCGGCGGCGGGCCTCACGCACAATGGCGCGGCGGCAGGCTTCGAGCTGGCGGCTGGAGATCCAATGCGGCTCCAGCGCCTGCAGGCCGAACTCGCCAAAATGCACTTCAGCGCCGCGGCTGGCTTTGCCACGCATGCGGCCACGGTGCATCTTGGGGAACTTGAAACGTTTTGGTTGCAACATATTCTTGTCCTAATTCCTTGTCGCCAGCTATTCGCTGACGTACACGCCTTCGGTGGCCTCGGGTTCAGCCTCGGTTTCGGCCTTGCCTTCGCCGCGGTACACCCACACCTTGATGCCGATGGAGCTGTACTGCGTGTGCGCCTCGGCTACGGCGTAGTCAATGTCAGCCCGCAGGGTGTGCAGGGGCACGCGGCCCTCGCGCATCCAAATACGGCGAGACATGTCCGAGCCGCCCAGGCGGCCGGCCACTTCCACCTTGATACCGCCGGCGCCGGCCCGCATGGTCTGCTGCAGCGCACGGTTGATGGCGCGGCGGTAGCTGATGCGGCGCTCCAGCTGGTCAGCAATGTTGACGGCGATCAGCTTGGCATCCAGATCGGGCTGCTTGATCTCTTTGATGTCGAGCTCGATCTTCATGCCCACCAGGGCCTCCAGCGACTTGCGCAATTCCTTGACGCTCTCGCCCTTCTTGCCGATCAAAATGCCCGGCTTGGCGGTGTGCACGGAGATCTTCACACTGCCCGGGAAACGCTCAACCTCCACCTTGGAGATGCCGGCGCGCGGTGCCTTGTTCTGCACCATCTTGCGAATGGCAAAATCCTGGTGCAGGCGGTCCACATAGTCTTTGCCCTCGGCAAACCAGCGGCCGTCCCAGGTCTTATTAATCTTGAGGCGGAAGCCTCGCGGATCTACTTTACGACCCATCTACGTCTCCTACTTCTCGGCCTTGGCCGCGGTCTTGCGGGCGGCGGGGGCAGTGGTTTGCGCGGCCGGGGCGGCGTCGCGCTGGCGCAGCGTCACGGTTACGTGAGAGGTGCGGCGGAACACGGGCTTGAAGCGGCCGCGGGCGCCGAAGCGGCGCCACTTGCGGGTGGGCGCCTCGTCAGCGCTGATGGCGTGCACATACAGCTCCTCGATGGCCACGCCCTGGTTCTTGGCGGCGTTGGCCACGGCAGACTTCACCAGCTTCAACAGCGGCTGGGCCGCCTTGCTGGGGGTGAAGGTGAGGATATTGACCGCCTGCTGGGCGCTCTTGCCGCGCACCAGGTCCACCACCAGGCGCATCTTCTGCGCCGAGACGGAGGTATTGCTCAGGGTTGCTTGAAAGTCAGCCATGCCTTACCTTCCGGAATCCGAGGCTTTCTCGTTAACATGGCCGCGGAACGTGCGCGTGGGCGCAAATTCGCCCAGGCGGTGCCCCACCATGTTCTCGGTGATATAGATCGGCACATGGCGGCGGCCATCATGCACCGCGATGGTGTGACCCACCATCTGCGGGAAGATCTGGCTCGCACGGCTCCAGGTGCGGATTACTTTCTTCTCTTTGCGCTCGTTCATGGCCTCGATCTTCTTCAGAAGCTTCGGCTCAACAAACGGCCCTTTTTTAAGTGAACGTCCCATAATAAAGTCTCCAGCCGTTAGCGGCGCTTGCTCTTGGCGCGGCCACGCAAAATGAACTTGTCCGTGCGCTTGTTGCGACGGGTCTTCTTACCCAGAGTAGGTTTGCCCCACGGGCTCTTGGGGCCAGCCATACCGATCGGTTGGCGGCCTTCACCACCACCGTGGGGATGGTCACGCGGGGTCATGGCAGAGCCACGCACCGTGGGGCGGATGCCGCGGTGGCGCTTGCGGCCGGCCTTGCCCAGCTTAACGTTGCCGTGGTCAACATTGCCCAACTGGCCAATGGTGGCGTAGCAGTTCTGCCCTACCAGGCGCACTTCACCCGAGGGCATGCGGATCTGGGCATACTCGCCCTCTTTGGCGGCGATCTGCGCGCCAGAGCCGGCCGAGCGCACCAACTGGCCGCCCTTGCCCTCTTTGATCTCGATGTTGTGCACGATCGTACCGGTGGGGATGTTCGCCAGCGGCAACGCATTGCCCACGCGGATATCGGCGTTCGGCCCGGTCACCACGCTGTCACCGGCCTTGAGGCCGAGCGGCGCCAGGATGTAGCGCTTCTCGCCATCGGCGTAGTGCAGCAGCGCCAAGTAGGCGGTGCGGTTCGGGTCGTACTCGATGCCGGCCACCTTGGCGGGGATGTCGTGCTTGTCGCGGCGGAAGTCCACAATGCGCAGGCGCTGGCGATGGCCGCCGCCACGGTGGCGCACGGTGATCTTGCCGCGCACATTGCGGCCGCCGCTCTTGGTCTTCTTGGCCAGCAGCGAGCGCTCAGGCTTTGACTTGGTGATCTCGTCAAATGTGTAGCCGCTGGCCCCACGACGACCGGGGGTAGTAGGCTTGTAGGTTTTAACAGCCATTACTTCACACCTTCAAAAATATCGATGGTCTCACCAGGCATCAGCGTGACCAGGGCTTTCTTGTAGCCGCTCTTACGGATACGCATCTGGCGGTTGCGAGCGTGACGACCACGCTTGGGGGCCACCTGGATGACGTTGACGCGCTGCACCTTGACCCCGAACACCAATTCAATGGCGTCCTTGATCATGGCCTTGTTGGCGTCCTTATGCACTTCGAACGTGATCTGGCGCAGCTTGCTGGTCTGGTAATTGGTCTTCTCAGTTACCAGCGGGCGCACCAGGATGTCGTAAACGGTTGTCATATCAGCTCCAACTCCGCCTTATTCCAGCGCACTTTCGATTGCCTTGATGGCATCCAGCGGCAGGATGAGCTTGTCGTAACCCAGCAGGTCACGGATGTTCAAGTAGTTGGCCAGCAGGGCTTTGCAGCTCTGCAGGTTGCGGCTGGAGCGAACCACATGGTTGTAGTTCTCGTCCTTGGCCGGCAGCACGAACAGCACGCTGCCCTCGCCCACCAGCTTGCTCAGCGACTCGGCCACCAGCTTGGTCTTGGGCTCGTCCCAGTTCAAATTCTCCACTAGCACGATGCCCTGGTCAGCCGCCTTCGAGGAGAGGGCCGAACGCAGCGCAGCCTTGCGCATCTTCTGCGGCATGTCCTGCTCGAAGCTCTTGGGGCGCGGGGTGTGCACCTTGCCGCCGCCGACCCACTGCGGGGAACGGATCGAGCCCTGGCGGGCGCGGCCGGTACCCTTCTGCTTCCACGGCTTGCGACCGCCGCCGCGCACTTCGGCGCGGTTCTTGGTCTTGCGGGTGCCCAGGTGCGCATTCGCCATCTGGCGGGTATACGCCTGGTGCATCAGGTCAACATTGATCGGCGCCTCGAACACGCTGGC
Source organism: Anaerolineales bacterium (assembly GCA_019454165.1). Lineage (GTDB taxonomy): Bacteria > Chloroflexota > Anaerolineae > Anaerolineales > UBA11579 > JAMCZK01. Next base: position 1,291,375 of record CP075367.1, on the reverse strand, counting down.
CGGCAGTTCAACCTGCTTGTCCAGCTTGGTGCCTTTGAGGGTATATACGTCGAGTTTCATCTATCAATCTCTCGCAGGCTTACGCCTTGCGCGCCTCACGAATGGTCACGATCGTGCCCTTGCCGCCGGAAACGGCGCCATGCAAGCCGATCAGGTTCTTCTCCGCATCCACGAAGGCAACCTTCAGGTTCAGGGTGGTCACCTGGCGCACGCCCATGTGACCGGGCAGCTTCTTGCCCTTCCACACACGGCCCGGGTAGGTGTTGGCGCCGATGGAGCCGACCGCACGCTGGCGGTCAGATTGGCCGTGGCTCATAGGACCACCGCCAAAACCGTGGCGCTTCATACCGCCGGCGAAGCCCTTACCCTTGCTGACGCTGGTGACATCCACAGCATCGCCAACAGCAAAGCTATCCACCTTCACGGTGTCGCCTTCTTTTAGTTCCGTCTGCTTGGTGCGGAATTCACGCAGGTAGCGCAAGGTTGGCGCCTTGACGCGGTTGAGGTGGCCCAGCTGGCCACCGCTCAGATGCTTCGCCTTGGTCTCACCAAAGCCCAGTTGCACCGCGCTATAGCCCTCAACATCCGGGCGGCGGATCTGGGTGACAAAGCAAGGCCCAGCTTCGAGGAGCGTGACCGGCACAGCGCGGCCTTGCTCGTCGAAAATCTGGGTCATACCGATTTTCTTGCCAATAAGCCCTTTGAACATTTAATTTGTCTCCTACAAAATTTTCTGGGACTGTCAGTCTGGGCTAGACCGCATCATCCCGCAGCAGCGTAGTCAGTTGCCGGCACGTGGGTGGCGCCTTGGGCCACCCCGGCTGGCAGCTCTTACACTGCCCTACTCAAACTTACGCCTGCCCGCCTTGCGGCGGGCAGGCCATTACACACAGCCGGTAACTATACCAAACAGGTACCGTTCTGTCTAGTGCCGGCGGCCTGGCCGCCAACACTAGATCTTGATCTCAATGTCCACGCCGGCCGGCAGATTGAGGCGCATGAGCATATCGATGGTCTTGGAGTCAGGCTCCATCACATCGATGATGCGGTTGTGCGTGCGGATCTCAAAGTGCTCGTGCGAGTCCTTGTCGATGAACGGCGAGCGGCGCACGGTGAACAGCTCACGCTTGGTGGGCAGGGGAACCGGCCCCACCACGCGGGCGCCCGTGCGCTCCGCCGTCTCGACGATGCGCTTGGCCGACTGATCGATCACACGGTGATCGTAAGCCTTGAGACGAATACGAATCTTCTGCTTGGTAGTTGCCATATTCCTTATTCCAAGATCTGGGTGATGACGCCAGCACCCACGGTCAGGCCGCCTTCACGAATGGCGAACTTGGAGCCTTGCTCCAACGCCACTGGCGTCTGCAACTGCACCTGCAGGTTCACGTTGTCGCCCGGCATCACCATCTCCACCCCGCTCGGCAGGGTCACTTCACCCGTCACGTCCAGCGTGCGGATGTAGAACTGCGGCTTGTACCCGGTGAAGAAGGCCTTGTGGCGTCCGCCTTCTTCCTTCTTCAGCACGTACACTTCGCTCATGAACTTGGTGTGCGGCTTGATGCTGCCCGGCTTGGCCAATACCATGCCGCGCTCCACACCCTCACGGTCCACACCACGCAGCAACAGGCCAGCGTTGTCACCCGCCATGCCCTCATCCAGCTGCTTGTGGAACATTTCAATACCGGTCACCACCGTGCTGCCGGGCTGCTCACGCAGACCCACAATGTCCACGTTGTCGTTCAGCTTGACGACACCACGGTCAATGCGGCCGGTCACCACGGTGCCACGACCCTTGATCGAGAACACGTCTTCGATCGACATCATGAAGGGCTTGTCGGTCTCGCGGGTCGGCTCGGGGATGTACTCATCGATGACGCGCAGCAGCTCACGGATGGGAGCATACTCCTCAGCGTTCGGGTCGGTGGAGGTGCTCTCCAGGGCCTTGAGCGCCGAGCCGCGTACGATGGGGGTCTCGTTGCCGGGGAACTCGTAGCTGCTCAGCAGCTCGCGCAACTCCAGCTCGACCAGTTCCAGCAGCTCAGGGTCGTCCATCATGTCAACCTTGTTCAGGAAGATGACGATGCTGGGCACTTCCACCTGGCGGGCCAGCAGCACATGCTCGCGCGTCTGGGGCATGGGGCCGTCCGGGGCCGCCACCACCAGGATGGCGCCGTCCACCTGGGCCGCACCGGTGATCATGTTCTTGATGTAGTCACGGTGACCAGGCATATCCACGTGGGCGTAGTGACGCTTCTCGGTCTCGTACTCGACGTGGGTGATGTTGATGGTGATGCCGCGCTCCTTTTCCTCGGGCGCGTTGTCGATCTGGTCGTAGCCGCGGAACTCAGCCTTGCCCATCAGGGCCGCTACTTTGGTGATCGCCGCAGTCAGGGTCGTCTTGCCGTGGTCGATGTGTCCCATCGTGCCCACATTCAAGTGCGATTTGCTGCGATCAAACTTTGACTTCGCCATGCTTGTTGTCTCCTTTAATTCTTTCTATATAAGTTCTAGTTGGCTTTGATCAGCTCTTCGGCCAGCTTCTCCGAGACCTGAGTGTAGTGATCGAATTCCATGGTGAAGGCGCCGCGGCCCTTGGTGGCCGAGCGCAGCTCCGTGGCGTAACCGAACATCTCCGAGAGCGGCATCATGGCGCGGATGGCCTGCACCCCACCGGGGCGCATATCCATACCCTGGATCTCACCACGGCGAGCGCTGAGCTGGCCGACGATGTCACCCAGGAACTCTTCGGGCACGGTCACTTCCACTTTCATGATCGGCTCCATCAACACGGCCTTACCGATGCGCATACCTTCCTTGAAAGCCATGGAGGCAGCCATCTTGAACGCCATTTCGTTGGAGTCGACTTCGTGGAACGAACCATCGTACAGGGTGACCTTGACGTCAACCACAGGGTAACCGCCTACAATGCCGGATTCTGAGGCTTCCATCACACCCTTTTGAACAGCCGGGATGTATTCCTTAGGAATGGCGCCACCGACGACCTTGTTCTCGAAGCTCACGCCCTTGCCGGGTTCGTCAGGAACCATCTCGAACACCACGTGGCCGTACTGACCGCGGCCGCCGGACTGCTTGGCGTAGCGCATCTCGGCCTTCTTGACCTCGCGGGTGATCGTCTCACGATAGGCAACACGCGGGCGGCCAACGTTGGCCTGCACGCCGTACTCGCGCATCATGCGGTCCACCAGGATCTCGAGGTGCAGCTCGCCCATGCCGGAGATGACCGTCTGAGCCGTCTCCGGGTCAGACTTGACGCGGAAGGTCGGGTCTTCTTCGGCCAGGCGGTGCAGAGCCTCCGCCATCTTGTCCTGGTCAACTGCGGTCTTGGGTTCCACCGCGATCGAGATGACCGGCTCGGGGAAGCTGATAGCTTCCAGCACGATCTGCTTGTTCTCGTCACACAGGGTATCGCCGGTGATGGAGTTCTTGAGGCCCAGCACGGCGCCAATGTCGCCGGCTTCCACCACGTCGATCTCTTCACGGCGGTCAGCATACATACGGATCAAGCGGCCTACGCGTTCGCGCTGGCGCTTGACGGGGTTATAGATGGAGCCACCCTTCTCGACCTTGCCGGAGTACACACGGAAATAGGCCAGGCGGCCCACATACGGGTCAGCCACGATCTTGAAGACCAGCGCAGCGGCCGGCTCATCGTTATTGGGATGGCGCTCCACAACTTCCTCGGTGCGCGGGTCAATGCCCTTCACAGCCGGGATGTCGAGCGGAGACGGCAGATAGTCGATCACCGCATCCAGCACGGCCTGCACACCACGGTTCTTCAAAGAAGAGCCGCAGAAGATCGCGTTGGCCTTGCCGGCGATGACGGCGCGGCGCAGGGCCGCCTTCATCTCGTCAATACCAATTTCCTGGCCGTCCAGGTACTTGACGGTCAGCTCGTCGTCAGTTTCGGCGATGGCTTCCACCATGCGCTCGCGCTGCTCGGTGGCGGTCGCCACCAGGTCAGCCGGCACCTCGCCCTCCACGGGCTTGCTGCCATCGTCCGACCAGATGATCGATTTCATCGACAGCAGGTCAACCACGCCCTGGAAGCCGGATTCGGCGCCGATGGGCAGCTGCATGACGATGGGGTTGGCGCCCAGGCGGGTGCGGATGCTCTCAACGCTGCGCTCGAACGAGGCGCCGATGCGGTCCATCTTGTTGATGAAGCAGATGCGCGGCACCTGGTAACGGTCAGCCTGGCGCCACACGGTCTCGCTCTGCGGCTCCACGCCCATCACGGCGTCGAACACAACAATACCGCCGTCCAGCACGCGCAGGGAGCGCTGCACTTCGGCGGTAAAGTCAATGTGACCCGGGGTGTCGATCACGTTGATGAGATGGCCCTTCCACTCAGCGGTCACAGCGGCGGATACGATCGTAATGCCGCGCTCGCGCTCTTGCTCCATCCAGTCGGTAACCGTATTGCCTTCGTCCACGTCACCCAGGCGGTGCGTCTTGCCGGTGTAGAACAAGATACGCTCGGTGGTCGTGGTCTTACCGGCGTCAATGTGGGCGATGATGCCTATGTTTCTAAACTTCTCGAGTGGGTAATTAGCCATTCTCTTCTAAATGCTCCGAAAACTAAATGCGGTAATGGGAGAAGGCGCGGTTGGCCTCTGCCATCTTGTGGGTTTCTTCTTTCTTACGCACCGAGGCGCCCTGCCCCTGTGCGGCCTCGCTCAGCTCACCGGCCAGCTTCTCGGCGAACGACTTGCCGCCGCGCGAGCGGGCCGAAGCCACGATCCAGCGGGCTGCCAGTGCGAACGAGCGGGCGCTATTGACTTCCATCGGCACCTGGTAGGTGGAGCCACCCACACGGCGGGGGCGCACTTCCATGCTGGGGCCAACATTCTTCAGCGCCGTCTGGAAAACTTCCAGCGGGTTCTGCTTGGTCTTGGCCTCGATCAGGTCAAAAGCGTCATAAATGAGGCGGGTGGCGGTGCTCTTCTTGCCATCCAGCATCATGCGGTTAATGAAAGCCTGCACCTCGGTGCTGTTGTAGCGCACATCCGGGGTGCTGATACGTTTGTCAGGGCGTCTGCGTCGTGCCATTTACTCTGTTCTCCACTTAAATGCGGCAAGCTCACCTTCTGGGTGAGCTACTTATGCGCCCGCCTTGGGGCGCTTGCTGCCATACTTGGAACGGGCTTGCTTGCGGTCATTGACACCGGTGGTGTCGAGCGTGCCGCGTACGATGTGATAGCGCACACCCGGCAGGTCTTTCACACGGCCGCCGCGCACCAAAACTACGGAGTGCTCCTGCAGCGTGTGACCCTCACCCGGAATGTAGGCGGTCACTTCCATACCGTTGCTCAGACGCACACGGGCGATCTTGCGCAAGGCAGAGTTCGGTTTCTTAGGCGTCATGGTGCGCACAACCGTGCACACACCGCGCTTCTGGGGCGCGCCCTTAGGCTGACGGATGCGGCGCTGCTTGTACGTGTTCAACACATACTGCAGAGCGGGCGCCTTGGTTTTGCCGCGCTTGGTCTTGCGGCCCTTGCGAACTAGCTGATTGATTGTCGGCACTTCTTTTCTCCGTTTCCTTACTTTCAGCAAAACCTTCTTGCTTCTACCGCGGCGGTCTTTCTCCGCCGCACACATCTTTGCTACCTGCCGCGGCGGTTCCCGCCGCAAGGGCCACTGCCCCAGTTATTCCGTTTTGCGTACTGGGCCAGACTGCTACGATCTGGCTCGGTACTTTTCCCAGCCCCACCCCGCCCGTTCCAGGCGGGGCGTGTCTGGTGGCGAAAGTTGTTAGCTTTTGCCAAACTCTGTGAGTGGACAGCTTTGCTGTTCACGACCAAGGGCAAGCCTTGGGTTTGCTGGCGAAAGCGCTTTTTGCTTTCGCCAAACTTTGTGCGCATGCTTTTGCGCACAGAGTACGAGGCCACCCAAAGTCGTGATGGCCTCGTTGTATTACTTGGCTCTGTTCCGCATCAGTCTGCGGTATTCAGTTCCGTAGCCTGAAAACTGGCGCTAGGCCCATTTTCAGTCGTACGCGAGGGCGGATTTTAACCGCACTCGGGTAGGCCGTCAAGGTGCTTTCTTGAGATCCTCACCCAAGCCCAGCAGGCCCGTGCCCAGGCGCGGCGGGCGAGCACGCTGCTCTTCCTTGCCGAACTTGACCACGCCCTCTTCGGTCTCCGCTTCCACCGAGAGACCCAAGGACTGCAGTTCCTTCACCAACACACGGAAGGAAGCCGGGATGCCAGGCTCCTCGATCGGCTCACCCTTGACGATGGCTTCGTAGGTCTTCACACGGCCCACCACATCGTCAGACTTGACCGTCAGCATTTCCTGCAAGGTGTACGAAGCGCCATAGGCTTCCAGCGCCCACACTTCCATCTCACCGAAGCGCTGGCCACCGAACTGGGCCTTACCACCCAGCGGCTGCTGGGTCACCAGGCTGTACGGGCCGGTGGAGCGGGCATGCACCTTGTCTTCCACCAGGTGATGCAGCTTGAGCATATTCATCACGCCCACGGTGACCGGCTGGTCATACTGGTCGCCGGTCTTGCCGTCGCGCAGGGCCTGCTTGCCCAGGTAGGGGATCGGCTTGTGGTGCTTCACCATGGCGCGCTGCGCCAGAACGCGCAGCTCGCCTTCATCGGCATTCTTGCCCGGGTCGTCCTCGCCCAGGCTTACCAGCCACAGGCGGGCGCAGGCATGGGCGGCCTTCTGGCCGCGCTCGGTGCGCACGCTCATCGAAATGTCGGCCTGTTCAAAGGCCAGCAGCTCGTCGGCGTTGTAGCCCTTTTCCTTCAGCCACTCACGCACCGCCGATTGGCGGGCGTAAGACGGGTCCTGCGCCAGGCGGTTCAGGCTGTATTCCTTGCCCAGCCATTGCTCCAGGTACAGGTTGCGCACTTCATTATCATCTTCCAGAGACTCGGCGTCATACTTGCCGTTCTGCTCAGCCAGCCAGGCCCAGGCACGTTCGCCGGTTTCCTTCCAGGCTTGGTCCACCAGCCAGGCACGCGCCAGCTCAGCTTCGATCTCGTTCTCGCTGGCGCCGTCGAAGACGGGCACCAGGGCGCGGAAGCCCAGGCGCTTGGCGGCCCACCCCAGGTGGGTCTCCAGGATCTGGCCGATGTTCATACGGCCAGGCACACCCAGCGGGTTCAGGATGATGTCCACCGGCGTACCATCCTCGAGGAACGGCATGTCCTCCACCGGCACCACCTTGGAAACCACGCCCTTGTTGCCGTGGCGGCCAGACATCTTGTCGCCGGCCGTGATCTTGCGGCGCTGGGCTACCGAGACGCGCACCATCTTCTCCACGCCCGCGGACAGCTCAATGTTGTCCTCGCGGGAGAAGACCTGCACGTCCACCACCTTGCCGCGCTCACCGTGCGGCATGCGCAGCGAGGTGTCCTTCACGTCGCGTGACTTCTCGCCGAAGATGGCCCGCAGCAAACGCTCCTCCGGGGTCAGCTCCTTCTCACCCTTGGGCGTGATCTTGCCCACCAGGATGTCGTTAGGGCCAACCTCGGCGCCGATGCGCACGATGCCATATTCGTCGAGGTCCTTGACAGCTTCCTCACCCACATTGGGGATATCGCGGGTGATCTCCTCGGGACCCAGCTTGGTGTCGCGGGCCTCGAGTTCGTATTTTTCGATATGGATGGACGTGAAGCGGTCATCCTGCACCATCTTCTCGCTGATCAGGATGGCGTCTTCAAAGTTGCCACCCTCCCACGAGAGGAAGGCCACCACCGCGTTCTGGCCCAGGGCCAGCAAACCATCCACGGTGGAGGAGGAGTCAGCGATCACATCACCCTTCTTAACCCGCTGGCCCTTCAACACGGCCGGGCGCTGGTCAATGCAGGTGCTCTGGTTGGAGCGCTGGTACTTGCGCAGCTTGTAAGCGCGGTCCTTCTTGCTCTTGCTGCCCTTGATGACCACTTCGTCGCCGCTCACGGAGACGACTTCGCCATCTTCCTCGGCCTGGATCACCTGGCCGGAGTCCTTGGCGGCGTGGCTCTCCATACCGGTGGAGACCAGCGGCACTTCGGGCACCAGCAGCGGCACGGCTTGCGACATCATGTTCGAGCCCATCAGGGCGCGGTTGGCGTCGTCGTGCTCCAGGAACGGGATCAGCGCGGCGCTGATGCCCACCACCTGGTGAGGCGCCACGTCCATATAGTCAATTTCCTCCGGGCTGGCGAACATAAAGCCGGAGTGGTAGCGGCATGAGGCGCGCTGGCGCACGAACTCGCCTTCGTCGTTCAGCAGGGCATTCGCCTGCGCGATGTAGTAGCGGTCTTCGTCGTCCGCCGACAGGAAGGAGATCTCCTCCGACACATACGGAACGATGAGGACTTCCTCTACATTCACCTTGGCGATGTCTTTGGCTAGCTTCTCGTCAATGCGGGCGCCTTCCTTGGCGACCACTTTCTCGCTCTTGGGGTCCACCACGTCTTCACGTAGCTTGCGGCCCACCAGACGCTTGTCGTCCGGAGCCAGCTTGCCGATCACGCGGCGGTACGGGGTCTCCACGAAGCCATAGTCGTTCACGCGGGCGAACGAAGCCAGGTTGCCGATCAGGCCGATGTTCGGGCCTTCCGGAGTCTCGATCGGGCAGATGCGGCCGTAGTGCGAGTGGTGCACGTCACGCACGTCGAAGCCGGCGCGCTCACGGCGCAGACCGCCCGGCCCCAGGGCTGAGACGCGGCGCTTGTGGCGCAACTCAGACAGCGGGTTGGTCTGGTCCATGAACTGCGAGAGCTGGCTGGAGCCGTAGAACTCGCGCAGCGCCGCCACCATCGGGCGGATGTTGATCAGGGTAATGGGCGAGAGCTGCTCCTGGTCACGGATAGACATGCGCTCTTTGATGACGCGCTCCATGCGGCGCATACCTACGCGCAGCTTGTTCTGGATCAGCTCACCCACCGTCTTCAGGCGGCGGTTGCCCAGGTGGTCAATGTCGTCAGCCTTCTCGACGCCGTTGTTGATCAGGATCATGCGGCGGGCCAGGTTCACCAGATCCCACTTGGTCATGGTGCGGTGGTCCAGCGCAACGCGCTCTTTCTGGCCCAGCTTCTGATTGAGCTTGTAGCGGCCCACGCGCTCCAGGTCATAGTGACGCTGGTCGAACAGCTGGGTCTCCAGGAACTCGGTGGCGTTGTCCAACGTGGCCGGGTCACCCGGGCGCATGCGCTTGAAGAACTCGATCAGCGCGGCCTGCGCAATGCTCAGCTTGCCATTATTGGTGTCCCACTCCGGCTCCTGGTTCAAAGTAGCCTGAATGAACTGGCGGTCCTGGTTGGTGTCAATGTCGGCGAACAGCGCCAGAATTTCTTCGTCGGTGCCGTGCTTCAGCGGCGAGGTGCGGTTGCCGTCGTCCACGGCGCACAGGGCGCGCAGCAGCACCGTGATAGGCACAGTGCGCTTGCGGTTGAACTTGAGGGTCAGGTAGTCGGCCTTGCGGGTCTCGAACTCCATCCACGCGCCGCGGTCGGGGATCAGCTTGGCGGTCGCCAGCGGGCGGTTGGTAGCGCGATCCAGCGGGGCTTCAAAATATACGCCCGGCGAGCGGATCAGCTGCGATACGACCACGCGCTCAGTGCCGTTGATGATGAAGGTGCCCTTCTCGGTCATCTCCGGGAAATCGCCCAGGAAGATGTCTTGCTTGATCGGCTCAGGCACATCCGGCCCGGCCAGCAGCACCGAGATGTACAGCGGGCTGGCGTAGGTCAGATCGCGCTCGATGCACTCCTCGATCGAGAACTTGGGTTCTTCGAACCAATACTTGAGGTCCCACTGCTTGGCTTCCGGCGTGCGGCTGGGGAAATACAAGCGCATGCCCTTGTTGTAGGACTCGATGGGAGAGATTTCATGGAAGAGATCGCCCAGACCCTCAGCTTTGAGGCGGCGGAAAGAGCTGAGCTGCACCTCGATGAGGTCAGGCAGTTTCAGCTGCGTGGACATACGCGAATAAGTTTTGGTGGGAAGAGCTTGCGCCATTCAGCGCCTCCTAAGAAGGTGTACAACGAAAAAAGACGAGCCGCTCCCAAATTCACAAAGGGCGGCCAGTTTGCGACAGGTGATTATAGAGCATGCGGTCTAGAGCTGTCAAGGTTAACTAAGGAAGATATGAGCCCAACATGCAAGGTTTGACGCCCCCTGCCCTGTGCTGTATCATACTCGCTTCCAGGTTGGTCGGATGATCGCGGGTACCCTTCGGGGCGCTCGAGGAAAGTCCGCACTCCACAGGGCATGGCGCCGGGGAAACCCCGGGGCGGGGAAACCTGCCGGATCGGGCCACAGAAATACACCACCGCGCAAGCGGCCAGGGTGAAATGGTGAGGTAAGAGCTCACCGGCGCGGCAGTAATGTCCGCGGCCAGGCAACCCCCGCCCGGAGCAAGGCCAAACAGAGGTGAGCAGCGGCCCGCTGCGCTCGAGCCTCGGGTAGGCTGCACAGATAGATGATCATCCAGGTGTGCTGCGAGTACGCTCGCTTGCCCACCGGACAAAATGCGGCTTATAGACCGGCCTGGAAGCAATGCAGCTGCACCCTCCCCGGGGACAGCTGCATTGCTTTTAGGCGGCCTACCCGCCGCAGGAAGTAGCCCTATTCGCCAAAGTTGCCGGCCACCAGCTCGCTGAGCGCGGCCAGCGCCGCATCGGCATCCGCCCCATCGGCGCTCACTGAGATCACCGAGCCCTTGGTCACCGCCAGGGTCAGCAGCCCCAGCAGGCTCTTGGCGCTCACCTGCTTACCGTCAAAAGTAACGATGATCTCAGCCTCGTGTTTCTGGGCAGTTTTGACGAACAAGGTCGCCGGGCGGGCATGCAGCCCAACTTCATTCTGAATGATCAGTTCGATAGCTTTCATAGTCCGCTTCTCCTCACGGAGGCCGAGTCCATTCTCTGCAAGCTCTGTAATGGGCGAAGCTGGCTAGTACTTGACGTAGTAGCGGTACTCTCGGCCAACGTAGTAACAAATGTTGTATTCGGTAAACAGCCGGTCCGTGCTGTGGCTGATCTTGACGCTTTTCAGCACCGGCTCAGACTCGGCAATACGCAGCTTCTGCGCCACCTCGGGCGGAGGCAGCATCGCCTCCAGATAGTCCAGCGCCGAGGTGAAGAAGATGCCGAACTTGCCCAGGTATTCGTAGAACGATTCGTAGTAGTCGTTCGGGTTGGTCGAGAACTCACGCGTGAACGGGAACGTGTTGATGGAGTAGCCGATCACTACCCCTTCATCCACCGCCCGCACCCGCTTGAGCTGGATGATCGGGTGGCCTTCCGGCACGCTCAAAATGCCAGACATGATCCTGTCAGCCTGGGTCTCGATCAGCTCCACATCAATGGTGCTGGCCTGCTTGCCCAGGGCGTGCATTTCATTGGTAAAGCTCTTGAGCACCGGGCGCTCTTCCAGGTTCTCTTGCCAGTCAGTGACAAAAGTGCCCTTGCCGCTCTGGCGCACCAGGTAGCCGGCATTCTCTAACTCATTGATGGCTTTGCGGATGGTGATCCGGCTGACCTTGTACTGCTCGCACAGCTCCATCTCGGTCAGGATCTGGTGTCCCGGCTTCCAGTGCCCGAACAGGATCTTGTACCGCAGCTCTTCTTCGATCTGGCGGTACTTAGGCAGCGATGTTCTAGAGCTCTGGCTCGGCATATGGTTGTCGTCAAACTCTGGAAATCGAATACCCCACAGACCCATTAAGCCAACAAGGCCTCAAGAATTTCCTGTTTCGATTGGGATTCTTCGATCAGCAGCTTGATTTTATCATCAAGCAGTTTCTTGGCCACATTGGCAAGTATCTTGAGATGCAGGTTGTCCGCATTGTCATCCGGCACCGCGATCCCGAACACATACCGCGCCTGCTCTTCCTCGTTCCAGGCGATCGGCGCCGCCAGGCGCACATACACCAGCGCCGAGGCCCCCACCCCGGCCGAGCGCGCATGCGGGATGGCGATCAGGTTACCGATGCCGGTCGGCACCATCGCCTCACGCTCATACACATCCCGCACGTACTGCTCGCGGTCCGTCAGCCGCCCGGCCGCCTCCAGAATGCCGGCGATCTGGGCGATCACCGCGGCTTTGTCCGCCAAAGCCACATCCAGGGCGATCAGGTCTTGCGTGATGATCTCGTTCATGGTCAAAAAGATCCTCGCAACCATAATTCCTGGCTGGCTGGCAAAACAACGCCAGCCAGCCAGGTCTCAAGGAGGTGTACTCTACTTCTTCTTTTCTTCTGCGTTGGGCAACAACATGCCCATCATCACCGCAGCCACCAGGGTGCCGATGGCGCCGAACAGCAGATACAGCGGCACATTGTTCACCAAGGGGATGGTGAAAATGCCACCGATCGGTGCGCTGAGGGTGATGCCCGTCAGGCCTGCCAACGCGCCGCCAACGGCCGCGCCCGTCATGATCGAGGGCAGCACGACCTTGGGGTGCGCAATCACAAAGGGGATCGCGCCTTCCGCAATGAAGCTCAGCCCCATGATGGTAGCTGCCTTGCCCGCGTCCCGCAGTTCCTCAGTGAACTTCTTGGGGAACAGGATCGTGGCCAGGGCGCAGCCACCGCTGATGGCGAAAGCTGCCGTCGCGATCGAACCCATCGCCACCGAAGCAACCGCGCTGCCGTCCGCCCCGGTGAGCGTGGCCACCGAGAACAGGTAGGCCGCCTTGTTCACCGGGCCGCCCACGTCGAACGCCGCCATGGCGCCCAGAACCGCACCCAGCACCGCCGCATTGCCAGTGCTAAGGTTCTGCAGGAAGCCGTTGACCGCGTTGTTGAGCGGAGCCACGAAGGCGTTGATGGCGATCATGCCCAGGGCCACCAGAATGGTGCCAACCACCGGGTAGATGATCAGGGTCTTGGCGCCTTCAAAAGAACGCGGCAAGCCCTTCAAGGCGCTCTTGAGCAGGTTGATGATCCAGCCGGCCAGGAACGCGCCGGCGATGGTGCCCAGGAAGCCTGAGCCGCCATCACGCGCCAGCAAACCCACCACCACACCGGCCAGCAGGCCGGGGCGGTCAGCGATGGAGTAGGCAATGTAGCCGCCCAGGATGGGCAGCATCATACCGATGGCCGTGGCGCCGGTGGTCAGCAGCCAGGCCGAGACCGGGTTGCTGGCGCCGAAGGTGGCCGTGCCAGAGTTGGCCGCATCAAACAGGAAGGCGAACGAGATCAGCACGCCGCCGGCCACGATGAACGGGATGAAGTACGACACACCCGACATCAAGTGACGATATATAGCTTTTCTATCCATATCTTCTCCTTTAGGATCGGCACACATGCGTGCCGATCAAGCGAAACCTAAAAAAGCGTTGAATACTCCTCGATATATCTCTGCCTCTCCAGCTCCTCCTTATGGGTTGTAAACCTCAGCTTTGCCGTCTACGATCTGTTGGATGACTTGCTCACCGCGGTGAATGGCATCCGAAGATGACACGGTCAACACGGGTTTGCCGCGGAAGCGCTCCATCTCCACCATCGTGTCAACAGCCAACACAATGGCCTCGGCTTCCTCGATATCTTCTTCTGTCAGGCGGTTCTCAGTCCCGCCCGCCCCATTGGTCTCCATCTTCAAGTCATAGCCGTGCTGCTTGGCATACTTGATCAGGGTCTCAGCGGCGATGTATGTATGGGCAATGCCTGCCGGGCAGGCTGCCACGCCAACCAGTTTCTTCATCTCGTTCATCCTTTCTTCTGGCTGATCACCAGGTTCAGCAGTTCGCCGGCCTTGAACTCCTCAGCCAGCTTGTCTTGCGGGGTATGCGTCTCTTCCATCAAATCCGTCTTGGCGGTCACGCGCAGGTCGCTGCCAAGATGCAGCTCGCCAGCCTTCACCGGCTCGGCCTCGGCGTTGAACAGGCGCAATACGTAGCCTTCGCCGCCGTCTGACTTGATCAGCGTGCCGAAGCTGACCCCAGGCTCGATCGAGCCGAAGGTGTAGCTGGCCGGCAGCGGCGGGTTCCACGGGTTGATGGGGAAGTAACTGATAAGGAAGAAGGTCGGGTCGATCTTCTGCTTCTGGCTATAGATCGGGTCGACTGCGAACAGGGCATATTCGCGGAACAGCTTGTTGCCGTCCAGCTTGGCCGAGAAGCCGATCCCAAAATCGAACTCCACCGTGCCCTGCATCTGGTGCGTAGGCGCCGGCAGCAGGCGCTCCGGCATGCCGCTGGGGCGGCCGGGGCGGCGCCTGCGGTCAGGCAGGCCCACATAGCCCATGGCCCGCAGCACAGTCAGCATCAGGTCGCCGAAGCCATCGCCCACGAACTCGTATTCCTTCAGGCTGCGGGTGAACACCGTCAGCACGCCCTTGTCATCCTGGGTCGAAACGTGGTTCAGCAGCGGGCCGGTGGCGCTGGGCTCTTCGAAGTACTTCTTTTCCTTCCAGATCGCCATTTCCTCGCGCACACACGGGCGCTCGATCAGGCTGTACTGCGCGCCGGCATGGAAGCTTTCGATACGCTTGCCGGTGCGGATGCCGATGCGCAGGCGGTGGTCTACGCTGCCGTTCTCCACCTCGCCGTGCACGCGCAGGATGCCGCTGGTATCTAGGCTCAGCTTGACCCAGAACGGCAGCTTGTGGTCGGCCACCTTGCGCTTGCGCTGCTCCAGCGTGCTGGGGATCTCCATCTCGCCCTCGAACAGCATCTCCGCATGCAGGTCGGTCTGGGTGCTGGTCTTGAAGTCGGCCGCCGTGATCTCCCGCGTCACCAGCCATTCGTCCTCGGGCGCGGGGTAGTCGTAGTCATAGCTGTCACCCTCGTCACCGCCGTCCTGGAAGAACAGCGCCTTCTGCACCGTCTGGCCGGTCTGCTTGTCCGTGATACTGATGCCATCCGGCCCGCAGCTCACGCTCAGGTACTCGTTTTCGATGCTGTGTTTGTTCTGGGGGATGACTACGTTGGGGGCTTGCTCGCCCTGCTCCACGACCGAGAGGGTCTTATATGAAATACCGTCAAATTCGCCGAGGTTGCAAAGGATCTCGGTGCGGTAGAACCACACATCCTCGTTCATGTCCGCCGGGTCTTTGCGCACCACGCCCCAGTAGTGCTTGACCTGCTCCAGCACCGTGTACGGCAGGCTCTTGCCTTCCAGCTCCAGGGTGAAGCCCGGGCCGCGCGTGACGATCGAGAGGCGCTGCACCATCTGGCGCTTCCACGGCAGGCTGTTGATCACCACCAGCGCCATGCCGGGCAGCTTGCTGTCATCCACCGAGAACGAGAGCAGCCGGCACAAATAATCCCGCGTGCCGCGCATGATGTTGTATGAAATGCTGGCCATATCCTTGATGGCTTTGTTGGTCACATCCCCGTGCGTGGCGCTGCCATGGGTCTGGCAGTTGACCAGCTTGTACCAGGTCTCATCGATGATGCCCTGGTCATACGGAATGCCGACCGCATCCAGCAGCGCCATCATCGGCTGCACTTCGTAGATCGCCCGCCGCTCCACCCGGTCGATCAGGGTCTTGATGTCCGAGCGGGCCGAGTGCATGCCGTTCATGTGCAGGCGGTGGTACTGCGGCGAAAGGATCTCGCCCACATGGGTCTTGAGGTCCTTGCCGTTCTTGCGCACATGCTCGAAGTATTCGGCCCAAGTGGTGTACTTGAATTCGATCCGGTCCTGGATGCTGTTGTAGTGCTTGATCTTCTCGGGGATGTCGAGCATGACCGGGTTCTGGTCAAACCCCAGCGGAAAGACGAACTCGTTCTTGATCGTCGAGCGCTCCACCAGGCGGTCGATCAGCCGGCCCACATCGATCTTGTTGTAGTCCTCGGCCTCATTCGTGAACAGCTTGCCGTCACGGAAGGCATGCGCCCCGTAGCCATAGCCGGACAGCAGCACGTTGCACAGCACCTGGCTGCCGTCGTTGGATTTGAAATAGAACTCATTGCCCAGCCCGTAAACATCACCCACCCCGCGGGTGAACACGAACTCTTTGATGCTGAACTGGTTGTAGATCTTGGGCATGTCGCTGGCCGCCCCAAATGGGTCAGCCAGATAAGCGATGCGCGAGGCTTTGCCCAGCTTCTTGGCGTTCTTGATGCCCAGGCGCAGGTTGTTCACCACGGACTCAGCTGAGCTCATATACGTATCCAGCTGGGATACGAACGGCCCGATCACCAGCTTGCCGCTGCTCACCAGCCCGCGCACTTCCTCCGTATCCTCCGGGTGCAGTTGCAGGTACTCATCGATCGCCACGGTCTGGCCATCGAAGAAAAAGTCCTGGATCTTGCCATCCCGGAAGGCGCGCAACATCTCGCGCATGTTGTAGGCGAACACCACCATCGACTCTTGCGAGGTGAACCACCAGTACGGGTCCCAGTGGGTATGGTGAATGCCGTGGGCGATCAACTTCTCAGCCATCGATCTTGTCCTCTCGTACGAACGCTTTGTGCAGCGCCACAGGCTGCTTGCCCTGGGCAATGACTTCGTAACGCCCCAGGCTGGCCGGCACCAGAATCACATCAAGATACCTGGCGTCGTAATACTTGCTGGGATCCTCCAGCGACTGGATGCGGGCGGCCTCGCCATCGACGATGGTCAGCACGCAGAAGCCATCCCCGTTGTCGCCCTGGTAGCGGCTGCCGGTTTCCATCTCCACCCGGTGGGTCTCAAAGTAAATGTCATCGAACTGCCCCACCAGCAGCTCCTTCCAGCCCGCGCCCTCGGCCACCAGCCGCGGCTCAAAGGCGATGTTCTCCATCACCCAGTCCTCATCGCGCTCAAAGCGCAGCGCCTGCTCGGCCAGCTTGGTGTGCAGCGGGCGCGGTTTGCCGGTGATATCCATGCGGGTGTAGTCGTAGATCTTGTAGGTGTAGGCGCTCATCGTCATGGTACCCAGCTCCAGCACCAATTGGTTGCGGCCTGAGCCGTGGATCGTGCCCGCCGGCAGCAGGATCTGCCGCCCCACATTGGAGGGGATGCCGTGGATGTATTCCTGATAATCCACGATCGAAGCGTCTTTCTCTGATCGGCGCGCCAGCTCCAAAAATTCCTGCGGGTCTTTGTCTTTCTTGAAGCCGCAATAGGTCTTGGCGCCGTGGCCGGTCAGCACCACGTAATACGCCTCGTGCTGGGCCGCAAAGTCGCCATACATCTCACGCGCCATCTCGTCGTTCGGATGGCACTGGATCGACATGTTGCCGTTGCTGTGCCAGGTGTCGTCATAATTGAAGCGGATCGGCAGGTAGCCGCCAAACTGCTTGAACATCCGCGGGCCTACGATCCGCTCGGCCGCCGCATTCATTACCGTGAGGAAGGGGATGTCCAGCAGGTGCTCGCCCGCCTTCACCAGCAGGCTGGCTTCGGTATGGATTAGCTCGAACGACCAGGCCACCTTGTCCACCAAATGGTCAGGCACATTACGATAGCGCTTAAGGAACTGCCCGCCCCACACCCCTTCTATATAGATGGGCTTGGCGCGCAGTGGCCGACCCTGCAACTGCTCGATCACCGCCTGCAAGTCCGCCTTGCGTAGCAGGCTAAACGACAAGCTCGAGTCCAACAAATAGAAGTCGATCGCCTGGCTGGTGATCAGCTCTTTGCGGGTCTTGACCGCCAGCTCGTTGTCAATGAAGTAGGTCTGGCGCAATACCGCGTCGAGATCAGACCCCGGCTGGGCGCCGATGCACTGGTACTGTCCCTCGAACACGCGCAACCCCAAGTCCTTCGGGGTCACGTCAATGTAAATGATCGCCTGCGCCGCGTTGCGGAACATGGGGGCGGCGCTGCCGAAGCCGTACAAGACGGTCGTCTTGTCGGCCGGCGGCCCCGCCAGGAACGCCTGGATGGCCTCCATCTCAAAGAAGGGCTCGAAGCCCTGGTCGAACAACTTGCCGAAGATCAGCTCCGGGTCCGTCTCGCGGTCCATCGGCAGGTACGGCGCCAGCAAGGCCTGGATGGCATCCGGAGAGCGATAGAATTGGGCCACATTGGCGCAGGCGATGTCTGCCGAAGCCTGGCTCAACTGCCCCACCAGGCTGGCGATGTTGGCGGAAGGGAAACCATCCAAGAGCACAAGCCCCTTGGGAAGCTCTTGGGCCAGGGCACGCGCAATTTCATCGATCGAGGTTTTGAGCCCAGCGATGGGAGCGACAGTGTTAATAGCGGTCAGATCGTCGAAAGGAATTGGTTTGTACGCGAACCCCATGCTGTGCCGAAAGCCTCCTGCTCTAGTATGGTGATAATGTTATAACAATATACTATTGCCGATAAAAACCTGTCAAGGGTGAAAGGTGCCCTACTAGCTTTGCTCAGTTTCAAAGGAGAACAATGACCAACAAACCCACCCTCGGCTTCATCGGCCTCGGCCTCATGGGCAAACCCATGGCCGCTCACCTGCTCAAAGCCGGCTTCCCCCTCTGGGTCCACAACCGCAGCCAGGCCGCCGTTGACGAACTGGCCGCCCAGGGCGCCCAAAAAGCCGCCTCCGCCAAAGAAGTCGCCCAGCACGCCGAGATCATCCTGACCTGCCTGCCTGACTCGCCTGACGTCGAAGCCGCCGTCCTGGGCGAAGGCGGCATCCTGTCCGGCGCCAAGCCCGGCCTCATCGTCGTCGACCACTCCACCATCAAGCCCGCCACCGCCCGCAAGCTGGCGGCGGCGCTGGCCGAGCGCGGCATGCACTTCCTCGACGCCCCGGTCAGCGGCGGCCAGATCGGCGCCCAGAACGGCGCGCTCACCACCATGGTCGGCGGCGATGCCGCCGCCCTGGAAGCGGCCCGCCCAGCCCTCGAAGCCTTCAGCAAAGCCATCACCCACATCGGCGGGCCGGGCGCCGGCCAAGTGGCCAAGTGCTGCAACCAGATGATGGTTGCAGCCCAGATGGCCGCCATGGCCGAGCTGCTCATCCTGGCCCGCAAAGCCGAGGTCAACCCGCAGAAGGTCGTCGCCGCCATCAAGGGCGGCGCCGCCCAATGCTGGGCGCTCGACAACAAGCCCCAGCTGCTCTTCGAGGGCAACCGCCAACCCGGCTTCAAAGCCTACATGCAGGTCAAGGACCTGGGCATCGTAATGGACACCGCCCAGGAGCTCGGCATGCCGCTGCCCGCCACCGCCGCCAACACGCAGCTCTTCAATGCCATGATGGCGCTCGACATGGCCGAGCTCGACAACTCCGCCCTCGTCGGCGTGATGGAAAAACTGGCCGGCATCAACCTGCTGGACTAGGGGCCGCCCATGAGCCTGAGCAACGAAGCCCTCTGGAGCCAATACGGCGCCGCCATCGACGAGCTGAGCCTCGTGATCGCCGACTGCCCGGACGATCTGTGGGAGGTCATGCTCTGGAACGACAGCCCGGACCAGTGGATGGCCAAAGGATTCTCTAAGTTCTGGTACATCGCCTATCACGCCATCTTCTGGCTCGACATTCATCTCGCCGGCTCAGAGGATGGCTTCGCCCCACCCGCGCCCTATCCACTCGTGGAGATGCAGCCCCACGAAACGCTGCCGCCCACGCTCACCAAGGACGCGCTGCTGCACTACCTCGCCCTGTGCCGCCAGAAGTGCAAGGACATCGTGCTGGCTCTCACGCCTGAGCAGGCCCAGCGCGTGTGCAGCTTCCCGTGGGGCGAACCCTCCTACGGTGAGCTGCAGCTCTACAACCTGCGCCACCTGCAAGAGCACGCCGCCCAGCTCAAGCTCTTTCTCGGCCAGCGCACCGGCTACCAAAGCCAATACGTCACCCGCGCCGAGCTGTAGCATTTCATCTTGGGGGACTTTGTAAGATTCCGGCCAGCTCGGCGTTTCCATGCTGAAAGGTGACGCCACATGAGCTTCTTGCACCGCAACCCATCGCCGATCGCCAGCCCGGCCCAGTTCCAGGCCGCCTACGAGCGCACCCACCTGCCGGTGTTCCGCTACATATACAGCCTCACCGGCGGCCCGCTGGCCGAAGCCGAAGACCTGACCGCCGAAACCTTCTTGCGCGCCTGGAAGGCGCGCCACCGCTACCACGGCGAGCCGGAGCGCGTGATCGCCTGGCTGATCCAGATTGCCAAACGGCTGGTCATCGACGACTATCGCCGTATGCAGCGCACCGAGCGCCGCCAGCCGCCTCCACCGCCGTCCACCCACACGCCCGAGGAAGCCGCCCTGCACAACGAGGATGCCCGCAGGCTGGCCGCGCTGCTGGCCAGCCTGCCCGCCGACCCGCGCGAGATCCTTACCCTGCGCTACAGCCTCGGCTGGCAAGTCAAAGAGATCGCCGCGCACCTGGGCATGACTGAAAGTCATGTTTCCGTCACCATCCACCGCACGCTGACCAAGCTGCGCCAGCAGTGGTCTGGCGGCGATCACCTCAAAGGAGAAACAGATGACGACGCCAACTGAACAACACATCATCCAAATGCTGCAGGCCGCCTGGCCCGCTCCTAGCCCGCGCCTCGGCCACAAGCTGGCAAGCGCCCCCTGGACCCCGGCGGCGGTCACCCGCCGCCGCATCGCCACCTCGCTGGCGGTGCTGGCGGCCAGCCTGCTGCTGGCCGCCAGCCCGCAAGGCCGCGCCCTGGCCCAGAGTCTCTTCACATACTTTGTGCCCGCGCCAGCCACCGAATTCGTGCTGCCCCCGCAGCCCCAGGGAACTTTGCCAGCCACCGCCACGCTGATAAGCGAAGTTGCGCCCAGCATCCAACCCACTGGCTTCCGCCGCTACCGCAGCATCGAGCTGGCGCAAGGCTTGGTTGATTTCCACATCTATCACCTCGCCGAGGCGCCAAGCGGCTTCCTATTCCGCGACATTGGCGTGCATCATGACGATGGGTTCATCTTCACTCGCTATGATGCTGCCGGAGGCGGTGGGTATCTTGAGATCATTCAGAGTACCGGAGCGCTGCCAAGCTCAGCCTGGATGGAAGTGCCTGCCGAGGCCATCGAGAAAGTAAGCGTGGCCGGCATACAAGGAGAATATGCGCAAGGGCACTTCGTGGTCTACCCCAACGCCACGTCCGCAGTATGGGAGCCAACCTCGCCAATTTTCCGGCTACGTTGGGGAGATGGCACACACTATTTCTCGATCGAGAAATATGGCAACATGCCAGTCATGACCTGGCTCGACAAACAAGCCATGATCGAACTTGCCGAGCTGCTGATGGCCAGCCAATAGCAGCAGCTATCCAAACAAAAAAGCCAGCCCCTACGGGCTGGCCTTTTTGTTTCGCGCTCTACGCTAAGCAGGCAGGCTATAAACCCAGAACGCCGCAACCACCATCAGCAATACGCCCGCCTGCAGCGCCAGGCGCCGCAGCCACGGCGCGGCCAGTTGCTTGCGCAGCACCACGCTCCAGCCCCACCACAGTTGCGCCACTGCGAACAGCAGCGCCCCGGCGGCGGCCGCATATGCGTACAACATCGGCCAGCCGCTGGCTACGGTCTTGTACAGCCCGGCATACAGCAGCACGCCAATACACACAATATAGAGGTTTCGCCATTGCACCTGAGACGGGCTGACCTTGCGCCGGCCCACCTTGGCCGTTGCCAGGCGGCGGCTGGCTTGCGCCGCCACCGCCAGCACCAACACGGCCAGCACGGCCGCCGGCACATACGCGGTCGCATCCGGCCGCAGGAAGTCGAGCCCCAGTGCCAGCAGCACCGCCGCCAGCGGCGTGGCTGCCGGGGCGCGGGCGGCCAGTGCTGTGCTGCCCCAACCCGCCGCCAGTTCGCCGGCGGCCAAAACGACCAGGCCCGCTACCAAGAAGCCCAGTAGCAAGCCCAACTCGCCACCAGCCTGCCCAACTACCCACAGCGCCAGCAGGCCATACGCGGCCGCTGCGCTGCCGTGCGCCAGGCCGCGGCGCTCGTCGGCCGCCGCCCAAGCGCCAACCGCTATGGCGGCCGCAGCCGCGCCCAATACCAGCCACCACTGCATCAGTCTTTCCTCCGTGAATAGCCCAGCCGCTCCAGCTGGCGCTCATCATCCCGCCAGCCTTCATTAACCTTGACGCGCAGCTCCAAAAAGATCTTGCGCTCGCTCATCTTCTCGATCTCTTCACGCGCCGTCTGGCCGATCTTCTTGATCATCCGTCCACCCTCGCCCACCACGATGCCCTTGTGCGAGTCACGCTCGACAAAGATCGTGGCGTCGATCTTGGCGCCGCTTTCGCCGCGCTCCAGAAACTCGTCAATACGCACGGCGATCCCGTGCGGAACTTCTTCGCGTAGGTGCTGCAAAGCCGCCTCACGGATCAGATCCGCCGCGATCTGGCGCTCCCAAAAGTCGGTCACCTGGTCAGGCGGGTAGAACGGGTCGCCCTCCGGCAGCAGCTGCTCCAAGGTCTGCAGCAGCTCGGCCAGTCCTTCGCGGCTGGCCGCCGATATCTCCACAAGCTGGGTAGCCTCCACCAGGCCGCCGTACTGCTCGCGGCGGCCCTCGCGCTCGTCAGGGGCAAGCAGATCCACCTTATTGAGTGCCAGCAGCAGGGGCTGCTGGCGCTGGCGGGTGGCCAGCCGGGCCGCCAGGGCGCGGTCCTCCTCGGTCGGTGGAGCCGAGGCATCTACAAGGAACAGCAGCACATCCCCATCGTCCAGGGCGTAAAAAGCGTCCGCGTTCATAAAGTCGCCCAGCTTGCTGCGGCGCTCATGCACACCCGGCGTGTCCACAAAGATGATCTGGGCGCTCTCCGTGGTCAGGATGCCCAATTGGTTGCGCCGCGTGGTCTGCGGCTTTGGCGATACGGCCGCCACTTTTTGCCCTAACAGGGCGTTCATCAAAGTGGATTTGCCCACATTCGGGCGGCCCAGAACGGATACGTAACCTGCTTTAAATGTCATCACGCTCATTTTATCAAGAGCGTGAGTGGTAAGCAGGGATTAGGTAGCAGGAGTAATCGCCTGCTACCTAATCCCTGCTCCCTGCTCAACCCGTTCACTACTCCCTGCTCACTGTTCGCCTTCCACTGGACAAACTCGCACCCATCATGTAGAATTCTGCGGTTATTCGGGAATTCGGAGGAATTTACTTTGGCAAACATTAAATCTGCCATCAAGCGCAATCGGCAGAACGAGAAGCGCCGCCAGCACAACCGCACCTACCGCGGCAGCGCCAACACCTTTGTACGCAAGGCTAACGCTGCCATCGCCGCGGGCGATGTCGACCAGGCCAAGGAAGCCACCAAGGCCGCCGCTACGGCGCTGGACAAGGCTGCCAAGAAGAAGATCATTCACGCCAACAACGCCGCCCGCCGTAAGGGCGCGCTGATGAGCAAACTGCACGCTCTCGAAGCGGGCAAGAAGTAGTCTTCCCCTCGTACGCCAAAGAGCCTGCGCAATGCGCAGGCTCTTTTTGATTCAGCCAGGCAACCCCTCACCCCAGCTCCAACAAGTCAAGATTGACTGCAAACACTCCCCTCTCCCTAGGGGAGAGGGGACGCAGCGAAGCTGCGGGGGTGAAGGCAAGCGCTGCGAAGCAGCGTACCCTTCCCGTCATTGCGAGGAGCAACAGGGCGAACCCGCCTTTTGGCGAGCCGCTTGTTGCGACGTAGCAATCTGTACGCGAGTCTGTCATCCCGAATGAGGCCTGCGCCAGAGGCGCGGGCCGAGGAGGGATCCGTTAAGAGCCACTTTGGTCATAGCCTCATCTGAACAAGCACCAGCCTCCGCTTATGGCTTACAGCTTACAGCTTATCGCTTACCGCTGATAGCTGACCGCTTCCCGCTTCCCGCCGCTTATAATCAGCCCCTATGTTCAACGCAGAAAAAGCCACCGTAGAAGCGCGCATCACTGAATTTTGCCAGGCCAACAACCTGCCCATCCCCACCCTCACCTGGAGCCAGATTCCCTTCTCCGGCGAATGGGGCATCGCCACTTCCCTTTTCCAACTCGCCTCGCAGGAGGCCAAGCAGAGCGGCCAAAAAACCAACGTGCCTCAGCGCGCCGCTGAGTTGGCCGAGCAGCTCGCCGCCCAGCTCAGCAACACCCCCGGCTTCAGCCGCATCGAAGCCGTCAAGGGCTACCTCAACCTGTACTTCTCCACGGCTGACTTCGCCGCCCGGGTCCTCTCCGCCGTAGCCGAGCAAGCCGGCCGCTACGGCTGGGGCGAGCCCAAACACCAGCGTGTCATGCTCGAGTTCTCGCAGCCCAACACCCACAAAGCCTTCCATGTCGGCCACCTGCGCAACATGATCCTGGGCGCCTCGCTGGCCAACATCCTCGAAGCCGCCGGTTACGAGATGGTGCGCGCCAACTACATTGGCGATTACGGTAAAGACGTAATGAAATGGATGTGGAACTACACCCGCCGCCATGCCGGCGAGCAGCCGCCCGCCAAAGACGTGACCCGCTGGATGGGCGACCTGTACTCCGAAGCCACCCGCGAGCTGGAGGCCGACCCCAACGGCGAAGCCGAGATCCGCGAGCTGTTCTCCAAGTGGGAAGCCGAAGATAAGACCGTCTACGACCTGTGGCTGCTCACCCGCCAATGGTCGCTGGATGGCTTCAACGAAATTTACGAGCAGATGGGCATCCACTTCGACCGCATCTATTTCGAAAGCGAGATGGAGCGCCTTTGCAAGCCTATCATTGAAGACCTGATCGCCCGCAACATCGCCGTGGACGAGCGCGCCGAGGGCGGCACGGTCGTCGTCAAGCTCGACGAGTTGCTCGGCCTGCAAGAGAAATACCGCGTCCTCGTCCTCCAGCGTTCAGACGGCACTTCGCTTTACGGCGCGTGGGATCTGGCCCTGGCCCTCGCCAAGTTCAAAGACTACGAGCTCGACCAGTCCATCTATGTCGTAGACGTGCGCCAGAGCCTGCACTTCACCCAGGTCTTCAAGACGCTCGAACTGGCCGGCTATGAAGCCCTGATGCAAAAGGTGCTGCACCTGCCGTACGAGATCGTCAACCTGCCCGGCAACGTCATCATCTCCTCGCGTGAGGGTGTGGTCGTGCTGCTGGAGGAGCTCATCAGCCAGGCCACCCAGCGCGCCGCCGCCATCGTGGCCGACAAGAACCCGGAACTCGACGAGGCCACCCGCCTCAAGGTCGCCCAGCAGGTCGGCCTGGCTGCCATCAAGTACCCCATGCTGGCGCGTGAGACTACCAAGATCGCTACCTTCGATTGGGAAGCCGCCCTGGATTTCAATGGCCAAGCCGCCCCTTACATCCAATACGCCTGTGTGCGCGCCAACAGCATTCTGCGCAAAGCTACCGCCGAAGGCCACGGCACCCCAGCCCCCAGCGCGCCCCAGCACGCCCTTGAGCCAAGCGAGGTCGAGCTGATCGAGCTCATCTCACGCCTGCCAGACGCCGTCCAGCGCGCCGCCAGCGAGCACAAGACCCTCCACATCACCAACCTCACCTACGAGCTGGCCAAGGGCTTCAACGATTTCTACAACCAATGCCCCGTGCTGCAAGCCGAGGAGCCCCAGCGCAGCTTCCGCCTGGCGCTTGTGGCCGCCGCCCGCCAGGCCATGGCCAACGGCCTGGGCCTGCTCGGCATCGAGGCCCCCGAAGTAATGTAAACTTACAGCCCATGCAATGAGCGCATGGCTGCCTCATGCTTGGAACCCCCATCAACCATGACCTTGGAGTTTTATGCCGTCTGCGAGCAAACGCCGCTTCTATCTCACCCGCCCCACGCTATTCGAGGTTACTTACAGTATCAACAATTGGATGGACCCCCAAGTCCAGGTAGACAAACAGCTGGCCCAAACCCAATGGGACGCGCTGCACCAAACCTATCTGGACCTGGGCGCCCATATCGAGATCTTTGAGCCCCTGCCCGGCTGGCCTGATTCGGTCTTCACTGGCGATTCCATCTTCCTCTACGGCAAGCAAGCCATCGCCAGCCGCTTCCGCTACACCGAACGTTCCGGCGAGGTGGAGCCGCAGGTCAAGCGCTTCGAGGAGCGCGGCTACACCATCCACCGCCTGCCTGACGGCGTGCTCTTTGAGGGCAATGGCGATGCCATGGCCTGGAATGGGCGCATCTTCGCCGGCTACGGCGTACGCAGCGATGCCCGCGCCAACAACTTCCTTGCCCATACTTTGAATGTCGAAGTCCTGCCGATCGAAGTCCTGGCGCCTCACTTCCACGTGGACACCGTGCTGTGCCCGCTCAACGACAGCACCCTCGCCTATGTGCCCTCCGCCATCGGCGCCGGCAGCCTCAAGCTGCTGCACAGCCTGGGCGTCACCCTCATCGAGATCGACGATGAGGAAGCCGGCAAGCTGGCGGGCAACTCCATCGTCATCGGCGACACCGTCATCCTCAGCACCCCGCACGCGCCCCGCTACGAGGCCGCCCTGCAGGCCGCCGGCTTCCAGACCCGCGCCATGAACCTGAGCGAATTCACCAAATCTGGCGGCGGCGCCAAATGCCTCACCCTCGAAGCCTACGCCTGGCAAGAATAGCCTGCACACCGTAGGGGCGCAGCATGCTGCGCCCTTCTGCCCCAGTCATTCCGAGCGTAAGACCCCACATCCCCTGTCATTCCGTCAAGGGCTGGTTTAACCGCACCCAACTCTGAACCAGCATCGTAGGGGCGGGTCTAAGACCCGCCCGCTTGTGGAAACCCTGCGCAACACCCTGTTTGTCATTCCGAGCGCAAGACCCCACATCCCCTGTCATTCCGACGAGGCCGAAGGCCGAGGAGGAATCCTTTAGGTCAAAAACAAAAACCAGCCGGTCTTCGCTTTGCCCTAAAGGATTCCTCGGCTGGGTCACTTCATAAACTCGGCTATCACCAAACCCGCCTCGGAATGACGTTTGAGCCGCACATTCCCTCAGAACTAAGCCGCGCTGTAGGGGCGCAGCATGCTGCGCCCTCACCCCCGCAGCTTCGCTGCCCCCTCTCCCTAAGGGAGAGGGGAATATTGCAGTCGTCCTTAGCCTGCTACTACTGGGTGAGGGTTGCATGGCATACTACACCCTTTGCCTCACTCTCGCTATAACAAAAAGACGCCTATTCTCAAGACGCCTCCTCAGCACTGCCTACCGCTCACTGATCACTGGCTCTTATATGTCCAACCTGTATCCCACCCCGCGCACCGTCACCAACAGCTTCGGCTTCTTCGGGTCCTTCTCAATCGCATTGCGCAGCCAGCTAATGTGCACATCCAGCGTGCGCGTATCCCCCGTATAGTTCGTCTTCCACGCCTTCTTGAACAGCGTATTGCGCTCCACCACCTCGCCCTTGCTCTCGATCAGCAGCTGCAGCAGCTTCACCAGGCGTGGCGTAAGCACCGTCTTCTTCGTGCCCACCTTGACCGCATGGCTATCCTGGTCCAGCTCGATCGGCCCCGCCTTCAGCAGGCGGCCCTCGGCCGTCGGCAGCAGCGGCGCGATCCGGTTCAGCAGCTTGCGCTGTGTGAACGGCAGCACCAGCACCTCGTTAGCGCACTCGAAGTCAGGCTCCAGCGGGCGGTTTGGGTCAGAGATCAGCAGGATCGGCATCCCGTTCACACGGTTGCGTATCGAGGTGCAGATGCGTCGCCCGTTCGTGCGCATTGAAGCCGCGTCCAGGATCACCAGATCATGCTTGGCCTCGCTCACGCTCTCCAGCGCATCCTTCCCGCTCGAGACGCGTTGCACCTGAAAGCCCTTCTTGAGCAAAGCCGGCACAAATTCGCCGTTGCTTACCCAACGGCCTTCGACCCACAATATTTTTGTTTTGCTTGCTTGGGATAGCTTACGCGCCATGTGTATTTACATTGCCCCCGATCCGTTCCAAAAGAATAGCGCGTACATTCATTTGCATGCCTAAGGCCGAGATTATAACGCACAAACCTTAAAGAACTAGCATGACTTTAAGGTTAACCAACAGTTTCTTTAACATTAGGCCAACCCCGCGGCATGCCACCGGCTGCTGCATACATGCGAGTGATAAAATAGCGCACCGTTTACCAGGCGAGCGTTAGCACGCCAGCACCCCATGGCCTGGGCATCCAGTTGCCCGGAGGCACACACATGAGCGAAATGGTTGAAGTCGTCATTGATAGCATCCGCGTGGGCTTAATGTCCCAGCAACGCGTCGTCATCTTGCGTGAAGCCGAAGCTGACCGCTATCTCGCCATCTGGATCGACCCCTACATGGCCGAGCAGATCACCTTCGCCCTCCAAGAGGTCGAGGTCGCCCGCCCCATGACCCATGATCTCATCCGTGAAGTCGTACGCGGCATGGATGGCCGCGTCATCCGCGTCGAAGTGCATGACCTGAAGGGTGATGTCTTCTACGGCAACATCGTCGTCGAGGTCAACGGACGCACCGTCGATATCGACTCGCGCCCCTCGGATGCGCTGGCCGTCGCCGTGCGCACCCACGTCCCCATCCTCGTCGCCCGCTCCGTGCTCGATGCCGCCGGCATCGTGCCCGAAGAGGACATCGAGGGCGAACGCCCCGACGGCGAACGCCCGCTCCTCGAAGAAAGCGAGATGACCGACCAGGTCAACCCGGCCGAGGAGCGCCTGGAAGCCTTTGAAGACTTCCTCTCCAAGCTCGACATCGGCGACGAAGACGATGACGACGGCAAGTCCTCCAAGGGCAAGAACAACTAAATGAGCGAGGCGTACTCCTCCGGGATACAACAGCCGGCCGGCCCGCAACAGCTGGTGCCGCACAGCCGCGAGGCGGAAGAAGCCGTCATCGGCTCCGTGCTCATCAACCCTGAGGCGTACTACGATGTTGCCGACTTCCTCACCGGCGAAGACTTCCACATCCACCGCCTGCGCTGGGTCTGGGAAGCCTTCACCCGCCTGCACGAGCAGCGCATCCCCATAGACCTGCTCACTGTCACCGAAGACCTCGACACACAGGGCCACCTGGCCGAGATCGGCGGCCCCGCCTACCTCACCGGCCTCATCAACAACGTGCCCAGCTCCCTGCACGCCGAGGCCTACGGGCGCCTGGTCCAGCAGACCAGCATCCGCCGCCGCCTGCTGGAAGCCGCCAACAAGATCGCCAAGACCGCCTACCAGGAGAACCTGAGCGTCGAGGCCGCCATCGAAGAGGCCGAGAAAGCCGTCTTCGGCGCCAGCGACCACCAGCTCTCCACTGACCTCAAGCCCATCAAGCAGGTCATCAGCGACTATTACGACCGCATTGACCAGCTCTCGCGCCGCAACGAAGAGTTCTACGGTGTGCCCACCGGCTTCATCGATCTTGATCGCCTGCTCAGCGGCATGCAGCCGTCTGACCTGCTCATCATCGCCGGCCGCCCTGCCCAGGGTAAGTCCAGCTTCCTCATGTCCATCGTCAAGAACGCCGCCCAGCTCCACAAGAAGCATGTCGCCATCTTCTCGATGGAAATGTCCAACGAGCAGCTGGTGGCCCGCTTGCTCTCCCAGGAAACCGGCATCAACTCGCAGAAGATGCTCAGCGGCAAGCTTGAGCAGCGCGAGTGGGACCTGTTCGCCCAGGCGGTCGAGACCCTCGGCGGCATCAAAGTTTTCCTCGATGACACGCCGGGCATCTCCCCCACCCAGATGCGCGCCAAGTGCCGCCGCCTGCACATGGAATTCGGCCTCGACCTTGTAGTCGTGGATTATTTGCAGCTCATGCAGGGTGACAGCCGCAACGACAACCGCGTCCAGGAAGTCTCGCACATCTCGCGCAGCCTCAAAGTCCTGGCGCGTGAGCTCAACGTGCCCGTGCTCGCCGCCGCCCAGCTCTCCCGCGCCGTCGAGCAGCGCGCCGACAAGCGCCCCATGCTCTCCGACCTGCGCGAGTCCGGCTCCCTCGAGCAGGACGCCGATATCGTGATGTTCATCCATCGCCCGGACCAGTACGAGGAAGACAGCCTGCGCAAGAACATCGCCGAGATCATGGTCAGCAAGCACCGCAACGGCCCCACCGGCGTGGTCGAGCTCGTCTTCCGTGAACAGCTGGCCAAGTTCGAGAACGCGGCCACACGCAACGTGGATTTTGCGGGGTTCAATGAGCGCCAAACCGGGCAGCAGTAGCTTCAACGGCTTCCCCGCCGGCAAAGTGCGCTTCACGCGCCTGCCCGGCCCATTCTTCAGCGAGCTGCTGCCGCAGATCGACAGCCTGGTTGAGCTCAAGGTCACCCTGTACGCGCTGTGGAAGCTCGAGCGCATGGAAGGCGAAGCCCGCTACCTACAGCCGCAAGACTTCACCGAAGACGCGCTGTTCATGGCCGGCCTGCCGGGCGGCCAAGCTGACCTGGACGCCGGGCTGCTGGCCGCCGTTAGCCGCAGCACGCTGCTGCACGCCCAGCTAGAATTAGACGGGCAGCCGCGCCAGTTCTATTTCCTCAACTCCGCCCGCGGCCGTGCGCTCCACGAGGCCGTGGCCAGCGGCGAGTGGCAGCCCAGCGGCGATCCGCGCTACCCCATCGAGCTGGCCCACGAGCGCCCCAACATCTTTGCGCTCTACGAGCGCAATATTGGGGCGCTCACGCCCATGATGGCCGATGCGCTCAAGGACGCCGAGCGCGAGTACCCCCACGAGTGGCTCGAAGAGGCGATGCGCATCGCTGTGGAGAACAACGCCCGCTCGTGGAGCTATGTGCAAGCCATTCTGCGCAGATGGCAAGAAGAAGGACGCGATGAGCGACGAACTCAAGGGAATTCTGAAAAAGATCGGCGAAAATACGTCGAAGGTGAATTCTCCGACTTCATCGAACACTAACCAGCCAGACGGGCACTTGCGCCCCGAAATGGTTGGCGATCCCAACTGCCCCCACTGCGGCGGCCTGGGCTATGTGCGCGCCGACAAGCCGCTCGGCCATCCCGAGTTCGGCCGCACCGTCATCTGCATCTGCCGCAAGGACGAGGTCGCCCAGCAGGCCCGCCGCCGCCTCTACGCCATCAGCCGCCTCGACGAGCTCAACGAGCTCACTTTCGAGAACTTCGAGCCGCGCGGCCGCGTCGGGCTGCCCGCCCGCCAGGCCGACTCGCTCGAGCAGGCCTTCAACCAGGCCCAGCAGTTCGCCCAGCGCATGGACGGCTGGCTCCTGCTCGAAGGCGGTTACGGCAGCGGCAAGACCCACCTGGCCGCCGCCATCGCCAACTTCGCCGTCCAGGTCGGCCTGCCCACCATCTTCATCACCGTGCCAGACCTGCTCGACAGTCTGCGCTTTACCTACGGCTCCACCGAAGAGAGCTTCGAGGAACGCTTCGAAGAGATCCGCCAGGCGCCCCTCCTCATCCTCGATGACTTCGGCACCCAGAATGCCACCGCCTGGGCGCAGGAGAAACTCTTCCAGATCATCAACCACCGCTACATCAACCGCCTGCCGCTCATCGTCACCACCAACCTGGCCCTCGACCAGATCGAGGGCCGCATCCGCTCGCGCCTCAGCGACCCCGAGCTCGTCACCCAGATCCGCATCCTGGCGCCTGACTACCGCCGCCCCACCGACGACAGCGACAACGAGCTATCCTCCCTGCACCTGCTGCGCGAACGCAACTTCGCCAGCTTTGACCTGCGTGAGGACGAAGGCCTGCCCGCCGCCGACAGCCGCAGCCTGAAGAAAGCCTTCGACGCCGCCCGCAAATTTGCTGAGAAGCCTAAGGGCTGGCTGCTGCTCACCGGCGGCCACGGCAGTGGCAAGACCCACCTGGCCGCCGCCATCGCCAACTATGCCCAAGACATCGGCCGCATGCCCCTGTTCATCATGGTGCCTGACCTGCTCGACCACCTGCGCGCCACCTTCAACCCCACCAGCCCGGTCAGCTACGATCAGCGCTTCGAGGAGATCCGCAACGCCGAACTATTGGTCCTCGACGATCTCGGCACCCAATCCGCCACTCCCTGGGCCCGTGAGAAGCTCTACCAGCTCTTCACCCACCGCTACAACGCCCAGCTCCCCACCGTCATCACCACCGCCGATCGCCTCGAGGACATGGACACGCGCATCCGTGCCCGGATGTTAGACACCAGGCTCTGTACTATTTACGCGATCACAGCTCCGGCGTACACGGGGCGGCGGAAAGCCAGATAGCAGAAAATCAACTTCTAAACTCAGTAAGCAGCATCAGTAACGCCGTCCCTTGACGCCTTGAGCCTGCCCGCAACTTCGGCCATTGTTTCAGTGAAATGCTGAAATGCCTTCTCATCCCTTAACAACATGAGGTTTATTGATGGTCGCTTTTCTGTTTTATCATCCGACAGACTTACGCCGTCAATCGCATTGATAGCTTCTAATAAAAGCTGTCTTTCACTCTTTGCATCGTATGGAGAGTATGGTTTTAGGTAGGCAAAGCTGATTTCAAGAATGCCCTCCGTATAGACTATAAACGGTGTAGCATTGCGTTCACCTGGCCATCTGATGAATGCGCGTAGCGAACCACTCTTAGTACCTGTCCCATGGGTAGTTCCGTCGAACACAGTCTTGGCCCACTCATGTAATTTTCTACACAGGCTCTCGGCTTCCTCTCCTTGCTTAGTCCTGAGATCTTCGTAGAATTCTGCCTCAGTCCATGCACGTAGGATCTGCCGAGGAGTAGCCTTCTGAATGGAAGGTAGTCCAATGAGTGTGGGAATCAGGAGTTCGGTGCCTTTTGTAGCAAAATATCGCAGTTCTGCACACAAGATTTCAAAGCTCGGCATTGTGCACTGATTAAGGTACTCGACGGTGCGCCGCAATTCATCATTCACTTTATCCACAACAATAACTAGTCTTATCCTGCCGGCTTCGAGGTTTTCGGTGAGATTGCTCCTAAAGGTCTCACGATCCCAAACGTCTGTTTCGCCTCGCTCCTGTCTGAACATTTCCATGGCTTCATCCAAAGACTTATCCGCAAAATCCGGGCGGTGACACTCTGCGGAGTTGAAATACTTCCTTACAATTCCGAGCTCAAAATCTTCGTAACTGAATTTCCACAGGAAAGCGGCGTAACCAAGTATCTGACCAATCACTGTGCGTTTGACTTCCGGATTTCGGTCAAGCTTGCACTCAATGATGGTGACCAGCCCGTCCTGATCAACACCAACTACATCAACATACCCGTTTGAAAGCGATGTCTCGCGCCCGACAATAAGCAGAGGAGGAACACTGTCCCCTAAATCACCAAAGGGTATTGCTTCGGGGTTGTCCTTAACAAGTCTTTGTAGAGTTGCCTCATCAGGCAGGTCACTTTCTTGTGCCTTCTCCCATTTACCGTCGCCAGATTTAAAGAGAATGTGGTCGGGCACAAGCTACCTCACCTTGGAGCGCCATTTACTTTTCTACTAATGGACAGAATTTCTTATGAAGTCTACGATTAAAAACCATGAGCTCGAGACAGTTTGCCGAAATGCTGAGAATTGCTTTTTCCGCCCATCTTTCATATTCTATGCCTTGGTTTCTTCCACCCACAAACTGCTCGCCAACTCATAGCCGATCACCTGATCATTCCGTCCCATCTGCAAGCGCAGCGGCCCGTTGAACGGCGCCCGGCTCACCAGCGTAAACTCCACCCCCGGCGTCAGCCCCAGATTCGCAATATAGCGCAGCTTATCCGCGTCATGCGTACGCACCCGCGTCAGCTTGCAGCTCACCCCCACTTCCTTATCCACCAGCGGCCCATCCTTAGGGAACGTGATCTTCCCATCCTTCGTCGGGATCGGCTCCCCGTGCGGGCAATTCGTCGGGTGGCCGGCCAGTTGGTCAATGCGGTCCTCCAGCTCCTCGTTGATGCCACGCTCGAACACATCCGTCAGCTCGTGCGCCGAGGCCCAGTCGTACCCCATCACCTTCACCAGGAACACCTCGCCCAGCCGGTGGCGGCGCAGCGCCGGCATCGCAATCCGCTCGCCCTCCTTCGTCAGGCGCACGCCGCGGTACGGCTCATACGTCGCAAAACCGGCGTCCGTCAGGCGCTTCACCATCCGGGCGATCGCCTGCGGGGACGATTCCACATGCTCCGCCAGATGCGAGAGCGAAACCTTACCCTCATCCTGCTGAATGCGGAAGACTTCGGCAGCATAACGCTGCATAGCGGGGCTAACTTGGGAGCTACTCATCATAGGTTCGTTTCAACCTGGGTGTTAATATGATATTTCTGATAGAAATTCAAGTTCATTATACTAGCAAACTTCCCCGCCTGTGGCCCCGCCGCCCGCCATTTTGTAAACAAAGGCTTAACCGTTTAATAAACCAGCCGCCGTATACTCTAAGCGTATAATGAGGGTCGAGGTAGCTGTGAACGCAAACACACGCGAAACGCTGGAACGCAAACTGGGCGAACTAATGGACGAGGTGCTCCTGCTCGGCAGCATGGTCGAGCAAGCCACCCTCCAATCCGTTCGCTCCCTCAAAGACCGCAATTTTGCCGCCTCTGAGGAGGTCTACAAGAACGACCAAAAGATCAACACCAAGCGCTTCGAGATCGAAGAGCGCACCATCACCCTCATCGCCACCCAACAGCCCATGGCGCGTGACCTGCGCCAGCTCACCGCCGTCCTCGAAGTCATCACCGAGCTCGAGCGCATGGGAGACTACGCCAAAGGCATCGCCCGCATCAACCACAACCTCGGCCGGGAAACCCGCCTCAAGCCCCCCGCCGGCCTCACCCAAATGGCCGAGATCGGCGTAGACATGCTCCACAAAGCGCTCGAAGCCTTCGTCACCGGCAAGGTCGAGCTCGCCCGCTCCGTCCCCAAGCAGGATGACGAGGTAGACCGCCTCTTCAACGAAGTCCAGCGAGAGATCCTCGACCAAATGATGGCCGACCCAGACAGCATCGACCAGATCAACCATCTCCTCTGGGCCTGCCACAACCTCGAGCGCCTGGCTGACCGCGTCATCAACATCTGCGAGCGCACCGCCTACATCGCCACCGGCGAAATGCGCGAGTTCGACGTCAGCGACGACGAGAAGTGGGTCGAGGCCTAGCCGCCCGCGCTAACTGCGCCCCCGTTCACGTTGACAAGCGCCCGCCGCTATGTAATACTCCAGCCATCACATAGCCCCCTGCTACCCCACACAAGAGGAGGTGTTGCCCATGGATAGTATCCAACATAGCGCAGCGGCAGCCCTTCTCACTTTCGTGAAATAAAGCTGCCGCTGCGCGAAAACCCAAAGAGCCCGTTCCGGGCTCTTTGGCTTAAGGGTCCAGTCTTGCCCCCAGCTACGATTCCACCGGCGGCAGCTTCACAACGCTCAGCCAATACTGCTTGAACGAGCTGACCACCTTGAGGAACTTCTCCATACTCACCGGCTTGACAATATACGAGCTGGCGAACTGGCGATAGCTCTCCGTAATGTCAGCCTCATCCTGCGAGGTGGTCAGCACCACCACCGGGATGCGCTTCAGGCTCTCATCCTGCTTGATGGCGGCCAGCACCTCGCGCCCGTTCATCTTGGGCAAGTTCAAGTCCAGCAAGATCAGGTCAGGCCGTGGCGCCTCGGCAAACTGGCCACGGCGATACAGAAAGTCCATCGCCTGCTCGCCGTCCATGGCCACGTGCAGGTTATTACGCAGCATGCCATCCTTAAAGGCCTCCTGCGTCAGGCGCACATCGCCCGGGTTATCCTCAACCAGCAAGATATCGATCAACTCAGCATTCTCCATCTTCACTCCTCGCTAGATCAAGCGCTTGGCGCGTTCTTCAACGCTCTCCACGGCTTGCTTGCCATCGACCTGGCTATCCATCTCCAGGCTCGTGGCCTCCGCTGCCCCGGCAGCCTGCGGCTGCCGGGGCAGCGTAAAGTAGAACGTAGTGCCCTCGCCAACCGCGGATTCCACCCAGATCCGGCCGCCATGCCGCTCAATGATCTTCTTGCATATGGCCAGGCCGATGCCGGTTCCCTCATAGGTTTCGCGGCTGTTCAACCGCTGGAATATGATGAAGATACGGTCGGCGTGCTTCGGGTCGAAGCCAATCCCATTATCCTGCACACGAAACTCGTAGAACTCACCATGCGGGCGTGCCTGCACCGTAATCACAGGCTCGCGTTCCGCCCGGAACTTGATAGCATTCCCAACCAAATTCTGGAACACCTGGGTCAGCTGGTTGCGATCCACAAAAACAGTCGGCAACTCCTCATGCTCAATGCGGGCGCCATTCTCCTGGATGCGCACACCCAGGTTGTGCAACGCCTCAGTCAGCGCGGCCTCGGCGGAGACCACCTCTGGCGCCCGGCCGCGGGTACCCACGCGCGAGAAGGCCAGCAGATCCTGGATCAGACGCTGCATGCGGGCCGCCCCATCCACCGCAAAGTCGATGAACTCCTTGGCGTCATCATCCAGCTTGTCTTTGTAGCGAGACTCCAAAAGCTGCATATAGCTCGATACCATGCGCAACGGCTCCTGCAGGTCATGCGAAGCCACGTAGGCGAACTGCTCCAGCTCCTGGTTGGAGCGCTCCAGATCAGTATTCTTGGTGCGCAAGGTATCCTGCAGCTGCTTCTGCTCGGTAATATCGGTCCAGATGCCACCCAGCCCCAGGATCTGGTCCTTTTCGTCGAACAGGGGGAACTTGACGTTGAGATAGATGCGCTCCACCCCATCCACGATGGCGGCGATCTCGCGGCTAGCTGCCTCCCCGGAGCCAAACACCTTGCGATCCGTTTCGATCACGGCTTGCAGCAAGGGCTGGCGGAAGATCGCTTCGGCCGGCTTGCCAATGATCTCGTCGCGATCCATCTGAGCTAAATACGCAAACTGCGAATTGACCAGCTTATAACGGCCGCGCACATCCTTGATGGAAATAGCGGATGGCGAGTTCTCTATCAATGAGTTCATCTGACGCGACAACGCGTCCAGGTTGCGCTCCAGCGTGCGCTGGGTCTGGCCGGCGTCATGCAGGCGTTCTGCGTTGAGCACCACAATCGCACCAAGCAGCAGCATGACCGTGACCGTGTAGGTAGAGCGGCCGAGTGAAGAGCTATACATGCCCATGTCCTCGCCGTAGTAGATCAGCCAACCCAACAAGAAGGGCACCAGTAGCACCGTAACCAATAGGGCTCGCGTGCTGGCGCCTAATGGCGTCCGCGCGATCAGCAGGTCCATCCAGCCCCGGTCAGGCATATCGATCAATAAAGCAAGCGAAGCAAAGATCATCAATATAGAAGTATTGAACGCCATACCCGTGAAGAGAAACAAACTGGAGCCAAATGCCAAGCTAAAGGGATAACTTAGAAATACGCTAAGACCAAGCACCTGCACAGCAAACAACATATAGCGACGCAGCTTGTCTGACCAAACTTGGTCCTGCAGGATTGACAATGCCAATAGCGAGAGCGCCAGAGCCGTGGCCGCAGACATGCGCCCGGGCGCATCCGTGCTGACCGAGCTCATGTCATCTTTGAAAGGCAGCTCATCAATCCCAAGATCTATGTCGAAGACAAATTGGGACAAAGTTGCCACGGCGATCAAAAGCAAAGCCGAAGACAGTACAGGCACCCACAATTGGTTAGCCAACTTGGAGCTTTGACGCAGGACAAGTGCTCCACCCAGCAACGCAAAACACAAGGCAGTGTTTGCCTTCATGGCTGCTTCACTGATAAAGAGTGAGGTCAGTATGGGGATGTTAAATGCCCAACCTATATAAACCAATGACCCAAGAACCAGCACCAACCAACTGAGTGCCAGAATCACCTTTTTGTCTCTTATGGCGGCCTCCGCGAGAGTCAGACAGCTTGCAGTACTGAAAGCTGCACAACAGCTTACATGATTTCGAAAATCACCCCACTAACAGATTTGCAAGGGTTATGCCGCAAGTATCACTGCCAGGTTCTTACCCTGCTGTTTCGCCTGATAGAGTGCGCGATCGGCGCGGTCCAGTAGTGCACTAGCCGTGTCTGCGTGATCAGGATAGGTAGTGACACCGGCCGAGAGCGTGGAGCGCAAAGGCTTGCCTTGCACCTGAAAGACCACATCCGCAAAGCGAAGGCGGCATTCATCAATGCGGGCGCGTGCTGTTTCAGCGCTTGCCCCGGGCAACACCACCACGAACTCATCACCACCATAGCGGCACACAATATCGCCGGCGCGAGTGTTCTCGTTGAGAATACGCCCCAGGGTTTGCAGCACCAGATCGCCGATGGCATGCCCATATGTGTCGTTAAAACTTTTGAACATATCAATGTCCAGCATGACCACGCTCAACCCCTCGTGCTTGCGGGCCGCATTCGCCAGCTCACGGTGCAAAGACTCCTCCAGATAACGCCGGTTGAACACGCCGGTCAGCGGATCGCGGATATTCTGCTCACGCAGTTGGGCCTGCAAGACCTCATTCTGGGTGATCTGCTCACGCAACTGGCGCTCTACTTCAACCCGCTGTGTAATGTCACGGATGACGATCAGACGGCCTTCGAACTCGCCGGTCTGATCGTACAAGGGGGTGATGAAGACTTCGGCCGTGCGCTGCGGCATACCCCCGAGCAACAACTCCTGGCTGGCGGGCCGCATCTGCAGCAGCAGCGCACCCAACTGCGGCCAGGCGCCAAAGACCTTGGCGCTGGTTTGGCCAATGGGGTCAGCGGTCAGCTCCAAGATGGATTGGGCAGACGGATTGAAGTCAACCACGCGCTCCTGCGCATCCAGCACGATCAGACCATCGCTCATTTGCTCCACCAATGCATGGCGAGCGATCGGCACAATATCCAACAAGCCCAGCCGGAACAGGGCATAGGCAAAAATAATGCCGGTGACGGTAAAAGTGATAGGGGTCAGGTCTAGATTGGGGAAGGGGCTGGCGCCCAGCAGGCTGAGCACATTAACCACGATGGGAATAAAGATGCCCACCAGCACAGCCAGGATCTGGCTGCGGTAGAGACCATTCGAACGGCTAAAGCCTTGAAGCAAAAGAACAATGCTGACCAGGATCAGTCCATACCCAAACACAAGGTTTAGATAGAAGCCCAGCCCACCATCAAAAATAACACCCTGCCCCGCCACGCGCTTGCCGGCAAAGAACAAGCCATGCAGGGGGTCAGTCCACAACAGCACCAGGGTCAGAATGGGCACGACCAGGAACAGGCTGATGTTAAGCCGCGTAAGGTAGCGGCCATGCCCGGTAAATTGCAGAGCGAAAGCAAACAGCGCTATGGGCACTGCCACCACGCTGAGGTACGTGAGATCGATCCAGAAAAAGGGAGTAGGGCCAGGTATGCGCAGCCAGAACAGCGCATACGTGAAGGACCACCAACTCAGGCAGAACAGGAACAGCAGTAAGGCGCGCCCGGCACGAAAAGAGCGCCGCGGCCAATTGCCCACTGCGACACCAATGGCAATCAAGCTGGCAATTACCAACGCCAGCGCGTAGCCCCACTCAACAATCACGTAAAACCTCAAGCATTGACAGCTTCGTGAGGACTATATCAAACTTTCAATTTCGCAATGGGATTTAGCTGCCTGAGGAAACATAAAGGGGCAGCCTTTCGGCTGCCCCTTTTAGGGGCGCTAACGAAGCGCGTCGACGATCGAGGAGACGTTGTAACGCATCAGCTCAAGATAGGTTGGCGCCGGCCCTTCAGGGCCGCTGAGCGTTTCCCCATACAAGACCACCAGGGCAACGCCTGTATCAGCGGACACACGCTCGGCCAGACCGGGGCTCATAGAGGCCCCGATGAAGATCGCAGGCACATTCTGTACGGTGATGGTGTTTTCAAGCTCAGCCAGTTCGCCAGCGGAGACTTCACTCAGGGTACTAAAGCTAGGGATGAGTACGCCCACAATGTCAAAGCCGTATCGTTTTGCAAAGTAGTTGAAGGACTCATGGTCGGTCACCAGCTTGCGATCAGCAACCGGCAGCACGGCCACCTGCTCATGGATCCAGTGGTCCAGCTCGACCAAGTGGGCTTTGTAGGCATCCGCATTGGCCTGATACTCGCTGGCATTGGCGCTGTCCGCAGAGATGAGGGCGGCGGTGATGTTATCCACCCAGACGTTGAGGTTGAGCGGGTTCATCCATACATGCGGATCTTGCCCCTCATGACTGTGCTCGCCCTCGTGCTCATCCTCCTCATCGTGCGCGTGTTCGTCTTCGTGCTCATGCTCGTCTTCGTGTTCGCCCTCATGCTCATGCTCGAAATCGAGAGTGGCAATGCCCTCTGAAGCGACGACAACCCGGCCATCTTCCTCAACCTCGTGAAGGAGAGAGGTCAGGGATTCTTCCAGACCGAGGCCATTGACCACGACAAGATCTGCCTCGGTGAGCCGGGCAGCGTCTTGCGGTGTAGGTTCAAACGCATGGGGATCTGTGCCAGCGGGGATAAGAACGCTAAGCTCAATATGCTCTCCACCCACTTGGGACACAATATCGGCCAGAATGGGCGTGGTGGCTACGACCTTGAGCCCATCCGAAGCACCCGGTGCCGGGGCACAAGCTGTGAGCAACAAAGCCAAAATCACAACAACTACAGTACGCATAACACTCCTTATTGAAAATGAATTTCATTTTCAATATAAGGCAACGGCTCCAAAATGTCAAGTCTTTGCCAAGCCTCCGGGCAAACTTACCTACCTGCACAGCCAAGTTAGTGAAGATGGTCATCTCATTCGCTATCACGCTAAAAAGCAAGACGCCTCACGATGTGAGGCGTCTTGCTTGGCGAACCAGCGGTGGAGTTGCGTGACCGAGCGAAGCTCAGTAGCAACTCCCGGGAGTGGCGGCGCCAGCCGCCACGTATGCCCCCACGGGGATTCGAACCCCGGTTTTAGCCTTGAAAGGGCCACGTCCTAGGCCTCTAGACGATGGGGGCGTCGCAAGTGCGAAGCACTTGCTCTTGGAGTTGCTACTCGGCTACGCCGAGTAACGCAACATCCTTTGCCTAAGAGCAGGCGGCATTTTACCATGCCTGCGCGGGAAAAATTGCGTGAAGTTTAGGGTTGGCCGGCCAACAAGACCGGGTGATCCACAACCGTCATGTTGGTGAAGGGCCAGTAGCGGAAGACAGCCTTGCCGATGATGTTCTCGATGGCCAGGAAGCCCCAGCTGCGCGAGTCATCTGAGTTATTGCGGTTGTCGCCCATCACGAAGATATAGCCAGCGGGCACGATGCGCTCAGCATAGTTACCGCCCTGCCGCTCCAGAATATACGGCTCCTGCAGGGTCACGCCATTGACGACCACGGCCCCGTTGTAGATGGCGATGCGGTCGCCGGGCAGTGCCACCACGCGCTTGATGTAGTCGATCTCCGGGCTATTCGGCGCAGGGAACACGACCACATCGCCGCGCTCGATCTCGCCGGCGCGGTAGGCCAGACGATTGACGACGACATAGTCGCCGAGCTGGAAGGTGGGCTCCATGCTGACGCCATCGACGCGGATGCGGGCCGAAACAAAGTTGATGGCCAGGAACAAGAACAGCGCCAGCAGGATCGTCTCGATCAGCTCCAACAGCATACGCCTGCCCGTGGAGGGCGGCTGCGTTTCGAGAGCCACCACGTTTTGGCGGTCGAGCGGGCCTACATCTTCGGTAGTGTGCGGGGAATGAGGAGGGAGTGCCATGAAGTTGAGGGGCGATTATACAGCCTCGCAGTGCGAGACTATTCCAGGCTTGGGATGGTCAACGAATCAACGATGCCAACAATTACGGAGATCACCGGGGCATCCGGGTCCTGCAGCACCTGGCGGGCGCCGTTACCCTCGCGGTTGACCAGCACCGTGTCCCCCACCCCGGCATGGGTATTGTCGAGGGCGATGAAATCGCCGCTGGGCTGCTCCCCCGGCAGGGTGAGCGGCTGCACGACCAGCAGGCGGCGGCGCTTGAACGCGGGATGGCCGAGCGTGGTGACTACCGTGCCGGTAACTTTGCCAATAATCATCTAGCTGTAACGGGCCGTGCCCGCCTTAAGGGTGAAATCGAATTCGCCGTCCGGGCGCACCTGCAACTCATCCACCAGGCCCACCAGCGCCAGATCCACCGGGACGAACTTGTTATCAGGCATGGCCAGCGCGGCTTCACGCGAGCGCACCATCACACACAGGTCACCCTCGCCCGCTTCTACGGTATCCACGGCCACCTGAAGCGTACCGACAGGTTCCAGCTTGCTATTGAGCGGCTGCACTACCAGCAGGCGATAACCGGTAATGTCGGGATACTTGAGGGTGCTGATGGCCACCCCGCGCACACGGCCGAAGAGCATCTACTTGCCCAGGCTCTTGATGACGCGCTGCACGATGGTGCGCAGCAGGGTTTCGTCGACCTGGCTGCCCAGCTTGGCCTTGACCGCGCTGAACACGCGGGCTTCCAGCTCGCCGGCGGCGGGCTTGGCTGCCGCGGGGCTGCTGGCCGCCGGCGACGCGGCCGCGGCGGAGGAGGGACGGCTGTCCTTCTCATCAACCAGGGCAATGCCCGCCCGGCGGGCTTTCTCGCGGGCCAGCTCGGTCAGCACCGTATCCTCGGTGATGGTGAGCGAGGTCACACCCTGGCGGGCCAGGTCTTCAATATCTCGCTCGGTGTAAAAGACCTTCGGCATGGTTGCTCCTTAGCCTTCAATACCATCCAGCGCGTTGAGGGCCTGCGTGGCGGCTTCGCTGGCAGTGACGATCTCCGCTTCGCTGCCGGCCAGCCACATGCGGCCAAAGCGGCCCACGGAGGAAACGTGCATCACTTTGATGCTGGCCTTCTTCTCGGCCTCGTTGCAGGCCAGGTTGATGTAGGCGGCGGGGGCGACTTCCATCACCAGCATGGTCTCGCCCGGCACCAGCATGCTGCCCTTGCGGAAACGGTTGAGCAGCTGGGCCTGGTACGGGTCAACGTTGGTAATGATCTGCTGCGAAGCGATCTTGGGCTTGATGCGGTCTTGTACAGTGAGACCCAGGCGGTCGAGCACGGCCTGGCCGGCTTCTTTGACCGCGGCCTGATTCATGGAGTGCACTTCGAACATGCCGAACTCGCGCTCGACCAGTTGAGCGCCGGGGCGGGCCTCGGTGGCCTTGACGGCGATATCCACCATGCGGAAGGCTTCGTTGCCGGGCGCCATCTCCACGTACAGGGATGCCATGCCCTCGGTGGGCAGGTCACCCTGGGTGATGGTGCCGACGAAGGCGGCGTATTGCGGCTGCATGCGGTCCAGATAGCAGTAGCAGCGTAATGAGAATTTTTCTTGTGCCATACAACTCCTCTGTTATTTGTCATTGCGAGCGGTGCGCTGCTCTGCAGCGCTTAGCGAAGCGAGCCCCAAGCTGTTTTTGCAAATCCCGTTGGGGATTGCTTCGTCGTTCAGCAGCTTACGCCGCTTCACTTCCTCGCAATGACAGTACCTTTGTAGCTAGGCCGCTTCACGTCCTCGCAATGACGAGTCAGGCGTTCCTGCTGTGCAGCGCCATGCCGATTGGTGTGACGAACACCGGATGCGGCGGAACGCTGGTGGCGATGCCGGTGTACTCCTGCACGACCTGCGCCATGCCGGGGAAGCTGACCGTGCCGCCCACCAAAGTGAGCTGCTGCACGGGCGGCCCGCCCTGCTCCTCGTACGCGGCGATGTGGCGGGCCGTGATACTGGCCACCTTCTCCATCACCGGGCGCACCACCGGCAGCAGGCGGGCCTGCTGGGCCGGATCAGTCTTCATTGCCTCGGCGTCCTCAAAGCTGATGCCGTGCGCCCCAGCGATCACGAGGGTAAAGTGCGTGCCGCCAGTGGCTTCGTCAGCGGTGTAGACCACCTCGCCGTCACGGAGGATGGCGATGCCAGTCGTGCCACCGCCCACATCCACGATTGCGCCGTCCTGCATGCCCAGCAGCGCATTTGCGGCGCTGGGCTCGTCCACCAAGGTCTCGCAGCGCAGGCCGGCGGCTTCCACCACGTTGGCGGTGGCGCGCACTTCAGCCAGCGGTACGCCGGGCGGGTATGCACTGGCGGCGTACTCCAGCGGGCGGCCGATACGCGCTTCCACGCGGGCCTTCATGCCCGCCAGCCGCTCGACCGCGCCGGCATAGTCCACCACCAGGCCGTCACGCACCACTTGGGCAAACTGGTACTCGCCGGCGATGGGCACGCCTTCGCCATCCAGCACGACCAGGGTCAGGTAGGCGGTGCCCAGATCGGCGCCGACGTACAGCTCGCCTTGCGGCGGCTGGGCTAGCGGCGCGGGCTCGGGGTCACCCAGCCAGCGCAGCACCTGCGCGGCCTGCGCCAGCATGGCGGCAGGGTCCCGCGTGGCGGCGGGAGCGTTCGACAACGGCGCGCCTACTACTTAGCGCCGGAGCGGCCGCCCAGAGCGCCGCGGGTCTGCTGCGGCAGGATCATCTCGACGTTCTCATGCGGGCGCGGGATCACGTGCACGGACACCAGCTCGCCAATGCGCTTGGCAGCCGCGGCGCCGGCGTCGGTGGCGGCCTTGACCGCGCCAACATCGCCACGCACCATTACGGTGACATAGCCGCCGCCCACGTACTCAGAACCGATGAGCACCACGT
This sequence comes from Anaerolineales bacterium, assembly GCA_019454165.1. Classification (GTDB taxonomy): domain Bacteria; phylum Chloroflexota; class Anaerolineae; order Anaerolineales; family UBA11579; genus JAMCZK01. The sequence continues at coordinate 1,247,127 of CP075367.1, read as the reverse complement.
TGGCTGCCTTCACCATAGCGTCTGCGGCTTCCACCGCGCCCACCAGGCCGCGGGTTTCCACCATTCCCAAAGCGATCAAACCCAAATCTTGTGCCATTTCTTTCTCCTTCGGAACTCTTGTCCTTTTGGTTGATTTCATATCGCACTCCGTTTAGGAGTTACGCAGAATCTCGTTGACTACATCGGCGACGATCTTTTCGATCTCGTTGGCCGACGGTGCATTCACCGGGCCGGAGGGTACGCTACCCGGTCGCATGGCGGCTTCCGGCGGCGGCGTGGTTTCGTAAGCCATGCGCTTGATATTGAAGAGGTGATAGACGGTGATGTTGTCGCCCGTAATGGCGCCGCCAATGCCGCCGGAGCCGAGGGTCAGCGAAGGCATCACCTTGGTGGTGAGGCCGATGGTGCCCAGCGTGCCCATGGTGTTGACGCCAATGCGGAAGACCGGCTTCTCCAGGCCAAAGGCCATGGCGATCTTGTCGTCACCTGTGTGCAGAATGACGCTGTGGCCGCGCCCGCCGAACAAGATCATCTCGATGCAGCGGTCGCAGCCCTGCTCCCAGCCGTCCACCTCGTACCAGCCCAAGACTGTGGTGAGCTTCTCGCGCGAGAGCGGCTCTTCGCGGCCGATCTTGCGCAGCTTGGCCACCAGGATGCGCGCATGGCTGGGGATGCTGATGCCGGCCAACCCCGCCAGCACCTGGGGTGACTTGCCCACAGTGGCGGTGTTGATGCTGCCATCCGGGTGGAAGAGCGTGGTGCGCATGGCCTGGGTCTGCGCTTCGGTCATGAAGTACGCGCCTTCGTTCTCCATGAGTTGCTGCAGGCGGGCCGCGATGGGCCGGTCGGCGATGACGGCCTGCTCGGTGGCACAGATGACGGAATAATCGAAGGACTTGCTGGCCACGATGTAACGGGCGGCCCGCTCCAGATCCGCGCTGCGGTCAACATACACTGGCACATTGCCGGGGCCGACGCCGTAGGCCGGCTTGCCCTGCGAGTGGGCGGCGCGCACCATGGGGCTGCCGCCGGTGGCCAGGATCACCGCCGTGCGGCGGTGGCTCATGAGCTCGTTCGTGCCCTGCAAGCTGATGTGCGACATGCACTGGACCAGCCCCTCGGGCGCGCCGGCCGCCACAGCGGCCTGCGCCATGAGGGCGGCGGTCTCGACGCAGGAGTTGACCGCCGCCGGATGTGGGGCCACCACCACCCCGTTGCGAGCCTTGACCGAGATCAGGATCTTGTTCATGGTGGTGGAGGTGGGATTGGTGCTGGGGGTCAGCGCCGCCACCACGCCCATGGGCCAGGCAATCTCATAGACGCGGGTCTGCGGGTCGTGCCGCACAACGCCCACGGTCTTGATGTGCTTGATGCTCTCCCAGACGTGGCGCGAAGCGAATTCGTTCTTGAGCTTCTTGTGCTCGGGTACGCCGTAGCCGGTCTCCTCGCTGGCCATGCGCCCCAGGCGTTCCGAAGCCTGGTAAGCGGCATCCGCCATGGCCTGGCACACGCGGTCCACCTGCTCTTGCGTGGCGGTGGCCCAAATACGGTGAGCGGCATAGGCGGCTTCCACCATGTGGCGGGCCTGCTGGATGGACTGGAGGTCTTTGTCGAGATCAGCCATGGTTACTTCTTATAGGTGTTGGCCCCATCCACCTGCAGCGAGTCGATCACGGCCATGATGACCGCGTCGACCGGCGTGTCTTTGGTGATAGCAGTCTGGCGGCCGCTGGAGCCGTGGGCGGTGAGCACCAGGTCGCCCACGCCGGCGTCCACCGTATCGATGGCCACATAGGGCTTGCCGGTCGCCTTGCCGGTCTCATCAGCCTCACGGCAGATGAGCAGCTTGCGCCCTTCCAGCTTGGGATCCTTGATGGTCGCGACGGTGGTGCCGATGACTTTTGCGATTAACATATCAATATGCCTTTGCCGGTTCAGGAGCAGCAGCAACGCTCACGCGCGTGCTGCTCATTTCTTTTTCGCCGGCCACGATCTTGACGCCTGCGCTGGCGCCGATGCGGGTAGCGCCGGCGTCCACCAGGGTCTTGGCATCGGCGTAGTCACGCACGCCGCCGCTGGCTTTGACGCCCATATCCGGGCCGACCACGCGGCGCATCAGCGCAATGTCGGCGGCGGTAGCACCACCGCCGGAGAAGCCAGTCGAAGTCTTCACAAAGTCCGCCCCAGCTTCTTTGGCCAGCAGGCAAGCAGTGACTTTCTCTTCCTCTTCAAGCAGCGCGGTTTCAATAATGACTTTCACCAATACGCCGGCGGCATGCGAGATCTGCACCACCCCGGCAATATCACGCGCCACCAGGGTGTAATCACGCCCCTTGAGGGCGCCGATGTTGATAACCATGTCGATCTCAGTGGCGCCGTCGCGCAGGGCGGTCTCGGTCTCGAAGACTTTGACATCCGGCGCATCCGCGCCCAGCGGGAAGCCGATCACCGTGCAGACTTTGACATCCGTGTTCTTGAGCAGGTCAGCGCACAGCTTGACGTAGCCCGGGTTGACGCACACAGAGGCGAAGCCGTACTTGCGCGCCTCGTAGCACAACTGGGCGATCTGGTCCGGCGTGGCGTCAGGCTTGAGCAAAGTGTGATCAATCAGTTTGGCGACGCTGGGGTCATCCGGGATACCGCCCAATGAAGAGGTCAGGCGCTCGGCGCCAGCGCTGATGACGTGGCCGACGCGATCAAAGCAAGTCTTGACGCAGATGCCATCGGCGCATTCCTGCGTGCAGTGCTCGCAATTGGCGTGGCTGTGCGTGTGCTCCTGCTCAGCCAGCGCGTGCAAGACCTCACGCGTGACGATCTCCACGATCTTGCGGACTTGTTCGCTATCGTATGCCATGGTTTGCCTCAATTGCCGATCGTTCCTCGATCGCCATAATCTTGTCCACGCGCCCGGCGTGGCGGCCGCCACCGAACTCGGTGCGCAGCCAGGTATCCGCGATCTGCTTGGCCAGCGCCAGGCCGATCAGGCCGGCGCCCAGGGTCAGCACGTTCGCATCGTTGTGCTCACGGCTGTTGACCGCCGTGGCGTAGTCGTAGCACAGAGCGGCGCGCACGCCGCCCACTTTGTTGGCGGCCATGCAGCTGCCGATGCCGGCCCCATCCACGATGATGCCGCGCCAGGCTTCGCCGCTGGCTACTTTGCGGGCCACCGCCTCGGCAAAGTCGGGATAGTCCACCGCCTGGGTGCTGTTGGTACCGCAATCAATGACGGTGTAGCCGTTGGCCTTCAAATGCTCCTCCAGCACCTCTTTCATGGCGTAGCCGCCATGGTCAGCGCCTACAGCTACGACGCGGCCGCTGGATGGGTCTTGCGGCTTCTGCATTGCGGGCGAGCGCTCACCGCCCAGTTGGGCAGTCACGCGCTGCACGATCTGCTGGATCTCGGCGTCTGAGATGGCCATAGGTGGATTATAGGCAGGGCCACAGGGTGGCGCTAGCCCTTCCCGCCCCCAACGGGGATCGGCAGGCGGCGAAAGCCAAAATCCTGCACAGGGGCGTGCAGCTTGAGATTGGCATAGAAACGGAAATGGTCGGCGCGCACTTCAGAGTCGACGTATTCGATCACGCGGCCATCCGCTGTGCGGGTTTCGCGGTGGAAGACGAAGACCACCGCCGGCTGCGGCAGGCCGAGCAGCTCGGCCACTTGTTCGCTGGCTAAGCTGGCTTCGATCTCCTGCTCGGCGTGGTCTGGACGCTGGCCGTATTCGTCGGCCAATACTTGATACAGCGAGGTGGCGGAGAAGTCGTGCTCCAGGATGCCGGGGAACAGCTCGTGCGGCAAGTAGGCGCGCTCGATCGCAGTCGGCTCGCCGTCCATGAAACGCAGACGGTTGAGAAATACCACCGGGCTGCCGAGCTGCACCTGCAGCCGGCGCGCCAGGAAGGCATCAGCTGGTACCAGGTTGGCTTCCAACACGCGGCTGCCAACTTGGCGGCCCTGCATCTGCATCTCTTGGGTGAAGCCCAGCAGGTATTCGGCGGTCTTGCTGACGCGTGGCTCGGTGACGAAGCTGCCGACGCCCTGCAGCGTGCGCAGATAGCCCTGGGCGGTCAGGTCGGCGATGGCGTGGCGCACGGTGTTGCGCCCCACCCCGTACAGCTCGCATAGCTCGCTTTCGGAGGGGATGCGCTGGCCGGGCTGCAGGCGGCCGGTACGCATCTGCTCACGCAGCTCGTCGGCCATCGCCTCATACAGCGGCTTGCCACTGCTCTGGAGTCTAGTTTCCTGTTCCAACATATTCCAACATGTTCTACTGGAATAAGAATAACTAAAAGCCAGATGTGAGTCAAGCCCCAAAGGTAACTTAGCCAGACATAGACCCGTTCTCCGCATTAGTTGGCACGGGCCAGCTAGAAATGGAGGATTTATGCTTAACTGGGCCCTGACCTTTCTGATCGTTGCCCTGATCGCCGGCGCCTTGGGCTTCGGCGGCATCGCCGGTACTGCAACAGACATCGCTCAGATCCTGTTCGTTGTCTTTTTGGTGCTGTTCGTTATCTCGCTCGTCTTCGGGCGCCGCCCACCGGTGGCCTAGCCACGAGCAAACAAAAAGCCCGCCGAATGGCGGGCTTTTTTTACTTTAGATAGCCTGAGCTAGCGGAATTACATAGAAAAGTATCGAAAAATAATGCAGGGCGCTGCCGAGCAACACAAAGCCGTGCCAGATGGCGTGGTTGAATGGCAGCTTCTTCCATACATAGAAGATCACGCCTACCATGTAGGCCAGCCCGCCGGCCGCCAGCAGCCACAGGCCACCAGGCGCCACGCTCTCCAGCATGGGGCGGATAGCGACGACCACCAGCCAGCTCATACCGATGTACGGGATGGCGTTGACCCAGCGCGGCAGCTTGAGCATGACACCCTGCAGGGCGATGCCAGCGATCGCCAGCGCCCACACCACGGCCAGCAGGCTCCAGCCCCACGGGCCGCGCAGGTTCACCAGCAGGAAGGGCGTATAAGTCCCGGCGATCAACAGGAAGATGGCCGAATGATCCAGCGTGCGCAGCAGCTTTTTGACGCGCTCGATGGGGATGCTGTGATACAGCGTCGAAGTGGTGTACAGCATGATCTGCGTTGCGCCATAGATGCTGCAGCTGACGATATGCCAGGTCGTACCCAGCAGGCTGGCAAAGCTGGCCAGCACCGCCAGCCCGGCGATCGACAGCACAATGCCGATGGCGTGCGAGATGCTGTTGGCCCACTCCTCAGCGGGCGTATAGCGGTTGGCGTGGATGTTGACGCTCATCACTGCGAATTATAGTCACGCGCGGCCCCGGGCTGGGGATGTTTACCAATTCTTAACCTGCTCAGCCCAGGCGTACAGGCCAACGTTGTTATACTGCCGCCAATTTTAACCCCACAAACAGGAGCCACCATGCGCAACCCCCGCCCCATCAAGGCCGTGCCTTCCAAGACCGGCTATGTCAAATTCTCCAACAAGCTGTCCTCCTCGCTGGACCAGATCTCCAGCAGCGTGCGCGAGAATGCCCAGATGATCGACACGATCCAGGAAGTTGCCCTGGAGCTGACCACCACCTTTGGCAGCCTGCACGGCGTGGCGGTCAAATACGCCCGCAGCGCCAACCAGGTGCTCGATGTGATCGTGCCGATCGTGAAGAACCTGCCTATCGTGCCCAAGAACGCTCAGACCATGCTGATCAACCTGGAGAAGTGGACCCAGATGATCATCGACAACGAGGCCAAGACCTCGGCCACGGTGAACTCAGTGCGCAGCGGCCTGCAGTCCGGCGATGTGAACAAGCTCAAGACCCACGCCGCCGACCTGAAGGCCGTAACCAGCAGCCTGGCCAAGATCGTGCCGGGCAAATAGCTGCTAGCGTCAGCTTTCAGCAGTCAGCAAAACAGAAGGCCGTACTTCGTGCGGCCTTCTGTTGATTAAGTATTGTCATCCTGAGCGGGTTTGTGGAGCTGACCGCCAAACAGCTGAAAGCTGCCTACTCGCGCTTCTTGGCCACGATCCGGATCGGCGTACCCAGGAAGCCGTAGGCTTCACGAATGCGGTTCTCCAGATAGCGCTCATAGGTGAAGTGCAGCAGCTTAGGATCGTTGCAATACAGCAGAAAGGTCGGCGGGTCGCTGCGCACTTGGGTGCCATAGTAGATGCGCAGGTTGCGGCCAGCGCGGTTGGGCGCCGGCTGGCGCTCCTGCGCATCCTCCAGCACGCGGTTGACCTGCGAAGTGCTGAGCTTGACCATGCGCTCCGCGCCGACCGTGGCCGCGATGGGCAGCACCTCTTTGACGCGTTGCCCGGTCTTGGCCGAGATAAAGATCATGGGAGCATAATCGATAAACTTCAGCACATAGCGAATATTGCGAGTGTACTGCTCCATGCTATAGGTGTCTTTGTCCACCGCATCCCACTTGTTCACCAGGATGACGGCGCTCTTCCAGGCATCCTGTACATAGCCGGCAATGTGCGCATCCTGGGCGGTGATGCCCGTCGTGGCGTCGATCATCAGCAGCACCACTTCGGCCCGCTCGATCGCCCGCACGGTGCGGATGGCGGAGTACTTCTCAACTCCCGGCTCGATCTTGCCGCGGCGGCGTAAGCCGGCCGTATCGATCAGCTTGATGCGTTGGCCCTCGTAGTCGATAAAACTGTCCACCGTGTCGCGCGTCGTACCCGGGATGTCGCTAACGATGGCGCGCTCCTCCCCCACCAACGCGTTCAACAGGGTGGATTTGCCCGCATTGGGTTTGCCGACGATGGCGATGGATAAATCTGCATCCACTTCCTCAGGGTCTTCGACCTGCGGAGGCAACGCCGCTACCAACGCATCCAGCATGTCGCCGGTGCCAGAACCGTGCACGGCGGATACCGGATGCGGCTCGCCCATGCCCAACTCGTAGAACTCGGCCAGGTGGTCACGCCGCTGTACGGAGTCGACCTTGTTGACCACCAGCAGTACCGGCGGCAACAGGCGGTCGCCCTGCTTGCGCTGGCTGCGGCGCAGGATGCCAGCCACCTCGCGGTCAGCCGGCGTGACGCCGCTTTCAACATCCACCACGAACATCACCAGGTCCGCATCGCTGACGGCTTGCTGAGCCTGCTCGCGAATTTGTTGGATGAACTCGGCCGAGCCGATCGAGAGCGGCTCGCGGCCGCGGGTCACCGTGGTGGGGTCGATGCCGCCCGTATCCACGATCAGGAACTGCGTGCCGACCCATTCGGATTCGGCGTACAGGCGGTCACGCGTGGTGCCAGGCACATCATCCACTACGGCCAGGCGTTGCCCGGCCAGGCGATTAAACAGGGCGCTCTTGCCCACATTGGGGCGGCCCACAATAGCTACAACAGGTTTTGGCATGAATTCTTTCTTTTAACGACGCGCGATCACGACTTCAATAGAGACCGGCGTAATGGATAGGATCTGCAGGCCGGTGGGCAGCTCTGCGGCTTCAGGCTCAAGTAAATGCGTTCCCAACGCCAAACCGTTCACGTCCACGATCAGGCGAATATCAGCCGGCGAGAGGTTTTGCAGCATGGTGAGCGGGCCGGAGATGATGACGCTAACACTCTCTGGCGAGAGGGTCGCAGTGCGGTTGCTGGCCAGGCCCACCACTTCAACATTCAGGTTGAGCAGCAGGCTGCTTTCCACCGGGGCAATGCCGATGGTCACGCGCACATCCTGCTCTTCGCTCACCACGATGACGCCGGGCGGCAGGTCGAGCAGCAAGCGCGTCTCCAGATCATCATTGAGATTGGTCAGGTCCAGCGGCAGCGTGCTGACGAAACCCGGCAGATCAGCGACCACTTGCGGGTCAGCTGAGAACAGGGTCACCACCGGCGGCGAAACGGAGATGTCCGTGACGCGGAAGCCGCTAGCCGGCTGGCCGATGGTCTCCACTTTCACGGCCACATCGCGATAACCGCCGGATTGCAGAATACTGACTTCCAGCCGGGCTTCAGCCGGCTCGATCGTGAGACCGCTGAGCACCACCCCATTGGCATCCACAGCGCGCAGCGGCACGTTGGTGCTGATGGATTCGCGCGCCTGGTTGATATCCAGCGCCGCCTGCAGCCCGGCCACCTGCGCCATCAGGCTCATGGGGCCGATCACGGTGGCGCTTTCAGGCTCGAGTGTGATGCCATCCAGCTGGAAGCCCAGCGCGAGCTGGCCTTGCAGCTGGGCGGTGATGGGCACATCCCGCACGGCGCGCGGCTCCAGCGTGATCTGCACTTGCATGGGGGAAATGTTAGCCACGCGGATCGGGCGCAGCGAGGACTCGATCTCCACATCCACCGTGTGCTCGCCCTCGGTCAGGCCGCTCAGGTCAATATACGCGCTGACCGGGCGCGGCTGGGCGGTGAGCTGCTGCCACAGCGAGCTGGGCGCGCCGAGGCGCACCGTCACTTCGGCAGGCGGGTTGCCGATCAGCAGCAAGCTGGGGTCGAGCCCGCGCACTTCGAGCGCCAGGGGCGCCGGATAATCACGCACTTCGTTGGGATCGGCCGCCACCACGGCCGACATCCACACCGCAAAGGCGAGCAGGAAGGCCAGCGTCAGCGTGCCGATGTTGGACCACAGGCGTTGCAGCAAGAGGCGCAGCATCAGTTCTCCGACTCCTCTGGCGGGTCAGGCAGCAGGAAGGGCAAATAGCGCGCCAGGAAGCGCTCCACCACACTTTCGGATTCCACCGGGCGGTAGAAGGCACGCAGCACGCCTTCCAAACGCTCGCGGCCCAGGCGCTGGATCATGCGGCCGCCGAACGCCACGGAGATTGCGCCGGTCTCTTCGGAGACCACCAAGGCGACCGCGTCGCTGATCTCAGAGGTGCCGAGCGCGGCGCGGTGGCGCAAGCCCATGCGGCGTTCGGCGCTCTCGGACAGCACGCCGCTGGAAGACAGCGGCATCACGCACGAAGCGCCGATGACGCGGTCGTCGGCAATGATGGCCGCCCCATCATGCAGCGGCGTATTGGGATAGAAGATCTGCAGCAGCAGCTCGGGCGTCACCTGGGCGCCCATCGCCACGCCGGTCTCGACATACTCTTCCAAACTGTCGAGGCGTTGCAGCACGATCAGCGCGCCGAAGCGGCGCTCCGACAGGCGGATGGCGGCATGCGCCAGCGACTGGATCACATCGCGGCCGGCGCCCTGGCGGCTGCGCCCGCTGAGGATGGTGCTGGCGCGGCCAAAGCGCTCCAGCACCCGGCGGATCTCCGGGGCGAAGATCACCGGGATCGCTACCAGGATGGCAGGCACGGAGTTGCGCACCAGCCACGAGAAGGCGGGCAACTCAAAAATGACGGTGAACAGGCTAATGACCACATACAGCAGCAGGAAACCGCGCAGCAGCACCATGGCGCGGGTATTACGGATGAAGAGCAGCACCGCAAAAATGATGAGCGTCACCAGCGCCAGGTCAACAAAGCTGGCCAGGCTGAGGCGTTGCAAAATAAAGGTGAGCTCGTCGAAAAGATTGCGCATAGCTTAGATGGGCCGCAGCACCCTGTCAGCCCGTAATTGCTTGAACAACATCACACTGCCCGCCGTGGCCGATTCCTGGGCAGCTTCGTGCCAGGCGCCCACGCTGAGCTCGCTGGGCAGGCGCTCCTCATAGCCCAGGCCGAGCCACAGATCGCGCTGGGCGGCCAGCGCCGGCGCGACGAACAGCAGGATCACCTCGCATTGCAGCTCGCGCGAGGCCTGCTCTACTTCGCTAACGAGGAAGGGCACATATTCGGCATGGGCCAGACCGCGTTCCAGGTAGAAGTCATCTACGCGGGCCACCAGGTTCTCGACCTTCCAACCCAGCAGGGCTTTCAGGCCATCCAGCGTATGCAAAAGCAGGAAGGCCTTTTCGCCAAAGGCGTTCACCACCTGGGCGGGCTGCAGCTTACCCGTGCCGTTGTTGGCGTTGATGAAGCCGGCAATGTCCTCGGCCTGGCGCGGGCGGGCGCGCATCACCTGCATCCCATTCGCCAGGCCGGCGGTGACCGCCCCGCGCAGGCGGGTCGGCACCGTCTCGCCGGTGGCCTGCGGGAACAGCTTGCGCCATGCGTCCTTGACCTGCTGCCAGGTCTGCTCAATGGAGGCGCTGTTGTCGATCACCGTATCCGCCTGGGCGGCTTTCTCAGCCTGCGAGGATTGGCTGGCCATGCGCTTGCGCGCTTCGTCCGCATCCATGCCGCGCTTATGTTTGAGCCGCGCCAACTGCACGGTCTCGTCGGCGGTGACCACCCAGATCACATCGCACATCTGGCGCAGCGGCGACTCGAGCAGCTTGATGGCCTCGATCACGATCACCTGGTGCGGGCTGAGCCGCGCCAGGTGGTCCACCCCCTCGCGCACTATGGGATGGATGATGCTCTCGAGCAGCTTGAGCGCCTGCGGATCGGCGAACACGATCTGGCCCAGCTTCTTGCGGTCGATCTCGCCATCGTCTTTGAGAATATAGTTGCCGAAGCTCTGCACCACCGCGGCGTAACCCGGGCCGTTATGCTCGATGGCGCGGTGCGAAAGCGCGTCCGCGTCGATGCCAAAGGCGCCGGCATGCTCCAGCATGCGGCGCACCACGCTCTTGCCGGTGGCGATGTTGCCGGTGAGGCCGATGACGAACTTGCCGGGCCAGGCGCTCATCAGGAGATCACTCCCAGCTTGCGGCCTACATCTGCAAAGGCTTGCAGGCCGTGCTCCAGATCGCTGTTGGAATGGGCGGCCGAGATCATGACCCGCAGGCGGGCTGTGCCGCGCGGCACTGTGGGGAAAGCGATCGCCATCGCAAACACGCCGGCTTCGAACATGGCTTTGCTGAATTTTTGCGCCAATTGCTCATCGCCCAGCATCACCGGCGTGATCGGCGTTACGCTCTTGCCGGTGTCGAATCCCAAAGCCTGCATTTCTTTCTTGAAGAACTCAGTGTTGGCCCACAGGCGTTCCACAAGCTCATTGGATTCTTCCAGCAGGTCTACCGCAGCCAGGCAGGCGGCCACATCCGGCACCGTCATGGCGGAGGAGAACAGGAAGGGGCGGCCGCGCTGGCGCAGCCACTCCACGATGCGAGCATTGCCCGCCACCACGCCACCCACCACGCCGAACGCCTTGGAGAAAGTGCCAACTTCCACATCCACCTTGCCGTGCAGATCAAAGTGGTCCACGATGCCGCGCCCGCCCTTGCCCAGCACGCCTTCGCCGTGCGCATCATCTACCATCAGGATGGCATCCGCCTGGCTGGTGACAGCGTAGATCTCAGGCAGCGGGGCCACATCGCCGTCCATGCTGAACACCCCATCCGTCACCACCAGGGCGCGGCGGAACTCGCCGCGGCGCTCGGCCAGCACGCGCTGCAGGTCGGCCGGATCGCAATGCTTGTAGCGCACGATCGTTGCGCCCGAGAGGCGGCTGCCGTCGATGATACTGGCATGGTTGAGCTCATCTGAGAAGATGGCGTCTTCCTTGCCCACCAGGGCGGGCAGCACGGCCAGGTTGGCGGTGAAGCCGGACTGCAGCGTGATGGCGGCCTCCACGCCTTTGAAGGCGGCCATGCGCTTGTCGAGCTCAACATGCAGGTCCATGGTGCCGGCAATGCTGCGCACGGCGGCGGGGCCGAGGCCGTACTTGCGCATGGCCTCCTCGGCCGCGGCCAGCAGGCGCGGATGGTTGGCGAGACCCAGATAGTTATTGGAGCAGAAGTTGAGCACGCGCTGGCCGTCTACTTGCAGCCAGGCGCCCTGTGGGGAGCCCAAAGTGCGGATATGGTTGTACAGGCCTGCATCACGCAGGGCCTGCAATTCTTCACCTATCCAGGCAAGCTTATCGGCCATTGGGCTCCTTCATCTATATGAGATTAAAACTCGCGCCGTTAGGTTGCGACGCGCCCTTGCAACGATTCTTATTATACGCTCAGGCACTCATCTGCGCCGTGCCGAAGCCCCTTGCCGCCCGCGATACCTAAAAAAGTGCGGCCTGTATAATCAATGCGTCATGCGAAAACTTTTCATCGGTTTGATATTGCTGCTGGGGCTATTGTTCATCCTCAACCATTTCACCCAGTTCGACGTGATCGTAGAGGTCCTCCAACGCAGCGATTGGCGCTTTATCGGCCTGGCGCTGCTGTTCATCGCCGCCTGGCTGCTGTGCACGGCGGCCACCTACCAGGCCGTCTTCGCCGCCCTGGGCGTCGAGCGCCCGGTGGCCCCGCTCGTGCCGCTGGCGGCCGCCGCCAACTTCGTGAACGTAGTGGCGCCCTCCATGGGCATGAGCGGCATGGCCGTCATCATTTCGGATGCCCGGCGCCGCCGCCTGCCTTCGGCCCACGCCACGGTGGCTGGCGCGCTATTCGTCCTGTTCGAATACGCCGGCTTTGCACTGTATCTGGTGCTGGGGCTGATCGTGCTCTTCCGCCGCGACGATATCACCGGGCCTGAGTTGGCCGCCTCCGGCGTGCTGGCGGTGATGACTACGATCCTGCTGGTGATCCTGTACCTGGGGATGCGCGCCCCCAACGCGCTTGGCCGCTTCCTGCGCTGGATCGCCCGCGCCACCAACAAGCTCAGCTCGCCGTTCACCAAGCGCAAAGCCGTCTCCGAAGACCGCGCCGAGCAGTTCGCCCACGACATTGCCGAAGGTCTGCGCTCGGCGCGCCAGCCGCGCAAGTTGCTCAAGCCATTGTTTTACGCCCTGCTCAGCAAGGGAATGTTGCTGTGCGTACTGACCGCGGTCTTCATGGCCTTTCAGGTGCCACTGTCGATCGGCACGCTGATCGCCGGCTTTGCCATCGCCTATCTCTTCCTCATCGTCTCGCCCACCCCGGCCGGCGTCGGCGTGGTGGAAGGTGTCCTGACTCTGACGCTGTCCTCGATGTTCGTGCCACTGGAGCAAGCCGCGGTGATCACGCTCAGCTACCGCGTGCTCACTTTCTGGCTGCCGCTGCTGTTCGGCTTCCTCAGCTTCCAGTTCCTGCAAATTCGCCCGTCGTTTCCCTCCAGCTCTTAACTTTCAGCGTGAACATGGTAAAATGTGCCGCTCAACCGTTCTTGCGGTGTGGGAGGGATGGCCGAGTGGCTTAAGGCGGCGGTCTTGAAAACCGTTGTAGGTCTCCGACCTACCGGGGGTTCGAATCCCTCTCCCTCCGCTTGAGCAACATAAACGGGGAGGTCGCATAGCCCGGTCTAGTGCGCCCGCCTGCTAAGTGGGTTCCGGAGGTTTCTCCGGACGAGGGTTCAAATCCCTCCCTCCCCGCCTGGAATTGTCCGCAAGAAGCGGTACAATTCGCCGCCGTCATCACCGTTCTCCAGCGTGAGATGGTGGTTGATCCGCAGTAGTTGAGGCACCAACCGCCTCAATCTCAGTACTCGCTCTTATGCGTGGCGTTCGCCGCCTTTGCGAACGCCAGAGTGTGAGGCGGTTACTGATCTGTACCAGTTGAGGCACCAACCGCCTCACCACATAGCCGACCGCAGCGCGCAGTTTGCGCAGCAAACTGCAAAGTGCGAGGCGGTTATGGATTTTGTAGAAACAGAGGCATAAACCGCCTCGCACTAGCTCTCGTAGCTCAGTGGATAGAGCACTTGCTTGCGGAGCAAGGGGTCGCGTGTTCGAGTCGCGCCGAGAGCGCTACGCTGTAAAGTACAGCGCTCGCTGCAAATGCAGCGTCCAAAACCGCCGTTTTAGAACGGCGGTTTTGGTTTTAAGTAGGATAATTTGCCCCTGGCAATTTCAACGAAAAATGAAGCTTTTTAGACCGACCTGCATCTAATACGTGAGACGTTGGACGCACAGACCTTAGCCCGCTGCAAAGCCGGCGACCCGCAAGCAATAGAAAGCCTGGTTCTTGAACACAAGGACAGGCTTTTTCGCTTTTGCCTGTCCATTCTTGACGACCCCGCCGATGCGGAGGACGCCACGCAGGAGAGCTTTATTGCCGCGCTCAAAGCGCTCAAGAATTACCGGCAGGAGAGCAGCTTCCAGACCTGGCTGTTCTCGATCGCCCTCAACACCTGCCGCGGCCAGCTGCGCCAGCGCACCCGCCGTGCCCGGCTAGCGGCGGCCAGCCAGCCCCTGCACCGGCAGCAGGCTGAGAGCAGCAACCCGGAGCGCGCCGCCATTGCGCATGAGCATTCACACGCGATGTGGCAGGCCATCAGCCGCCTGGACGAGAAGCACCGATTGCCTGTGATCCTGCGTTACTACCATGAGCTCTCCACGCAAGAGATCGCCGAGGTGTTGGGGATCAACCTGGGCACCGTGCACTCACGCCTTTCGATCGCCCGCCAGCATCTTGGCGCTGAACTAAGACAAGCCAATCGCCCCAAGCGAGCCGCCCGATGAAGCCGCTTACCCACGCCCAAACTCAGGAGCTGCTGCAACTGGCCGCCGACGGCCTGCTGCAGCCCGGCCAGCGCGCCCAGCTGGATGCGCACCTCGCCGGTTGCCCTGAATGCGCCGCATACGCCAGCGAGCTGGACAGCCTGCAGCAGTTGATCACCAGCAGCCTGCACGAGCGCTGGGGCCAGCCGGACATGCCAGCGGATGCCGGCCGCCGGCTGCAGGAACAGGCGCTGCGCACACGCCCGGGCGCTGGCATCGGCAAGCTCTGGCTCCTTCTGCTGGCCCTCCCGCTGGCCGCCTTGCTGGCCTGGCAACTGCTGGCTCCAACGCCGCTTACGCCCTCGGCTCCGACGGAGACCCAGCCGGCCAGCCCCAGCGCAACCGTGGCCCCACCGACGGCGACGCCCAGCCCGATACCCAGCGCCACGGCCACCGCGCCCTTTGCGCCGACTCTATTCGCAGTGCCGGCCCAAACAACTAACTGCCGCGAGGGCAACAGCAGCCAGTTCGATATTGTGGACACCCTCTACACAGACGAGCGCTACGAACCGCTAGGCCGCGGCCGAGACGAGCTTTGGTTGCAGTTCCGCGGGCCGGTCAGCGGAGTACGCTGCTGGGCCTACGTCGGCAACCTGAGCGTCCTGCTCAATGACGACGAGGTTCAACTGCCCGATGTGCCTGAGAGCATATTGCCCTACCTGGCCTACCCGGCCACACCTACCATTCCCCCCACCCCTGAGCCGACGGCTACGCCAGTCCCTCAATGCAGTGACGGCCTCGACAACGATGGAGATGGATACATAGACATGCAAGACCGCGAGTGTTCTGACCCGACCGACAACAACGAAGCGAACTAACGGTGCATAAATATCAAGGAGAGACTATGAAACTACAACACCTTTGCTTACTGCTGCTGGCCGGCCTCCTGGCCGCCTGCGGCGGTGGTGGCGAAGCCACGCCCACCGCAGCGCCTACCGCCACGCCAGACGGCAGCCTGCCGCTGTGCTCCCCCACCGGCTTGCTCGCGCCGATCATCGCCGGCCCTACCGATGGCCAGATCGGGCCGGAACACGGGCTCGAAGTCATCACCGAGGTCTACTACCCCAGTACCACCTGCCAGCCCGAGGGTTTTGAGCGCCTGGTGAGCCTGGAACCCTCGACCCTGGGCGACAATCACATCATCAACCCCGGCCCCATCAACGTGCTGGGCGGCCTGTCCGGCTACAGCGGCACCGGCCAGCTCACCACCACGCTGGAGAACTGCACGCAGTACTACTGGCGTGCCCGCGCCTTTGTGGGTAGCAGCTATGGGCCATACTCCACCGTCCACACCTTCTTCACCAACGTGGGCGGTGGCTGCACGCCGCCGGCCAGCATCAAGACGGTGTGCGCCGCAGCCGACCTGTTGGCGCCAGTGATCGTCAGCCCGGAGCAGGACGCGGTGAACCCCGCCTATGGCACCGAGGTCATCACCGAGATACACTACCCTGACCCGAACTGCGTGCCGGAGTACTTCGAGAAAGAAGTCACCGAGGCTGAAGACTTCAGCGGCACCAACTACATCATCAACCCCGGTCCGATCAACATCTCGCTGCCCGTGGGTGAATTCTCCGGCTCCGGCCAGATCACGACCACGCTGAACGACTGCACCCAGTACTACCTGCGTGCCCGCGCCGTGGCCGACGGCCAGAACGGCCCCTACAGCGAAACCACAACCTTCTTCACCGACTTCACCGGGTCGTGCTCTCTGCCTGCCAGCTTCACCCTGGTTCCGGCTATCGTGACGAACAACAATGCCAACTGCCGCCTTGGCCCCAGCGCCACGCACTTTGACATCGTGGACACGCTGTATGCCGGCCAGTCCTACAAGCCCATCGGCATCGGGCCTGACCTGCTGTGGCTGCTGTTCCGCGGCCCGGTATACGGCGGCAACTGCTGGGTGTTCGTCCAGAACCTGGAGATCACCTGCCGCGAGCAAACCGCCACCCTGACCGATCTTGGCCGCTGCCAGCTGCCGGTGGTCCGCTACCCGGCCCTGCCCACGGCTACCCCCACCCGCGTGCCGCCCACGGCCACGCCGATGCCGCAGTGCAGCGACGGCCTGGACAATGACGGCGATGGTTACGTAGACCTGCAAGACCGCGAATGCAAAGACGCTAGCGACAACGACGAATCTCAATAGCCCCATCCAAACACACAGAGGGGAGGCATACGCCTCCCCTCTGTGTTAGCTCAGTCCAAAATCAAAAACAGTACAATCTTCGCCTAGAGCCATGTCCCTGCAAAGCGACTCCCAGCCCACCCAACCCATCCGGCGCAACCCTGCGTCTACCCGCCCGCAACCCAGCGGCCGCACCCCGGCGCCGGGCAGCGAGCAGCCGCCCCGCGGCCCGCGCAAGCCGGCGAAGCGCAATATGTTCGCCTGGCTGCGGGCGCCCTGGGTGGCCGTGGCCTTGTGCGCCTTGGCTGCCCTGCTGCTGGTCAGCTCGGCCAGCGCCGCCGTGGGGTGGAGCCAGGGGCGCGAGATCATGCACGCCACCGCCACCATGCAAGCTGGCATGTACATGCTCGAGCAGTACAACCTGGCCATGGAAGATATGGAGGCTGGCCGCTACGACCTGGCGCGCCAGCGCCTTGAATTCATCTATCACCAGAACCAGCGCTTCCTGGAAACCGGCGTCAAGCTGATCGAGGTATTGCAGATCCTGCAAAGCACACCTGAGGCGCCCACTGCCGCCCCCATGCAGCCCAGCCCCACCCCCACGGTGGATCCGCGCCCCAAAGAGGAGCTGCTGCAAGCCGCCCGCCAGCACCTAGTCGCCCGCGAATGGAGCGCGGCCATTGACGCCTTGCTGGCCCTGCGCAAAGCCGACCCGAGCTACTACACCGCCGATGTGGACGGCATGCTGTATGCCGCGCTGCGCAACCGCGGCGCGCAAGAGATCACCCAACAAGGCCTGTTCGAGCCCGGCCTGTACGATTTCTCGCTGGCCGAGAACTTTGGCCCGCTGGATGCCCAGGCCAACATGTACCGCCAATGGGCGCGCCTCTACTTATACGGCAACGCTTTCTGGCTGGCCTACCCCCAAGATGCGGCCTATTACTACGGCCAGCTGGTCGGCATGGCCCCAGACCTGCGCGATGCGCAGGGGAATTCCGCCTTCTACCGCTATTGGCAATCTTTGGTGCACTGGGCCGACAGCCTGGCCACCGAGGACACCTGGTGCGATGCCAGCGAAGCCTACCAGCAGGCGCTGGCGGCCCGCAACGATGCCGGGCTCCAACCGACAGCTGAGTACGCCTACATTAAGTGCATAGGGCCAAGCGCAACGCCTACCGCCCTCAAAACCCCCACCCGCACGCCGACCGGCACCGGTGCAGTCACAGCCACGCAGACCTCGGCCAGCAGCCCTACGCTGACCGAAACGCCGTCGCAAACCTTCACCCCTTCGGTCACTTTCACCCCGTCGCCGAGCTTTACACCTCCGCCCACCGAGACTCCCACGCCATGATGCGCCGCCTGAACCCGCTACCCTTCATCCGCGCCAATCGCCGCGCTGCCTTCATTGGTGCAGTGGTTTTCATCCTGCTGGCCGCAGTCGCCATCCCCACCGCCTACTCCTGGTCGCTGTACTTTGGCTCGGCGCCCACCGGCTTGTTCGGCCTGCCAAACATCGCTTTGCAAACTCCGGTGGCTGACCAAGTCGATTCGCAAGACCTCATCCAAGGCAGCCCGGGTATGGTGCTGCCGCCCGCCTGGGACGGCGCTGAACGCGTCACGATCCTCATCATGGGTCTGGATTACCGCGACTGGTCCAGCGGAACCGGCCCATCTCGAACTGACTCCATGATGCTGCTCAGCGTGGACCCGGTCAGCAAGACAGCCAGCATGCTCTCCATCCCGCGTGACCTGTGGGCGGTCATCCCTGGCTTCACGCCCAACAAGATCAACACCGCCTACTACTTCGGCGAACTATACAAGGTGCCCGGCGGCGGTCCGGAACTGGCCCGCCGCACGGTCGAGCAGACCATTGGCGTGCCGATCGACTATTACGCTCAGATCGATTTCAGCGCGTTTGTGCGCTTCATTAACTTGCTGGATGGCGTGAAGATCAACATTCCCGAGCCGATCCGCGTGGACCCGCTCGGCGAGTCGCCGCCGCGCACGCTGCAGCCTGGCGTGCAGGTGCTTTCCGGCGAGCTGGCGCTGGCCTATGCGCGTGACCGCCACTCCGACGGAGGTGATTTCGCCCGCGCCCAACGCCAGCAGCAGATCGTGCTGGGCATCCGTGACCGCATCATGGAGTTCAACCTGCTACCCGGCCTGGTCGCCAACGCGCCGGCCATCTATGCCGAGCTCTCCAGCGGGATCCGCACCAACCTCAGCCTGACGGATGCGATCCAACTCGCCGTGCTGGCTACCCAGATCCCGCGAGACGAGATCGAGTACGGCGTCATCGGCGAGCAGGACGTCATCTACGGCAACTCGCCGGATGACCTGGCCATCCTGATCCCCATCCCGGATCGCATCCACGCCCTGCGCGATCGCATCTTCGCTTCCAGCGGGGCACTGAGCCCGCTCACGCCGGGCAGCCCGGCCGAGCGTATGGCCGCCGAAGCGCCGGTCATCGGCATTCAAGATGGTAGTGGCAACAGCAGCCTGGCCGCACGCACGCAGACCTACCTCAACAGCCTGGGCGCCCAGGTGACCCAGGTCAGCAGCGGCCCGGCCAGCAGCCAGACCGTGCTGGTGGACCACATCGGCCGGCCACATACCCTGGCCTTCCTGGCCGAGCTGATGGGCATACCCGCCAGCCGCATCCTGCATGAATTCGACCCTAACCACACCTATGAGGTGGAGATACGCCTCGGCAGCGATTGGGCCAATAACAATTCACTTCCCTAGCCCTTACAACCCGTAAATGGCCCGCCGCATGGCGGCTGTTACAATTCAACGTTCATGGAAAACAAAGACCGACCCCAAATCCTATTGACCAATGATGACGGCATCAACTCCCCCGGCCTGTGGGCCGCGGCCGAGGCGCTGTCTGCGCTGGGTTATGTCTGGGTAGCTGCCCCGCGTGAGCAATCCTCGGGCATGGGCCGCAGCATGCCCAGCAGCTCAGACGGCATCATCACCACCCAGACCCTGACCGTGCACGGCAACGAATGGACCATCTATGCCGTAGGCGGCACGCCCGCCCAGGTGGTGCAGCATGCCATTCTGGAGATCATGCCGCCCTTCACGCCTGACCTGGTTGTGGCCGGCGTGAACTATGGCACCAACTTCGGCACCGGTGTCACCATCTCGGGCACGGTGGGCGCGGCGCTGGAAGGCGCCTCGTACAATGTGCCGGCCCTGGCCGTCTCGCTGGAGACCGAGCACAAGTACCACCTGACCCACTCCACCGAGATCGACTTCAAGCCCGCCGCCTACTTCACGGCCTACTTCGCCCAGAAGCTGCTGACGCGCCAGTTCCCCGAGGATATGCAGGTGCTCAAGATCGAAGTGCCGGCGCGGGCCAGCATCCACACCGAGTGGGAGATGACCCGTCTCTCGCGCATGCGCTTCTATGCCGCTACCGCGCCGCAGCGCAAATCATGGAATGAGCCCGGTTCCACCGGCTATGCGGAACCCACGGATACCAGCATCTTTGCCCCTGGCACGGACGTGCATGCCACGCTGATCGAAGGCAAAGTGGCAGTTACGCCCATCAGTCTGGATCTGACCGCCCGCGTGGATTTTGCCGCGCTGGAAAAATCGCTGCGCGAAGAATAGATAGCTGGCATGAGCAAGCCATCCGCTCCGTTGAGCCTGCCGGAAACGCTGCAGGTGCACCAGTACCAATATGATGGCAGCCACCGCAACCCCAACGAATGCGCCCTGTGCGCCATGACCACCCTTGCCACCGTAGCGGCCCGCCGCAGCGGCCAGCCAGGCTTTAGCCTGGCGGCCGCGCAGCTGGGCCGCTTTTTGGACCGCATTCCGTTCCGCTTTCCGCGCTTCCCGGCCTGGTTCCCAGGCCCGGGCGGCGCTACGCACCCGCTGGCCGCCTTGTGGGGCTTGCGGGCGTACGCCCGCAAGCTGCGCAAGGACGGGCTTAGCTTCCCGTGGCGGCCCGTGCTGCGCCACCGCCAAACGCCGGATGATCTGCGCGCCGCGCTGGACGCTGGCCAGCCGACCATGATCTACGGCATGGGCAGCACGGGCATCCCGCATGTGGTCATCCCGCTGGAGTACGAAGCACCGCATTGGCTGGTGCTCGACCCTGGCTTCCCGCGTGAACAGAACCCCAAGCGCTGGAGCGATGAGCAGCTGCTGGGCTGGTGGAAAAACTTTGCCTTTATCTATCCAGCGGGGACGATGCTGACCTTGGAAGCCGAAAGCTAGGGCTGCTTCCCCGGCCGCCAGTTGCGGTAACGCCAGCGCACCTGCCAGACCCGCAACGCCGCCTCGATCTGCACGGCGAAGCGCATCTTGGACTGGCCAAACCGGCGATCAGCGAAGTGGAACGGCACCTCGCCGAAGCGAGCGCCGGCGCGGTGCGCCAGATACAGGATCTCATACAGGAACACATAACCGCTCGAGACGACCTGCTGATAGGGGATCTTTTCCAGCAGCTCGCGCCGCCATAGGCGGAAGGCGCCGGTCACATCCTTGACCGGCAGGCCCAGAATCGTGCGGGCGTAGAAGTTGCCCCAGCGCGAGAGCGCCTTGCGCCACAGCGGCCACTTATCATCCACGGAGCCGCCGGGGATGTAACGCGAGCCGAGCGCCAGGTCGCTCTCGGCCAGCTTGGCGACCAGCTCGGGCAGCTTCTCCGGCGGGTGCGAGAAATCGCAATCCATCTGGCCGATGACATCCGTATCGCCCTGCAACACATGGTCAAAGCCGTACACATAGGCACGGCCCAGGCCGCGCGGGCCTTGGCGGTGCAACACCTCAATATTCTTGTGCTGCTTGGCGAGCGCGTCGGCAATATCGCCCGTGCCATCCGGGCTCATATCGTCCACGATGAGGATGTGCAAACCGGGCACCTGCTGCGCCTGAATAGCTTCGACCAAAAGCGGCAGGTTCTCCGCTTCGTTGTAGGTGGGGATGATGATGGTGATCTTCATGCTAATTGGATGAGTCCTTATACACCACGAAGCGGCACTCCTTGTAACCCTGCGCACAACACTCCGCTTCGTCTACGCGCAGCTCCTGCCCCGAGAGGTGGCGAGCGGCCTCTTGCAGCAGGCCAACCATGAAGAAGCACACCGGCTTCTCCTCCCCAGAGCGGCCCCAGCATACCGCGTTGCGCTGCACCACATAGTGGAATTCCCCCGAGCGCTCCTGCAGGCTGGTAGTCTGATCGCTGATCTGGCTGAAGATGCGCGCCAGCGCGCCGAGGCCGATGCGCAGCTTGAGCCCGTGCGGCAGGACGCGGAAGGCCGCGTCCGCCGTGCCGGCCAGCGCGCCGAAGTTGCTCAGCGCCCTTTCAAAGGTCTGGCGGCCCACCCGCAGCGCCAGGCCGCGGCCACCCTTGGGGCCATACAGGGTTTCCATGCCCAGGTTGAGGGCGGCAAAGTGGGCAAAGTCAAAGCCGCGCTCCAGGTTGGCGGGCGGGTAGTTATCCACGAGGCTGGCCAGGCCAGCACCCTCCAGCAGGGCTTGCATCACGGCGCGGCCGGATACGAGTTCTTCGGTCGTTTCGAGTGCAATGCGGGCGAAGCGATTGGGCAGGTAATAGCCGCTGGGCGGGTGAAGGGCTTGCATGCGGCACTAGAGCATGGGCTGCAGGTCAGCCACTACTTTACGCAGCTCCAAAAGCAGCAAGCCCAGGCGGGCCTCATTGCTGGCCATGATGGTGAGCACGCTGCGCTCATTGGCCGCGGTGAGCAGGGCGAAGCCGTTATCGCCCTTGATGTAGACCTGCTCCAGCTTGCCGCGGCCCAGCTCGCGGGCGATGCGCTCACCGAGTGAGAGCATCGCCGCTGACATGGCGGCCACGCGGTCCTCATCGGCGGGTGGAGCCATCACCGAGGAGATGATGAGGCCGTCGTCGCTCACGAGGGCGGCGCCTTCGATCTCCGGCGTGCTGGCCAGCAGTTCGCGCAGGCGGTCGTTGAGTTTCTGAGTGCGTGAGGTGCTCATAAGCGAAAGACGGGTAACTCTAGCACGGCGAATTGGGGGTGTCAAGAAAGGCAAGGATGAAGGATAGATACTTCCCTTATACTCTTGCTATGCTCATTCATTCAGCCTCCCAAGTTCTCACGCTGGCCGGCGGGCCGCAACGCGGCACTGCCCTCGGCGAGCTGGGCATCATCGAGGACGGCGCGGTGCTGCTGCGCGAGGGGCGCATCGTTGCGGTTGGCCCCAGCGCTGAGCTGCTGGCCGCTCACCCTGACGAGCCACGCCACGATGCCCGCGGCCGGGCGGTGATGCCCGCCTTCGTAGACGCCCACAGCCACCCGGTGTGGGCCGGCGACCGGGCGGCCGAGTTCCAGCTGCGCCAGCAGGGCAAGAGCTACCTCGAGGTGCTGGCGGCCGGCGGCGGGATCCTCTCCACCGTGCGGGCGACCCGCGCCGCCACGCCGGAGCAACTGCACGCCGAGACCGAGGCACGCCTGCAGCGCATGTTCGCCCACGGCAGCGCCACCATCGAGGCCAAAAGCGGATATGGCCTGAGCCTGGAGAGCGAGCTGCGCCTGCTGGAAGTCCTGCTGGCGCTCGATGCGCAAGGCCCGTGGGAGCTGGCGATCACCTTCCTGGGCGCGCATGCCATCCCAGCCGAATTCAAAGACCGCGCCGGCGACTATGCACAGGAGCTGGCGCACAACTGGCTGCCCGAGCTCAAAAGCTGGTGGGCCAGCCACGCCGCCGGCCGCCCCCTGCCTTTCTTCGATGTGTTCTGCGAGACCGGCGCCTTCGACCTGGCGCAGACCCGCCTGATGCTGGAAGCGGCCAAAGCGCACGGCTTCCCGCTGAAAGTGCACGCCGACGAGTTCGATAACCTGGGCGGCACGGCCCTGGCGATCGAGCTGGGCGCAGCTTCGGTGGACCACCTGGTGGCGATCTCGGTTGCCGAGATCGCCGCGCTGGCGGCCAGCGACACGGTGGGCGTGGCGCTGCCGGCCACCCCCTTCGGCCTGGCGGAGACGCATTACGCGCCGGCTCGCAAGATCATTGCCGCCGGCGGCCTGCTGGCCGTGGGCGGCGATCTGAACCCGGGCACGGCCTGGTGTGAAAGCTTGCAGTTCACCCTGGCGCTGGCCTGCCGCCAGCTGAAGCTGACCCAGGCTGAGGCGATCGCCGCGACCACGATCAACGCGGCGGCGGCCATCGGGGCCGCCGGGCGGCTGGGCTCGCTGGAGCCGGGCAAGCAGGCCGACCTGCTGATATTGGATGTGGCCGATTACCGCCAACTTGGCTACCGGTTTGGCACCAATCTTGTACATACCGTGTACAAGAAAGGAGCGCCTTACCCGGTGCACAGTTGGCAACATGAGCCTTCTTCAAAACCTGTTTAGCGGCATGCCCGCGCCGTACGCCCTGCTGGCCTTGATCCTGATCATTGGCCTGTCGGTGGTTGTGCTGCGCGCCATCATCAAACTGGCCATGCGCGCCGTTTTCTTCGGAGTGGTTGGCGTTATACTGCTGGGCGTTATCTACTACATCGCCCGCTGAGAAACGAGACCCTCTTTCATGCCTACGATCGATCAAGCCCGCGCCTGGTACCCTGCTTACGACCCGGTGCATGGCTTCGATCATATTTTGCGCGTCCTGCGGGCGGCCGAACACCTGGCCGAGCGTGAGGGCGCGGATCTCGAGGTCGTGCGGGCGGCGGTGCTGCTGCACGACGCCAGCGGCCAGACCGGCGGCGAAACGCGGGCCGACCACCAGGAGAGCGGCGCCGAGTTCGCCGCCGAGGTGTTGGCGGCCGAGGGCTGGGCGCCGGAGCGGATCGCGGCGGTGCAGCACTGCATCCGCGCTCACCGCTTCCGCGGCACGGAGCGCCCGGAGACGCTGGAGGCCAAGGTGGTCTTCGACGCCGACAAGCTGGATGTGATCGGCGCGTACGGCGTGGCGCGTACCCTGGCCTACGATGTGGTGATGGAGTGGCCGTTCTTTGCCGAGCCGTCTGAGCACTTCATGCAAACGGGCGAGAAGGCCGAGGGCGAAACCCACAGCTCGTATCATGAGTACCTGTTCAAGCTGAGCAAGATCATTGAGCGGCTGAACACGCCAACGGCCAAGGCGATCGGGGCGCAGCGCCAGGAATTCCTGAACCAGTATTTTGAGCAGCTGGCCAAAGAGGCGCGCGGTCAGTTCTAGTAATCCTTGCCTGGTTTCAGCTAAACGCCAGCGAGGATCCCTCGCTGCGCTCGGGATGCACGGTTGCGCGCAATGTGCACGGACGAGGATCCCTCGCTGCGCCCGGGATGCACAGTTGCGCGCAATTGCGAGGCCTGCATAATGTCCCTTGTTCATAGATAACTTTTTAATAATCATCATGTCAGAATGGCCGCCCCCCAAAGTTTTAACGACAGTTAATAGTTCAAGGTGTTTGATAGTACGGCTTCGCCGCACTTTTGGAGTTTCTGCCGGGCGATGCCCGGCGACGAAACTCCACGCGTGAGTTCGTTACGGCTATCGGTCCGTAAAAGAAGTTATGCGCGAAACTGGGTGGGGGTTAAAACTTATTAATAACAACTTTTCCTCCCTGGAGCTTCCTTTTGCGAATCACCTCACCGCCGAGCAGCATGATACTCAAAACATTGGATCGCGCGAACAACTCAGCAGGTTTGTCAAGCAGCTGGACGGAGCTGCGCGCATGGATGGTATAACCAGCGCATGCAACCTACCCTGGCTTACATAGAAGACTTGGCGCGGCGCGCCGGCGAGATCCTACGGACTGGCTATGGCCAGCAGCACCAGATCGATTACAAGGGCGAGGCCGACCTGGTGACCGAGGTGGACCGCGCCTCTGAGGCCCTGCTGTTGGGCGAGATCATGCGCCAGTTCCCCGAACACAGCATTTTCAGCGAGGAGAGCGGCGAGCGCAGCGGCAGCGCCGAGCACGTGTGGTACATCGACCCGCTGGACGGCACGCTGAACTATGCGCACGGCATGCCGCTGTTCTGCGTTTCGATCGCCTATGAGTACGGCGGCCAACTGGAGCTGGCGGCGGTGTTTGACCCGATGAGCAACGAGCTGTTCAGCGCCGAGCGCGGCAAGGGCGCCTGGCTAAACGGCAAGCCCATGCAGGTGACCAACCCACCCTCGCTGCGTGAGAGTTTGCTGGTGACCGGCTTCCCCTACGATGTGCGCACTAATCCGCGCAACAACTTTGCCGAGTTCCAGCGCTTTTCGATACTGAGCCAGGGCGTGCGCCGCCTGGGCTCAGCCGCCCTGGACCTGTGCTATGTGGCGGCCGGCCGCCTGGATGGATACTGGCAGCTCAAGCTGAGCGCGTGGGACCTGGCGGCGGGTGCCCTGCTGGTGCAGGAGGCCGGCGGCGTGGCGACGGGGGTGCTGGGTCAGGCGGAAATATTGCGCCAGCAGAACGGGGTGCTGGCGGCGAGCCCGGGGCTGCACGCCGAGATGCTGGCGGTGGTGAAAGAGGTCGATTCGGCGCGACCCAGCTGAATGTATACTGGGTTCATCCATCGCGCAACCAAGGCGTTTGGTTGACAATCGTGAGCTAAAGGCGCCAACCAATGAAAATACTGACCAAACGCCGATCTTTACTGGCTATCCTGTTTCTGGCTGCCCTCGCAGCCATTGCCTATCTGGGCAAATCCACTCAGTTTGGATTCTTCTCGGATGACTGGTACCTGCTATACGGCGGGGTCAACTACGGCGCGGCTCAATTCTGGGATATCTTCATCATTGACCGCCCTCTCAGAGGCATCCTGTATTTCATTTTGTACTCAGTGCTCAAGACCAACGTTGGCGCGTACTTTTATCTGTCGGTTCTGGTGAGATTGGCCGGGGCGCTGGGTCTCTTCCTGACCCTGCAGTTGATATGGAAAGAGCGCCGGGCGTTTTGCACAGTTGCGGCGACCCTGTTCCTCGTGTATCCGGGCTTTCTTGAACAGCCTAATGGCATGGATTACATGGCCCTGCAACTCACCGTGGTCGCCATGGTGTTTTCCCTCTGTCTGAGCATAAAGTACCTGGAAGCCAAAAAGACAGCCAAGCTCATGTATTTCGTGCTGGCTAGTGGCCTGGCTTTCACCAGCTATCTGTTCATGGAGTATTACGTCGGCGCCGAGGCGTATCGCTTTCTCTTCCTCGGCTTCATCCTGTGGCCGGCGAAGGGCAGTCTGGTGACGAAGGCCAAGCGTGTGCTTTGGCAACTGGCCCCATTTTTGGTGGCGCCGATCGCGTTCGTGTTCTGGCGTCTGTTTTTCTTTACCAGCCAGAGAAGCAATACATCCACCGCATTCTTGTACGAAAGCCTTTCGGCTTCGTGGCTGCAGTCGTTTGCAGAGATCGCCAGGCGGTTCATTGTGGACGCCAGTGAAGTGGTACTGGGCGCATTTGTAACGCCGCTGGCGTACATGGCTGCAAGGATCAGCGCCACAGAGTTCCTGATCGCAGTCCTGCTTGGCCTAGTCAGTGTAGCGCTGCTACTTTTCTACCTAAAGACCGAGGAGCCAGACGCGCTCCCCGATCAGCCTAAGACGCGGAAGGATATGCTGACCTTCGCGCTGCTGGGTTTGGCCGCCGCCCTGCTGTGCCTGGTGCCGATCAACCTGGCTCAGCGCGAAGTGACCTTTCCGTTCTTCAGCCGGTTCTCGCTGGCTTCATCGCTTGGCGTTGTGGTCTTCCTGGCGGGCATCGCCAGCTTGCAGGCAAACCAAAAACTGCGAACGGCGATGCTGGCGACCCTGCTCTTCCTTTCGGTTTCTATCCAATATGCCAACAACGTGCGCTTCTCGATGGAGTGGACGGAGACGCAGCGCTTTTGGCAGAACATGATCTGGCGCGTCCCCGATCTACAGGACGGCACGACCCTGACCGGTTTCCGAACCGCGCCGATCTACGAGGGATACTTCATCTGGTCGCCGGCTAATCTAATTTATCGAGAACCTTCAGACAGCACGATCAGCTTGTCGGCCGAGGTGCTCAACCGAGACATCCTGCGCAATATCATGCTGAAGGCGCCGTATGAGAAGGACCAGCGCTCCATGATCATCCGGCATGACTACAACAAGCTGCTCTTGTTCAGCATGCCCACCCCGTCATCTTGTCTTCGATTGATCGACGCGGCGCAGATCGAACTGTCTGTTTACGATGATCCACTGATCGCGCTGGCAGCGCCGTACTCCTCGACAGCCAACATTCTGGAGACGGATGCGATCCAGTACCAGATGTTCACCAAGATCCTGAGAACAAGCTCGATGGAAGAGAACTGGTGCTACTTCTACCAGCAGGCCGCGTTGGCGAGGCAATTTGGAGATTGGGAGGGCGTGGCGGCTTTGGCTGAGGCGGCGGATGCAGGCGGATATACGCCATACGATCCCATCGAGTGGATGCCTTTCCTTCAAGCGTTTGCCTATCTTGGAGATGAGGCACAAGCCGCGGAACTGATCGCACTTATGAGCGCGGACCCCTTCTATAAACTGCAAGCCTGCACGATCTTTGAGGGCAAAGAACCTAGCGGGAACGAAGCTGTAGACGCGGGGAACCGCTTTTTGGCGGCGCAGTTCTGCAGTGAGTAGCGTTACGAAGTAGAAGCTGCCACCAGCCGCCCCCACTCCTCCAGCGTCAGGGTCTGCGGGCGGCGCATAGGGTCTATGCCAGCCGCCTCGAGGCGGCTGGCGGCCTCCGCCTTGCCCCATACGCTGGCCAATGAATTGGCCAGCGTTTTGCGTTTCTGGGCGAAGGCGGCTTTGGCGATGCGAAAGAAGGGGTCGATCTGCTCCCAGGGCAGCTTGGGCTGCTCATCGAGCTCGATGAGCAGAAGAGCCGAATCGACATTGGGGGCCGGGTAGAAGGCGCCGGCGGGGATGTGGTGCGCCAGGCGCGGCTGCCCGTAGAGCTGCACGCTGAGCGCCAGCAGCGAGAGATCGGGCGCGCTGGCGCAGGCGCGCTGGGCCACTTCAAGCTGGACGGTGAGCGCCAGGCGGGCCGGCCGCGGACGGCTCTCGAGCAGGTGGCGGATGAGGTTGGAGGTCAGATAGTACGGGATGTTGGCGACGACCAGAAAGCCATCTTGCGTGAAATGCTGGCCGATGTGCACGTCGAAGATGTCGGCGTGCAGGACCTGCACATTGTCGAAGCCTTGCAGGCTGCCTTGCAGGGCGGGCAGCAGCGCGGCGTCGAGCTCCACGGCCAGCACGCGGCCGGCCGCGGCGGCCAGGTGGCGAGTCAGCGAGCCGAGGCCAGCGCCGATCTCGAGGACCTCATCGCCCGGGGCCACGCCGGCGGCATCCACGATGGCGGCCAAGTGGCTCTCGTCCACGAGGAAGTTCTGGCCGAGGCGTTTGTTGGGGCGCAGGCCGTGGGCGCGCAGCAGTGCGGGGATGTTGAGGGGAGGAAGCATGGGGTAATTATAAGGATGAAGAATAAAGGATGAAGGATGAAAGGGAGTAATTTTCACTCGGCGCCGCGTACAGGGACTTCACGCGCTGAACAGAAGACATGCCAACGAGGATCCTTCGCTAGTCTGGCACCGGCGTCCTGGTACTGCCGTATAAACCCGCTCAGGATGACACGAGGGTTATGGAGGCCACACCATAGGTACGTCGGGCGGCACCGGGGTGGTGAAGTACAGCGTGACGTAGGTGGCCCAGGGCTCGTAGTCGGCGTCGGTGAAGGCGAGATCGATCCAGGGCACGCTGCGGTCACGGTAGGCGCCCACATCGGCGATGATGCCGGCGCCATAGCCGGGCACATAGACGGAATGCCCGCCCAAGGCGATGAACCAGTTGTACCAGGTGGCGATGATGCCGCGGCGCGGCGAGCCGGCGCCCAACGAGGTGCCGTGGAAGCATTGGTTGGGTACGCCGGAGCGGCACGGCGAATACGAGGTGGCGAAGACCTGCACGGCGCGGTAGTACTCGATGGTGACGCCATCCACCACGGCGCTGCGGATGACGATGTTGGTGCCGTAGCCGTTGATCTGGGTCAGCGGCTGCACGAGGACGCGCTCAGCTTCGGTCTGGCGTAAGACTTCCACGCCGTCTTCGTAGCGCACGCGCACGCGGCTGGCCTGCACGCCATCCTGGCCCAACTGCACGACCGAGATCGTGTCGAGGTCGGCGGTCGCATCCGGCTGCCATTCGGTGGAATGCGGGATCATCTCCTGCACCAACTGCACCGTTTCGGTGACGCGCACCACGCGGATGCTGCCATCCTGCGGCACGGGCTGGTCTTCGGCCGGCTCGCTGTAGTCCTCACCCTGCAGGGCAATGCCGGCCTGGGCCAGCGCCTCGCCCACGGTGGCGGCGGCGCTGTGGAGCGCCAGGCTACTCTCGCCGAGGGTGATGCTGAGCGGGCGGGCGCGCACCAGCGTGGCGGTCAGCGTGCCATCGAGGCGGGTTTCGGGCGCAGGGCTGAGCTGGTCAGCCAAGCTGAGCTGGATATTTTGCTCGGCCAGGGCGGCGCCCAGCGTGCCCGCCGAGCTTTGGAACTGCTGGGTCTGCCCGTCGAGCTGGAGGGTGACGGTGTGCGGGCGGCGCACTTCGAGCACGATGACGGCGGCATCCGGCAGCAGGCTGCCCGCCGGCAACGGCTGCCCGGCCAGCAGCAAGCTGTCCGCATCGCCAAGCTCAATACCCAGCTCGCTCAAGACCGCGGCAGGGTCCTTCTCATTGGTGGTGATGGCGTAGTGCGCCCCGGCGGCAAGCACCTGGATGCGGCTGGCGCGCTGCACGGTAATGACCGCGCCGCTGCGCAGCGGCATCCAGCGGGCGGGCGCCACGCTGTCGGCGCGGTGCAGGCGGATGCCCAGCTCACCCAAAGCGGCGCTGACGGTGAGGGCGCGGGTCTCGATCTGCTGGACGCGACCATCGGCCATCACGGTGACCTGGCGGGTCTGGGCGGCGTAGTAGGCGCCCAGGGCCGCCAGCAGCAGGCCGGCCAGCGCCAGCCAGTGGATGCGCTTCAATTTCATGGGGAAAGTCTACCCAACTCAGCTAAGAGCAGGCTCAATGTTTGCGGTTCGGTTTGCCGTTGGCGGGCCGCCTGGCGGCCAGGCTGCGCTGCTGGTAGTAGTCATAGCCTGCGCCGGCCAGGACGATGAGCAGCAGCACGACGGAGGCCCATACGAGGGGCGCAACACGCCCCTGGCTCTCGAGCACCGGCCCGGTGGCTACAGCGCTGAACGGGCGCAGCGAGGGGTTGGCGCGCTGCAGGGTCTGGGCATAGGCCAACACGTCGGCCACCCGGCCGAGCGACCAGCCGAGTTCCTCGGTGGCGGGCATGAGCCGCGACACGGGCGTGCCGAAGCGGATCTTGTGGACGCTGCGCCAGGGGTCGACCACGGTCATGTCGGCGAGGAACAGCGGCTCATCCTCCGTGCCGAAGTTGATGCGGGCGCCGTCCTCTCCGTGGCATTCGGCGCAGGTGCCCTCGTACAAGTCAACGCCGCGCTGAGGGTCCCCCAGCGAGCGGCCGGTGAACTGGTCGATCATCAGGTTGGTATCGATCTGACGGGTGCGCAGGAAGGCGACTAGATCCATGACATCGGTGGCGTCAAAGTAGCTGCTGAAGTCATGGGCCGTGTTGGCGGTGCCATTGAACCAGACCAGCACATCCTGCTGGCTGGCGCCCACCATGCCCATGATGCCGGTGAAACCGGTGTAATGGTTGGAGAACATGCCGTAGGCGCCATCGGCGCCCTTGTAGTCCCAGCCGTGGCACTCGGTGCACAGCCAGGTGACGGCGCCGGTGCGGCGGTTGCTGTCCTGGGTATCCCACAGCGGGTGGCTGGTCTCGGGGACGGTGCGGCCGGTCATGCTGACCCAGTTATCGTAGATGCGGCCGCCGCGCACGGGGTCGCCGAGCACCTGGCCGGTCCAGGCGCGCCCGGCGGCGACCAGGCACAGCATAGATAACAGGGCAAAGAAGGTGAAAGCCAGAATTCTTCTCATTGCAGCGGGAATAGCCAGTATAACATCCGTGTTTTTATGCCTCGTGGGCATACACAAGCGCCCCTTCAAGTTTTGAAGGGGCGCTTGGCATGAGTTGATGTGCGGCTTACTGCGTGCGGTCCATCAGGAAGGCGACCAGGTCGTTGATCTGCTCTTCGGTCAGGATCTCAGCAAAGTTCTGCGGCATCACATCCGGCGAGTAACCGCTCACGATGTGGGCGTTCGGGTCCACGATGGACTCGTGGATGTACTCCTCAGCGCTCATGCCAGAGACGATGGAGCCGGCACGGTTGGCCAGGCCATCCAGGGCCGGGCCAACGGTGGCGGTGCTGATGCCCTGGATGGTGTGACAGGCGACACAGCCGGCCTGGGTGAACAGGGCCTGGCCGCGGCCCTCAGGCGTGGACTCGTCCACGATCGGGCCGATGGGCACGGGGGTGGGCAGTTGGCCGAGGGCGTACTGCTCGAAGTTCATGATGAAGGCGGCCACGGCGCGGATCTGGTCGTCACGCAGGGGGCCACCGAAGCGCTCAGACCAGGTGGGCATGGCCGGGGTGCCACCGCCGACATATTGCGGGCGGGTGGACACCTGGCGGCCGGTGGTCACCACGGAGACGATGTAGTCCTCCAGGGTGCTGCCCCAGCCGATCTCGTCCAGGCGCTCGGTGAAGAAATGCTCGTCACGCAGGCTGGGCGCAATGCCGGTGATGCCCTGCCCCTGGCTGCCGTGGCATTCAGTGCAGTTGTTCTGGAACACGGCGGCGCCGAATTCGATCTGGCGGCCGCGCTGCTGCAGCACATAGTCAGCCAGACGCTGCGGCTCGCGGATGCCCAGGATGATGACGATAGCCGCACTGAGCAGGACGAAGATGGTGCCGAGTACGATCTCGAGTTGAACGCGTTTCATGTGTGCTTACTCTCCTCGTACCCTACTAATGGGAACCCAGAACGCGGTTCTCATGCAAGAAGTATGTATGTTCGTAGGCCTTGGCCTCGCCGGTCTCAGGGTCAGACCACTCGACCTGCGGGGTGACACGCACCATGCCGGGCTGGAACTGCTCGACGACGATGCGGGCCACGAGGTCAGGCAGGCGGCCATCCTCTTCAGCGACGCGCAGGCGCTCGCTGAACTGGTTGAACACGGCGGTCAGGTGCGGGCAGCCGATCACGACTTCGTCTGGCTTGTCGTGGTCAGGCTGGTAGGCCAGGCCGGGGCACAGATCACGCCCGTAATCCTCGCCGACGGTGTAGACGCCATGGGCGTGCTCCAGCTCGGCGTAGGGTATCTCACGCAATGGGCCTTCGCCTTCTTCAGGCGCAAGGTCCTGGATCACGCGGGTGGCGGCAGGCGTTTCGATGCCGTACTCGGGTAGACCCATGTAACTGAGCGCCAGCATGATGAAGATCCAACTGATGCCCCAGGCGATGGCGAAGGGGCGCTTGCTGGAGAGGCGCGAGGGGTTCTTATCGATGTAGGGCAGGAAGGCCAGAATGACCACCAGCACTGGCGGCACGATCAGACCCATGATGAACTTGGAGTCGAGCAGCTTGCTGAGCTCCAGAGTGAACTCGATGCCGAAGAGGCCCAACAGCGGCTGGAGAATGGGGTTGAGCAAGTTCTCCAGAATGTTGGCCGGGTCGATCTTGAGGATGCCTTGCAGCCACCAGAAGTACCACGGCGCCTTGGTATCCAAGGGCGTGTTCTGCGGGTTGGCGTGCGTCTCCAGCGGAGAGTGGAACAGGCGGAAATACAGGATGACCAGCATCACGAAGGTGCCCAGGGCGATCAGGAAGATCTCATGGCTGAGCAGATCAGGGATGAGGTCAATGCGGCGGTTGTATTCCTTCTTCTTGTCAGGCGGCAGCTCCAGCTCCTCCACTACGGCGGGCAGCGAGATGCTGTGCTCACGCGAGACCTTGTAGTAGTGGATGCTGATGAACAGGATCGCCAGCAAGGGGAAGAGAATGACGTGCTGCAGATAGAAACGCAGCAGACCACCCGCGCCGATGTCTGGCGCGCCGCGCATCACGAGGTTGAGGGTAGGACCAACAATGGGGCCGGACTCCGTGATGGAGGTACCCACGGTCACCGCCCAGTAGGACAACTGGTCCCAAGGCAGCAGGTACCCGGTGAAGCTCAGCCAGGCCGTGATGGCCAGCAGGATGACACCGGTAAGCCAGGTGAAGGAACGCGGCCCCTTGTAGGAGCCGGTGAAGTAGGTGCGCAGCAAGTGCAGCCAGCTGAAGGCCACCATGGCTTCAGCGCCCAGACGGTGAATAT
This sequence comes from Anaerolineales bacterium, assembly GCA_019454165.1. GTDB lineage: Bacteria > Chloroflexota > Anaerolineae > Anaerolineales > UBA11579 > JAMCZK01. The sequence continues at coordinate 1,213,446 of CP075367.1, read as the reverse complement.
CACGCATCAGTTCGCCGAAGAACACGTTGCTCTCGATGGCCAGCACGGAGCCGTAGGCCTGATCAGGGTACGGCACGTAGTAGGCCATCAGCACGATGCCGGTGATGACTTCGACCACGAAGAAGAAGGTGACGAAGAAACCGAGGCGGAAGGTGTGCGTGAACCAGGTGGCGGCCTGCGGGTAATAACGCGGGCGCAGGTGAGCTACGAAGCTGGTGGTGATCACTTTGTAGCGCGGGTTGGGCTTCTCCGTGGGTGGGTCACCACGCATGATGGCGCGCAACTCACGCAGGTTGAGACCGGCGGTGATGATGCGCACGCGCTCATCGATCAGCTTGAAGATGAACGCTTTCCACTCGCCGCGGGGCGGGAGCTGCGTGTAGTTGAGACGCTTGAGAATGTTGTTGATGAAGGTCATATCTCTCGCTCTTAGCCGTGAACTTCGCCAAGGATCTTGGCGCCAGTGTTTACGCGCACGATCGCATTCGGGTTATCCGGGATGGCGACCGGGCCGCCGTCTTCCGGAGTCTGGGCGAGGATGTTGCCATTCTCGTCTTCGATGGTGATGACAAAGCGGTCCAGGCTGCGGGGAGCCGGGCCGAGGATGTAGTCACCGTTGTAGGCGTACTGGGAGCCGTGGCAGGGACAGATGAACTTGGTCTCCTGGTCACTCCAGCCGTAGATACAGCCCAAGTGGACACACACCTTGTACAGCGCAACCAGACCCTCGGCGCTGTTGGAGATCCACAGCTTGACTTTGGGATAGTTGGCAGGAGCAGCGTCCAGCGGCGGAAGATCCGCCACGCGGCCAACGGTGAACATACCGCCAAACTCGCCCTCACGGAAGCGCGGGATACCAAAGATCACCGCACCGCCACCCAGGGCAACCGTCAGGAAGCCCAAAGAGGCCAGCCAGGCAATGTTCAGGAACTCCCGGCGGTTCAACGGCGGGTTGGCTTGCTCTTCCGGTGGAACGTTTTCAGTTTGGCCGGTGGGAACGGCAGCTTGCGTCATTCGGCTCTCCTAACAGATGATTCCGTATTTGCGTATTTTATCACTACTATTGAACCCAGGGCAAGCATAGTAGCACGCCTAGCCTGGGAGGGCTACCTGAGCGGTATATATGGCCCGCACAATGAGCCCGACCGTGATGATGGTGGCGGTGGCATAGATCAGGATCTCGGCGCGGGACGAGCGGCCTTTGGTGTAGAGGTAGGCGGCCGGGATCATGAGCGGGAGGATGATGCCGTAGAGCACATGGATGCTGCGCATAGGGCGCGAGCCCTCAAGCCACAGGTAGGCGCCTAGTATGCATTGGAGGATGACGAGGATCTCGGCGATCACCAGCATGCCCCAAAAGGATGAATCGATGCCCTGCTTGCGAAAAAAGCGGACATAACCCCACACAGACAGGATGAGGAAATAGTACAGCGAGGTTGAACCCAATCCTTCATGCAAGCGAACGACAAAATCCATCACGGTGCTCCTTTTTTATATAGTGATATTTAATCACTTAAAAGGCTAAACCACAAAGCCACAAAGGACACAAAGCAAGAATTTCTTTGTGCTCTTTGTGGCTTTGTGGTGAATTTTCTGGCCCATCATATAATCACCACATGAAAGCTGTCTATTTTGAACAACATGGCGGGCCGGAGGTGCTGCAATACGGCGAGCGGCCCACCCCGCAACCCGCACCCGGCTGGGTGCGGGTGAAGCTGCAGACCGCGGCGCTGAACCATGCCGACCTGTTCGTGCGGGCTGGCTGGCCGGGCATCAAGCTGGCCCTGCCCCACATTCTTGGGGCGGATGGGGCCGGAGTGGTGGACGCGCTGGGCGAAGGCGTGACACGCTGGCAGCCCGGGCAACGGGTGGTGATCAACGCCAGCATTTGTATGGAAGAGGATACCTTCACCCAGAGTGGGCAGGAGAATTTGTGCCGCCACTGGGAGCTGTTGGGCGAAAGCCTGCCAGGCACCTATGCCGAATATGTATGCGTGCCGGCCAGCAACCTGCTGGAGATCCCGGGCAGCTTCCCGGCGGCGGATGCAGCCGCGGCGGCGCTGGTATACGTCACCGCCTGGCACTCGCTGGTGCGGCGCGGTGCACTGCGCGCCGGCGAGACGCTGCTGATCGTCGGCGCGTCGGGCGGCGTGAACACGGCCAGCATCCAGATCGGCAAGTATCTGGGGCTGCGCGTGATCGTGGTGGGGTCGGATGCGAGCAAGCTGGCGCTGGCGCGCCAGCTTGGCGCGGATGAGGTGATCGACCGCAGCCAGGAGGACTGGAGCAAGGCGGCCTACCTGCTGACCGAGAAGCGCGGCGTGGATGCGGTGGTGGACAATGTGGGCACTACTTTTATGCAGAGCCTGCGCACGCTGCGCAAAGGCGGCCGCCTGCTGACGGTGGGCAACACTGGCGCACCCACGTTCGAGATCGACAACCGCTATATCTTCAGCAAGCACCTGAGCATTCTGGGCTCAACGATGGGCACCTTCAAGGATTTTGCGGATGTGATGGCGCGGGTGTTCGCCGGCGAGCTGAAGCCGGTGGTGGACCGCAGCTATCCGCTGGCCGAGGCAGCCGCGGCGCACGAGCGCATAGAGGCTGGCGGGCAGATGGGCAAGATCGTTTTGGAGATCGAGTGATCGGGGAGCAGGGAGCAGAAACTGACCCTTCGATGTCATTGCGAGCGAGGCGGCATGGCATGCGGCCGACCGAAGCAATCCCCAAGCATAAACATAAGGAATGCAGCCCAGCTGTCATTCTGAACCAACAAGGATCCACCCCAAAGGTCGGCTTCAAAATGCGCCCAATTCGGAAGATGAGTCCCAGATGGTTCCTTCGCTTATCTGGCCTCTGCGCTCTGATGTAGCCGTATCTACCCGCTCAGGATGACAGATGCCTGATCACTCATCCCTGCTCCCTGTTCACGCACACCAACAAAAAAGCCCCGCCGGATGGCGGGGCTTTTTTGTTGGCTTGCTGCTTAGTCCAGCAGGCTGGCGGGCACGGTGCCGCCGTTCTCAGCGATCTTCTTGAGAACGGTCTTGTGCAGCCAGGTGTTCATCTGGGCCGAGTCCTCAAGGTACTCGGTCGGAACGCCCAGCTCAATGGCCAGCTCCTTGCGGTTCTCGTAGCTGCTGTCGATGTCGAGCAGCTTGAGCAGGTCCACAATGGAGACCTTCCAGTTGAGCTCCTGCGGGTTGGCCTTGGCCAACGCGTCCATCTTGGCGGCCACGTCGACCGCGTCCATGGCGGCAGGCTTGCTGGCGCCCAGCCCAGTGGAGAGCTTGGCGCGCGGGGCAGCGCTTACGCCGGCCTTGGGGGCGGCAGTAGCGCCAGCGTCTTTGGCATCGTCATCCTTCTTGATGCCCAAACCCTTAAGAATCTTGTCGAAAATACCCATTTTTATTTCTCCTTACCTTATCTTGCTTGCCTGAACACAGGCTATTCTAAAAATTAGTCTAACACAGCCCCTGAGGGCATTCGTTAAGTTTATGTAATAACTACAAGTCCGTTAAAATGTTATGCCACGCCCCCAAACCCACAGGTGAACTATGGACACCCCCAACCGCATGACCCCCAAACAGCTCTGGCAGCGCATCAAGAAGGGCCGGGCTGCCTACAGCGCCGTGTATGCCGGGCTGAGCGAGAAGCAAATGACGCGCCGCCCTGGCCCACAAGCCGATTGGTCGGTTAAGGACCAGATCGCCCATCTCATCTGGTGGGAGAACCTGGCCATGCTGCGCGCTCCGCTGCAGTTGGCGGGCGAAGAGACCGGCACGATCCACAATCTGGACGAGATCAACGGCCAGGTGCTGGCGCAGAGCGAAGCCATGTCGCTGGCTGAGGTGCTGGCCGTGTTCGAGGCCAACCTGGCGCGGCTGAAAGCCCTGTGCGCCGGCATCAGCGATAAGCAGCTCAATGACAAGCACGGCAAGAGCAAGCGCCCGCCCTACTGGATCCTGGTGACCGACACTTTTGAGCACTACGCCGAGCACCAGCCGGACCTGGAGCGCTATGTAACCAGCCTGAAAAAGAAGGGCAAATAGCCGTGGCAGCACCCAGCATCGCCGGGCGGCCCACGCATACCCAGGCCGGGCAGCCGATCCTGTACTTCACGTTCGATGATGGCCCGGCGGCCGACACGCCGGGCGTGTTGGCCGCTTTGGCGCGGCATGCCGCCCGGGCCACGTTCTTCGTGGTCGGCGGCCGCGTGCAGTCATTGCCGCGAACGCTGCAAGCTACCCTGCAGGCAGGGCATGCGGTGGGCAACCATAGCTTCAGCCATCCGCACCTGGCTGGCATGCCCGAGGCGGACTTTCTTTTTGAAATGAACCAGACCGCCTCCGCTGTAGTACAGGCCGCCGGGGCGCTGCTGCCCGGTGGGCGCATGCTACTGATGCGCCCACCCTACGGCAGCCACGACGAGCACACCGAGCCGCGGGTCAATGCCCTAGGCTATGCGATGGTGATGTGGGACGTAGACCCCGAGGATTGGAGCGAGCCGGGCACCGAAGCGATCGTGACCCAGGTGCTGGCCGAGGTGAAGCCGGGCGCCATCGTGCTGTTGCACGATGGTGGCGGTGACCGCAGCCAGACCGTGGCTGCGGTGGAGCAACTGCTGCCCACCCTGGCGGGCAGCGGCTATGTGTTCCACAGCCTGCATCCGGATGAACAATAAAGAAATGAGCCAGCAAAACCAAGAGAATCGCCCGTGGGGCGTAACCGTGCTATTGGGGTTAGTGTTAATGTTCACAGCCCTGCAAGCCACGCGGGGTTGGGCCGCCCTCAGCAGTTGGGCGGTGCTCAAGAGCCTGCCGCTGCAAGCGCCGCCCGCCTACCAATTGGCCAGCGGGCTGGTGTGGGCGGCCGCCGGCGCCGGGCTGCTGTACGGCCTGGGCTGGCGCAGACCCTGGGCGCCGCGGGCAGCCCGCATCGGCGCGGGGGTGTACGCCCTCTTCTTTTGGGCGGACCGCCTGCTGGTGCAAGCCCGCGGGCCGCACAACAGCAGTTGGATCTTTGAAGCCGTGCTGGGATCGCTGTTGCTGGGATCCCTTTTCGCCATCTTGGCCGCGCCAGACGCAAAGGCCTACTACGAAGCAAAACGCCATCAGGAGTGAAGGATGACAAAACCCTCAAAGATCGAAGAGCTACAAGAGCTGCGCATTCAAAGCCAGCAAGGCGGCGGCCCGGCGCGGGTGGAAGCCCAGCACAAGCAAGGCCGCTTGACGGCGCGTGAGCGCCTGGACTTATTCCTCGACAAAGGCTCCTTCCGTGAAGTGGACGCCTTCGTCAAGCACCGCACGCACGCCTTCGGTCTGGAGAAGCAGCAGATCCTGAGCGACAGCGTGGTGACCGGCTGGGGCACCATCGACGGCCGGCTGGTGTACGTGTTCTCGCAAGACTTCACCGTCTTCGGCGGCAGCCTCAGCGAAGTGCACGCCGAGAAGATCATCAAGGTCATGGAGATGGCCATCAAGAACGGTGCGCCGGTGATCGGCCTCAACGACTCGGGCGGGGCGCGTATTCAAGAAGGCGTGGTCTCGCTGGGCGGCTATGCCGATATCTTCCTGCGCAACACCATGGCATCGGGCGTGATCCCGCAGATCAGCGCCATCATGGGGCCTTGTGCGGGCGGCGCGGTGTACTCCCCTGCCCTGACCGACTTTATCTTCATGGTGCGCAACTCCTCATACATGTTCGTCACCGGGCCTGAGGTGGTGAAGAGCGTGACCCACGAGGAGGTCAGCTTCGAGGATCTGGGCGGCGCCAGCGTGCACGCCAGCACCTCCGGCGTGTGCCATGTGGTGGGCGACTCGGAGGCGGACACGCTGTTCCTCATCCGCAAGCTGCTCTCCTACCTGCCGCAGAACAACCTGGAAGACCCGCCCTTCAAGCCCAGCAAGGACAACCCGCTGCGCCGCGAAGAAGCGCTGGACAGCCTGGTGCCGGACGACCCCTCCAAGCCGTATGACATCAAAGAGGTCATCCGCATGGTGGTGGACGAAGGCGCCTTCTATGAAATTCACGACCAGTTCGCCCAGAACATTGTGGTGGGCTTCTCCCGTCTGGGCGGGCATGTGGTCGGCATCATCGCCAACCAGCCGATGGTGCTGGCCGGCGTGCTGGACATTGACGCATCGGACAAGGCGGCCCGCTTCGTGCGCTTCTGCGATGCCTTCAACATCCCGCTGCTGACGCTGGTGGATGTGCCCGGCTTCATGCCCGGCACGGCGCAGGAGCACAACGGCATCATCCGCGCTGGCGCCAAACTGCTGTACGCTTACTGCGAGGCGACCGTGCCCAAGCTGACGGTGGTGACGCGCAAGGCCTACGGCGGCGCCTACGATGTGATGAGCAGCAAGCACATCCGCGGTGACGTCAACCTGGCCTGGCCCACGGCCGAGATCGCCGTGATGGGGCCGGATGGCGCGGTCAACATCATCTTCCGCAAGGAGATCGCCGAAGCCAAGGACCCGGTGGCGCGCAAGGCCGAGCTGGTGGCCGCGTACCGCCAGGAGTTTGCCAACCCGTATGTGGCCGCCAGCCGCGGCTTCATTGATGATGTGATCCAGCCGAGCGACACCCGCCCGCGCCTGATCAACGCGCTGGAAATGCTGACCAACAAGCGCGACAGCAACCCGGCCCGTAAGCACGGGAACATTCCCCTCTAGGGCCATCATGTTCAATAAAGTTCTGATCGCCAACCGTGGAGAAATCGCAGTGCGCATCATCCGCGCCTGCCGTGAGCTGGGTATCCAAACCGTGGCCGTGTACTCCGAGGCCGACCGCCAGGCGCTGCATGTGCGCCTGGCCGATGAGGCCTACTACATTGGCCCGGCCCCCTCGCGCGAGTCTTATTTACGCATGGACCATATTCTGGACGTTGCCAAGAAGTCTGGCGCCGGCGGCATTCACCCCGGCTACGGCTTCCTGGCCGAGCGTTCTGACTTCTCGCAGGCCTGCGTGGACGCCGGCATCAGTTTCATTGGCCCCAAGCCCTCGGCGATCGCAGCTATGGGCGACAAGGCCATCGCGCGGGCCACGGTGGCGGCCGCCGGCGTGCCGGTGGTTCCCGGCACCGAGGGCGAAGGCAGCCTGACCGACGAGGCGCTGCTGAAGGCGGCCCAGGAGATCGGCTTTCCGCTACTGATCAAGGCGACCGCCGGCGGCGGAGGCAAGGGCATGCGCGAGGTGCGCAACCTGGAGGAGATGCCCGGCCTGCTGGAGAGCGCCCGCCGCGAGGCGCAGGCCGCCTTCGGCGACGGCAACGTGTACCTCGAGAAGCTGATCGAGGGCGCCCGCCACATCGAGTTCCAGATCATTGCCGACGAGGATGGCAACACGATCCACCTGGGCGAACGTGAGTGCTCGCTGCAGCGCCGCCACCAGAAGCTGCTCGAAGAGGCCCCCTCCCCCTTCATTGATGAGGACGAGGACTTCCGCCAGAAGATGGGCGCGGTGGCGGTCAAAGCCGCCAAGGCGGTTGGTTACGTCAACGCCGGCACCATCGAATTTCTGGTGGACAAGGACAAGAACTTCTACTTCCTGGAGATGAACACCCGCCTGCAGGTGGAGCACCCCATCACCGAAGAAGTGACCGGGCTGGACATCGTGACCGAGCAGCTGCGCATTGCGCGCGGCAGGCCGCTGAGCCTGACGCAGGACCAAGTGCGCATGCAAGGCTGGGCGATCGAGTGCCGCGTGAACGCGGAAGACCCGCACAACAGCTTCCTGCCGTCCACCGGCTTTATCTCGCACCTGACGGTGCCGACCGGCCCGGGCGTGCGGGTGGACACCGGTGTGTATGCCGGCTTCAACATCTCGCCGTACTACGACTCGCTGATCTCGAAGCTGGTGGTCAAGGGCGAATCACGTGCGCAGGCCATTTTGCGCATGCGCCGCGCCCTCGAGGAATATCACGTGGTGGGCGTCAAGACCAACATCCCCTTCCACCAGCGCATTCTGGAGCAGGCGCGCTTCATCGCCGGCAACTTCGATACCCGCTTCGTGGAAGAGCGCTTCTCGCTCGAGAAGGCCGAAGAAAGCATGGAAACCCACCCTGAGATCGCCGCAATCGTGGCCACGCTGGTGGCCAACGACCAGACGCAGCGCTCAGCCCACATCATCTCGCGCGGCAAGCGCGACACCAGCAACTGGAAGTGGGTCTCACGCTGGGAACGGATGCACCGCTGATGAAATACATAACTACGATCGACGATACGCAATACGAAGTTGAGATCCTGAGCCCGCGCCAAGTAAGCATCAATGGCAAAGTGGTGGAGGTAGACTTTAAATCCGTCAGCGGGCAGCCGATCTACTCGCTGCTGGTGGACGGCAAGTCATACCAGGCCCACGTTTACACCGGCGAGGAAGATGACCTGCAGGTGCTGCTGCGCGGCGTGCTGCACACCGCCCGGGTGGAAGACGAGCGCGAGAAGCGCTTGCGCGCCGCCGGCGGCGGGGGCAGCGGCGAAGGCGGCGAGTTCGTGCTGAAGGCGCCCATGCCGGGCCTGATCGTCAAGGTCTCGGTCAACGAGGGCGACGAGGTCAAAAAGGGCCAGGTGCTGGTGATCCTGGAATCGATGAAGATGCAGAACGAGCTGAAATCGCCGCGGGACGGCAAAGTAAGCCGCATTCAAGTGAAAGCTGGCGACAGCGTTGAGCAACGCCAGAGCATGATAAGTGTTGAATAAGCCATGGTTACGCAAGTTGGTGACAAAGAACTAGAAGTCAAATTCCATATCAGCAGCCTGCCTGAGCTGGAGCGCCGCCTGGTTGAGACGGGGGCGACCCTGCTGCACCCGCGCACGCATGAGTTCAACCTGCGCTTTGACAGCCCCAACGGGGCGCTGGGCCAGGCACACTGCATGCTGCGCCTGCGCCGCGACAACAGCAGCCACATGACCTTCAAGGGACCGAGCACGACGCTGGGCGGCGTGCTGGCGCGCCAGGAGATCGAGTTCGATGTGTCGAACTTTACCCAGGCGCAGAAGCTGATCGAGGCGCTGGGTTTTGGCTCCAAGTTCATGTACGAGAAGCACCGCACGACGTACGCGATGGACGGGCTGAAGGTGACGCTGGACGAGATGCCCTACGGCAACTTTATTGAGATCGAGGGCACGGAGCCGGAGCCGATCCAGGCTGCGGCGCAGCAGCTGGGCCTGGACTGGGAGCAGCGCCTGCCGGAGACGTATATCAGCATCTTCCGCCGCCTGAAGGACCTGTACGGGCTGCGTTTTACGGATCTGTCGTTCGAGAACTTCAAGGGGATCGAGGTGTCGTTGCAGCGGGCGGGTATTCAGCCCGCGGATGGGTAGAGATTGTCCACAGATGAACACAGATACACACAGATAAAATCATTGTGACTAGTGGGGAATCGAAAGTGGCAGAACTGGAAAGCCTGAACAGGTACACTGAAGCAATCATCGGTGCGGCATTTAGAGTATCTAATGAGCTAGGCGCCGGTTTTCTTGAGAAAGTTTATGAAAATGCTATGGCGGTGGAACTTCGCCAAAGCGCTTTACATTTTTCTCAACAACAACTCTTTACTGTTCGCTACAAGGGGTTTGTAGTAGGTGAATATATTGCAGATTTTGTGATCGAGAACCGAGTTATCTTGGAAATCAAAGCACTCAGTGCACTGGATAAAGCACATACCGCCCAGTGCCTCAACTATTTGAAAGCTTCTAGTCTGCCTCTTGCTCTATTGATCAATTTTGGATCCCCAAAGGTGCAAATCAAGCGTATAGCTGGCCGGCAAGAATAGTTATCTGTGTTTATCTGTGTTCATCTGTGGATGAACTTCCCCATTTAGCCAACCCACCCCTTCAACGACAGCATCCTTGCCCAGCAGCTCGTGGATGCGCCGCTGCATCGCCGCGGCATCGCCGCTCGTCAGATAGCGCGTGCGGCCAGATGCGCCGGGCGCGGCGGCCAGGCCGCCTTCGGCCAGCAGGCTCTCGACGCGGCGGGCCACGGCGGGGGCCGGGTCCACCAGGCGCACCCCCGGGCCAACAATGTCCCGGATCGTATCGAACGCAAAGGGGTAATGCGTGCAGCCCAGCACCACGGTGTCCATGCCCTGGGCCAGCATCGGCTGCAGGGCAGCTTCCAGGATGTGGCGAGCCTGCGGCCCGTTGGCGCGGCCGGCTTCGATCTCCTCCACCAGGCCCGGGCAGGCATCCTGCAGCACGGTCACGCCCTGGGCAAAACGCTCCACGACCGAGGCGTACAGCTCGCCCTCAAAGGTTGTGGGCGTGGCCAGCACGCCCACAACACCGCTTTCGGTATGTTCGGCGGCGGGCTTGACGGCCGGCTCCATGCCCACGATGGGCAGCTCAGGGTACTGCTGGCGCAGCGGCTTCAGCGCCGCGGCGGAGGCGGTGTTGCACGGAATGACGATCAGCTTGGCGCCCTGGGCAATGAGATAGCGGGCAATGGCTTCGGAGAAGCCGCGCACCTCGTCAAGCCCGCGCGGGCCGTAGGGGACATGCGCCTGGTCAGCAAAGTAGACGATGTCCTCGGCGGGCAGTTGGGCGCGCAAGGCACGCAGCACGCTGAGGCCGCCAACACCGGAGTCGAAAGCGCCAATGGGTCGAGAGGAAGGGATCATAGGCAATAAAAAGAGCGCAGCGGTGGCTGCGCTCTCGGTTATACCAGATGCAAAATCGTTACTTGACGAACTTCTGCTTGAGGCGGGCCTTCTTGCCGCTCACGTTGCGCAGGTAGCCCAAGTTGGCGCGGCGCACCTTGGAGTGGCGCTCCACGACGACCTTCTCGATCAGCGGAGAAGCGGTCAGGAAGGTGCGCTCCACGCCAATGCCATTGCTGGCCATGCGGCGCACGGTGAAGTTGCGGCTATTGCGGGAGCCGCCAGCCTTGAGCACAGTGCCCTTGAACTCCTGAATACGCTCACGGTCACCTTCTTTGATCTTGACGTGAACGCTCACCAGGTCACCGGGGCGCAGGGCGGGGATATTCTCGTTTTTCTTGGCCTCAACGGCCTTCAGCAAGTCAGACATGTATATTCCTTATCAGGTTTCACAAACAGCGGAGGATTGTACCACAACGAGGCTAGTTCGCAAACAGGTCGGTGGCGCGGTAGCTGTCTGGTACAGGCGGATGAATGCGGGTGAAGCGGTCCTTGTTGCCCAGCCAGCGGGCCACGATCTCCAGCAGGTTGGAGCCAATGAAGCGCCCCCCACCCTGGCTGGCGTGGCAGGCATCCGCTTTGTCCTTGCGGGCTTGCACGCTGCGGTAGTTGATGGTGACGTGCGGCGGCGTGTCTTTGTCACGCGCCAGCACGGTCAGGTCAATATCCTGATTGCGGCCCACTTTGGAGGGATCTTTGCCCACCAGGCGCATGAAGAACACCGCCTGGCGCAGGCGGGCACGGTTGCGGGCATTGACGTACAGCATGTCCGGCTGGTACGGCTGGCCCGCCTCTGGGTACTGGCTGGCGTCGCCGGCGGCGTGGAAGGCGGCCACGGTGGCTTTGTGGATATGGATATGGTCCGGGTGGTAGTAGCCACCGGTCTCGTCAAAGGTGATGACGACTTGCGGGCGCAGGCGGCGGATCAGGGCGACGACGCGCCCGGCGACCTGCTCCAGCGGAGCTTGCACCAGTGCCTCGGGGCGCCGGTTGTCCTCGGAGCCCACCATGCCGCTGTCGCGGTATTCGAGGAAGTTCACGCTCTTCAAGCCCAGCGCATCCGCAGCACACAGCAGTTCAGCTTCGCGCAGCTCAGCGATGGTGTTGTACTTGGCCAGGTACTCGGCGTCCACCGTGCCGGCTTCGCCGCGGGTGGCGCAGGCCAGGTGCACGTCCACGCCCTGGGTGTCATAGTAGGCGATGGTGCCGCCCATGCCGAAGGATTCATCATCGGGATGGGCCAGCACGATCAGGATGGTTTTGCGGGGGTTGGTGTCAGCGTTCATGGCGAATGGGGACGATTATAGTCCTGCTCAACGAAGGCTTGAGACCGACAATCAAAATAGCCGAGCATAGAAGATGCGCCCATAAGGATTCCTCACTGGCGCGGGTTCGGCGATCTGGTGTAGGTCTCTAAACCCGTTCGGAATGACACGGAGGCCTAATACACCGGCAGATCCGGGTCCACATCCTCGGCCCAGGCGTTGATGCCGCCGACCAGGTTCTTGACCTTGCCGAAGCCAGCCGCCAGCATCAGCTCCACGGCCCGGGCCGAGCGCCCGCCGACGCGGCACATGACCACGTATTCGTTGGCAGTGTCGAGCTCCGAAAGGCGCGCGGCGATCTCGCCCAGCGGGATGTCCAGGCTGCCTTCGATGCGTGAGATGGCCAGTTCGTGCGGCTCGCGCACGTCAATGACTTTGACCTGAGCGCCGTTCTTGAGCTGCTCGGCGAGCTCCTTGGGAGTGATCTCGTATTTCTTGTCCATGCTTGCCTCATCGTGGTCGTGAGCGGGCAGACCACAGAACGCTTCGTAGTCTATCAGCTCGATCTTGTCTGCGGGTTGGCTGCACACCGCGCAGTTGGGGTCTTTGCGCAGCTTGACGAATTCTATACGCATATCCAGCGCGTTGAAGAGCAACAGGCGCCCCACCAGGCTTTCGCCAATCCCCAGCAGGACCTTGATGCCTTCGCTGGCTTGCAGGCTGCCGATGATGCCGGGCAGCACGCCCAGCACGCCGCCCTCGGCGCAGGATGGCACCAGGCCGGGCGGCGGCGGCTCGGGGAACAGGCAGCGATAGCACGGGCCGTGCTCGGCGTCGAAGACGCTGACCTGGCCGTCAAAGCGGAAGATGGAGCCGTACACATTAGGGATGCCGAGCTTGACGCTGACATCGTTCACCAGATAGCGCGTCGGGAAATTGTCTGTGCCGTCAATGATGAGGTCATAACCCTGGGCGATCTCCAGCGCATTGGCGGAGGTGAAGAGCACATTGTGCACATCCACCTGGACGGTGGGGTTGATATCCAGAATGCGCTGGCGGGCTGATTCGACCTTGAGCGTGCCCAGCTGGGCCGTGCCGTGGATGACCTGGCGCTGCAGGTTGGATGCATCCACCACGTCATAGTCCACCAGGCCAATGCGGCCCACGCCCGCCGCCGCCAGGTACATGGCGGCCGGCGAGCCCAGGCCGCCGGTGCCGATCAGCAGCACGGAGGCGTTGCGCAGTTTCTGCTGGCCGGCTAACCCCACTTCGGGGATCAGCAGGTGGCGCGAATAGCGCATTAGGTCGTCACGAGTGAGGTCAGAGCCAGCCATCACACCTTTATACCGCCGCAGTCCTGCCTACGGTGGCCACTTCAGCGCACGATGGCGTCGGTCATGCGCACGACGCGCATCAGCGGCTCGACATCGTGCACGCGCACGATGTCGGCGCCGCCGCGCACGATGCTTACGGCCACCGCCGCGGCCGTGCCCTCGATGCGCTGGTCAGGCGGCAGGTCGAGCGTGTAACCGATGAACGATTTGCGCGAGGGGCCGACCAGCAGAGGGTAACCCAGGTAGCGCAACTCGCCGCCGCGATCGAGTAGCTCCAAATTCTGCTCCACGGTTTTGCCGAAACCGATGCCGGGGTCGAGGATGATGTGCGTGTCCTGGATGCCAGCCGCACGGGCGATGGCCACGCTTTCCAGCAGCTCGCGGCGGATATCGTGGATGAGCTCGGCGTACTCCACGCCCACATAGCGACCGCCCAGGCGCTCGCGCACCTCAGCATTGGCCGGCTGGCTGCGGTTGTGCATCAGGATCACCGGCACGCCGCGGGCGGCGACCAAGGGGCCTAGGTCCGGGTCAGCCCGCAGACCCCATACATCATTCACCAGCGCCGCGCCAGCGTCGAGGGCGGCGGCGGCCGTGCTGGCTTTGTAGGTATCGATGGAAATGGGCGTATCGAACTCGGCCGCCAGCGCCTGCACTACGGGGATGGTGCGCTGCAGCTCTTCTTCGGCGCTGACGGGCTGGCTGCCGGGCCGCGTGCTCTCGCCGCCCACATCCAGCAGGTCTACGCCGGCTTCCACGAAGCGGCGAGCCTGCTGCAGGGCAGCCTCCACGGCATCGTGCGCGAACAGGCCATCCCCGGAAAAGCTATCTGGTGTGATGTTGAGGATGCCCATGACATAGGTGCGGCGGCCCCAGATGAAATCACGGTTGCCGATCTTCATGCGGCTGCTCCCGGGTCAAATAGCTGCACTCCGCTGGCGTCTTGCGCCGCCAGCAGCTCGCTCACGGTGTGGTCGTGGCCGGGCACCGGCAGCTCGGGGGCCAGCTCGGCCAGCGGCACCAGCACAAAGGCGCGCTCGGCCAGGCGTGGGTGGGGTATTTTCAGATCGGCCTCAGCTTCGCTGAGGTCGATTTGAAAATTGCCGTACAGCAGGATGTCGATATCGATCTCGCGCGGGCCGTAGCGGAAGCTGGCCACCCGCCCCACCTGCTGCTCGACCTGCTTGATGTGCTGCAGCAGCTCGGCCGGCGCCAGCTCGGTCTCGGCTTCGAGGGCCATGTTGAGGAAGCGGGCCTGCTCGGCATAGCCCCACGGCTCGGTCTCGTACACCGCGCTCTGGCGCAGGACGCGCACGGTCGGCGCCAGGGCGGCGATGGCGGCCTGTAAGTTGGCCAACCGGTCGCCGCGGTTGCTGCCGAGGCCGAGGTATATGAGAGTGCCAGTCATGGGATGAGAGTATAAGGGAACTGCTGAAGGATGAGGGATAAAGGATGAAGGATGAGGCGGCCACGCGGGCAATTGGAGATTGGGGCGGAGTTGGTTATAATCTGCCGCCTACCCATTGGAGAGGTCGCATAGTCTGGCCTAGTGCGCGCGCTTGGAAAGCGCGTATACCGCAAGGTATCGAGGGTTCGAATCCCTCCCTCTCCGCTCCATTTCCTACTGCATAGCGACGCCGGCATGGCGTCGTTTTCTATTTCAGGAGGCCATATGACGAAAAGCAAACTGCTCAAAATGGACAATGTGGGCATCGTTGTCGAATCGCTCGATAACGCCATCGCGTTCTTCACCGAAATTGGCCTGACGCTTGAGGGCCGAGCCGTGATCGAGGGAGAGTGGGCTGGCCGGGTGACCGGCCTGGGAGACCAGACGGTCGAGATCGCCATGCTGGTGACGCCGGATGGGCATAGCCGGCTGGAGCTTTCGCGCTTTATCGCCCCGGCCCCAGTGGCTGACCACCGCACGGCGCCGGTGAACGCGCTGGGCTACCTGCGGGTCATGTTCGCCGTGGATGACCTCGACGAATTGCTGTCCCGGCTGACCGCGCAGGGCGCAACGCTGGTTGGCGAGGTCGTCCAATATGAGGACTCGTACCGGCTGTGCTATGTACGCGGGCCGGAAGGTGTATTGGTGGGGCTGGCGCAGGCGCTGGCGGGCTGACAAAACTCGCGGTTGACAGACGCGGCCTGTTCTGATATATAACTATATAGTTATATAATATAAAGGTTATATATGACAGACACTCTCAGCCTCACCTTCGCCGCCCTGGCCGACCCGACCCGCCGGGCGATCCTGGAACGCCTGACCCGCGGCGACGCCTCGGTCAGCGAGCTGGCCCGCCCCTTCGCCCTGAGCCAGCCGGCCATCTCCAAGCACCTGAAGGTGCTGGAGACGGCCGGGCTGATCAGCCGCGGGCGGGCCGCCCAATCCCGCCCGGCCCACCTGGAGGCGCAGCAACTGGCGCTGGTGACCGAATGGCTGGAGCGCTGCCGCCGCAACTGGCATGAGAGCTTTGACAAGTTGGATGACTACCTGAAGCTGCTTCAGGCAGATAACGAGCCAGCCACCCCGCCGGCTCACAAACCCAAAAAACCAAAAACCCCAAGGAGCAAGAAATGAGCGACAAAATGATCATCAAGGCCGATGGCGCCGAGCTGTACCTGGAGCGCACCTTCGCCGCCCCGCGCGAGCGGGTGTGGGCCGCCTTCACCGAGTGCCAGCACCTCAAGCACTGGTGGGGTCCGCACGGCTGGGATCTGACCCATTGCGATATGGATTTCCGCGTCGGCGGCCGCTGGCACTACTGCATGAGCGGCAAAGGCGAGAATGGCGAACCAATGGACTCGTGGGGGTTGCAAACCTTCGACGCCATCTCGGCCCCCGAGCGCTTCAGCGGCACGGACGTCTTTGCAGACAAAGACGGCAACGCCGCCCCGGGCATGCCGGTGGCCGGCCTCTCGACCGAGTTCATCGAGGTGGAGGGCGGCACCAAGGTCGTGGGCCGCACCACCTACTCCACCGCCGAAGAACTGCAGGCGATCATGGAGATGGGCGTGGAGCAAGGCATCACCGAGACCTGGGACCGTTTGGAAGAATTTCTGGCAAAATAGAGCCTATGTCATTCCAAGCCTATCTGGACAACATCGAAGCCAAAACCGGCAAGACGCCTAATGAGTTCATTGCCCTGGCCAAGGCCAAAGGGTTTGGCGCCGACACCAAGGCGGGCGAGATCGTTGCCTGGCTGAAAGAAGACTTTGACCTGGGGCGCGGGCATGCTATGGCGCTGGTGCATGTGATCAAGAACGGCGCAACCATCAGCGACAAGCACGTCAACAGCGGCGGCACGCACAGCGACCCCAGCAACACGCTGCGGCTATCAGGAGCGCGCAAGACCGCTGCCAAGAAGACTGTCAAAAAGAAAGTTGCCAAGAAAGCAGCCAAGAAAGCCACACGCAAGTAACACGAAGCGCAACCCAAAAACGCCCAGCATACGCTGGGCGTTTTGTTTTAGACTGGCAGCATGAGTATGCGTGAACTCAAACTTGATCTGGGCGAGTACGGTCAGGTTTCCGCCGTGCTGCAGCTGCCAGCCAGCGCCACGGCGCTGCTGGCGCTGGCGCACGGAGCCGGCACGGATATGCGCCACGCCAGCATACAAAGCCTGGCGGATGGGCTGGCGGCGGCCGGCATCGGCACGCTGCGCTACAACTTTCCGTACAAGGAGCACGGCCGCGGCCGCCCAGACTCGCCGGCGGTGACGGGCGCCGCTGTGCGAGCGGCCTGTGCCGCGGCAGCTGAGGCTGCGCGCGGCTTGCCGCTCTTCGCCGGCGGGCGCTCCTTCGGCGGGCGCATGACCTCGCTGGCGGCCAGCGAAGCGCCACTGCCCGGGGTGCGCGGCATCGTGTTCTTCGCCTTCCCGCTGCACCCGGCCGGCGCGCCGGCCACCAAGCGGGCTGAGCACCTGGCGCAGGTGAGCATGCCGACGCTGTTCCTGCAAGGCCCGCGGGATGAGCTGGCCACCCCCACCCTGCTCGAGCCTATCGTCAGCCAGCTGCCCAACGCCACTTTGCACTGGGTGGAGGCGGCCGACCATAGCTTCAAGGTGCTGAAGCGCTCAGGCCGCACGGATGCGGATGTGATGAACGAGATCGTGGAAACGACCGCCGCATTTATGCGGGCGAACAGCTAAGGCTTAGTGATGGTGGTGACCGTGGCCGTGAGGCTCATGGTCAAGGTCGGCCTGGACGGCCGGGCCGAGCAGCGGGCGGATGCGCCCCCAGCCGGACATGCTGGTGGCGGCCCAGCACGCCACCAGGGTGGTCAGCGGCACGGCCGCCATCAGCCCCAGCGAGCCCACCAGGGTGCGCAAGATCTCCTCGGCCACAAATTCACGGTTGATGAAAGCGAACCAGTCGGTACCGGCCCCGGTCACCAGCAGCAAGAGCGGCAGCGCTGCGCCGGTATATGCCAGCACCAGCGTGTTGACGGTGGCGGCTACATGATCCTGCCCGATGCGCATGCCGCGGCGGTACAGGGCGCGCCAGGCCTGCTTGGGGTCGAGCAGGTACAGCTCGAAGATCACCGAGGCCTGCGTGATGACCAGGTCGTCGAGCACGCCCAGGCTGCCGATGATGATGCCGCCCAGCACCAGCCCGCGGAAATCAACCACCAGCTGCGACTGCTGACTCAGGAACATGGCTTCTTCGCTGCTGAAGCCAGTCATGCGCGTGAGTTGAATGAACACATCCGCCAGCAAGCCGGTCAGCAGCAACGCGATCAGCGTGCCGATGACGGCCGAGTGAGTCTTGATGGTCCAGCCGTACACCATGTACAGCGAACCCGCCAGAATGGCGAAAGAACCCAGCACGCTGACCCACACCGGATCTTCGCCGGCCAGGATGCGAGGCAGGATGAAGGCCAGGATCACGGTGAGGCTGAAGGCCATCGAGATCAGGCTGCGGGCGCCCTTCTTGCCGCTGATGAACAAGGTGGCGATGACGAACAGCAGGAACAGGATCGCCAGCGGGCGGCTGCGCACGTAATCGGTGTAATAGGCTTGCGCCTGCATCTCAGGGAATTCGCTGACCGTGATGAGCAGCTGGTCGCCTGGCACAAAGTACGAGCCAGCCGCCACGATCTGGCGGCGGCCGTAGTCGATCTCAAAGGTTTGCCCGGCGTAGCGGCCTTCCAGCACTTGTACCGCTAATATCTGAAAGTTCTGCAGCTTGCCGCCCAGGTCCACCTGGCCGGCCTGCACGATCTCGGTCACCTGGGCGCGCACGTTGTTGGTAGTGTAGCCAGCGCTCTCCTCGCCAGATGGCGCGGCGCGCAACTGGCCGAGCCAGTAGCCGCCCACGAACACAAGCACGATGACGATGAAGAGATAGCTGGGGATGCGCTGCAAGGCGGATTTGATCATGAAAGGCAATTGTGCCCTATGGTGAGGGCCAGACGCAAACTAGAAGGGCAGCCAGGCGGCGACCGCATCCAGGCCGAGCACTTGCAGGGTCACCCAACCCATCAGGATGCCGAGGAGCCAGCCCACGACAACGTCTGAGACGAAGTGCAAGCCAGTGGCCACCCGCGCCAGGCCCACCAGCGGCGCCCACACCACCAACAGCGCGCCGAACCAGGCCGGCCCTAAGGCCAGGCCCAGCGCGGCCAGCATGGCGGCGCGGGCGGCGTGGCCGGAGGGGAACGAGTGCGGGTCAGCCTTGCGGTAGATGCGGCCCCACTCACCCGCCGGGCGGGCGCGGCGCACGCTGAACTTGATGGCCATCACCACGATGGCGGTCAGGGCGATGCCGATGAACAGGGCCAGCGCTCGGCTGCGCCAATCGGCGCTGCCGAGCCACATCACCAGGGCCAGGCCGAACCCCCAGAACCATGAATCGCCGGAGTGGC
Source organism: Anaerolineales bacterium (assembly GCA_019454165.1). GTDB lineage: Bacteria > Chloroflexota > Anaerolineae > Anaerolineales > UBA11579 > JAMCZK01. The sequence continues at coordinate 1,194,324 of CP075367.1, read as the reverse complement.
CGAAGAAGATGGCCAGGCGGCGCAGCAAACCAGGCTTCTCAGCCACGTGCAAGCGCGCAGACAACTGCGCGTCGAGCTTAAGCCAATTGTCCATCAGTTCTTGGCTTCCAAATACTTGCGGATGACTTCGAGATGGTGGGCCTTGTCCACATCCATGCCGATCTCGGCATACGGGCACTTCTGGGCGCGAGCGCGCAGGCCCAGGCTGCGGCCGGCCCGCCGAGCGGCATCCTCGATGGTGAGCTGGCGGATCAGCGCCAGGAACAGGGTATCGAAGCCAATCATGGCAGCCTGTTTGAGCGGGCTCTTGCGCGCCTCGCTTAGTTTCTCCCAGGTGCCGCCGCTGGAAAGGATGACGCTGAGCGCCACCGGGGTCACATCGCCGCCGCACACCTCGGCGTCCTTGAGGCGCGTGAAGGTGCGCCGCGAGTCGGGGAAGCGCGCTTCCATCACATCTTTCTCGACCACGTTGTAGAGCATTTCGTCGTCAGGGATGCGCACTTGCTCCAGCACCCAGTCCACCATTTCGCCGGTGATGGCCGGCGTGTCGGAGGGTACCAGCACGCAATACTTGGCGTCCGGATTGAGCTCGACGATCTTGCGCGCCCCGGCGCGGATGTTAGGCAGCATCTCGCCCTGGTTGGGCACATAGCTCAGCGGCTTGGTGCAAGTCAGCCCGTCGGCCTCGCTGAGGCCGACGATGACCACGTTGCCGATGTGCTCAGCTTGGCTGAGCGCATCGAGGATCCACTGCACCATCGGCTTGCCGCCGATCTCGATCAGGGCCTTGGAGCGCCCCTGGCTGAACTCGTAGAGCGATTCGCCCGGCTCGGGGATGCCGCCGGCGGAAAGGAGTGCGTCGAATTTCAATTTAGCTCCTGGATCTGCGGTTCAAGTTTCAGTTCATCGATCATGTGGTTCAGCTCGGCGTGGGTCAGCTTGCGGCCCTTGCCCGCCGCGGCGATCAGCGCGGCCTCGAGCATGTTGGTGCCGAAGGAGCGCCCGTCGAACACCGGCGTGGTGGTGACCAGATACTTGATGCCAATGTCCTTGAGCAGCTTGACATCATCCGGCGTGGTGGTGTTGGTGACGATGATCTTGCCGGGCAGGCTGTTGGGGATGTAGCGCTTGATGTAATGGAAGTCACCGGCGATCACGCTGGCCCAGTTGAAGTATTGCTCCCACTTGGGGGTGCGCTGGTCCTGCTTCTCGCCGGTGGGATACAGCCATTTGAACGGCAGGCGGGTGGCGACCGGGGTCACAAGGGCGGCCATGGTCTTGAGCCCCTGCTCCGAGCGGATGGCGATGGGGATGTCCAGGGCGAACATGAAGTCGCCGAATACGCAGTCATACCCGGCCTGCAGGAAGGAGCTGGTCATGCCCCAGCGGTCGGTGCCGATGGTGATGAAAGCGCGCTTGTCTTTGATGTAGTCGCCGGTCTTGGCGTGCAAAAAGCCCACGGCGCGGTTCTCCAGCGTGTTCTTGAGGCCCTCGCCGTCCACCAGCGGGGTCTGCTTTACATGGCGCACGATGGGCTTGACGGAGTGCAGGGGGTAGAACTTCTTGTCCACCAGCAGGCCCAGGTCGGCCCCACCCAGGCCAAAGGCGTCCACCTTGCCGTCCAGTTCCTTGAACAGCTCGGCGGCCTTCTCCATATCGCCATTGGTACCGATGCGCTCGATGCGCACGGTTTCGCCCAACAGCTTCACTTCTACGGCTTTATCTCGCTTGGAAGAACCGATACTGATGCTTACTGCACGCTTCATGGGGCGTCTCCTCGGGTGAATTCGGCGGGTTAGCCCGTCTTAGGGCCTGATTTTACTCGTGTTGGCGGGCCAACCCTGGCTTTTAAGCCTGCAGGCGCTATAACACGGGCCGCAACCGCAGGGAACGCCCGATTAGGCTGGGAAACGCCTTTGCGGTATAATGCCGATCGTGGGGCCAAAAACCGCCAGGCCTTAGGGTCTGAAACCAGCTGGAGGTGTCTGTGGCAGTTCCCAACTACGCTTATTTTCAAGGCAAGATCGTTCCCTATTCCGAAGCCAAGATCGGTGTGATGACCCATGCGCTGAACTATGGCACTGCCATCTTCGGCGGGGTGCGCGGCTATTGGAATGATGCGGAAGAAGAGCTGTTCATCTTCCGCCCGCACGACCACTTGAAGCGCCTGTACAACTCGGCCAAACTGATGGTGATGGACATCCCCGTCGGGCAGGATGAGCTGATGGAGCGCATGGTGGAGCTGCTGCAAATGGAAGGCCACCGCCAGGATGTGTACCTGCGCCCGATGGCCTATTTTGCCGACGAGATCATTGGCGTAAAACTGCATGACCTGCAGACCGAAGTGACCCTGTTCTCCGTGCCGTTCAGCAAGTACGTGGCCAACGACACCGGCGCGCACGTCACCTTTTCCTCCTGGCGCCGCCTGGACGACAACATGATCCCGGCCCGCGGCAAGATCGCCGGCGCGTACGTCAACACCGCCTTCATCAAGACGGATGCGGTGCGGGCCGGCTTCGACGAAGCCATCGTGCTGACGGCGGATGGGCACATCTCTGAGGGCAGCGCCGAGAACATCTTCATGGTGCGTGACGGCGTGGTGTACACTCCGCCGATCACCGACAACATCCTGGAAGGCATCACGCGCCGCTCGATCATTGAGCTGGCCCGCCACGAAGGCTACACCGTGATCGAGCGCTCGATCGACCGCACCGAGGTCTTCCTGGCCGACGAAATGTTCATGACCGGCACGGCCGCCCAGGTGACGGCCATCACCAAGGTCGACCACCGCAAGGTGGGCGACGGGGTGATGGGACCGGTCGCCAGCCGCCTGCGCCAGCTGTACGACGATGCCGTGCGCGGGCGCCTGCCGGAGTTCCGCCACTGGAATTACCCCGTGTATGAAAAGCTGGTGGTGAAATCGTGAGCGGCACGGTGCGCTGACCAGTACAGTATGCAAGTATGCGAAGTGGCGCAGCCTTAGGCTGCGCCACTTGTATAAAGAGAGAGACGCTTATGGTTGCCAAAACAAAACTAGACGCCCTGATCCAAAAGATCTCCAAGGCCAGCGTAAGCTACCCGCAGTTGCAGCGCCTGGCTGAGCAGACCATCAAGAAAGAGTCGCCGCTCAAAGCGCTGGATCTGGCTAAAGACCTGCTTGAGTCGCCGGTGTACCAGGCGCGCATGCTGGCCACCTACCTGCTGGGCCACCTGGCCGGCGAGATGCCTGAGACGCTCAAGCTGCTGCGCCAGCGGGTGAGCCGTGACCCTGACTACCGCGTGCAGGAAGCCCTGGCCCAGACCGTGGACATTATCTGCGCCAAGGCCGGTTACCAGGAGAGCCTGCCGCTCATCAAGGACTGGCTGGGGGATGACAACCCGAGCGTGCGCCGGGCGGTGACCGAGGGCCTGCGGGTATGGACCGCCCGCCCCTACTTCAAGACCAACCCGGAAGCGGCGGTCAACCTGCTGCGCGGCCTGCGCGCTGACGAGAGCGAGTACGTGCGCCGCTCGATCGGCGCGGCCCTGCGTGACATTGCCAAGAAGCACAAGACCCTGGTGAACCGGGAAGTCAAGACCTGGGATCTATCCGACAAGAAGATCCAGCAAACCAAGCTGCTGGTGAGCAAGGCGCCGGGCAGCGCCAAACCAGCGGCCAAGAGCAAAGCGAAGGCCAAGCCGGCCAAGAAGGCGGCGGCTAAAAAGCCGGCGGCCAAGAAGCCAGTGACCAAAGCAAAGGCCAAAGCGAAACCGAAAGCTAAGGCGAAAGTGAAGTCAAAAGCAAAAGCCAAGGCAAAGAGACGCTAACTAAAAAAGAAAATCCGCACTTTCGTGCGGATTTTTTATTCGTGATACAGCCACTTTTCCATTACAAGCGCATCTTCGCCGCCGGCATAGTAGCGCGGCCACACATCCACGCGCTGGTAACCGCGCTTCTCATACAGGGCGATGGCGGCTTCGTTGCTCATGCGGGTGGAGAGGCGCATGCGCGGCACATCCACGCCGGTTTCGGCCTCGGCCATCAGGGCATCGCCGATACCCTGGCCGCGGCGCTCGGGGTGCACGGCCACTGTGGCGATCCAGGCAATGTTCTGGCGACGGCGCACATCCACGGCGATGAAGCCCACCAGTTCCTCGCGCTCGCCTTCGACCGCTTTCCAGCGCAGCACATTGGGCAAGCTCAGCACGCCGATCATCTCGATCAGCGGCCAGGCATCCAGCGGAAAGCTGAGCTGCTCGAGGTCACGGATGGCGCTGATGTCGCGCAGGCCGGCGGGCAGCAGCCGAAAGGTGGCGCGTGGCAAGGATGTGGGCATGGCGTTAGTTCTTCTGATTACGGATCTGGGTTGAAGACAGGTCAAGCCTGAATTCATCTTCGCTCAGGGCGGCGAACAGGTCCTGAATGCTGGCCGGCAGCGCCAGGTCGGCCAGGGTGGAGTAACGGCCATCCACCTTGCGGCCGGCCACCAGGAAGCTGCAGCCCTGGGCACGGATGAAGTCATAGGCTTCCAGCATGGCGGCCTCGCCGCCGGTGTACTTGGGGTCAACCAGGCGGCGGGCGGTGTCGTAGCCCACCACGAAGACGCTGTTGGGGTACAGGGCCGCTTTGTCGCGGAACAATGGCGCACGGCTGAGCAGGACGCGCTGCCCGTGCAGGCGCGGCTGGGTCAGGCGCTCCTCGACGGTGGCGCGGCTCAGGCTGGGCTTCTCCACATTGTCGAGCGAGAGCTCGAAGGCGAACTGGCGGTTGAGCTTGCGCTGGGCGGTCTGCGCCAGCAGCAAGTGACCCTCGTGAATCGGGTTGAACGAGCCAGAGAGGATTGCCCCGCTGAAGGGCACGTCCTGCACATAGGCGGCGGGCGTATACACCAACACGTTGCCGGCCTTGCCGGCCATCAGTGCGTCCAGCGGCTGGCTGGCCGGCTGCTGCTCCTCGTGCAACTCATCGCCATCGGCCAGCGGCAGCGGCAGCCGCGGCTGGCCGGCCGCCTCCAGCAGCGCGGTAAGGATCAGCATGCTCACCAGCTGCTCCTCACCCTCGCGCTGGCGCAGCCCCTTCTGAATGCTAAGGATGTAAGTGCGTACGGCCTCGGCGGTATGGGTGGTCACCACCGCGCCGTGCTCGCCGCGCTTGGCGTAACTGGTGGCGATGGTGGCGGTGCAGCCCAGCCCGATGGCCGGCGCGGGCTGCGGTTGGGCCGCCAGCGCCCGGGTGTAGGCGGCGGCCGCCATGGCCTGGGCCGTGTTAGGGCCGACGAACTTTTGCGGCCAGAAGCCCACATAGTCTTGCAAGGACTTGGAGGCATACGGCACCAGCGCCTCGAGCACAAAGGCCGAGGCGCCGCCGACGCCCAGCAGCCACTGCACGGCCTGCGAGCCGGCGCCGGTGACCGCCAGGGCGGCCTGGCTGCCGCTGGCGAACAACGCTTGTATTGCCTGTGTCGGGGGGTTCATTGCGCCCACATTATAGTCCTGCCCTTTTGGCACTGTAGTTGCATCCCAAAATGTGGCCAAAATGCGGCTAACCCTGCTTTCATGCGGCTAAAAAGGCCAAATGCTATAATCCGTCCTCGTTGCTAAAACTATGAAAAAACCACTCTTTAAACGACTTGCCGAGAGCTTCAGCTCCCTCAGCCGCGTGCAAAAGGGCCTGGCGGTGGCGTTCGTGCTGGCCACCCTGGCCAGCGCGGTTGCCGCCTTCAGCCTGATGCGCCAGTTCATTGTCAGCACGACCTCATTCAGCCTGCCCGGCCTGGCCTTGCTGCAATCCAACGAGCAGCCCGAGGCCGGCCCGCCGGCGGTGGCCCAGAACCTGACGGCGACCCTGGAGGAATGGGACGGCACCTCGCGCGTCAACATTCTGCTGATGGGCCTGGATGCGCGTGACTGGGCGTCTGGCGACGGCCCGCCGCGCACCGACTCGATGATCATCTTCACTTACGACCCCGTGACCGGCACAGCCGGCATGCTGTCCATCCCGCGTGACCTGTGGGTGGATGTGCCCGGCTTTGGACACAACAAGATCAACGCCGCCTACCAACTGGGTGAAGGCGCCCGCCTGCCCGGCGGCGGCCCGGGCCTGGCGGTCAAGACCGTGGAGCAGTTCCTCGGCATCAAGATCAACTACTACGGCCAGATCGATTTCAACGCCTTCGAGCGTTTCATTGATCTGATCGGCGGCGTCAAGATGGACATCAAGAACAGCATTGACGTGCAACTGATCGGCGAGGAGTATCCGGTGCGCATCGAGCGCGGCCGCCAGGTGCTGCCAGGCAACTACGCCCTGGCCTATGCGCGCGCCCGCCACAGTGAAGACGGTGATTTTGACCGCGCCCGCCGCCAGCAGGAAGTGATCCTGGCCATCCGCCAGCAGTTGATGCGCAATGATGTGCGCAACCTGCTGATCTCACGCGGCTTTGAGATCTATCAAGACCTCTCCAGCGGCGTGAACACCAACATGACCCTGGACGAGATGTTCTCGCTCGGCTGGACCCTGCGCAACATCGACCCCAGCGAGATCACCCAAGCCGTCATCGCACCGCCGGATTATGTAACCCTGGGCACCTCGCCGGATGGGTTGTCGATCCTCAAGCCGATCACCGAGAACATCCGTACTCTGCGTGACACCCTGTTCAACACCAGCGCGGCCCGCAGCGTCGTCGCCATCAACAGCGGCTCCCAGGCCAACATGCAGGCCGAGGCGGCCAGCATCGTGGTCAACAACGGCTCCGGCATCGGTGGCCTGGCCGACACCACACGGGCTTACTTGCTGGCCCAGGGCTTCAACGTGGTCAGCACGGGCAACGCCAACCAGGTTGGCGCCACTACCCTGATCGACTATACGGGCAACCCGTACACGCTACAGTACCTGGTGGAGCTGATGCGGGTGACCCCGGGCAATATCTACAGCCGCTATGATCCCAACAGCCAGGTGGACGTTGAGGTCATTATCGGCCCGGAGTGGACTCCCCCAAGCCAGTAACAAAAAGCGGCGCTGTTGCGCCGCTTTTTTGCGCCAACAACAACTCGCATAGATTGTGCTAGACTTTTTGCAATACACCTATGGTTTCCCCGCTCGGTAACGAAGACGTCTTTCGCCTTTCCATGAACCAGGGGCACTCCGCCGCCTGGGAGGGCCGCTGGCAGGAGGCCGTGGAGCACTATGCCCGCGCCCTGCAAGAGTTCCCCGACAACCCGCCCTGCCTCAACAGCCTGGCGCTGGCCCACTACGAGCTCGGCAACCTGGAGCAGGCGTTGGAGCTCTATCGCCGGGCCTCCCGTCTGGCCCCCGAAGACCCTTTGCCCATCGAAAAGATGGCCGATATTTTCAAGACCACCGGCCGCAAGGAAGAAGCCATCCAGTTCTCCATGCGGGCCGCTGAGCTGTACCTCAGCCTGCGGGATGCCGACAAAGCCATCAACAACTGGACCCGCGTCGTGCGCTTGGAACCGGAGAACATTGACGCCCACAGCCGCCTGGCGCTGGTGTACGAACGCCTGGGCCGCACGCCGCAAGCCATCACCGAATACATCGCCATGGCCGCCCTGCAGCAGCACGCCGGCCAGATCGAAGACGCCCGCGCCTCGGGCGAGCACGCCCTGCGCTTGAACCCCAAGAGCAAGGACGCCCAGGACGCGGTGGCGATGCTCAAAGCCTTCAAGACCCTGCCCAAGCCGCTGCGCATGGGTTCGGCCACCGGCCCGCTGCGCCTGCCGGCTGGCAGCCCGCGCCCGGCCGCCTTCCAGGCGGCCCTGCACAGCTTCGAAGACGGCCCCGACCCGATCGAGGAAGCCACCCAGCGCTCACTGCAGGCGCTGGCCGCCATGCTGTTCGATCTGACGCCGCTGGAGCCCGAAAAACGCAAAGGCGCGCTGCAAGACCTGGCGCGCAGTGTGATGGCGCGTGGCTTTGACGAGCGCGCCATCGTGCGCCATCTGTCGAAGGCCATCGAGCACGAAACCCGCAAGCACGACAAAGAGACCGCCGAAGAATTGAAGGGCACGATTGACGCCGGGCTCGACCATCCCGCCGCGCATTTCAACCTGGGCATTTTGCTCGACAAGATGGGCCGCGCCGAGAGCGCCCAGCGCAGCTTCCAGCGCGCCGTGGAGCACGCGGACTACGCGCTGGCCTGCCGGCTGCTGATCGCCAACTACCTGCGCGAGCAGGGCAAGACCCACGACGCGGTGCTGGAGTATCTGCAGGCGCTGGCGCTGGCCGACAGCGCCGTGGTGGACCCTGAGAAGGCGCCTGCGCTGCGGGCGGCCTACCAGCCGCTGATCCAAAAGGCGGCTGCCAACGAAGACGCGCAGGCCACCGCCCTGCTGTCTGACAACATTCGTTATCTGCTGATGCGCCCCAACTGGCGCACCGGCGTGAACGAGGCCCGCGGCCAGTTGCCGATCAAGCCCGGCTCCTCGGCCGCCACGCCGGTGGCCGAGATCCTGACGCATGCCAACAGCGCCCGCCTGGTTGATGCGCTGGGGCGCATCAACCAGATCTCACGCCAGGGCCACCTGCGCGCTGCCATGGAAGAAGCCTACGGCGCGCTGGAGTTCTCGCCCAGCTACCTGCCCCTGCATGTCCACATGGCCGAGCTGTTGCTGCTCAGCGACCGCCCGCAGCAAGCCACCGAAAAGCTGGCGATCGTGGCGCGGGTCTATTCCTCGCGCGGCGACAAAGACCGCGCCACCCAGACTTACGAGCGCATCGTCTCGGTTTCCCCTTTGGATGTGGATGCGCGCCTGCGCCTGATCGAGCAGCTGGCCGCCAACGGCCAGCTGCAGCAAGCCGCCAGCCAGAACCTGGAGCTGGCGGATGTGTACTACCGCCTGGCGCAGCTCGACAAGGCGCGCGACACCTACGAGAAAGCCCTGCGCCTTGCGCAGGGTGCCGAGGTGGACGCGGCCTGGAACGTGCAGGTGCTGCACCAGATGGCGGATATTGACTTGCAGCGTTTGGATTGGCGCAAGGGCCTGCTGGTCTACGAGCAGATCCGCAGCCTGGCGCCGGACGACGAGACCGCCCGCCTGAACCTGGTGCAGCTCAACCTACGCCTGAGCCAGGAGGGCAAAGCCAACGGGGAACTCGAGAACTATCTTTCGTATCTCAACAGCCGCGGCCGCGATGAAGAGGCCGGCACCTTCCTGGCTACGTTGGTGGACGAGAACCCGCGCTTCATCCTGGGCTACCGCCGCCTGGCGGAGCACTATCAACAAATGGGCAAGCGCGGAGATGCCATCAAGGCCTGGAACACCGTCGGCCAGCTTCTAGTAGAAGCTGGCGACCGCGAAGGCGCCAAGGTGGCAGTGCGCGCCATCCTGGCGCTCAACCCGCCCAACCCGGAGCGCTACCAGCAGTTCCTGCAGCGTTTGAGCAAGTAAGCACTGTCATCTGGCGCAGCACGCTGCGCTCTACGCGATTCCGTATTGAGTTTTATGCCAGCTGGCAGGAGTTCAACATTGACTCGGTAGGGGCGGGTCTAAGACCCGCCCCTACGCGGCCTAGCAATGACAATCCCCCATGCCTATCTTCTATGCAATGACCATTTGTGATTCACAAAGATACGCTGCATAGAAGACATGCCAGCAAGGATTCTTCCCTAATCTAGCTTCGGCGATCCGGTCTGGTTTCTCAAACCCGGTCAGAATGACACGGTGGCATGGGGCGCAGCAATGTTGCGCTCCCTGACAGTGTGACTAGAGCCCCAACGCGGCGGGCAGCTCCGCCACGGACGGGAGGATCAGATCCGCCCCCGCCTGGCGCAGCTCATCTTCCTCGCCAAAGCCTGAGAGCACGCCGATCGCCTGCGCGCCTGCCCGCTTGGCGGCCAGGATGTCCACCGTGGTATCGCCCACCATCACGCATTCCGCCGCCGGCAGGCCGTAGTGCGCGCAGGCATGCAGCACTGGTTCGGCGGAAGGCTTGGTGCGCCGCGTGCTGAGGCCGTGCACCACCAGCGGGATGTGCTCGGCCAGCCCGCTGGCCTGTAAGAAAGCCTGCGTGGCGCTGGCGCCGCGCACCGTGATGACCGCCAGCGGGTAACGGGCGGCCAGCGCGGCGACTGCGGCCGGCACGCCCGCGATCAGGTGTGGCTCCACCGGGCGCGGCGGGCGGCGGCGGGCGATGGCTTCCATCAGGCGGCCGACCGGCCCATCCAGGCCGAGCGCATCCAGCAAACCCAGGGCGTCGTTGCCCGGCTTCTCCAGCCGCATCACCATGCGGCGGGCCAGCCGCGGGGCGCGGGTTGCGCCCGCCAGCGGGCGCAGGGCGCGCTCGAACAGGCTGGCGTAATGGTCATCCGTGTCGCGCAGGGTGCCGTCTACATCCAGAAAGACGGCTTTCACCGCCGCTGCGTTAAAACGCTCGCTCATTCCACTTCCTCAGTTGCTTTCAAAACGCGCAGTACCCGAATGGATTAAACTTGCATACATGAGATCAAACCACATTCTAATGCTGGGCGATGCCCTTTTGATTCTGGCCTTCATGATCGTGGGTCTTGGCTTTCATGAAAGCGACTCGTCACGCTTGCTGCCCAATCTAGTGCCCTTCGGCCTGGCCTGGGCGCTGGCGGGCTACTACCTCAACCAGTGGGCGCCGCCCACCTGGCGCAGCATCCTGAGCGTAGTGCCGGCCATGCTGCTGGCCGCGCCCTTGGGCGCGGTGCTGCGGGCCGCCTGGCTGGGCGGCGTGGCGCTGCCGCTCTTCACCGCCATCACCGCCGCCGGCCTGGCCCTCGTGTTGATGGTCTGGCGCGCACTTTACCTACTGATTTTTGCCAAAAGGAAATCTTGAACGAAGAGCAGCTGATCCAGGCCGCCCAATCGGGCGACCTTGACGCTTTCAATCGCCTGGTGATCACCTACCAAGGGCTGGCCTACAACGTGGCCTATCGCCTGCTGGGTGATGACGCCGGCGCGCAAGACGCCACGCAAGAGGCGTTCATTTCCGCCTATCGCAATTTGCGCAGCTACAAGGGCGGCTCCTTCAAGGCCTGGCTGCTACGCATCGTCACCAACGGCAGCTACGATGAGCTGCGCCGCCAAAAGCGCCGCCCGCAGACTCCGCTGGAGCCTGAGCCGTTGGATGGCGAAGACGCGCCCGACCCGTCATGGATGGCCGACCCGGGCGAGAGCCCCGAAGAACTGGCCGAGCGGGTGGAACTGAACGCGGCGATCCAGCGTTGCCTGAACCAGCTCGAAGAAGAATTCCGCACCGCGGTGGTGCTCATTGACGTGCAGGGCATGGAGTATGGCGAGGTGGCCGAGATCGTCAAACGCCCACTCGGCACGGTGAAGAGCCGCCTGGCGCGGGCCCGCAGCCGCATGCAGGAATGCCTGCAGGGGTTCGCGGAACTATTGCCCGATAAATTTCGTCTTACTGGAAACCCATGAACGCCTCCATCGCGCCCCGTGACTTTGAGCTGCTGTCCGCCCACCTGGACGGCCAGCTTGCGCCTGCCGACACGCAGGCGCTCTTAGCGCGCCTGGGCGCAGAGCCGCATCTGCGTGAGGCGCTACAGCGCCTCACGCAACTACGCAGCCTGCTGCGCCGCGCCCCGCAGCGCCGCCTGCCGCGCAGCTTCATGCTGACCCCGCAGCAAGCTGGCCAGCGCAGCGGCGTGGCCGCCTGGTCCGGCTTCAACTTTGCCAGCGCCATCGCCGCACTGACCCTGATCTTTGTGCTGGCAACGGACTTCACCGTCAATGGCTTGCCCGCCATCCCCACGGCGCGCAGCGCCGAACCGCTGCTGATGATGGCCGAAGCCCCGCAGGCCGAGAGCTACGCCACTGACAGCGCGCCGAGCGGCGGCGCGGCCAACCCGGCCGACAGCACCTTGTTCGAAAGCACACCCGCCGACGAAACCAGCCTGGCGGACGAAATACCCACGCTAAAAGAGCCGCCCGCCCCCACGCTGACCGCATGGGTGGCCTACAACGCGCCCGTGCTTGAAGCGTTGCTGGCCTCGCTGGCCGTGATCGCCGGCCTGCTGGCCTGGCATCACCGCCGGCGCTAAGCACCCAAAATAAAAGGCGGCAGTAGCCGCCTTTTATTTTTGAGTAATAATTCTGCGCATGCCGGATGCACTCAGTGGCTCAGTTGAATACGTCACCTACTACAACGCCGAGAACGGCTTCAGCGTCCTGCGCCTGAAGCCGGACGAGGACGCGCTCAGCCAGGAGAGCGACGGTACCGTGGCGGTGACCGGCATCCTGCCGGAGCTCTCGGTGGGTGAGCATCTGGAGATGCAGGGCGAATGGGTCAAAGACCCGCGCTTCGGCATCCAGTTCAAAGTCCAAAAGCTGCAGCAAACTCTGCCCACCACCGTGGAGGGCATCCGCCGCTATCTGAGCTCCGGCTTGCTCAAAGGCGTTGGCCCCACCATCGCCGGGCGGATTGTCGATCACTTCGGTGCGCAGACCATCGAGATCATCGACAAGCAGCCGGAGCGTTTGCGCGAAGTCGCCGACATCGGCCCCAAACGCCAGAAGCAGATCCTGACCGCGTGGGATGAGCAGCGCCAGGTGCGGGATGTGATGGTGTTCCTGAGCAGCCACGGGGTCAGCGTCAACCTGGCCACCCGCATCCACAAGGAGTACGGCAACCGCGCTATGGAGGTGGTCAAGAAAGACCCCTACCGCCTGGCGCGTGATCTGCAGGGGGTCGGCTTCCTCACCGCAGACCGGATCGCCAAGTCCTTCGGTCTGCCGGCCGACCACCCGGCCCGCATGGAAGCCGGCCTGCTCTATACCCTGGCCGAGTTCACCGGCGAGGGCCACGTCTATGCCCCGCGCCCGCAGCTGCAAGCGCGGGCCACGGAGCTGCTGGGCACCGCCCCGCGGCCCGTCAGCGAGGCGGTAGACCGCCTGGCCGCCCGCCAGGACGTGGTACTCGAAGACGAGGCGGTCTACCCACCCACAATGCACGCCGCCGAGCTGGGTGTGGTGGAACTGCTGGGGGCGCTGGCCAACGCTCCGAATAGCGCCACCGCCGACATGCCGCTGGCGCGTGACCCGGAGGCCCTGAGCGACTACACCCAGCTGGATGCGCTGCAGCGCCAGGCGGTGCTGACCGCGCTGCGCCAGCCGGTCAGCATCCTGACCGGCGGCCCGGGCACCGGCAAGACCACGACGATGAAGACGCTCATCGGCGCGCTGGAGCTGGCCGGCAAGCGCTACGCGCTGGCCGCCCCCACCGGCCGCGCTGCCAAACGGCTCTCGCAAACCAGCAGCCAGCCCGCCAGCACCATCCATCGTCTGATCGGCTACACGCCCGGCGAAGGCCCCAAGTACAACGAGGACGAGCCGCTCAATATTGACCTGATCGTGATCGATGAAGCCTCGATGCTCGACCTGCAGCTGACCCACACGCTGCTCAAGGCGATCAAGCCCGGCACACACCTGCTGCTGGTGGGCGACGTGGACCAGCTGCCCTCGGTGGGCGCCGGCGATGTGCTGCGCGACCTGATCGCCAGCGCCCAGTACCCGGTGACCCGCCTGGAGACGATCTACCGCCAGGGCGAGAACTCCAACATCGTCAGCAACGCCCATGCCATGAACCGCGGCGAGCTGCCGCAGACCAGCAAAGATGCCGGCGGCGACTTTTTCATCGATGCGACCGACAACGCCAAAGAAGCCAACGAGAAGATCGTGGCATTGGTGAGCCAGCGCATCCCCAGCCGCTTCAAGCTCGACCCGCTGCAGGACATCCAGGTGCTCTCGCCCATGTACCGCGGCGAGGCCGGCGTGGCCGCGCTCAACGAGGCGCTGCAAAAGGCGCTCAACCCGCCCAGCGCGCTCAAGCCGGAGCGCCGCCTGCACGGCCAGCTGTTGCGGGTCGGCGACCGCCTGATGCAGGTCCGCAACAATTACGACAAGACCGTCTTCAATGGCGACATCGGCCGCCTGACCGAGATCGTCAACGAAGACCAAACCCTGACGGTGGATTTTGAAGGCCGCCGCGTGAGTTACGAATGGAGCGAGGCAGAGGAGCTGACCCTGGCCTACGCCATCACGGTGCACAAAGCGCAGGGGTCAGAGTTCCATTGCGTGGTGATGCCGGTGCTGACCCAGCACTACATCATGCTGCAGCGCAACCTGCTCTACACCGGCGTCACGCGTGCTCAATCACTGTGCGTGCTGGTGGGCAGCCGCAAGGCGATCGGCATGGCGGTGCAGAACAATAAAGTGGCCCAACGTTGGACCGGGCTGGCGCGGCGGCTTTCGAGCGCTGGGCTACAATCCTCCCCGCAATGAAGCCGCGCACCTTTTATATTCTCCTTGCGCTCATCGCAGTGCTGGGCAGCCTGGCGGTCTACTTCGCCACCAGCCAGTTCGGGCCAGGCCTGTCCACAGACGGGGCGCGCTATCTATCCACCGCCGAGAGCCTGGCCGCCGGGCGCGGGGCCATAGACTACCTGGGCGAACCGCTGGTCCACTGGCCGCCGCTCTACCCGGCCATCGTGGCCGTGCTGCACTGGCTCACCCGGGTGGATGTGATGCTCATCGCCCAGGCCATTAACATTCTCGCCTTCGGTGCCATCATTGCCCTCAGCGGCGTCTTTGTGCTGCGCGCCCTGCCCAGCCATCACGGCTTCGCGCTGTTTGCCTCACTGGTCATCGCCTCCAGCCGCGCCCTGGTGGAGACCGCCGCCAACGTGGCGTCTGATCCGCTGTTCATGCTGTGCGTGCTGCTGTGGCTGCTGGCCGCCCAGCAGTATGCGGCGGGGCGCAGCCCGCGCAGCTTCTGGCAGATGGCGTTGCTGGCCGCGGCCGGCTGCTTCCTGCGCTATGCCGGCTCCGCGCTGGTCATGGCCGGCGGCCTGCTGGTGCTGTGGGCCTGGCGCAGCGAGTGGCGCCAGGCGCTGGCGCAGGCAGCCGCCTACGGGGCGCTGTCGGCCGGGCCGATCGGCCTGTGGGCCATCTTCCACAATTACCGCCTGACCGGCATCCTGCTCGGCACGCACCAGCCCTCGTATCCGCCTGGGCTGTTCGTGGCAGCCATCGAGAAGGTGGCCAGCTGGCTGCTGCCGGAGCGCATTCTGCTGCTCGTGCCGCCGCTGGCCCTGTTCGGCGGGCTATTGGCCGCGCTGGCGCTGCGTAGCACGCGCAGGCGCTGGGCCGCCTGGCTGCAGCGCACGCTGGCCGCGCCGGTGCTGCCGGCGACGGCCTTCACGCTGGTGTACGGCGCCATGCTGGTCTTCACTATCAGCTATTCGGAGCACCGCGTGCCCGGCAGCCAACGCCTACACGCCGTGCTGCTGCCCTGCCTGCTGGTGCTGGGCTATACGCTCTATCAGGAGTTCGGGCCGCGGCTGGCCGGCGCCTGGCGCACACTGGCGCTGGCGGCTGTGGCCGTCTGGCTGCTGTTCCCCATCTACCGCACAGTGGATTATGTGCGCAGCTCATACGCCGAGGGCGATGTGAGCTACTACAACCTGTACAACACGCGCGCCCTGCGCCAATCAGACCTGGCCGCGCACCTCAGCCAGTTTCCCTTCGAGCCGGACGACAAGGTTTACAGCAACAACGAAGGCGCGGCCTGGTTCCTGCTGCGCCGCCGCATTTACCGCCTGCCGCGCTACGACGGCGAGACCCAGGCCAGCCTGGTTTCGGCGCTGACCGAGTTTGACGGCTGGCCCGCGCCGGATGACACAGCCTGGCTGATCTGGTTCGGAGATGCGCTGGACTACAAACGAGACGTACCCACCCCGCAGCAGATACGGGAGCATATTCCCGCCAGCACAATGCGCGTGCTGAACAACTACCGGAGTGGGTACGGAGAGATCTACGTACTGGATACAGAATAGGGCAGCTTGTTAGCTGGCCGGCTCTTCGTTCTCCTGGGGGTCTTCGATCACGAACTGGCGCCAGTCGCCATGCACGCCCTCTTCCGTGACGCCAAAGTAGTAGCGCAGCCCGCCATCCACGCGCTGCACAAAGTCATAGCGGTCCTGCTGGCGCTGTACGTAATGCTTCAGCAGGCCAAAGTCACCGCGCCACTCTACCTTGAGGTCAGCTTCGGCCTTGGGCAGCCCGGCGTATACAGTGATGGCATAGTGCCACAGCTTGCGGGCTGACTTCTCGGTGACGTTGTTGACCACCATGTTGTTGCGCAGGTCGCGCACGATGTAGTAGGCCACGCCGTTGCGCTGCTCTTCGGTCACCACTTCCACACCGGTGCGCGGGGCATGCTCGGCGCGGGCCGGCAGCTCGGCCTTGGGCGCCTCGGCCGCCGGCTGGGCGGCGCCGGCTGGCTGCGGCTTGCTGCCGCGGCCGTTGGCGGCGGGCTGGCCGCCTCTGCGTCCGCCGCGGCGGCCTTCTTTGGCCGGCTTGGCCGGCGCTTCCTCAACCCGCGGGGCGATGCCGGTCACTAAACGCACAATTTCATCCCGCACAGCCAGGCCGGTCTCGGCCTCGGTGCGCAGGTAGATCTGGTTGTCGTCCACCGCGTAGGGCGGGTCATCGCCGCGCGGCACGATGACGCGCAGCACGCTCTTGCCCTCGCTCTGCAGGCTGTCGACCGCGCAGGCCAGCGGCGGGCTGATGCGCTTGGCGATCTCCTGCTCCAGTTGGCGGATGGCCTGGCTGGCGTTGCGCACGCCGGCAATCGGCTTGGCTTCGGCGCTCAGCCCCACGAACAGCGTGCCGCCGTTGGTATTGGCGAAGGCGCACACATCCGCAATGATGCTGTTGAGGTTGTTGCGCCCGCTCATGCTCTCATGGAATTCCTGCACGATGTTGCTGCCCTGCTCACGCGCCGAGCGCACAAAATCGAAGTGGGCGCCCTCGGCCTGTTTCTTGCTTTGGGCCGGGCGGGTGCGGGCAAAGTCATTGCTCTCGAACAGCGCTTTCAACGCCTCGAAGGTGGGCGCGGGCAGCAGCACCTCAGTGATGCGGCCGCCGATGCCCAGGTTGTTGTGACGCTTGGGGTCATTGTCCATGCGATGGGCATCTGACCCCTGCACGATGTGCATACGGCGCGGATATTCCGGCTTGATGCCGCTGAAGAAGGCCGCGGTCGAATGGCGGCCGCGCTTGTCAAGGTCGGTCACTTCCAGCGCGTGCAGATGCGGGTCCTGGGTATAGGCGATCTTGGTCTGCCCGCCGAAGTTGAAGCCGCGCATCGCCACGCCGTTGGTGGAGTTGGCATGCGCAGCGATGACGATGCCGCCCGCCTCGTGAATGGCCTGGTAAGCGGTCAGTACGTCCGCCGAGGCGCCTACCGTCACCGAGCCAGCCTCAAGCTGGTTCGAGGGCACGTTCAGGTCGAGCAGAATGTGCTCGATCTCACGCAGCGGCCTCTTGGGGTCAAACAGGCCTAATACATGGAAGCCAAAGGTGGCGGTGAATTCAAAGCCGGGCAGCACCAGGATCTTGGCGCGCAGGCGTTCGTACTCTTTCAAGCGCTCTTCTTCTTCAGGCAGGATGCGTTTGAGGTTGCGCAGCATACGCAGCTGCTCGATCTCATCTTCCATGCGGCGGTAGCCGCTGGCGGTGTTGTGGTCGGCAAAGCCGATGATGTCCAGCCCGCGCTGCTCTGCCTTGCGCAGAATATCCAAATAGCTCACGCTGGGTTCTTGGTAATCGCTGGAAGCGGGGGTGTGCAGATGCAAGTCCATCGCATACCACTTTTGCCCACCTGAGCGGTTCTTATTTTGTCTCACTGTGTCTCCGTAATAAACAGGGCCGCCGCCCGGCTATGCAGCCAGGCGTTGGGCCAATAAACTCACCAGTTCATCTGGCATATAGGGTTTTTGCAAAAAGTCATTCGCGCCGCGCTGCAGCGCCTCCTGGCGGTAATCAATGCCTGAGGTGAGCAGCACGTACACATCGTTGAAGCCGGGCTGGGCGCGCAAACCTTCCACCAGCTCGATGCCGTTGGCGCCGCGCAAGTTCACATCCGCCACGATCGCATCGGCCGGGTTGCTGCGCAGCTCATCGGCCAGCCGAGCAAAGTCGGTCAGGCGGTTGACCTTGTAGCCTTCGATGCTCAAGAGATCGTGCACCAGTTGGTACAGCATCTCTTCGTCTTCCAGCACCAGAATGGTCTTGGCCATACGCTACCGCACCGCCCGCTTGGTGCGCTTGGCGGGCTTGTGCCCGTTCTTGCCAGACGCGGCCGGCTTGGTGGCCTTCTTGGTCTTCTTTGCTGCCCGCTTGGCTGCTGGCTTCGTAGCCGCCTTCGCGGCGGCCGCCTTCGCGGCGGCCGCCTTGCCAGCCTTCTTCGCATCCAGAGCGTACTCCAGCACTTCGTCCATCGTTTTGACGAACTTGAAGTCCAGCCGAGAGCGCACGTCCTTGGGCAGCTCTTCCAGATCAACCTCATTGCGGGCCGGCAGGATGATGGTCTTCAGCCCGGCGCGATGGGCGGCCAGCACCTTCTCCTTGATGCCGCCTACCGGCATCACCTGGCCGCGCAGTGTGATCTCACCAGTCATGCCCACATGGGCCTTGATGGCGCGCCCGGTGAGCAGCGAGACCAGGGCGGTCACCATGGTGACGCCAGCCGAGGGGCCGTCTTTCGGCTGCGCGCCGGCGGGCACATGCAAATGCAGGTCGGTATTCTGGAAGAAGTCCGGCTCGATGCCCAGAGGCTTGGCCCGCGAGCGCACATACGAGAGCGCCGCCCGGGCCGACTCCTGCATGACGTCGCCCAACTGGCCGGAGAGCTGGAAGCCCTTGGCGCCGGGCATGCGCGTGGCCTCGATGAACAACACATCGCCGCCCGTGGGCGTCCACGACAGGCCGGTGACCACCCCGGGCAGCGAGGTGCGCGTGGCGATCTCTTCCATGCGGTAGAAGCGCTGCGGGCCGAGGTGCTCACGCACCAGCTCGGGCGTTACGCGGATCGGGGTCTTGCTGCTGCCCTCGGCGATGCGCGTGACCAACTTGCGGCACACCGCGCCGATCTGGCGCTCCAGGTTGCGCACGCCAGACTCGCGCGTGTAAGCGCGAATGATCTGGCGGATGGCCTCATTGCTGAACTTGACCTCGCTCTTGCGCAGGCCGTTCTCGCTCAGCTGGCGCGGGATCAAATAATCCTTGGCGATCTCCAGCTTGTCGCCCTCGGTGTAGCTGCTCAGGCGGATGATCTCCATACGGTCACGCAGCGGGCCAGGGATGGTGTCGAGCGAGTTGGCGGTGGTGATGAACATGACCTGCGAGAGGTCGAGCGCTACTTCGATGTAGTGGTCGCGGAACTCGCTGTTCTGCTCGGGGTCCAGCACCTCGAGCAAAGCCGAGGCCGGGTCACCGCGGAAATCATTGCCGAGCTTATCCACTTCGTCGAGCATGAAGACGGGGTTGCGCGTGCCGCTGCGACGCAGGCCCTGCACGATGCGGCCGGGCAGCGCGCCGATGTAGGTGCGGCGGTGGCCGCGGATCTCGGCCTCGTCGCGCACGCCGCCCAGCGAGATGCGCACGAACTCGCGCTCCAACGCCCGGGCGATCGAGCGGCCCAGCGAGGTCTTGCCGACGCCCGGCGGGCCAACGAAGCACAGGATCACGCCTTCACGCTCACGGCGGATGGAGTAGCTGGATGCGGCCTTCTTTTCGAACTCATCCCTGCGCTCGGCGCGCAGTTTGCGCACCGCCAGGAATTCCAGAATGCGGTCTTTGACATCCTTGAGGCCGAAGTGATCCTGGTCCAGCACCTTGCGGGCATGCTTGATCTCCAGGTTATCGGCAGTGGTCTTGGACCACGGGATGGCGATCAGCCAATCCAGATAGCTGCGGATGACGCCGTACTCCGCCGAGGCGGTGTTGAGCTTGGAGAGCCGGTCCAGCTCGCGGCGGGCCTGTTTGTCCGCCTCATCTGGCATCTTGGCTTCGTCGATCTTCTTGCGCAGCTCTTCCACTTCGGCGGCAACTTCGTCGGTCTCGCCCAGCTCGCGCTGGATGGCCTTAAGCTGCTCGCGCAGGAAATAATCGCGCTGCATGCCCTCGATCTCGGAGCGGGCCTCGTTCTGAATGCGCTGCCCCACTTCCAGCACTTCGATCTCATGCGTCAGGAACTCGACCAGCTTGTGCAGCTTGTCGCGCAGCGAGTCGAGTTCCAGCAATTCCTGCGACTGGGCCAGCTCCATGCGCTGGAAGTTGGCCACCAGGTAGGTGGTCTGCAGCGGATTCTCGAGGTCCATGATGCTGGTCACCAATTCCTGCGGAATGGTGCCCAGCAGCTCAGCAATGCGCTGGAACTGGTTGCGGGCGCTGCGCGCCAGCGCCTCCACTTCCAGCCCATCTTCCTCGAATTCGGGGGCCAGCTCGATCTTGGCTTTGAGGTACGGCTCGGTGGCGGTGAACTCGCCCAGACGGAAGCGCGCCAGACCCTGCACCAGCAGGCGAATGGTGCCATCCGGGGCGCGGAACAAGCGATGCACCGAGGCCACCGTGCCGATGGAGTACAGATCCTCCGGCCCGGGGTTCTCTTTGTCGGGATCCTTGGAGGCCACCAGACCCACCAGGCGGCTGCCGGATACGGAGTCGTCCACCAGGCGGATGGAGCGCGGCTGGCCGATGGTGAGCGGCACACCGGTCTGCGGGTAGACCACCAGGCCGCGCAGCGGCAGGATCGGCAGCTCGTCCGGGATCTCGGGCAGGGCCTCATCGCCTTCGGCGCTGAGGCGGCCGCCCTTGGCGCGCTTACCCCGCGCGATCTTGGTGATGGTGGGCTTGAAGATCAGCTCATGCAGCGCATCGCTGTCTTCGGCCTCCATCCAATCCCACATGTCGGCAAGTTCATCAAACCAGGAGCGAGCCATTAGGATGCTCTCACTTTCGGTAACGTCACGGTCAAAAATCCATCTTGATATACAGCTTGAATGCCATCGGTGTTGATCTCACCCGGCAGTTGCAAGGCGCTGAGGAACTCTCCGAAGCGCACTTCCATTTGGTAATAAGCCGCCTGCTCGGCCGGCTGCTGGCGCAGGCCGTAGATCGCCATCTCGCGCCCCTCAATGGCGATGTTGAGCTCAGCCTCTTGCATGCCGGCCACTTCCACCCGTACCACATAGGCCTGCTCGGTCTCGAGCAGGTCAGTGGGTGGGCGCCACAGGTGCGGCCGGGCCGCCCACTGGCGTGAGATCGTCGTCAGGCGGAAGCGCACCTCCTGGGGATTACCCCAGGCGGAGCGAGCCACTAGATTGTCCAATTCGTTTTCGTGCATGTAATGCGATGGAGCGCTGTCAGGCACCCAACCGTACGCCGCGGCCCAGCCGCGCACTGCTTAGGAAGCCAGTGCGGCCTTGGCGGCTTCCAACACGGCAGCATAGTCCGGCTGGTCACCCAGGGCCTTCATGTAATCCGCGTAGGTCACCTTGCCTGAGCGGTCAACAACGAATACGGCGCGTCGCAGGATACGGCGTTCCTTGATCAGGGCACCGTAAGACTGGCCAAAATTGGTGTCGTAGGCGTCAGAATACGTTGTGACGCGGTCGACGCCGCTGGCGGCGCACCAGTTGTTGAGCGCGTACGGCAGGTCGGTGCTCACGGTAACAATTGCAATATCAGGGTCGAGCGAGGCGGCTTCTTCATTGAAGCGCTTGGCCTCGGCGTCACACACGCTGGTGTTCAGCGAGGGGACTGCGGCAATAATACGCACCTTGCCTTCAGTGGCCTTGAGTACGTCCACCACTGACCAATCATTGGCGCGCAGTGAAAATTCGGGCGCCTGCTGGCCCACCGTAATATCGGGGCCTACAATGGTGACGTCCTGCCCTGCCAGTTGCAATAAACCGTTGCGTTCCATCATTCTCCTATCCAAATACGTCAAGTCAACTCAATATGCAATATAGACGCTGACCTGTGTTCATATTTTACCCTTCAACCTGGGCAAAACTTGCCCACAACACCAAAGCAGCCGCTTGCGCGGCTGCTTTGGTGGGTTTCGAGATCAGCTAGTCCTTCAGCTTGATGCGCGGTCGTTTGCCCGGCGGCTTGCGACGCGGGTCTGCCCCGGCCGCCTTGGCCTTGAGGTTGGTAGCACCATCCTGGCGCAGGCCGCCCACGATCAGCGGCAGGGCTACCAGCAGGGCCAGCACGCCCACGATGGCGGCGAACTGCGGCCAGGCGGCCGGCTGCTCGACCTCGGGCACCAGGCCGCCGGGATTGTAGCGGCCTTCGGCCGCTGGGCCTTCGGCCGCTGGACCTTCGGCTGCTGGGCCTTCGGCAACGGCCCCGGCCGGCGCCAGGCTCACGCTCAGCGAGCGGTTGACGCCGTCACGCAGCGCGGCGGGCGAGATGTAGCTGAGCTGGTATTCGCTCTGCAATGCGCGCGAGTACTGCGCGTACAGCTGGGTCAGGCTTTCCTCGTCCTCGGCGTAGCCATATTGGCCGCCGGCCTGCCCGGCCAGATCCTGCAAGCCGGGCTGGTCGATGCCGCTCATGCGGTCGCCGCCCGGCGTGCCCAAGCCTACCGTGGAGATGGACGCGCCTTCGCTCTGCACGCGGGCCACCACATCCGGCGCGGCCCACTGGCTGGAGTTATCCAGCCCATCGGTCAGCACGATGATGGCTTTGCGCCCCTCCACGCCTTCCAGCGCATCCAGGGCGGCCATCAGGGCATTGAACATAGCTGTGTCGTCCTCGGCCTGCAGGCTGTCGATGGCGCTGTGCAGGGCAGCCTGGTCAGAGGTCAAGCTCTGCACGGTGTACACCTGGGTATTGAAGGCGATCAGGCCGGTCTGGTCTTGCGGGCGCATGCGCTCCACGAACTGGTGCGCGGCCGCCTTGGCCGAGTCGAGCTTGCCGCCCGGGTTCATGCTGCCGGAAACATCCATCACCAGCATGGTGGTCAGGGCTTCCACTTCGCCAAAGCCTTCGATCTGGTCGAGCGCGATGGGCTGGCCGTTCTCCATGATGACCAGGCGGCTCGGGTCGACCGGGTAGGGATTGCCCTGCGCGTCCGTCACGGAGACGAAGAAGGTGACCCGCGGGAACTGCGAAGTATCCACCTGGGTGATACGAACCTGCACGCCCTCCTCCTGCGCCAGCGGCGCAAAGGCCAGGCCGGACAGCAGGTTGAGCGCCAGGATGATGCCAAGCGTTAAACGAGTGAGTGTGTGCATGCTTACCTCTTCTCGTGATAGACAAGTTGGGTGTTGCCAACCCGGATGGCCTGCTCATCCAGCAAGCGAGCCTGCTCCACCTTGCGCCCGTTGATGAAGGTGCCCTTCTGGCTCATGTCACGAATGTTCATGTGGGTGTCGCCGCCGCTCAGCATGGCGTGCTGTGGGTCAATGTCCGGGTCGGGCAGCACGATGTCAGCTTTGAGGGCGCTGCTGCCCACATAGGCGGTAGGCCCGTTGGCATGGATGAACTTATCCAGCACGAACTCTGTGCCTTTGAGCTTGCCGCTCACGACTTCGAGCCAGGCCCGTGAGAGTAGCAGCACCACCAGGGCGATCAGCGCCCCGATGGCCGCGCCCAACAGGCCCAGGCCGATGGCCTTGCCGATCAGTGCATCCGCCAGACGCTCGCGGGCCAGCTCCAGCAAGGCGCCGCCGACGGCGCCGCCCAGCAGGCCGCCCAGGGCCGGCTTCCACATCTGCGCGCCGCTGCTGAAGCCCAGCCCGGCGCCGATGAAGCCGCCGAACACGGCCCAACCCAGCGCCCGCGTCCAGCCTTCGCCGCCCAGGGTCTGGAAGGCGACTTCGGCCAGCGGCAGGCCGATGGCGCCGCCCACCGCGCCGAACAGGCCATTGGTCAGGCCGGCCCGCGCCGCATAGGCGGGGCTGCGTAGTGCGGCGCCCTCGCTCATGCCGATCAGGCCGCCGATGCAAAAGCCGATCAGCCCGCCCACCACAACTTCGCTCAGGTAGACGTTCTGCGTAAACGACAGGCCAAGCACATTGCTGGCCTGCCAGCCGATCAAGCCACCGATGGCCCCCAGCAGGGTGTAGTAATACAAACGTGTCATCCGGTTCATGGTTTGTTCTCCGTTTGGGGATCTTGCTCAGGCTGCGCCTGCGCGGGCGCTTCGCCCGCGCCAGGCTTGGCCTCGCTCTGTGGCTGCTGCACGGCGGGCTTGGCGGTTACGCGCTTGACCTCGATAGGCCGCGTGGCACCATCGTCCGCCGGTGGCGCGGCGGCCGCGGGCTTGGGCGCAGCCGGCTTGGCTGCGGCCGGCGGCACGGCCGCCGCGAGCTTGGGCTCCGGCTTGGGCTCCGGCTTGGGCTCCGGCTTGGCCGCCACCGATGGCGCGGTGGCCGCGGTGGCCTCAGCCTGCGCAGGGACAGGGCGCGGCTCAGCGCGCAGATTGGTCCAATCCACCACGCTGTCCATGCTGCTGGAATGCAGCTCATAGAAGCCGCTGTAACGGCGCGGCGAGAGCTCGCCATCTTTGCGCACGAACAAACCGCCCTGCCGCGAATGCGGCTCCACCACCAGGGCGATCTGCCAGGGCTGCGGGAAGAAGTGCTCGTGCAGCCAAGTGTCATAGCCCGAAAGAAAAATGCCCATGCGCGGGTGGGTGTGATACCAACCCACCACGCACTTGTTCTCGTACTGCTCTTCGAGCGCCGAGAGCATCGCCACCTGGCTGTCGTGCGTGAAGGTGAGGAAGGTGCTGCCCGAGCGCACTTGTTGCGCCGGCAGCAGCGCCTCCACCACCACGAACTCCGTGCCGGCCTGTGCATCCCGGCACCAGCGCCCGGCCAGCCAGCCGCCCACTTCGTTATCCATGTCGCTGGCGGCATGCAGCTTGATGGTCTTCAGCACGCCCTGCGTGAAGAA
The DNA here is from genome assembly GCA_019454165.1 of Anaerolineales bacterium. Lineage (GTDB taxonomy): Bacteria > Chloroflexota > Anaerolineae > Anaerolineales > UBA11579 > JAMCZK01. The sequence goes on along the minus strand of CP075367.1, from coordinate 1,169,592 downwards.
GACCGGCAGCGCCGGCTGGGCGCTGTCCTCTCCCACCGCCAGCCAACGCTGGGCGCGGCCCAGCGGCAGGCGGGCGCGGCGCGGAGCGGCCAGCGGATTCTGCAAGCCCTGCGGCTTCTTGGAGGAGGCGGAGGTGGTTGTGCTCATACGCGTTGGTTGGCTGCCCTGTGCACGTGTGCACAGGGCAGCCTGTAACGGCACTTAGCCCGCAGTGACGTCTGCGGTGATGATCAGGCGGTCGTCGGCCGGCACGCCAGCGGCTTCCAGGGTCTCGTCCTCTTTCAGCTCGCGGCCCAGGGCCTTGCTGTCCAGGCGATAGCCCATCGGGCGGCCGTCCGGCCCGGTGGTGGGCAGCTCCAGCGTGGTGGCCAGCTCCGGGATCAGGTCCTTCACTTCCACATCGTTGGGCACCTCAGCGGTGCGGCTGCCCCCAGACGGTAGAACTACGGTTACAGGAATGTCTGCCATGATTCAATCTCCTTTGCGTTTCGCAATTTGGATCACTTCAGTTTGATCCGCGGCTTCTGCTTGTCCGGCGTCTTCTTTACATGCACACGCTCGGGGCGCAGCAGCTCACGGGTATCCACAGGGAAAAAGTTGGGGTGCTTCTTGCGGTAGCCACGGCTCCAGCGCGCCGCCTCGGCATCCCACGGGAACGGCGGCTTGGTGGGGTCATCGTGAAAGTTCTTGTACTGCACCATCTCACCGATCATGATGACCAGGCGGTCGAGCGAACGGCTGGCGGTCCACCAGGCCGCATCCACGCACACCGTGCCGTTCAAGTGGTTGATGTTGGGGTGCCACACCGGCGTGAGCCACTTCATGCCCGGCCAACGCTGCGGGTACTGGTTATGCAGGTAGATCTCCACCTGGTGCTTGTCGCCCAGCAGCGGCTCGCCTTTGTGATTGACGGCGATGACGCCCTTGCACTTGTAGGTGACGATGTAAGTCTCCGGCGGCATTTTGGGATTGGCCGAAACGGCTTTGAATTCGATCAGGTCGCTTTGCGCGGCCAACTCCTGCATACGCTGCAGATCGGCCTTGAGGCGGCGCATGCGCGGGCTCTCGCCCAGTGTCACCGCGCCGGCGGTGATATCCGCCGTCAGGATCAGGCGATCCTCCGCCGGCACTTCGGCCGCTTCCAGAGTTTCATCTTCTTTTAGCTCGCGGCCCAGCGCCTTGCTGTCCAGGCGATAGCCCATCGGGCGGCCGTCCGGCCCCACGGTGGGCAGCGCCAGCAGCGAGGCCAGCTCCACCACCAGCTCACGCACAGGAACATCATCCGGCAGCTCCGCTTTGCGAGCGCCGCCGTTGGGCAGGATGATGGTTACCTCGATGTCAGCCATACAATGCTCTCCTCAACTCAGTTCTGAAACGCGTGCGGCACCTGGCACACACCCGTGATCTCCCAGCAATCAGCGTGGTGCCAGGTCTTGCACACCTTGCAGATCTTTACGCCGCGCCGGTCACGCTTGGTGACCGGCTCCAGGCAGTACGGGCACACATGCCGCTCCTGCGCGCTGAGCGTAATGCCGCTGCCGCGGGCGGCCTGCTTGCGGGCCGGCCGCGCCGAGCGCAGCTTGCGCGTAGCGGGCGCAGGAGTGAAAAAGCGCGAAATGCCGGCCCGCGCCCGTGCTAGCAGCGAAGGGTTGCTTGCCGTGCGCGGCGCAGTGGTACGCACGCGGGCCGGCGGCGCAGGCACGGATACTTCGGTCACGTCCGCAACTTCGCGCGGCTCCACCATCACGGTGCGGCGGCTCGGCGCCCAGGCGGCCTGGCCGGCGGCCACCGCCAACCCGGCGACCAGCAGCTGGATGGCTGCGTCGACTGGCGTTGCGATGGCATAGCTGCGCAGCAAATTCAGGCCGACGAAGCCCAGGGTCAGCGGGCTGAGCACGGCCAGTGCGATCAAGCTGGCGAAGGCGGCCGTGGCCGCCCGCAGCGCGGCGCTGCGCCCGGCCAGCACACGGCGGCTCATGAAGCTGGCCGCCAAGCCGATGCCGATGATGACAACGAACTTGAGCAGGAACGGCGAGAAGTTGGTGGGCAGCACGAACAGTAGGGTCAGCCCCAAGCCCACCAGGGTGGCGAAAAGCACGCACAGGGTTATGCGCCCAAGTGCGCTCTCCACGAACCTGCTTTCGTCTCCCAATAAAAATCGTCTCATTGCTACCGCATGTGTCATGGTTTAGTCGATCAGGTGCACCCGGCCGCTGCCCTGCGTCTCGCCTTGCACCGCCTCGCCTAGGCGCACGCGCGGGGCGTGCAGGCCGGGCACGGCCTCATCAAAATCGTTGAAGTGCAGCGCGGTGGGCAGGTCGCCACTCAATTCATAGAAACGAAATTCGGCGCCGTTTGTAGCGCGCAGAATGTGCAGCGGGGGCACGCCCACGCTGGCCAGACTGCGCTCCAGGAAGTCTTCGCTGCCGGTGATGGTATGGGTCAAATTGACCTCACGCATCTCGCCGCAGCTGGGGCAGTGCCCGGCTTCAAAGCTGACATCCGAGAGCGGCTTGAGCACATGCTCCACCGTGTTGCAGGCCGCACAATTGAGCGAGAGCACCAGCTCCTGGTCCAACTCCAGCACCGCGTCCGAACCCAGGTCGCCGCGGGCGATCTGCAGCAGCTCGGCCAGCGTGTTGGCCTCGGCGCGCAGCGGCAGCTCGGTCACATCGCCGTAGATCCAGTGGCTCTCGCACTCCGCGTCGGCCACGTAGGCGGTGGTGTGCATGAAGTTGGTGTAGCCGTTGTAGTGCAGCACCTTGCCCGGCTCCACCGGCATGTTGTGGATCAGCTTGAGCGCCTCCTGCGATTGCATGGCCCCGATGATGGATGCAATCGTCGGCGTGGTCGGCACCTTGCCCAGCAGGATGTTCTGGCGCGCCAGCAGCGGGCATGAGTAGCGCATCGCCAGATCGCGGCGGGCCTGCTCGGTCAGCGTGCATTCGAAGCAGGCGCCCTCGCCCGGCACAAAGACGCGCGCCAGGCCCAGCAGCTCCTGAATGGCGCCGTCCACCCAGGGCTTGTTCATCCAATGGGCGAAGCGATTGACCGCCAGGCGCGCCTCGCGGTTGTCGAGGCAGCCGATGACGACGTCCATACGGCGGAACACGCCCAGCCCAATATCGGTGGTCACATCGCCGTGCAGGTATTGCACGCGCACATCCGGATTGATCTCGACCGCGCGCGCTGCCGCCAACTGGGCCTTCTCGCGGCCGCGGTCCTTCTCACGGAATAGGATCGAGCGGCTCAGGTTGGCCGCTTCCACTTTGTCAAAATCCACAATGTAGAGGTGGCCAATGCCCATCAGGGTCAGGTTCTTGATAACCTCGTTGCCGAGCGCCCCCGCCCCCACCACCATCACGCGCGCCTCGCGCACTTTCTCGCGCTCCCACCAGCTGATGAACTCGAAGGTCCCCAGCCGATCGGCTTTTAGATTCGGGATATGCAGCGGCTTCTCTTTGGCCACCGGCAGCCGCTTGGGGCCGCCGGCCGCCTTGGCCTTCTGCGCCCGCTTCGCTGGCGCGGGCGGCGCAACCTCGGCGGCCAGTTGACGCGCCTTCAGCATACGGGCCGAGCTGAGCTCGTTGACGAACCAGCCCACACCCTGCTGGGCGTCGAGCAGGCCAGCCTCGGAGAGGATCTTGAGCGCCTCGCGCAGCGAGGAGCGCCCCACGCCGAGCTCTTTGATGAGGTCACGCTCGGCCGGCAGCTGGCTGCCGGCCGAGTATTGGCCATTCAGCATGCCGGCGGCCAGGCGGCCGGCGACAAGCTCGGGGACGGATTTGCGCGGGATGGAATTGGGCATGAGTGCGGCCTGCTCTGTGGTTTGTTGGTCAGACCACTATACCACAATGCCGGCCGCCGCCCCTGCTCCCTAACTTTCAGTTCTGTCAGCCAACATAAAAGCAGCGGCTTTCGCCGCTTCTTATGGGAGTTACTTCAAACTCATACTTTAGGCAAACTGGAGTGTGTTCCGCGCCAAGCGCAACGTAGCGCCCCCGGCAGGATTCGAACCTGCGACCTACGGATTAGAAGTCCGTTGCTCTATCCAGCTGAGCTACGGGAGCATATATGAATTATACAGGCGGGGAATTCGTTATTCAGCCGGCAGCACCGGGCGGATGCCGCGATACACCCGCGCGCCCGAGATGGTGCGCAAGATGGTCTGCGCTGGGCGGCCAAGCAACTCCCCCAACTCCTCAGAGGTGAGCGGCTGGTTGCCGTTCATCAGGAAGGCGCGAAAAATGCTCTCGACCAAAGATACGCCATCCTCGGCCCCCTGGCGGGCGTAGTGGCCCATCAGCAGGAATTGCAGAATATTCACGCGGCTCACTTCGCCGGTGGCCGGGTCGACCCAGTCCACCTGCTCCTCGCCGCTAATGTCGGCCAGGGCGGCCTCTTGCTCGCTGCCCAACAGGCCGCGCAGGTAGACGCGCCACTCGCGGTCGTTCTCGCGCCACCAGTCGAAATCGATCTGGAAGGGCGTATCGGCCATCGGCTTGATCAGGCTCATTCGGCCTCCGCGATGCGGAAATGCAGGTGGCCCACATGCTCAAAGCGCGGGTCGCCGGCCAGCAGCGCCAGGATGCGCCCCGGCGGGCAGCGCAGGGTCAGGTTGACGGCCGAGTAGACCTCTGCGGCGTGCACGTTGCCCTGCAGGCTCAGCTTAGCCAGCTCTTGCAGGGTCTGGGCCACGATGCTCTCCAGGCCGGCGGGCTGGTTGGCGCGCTTCTCCCAAATGGCGTCGATCGGCGCCAGCTCGCCCGGCAAATGGATCATCATGCGTTCGTCGAACGCGCCGTTGACTTGCTGCTTCAGCGTGGCGTACACCACGCCGCCATCCGCTCCCACCAGCGCCGTGCGCACCCACTCCTTGCTGGAGCGGTGCGCATCGCTGGAAACGACGATCTGGCCGGGCTCATCCCCACGGCGCAAACGCACCACGCTGCCGGGCATCAGACCCTGCTTGACCAGCCACTCGCGCAGGCCGTAGATATAGCGCTGCTGGCGCACGACCCATCCGGGGAAGGTCTCGCCGCTCTTCTCGTCCACAAACGTGAAGCGCACGCGCGGCGACTCGATGGCGCTGGGGAACAGCTTGGCCATCTTGGGCGTCAGCGGCAGGCTGCCGGCCCGCCAATGCGGGAAGATGAGGGCTACGTCGGCCACTTCGGGCGCGTTGTCGTCGAGCAAGCTATGGAAGGAGAGCTCGTCATCGAGCGTGCGCACGAGATCACGCATATCTTCGGTGAGCGGGCTGGGGTCGAAGCCAACCGGCGTGTAGCGCAGGTAAATGGGAGTCTTCTGCACCGCGTCCGGCTCCAGGCGGCGCAGGAACCAGGCGACTTCGCCGGTCGAGCCGACCTCATCGAAGCGGTCGTCGTGCTGCAGGGCCAGGTCGAGCGAGAACTCGGCCAGCTTCGGATTCACGCCGTCGGGCAGCTCCACCTCGCCCAGCAGTTGGCTGGTGGGCAGCGGGCCGCCGCCGGCCATATCCAGAATGGCTTCGGCCACGTTGAGCTGGCCGGGGTCTACATCAACAATCAGGGCTTTGGGGAACCAACGGCCGGCGATGTACACAAACTCCGGGCTGGCCTGCAACGCCTCGACCAGCGTAGGCGCAATGTCCTTGGCGTGCTGTTTGGCCTCGGCGGCGGCGTCCACCTGCGAGGCTTCCTGCTTGGGCGGGTCGTTGAGCACATGCAGGGCCAGCCGGGCGGCGAATTCACGCGTGCTGCCGTCTTCCATGGCGACGCTGATGACGTCGAAGCCATCGCCGCCGATGACCGCCGCCGGACGCACCGCACTCACCCGACCGCCGGTATTCTTCAGCGCCGGGAAATAGACCTTATCGCCCGCGGCGTAGGTCTCTTTGGGCAGGTAGGCCTTCTCGCTCTCGCCGTCCTTAGGCTGCGGGCGCGGGTTGGTGATGCGGTTGACGATGAGTTGCGTCGCCAGCGCTTCCGGCCCAAGCGGAGTCTCTTGCTCCAATAGGTATGCGGACAGAAACTCGAGATCTGCGTCTTCGATGGAGAAGTTTTGCCAGTCGATGGGGTCTGTACTTACAAGCATTGTGAAACAGCGGCGAGATTATACATCAAAGACGGTGAACAGTGAGCAGGTAAAAGGGAAAGGCAAGAGCAAGTGAGAAGTAATAGTGCAGAAGTTAGAACTGACCCGCCCCTCTTCCAACTTCCCACTTCTGCATTCGCACTTGTTTGTGGTTAAACTTATCGTATGACCTCTCAAACTGGCTTCGTCAAGATCGTATCCCTGCACGACCCGGCCCAGGCCGAGGTGCTGCGCGGCCTGCTGGAAGCCCAGGGCATGCAGGTGCTGCTCACCAAGGAAGCCGCCGGCCAGGTGTACGGCACCTTCGTCGGCAGCATGGGCGAGATCGAGCTGTACGTCTCGGCCGCGGACGAGGCGGCGGCGCGGGGGATGGTGGATGAGGTGATTGGGAAGTAGTCTAGGAGAATCCTACAGGCTCCAAGGCAACCAAATCTTCAAATTCTTCTGGTCGCAGCTTAGTAAATTCTTCTTGCAGAATTTTGTGGAACGCCCATTGGGTTCCCGTTAGCATAGTGGCATTCTCACACCATACGATTGCAGCCCGATCTTTGTGCTGCACATCCAAATCTTCTCGCCCCTTAGTCTCAATAATATGATGGACTCCGTCCTTCGTCACTGCAACGAAATCCGGATGATAGGCTCTCAGGTTTGCCCGGCTATCAATATAAGGAATTGAAAAACGCAAATAATCTTCTGAAAGCTTAGCGAAGCTTACTACTTCGCTCGCGCCTTCAAGAAAGCGGCAGAAATCATATTCGAACGTATTGCCAGCCGCACACAGATTGAAAACTGTTTTGCGGGCTTTAAGTGTTGCCCTGCTCCAGGGGTAAGGCTCAGTAGAGGAAATAGGCAGGCCCTCATTCTCTAGCTGGGGCTCGTTCTGCTGGACGACACGCTCTCGCAGAACTTTCACAAATGCTTTTTCCGTAACGAACTCTGCCACGCCACTAGAGATAGCCTGGATCATTTGAGGTGTGTCCAGATCAACTTTCTCCCCAAAAGCATAGTCTTGTAGAAATTCTCGGATCTTTGGCACTAGAGCCGCAAACTGAGAAGGAAGTTTAAGTGTGGACGCAATCCGTTTGGCATAGTAACCGATGACTTCCTGAGAGGTGCCCACCTCGGGAATTTTGTATTCCCGCTCGATCATCTTTTGCAGCGTGATAATGTCATACCCCTCATAGCGGAACAGCTTTGCCGCCTCATCATCCTGCTTCTTCGGCAACCTGGGGACATTGATCTTAGAAACATCCAAAGCAGCAATCTCGTCCGCCAGAGTGGTTTTGCGAGTCAGGATAGGTGAGATCACGGGGAGGACGATGTCTCTGTCCAATTTTTCAGGATCGGGATAAATATGCTCAATTTTTGGAGGCTCTTTATCCAAATCAACCGTTTCAAATTCAAGACCCTCAATCTTCTCGAGATCCTCAACAAACTTGATGAACTTGTCGTTTCCAATTACATCCAGAGTCTCCTGGTAGGTGCTTTCCTCGCCTACCCTGGCTCCGCGAAACATGAGCCGCAATCCCCGGCCGATTGCCTGCTCAGGCAAAATATTGGCTTTCGCAGTATATGGTCGCAGTCCCACGACCACCGTCACGCTTTGCACATCCCAGCCTTCGCGCAACATAAGTACGCTAACTACGCAATTGACCGGACTTTTGGAATCATCAATTTCTTTGGCAATGCGGCGAGCTTCTTCAACATCCTTCTTTTTGACCTCACCGCTAGTATCCGTATGGATAACCTGTAACTTGTCTCCGCCAAACTCGTCAGGATATTTGCTCTTCAGGTAGTCCCCCACCTCATCGGCATCAGCCACGCTATTCATCATAATGAACAACACCGGCTTACGGCGGAAAACCTTCAGCTTGTCACGATACTCCTGCCAACGCTTGACGCCTGCAGTCAGATACATCTGGTATTTTTGGCTGGCTATATCAGAACGGCGCTCTCGCAAACCCTTCGCCACTCCCTTGAACGGGCGCTTAACGACGCGGTCCATAATCGCTTGCTTCAGCGGGTAGTCATAGACCGTCCACGGAAACAGAGCGCCTTTGGAAAACCGCGGCGTAGCCGACATATCCAGCTGCACTACACCGAGTTGCTTCTTCGCTTCGAGCCCCTCGTGCAGTCGCCGAATGGTGCGGCTCCATTCGCTATCCTCTTCGTGGGTATGATGAGCTTCGTCATTCGCCACCAGCACCCTATTGCCCCGCGCGAGGATACGTTCAAAGAATGGATCCGGCTCGTCCAAGTTCAGGCTGGGTTTTGGGCCAAGTACACTTTGCAACGCATCCGGTTCCGCATCCGCCTTGCCGCGAGCCTCATAAAGTTGCTGAACATTGGTTACATACAGGGCGCCTTGCGAATGAGCGCGCTCAGGCTCACCACGCATGTAGCTCTGGTGATCCCAATAGATTCTTAACTCTGGGGGGATCACTGGATCTTGCATAAAGATGCGCCCTCCCTCAAAATCATTTTTAAGACGCTCAAAAACGATGACATTGGGCGCGATCAAAAGCGTAGTCGCAGCAAAGCGAGCCGGGTCTTCTACTGCATTAAAGTACTGCCACGCGATCGCCAGTGAGATGACCTTGGTCTTGCCCGTACCGGTCGCCAGCTTAAGACAATAGCGCGGAAATAAGTCATATTGAAGCAACCTCAGGTCTTTCTGCGTGGCATAGCTCTCGATCAATTCCTTGGAGCGAAACTTCCCGGCCACCTCATACAGGTAAACAATAGTCTCAATGGCCTCGCGCTGAAAGGGATGGTAGCTAAATCGCTGCCCATTGGGCAAAAAGTGGTCATTGAAGAACCAATGATTGAGCAGTTTTTCTGTTGTATCTGTAATCCCTGGGTAGTCTCGTTTGCGCCATTCCTGCACGGCTTCTTGAATCTTAGGCACGCACGGGGCAGTAGTCACCTCGGCGACGAACATCTTGCCTTGTGCCGCGACAGGCTTCGCCTTGCGCACAGCCTTCTTGCGTACAGGTGTCGCCTTGGCAGTTACACGCTTGGCTTTTGCTTTTGCTCGCTTTGCCTTCTTCTTCGCCATCCCTAAATGCTCACCTTGATTACCTTTGTGGTGTCGTTGCCGAGGATATCAATTACTTTCACCATTACCGTGTACGAGCCCGGTTCCTCATAAACGTGGCTTGTCTTTAACTTTAAACTCGGCTCTTGCCTAGTGCGATAGGTCTGCCACTGATTGTGAAAGGTGTCCGCCTTGTTATCCCAGTCCACTGCCCAGTAGTCAATCCATTGTGACCAGTGCTTGATGGCTTTTTGCACATCATCTGGCACATCATCGGGCGGAATAGTGAAATCTTTGAGCTCAAGGAACATTTCACTCTTCTTAACTTTTGCATCCACCGCCAGTGCGGCCAGTTCAAAGAACTTCACATCCCCCTGCTCCACCGCCTTGGGGTCCATCACTTCACGAGGGATTTTGAGACAGCGCAGATTGATGCCAGCATCTCTGGCCTGCTGGATGCCTACCTCATTGATCTCAAATGCAAAATCCCAGCCCAACACATCCACCGCGGCCTCTTTGGGAGCATCTTTGCCAGTGCCGATGGCCTTTTTGAATTCAATGGCGATTTGGGTAATATCACCCAGCGCTACGGGCGAATCCACTGAACCGACATGCACCATGCGCCCGCCCTTAATGCCGTGCAGCCAGGCATAGCCTTCAATAGGCCGCGCAGAATAAAGTTCTAAAAGGAAATTGCGATAATCTTTTTGTAGGGCTTCCGCACGTTTCTTGCTGCCAAATTCCGCCGACTGCCAGGTTTGACGCTCGTATTTGCCAAGATTTTGAACGACAAACGGTTTCACATCTGTAATACTCAACAAGCGCTTCCGCGTCGTGTGGACAGCAAAGCGCCCGAGGTCGCAGGCAATCCAACGACGACCAAGTTTTTCAGCCACTGCCGCCGTGGTGCCAGAGCCGACAAAACAATCCAACACCAAATCTCCCTCATCCGTGGATGCAGCCACTATGCGGTCAAGTAATGCTTCTGGCTTTTGAGTGGGATAACCTAAGATTTCCCCTCTACTTCTATTAAGATTGCCTATATCACTCCAAACATTGTCTACTTGCTTTCCTTTTTCCAAACGTTCATTGAGATAATATTTCTCTCTGATTGTTTTGTCTGTAATGTAAAGGCGGCCATCATTTTCGAGTGCCTTTAGCTTTGACTCAACCATCCTCCACCCCTTAGGAGGATGTGGCCATTTTCTTCCTTCATTATCAATGTACTTATAGGCGGTTCCTGGCGTTGGGCCAGACACCTTTTGCAAGCTCACCGTTGTGTACAGGCCGCGACCATCTCCGTCATCTTTATTGAACGCCTCAATATCCTTTTCATTGAACTCTCTTGTCATTGGACTGAACTTGTACCTAGCAGTTTTTGAATACCACAAAATAAAATCTGCGTTTTGAGGGATATTTCTAGTTATTGTCTTCCCGGCAAATGTTCGACGCCAAACGATTTCATTGCGATAGTTGTCTAAAGAAAAGACTTCATCCAAGATTATTCTTATAATCGAGTTTAATCGCCAATCGCATTGAACAAAAATACTCCCTGTTTCTGAAAGCAAATTGTGAAACAAGATGGCTGCGTCATAGAACCACTTAGCATAGGTGTCGAAATCCTTGCCCCATGTATCTCGATAAGCTTTTTCTTCAATCATGCTTGGTTCTTTTGTAAACTCTTCGCCATTTATAGAAATCTGCAAAGAAAAATCCGCCCCAGTTGCAAAAGGTGGATCAATATAAATTAAATCAACTTTGCCCGCAAATTCGTCCAACAGAGAAGGCAATACATACTTCTTGTCCCCCCAAATCAGCCGATTGCGCCACTCGGTCTGCCTTCCGCCGAAATCCAGCGACATCTGACGCTGCTGCGCACTCTCGCTAACTGTCTCTACAGTTTGAAAGGGTAGCTTCACCCGCAGTGGGGCAACGCGGTTGCCGTCCGTGTCGTATTTTCCATCCCAAATTAGTTCGACCATGTGCGGATTATAAGACAGTTGGGGTCCAGCACCTTGACATCCTGCTCCAATCATGCAGCCGGCACACAATTATTGGTATACCGCCTGCGTGCCAGCCCATAGGGGATCCTGTTTCCAGATATCTTTTCAGTTGCACCCCCCACCCCCATACTTAAAACGAACAACATCTTCCTGCGGGGGCTTATTCATTTGGTCTTTAGCTGTCGGCTGTCAACTGTCGACTGCCAACTACCTACGGATAGATCCTGTTCAGCCAGTCCATCGGCTCGACGGCCACGCCGCCCGCCCACACTTCCCAGTGGAGGTGGGCGCCAGTGATGCGCCCGGTGGCGCCCACCAGGCCGATCACCTGGCCGGTCTGCACCTCATCGCCCAGGTTCACCAGAATTTGCGATTGGTGGAAGTAGCCGGTGTACACGCCCCAGCCGTGGTCGATGATGGTGACATTGCCGCGCACATCCAGCGGGCCGGCGAACACCACCCGGCCCGGCGCGGGCGCCCAGATCTCGATCCCGACCCCGCCGCCAAAATCCACGCCGTAGTGGTAGTTCTCGTATTCGCCGTTGTTGTAGCTGCGGTGGATGCCGAAGCGCGAATTGATCACATTGATATACGGGTGCGGCGCGCCCCAGTAGCCGGCCCAGCGCTTGTCTGGCGTGGCCTCGCTCACCATGGCATAGACCTGGGCCATCTCGCGCTCCGACAGCTCCGGATTGAGCAGCGCGGGGTCGTTCACGGTCAGCGTCTCGCTTTCATAGCCGCCGGTGCTGATGCGTACCGGCTGTGAGAACGAGAACTGGCTGCCATCCGCCAGTGTGCCCGCCAGCGTGAAGTCGAAGGTGCCGGTCTCGGCATACAGCGGGATGCCCTGCAGCGCCACCTGCTGGGTATCCGACTCCTGGAAGAAGCGCAGCGGGAAGCCGAAGAACTCGCCGCCCATCTGGATGCCAGGGTCGGTCACGGCGTTGATGACCAGGGTGCGGCCCTGCACAAAGCCGATGCCCTCCACTTCCACGAACTGCACGCCGCTGGGCAGGCCGCCGGGGCCGGGCGCCTGCTGCCCGGGCGTGAAGAGTACATCGCCCGGGATGGCCCACTTGCCGGGCAGCTGGTTGTAGGCCATCAGCGCCCAGGGGTTGTCGCCGCTGACGGCGGCCAGCTCCCACAGGGACTGGCCGGAGTTCAGGACGGCGCGGGCGCTGTTGGTCAGCTCGCCGTGGTCGCTGGCCAGCATCGCCGGGAAGCCATAGTACAGCTGGTCAGGGCTGGTGAGCTGGTTGAGCCGCGCCATGCCCTCATCGCTGAGCAAGTAGCGGCGTTTCAAGCTCAAATACGAATCGCCCAGGGCCACATTCTGAAAGATGAGCGTGCCTTCGACCCAGTCGATACCGGGGATGATGAGCACATCGCCCACATTGAGGTTGTTGGGGTTGGCCAGATCACTGGCGTTGATGATGTCATTGATGGAGACGTTGAAGCGCAGCGCAATGCTGGAGAGGGTGTCGCCCGGCTGCACGGTATAGCGCACGCCTTCGTCTTCCTCCTGCTGAGCGTGGGCGACGCCCACCGCGGCCGCGGCGAAAATGACCACAGCCAGCAGAGCCACTGCGGCCCGCCACGTCATTGCGAGGAGTACTGCCAAGGGATGCGTTTTCATGCATCCCTCGGTGAACGGACGAAGCAATCTGCAAGTAGGTTTGCAAATAACCTCGGGGATTGCTTCGCCAGCCTACGGCTGGCTCGCAAAGACAGATTAAGCTTCTTCGAAGACAAGCTGGTCACCAATCTGGAATTCGGCATAGCGGCTCGGCGCACACTCTATCACATAGCGGGCCGGCTTGGCGGGCAGCAGCACGCTGCGCCAGCGTCGTGCGATCTTCAGGTCTACGACCTTCAGATCGCTATCCAGCCACACCACGCACAGGTCGAACGCCATGCCCAGCATATGAATGCTGGCCCCGGCCCGGCTCTCGGTCGCCTCAGCCAGCACCAGGCCTTCCCCCGCCGCCAGCCGGCGGCGGAAGGCCAGCCCGCGCAGCCTGGCCCAGAAGCCATCAGCAAAGCCCGCTTGCAGCGGGCTTTGGAGGGGGCGTGTTCGGTTGTGGATGGTTACCTGGCGCATAGGAGAGTACAGCCGCCGTGCAGCGAAAATTGGCTAGTTGCCGGTTTCGGCCGCCTGGCCCTGGCGCTCCAGCACCGCCTCGACGCGGTCCACCAGCTCCTGCAGGCTGAACGGCTTGGAAATGTAGTCATCCACCTTGGCGATATGCAGGCCAAGCACTTTATCAATGTTCTGGGCTTTGGCGGTCACCACCACCACCGGGATATGCTCGGTGGCCGGGTCGGCCTTGAGCTGCTGGTAGACCTGCCAGCCGTCCATCTCCGGCATCATCAGGTCGAGCAAGACGATATCGGGCTTCTCAGCCCGGATCAGCTCCAGCCCACGCACGCCGCCGTTGGCGCCCAGCACCTCGAAACCTCGGCGGCCGAGGATGAGACGGATGAGATCGATCATCTCCTGCTCGTCTTCAACGCATACAACTTTGCGAATCTGCTGCTCTGCCATGGCAATTGACACGAGTTTACCACGCAGCCTGTAGCGCCTCAGTAGTACGCTGGTCTGAGAAGGAAGTGATTAGCAAGCAGTAATTTTCTGGTTTGCGACAGAGCGGCCGAAGGGAGCAGCCGCTGATCCCCACTTGCTAACTGGGCTATAATGCCCCGCCGCCATTTTTGCCGGCGTATAAGAGGAGAAACCGCACGATGATCGATGTAAATGACCTGCGCAAAGGGGTGACCTTCGAAGAAGACGGTCACCTGTTCAAAGTCCTGGAATATTCGCACAACAAGCCCGGCCGCGGCAGCGCCACCATCCGCATCAAGGCCCGCAACCTGCGCACCGGCGCCATCACCGAGCGCACCTGGAACTCTGGCATGCGTGTGCAAGACGTGCGCCTGGACTTCCACAATGTCCAGTTCCTTTACAAAGATGGCGACAACTATATCTTCATGGACCACGAAACCTTTGAGCAGCCCGCCCTACCCTCCGAAGTGCTGGGCGACTCGGCCCCCTACCTCAAAGCCGGCATGGACGCCAAGCTGACCTTCTACGGCGAGGAGCCGCTTGACGTCGAGCTGCCCACCACTGTCGACCTGGAAGTGACCCAAGCCGAAGTGGCTGTGCGCGGTGACACCGCCACCGGCGTGAACAAGCTGGTGACGACCGAGACCGGCCTGCAGGTGCAGGTGCCGGCCTTCGTCAACCAGGGCGACACGATCCGCGTGGATACTCGCACCGGCGAGTACGTTACGCGCGTCTAGCTCCACAGATAAACACAGATATGCAAGCGATGAACACAGATACAGCTTTATCTGCGTTCATCTGAAATCAACATCCGTGTTCATCTGTGGATAAAATCGCCCCATGATCACCCCGGCCGGCCGCGAGTGCCGCCATTTCCACGGAGACTACTTCCGCGGCCGCAACATTGAGCGCTGCCGCCTGCTGGATGCGCACCGCCTGGCCTGGTCGCCCGACCTGTGCACCGATTGCCCCGTGCCCGAGATCCTGGCGGCCAACGCCTGCGAGCACCAGGCGCTGGTGCCCCGCATCCACAAGCCGCTCTTCTTTATGAAGCCCGCTGTGCAGGTCACCGCCGAGTGCAGCCAGTGCCAATGCACCGTGGAGGAACCGCGGATCGGCTGTGGACAATGCCACCCCATACCGCCGGTGTTTGTTGTCGGGCCAGAGTAAGGGAGAGCAAAAAGCAAGTTAGAGTTCAGAATGCAGAAGTGAGAATTTCCTTGCATGCACGCACAACTTCACAATTCTGACTTCCGCATTCTCACTTGCCTTTGCATTAACCCAATGAGCCCTCGTACAGAAGCAAGAAAACTCCCACTCATGCAAACACCCACTTCGCAATTCTGACTTTCGCAGTCTGGCTTGCTTTTTGAGCTAGACTCTACGCTTCGCGCATCCAACATGAACCCTCGCACAAAAGCTATTTGGCTCGCCCTGCTCGTCACCTTCCTGTGGTCCACCTCGTGGGTGCTGATCAAGATCGGCCTGGGCGAGATCCCGCCGCTGCTGTTCGCCGGGCTGCGCTACGGCCTGGCCTTCGTGATCATGCTGCCGTGGCTGCTACGCCCAGCGAGGCGGCGAGAGCTTGCCGCCCTGCAGCGCAATGAGCTCATCGCGCTGGTCTTGCTTGGCCTGGTGGCCATCGCCATCACACAGGGCGCCCAGTTCATTGCGCTGGTGCATATACCCGCCCATACACTAAGCCTGCTGCTTAGCCTGAGCACCTTGTCGATCGCCTTCCTCGGCGTGGTGTTCCTCGGCGAGCATCTGCGCGGGCGGCAGTGGATGGGCGTGGCCATCGTGCTGATCGGCGCCTTCGTATACTTCGGCCGCCTGGGCGCGGTTTCAACATTTGGGCTGGCGGTCGGCGTGCTCAACTTGCTGGCCACATCCGTCGCAGCCATTCAGGGCCGGGCGCTTAACCGCCAGGCCAAGCTCTCGGCCCTCACCGTCACCGGTGTAAGCATTGGCGTGGGCTCCGCGGCCCTGCTGGCGCTGGGTTTGCTGACGGAGCCGTGGCCCACGCTCAGCGGGCGCGAATGGCTCATCATCTTCTGGCTGGCGGCGGTCAACACGGCTTTCGCATTCACTTTATGGAACCATACGCTGCGCACGCTGCCCGCAGCCGAATCGGGCGTGATTAACAACACCATGCTGATCCAGATCGCCATCCTGGCCTGGGTATTCCTCGGCGAGCGCATTTCGTTGGTGCAAGGCATCGGCCTGCTGCTGGCCGCGCTGGGTACACTATTGGTGCAGCTTAAGCCTCGCGCTGCACACAATTCCAAAATCCAACCGAATTAGTGCGTATCCCTGCCATGCAGGTTGGGTTATAGCGTTCAAAGCTTCACGAAGGGCCCAAATATATGAAAAAACGCATCGTGATCACCGGCTTGGGCTGTCTAAGCCCGCTTGGCAATGACGTAGCCAGCTCCTGGCAGAACGCCGTAGCCGGCGTTTCTGGCGCGGGGCGCATCACCCACTACGACCCCAGCGACTACAAGACCCAGATCGCCTGCGAGGTCAAAGGCTTTGACGGCGCGGCGATGTACGGCACGCGTGAAGCCCGCCGCATGGACCGCTTCACCCAGCTCGGCGTGGCCGCTGCGCAGCAAGCCGTGCAGGATGCTGACCTCAAGATCACCGACGAGAACCGCCTGCGCATCGGCGCGGTGGTTGGCACCGGCATCGGCGGCGCCCATACGCTGTACGACCAGATCAAGACCCTGGTGGAAAAAGGCCCAGACCGCGTCAGCCCCTTCATGGTGCCGATGATGCTGGCCGACACGGTGGGCGGCATGATCGCCATCCATATGCAGATCCAAGGCCCCAACTTTGCCGTGGTGACCGCCTGCGCCACCGGCACCAACGCCCTCGGCGAGGCGGCCGAAGTGATCCGCCGCGGCCAGGCTGACGTGATGCTGGCCGGCGGCTCGGAAGCCGCCATCGTGCAGCCCTCGGTGGCCGGCTTGGCCAACATGACCGCCCTGAGCACCCGCAACGACGACCCGCAACACGCCTCGCGCCCCTTCGATAAGGAGCGTGACGGCTTCGTAATGGGCGAAGGGTCGGCGGTGCTCGTACTCGAATCGCTGGAGCATGCCCTCAAGCGCGGCGCCCGCATCCTGGGCGAAGTGCTGGGCTACGGCAGCACCAACGATGCTTTCCACATCTCCGCCCCGTCCGAGAACGGGCGCGGCGCAGCTGATTGTATGCGCATGGCGCTCAACGACGCCGGCGTCAAGCCCGAGGAGATCGACTACGTCAATGCCCACGGCACCAGCACGCCGCTGAACGACAAGAGCGAGACGGCTGCGATCAAGACCGTCTTCGGCGAGCGCGCCTATGACATGGCGATCTCCTCCACCAAGTCGATGACCGGCCACCTGATGGGCGCCGGCGGCGCACTGGAAGCCGTATTCTCGCTGCTGGCGATGCGTGACGGCATTGTGCCGCCCACGATCAACTACCAGGTGCCCGACCCTGAGTGTGACCTCAACTACACGCCCAACACCGCCGTCCGCAAGGACATCAAGACCGTCATGTCCAATTCCTTTGGCTTTGGCGGGCACAACGCCACCATCATCCTGGGTTCTGCCGAGGATGCGAAAGCAGCTGCCTGATGCTGTACGCACACGTCACCGGCTGGGGGATGGCTGTGCCAGAGAAGGTCATGACCAATGACGATCTGGCCAAGATCGTAGAGACCAACGACGCCTGGATCCGTGAGCGCACCGGCATTGCCGAGCGCCGCATCGCCGCCAAGGGGCAAACCACCGCCTCGCTGGCCACCGAAGCCGCCATCAACGCCTTGCGCGTCGCCAAGCTGCCACCCAACGAGCTCGACCTCATCATCGTCGCCACCTCGTCACCGGAGCATCTGTTCCCCTCGACCGCCAGCCTGGTGCAAGACCGCATCGGCGCTGACCATGCCGGCGCGTTCGATCTCTCGGCGGCGTGCACCGGCTTTATCTACGCGCTCAGCATGGCCTCGCAATCCATCCGCGCCGGCGCGATCAAGAGCGCCCTCATCATCGGCTCGGAAACGCTTTCGCGCCTGGTGAACTGGAACGACCGCACCACCTGCATCCTGTTCGGCGACGGCGCCGGCGCGTTCGTGCTGCAAGCCTCCGAGAACCCCGGCGGCGTGCTGTCTTCGGTGCTGCGCTCGGACGGCTCGGGCGGTGATCTGCTCAACATCCCCGCCGGCGGCAGCGCCAAGCCCGCTTCGCAAGCCACGATCGACGCCGGGCAGCACTTCATTCACATGAACGGCAACGAGGTATTCCGCTTCGCCACTCGCGTCATGGCCGCCGCCTCCAAAGAAGCGATGGACAAGGCCAACCTGAACGTGGAGGATGTGGCCCTGATCGTGCCGCACCAGGCCAACTTGCGCATCATCCAGGCCGCCGCCCGCGGCCTGAAGCTGCCGATGGAACGCTTCATGGTCAATATCGACCGCTACGGCAACACCTCGACCGCATCCATCCCCATTGCAGTGTGCGAAGCGGTGGAGGAAGGCTTGCTGAGCAAGGGCGACAATTCGGTTCTGGTGGGTTTTGGCGCCGGGCTGACCTGGGGCTCGCTGGCCCTGCAATGGACCGGGCCGTTCGAGCAGGCCGAGCCGATCCGCATGCGCCGCTACACCCGTTTCGCCTGGCTGCGCTCGCTCATGCGCCGCATCTGGCGCCGCATCGAGGGCCTGTTCTGGGGCCGCCGCGGCTAAACTCGCACTGCCTGACTTCGCAACCCCAAAAACACGCTGCCTTCGGCAGCGTGTTTTTTTTGTCGTCACCCGTCATTGCGAGGAATGCGCAGCGCAGCAGCGCGGACGAAGCAATCTGGTTTTATGCAGTTATCTGTGCCCATCTGTGGCGTGGGCGTAGCCCACGCACATCTGCGGCTTAGGTTTCTAAAAGGGAACGCCACCAGCCCGGACGGGGTAGATACCGTATGGAGACTGCGATGAAAACCTGGATACATACCCACTGGCGCGCCATCCTCCTCAACACCCTGGGGCTGGCCGCCCTGCTAGCCGTCACCAGGCTGCCGCGCGCCTCACAGTTTAGCGGCGTAAGCGAACCGATGGTCGCGGCCGGCATCTGGGCCGCCCGCTTCCTGCTCATCACCCTGGCCATCACCCCGCTCAACACCGTCTTCGGCTGGCGCAGCCTGCTGCGGCTGCGCCGCACGGCGGGGTTGTGGACGTTTGCGTTTGCAGCCCTGCACTTCGGCTACTATGTCTGGGACAGCAAGGCCAGCTGGCTGCAGACGCCGATCCCGAACACGGCCGCCGCCATCGGGCTGGCGGCGCTGCTGATTCTGACCGCGCTGGCGGTCACCTCGACCAACGCGGCCCAGCGCCGCATGGGCAAATGGTGGACCCGGCTGCACAAGCTGGTCTATGCAGCCGGGGTGCTGGGGCTTGTGCACGGGCTGCTGGAAACGGGCAATAAGTTCGTAGCAATGAACCAACCCGAATCCGCCAACGAGATCTGGCTGTACCTGGGACTGTTAGCCGCCCTGCTGGCCGTGCGAATCCCACCCCTGCGAAGGTATATGGCTGGCCTGCGCCACCGGCGCACGCCAGCCGCACCCGCCGCCGGAGAGGTAGCCTGACGCGGATAGTTATCTGTGTCAATCTGCGGCATGGGCGCAGCCCACGCACATCTGCGGCTGAGGTTTCAACTCCTTGACGCCTGCCTCAATCCCAACACCCCGAAACCTACCTGTGCTATAAGGCCAGCATGCCCGAAACAGCGTGGGAAAAGTTATTACTAATATATTTTGACCCCCCACCCCATCCGCGCAATAATAACTTTGCGGGCAAAAGCCCTCAGCGTAAGAGATGTATAAGAAGTAAGCGCAATTTCAACAAGAGGAAGCAGGGTTGGTATAATCCCGCGATTGTTCTAATATCCGGAGGCCCAGTTTGAACAGCCCTCGCACTCGAGTATCCCTGATCTATATCCTCTTTATCGCCGCGCTGGCGTTCTTTCTGGTATTCAGCTTCCAGCAGCAGTCCGGCGCACAAGAGATCCTGACCCTTAACCAGGTCGTGGCAGACATCAAAGCCGGGCAGGTAAGCCGCCTGGTCACCGATGAGGAAACCCTGCGCCTGGTCTACAAAGACGGCACAGAGCGCACCGCCCTGCGCGAGCCCGGCCAGACCACCGTCCAGCAGTTGCTGGACCTGGGTGTGACTGCCGAAGAACTGAGCGCACAGAACATCGAGCTGGAAGTGCGCCCGCCCAGCGCCTGGCTTGGCATCCTCACCGTCCTGACCTACCTGGGGCCGCTGATCTTTGTCGGCCTCATTTTCTGGTTCGTCATGCGCCAGGCTCAGGGCAGCAACAACGCCGCCATGTCGTTCGGCAAGTCCCGCGCCCGCATGTTCTCCGGCGAGAATCCCACCGTCACCTTCAATGACGTGGCCGGAGCTGACGAGGCCAAGGTTGACCTGCAAGAAATTGTTGAATTCCTGAAAGAGCCTGAGAAGTTCATCGCCCTCGGAGCGCGCATCCCCAAAGGTGTTCTGCTGGTGGGCCAGCCCGGCACGGGCAAGACCCTGATGGCCAAAGCCGTCTCCGGCGAGGCTGGCGTGCCGTTCTTCTCCATCTCCGGCTCTGAGTTTGTCGAAATGTTCGTGGGCGTCGGCGCCAGCCGCGTGCGCGACCTGTTCGAGCAGGCCAAGCGCCATTCGCCCTGCATCATCTTCATTGACGAGATCGACGCCGTGGGCCGCCAGCGTGGCGCAGGCCTGGGCGGCAGCCACGACGAGCGTGAGCAGACCCTCAACCAGATGCTGGTGGAGATGGACGGTTTCGACACCGACACCAACATCATCATGATCGCCGCCACCAACCGCCCAGACATTCTGGACCCGGCCCTGTTGCGCCCCGGCCGCTTTGACCGCCGCGTGACGATGGACCCGCCCGATGTGAAGGGCCGTGAAGCCATCCTGAAAGTGCATGTACGCGGCAAACCGCTGGCCAAGGAAGTCAAGCTGGCCACTCTGGCCCGCGCCACCCCCGGCTTTGTGGGCGCTGACCTGGAGAACCTGGTCAACGAAGCCGCCATCCTCTCGGCCCGCCGCAACAAGAAGACCATCGGGCAGGACGAGCTGGAAGAGTCGGTTGAGCGCGTGATGTTGGGCGGCCCTGAGCGCCGCAGCAAGATCATCAGCCCCGAAGAGAAGCTGATCGTGGCCTACCATGAGGCCGGCCACGCCATCGTCGGGCATGTACTACCGAACGCTGACCCGATCCATAAGATCACCATCGTGCCGCGCGGCCAGGCCGGCGGCTACGTGCTGGCCTTGCCAGACGAAGACCGCGACATGGTGAGCCGCAACAAACTGGTGGAGCGCATGGTCGTGGCCCTGGGCGGCCGCGCCGCCGAAGAGCTGGTGTTTGACGACATCACCTCCGGCGCATCCAGCGACATCCAGACCGTCACCAACATCGCCCGCCAGATGGTGATGCGCCTCGGCATGAGCGAGAAGCTGGGCACGCGGGTCTACGGCCAGAAGGAAGAGCTGGTGTTCCTGGGCCGCGAGATCTCTGAGCAGAAGGACTACTCCGAAGCCATCGCCGAGGAGATCGACCGTGAGGTGCTGAAGATGGTCACGGCCGCCTATGCGCAGGCCAAGAAGATCTTGACCAAGTACCGCAAGGAGCTCAAGAAAATCGCCGAGAAGCTGGTCGAAGTCGAGACCATCTCCCGCGAGGAGTTCGAGAAGCTGATGCCGGCTGCGGCCAAGCGCATCGGCGGAACGCCGGCGCTGGTGCCCGCCACCAACGGGCGCAAATAAGCAAACAAAAAAGACCGGCTTTCGCCGGTCTTTTTTATGTCATCGGGAATCTACCCGCCGAACTCGCGCAAGTACTTCTCGCGGTTGTCGGTGCGGGCATGCTTTCCGCTGGAGGTCTTGAGGATCCAGCCGCGCAGCACAAAACGCAGGTCGCCCACGGTGACCTCGGTCTCCTGCACCACCTTGGCGCGCAGCTCCTGCTCGGCGGCGGCCAGGTCGGCGTCCTCGGTCGTCTCGCAAATGATGACGACCTTCTCGGAGCCGAGACGCTCGTCGAGCACGCCAAACGCCACCGCCCGCCCGGGGTACACCCCGGCCGTGCGGTTGGCAATCTCTTCGAGGTCTTGCGGGTAGATGTTCTTGCCGCCGACGATGAGCAGATCCTTCTTGCGGCCGCTGATGTACAGCTCGCCGCCGGCCAGGTAACCCATGTCGCCGGTCAGATACCAGCCGTCGGCCGTAAGGGCCTCGGCGCTCAGGTCTGGGCGCTTGTAGTAGCCGCTGAGCATGAACTCGCTGCGCAGGCCGATCTCGCCGATTTTGCGCTCCGGCAGCCGGTTGCGTTCGGCATCGAAGATGGCCAGCTCCACGCTCTCGATCGGCGCGCCGCAGCTGACCACGCGCTTGCCCGCCGCGTCCGGGATCGCCTCGCCGCGTTCTTGCAGCGCGGCGATCTCGACCACATCCACCCGCGGCGGCTGCCCGAGCGCGGTCTGCGTGACCGCGAAAGTGTTCTCAGCCATGGCGTAGCTGACCGCCAGCGCATCCGGCGAAAGCCCAAACGGAGCCAGCTTCTCGACGAAAGCCTGGTGGCTTTCGTCGTAGACCGGCTCCGAGCAGTTGATCACGCCGCGCCAAGAAGCCAGGTCAAACTCGGCGCCGGGCCGCACGCTACGGGCGATAAGCTTGTAGGCAAAGTTGGGCAGCCAGCACAATGTGCCGCGGTGGCGGCCGATCGCATCCAGCAGGCTGGTAGGCTGGCGCACCCACTCGAACGGCGACATCAGCACCAAATGCGTGCCGGTGAGGATCGGCAGCACGAAGCCGGCGATGAGACCCATATCATGATACAGCGGCAGCCAGCTGACGATCACATCGCTGGCCGGATCGAGCTGGATGGCCTTGCCGTAGGCTTCGACCTGGCGCAGCACGGCGCGGTGCGAAAGGGCAACGCCCTTTTGCAAGCCCGTGCTGCCGCTGCTGTGCTGCAGGAGAGCGATAGCGTCAGGAGAAAGGCTCTCACTGCGCAGTGAGAGTTCAGACGTCAGAAGCTCGGAGTCCGGAGCAGGTATGCCTGTGACCAGGATCTGAATTGGCAACTCGTTGAGAAGCTCTGAAAGCGGCTCGAAGTTTTCAGGATAGGTGATGACGACCTTTGCGCCGGAGTGTTCCACCAGGGTCTTGACGCGCTGGCGGTACAGGCCGGGGTCGAGCTTCTCGGTCAAAAATGGGAATATCGAGGGCACCGCGCCGATGAGCGCCGCGCCCCAGAAGGCATACACCAGATCGAGCGAGTGCTGGAGCACGAGGATGACCAGGTCGCCCGCGCTCAGGCCGGCGGCGGCCAGGCGGCGGCTGTAGGCCTGGGCAGACTGCAGGAACTCGCCGCGCGTGATGGTCTGCTCGCCGCCGCGCTCAAGGAAGGTGAGCGCGGGCCGCTGGGGCTCTTCGGTGGCGCGGGCGGTCAGGGTGGATACGAGGGTGGACAAGGCTAGTTGGTGCGAGAGGCGATCAGGTCAGCCAGCTGGTTGAGCGTGTCGAAGGTCTGGGCATTCAGCTCCGTGTCGTCGATGCGCGCTCCCCAGGTCTGCTCGGCGAACAGGGCCAGATCGACCAGCGAGAAAGAGTCGATCAACCCGCCGGAGATGAGGGGCTCATCGGCGGTAAGGGTCTTATCCGGCCGCTTGAGGATCTCCTGCGTGATGTATGTGTTCAGCTTGGCAACGATGTCATTCTTGTCGGTCATGGGTTCTCCACGCCCCAGTCTATCAAAGACTGGCGCAGGGTATCGAGGGTCTTGAGGCCAACATAGGAGCGCACGCTCCAGGCCTCGTAGGTGATGTGGAAGTTGGGCGGCCGCAAGCCTTTATCGCGGTCAAGGTCGAGGCCGTGGTCTGGCAGCGGCTGAGCAGCGCGCCACCAGTTCACGAGCGGGATGTCGTATTCATAGGCCACACGCGCGGTGGCCTCGTTGATGGCGTGGCCACCTTCTACGTTGTCCGCCTTGGTGAGCAAGATGGGGATGACGTTGTGCTCCAGGGCATAGTCCACCGCCTGGCGCAGGTACTGCTCGTAGTTCTCGGCGGTACGGCCTTCGTAGACGAACTCCATCGAGATGAAGATGAAGGCGGGCTGCCAGGTGCGGATCTCGCAAGCTAGCGGAGTCTCGCCGTTCTCACACTGGGCCGGGTCGGCGCGCAGCGGGGTGAAGATGGCCGGGAAGTTGTAGCCACCATCCACCGCCAACCCATCACGGTTGAAGGAGCCGGCGAAGTTGTCGATCGTGGCCTGCAAATACTGTTCGTTGGCCGGTAGTGAGAAGCGGGCCGGGATGTCGTAGACGCCCAGGAAGGCGTTGGGGATGTTCTGGCAATCGCCGGCTACGGAAAAATGCTGCGGGTTGTTACCCTGGGCCAGGCCAGCGGTGTAGACCTGGGCCAGCCATTGGCTGGGAGTAGGAATGATGGGCCAGGCGCGCCAATCGGCGGGCAAGGGGCGCATGTCTGGCGTGGGCGTATGGTCTGGCGTAGCGGTGGCCGCCGGCTCAGGCGTGCTGGTGGCGGCTGCTTCCGTCGGCTGGGCGGTGGCCGTGGCTTGCGCCTCGGCGACCTCGCCCGCGCTGGCCAGCCCGCACATCTTCCACTCGCCGCCATCCACCACGGCGCTGAAGACGCGGCCGCCCAGCTCATCCAACTGGTCTTCGCCGCCGGCATAGCTGTAGCGGATCTGGCCGGTGCAGCTCACCAGGGCCGACTCGCCGTCCTGGGCAAGCAGGCTGCACTCCAAATTCTCGAGCTGGGTCTGCACGCCTTGGTAGGCGGCGGCCTCCAGCCGGGCCTGCGCCTCCCAGGCGGAGCAGGAGGCGTTGACCGCGCCGACCTCGTCTACCGAGACGAGTGCCTGGAGGTAAGACTCCACCGCTGCCTGCGGAGAGCCGGCCGCTCCGCCGGAACAGGCGGCAAGCAGTACGGCGAGCAGGGCGAGTTTAAGGGTTAAGGTCGAACTGGGAAGAAAGCGTTTCGATGATCGCATAGGCGAACTGTAGTGTACCTTGCGGCGTCAGGTGGATCGGCGTGTTGGTGAACTCTCCATTATCAGCCGCCTGCCACAGATCCACATACTGCCAGCCCTGCGTCTCGGCTTCGGCGGCCAGGAGGCTGCGGTAGCTGTCGTAAGCCCAGCGAGGGTAGAAGGAGTTGTAGCGGATGTGGCTGTTGGCGCCATCGCTGGCGAAGACCGGCTCATTGATGATGAGCACCGGCACGTTGGCGGCGCGCTGGATGCCGGCAGCCAGCACTTCGAAGGCCAGCTCGTCGCGCTCCAGTTGTGGTTCGAGGCCGGCGTAACTTTCATCCGGCTCGAGGTCTACCGCGTGGCGCTCGTACTCGGCGGGGATGTGGACATCGATGCCGGTAGCGGCCCAGGCGAAGCCGTAGAGCTGGAGGCGGAGCATATCGGCCAGGTTGCGGCGCTGATGCACAAAGAAGAGTGAGGCGAACGGAGAGCGGGTCTCAGCGGGAACGGCAAGCGGCAACTGGTAACGCTCGGCCAGCGCGGTCACGCGCTGCGGATTGTTCTGCGCCAGCGGCGAGGCGAGCTGCTTGCCCCACGGGAAAGCTTCCAGCGTAGTGGGCCAGAGGACAAGGTCGGGCTGGTACTGCATGGCCGCGTCGAACAGCATCAGATCCTTGGTGAGCGAGATCGTAGGATGGCCGAGGTTGTAGAAGACCACGCGGCGGCCATCGGCGCTGTGCAGGCTGGCGGCGTTGAGCGCAGCGGACAGCGTGTCGTCGTTCTCGAGCAGGAAGCCCCACACGGAGGAATCGCCAATGACAAAGACGCGGAACTCGTCGGCGGGCTTGGGCGCGCCGGTCAGCACATGGCTGGCGAACATGGCCTCGATACTGTACAGGTTGAGGTTGTAGGAACGCTGCGGGTCATCGCCATACGGCAGGCGCTGGCGGCCGGGCAGCAGGTTGTTGTACAGGCTGAGCTGGCCCAGGGCGGGCATGGGGCTGAGGGTGGCGCACAGCAGGTTCAGGCCGAGGAACAATAGCACGGCCTTAAGCAGCAAGCGCAGCGGAGAGATCGTGTGCGTGTCCATTGTTTTAGCTCAGCCCCAACAAGACGCGCAGCACCTGCAGCGCCTGCGCCGGCTGCGGCAGCACGAACCACACCCAGCCCAACGCAACGTAGATGAAGGTCGCGAACACCGAGAACGCGTGCTGCCAGGCCGCTGGCGCCGGACGCCCCTTGCGGGCGGCGGCGAACTGGCTGTGCACGAACAGGCCCACGCCATGCCATAGACCCCAAATCAGAAAGTTCCATGTGATGCCGTGCCACAAGCCGATCAAGGCCATGGTGCTCACCTGCCCCACCAGCACGACAGCCCAGACAGGCCAGTTGTGCGTGCGCAGGAAGCGGGTCAGCGGATTGAAGAAGTAGGCGCGGAACCATTGCGCCAGGGTGATGTGCCAACTGTTCCAGAAGGCGGTCAGGTTGGGTTGGCTGTACGGGCGGGCAAAATTCTCCGGCAGGCGCACGCCAAACAGCAGGCCGAGCCCGATCGCGATGTGGGTGTAGCCGGCAAAGTCGAAGAAGATGCGCCAGGCGTAGGCGATCAGCAGCAGCCACATCCACAGCGTGGATGTGGTCTCCGCGGCGAGGGCGGGGTTGAGAGCGAAATAGGCCAGCGCATCGGCAAGCACGAACTTCATGAACAGGCCGGTCACCAGCCGCCGGCCGGCGGCCTGCAATTCCGCCGCCCCGAGCAGGAAGCTGGCGTGCAGCTGGGGCACAAAGCGCTCGACGCGCTCGATGGGGCCGGCGGTTAGCGCCGGGAAGAAGACGATGTAGGTCACGAAGTCACGCAGGCTGTAGTGCGCCAGGCGGCCGGCGGCGCGGTCACGCAGAGCATGCACCAGACGGAAGGCGATGTATGAGAAGCCCAGCCAGTTGAGGTCGAGCGCGGTGGCCAGCGCCGGGTCCTGCCCGCTGAGGCTGCGCAAGGCCGCATTGAGCCCGCGGGCCAACGGCTCGGCTTTGAGGGCTACCAGAATGGCGAGCACCGCCAGGGTGGCGGCGCCTAAGGCGGCGGCCCGGCCGCGCAGGCTACGGGCGGCCAGCCAGGCCAGCAAGGCCAGCACAGCCGCCAAGGCGGCCACCAGCTCGACCTGGGGCGGGCGGCTGGCGGTGAGGATGGGCGTGCCGAGGTAGCGCGTGGCCGCCAGCAGCAGGGCGCCGGCGGCCAAGGCCGCGGCGGCCAGCTTGTCTTCGCGGCTGGGGCGGGCGTCTGGAGGCAGGGTCAACGCCCACACCAAGGCCGCCAGGCCCAGGCTGGCGGCCGGCAGCCAGAAGTCGAAGCCGCGCACCAGCGCGGCGGGCTGCAACCAGAACACGGCCAGCACGGAGGCGGCGAACAGCAGCCAGGGGCGGCTGATGCGGCCGTAGGCGCGGCCGGCCAGCAGGCCTAATGCAGCGAAGACGAAGATCTGCTGGAGCGTCAAGCTAGAAGCCCTGATAGATCCACAGAGGGGCGCTGTCGCTGGTCATGATGAGCAGCAGGATGGCGACAAGGCATAGGAGCAACGCGTACAGGTTCTCGCGGGAAAGGAGTTTCCTGAACATAGAGAAACAATTATAAAAGCAACCACAAAGGCACAAAGGTCACAAAGAAGCAGTTCTTTGGAAAGCAACTTTGCTCTTTGTGTCTTTGTGGTTATGGGTTATCTGTGTTCATCTGTGGTTAGAATCCCCGCATGAATCGCTTTCTACAACGCCTGGCCGAACCGTGCCCCATCCTGCTGGACGGGGCCACCGGCACCGAGCTGCAGCACCGCGGCATCGACACCAGCACGCCGATCTGGAGCGCACTGGCCCTGCTGGAGGCGCCCAAGCTGGTGGAACAAGTCCACCGGGATTATTTGGAGGCTGGGGCGGAGATCATTATCACCAACACCTTTCGCACCCACCGCCGCAACCTCGAGCAGATCGGCCTGGGCGAGGAAGCCGCCCGCCTCACCACGCTGGCCGTGGCGATCGCCCAGGCGGCAGTGCGCGCCAGTGGTAAGCAGGCGTTCGTAGCGGGCGGGATCGCGCCGCTGGAGGACAGTTACACGATGGCGCCGCTGCCGCGCGAAGTGTATATGCAGGAGCACGGCGAGATCGCCCGAACGCTGGCCGCCGCCGGCGTGGACCTGCTACTGCTGGAGACGATGAAAGATATCGCCGAGACCGAGGCGGCGGCCGAGGCCGCCAAAGCAACCGGTCTGCCCTTCGGGGTCAGCTATATCTGCAAGCTGGACGGCCGCTTGTTCTCCGGCGAGAGCATTGCGGACGCTGTGCGCGCCATCGAGCCGCACGGCCCAGCCTTCGTGG
The DNA here is from genome assembly GCA_019454165.1 of Anaerolineales bacterium. Lineage (GTDB taxonomy): Bacteria > Chloroflexota > Anaerolineae > Anaerolineales > UBA11579 > JAMCZK01. The sequence continues at coordinate 1,141,504 of CP075367.1, read as the reverse complement.
GCATCAACTGCACGGCCGCGCCATACTTGCACAACGCCCTGCGCGAGCTGCGTGCGGCGACCACGCTGCCGATCTGCGCTTACGCCAACCCCAGCGAAACTGAGGACTATGTGAACTGGGACCCCACCGCGGCGGAGCAGCCCGAAGGCTATGCCGAGTTCGCCCGTCAATGGCTGGCGGATGGCGCGAAAATTATTGGTGGTTGCTGCGGTACGACGCCCGAGCATATTGCGCATCTTAAGGAAATCATCCACAGATAAACACGGATGAACGCAGATAAACCCAGATATATAAAAATGGATCACTTTCGCAACATTTACACCAACAAGGCCGAGGCCTACCACGCCCTGATCGCCGCTGAGGATGCCGACGGCAATCTGCTGCCGGCGCTGCAGGCAATCACGCCGCTGGCAGGCGCCCGCGTGCTGGACCTGGGCAGCGGCAGCGGGCGCATCCCGCTGATGCTGGCCGGGCTGGACTGCACCATCGTGGCCTCCGACCTGCATATGGCTATGCTACGAGAGCAACAAAATCAAATTCTGTCATTGCGAGGCGAGCCGCAGGCTCAACGAAGCAATCCCCAAGCTGGTTGGCCGCTGGTGCAGGCCGACGGACGCCAAACGCCCTTCGTCAGCGGCTGGGCCGATGTGGTCACGGCGGGCTGGGCGTTTGGGCACCTGGTGGGCTGGTATCCGGACGCCTGGCAGCAGCAGGCGGGCCGCGCCATCGCCGAGATGCAACGCACGGCGAAGCCGGGCGGCACGCTGATCATCATGGAGACGCTGGGCACCGGCGTGCAGCAGCCCGCCCCGCCCCACGCCGGCCTGGCGGCGTATTACGCGTGGCTGGAGAATGAACACGGCTTCGTGCGCTCCACGGTGGCGACGGACTACGACTTCGGCAGCGTGGAACGCGCCGTTGAGCTATGCAGCTTCTTCTTCGGCGAGGAGATGGCCGAGCGGGTGCGGGCCAACGGCTGGAGCCGCGTGCCGGAGTGGACAGGTGTTTGGGGGAAGAGGCTTGGGGACTGAGCACGAGTACTACGTCTACATTCTAGGCAACGGCAAGGGAGCACTATACACAGGCGTAACGAATCACCTTGTTCGCAGACTGCAGGAACACAAAAGCAAGCAGGTGCCTGGCTTCACTAGTAAGTACGGTATTGATGAGTTGTTGTTCGCAGAAAGGTTTGAGAGCGTACAGGATGCGCTTGCTGCCGAGAAACAGATCAAGGGTTGGACAAGAAAGAAAAAGCTTGAGTTGATTCGGGCACAGAATCCGAAGTTTAGGGATCTGAGCAAGGATTGGCTAGGAAGTTAGTTTAGGTAAGGATGGTTGCTTCGCACGCCGCTACGCGGCGGCTCAGCATGACATTGTTATTGAGTTGGCTTCAGAATTGGCAAGCAAACCCTAAACGCCAAGGTCCTTCTGAGCACATCGAAGAAACCATATCTATGCTGATTTCAAATCTACCTTCAGGGGTCTGAGCCAAACTTGATGAAAGTTAGCTCGGGTAAGGATGGATGTCGCACGCCGCTACGCGGCGGCTCAGCATGACATTGTTATTGAGATGGCTTCAGAATTGGCAGGTAACACAAACGTCAATGTCATCCTGAGCGCAGCGAAGGATCCATCCTTACACTAATTTCAAATTCACCAAAAATTGCTATTTGTGCTTTCTCTTCCACTCCGCCAGCTTGTTTAGCGCCTCGATGGGCGACAGGTCATCCAGGTTGAGCTTCTTGAGTTCCTCGACCAAGGGGTGCTCGAGGGCGAAGAGCGGCGCCTGCTGTTCGCGGGCAGCCAAGGGGCTGCCAGGCGCCGGCGCACTTGCCTGGCCCTCGAGCTCAGCCAATATCTCCTGGGCGCGGGCCAGCACGGGCCGCGGCAACCCGGCCAGCTGGCCGACGTGGATCCCGTACGAGCGATCAGCCCCACCGGGCACGATCTTGTGCAGGAACACGACGCTGCCATCCGCCTCGCTGACGGCTACGTTGTAGTTGCGCACGCCGGGCAGGCTGTTGGCCAGGGCGGTTAGCTCGTGATAATGGGTGGCGAAAAGCGTGCGCGCTTTGAGGCGCGGGTCATTGTGAATATGCTCGATCACCGCCCAGGCGATCGAGAGGCCGTCATAGGTGCTGGTGCCGCGGCCGATCTCATCCAAAATTAGCAGGCTGCGGGCGGTGGCATGGTTGAGGATGCTGGCGGTCTCGACCATCTCAACCATGAAGGTGGAGTGCCCGGCGTGGATCTCGTCCTGGGCGCCGATGCGGGTGAAGATGCGGTCTACGAGGCCGATGCGAGCGCTCTCTGCCGGTACGAAGCTGCCCATCTGGGCCAGCAGCACGATCAGCGCCACCTGGCGCAGATACGTGGACTTGCCGCTCATGTTGGGGCCAGTGATCAGGCGCACGCATTCGCCATCTTCGAACATGGTGTCGTTCGGTACGAAGCGCTCTTGCGCCGGCAGCCAGCGCTCCACCACAGGGTGGCGGCCGCCGTGGATCTGTAGCGCCTGGTTGTCTTCAACGACCGGGCGCACATAGCCCTGCAGCGCGGCCACTTCGGCCAGGGCGGCCAGTACATCCAGCGTAGCCAGCGCACGGGCGCAGGCCAGCAGTGGCTCGGCGCTGGCGGCCAGCTGGCTGCACAGCTCTTTGAACAGGCGCGTCTCGACCGCGAGGATGCGCTCCTCGGCGTTGAGCACCTGCGCCTCGACTTCCTTCATCTCCGGCGTGATGTAGCGTTCAGCATTGACCAGAGTCTGTTTGCGGATGTACTCTGCCGGCAGGTTGCCGTCATCCTTGGCTTTGGTGACCTCAATGTAATAGCCGTGCACTTTGTTGTAGCCGACTTTGAGCGACTTGATGCCGGTGCGCTCGCGTTCAGCCGCTTCCAGATTGGCGATCCAGTCGCGGGCGTGGCTCGTGGCCGCCATCAGCTCGTCGAGCTTGGCAGAGTGGCCCGGCCGGATGACGCCCATGTGGCCGAGCACGGCGGGCGGCTCGTCGGAGAGGGCGGACTGCAAGAGCTTCAACTCAGCCGGGCAATCGGACAGGCCAGCTAAGAGGCCAGAAACTGGAGATTTAAGATCCTTGGTATGCGCCATCACAGCCGGCACCGCTTCGAGCGTGGTGCGCATGGCCGCCAAATCACGCGGTTGGGCTGTGCCGCCCAGGACGCGGTTGACCATGCGTTCCAGGTCACCCAGCGGCTTGAGCGCGGTGCGCAACTCGGCACGGCGCATACCGTCGCCGTGCAGCCAAGCCACGCCTTCCTGACGGGCGTGGATCGCATCCAGCTCCAGCAGCGGCTTGCCGACCCACTGGCGCAGCAGACGCCGCCCCATCGGTGTGATGGCGCGGTCGAGCGTGCCGAGCAGCGAGCCGGCCTGCTCGCCGCGCAGGGTCTCGGTCAGCTCAAGGTTGCGGCGGGCCGAGGCGTCCAGGTTCATGAACTCATCGAGCGTGTAAGCGCGCAAGCTGGTCAGCAGCGCCAGGCTGGCGGGCTGGGTCTCTTGCACATACTGGAGCAGCGCCCCGGCGGCGCGGGCTGCCAGCGGGCGGCTGTCCAGCCCATAGCTCTGCAGGGTGCTGGTCTTGAAATGACTCAGCAGCGCATCCTTGGCGCGGGCCGGTTCAAAGCGATAGCTCGGCCAGGGGCTGCCGTGGCCGGGCAGACCGGCCAGGTCGAGCTCCTTGTCAATGTGTACCGTCTCGGCGGGGACCAGGCGGCCGAGTTCAGCCCTCAGGGCGCCGGCATCCAGCTCGGTGGCGGCAAACTCACCCGTGGTCAGGTCGGCATAGGCCAGGCCGGCGCGCCCATCCAGCACGAGGGCGGCGGCCAGGTAGTTGTTGGCATCACCGGGCAGCAGGCCGGGCTCGACCACGGTGCCGGGCGTGACGATGCGCACTACCTCGCGCGGCATCAAGCCCTTGACCGGCTCGGCGCCGACCTGCTCGCAGATGGCGACATGGTGGCCGCGCTCGATCAGGCGGGCCAGGTAGCCTTCGGCGGCGTGGTGCGGCACACCGGCCATGGGGACGCGGGCGCCTTTGGCCACATTGCGCGAGGTGAGCACAATATCCAGCTCACGGGCAACCAGCTCGGCGTCATCATCGAAAGTCTCGTAAAAATCCCCCAGGCGGAAGAACAAAATGGCCCCGGGGTGCTGGCGCTTGATATCCAGGTACTGCTGGCGCACGGGGGTGATGTTCTCGCTGAGCGAGGTTTCGCTGCTCATGGGCGAAATTCTAACCGTCAAAAGCAGTCCACAGATGCCAGCTGCGATAGATCAGATAGGCCTTGCGTATTCATCTGTGGATACAAACCGGCTTATAATCCGATCACTATATTCTTGAGAACAGGAGGTTCAGACAATGGCCAGCGTAACGTATGACCATGTCGTAAAGCGTTTCGGAGATGTCCTCGCCGTAAACGACTTGAATATTCACGTAGAGGACAAAGAATTCTTGGTGCTGGTAGGCCCATCCGGCTGTGGCAAGTCCACCGCCCTGCGCCTGTTGGCCGGCCTGGAGGAGATCTCCTCCGGCGAGATCCGGATTGGTGACCGGGTGGTGAATGACCTGCCGCCCAAAGACCGCGACATCGCCATGGTGTTCCAGTCCTACGCGCTGTATCCGCACATGTCGGTGTTCGAGAACATGGCCTTTGGTCTGCGCCTCCGTAAGATGGATAAGGCCGAGATCAAGCGCCGGGTGGACAATGCCGCCGCGATCCTGGGTATCCAGGACCTGCTGCAGCGCAAGCCGCGCCAGCTCTCCGGCGGGCAGCGCCAGCGTGTGGCCGTAGGCCGCGCGATCGTGCGTGAGCCTAACGTCTTCCTGCTGGATGAGCCGCTCTCCAACCTGGACGCCAAGCTGCGCGTGCAAACCCGCGCCCAGATCAGCAAGCTGCACCAGGACCTGAAGACCACCTTCATATATGTGACCCATGACCAGGTGGAGGCCATGACCATGGCCACCCGCATCGCGGTGATGAATCACGGCGTGCTGCAGCAGATCGACACGCCCCACAACCTGTACGAGCGCCCGGCCAACAAGTTCGTGGCCGGCTTCATTGGCTCCCCGGCGATGAACTTCTTTGACGCCAAGCTGGTGAAGGACGGCGGCAAGCTGGTGGTGGACGCTGGCGCCTTCCAGGTGGAAGCCCCCAAGGGCAACAAGTCTGCCGAGGCGTATGCCGGCAAATCAGTCACGCTCGGCATCCGCCCAGAGGACATCCACAACGCCAAGTTCACACCGGCCGACATCACCCCGGCCAAGGTGGAGGCCAAGGTGGACATCGTCGAGCTGATGGGCAACGAGATCGTGGCCTACCTGAAGGCCGGCGAGACTGACTTTGTGGCCCGCGTCGACCCCCGCTCGGAGTACAAGGTGGGCGACAAGGCCCAGGTGGTGTTCAACACCAGCAACCTGCACCTGTTCGACAAGGAAACTGAACAGGCCATCCGCTAAGACGGTCCTTTGTATGATATATACGGCGTACTGTGTGCAGCTGAATGCAGCACACAGTACGCCGTTGTTTTAGCAAGGAGTGTTCATGCCCTACGATTACGTGCCTGACCTGTTGATCAAATCCACCAGCAAGATCGTCTTGCTGATCCTGGACGGCCTGGGCGGCCTGCCACTGGTGGCCGGTGGCCCCACTACGCTTGAAGCCGCCCAGACCCCCAATCTCGACCGCCTGGCGGCCGAGGGCACACTGGGGCGCACCATCCCGGTGCGCCACGGCATCACTCCTGGCTCCGGCCCGGCCCACCTGGCCCTGTTCGGCTACGACCCGCTGCACTACCCGGTGGGCCGCGGCGTGATGGAGGCGCTGGGCGTGGGGCTGGAGGTTGGCCCGGACGCGGTGGCGGCGCGCGGCAACTTCTGCACGCTGGATGCCAGCGGCAACATCAGTGACCGCCGCGCCGGCCGTATCTCTTCGGAAGAAGCTGCGCCGATCGTGGAGGAGCTCAAGAAGATCGAGATCAAGGGCGTGAAGATCGAAGTGCGCCACGTCAAGGAATATCGCTTCGCGGTGGTGATGCACGGCGAAGGGCTGCAAGGCGAGATCGACGATACCGACCCGCAGGCCACCGGCGTCAAGCCGCTGCCAGCGGTGGCGCGCGAGGGCGGCTCGGCCAAAACGGCTGAACTGTTCAACCAATGGATCACCGAAGCGCAAAAGGTGCTGGCGAGCCAGCCCAAGGCTAACGGAATGACCCTGCGCGGCTTCGGCGGCGACCCGCAGCTACCGAGCTACCAGGATGCCTATGGCCTCAAAGCGGCCTGCGTGGCGGTCTACCCCATGTACCGGGGCGTCTCCAAGCTGGTGGGCATGCAAACCATCCTGTTCGATGGCGAGACACCCGCGGACGAATTCGCCGCGGCGGCCAAGGTGTGGGACGAATACGATTTTCTGTTCATCCACATCAAGAAGACCGACAGCATGGGTGAGGACGGCAATTTTGACGGCAAGGTCAAGGTGATCGAGAGCGTGGACCAGGCGCTGCCGGCTCTGCTGGCGCTCAAGCCGGATGTGCTTATGGTCACCGGCGACCACAGCACGCCGGTCAAGATGCGCAGCCACTCGTGGCACCCGGTACCACTGCTGTTCTGGGCGCCCGAGCGCGGCCTGCCGGACGAGCAGACCCGCTTCGGCGAACGGGCCTGCATGCACGGCGGCCTGGGCACCATCCCGGCTACCGAGTTGATGGCGCTGGCTTTGGCGCATGCCGGCCGGTTGGAAAAATTCGGGGCATAGGTATTCAAGAACGAGGAGAGTGAAATGGCCTGGGCATTAGTGATCTTACGCATCATCCATATCTTTGCCGGCGTGCTGTGGGTTGGCGCAAGCTACACCATGGCCCTGTTCGTCACCCCCACGGTGGAAGCATTGGGCGCGGATGGCCAGAAGTTCATGCGCACCATGGCCGAGAAGGGCAAGATGTCGAAACGCCTAGGCATGGGCGGCGGGCTGACCCTGCTGTCTGGCCTGCTGCTGTACGGGCTGCTGTTCCACGGCGTAGCACCGCTCGACACCGGCGCGGGCCTGGCGCTGACCTTGGGCGGCATCTTCGGCATCCTGGCCGGTTACATGGGCGGGCGCACCGGGCGTTATGTGAAGCAGATCCAAGCGCTGGCCGGCGAGCTGGCGGCCGGCCCCAAGCCTGAGGTGCAGGCGCGGATCGCCACGCTGCAAGAGCAGATGGCACGCAACAGCGCCATCGCCACCATCCTGATGACGCTCTCGCTGCTGGGTATGGTGTTGTCCGAGTACTTTGTTATCTAGTCCATAGATAAACACAGACTGCTATCAAAAAAAGATCGGCTAATCAGCCGATCTGTTCTTTTTGCGCTTTGTAGTGCTTGATCTGCGTTTATCTGTGTTCATCTGTGGGCGCAACCCTCGCCACAAGCCGAGCCCGCCCAATAGCGAAAGCCCGCCGAGGGCCAGGAACACATCCTGCCAGAAGCGCATCGGGAACAGGCGGATGAGGGTATCGGAGTACAGGAACAGCCAGCTGTCGCCCTCAAAGAAGACACCGTGGAACTCGGTGAAGAGCCAGTCGAAGCTAAGGGCGATCAGCACGAGCAGCGCCAGGATGAGCGCCACGGTCAGCGCGCCGCCCTGCCCCAGGGCGGCGCGGAACTCGGCCAGCAGCCCCAGGCGCCAGGCCGCGATGCCCAGCGCCGCCAGCGCCAGCAGCACGCCCACCCAGACGCGTAGCGCTTGCTGGGTCAGCACCTTTACGTCGTACATGTGGCTTAGCTCGCGTTCGTTGTATAGCGGCGTGCCGTCCTCAAAGGTCTGCTCGCCCAGGAAGTTGATACCCTCATCGTTCATCAGGTAGTCCAACGCCAGGGGAGCATAGCGCAGGCGTTCAGCCTGGGTCATGCCGTAGGGGTCAGCCGGGAAGCCGGGCATGTGGTATTCAACATTGACGAACAGCGGCGTGAGCAACAGGCGCGTGGCGGTGAGCAGGAGGGCGACCGGCACCAGCAGCGGCACGAGGATGCGGATCAGAGTCTTCATTGCAGCGCCTCCACTTCACCCGAGAGTACGAAGCGCAGCACCATACTGTTGATGATCCACTCGATCGGCGAGCGGTCATCAGTCAGCACCTGGCCGCCGGTTGGTGTCTGGCGCTGGTGCTGCAGCGTGCGCTGCATGGCAGTCAGCAGCAGTGGGTGTGTATCCTGTTCGGTTGCCAGGCGGTCATAGTTGGCCTGCAGGTCAGCAAAGCTGGTGGGCTGCACAGTGGCGTACACCAGCGAGTTGAAGGTATCCGGAATGTCCATGACATGCACGCTGGCAAACACCTGCGAGAGCGTGGCGACCAGCGCCTCGATCAGGCGGCGGTCGTTGGGGGCGCGGCCGACATTGATCGCCAGCACTCCATCGCTGGTCAAGCGCTCACGGCACAGCGTGAAGAATTCCACCGTGGTGAGGTGCGGCGGGATGTACGGCGGGCGGTAGGCGTCGATCTCGATCAGCGAATAGGTGCGCTCGCTGTGCTCCAACCCCCAGCGCCCATCCACGGCCAGCGCGTTGAGGTTGGGCATGGTCATACCAAAGTATTGGCGCCCCACCGCGATAATGTCAGGGTCGATCTCGTAGCCATCCATCGGCACGCCCTCGCCCAACACGGCGGTGGCGTCGCGGGCGCTGGTGCCGGCGGCCAAACCCACGATGGCGATGGCCGAGATGTCCTCAGGGTCGTAGCCGGGATTAAAAAAAGGGCCGACCAGGAACTGCTCCCACGGGCCTTGAAAATCAAGCACATCCGGATGATAGATCGAGTGCACGCCCTGCCCCTCGTTGAGGCGCAGGTAGCGCACGCCGTTGAACTCCAGCACCTGGATGTAGTTGTAGGCCGTCTCGTCTTCGTAGATCTGGCCGGCGGTGGCCTTGAGGTTGCCCTGCGCCCACAACGCGGCCAGCGCCGCCAGCAGCAGCGGCAACGCCAGCCAGCGGGCGGCCTTGCGCCAACTGACCGAGAGCCCCAACCCCACCAAGCCAACCGCCATCAGCACAAAACTGAAAATGAGGATGGTGACTGTGCTGCCATACACCGGGATCAACAGCAGCACCGGCAGGAACGTGCCGATGACCGAGCCGAGGGTGGAGAAGGCGTAGATGCGGCCCGAGATGCGCCCGGCCTGGGTCTGGTCGGTGATGGCGAGACGAATAGCGAACGGCGAAGCCGTGCCCATCAGCGTGATGGGCACGATGAACAGCACCAGCACCGAGAGCAGCGAGCCGGCCAGCACGCCGACCTGCAGTTGGTCGAAAGCGTCTGCCGCGGCGCTCAGCACCGGGCGAGCCACCAGCGGCACGATGCCGGCGGTGAAGCCGGCCCAGACTTGGATCTTGTAGAAGGTCTCGAAGTGCGGCGAGCGGTCAGCCCAGCGGCCGCCGATGAAGTAGCCCAGCGTGAGGTAGATGAGGATGAGGCCGATGATGCTGGCCCACACCAGGTTGCTGGTGCCGAAGACATTGCCCAGCAGGCGCGAGGCGGTGAGCTCGACGCCCAGTGTGGTGAGCCCCGAAACAAAAACGGCGAAGGTAAGATAGCGTAGCGACATGCGCAGATTATACAGAGCAGGCACCTGCTGGTGCACAAGGAAGAAGGCAAACGAAAAGTAATGGATCGAGCACGAAAGTTCCAAAAAACCTTTGAAAAATTCTCTTCATCACCCTTTCTGATACCCGTTCTGATGCTGGCCGTGATGGCCGTCAGCATGGGGATCTTTGTAAGCAGCCTGGGCTTTTACCTGGATGACTGGCCGAATATCTTCTTTCAGCAGGCCAAGGGCGCCCACTCCACAATTTTGTTCCACGCCTATGACGGCCGCCCGCTGCAGGGCTGGTACATGGTGGGCTTATTCGAGCTGTTCGGCACGTCGGCGCTGGCCTGGCAGCTATACGCCCTGGTGCTGCGCTATCTGACCGCCCTGCTTGCCTGGCTCACCCTGCGCAAGGTGTGGCCCGGCCTGAGCCTGCAACTGGGGCTGGCCAGCATTCTGTTCGCGGTCTATCCCATCTTCGCCCAGCAGCCCATCGCGATCACCTTCGTGGTGCACTGGACCTCTTTTCTCTGCGTATTCCTCTCCATCTACCTGATGCTGCTGGCGATTGAGCAACCCACTCGCTACATTCCCTACACGATCACGGGCGTTGGGCTGAGCGCGCTGGGGCTGATCCTGATCGAATATTTTGCCGGGCTGGAGCTGCTGCGTCTGCCGATCTTATGGTTCCTGCTGGCGTGCAAAGAGCCTGGCATCTTGCAACGGATTGCCGCCACCTTGCGGCAGGCGCTGCCGTATCTGCTGGTCACCGCTACGTTCGTGATCTGGCGGGTGTATTTCATTGAGCTGCCGGTGGCCGACCGCAATCCGCTGGCGTTGGTGGAGCTGCTGCGCCAGCAACCCCTGCAAGCGATCTTGCTGATGCTTCAATACTTCTTTCAAGACCTGGTCGCCATGGTTGTCTCAGGTTGGTACAAGACCCTGGACGCGAATGTGTTCGCGATCAGCAGTCCCGTTGATCTGTATGCTGTCGGCGCGGGCGTTGTAGTAGGCGTGGGGCTGTATCTCTGCCTGGTCAAGCCGCTGCGGCGGGAGCCTGAAGGCTCCACCCGCACGGCCCGACGGCAGGTCACGGTGATGGGGCTGGCCAGCCTGGCGCTGGGGCTGCTGCCAGCCTGGCTGATCCAAAGAACCATCGGCGAATCAGATGGCATCTGGTCAGACCGGTTTGGCATGGCGGGCATGCTGGGCGCGGCGCTGCTGGTGGTCGTCTTGATCTGGAGCATTGCCGACCGCAACAAGGTCAGGCTGGCCCTGTTTGCCGTCCTGGTGGGGTTGGCGTGCACCTGGCAGGTGCGCGAGATCAATGAGTACCGCTGGTCATGGGAGCGACAGCAACGGATCTTTAGCCAGTTCATGTGGCGTATGCCCGGCCTGGAGCCTGACACGCTGATCATTTCGCTGAATGAGTACTTCTCGAAGATGGGCCATTACCCCACCGCGTTCGCGCTCAACATGCTGTATCCGCAGACGCGCGACAGCGAACAGGTGGATTATTGGTACTCACCTTTGGCGCGCTTTGAAGACGTGCAGATGAGCGACTATCTCAGCGGGCAAGATGTGACTTTTGGCCACTGGCAGGCATTTTTCCACGGCAACACGAAAGATGTGGTTGTCGTAGACCTTAACAAGGATTTGATGAGCTGCCTGTGGGTGCTTGGCCCTGAAGACGAACTGAACCCGCTGATCCATGAGATCACGCGCAGGTGGCTGGCCAACTCTGACCTCTCCCGCATCTCGCGCACTGCCAAGCCGAGCTACCCCAAGTGGGATGTGGTGCGCGAGCAAAGCCAGAACTCGTGGTGCTACTACTTCCAAAAGGCTGACCTGGCGGCCCAGTTTGCTGACTGGGAGGAAGTAGGCAGGTTGTGGGAGACAGCCCGCAACTACCTGAACCAGATGAATGCCTATACAGAGCTAACTCCGTTCATTAAGGGGTTTCTGCATCTGGAGCAGCTTGGGGAGGCTGTGGATCTATCCGAACTGATGGTTTCCCGAACCTCGACGGCCGAACCGTATCTATGCGCCATCTGGCAGAGTGCAGTTTCCAAAGCCGAGGTTGAGGCCGAGGACAGTCGTATGGTCAGCTCGCTAATGGAGACCTTAGGCTGCGAACTGAAAGCGGCCGCGCCGTAAACCAACCTCCGGCCGGCGTATTTCACAGATCGCTACTATGATGGTTATATAGAGTGATGCTGGCCGCCATCAAACCTGATTTCGAAAGCCTGGTAGACGCCCACAGCGGCGAGCTGTTCGGCTACCTGTGGCGCCTGCTCGGCGACGAAGCTGAGGCGGAGGACTGCCTGCAGGATACGTATCTGCGGGCCTACAAGGCCTACGAGCGCGCCACGGCGGACAACTTGCGGGCCTGGCTCTACAAGATCGCCACCAACACCGCCCGTACGCGCCTGCAGCGCAACGGCCGCCGCGATCACCGCCAGACCGAGCTGCACGAGCAGCTCGCCTCAGGCGAGGCGCGTGTGGAAGCGCAGGTGCAGCAGCGCATCAGCCTGGCGGCCGTGCGGGCCGCGGTAAGCGGCCTGCCGCGCCAGCAGCAAGCCGCCCTGCTACTGCGCAAGTACCAGGGGCTGGAATATGCCGAGGTGGCTGCGGCCCTGGGTTGCAGCGAGCCGGCCGCCCGCGCCCATGTATATCAGGCGCTCAAAAAACTGCGCACGCAATTCAGCGAGGAAGACCATGACTAAGACCAACAACTGGCTGGAGCACAATGCCCAGCCCGGCAACACCCTCGAACATAGCCTTGACGCCGCCTTCGCCGCCGGGCCAACCGCGGCCACGGAGCGGGCGCAGGCGGCGGTGCGCAGAGCGCTGGCCGCCCAGGCCGGACCACCGATGTACTATGACCTGGTGCACGACACGCCGCTTGGCCCGCTGTGGATCGCAGTTGGCGAGCACGGCTTGCTGGCCATCGAGTACGAGAGCAGCGAGGACAGCTTGCGCAGTTACCTGCGCAAGCTGGGCGGGCAGCCCGTGCGCTCTGCCGAGCAGGTGAGCGCCACGGCCCGGCAGGTGCGCCAGTACCTAGTGGGCGAGGTGCGCTCGCTGGACATGCCGGTGGACCTGAGCCATGTGACGCCCTTCCAGCGCCGTGTGCTGGAGGAAGCCCGCCGGGTGCCGCGCGGCCAGGTGCGCACCTATATGCAGATCGCCAACAGCATCGGCAACCCCAAGGCCGTGCGGGCCGTGGGGCAAGCTCTGCGCCGCAACCCGATCCCCATCGTGGTGCCATGCCACCGCGTCGTGGCCTCGGACGGTACGCTGGGCGGCTACGGCGGCAAGATGCGGGATCAGCGCAAGCTCAGCCTGCTCAAACTCGAAGGCGTGAGCTTTTAGCAGTTAGCGATCAGCTTTCAGCGGTCAGCATCAGAATCGACTGTCATTGCGAGGTGTATTGCCGCAAGCGGCAATACTCCTCGCAATGACAAGATCTGACCGCCCATCGCTTTCTGCTAACATATCTCTGATGTAATATCGCGCCCGCTGCGCTCATCTAGGCAGTATCCCGCACACGAAAGCGAGCGAACATGACCCCCACCCTCGGCATCCACCACATCACGGCCATCGGCTCTGACCCGCAGCGTCTTGTGGACTTCTACACCCAGATCCTCGGCCTGCGCCTGGCCAAGAAGACCGTCAATCAAGACGATGTCAGCGCATACCACCTCTTCTTCGGTGACCGCGAAGGCGGCCCTGGGATGGACCTGACCTTCTTCACCTTCATGCCCCCTACCCCTGGCAGCCGCGGCAACGGCCTGGTCACCAACATCAGCCTAGCCGTGCCGGCTGGCGCGCTGCCGTTCTGGAAAGAGCGCTTCGACAAACTGGGTGTCAAGCACGAAGGCATCAGTACCCAGCTGGGCTGGCAGCGCATCGTCTTCTATGATTACGATGACCAGCGCCTCGAGCTGGTGGAAGTAGACCCAGCCAATTTTGACGACAAAGACCTGTGGACCACGCCAGAGGTCGGCGCCCAGCACGCCATCCGCCAATTCCATTCGGCCCTGCTGAGCGTGCACGACAAGGCGCTGGTCGAGCCGATCCTGTTCGCCTTCGGCTACGCGGTCGAGAGCAGCGAGGGCAACCTGACCCGCTACCACTTGCCTGGCGTGCAGCGCGCCGAGTTCATCGAGCTCGAGGAGGACCCTAGCAAGCCGGCCGGCTTCAACGCCTCGGGCACCGTGCACCACATCGCCTTCTCGGTGGTGGACGAGGCCGCCCAGCAGGCCGTGCGCCAGAGCATTGCCGGCATGGGGCTGTATCCCACCAAGATGATCGACCGCTTTTATTTCAAGTCGATCTACTTCCGCACGCCAGCCGGCATCCTGTTCGAACTGGCGACGATGGGGCCGGGCTTCACGGCCGACGAGCCGCTGGAGACCCTGGGCGAGAAGCTATCGCTGCCGCCGTTCCTGGAGCCGCATCGCGAGCAGATCGAAGCCGGTTTGACCCCCGTCACCGTGCGCCCACTCCCCTGATGAGCGAATTCATCCACATCCACCAGAACCGCGGCCAGGCCCGCACGCTGTTCCTGCTGCACGGCACCGGCGGCGATGAGCACGACCTCATTCCGTTGGTCGAGCCGGTGAGCGAGAGCTACAACATCGTGGGCCTGCGCGGCAATGTATCCGAAGGCGGTATGCCGCGCTTCTTTGCCCGCCTGGGTATGGGCGTGTTCGACATGGCCAGCATCGAGGCCGAGACCGACAAGCTGGCCGCCTTCCTGAGCCGCTGGTACGCCGAGCACGACACGGACGCCCGCTCGGCCACCTTTGTGGGCTATTCCAACGGGGCCAACATGATCCTGGCGACCCTGTTCCGCCACCCAACCGTGATCGCCAATGCGGCCCTGCTGCACAGCATGCTGCCGTTCGAGCCGCCGCAGCTCAATTTGATGAGCAAGCGCTTCCTGGTCACCTCGGGCGAGCGCGACCCACTGATGCCGCCCGGCGAGGTGCAGCGCGTGATCGCGGTGCTGCAGGCCGGCGGCGCAGATGTGGACGCCTTCGCCCACCCCGGCGGCCACGAGCTGACCCATACGGAGCAGGCCGCGCTCCTGGAATTCCTGGGCTAAACCTATTCACCACAAAGACACAAAGGGCACAAAGAAATACTTTGTGCCCTTTGTGTCTTTGTGGTGAAGTTTTGTCTTCCTCATTGCGTATAATTCCCTCTCTGAAAGAGAGCACTATGCCGAAAACTGCCAACCAGATCCGCCAAGACTACATTGACTTCTTCGTCAAGCGCGGCCACACCGAGGTGCCCTCCTCCTCGCTGGTGCCGGGCGGCGATGCCACCCTGCTGTTCACCAACTCAGGCATGGTGCAGTTCAAGGATGTTTTCCTCGGCACCGACAAGCGCGAGTACTCTCGCGCGGTCGACTCGCAAAAGTGCCTGCGGGTAGCCGGAAAGCACAACGACCTGGAAGATGTGGGGCTGGACGACACGCACCACACCTTCTTTGAAATGCTGGGCAATTGGTCGTTTGGCGACTATTACAAAAAAGAGGCCATCGCCTGGGCCTGGGAGCTGCTGACCCAGACATGGGGGCTGCCGGCCGACCGCCTGTACGCCTCGGTATTCAAGGATGACCAGGGCGAGATCGAGACCGACAAAGAAGCCGCCGACAACTGGCTGGCCCAACCCGGCTTCGTACCCGAGCACCTAGTGTATTACGGGCGCAAGGACAACTTCTGGGAGATGGCCGACACCGGCCCGTGTGGCCCCAACAGCGAGATCTATTACGACTTTGGGCCGGAGTACGGCGAGATCCACAAGAACGCGGATGGCGAGCTGGCGCTCGACAGCCCGCGCTTCGTCGAGATCTGGAACCTGGTGTTCATCCAATACAACCGCACCGGCCCCAAAGATCTCAAACCGCTGCCAGCCAAGCATGTCGACACCGGTATGGGGCTGGAGCGCATCGTCTCCGTACTGCAGCAGGCCAAGGGCAACTACCGCACGGACCTGTTCACGCCGCTGATCGCCAAGGTGCAGGAGCTGGCCGGGCAGACCGACGCCGAGCGGGATGCCAACTTCACGCCCTACCGCGTGATCGCAGACCATGCGCGCGCCGCCACCTTCCTGATCGCCGAAGGCGTCGTGCCCGGCAATGTGGGCCGCAATTACGTGGCGCGCATGATCATCCGCCGCGCCGCCCGCTTCGGCACCAAGCTGGGTCTGACCGAGCCGTTCATGGCCCAGGTGGCCGAAGCCATCATCGCCCATTATGGCGAGGCCTATCCTGAGCTGGTCAAGAACCGCAACGCCATCCTGGACGGCCTGACGCGTGAAGAGGAGCAATTCCAGCGCACCGTTGAAAGCGGCATGGCCAAGCTGGATGCGCTGTTCGCCGGGCTGACGGCGGGCGGCACGCTGGACGGCGCACAGGCCTTTGACCTGTACGCCACGTATGGTCTGCCGTTGGAGCTGACCCGTGATGTGGCCCGCGAGCGCGGCTACGGCGTAGACGAGGCCGGCTTCCACGCCGCCATGGAGCAGCACCGCACCGCCTCTGGCGCGGGCCAGGCCATGGGCGCGCTGGGCGGCGAGCAGGCCGAAGCCTTTGCGGCCGTCGTGCAGCAGTTGCAGGCTGAGAAAAAATTGAGCGACAAGGGCGTGAAATACAACCCCTACGAAGACCTGGACGAACTCGACACCAAGGGCGAAGTGCTGGCTTTGGTCAAGGACGGCCAGCCGCAGCAAGAAGCTGCCCCGGGCGACAAGGTGGCCGTCATTCTGCCGAAGACGCCCTTCTATATTGCCGCCGGCGGCCAGGTGAGCGACACCGGCGTCATCCAGGCGGCCGATGGCAGCTGGGCCATCCGGGTCACCGAGATGCAACAGCCGGCCGCCGGCGCCATCGTGCATATCGGCGAGGTGGTGAGCGGCACACCGGCGGTTGGCGATGAAGCCATCGCCCGGGTGGATGCCCGCCGCCGCCAGGACATTATGCGCAACCATACCGCCACGCACCTGCTGCACGCTGCGCTCCACCGGGTGGTGGGTGAGCATGCCCGCCAGGCTGGTTCGCTGGTCGCGGCTGACCGGCTGCGCTTCGACTTCAACAATCCTGAAGCTGTAAGCAAAGACGCGATCGCGCAAATCGAAGACCAGGTGAACGCCTGGGTGCTGGACAACTACGAACTGGAAAAAGAGACCAAATCGCTGGAGCAGGCCAAGCAAGAAGGCGCCACGGCCCTGTTCGGCGAAAAATATGGCGAGAAGGTACGCACGATCGCCATCGGCAGCGATGACGCGCCGTTCTCCTACGAACTGTGCGGCGGTACGCATGTCGAGCACACCGGCGACATCGGCCTGTTTCTCATCGTGAGCGAGGGCAGCGCGGCGGCCGGCATCCGCCGCATCGAGGCGGTGACCGGGCGTGAAGCCTACGCTCTGGCCAAGGCGCGCAACGCCGCGCTGCAAGAAGCCGCCCGCGCCCTCAAGACCACGCCTGACGAAGTGCCGGCCAAGACCGCCGCGCTGCAAAGCGAACTCAGCCAGCTGACCAAAGAGCTGGCCGCCCAGCGCCGTGCCCAGGCGCAAGAGAGCCTGGGTGACCTGTTGAGCGATGTCCCGCAAGTTTCCGGCGTGCCCGTGCTGGCGGCGGCCGTGCCCGGTGCCGACGCGGATGCCCTGCGCGCCCTGGCCGACAAGTTCCGCCAGCAACACGCCAGCGGGGTTGCCTTGCTGGCCGCGGCAGCTGATGGCCGCGTCACGCTGATCGCGGCGGTCACCAAGGATCTGGTGGCGCGCGGCCTGCAGGCCGGCGAGCTGGCCAAGCAGGCGGCCGCCGTACTGGGTGGCAGCGGCGGCGGCAAGCCGGAGCTGGCCCAGGCCGGCGGCGAGGACAACGGCAAGCTGGACGAAGCGCTGGCGGTGGCCGCCAGCTGGGTGGCCAGCAAACTGAGTTGATGAACAGGGTCCTGGCTGTCCGCTTTGTGCTCTGGCTGGCGGCGCTCATCTTTTTCGGCAGCATTATCTGGTCTATGTTCTATGAAACCTTGCTGCCCTTGTTGCGCGCCGAGCAATGGCTGGCCTTCTCCGCCAATCTAGTTGGATTGCCGCTCATCCTGGTAGGAACGGCTGCGATGTGCTGGGGTACATGGGTCTTTCTGCGTGACACCGCCACGTTCACCAACACGCCTGAGTGGCGTAACACCCAGGCGCAGATCCACCAGATCAAGGTCCAAGGTGAGGAGCGCAAAGCGGCCCAGCGTAAGGTACTGGGCTTGCTCTGGGCCGGCTGGAAGCCGAGCGTTGTCTGGTTGGCGGGCGGCCTGGGGCTGATCGCAGCCGGCGGCATCCTCAGCAATCTAAGTTGACCTCAATTCAGGCTCGTCGCATCCAGCCAAGTGATCCAAAAATCGCTACACTAGCAGCCTGATGCGCGGCCCGCGAAAGCTGGCCGTAATCTTGCATACGAATACACAATGGTCACCCGCTATACCTTATTCGGTCTTACCATCCTGCTGGGCCTGATCGCCAGCCTGTACGCAGGCTGGGAGCTGCGGCCGCTTTCAGCGGCCGACGCCGCCCCCAGCCTGCTGCGCGAGGACTATGCCGCCGACTATGCCCTGATGGCCGCCGAAGCCTACGCCGCTGACGGCAATCTGGACCGGGCGATCGACCATCTCGAATTCCTCAACGCCGAGAACCCGCTGCTGCCGCTGGTGGACGCCATGGAGTTTGGCCGGGAGCATGAATATTCCCAGGCCGACCTCAACCTCCTGGCGGAGCTGGCCAGCGCCTTGCGCGAGCAAGTGCCCAGCCTCTCGCATACTCCCACGCCATGATGACCAAAGAGCCGCCCAAGCGGCCCCCTCTCTATTTACTGACTGGCCTCATCGTAGGTCTGCTTTTCGGCTGCATCCTGTCCTTTGTGGTATTCCCGCTGCAGGTCGCCAGCGTGGGGCCGGCTCACCTCTCCGAGGAGCATCAAGACCAATACCGGCTGATGATCGCCCTGGCCTACGCGTCCAGCGGGGATATCAGCCGGGCCCAGGCGCGCCTGGCCCAGCTGGGCGATGCAGACCCGGCCCGCGTGCTGAGCGCGCAGGCCCAGATCGCCCTCGGCAACAGCGCCACGCAGCGCGAGGCGCGGGCGCTGGCCAGCCTGGCCCGTGATCTCGACACCTTCCAGGCCAGCGCCCAGTCCACCTCGATCGCCATCAACACCCCCAACCCGGAGGATGTGGACGCGGCGCCCACGCCGTTCATCGCAGAGGAAGGCGGCGCGTACACGCTCAGTAGCCGCGAGCTGCTATGTGAAAGCAGCGAGGCGGCGCCCTTGGTCAAGATCTTTATATTCGATGAGAACGGACAGGCTCAGGCCGGCGTGCGCCTGGCGATGAACGACGGCGAAACCAACGACGAATTCTTTACCGGCGCCCGCCCGGAGTTTGGCCCGGGCTATGCGGAATACGAAATGACGCCTGGGTCTACTTACGTTCTGTCGATCGTGGGCTCAGAAGCGCTGGCCGGCTTGCAGCCCGCCGCCTGTATCACCGAAGCCGGCGACCCTGCCTGGGGCGCCTGGCTGCTGCTCTTCAACCGCGCTGACGACTAAGCGGCTAAGCGACCACGCTCATCTGGCCCCAGTTCTGGCCGATCTTCACTTCAGTCTGTAGCGGAACGCTGAGCGCGTAGGCATTGACCATCTCGTCGCGCACCAGCGCGGCAGTCTGCTCCAGCTCGCCATCCGGCACTTCCAGCACCAGCTCATCGTGCACCTGTAGCAGCATGCGGCCGCCAAGCTTGGCATTGGCCAGCGCCGCATCCACGCGCAACATGGCCAGCTTCATGATGTCGGCCGCGGTGCCCTGGATCGGGCTGTTGATGGCCTCACGCTCCAGGCGGCTCTTGAGCACATAGTTCGTGCCGTCCTTCAGCGCCTGGAACTGGCGGCGGCGGCCCAACAGCGTTTCGATATAGCCCAACTGGGCGGCTTTCTTCTTGGTGTTGTCAATGTAAGCCCGCACCCCGGGGAACTTCTCGAAATACGCCTTGACGAAGTTCTCGGCCTCAGCCAGCGTAAGATCAGTGCTGCGGGTGAGCCCGAATGGGCTCATGCCATAGATCAGGCCAAAGTTCACCGCCTTGGCATTGCGGCGCATATCCCCGCTCACCTGGTCAGGCGTGATGCCCAGGATCGCCGCGGCGGTGGTGACATGAATGTCTTCGTTGTTACGAAAGGCGTTCAGCATGGCTTCGTCTTGCGCAATGTGCGCCACGATGCGCAGCTCCACCTGCGAATAATCCACGCCGAGCAGCTTGTGCCCCGGCGCAGCGATGAAGGCCCGCCGCACGCGGCGGCCCAGCTCGGTGCGAATAGGGATGTTCTGCAAATTCGGCTCGCTTGAGGCGATGCGGCCGGTGACCGTGCCGGCCTGGTTGTACGAAGTGTGCACGCGGTTGGTGGCCGGGTTCACGACCAAGGGCAGCGCATCCACATAGGTGGTCTTCAGCTTGGAAAGCTCGCGGTGATCGAGGATCAGATCCACGATCGGGTGCTGCTCGCTCATCGCTTCCAGAATATCGGCCGAGGTGGAGTAGGCGCCCGAGGCGGTCTTGCGCACGCCAGCCGGCGGCGGCAGCTTGAGGCGGTCGAACAACATATGGGCCAGCTGCTGCGGCGAGCTGAGATTGAACTCCTCACCGACCTGCTGGTACACCTCGGTGCCGATGCGCTCCAGATCCTTGTTGAGCTCGGCGCCCATGCCGGCCAGGAACTGCGTGTCGAGCATGATGCCGGCCATTTCCATATCCGAGAGCACGCGCACCAGCGGCATCTCGATCTCGTCAAAGATGCGCTCGCCCTTCACGGCCTTGATGCGCTCGGTGAGCACCGGCTGCAGGCGCAGCACCACCTCAGCGTCGGCGGCGGCGTACTCGGCCGCCTGCTGAATGGGCACTTGCGCCATGGTGATCTGCTTGCGGCCCTTGCCCAGCAGGTCCTGGATCTCTGTCATTTCATTGTTCAGGCGCACCCACACCAGCCCCTTCAGGCCCAGGTTGCGCGAGCCGCTATCCGCCACCCACTCAGCGATCATGCTGTCCATGCTGAGGGGCTGTACTTTGAGGCCCTGGCGCGCCAGGATGACGTAATCGAAGCTGAGGTTGTGACCCAGCTTAGGGATCTTGGGGTCGGTCATGGGGCCGCGCAGGGCGGCGACCACATCCGCGACGGGGAGCTGTCGGCCCAGCATGCGCTCATGGCCGATGGGGATGTAATAGCCCTTGCCCTCCTCCACCGAGAGCGAGATGCCCACCAGGTCACACTGCATGTGATTGGTGCTGCTTGTCTCGGTGTCGAAGGAGATGTACTTGGCGGCCGCCAGCGTCTTGGCCAGCGCAGCCAGCGCTTCGGGCGTATCCACCACCTCGACATCGATGTCCACGGCCGGGCCGCGGGGGGTCGGGTTGTCCTCGGGGAACATGCCCAACTGGCCGAGCTTGGTGTCCTGCGGCATGCTGCCCAGCTCCAGCACCGTATTGAGCCGCTTCATGAGTGAGCGGAACTCGAGCTGGCGGAACAGCTCCAGCACGTCTTGCGAGCGGATCTGGTCAGTACGCGCTTGCTGAATGTGGAAGTCAATATCCAGGTCGGTGACGATACGCGCCAGTTCGTAGCTCAGCTGGGCTTTCTCGCGCCCATCTTCAAATTTCTGGCGCTGGGCAGGCTTGAGCTTGTCGAGATTGGCGTAGATGTTATCGAGGGTCTTGTATTCGGCCAGCAGGCCGGCGGCTGTTTTCTCGCCAATGCCGGGGATGCCAGGGATGTTGTCAGACTTATCGCCGATCATGGCTTTGAAATCGACTACCTGCTCGGGCATCACCCCCAGGAACTCGAAGACGTCCTGCGGGGCATAGTCCTTGCCGTCGGCCAGCTGCTTGCCGGGCAGGCTGACGATGATGCGCTTGTCCACCAGCTGCAGCAAGTCTTTATCGCCAGTGATGATCTTGACGCCCACGCCCTCACCGGCTGACTTCTTGGCAATGCTGCCGATGACATCATCGGCCTCAAAACCCTCCAGCTCCAGGCGGGGGAAGTTGAAAGCGTCCACCATCTCGCGGATGCGTTCCATCTGCACGCGCAGATCATCCGGCATTTTTTCGCGGGTGGCTTTGTAGTCAGGGTAACGCTTGTCGCGGAAGGTCTTGCCGACGTCGAACGCCACCGCCATGTACTCGGGGCGCTCCTGCTCCAGGATGCGCAAGAGCACGGAGGTGAAGCCGAACACGCCGGCGGTGGGCTCGCCGGCGCTGGTGGTCCAGCGGCTGCTGCCTGCGCCGGCGCTGGTGAGCGCGAAGTAGGTGCGATAGGCCAGCGCGTGGCCGTCGATGAGATAGAGCGTTTGGGGCATTATGAGATTGTACTGCGGAGAGGCGAGGGAACAGTGAGGAGTAAGCAGGGATCAGGTAGCGAGGTACTCCTGATCACTAATCACTGATTACTGTTCACTGATTCGGTATCCCCTGGCGGCTGCGCGTGTGCGCGATAAAGTCCGCTACCTGCGCGTCGTTGGGCAGGCCGCCGTTCATCACCAGGAAGCCCGGCGCAAAGAACTCGCCGGAGGGGTTGTCGCGCTTCAAACGCGAGAATTCATCAAAGATGCGCTCGGACAAGTGCGTTTCGAGGGTATGCACCACGCTCTCCGGCGCGGTCTCGGCTGGCAGGCTCACCATCCACTGCACGAAGCCGGGCTGAATGCTGAGGTGCTCCAGCCGCCAGGCGAAGGCAACACACAACTGCGGCAGCCAGGCGGCCAGCTTCTCCGCCAGGTCACCTTCCAGGCGGTGCTCGGGTAGGCGCGGGGCCAGCACATAGGCATAGCTCAGCAGCGGGCTGCCGCCGGCTGCGGCGGCCTGGGCGGCCGGCAGCCAGCGCACACGCGCGGGCTGGGGCGCAACGGCCTCGGGTGCAGGCTGGCTGGGTTGAGCGGGCGCAGGGGCCGCTGGCACACCGTTGACAGCGGCCGCGGCGTGTGCGACGGCAACTTCGGCCAGGCTGGCTTCGCTGGCAGCCGCCATAGCGGCCGCCATCTTGTCCACCTGGCTGCGCATCTTGCTGAACGGCACCTGCGTATCAAACACCAGCGCTAGTTTGTAATCATTGCCCAGCGCGGTTGCATACAGCATATAGTCGGCCTGGGTCGCCTCCAGGCGCACGAAGCGCGCCAGGTCGGCTCCGGCATCCCCGCCGTTGGAGATGGCAGCAGCCAGCTCCTCGGCCGCGGCCCGCGGCAGCTCGCCGGCGTAGGCCCACACCTCGGCGCCACGCGTGATCAGGGCGGCCTGCGAAGCGGACTCCAGCGAGAGCTGTGCCAGATGCTGGGCGGAGAGCTTGGTATCCGCCAGCCAAGCGGGGGCTTCGTGGGCGGGCGCCGCATTGAGCGGCGCGGGTAACGCTGCCGCGCCGGCGTTGGCGGTGGCAGGCATCTCGACAGAGTGCAGCGGCCCGTACAACTGTTCGATGGCAGCCGCCAGATCAGGCAGATAGAAGGGCTGCGGCAGCACGACCTGTGCCCCCACATGCTCCCAGCCATCTGCAGGAGTATCTTCGGCTAGGATCAAGATCAGGTCAAAGTTAGGGGCCACCTGGCGCAGCTGCTGCAGATAGGCGGCAATGTCCATGTCGGCAAAGTCGGTATCCAACACCAACAGGTCCAACCCATCGGCGGCCGCGCTCAACGCCTGGGCAGGCGAATACAGCAGTTGGGGCGTCAGCCCCTCTGAATCAGAAAGCAATTGGCGAACCATTTCGCCAAAGCCCTTGCTGGGCGTTAGGATGATGGCATTCCTGACCATAGACATAAAACAACCCTTAAACAGGGCAAATTAGTATAAGCCAAACTGAGACTAAACCAGCGATCAGTTTACGGGGGCTTACTTTTGCTGCAGGCGCTTGCGCAATGCCTTATAAGCCTGGCTCAGGCGTTTGCGCGCTTGCATCCATAGCTCTTGCAAGCGTTGTGCCAGGCTGGAGCCAACTGGCTCCAAAGCCACTTCGCGCTGGGGCCAGGGGTTGAGATCCAGCATTTTGCGTATCGCAAAGGTCAGCAGCAGCTGCAAGCTGGCCAGCACGGGCGCGGCCAGCAGCAGGCCAACGAAGCCCAGGAGGCTGGCCGCGATCAGGGCCGCCACCAGCACGGCGGCAGGGTGCACGCCCAGGCTCTTGCCAAAGATGCGCGGGGTTACGAGATTATCAAAGACTTGATCCAGCACCAGGGTGCCGATGACCACAATGGCGGCATACGGAAACGGCTCAATGCCCAGATAATTGCCCTGTTGAAAATAGGCCACGAGGGCCGCCGTGCCGCCGGCCACCAGCGGGCCAATATACGGCACGAACTTGGCCAAGCCGGTGAGGAAAGCCAGACCCAGGGCATTGTGCACACCCAGGATGGTCATGAGCATGAAATAGGTGATGACCACCAGACTGATGATGAGCAGCTGGCCGCGCAGGAAGGTATCCCAAATGCGCGAGAGCTCACGGCCGATGCGACGAACATCCGCATCGTAGCCGGTGTTGGCGAGCTGGGCGAAGAACGACGGCACGCCCTCCGAATCCACCAGCAGGAAGTACGAGATGATGAAGATGAAGGCCGCCCAGCCCAGGGTACTGAGCGCGCCGGAGGCCAGCAAGCCGAGCAGGCTGCCCGCCTGCCCCAGCAGGGGTTGCAAGGCGGAGAGCACTTGCTGGCCCAGGGTCACGAAGTTGAGATTGAACTCATCCTGAAGAATGCGTTCCACCTCGGCGAACTCAATATCAAACGGGCCGATCTGCAGAGATTGGGTGGCCAGCTGGCGGGCGAACTCCGGCAGGCTGGTGATCAAGTTCTGGCCGGCGTTCACCAGCGAGCCCATCTGGTCCACTACGGCAGAGCCACCCAGGATCGACAGCCACACCACCGCGGCGAGGAAGAGCACAAAGATGAGATTGACCGCCGCCCGCCATTTGAGACGAGTGGCCTGCGATAAGCGCGCCACGAACGGGTGCAGAATGTACGAGAGGATGAAGGCCAGCAGCAGCGGGCCAATCAGGTAATCAAAGCGAACCAGCACAGCCGCCAGCAAAGCCACCAGGCTGAGCGCCACGACCAGCTTGGTCGTAGGACTCCAACGTTTTGGAGGGGCGGCCCTCTTCAGGGTCGTCTTCTTTGTGGGCATGGCCTGCATTCTAGCTCACAAAACGAAAATGGGCGGGGCGCTGTAGCGCCCCGCCCATTGGGTAGCGGATGCTTGCAAGCTAGCGGCGGGTGGCGCGCTTGGCGGTCTTCTTCGCCGCCTTCTTTGCGGTCTTCTTAGCTGCCTTTTTAGGGGCAGCTTTCCTAGCCGGCTTGGCGGCGGATTGCAGGATCTCGTACTCAGCCTTGAGGTTCTTGGTGCGCTGCGGGAGGCTGACCAGGTACAGGGCGATCGCGCCAAAGGTGACGGCGAAGCCCAGGATCATGTAATTGGTTGTTTCGATCGGCATGTCTTTCACTTACTCCCGGCCTAGCGGCCAAACGCCTTCATGCGCAGTTCTTCCACTTTGTCAGCCAGCCAGCCCAGGCGCACGCGGTGCCAGAGCAGGGTCAGCGTGAACACGGTCAGCGCCAGCAGGGTGAACAGCAGGGTCCACACCATCGGGCGGGTCATGTCGAAGCCGCCCTCGGCCGTGGCGCTGCCACTGCCGATGACTACCGGGTGCAGCGTGCGCCAGATGCGGATGGAGAAGAAGGTCAGCGGCACAGTGAAGGCGGCCAGGATGGCGTAAATGGCGCCAAAGCGGGCGCGGCGCTGCGGGTCTTCAATGCCCTGGCGCAGCAGCATGTAGGCCATGTACACCAGGATCAGGATGGTGAAGGTCACCACGCGCGGGTCCCAGGTCCACCAGGTGTTCCAGGCCGGGCGAGCCCAGATGGAGCCGGTGGTGACGCAGATGAACGCGAACACCAGGCCGATCTCGACACAGGCCACGGCCAGCACGTCCCACTTCTTGTGCGGGCGGATGAGATAGATGATGCCGGCCAGGGCGGCGATGATAAGCACCACCATGGTCACCCAGCCGCTGGAGGCGTGGAAGTAGAACACACGCTGCACCTGACCCATGACGCGTTCCATGGGGGCATAGAAGAACACCATGTAAATGGTGCCGAGCATAAGCAGCGCCGACAAAATGTCGAGCGCCTGCAGCAAGCGAGGCTTGCGGTCCAACGAAGTTGATGCCATACGAGACTTACTCCTCTACAATGAAGTCAAAGAACATGAAGCCCAATGCGGGCATGATGAGGCCATACACCACCAGGATGTTAAGGCTGGCCGAAGCATATTCCATGCCCAGGCCGTTCACGAAGGCGCTGCTGGCGCGCACTGAAGCCACCAGCACCGGCAGCGCCATCGGCAGCAGCAGCACCGGCAGCAGCAACTCGCGGCTGCGCGCCTGGGCGGCCATGGCTGCCAGCAACGTACCCACACTGCAAAAGCACCACGAGCCGAGCAGCAGCACCAGCCACAGACCCGGCTGGGCCAGGCTCATGTTATAGAAGAGAGCATAAAGCGGCAGGGTGAAAATTTCCACAACCAGCATGAAGAATAAGTTCGCAAGGGTTTTGCCGAAGTAGATGGCGCTGCGCTCCACGGGGGCCAGCAGCAGGCCATCCAGCGAGCCGCGCTCGCCCTCGGTGGCCAGGGTGCGGTTTAGCCCCAGGATGCCGGCGAAGGCGAAGGTGGTCCACAGCACGCCGGCGGCGATCTGGCGGCGGGTCAGCATGTCTATATCCAGCGTGAAGGCGAAGATAAAGATGACCAGCACCACGAACACCAGCATGGCGGTCACCATCTGGCGGCTGCGCCACTCGGCCGCCAGATCCTTGCGCATGATGGCCCATACGGCCGCGAAATAGCTAGCCACCGGCGCGCTCCAGGGCTTGCTGGTAGTGGCCAGGCAGCCCGCGGCCGAGCTTGGCCTTGGGCAGTGCGGCGGCGCTGCGGCCGTCGGCCAGCAGCACGGCGCGCTGCGCCAGACCCCCCACCCGATCGAGGTCATGGCTGGCGATCAGGATGGTGGCTCCGGCCCGCGCTTGCGCCCGCAAGACATCATCGAGCGCATCGGCGGTCTGCAGGTCGAGCGCGCTGTGCGGCTCGTCCAGCAGCAGCACGCGCGGGCGGTGCAGCAGCGCCCGCGCCAGCGCCAGGCGCTGCAACATGCCGCGCGAGTAGCCCCGCACGCGCTCGCTGCGGCGCTGGTGCAACCCGACCAGCTCCAGCAGTTCGTCGATACGGGCGGCCGCGGCAGGCAGGCGATATAGGCGAGCGAAGAACTCCAGGTTCTGGTCAGCGGTCAGGTCTTCGTACACCAACGGCTGGTGGCCCAAGTAGCCCAACTGGGCGCGGGCTGCAGCTGCCTGTTTGGGCAGCTGGCAGCCGGCCACCTCCACCCGGCCGGCGCTGGGCTGGGCCAGGCCGGCCAGAATGCGCAACAGGGTGCTCTTGCCGGCGCCGTTCGGGCCCAGCAGCGCCACCATCTCGCCGCGGCGCACGCGCAGGCTGACCCCGCGCAGTGCCAGGCGGTATCCGTAGCGCTTGCTGAGCTGGCTTACGGTGATCATTCGTCCTTCACAACGCGGCGCAGCTGGGCCTTAAGCGCGGCGCGCTGGCGCTTGTATTGGTTCTCAGCAATGTCACCAGCCGCAAAACGCGCATCCAGCCGGGTGATCTGCGCCAACACTTCGTCCGGGCTGGCCTGCATGCGGCGCAGCCACAGCCACAGCAGGCCCACAGCCACGGTCAGCGCGGCCAGCCCGACCACGACGCCATCACTGGCCAGCACGGCCTGCAGCCCGCCGCTGCCCTGGGGGTTACGCCCGCGCAGGCGCAGCTCAGCAGTGTCGCCGGCTGAGTAGGTCTGGTTGGACACATAGGCGCGGTAATACGCATCCTGGATCTGCTGCTCGCCGGCTTCGGTGAAGTCCGCGCTCTGCAGGGTCACGCTGCCATCCTGCACCAGCACGGCAACCGAGCGAACAGGCAGGTTGAGCACCAGCGGAAGGTCCAGGTTGCGCGTATACGGCATCTCATAGGCGAAGAGCAGCTGGTAGGTCTGCAGACCCGGCAGCACGGCGCGCAGATCGCCAAAACCCTGCTGGGTGGGCAGATAGCGCTCGCGGAACACGCCTTCACTGAAAGCCAGATCACTGGCGCCCTCGGGCAGGTCGTAGAGTAGCACCGGCGCGCCCTCGGCGGTGGGTGTGACGGCGCGCATGCCAATATTGGAAACCAGGTACTGCTGCACCACGCGCACGAAGCCGGGGCGCTCGAATTCAAGAATAACCGTCAAGCGCTCCACGGCCAGCTGGCTGGTGTCATGCGTGGTTTCGTAGATCGTGATGGGCTGGCTGAATTCGCGCTCGCCTTCGCTAAGGAACTCAGAGAAATAGCTCAACCCCAAATAATCCACCGACGCAAAGAAGGTGCGCCCCTCGCCCACTGGCACATCGTCAAAGCTGAAGCGCCCGGCGGCATTGACCTCGGCGGTTTGCGTGTGCACCAAAGTCTGGCCCTCGTAGCCAAACAGAGTGACCTGCAGCCCGGTCGCCAGCTCGCCGTCGGTGCCGTCTTGCACCTGGCCGCGCAGTGCGCCGCTGGGCACAGGCTCGCCTTCGGCGGCCGGCGCCTGCGGTGGGCTGCCCAGCGAGATGGCCTGCAAGTAGGAACCGAGCGCCAGCAGCTCGGCCGAGGCCAGGCTGGGCACGGCCTGCTCCACCGCGCCGATGATGGCGTTGCGGTTATAGGCGGCCATCTGGCGGATGTCAGCCAGCGGTAGGGCCGCCTGGATAGCTTCTTGGTGGCGGGCATACAGCGGCTCGCCACCCTCGGCCGCCAAGGGGTCCTGGCTCAGCGAAAGCGTATAGGCCAGCACATCCCAACGCTGTTGCAGGTCAAGCTGGTTGGCGAACGGCGGCATGAAGTTATCCAGGTTGCCCTGGGTGATGATGCGATACCAATCCGCCGGGGCGGCCGCGTCCGCCCGCTCGGTCAGGCCAATGGGGGCGGGCTGCACCGGCAGCATATTGGCCTGCGGCCCGTCGCCCAGGCCGCTGGCGCCGTGGCACGGCGCACAGCTCTGGGTGTAGATGGCGGCGCCGGCGGCCGGGTCAGCCGGCGCGGGCGGGTACTCCAGCGCCACGGGCGTGGAGTCGGCATGGCTGATGATGGCATCCGGCGGCGGGGTCACATCGCCCGCCAGCGAGAATTCGCAGGCGGCGAGCAAGAGGGCCAGCAGTGGCAGCCAGCGCAACGCACGCGGGGTCATGGTTTGTGCGGCGCGCCCTTTTGGCGCGCACCCTTCTTGCTGTCTTTCTTCTTATAGGCAGCGATCATGGCTTCGAGCTCATCGCGTTCGTCGCTGGGCGCGGCAGGCAGATCAACATCCACCTTCTCCAGGGCGCGCAGGGCGGCCGCCCCCTCAGCCAACAATTGCTGGCGCTGCGGGTGATAGATCTCCTCGGGCACTTTGCCCATCTCCCAGTCGGCGTCCAGTTCCAGCAGAGCGTCGAGCACACGCCGGTGCTCGGCGTGCAGGTTGGCCAGGTGCGGATCGGTATCTTCTTCCGCACCCGCCAGCAGCGGGCGAGCAACATACAGCCCGCACAGCACCAACAGGGCTACAAAGAGAAGCAGCGAACCTACATCCATTATTCGAGCTCAAGCAGGCGGTCAACCACGGTAATGATCTCCTGCACCGATTGGTACGGGCCGATCTTGACCGAGGCGATCTCGCCCAGTTTGTTGATGACAAAGGTCTCGGGCACGCCGCGGGCACGGAAGCTGGTGTAGATCAGCGTACCGAGATCGGGGCCATTGGGATACGTGACGCCGTGCTCCGCAATGAAGGCCAGCGACTCTCGCTCGGTATCCACATACGCCACGCCGAGGAATATCACGTCCTCGCGGCTCTGGTAATGCTGCCAAGCTTGTTCCAGATGAACGGCCTCGTCTTTGCAGGGCAGGCACCACGAGGCCCAGATGTTGAGCACCACCACCTTGCCCTCAAGGTCGGCGCTGGTGATGGTCTGGCCATCGAAGGTGACGAGCGTGAAGTCAGGCGCCTGCTCGCCGCGGGTGAGTACCCCCTGCAGTGAGGAGCGCAGCTGCATCCCTACCAGGGCTAGCAGCGTGATCAACAATCCCCAAGCCAATACGCGGCCCAGGATGGATGTGGGTTTCGTTTCTTCAGTCATCAGCGGCGTGCGTCGAGTTCTTCTTCCAGCTTGCGAGTGTAGTCGTCCTCTGTGGCGGGTGCCTTGCCCTGCGGCGCAGGCGCCTGCCGCCAGCGGCGCAGGTTGCGCGCCAGCAGCAGCCCCGCGCCCAGAATGACAGCCGGCGGCAGCAGGTAGACCAGCCAGTTCAGCCCGCGTGCCGGCGGCACCGCCAGCACGCCCTGGCCATACTGGGCGGCGAAATAGTCATATACCTGCTGCTCGGTGTAGCCTTCGGTCAGCAGGTCGGCGATCTGGCCGCGCCACTGGGCGCAGGCGGCCGTGCCGCATACATCCAGCGGCACGTTGGCGCACACCGGGCAGTACAAGTTCTTGGCGACGGCGTTCACTTCGTCCGCGCTGGGCGCACCTTGCGCGCTTGGCGCGGCGGCCGGGCTGCCGGCGCAAGCCGCCAGCAGCAAACCGGCCGCGATCACGAGCGCGGCGATCCTCATGCGCGCTCCGGCGTACCGCCCAGGCGGGCACGGCTGCGCTGGGGCAGCGCATCAGCTTCCGGCCAGGAAGCGACCAGCGTGCCGAAGATGAACACGAAGCCGCCTAGCCAGATCCAATTCACCAGCGGATTGACGTACATCTTGAAAGTTGCGCTGCTGGCGCTGACCGGCTCCCAATCCACCAGCAGGATGTAAATATCATCCTCCAGCGTGCTGCGCAGGCCGGGGATGGTCATGGCCTGCTGCGACTCGTAGTAAAAGTCACGGCGCGGGTACAGCTGGGTCAGCGGCTGGCCGTCCTTGAACACGTTCACCACGGCGCGGTCCACCAGGCGGCCATCCGGCGTTTCAAATTCAGCCAGCGACTCGTACTCGATGCTGTACCTGCCCAAATGCATGCGCTCCCCCACCGCCAGGCTGCCCTGGGTCTCCTGTTGGAAGAGCTCGATGCCGATGACGCCCACGGCGATCAGAATCACGCCGATGTGGATGATGTAGCCACCATAGCGCCGGCGGTTGCGAGCCACCAGACGCCAAAAGGCTTGGAGGAAATTCTCGCCGCGGTTCGTGCGCGCTCGGGCGCCGCGCCAGAACTCATACACGGTGACGAGGAACACGAAGGCGCAGATCCATAACGCCAGCAGGGCCAGCGGTTGGCGCATACCGCCAACAAGCAGGCCAGCCAGCACCACCAGCGAAACAAGGAAGGGCTTCCAGATGGCGCGGCCCAGCGTGCGGGCGGTAGAGGCGCGCCAAGCCGAGAGCGGCGCAATGCCCATGAGCAGCAGCAGGGCCGCCCACAGCGGGCCGGTGGCGCTCTCATAGAAGATGGGGCCAACTGTGGCGCGCTGCCCGGTGAAGATGTGCGCCAGGGCGGGGATGGCGCGGCCAATCCCGCCGCTGGCCTCGCTCACGATGGGGAATACGACCCCCCAGAAGCAGATCACCAGAATGCCCATAA
Source organism: Anaerolineales bacterium (assembly GCA_019454165.1). Classification (GTDB taxonomy): domain Bacteria; phylum Chloroflexota; class Anaerolineae; order Anaerolineales; family UBA11579; genus JAMCZK01. The sequence continues at coordinate 1,110,225 of CP075367.1, read as the reverse complement.
AGAGCAGGTTATTGATAAGGAAGAGCGATTCGCGCGAGAGCAGCGAGGTCATCTCGACCTCAGACTTGAGCGTGGCCCAGCGTTTGTTGAGCAGCGCCAGTGAAACGCCAAAGGTGAGTGCGATGAAGCCAAAGAACATCGGCCCGATAGCGCTCTGCGCAAACGCATGTACCGAAGACAACACGCCCGAGCGGGTCAGGAAGGTGCCGAAGATGACCAAGCAATAAGTCAGGATGATGAGCAGCATGTTCCAATGCTTGAACATGCCGCGCTTCTCCTGGATCATGACCGAATGCAAGAAGGCCGTGCCGGTCAGCCAGGGCATGAACGCGGCGATCTCGACCGGGTCCCAGCCCCAATAGCCGCCCCAGCCCAGCACGTCGTAGGCCCAGCGGCTGCCCAGGATCAGCCCCAGCGAGAGGAACAGCCAGGCGATCAGGGTCCAGCGGCGCGTGACGCGGATCCAGCGGTCATCGCTGCGCCCAGTGACCAGTGCGCCGATGGCGAAAGCGAACGGCACCACGAAGGCCACGAAGCCGATGTACAGCATGGGCGGGTGGATGATCATGCCCGGGTGGCGCAGCAACGGGTTGAGGCCATTGCCATCGATGGGGATGTAAGGCTGCGCCCCGGTGGGCTGCCACATAGCGGTCCAGACTGTGCCAGTGATGCCCTGCCAGTAGCGTAGGAATGGATTCTCAAAGAAGAGGATAAGTGAAAGGAAGAAAGCCAGTGTCGCCGCAGTGACCATGATGACCCACGGCTCCAGGTCACGGTCACGCCGCCATTCACGCAGCATGACGGCAAAGGTGAAGGCCGCCATCAGCCAGGCCCAGAACAGCAGCGAGCCAGCCTGCCCGCCCCACAGCGCGGTGACGCGTAGGTACATGGGCATGCTGTGACTGGTGACCTGGGAGACGTACTGCATTTGGAAATCGAGATTGGCCAGCGAATACACCAGGCTGGCGCAGGCGATGGTGAGTAGGGGGAAACCGAGGATGATGGCCGAGCGAGCGCTGGACACCCAGCGCTGCTCGCGGCGGGGGCTGCCTACGGCAGCGGCCGCGCAGGCATACAGCGCCAGCAGGAAAGCGATCAGCAGCGCAAAGAAACCAAGATCAGCGATCATTGTATGTACAGGGACTAGTAGTCACCGGCCTGGCCGGGCAACGCCTCTTCGTAGCGCGTCGGGCAGCGCAGCAGCAGGCCGTTCTCATCGGCGTAGAAGACGCCGTCTGCGCCCAGCTTGCCAGCCACGATGGCTTCCACCTCGTGAGCCAGCAGGTCAGGCTTGACCCCGATGTATTGCACCTGCATGCGCGAGCGGGTCGGGTCATTCACGGCGGCGTGCAGGGCTTTGGCCAGACCGCCGTCATCATTGATGAGGCGGGTATCGCCGGGCATATGCACCATGGTGAAAGTGAGGGTCAGCGTCTCGGGATCGTATTCGATGGTGTCGCCCAGCACGGCCCCCGCCACGCGGGCGGGCTTCCCCACCGCATCGGCCCCACGCTGGTTCAGCTCATCGATGGTGAAGAAGAACTGCGCCCCGGCTGCGGTGGACGTGACGATGAGATACACCACCGCAGCCAGAATGAGCAGGCCGCCAATGATGAACTTCTTGTTTCCGAGGCCAGTGGGTAGAGGTTGGGCGAGGCTTGTGCTGCTCATGTGCAATCTCTCACTTTCGAGAGAGATTATACCGCCTGCACCTCAATGGCCGCCCGCAAGCGGGCCGCCATGCGCCCAAAGGCCGGCGAGTAGCGCACCGCCAGCTTGCGCGGGCGCGCCAGCCTGACTTGCATGTCCAGCTTGATGCTGGCCGGACGGCGGCCGAGCACCAGCACACGGTCGGCCAGGTACAGCGCTTCGTGAATATCGTGCGTGACCATCACCACCGTCTTGTGCTCCAGTTCCCAGATGCGCAGCAGCTCCTCGCCCATCTTTTCGCGGGTCAAGGCGTCCAGCGAACCGAAGGGTTCATCGAGCAGCAGGAGCTGCGGGTCTTGCACCAGCGCCCGGCCGATGGCGACGCGCTGCGCCATCCCGCCGGAGAGTTTGCTCGGCAGGGCCTGCTCAAAGCCGCGCAGGCCGACGACCTGCAGCATGTCCCAGGCGCGGTCGAACGCATCCGGGTCACGGCGCAGCTCCAGCGGCAGGGCTACATTGTCCAACGCATCCCGCCACGGCATCAGGTTGGCGTCCTGGAATACGAGACCCACGCCGGCCTGCGGCCCGCGCACCGGCGCCCCGTCGAACAGAATGCGCCCGCTGGCCGGCGCCAGCAGCCCGGCCAGCAAGCGCAGCAAGGTGGACTTGCCCGCCCCCGAAGGGCCGAGCACGCATACGAATTGGCCGCGGGGCACGCTGAAGGAGATATTGCGCAGCACGGCCAGCTGGCCGTTGCGGTCAGCGAAGCTAGCGGACACCTTCTCCAGCGAGAGCATGGGAGCGCTAGTACGGGTCATTAATCTGCCGGCAGGAAATCGTTAGTGAAGGCCGCGCCTACATCCAGCGGTTGGGTGATCAAGCCCATCTCCAGCAGCACGGCATGCATGTTCTCCCACGCCTGCGGGCTGGAGTACCCCAGCGGCTCGGCCTGCCATGACTCGATCGAGAGGGTCAGCACTGCCATCTGAGTGTCTTTGTCCAACGCGCTCAAGCCCTCCACATACTTCGTGGATATCTCGTAGGCGGCCTCGGGGTCAGCAATGGTGTCAGCCAGGCCGCGCAGGAAGGCACGCACAAAAGCGCGCACCTGCTCAGGATGCTCGGCCAGCATGGTTTCATTAGTGAGCAGGCCGTTGGCGGCCAGCTCGACATAGTCGGCCACATGCAGCACGTTCACATCGTAGCCCTGGGCTTCCAGTTGGATCGGCTCATTATTGACATAGCCCACCACCGCCTGCTGCTGCCCAGCGGCCAGCGCCTGCACCTGATTGAAGCCGATCGAATCGAGCACCACCTCGGCCTCTGGGATGCCGGCCTCGCTCAGCATCGCGCGCAGGCCGATGTAGGTTGCGCCGAACAAGCCCGGCAGGCCGATGCGCGCCCCGCGCAGATCGGCCGCGGTCTGGATGCCGCTCTCGGCCATCGCCACCACCGCCACCGGGAACTCCTGATACCAGGCGGCAACATACACGATGGGCAGCCCCGCGGCACGGCCCAGCAGCACCTGCTCGCCCGATACGACCGCTAAGGGCAGATCGCCCGCGCCTACCAGGGCAACGCCATCCGTTTCGAAACTGTAGTCGAACTCGATCTCAAAGCCCGCCTCGGCAAAATAGCCGCGCTCCACGGCGACATAGAAGGGCGCATATTGCACATTGGGGATGTAGCCCATTGGCAAACGCAAGGGCTGGGCTTCAGCCTGCGGCTGAGCGCCACAGGCCGCCAGCAACAAACCTGCAACAAATAGGAGGATTACAAGAGGATTCTTCATGACTCTCCATACAAGAAAGAGGAAGGATTGGTTTTCTGCTGCCACCACAGCCAGCGGCGCTCGGCCAGCGACACCAGGCCATACAGGGTCAGCGCCAGCGCCACCAAGGCGAACACGGCCACGAACACCAGCGCGGTGTCGTACTGGCCGCGGCCCACATTAATGAGGAAACCCAGCCCGCGGTCCGCTCCCACCAGCTCACCCACTACCGCGCCGATGACCGACAGCGTAGCGCCGATGCGCAACCCGCCCAGGAACACGGGCAGCGCGGCCGGCAGCTCCAGCAGGCGGAAGGTCTGGGCGCGGCTGGCCTGCAGGCTGCGCATGAGGTCACGCAACTCCTGCGGCACGCTGTGCAGGCCGATGATGGTGTTGATCAGGATGGGAAAGAACACGATCAGCGCACAGATGAGGGTCTTGGATAACAGTCCTGGGCCGAACCAGATCACCAACAAGGGGGCGATGGCCACGATGGGCACGGATTGGCTGGCCACCACGAACGGCGCCAGCAGCCGCTCCCAGCGCGGCGAGCGCGCCAGCCAGTAGCCCAGCAGCCCGGCCGCCAGCACACCCACCGCCAAACCCAGCACGACTTCCTGCAGGGTCACCAGGCCGTGGCGCAGCAGCGTGCCGTCTTGCAAGGCCAGCGCCAGGCGGCGCCATACCGCGCCCGGCGCGGGCAGGATGAAGGCGGGCAACTGGGTCACACGCACCAGCAACTCCCACGCCAACACGGTCACCGCCGCAACCGCCGGGCCGAGCAGCCAGGGATACGCCCCTATACGTTCACGCTCATGCTTCACTACACATCACCTCATGCAAACAAAAACAGCCCCGATGAATTCATCGGGGCTGTTGTGCCATAGCACAAACCACGCAGACCGCGCCTCAAAACAATGCCCCAAAGCAGATCGCTTTGGGGCATGTGGAGAGAACGCGCAATGCGTAAGCTATGCAAGCGCTTGCGCTTTGCATAGCTTTGCGGAGTCTTCGATCCTCCGCTCTTCTTTCATCCGGACTATACCGTCGGCCCCGGAGTTTCACCGGATCCTGCGCTCAACGAGCGCTCGTGGGCTGTACCACCGATCGGGAATTTTACGCAGCGGCTGGCGCCGCTGCTAATGGAGTTTGCTTCGCAAACTCCACCGCCACGACCGTGCCGATGCGTAATCACCCTGCCCCGAAGATATTAAGTTGTAAGAGCACCTGGCGTTTCGTGCTTTTCCGAAACGCCCGCGCAGCAACTTTTGCTGCGCATCTAAACCCGGCAGCTGCAGTTGCGTAGCAACTGCCAACGTTGTGGCGTTTTTGCCACAACGTACCTGCCACCGAAGAGTATTCAGTTGTCACTACTCACTACTGATAGCTGATAGCTGATAGCTGATAGCTGATAGCTGATAGCTGATAGCTGGCTTATTATAACCACCTACCTGTACTACTTCGCTCCACCCTCCACCGTTTCGATGTCGGCCAGGGTGTTTTGCACATACTGCTCGGCCAGCAGCAGGTTGTCGCCGGCGCGCTGGATCACGCTCAGGATAGTGCTCATCTTGGAGACTTCCTCCAGCTGCTCGTTCACGAACCAGCCGAGGAACTCCTGGGCAATGTAGTCTTTCTCCTTGACGGCAATATCCATCAACTCATTGATCTGGCGGGTAACTTCCTCTTCCCACTGCAGCGCAGCGCCTACCGCGTCCTCAGGGGACTTGAAGTCGGCCCGCGCCTGCGGGATGGCCGGCACACCGATTGTGCCGCCAGCATCCAGCACATAGCGCACGAATTTCATGGCGTGCTGGTTCTCCTCAGCGGCCTGCTCAAAGAACAGCTTGCCGAACAACAGCATGTTGTCGGCCGTGAAGTATGAGGCGATGTTGACATATTGCATGGCGGCGCCAAACTCACGCCCCACCTGGTCATTGATGGCTTTTTCAAGCGTCTTACTAATTAACATTTTTGCTCCTTTGTGGGCCATATTCTACCATATGTTCAACCTAGTTGATAAATAAAATCAACTAAATATAAGATGAGCGCAGATTTCTATGGGTTATATCATAAATAATATTAAACACAACGGCCAGCCTTGCGGCTGGCCGTTGTTTGCTGGTTATCGACACTCCTAAGGGTTGGTACTTGGCAAGGGCAGCAGGAACGGGTTATCGGTTGGCACCAACATCACCTGGATGTTGGGCGCCAGCTTCTGGATGTATTCCAACGTCAAGATGTCCGGGTTCTGGCCGATGGCTTCGGCCAGCATGCGCAACGCCTCGGCTTCCGCCTCGGCTTGGATCAGGCGGGCCTCAGCCTCACCTTGCGCACGGATGACAGCCGCATCGGCGACACCCTGCGCCACCTGGCGGGCTTGCTCAGCTTCCTGGCGACGCTGCTCGACCACAAAGGCGGCTTGCTGGGCCTGCTGCTCAGCGATCTGCTTCTGCTCCACCGAGTCGGCATACTCAGCCGAGAAGGCGATGTTGCGCACCACAAAATCCACAAGCTCCAGGCCGTTCATTTCAAAGCGGCGCTGCAATTCGGCCGAGATCTTCTCGGTCAATTCCTGGCGGTGCGTGCTGTACACCTGCTCAATGCCGAACTGGGCCACCGCATCGCGGATCACGCCGCGCACGATCGGGCGTACCATGCCGTTGATGTAGCGGTTCTGCCAGCGGATGTGCACATCCACGACTTCTTCTGGATTAATGGAGAAGATCACCGAAGCGTCGACATGCACGATCTGGCCGTCCGAGGTGCGCGACTCGACCGCATCATCGCGGAACACATCGCTTTCCTCCGGCACCACCGACATGGTGTAGGTCTGGCGGGCGATGGTGTACGGGATCACATTCTCGGCGAACGGCACGACCCAATGCAGGCCGGGCTGCAACGCCTCATCGCGAATGCCGCCTTGCGTGGCGCTGATGACCACGCCACGCTCATTGGGCTGGATGAACACCAGGCCAGCCGCCAGCGTGCTGAGCAGGATCGCCAGCACAACCGTGCCGGCGATCAGCAAGCCGCCACCGGCCATGCCGCCCGCGCCTTTGATGCCGCGGCTGCGCACCGCACGCACTACCACCAGGGTGACGACACCGATGACCAGCAGCCAGGCTACAGCAGATAGAAATGCAAGAATGCTAACGAGTTCCATTGCTCCTCCTCATAGAGCATCAAAACGGCTGGCGCCCACAATGTGCTACGGTTGGCGTGGTAGCATGCCGAAAGGTTGCGATGAATCATTATACGGCCCAGCTATCCGCCCTCCTGTTAGAACGGTATCAGAACGCCGCGGCGCGCTTGCAACTTCCCACCGCCGCCCTGCCGCGCCCGGGCCAATACCTGCAGGCGCATGATCCGGCCGATGGCCTGGCCGCAGTCGCCGTGCAACTGTTCGCGGCCGGCCACATGCCGCCGGAACCAGAAGGGAATATTGCCGAACTGGCCGTAGCCGGCCCGCTGCCGGCGGGCTGGCAGCCCGGCACCCAACTGCGCCTGCGCGGCCCGCTGGGCCGCGGCTTCAGCCTGCTGCCAAATACGCGCCGGCTGGCATTGGCAGCCAGCGAGCGCAATGCCGCTCGCCTGCTGCCGCTAGCCGCCGAGGCGGATGCCGTGGCCGTGTTCTGCGACGAACCGCTGGGTGAGCTGCCCAGCCAGTTCGAGATCCAACCCCTGGCCGCCCTGCCGGCTGCGCTGGCCTGGGCCGACTTCCTCGCGCTGGACCTGCCGCCCGGCCAGGTGGACGAGTTGCCCCGCCTGCTGGGTATCCACGAGCGCGCCCCAAAAACGCTGCGCGGCCAGGCGTTGGTGACGCCGCCCATGCCGTGCGGCGGCCTGGCGCAGTGCGGCGTGTGCAGCTTTGCCACCCCGCGCAAAGCGCAGCTTGCTTGCAATCAGGGGCCAGTCTTCAACCTGGCCGACCTCCTGCCTGCGGCTTGACAAGCCTGCTGATGGCGGTAGACTGGATTGAGAGTTACGGAGGTACGTCCTTAATGACAACGTGGTAGTCCCCTTACAGTTGACAGCAGCATCGCCTGTTGTCGTTTCCGGGTCTGCCAACGCCTCTCTTTTCTGATTCATATCACTGTGTGTTTTTGTGACGCCGCGGCTTGCCCGCGGCGTTTTTTTGTTTCCCACCCAAATTCAGGAGGTAGTCATGTTTCGCACGTTCATCTTTGCCGTCCGTTCGCAAGCCACCATCCACCATTTAGCGCGTAGCGAGGTAACTGATGCCCCGTGCACACCGATATAGCCAGATCCAAAGCGCCGTAGGCCAGCATGGCGCGGCGCCGTACCGTTTTCAGCAAATCCTTGACGCCATCTTCCACCACGGCGTGCTGCAGTTCAGCGCCATGCGGGCGTTGCCCGGCCACCTGCGCCAGGCGCTGGCGCAGCAGTTTGGCGATCACCTGCTCAGCCTGGCGCCAGCCCAGGTCAGCCGAGCTGCCCAGGCTGAGAAATACCTCTTCACCCTGAACGATGGCCGCCGCATCGAAGCCGTGGCCATGCGCTACCGCGCTGGCTGGCGCTCGTACTGCCTGTCCACCCAGGCGGGCTGCGGCTTCGGCTGCCGGTTTTGCGCTACAGCCGCCATGCGGCTGCAGCGCAACCTAAGCGCAGACGAGATCTGCGATCAGGCGCTGTACTTCCGTGCGCTGGGCCAGCCGCTCGACAGCATCTCGTTCATGGGCATGGGCGAAGCGCTGGCCAATCCCAACCTGCTCACAGCCCTGGAATGCCTCACCGATCCGGCGCTGTTCGCGCTCAGCCCGCGCCGGCTGACGGTTTCGACTATCGGCCTGGTGCCGGCCATGCGCCAGCTCACGCAAGCGCAGCCGCAGGTCAACCTGACCTTTTCACTACACTCTCCGTTCAACGAGCAGCGCAGTCAGCTGATCCCGCTGAATCGCAAGTACCCGATCGAAGAAGTATTCGACGCACTGGATGAGCACATTGCGCGCACCCATCGCAAGGTTTACATCGCTTACTTGCTACTAGAGGGTGTGAACGACAGCCGCCAGCATGCGGCTGCCCTGGCGGCCCTGCTGCAGGCGCGTGGGCGGCAGACGCGGCTGTTCCACGTCAATCTGTTGCGCCACAACGCCAATGATTTCGCCGCCGAGCGTTTTGCGCGGCCCAGCGAGGCCCACATCCGCCAGTTCCGCAATTGGCTGGAGCAGGCCGGGTTGAAAGTGACGGTGCGTTCTTCGTTTGGGGATGAGATCCAGGCCGCCTGCGGGCAGCTGCATGCCAGCGTGCCGGAGGTTGTTGTGAGTTAGGACATTACAGTAGTGGGCGCAGCATGCTGCGCCCTCCGTGTCATTCTGACCGGGTTTGGGAACCCACGCCAGGTCGCCGAAGCCAGATCAGGGAAGAATCCTTGCTGGCATGTGTTCTATGCAGTGGTAATTTCTACGCCTTGTAAAGAGGCATTGCGTGGAAGATGTGCCTTGACGGATTCCTCGCTGGCGCGGGTTCGGCGGTCTGGTGGGGTTTAAGCACCCGCTCGGAATGACAAGGGTGTCGTTAGAACTGAGTACCTGCTCACTGGTTACAGTTCACTGCTCACTTCTAAGAAACGCTAGCCGCCACCTGTTCGCCGTAGGCCATCAACGCCTTGACCATCTCGGGCGTGCGGCCCTCGGCATACACACGCAGCACCGGCTCCGTGCCCGAGGGGCGGATAAGCAGCCACGAATCATCGGCCATGATGTACTTGCTGCCATCCCGGTTGACGATTTCGAGCACTTTCTCGCCGCCGATGGCTTCCGGCGCTTCCTCGGTGAGCTTGGCGGTCATCACCTTCTTCTCGACCGGGCGGCTGAGGCGCAGGTCCTTGCGCGCATAGTGCGCCGGGCCAACACTGGCCAGCAGGTCCGCCACCAGGGCGCGCAGCGTGCTGCCGGAGCGCGCCACCATCTCGACCACCAGCAGCCCCATCAGCACGCCATCGCCTTCAGGGATGTGGCCGGTGAACGAGATCCCGCCCGACTCCTCACCGCCGATGAGCACATTGCCCGCCAGCATATGGTCGGCAATGTGGTTGAAGCCTACCGGGGTCTCCTCCACCTGCAGGCCGTAGTTGGCGGCCAGCCGGTCGATCATGCGCGTGGTGGACACGGTGCGGATCACCTTGCCCTTGTACCCGCGCGTCTCCACCAAATGGCGCAGGGCCAGCGACATGATCTTGTGCGGGTCCACGAAGACGCCGTCTTCGTCCATCGCCCCCACCCGGTCGGCGTCGCCATCTGTGGCCACGCCGTAATAGCCCGGGTGCTCGGCGAGGGCATCCACCAGCGCCTGCAGATGCGGCATGATCGGCTCGGGGTGCACACCGCCAAAGCCCGGGTTCATTTCGCCGCGGATCTCGACGACATCACAGCCCGCCTCGCGCAGCATGGCGGCGATGTGGCCACGGCCGGAGCCGAACATGGAATCCACGACCACCTTCTGCGGGTTCTTGCGAATGGTCTCAAAGTCGATCAGGGTCGCCAGGTGAGCTTTGTATGCTGGCATGGGGTCAAAGCGGGTGATCAGCCCCTGCTCGACGGCGTGCTCAAAGTCCATCACCGAGGCGCCGCGGCCGCGCGCCTCGTTATCACTCAAGTAAATTTCCACACGGTGGCACAGTTCATGCGGGGCCGAGCCGCCATAGGCGGCCTTGAGCTTGACGCCGTTGTAGCGGGGCGGGTTGTGCGAGGCCGTGATCATCACCCCGCCGATGGCCTTGTGCTCCCGCACGGCGTAGGAGATGGCCGGCGTGGGCGCATCCGCCTCCGCCAGCAGCACGCGGAACTCGTTGGCGGCCAGGACGCGGGCCACATCACCCGCAAAGCGGTCAGACAGAAAGCGCGTATCGAAGCCCACCACCACAAGCGGCGATGGCTCGCCCCCGTTGCTCTGCAGGTCAGCCCGCATCGCATCGGCGATCGCCTGGGCCACCATGCGCAGGTTGGCAAAGGTAAAGGTGTCGGAAATTACGGCGCGCCAGCCGTCTGTACCGAAGTGAATGGGCATTTGTATTGACCTCGTGTCTGTTTCAGCCTGGGGAGTGGCAAAAATTCTAACATGAGGGCCAATTTATTCGCCGTGCGCCCTAAAAAGCGCACGATTCATGCGCATGCTAAAATGCCCGCATGACAGTGGATAACGGCGCCAGCAAGACGAGCAGCCTTGCTGAGCGCATGTCACTTTTAAAGGAACTGGCCCTCTTCCGAGACATCCGCGAAGCTGATCTGGAGTATATTGCCGCCCGTTTTATTGAATACCCGCTGGCACGCGGGCAAGAGCTGTACGAGCAGGGCGAACTGGCCGAGAACCTATATATCGTCGTCAGCGGCCACCTGCGCTGCGAGCTGGTGAACACCCACGGCCAGGTGGTGGCCTCTGGCCTGCAAAATGGCGATGTGTTCGGCGCCCGCAGTCTTGGCCTCGACGGCAGCCGGGTCTCGCGTGTCAAAGCCCTGCACGCCACCCGCGTGCTGTACCTGCCGCGGCGTGACCTGGAGCGCCTGCTGCAAGCCTTCCCCGCCCTGGCCGAGCGCCTGCGCACGCTGGCGGCCGGCCGCAGCCTGAAGCCTGACAGCCAGTTCGACTGGCTGGGGCGCGACGAATCGATCCAGTTCGTGATGCGCAAGCACTCGGCCGCCCTGTGGCTGCGCCTGGCCCGTGCCATGGTGCTGGCGATCGGCAGCATGCTGTGCGTGCTCTTCGGGCTGGAGGCGGCCAACCCGGTGCCCTGGCTGCTGGCCGCCTTCGGCCTGCTGCTGGGCGCCGGCGGCTGGGCCGCCTGGGAGCTGATGGACTGGCGCAACGACTATTACGTGCTGACCGACCAGCGCGTGGTCTGGCTGGAGCAAAAGCTGCTGCGCTCCGCCAGCCGGGTCGAAGCCCCACTGGAGACCGTACAGTCGGTCAATACCCATACCACCCTGCTGGGCCGCATATTGGGCTTCGGCGATGTGATGATCCAAACCTTCACCAGCACCGTCTCGATGCCCAAGGTCGGTGACCCGCAAACCACCAAGTTTCTGGTCGAGGAGTACGTACTGCGCCAGCGCCGCGGGGCGCGGGTGGCCAGGCATGATGACATTCGCCAGACCGTGCGCGAGAGTCTGGGCACTGCCCCGTACAACCGCGCCAGCCTGCGCCCGGTCGCCACGGCGGCTCAAACCCGCAGCCACACCGAACGGCTGTGGCTCTTCCCTACCCGCACGATTGACGGCGACAAGATCATCTATCACAAGCACTGGGCCAAGCTGCTCGGCACCCTGTTCTTCCCGGCCCTGGCCTTCGCCGGCGTGCTGTGGGCGGTCAACTTTGTGTACGCCGGCCTGCCCAGCGATAGCACCGGCTGGCTGATCATGCTGATCGCCTTGCTTATCCCGATCGGCTTCATTGTTTACCACTATGTCGACTGGCAGAACGATATCTATATGCTCACGCCCGAAAGCCTGATGGACTCGGAGAAGAAGCCGCTCGGCAGCCTGATCACCAAGACCGCTCCGCTAGCCAACGTACTTAGCCTGGAGAACCACCGCATCGGCCTGCTGGGCCTGCTGTTCAACTTCGGCGTGGTGCGCATCAACGTGGGCGACAGCTGGCTCGACTTTGACGGCGTGCACGACCCCGCCCAGGTGCAGCAAGACATCTTCGCCCGCATCGAAGCCTTCAAGCTCAAAGCGCAAAAGCAGCGCGACCAGGACGAGCGCAGCCGCATGGCCGAATGGCTCAAAGTCTACGAAGAAGAGCGCACCCGCGGCCTGCGCCGGACGGGCGAGGATGGCGAGGCGGTAGAATAACCGCTTGGTAACGCACAATGGCAACCCGAGAGATCGTTAACTACCCCAACGAGATTCTGGAGCAGAAGGCTCAGCGCGTCGAGCGCATTGACGCCGATATCCAGACCCTGATCGACGACATGATCGAGACCATGCGCAATGCCCCCGGCGTAGGCCTGGCCGCGCCGCAGGTCAATGTGCCGCTGCGCGTGGTGGTGATCGAGTACGGCGAACCCGAGAACGAAGACGAAGAGCCGGCCGAGAAGCAGCTCTTCACCCTCATCAATCCTGAGATCAGCCGCATGAGCCGCGAGAAGGAGATGGGCACCGAAGGCTGCTTGTCCTTCCCGGGCATCCTGGCCGAGGTCGAGCGCTCGCTGGGCGTCACCGTGGTGGCGCAAGACCGCAACGGCGACCCGCTCAAGATCAAGGCGGAGGGCTGGCTGGCGCGCATCTTCCAGCACGAGATCGACCACCTCAACGGCGTGCTCTTCACCGAGCGCGCCCAGAAGGTGTACGAGATCAAGCCAGACGAAGAAACCGAACAAGACCCCTCCGCGGCCTGAGGCAGCTGCATGCAGCTCAAGCGCCTCTCGCTCACCCATTTTCGCAACTTTGCGCGCCTCGACGTCGAGGTGCCCCAGCAGGCCGTGCTCATCGTGGGGCGCAATGCCCAGGGCAAGACCAGCCTGCTGGAGGCGATCTACTTCCTCGCCACGCTCAACTCTTTCCACGCCGAAACCGACCGCCAGCTGATCAATTTCATCGAAGCCCGCAACCCGCTGGCGGTGGCGCGCCTGCAAGCCACCTATGAGCGCAACGGGCGCGAGCACCAGATGGAGATCCGCGTCATCAAAGACCAGACTCGCAACGGCGAACGCAGCCGCAAGGAAGTGCTGCTGGATGGCGCCAAAAAGAAAGCCAGCGAGGTCGTAGGCCAGTTCCAGGCGGTGCTGTTCCTACCGCAGATGCTGCAGATCATTGACGGCACGCCGCGCCACCGCCGCCGCTACCTGGACCTGGCGCTGGCGCAGGTGCAGACCCAGTACAGCGAGAACCTGAGCGAATTCGAGAGCGTGCTGACCCAGCGCAACGCGTTGTTGCGCCAGTTGGGCGAGAACGGCGGCGACCAAAGCCAGCTGGATTTCTGGGACCAGCGTCTGGCCACCCGCGGGGCGCAGGTGCTGGCGGCGCGCTTCCGCGCCATCCAGGAGCTGGAGCAGGCCGCCGCCCGCCTGCACCACGGCCTGACCCGCGGCGCCGAAGTGCTGCGCCTAAGCTACCAGCCCAGCTATGACCCGCTGCCAGCCCCCGCCGGCCAGCGCACCTTGCTCGATGCGCCGACCGACCGCAGCGGCGTCTCCGCCGAAAAGATCGAGACCGGCTACCTGGCCGCCCTGCAAAAAGCGCGCCGCGAGGATATGGCCCGCGGCACCACAAGCCTCGGCCCTCATCGTGACGAGCTGCGCTTCCTGGGTAACGGAGTGGACCTGGGTAGCTATGGCAGCCGCGGCCAGGTGCGCACCGCTCTGCTGACCCTCAAGCTGGCTGAGCTGGAATGGATGCACGCCCGCAGCGGCCAGCGCCCGGTGCTACTGCTCGACGAAGTACTGGCCGAGCTCGACGAGAGCCGCCGCGCCGACCTGCTGGAGCGCCTGCGCGCCAACAGCGATCAGGTGTTGCTCACCACCACCGACTTCAATCTGTTCACGCCTGAGTTTCTGGATACCGCCGCCCGCTGGGAAATTGAGGGCGGGCAATTGGCATAACCTGGGCTATAATCGTCATACGATTTTCTCATCGATAGGAGATTTCGTATGACAAATGTAAAAGTCTCGCCAAAGTTTCAAATCGTTATCCCCAAGGCCATTCGCAAATCGTTGGGCATCAAACCCGGCCAGACGGTGCGCGTCATTCAATATGGCGACCGGATTGAACTGATCCCGCAGATCAGCATTGCTGAAGCGCGCGGGCTATACAAGGGCATCGACACTGACGTTGAGCGCGAGCCAGACCGCGAATGAACCTCATCGACTCTTCAGGCTGGCTCGAATACTTTGCCGATGGACCTAACGCCTCCTTCTTTGCCGCCCCCATCAAGAGGACCAAACAGCTCATCGTTCCCAGTGTATGCATCTACGAGGTCTTCAAGCGTATGCACCATCAACGCGGGGAGGGAGTTGCCCTACAAGCCATCTCGATAATGCATGAAGGGCAGATCATTGAAATGGATGCAGAATTGGCCCTATTGGCAGCCAAGTTTTCGCTTGAGTTCAAACTGCCCATGGCCGATAGCATGATTTACGCCACAGGCTACGCCAACAATGCCGTGATCTGGACGCAAGACGACGACTTTGCTGACATTCCAGGCGTAAGATACATCGCCAAACACAAATAGCTACAACGGCTTCTTGCTCGGCGTGCCGGCCAGACGCGGAAAGCGCTCCTGCGTGGGCTTGAGCTTTCGCACCACCACCAGCCAGCGTTCCTCATCCTCCAGTCCGGGCACTTGCACCTGCACCAGCTCCTCCAGCTTGCCGCCCAGCTGCCCAAAGGCGTTGGCCGCGTTCTTGGCTTCCTCCGCCACGCCGCGCGCCTTCTGTGCCAGCATGTAGCCGCCCACGCGCACGAAGGGCAGCAGGTACTCCGCCAGCACCGGCAGCGGCGCCACGGCGCGCGCCACCGCCCAGTCGTATTGCTCACGCTGGGCTGGATCGCGCCCGGCGTCCTCGGCCCGTGAGGCCAAGACCTGCACATCCCTCAGGCCCAGAACTTGCACAACATGGTCAAGGAAGCGCGCCTTCTTACCGACGGATTCCAGCAGGCTGAGCTGCAGCTCCGGCTGCCAGATCTTGAGCGGCAGCCCCGGCAAGCCGGCGCCGCTGCCCACATCGATGACGCGGCCGGGCGGCTGCTGCCGCATACCGACCCAGCAGCTCAGCGAGTCGAGAAAGTGGCGCGTGAACACCGCTTCGCGCTCCTTGACGGCGGTGAGGTTGAAGCGCTGGTTCCACTCCAGCAGCTCATCGGCGTAGCGCTCAAAGGCGGCGGCCTGCGCTTCGCTCAGAGGCTGGCCCAGCAACGCTTGCACCGAGTCGGCAAAATAGCTCATGGCTGCGATTATATATGCGAGACGAAGGGATAAGATACTGCGGCATGAACAGGGCGATTTGCATACTGCTGTGCTTACTCATAGCGCTATCTATAACGCCGGCATCCGCGCACGCGGCGCAGAGCGACCTGCCCTCCCAGGCCTACATTAGCGGCTTTTTCGGCCGCGCCCAGCAATACTCGCTCTCGTGCGAGTCGCGCTCCGCGGTGGATGTGGCCGCCTACTGGGGCTATTCCATCTCAGAGACTGAATTCTTCAACGGCCTGCCGAGTTCGGATGACCCCAACCTCGGCTTCGTGGGCAACGTTAATGACCCGTGGGGCTACATCCCGCCCGCCTCCTACGGCGTGCATGCCGAGCCGATCGCTCGCCTGCTGCGCAGCTACGGGCTCGACGCCCGCGCCGAGCAGGGCCTGAACTGGCAAGACCTGCAAACAGAGATCGCCGCCGGCCGGCCGGTCATCGTGTGGGTCATCGGCAGCGTTTGGGCCGGCACGCCGCGCTACTACACCACCCAGGCCGGGGACAGTGTGCTGGTTGCCAACAACCAGCACACCATGACGCTGATCGGGTATGACCAGAATTCCGTCCAACTGGTGGATGCGCTCACTGGCTACACCATCACGCATTCCATCCAAAACTTCATGGCTTCCTGGGGTGTGCTCAACAACATGGCCGTGCTGACCCAGGGTCCGCCGCCGGCCGAGCCCGAGACCCCGCCGCCCAGCAGCGAGCAGCCTAGCCCGCAGACCTATACCGTGCAGGCCGGCGACACGCTCAACCGCATCGCCACTCGTTTGGGCTTCACCTGGGTGGACCTGGCCGCCTGGAACAAGATCACCTACCCCTATACGCTCTTCCCCGGCCAGGTGCTGGCGCTGCAGCCCAGCCAGCCAGAGGCTGGCCCGCAGCCCTCGGCCGATACCTATACCGTGCAGCGCGGCGACCACCTGATGAAGATCGCCCGCGCCCTGGAGCTCAATTGGCAGGATATTGCCGCCCTGAACGATCTGGCCGCGCCCTATCTGATCTTGCCCGGCCAGGTGCTGCGCCTGCCGGCCAGCCAAACTGCCGCCCCGCCGCCAGACGAGCCCATCGAAGTACCCGAGTTCTACACGGCTGACCGCAGCGAGAGCTTGTTTGCCCTGGCGCACTACTACGGGCTGGATTGGCTGCAAGTTGCCGCGCTCAACAACATCAATTTCCCTTTTATGCTGGCCCCCGGGCAAACCGTCACGCTGCAGCATTAAACAAAAACGCCCCGCAATGCGGGGCGTTGCTTTCTATACCAGGCTTTGGCCCTGGTGCTGGCCAGGCGCCTTGTTGTAACGATACACGATCCGGCCGCGCTGCATGTCGTAGGGCGACATCTCCAGCGTGACACGATCCCCCAGGAGGATGCGGATGTAGAAGCGGCGCATCTTGCCAGACAAATAGGCAAGCACGCGGTGGCCGTTATCCAATTCCACCTGGAACTGGGTACCCGGCAGCGCCTCGATCACCGTGCCCTCCACTTTAACCATATCTTTTTCTTTTGCCATAACGCGTTAACTATACCTCATTGGTAGTAATAACACACTACCCAATCGGGCAGTTACGCCGCGGCAAAGCGGCCAAAGCAGTGCAGGTATACTCTGCCAAGAATGTCTGCCGACGCGCAAAAACCCACCAAGCCGGAGGAACGCAAGCCCAGCTTTGCGACTTCCAGCGGCATTGAGCTGCCCAACGTGCTGACCCCGGGCGATGTGCACAGTGACCCGCACACCGCTCTCGGCGCGCCGGGCAGCTACCCTTACACGCGCGGCGTGCAGCCCACCATGTACCGCGGCCGGCTGTGGACCATGCGCCAGTACGCCGGCTACGCCAACGCCGAGGAATCCAACAAGCGCTACCGCTACCTGCTCTCGCAGGGCCAGTCCGGCCTCTCGGTGGCCTTCGACCTGCCCACCCAGATCGGCTACGACGCCGATGACCCCATGGCCCTGGGCGAAGTCGGCAAGGTGGGCGTAAGCATCTCTTCCATAGAAGATATGCAGCAATTGTTCGAGGGCATCCCGCTCGATCAGGTGTCCACCAGCATGACTATCAACGCCCCGGCGGCTGTGCTGCTGGCCTTGTACATCGCCGTGGCCAAGCGCCAGGGCGTGGAGCCCAACAAACTGCGCGGTACAGTGCAGAACGACATCCTCAAAGAATACATCGCCCGCGGCACCTATATCTACCCACCCCAGCCCTCCATGCGGCTGATCACCGACCTGTTCAAATATTGCCAGCAGGAAGTGCCGCGCTGGAACACGATCAGCATCTCCGGCTACCACATTCGTGAGGCCGGCTCCACCGCCGTGCAAGAGGTGGCCTTCACCCTGGCCAACGGCATCGCTTACGTCGAAGAGGCGCTGCGCGCCGGCCTGAACATTGACGATTTTGCCGGCCAGCTTTCGTTCTTCTTCAATGCCCACAATCATTTTCTGGAAGAAGTCGCCAAGTTCCGCGCCGCCCGCCGCCTGTGGGCGCGCATCATGAAGGAGCGCTTCGGGGCGCAGAACCCAGCCTCGTGGAAGCTGCGCTTCCATACCCAGACGGCCGGCTCCACTCTCACCGCCCAGCAGCCGCAGAACAACGTGGCCCGCGTGACGGTGCAGGCGTTGGCTGCCGTCCTCGGCGGCACGCAGAGCCTGCACACCAACAGCCTCGACGAGGCGCTGTGGCTGCCCACCGAGAGCGCCGTGCGCGTAGCGTTACGCACCCAGCAGATCATCGCCCACGAGTCCAAAGCCGGTGACACGGTTGACCCGCTGGGTGGCTCGTACGCCATCGAATACCTGACGGATGAGATCGAGGCTGAAGCGCAAAAGTACCTCGACCGCATCGAGGGCATGGGCGGCGCGCTGGCCGCCATCGAGCAGGGTTTTGTACAGAACGAGATCCAGAACGCGGCCTACGCCTTCCAGCAGGCGCTCGAGAATGGCGAGGAGATCGTGGTGGGCGTGAACGCCTTCCAGACCGAGGAAGACGTGCAGCCTGAGCGCCTGGAGGTCGACCCCAGCCTGGAGGCGGCCGCCCGCCAACGGCTGGCGGCCCTGCGTGAACGCCGCGACGCTGCGCGCGTGCAGGAGCTGCTCAGCCATCTTGAAACCGCCGCCAAGGGCAGCGACAACCTGCTGCCTCTGTTCATCGAATCCGTAGAGAACAACATCACCCTGGGCGAGATATGCAATCATCTGCGCCGCATCTGGGGTGAATACCAGCCGCCCGCCGCCTAAGGAGCGACACCAGAATGCCATCGTTCGTCAAGAAGATCGACCATATTGCCCTCGTCGTCAAAGACATGGACAAGGCCCTGGAATTCTGGCAGGATGCGCTGGGGTTGGACCTTTCGCATATCGAAGAAGTGCCCAGCGAGAAATCCATCGTGGCTTTCCTGCCCGCCGCCGAAAGCGAAGTGGAACTGGTCACCCCCACCGACACCGAGAGCGGTGTAGCGCGCTATCTTGAGAAGCGCGGGCCGGGCATGCACCACATCTGCTTTGAGGTCTACGACATCCAGGCCACCATGGAGCATCTCAAGTCCAAGGGCGTGCGCCTCATCAACCCGGAGCCGATCATCGGCACGGGCGGCAAGAAGATCGCCTTCATCCACCCTGAGAGCACCCACGGTGTGCTGGTCGAGCTATATGAGTTGAGCGGGCAGGAGTTGCAGATCCGCCTGGAGCGCGCCCGCCAGGCCGCCGAGCGCCTGCTCAACGAGGGTCAGCTGCGCGCCGCCGCGGCGATGGACTTTTTACGCAAGCTCACTCGTCCGGCCGGCGAGCGCGACAAGCACAACTAGGCCCGGTTCACCACAAACACACTCCCCAATACCAACGCGCCGCCCGCTAACAGCAGCGGGTCCAGCGCTTCGTTCAGGAACAGCACGCCCATCGCGATCCCTACCAGCGGGAAGGTATAGGTGGTCATGGACATACGCGTGGGGCCGATCGTGCGAATCAGGTAGTAGTACAGCATATACCCCAGGTAGCTGCTTGCACCGCCCAGGGCAATGATGCCCAGCAGCGGCATCAGCTGGGTGGGCGCCTGCACCGGGCTCTCGACGAACGGCACCACTGCCCACACCACCGCCGCGCTGAACATGGTCGGCACCAGCGCCTGCATAATGACGCTGTGGCCATGCAGCGCTTTGCGGGCGAACACCGCACTGCCGGCATACAGCAGCGCGGCCAGCAGGTGTGAGGCATAGCCCCATAGGGTGGATTGGCCGCCGCCAACATCCCGTAGCAGCAAAAGAATTACGCCGCTAAAACCCACCAACAAGCCAACCAATTGCCAGACAGTGATCTTGTCATCCTTCAGCGCAAAGTACGACAAGATCATGGTGAACAAAGGCACCGTGGACAGCACGATGGACGCCACGCCAATATCAATGAACTGTTGGCCTGAGGTGGTCATCACCAGCGGGATGGCGATGTTGAGCAAGCCCATCAACAGCAGCGGCCACCACTGCGCCCAGCTGCGCGGCAATGCAGTGCGCTTGACATAGGCGGTCAGTCCCAACAGCAGGCCGCCCAGCAGCAGGCGCCAGGCCACCAGGGTGAACGGCTGCAGCTGCTCCAGGGCCACCTTGATCCAATAAAAGGCGCTGCCCCAGGCCAGACTCAGCGCCACAAAGGCAAGAAGTTGCTTCTGGTTCATGCAGGCTTAGCTGCGGTTAACGATGAGCAGACTGACCAGGATCAATACGCCGCCCGCGATCAGATGCCAATCCAGCGCCTCACCCAGGAACAGCACGCCCAGCGTCACGCCGACCACCGGGAAGGTGTAAGTGACCATGGTGGTGCGCGTGGGGCCAACTGAGTGGATGAGGTAGTAGTAGAACAGATAGGCCGCGCACGAGCCAGCCAGGCCCAGCCACAAAAGCGCCACCCAGGTGCTGGGCAGGCTGGGCAAACGCACCGGCCCCTCGACCGCGAAGGTGGCTGCCCACATGAACGCCGTCGCCGAGATCAGCGGCACCATCGCCTGCACCACCTGCGGGGCGCCTTTGGTCTTGCTGCGGGCGAACACCGCGCTGCCGGCGTAGAACAGCACCGCCAGGATCATGGCGCCCTGCGCCAGCAGGTTCAGGCGTACATCGCCTTCGATGTCACGCAGCACCAGCAGGGCCACGCCGGCAAAGCCCACCAGCAGGCCTAGCACGCGCCGCACGCTCATCTTGTCGTCCGTCAGGGCGATATGGGCGATGATGGTGGTGAACAGGGGCACAGAGCTATTCAAAATAGACGCAACGGCCGAGTCAATATGCAGCTCAGCCCAGGAGATGAGCACGAACGGGAAAGCCGTATTGGTGAAGCCCAGGATCAGCAAATTGCGCAGTAGGGTCTTATCCTTGGGCCATTCCGGGCGCCGCAGGGAATACACCACCAGCAAGCCCAGCAAGCCGAACATCACCCGCATGGCCACCAACAGGAAAGGGCCAACTTCCTCCAGGGCGATCTTGATCCAAAAGAACGAAGACCCCCAAACCAATGCCAGGCCAATAAAGATCAACCAATCTTTGCTTTTCATACGTTCGCCTGCTCCTCAACTAAAAACAAAAACACCGCAAAGCCTGCGGCGATACTGTTATAACCCCAGCCGCGCTGGTTTTGTGAAATCACACAAAAAAGAGGCTGGTTTCCCAGCCTCTTTTGCGTTTTTGCGGAGTGCTATTCGTAGCGCAGCGCTTCGACCGGTTGCAGGCTGGCCGCCCGGTTGGCCGGGTACAGGCCGAAGAACAGGCCCACGGCCATCGAGAACAGGGTCGCCAGCAGCACCGAATCGAGGCCGATCACGGGCGTGATGTCGGCGTTGCTGGCGGCGGCCACCGCCCCCACCGCGGCCGAGATCAGCCAGCCGAAGATGATGCCGAGCACGCCGCCCAGCAGGCTGAGCATCGACGACTCGGCCAGAAACTGGATCATGATGTCACGCTTGCGCGCCCCCAGCGCCTTACGCAGGCCGATCTCACGCGTGCGCTCGATCACCGAGACCAGCATGATGTTCATGATGCCGATGCCGCCCACCAGCAGCGAGATGGCCGCCACGCCGCCCAAAAAGATGGTCAGCACGCCGGTCACGGCCGCGGCCGTATCCAGAAAGTCTTGCTGGTTGAAGACGGTGAAGTCGTCCGCGCCGATGCCGGTGCGGTGGCGCGCCCGCAGGATGGCGGCGATCTCTTCACTGGCCTGGGGCACCGCATCCGAATTGGCCGCTTGCACAATGATCATGTCGACCCGGTTGGGCGTCGAGCGGCGCAGCAAGCGCGCCTGCGCCGTGGTGAGCGGCACCAGCACGCGGTTGTCCTCGTTGGTGAAACCCGAGCCGCCCTTGGATACCAACAGACCGATCACGCGGAAGGGCTGGCCCTCAATGCGCACCGTCTCGCCCACCACACCGTCCGTTCGGCCAAACACCTCCTCGGCCACGTCCGGCCCCAGGATGACCACCGCCGAGCGCGACAGGATGTGCGCCTCGTTGATGAATTCGCCTTCGGCCAGCTCTATGTTGCGTACCGGCCCATAGTCAGGCGTGACGGCTTCCAACGTCGTGGATGTGCTCTCGCCCTGAGCGGTGACGGTGGCGGAGCCTTGCATCATCGGCGCCACGCCGATCACCGAGGGCGCCTGGAAGCTATCTTGCATGGCCTGCGCATCCGCCAGGGTCAGCGGCTTGGGGTTGGTGACATCGCTGTTGCCGCCGGACATCACGAACAGCAAGTTGGTGCCGATGCCTTCAATGGTGCCGGTGATGGTGCTCTGCGCACCGCGGCCCACCGCCAGCATAGCGATCACCGCCGCCACGCCGATGACGATGCCCAACACCGTCAACGCCGAGCGCAGCTTGTTGGCCGCCAGGCTTTCGAGGGCCACTACAAATGAATTCAGATAGTTCATCGCGTCCTACTTCTCTGCGATCTGGCCGTCACGGATGGTGACAACCCGCTGGGTGCGCTTGGCGACTTCGGGGTCGTGCGTAACGATGATCAGGGTCACGCCGCGCTCCTTGTTGAGCGCCAACAGCATCTTCATGATCTCGTCACCTGACTTGCTGTCCAGGTTGCCGGTGGGCTCATCGGCCATGATGAAAGCCGGGTTGTTCACCAGCGCCCGTGCGATCGCCACCCGCTGCTGCTGCCCGCCCGAGAGCTCGTTCGGCTTGTGGTCCACTCGGTCGCCCAAGCCTACGGATTCCAGCGCCTGGCGGGCGATGGCGGCCCGGTTCTCGTTGCGGTTGGCGTAGCGCAGCGGCAACTCCACATTGGCCAGCGCCGAGGCTCGCTTGAGCAGGTTGAAGGTCTGGAAAATGAAGCCCACCTTGCGGTTGCGCACATCTGCCAGCTGGTCATCGTTCATCTCGGCCACGCTCTCGCCGTCCAGGTAGTACTCGCCGCCGGTCGGCCGGTCGAGGCAGCCCAGGGTGTTCATCAACGTGGACTTGCCGGAGCCAGACGGCCCCATGATGGCCATCACCTCACCGCGCTCCACCTCAAGCGAGAGGCCGCGCAGGGCGTGCACTTCCACATCGCCCATTTTGTAGACCTTGGTCAGGTTCCGGGCTTCAACCACCAGGTCTTTCTTGGCGCTAATTGAAGCCTCCCATGAACTGGTTGGAGGGATCCATCGGGTCAAAGCTGGAGACCGGCGGGTTGAGGATGATCACATCGCCTTCTTTCAACTCCCCGCCAACGACTTCGCTATAGGTTTCAGAGGAGGCGCCCAGCGTGATCGGCACGGCTTGCATCTGGCCGCCGCGCATCACATACACCACGCGCCGCCCGTTCTGCACACGCACCGCCCGGTTGGGCACCAGCAGCACATCCTGCAACTCCGTCACCAGAATGTTGACCGCTGCGGTCATGCCCGGGCGCACATTGGCATCTGCATCGTCCAACTCCACGACGACACGGAAGTTGACGCCGGCCTGGGTTACGTTGCCCGCCAGGGCCACTGCCACCACCTCACCCGGGTATTGCACATCCTGCACCGCATCCAGGATCACAGTGACCGGCTGGCCAACCTGCACGCGGTTGATATCCACTTCAGAGACTTCCACCACCACCTGCACCGTGCTGAGATCATCCACCTGCACGGCCCGCGCGCCGGTGCTGACCTGGTCGCCCTGGTTGGGATAGATGTCGGTGATCGTGCCGTTGAACGGAGCAATGATGAAGCCCATATTCACACTGGCTTGCGCAGCCGCCAGGCGCGCCTCGGCCGCGGCGCGTTGCAGCGCGGTGGGGCCGGCCAGGATGTCGTCATAGTTCTTCTGCGCAATGTCCAGCTGCGCCTGGGCCAGCGCCAGGTCAGCCTCGGCCTTGGCGATCGGCGTGCTGCCGGAGCCGGAGGCCAGCGCGTTGTACTGGCGCAAGGCGGCGTCGTACTGCTGTTGCGCTTCCGTCAGCTGGAGCACAAAATTGGCCCGCACCAGGTCACTCTCCGGGCGGTTGGCGTACGGCTCGTAGGCCTCTTGTGCCCGGTCGAGCCGGTCCTGAGCCAACACCAGGTTGGCCCGCGCCTGGTCAATATCCACCGGGCGGCCCGGGTTGCTGATCGAGCTGAGATAGCGGGCCGCCTTCTCATAGGCGTCTTGCGCATCCGCCAGCGCCTTCTGCGCCTGGCTGATGCCCAGATCGCCAAAAGAGTTCTCGAAATCCTGCATGGCATCCTGGGCCGACTGCAGATCCGCCTGGGCCAGGATCACATTGGCCGGCATGGACGAAATGAGCAGGCTGGCGATCGTGTCGCCGGCGCGCACGCGCTCACCCACGGCGAAGTGGATCTCCTCCACAACGCCCGAGGTCTCCCACATCAGCGACGCGCTTTGCAGGGCGCGCACGCTGCCAGTTGCGCCAACAGTGGCCACCAGGTTGCCGCGCGCCACCGTTGCGGTTTGCAGGCTGCCGGTGGCTGCCTGGGCCGCCCGGTTGGCGCCTTGCACCATCACGGCGATGACCAGCGCGACTACAAGCACGCCGCCCAGTACATACCACTTGCGGCCATCCAGTTTATTGAACCAATCCTTGATGCGAACGATCATTGCTTTTGTTTCTCCTTGGTTTGCGCCTGTTCTTCCAGGCGAGTAATGGCTTTATCCAGCAGGTGCACCAACTGGGCTTGCTCTTCAGCGTTGAGCCCACTCAAGAACACCTCAGTTTGTTTACGTTCAAAATCCTGTACGCGTTTCGCGAAGTTTTTGGCTTTATCCGTCAGATACAAATGGAAGGAGCGTTTGTCCTGCGGGTCCGGCTCACGCCGCACCCAGCCTTCGTCCTCCAGCTTGCGCAGCCCAACGCTCACCGTCGGCGCGCTGAGCTGCATCAGCTGCGCCAGCTCGTTCACGCGGATGCCTGGGGTGCGTCGCACGGCCAGCAGCAGGCTGAGCTGTGGCAAGCTGAGCTGCATCTCTTTTAGCGGTGCCTTGGTGCCCACGCCCAAACGCTCCAGGCGTTCGAACAGGCTTTGCAAGCGGTTCATGGGAGGATCGTTTTGCGTCATGGCAGTAGTTAGTTTATCTAACTAACAAATTATAACGACGGGGTCAAGAATTTTGATGTGTGCTACATGAGAGGGCCGAGCCTTACAAACGGAAGCAATTCAACAGCAAATCGAGTTGACACCCACCCGGCCCACACCTACACTCGGGTCTTGGATGACTATACGCATTAAGGAGTCGTGATGCCCAAGGCCCCCGTCGCCCCGCCCCTCAGTTCCAAGATCACCCTGCCCCCCGCCATCCAGGCCTGGGCCAGCTTCCTGCAAGACCAGGGCTCGTCCGTGCACACGGTGAAAGCCTTCACCGGGGATATCCGCCTGCTGGCCAGCTTCCTGCCGGCTGACCAGGCCGTGGGTTCCATCACCACCAACGACCTCAACAATTTCCTCGACTGGATGCAGCACAAGCGCGGCGTGGAGTGCAGCCCCAAGACGCTCAGCCGCCGCATCACTTCGCTCAAGGGTTTCTTCCGCTGGCTGCAAAGCGGCGGGGCTGTTTTGGCCGACCCGGCCGAGCGCGTGGTGCAGCGCAGTGTGCTCAGCCCGCTGCCAGACGTGCTCAGCGAAGACGAGATGGACAAGGTGCTGGCCGTGGCCGCCCGCCAGCGCCGCGGCAAAAAGGGTGATGCACGCGCCTACACACTGCTCTCCCTGCTGCTCAGCACCGGCATCAAGAAGGGTGAAACCCTGGCGCTCAAGACCAACCATGTTGACCTGGAGGCTGCCGACGGCCCGACCCTGTTCGTGCGCTACCCCAGCCCCAAGGACCGCTATAAGGAGCGCAAGATCAGCCTGCCCGCCGAGTGGGTGGAAGCCTACCAGAAGTACCGCACCCAGTACGATCTGAGCGATGCACTGTTCCCCTGGTCGCCGCGCCGGCTGGAATACTTGCTGGAAGATCTCGGCAAAGAAGCCGGGCTGGAGCAGCAACTATCCTTCCTGATGTGCCGCTGGAGCTGTGCCCTGCGCGATCTGCGCAGCGGCATGGACGAGAACCACCTGCGTCAAAAACTGGGCGTCTCAGAAATTCAGTGGCGCGAGCTAAGCATGAAACTCAGCCGCCTGCGCGCCGAAGACCAGTTGCAGATGTTTTAGAAGACCAGTAATGAGTGAAGAGGGAGCAGGTAAAGCTCCCATTCATTGATCATTCTTAATTACCCGCGCGTGCAGGGCGGGTTGGCCCGCCTTGGCCGCGTATCCGTGCGCCAGGCGCAAACCTGGCGCCCACACCACCTCGTCCCCCTTGCACAGCAGCGGCCAGGCCGCCCGCGCCCGCTGCGGCAGCTTGGCGTTGATGAACACATCAGAGAGTTTTTGCGATCCTTGCGCCAGCGCCATGCGGTCACCGGGGCGCGGGCGGCGCAAGGTCAGTTCGCCGCCGGTGCGCTCTGCATCCAGCCAGGTCTCGTACACATCCGCCGCAACGCCAACCCTGGCTTCGCTTTCATCTAAACGCAAAATCCAGCCCTTACCCAGCGGCACGGCGGCCGGCGTCTCTAAATGCTGATCATCCTGCGGCGTCTGCGGCCACAACGCGGGCAGCTGCGCACTGCGCTCCGCCAGCCACAGCCGCTCACCCTCAGCCAGGATCACCAGCCCATCGAACCAATCGTACGGCCCGGCCTCGCCGTGCAACGCGTCCCGCGCCTGCTCCACCAGCGCGAAGCTCAGCTCCGCGCCCTGCAGGCGCAGCAGCCGGGCGGCCCGTTGCAGCACGCGCCGCTGCAGCGCCAACGGCTCGGCTTGCAGCGCGCTGCGCTGCAAGCCCACATAGCCCGGCCCAGCCGCCGCCAGGCTGCGCCGCCAGGCGTCTTCCGCCGTGGCCCGCAGCACCACTTCTTCGGCCGCCAGCAGTTCGCCGGTCTGCACCAAGCGGCCCTTCACTCCCGGCGCAAATTGCTCCATCCGCGGCAACAACTCATGCCGCACTTTATTCCTGAAAAACATCTGGTCTTCGTTACTCTGATCGTGCAGCACCGCCAATTCGTGTGCTTCACAATAAGCCAGTACATCACTCCGGCTGCTGCCCAACAGCGGGCGCACCAAGGCCACGCGCTCACTCCACGGGTTGGGCAGCCAAACATCTGGCATGCCCTGCAAACCCTGTGGCCCGGCCCCACGCAGCAGATGCATCAGGATCGTCTCGGCCTGGTCATCCGCATTGTGCGCCACCACCACCGCCTGCGCGCCATGTTCATGCGCCAGCCCGAACAGGAACACATAGCGCGCTTCACGCGCCGCCTCTTCGATCGTCTGGCCATTGGCGGCCGCCAGCGCAGCCACATCCACGCGCTGGCTGGCAAAGCCCACGCCGCAGGCCGCCGCCACGGCGGCGGCGGCCTGCGCCTCGCCCGCTGATTCCGGCCGCAGCCCATGGTCCAAATGCGCCGCCAGCAGCGGCCAGCCGGCTGCATGCAAAGCATGCAGCGTCGCGGCGCTATCCGGCCCGCCGGAGAAACCCAGCACCAAGAGCCTGCCAGGTTCCAGACGCTCCAGGGTCGCCGCATGTAGCAGGCTATGCGCACTCATCCCGCCATTATAGCGATGCCCAGGCTAGCCCTCCTTTGCATAGCGTAATTGCCGCTGTGCGCCCTTTGTGCTAGACTGGACTTCCTTTATGGCACAAACCTACACCCTCCTGGTGGTGGATGACGATCTCGACACCCTGAAGCTTGTGGGTACCACCCTCGAAAAGCAGGGCTTCCACATCATTGCCGCCAAAAACGGGCAGGAAGCGCTGGACAGAGTGGCCGAAACTCAGCCTGATCTGATCCTGCTGGATGTCATGATGCCCAAGATGGATGGGTACGAGGTGACGCGCCGCCTGCGCGCCAACCCGGATACCGCCCAGATCCCCATCATTCTCTTTACCGCCAAGGCCCAGGTGGATGACAAAGTCGTCGGCCTGGAGGCCGGCGCCGATGACTACCTGACCAAGCCCACCCATCCGGCCGAACTGGTGGCACGCGTGCGCAACATCCTCAAGCGCCCGGTCACCAGCATGCTGCCGCCCGAACCCGCGCCGGACGAGCGCCGCTCCGCCGCGCCCGCCGCCCCAGCACCGAGCTATGCTGGCCCCCAGAGCAGCCCAGCCCCCAGTGGTGGTTCACGTGCCGTGGTCGGCGTGCTGGCCGCCAAGGGTGGCCAGGGCGTGTCCACGCTGTGCATCAACTTAGCGGCTGGCTTTGCTGAGAAACCGGACAAAAATGTGATCCTGGCCGAGTTCACCCCAGGCCACGGTGACCTGAACGTGCGCCTGAGCCAAAGTGGCGAAGGCCTGGTGGAATTGCTGCGTCGCTCCGCGCGTGATATCTACCGCAGCGCGGTGGAAAGCACGCTGGTGGAACACAAGGACAACCAGCGCCTCTTGCTGGCCGGCCTGCGCCCCAGTGATGTCACCCTCACCCATGCCGGTGAGCAGGCCGCCGCGGTGGTGAACGAACTCAAGCAAATTGCAGACTATGTGGTTTTGGATCTGGGCGTGAGCCTGCCTACCAGCAGCCAGCGCGCCTTGGAACACTGCACGCACATCCTCGTCGTGGCCGAGCCTGACCCCAACTCCTTCGAACAAACCCGCGCCCTATTGCAAGATGTGGATACGCTGCGCTTGCAAGGCAAGCTGATGGTGGCGATGGTGCACCGCGTGCGCAATGATCTGGCCGTGAACGCCGCCGAACTGCAGAAGCAGCTCGAGCGGGAACTGGATGCGGTCTTCACCCCCGCGCCAGAGCTGGCTCACCAGGCCACCCGCCAGCAGCAATCCATGCTGGAGACGGACGCGCAGAGTTACACCGCCCAGCAGACGCTTAAGCTGGTCAACCTGATCACTGAGCCGAAACGCCAGCCGCGCCGCTAACGGGCGCCGCGCCGGCCAAACTGTTTTTCCAAGAGATCGATCGATAAGTGAATCATCGTAGGGCGGCCGTGCGGGCAAGTGCGCGGCGCCTCGCAGGCTTCCAGGTCGCGCAATAAGGCGCGCTGCGCCTCGGGCGAGAGGGTCTGCCCCGCTTTCACGGCGATGCGTTTGCAGATGCGGGCGACCAGGCGAGCTTCCAGCTGCTTTTCCAGCGGCTGCTCATCTTCTTCGAAATCTTCGACCACCGCCCGCAACGCGGCTTCCGGGTCGCTGCCCAATAGCACGGCCGGGATGGCGCGCACCTTGTAGGTCTGCGGGCCAAAAGGCTCGATCTCGAACGCCAGCTCGCGCAACGTATCCAGCTGGCTCTCCAGCAGCTCCGCTTGCGCGGCGGGCAGCTGCACCGTCACCGGTTCCAGCAGGATCTGCGAGCCGAGCTGCTGCCGCTGGCTGCGAAAACGCTCGAACAGGACGCGCTCGTGCGCGGCGTGCTGGTCAACCAGATACAAGCCATCCGGCGCCTCGGCCACCAGGTAGGCCGCGCCCACCTGCCCCACCAGGCGCAGCAGCGGCACGCCGGGCAGCCGCGGCTGCGGGCTGGCGGCCTCCGGCTGCTCGCCGTCCTCGGCTTCTGGCGGGGCGGCGAGTTCCGACTCGGGTTCGGGCATTGGCTCGGGCGGGGCGGGCATCGGCCGCCACGCCAGGCCGGGCTGCAGCGGCTCCAGCTGCGGCACGGGGGCATGGGCCAGCAGGGCGCGGCGCACGGCGCGCTGCACCGTGGTGAACACGCGGTCACGCTGCGCAAAGCGCACCTCAGCCTTGGTGGGATGCACATTGACATCCACCAGCTCGCTGGGCATCTCCACGAACAGCACCACCAACGGGTAACGCCCCACCATCAGCATGCCGTGATAGGCCTGCACGGCGGCGGCCGCCAGGGCGCTATCTTGCACCCAGCGCCCATTCACAAAGAAGGTCAGCTCGGCGCGGTTGGCCCGCGTCAGCTCGGGCGGGCTGATGAAGCCGGTCACGGCGATCTCGGCATCTGGCGCTTCGACTGGGATCATGCGGCGCGCCATCCCGGCGTCGTACAACGCCGCCAGGATCTCGCGCCGGTCACCATTCCCGCTGGTCTGCAAGGTGTGCTTGCCGTCCACCTGCAGCTCAAAGGCTACTTGCGGATAAGCCAGCGCGTAGCGTGCCACCAGCTGGCTGATGTGGCGGCGCTCGGTCACATCGCCTTTCAGGAACTTGCGGCGGGCCGGCAGATTGAAGAACAGGTCCTCCACGTGCGCCAGGGTGCCCACCGGCGCGCCGACCTGCTCCAGGCCGGCGCGTTTGCCCGCATCCACCTGGATGCGGGCGGCGGCCTCGCTCTCAGCCGGGCGCGAGGTCAGCGTGAAACGCGAGACCGAGGCGATCGCCGCCAGCGCCTCGCCGCGGAAACCGAGGGTATGGATATGCCCCAGGTCCTCGGGCGTGCTGAGCTTGCTGGTGGCATGGCGCTCCAGCGCCAGCGGCAACTCAGATACGGGGATGCCCAGGCCATCATCGCTGACTTCGATCAGGCGCTGGCCGGCGCCTTCAATGCGCACCTGGATGCGGCTTGCGCCCGCATCCAGGGCGTTCTCGATCAGCTCCTTGACCACCGAAGCCGGGCGCTCCACCACCTCGCCCGCGGCGATCTGGGAGGCCAGCTCCTGCGGCAACATTCGGATCGGCATGCAGAAATGGTAACTGGTAATTGGTGATTGTCGAATGCGCTTTGGCGTGCTATTCTCGCGGCTGAGTCGTTATCCATCCATACCCTTTGCACAATAGGAGAACGAATGAAGCAATTTGATATCAAGCTGTTTGCTTTGCTGGCGCTGGCGGCCCTGCTGCTGGCGGCCTGTGGCGGCGGCAGCGAGCCCAGCGCCACCGCCGAAGGCGAACTGGAACCGGTAGCAACCGCCGAGACCGGCGGCCCCGGCGGTACGAATGGCGGCGGCAGCGCCAGCGGCCTGTGCGCCAACGAATACCAGCCGCTGACGCAAGGCGCGGCCTGGACCTATCGTCGCTCGGATGCTGATAGTTCGGACGATGACTCGGATGCCGAAACCCCGGATGTCGATAGCTCTGACACCTACACCACCATGGTCAGCGAGCTGCGCGCGGATGGCTTCACCTTCACGCACAACTTCGACAACGTGGTGGTTACCCAGGAGTGGAGCTGCACGCCCGAAGGCCTGAGCGCCCTGAACTACAGCGACGGCCCGGAAGCCAGCGTGAGCGGCACGGGCTTTAGCGGCAACTTTGAAACCCTGTCTGTGACCGGCGTGTCCTTCCCCAAGGAGCTGGTGCCGGGCGCCACATGGGAGCAGACCTACGAAGTGCAGGGCACGATGAGCATGGGCGGCGGCATGGAAGGCACGGCCACCGGCACAGTGGTGCACAGCTACACCGCCATCGGCGAGGAGACGGTCAACATCCCCTCGGGCAGCTTCACCGCCATGCGCGTGGAAGGCACCAACACGATCAACTTCTCGGCCAATGTGAGCGGCATCACCGTGCCCCTGGTGATCGAGAGCACTACGGTCATGTGGTGGGTGCGCGGCATGGGTATGGTGCGCAACGAGTCTACGCTGGCGTTCGAAGATGGCTCGCCCTTCACCAGTACGGTGGAGCTGGTGGGTTACAGCATGCCGTAGCTCGGCGTTCAACATCATTCCCCCCTTTCTGTATGTCATCTAAAAGCGCCGGCGAAATGCCGGCGCTTTTTTTTGCTGTTTGGGCTGGAGGCCTTGCGTCCAGCCCAGAGTTTTATTTGACGATGCCGCCGTCGGTGAGCTTGCGCAGGTCGCTGAGGGCGTGGCGGATCTCATCGGCGGTGACGGGGCGCTCTTCTTTGACGTGCATGAGCTGGCCGGCGTCGGCCTTCTCCACGGCGAGGTCGGTGATGGCGAGGTCATCCTTGACGGCTTCCTTCACCAACGCGGCGCCGGCCTGGTAGCCGATGAGCGGGTTGAGGGCGGTGACGATGATGGCATTGCGGCCAAGCCAGCCTTCGGCCTTGGCCTGGTTGGCGGTGAGGCCGATGACGCAGCGCTCCGTGAAGGCGTTGACCGAGCCGATGATGACCTGCATCATCTCGAACAGGTTGTGGGCGATGATGGGCATCATCACATTGAGCTCGAGCTGGCCGGCGGCGGCGGCGAGGGCCACGGTGGTGTCGCAGCCGATGACGTGATACATGGCCTGGTTCATCATCTCGGCCAATACGGGGTTGACCTTGCCGGGCATGATGCTGGAGCCGGGCTGGACGGCGGGGAGACGAATTTCGTCAAGGCCGGTGGAAGGCCCGGAGGCCAGCAGACGGAAGTCGTTGGCGATGCGGGTCATGGTGAGGGCATAGGTGCGCAGGGCGGCCGAGAAATCAGCGGCATCGGCCAGGCTCTGCATGCTCTCGAACAGATTGTCGGAGGTGTGCAGCTCGAGGCCGGTGATCTCGCCCAGGCGGCGCACCATCTCGGCGTGGTACTTGGGATGGGCGTTGAGCCCGGTGCCGGTGGCGGTGCCGCCGATGCCCAGGCGGCGCAGGCCTTCGGCCGAGCGGCGAATGCGCTCGGCGTCACGGCGCACGGCCGTGGCGTAGGCGCCGAACTCCTGCCCCAGGCGCACGGGCACGGCGTCTTGCAGATGGGTGCGGCCGGATTTGACGATGCCGTCGAACTCTGCGGCTTTGGCCTCGAGCGCTTCGGCCAGGCCGTCTACGGCGGCGAGCAGCTCATCCAGCCGCCACAGCACACCCAGGCGGATGGCGGTTGGGATGGTGTCATTGGTGGACTGGGCCATGTTGACATGGTCGTTTGGGTTGGCGATGTAGTTGCCGAGCTGGCCGCCGAGGATCTGGGTGGCGCGGTTGGCGAGGACCTCATTGACGTTCATGTTGTGGCTGGTGCCGGCGCCGGCCTGGAAGGGATCGACGACGAACTGGTCAGCCCATTGGCCTTCCATGACTTCGGCGGCGGCTTTGGCGATGGCGTTGGCCTTGTCGCCATCCAGCAGGCCGAGGCCGGTGTTGACATCGGCGGCGGCGCGTTTGATGGCGGCCATGGACCAGACGAAGGCGCGCCAGGGTTTGAGGCCGGAGATGGGGAAGTTGTCAACGGCGCGCTGGGTCTGAGCGCCATACAGGGCTCCGGCGGGGACTTTGACCTCGCCCAGGGAGTCTTTCTCGATACGTACGTCTTGGCTCATGCTGTCCTTTGGAAATGTGTGTTGGCTAGTGCCCATGCGGGCTGCCCATTGGGCAAGTCTATTTTAATCCCAAAAGTTTTAATCATCATCATAGCTGGCGGAGGGGGTGGGTGGATGGGGTCGTTAATAGTTAATAGTTCAAGGGCCTTGACAGAGGTTGGGGCCGGGGAAGGCATGGGGTGTGTTGTATCGCGGAGTTTGGGGTGGGATGGGGATTTGGTGGAGAAATCAAGGAAGTGGGGTGCTTGGATTGTCCTAAAGGATCCCTCGCTTCGCTCGGAATGACAGACCCTCACCCCCTACCCCTCTCCCTTGAGGGAGAGGGGAGCGCGCACGACATGTCAAACTCTAAATCTTCGGGGTGAGGGATAGGCAGGATGGCAGTGACTTTAAATGTTCTGTGCTCGGAGCACACGGTGATGTAGGGGCGGGGTAACCCCGCCCCTACGCTGTGTGGATGGCACTGCTGGCGCATTTTGGAAGATGCGCCAGCAGTGGGTCCTTCGCTGGGTTGGAGTGCGTGCGCTGCTACGCAGCGCTGCTGGTGTGGATCGAGATACCCGCTCAGGATGACAGTTTGGCACGGGCGGGTTTGAAACCCGCCCCTACACCGCTGCGTTCGAGGATGCACTTCACCCTCACTCCCCAAGCCTTGATAGAATCACAGCAGTATGGACTTTCAGCACCGCTCGGGCATCTTGTTGCATGTCACCAGCTTGCCGGGCCGCTTTGGCATCGGCGACCTGGGGCCGCAGGCCTATGCCTGGGTCGACTTCCTGGTGGAGAGCGGCACGCGCTGGTGGCAGACCCTGCCGCTAGGCCCCACCGGCTACGGCGAGTCGCCGTATCAGTCATATTCCTCGTTCGCGCTCAACCCCAATCTGGTGAGCCCGCAGTTGCTGGCCGAGGACGGCCTGCTGGATGCAGCGCACCTGCAAACCGCGCCGGCCTTCCCCACCCACACGGTGGACTTTCCGGCAGTGACGCAATGGAAGCGTGGCTTGTACCAGGTGGCCTTCGCCCGCCTCAACAGCATGCCGGCGCTGCGGGCCGAGTTCGCCGAGTTCTGCCAGGCGCAGGGCGCCTGGCTGGACGATTACAGCTTGTTCATGACGCTCAAAAGCCAGCACGGCCAGCAAGCCTGGCCGCACTGGCCGGCCGGGCTGCGCGACCGCCAGCCGGAGGCGCTGGCCGAGGCGCGCCGCACCCACGAAACGATGCTGCGCTATTTTGCCTTCCAGCAGTTCCTGCTGTTCCGCCAGTGGGCCAAGCTGCGCGCCTACATGGCCGAGCGCGGCGTGGGCGTGATCGGCGACCTGCCGATCTACGTGGCCCACGACAGCGCGGATGTGTGGTGCCACCCTGAGCTGTTCGAGCTGGATGCGCAGGGCGCGCCGCTGCGCGTGGCCGGCGTGCCGCCGGATATTTTCAGCACCACCGGCCAGCTGTGGGGCAACCCGCTCTACCGCTGGGACCTGCACAACGCCGAAGGTTACGCCTGGTGGCTCAACCGCCTGCGGGCCACGCTGGCGCTGGCGGATGTGATCCGCCTCGATCACTTCCGCGGCTTTGCCACCTACTACGCCATCCCTGCCAGCGAAGACACGGCCATGAACGGCACCTGGGAGCTGGGGCCGGGCGAGGACTTCTTCTTCACGGTGGAGCGTGAGCTGGGCCACCTGCCGCTGATCGCCGAGGACCTGGGCGGCGAGGCGGCGCCCGAGGTGATCGCCCTGCGCGACCAGTTCAACCTGCCGGGCATGAAGGTCTTCCAGTTCGGCTTTGATATGGGGATGGAGCACCCGTTCCTGCCGCACAACTACCCGATCAACTGCGTGGCCTACTCCGGCACGCACGACAATGACACCTTCCTGGGCTGGGTCGAGCATGCCCCACCCAGCGAGCGCGCCCTGTGCCTGAGCTACATCAAGACCGGCGAGCTGAACCTGGCCTGGACCATGCTGGAGATGCTATGGGGCTCGCGGGCGGCGCTGACCGTGGCGCCGATTCAGGATTTTCTGGAGTTGGGCAGCGAAGCGCGCATGAACATCCCCGGCACGCCGCTGGGCAATTGGCATTGGCGGGTCGACGGCGCCCAGCTGACCGCCGTGCTGGCGGGGCGCATCGCGGCGCTGAACGCCAGCCACGGGCGTGCAGCCTAGATAGCGAATGGCTGCGCCATCCGCATACAAAAAAGCCCGCCGAATGGCGGGCTTTTTGTTTTGTTGGTAACTCAGGCTATTTGGCGTGCTGCTGCCAACCGTCCCAGTAGCCGGGACCCTTCTCGAAGTAGTCGTAGTTGGCCTGAATGTCATCACGGAGGTTGACCGTCTCACCTGGGGTTAGGGTCTTCACGCTATCAATCACGACCGCGTGACCGTGGTGATTGCTGCCTTCGAAGTGCTCGGCATAGCCGGGCGTGCCAGCGGGCTTGGCCTGTTTCTGGTCAGCCTTGGCGTCGTAGGCATCGGGCACTTCATCTTCAGTGAAGATGGCCTCGAACGGGCACTCAGGGATGCAGGCGCCACAGTCAATGCAGGTGGCCGGGTCGATGTAGTACCAGGGGTACTGGTCCTGCGGCATACCGGGGACAATGCACTCCACCGGGCAAACTTCAACGCAACCGCCGTCACGCAAACACAAACTGGTAATGATGTGGGTCATTTAGTTAATCTCCGTTGAGGCGATTTTACACCCAGGTTGCGATTTTTGCTAGCCCTGATTTAGCAGTTGCTTAAGTTGCACTCAAAAAGCTCGCTTAAGCCGCAAAGCGCTTAGCGACCTCGTCCCAGTTGACCACCTTCCACCAGGCGGCCACATAATCCGGGCGGCGGTTCTGGTAGTTGAGGTAGTAGGCATGTTCCCACACGTCTACGCCCAGGATGGCGGTCTTGCCATTGGAGATGGGGTTGTCTTGGTTCGGAGTAGCGACGATGGCGACGCCATCGCCCTCTTTGACCAGCCAGGCCCAGCCGGAGCCGAACTGGCCGGCGGCTGCCGCGGCGAACTTCTCTTTGAAAGTGGCAAAGTCGCCAAAGGCCTTGTTGATCGCATCGGCCAGCGCGCCGGTCGGCTCACCGCCGCCGCTGGCGGACATGATCTCCCAGAACATGCTGTGGTTGAAGTGGCCGCCGCCGTTGTTGCGCACCGCGGTGCGAATGTCCTCGGGCACGGCGTTGAGGTCTTTCAGCAGGTCCTCGAGCGACTTGCCGGCCAGCTCGGGGTGCTTCTCGATGGCGGCGTTCAGGTTGTTGACGTAGGCCTGGTGGTGCTTGCCGTGGTGGATCTCCATGGTGCGCGCGTCAATGTGCGGCTCCAGGGCATTGAAATCGTAAGGCAGTTTGGGAAGAGTGAAAGCCATTTTGAGCTCCTTTCATGAGAAAACGGCCAAAAGTGGGTTAAGTTACAATGAACGAGGCGATTGTAAGCGTTGCAAAAGCCCTTTGTCAAGAAAAGCACAATCCTCTGCTGTGAGCACACCCTCCCAACCGAAAGTTCCGCCGCATCTGATATTGCTGCTCGGCATCTTTGCCGTAGCGTCCTCTTCGCTGTTGATCCGCTATGCGCAGCAGGAGGCCGGCTCGCTGGTGATCGCCGCCTACCGCATGGCGCTGTCGGCGCTCATCCTGGTGCCCGTGGCGCTGCCGCGCCACACCGGCGAGCTGCGCCAGCTGAGCCGCCGGGGCCTGGCCCTGGCGGCGCTGAGCGGCGTGCTGCTGGCGGTGCATTTCGCCAGTTGGATCCTTTCGCTGGAGTACACCAGCGTGGCCAGCTCGGTGGTGCTGGTGACCACCAACCCGCTGTGGGTGGCCCTGTTGGCGCCGATCGTGCTGAAGGAGAAGCTGGGCCGCGGCGTGCTGCTGGGCATGCTGGTGGCGTTGGCGGGCGGCGTGGTGGTGGCGCTGAGCGACAGCTGCACGCTGGCGGCCGGGGGCGTTCAATGCCCGCCGCTGAGCGAATTCGTGGCCGGCAAGGCGTTCTACGGCAACTTTTTGGCGCTGGTGGGCGCGTGGAGCGGGGCTGGCTATATCCTGATCGGGCGCAGCCTGCGGCCGCAGCTCTCGCTGACCGCATATATTTTTCTGGTGTATGGGATCGCGGCGCTGGTTCTAGTGGCGCTGGTGCCGTTCTCCGGCCAGCACGCCTTTGGCTTCTCGCCCGTTATCTATGTGTACCTGCTGCTGTTGGCGGTACTGCCGCAGCTGATCGGCCATTCCAGCTTCAACTGGGCGCTGGCGCATTTGCCGGCCTCGTACGTTTCGATCGCCCTGCTGGGCGAGCCGGTCAGCAGCACCATTCTGGCGGTGCTGCTGCTGGGCGAAGTGCCGAGCGCGATCAAGCTGGTGGGCGCGGCGCTGATCCTGCTCGGTATCCTGCTGGCGACCGTAAAGCCTGCGCCACAGGCGCGGGATGTATAATTGGTTTTACCGACAAAGGAGTTAACCATGCTTGTACGCTGCACGCATTGCCACACCCCTTTCACCCTGAACCAGGAAACGATCCACGCGGCGCTTGACCAGATCGAGGCCAAGGGCTGGAAGCACTACAACGCCTACTGCCCGCGCTGCGCCCGCACGAATGTGGTGCCGCGTGACCAACTGATGCGCTTTGCTCCGGAATGGGCCCCTTCGGGGTCGCCCTCGGGCGCTCCGGCGCCGGCCGCCAGCAGCCCGGCGCCGGCTCAGCCGAAGGTTGAGCCCAAGCCCGCCCCCGTGACCCCGGCGCCTGCGCCCGCCAAGGCGGAGGCGAAGCCAGCGGCCAAGCAGGCTGCACCCGCCAAGAAGGCGGCGGCCAAGCCGGCGGTGAAGAAGGCCGCGCCGGCCAAGAAGACGGCTGCCAAGAAGGCTGCGCCCGCTAAGAAGGCTGCGGCCAAGAAAGCTGCGCCGGCTAAGAAGGCGGCCGTGAAAAAGGCGGCTCCTAAGAAAGCCGCTCCTAAGAAGGCGGCTCCTAAAAAAGCAGCCAAGAAGGCAGCGCCAAAGAAGGCGGCCAAGAAAAAGAAGTAGCCAAAAAACGACCCCGAACGGGGTCGTTTTTATATACTAGGGTCAGCACGGCGAAACGACGTGCACTTCTCCCCGCGAGCGTTAGCTCGCAGCTGCCCGGAATGACAACTCCCCGAAGGTTGTTATTCTGGGCAGCGCCTTGTAAAGGGCAAGTCTTCCTGCTAAAACAGATGCGAAGAAGTCATCAAGTCTTCGTATCCAGGGCTTTTACTAGCTTTTCTTTTTTTTCAGGGGCTCCGCCCCTGTGACCCCGCAAGGAGAACCTACGCTGCGCTTGAGTTGGTTCCCCTGGCCCCCTCCGCAATGCGCTCAGTCTTGATTTTGCAACCCAAGGAGTCTTCTTGGGGTCCCGCGTCGCAAGTTAGCAAGACATTGCATTCGTGCGAGAGCTTGAGGAATGTATGACACCTCACTATATGTGCACCTACCTTCACCGAAGGACGAGTTTCGTAGGGCGGGGTAACCCCGCCCCTACGGGTGATGGTTTGCGAATGAGGGCCACACGCTTACCCTCACCCCCTGCCCCTCTCCCTTAGGGAGAGGGGAGACTGCCACTGCGATTGAATAAAAATCAACGGGGTGAGGGCTGAAAGCTGACCGCAGACAGCTGACCTCTGTTTGGTACACTCAGCCACATATGCACGCGCAGAGCACTACCCCGCCCCTCACTCAAAAACGAATATTGCTGACCTGGCTGCCGCTGGCGGCCAGCTGGCTGCTGATGGCGCTGGAGATGCCGTATGTGAATGCGGCCCTGGCGCGGCTGCCGGACAGCACGCTCATGATCGCCGCCTTCGGGCTGGCCGCTTCGCTCAGCATCACCATCGAAAGCCCAGTCATCTCGCTGCTGGCCACCAGCACGGCGCTGGCACGCAGCCCGCAGAACTACGCCATGCTGCGCCGCTTCACGGTGCAGCTGATGGTGGGTACGACCGTGCTGCAGGCGCTGCTGGGCTGGTCACCCCTGTTCGAGCTGGTGGTGCGGGATTGGATGGGCGTGCCGGCCAGCCTGCTGGCGCCGGTCAAGCTGGGCTTGCAACTCATGCTGTTGTGGAGCGCGGCGATCGCTTGGCGGCGCTTCCGCCAGGGTATTCTCATCCGCTTCGGACAGAGCGCCTCGGTGGGCAAGGGCACCGTGGTGCGCCTGCTGGCCTCGGCTGGCACAGCCACGCTGCTGGCCGTGTTCACCCAAGCCAGCGGCGTGGCGCTGGGCACGCTGGCGCTGAGTCTGGGCGTGATCGCCGAGGCGATCTACGCCCATATCGCCTCCGCTGGCCTTGTGCGCACCCACTTCGGCGCCGAGAGCAAACTCAGCGCGCCGGATCTGAGCTACCGCGCTCTGGTCAATTTCCACTGGCCGCTGGCCACGAGCAATCTATTGTTTCTATTCACACAGCCGCTGATCGCGGCGGCACTGGCGCGCAGCCCGGAGCCCGAGACGGCCCTGGCGGCCTGGCCGGTGCTGAACGGGCTGTTCTTCATCAGCCGTTCGCTCGAGATGGCGCTGCCCGAAGTGGTCATCGCCCATCACGAGGAGCCGGGCAGCCAGCCAGCCCTGCGGCGCTTCAGCTATAGTGTGGGGCTGGCCGCCAGCATCCTGCTGGCGTTGATCGCATTCACGCCGCTGTCGGACTTCTACTTCCATACCTTGATCGGCGTGGGCGGCGAGCTGGCCGCGATCGCCGAGGGCGGCGCACGCCTGGGCGTGCTGCTGCCGATGGCGATGGCGGCCGTGTGCCTGGCGCGCGGGCTGCTGACGGCGCGGCGCAACACGCGCCCGCAAGCCTACGCCATGGCGCTGGAGCTGGCGGTGCTGGCCGGCGTGCTGGCGCTGGGCGTGGCGCTCAAGCTGCCCAGCATCCCGACCGCGGTGGCGGCGCTGACCCTCTCGCTGGCCACCGAGGCGGTCTACCTCGGCAGCCTGGCGCACAAACCTCACATCCAACCGGCCGCTGTGCCGGCGCAAAATTAACGGAGCAGACATGGACATGCAATACACGTATCTTGGACGCACCGGGCTGCAGGTCAGCCGCCTGTGCCTGGGCACGATGAACTTTGGG
Organism: Anaerolineales bacterium; assembly: GCA_019454165.1. Lineage (GTDB taxonomy): Bacteria > Chloroflexota > Anaerolineae > Anaerolineales > UBA11579 > JAMCZK01. Next base: position 1,070,215 of record CP075367.1, on the reverse strand, counting down.
CCGAAGACGACCGAAGCGGACAGCTTCGCGATCATGGACCGCGCATTGGAGCTTGGCATCAACTTCTTCGACACGGCCAACGTGTACGGCTGGAAGAAGGGCGAAGGCATCACCGAGAACATCATCGGGCGCTGGTTTGCGCAGGGCGGCGGCCGCCGCGAGAAAGTGGTGCTGGCTACCAAAGTTTATGGCGAGATGGGCGACTGGCCCAACCAGAAGCGCCTCTCGGCCCTGCACATCCGCCAGGCCTGCGAAGCCAGCCTGAAGCGCATGCAAACGGATTACATCGACCTGTACCAAATGCATCACATTGACCGCAACACGCCGTGGGAAGAGATATGGCAGGCGATGGAAGTGCTGGTGCAGCAGGGCAAAGTGATCTACGTCGGCAGCAGCAATTTTGCCGGCTTCCACATCGCCCAGGCGCAGGCCGAAGCCAAGGCGCGCCACTTCATGGGCCTGGTGTGCGAGCAGAGCCTGTACAACCTGGCCGCCCGCCGCATCGAGCAGGAGGTCATCCCGGCGTGCCGCGAATATGGCCTGGGCCTGATCCCGTACAGCCCGCTGGCGGCGGGCACGCTGGCCGGCGCCTTCGAGAAGGTGAAGGACAGCCGCCGCACGGATGACCGCAACCAGGAACAGGTCAAGCGCCGCGAGCAGCAGCACACAGAGTACGAGGCGTTCTGCAAGCAGCTGGGCGCCAGCCCGGCCACGGTGGCGATGGCCTGGCTGCTCGCCAATCCGGTGGTGACCGCGCCGATCATTGGCCCGCGCACGCTGGAGCAGCTGGAGACGGCGCTGGAGCCGCTGGCGTTCACGCTGGACGATGCGGCGATGAAGAAGCTCGACGAGATCTGGCCCGGCCCGGGCGGTGAAGCGCCGGAAGCGTACGCTTGGTAAAACGCCTTGTCATTCCGACCGAGTGAAGCGAGGAGGAATCTATTAGGGCATTGCAAATCAAGCTAGTGTTCCTTTGCCCTAAATGATTCCTCCTCGCGGCATACGCCGCTCGTCGGAATGACATCGACTTAGCAACGAGCTCTATTTGCAGGACATGTAGGGGTGGGTCTCAGACCCACCCACTGCTGAGCTAAACTGGCCCACAAGGCGGGCCGGTCTGAGACCGGCCCCTACGGAGGCTAGACTGGCACTATTGTTTCGTAAACATTGGAGAAGAGAGATGGCGACACTCGTACAAGAAAAAACGCAGCAAGCGGTCAGCATCCTGCAGGAGAAGGGCGTGGATATGTGGCTGACCTTCGTGCGCGAGACGCGGGCGGCCGGCGACCCGATGCTGCCGATCATCTTCGGGGCGGACCTGACCTGGCAAAGCGCGCTGATCATGACGCGGGCCGGCGAGCGCATCGCCATCCTCGGCAACCTGGAAGCGGATACGGCCCAAAACACCGGCGCCTACGACACCATCGTGGGTTACGACCTCTCCGTGCGCCAGGCGCTGCAGGACACCATCAAGCGCCTGGACCCGAAACAGATCGCGGTCAACATCTCGCGCAATGATCCCTTCGCGGATGGCCTGAGCAGCGGCCTGGGTGAACTGCTGCGTGATTACCTGGGCGAGTACGCCGGGCGCATCATCTCGGCCGAGCCGGTCATCAACGCCGTGCGCGGCCGCAAGACGGCCGAGGAGCAGCGCCGCATCCGCGCCGCCATCGCCAGCACGGCCGATATCTACGCCGCCACCTACCCGTTCGTCAAAGTGGGCCAGACCGAGCGCCAGATCGCCGCGCATATGCACGCCGAGACCCTGAAGCGCGGCCTGGGCTTTGCCTGGGAGCAGAAGTTCTGCCCGGCGGTCAACGCCGGGCCGGACAGCCCCATCGGCCATGCCGCGCCGACCGAGATCAAGGTCGAGCCGGGCCACATTGTGCACTTCGACTTTGGCGTGCTGCAGGAGGACTACACCTCCGACATCCAGCGCGTGATGTACGTGCTGCGCCCGGGCGAGAGCCAGGCGCCGGCCGAGGTACAGCACGGCTTCGACAGCGCCCGCGCCGCCATCGAGGCGGCGATGGCGCTGATCAAGCCGGGCGCCAGCGGGCTTGAGGTCGACACGGCCGCCCGCAAGATCGTGACCGAGGCGGGCTTCACCGAGTTCAAGCATGCCCTCGGCCACCAGATGGGCCGCAGCGTGCACGACGGCGGGGCGCTGCTCGGCCCGCTGTGGGAGAAGTACGGCGAGACGCCCAACATGCCGTTGGAGGTGGGCCAGGTCTTCACCATCGAGCCGAGCCTGATGGTGCCCGGCCACGGCTGTATCGGCATCGAAGAGGACATTGTGGTGACCGAGACCGGCTGCGAGTACCTGGGCGCGCCGCAAACCGAACTCATTTACGCGGGGTAAGCATGCCAATCCATACACTGCCTGCTCAAAAACGTATTGCCCTGGTGGCTCACGACGGGCGCAAGAAAGACCTGATCGACTGGGCGGTCTACAACAAGGGCACCCTCTCGCAGCACGAGCTGTACGGCACGGGCGGCACCGGCACGCGCATCAGCGAGGCCACCGGCCTGCCGGTGAGCCGCTTCCTGAGCGGCCCGCTGGGCGGCGACCAGCAGCTGGGCGCCGCCATCGCGGTGGCCGAGATCGATATGCTGGTGTTCTTCTGGGATCCGCTGGAGCCGCAGCCGCACGACCCGGATGTGAAGGCGTTGCTGCGTCTGGCGGTGCTGCACAACATCCCCACTGCCTCCAACCGCGCCACGGCCGACTTCCTGATCACCTCGCCGTTGATGGGCCAGGAGTATGGGCGCAAGGTACCGGATCTCTCGCGGCGCATGCAGGAGATACGCGAGGATGAGGCGTAATTCTTCTTCAGCGTTGAATTCGCTATTCAGATTATTTATTCTTTCTCTTTTCAGGGGCTCTGCCCCTGTGACCCCGCTTAGGGGGAACTGCTAGTTCCCCCTAAGAACCCCCTCAGACGGTACCGGTAAGGTTTGCAGTCCAGGCTGGGCTTCAGTGAGACCCGCTTTGCACATATACGCCTATACAAAAGCCGTGCGTCATCTGAGCGAAGACCTCCTCTGATAGACTCCCAACTAGCGGCTCTGTACGAGAGCAGTTCGCCATGCCGTGAAAAGAATCCTTGCTGTAATGTCGATTCGTGACATTCCTGTTCGACGTGATAGTAGGAGGCCGCAACGGGCGGCCTCGCACGAAAGGAGAACCACCATGAAGTTCATGCTCATCATGCGCGACACCCAGGAGGCCTACGAAGCCAGCCAGCAGGTTGACTTCGAAGAGATCATCAACGCCATGGGCGCCTACAATGAGTCCCTCATTAAGGCGGGCGTGCTCGCCAGTGTAGAAGGCCTGGCGCCGGCAAGCGAGGGCTTCGTTGTCGATTTCGCTGGCGAGAAGCCGATCGTGACCGACGGCCCCTACGGCGAGACGCACGAGCTGTTCAACGGGTTCTGGATCCTCGAAGTCTCGAGCAAGGAGGAGGCCATCGAGTGGGCCAGCCGCGCCCCGCTGGGGTCGGGCTCCAAGCTAGAGGTGCGCCGCATCCCTTCGGTTGAGGAAGCCTTCGCCGACTACGCCGACAACGAGTACGTCAAGAAGTCAACAACACGCAAACACGACGACCGCTGAGGCGGCCGTCACCGGTGACATCGTGAGCGACATCCGGCGAACGGTCGAGGCCGTCTGGCGCATCGAAAGCGCCCGCATTGTGGCGACCCTTGCCAAGATGACCGGCGACCTGGGCCTGGCCGAAGACCTGGCCCAGGAGGCGCTGGTGGATGCGCTGGCCCAGTGGCCGCAGTCAGGCGTGCCGCACAATGCAGGCGCCTGGCTCACGGCCGTGGCCAAGCGCAAGGCGATCGACGCATGGCGCCGGCGCGAACGGCTCGATGATCGCTACCGCGCCATCGCCCACGACCTGACAGAGACGAGCGAAGACGAATGGCAGCCGTTCGACGATGACGTCGTGCGGCTGGTGTTCACCGCCTGCCACCCCGTGCTCTCGCGCGAAGCGCAGGTCGCCCTGACCCTGCGGGTCGTCGCCGGCCTGACGACCGAAGAGATCGCCCGCCTGCTGCTGGTGCCGGTCGCCACCGTGCAGCAGCGTATCGTGCGCGCCAAGAAGACGCTCGCCGCGGCGCAGGTGCCCTTTGAGGCGCCTGAGCCGAGCGAGTGGGCCACCCGGCTGGGCGCGGTGCTGGGTGTGGTCTACCTGGTCTTCACCGAGGGCTACGCGGCCACCTCGGGCGATCGCTGGATGCGCACCGAGATCGCCAACGAGGCGCTGCGCCTGGGGCGCGTGCTGGCCGGACTGTTGCCGGACGAGCCGGAGGTGCACGGGCTGGTGGCGCTCATGGAGTTCCAGGCATCCCGGTTCGGGGCGCGAGTCGCCCAGGACGGCGCCCCGATCCTGCTCAGCGATCAGGATCGAACGCGCTGGGACCGCGCCCAGATCGAGCGCGGCCGCGCCGCGCTCAAGCGGGCAGACGCCATAGGCCACGGCCGCGGGAACTATGCGCTGCAGGCGGCGATCGCCGAATGCCACGCCATCGCCGCGAGCGTCGAGGAGACCGATTGGGAGCGGATCGTGCTGCTGTACGAGGCGCTCGGCCGGCTGGCGCCCAGCCCCATAGTCGAGCTGAACCGCGCCGTGGCGGTCTCGATGGCGAGCGGCCCGGTGGACGCGCTATCCATCGTTGACCGGCTGGCGGCGGAAGGACAGCTGCGCGGCTCCTACCTGCTGCCGAGCGTGCGCGGCGAACTGCTGGCCCGGCTCGGCCGCACCGATGAGGCCCGCGCCGAGCTGACCGCCGCCGCCGACCTGGCGACCAACGAGCGCCAGCGGGCGGTGCTGCGCGCCAAGGCCGCCGCGCTCTAGCTTGGGGATTGCTCGCTCGTTTCACTCGCTCGCAAAGACAGACTTCCTTCCCAACCAGGAAGATTCCTACACTGACTCAGTAGGGGCGGGTCTAAGACCCGCCCCTACGCGGCCCGGCGCGAGTCTCCACCCCGCTGGCTGGAAATCAATCAACTCCGTAAAGCAGGCACTAGCGCGAGCAAAGCAATTCCTAGGCTATGTTTGCAAAACAAGCTTGGGGATTGCTTCGTGCGCTGCTGCGCAGCGCCTCGCAAAGACAGAAAGTGGATGGACGAGCTTATAGCTTACAGCTGACCGCTGATAGCTGAACGCTCCTCTGATACACTCACCATAGGAGATCCCAATGACCAATAACTCCATCACCGCCATCCCCGGCATCCGCGTCGGCCATGCGCACGATGAAGATGCCGCCACCGGCTGCACCGTCATCCTGACCGAGAAGGGCGCGGTGGCCGGCGTAGACCAGCGCGGCGGCGCGCCCGGCACGCGCGAGACGGACGCGCTGCAGCCCGCTCATTTAGTCAGCAAGGTCCACGCGGTCATGCTGGCCGGCGGCTCGGCCTTTGGCCTGGATGCGGCGGGCGGCGCGATGCGCTATCTCGAGGAGCGCAAGGTGGGCTTCAACGTAGGCGTGGCGCGGGTTCCCATCGTGCCGGCGGCGATCCTGTTCGACCTGGGCATCGGCTCGGCCAAACGCCGCCCGGACGCCGAGATGGGCTACCAAGCCTGCCAGAACGCCAGCGCCGATGAGCCGGCCCAGGGCAACGCCGGAGCCGGCATGGGCGCGACGGTAGGCAAGCTGCTGGGCATGGGCCAGGCCGTCAAAGGTGGTATCGGTAACGCCCTGGTGGATGCGGGCGGCGGGGTCAAGGTGGGTGCCCTGATCGCCGTCAACAGCTTTGGCGATGTGATCGACCCGGCCAGCGGCGAGATCGTGGCGGGCGTGCGTTCAATGAAGAAAGGCCCGGTCAAGATCGGCAAAGGAATGTTCGCCGACAGCCTGCAGTTGATGCGCACGGCGGCCGGGCGCAGCGTGATGGGCCTGGCGCAGGGCAGCAATACGGTCATCGGCGTGGTGGCTACCAACGCCCAGCTGGACAAAGAAGGCGCGACTAAAGTGGCGGCCATGGCCAGCAATGGGCTGGCGCGCTGCCTGCGCCCCGCCAATACCATGCTGGACGGCGACACGATCTTTGCGCTCAGCACAGGACGCAAGAAGGCGGACGTCAGCATTGTGGGCGCCTTCGCGGCCGAGGCGGTGCTGCAGGCCGTGCTCAACGCCCTGCAGGCCGCCCGCGGCCTGGCGGGCGTGCCCAGCCTGCATGATCTGCGGTAACGAATTCGCCAAAAGCGTGTTAACCCTTGTGAATTCATTATTTCAAACAGGAGGAAGCATATGTTGATGGAACGTATCATCGGCGCACTTACTTTCAAGCGCCAGGTCTATGCAGATGTGGAGAAGGACACCACCTTCACTTCGACTGCGTGGGGCATTGTTGCGGTCGTAGGTTTGCTGAGCCAGCTGGGTTCGGCGGCCACCTTCGCTTACACCGAGGGCGGCCAGCTGGATATGACCAGCTGGATCCTGGGTGGCGTGGTTGGCGCGGTGGTCAGCGTGGCAGGTTTCGCGCTGGGCGCGTTCATCATCTCATGGCTGGGCAAGGCGCTCTTCAAGGCTGATGTCAGCTTTGATGAGATGGTGCGCACCCTAGGCCTGGCTCAGATCTGGGGTCTGGCGGGTGTGCTGGGCGTGGTGGGCGCGGTCGTGCCCCTGCTGGGTTGCATCACCGCCCCGATCGCTTGCATTGCGGCCATCCTTGGCCTGGTCTCGTGGTTCATTGCCGCGCAGGAAGCGCTGGACCTGGACACTGGCCAGACGGCCATCACCGTCATCATCGGCTGGATCGCCAGCTTCTTCGTCACCGGCTTCATCGGCGGCCTGGTGCTGGCGGCAGTCGGCCTGGCGGCCGGCGGCGGCTCACTGTTGATGGAACAGCTGCGCCAGATCGCTCCGTAGGTTCGTTTTACGCAGTACACATAAAAAAAAAGAGCGGCCTGTGCAAAAGCACAGGCCGCTTTTTTCTAATCGGTGTCATCCTGAGCGGGTTTATAAACCCGCACCAGATCGCCGAACCTTCACCAGCGAAGGACCCTTGCTGGCGCATATTCTATTTATAGCTGGAGTTACCCATGTGGCAGCGAAGATCCCTCGCTACGCTCGGGATGCACATGTGAGCTTGCCAGCATCTCCGGCAGCGCCTGCGCAAACTGCGAGCGGGCCACAACCTTAGCCGCGCCCGCCTTGCGGGCGGCGGCCAGCAGCTTGGCCTCCGTATGCGGGCCGAAGGCCAACCAGACCACGCCCGCGGTGGCCGCCTGCGCCTTGGCGGCAGGCAGCCACTGCTGCCAGGGCAGCCGCGTGGTTAGGTCGAGCACCACCAGCGCGGTGGGCGCGGCAGCCAGGCGGGCAATGAACTCATCTTCGGTCAGGGCGGCATCCAGCCACTCGAACATGTAGCCAGCCGCCTTGGCGGCGGCTTCAACCTGCGGCATGAAGAACAGGTCGTTACTGATGGCGAGGACGCGTGGAAGGGGGGTTTCGGTCATGGCAGCTCCTGAAAATAGTGAGGAGTGAACAGTGAGCAGGGGTTTCCTGCTTACTGCTTACAGATCACTCGTTGCTAACTATAATATCGCCTTAGTCCATATCCCATGCCAACCATCGTATTCATTGGAGACTCCATCACTGAAGGCGCGGCCGACCATGAGCGCGGCGGCTGGACGCGGCGTCTGGCAGCGTGGCTGCCCGACGACTGGGAGGCGGTGCACGCCGGTGTGGGCGGCAACACGATCTACCTGATCCTGGACCGGCTGGAGCAGGATGCCCTGATCTACAAACCAGACATCCTGGTGCTGGCGGTCGGCATCAACGATTCGCGCCGCTACACGGCCGGGCGCTACGAGGTCACGCTGGAGGATTTCGAGCGCGGGCTGGCGGAGTTCGCCCGCCGCATGGCCGGCAACCCGGCCCGGATTCTCATCATCGGTCTGACCCCGCTGGACGAGCCGCGCACCCTGCCAATCGCCGAAGACCTGCACTACACCCAGATCGCCGCCAACGATTACGACGACGCCCTGCGCCGCTTTGCGGCCCAGCACGGCTATGGCTACGTGCCGCTCATGCCCGCCTTCGAGCAGGCGGGCGGCGCGGCCCAGCTCACCGCGGACGGGCTGCACCCCACCCCGGCCGGGCACGAGCTGATCGCCCAGGCCGTGCAGGCGCAGCTCGAAGGATGGTTGTGATGGCGAAACAGACCCTGACTCCCGAAGTGACGGTCAGCAAGGCGCAGGCGCGCCGCTACCTGGTGGCGTATCACCGCCTGGCCCCGCCACGCAAGCTGGCCGGCAAGGCCGGGGCGTTGGAGTACGTGCGCCAGGTGAACTGCATCCAGTACGACCCGATCAATGTCGTCGGCCACAACCCGCACCTGGTGCTGCAATCCCGCGTGCGCAACTACAAACCACGCATGCTCGACGAGCTGCTCTACACCGACCGCAGCCTGGTGGATGGCTTCGACAAGGTGATGTCGATCTACCCCACCGAAGACTGGCCCTTCTTCAGCGGCTACCGCGCCCGCATGGGCGATCGTTATAAGAAAGCCAGCAGCACGCAGAAAGCCACCAAGCTGCTGGATTGGGTGCGCAACGAGGTCAAGACCCGCGGCCCGCTCTCCTCGCTGGAGTTGGAGGACGACACCAAGATGGACTGGTGGCTGGCCAACTCGGCGCGGGCCGCCCGCATCGCGCTCGACATCCTCTTCTATTCCGGCGAGCTGGTCGTGCACCACCGCGTTGGCACGCGGCGTTACTTCGAATACACCCACCGCACGCTGGACAAGAAGCTGGTCACAAAGACCGACCCTCACGGCGACATCGAGGCGTACCGCGAGTGGCATGTGCTGCGCCGCATCCAAAGCCTGGGGATGGCGCGCCCGGTCGGCAACGACCACTGGGTCGGCGTGAACCGCAAGGGCTCGCTGCTGCCTGCGTTCGCGCGCCTGTTGGGGCGCGAGGAGATCGCCCGCGTGGCCGTGGAGGGCCTGCCCAAGCAGGAGTTCTACGTGCCGCGGGCGCAGCTGGCGGCCCTGCAAGCGCCAGCCCGCCGCGGCAAGGCGCAGGCCGCCTTCATCGCCCCGCTGGATAATTTCCTGTGGGACCGTACGCTAATCGAGCAGGTGTTTGACTTTTACTATCGCTGGGAAGTGTATGTGCCCGAGCCGAAGCGCCAATACGGCTACTATGTGCTGCCGGTGCTGTATGGCGATGAGCTGAGCGCCCGGCTGGACCCGGGCTTCTTGCGAGACAGCAAGACCTTTCTCATCAAGGGCTGGTGGTGGCAGCCCGGCGCGCCGCGCAAAGACGAGGCCGCCGTGGCGGCGCTGGCTGAATGCGTGCGCGCCTTTGCCAACTATCTGGGCGCAGAGGATGTGGCCCTGGGGGTGAATGTCAAAAAGGATGCAACGTTGAAGGAAGTACTGAAGCAGCTGTAAAAAAGCTGGAACCACAAAGCCACAAAGAACACAAAGTTTTTAAGGACTTCTTTGTGGCTTTGTGGTTAAGAAGTGTGGCTAGGGCAGCTCTGGCAACGCGGCCGGCTCGGCCATGCGGGTCAGCTGGCCGGGCGCGGCGCCCACCTGCCACAGCGCCAGCTGGGCAGGCCAGCGCGCCCCGCCCGCAAAATCCAACGGGCCGAAGGGCGCAGCCTGCAGGGCCTGCGCCACGGCAGCCGGCGTCAGCGCGGCCGGGCCGCCGCCAGCTTGCAGGGCGCGGGCCAGCGCATCCTCCGCCAGGGCCAGGGCCGATTGCATATGCAGCTGCTCCCAGTTCTGCGGCGTATAGTCCCAGGCCGAGACCAGGTACAGCCCTTCGGCAAACGTATCATCGGCCAGGTAGGTGTACAGCACCGGCTCATAGGCCGCAGCCGGCGCGGCGACCACGAAGCGGCTGCGCAGCCCCAGGTGAGACAGCCCGTTGAGCACATAGGCCAGCCCATACGAATCGGCATTGACATAGATGATGTTGGCGTGCTCATCCCGCAGGGCGAAGAGCGAGTCGTAGACATTGAGATCCAGGCGCGGCTCGTACTCAGTTTGCAGCACCAGCTGCACGCCCTGCACCTCAGCGAAATCGGCCAGGTCATCGGTCACCGCCGCGCCAGCCAGCGTCTCCGGCCAGCTGAAGACGGCCAGACGCAGGGCGTTGCCGGCGCTGGTGGGCTTGTACTCGCCCCATCTGCCGCGCAGGGTCTGGAGCAGATAGGCCAGCGCTTCGTCCGGCGGCGGCTCGATGCCGTACAGGCTGCCGCGGCGCTGGGCGAACGCGCCGAGCGTGATGGCCGGGATGCGCCGCCGGCCGAGCAGCTCGGCCAGGGCGGCTTCGCTGGCCACGTCGCATAGCACCGCCAGCGACGCGCCCGAGGCGGCCAAGGCATCCTCAGCCAGCTCGGCCGGGTCATCCGCCGCGCCGAGGTCAGTGACTTGCAGCGCCATCTGGGCGCCCTGGATGCCGCCGGCCGCGTTGTGGGCCGCCACCGCCGCCTCGAAGGCGGCGGCGCGGGCGGCGGCCAGCTCGCCCAGAGGACCGCTCTGCGTGCAGAACAAGTGGATGGGGATGCTCTCACCGCTCAACGCCGGCGGCAAGGTGGGTGTGGGCGTGAACTGGGCGGTGGGCGTGTAGGTGGGCACCAGCTGCCCATACAGGCTGGAGAAGGCGAACGGGGTATAGGTGGGCAGGCGCGCCGGGGGCGTGATCGAGACGGCGGGCAGGGGCTGGCAGGCGGCCAGCGCCAGCGCAAGACAGATGAATAGAAGGCTGGCGAGCCGCGGCTGAAGCATTAGCTGCCGAACAACTCGTCTGTCTTGGCGGCCATCACGAAATCATTGTTGTGCAGCCCGTTGATCTTGTGGGTCCACCAGTCCACGCGCACCCGGCCCCATTCCGTGCGCAGCACGGGATGGTGGCCCTGCGCTTCGGCCAGCTCGCCGACCTGCTGGGTGAAGACCAGGGCCGAGACGAAATCATCGAAGCGGAAGCTGCGGCGCAGGCGCGGCACGTTGCCCACGGTGGCGACTTGCCACTCGGGCACCATGGGCAGCTTGGCCTCGATCTCCGGCCCGGTCAGGGTCGGCTCGTCCCCGCGGCAGGGAACACAAGACTGCTTTGAGAGGGGTGTAGGCGTATTCATATGAAGGACAACGAGGCTGAGATTATAATGTTTCGTGCAGCCGATTGGCTGCGCCGGTAGCAGCGCACCCGGCTTATCAAAACTGCGGCGAGAACTGCGCGTTCTCGTTTATTTTTAATGCGAAGGCAAGGTGAGCAGTGAGGAGTAGGCCGTAATCAGGAAAACCGAGATCGGAGATCTGAGATTGGTGGCAACAAGCCGAATACGTACAACCTGCTCACTTCTCACTGCTCACTCATCACTGTCAGGAGAACTATGACGAAGAACGCTTCAGTTGTTCCCACCCTCCCCCGCGCCGCCGTTCTGGTGATCTCGGCCTATATCGCCGCCCAGATGCTCTCGGACGTGGCTAGCGTCAAGATCGGCGTGCTGACCCTGCCGGCGCTGGGCAGCCTGGCGGTCGACATGGGCACCTTCATCTACCCGATCACCTTCACCCTACGCGACCTGGTGCACAAGCTGCTGGGCCGCCAGGTAGCCCGCACGCTGGTGGTGGCGGCCGGCGCCATCAACCTGCTGATGGCAGCCTACCTGGTGTGGGCGGCGGCGTTCCCCAGCGATGCCAGCTGGGGGCTCGGCGCCGAGTTCGCCGCCGTGCTGGCGCCGGTGTGGCGCATCACCCTGGCCTCCATCGCCGCCGAGGTGGTGAGCGAGCTGCTGGATACGGAGCTGTACCATCTGTTCGTGACGCGCATCACGCGCCGTTACCAGTGGGCGCGGGTGCTGGTGAGCAACAGCCTGAGCGTGCCGGTGGACAACATCATCTTCGCTGTGGGCGCCTTCGGCGGCGTGCTGCCGTGGGCCACGGTATGGGGCATCTTTGTGGTGAACTTGCTGGTGAAGTACGCGGTGACTCTGGTCAGTTTGCCGCTGATCTATGTGGTGCCGGAGCGGCGCAGCGGGGAGTGAACTTCAGTGCGACTACAACTGAGTTTTTAGTTTGCTCAGCATAGAAGATAACTCAATAAGGATTCCTCGCTGATGCGGGTTCGGCGATCTGGTGATGACTTTAGTACCCGCTCGGAATGACACGTTTGGGAATAAAACCCGCTGTGTTGCCCGTAAAGCTTGGGCGTGCAGCGGGAGTAAGAACCCAAAGGGTCAAGCTGGTCTCGCTCCGAAAGCCCGTGGGGGAACACACGGTTTGTTGCAACTGTTCTGGAAGTCGAGCCCAATCTACTTGTGTTGGTTCTAAAGCTCGAGGCTGCAAGCCCGTCTATTGAGCAGCACAGCGGGTTGATTCTTTATAGCATGCCAAGGTTAAAGAGTGGCGATTCTCTAACCTTACAGGGGCGATATTAATCTAAGCCGATGTATTCACCCGGTCAGAATGACACATTTGGGGGAACAAAAAGGCCGAGCGTATGCTCGGCCTTTGTTTATTCGGGTTTCTTGGGTGCGTCGACCTTGATGTGCAGCTCTTTGAGCTGGCGCTCCTCGGTGGGCGATGGCGCATCGGCCATCACATCGCGGGCAGCCTGGTTCTTGGGGAAGGCGATGACCTCGCGGATGCTGTCCTCGTCGGCCAGGATCATGGCCAGGCGGTCAATGCCCGAGGCGATGCCGCCGTGCGGCGGCGCGCCGTACTCGAAGGCTTCCAGCATATGGCCGAAGCGCTCCTGCGCCACGTCCTCGCTCAAGCCGATGAGCTTGAAGATGCGCGATTGCAGGGCGCGGTCATGAATGCGAATCGAGCCGCCGGCCACCTCGGTGTTGTTGAGCACCATGTCGTACTGGGTGCCGCGCATGTTGGCCGGGTCTTTCTCGATCAGGTCAATATCCTCCGGCATGGGCGAGGTGAACAGATGCTGGCTGGGGTCCCAGCGCTGCTCCTCCTCGTTCCAGAAGGCGAACGGGAAATCGATCACCCAGCAGAAAGCCAGCAGGTCCGGGTCGGCCAGCTTGAGCTGCTCGGCCAGGTGCACGCGCAGGCGGCCGAGGGTGTCGAACACCACGGCCGGCTGGTCAGCCACGAAGAGCAGCAGATCGCCGGGCTCGGCGCCCATGGCGCCTTTGAGCGCGGCCAAACCCTCGGGGCTGAGGAACTTGATGAACGAGGAGCGATCCTCGCCCTCGCTGGCGACGGCCAGCCAGGCCAGGCCCTTGGCCTTGAACTGCTTTACGTAGTCGGTCAGCGCGTCGATCTCTTTGCGGCTGGCGCCGCCCATGCCCTTGGCGTTGATGCCGCGCACATGGCCGCCGCTTGCCACCGCATCCTCGAAGACTTTGAAGCCGCTGCCCGCGGCCCACTCGGTCAGGTCTTGTAACTCCATGCCATAGCGCATGTCCGGGTTGTCTTTGCCGAAGCGCGCCATCGACTCTTTGTAGGTGAGGCGCGGCCAGGGCTCAGAGAGCAGGCGCTTGCCCGGCAGCAATTCTTTGATCATGGCGGTGTACATGCGCTCCATCAGATCCATCACGTCTTCACGCTGCACGAACGACATCTCGATGTCGAGCTGGGTGAACTCGGGCTGGCGGTCGCCGCGCAGGTCTTCGTCACGGAAGCAGCGGGCGATCTGGAAGTAACGTTCCATGCCGGCCACCATGAGCAACTGCTTGAGCTGTTGCGGCGACTGCGGCAGCGCGTAGAACTCGCCGGCGTGGACGCGCGAGGGCACCAGGTAGTCGCGCGCCCCCTCTGGCGTGGTCTTGAACAGGATCGGCGTCTCGATCTCGAGGAAGCCTTCCTTGTCCATGTAATCACGGATGAACTTGACGATCTTGTGGCGCAGGATGATGTTGCCCTGCATGCGCTCACGGCGCAGGTCGAGATAGCGGTACTTGAGGCGGGCGTTCTCGTCCACCTCTTCGTCTTTGTTGATGGCGAAGGGCACCGGCTTGGCCTGGTTGAGCACCTTGAGCTCGGTCACGGCCACTTCGATCTGGCCGGTGGCCAGCTCGGCGTTCTGCATGCCCTCAGGGCGGGCGCGCACCACACCGGTGACCTGCAGCACCCACTCGCTGCGCACAGGTTCAAAGGCGGCGTGGGCCTCGGGCGCCTTCTCCGGGTCGGTGACGATCTGGACCAGGCCGAAGCGGTCACGCAGGTCAATGAAGGTAAGCCCGCCGTGGTCACGGCGGCGGTGCACCCAGCCGGCCAGCGTGACGGCTTGTCCGCTGTGCTCGGCGCGCAGTTCACCACAGGTATGGGTCTTGAACATAGTGCTCCTAATTATTCCGCAAGTCTATCCAAACAAAAACGCCCGGTGCGAGCGCACCGGGCGAGAGCCAACCAGGCGGACCTAACGAACCGCCAGGCAGGGGCCTCCCGCCCGTTGGGGGTTATTGTCCAGATTATTGTTGTCCACAACGATGGGTTGGAACATGCTGGGATTATAGCATGGGCGCTTCTCAATCAAACCAAAAATAGCGCCAACCGCCGCCTGCATCATTGACCTGGAACCAGCCTTGGGTAGCCAGCACGCGGCTTGGGCTCAAGAGCAGGATCCACGAATCATGGCTGATCATGCTGTGCTGGCCCAAGGGGTTGTAGACCACAAATTCGCGCGCTCCAAAGTTATCGAGGATGAAGAGGGGCTGCTCAAAGAATAGATTGAACCCGTCTCCGGCGGCAACATAGTGATACTTGGCAATTCCCGCAACGCCAGGCGCGTAATCGTGCCACACCGCCGCCAGGCTGCCCGGATAGCTGCCATTCTGGGCGCGGTAGGCTTCGATGTCGCGCAGCATCTCGGCGCTGTTGGCGATGGCGCGGTTGCGGCTAAACTCGGTCAGCGGGCCTGCCAGCCCAAGCTGGGCCAGCAGCAAGATGCCCGGGAGCAGCAAGGCCAGCGGTGTGGCATCAAAGCCGGGTTGCGGTTGCTGGAGGCGCCGCCGTTGGCGGGCCAGGAGCAGGACAAAGCCAGCCAGCACAACAAGACCGAGCAGCATGCCGCCGGTGGCAAAGGCGGCCAACGCCGTGAGCAAAGCGACCGGTACGCAGGCCACCAGGGCAACCACAGCAAACCGCCGCCTTGCGGCGGCCTGGCTACCCTCGCTGCGGTTCTTGGAGAGCAGGCGGGCCGCGTATGCCAGCCACAAGACGCCGATCGGCACTAAAAGCATGCCCGCAATGCTAAAAACTTGAACCACTGTGGAAAGTGCGACCGCGTTGGCGTCATAGCGTCCCGGGAGATACGGGTACACCATAGCTGCCAGCAAAACGATCAGGGTGGTGAGTAAACGAAGCAATTGTTTAGGCATCTAGCCTCCGCTGCAGGGCAAACAGGCTAGAGTCAATGTATCCAACATGGATACATTTGTCAAGAGACTAGTACAAAAGTAGCTCGGGTGGGAATCGAACCCACAAGAGGTTGCCCTCGGAGGATTTTAAGTTTACATCAAGGAGGAGGATGCAGAGGGAAGGCTCTGACTTGACCCAAAAATACGAGTAAATCCGTTCAAATAGACACCATAATTTCCACTCTGTCTATCGGGGTTGCACCCGGTTGCACCACACATCAGCCAGGAAAGACAAGGGCTTCTGCAAATGGAGCAGTTTCACGCTAGGGGATTGGTTGATTCATAATTTCCTTGAGTCTTGAATTGTGAGTCTAAGACGTCTGGAAATACAACTTTTATAGACAAAATTCAGCCAATAAAAGCTAAAACCTTAACAGCAACTGTTTCTACCAGCACCCGGATTGCACCCGAACGGAGAATGGCAAAAAGTGGCAAAAAGCACACCCGTGAGGTGCACTTTTCGCTTGATAGAGGAATGCAAGTGATGAAGGAAGTAAAACGAAAACTAGCTTTTAGACATTAAGCAACTTTGCAACAATTTCATCAGTAGTTTCCCAGTTGAAACGTGCAAAAAGTTCTTTTGCGTATCTAACTGCCAGGTCCTTTACAGAGGTGCTAAGGTCCACTTTTGGAACAGTCACTCTAATGGGGAAGTCCTCAAGGTGGCCAACTTTAGGCCTTAAAAATGAGTTCTTGTTTGGTGCATCAATGTACAGTGTCCTGCCCCCTAATCCACTTATCAGTATGTCAATTTCCATGGAACTATCGCCTGCATCAGAAAACGCAAGTCGAGAAGCTAGCTCAAATATTTCGTATAAAGTTAAGGTAGTATCAGCAACACCAAGTTGGGTTTTTGGTGCCCAGTGTTCATCTGCCGGCCACCAAGTGGACTCGTCTCTCCAATCCAAGGTCATTGCTTTAACATGAATAAATTGACCGCTCTGATAAAAGCGCCAGATTTCTTTATGGTGTTCCCAATCTAACGCCTGCTCTACAAAATTAACAGCCAGCTTCTTGTCATCGCGGTTGCTTATATAAGGAAAGTCCCAGCCCCGAATTTTGACTGCTTTACTTTGGATCAAAGGCAATAAAGAACTGAAGTTCGAAATTTTATCTTCTACGAAGGTTGAAGGGCGGATGATGACTTGCCAGTATCCCCTTGACTTGATCTTGTCTAATAACTCAGTCATTTTCTACCACCAAGAAATTCGTTAGCCTCGTCTTTAAACCTATCTTGTTTTGCTATTTCACTACTATCTGGTAAAGGCAAACCTGCGTTCTTGAAGGTTGCCAGAAGGTGCTTTATCGACTTTTCAGTTGCTAGCTGCAGAAGGTCCCGCATATCTGTGAGGGTTGAAACTGCTATACTTTCGGGCTTTCGCCGTGACCGAACATACAATGCCCCCTCCTGCAGTTTTTCGCTGAAGCTCCTTTTGCAAACTATGGGTATGTCAAAGAATTCGTAAACTGAAATAACGACAACGATTTTGCCCTCTATGATAACTTGGTCAATCTCAAATTGAAACGGTGGGTCTGAATATGCAGCGAAAGTATCCGATACTGAATCGGAATCTAGCCAGGAAACAGCTTGCTCATTTGATAGTCCTTCAACTTCTAGAGTTTTATCCTCTAACTCTCTCACACCTACAGCAACGTACCCTCCATCACGGTTGTTGGCCATTGCCATGCAGGCCCGGCAAACTTTGACGGCGAATTCTTTTTGAGTAAGCGATCCAGCTGATTTTGCTTCGAAGCTCCTTCGCTCCCCTAAAGAAATGTGTTGCGCCAAGAGATTGGCATCCATTCTAGAAGTCATATTTCCCTTCCTGCTCTGTTGTAATGCCTATGTCGTGCAATCCCTGAATAATTATATTCAATGCCATGCATCAGTCTATTATGTATACCCAGTTGGAATTGACGGCTAATTAGTTGACTTCTCGGGAGCTCGTTGCTATCATGTTCTTGTCGCAGATATAGTTGAGCCAGGCACGTCGAACAGGTCGGGCGTGTTACTGAAAAGATACGACCAAGCGGCAGCCTAATGGTCAGGTGGCAGCCGTAGCAAATTCAGATCAAACACAACTGAATAGTTGTCGGCAATAAGGGTAGATAGCTTCGGCTGCCTACTCAACTTGCCATCCGGATACCGGCGAGCGGTATGCGATAGGGCTTTTGGTTTTCCTATCGCAGGAGCGAGGCGGACACGCTGCGTTTCCCAGCAGCGTAACGGGTTTGGTCATAGGCACTTAGGGCTGCTTGTCTTTGAGCTGGCGGCTGGGGGAAGGGGCCCCCGCCCTGCGGCGGGGAAGGGGGTCCCCGGCCGCACTATCTCCAAATCAACATCGTTCCGAGATTCGGGCTTCACCCCCCGATACTAGTAGGGGGGTGGAGTTTTCAAGACTGGAGGGTTCACAGTAATGGAGTTCCACGTTCACTGGTTCGCTAAATTATGGGCGGGTTGATATACAATGATTCCATGCAACCTGCACCTTAACAAGCGACGCAGAAAAACCTTGTCTTTCCTGGCTCCCCACAAGGAGAACAGGAATGACTAGAAAACGCGGCAACAAAGAAGGCAGTATCCACAAAAGACCCAACGGGAGTTGGCGAGCTCAAATCTCTATGAATGGTGGCAGGCTGGGCTTCACTGCCAAAACACGGGCAGAAGCGCAAGCCTGGCTAGTGGAAATGGGGAGCCAGGTAGAACGTGGGCTAACGCTAAAAGCAGCACGGGTAACGCTTGACGAATTTCTGGCCGACTGGTTGAAAACAGCAAAAACCCGTCTCACCTTCGAATCCTGGCGTAGCTATAACCAACTGGTCAAAGACTACATCTCGCCAGCCCTTGGCTCGGTAAAACTTCGGGAGCTCACGCCGCTTCTCATCCAGCGCCTTTACAACAGCCAGCTAGATAAAGGCATTGGCGAACGCACAGTTCAGAAAACCCATGCGATCCTTCGGGCTTCACTGAATTCAGCAAAGAAGATGGGGGTAATGACCCACAATCCGGCAAACGCAGCCAGCCCGCCAAAGACCAAAACAAAAGAGATGCAAATCCTCAACGAGAACCAGGTAAGGCGTTTGCTAGAAGCAGCCAAGCAAGAAGCTGACGGAAGTTATGCACTCTACTATCTGGCTATCGTGACCGGCATGCGCCAGGGTGAATTGTTGGCCTTACGGTGGTCTGAAGTGAACTTGGCAAAAGGGTCTCTGCAAGTCAAGTACAGCTTGAAGCGTGTACCAGACCAAGGCCTGCAACCCAGGCAACCCAAGACCCAGTCATCTGTGCGTGCGATCAAAATCGGTACAGAAACCTGCCAGGTGCTCCGTGCACATGCATCCGCAATCACTGAAAGGCAACTGAAGGCAGGTGATGATTGGCGGGATTTTGGCTATGTCTTTCCGGCCAAGAATGGCCTGGCGACAGAACCCGCTGAAGCCTACCGAGGCTTGCACAAGCTGCTCAAAAAAGCTGGTCTGCCAAAGGTGCGCTTCCACGACCTGCGGCACACGGCGGCGTCACTCATGCTAAACAATGGCGTGGATGTGTTGATAGCTTCCAAACGTTTAGGCCACGCAAAGCCAAGCATCACCCTGGATTTCTACGGCCACTTGCTACCCAATATCCAAAACCAAGTCGCAGACTTACTGGAAGCCGTTGTCAAAGGGCGCTAGCGGTTGCACCCGGTTGCACCCGATTTGCCTGGCGAACCTCGCCAGGCAGGTCTGGGGGGCCATTTTTACGGGTAAATTCAGTAGCTCGGGTGGGAATCGAACCCACAAGAGGTTGCCCTCGGAGGATTTTAAGTCCCCTGCGTCTGCCAGTTCCGCCACCGAGCCCAGGGCGCACAAAAGCGCGAGATTGATTTTATCGCAGTTAGGTGCGCCAGTGAGCAGTGATGAGTGATGAGTGATGAGTGATGAGTGATGAGTGAGCAGTAATCAGTAACTATCTGTGTTCCCTGTTCCCTGCTCACCGTCCCCTGCTCACTTTGTTCACTAAAGCCGCGTAGCGCGAGGCCAGGCGGATCAGCGGGCCGCTGGTGCGCTTGGTGTACTGCGCCTGCGGCATGGCCGCCCGCAGGCTGGCCGCATCCGTGAACTCGGGCACGTGCATCGTGGCGCGCCCGAGCTCGATCAGGGTATGGGCGTCGGAGCCGGCCGTGCCGCCCAGCTGAAAGCGGGCGGCGAAGCGCTCGGCGGCCTCGTTGTAAGCCGGCAGGATGTTGCGGGCATTGAAGATCTCGACCGCGTCCACATACGGGGCGATCGCTTCCAGCTGGCGCAGATCCCAGCCGCGGCGCGGGTCGAACGGGTGCGAGACGCTGATGTAGGCGTCCTGCTCACGCAGCAGGCGGATGGCCTCCATAGGCGGCAGGTCGCGCGGCACTTCCACGCTCACGAAGAAGGCCAGCAGCTCGCCCTGCTCGGTCATGATCTCCTGCCCCACGATGATGAGCTCCGGGTCGAGCTGCTTGGCGCGCACCGCCCCGCTGATGGTATTGTGGTCGGTCACCACCACGCGGTCCAGGCCGCGCTGGCGGGCGGTTTTGATGAGGTCTTCAACCCGCACGCGGCAGTCGCCGCTGGCATCGGTATGGCAGTGGGTTTCTACGGTGAGCATGGGTGGATTGTAACTGTGTGCGCTCCGCCATTGCGAGGAGTACTGAAGTTACATGTCCATGCAACTTTCAGCACCGAAGCAATCTGATTTGCCACCCGCAGAAAGTAGTAGTCAAAAACCAAATCCATTTTCTTTTTTTAGGGGCTTCGCCCCTATGACCCCACTGGGGGAACCAAAGTTGGTTCCCCCAGGCCCCCTCCGCAGACGGTCGTCTATTTTTGCAATCGTAGGCGACTCCTCTGCGCCTCTGCTCGGGTTAAGGATGAGAATTATCGTGGAAGGCGCTATGCGGATAACCGAGATTTTGTCCAACACCTTGACGCGCCCTTGCCATGCACCCCACTCCGAGTTATAGATGCAAGCATGCCAGGCGCGCCAACCTACTTGCTGCAACCGGCTCGCACACAGTCAGACCACAACGCAAAGTTGCTAATAATTTATTTTGACCCCCTCCCCTATTCCAGCAATAATAACTTTGCCTTTAGAATCAGGCGGTGAACCTATGAAACTACCCGGTATGTTCAAACTCTCATTGGAAGTCAGCCGAGCCATCCTCAACGGCCAGCCCGTCGTGGCGCTCGAATCGACCGTGATAACGCACGGCCTGCCCCGCCCGCAGAACCTGGAGCTGGCCCAGTCGCTCGAAGCCATTGTGCGCCAGGCCGGCGCCATCCCCGCCACCATCGCCGTCATCGACGGCGAGCTGTGCGTGGGGCTGGACGCGGCGCAGCTCGAGGCGCTGGCCAGCAACCCGCAGGTGCGCAAGCTCAGCAGCCGTGACCTGGCCGCCGCGGTGGCCCAAAAGGCCAGCGGCGGCACCACCGTGGCGGCCACGCTGCGCATCGCCGCCAGCACCCGCATCCGCGTCTTCGCCACCGGCGGCATCGGCGGCGTCCACCGCGGCAGCCAGTGGGACGTCTCGGCTGATCTGCCCGAGCTGGCCCGCCAACCTCTCGTGCTGGTGTGCGCCGGCGCCAAGGCCATTCTCGATCTGCCCGCCACGCTGGAGCAGTTCGAGACCCTGGGCGTGCCGGTGGTGGGCTATGGCACGAACGCCTACCCCGCCTTCTACTCCGTGGACAGCGGGCTGGCGACCAGCAACCGGGTCGAGGATGCTGCCGGCGCCGCGGCGCTGGCGCGCACGCACTGGCAGCTGGGCGGCGGCGGCGTGCTGCTGGCCGCGCCCCCGCCCGCCGAGAGCGCCATCCCGCGTGATGAAGTGGAGGGCTGGATCGTGCAAGCTCAGGCCGAAACCGACGCGCAGGGCATCCGCGGCCAAGCCGTTTCGCCGTTCCTGCTGGCCCGCGTGGCCGAGCTGAGCGGCGGGCGCAGCCTGCAGGCCAACCTGGCGCTGCTCAAGAACAATGCCAAGATCGCGGCGGAGGTCGCCAAAGAAATAAGTGGGGGTAACTCAGTTGAAATTTAGCCAATCCGATTAATCGATTAATCAATTAATCGATGTCCTCAAAGCCATGCTGTTATTGCTCGGCAGTGGCCGTCGGTTGGCGCGTGTGGGTTGGGCTGGGCAGCGGCGTAGGCGTGCGGGTCGGGCTTGGCGTCGCCGTCGGCGTTGAGGATGGCGTCGGCGTGCTGGTCGAGGGTTGGCCGGTGACGTCAAAGTTGCCCACCAACTTCACTTCGCTGCCCACGAACATCTCCACCTGGTAGCGGCCGGGCAGCCACTCCTCGGCCTGGGCCAGCCACTCGGTGTAGCCATAGCCGCCGGTGCCACCGTCCCACGGCTTGGTCTCGTAGTGCACCAGCTGGCCGTCGCGGTACCACAGCGCGGTCCACTGCACATCCGGCTGCATCTGGTCATAGCTGAAGAGGGCATAGATGCCGTTGACCGGATTCTCGAACACCAGCGCCTCGCCGATCGGCGCGTAGGTGCTGAGGTTGATGTTGCGGGCGAAGACGAAGGGGCTGAACACCGCCGCGCCGCTGGGCGTGACTTGCGAGGTGAACTCGGCGGCGATCTCGCTCGGCAGCACCGGAATGGCCGAGGGCGACGGGGTCAGCGAGAATTGCAGCGTGGGGGTGATGCTGGGGGTCAGGGTCTGCGAGGGCGTCAGCGAGGGGGTGAAGGTGAGCGAAGGCGTGGGGCTCAGCGTTGGGGTTGGCGTGACCGGGAACACGGCGTAAGCGGTGCGCTCGCCGTTGAAGCCCATCCAGGCCGCCGCGGCGAACAGCACCACGCCGAAGACCACGTTGCGCCAGCCGCCGAACACGCGCTGCTGGCGTACCCGATAGAACGGCACATCCCGCGAGGATTGGATGGATGCGCGCCCGGCCCACAGCGCATACAGACCGAAGAACAGCAACACATAGGTTGCGGCGCGTACGAAGCTTTGAATATCCAGCGTGAAGGAGGGCACGGCGAGATTATACGCGGCGGCTTGCACAACTGACCGGTTCTCTCATGACCGCAGCCCCCGTCATCCCGAGATGATAAGGGCATGATCTCTAACACTGCACTCAGGCTCCGCAGCCGGGCCGCCTTGTTAGAATATGTGCATGCAAGACCAGCTCTCCCGCAAGGAATTTTTGCAGCTGGGCGGCCTGGCCCTCGGTGGCCTGGCGCTGCAGCCGCTCTCGCTCAGCACCCTCGCCGCAAAGCCCAACGAGGCCGCCGGCCTGGCACGCGTAGCGGTCAAAGAGCTGCGCCTGTATAGCGAGCCCTCTTATCAGAGCGATGTGGTCGCCACCCGCTCGCGCGACCAGCTGATCTACGTCTTCGAGGAGTTCGAATCGGAGCTGGGGCCAGACTTCAACCCGCGCTGGTACCGCGTAGACGAGGGCTACGCCCACACCGCCTACCTCCAGCCGGTCGAGACCAAGCTCCACACGCCGCAGGTGCAGATCAACCCGGCTGGCGAGCTGTTCGAGATCAGCGTGCCGCTGACCCAGTCGTACCGCTTCACGCGCGCCCGCGGCTGGGAGAAGCTGTACCGCCTGTACTATCTCTCCACTCATTGGGTGACCGGCATCACCGAAGGCCCGGACGGCGCCCTGTGGTACGAGATCACCGACGAGCTGCTCAAGATCACCTACCATGTGCTGGCCGAGCACATGCGCAAAGTACCCGCCAACGAGCTGACCCCGGTCAACGCACATATCCCGCTGCACCAGAAGCACGTCGAGGTCAGCATCCGTGAGCAGCGCCTGTGGGCCTATGAAGAAGGCGCGCTGATGATGGACACCAAGATCTCGACCGGCATTCCGTACCTGGTGAGCACCAACGGCATCCCCACGGCCACGCCCACCGGCAGCTTCACCGTGTTCTCCAAGATGCCAGTGCGCCACATGGGCGACGGCAACATCACCGCCGATGTGGAAGCCTACGAGCTGCCCGGCGTGCCGTGGGTCTCGTACTTCCACGAATGGGGCGTGGCTTTCCACGGGACGTATTGGCACGACAACTACGGCAACGAGATGAGCCACGGCTGCGTCAACATGAAACCGCATGAGGCCAAGTGGCTGTTCCGCTGGCTGATGCCGGAGAGCCGCTACGGCCAGGTGCAGAGCCTGGGCAACGGCACCCGCGTCGTGGTCAGCTAGCCGGGCGTATACTTAACCTACCCATTCACTATTTTGCAGAGAGGATGTCTTGAAGAAGCAATATTTTGTTGTTCTTGTTCTGCTTGCCACGGCGCTGGCCGCGTGCAGCAATGCCGGCGGCCGCTGGCACACGCATGAAGCCTTCAGCCGCCCCACCCTGGCGGGCGGCACCGGCGCAGCCTACTTCATGCTGCACAACGCCACCGATACTGACGATGCCCTGATCGGCGCATCGTCAGATGTGGCCGAGACCGTAGAGATCCACCTGAGCGGAATGGTGGGCGAAGCCGAAGCCGCCGGGGGACAGGCGGCCGACCACGAGCACGGCGAGCACGAGGGTGAGCACGGGCATGACGAGGGCGAACACGAGCACCCTATGGACGAAGCCGAAATGCACGACATGGGCAGCATCGGCACGATGGTGAAGGTGGAACGCGTAGAACTGGCCGCCGGGCACGAGATCGCCTTTGAGCCGGGCGGCTATCACATCATGCTGATCAACCTGCAGCGCGAGCTGGTCGCCGGCGACACGTTTGAGCTGACCCTGCATTTTGAGCACGCCGAAGACATGACCATCGAAGTCAAGGTGGTGGCTCCGTAGGCTATCCTGGGGATTGCTTCGTGCGTTTCACTCGCTCGCAAAGACGCGCATAGTGTGCGCCATAGCACTGTCATTGCGAGGCGCAGGCTTGCCTGCGCACGAAGCAATCTGGTCTTAAGCTTAGAGCGCAAAACCAGATTGCTTCGGGGCTGAAAGTTGCATGTTCATGCAACTTTCAGCTCTCGCAATGACAATCAGATGCAAAAACGGGCGCACAATGTGCGCCCGTTTTGCTTTATCGCTTACAGCTTATAGCCTATAGCTGCCTTACACCAGCGCATCCACCACCAACGCCACGAACAGGAAGGCCAAGTACATGCTGGAATAGCGATACATGCTCCAGGCGATCTTGTTGCTGCCCACCTTCCACACCTTCCAGGCCCAGTAGATCAGCCAAGCGCCCAGCAGCACGGCGCACACGGCGTAGAAGCCGCCCGCCATGCCGAAGACCGGCATGAGCAGGGTCAGGGCCACCAACTGCAGCGTATACAGCCAGATCTGCCAGCGGGTGGCCCGCTCGCCGTGCACCACAGGCAGCATGGGCACACCGGCGCGGGCGTAATCGTTCTGCTTGACGAGGGCCAGCGCCCAGAAGTGCGGCGGGGTCCACATGAAGATGATGGCGAACAGGAACAGCGCCGGAATGCTCAGGTCGCCGGTGACGGCGGCCCATCCCACCAACGGTGGGATGGCCCCTGCCCCGCCGCCGATGACGATGTTCTGCACGGTGGCGTGCTTGAGCCACAGGCTGTACAGCACGATGTAGTAGATCATGCCGGCCAGGGCCAGCAGCGCGGCCAGCAGGTTGACGAAGCCGGCCATGATGTAGAACGAGACCACCAGGGCGCCCAGGCCGAAGGCGTAGCCTTCGGCGGGGGTCAGGCGGCCGGCGGCGATGGGCCGCCGCGCCGTGCGGGTCATATGCTGGTCGATCTCGCGGTCAATGTATTGGTTGATGGCGCCGCTGCCGCCCGCCGCCAGCGCACCGCCTAGCAGGGTCCAGAAGGTGAGCGAGAGCGAAGGCAAAGCCTTGCCCGCCACCACCATGCCGGCGTAGGTGGTCACCAGCAACAGGGCCACGATGATGGGCTTGGTCAGCAATACGAAATCGACCAGGCGCTGCTTGCGGTTGACCGGCTTGGCGGCCTCGCGCTCCTCATCTTGCGTGCTGCGGCCAGCCAGACCGACCAGCACCACGAGCACGACCATCATGGCCCACACCGCCGCGGCGGTGGCCACATGCAGGCCGAGCAAGTAGATGGGAAATTGCATGCTGACCTTGAGCGCGCCCACCAGCACCTGGGCAAAGTACAACACCACGGTCAGCGTAGCGGCCGAGAGGATGCCGCGCTGGGTGCGCTGGGTGCGCCAGGCGGCGCGCAGCAGCATCACGATATGCACGGTGAGCAGCGCCACCATCAGGCGGTGGAACATGTGCAGCCAGCCCAACGGGTGGCTGGGAATAAGCTCTCCGTTACACAGCGGCCAGCCGGAGCAGGCATAGGTTGCGCCTTCGGCGGCGGTAAATGCGCCACTGACCAGCACGATGAACAGGCCCACCAGGCCGCCGAAGGCCAGGCGCGCAAAGCGGCTGCGGAAGACCAGCTTATCAGCCTGCTTGGGTTGTTGATGCAGCTGGAAGGCGGTCACAGTGGCGACGATCAGCAGGGCCAGCAGCAGGAAGGCCGTGCCGAGATGCACCGCTACGATGTAGGGCGGCAACTCCTGCAGCACTACTACGGCGCCCAGGGCGCCTTGGATGGCAAGGATGGGCAGCGACCAGAACAGCGGCGACCAGATGAGCCGTACGCTGCGGAAGCGGCGCCAGGCGAAGAACGCCGAAAGCAGGATCAGCGGCGAGGTGACAGCCGAGGCCCAGAAACGATGGCTGAACTCGATCTGCGCTTCGATCTGCGGCGGCGGCAGGATGCGGCCGAAGCAGGTCGGCCAGTCAGGGCAGCCCAGGCCGGAACCGGTGACGCGCACAATGCCGCCGATGACGATCAGCAGGAAGGTGGAGATGGCGGCGGCCAGCACCAGGTAGCGGAAGTTGCCGACCGCCAACTTGGGCGCAGCCGTTTTACGCACGGCCTTTTTCTTTGTTGCTTTCTTCTTGGTTGGGCTCATTTCTCGTTTCTCAGATCCTGGCGGCGGGCATAGTATGGGTAGCCCGCCAGCAAAATAGTGGCAAAGGTGAACCATTGCACCGCGTAGCCAAAGTGCGAACCCTCGCTCAGATCAAGCTCGGGCGGGTTGGCGAACGGCGGCTGGTCTTGCACGGCCTGCGGCACGATCTGCAGGTAGCCACTGGTGAGCAGCGGCGTCTCCATCTGCTCCGCCAGGCGCGGCAGGTCCAGATAGTTCCACAGTTCCAGGCGCGGCTGCCCGGGCTGCAGCGTGGGGTCTGCATTGAAGGCCAGCTGCACGTCGATCTCGGCGCGGCGCAACTGGCCGGTCACGGTGACCGGGCCGGGCGGTGCATACTGCGCCAGATCCAGCGGTTCGCCGGCTGGGATCCAGCCGCGGTCCACGAGAATGGCCGTGTCGCTGCCCTCGATGCGCAATGGCATGAGCAGCTTGTAGCCGACCTCATTGCCGCCGTATACGGTCACCCAGACCTGGTTGCGCATGGCAACCGCATCTTGTGCAAGGTACTCGCCAGTCACTTGCACCTGGCGGTATTCCATTGAGTATAAATCCAAATCCAGGTCACCCGCCCCCAACTGCATGGGCGGCAGGTCGGCCTGCTCGATCACGCGGGCGTTGAAGCCGCGACGCCACTCCAGGCGGTCCAGCTGCCAGATCCCCAGGCGAACCATCACCGCAGCAGCTGCCAGCACCAGGATGGTGGTGAGCAGCCAGCGGCGGCTGAACAGGCGGGCGAGCATGAGTTAGACGGCCTTGGGTTGAACCGGGAAGACCGCCAGGCTGTAGACGAACAGCATGGCAGCGGTGGGGATGGCGGCGAAAGCGATGCCCACCAGGCGGGTGCGCAGGGTCGTGGGCGGGCGCACGGTGAGCCCCATGTAGCTACTGGCGTTGAAGCTGCAGGTCATGGAGTAGTTGTCTTCTTCGTTGAGGGGCAGGCTGGCGCTGGCGCCGGCCGGCACCAGCAACGGGCCGAGGGTATGCGTCTCAGAGTCTTCGTTGCGCACCACAAGCACATCCCCCAGCACGAAGGTCATCTCATCCGGGATGCCAGGCGCCTGCTCGCCGGCGGCCACTTTGGCGGCAGTGCCGGCGGGGATGATGAGCTCGATCTGCTGCGGAGGGCGGGCCGTGTTGCGGTCCTGCTGCAGGAAGAGGCCGGCTTCACTGATGAGCCAGGCCGCCAGAATGGAGACGGCCGCCACCACAATGAAGCGGTTCATGTACAAGGGGGCTGCTTTGGTATCGATCTTCATTGTTATTGTTCCGCCAACAACAGGCGCAAGTCGTGAGCCATGTCCGCGGCTTGCATTTCAAATGGGAAGGTCAGGCGCAGGTTGCCCTGCTTATCGATCACGTAGGAGCGGGTGGAATGCTGCACGGTGTAGCCCAGCACGCTGTCCGGCATGGGCACGATCAGGCGGCCTACGTAATAGCCCTGCCAGATGGGGGTCAACTCCTCTTCGCTGCCAGACAGGCCGATGAAGGCCGGGTTGAAGTGGCGCGCATACTGGTCGGCCACTTCTGGGGTGTCGCGGTCAGGGTCCGCGGTGACGAAGACAAAATCCACCTGGCTGGCCGTCTCGCCCATGCGGGCGACGACCTGCTGGAATTTGGCCAGAGTGCCCGGGCAGAAGTCAGGGCAGTTGGTGAAACCAAAGTACAGCACCACCACGCGGCCACGCTGGGCGGCCAGATCATAGGTGGAGCCATCCAGGCGTTGCAGCTGGATGGGAGTCGCGGCCTGGGCAGGCGTGATCTCCGAGCCGCGGAAGGTGTTCTGCTGCTCCCAGATCTGGAAGGCGGTCACGCCAAGGGCAGCCACTGCGAGAAGGCCGAGGGTTATTGCAAGGATGCGTTTGTTCTTCATCACGTCTTTCTAGGAAAGCACAAAAGCGGGTGGCTGACTGCATGCGCCGCATTCGGCGCTTGCAGGGCCAGCACAGCCCGCTTCTGTTATACCCGATAGGCTCTTAGAGCGATGTTAGACGATCGGCGTTCCCAGTAGGTAAAGACCTACATAGAAGAACATCCACACCACGTCCACAAAGTGCCAGTAGATGGCGCAAGCTTCCACGGCCCAGTGCTTCTCGGCGCTGTAGTGGCCGCGGCGGCCGTTGTTCCACACGATGAACAGGAAGATCACACCGGTCAGCACATGGAAGGCATGGAAGCCGGTCATGGCGTAGAACACGGCGCCCTGCTGGCCGTCAGCCGGGCCGAAGTGAGCGATCTGCCACTCGACACCGACCACGCCCAGAAGGAAGATGACGCCCAGCGCCATGGTGATGAAGGTGTTGCGCAGGAAGGCCGGGCGATTGCCGTGAGCCATCTCGACTTCGGCGCGGTTCATGAAGAAACTGCTGACCAGCAGCATGATCGTGACCGCCAGACCCAGGCCCTGATCCAACTCAGGGCGAGTATCGCCCAGCAGCACCATGCGGGCCACGAACAGGCCCACGAACACGAAGGCGTCTGAGATGATGAACAGCCACAACCCCATGCGGTTGCGGACAAGTTTGGTTGCGTAGCTTTCTACAGCAGACATTTAGTGCTCCTCATCCGAGGAGAACAAGCGCCCAATGTGCATGTACTCCGTGATCACGAAGAAGGCTTTGAAGGCCGCCACGACCAGCAGCAGCGTGCCCCAGGGGGGCGCAATCACGCCGACCAGGAACTCACCAAAGGTGAGCACGGCGAGCATGAAGGCTACCCACACTCCCCGGTTCAGTGCCGCTCGGCGGCTTTCGTTGTTATCAGCCATTACAGTCCACTCCTCAACCGTTAGTGCGCGGCCGGGCTTTCGCCCGCCGGGTTCATGTTCACATAGCGCGAGTTGGGGAGGCCGTAATCGTACGGCTCACCCACCACTTCAAAGGGGTGTTCGTAGTTGTGCAGCGGCATGGGGTTGGGCTTCTGCCACTCGGGGGAGCGGGAGTCC
This sequence comes from Anaerolineales bacterium, assembly GCA_019454165.1. Taxonomy (GTDB): domain Bacteria; phylum Chloroflexota; class Anaerolineae; order Anaerolineales; family UBA11579; genus JAMCZK01. The sequence goes on along the minus strand of CP075367.1, from coordinate 1,040,995 downwards.
CACACGTTGCCCTCGGCAACCTCACCCTTGGTCCAGCTGCGGATGATGTTGTAGGCGAAGAGCAGCATGCCGAAGAAGACCATGAAGCCGCCGATGGTGAGGGCCAGTTGCATGGTATCGAAACCGAGCGCGGCGTCGAAATCCACCACGCGGCGGCGCATACCGAGCAAGCCGAGCACGAGCTGCAGGTTGCTCATCAGCATGAAACCGATGAACATGAGCCAGAACTGGATCTTGCCCTGCTTCTCGTTGTACATGCGGCCAGTCATCTTGGGGAACCAGTAGAAGATGGCTGCCACGAACGGGAAGATAAACCCGCCGAACATGGTGTCATGGAAGTGGCCGACCACGAACCAGGTGTCATGCAAGTGCAGGTCAGTGGCGATGGTGGCCAGCGGGGGACCGGTAACGCCACCCAGCAGGAATATGACCACCGCCCCCAGGGCGAACAGCATGGGGGTCTTGAAAATGATCTTGCCTTGCCATAGCGTGGCAGCCCAACTGAAGAACTTGACGCCCGTGGGCACCGCCACCAGCAAGGTGGAGTACATGAACGGGATGCGCAGGAAGGGGCTCATGCCGGAGACGAACATGTGGTGAGCCCATACAAAGAAGCTGACCACGGCGATACCGAAGGAGGACAGCGCCACCCAGCGGGTGCCGTACAGCGGCTTGCGGCTGAAGACCGGCAGCAGCTCACTGATGACGCCCAGGCCGGGCAGAATGAACACATACACGGCCGGGTGTGAATAGAACCAGAACAAGTGCTGGTACAGCACCGGGTCACCGCCCTTGAGCGAGTCAAAGAAGGTCATACCCAGCAGGCGCTCCAGCATGACGAGCTGGAAGGACAGACCGATCAGCTGGGTGGCGGTGAACTGCAGCAGCGCGGTGGCCAGGGCGGCCCAGCAGAAGATGGGCATCCTGAACATGCTCATGCCCTTGGCGCGCATGGTCAGCGTGGTGACGATGACGTTGATGGAGCCGGCGATGGAGGAAAGGCCCACCAGGTACACGCCGATGAGGAACATCTGCATACCCAGGGGAGCGCGCAGGCTCAGGGGCGGGTAGCCCACCCAGCCTGTGTCGAAGCCACCGAAGAACAGGCTGCTGAGCAGGATGGCCGCGCCGGGCACGTTGATCCAGAAGGCGAACGCATTCAGACGCGGGAAGGCCATATCGTTGGCGCCGATGAGCATGGGCACCAGGTAGTTGGACATGGCGCCAACGCCCAGCAGGATGCCGGCGATCATGACGATGCCGTGCAGCGACATGAGCGTGTTGTACAGGTGCGGGCCGTCGTAGCCCAACAGCACCTTGAAGATCTCACTATTGAGGAAGGTAATGCCCGAGCCGGAGAGCTCGATGCGGAAGAGCATGGCAAAGATGCCGCCGAACAGCAGCAGCAGGAGCGAGGTGACGCCGTATTGCACGCCGATGACCTTGTGGTCAAAGTCTACGCTGAAGTAGCGCATCCAATTGGGCTTGCTGGGATCCGGCGTATGATCGTCAGAGGTTTCCTCGCCGCGGGCCCACTTGAACCAGTCGGTGAAGACGCCCGCGCCGATCATGAACGTGATGGCGCCAACGATCACGCCACCCACCACGATGATCTCGCGGATGTGGGCATCATCCGCCTCGACCGGGCTGGAGAGCGGCAGGCCGAAGATGACGCGCAGCGCCATCACCAGGCCCATACCCAAGACGGTGCCAGCTGCCTGGGCGATCAAACCGCGGAAAAAACTTGTGGAAAAGAAGCGCATCCTCAAACTCCTTAGTTGCCCAGGCTTTCAATGAAAGCCACGATCTGGTTGATCTGCTCCTCGCTGAGAAGCTCATCAAAGTTCTGTGGCATGACATTGGGTTGGTAACCGGCCACGATCTGGGCATTCGGGTCGACGATCGAGGTCAAAAGGTAGTTGTGGTCAGCCGTCACGGTGCTGCCATCGGTCAGCTCCACGGCGTGGCCGAACAGGCCAAGCCAGGTGGGGCCGATCTTGGCGGTGCCGTCCAGGCTGTGGCAGCCGAGGCAGCCGAAAGTTTCAGCCCAGCGCAGACCGCACTCGGCGTCCGACAGGTTGCAGTCGGCGGCCTGCTCGGTGAGCCAACTGGTGAACTCGGCGCCATCGACCACTTGCACCTCAGCCAGCATGCTGTAGTGGCCCTGGCCGCAGATCTCGGCGCATTGCACGGTGTAGGTTCCGTTGGTGTTAGGGGTGATGCGCAGCTCGCGCACATATTTCTCGCCGCCAGGCAAGATGTCTTGCTTGACGCGGAATTCAGGCACATAGAAGGAATGGATGACGTCCTGCGAGTGCAAGCGCAACAGGGCCTGCTGGTTGCGGGGCAGCACGAGCACATCAGAGGCAACCGCGGTCTGCACGCCCTCGGCGGTGGTCACTTCATATTGGAAGCGCCAACTCCACTGCGAGGCGAACACATCCACAGTGATGGCCTGCGGGTCACGGCGCTCTACGTCTGAGAGCGTCTGGCCGCCGATGACGGCCATCCACAGCACGATACCGATGGGCACGATCGTCCAGATGATCTCGAGGCGCTGGTTGCCGTGCATGTACACGCCATCGCCCTTCTCACCCTGCTTGCGGCGGAAGACGATGAGGCTGTACACGATGATGACGCAGATCAGCGCGACGAAGAAAGCGATGAACCAGAAGTGAATATCGAACAGCCAGTCGATCGTGATGGCTTGTTGGCTTGCCTGTGCCGGCAAGATGCCTGTTTGGGTCAGCAGCAAGCCCAAACCGAGGGTCGCCACCACCACAAGCACACCAACAATGAGGAGATGAATCATCCGTTGTCCTCCAAAAAAGCCTTTCGTGTTGTTATTGTGCCGAAAGGTACGAAGTCAGTATATCACTGATTCGATTTTCGCTTTCAGGCTTGTAATTCTTCAACCGCTTTGAGCACCTTCTCACTGTGCTTGGGCACGCTGACCTTGTTGTACAGCTCAGCGATCTTGCCATCCGGCCCGATCAGGAAGGTGGAGCGGATCACGCCCATGTATTTCTTGCCGAACATGGTTTTCTCGCCCCATACGCCGTATTTCTCGCTCACCTTGTGGCCGACGTCGGCCAGGAGCGGGAAAGGCAGGTTGAATTTTTTCTTGAACTTCTCATGAGATTCCTCGTCATCCGGGCTGACCCCCAGGATCACTGCGCCAGCGGCCTTGTACTTGAGGTAATCATCGCGGAAGTTGCAGGCCTCCAGCGTGCAGCCGGGGGTGTCGTCGGCCGGGTAGAAGTACAGCACCACGGTCTTGCCTTTGTAGTCTGAAAGGCTGTGCAGCTTGCCATTCTCGTCGGGCAGCTTGAAGTCAGGGGCTTTTTGACCAACTTTGAGGTCCATTGGGATATCTCCTTTAGGTGATGAGATTATATAGGCGGGGAATTGAGGTTGGGAGTTGAATGTTGCTGCTAGCGCGTCCAGAAGGCCTGCGCCAGCAAATACGCGCTCAGGAAAGTGAAGGCCATGCCGTTAAAGGTGACCGCCAGCCAGTTGGGCTTAAGCCCCTGGCCGATGCGCTGCATGTACCAGACCTGCAGCCCGGCCAGCGGCAGGCTGAACAAGGGCATGACGCCGATGGCCGCCGGCAGCCCGGCCGCCAGGGCGCCCAACATCAGGGCATAGCCGGCGGCGGCCAGCATGTGGTGCAGGCGCAGCGCCTGCTCCCAGCCCACGCGCACGAACAGGGTCAGCTTGCCGGTGCGCAGGTCCTGGGCGTAATCGGCGAACTCCAGCGAGAGCATGGAGGCCATGGTCAGCACCACCAGCGGGAAGGTGCTCATCGCCAGCAGGCGGTGCAAGCCACCGACCTGCAGGCTGAAGCCGAAGGCAGGTACCAGGGCGGCCAGCACGATGGCGGTGCTCAACTCGCCGTAGCCGCTGGTGGCCAGGCGCACGGGCGGCACAGAGTAAAAGAAGGCGCCGAAGAAGATGAGGGCCATGATGAGCAGCACGGTGGTGTTGAGGCTGCCAGCCCGCGCCACTACGTTGGTGGCGGCCGCCACCAACGCCAGCGCGGTGCCAGCCGCCACCAGGGCCACCTGCGGGTGCAGCTGGCCCTCGCCCTGCCCCAGCACCCCGCTGCCGCCGCTGAACAGCGTGCGGCTGGTGTGGTTGGCATCGTTGGGATGGTCAAAGTACTCGTTGAGATAGTGCACGCACAACTGCATGGCGCTGACCCAGATCTGCCCGGCCAGCACCACGTTCCAATCCAGCGGGTGGCCCAGGTAGCGGGCAATGCCCACGCCGAGAAAATAAAACAGAAAACCGCCCAGCAAGAACCAGGGGCGGGAGAGACGTAGGAATAAAACCAGCGGGTTAGTGTTCACAGTTAGCCGGCGGCGAACTGAGCGAGCTCGTCTGGGGTGGCGTCACGGTCCGCCGCGTGCGGCTGGCTGTGGGTGCTGAGCCACAGCACGCGGGCCGCGTCCGGCGCGGCCAGGCTGCAGGCTACGCCAAAGGGCACCAGCAGCGCCTGGGCGTTGGCTTGCAGCCGGATGCTGGTATGTACGCCGTGGCTGGGCGACTGGGGGCGCAGGTCTAGCAGGCGTGCATCGACCGCGCCGTCTATGACGAACAGCACGCGGTCCGCCTCGGCGCGCAGGCTGTAGGCGCCCTGGCTGCCAGCGGGCAGGGTCTGCAGCGCCAGCTCACCGAAGCGGCGCAGCACATGGTCAGTCTCGCGCAGCAACACTACGCCCTGCGGCGCGGCCTGCAGCGGGATGATGTGCATATCCGGAATGGGCGGCTGTTGGCTCATGACAGTGCGAGGACGCGCTTGATATCGCGCTGGTGGCCGAGCAAGTGAATGTAGAGCAGCTTGAGCATGTGCTTGATCTCGGTCTCGCCGAGCGCGGGGTGCCGCCCGCGGCGCTCGAGCTCATCTTCGCTCAGGCCGCGCGCCCACTCCACGTTGGCGCTGCGGCGGCGGGCGAACTCCTCCAGCAGCCAAGCATCTGGATGTTCGCTCATATCAGTGGTGTGGCGGGCGTTCCAGCGGTTGATGTCAAAATCAACCGGTACGCCCTCCCCCGTCTCGGCGATGCGGCGGATGATGCGGCCCAGCGAGCCTTCAACATCGACAAAGTGGGCCAGCAGATTGTGGGTGGTCCAGGCCAGACCATCTTCGTAGATGCGGGTCTGCATCTGCTCCGGCGTCAGTTGGCGGAAAAAGGCAAGCGTCTTTTCGCCTTCGCTGTGCAGCGCGCCGGCCAGTTCGTGAGCGAGCTCAGACATCAGCGCCTCACCAAATTCGTCAGGAAGAACCAGAGGTTGGCCGGGCGCTCGGCCAGGCGGCGCATGAAGTACGGATACCACTCACGCCCATACGGCACATAGATACGCACCGGATAGCCCTCGGCCGCCAAGGCCTGCTGCAGATCACGGCGGATGCCGAATAGCATCTGGAACTCGACCTGCTCTTTGGGGATGCCGAGCTCGGCGGCGTGCTGCTTGGCGAACTCGATGCGCTTGGGGTCCTGGCTGGCGACGGCCAGCATGGGCGGCCAGGGGCCGGCCACCCCGCTGACGGCTGGCACCGCATGCCCGGCATGCAGCAGCAGGTCGGCCAGGCGGTCATAGGCCGCGTCCACGTCAGCCTTCTCGGGGAAGGCGCGGTCAGGCGGCTCCATGTAGGCGCCTTTGACGACGCGGATGCGGGCGCCCTCGGCGATCAGTGCGAGTACGTCCGCCTCGCTTCTATATAAGTACGACTGGATGACCACGCCCACGTTCTGCAAGCCCTCGGCGCGCATTTTGCGATACAGGGTCAGGGTGGTGTCCACCCAGGGCGAGTCTTCCATATCAATGCGCACGAAGACCTGATGGGCGTTGGCCGCCTGCAGGATCTGGCGCAGGTTACTTTCGACCAGGGCCAGATCGAGCTTGAGGCCAAGCTGGGTCAGCTTGATCGATACGCCGGAGCGCACGCCGCTTTCGGCGATCTGCTGGATGGCCTCGACGATGCGGGCGGTGGAGGCATTGGCCGCGGCGGCATCGGCAGTGTGCTCACCCAGCAAGTCGAGCGTGGCCAGCATGCCGTCATTATTGAGCTTGCGCACGGCATGCAGGGCATCGGAGAGCTCGTCGCCGGCGACAAAGCGGCGCGCCATGCGCCGCGAGACGCCCAGGCTCATGATGAGACGGCGGGCCCAATCAGCTTGTGAGAGATATATAAGGAAGCTACGCAGCATAGAGAGTGTGTGTGATGTGGTTTATGGGGAAAGGCTGCATTCATGCAACCCTAATACGCACGATTCTAACACGCACATGCGGATGATATACTCGCCGAGCTTTGCAACAAACGCAAGGCACACCCTGCTATGAGTTTTTACGTTCGCCCGCGCTCTTCTTTCATGCGCCTGGCTGCCAGCTTCCTGCTGATCAGCACCCTGGTTCTACTCATCGTCCAGCTCATCCTCTATAGCCGTGACCGCGCCAACTTCCCGGCTGGCCTGGTGGTGGGCGGCATCCCCATGGGCGGCGTCAGCCGCCAACAGGCGGCTGAACGCCTGCTGCGTATCTACAACCTGCCGGTCGAGCTGCGTTACGGCGACAGCATCATCCACATGGACCCGGCCGTAGCCGAGTTCCGCTTGAACCTGGAAGGCATGATCGCCGCGGCTGACCAGCAGCGCACCAGCTCGCCTTTCTGGGGCGGCTTCTGGGATTATTTGTGGGGCAACGTATCCAACCCGGTCGAGGTGCCACTGGATGCGACGTTCTCTGAAGGTTTGCTGCTGCGCTATCTGCAGGAGGAGATCTCGGCCCGCTACGACAAGGCGCCCAGCCCGGCCCAGCCCATCGCCGGCACGACCCAGTTCCGCCTGGGCGAGCCCGGCACCTCCATCAATGTGGAGAGCGCCGTCACTCAGATCGAGCGCGCCCTGTTCTCGCCCTCGCAGCGCTCGGTCAGCCTCACCATCCAGGAGTCGGCCACCGCCCGCCCCAACCTGCAGAACCTGCAGGTGCAGTTGCAGCAGATCATGGAAGTGGCCGGCTACGACGGCATTGCCGACATCTATTTTCAGGACCTGGCTACGGGTCAGGAGATCCATTTCATTTACCGCCTGGGCAGCAACTTACCCACCCAGCCGGATATCTCATTCACCGCGGCCAGCCTGATGAAGATCCCGGTGATGGTCTCGACCTTCAAAACCATTGATGGGGAGCCGGATGCCCGCGTGCGTGAGCTGTTCCGCGAGATGATCGCCCAGTCGCTCAACGAAGCCACCGACGCCCTGATGAGCGAAGTGATCGGCGGCCCGCGGGCGCCGATCACCGTCACCGAGGATATGCACCAACTCGGGCTGCAGAACACTTTCCTGGCCGGCTACTTTTATCTTGGGGCGCCGCTGCTGGAGCGCTACAGCACGCCCGCCAGCCAGCGCAGCGATGTGAACACTGACCCCGATCCGTACAACCAGACCACGCCGACTGACATGGGCATGCTGCTCTCGGACATCTACCAGTGCGCCGAGGACGGCGGCGGGGCGCTGCGGGCGGTCTTCCCCGACCAGATCACCCAGGGCGAGTGCCAGGACATGCTGGACATCCTGAGCCAGAACCGCATCGGCATCCTGCTGGAAGCCGGCGTGCCCGAAGGCACCCGCGTAGCCCACAAGCACGGCTGGGTCACCAACCCGAATACGCAGGTCATCAACGTAATGAGCGATGCCGGCATCGTGTTCACCCCCAACGGCGACTATGTGCTGGTGATCACCTTCTACCAGCCCGTACAGCTGATCTTTGACCCCATCTCAGCCATCTTCTCTGACCTGAGCGAGACGGTCTACAACTACTACACCCTGCCCTCGCGGGATGAGTAGCGTTACTCAATAGCTTGACAGGTTTTCTTCTGCGCAGCTCAAGTTGTTAGTAATAACTTTTGATCCCCACCCACTTTTCGCGCAATAACTATTCCCCTTTGTCATCCTGAGCGGGTTTTATACAACTACACCAGACTGCCGTGGCCCCGCCAGCGAAGGATCTCTGCTGGCGCATCTTCTATACTACGCGGGTCCTTGCGACTCGTCAGCGAGGATCCCTCGCCTGCGCTCGGGATGCACAGTGGCCCGCGTAGCCATGCAGTTATCCCGCCAGCTTGACCGGCAAGCACATCGGCTGCCCCGTGACCGGGTTGCGCATGATGTGACTCTCCACGCCAAAGACGCGCTGCACAACATCCGGCACGATCACTTCGTGCGGCGTGCCCTGCGCCACCACCTGACCGTTATGCAGAGCCACTATGTGGTGAGCGCAGCGAGCGGCATGATTGAGGTCATGCAGCACCAGGATGATGGTCTTGCCCTGCTGGTTGAGGTTGTGCACCAGGTCGAGCACTTCAATCTGATGGGCCAGATCAAGGAAGGTGGTCGGCTCGTCGAGCAGGATGGTGTTGGTCTCCTGCGCCAGGGTCATGGCGATCCAGGCGCGCTGGCGCTGCCCGCCGGAGAGCGTATCCACGCCGCGCTCCGCCAGCGGCTGCAGCTTGGTTAGCTGCAGCGCATGTTGCAACGCCTGTTCATCCTCTGAACTCCACTGCTGGAACCAATGCTGGTGCGGGTAGCGACCCTGGGCGACGAGCTCCCGAACCGTCAAGCCCTCGGGCGCCACGGGCGACTGCGGCAGAATGCCGATCTCGCGGGCCAGCTGCTTGGTGGGCAGGCTGTGGATGGCGGCGCCATCCAGCAGCACGCTGCCCCCCTGCGGCTTGAGCAGGCGCGCCAGGCCGCGCAACAGGGTAGACTTGCCGCAGCCGTTGGGGCCGACCAGGGCGGTCACCTGCCCGACCGGGATCTCAAGGTCCAGCCCATCAATGATGCGCTCGCTGGTGTACGCCAGGCTGAGTTTTTCTGCCAGAAATGTGTTCATGCTAAAACCTCTCGCGGTTTTTCCAGATCAAGTAAAGGAAGAAAGGCGCCCCAATGAGGGCGATGATGATTCCGCACGGAATTTCGGCCGGGGCGATGACCGTACGCCCAACCAGATCGGCCACGATGACCAGCGTGCCGCCCACCAGCGCGGCGATGACCTGCGAACCCTCGTGCATAGGGCCGACCAGGCGGCGAGCGAAGTGCGGCGCCACCAGGCCCACAAAGCCGATCGTGCCAGCCACGGTCACGGTGACGCCGGCCAGCGCCACGGCCACCAGCAGCAGCACGGCGCGCTGCAAGGTCACCGGCGCGCCCAGGCCAGTGGCCACTTCCTCGCCCAGGTTGAGGGCGTTCAGATGCCGCGCCAGCAGCACGGCGATGAACAGCCCGGTGCCGATCCAGGGCAGCACGCTGTAGACCTCGGCCCAGGTGGTGGCGTAGACCGTGCCGGCCAGCCACATCATGGCCTGGGTCACCAGGTCGATGCGGCCAAAGGTCAGCTCAAAGCCGATGACCGCGCTGAGGGCGGCTTCGAGGCCGATGCCGACGAGGATGAAGCGCATGGGCGAATCGCCATTGCGCCAGGCGAGCAGGTAGAGCAGCACGGCCACCGCCAGCGCGCCGATGAACGCCATCACCGGCAGCAGGTTGCGCGGCAGGCCGGGCATGACCACGATGAAGAACACCGCCATCAGGCTGGCGCCGGCGGTCACGCCGGTGAGATCCGGCGAGGCCAGCGGGTTGCGCGTGATGCCCTGCACGATATTGCCGGATACCGCCAGGGCCGCGCCCACCAACCAGGCCAGCAGCATGCGCGGCAGGCGCAGGTTGAGCACTACGAAGACATGCTGCGGGTTGCCGGTGTCGAAACCCAGCAAGGTACGCAGCACATCGAAGGGAGCGATCTTGAACTCCCCCACGCCCATGTTGATCACCATCGCGCTCAGGGTCACCAGCAACAGGGCGAGGGCGACCAGCGGCAGGCGGCCATCCAGACGCAGGGAGAACGGGAAGCGGCGCGAGCGCAGCACGATCCAGGGGGCCATCAGCGTTTCACCTTGGCGCGCACAAGATAGATGAAGATCGGCCCGCCGATGGCGGCGGTCATGAGTCCCACGGGCAACTCCATGGGGCGCATGACCACGCGCGAAACCACATCGGCCACCACCATGAAGATGGCGCCCAGCAAGGCCCCATACGGGATGACCCAGCGGTAATCCGGCCCGGTGAAGAAGCGCACCGCATGCGGCGCCACCAGGCCCACAAAGCCGATCGGCCCAGCCAGCGAAACTGAGGTGCCGGCCAGCACGACCACCGCCAAGGCCGAGAGCAGCTTGACCCACAGCACATTCAGCCCCAGGCTGCGGGCAATATCATCGCCCAGAGAGAGCGTGGTGATCTGGCGGCCCAGCAGGATGGCGAGCACCAGCCCGATGAGAATATAGACCGCGCCCTGGGCGATCAGCTCCATCTCGCGGCCGGCCACGCTGCCGGCCATCCAAAAACGCACCTGGTCGTAGCTGAGCGGGTGCATGATCGCCAGCAGGCTGGTGATCGAAGCCAGCATGGTGCCGAGCGCCGCGCCGGCAATGGTGAGCTTGATCGGCGTCGGGCCGCCGCGGCCCACCGAGCCAATGGCGTACACGGCCGCCCCGCTGACGCCCGCCCCCACAAAAGCGAACAACGCAAAGCTGGAGAGGGAATTGACCCCCAGATACAGCACCGCCACCATCACGGCCAGGGCCGCGCCGGCCTCGATGCCCAGCAGGCCCGAGTCGGCCAGGGGGTTGCGGGTTAGGCCCTGCATCACCGCGCCAGCCACGGCTAGCGCGGCGCCCACCAGGGCGGCGGTGACGGCGCGCGGCATGCGCAGGTTGCGGATGACCAGATGGCTGGTGTTCGTGTCATCGAACTGGGTGACGGATTGGGCCACGATGCGCGGCTCGATCTCGGCTGCGCCGAAGGCGGTGCTGGCCACCATCACGAGGAGCAACAGGGCCGCCATCAGCGGGAAGGCCAGCAGGCGAAGCGTGTTGGCGCGTTGGCTGGGCTGCGCGGGGCGCGGCTGGGTTTGTACTGTAGTCATTAGCTGGTACTGGCTTCTGTGGCTTGGCCCGCGTCGCTGGCGGCTGCAGCCCGCTCAGCCAGCCAACCTTTGATGAGCGTGATGCGCTCTGGCATAGGGCGGTGTGGGCAGTTGGAGCAGTAGTGCCCCTCATCGGTCTTGTAGTACAGGCAGCAGGAAACGCGGTCGAGCAGTTGATATGTGTAGCCGGCGTGCTCCACGCAGATGAAGTCTCGCTGGCGAGCCAACTGCGTAGGCAGCGCCGCAGCGGCACGTGCCTCTTCCAGAGCATGCGGCTGGTTGCCGAGCAACTCGCCGATCCAACTGAAGGCCGAGCCGTAATAGTCGCGCGCCAGCAGCCACAAGCCAGACACGCCGATGCGCGAGTTCTGGCGCAGGCTCAGGATGATGGCTTCACAGTGCGCTTCGAGCTGCTGGGTGAGGTGCAGACGCAGCGCGTCAGCATCCGGCAGAGGCATGCAGTCCGGATGGTCGGCGGCCGGGTCGCCGGCCAAGGCGGCGAAGCGGCGGCCCTCCCAGGCGATGGCCTGCGGCTCGCCGTCTTCGTCAAAGCGCAGGGCGACGGACGCAGGCCGCAGGTCAGGCACGCGGCCGGCCGCCAGGTAACAGGTGACCGCCACGGCCATGATATTGAAGATGTAGTGGCCGAACCACAAAGCAGCCGGCGACTGCTGGTCGCTGGATTTGTGGTGCGCGCCGTTGGCCTGCAGCAGCGGGGCCAGGTGGGCAGACTCTTGCAGCTGGCTGGCGCTCAGCCAGCCAGGCTGCTCATCACGCGCAGCCAGCAGCTGCGAACGATAGTCTTCGTTCGCAGCTGCCAGGAAGGCGAGGGTTTGTTCGATCGGGTGATCCACTATGCGGCCCAGCTCACTCGGTGACGGCCGCCACCACGCGGTCGATCAGGACTTCGGCCGAGAGCGGCCCGCCGAACAGCCAGGTGTCGCCGCCGATGGCGTGCGCTTTGCCCGACTGCACGAAGGGCAGGCTCTCCCACAACTTCTGGAAGGAGCCGGAGGTGTTGAGGCCGTCATCATCCTGCATGACGTAGAAGAAGTACACATCGCCGACTTCGGTGAGGGCTTCTGTGCCCACTTCAGCAAAGCCGTATTGGGCAAAGTCAGACCCCCAGGCATTCTCCAGGCCCAACTGCTCGACGATGTTGGTGGCCATGCCATTGTCTATGAAGAAGCGCAGGTAGGCGGTATTGAGCCACGACATCATCTGCGAGAGCACAAAGCCTTCGCCGGCGTGGCCGCTGGCCGCGATGGCGGCGCGGCCCTCGGCGATCTTGGCGTCCAGGTGCGCCAGTACTTGTTCGGCCACATCGCTGCGGCCGGTGGCCTGGCCCAGCAGGCGGAAGCTGTCCTGCATCTCCTGGAAGGTCGAGATGTTGGGATCATCCGGATAAGGATTGAAGACCAGCGTGGGGGCGATCGCATCCAGCTGCTCGTAGTAGCCGGCGGCGGTGGCCTCGGTATCAATGATGAGATCGGGCTGCAGGGCGGCCAGGGTTTCGAAATCCGGCTCGCCGCGCATGCCTACGTCTACGACGTCAGCGGAAAGCTCAACCGGCACGTTGACCCAGGTTTCAAAGCCCTCGATATCGGCAACGCCGACCGGCTGGATGCCGAGCGCCAGCAGGTTCTCGACATAGGTCCATTCCAGCGCCACAACCCGCAGGGCCGGCCCGGGCAGCACGGCCTCGCCCATCGTATGCGGGATGGTGATGGCGCCGGGCTGGTTGGGGTCAACCGGCTGGCGTGTGGACTGGATGCGGGGAGAACAAGCTGCCAGGACGGCAGCCAGCATGATGAAAGTTAGAAATTTACGCACAAACACTCCTTGGTTGTCTAGCGAGTGTAAGCAGCGTGCGGGATAATATCTAGGCGTTTGTATTAACCTTCACTTTCGCTTTGGTGAGCGAATTTTGCAATGCGGTTTATTAATGACTTCTCGTATGTAGTAGATTTTTGAGATCGGTAGTGGTATTTTTGTGAAAAGTTGCCCAATTAAGTGAGGTTGAACGTAGTGTCGGATGCCAAAGGTGTATTGCTGTTGAATCTTGGCTCGCCGGACGCGCCGGAAGAAGACGCGCTGCGCGTGTATCTGGAAGAATTCTTGATGGATGAGCGCGTGCTCGATTATCCGCGCCCCATCCGCAGTGTAGTGGTGAAGCAGTTCATCCTGCCGAAGCAGCCGGCCAGCTCAGCCGAGGCGTATGCCTCGATCTGGTGGCCGGAGGGCTCGCCGCTGGTGGTGATCAGCCAGCGGGTGCAGCAGGCGCTGCAAGCCCGCACGCAGCTTCCGGTGGAGCTGGGCATGCGCTACGGCAAGCCCGGCGCACGCCAGGCGCTGCAAGCGTTGCTGGATGCCGGCGTGCGCGACATCTTTGCCATCCCGCTGTTTCCCCATTACGCCATGTCCACCATTGAAAGCGCTGTAGTGAAAACGCAAGAGGAGTTGCACGCGCTGGACCCGGGGGCGCGTTTGCATGTGCAGCCGCCCTACTACGACGAACCGGGCTATATGAAGGCCCTGGTGGAGAGCGCCCGCCCGCATCTGCAAAAAGACTACGGCCACCTGCTTTTCAGCTATCACGGGCTGCCGGAGCGCCACATCCGCAAGAGCGACCCCACCGGGGCGCACTGCCTGCGCAGCGCAGATTGCTGCGATGTACCCAGCGCGGCGCACGCCACCTGCTACCGCCACCAGATCTTCCGCACTACGGATGCGTTCGTGCGCGAGCTCAACATCCCGGCCGAGAAGTATTCGATCTCTTACCAATCGCGCCTGGGGCGCGACAAGTGGCTGCTGCCTTCGACGGAGCAGAAGCTGCAGGAGCTGGCCGCCAGCGGCGTGCGCAAGCTCAGCGTGATCTGCCCGGCGTTTGTGGCCGACTGTGTGGAGACGCTGGAAGAGATCGGCATCCGCGGCAAAGAGGTGTTCCTGGAAGCGGGCGGCGAGGAGTTCGAGCTGATCCCGTGCATCAACGAGCATCCGGCCTGGATCGATGCGCTGGCGGGTTGGGTGGCGGCGTTCGAGCGCCAAGGTGAAGTGGTGCTGGCCTAGAAACAAAAAAGTGCGCTGCAGAGCAGCGCACTTTTTTTAGATCATTCGCCCGGATAGCGCATGCCCCACTGCGCCCGCAGCGTGTCGAGCGTGCGCATGATGGCGAGAGACTCATCGAGCGGCATGGCCTCGCTCTCCAGCAGGCCGGCTTGCAGGCAACGGCGCACCTCGGCGGCCTGGTAACCGTAGCCGTTGCCCTTGTAGGGCGCGGTGAGCGTACGCCGGCCGCCGCCCTGCTCCAGGTGCAGGCGGCGCATCTTCCAGCCGCCGCGGTCCATCTCGATGCGGATATTGCCCTCGCTGCCGAGCAGCATGATGTCGTGACGCATGCGGCCATCGAAGCCGGCCGCCAGCTGCGCCGTGGCGCCGCTGGCGTAGTGGAAGATGGCCGAGAAGCGCGTATCCACCCCTGTAGGCGCCAGCTTGGCGAGCGAGACGAGCTCGTGCGGCTGGGCGCCGAAGACCAGGCTGGCGAAGGAGACCGGGTAAATGCCAAGATCGAGCAGCGCCCCGCCGCCCAGAGCCGGGCTGTAGAAGCGATTGTCATTCGCGATCGGCGGCAGCGAGTGGAAGGCGGCGCTGAGGTGCAGCGGCTGGCCGATGTCGCCGCGCTGCAGCAGCTGGCGCAGGCCGGTTACCAGCGGCAGCCACCGCACCCACATGGCCTCCATCAGGAATAGCTTGCGGCTGCGAGCGATCTCGATCAGCTCGGCCAGCTGGGGCGCGTTGAGGGTGAAGGTCTTCTCGCACAGCACCGGCTTGCCGGCCAGCAAAGCCGCCTTCGCCTGCTCATAGTGCAGATTGTTGGGCGAGGAGACGTAGATGACATCGATGCCCGGGTCAGCCAGCATGGCGTCCAGCGAGCCGTAGGCCTGCCCGCCGAACTGGCTCACGAAGGCGGCGGCGGACTGCGGCGTGCGGGACACGACGCCGCCGACCCGGTTGCCGCGGGCGTGGTGCGAACCTGCGGTTCGCAGGTCACGCGCCATGGCGGCGGCCATCTTGCCGGCGGCAACGAAACCCCAGGTGGTGTGCTGGCGTGTGGCGGGCATGGGTGGGAGTATACAGGGAGTGCAGCTAGTTAAAAGCGCACTGTATAATTAACTTATGCGCCCATAGCTCAACTGGATAGAGCGACTGACTTCGGACTGCAATAGACGTTGTAAACCCTGTCTATTACGTGTTCTTAGGTCAAATTTACGGGTAAATTTTGGGCAAAGTAGTACATAGAGTCTAAGAATTCAATAGTCTTTTAGATTAACTGCAGCAGATTTGCAGCAGCAGGTGGAGGAAGGGCAGTTTGGCAAAGCAACTCTAGCATAGGAGGATAGGATGGTTATAAAAGCGAAGGGAAGCCATATTCATTGGAACTATTTTCTAGCACTTGAAAGCGACTTAGAAACCATCTCTAGGTACATTGAATTTTCACCTGAAAACTACAAGACGTACTCGATTGAACTTGCTCATTTATTCCTAGCTTCATCATCAGAGGTGGATGTAGTCGCCAAACTGCTGTGTGAATTCATTGCTCCAGGCAAAAAGGCAAAAGACATTAATGATTATAGAAGCCACATTACGAAGAGTATCCCAGAGTTTGCAGATGAAGAGATTTTCATCCCGAGATTTGGACTGGACTCGAAGCCTTGGAGCAACTTTAAAAAAGGAAAAAGTCCTGTTTGGTGGGCTGATCACAATAAAGTGAAGCACGGAAGACACGAACATTTTTCGGATGCCAACTTAAAGAATGTAGTTAACTCGGTTGGAGCACTACTGGTGCTTAACTTCTATTATCACAAATATAAACTTCAACTAAAGTCACTCGAGGATGTCGGACATACTCTTGTCCCTCAGTCAAAATTGCTAGAATTGAACCCAAGCTACTATCCGGTTCATTTGCTCATAAATTAGCGAATTCCCCTGCCTTCTTCCCGCAGCCGGGAGACGGCAGCGGGGGCCTCGGCTTGTCAAGGGGAGCGCATGACCAGCACAACTAACAACCCTGCCCTTGACAAGCTGGGGTGCTGCCGTAGGCTGCGAAAGGGAAGAAAGGCGAAAGAGTAGACACAATAGACACTAATTAGATTGACACTTCCCGAAAGCTACAGTATCTTTTTGTGGGGCTGGTTCTGGCTTTTTCAACCAGAGTACGTAAAGGACTAATCGTACAAAGTTCCTCCTAAAGGTCTATCGAGAGGCGCAGCCAGCGCCGAGTGGCTATTGCAGCCCCAGGGCAGCTATTTTGGTCGGCAGACGCCCTGAATTTCATGTGACCAAGCTAATTGAATAGCTGATGTTCTCTGAGGCAGTTTGCCTGCTTTTTGGCACACCTGTTTTCCACAGACCACAGCAAGCAAGTAAGTAGCTGATGCTGAGCACCGAACCGGAGCGCACGTGAGGAGCACCGGAAGCGGAGCGGAAGTGCACTACTTCTTGCCAATTTCATCGGCAGCCCCCCGATACTGTTAGGGGGGCGTAAATTGGTCACGGAGTAAATATGGAATTCAGGATACATTGGTTTGCTGTAACTATTTGGGGAACAACAGATTTTGCGCTGAAACTCTGGGAAGTTTGGTTTCAAAAGAGCTTAGGCCACATGCAGCCACAGGGCTATGGTGGCAGGCTATACCAGTCAATCTATAAGGCACTAGCAGAAAGCAAGCTCTACTGCGCTCCTAGACTGGCTACTGACGATTCTGAACAGCACTTTCACTTTGAGCTACCTGGGTCAGCCTGCGAAGCTTTGCATCCAAAGCTGCTGCAGGACTTTATGCTTGCGCTGGAGCATGTCGAACGCTTCCAGTTCACTCGCCTTGACTTAGCTTGGGATGGCGTGCCGTTCACACCAGAAGACTTAGAGCAAGCTGGTGAAAGAAACATGCTGCGGACTTATGCAAGGCGGGAAACTCTTAGCTTCGAAAGCACGCCATACAGGCCAAGAGAAGACGGGCAGATAGGCCACTCCATTTTCAGAATGGGCAGCCGGCAATCTTCGCGCTATCTGCGCGTGTACAACCTGCATGGTCCAGTTCGCCTTGAAATTGAAACTCGCAGCAAACGGGCTGACACCATCGCCAGAGATGTGTTGGTTCATGCTCCTGATGATTGGGCAGCAAAAGCGATGGCGCACCTGCGGGACTTTGTAGATGTGCATGCAGATTATTGGCAGGAATTTATTCAGGGTGAAGCTAGAGCCAATTGCACAGTTACAGATGCACGCACAAGTGAGATGTCTAGAATTTCTGATTGGCTTTACAAGCAGGTTGCTCCCAGCCTGTCAGTCTTGGCTGATGTTTACGGCGAGGATGCAGTAGATCGTCTGCTCAAGACTGGGCGGCGCAAGCGAGGCAAACGCTTTGATAGCTTGCTATCTGGGGGCAACCATGAATCTTGAAGCCTATCCCCCATTCCAGTTATTGAAAGCTACACAGGTTGCACAAATCCTCAATGTCAGTCGGGCGTTCGCATATCAGCTTATGAAAAAGGGCGAGCTACCCACAGTCAAGATGCAAGGGGCTGTACGGGTCAAGCTAGAAGACCTAAAGCGATACATTGAAGCTAGACGAACAGCGATGGTGTAGGTAGGTTTACAATGAGTCAGACCACCTGCACTTTAACAATCCGGCCAAACTGCCTTTCCTAACTCTGGTAAAGGAGTCAAGGAATGGCAAAAAGAAGAAACAATCAAGAAGGGGCTATCTATCAAAAGCCCAATGGTCGCTGGCAAGCACAATTCTCAATCGAGGGCAGAAGGTTTAGCAAGTCTTTTCCTTCGAAACGGGAGTGCGTAGATTGGCTGCGTGAAATGGCTAATCAAAAAGACCGAGGCCTGACCTCGAAAGGGGTAGACCTAACCTTTCATGAATTCTTTGAAAGATGGTTGCTGCTTACAAAGCCGAGGGTCAGGCCAAAAACATGGCTGCAATATCGAGGGATAGGCAGCTATCACCTCATGCCTAAGTTTGGAAAGACGAAGCTAGTAGATATCAAGCCAGCAGCAATTCAAGACCTGTACGCTGAGAAACTTAGAGATGGTCTGGGTGCTCGTACCGTTCAGCTGATTCATGGGGTTTTGCGCTCATCGTTAGGGTTTGCCGAGCGTCAGGGGCTAATCTCTTACAGTCCTACAAAGCGAGTAGACAAACCAACCTTCATGCAACCGGAAATGAAGTTCCTGTCAGATGTTCAAGTAAAAGCCCTGCTTGCGCTCACAGAAGGCAGTAGCTTAGGAACATTGCTTCAGATGGCAGTTACTACCGGAATGCGTCAAGGTGAATTGCTTGGGCTTCGCTGGGCTGATGTGGATTGGGCAAGTGCTACTGTTCGTGTTCGCAGGCAACTGCAGCGAATTCCCTATCAAGGGCTTATCTTTACTGAGCCTAAGAGCCGCAATGGTATTCGCACAGTCCAGATGGGAAGCCTGACTTTACGAGCACTGATGCAGCACAAAGAGCGGCAAGATGCCGAATTCCTAAATAGCGAGAACACAGAAGACCTGCTGTTCCCTTCCTCAACGGGAACGCCAAAAGAACCACGCATCCTCTACGCTCAGTTCAAGAAAGCCCTAAAGATGGCTAGAGTTCCTGACGTTAGGTTTCATGACCTGCGGCATACCGCAGCTTCGCTAATGCTCATGAGTGGGATGGAGCTAATCCGCATAGCTCGGCAGCTGGGACACTCTAAACCAAGTATCACGCTGGATATCTACGGCCACTTGATACCCGGCCTTGAAAATGCGTCTGCAGAGCGTTTGGATGAGTTAGTAGCTCCATTAACTGCAGCAGATTTGCAGCAGCAAGCGCAAAAATCCGTTTTTAAGGCCTAAAACTGTATAATTTACCCGTATGCGCCCATAGCTCAATGGATAGAGCAACTGACTTCGGATCAGTAGGTTGTGGGTTCGACTCCTGCTGGGCGCGCTATTGTAGGCTGACCGTTATGATCCACCCGAGCTACAAATGGCTGAAGGACTGCAAGCTAGTCGTCTAGCCCACTCCAGCTTGAGGGCCAAACAGCTGAGCCTCCCGATGATGGTCCATTATCCAAATAGCCAATGCCTGAACCAGGAATAAGATCACCCGAACTGCGCATCGGCTCTGCAACGAAAACTGCTCCTTTAGACCCGTCAAATTCCAAATCATAGAGTTTAAGCATCTCGCTGTTGGTTTCATCAAACAAAGATGAGACCAGGTCTTCAACTAAGTAGTTCCAGATTTTATTTAGTGCTTCTTCAAAATAGGTAGCATCTACTTCAACTTGAGAATACTCCTCCCTAAAGTCACGATTTATTTGTGCCTCATCTGCAGTTGCTTTTTGAATGCTCCTCCAATCCCTGTAGTCATCTACTCTGCCAGACTTAGGAATTAAACGGTCACCATTTTGAGTTACTATTCGGCCCAACCTAGTACTATGAACAATCAGGTTTCTTATGGTCCTAATAGATTGAGATATTCTTCTATACTCAGCGAGTGTCGGCGACCTGTCACCTGAAAGATATTCACTGAGAAGATCTGTTTGGGCATGAAATCTGACTGTTAATGTCTTTCCAGTTCTAAGGTAGATATCTCCCCATTTTTTATAAGATTCATCATACCGTTTTGCCGCTCTCTTTAAAAACTGGTCGCGACTGACTTCATACGAATGGTCCGACTGCGCTCCTCGACACCTGAGCAGAAGCAGATAAAACTTAGCAACAACCTCTTCTGCCAGGTCGCATGCGGAACCCAAATGAGTATAAGCATTTTCCACTGACGAAACTGCCCTCGTAAGAAGATGGGTTCTTGCAAAACTTAAATTCATGAAAAGGGAATAATGAGCGTTGTTAATATCTACCAGTGCCTCATCAACATTTGGGCGAACTCTTATATCGCTCCCTAATTTTGAAGAAGTCTGTATTCGTTTAGTCTGAGGGACCACAAAATTGCGCCAAAACAACTCTGAGTTTGGAAAATTGTTCTGTATTAAATGACAATAGGATCGTTCATAATAATCCCCGTATTCCTTGTAGGAAACTGCCTCCAACATCTTTAGAAGCTCGGCCTTGTCAAGTTGCATGCTTACTCCCCGGCTATTCCTTGTTAGTTCTCTTTATGTAGTTTCGATTATAGCTTGGTGGTTACATATAGAACCAAACAAGAGACGAGGTTACAACCCCATCACAGCCTTCGCAATGTACAAGTAAATAGCCAATCCGGTCGCGTCCACCAAGGTCGTGATGAGCGGGGCGCTGACCGCGGCCGGGTCGATCTTGAGGCGCTGGGCCAGCAGCGGGATCAGCGAGCCAATGGTGTTGGCCCAGGTGCAAATGACCAGCACCGAGAGCGAGACGGTGAGGGCCAGCGCATCGCTGGAGCCCCAGAACTTGGCGCGCATGTACGACACCGAGCCGAGCAGCAGGCCGATGAGCAGGCCGCTGAGCAGCTCGCGGCCGATGACCTTCCAGCTGTCGCGCACGCTCACCTCGCCCAGGGCCAGGCCGCGGATCAGGGTCGAGACGGTCTGGGCGCCAGTGTTGCCGCCGGTGCCGATGAGCAGCGGGATGAAGAACGACAGCGCCACCACGGCGGCCAGCTCGCTCTCAAAATGGCGCAGCACCATGCCGGTCAGCGTCTCGGCCACGAACAGCAGCAGCAGCCAGCCGATGCGGCGCGAGATGGCGGTGTGGATGGGGATGGTGAAGTAGGGCTGGTCCACCGGGCCGCTTTCCACACCACCGAAGCGCAAAATATCCTCGGTGCTTTCGGCGGCGAGCACATCGATGACATCGTCGACCGGGATTATGCCGAGCATACGCCCGGTCACATCCAGCACGGGCATGGCCAGATAATCGTAGTGCGAGAGCAGGCGGGCCACTTCTTCACGGTCGGTCTCGGGCGTCACGCTGACGACCTGAGTGTTCATAAGATCGCCCAGTTTCTTGCGGGCCGGCGCCACCACCACCTCGCGCAGCGAGACCACACCTTCCAGGCGGTCTTCGTCGTCCACCACATAGAGATTGGTCAGGGTCTCGACCGCAGCGTTCATGCGGCGCAGGCGCACCAGCGTCTCAGCGGCGCGCCAGTCTTTGTGCACGCGCACGAAGCGCTCGGTCATCATGCGGCCGGCGCTGTGGATCGGGTACTGCAGCAGACGCTGGATATCCAGCGCGTGCTGGGGATCCATGGCCTCCAGGATCACCGAGCGGCGACGCGGGAACAGCGGCACGATCTGGGCCGCCTCGTCCATGGGCATCTGGTCGACAATGGTGGCGATCTGGCCCACCTTCAGCGGGCTGGCCACCTCGCGCACCAGGTTGGGCGGCAGTTCGCCGAGCACGGCGGCCTGGCGCTCCAGCTCCAGCGCGCCGAAGACGCGGCGGCGCTGGCTGGTGTTGAGGCGCTCCATCACATCGGCAATGTTGGCCTGGTGCTGGCCTTCGAGAGCCGCCTTGAGGGCTGTATTCTGGCGGCGCTCAAGCGCCTCGCGGATATGCTGTTCCAGCAACTCTGTATTGACCAGGCTGCTCTTGGCGCGTTTGTTTTCATTCATCTGACGTTTCATGGGGCCCTCGCAGCAGCGATTTTAACCGCCAACAGAATACTGATACAATTTTTGGAGCGTATCAACGACCCCGACCCCCGAGGAGATTGAATGCCGGTCAAAAAGAAGTTGCAGCGCAAAGCCACCGTCAAGAAACCAACAACCAAGCCCAAGAAACGCAAATCCGCAGCCAGCAGCAAGCCGGCTGCCCTGAGTCTGAAGAAGGCCTTTTACAACCTGACCACCGCCGAGAGCTATGAGCATGCCGTGCGCAACGGCGAGGTGCAGCTCACCGCCGCCGGCCCCATGAACGCAGTCACCACCCCGCACACCGGGCGTTCCCCCAAGGATCGCTTCGTGGTGCGCGAAGCCGCCAGTGAGCAGGATGTGCACTGGGGCCAGGTGAACGTAGACATCAGCGAGAAACACTTCGACCGTCTGCACCAGAAGATGGTCGCCTACCTCAATAAACAAGAAAAGCTGTACGTGCGCGAGGTGTATGCCTGCGCCGACCCGGCCTACGAGATGCCGGTGCGCTTTGTATCCACCTCGGCCTGGCACATGCTGTTCGTCAAGAACATGTTCCGCCACAAGGATGTGAGCAAGTTCGAGGCCGAGTTCACCGTGCTGCACGCGCCTGAGCTGCAGGCCAACCCGAAGACGGACGGCGTGCGCTCTGGCACCTTCATTGTGCTCAACCTGGCTAAGAAAATGGTGCTGATCGGCGGCACGCGCTACGCGGGTGAGCTCAAGAAATCCATCTTCTCTTCGCTAAACTATCTGCTGCCCAAGCAGGGCGTGCTCTCGATGCACTGCTCGGCCAATGTGGGCAGCGACCGGCGTACGGCGCTGTTCTTCGGCCTGTCGGGCACGGGCAAGACCACCCTCTCGGCCGACCCGTCCCGCGCCCTCATCGGCGACGACGAGCACGGCTGGAGTGACAACGGCGTGTTCAACCTGGAGGGCGGCTGCTACGCCAAGGTGATCAAGCTCTCGCAGAAAGCGGAGCCGGACATCTGGGCCGCCTCGCACCGCTACGGCACCGTGCTGGAGAATGTGGTGCTCAATCCGGACCGCAGCCTGGATCTGGAAAGTGACAAGATCACCGAGAACACCCGCTCCGCCTACCCCCTCAACTTCAACTCCAACACAGACCCTGACGGCATGGCCGGCCACCCCAACCACATCGTGTTCCTGAGCGCAGATGCGTGGGGCGTGCTGCCGCCGATTTCCAAGCTGACCCCCGAGCAGGCGATGTACTACTTCCTCTCCGGCTACACGGCCAAGCTGGCTGGCACCGAGCGCGGCGTCACCGAGCCGCAGGCCACCTTCTCGGCCTGCTTCGGCGAGGTGTTCATGGTGTGGGACCCGACCGTCTACGCCGAGATGCTGGCCGAGAAGATGCGCAAGCACAACACGCAGGCCTGGCTGGTCAACACCGGCTGGACCGGCGGCCCGTACGGCGTGGGCAAGCGCATGAAGATCGACTACACCCGCGCCATGGTGCGCGCCGCGGTGGAGGGCGCGCTGGACGGCGTGTCCACGCAGACCGACCCGGTGTTCGGCCTGGCGATCCCCGCCAGCGCGCCGGATGTGCCCAGCGAGGTGCTGAACCCGCGTGACACCTGGGCCGACAAGGCCGCCTACGACGCGCAGGCCGCCAAGCTGGCAGCGGAGTTCCACAAGAATTTTGGGCGCTTCGCCGGCAGCGCGAGTGCGGCGATCAAAGGTGCCGGACCGATAAGCAAAGGATGAAGGATGAAGGCGGAAGGATGAATTCCTTCCGCCTTTTCTTTACTCTAGCGGTTGGCCTTCACTCGTCTGACAATCGTAACGAAGATGGCAAGTAGTTCATTTGTTTCCTTGTTCAGAGCCGCAAGTGTTTCTGGATTGCCCAGATTCATCTCGGTTAGTAAATCGATCCAATACAGCACTTCCTCCAACTCTTGAAGAGAGCCTTCGATTTTTGTAATCAAATCTTTGTTTGATTTGGCGCGTTGAGCCTCTGCATACTGAGCCCCAACAGAGGTTCCGGCTCTGAGCAGCTGTTTACCAAGCACCTGTGCTTCCGTGCTTTTGGGCAAGCTCGCATACAGTCTGATGATCCTTATAGCGAAGGTTCGTGTGCGTTGCTTTAAGTCTGGCGGATTGCTGTTGTCATTCCTCATCCTTGTATAACCTCTCCCTCTGACTCAGCTTAGGTATCGGCTCTATTGCTTCATTTTGCGCTACCCCCACCTCATCCTTCATCCTTCCACCTTCATCCTTGTTTCTTCCGCGCAGCCCCAGCTCAGCGTGAAGCCCGCCCCGCCGTGGCCGTAGTTGTGCACGACCAGCGCGTCGCCGATGCGCTCCGCTTCCAGGCGCACCTCGTGGCGCACGGGGCGCAAGCCCACGCCGGCCGCCAACACCTGCACCTCGCCAAAGGCGGGGTGCAGGTTGGCGGCCTTGCGCAAAATCTCGGCTTGGTCTGCGGAGCGCACGTTAGTGTCCCAATCAGCCGCCTGGGCCGTCCCGCCCAGCACAATATCGGCGCTGCGCGGGATGATGTAGCCCAGCCCGTTCGGCCCCTCGTCATCCAGGATGCTGTGCTCCACTCCGTTCAGGCGCACCTTCACGGTTTGGCCGCGCACCGGGTGCAGGCTCTCATCGCCAAACAGCTGGCGTGAGCCCAGGCCGGTGCAGTTCACCACCCATTTGCATTCGGCAGTGGCTTCCTCGATGCCGGTCACCTCGCGCTGCACGATCTCGCCGCCCAGGCGGCGAAACCAGGCCACCAAATAGTCCATGTACACGCTGGTATCGATCACGACCGACTCGGTCTCGAAGCCGTCCACATAGCCGGCGGGCAGCTCATCCGCCGCCAGGCGGCGATAGGCTGCCACCGCGCCTGCCCACCAGGGCGTCTCGACCGGATGGGCGTATAGGTCCTGCACACGGGTCGGGCGGCAGCCGCTGGCCGGGTCTGGCAGCAGGTGCTGCTTGAAGTAGGCCAGCGTGCGGCTGGCCCACGGGCCAACCCGCTCCATCGGATGCGCCAGGTACGGGAACCACAGCGCGGCCGCCTGGTTGGAGGTGGTGTGCGGCGGCAGCTCGCGCGCCCAGATGGTGACCGCGTGTCCGGCCTGCAGCAGCAGGATGCTGCTGCTCAAGCCTGACACGCCGCAGCCGAGAACGAGAACAGGTCGATTTTGAGGCATGGCCTCATTCTAGACCCACTTTTGTACCAATTTTCGCAAAATGCTTGACTCGGCGACCAATTTGCCTGTATATTGGGCTCTTACCACCCTCAACCGCCATGTATACGCCCACTCCATAAGGACGCATGCACGGTTTCTACGCTCCCCTGGCCTGGAAACCGCTACACGGGGAGGAGTGTAAGCCACAGTCGGAATCACGTCCCATCACCTTGATGGGACGTTTGTTTTTCCATAATTCACATCAAAGCTGAGGAGGTGACCCGAGAGCGAGCTCACCTACCCTCAGCTTTTTATTTTCTCGGTTTCATTAACTACTTCGTGGAGGAAGAGGAACGATGCATAAGCGACTTATTGTTTTACTCACCTTGGCGGCCCTGCTTCTGGCGGCCTGCGGTGGCGCTGGCCCCAGCGGGGAAGGCTTCACCTTTGGCATGATCCTGGTCGGCCCACAGAATGATCACGGCTGGAGCCAGGCGCACTATGAGGGCGGGCAGTACGTGGTCGAGAACCTGCCCGGCGCTGAGATGATCGTGTTCGATCTGCTCAACCCGGCTGACAAGCCGGAAGCCACGCTGGAAGGCGTGGTGGACGAGATGGTGGCGCAGGGCGCCACCCTGATCTTCACCACTTCGGACGAGTTCGAAGAGGACACCACCACCGTGGCAGCCAAGTACCCGGATGTGGTCTTCGTCAACGTCTCCGGTGATGACGTCCTCACCGGCGAAGCCCCGGCCAACCTCAGCAACGTCATGGGCCGCATGGAAGAGATGAAGGCCATCGCCGGCTGCGCCGCCGCGCTCACCACCCAAACCGGCCAGCTGGGCTATGTTGGCCCGCTGATCAACCATGAGACCCTGCGCCTCACCGCCTCGGCCTACCTGGGCGCCCGCCACTGCTACGAGACCTACCGCGGCGAGAGCGGCGATGACCTGCAGTTCACCGTGAGCTGGATCGGCTTCTGGTTCAACATCCCCGGCGTCACCAGCGACCCGACCGAGGTGACCACCAACTTCCTCGACACCGGCGTGGACGTAGTGCTGAGCGGTATCGACACCACCGAAGCCATCAACGTGGCCGGCCAGCGGGCTGCCGCTGGCGCCACGGTGTGGGCCGTGCCATACGACTACCTGGGCGCCTGCGACAATGCGCCCGCCATCTGCCTGGGTGTGCCTTTCTTCAACTGGGGCCCGGATTATCTTGCGATCGCCGAAGCGGTGGTCGAGGGTGAATGGAGCCAGAGCTGGCTGTGGAACGGCCCCAACTGGGATGACCTGAGCGATCTTGACAGCACTTCCGTGGGCTGGCTCAACGGCCCCGGCCTGAGCGAGGAAGCCGCCGCCAACCTGGCGGATTACATCAGCAAACTGGCCAGCGGCGAAGTGGCCGTGTGGACCGGCCCCATCAACCTGCAGAACGGCACGCCCTACATCGCGGCCGGCGCAGTCGGCAGCGATGAGGAGATCTGGTATCTGCCCCAACTGCTGGAAGGGATGCAAGGCCCCAGCCAGTAGCCACATCAAGGACCACCGTGCTGGCTGCCGCAGTTGCGGCAGCCAGCACGGATTTTTTCTGGTCTACTGGGCTAACTCATCATGCAGGTACACCTCAACACGATCCATAAACAGTTTGGCAGCCTGGTTGCCAACGATGAAATTTCCATACAGTTCGAGCCCGGGCGCATTTATGGCCTGCTGGGTGAGAACGGCGCGGGCAAAAGCACGCTGATGAAAATTCTGTCTGGCTATCAGCAGCCAGACCGCGGCGAGATCGCCCTCAACGGCGTGGTGCAGCATTTCGCCACGCCACGCCAGGCGCTGGCGGCTGGCGTGGGCATGCTGTACCAGGAGCCGCTGGATGTGCCGGTCTTCACCGTGCTCGAGAATTTTTTGCTCGGCCGCGCCGATGACGGCCAACGCCCGCAACAGTCGGCCAAGGCGTTAGCCCAGTTGGCTGGGCGCTATGGCTTCCAGGTTGACCCGCACGAGCACACCCGCGAGCTGAGCATGGGCGAGCGCCAGCAGCTGGAGCTGCTGCGCCTGCTGGCCGGCGGCGCCGAAGTATTGATCCTGGACGAACCCACCACCGGCATCAGCGCCGAACAAAAGGACTTATTGTTTGCCTCCATGCGCACCCTGGCGCGTGAAGAAGGCAAGACCCTGATCTTGGTATCCCACAAACTGGACGAAGTGCAAGAGCTGTGCGACTACGCCTATGTGCTACGCAAAGGCCGTCTGGTGGGCGGCAAACAGCTGCCCTGCCCCAACCAGGAATTAGTCGATTTGATGTTCGACGAGCTGGCCCCGCGGCCCGCCCGCCAAACTGCGCCTGGAGACGTGCTGCTGGACTTGCAGCACGTCTCCGCGCGCACCCCGCGTCTGGAGCTCGAGCCGGTCAGCCTCCACGTGCAGGCCGGCCAGGTGCTTGGCCTGGCCGGCCTGGAGGGCAGCGGGCAGGAGCTGCTGCTGCGCGCCTGCGCCGGGCTGCTGCCGCTGAGCGGCGGCAGCCTGCGGCTGGCCGGCGAGCCGCAGCCAGACTGGGATTACCCGCGGGCGCGGCAGCACGGCGTCGCCTACCTGGCCGCCGGCCGCCTGGAGGAAGGCCTGATCGCCGGCCTGACCCTGACCGAGCACATGGCCCTGGTCAGCAACGCCCACGGCCTGCTGGTGGATTGGCTACAGAACCGCCAACTGGCCGCCCAACACATAAGCACCTACCAAGTGGTAGGCCAGCCTGAGTCCTATATCGAAAATCTATCCGGCGGCAACCAGCAGCGCTTTCTGTTCGCCATGCTGCCGCAGAACCTGAAACTGATCCTGATGGAGCACCCCACCCGCGGGCTGGACATCCGCTCGACGGATTGGATCTGGGAGCAGCTCGACCGGCGCCGTGCCGATGGCACGGCCATCATCTTCCTCTCGGCCGACCTGGACGAGATCGCCGCCCGCAGCGACCAGATCGCCGTGTTCTCCGGCGGGCGGCTGCTGCGCAGCGTGCCCGCCGCCGAGACCACGGCGGACGAGCTCGGCCACCTGATCGGCGGCGCACTATGAGCCAGCCCAAACCGCGCCTGGAGCGCATCTGGCCGCTGCTGCCCGGGCTGGCCGCCCTGCTGGTCACCACGCTGCTGTTGCTGGCGATGGGCACTTCGCCGATCGACGCCTACAGCGCCATGTGGCAGGGCGCGTTTGGCACCAGCGCACGCGTGTACAGCGTGCTCGCCTTCCTGGTGCCCCTCTTGCTGGCGGCCAGCGGCCTGCTGCTCACCTTCAAAGCCGGGCTGTGGAATATTGGCATCGAGGGCCAGATCATCATGGGCGCGGTCGCCGCCAGTTGGGTCGCCCTGCGGGTGCAGCTGCCCGCCGGGCTGCAGATCCCGCTGGAGCTGCTGGCCGCCATGGCCGGCGGCGCCCTGTGGGCGGCGCTGGCCGGCATATTAAAGACGCGCGGCGGCGTGCATGAGATCTTCGGCGGGCTGGCGCTCAACAACCTGGCGATCCTGTTCACCAACTATCTGATCGCCGGCCCCTGGCAGCCGCCCGAGGGCGGCAGCTTCCGTGGCACGCAACCTTTTGGCGCGCACGCCCTGCTGCCCCTGTTCGAGAATTCGCGCCTCAGCCTGCTCTCGCTGGCGCTGGCCGTCGTGGCGTTCGCGGGGGTGGCATTGGTGCTGACCAACAGCCACTGGGGTTTGCGCCTCAAGGCGTTGGGCCAGAACGCCCGCTCGGCCTTCCTGCTGGGCGTGTCCAGCAACCGTGAGATGCTGCTGGCGATGGCGGTGTGCGGTGCGCTGGCCGGGCTGGGCGGCGGCGTGCGCGTGCTGAGCTGGTTCGATAGCCTGCGCCAAAGCATCTCCGGCGGCATCGGCTACTTGGCTCTCATGGTGGTGCTGCTGGCCGGCTTCCGCCTAGTGCTGACGCCGCTGGTGGCCTTTTTCTTCTCAGCCGTACTGAATGGCAGCATCACCCTGCAACTGCGCACGCAGCTGCACTCGGCGCTGGGCGACATATTGACCGGCGTGCTGGTGCTGCTGGTGCTGCTGTTCGGCAACTACGAACGCGTGCGCCGCGCCTTCCGGCGGCGCAGGAGCCAAGCGGATGGATAGCACCCAACTCATCGCCATTTTTGGCTCGATCCTGCTGCAGTCCGCCCCGCTCATCATTGCCGTATGCGGCGAGACGATCAGCGAGCGGGCCGGCATCATCAACCTCTCGTTGGATGGCAGCCTGCTGCTCTCTGCGCTGGCCGGGTTTGCGGCCGCCCTGCTGACCGGCAGCCTGCTGCTCGGCTTCCTGGCCGCCGCGGCCGTGGGCGCAATATTCGCGCTGATAGTGGCCTTCGGCAGCCTGCACCTGCGTCAGAACCAGGTGGCGATCGGCTTTGTGCTGGCCATGCTGGGCGACAGCCTGAGCGCCTTCCTCGGCCAGAACTACACCCGCCTGCCTGGCCCCAGCGTGCCGGCCTGGCACATTCCGGTGCTCAAGGATGTTCCGGTGCTCGGCCCGATCTTGTTTCGCCAGGATGCGGTGGTGTATTTCGCCCTGCTGCTGGTGGCGGCGACCTGGTGGTTCTTGTTCCGCACGCGGGCCGGGCTGGAGCTGCGCAGCGCCGGCGAGCGGCCGGAGGCCGCCTTCACGCGCGGCGTGGCGGTGCGCAAGCTGCGCTACATCTATGCGGTGCTGGGCGGCGCTCTGGTGGGCATCGCCGGCGCGGCATATTCGCTCGACGTCAAGATCGGCTGGGCCGAGGGGCACACCCGCGGCATGGGCTGGATCGCCCTGGCCATCGTGATCTTCGGCGGCTGGTCGCCGCTGCGCGGTGCGCTGGGCGCGGTATTGTTCGGCGCCACCAAGGCGCTGGCCACCGTGTTGCAGCGCAGTTTTCCGCAGGTGGCGTTGGTCGCCTTCAACGCCGTGCCGTGGCTGCTCATGATCCTCGTGCTGGTGCTGGTCAGCGGGCGGCTGGCCGCCCCGCTGCTGGCGCAGGCGCCGGCGGCCCTGCGGCGGCCGCTGCGCGGCCTGCTGCAGGCAGCCCCACCCGCCGCGCTGGGCCAGCCGCTGGACGATAATTAGCCCATGCTGCGCCACACGTTGGCCGTCTTGCTGCTGCCCTTTGTGATCACCGCGGTCATTCCCGCCTATTTACTGGGCCAGTTCGGCGCGGGCGAGCCGGCCCTGTGGCAGCAGGCCGCCGGCGGGCTGGTCTTCGCGGCCGGGTTCAGCTTGTTTGCCTGGTGCGTCAGCCTGTTCGTGCGCGTGGGCCGCGGCACGCTGGCGCCGTGGGACCCCACCACCGCGCTGGTGGCGGTCGGCCCGTACCGCTATGTGCGCAATCCCATGATCAGCGGGGTGGCCGCCATGCTATTGGGCGAAGCCATCTATTTTGGTTCTGTGGCCTTGCTGGTATGGAGCGTGGTGTTCGTCACCATCAACCACATCTACTTCGTGCTGTCTGAGGAGCCGGGCCTGGAGCAGCGCTTCGGCGAGCCATACCGCCGATACAAATCAACCGTGCCGCGCTGGCTGCCGCGGCTCAGGCCTTGGCGCTGAGCCGTTTGGTGCTGACCACGATCGCGTTGCCCAGCAGCACCAAGGCCACGCCCATAAACTCAAACCAACCCAGCTCCAAACCTTCGAACAGGGCCGAGAGCGCCAAGGCGATCACGGGCACGAACACGTTCACATACGCGGCCCGGTCTGCGCCGATGCGGCCCAGCAGGGTCAGGTAACTCCCGAAGGCGATCACCGAGCCGAACAGCGCCAGATACAGCAGCGAAGCAACATAGCTCAGGGACGGATCAAAGCTGAACTGCGTGCCGCGCAGCACGGCGAAGGCCAGGGTCACGAGCGAGCCGTACAGCATGCCATACGCGTTGGTCTGGATCACGGGCAGCTGGGCGCGTTGGTTGCGAGCCGAGACGATGTTGCCCAGCGAAGCGGATACCGCCGCGAACAGCCCAAGCGCGATCCCCAGCGCCCGCAGGCTATCCACCTGCAGATCTTGCAATTCCGGCCAGAAGATGAGCGCAACCCCCACCACGCCAACCAGCGCGCCGGCCACCACGCGCCCTTGCACGGCGTTGCCCAGAAAGATCGCGCCGAACACAACGTTAAGAATGATCACAGCCGAGAACAACACCGCCACCAGGCCACTGGTGACATACATCTCCGAGAAATACACCATCACATAGTTGAGCGAGAACAACATCAGGCCTTGCAAGGCCATGAACATATGCTCACGACGGCTGAAACGCAAATTGAGCCCACGCCACTTGATATATGCAAACAAGATCAGCGCGCCGAGCAGGAAGCGGTACGCCACAGAAAGTTCTGGCGGCACTACGCCCAACTGAAACTTTATCGCCAGCCAGGTAGAGCCCCAAATGAATACAGGAATGAGGTATAGAAGCGTGTTACCCACAATGACTCCGGAAGTGAAGGAAAAAGATGCCTAGTCGGCTTTGGCGACGCAGCCTTCGGGCTTGTAGACCCGCTCGGTCGAGGCTGGATACGTAGCCAGCTTCGCCGCCGGGCGCACTGGCCGGCGCACCAGCCCGCCGCCGCAGTTGGGGCACACCAGGTGCAGCTTGTCTTGCGCGCAGGCCGGGCAGAAGGTGCACTCGAACGAGCAGATGTAGGCATCCGCGTCCGGCGCCAGATCCGCGTTGCAGCATTCACAGTTGGGGCGAATTTGCAGCATGCCTGAACCTACGCTTCGGGCGAGAATTCCATCGTGCCGCCCTCGCCGCCCAGGTGCAGCTCCAGCACGCCGTCGGCGGTGATGCTGTAGCTCTCCACCAGGTCCATCTGGGCGTAGAAGTCGCCCTCGTTGGAGCCTTCGCAGAACATCTGCGTGGTGGCGATCCAGAGCAGGCGCAGCCTGCGCTCTGGGCCGACCGCAAAGCCGCCCTGGCCGGAGTTGCAATCTGTCTCCATCGAGGCATATGCCATTTCATTGAAAGTGAGCGTGAAGGCCTCCGGCGTGCTGGGATCGGTCACCTGCCCGTTGGCCACGGTGCGCAGCCATACCCAGCGGGTGCCCATCAGCTGCGAGGTGGGCTGGAGCACCAGGCCGGCCGGGGCGATGCCGGTCAGGTCATCCACCAGGGTCAGCGAGTCGTCATCGGCGCGGCCGAAGGTCAGCACCGCGCCGTCAAAGGTCACATCCAGCGAATCTTCGCTGCCCAGCCAGGCGCCGCTATCCACTTGCGGGGCTTGCCCATCACCGGGGTCTTGCCACAGCGTGGCGCCGCCGTCCTTAGCCAAGGTAAGCACGATCACCTGGGAGTCGATGTCGGCCTGGTAGCGGCCCGGGTAGCCGCCATCCGGCGTGCTGCAGGCGGTCAGGAGCAGAATCAAAAATCCAGAGAGCAGATAACGTTTCATAGGTTCACCTGAGGGCAATTTTACTCCCTGCCAAAAGCCGCTGGTGGCTGTTCCCCATGTCTCAAAAAGTTACGAATGCTCCCTATTTCACAATGGCAAAACCGTGCAACCTGCACACCTGTGCAGGGGTTGTTAACTGTGAGCGGCGGTTGTCGCAAACATCTATCTCAAGGAGAGAACAGATGGATACAGGAAACATCGGTAAGTGGCTTTGGATCGTTGGCCTTGCGCTCGGTCTCATTTGGGGTTTGGCCTCCGGGCTGGGAATGGCTCTGCCTGAAATTCTGGCGACCATCTCGGCTGTCGCTGCATTCTTGGGCGGCGTCCTGTACATTGGCACGATGAAGGATCGCACCGGCTTCTTTGTGGCCGCCTTGGCCCTGGTTGCGTTCTCCTCGGCCGGTGGTGATATGTTCGTCCCCATGCTGGGCGGCCTGGTGGCCGGCGTGCTGGGTGGTGCGGCCTGGGCTGCTGGTGCAGCTGCTGCCGGCGCCCTGCTGCGCGTAGTGTACGAATGGGTCATGCCCTAATTCCGTAGTTTCGCAATAAAAAAGAGCGAGGGCATTCCCTCGCTCTTTTGTTTAACACCGTGCGCCGTCAGGCCGCCAGCTCCTCTTCGATGCGGCCTTTGTCTTCCCGCTCGCGTTGAGGGGTCTGGCCAGGCGCCTGCTCGGGGGTATGGTGAATAGCCCCGTCGGGCAAGTTCTCATCGCCTTCGATCGGAGGGCGCACCGGCTCGCGCTCATCCTTTCGCTCTTTGTCGTGCTGGTTCATCTCAACCTCCTACGTATCGAATAGTGGATGTACTCCTGCCAACGCTGCCAGGTTCGCCCTGTTATCGCGCCGCCTCAAAATGAGAGTGCTCTCATTCTGTGCCAGGCAGTAATACCCGCCATACGCGCTCGTTTGCCCCAACACGAGGTTGATGATGGCCAAATATGGAGAAGCAGCTCAAAAGAGCGTAGCCAGCGCCATGCGCAAGCGCAAGAAGGGCACCCTGCGCTCCAGCTCAGGCCAGAAGGTGACCAGCCGCAAGCAGGCGATCGCCATTGGCCTTTCGGAAGCGCGTGAGAAGGGCGCCAAAGTGCCGGCGCAAAAGAAAAAGGCTGTGAAGAAAGCAGCCAGGAAAACAACAACCAAGAAGAAGACTATCTAGGAGGATCTATGTTAAGTTGGGCGATCTGGTTTTTGATCATTGCAGTCATCGCGGCCCTGTTCGGTTTTCGCGGCGTGGCGGGTACCGCCACGAGCATTGCCAAGGGCTTGTTCTTCATCTTCATTGTTCTGTTCATCATCTCGCTGATCTTCGGCCAGCCGGTCGCAGGCGGCTAGACCAGCCGCCTGCTGAGCAGGCAAACAAAAAGCGGCCCCGAAAATTCGGGGCCGCTTTGGTTTTACGACTGGGCGGAGCCAGAAGTAGGCCGTGGCTTGGGCTTCCAGCCAGAGAGGCGACGCTGCGCTTTGCGAATGGCTTTTTGCTTCTCCATACGGCGCTGCTCATTGGTAGAAATGAACCAGCGCTTGCGGCGCACCGTGCTCAGCACTTTGCTGCGGGCAACTTTCTTGCGGAAGCGCTTCAGCAGAGAGCCTTGCGACTCACCGGGCCTGAGAACAACCTTGGGCAAACCTAACACCACCTTTCCATCGTGGACTGCCGCCTGCCTTACATAAATAAAGCGTCCACACTGGAACGCTATACCCAATACAGCTGGAAGCGCAGAGATTATAACACGGCGTATAATGCGCCAATGACCAATAAAGAGCTGGCCGATACCTTCCTCCTCATCGCCAATCTCCTCGAGATCAAGGGCGAGGTGGTCTACAAGACCCTGGCCTACCGCAAAGCCTCCGAAAACCTGACGAATTTAGGCCGGGATGTGACCACCATCTGGGCCGAAGGCGGGCAAAAAGCGCTGCTGGAGATCCCCGGTGTGGGCAAAGCCATCGCCGAGAAGATCGACGAGCTGCTCAGCACCGGCGAGATGAGCTTCCTCGAGAAGCTCAAGAAAGAGGTACCCCAGGAGCTGGCCACCCTGCTGCGCATCCCAGACCTCGGCCCCAAGAAGATCGCCATGTTCTACCGCGAGCTGGGCATCACCACAATCGATGAGCTGAAAGCCGCCGCCCAGGAGGGCAAGCTGCAAGACCTGCCCGGCATGGGTCCAAAGTCCGAGACCAAGATCCTGACCGGCATCGAGGCGCTCGGCCGCCGCAGCGGCCGCCTGCCGCTGGGCAACGTGTGGCCCTTTGCGCAGGAGCTGCTGGAGACCCTGCGCAAGGTCAAGGGCGTGAAGCGGGCCGAGGCGGCTGGCAGCCTGCGGCGCATGCGTAGCAGCATTGGCGATATTGACATTCTGGTCTCCTCCACCGACCCAGAAAAGGTCATCAAGGCGTTCACCGAGGCGCCCAACGTGGCGCGTGTCACCGGCAGCGGCACGGTCAAATCCGGCGTCGAATTCCACAACGGGATGCGCGGCCAGATCTGGGTGCATGAGCCGGCCCGCTTCGGCACCGCCCTGCAATACGCCACCGGCTCCAAGGAGCACAATGTGCGCCTGCGCGAGATGGCGCTGGATATTGGCCTCTCGCTCTCCGACCAATCCTTTGAAAAAGAAGACGGCAGCGAGATCTTGTGCGCCACAGAAGAAGAGGTCTACCAGATCCTGGGCATGGACTGGGTTCCGCCCGAGATCCGCGAAGACCGCGGCGAGATCCAGCTGGCGCTCGAGAAGAAGCTGCCCAAGCTGATCGAGGTCAAGCACATCAAGGCTGAGCTGCACAGCCACACCACCTGGAGCGATGGCCAGCAAAGCATCCTGGAGATGGCTGAGGCGGCCGTGGCGCACGGCTACAAGATCCTGGCGGTCACCGACCACTCGGCCGCCATCGGCATCCTCAACGGCCTGACGCCTGAGAAGGTGATCGAGCAGCGCAAGGAGATCGAGAAGGCCCGCAAGAAGATGGGCGATGCGCTCACCATCCTGCATGGCGTGGAAGTGGAAGTGCGCGCCGACGGCACGCTGGACCTGCCGGATGATGTGCTGGCCTCGCTGGATATTGTGGTGGCCTCCGTGCACCAGAGCATGCGCCAGCCGCGCGCCCAGATCACCGAGCGCATGCTGGCTGCCATCCACCACCCGCACGTCGACATCATCGGCCACCCCACCAACCGCAAGCTGCCAGACCGCGAGGGCGCCGACCTGGACATGGACGCCGTGCTGAAGGCGGCCGCCGAAACCGGCACCGCGCTGGAGATCAACGCCAACCCGGCCCGCCTGGATCTGGATGATGTGCAGGCCCGCCGCGCCGTGGAGATGGGGATCAAGCTCTCGATCAACACCGACTCGCACCACGCCGATCATATGGATTTCCTGTTTTTTGGCGTGGCCACCGCCCGCCGCGGCTGGGTCACCCCAGCCGATGTGATCAATACCTGGACTATCAAACAACTGCAAAAATGGCTAGAATGAACTAACGGGGTTTTGATGGATACCAAGCAAAGCGATGTTGTAGATCGATTTGTCTCTTTGCTTGTCTCGCTTTCTGCTTACATCCTGCTCGTCTTCTATGGCTATCCCTACCTCGGCAACATTGCCGGCACGGCGGCCGCCATCCCTGTATTGGTGATCGCCTGGTACTTTGGCCTGGGCGGCGGTCTGGTGGCCGCCCTCACCTCCATCTCCACCAACATGATCCTGCTGCTGCTGGCCGGCGCCAATTCGCTGCAAGACCCGCTGGCGCTGGTGTTCAACACCTTCATCATTCTGTTCTACGGCGCCAGCGCCGGCTTCATCAGTGAGACGCGCAAAGAGCTGCTCAAAGAGATCAGCCTGCGTGAGACGGCTGAGAAGGCGCTGCAATACCTCAACGCCCAGCTCGAAGGCCGGGTCAAGACCCGCACCCGCCAACTGTCTGACCTGAACAGCCAGCTCAGCGCGGAACTGCACGCCCGCAAGCGCGCCCAGGCCGGGCTGCAATACCGCGGCTCCATCCTGGAGACCATCGCCGGCATCGCCGAAGAAACGCTCAAGGCGGATAAGTATGTAGAGCCCATCCCTGACATGCTGTCCAGCCTGGGCAAAGCCACCCAGGTGGAGCGCGTGCGCCTGTTCCAGAACATTCCCAACAGCAACAAAAAAGGCACCATGCTCTCGCTGCGCAAAGAGTGGGTGTCTGACCCGCGCTTCAAAGATCGCATGGGCCTGCGCAAGATCGCCCATGAAGATGCCGGCTTGCAGGAATGGCAGCAGCAGTTGGCCGCCGGTAAAGCGGTGAGTAGCACTACGGATGTGCTCAGCGCCAGCATCCGCGCCATGATGAGCCAGGAGGAGATCCGCTCCATGCTGGTCATGCCGATCTTCGCCGGCAGCCAGTGGTGGGGCAGCATCAGCCTGGCCTCCATCACCAACCGGCGCAAATGGGGCGCGGCGGAGACCGATGCGCTGCACGCCGTGGCCGACATCCTGGGCGCTCACATCCAGCGCGAGGAGGAATACGAGCGCACCCTGCTGGGCTGGGCCAAGGCGCTGGAATTGCGCGACCAGGAGACCGAGGGCCACACGCAGCGCGTGACGCGCCTGGCAGTCGAGCTGGCCACCCGCCTGGGCTACAACGACTCCGAGGTGACCGATATCCGCCGCGGCGCGCTGCTGCACGATATTGGCAAGCTGGGCGTGCCGGATGCGATCCTGAACAAGCCCGGCAAACTGAACGATAGCGAATGGCGCATCATGCGCCGTCACCCCAATTACGCCCGCGATATGTTGCGGCCCATCGTCTTTTTGCATTCGGCGCTGCCCATCCCTTATGCCCATCACGAACGTTGGGATGGCACCGGCTACCCGCGCCGGTTAAAAGGCACCCGCATCCCCGCCCCGGCGCGCCTGTTCGCCGTGGTGGATGTATGGGACGCGCTGACCTCGGACCGGCCGTATCGCAAAGCCTGGTCACCCTCGCGCACCGCCGAATTCATGAGCAAGCAGATGGGCACTCACTTTGACCCGCACATCCTGCCGGTGTTCCTCAAGATGATGGCCGATCTTGGTGAGCTGCCGGCCCGGGCGCTCAAACGGGCAGCCGTAGCGGCCTAGCAGCCTGGCTGCTAGCGAGCCGCCAACAGCCAGCGGTCGAGCTGGCGCAGGAAGGCGCTGACCTCGGCGGGCGGCAGCCAAACCGGCTGCGGCCGGCCAAGCAGCAACAGGCCGATGCCCACATCCTCAAACACCACAGAGTTGGAATATTTCTTGAGCGCGGCCCGGTACGAGGCGGCCTGCGGCTCGAATGCGGGCTGCATGTCCACCACCAGCGCCAGCTGCCAGCTGGGCTGCTGCTGGCGGGCGGCCAGCACGGCTTGCATACCGTCTTCAAAGGCGCGCAAGTAAGCCAGCCCATCCGGCTGGTGCGTCAGCAAGGCCAGCCCGATGGGCTGGCCGTTGCGCTGCAGCAGGGTCAGGCCAGCGGCAGCCTGCGGCTCGCCTTGGCTGGCAAAGTGGCGCTGGGAGGCCGCCCGCGGCTCGCCTGGGCTTGCAAAATGGCGCTGAGCGGAAGCCAGCAAGGCAGCCGTGTCCATCACGAGATGCGCTTGCCCATCAGAATGTCCGGCTTGCCCGGCCCGTTCGCATCCGGCACGACACTGATCAGCGCATAGCCCATCTTCTGATAGAAGACGAACGGGTGTGCCTTCACCGCCTGGATGGCGGCCAGCTTCTGCAGCGGGTCGGGAAACAGGTCTTGCCCGGCCAGCGAGGTCATGCCGTTCTCGTCATCCGAGCCGAGCATGACCAGCCCGCCGCCGCGGGCACGCACCTGGGCTTCGAAGTCCAATACGAGGGCACGGCCTATGCCCAGCCCTTGAAACGGCGGGGCTACCGCCAGCGGATGCAGCTCCCACACGTTGCCGTCATATTCAGGGATGCCGCCGATCCAGCCCACCACGCGGCCGCCGTCATCCACGGCGGCGCGGCAAATGCGCTGCGGGTCGTTGAAGTCTTCCAGCTCCTCCAGCGCATCCGCCAGGGTAGGCCAGGCCGTGGGCCAGCTCTCGGCAAAAGCGTCTACCAGCACTTGCGCCAGCTGCGGGCGGCCCTCGGCTGGCAGCGTGGCAGCGTCCACAATGCGAATGTCCATCGTTAAATTATTGCACATTTGTCATTCCGAGCCGAGCGAAGCGAAGGCGAGGAATCCTTTAGGGCATTGCAAGCTCAGGCCGGTTCTTTCCGTCCTAAAGGATTCCTCCTCGGCCTTCGCCTCGTCGGAATGACGGCTCTACTCCGCCAGCAGCTTGTAGGCCAGCGTGGCGGCGGCCAGCACCTGGCCGAAGGCAGCCAGCAGCCCCTCCGGCTGCAGGCTGCCCGGCGCAAGCTCACGGCTGAGCAGCGCGGCCGCCAGGCCCAGCAGCGCCGCCACGGCGGTGGTGAGCCACATGGCGGCGCGGCCCTGCAGGCCGTAGCGGGCTTTGAGCCAATTCACCAACGGCACGCCCAGCGCGCCGGTCAGCCAATACAATGCTTGTTCCATAGTTCCCCCCTAAAGATCAACGATCAAGACCAGACCATCTCCGATCAACTCCCATTCCTAGTCTTTCTTCATCACCTCCTCCAACTTGGCAAGAATGCGCTGGCTCAGTTGGTCCAGCTGCTCCTCATACAAGCTCAAGATGCGGTCGAGCAGGTTGCGGGCGATCAAGTCACCTCGGTAGAACGCCAGCACCATGAACATCAGCAGGCCAACTACCCCCAAGGCATTGATCGCTTCGAACAGTACACGCATATCCGTATCCATAGTTTCCCCCTTCAAAATGCACTACAATCCCGATGAGGAGATCGAGAAAATGGCTAACGCAAAGAAAAAGACCACCACCAAGAAGACCGCCAAACCGGCTGCCAAGAAGACCGCGGCCAAGAAGCCTGTAACCAAGAGCGCCGCCAAGAAGCCGGAAGCCAAGAAGGGTAGCGCCAACACCTTCCCGGTTTCGTTGGCCACCGGGCTTGCCCTGGGCGTCGCCATTGGCGTGGCGACGGACAATATCGGCATGGGCATCGCCATCGGCGTTGCGCTGGGCGCGGCCTTCGGCGCGGCCGGCTCGGCCAGCCAGAAGTAGCCATGAAGCCTATCGAGATGAACAGCCGCCAGGCGATCTGGCTCGGGCTGGGCGTTGGCGTAGGCACTGGCCTGATCCGAGACAACCTTGTGCTTGGCTGCATCGCCGGCCTGCTGGCCTGGGCGATGGCAACCGCCTACATGCGTTACAAGCAAGTGTCGAAACCCTAGCTTTCTGCACTGGCCGAGACGACCTGCACCAGCAGCTTACGCCGCTCCTGGTTGCCGTCCACCAGCGCACCCATCAGCACCACATAGCGCGCGCCCCCATCGGCATCGAGGGCGCGTAGCTTTTTAAGCGTCAGCACGCTGCCGGTGATCACATGCGCATCGCCGGCGTCCATCGCCTCGGCGGTGATGTCGGCCCCGTTGCGGTACACCGTGGCGTGCGGCGCGCTGACGCTGGTGGCGCCCTGCCAATCCACACTGTAGGCGATCTGCTCGCCGGCCAGCATGCTGACCGGGCTGTCGATCAGCCAGACTGCACTATCTGCCATCATTCCCCCTGTTGCGCGCATCAAGCAAGGTCTTGCGCCGGCGGGCGCGCAGCTTGATGCGCGTATCCTCAATGCGCACGCGCGGGCTGGGTTGAGCCAGCTTGCCGGCCGCACTCGGCACGGCGAAGTAGTCCACGATTAGCGCCGGGCGGCGGTTCACGTTGCTGTGCGCCCCGGCCCCCAGGCGTACGTACTCGTTGCCGTTGGCGGGCGGGATCACCCCGGCCGCATCCCGGCTGCTGCGCAGGCTGTAGTACACCGTGCCGCCCGGCGTCAACCAGTTGACATCCAGCGGCGCGCTGGTGTATTGCGTATTCACCGTAATGGCGCTGGTGTTCTTCCACACCGCATCGGTAGTCCCCGCCAGGCAGGCATCGAACACCGCCTCGCGGTTGCCATTCGTCAGCGGGTCCTGGGCGGCCCAGTTGTGCTTGACGATCTGCACGCCGAAGTCAGCCAGCGTCGACTCGTCCATCGTGCACACCATGCGCAGGTTGGCAGCATAGATGACCGCCAACGGATTCAGCGACGCCAGGCTGAACTTGATGGCGGCCCGGAACATGTAGAAGCGCGGGATGCCGGTATCGAACGCCTGGCCGACGATCAGCTCGGCCGCCCCGCTATCGAAGTGAACCGAGGTGGTGTGCGCGGTGGTGTAGCTGCCGGAATAGCCGGTGATGGTGCCATCTCCGGCAGAAGCGTACGACACGGTGGGGTCGATCACCAGCGGGAACTCCGCCCGCGCCAGATCTTCGGCTGCCAGGCCGGTGTAGGTAACGCCGCCGACCTCGAAGCGATATAGCGGCCAGGCCCGGCCGGCCGCATCCATCGAGCTGCCGGGCGAAAAGCTGAGGCCGAGGCGCGCGCCGCGGCTGTGGGTCTCGTAGACCAGGTAGCCACCCTCCAGGCCATCCGGCAGGCTGGCGATATGCAGCTCCTCCTTGACGCCATCCTCGGTCAGCAAAAGCTCATGGCGGAAGGGGCTGGTTTCGCGCACCAAGCGTGGGCCGGCCACGCGGCCCTCGGGCAGCGTGCAGAGCGGCGTGTACGCCTCATCCACCAACACGCCCACGCTGCGCGTGTGCTGCTGGTACTCGCCCAGCCACACGCTGCCGTCGGCGGCCAGGCGTGCTGGGGCGCCCGGCGCGCCCCAGCGGGCGGCCGCATCGGCGCGCAGCTGCAGGTCATAGGCCTGCCAGCCCTGCGGGCTGCGGAAGTATTGCGGCGCGGTGGTGATGACCGCCCGCTGCACGCCCGCCCCCAGCTCAAAGTGGGTGGAATGGGCGCTGCGCGTCACCACCGGTAGGCGAGCCAGCTCGCTCTCGCTTTCCAGGAAACCTTCGATCCAAGTAGCCATCGCCTATTCGCCGAGGTAGATGACGCCCTCGGGGCTCCATTCCAGATTGAAGTCGTCGCCGCTCACGGTGTGGTCACCGCCAAAGTTCATATAGGCCAGCAGCGGGCTGGTGGCCGGGTTCCCGGTGTCCTTGTAGAGCACCGCCGCCCGCGCCGTGAACGCCCCCACGCTCCACACCACATTGTCGGCCTTCAAGGCGGCGCGGTCATTGGCGTTGTCTTGCACCAGCGTGACACCGGTCAGCGCTTTGCCACCGCCGGTGTAACCGGTGCCGGTCACCTCATGGCTGATGTCGGCAAAGACGGCATGCGCATCTTTGTTCGCCAGGTATGCATCTGTCACTAGCGCCGCCCGCAACGTATGCGCCAGCGGCTGCACTTCGCCCTTCAGCAAAGCCAGCTTGCCGGCGTTGTAGATAAAACTGTACATAGAGTTTCCTTTCTGGCATTAGCCATCAAGAGTGAACAGGGATCAGTGATTAGGGATTAGGGATTAGGGATTAGGGATCAGTGATCCGTGCTCAGCAGACCTGTACCTGCTCACCGATTACTGCTCACTGATTACTGGTTGCTGCTCACTCATTGCTGCTCCCTGGTCACTCGGGGTCTTATCCCTCGCGCACTTTCACCACCGCCACGCCGCCCTCGCTGTCCAGCTCGCGTTGCAGGCTGGGCGCCTCGACGATGACGTAGGTGTCATCCAACGCGCTCCACACGGAGCGCAGGTGGATGCGGGCGGCGCTGCGCGCCACCCGCCGCAGCCAGGCCAGGAAGGCCGCCGGCGCCGGGTCAAGCCCGCCGCCGCCATCCAGCTGCAACTCGCCCAGGCGCACGCGCAGCTCCCACTGGTACTTCTGCGGCGTACGCGCAAAGCCTTCCAGCTGGGTCGCCTCCACGGTGGCCGGTTTGCTGGCGCGCTGGCTGAGCAAGCGCAGGCGCGGGCGAAAGGCGGAGATCTCGCCCGTGTTCAGCGTCAGCGTATCCAGCGGCGAGGAGTAGAAGCCGCCGGCCTGGCGCCAGCGCGGCCCGCCGATCTCACCATCCACCTGATAGTCCAGCTCCACCTGTGCGCCTTCGCCCAGGTTGCGGCTCACGAGGCTGAGCTGGGTGAGGAACTTGGGCAGCAGCGTGGCCTCCATATCGATAGTGCTGCCTACCAGCACACCCTCGTGCTGGTATTGCAGATCCGCATCGCCCAGCGGGTTTTCGCCATAGGCGGGTAGCTGCACATACGCCAGCTCACCGCCCATCTCCACCCACAGCCGCGGCGTGCTGCCCGGACAGCTTTGCCAGTACAGGCCGCGGATGCGCTCGCCAGCCCGCGGGGCGCGC
Source organism: Anaerolineales bacterium (assembly GCA_019454165.1). GTDB lineage: Bacteria > Chloroflexota > Anaerolineae > Anaerolineales > UBA11579 > JAMCZK01. Next base: position 998,563 of record CP075367.1, on the reverse strand, counting down.
AGCAGCTCATGCCAAGCCTCGCCATCCCACACCATCACACTGGAATGCCCATCTCCGGCGTCGATGGCGGCCGCCATGCGGCCAGCGCCCAGCGGCACCAGCGCCTCCACCCGGCCGCCGCGGCCGGCAGGCAGCCCCTCGCCGCGGCCCGGGCCAACGTCGGCCAGGCCGCTGCCGCCAGTCACCAGCAGGCTGCAGCCCCAGCCCAGCCACAGCTTGTCCTCCCACACCCGCGCCGGTTGCCCGCCGCTCAGTTGCGGAAACGCCTCCAGCCCCAGGTTGTGGCGGGCAACATGCTCAGTGCGCTCAACGATCCATAGACTGTTGGCTTTGACGCCCCACAGCTGGCCGTTGAAATCCAACAGCTTGTGGAGCGCCTGGCCGTCCGCGCCCAACTGGATCGCCGTGCCGAAGCTGAGCGGCGTAAGCCAGCCGGCCGGCGCGGCCCGCGAAAGCTGAGCATTGCTGGCCACACCGCGCCACACCTGCGGGCCAAGCTCGCTGTGCTGGAAGACATGCAGGAGGTCGGCGGTGTTGCTGCCATCATCCAGAAATTCGTGCTTGGGCGGTGAAGCTCCGGCGTTGAAACGCATGCGCAGGATCGGCACACTGGAGCCCTGGGCGAACAGCGCCTGCCCGTTGAGCACACTCACGTCCCGCACCGTGCCATCGATCTGGTCGCCCGAGCTCGGCGAAACATCCCGCCAGTGCGGCGTGGCGTAGATGATGTACTCAGACGTGCTGTCCGGCGCCAGATCCCAGGCGGCCACGCTGAGCACGCTGACCGTGTTCGAAAGAATGCGCCGCGCCTGCCCGGCCCCTTTGCCGGCCAGGATACGTACCCATGCCCCAGCCCACTGATCGGCCGGCCAGTTGCGGTTCGTGTCGCTCAGCGTGGCGGCCGCCCCGCTGGTGGCGACGCCGCGCTCGCCGTTCATGTACACGCGCGAGGCGTTGCCATTGGCGCGCTGGTCCACCGCGTACAGCACGCCGCGCAATTCGAAGAACAGGAAGGTGCGCGGGATATCCGCATCCTGCACGCGGTAGTAGGCGCAAAACTCGGTGGCCGTCCAGGCGCTGCCATCCGGCGAGCTGTGCCCGCCGCTGGCACGCCGCTGCACGCCGATCTCCCAGTGATTGCTGGCATTGTCCGCCGCGGCCCCGTGCAGCGAGAGGTGATAGCTGCCCGCGCTGAGCGGCGTGCTGTAGCCGGAGACATCGAAGCTGCGCAACTGACTGATGACATCGCCAACATCCGCCTGCGTGATGGCGCTGGTGGAGCCGGGCAGCACCGTACCCGGCTGCCCGGCCGCATCCGCGTGCAGTTGCAGCGTCAGCTGCCCGGGCGAACCCACCCGGCGCAGCCAGACCCGCGCCTGCTTCGCAGCCAGGCCGCCGGCAGCCACACTGAACGCGGCCGCCAGGCTGCGCTGCGCGCCGATCAGCGCCTGCCAGCGCACATCGCCCGGCAGGCGCTGGGCCGCGGTACGCAGGCCGCTGGCATAGCGCCACTGTGGCGTGGCATGTACTCGGCCCGGCGTCAGGGTCCAGGCGTCCTGGCTGTCGTAGAAGCGGCGGGCGGCCTGCGTGCTGAAGCGGGCCGCGCCGCGGCCGCCGCTCCAATCACGCTGCTCGACCTGGGCCAGCCCCGGCTCCCAGGCGCCGAAGCCGCTGACCCAGTTGAGCCGCAAGCCGGAGGGTGTCAGCACGCTCTCCTTGATGCCCTGCGCCCCGCCCTCCAAGCGCAAGCCCCAGGTCAGCACGCCATCGCTCAGGCTGAGTTCGTGGCTGGCGACGCTGGCCCCGGCGTAGACGCGCACACTCACGCCTGCCCCCGCAGGCGTAGCAGGCGGGCCGGGCGCTGCGGCCGCCAGATCGGGAAGCGGCGGCGGGCGGCTTGCAGCTCCTCCACCGCCTCCTGCCACAGCAGGGCCAGCTTTTCGTCACCGCCTTTGCGGGCGCACTGCCAGCGCAGGGCACGCTCGGCCACGGCGGCCACGGCCAGTTCGGGCGCCACCGCCTCGGCGAGCACATCACCATGCGCGGCCAGGCGCGGATGGGCGGCCAGGTACCACACGCGCAGCGGCCGCCCGGCCGGCAGCGGGTCGGCGAACAACACCATCCCGGGCGAGCCGGGCGCGGCGGGCACAAAATCCCAATCATGCAAGGTGCGCCACGGGTCGCCGGCGCTCACACCGGGCACCGCCAGATAATCGATGCGCAGCGGGCGGCGGCGCGCCCAGGCCAGCGTGTGGGCGCTGGAGGGCAGCACATCTTCGTCGACCTGGGGCACATCCCCAAGGCCGCGCAGGCCGCTGTTGGCCAGCTCGATCATGGTGGCGAGCGGGTACTGCGCCGAGGCCAGCCCATAGGCCATGCCGGCCTCGACCGGCTCGCTGAGGCTGCTGCCCAGCGCCAGCGTGCCGCTGCTGGCGACGAAGCCAACCACGCGAGCGAACTCGCCGGCGGGCGGCATGCCGCCCGCCGCCAGGAACAGCGCGCCGCCCTTCCAGTCATCCTCGCGGTACTGGCCGGCCAGCTCGGCGGCATCCGCCAGCGTGCTGGCGCTGCCGCCGCTGGCCAGGCCGCGGCGCAGCTGGCCCAATTCGGTATAGGCGTCTTGAAGCAACTCACTGAACGTGTACGACATACATCCCCCTTGTTCCGCTGCGCCATTCGCGCGCAGCCTGCCGCATTCATAGCACGCCGGCTGCACTTTGCGCGGATTCGTATCCGCATGTCAAGGAGTTAAACAAACAGGCCCAGGCTCCCCCTCGCCTAGGCCTGTTCAAGCAAGACAATCAGCAGCGAGTTGCGAATAAGGCCACCGGCCCTGCTCCCTCCTCACTGCTCACTGTTCACCTGCTTACGTAGTGATGCCGGTGATCTTGCCGTGGGCCTTGTTGTTGGCCACCAGCAAACTCAGCTCGCCCACCACTTCGCCCTTCAGGCTGTCGCCCGAGCGGGCCAGCTCCTTGGCCTCGAAGCCGCGCAACGTGTAGAAGCCCACCTTGCCGCTCTCCAGCACATAGGCGGTGTGCACCGGGCACCAGCGATCCATCACCAGTTCCAGCTCGCCGTACTGCGTGACTACGCGCTCGATCGCGTCCAGGCCGAGCTTGTGCTCGCCCTGGCCCACGCGCACGAAGGTGCTGTTGTCCAGCAGGCCGCGCAGATCATTGGCGACGCGCGGGTTCATCACCAGCAGGTCCGGGTTGCCCCCATCCATCACGATCTCTTCCATCAGGCTGTCGACATCCGCCTTGGCGATGGCGCCGCCCGCATCCACCACGTTGTTGGTGATGAAGGCGCCTAGCCCGCCCGTGGAGCGCGGCGTGCTGGCGGAGCCAGCCGCCCGCACGCCGTGGAAGGCTGCGCCTTCCACCAGGCGCAGCAAGTGCGGCACGGCCTTGTTGGCCTGGTACTGGAACTCATCCTCGATGCCGTACTGGCTGATGGCCTGCTGCGTGCCGCTGACTTGCACCGCCTTCTGGAAGATGCTGGTGTAGTTGAACGGAACGTTCAACGCCACCAGCGGCCCGTAGTCGGCATCGTCGCCCTCCAGGCGTGCCATGGCGGTGATGTGGATCGGCGCGTTGGCCGCGTGCGTGGCGTTCGTGCCGCCATAGGCGCGGCTGTAGACCGTGATCGTGTTGGTGCCCAGGTCCACGCTCTTGACCACCATGTACTCGGCATCGATCAGGATCACATGCCCATCCTGGAACACCGAGGCGTCCGCCACCACAAAGCTGGTGTCGCCCACCGCGATGGTCTCGCCGTTGTTGGCGGCGGTCACCAGCGGGTCGAGCTCGTCTTCGAGCAGCTCGACCTTGTTCCCGTTCATGCGGATCTTGAACTTCTCGCGAGCGCTGTCCAACCCCAGCCGCGCCAGCAGCGGAGTGTCGCGCGGGTCGATCATCTGCACCACATCGCTGATGGCACGCGCCTGGGCGGCAGTATCCGCGTAGGTTGTCTTCATTCCATCGTAAATTGCCATTCATCCCCCTTGTCATCTAAATACCTAAAGTCGTATCGCCTTCATCCTTCATCCTTCATCCTTGCTCTAATACACCTCCAGCCCGCGCTTGCGGAATTCGCGCTTCAGCTCCAGCACCGCCGCTAGGTCGCCCGGGCGCAGTGCGCCCAGGCGGCGGGCGTACTCCTCGCGCAGGTCAGGCGCCGGCGCTCCCGCGCCGCCGGGTGGGATCACCCGGCTGGCGCGGCCGGGCTCGGCGCCAGCCGGGGCGGCTGGCGCGCTCCATTGCGCCAGGCGCGCTTCGAGCGCCTGCTCCAGCTCCTCCTTTAGCTGGCCGTGCAGTTGCTCCTTCACCAGATCAGCGATGCGCTGTTGCTTTTTACTGGCGCCAATGCCAGCAGACTGTGGCGCGGTGTCCGCGCCGTCACTCGTATTTCCCCCGTGCATACTTCCCCCTTTGCAGCTTGTAATAGCACGCATTTGCCTAAAAACCGCTTTTTGAAGCCCCAAGTCAAGCTGCTGGACATGCTCAGCAGTGCCTATCAGAAATGCAAGGTTATTGGAGCGCCAACGAATTTCAACTATCATGCCTGACAGGACTTGTAGCAATGGGAAAACCGAAAGCTAAAACCACGAAGACTGCCAAACCTCCTAAGCTGAAGCCGGACAAAGCGCGCCTCAAAAGCAAGGCGCCAGCGAAGGTGAATCCAGTAAAGGAAACCGGCGACACGCTAGCAGCACGCGCGGCCCGAATGATATGACATCCCCCACCGTTGCCATTCTGGTGCACTTGCTCAGCGGTGCACTGTTTCTTTATATCGGGCTGCGCCTGAGGGCCAAGCAGTATGAGGATGCGAAAGACCAGCGCGCCTGGGCCGCTTTCCTCATCTGGTGGTTCGGCATGGCCGCCAATTCTGCCCTGATGGGCTTTTCGATGGCGCTGAGCGCGTTTGGCGTCAGCAGCCTGTACCTCTTCGTAGCGCTCAGCCTGCTAGGCACCTTTGCGGCTGGGTGGGCCTTGTGGGGCTTGCTCAGCTATCTGCTGTACGTATACACAGGCAGCTGGCGGCCGTCTCGCTGGGTGGCTGGCTTCTACATCGCCTTTGGCATCTACCTGCTTTACACCGTGTTCGCTTTCGTGCCGGTGCGGGCCAGCCTCTCGACCTGGCAAGTGCTGATCGAGTACCAGCACACGCCCGGCCCACTGTATCCGGTTGGCTTGCTGCTTTTGTTCGGGCTGCCGCCCATTCTGGCCAGCGCGGCCTTTTTTCGCCTGTTCTTCAGCCTGACCGAACGCAGTTCGCGCTATCGCTCCGCATTGGTCACGATCGGCATCTTCTTGTTCTTCGGCGTGCCATACATCATGCCCATCATCCTGTATCTGTTTGGCATCATCACGACCCAGCTCCCCTGGTGGCCGCTCACCTTCCGCCTGGTGGGCATCCTGGCGCTGCTGCTGATCTATTTCGCCTATTACCCGCCGGCATTGATGCGCCAACGCTTTGGCGTTGCCGCCCTTACCAACTAAAGGGCCATAGCTGTATGAACATCGCTCCGCTGGTCATCTTTTTTGCAAACAGCATCCTGTATTTCTTCATTGGCCACTCCCTGGGCAAGAAGACATTCGATAACGCCGATGATGGGCGCGCCTGGCGCGCCTTCCGCGTGTGGTGGTTTGGCATGGCCGCCAACACGGCCATCAACGGCCTGTCGGTTTTGTTCCTGAGCCTGGGCGTTGATTACCTGCCTCTGTTCGTGCTATTCAGCCTGGCGGCTACACTTTCAGCTGCTCCGGCGTTGTGGGGCTTGCTGACCTATCTGATGTACATCTTCAGAGGCAATCACCGCGCCTCACGCTGGGTGGCCGGCTTCTACATTGCCTTCGGCCTCTTTCTACTCATCTCGATCTACATCTTCCGGCCCATTGGCGTGTCGCTGGGAACCTGGGAAGCCATCATCCAATACCAAAACGTACCGCAAGGACTGTTCGGCCTGGTGTATGGCGTCCTGCTGATCGTGCTGCTCAGTTTGCCGCCCATCCTGGCCAGCTTCGGCATGTTCAGCTTATATTTCAAAGTCAGCGAGCGCAGCGCCAAGTTCCGTGCGCTGTTGGTGCCGCTGGGCTTCTTCTGCTTGTTTGGCGTGGCCTACTTTATTCCGCTCCTGCTCCTCCTTGTGGGCATCAACCTGAACGCCACCAGTTGGTGGCCGCTTACCATCCGCATCTTGGGGATCGCTGCGCTAGCGCTGATCTACATCGCCTACTTTCCGCCGCCCTTCGTGCAGCGCAGGCTCAAAGTCAAAACCGTCCTCGAATAAAAAAGCCGGCCACATGGCCGGCTTTTTATCTCCGATGTTGCGCCTTACTTCGCAGCGGCAGGCGCCGCGCCATTGGCGGGTTCGCCGTTGCCAATATAGGTCTCTTCCGTCGTGCCCAATTGCGCCGCCGGCAACAAGCGCGAGTCGGATGCGTCGTAGGTGACCACAACCTTGTCGCCCTTCTTGAAATCCTCGTCATCCTCCAGGTTGCGCACCAGCACCGTGATCTCGGTGCCGCCCTTGAGCGTGACGTTCACGCGGGTATCCGTACCCACAAAGACCGAATCGAGCACGCGGGCGTTCATCACTGCGTTGACCCGCAGCGGCTGCGGCCGGGCCGGGTTCACCGGGGCGGCGGGCGGCGGCGCCAAAGCCGGCGCCAGCTCGCGCGCCACGGCCAGCTTCTCGGGGCGGATGACCATGGTGACCTTCTCGCCCGGCATCAGCGGGAAGTTGGCCCGGGCGGCGGTCACATCCTCGCGCCCCACCTTGATAACGGTGCGGTCCTCATGCAGCGAGACCACCTTGCCCTCAAGGAAATTGGTGTCGCCGATGAAATCGGCCACAAAATGATTGGCAGGGAAGTTGTAGATCTGCTCCGGTGTGCCAACCTGCTGCACGCGGCCTTCGCTCATCACAGCGATGCGGTCGCTCATCGTCAGCGCTTCTTCCTGGTCGTGCGTAACGTAGATGAACGTGATGCCGACCCGCTTCTGCAGGTCCTTCAGCTCATGCTGCATGGTCTCGCGCAGCTTAAGGTCCAGCGCGCCCAGCGGCTCATCCAGCAGCAGCACCGCCGGGCGGTTGACCAGCGCCCGCGCCAGCGCCACGCGCTGCTGCTGCCCGCCCGAGAGTTGGTTGGGCTTGCGCTCGCCCAGCTGGCCCAGCTTGACCAGCTCCAGCGCCTCGCGCACGCGCACTTCGCGCTCGCCCTTGGGCACGCGCTTGACCGCCAGGCCGAAGCCCACGTTCTGCGCCACGGTCAGATGCGGAAAGAGCGCGTAGCTTTGGAACACGGTGTTGACGGCGCGCTTGTACGGCGGCACCTGGTTGGACAGCTCGCCATTCAAGTAAATATCACCACTGGTCGGGAACTCGAAGCCGGCGATCATGCGCAAGGTCGTGGTCTTGCCGCAGCCGCTAGGGCCAAGCATGGTGAAGAATTCACCCTGCTTGATCTGCAGATCGACGCCTTTGACGGCGTGCATCAAACCTTCCCCGCGTCCGACGCCGGAGAAGACTTTGCTGACATTCTTGAGTTCAACTGCCAATGGTTTCATAGACATATCCAACTTTCAAATCAATCTTATCCCTGCGGCGTAAAGGAGAACGGGCAAACCTTCTCTTCATTCCGCTCAAGCACGCGCCCGTTCTCCAACGCGCCGCCCGAACCCATTCGCGATATAGCTCTACGCTTGTTCATGCTCATACCTTAGGTGGTTTCGAAGTTCCAATGCGGCGCAACCATTCAGAGAACAACAAGATCACCACAGACACCATGATCACCACTGCCGCGGTGGTGACCGCCAGCGGCAGGCGGCTGGGGAAGCGCAACTGCGAATACAAATACACCGGCAGGGTGTTCTGCGTGCCGGCCAGGAAGAACGCCAGCGAGAACTCATCGAACGACATGGTGAACGAAGACAGGAACGCCGCCACCAGCGCCGGCATGGAGATCGGCAGGGTCACCCGCATCAGCGTGCCCCAGTAGGTTGCGCCCAGATCCATCGCAGCTTCTTCCAGATTGTTGGCAAAGCCAGACAGGCGCGCCGCCACGATCAGCATGACGTACGGCATATTGATGATGGTATGGCCGATCATGATCGTCCACAAGCTCAACTCGATCTTGAGAGCTTGGAACAGGATCAGCAGCGCCACCGCCAGCACCACATACGGGATCACCAGCGGCAGTGTGGCGATGTTCAAAAAGAATTCGCGGCCAGGGAAGTTGTAGCGCGCGATCGCAATCGCGGCCGCCCCGCCCAGCACCGTCGCCACTACCGATGAGACCAGGCCGATCAGCAGGCTGTTCTTGGCCGCATTGATCAGCTCCGTGGCTTGCAGCAATTCGCGGTACCACTGCAAGGTGAAGCCGCGCAGCGGGAACACCAGCAACACCGAATCATTGAAAGAGAATACGATCAGCAGCAGGATGGGCAGCTGCAAAAAGAGCAGCAACAGCAGGTAGTACCCCAGCCCCAACCACTTGCCTGTCTGTCGCATCACAGTGCCTTCATCTTTCAGCTACCTAGGAAGAAACCGGCACTTCAGTGATCGGGATAAAGCGGTTGAATACGTAACTAAATACACCCACCAGCACCAGCAGCACCATGCTCATCAGCGCACCCAGCGGCCAGTTGAGGGCGCGCCCGAACTGATCCTGGATCAGGTTGCCGTACATGATGCCGCTGACGCCGCCCACCAGGTTGGGCGTCACCCACTCGCCCAGCGTGGGGATGAATACAAAGAAGAACGCCGAGGCCACACCCGGCATGGTCAGCGGGAAGGTGACCCGCCAGAACGTGACCCCGGGCGAAGCGCCCAGATCCGCGGCGGCCTCATGCAGGCGCGGGTCGATGCGCTCCATCGCGGCGAAGATCGGCAGCGCCGCGAACGGAATCCATACATAAACGAGCGTGATGAGCACCGCCGCCTGGCTGAACAGCAGGATCGGCGCCCCATTCTCGATCAGCCCAGCGCTGATCAGCAGCTGGTTCAGCAAGCCCTCAGAGCCGAGGATGACCTTCCAGGCCAGCACACGCAGCAGGTAACTGATCCAGGCCGGCAGAATGAGCAGGGTCAGCAGGATCACACGCCGCGAACCGGTGTAAAAGACCAGGTAATAGGAAACCGGATAGGCCAGTAAGATGGAAAGCAGCGCGGTGAACAGCGCCAACTGGCTGGAACTCAACAGCAGCACAAAGTAAGCCGGGTTGGAGAAGAACGAGCGGAACGCTTCGAACGAAAGCGGGAACAGCGGCCCAAAGCTGCTCTCCTTCATCGTGTATAACGCCATGATCACCAGCGGCACCATGAAGAAGAACAGCAAGAACACCGAGGGCGGTGTTATCAGGGCGAACAGGCGGCGCTTGTTTTCCACGGGAGTGTCCTGGGCGGGGAGCAGGGTGGGGCTTCGCCCCACCCTGCTCCCGCCAGCATGGCCGGCTGGCTAGCCGGCAATGCTATTGTTGCGCTTTGACCTCGTTCCAGATCGTGGTCATCATCTCGCGCTGCGCTTGCGTCAGCGGGTGCTGGAAGTTGCTCTGCGCCAGCACAGACGGGTCGTCGTACTGGAACACATCCACCAGGTTCGGGTCGAGCAGCGGCACGGAGTTCATGTTGGCCGCGCCGTAGTAGAAGTCGTTGGCCATGTTGGCGTTGGACTGCGCGTCGATCAGCGCATTGATGTAGTCGTAAGCCAGATCCACATTGGTGGAGTTGGCCGAGATGCCGAAGCCACACGCGTAGCTGATGCGGCCCTCGGTCGGGTTGACGTACTCCACCTCGTAGCCTTCGTCGTTCAGCGTGGCCCAGGCGTCGTTCCAGGTGTTGGCGCCCACGGCCACATCGCCGGAGGCCAGCAGTTGGTTGATCTCGGTGTAGTCCACCCAGTAGGTCAGCAAGTTGGGCTTCAGGGCGATCAGGTGCTGCTTGATCTCTTCCTGCTGCTCAGGCGTGGTGTTGTACGGGTCGTAACCCAGGGCATACGCAGCGGTCAGGAAGGTGGATTCGCCCGAGTCGAAGATAGCCACTTTGCCGGCGTACTGCGGGTCCCACAGGTCAGCCCACGAGTCAGGCACTTCGTCCACCAGGTCGGTGCGCACCGTGATCGACTCGTACGCCCAATCCCACGGGATGAAGTATTGCTGGCCGTCAAAGACGCCATGCTGGGTCAGTTCAGGGAACAGTTGGTCAAAGTTCGACAAGCGCGAGGTATCCAGCGGCATCACCAGGCCGGCCTCAACGTACAGGCCCCACCAGCTGCCACAAGGGTGCACCACATCGAACTGGAAGCCGCTCTGCGCCTTGGAATAGGCTTCGGCATCCTCACCAAAAAAGCTGTACTCCGGCTCAATCTCCGGGTGTTGCAAGGCAAAAGGCTCCCAGTAGCTGGGCTCCTCATAACCAGACCACTCCAACACCACCAGTTGGGTGTTGGGGGCCGCAGCCGCGCCGCCGCAGGCAGCCAACATGGCCGCCGCCAGCAGAACCAATACAACATTTTTGATTTTGTTCAATGTCATTCTCTCTCCTTAAACATTGTTAAACAAAAAAACTGTACTGGGGCCGTACTTCGCCCGTACAGTTTTGCTACTTAAGCTCCCTTAAAGCAGTTGGGACAGGGACAGTCTCCATCTACCGTCATTTTGAATATTTTATTAGGTTGCCCCCAAAAATCAATGCTCGAAGCTTAAAGAATTGCACCGCCTGGCGAGCCCGGCAGCTCCCCTGCCAGGCTCGCAAAGCAGGATTAGACTTACCGCAATGAATACGAAGCCTGCTTTCTTCCGTTTCCGTTTGCCGCTGCTGGCCGTATGCGTGATCCTGCTGGTGCTGGCGGTACTGGCCGGCCTGGCGCGCATCGGCTGGGCGCTGCCCAGCCTGCCCAGCCAGCTGCCGATCGCCCACGGCCCGCTGATGGTATGCGGCTTCTTCGGTACGCTGATCGCCCTCGAGCGCGCTGTGGCGCTCAGCCGCCGCTGGATGTACATCGGCCCGGCCTGCAGCGCAGCCGCCGGGCTGCTGCTGGCCTTCGGCCAGGCCTGGCCCGCCGCCTGGCTCTTCGTGCTCGCCAGCCTCAGCTTCACGCTGATCGGCGTGCTGATCGTGCGCCAGGCGCCGGCCAACTACACCCGCGTCATGGCGCTGGGCGCCGCCAGCTGGCTGGTGGGCAACCTGCTGTGGATGCTGGGCCAACCGCTCTCGCTGGTCGTGTACTGGTGGGCCGCCTTCCTGCTGCTCACCATCGCCGGCGAGCGCCTGGAGCTGGGCCGCCTGCTGCGGCCCAGCCGTGGCGCGCAAACCGGCTTCCTGTTGGCGGTGGCCGCCCTGCTGGCCGGCGCGATGCTGGCGGCCTTCGATTTCACCAACGGGGCGCGGCTGTACAACCTGGCGCTGCTCGGCTTGTGTGTATGGTTCCTGCGCTACGACGTGGTGCGCGTCACGCTGCGCAGCCACGGCCTGCCGCGCTACATCGCCGTGGCCTTGGGGCTGGGCTACATATGGCTCGGCGCCAGCGCCATCCTGGGCCTGCTGCACGGGCCGCAGGTCGCCGGCCTGATCTATGACGCCTATTGGCATGGCATGTTCGTGGGCTTTGTCCTCTCGATGGTCTTTGCCCACGGGCCGATCATTCTGCCGGCCATCCTGGCCCGCGCGGCGGTCTATCACCCCATCCTGTACCTGCCGCTCACCCTGTTGCATACCTCGCTGCTGGTGCGCGTGGCCGGCAACCTGCTGCTGGATGCAAACATCCGCCGCTGGGGCGGCATGCTCAACGGCCTGGCGATCCTGCTGTTCTTCATCTCGATGGCGATCTCCTTCCGTCGCTCAAGGCTGGAGAACGGGTCAAGCCAGCCAACAAATTATTAGGCTCCGATCCCGTTCTCCAACGCGGCGGTATCTAATCTGCTTTCATCTCTACTCAATCGGCTTATGTACCCGCCGCAAACAAAGAGAGCGCAGCTTTCGCTGCGCTCCTTTTTGTTACCAGCCTCTCCTCCTTATCAAGGGTTGGCTGGGCCTTCTTTGAAGATGCTGGGGTCAGCTGCGCCTTGCACGTGCAGCATACCCACCAGACCGCGCTCTAGGCGGCTGAGCGCATGGTCCACCAGCACATAGTGGCCGGGGTATTCCACATCGAACTCAACCATGACCGCGCCGCCGGGCGGCACGCTGATGGTCTGCACATCCGTGAGCGGCGCAGCGGTCAGCGAACCGAAGGCATACGCCCTGTCAAAGATCTCGCCGATCACATGGAACGATGAGGTGAAGTTGGGCCCACCCACGCCAACAAAGATGCGCACGGTGTCGCCCACATTGGCCTGCAGCATGTTGGCTTCGCTCGCCAAACCTACCGCGCCGACCGCGCCGTTGAACACGAAGTACTCCGGATCCTCATTGGCCATCTTCTCATGGCTGAAGGTCAGTTGGCCCGGCGTGCCGAACGGCTCTTCGGTGTAGATCTCCCCTTGCATCACATAGAACTCGCGGTCCACCGGCGGCAGGCCGCCGGCCGGCTCGATCAGGATCAGGCCGTACATGCCGCTGGCAATGTGGTGCGGCACGCTGGGCGTGGCGCAGTGATAGACATAGATGCCCGGGTTGAGCGCAGTGAAGGTGAAGGTCTTGGTCTCGCCAGGCTGCACCTGGGTCACCTCGCCGCCGCCGCCGGGGCCGGTGGCCGCGTGCAGGTCCACCGAGTGCACGAAGGTGCTGCTGGTCTCGTTACGCAGCGTGATCTCGACCGTGTCACCCACGCGGGCGCGGATGAACGGGCCGGGCACAGTGCCATTGAACGTGAAGTACGGGTAGGTGGTGCCGTCCGCCAATTGGCCTACGACCTCCTCCGCCACCAGCTCGGCCTGCACCAGCTGCGGGCCGCGTGCGCCCACTGCGGCCGGCAGGTCGCTGGGGCTCTTGACCACCGAGGTGGCCGCCGCGCTGTCGCCGCTGCCCACCTGCAGGGTGCCCTGCATGCCGGCGGCCTGGTGGCCGGGCACGACGCAGAAATAGGTGAAGCTGCCCTCACGGTCAGCCACGAACTTGATGGTCTGCTGTTCGCCCTGGCCGCTCAGCATGCCGGTATCGACCCCGAAGTCATCGATCTGCAGGTTGTGCTGCACTGCCTCGGCGTTCACCAGAGTGATCTCCACAATATCGCCCGGTTCGGCCAGCAGCGTGGGGTTATGCACTCCATCGATCTCGCCGCCCACACCGATGAACACCAGGTTATGCCCGGCAACGCCTGTGGTCAGCGTATACGACACATCCGCCGGGCCATCCGGCGCTTCGGCCTGGGGGACAGGGGTGCTGGGGGTTTGGCCGGTGCTGTGGCCGCTTTCGCCGTTGAGCTGGTCTTGCATAGCGTTCAGGGTGGCCTTGATCGAGGTCTGCTCGCGCTCGATCGAATAACAGCCGCTGAGCAGCAAGCTGAGCACGGTCAGGATAAGGATGGGAACTGCGAATTTTCGTGGCATAACTCTCCCTTGATAGAGGTATTTCCCCCAAATGTATGCCAATCGCCAAAAAAGCCTTAGGTACGATTATCCTTACTTCACTGGCGATTTGTCCCAGCCAGCCCAGAAAGCGAGCCAACCATGAGCATCACCTATAAAGTGAACGTCCCCCTGGAGCTAGAAGCCGCCATCCAGGTGTACCGCACCAGCACCCTGGGCGAGCGCCGCCCGGTGGACGATACCGAGCGCATGCGCCAGATGCTGGCCAACGCCAACCTGATCGTCAGCGCCTGGGAGGGCGAGCAGCTGGTCGGCATCTCCCGCTCCGTGACGGATTGGGTCTATTGCTGCTACCTGTCTGACCTGGCGGTCAGCTCCAGCCACCAGCGCGGCGGCATCGGCAAGCAGCTGATCCGCGAGACCCAGGCTGCCCTGGGCCCAGACGCCAAGATCATCCTGCTGGCCGCCCCGGCCGCAGTGGATTATTACCCCCATATCGGCTTCGAAAAGCACCCCAGCGCCTGGACCCTAGGCGCCCGTCAATCGTTGACCTAGATTTGTCATTCCGAACGAGGCCGAAACCACCCCCGTGTCATCCTGAGCGGGTGCTTGAACCCACACCAGACCGCCGACTCACCACCAGCGAAGGATTCCCCGCTGGGGTCTTCTAAATAGCGCACACCCTCAGTGCAGTCCTCCGCCAGCTGGCAGTTACTCAAACACCGGCCGCGTAGGGCGGGTCTTAGACCCGCCCCCCCCCCGCGACCCATACATCCCTCAACGCAGCACGCACAATTCACAGCCTGCCCTCATCTCGCCGCTGTAGCATGCAAGCATGGACAACGACGACAAGCCCATAGGCAATATCCTCTCCCGGCGTGAAGCCCTGACCCTGTTCGGGCTCAGCGGCGCGGCCCTGCTGGCCGCCTGCGCCCAAACCGGCAGCCTGACCGAAGCAGTGGCCACCGCGGCCAGCGGCACGACCCCGGCCGCCAGCAGCACCGCCGCCCTGCCCAGCTGCATCGCCCGCCCCGCCCTCACCGAAGGGCCATACTTCGTAGATGAGCGCCTGGAGCGCTCAGACGTGCGCAGCGATCCGAGCGACGGCAGCCTGCGCCCGGGCCTGCCGCTCACGCTGACCTTCCTGGTATCCAACGTAGCGGACAACATGTGCAGCCCCATGCCCAACGCCATGGTGGACATCTGGCACTGCGATGCGCAAGGCGTGTACTCCGACGCGTCCGACCCCACCTTCGGCAGCACCGCCGGGCAAAAGTTCCTGCGCGGCTACCAGGTCACCGATCAGAACGGCCTGGCGCGCTTCACCACCATCTACCCCGGCTGGTATCAGGGCCGGGCAGTGCACATCCATTTCAAGATCCGCAATTATCCGCCCGCCGATGCCGGCTATGACTTCACCTCGCAGCTCTTCTTTGACGAAGCCATGTCAGACGAGGTCTACCAACTGGCCGATTACCAAAAAAGCGGCGAGTACCTGCGCAACAACCAGGACGGCATTTTCGGCCAGAGCGGCGGGCAGACGTTGCTATCCCTGACTCCGCAAGACGATGGCTATTCCGCCACCTTTGACATCGGCCTGGACTTTAGCTAGACAAGCGGGGTGTACGCTGCGAAGCAGCGTACACCCCGCAATCCTCAAGTCATTCCGACCGGGTATCGAAGTCCACACCAGACCGCCGATGCCGCATCAGGGAGGAATCCATCGTTACCTATCTTCCAAGCAGCAACCGTGCTGAAGGCTTCCCCCTTCTGCTCGGAATGACATTGGCTTTTTGTAGGGGCGGGTAACCCCGCCCCTATGTTTGCATTGCCAGCCCTACTCCCTCACATTCGCCCCGGCTACTGCCTCCGGGTTCGCAACAACCGGGGGCAGGCCGCCTGCGGCCGGGTCCATGCCCTGCGTGCTCACGGTCGCAGGCTCCGGCGCCGCGCCGGCCAGCAATTGGCGCTTGCGCGCCTCCAGGCGGGCCGCCGCCAGCTGCTCGCGCTCGGCCTCGGCCATCACCTCTTTTGCATCCGTCTCACCGATCTGCTCCAAAGCCCGCTCGCGGCTGTAGCCCAGATCGCGCACCGCCATGCTGGCCGCATTAATGCGCGCCATCCGGTCGGTAGGCACATCCGCGGTCAGCTCCACATCGATCAGCACCTCGGTCAGGTCACCCTCGCTCGGGTCCAGCCGGATCGGCTGGCTCCGGCCGCGCTGGTTGACATACGCATCCAGCGCCTGGCCGCTGTGCTGCACCCAGCTCAGCATCAGTTGGAACACCTCGGCCAGCGCATCCTCGGCCAGCTCTTTGTACGGCGTTAGGCTCTTGATGCCGCTCTGGGTCGCCAGGTTGAGCGTGGCGAAGGCTGTGCCATTGGGGAAGTCGGCGGTTTGCAGCACCCGCGGCACCGTGCTCTTGCCCATGCGCTCCGCCACGCGCTCGGCGATGCGCGCCAGGCTCTCGTCCAGCCCGGGCGCGGCCAGCGGGTTGAGCTGGTGGCCGGGCGGCACGTGCACCACCCGACCCGGCTCGCTGTAGTCCACATCCACTTCAGCAGTCGGCCCCTCCACCTTGAGGCGCGGGGCAGCCGCGTAGGCGATGACCTCAGACGCCAGTAAAGTCTCGACGATGTTCTGGGTATCCCACTGCCCCGACTGAAAGACCGAAGCCAGCAGCGGGATGCGCTGGGCGCCGCCGCTGTGCAGCGTGGTGCCGCCCACCTTGGCGGCCCAGGGCAGGAAGCCCAGCCCGTGCTCCTCGCGCAGGATTTCGATGGCGGCGGCCTGCTCGCTGCCGGTCGGCTCGGCCAGCGCCGCGCCGTCCTCCTGCAGCACGGCCCACACGGCGCGCTGCTCGCTATCCATGTAATCGAAGATGGTGCAGTAGCGCAGCTCCTCGGCCCGCTTAGCCGCCCGGCCGCGGCGCGGCCGGGGCAGCTTCTCGGTCAGGGCCCCGCCCCAAAACGCGGCCGCCTCGCCGAGCGGCATGACCTGCTTCAGCAGCACCGCCTCCGGCGCCCAATCGGAATAGCGCACATGCACGTGCTGCGGGTTGCGCACAATGATGGCGAACGGCCCGAAGCGCTGGGCAGGCCTGCTGGCCAGGCCGCTGGCGGCCAGACCCAGCTGGCGGGCGGCTTGCTGCTGGGCGGGCAGGTACACCACCTGGGCCACCACCTCGTCGTACAGCAGCGCGCTCAGCACCACATCCCGCAAAATGCTGGCACGCCGCCGGCGGCTGGCGTTGCGGAAGTGCCAGGCCAGGGCGCGCTCGATGCGCTCGGCCTGCTGGCGGGCGGCCTGCGCCCCGCCCTGGGCGTAGCCTAGCGGCTGGGCGGTGATGCGCGGCGCCACCGAGCTGAGTACCCGCGTACCGGCCCGCACGGCATCGTGCGGGTCGGTGCTCACCACCTTATGCACCCAGCCCACGGCGTGCAGGGCCGGCGGCAGCTGCCAGCGGTTGTGCCACATGGTGTCCATGGCGCGCAGCATCTGGTCACGCTGGCGGTCAGCCGCGATCATATGAGTGGCGATAGACTGAAAGTGCGCTAGTTCTTGCATAGTTCCCCCTTTTGGAATCGATCGTACCCTCTAATAATTAGAAGCCACAATTACAATGGCACTTGTCAAGGGATAGGAGCCGAGGATGCAATGAGTACTGAAAAGCAAAAATTAGGCGAATATGGAGAGAAGCTTGTGATCGGGTCTTGCGCCTGTCCGAATTGCAAACGACAAGGTTCCCTGAAACGGCTTCCTCCCAACTTTAAGTGTGCTGATCTGATATGTGATTTTTGTGGATTCCTAGCTCAGGTTAAGGCAACTAACCAAGTGAAAGTCGATAAGCTGCCGACTAAAATCCTCGGCGCAGCCTGGCAGGTACAGAAAGATCGCATGGATCAAGGCATCTATTTTTCCTTGTTTGTCGTAGTAGTGAGTCCAAGTAATAAGCAAAGAGCGATCTTTTATCTGCCAGCCAGTAAACAACGTCCAAATCTGTTTGTGCCCAGAAAACCACTAAGTGATACTGCTCGTCGCGCCGGGTGGCAAGGTTTTATTTATGATTTGCGAGACTACGGCAAAGAGTTCGAAAGATTACTCTAAGAAAAAAGACGGCCGGATGGCCGTCTTTTTTCTTATCCGATATACCGTCCGCCACTCGGCGGCGAGATCTGCCGCAGGCGGCTCCTATCCCTGAAAATGAACGAGAGTACGAAACCGGCAATGAAGCCGCCGATATGGGCCATATACGCCACGCCGCCTACGTCGGCCGCGCTCGGGTCCAGCGAGCCCAGCCCGCTGAACAGCTGCAGCACGAACCAGAAACCGATCACGATCAAGGCGTTCATCTGGGTGATGAAGCGCCCCACCAGCACATTGATACGCCGCCCGGGGAACATGACCAGGTAAGCGCCCAACACACCTGCGATGGCGCCCGAGGCGCCCAGGTTGGGAATGTTGGAATCCGGATTGAAGATGAATTGCAAGAAGGTAGCGCCGATACCGCTTAGGATATAGAAGATCAAGAACTTGAGGCGGCCAAAGTTGTCTTCCACATTGTCGCCAAAGATCCACAGGTACAGCATGTTGCCGCCCAGGTGCACAATGCCGGCGTGCATGAACATGGCGCTGAAGATCGTGGTCGATTCCCAGATCGGGTTTTGCACAAAGCGCGCTGGCACGAATGCCCACTCCACTATGAAAGCGTCGCCCAGCATCAGTTCCAGTAGGAACACAAGCACATTCAGCGCAAGCAATGCATAGGTCACCACGGGGGTACGGTGGCGGCCGCTGTTGTCATCACCGATCGGCATCATGGTCTGGATTCTCCTTGCAGTAGATTATATGTCAGTGTTCATTCTCAGGCTCAAATCGTGCCATAATTCAACCAACCCAACAACCAGGGACGGGAGAGATGGACAAACACAAAGTAACTTTGGAAGACTACGCCTTCTTCAACCGCCTGCTGGAAGGCTGCCAGATCATTAGCCGGGATTTCAAGTATCTGTTCCTCAACGAAGTCATTCTCGAGCAGGGCAAGCAGACCTGGGAAAATCTACTCGGCAAGACCATGATGGAAGCCTACCCGGGCATTGAGAACACCGAAATGTTCACCAAGCTCAAAGAAGTGATGGAAAGCGGCCAGCCCCATCGCATGCTCAACCACTTCAACTATCCTGACGGCAGCGAAGGCTGGTTCGATCTCAACATCCTCCCCTGGCCAGACGGGGCCATGATCCTCTCGCTGGACATAACAGCCAAAAAACGGCTTGAGCAAATGGAAGGCAAATAGAAACAAAAAGGGCGGCCATATGGCCGCCCTTTTTGTTTCGTGTTGCGGAGCTAGTTCACATCTCCGGTAACTTCCAGGCCGTCGGGCTGCACCATGCCGCCCAAGTCCTCGGGGTTACCGCTGCCAGCAAAGCTCACAGCCGCGTCGCCGCTCAGGCTCAGCGAGAGTACTTCGCCGGGCGAGTAGCTGTCCGTGCCGCCCTCGTAGTTCAGGGCCACGATCACGCTCTGCTTGCCGCCGTCCAGCAGGTAACTGCAGACGCCGATGGCGGTAGCCACCTGGCCGTCTTCCAGCTCAACACCTTCGTCGAGCACGGTCACGCTCTCGAGCACACAAGCCAGCTCGTACGCACCGTCCTCTTCGGTCAGCGGGAACTCAGGCTCGGCCACGCCTTCCAGCGCGCTCAGCAGCTCGTCCGCGGTCAGCTCCAGCGTGCCGGTCACGCCGATGCGATCCAGCGAGCTGGCCAGCATGAAGTTGCCGGCATCGAAGGGGTTGCCGCTGTTGGCGAAGCCGGCAAAGTCGCCTTCGGCCAGGTTCACCAGCAGCACATCGCCAGGGGCAAAGCTGCCGCCCTCGCCCAGGTAGGTCAGGGCGAGCGTG
Organism: Anaerolineales bacterium; assembly: GCA_019454165.1. Taxonomy (GTDB): domain Bacteria; phylum Chloroflexota; class Anaerolineae; order Anaerolineales; family UBA11579; genus JAMCZK01. Next base: position 979,190 of record CP075367.1, on the reverse strand, counting down.
ATGGTGCGCTCCACGTCATTAGCCATGTAGCTGCACTGGCCAACCGAGGTAACCGTCTTGCCATCCTGCACGATGTACTGGTCAGGGGTCAGCGTGGTCACGCTCTTCAGCACACAGGAGAAGGAGAAGAAGCCGCCCTCTGCCGCCAGGGGGAACTGGTTGGCAGCGATCAGCTGCAACAGGCCAGTGGTGCTCAGCGCGTCCAGGTTCAGGCTCTGGGTTTGGCCGCCCGTCACCGGGATGAACAGGCCACCGCCAACAGGTACGAGCACCACGACGTCGTCATCTTCATCATCAGTCGTGGTGTCGCAGGCGTCGCCTACACCATCACCGTCACTGTCAGCCTGGTCCGCATTCGCAACCAAGGGGCAGTTGTCCAGAGAATCTTGAATGCCATCGCCGTCAGTGTCGACAGGCGCCGGGGGCTCGCAAGCATCGCCCACGCCATTGCCGTCGCTGTCAGCTTGGTCCGCATTGGCAACCAAGGGACAGTTGTCCAGGGAATCTTCAACGCCATCGCCATCGGTATCCACAAAGAAGATGGAGTTGGTCAGAGAGGGGTCAGTGTCCACGTTACCACTGGTGGTATCGCAACCAGCCGTGTTGGCGCCGGTAGCACAACCCCAATAGTTGTTGGTGGCGTCTAGAACAGTAACATCATCATTCCACACGCCAACCCCATTGCCAGTGATGTCATTCTGATTGATGGTCACATTCGTGGCGTATACCGAGTAGATGCCGGTTCCATTGTTAGAGAAGGTGTTGCCGTTCACATCCACGTTGTCAGCGTCGTAGATCACAAGGCCTTCATTATCCGCGTCGCTGATCGTGTTGCCGGTTACCGTTGCACCATCCAAGTTGTACAACAGCACGTTGTAGTACAACGAAGACCCGGAAATCGTGTTGTTCTCCAAGGTCAGATCATCAGAAGCAATCGCATAGATGTTGGTCTGGTTGTCGTGGATCTGATTGTCACGAATTTCAACGCCATCACCAGCCCCGTTAAGCAAGATGCCGGTAGAGGCCCAACTGGTATTGCCATAGTCATTCCCGGAGATATCGTTGCCCTCGATCAGCGCAACGGCACCGCCAGACACCTGGATACCGTTCTGAGCGATGACAGTGGTCGTGCCCGCGCCGGTGACCGTGTTGTTGGTGATCTCGGCGTTCAGGTTGGTGCCATGCACAGTGATGCCGTTCTTTTGATAGTTATTGACCACATTGCCGTCAATAACCACCGTGCGGGCAACGCCATCATCGCTATAAACGTAGATAGCATTGCCATGCTGAGTGCCTTTGAGCACACTGTCCATGACATTGGTGACCGTATTGTTGGAGATCGTGCCACCCGCGTTGTAAAAGCCAATGCCAACAAAGCGATTCATTAGCGCATTCGCATCGCCTTTGTTATCACCATCGATAACAAAGCCATCAATGACCACATTGTTGGCATCGTGTACATAGATGATGGGGCGATTGTTACCAGAGGTAACAAAGTGCTCAGGCAGGGTGGTCGGCGCCTTGATGATGGCACCCGGAGTGCCCTTCAAGGTCAGGTCCTTATTGATCACAACCTGCTCCGTGAAAACACCGGCCAGAACATGCACAGTTTCACCAGCGATGGCAAAGTCAATTGCATCCTGGATCGGAGTTAGAGTCGCAGACTCATAGCAGATGTTCTCTGGGTCGTCCGGGAAAGCCGAACAATCGTTGAGGAAGCGATACGTGATCCCACCGCGCTCAATGTAAGGATCAGGGTTGGCCAGCAACTCTGCGGCCTCGTTGGTCGCCAAAGCCAGCGGTGCGCCATTGGCATCCACCAACACAGCCTCAGATTCGCTGAGGGCCTGCACCACATCAGCCAGAGTCTCCTGCGGGGCAGGTTCTTCTGCTGAGGCCTCCTCGCCGTCGCCTTCCGCAGAGTCAGCAGCAGGAGTCTCCTCCGGCGCGGGCTCTTCCGCGGGGGGCGTGCTTTCACCCGTGGTTGGTTCCTCGGGCGTAGCTTCGTTGGCAAATGCCACGATCGGCGTTGCCATCGAAAAGATGAGCACAAACGCCATGGCTGCGCTCATCAACTTGAAACGAAAACTGAAGTTCATAGTTCTCCCTTTATGTGTGACCCCCGGAAGGCAGCAGCGAAAGTTCCCCAGGCGGCTGGTCACCTAACAGAATTGTTACCTGAAATCTACTAACAGTTTAGAAAGTTGTCAAGGAGTAAATTTCAAAAATGTAAGGCTATTCGAGCACAAGCAGGCTTTCTACGGGTAAATTGAGCTCGACCAGAGGCAGGAACACCCAACCTTCCTGCTCGTTGACCTGTACTTTGAGCCACTGCCGGCTGGCATCCACCCCCAAAACAGGCAGCTGGCTGCCCGCCCCCACTACGATGTAAAAGGTGTAATTGACCCCCGGCCCTTCACGCAAATTTACGCCATCCGCGTGCGTCACCAGGGCCAGCGCGGCCTGGGGTGCCCCAGTGACCGGGATGCCTACCGCAGCTTCAGGCGTAGCCGATGCCAACGGAACCGCGGTCGGATACGGCGTGGGGCTGATACCGGTCAGCAATGTGATCTCAGCAAAGATCTCCTGGCGCAAGTCAGTAGCGCCGAACAACGCATCCGAGATCTGGCTGGGAGCTGCCCCGGCGACAAACGCCACCAGCAGATCGACCACACGGTTCATATAACGCACCACACTGGCCCGGTACGCCTCAAGGCAGGCCGGCACCTGGGCCGCCTCAACCTCGCGGCGCACGCGCTGCAACTGCTCCACCTGGGCGATCACCATGTCACGCGGCACGCTGATGGCCAGGTTGAGCGCATCATCAAACTCGCGCAGCGCCGAGCCAAGGGCGTGATACTCCGCCGGCAAGTGCTGCGCAGCACACTCCGCCGTGGGCACAGCCGCGATCACCGTAGGCCGCGGCGATTGTTGCCCGGTCCACAACGCCCATGCGCAAAATGCAATAATGGCCAGAAATGCAGTGATCTTGAGAAACTTCATAAGAAACCCACCTGTGTGGTTAACAGGGAGTATATTACTTATACACGCAGATGACGTCAACTATTGTCTAATGACCAGGCAGAAAGGGGTTGTGCCAACGAACGAAGAGGACACACACGCGAAAAAATGGAAGCTTTGGCTTTTCCAGCTTGGCTGGAACAAAAATATCTGGAATGGCAGGGCCAGCGCGGCAAACGCGCCACACTGGCCCAATTTGCCGAGCATCTTGGCATCTCGGCGCCATTGTTAAGTCATTACTTGAACGGGCTACGCAAGCCAACTGCGGAGAACGTGGGCAAACTTGCCCAACGACTTGGGCCGGAGATCTACGAGATCCTGGGCCTGCAAGACCCTGACCCAAAGCTCCGTTTTATTGCTCGAAACTGGGGACGCCTCACCAGCGAGCAACAGCAGCAACTACTGGCTTCGGCCGAAACTATGCTGAAAGCGGGACATGAAAAACCAAAAGCAAGACGAGCTCGCCAATCTAAACGAACTAAGGAATAACTGGCAACAGCTTACTCTCACCCAGCGCTGGCGCATCCTGCTACGCACTGCACTGCTCCTGATAAAGAATGCACTAAAACTAGGGCAATAACTCGGGCAATCTGAACTTAGAACAAAAAAAGGGCGGCCACATGGCCGCCCTTTTTTTACTCCAGGGCCAGTTTGGCGCGCTTGGCCTCGCGGCCGCGCACATGCATATCCAGGATCTTCTTACGGATGCGCAGACTCTCCGGCGTCACTTCCAGCAATTCGTCGTCAGCCAGCTGTTCGATGCACTCGTCCAGGCTCATCACCCGCGGCGGGGTCAGGCGCTGCTCGATCTCGCCGCGGCTGTCAGCCCGCACGCTGGTGAGCTTCTTCGTCTTGCACACATTGACTTCCAGGTCGCCTTCACGCGGCTGCTCGCCCACCACCATGCCGGCGTAGACCTCGGTGCCAGGCCCGATGAAGAGGATGCCGCGCTCCTCGGCGGCGCGCAGGCCGTAGGTCACGGCCGTGCCGCCTTCATAGGCGATGAGCGAGCCGCGGGCGCGCGAGGTGATGGCGCCCGCCACCGGGCGGTAGCCGGCGAAGATGGTGTTCATGATGCCGCGGCCGCGCGTCGCCGTCAGGAACTGCTGGCGGAAGCCGAGCAGCCCGCGGGTCGGCACAACGAAGGTCATCAGCGTGCTGCCGCCAGGGCCTTCGACCATCTGCTGCATCTCACCGCGGCGCTTGCCCATCATCTCCACCACCACGCCCGCACTCTCCGGGCTGGTCTCGATATGCACTTCTTCGAACGGCTCGAGCGTGTTGCCTTCGCCATCCGTCTTGAGGATGACCTCCGGGCGGGCTACATGGAACTCGAAGCCCTCGCGGCGCATGGTCTCGATCAAAATAGCCAGGTGCAGCTCGCCGCGGCCCGACACAATGAAGGTGTCGGCGCTGTCTGTATCCTCAACCCGCAGCGAGAGGTTGCTGCGCAGCTCGTTGTACAAACGCTCGCGCAGCTTGCGGCTGGTGCCCCACTTGCCCTCGCGGCCGGCGAACGGCGACGTATTGACGCCGAAGGCCATGCGCACAGTCGGCTCCTCCACGGTGATGCCGGGCAGAGCCACCGGGTGCTCGCGGTCGGCCAGGGTCTCGCCGATGGCGATGCCTTCCAGCCCCGCCACGGCGACGATATCGCCGGCGCTGGCCTCTTGCACTTCCACCCGCTGCAAGCCATCCTGCAGATACAGGTAGCGCAGCACTTCGGGCAGGTTCTTGCCGTCCTGGGTCAGGCGCGCCACAGGCTGGTTAACCTTCATGCGGCCCGCAAAAATGCGGCCAATCGCGGTCTGGCCGCGGTAGTTGTCATAGTCCAGGGTGGTGACCAGCATCTGCAGCGGCGCGTCCGCATCCACTATGGGAGGCGGCACTTCCTTCAAGATCGTCTCGAACAGCGGCTGCAGATCCGGCCCCACGTCAGGGGTCAGGCCGGCGCGCTGCTCGGTGCCGATGGCGTACACGACCGGAAAATCGGCTTGCTCATCCGTTGCGCCCAGGTCCACGAACAGGTCAAAGGTTTCGTTGAGGGTGCGGGTCACATCCGCCCCGCGGCGGTCTACTTTGTTGATGACCACGATGGCGCGCAGCCCCATCTCCAGCGCCTTCTTGAGCACGAAGCGGGTCTGCGGGCGCGGGCCTTCGGCCGCGTCCACCAGCAGCAGCACGCCGTCCACCATGTTCATCACGCGCTCCACCTCACCGCCAAAGTCGGCATGGCCGGGCGTATCGACGATGTTGATCTTGACCGGTTGCCCGCTGGCAGGGTCAATGATCTGGATGGCCGTGTTCTTGGCCAGGATGGTGATGCCGCGCTCGCGCTCCAGGTCATTTGAGTCCATGACCCGCTCGGCTACCTGCTGGTTCTCACGGAACACCCGCGCCTGGCGCAGCAAACCATCCACCAGGGTGGTCTTGCCGTGGTCAACGTGGGCGATGATGGCAATGTTTCTAAGATCAGTACGAGGTGTTTGCATAGCTAGTCTTCCCATTAAAAAGACCCCACCGGTGGCAGGGCCTTGAGCAGTGGTAAATTATATCAACCAAGAACGCACTCTGCAACCGGGAGGAAATTCGTGAGATTGCACACATCCTTGCTGATCCTGGGCGTCCTGCTGGCAGCCTGCCAGAGCGCTCCAGCCGCCTCGACCCTCACACCTGAAACAACTGCCACCGCCACCTCGGCGCCCAGCAACACTCCCACCGCCACTCCCAGCCCCACGCCTACTCCCACCCCGCTGGTGCTGCCGGTGAGCTGGGGCTCGTCCATCCCCAAACTGGCGCAGCCCATCACGGCCGAAAATATTGGCGATGTCGTCGAAGTCGCCCACTTCACCGGCAAGCTCAACTCCGTCGTGCGCACGGCCCAGGACGGCCAGCTGGTGCTGGTGCGTGATTTTGACGGTTTGTTCGTCTTTGAGAACGGCGAAAAACATCCTCAAGACGAGTTCCATTTCTCTCCGGAATACTATTGGCAGACCTACAAGATGGACCTGCAGGTCACATCTGACGGCGTCTGGGCTCTGGTGGATCAAACCTTCCTGGTCAATTTGCAAACCAAAGAGATCCGTGACCTGACCAGCGAATTCAACATGCAAGACGCCACCGCGGCGCTTTCGGCAGACAGCAACCAGCTCGCCTTCTCCACCCAACGCCGCTTCTTTGTATTGGACCTGGACACCAACGAGATCTCGTACGAGTGGCTGGGCGGCTACACCGCCATTCACGGCTATGCACCAGAGCTTTCCCGCAATGGCAAATACATTGCCGCCCAGATCGATAACTTCCTGCGCGTGTGGGATCTGACCACCGAGGAGCTCGTCCTGACCATTCGGCCCGTGTTCCGGCCCATGACCTACCAAGCCAGCGGCAACAGCTGGGGCTTCTCCAACAGTGAAGAGAAGTTTGCCTTCATGGAAGTGGAGCTCAACATCTGGGACCTGGCAACGGGCGAGATCGAGCACACCCTGCATCCCGAATGCACGGGTGGAGATGGTGGCGGCCCGCGCAACAAGCCCGTCTTCAGTCCGGATGACCGCTACCTCGCTACCCGCGAGCGGGCGGTTTCGATGTGGCATTGCCCCACCGAAGGCTGGTTCCTGTTCAGCCGCACCAGCCTGGACAATCGCAGAGTCGAAGCTGCCGGACGCGAGCTGTTCTTTCATCTGGACGGCAGCCCCGAATTCATCACCAACCCGCGCTCCTACGCCACCTGGGATCAAGAGCTGTTCTTCAGGGGATACAGCAACCAGAACTTATTCCTGCAAATAGGCCGCATGGATTCGAAGGAGTGTGTCTTTAGTGAACTGCAGCGCATGGTGTGTTACGGCACCCGCCTGCCGATCAGCTACCGGTATGCAGACCAGCTCTCCGGTATGTTCGCCGCCAATGGCAAATACCATGCCTACCAGTTGACGAGCTCAAAGTTCGTCATCTACAACGGCAATTCAGATCGCTTCCCGGTCATCTACAGCACGGATTACCAGGACACTTCATCCACCGTGCTATACCCGGTGGCTTTGGATACCGACCACAAGATCCTGTACTACGAGCTGATCGTGGCGGGCGACTCGCGCCTCGTGGAATCGTACGTCATCAACTACGAGACCGGCACGCTGCTGGCCAAGTACATACGCGGCTATGGCTCATGGGGGCTTGGCCTTTTCGACAACGCCTTCCTGCCGCCAGATGGGGGTCTGCATACCTACTGCGTTGCAGAGAACGGCAACAGCGCGTCCAACGGCAACTTCTACATCCATAACCCTGACCGCTGGCAGTTGGTGATGGACAAGCTCACCATCTATTGCCCCGGTGTGCAACCCGCCTTCGCTCCGGATGGCACCATCGTGGTCACGCCCGCACGTTCGGAAACGGGGTTTGCTGGCCCGCAGAACGTCTGGATCGTACGGTTGGGCGAATATGCCGAAGTCGAGCGCATTCCCTACGATTGTGAGATCAGTGGCGTGGGCATCTCTGCCGATAAATCTCTGATCGCCGTGGCCTGCGAGGAGGGCACGATCCGCTTCCATGCCACTGACGGCTTCGAAGAGATCGGGCGTGTAGACGTAGGCCAAACCATCCGCGGCATGAGTATCTCCACAGATGGAATGAACCTGGTGGCTGTCACGCGCTCCTCGATCTCCATCTGGGGCATCACCGAATAGCCAGGCTCACTTGAAGCGTCAAGCAGGTTGATACACCCGGCCATTTCCCATCGGTATACCCAGCCTGTGGTACTACAAAGACCGCGTTCTTTGTAGCCACAGGGGGAGACATGGAAACGGTCACACTGCCAGACAGCGCAGAGGGGTTCGCGCGCTTCTATTACATGCTGTACCAACGGGCGCTGCCCGCCCACGCCATGCGTGATTGGATCCGGCCGCTGTACGCCGCCCGCGCAGCCGGCAAAGGCCTGGTGGTGACCGCCTTCCGCGGCTCCAGCAAGACCACCACCCTCAGCATCGCCTTCACCGCCTTCCGCATCGGCCAGCAGCCCCACAAAAGCCATCTCATCATCCAGGCCGGCGGCCAGACCGCCCGCGACACTGCCGCCCAGGTGGCCGAACTGATCCAGCACAACGCCGGCTGGAAGGCCGCCTTCGGCCACCTGGAGCCTGACCGCAAGGTGAGCTGGGGCGCGGCCGGCTATGAGGTCAAAGACACCACGGGCGACTATGCCGCTTGGCGCGCCCTCTGCGCCCAGGAGAAGGGCAAAGACCCCACCCTGCTCGGCCTGGGCTATAAGTCCCGCGCCATCATCGGCAAGCACCCCACTGGCTTACTGCTCATTGACGACATTCACGACGAGAGCAACACTCGCTCAGCCCGCGAGCTGCAGACCGTCATCAAGATCCTGACCGGCACGATCCTGCCCACGGTGACGCCGCACACTTGGCAGCTTGTGGTCGGCACGCCGTGGCGCAGCAACGATGCGCTGGCCACGCTGATCGCCACCCGGCGCTTCAAGACCGCCAGCACGCCCATCCTGCGCCGCGGCCGCTCGCAGTGGGCGCACAAGTTCCCGGCCGGCAGCATCCGCAAGCTGCGCCAACTCACCGGCGAAGCCGAATTCGCCCGCATGTACCTGCTCGACCTCAAAGCCGCCGAAGGTTTGCACCTGCGTCCCGAATGGCTGCAGCCCTATCCGCACGAGAAGATCGATATGGACTGGCCCGTGGTGATGGGCGTGGACTATGCCAGCACGGCGGATGCGCTGCGCGGCCGCACGAGGGATTATTTCGCCGTCGCCATCGGCCGCCTGAAACCCGGCGGCGGCATCATCCTGGTGGATGGCTACCGCGCTCGCATCAGCCAGGGTGAAGCCGAGCACCAGCTGCACGCCCTCGCCGAGCGCTATCCCTCCACCCACATGATCGGGGTCGAAGCGGTAGGCAAAGGCGAGGAGTTCTATCACCTGCTACTGCGCACTTCCCGGCTGCCGCTGATGCGCCTGCACCCGGGCGGCAAGACCAAGGGCCGCCGCTTCGAAGCTGGCATGGCCCCGCTGTTCCAAAGCGGCCGCGCCTGGGTGGCGGATGTCGAGACTCCCTTCCTGCGCGCTTTCCGCGAGGAGTGGCTGCGCTGGCCTGACGGTGAGCACGACGACACGCTCGACGCGGTGGCCTGGATGCTGCACGTCGCCAGCAGCTACATCCCGCCGCGGCACGAGGCGCCCGTCCGCCGCCCCAGCCCGTTCATGAGCCTGGGGCGCAGGTAAGCCAGCCTGTTTTCAGGGATTGCCTGCGCATGCCAACATCATCTACAATGCGGGGCATGGATAAACGCAAACTCATCATCGCAATACGTCTTATTTTGGGAGTAGCCACGGTAGCCGCGCTGATCAGGCAGTTCAACCTGGGCAGCGGCGGCAGCCCGGCCAATTTCTTCAGCTACTTCACCAACCTCACCAACATCATTCTGGTGTTCGTGTACTTCAGCGGCGCATGGACACTGATCCAGAACCGCCAGCCCAGCGTCAAGCAAGAGATGCTGCGCGGCGGCTCGGTGGTCTTCATTCTGGTGGTGGGTCTGGTCTACGAGGTCATGCTGCGCAGTAGCATCGAATCGCTCTACTCGTGGAGCAACCTGGTGGTGCACTACATCAACCCCATCATGGCCCTGGTGGACTGGCTCGTGTGGCCGCCGCAGCAGAAGCTGCCCAAGAACGTGTGGGCTTATTGGCTGCTGTTCCCGCTGGGCTACCTGGCCTACACCCTGCTGCGCGGCCCGCTGGCCGCCTGGTATCCGTATGGCTTCCTCAACCCCATCGAGCAGGGCGGCTATCGCGGCGTGGCGCTGTACAGCGTGGCGATCACCGGCCTGTTCCTGTTCTTCAGTTGGATTGTGCTGAAGATCACGCCCAAAACCGCCGTGGCGAAAGCCAAGCCCAGTGCTGGCAAAGTTGCCAAGAAGGCGGCCAAGAAAGCAACCAAGAAGGCAGCCAAAAAGACCGCCCGAACAAAAACCCGCCGTTAGGCGGGTTTTTTATTGCCAGTTACATGCTCTTGCAAATAGACCATCCGTGCTATGATCTTGGGCATGGTCAATGTAACCCTGCGTCCGGTCGAGCCAGCCGATTACCCCATCTTGCTGCTTCACCAGGCCGACGAGGTTTCGCGGCACATGGCCGCCTTCGGCACGCCGCACGCACTCGACGAAGCGGCCCACACCGCCCGCTGGGAGCGCATCCTGGCCCTGCCCGACACTGTGAACCGCACCATTCTGGCGGATGGCGAAGTCGTGGGCAACATCGCCAAATTCGTCATGTTTGACGAGAATGAGATCTCGTATTGGATCGAGCGCCAGCATTGGGGCCGCGGCATCGCCACCCAGGCGCTGCGCCTGTTCCTGCAGGAATACACCGAGCGCCCGCTCGGGGCACGCGCCGTCAAAGACAACATCGGCTCCGTCCGAGTCCTGGAGAAGTGCGGCTTTCGCCTGATCGGCGAAGAGCGCAGCTTCTCCGACATCCGCAACGCGGATGTCGATGAGGTAATCCACCGCCTGGACGCTTGACATTAAAAAAACCGCTGCGTACGCAGCGGTTTTTTGTTTACTGGGTCTCCCCGGCTTGTATCCATTGAAGATACACAGGCACCAACTCGGCGAAGAAGCCATACTGGTCCGCGCCGTTCTCGCTCGGCCCGGTGAGCAGGATGTACAGATTGTGATAGGCGATCTCGACCCCAATCCCGCCCGCCGAGTCTTGCCACACCAGATGCTCAGCATCCACACCGGGCAGGTCGTCCAGCAGGGTCAGCTCGCCGCTGTCCAGGCGGCTCCACACATCCGCGTGCCACTCACGGCTGAGCACGGTCAGCGGGCCATCCGCGGTCTCATAGATGTTGACCACGTTCACCAGATACAGCGGGCCATCGCCAGACTGCCGGTCGAGCTGGCGCTGCCAGCCAACCAGGCGGCCGGTGGCCGCAATGTACTCTTGCCCGTCGGCGCGCAGCTCCAGGATCCGGCTGTTGGGCGATTCGGTGCCGGCGCTCATCGGCGTATACGCCCCGCCGGTCAGCTCTGGCAGGAGCAGAAAATCTTGGGGTGCGTTCAGGAAATACCCGCCCGCCATCAGAAAGGGCACTCGGGTAGGCTCGGCTTTCGCCTCCGCCTGCGGAGCGCAGGCGGCAACAAACAGTACAAATATCAATGAAGCAAGTACACGTGTCTTCAAATCAGTCTCCAGGCTGCACAAACAGGCCATACTATAGCACGCCCGCCTGCGCAACCGCCGCGGCGCTATCGTGTTTATTAATCTAAGTACGGTGCTCCGTACATTTCAAAAAAAGGAGATTCTGATGAACCTTCAGAAACCCACCACCGCATTGCAAGCAATCTTTTTTGTTCTCGTTGGTCTGCAGTACTTCGGCGTCGAGATCCCCTTCGCTGACCAGATCACTGGCCTGGCCGGTATCCTGGGTGGCGCGGGCGGCCTGCTGGGCGCCTTCACCGACAAGAAGTAAGCGAAGTCGTCCTCATTGAAAGAAGCCGGGCAATTGCCCGGCTTCTTTGCTTCTACACTGGCTTCTTCGTTTTAAGCATCTCGGTACAGCTGGACCTGATTCTTGCCAGACTGCTTGGCCGTATACAGCGCCTCGTCGGCTTGATTAAGCAGACGGGTCAGCTCGATCTCGTCCCCGCGCCGGCCGGAGTAGCACGCCACCCCCATGCTCAGCGAGGCATCCTCCCCCGTCTCCAGCACCAGCGGGCTGCTGGTGTACTGGTTGCGGATGCGCTCGGCCACATCGCCCGCTTCGCTCAGCGTCGTGCCGGGCAGCACCAGCAGGAATTCGTCGCCGCCCCAGCGCCCGCTCCAGTCATAACGCCGCTTCTGGATCTTGATGCAGCGCGCCAGCTCCAGGATGACCTTATCCCCTACCGCATGGCCCTGGGTGTCGTTTATAACCTTCAGATTGTCGAGATCGATCAGCACCAGGCACAGCGGGCGGCTCTCGCGCTGGGCGCGGAACCATTCCGCCTCAGCGTGCTCGGTCACTGCCCGGCGGTTGAGCAGCCCGGTCAGCGGGTCCTGCATCGCCAGGGCCTGCATCTCCTCCAGCGAATAGCGCAGCTGGTCCTCCAGGCGCTTGCGCTCCGTGATGTCGCGCACCACGCTCTGGTGATACAGCGGCTGGCCCTCCTCATCAGTCACCAGGTTGATGCTGATCTCGGTGATGATGCGGCTGCCATCCTTGCGGATCATGGTGCGCTCAAACAACGGCAGCACGCCCTCGCGCTGCAAGCGCGAGAAATTGGCTTTCATCGCCGTCAGCTCGGTGGGCGCGATCACTTCCGCCATCGGCTTGCCCACCAGCTCCTCCGGGGAATACCCCAGCAGCGCCGCGCCCTGCTCGTTCACTTCCAGATAGCGCAAGCGCGGGTCGATCAGAAATACGGCGTCGTTGGTGCGGGTGAACAGTGAGCGGTAACGGCCTTCGTTGCGGCGTGCCTCCGCCAGGCTGTCACGCAGCACCAGATCGCCCAACAGGAAGATGAATACCAGCGAGATGAAGCTGATCACCAGCGGGGTCCACTCGGTGTTTTGCGCCATCTGTGAGAGATACGGCGGCAAGTACAGATGCAATGAAAGCGAGAAGATGAGGATATCGATGATCAGGGTCAGCAGCGCCATGAACATGGCAACCCGCCCGCTCAAGAGCAGGCGGGTCAGCACGATCAGCAGGAATTGCGGCACCAGCCAGATATTGTTGGAGTTGGCTTCGATCACCACCACGCCGGTGGCCAGCGCCCAAAAGACCCATACCAGCAAATGCGTCGCCAGGGTCACTTTGCCGCGGCGCCAGAGAAGCCATAGCAAACCAAGGAACGAGAAGCTGAAGACCTGCACCCCGCGTATAAAAGGGGCAGCTTCAATAATGCGGCCGCTGAATGCCCAACCAAGCGGGATGATGAACGTGGTGACCCAAAAAACCAGCCCGAAGTAGCGCGAACGCAACTCCTCTGAGATGTCACCGGCGCGGCTGAGCCGCAAGAGCTTGCTTAAACTTTGAGTAACTTGCATGTCAAAGTGGCCGCAGGAAATATAACTGAAAAATCAGGCCGCTTTGCCCTCAGCCACGCTCACCTGGTTGCGCCCAGCCTGCTTGGCGCTGTACAGCGCCCGGTCAGCCTGGGCGAACATGGCATCCAGAGACTGGATGGCGTCATGGTTCGAAACGACCCCCAAACTCACCCGCAATTCCTCTTCCGCGCCGCTTTCCAGCTGCACCCGGCTGCGGTTGATCCGCTCCCGCAGGCGCTCCGCCACCTGGCGGGCCGTCTTGCTGTCGGCGCCCGGCAGCAGCAGCAGGAACTCATCGCCGCCCCAGCGCCCGGCCCAATCATCGCGCCGCATGCTGGTTTTGAGCAGGTTGCCCAGCGTGCGCAGCGCCTCGTCGCCGGCCAGGTGGCCGTGCGTATCGTTGATCTGCTTCAAATGGTCCACATCCAGCAGCACCAGGCTCAGCGCCTCGCCCTCTGCCTGGGTGCGCTGCCACTCCAGCTCGGCGCGCTCAGTGATGGCCCGCCGGTTGAGCAGGCCGGTCAGCGCGTCCGTCATGGCTTGCGCCTCTGAGGCGCGCAGGTTGCGCTCCAGCTCCTCGCGCAGGTGGACTTCATTGTCCACATCCCGGCCGGCGGCCTGCACTTCCACCAACAGGCCGTTCTCGTCAAAGATGCCGCGGTCAGTCCATTCGATCCAGCGCAACACGCCATCCGCACGGCGGTTCTGGTTGCGGCTGGTCATCGAAGGCCGCTCAAGCGTAATGTTGTCGATCTTGTGCTGCAGATCGGTCACTTCAACTTCGGTTGGCAACTGCTGCCAGATCTGGCGTTTGCCCAGGCTGCTGGGCAGACCGAAGAAGTGCACATAAGCCTCGTTGGCGAAGGTGATCTGGCCTTGCGGCGTATAGCGGCAGATCATATCGGTCTGGTCCTGCAAAATGGCCAGGTAGTGCTGCTGGCTGCGGTGCAACGCACGCTCGGCCCGCTGGCGCTGGATCGCGCCGCCCAGGATCCCGGCCGCGCCGCGCAACGCATCCTCTTCCTCAGAAGACCATTCACGCTCCACCTTGACCTCATCGAAGCCGATGAAGCCCCACCACTCTTCACCTACAAAGATCGGCACGATCAGGATGGATTTCAACCCTTGCGACTGCAACCGCCGCCGCTCCAAATCAGGCAGGTCCTGCACCTTGGCGCTGATAACTTGATTGTTGGAAAGCACATCCACCCAGCGCATCAAACCCGCCTCACGGAAGTGCGTGCTCTTGAAGCGGCCCAGCTGCAAGTAGCCGCTGACCCCTTCGGCGGTCCAGCCATACACCTCGTGCGACATCAGATCGCCGCCCGGGTCGTTGGCATTCTCAAAAATGCACACGCGGTCCACGCCGGTCGCCTCGCCCAGCTCCTGCACCACCAGGCTGATGCTGTCGGCGAACGAGCGCCCGCGGAACAGGCGCTCGGCCGCCACCGAAACCGCCGCCAGGATCGCGCCGCGGCGGCGCAGGTTGGCTTCCTCGCGGGCCTGCTCCGCCTGGGCGGCCCGCAGGTCGGCCACGCTCTCGGTCAGTGAGTCTTCCTTGGCCTGCGCCTCACTGAACGCGGTGCGCAGGCGGCGCACATACACCTGGGTCAAGCCCACACTGATCACAAAGAACAGGGATTGCGCCGCCCAGAAAGCCAGCGGGGTCAGCACCATCATGCCCAGCTCAGGATTGGTCTGGTGCGTCTTCAGCAAAATGTAGTTATAAAGAATGGTGAGGGTGGCCAACCCGGAAGCGAAGGAGCCACTGACCAGCAAACCCGCCATCAGCACGATCAGCATCTGCCCCATCGCAGATACGCTTTGCACGCCGGCCCCGAAGTACATGGAGACGGCCAACAATACCCAAAGCGAGAGCAGCATGCTCATGCCCGCCGCCGTCAGGCGGCCGCGCTGCAGCAACCACAGCGTAAGCAACTCGACGATGAACACACCTGCCGCAACGCTGATACCCGACGTGTTGTCCGGGGTGAGCATGGTAATGACGAATAGAAAACCAAGCGTGGTTGGGAGCAACACCAACAGAATGCCGTGCAACAACCCTGCACGGCGGTTGAGTTCTGATGTGCCCAATTCAGGGGATACGAACCAGCGTTGAAGTCGTTCAATCATCGCTGTTCAGGATTCTAATCTTATTTCCAGTTCTGTAAGGCATCTTCCAGGGCAGCCGCCACCTCCTCCGGCCGCTCCATCATCAACATGTGCCCCGCCCGTGCGATCATCACCTGGCGCGCCGTGGGCAGGCTGCGCACCAGACTGGCCGAAAGCGGCTCGGCCACCATCTGGTCTTCGTCACCGCACAGCACCACGGCCGGCGTGGCGATGCGCGGCGCCAGGGCCGTGAGATCGAAGTCAG
Organism: Anaerolineales bacterium; assembly: GCA_019454165.1. Taxonomy (GTDB): domain Bacteria; phylum Chloroflexota; class Anaerolineae; order Anaerolineales; family UBA11579; genus JAMCZK01. Next base: position 963,750 of record CP075367.1, on the reverse strand, counting down.
CGCAGGCCTTGAGATCGGCATGCAGCAGGCCCAGCGGATTGCGCAGCAGTTGGCGCGTATAGGCTGCCCGCAGCGAGGGATGGGTAGCGCGGCCGAACGACCATTGCACGATGTTGCGCACGCCGTCAGCCAGGCGCGCCGGGTTGTGCAATTTTTCCAGCAATTGGGGGTTTACTTGAAAGCGCGCCGCCGCACCCAGCAGCAGCAAGCCGCGCACGCGCTGCGGCTCGGCATGCGCCATGTGCAGTGCGATCGCCGCGCCCATCGAATGCCCGCACAACACCGCCGTGCTGATCTCCAGGCTGTCGAGCCAGGCCCACAGGCTTTTGGCATAGTCGGCGATATGGGATCTGGGGTCGGCGTGAGTGCTGCCGTGGCCAGGCAGGTCCGGCGCCAGCACGTTCCAGCCCGGCAGGCGGCGCAACTGGTACGGCCAGTTGGCGTGGCTGCCACCTGCGCCATGGATCAATACCAACACCGGCAGGCCGGCAACCGGCTGCGCTTGGGACGCGTAGTACAGCCCCCCGCTTCTCGGCATAGCTGCCTCCCGAGATGCGGTCTGCTGCCCCTTCAGCCCACCCTAGACCATCAACGTTTGCGAATAAAGTATGCGACCGCCCCCAACACCGCGCCCAGCGCCGCACATACCGGCGCCGCCAGCAGAACATAGGCGAACTGGTTGAGCGCAAAATCCGGGAAACCATGCCCGTGTACGCCGCCTTTGAAGATCATGAAACCCAGCGTCAGCACCGGCACCGCCGCCAGCCAGGCCCCCGCGGCCAGCGAAGCGATCAGCACGTCGCCCAGTGTAGACCAAAACGGCCAAAGGCGCAGCGCCAACCAAACACACAGATCCATCGCCAGCAAAATGGGGAAGATCAGGCCGATGTCTTCGAACGGAAGCCAGAGCAGGAACAGCACCAGCCAACTGGCCCCCAGGGCGCGCATCACCAGCGGCGGGAAGGCGGCCGGCAGCTGCGGTTGGTCGTTCATAGCTCGCCCCGGCGCAGGCGGTCTGCCGCCTGCTCGGTGAGCGGCACCCACACGCGCAGGCGGGTGCCTTTGCCCTCAGCCGCGTTGAGCCGCATGATGCCGTTGATCAGGTTGGTGCGCTCCTGCAAAATATCCAGCTTATCCGGCTGGGCTGGGCGCGCCGCCCCATCGTCTTGCACTTCCAGCAGCGTGATGTTGCCATCCTGCTTGCTGAGCCGCACCACCACCTGGCTGGCCTGGGCATAGCGATACGCATTGTCCAGCGCCTCAGATGCGATCGAGAACACCACGCCCTGCTTGCCGCGGTCCATGCGCGCCTCCGCCTCCGGGTCGGCCTCCAGTTGCACCGTGTACCCGTAGGTCTCCTGGGCGTGCTTGGCCAGGTCATCCAGCGCCACACACAGGCCGCTGGTCTCCAATGCTTGCGGGCGCAGCGTGAACAGCATGAAGCGCATTTCCTTCGTGGTGCGCCGCGAGAGGTCTTCGACTTTGTACAGTTCCTCGCTGGCGGCGGCCACATCCTTGCTCAGCAGGCGGCGGGCCAGGTTAATGCGCATGGCGATCGCCGCCACGTTCTGGGTCGGCCCGTCGTGCAGGTTACGCGCCAGTTGCTGGCGGGCCTGCTCCTGAATATGGGCGATGCGCTCTTTTTCTTCCGTCAGGGCTTCGTACAGTTGGGCGTTTTGCAGCGCGCCCATCAGTTGGCGCGCGATCACGCCGGCCAGCTCACAGCGATCCGCCGTGAAGAAGTTGGGCTCCGGGTGGGCGAAGAACAATACGCCGAACAGGTCGAGCCCCGACACCAGCGGCAGCGCATACAAGCTCTGCGCAATGTGCAGGCCGGCCAACAGCTTGAGCTCCTCATCCTTGGCGGGCAGCGGCACTTGCTGCGGCTCGCCGTGTTGCAGCAGGTGCGCCAGCGCACCTTGCTGCCCAGGCAGCACCCGCCCCAGGTCCTGCACGGTCAGTTGGCGAGCCGCCGCCAGGCGCAGGCCGCCTTCATCGAACAGCAACACGCCGCCGATCGTGCGCGTAACGTTGTCGTGCGGCTCAACGAACGCATTCGTGCCGACGTCCAGCGCGCCTTCCAACACTTGGTCGAACACCAGGCTGGAATTCACCTGCTGGGTGATGGCAAACAAGGTCTGGGCGCGCTCGCGGTCACGCCGTGCCGCTTCCAAACGCTGGTAGTCGCCCAATTCTTGCTTTTCACGCAAACCAAACTGCACCTGGCGGCCCCAGAAACCCAACACGCTGCCCACCAGCAAAAACGCCAGCGCCGGCAGCGCCATCATCAACGGAACTTCACCCAACGGCACGTCGATCGCCGCCAGCGCCGCGAAGGCGGCCGCAGTCAGCACCCCGGCGGCCAAGCCGCCGCCCAAACCCAGCGTCCACGCGGCGCGGATGACCGGGAACAGGCCCAGCCAGGCCAGCGGGCCTAGCACCGTGCGGCTGAAATAGAACTGCGCCACGGCGAACACGAAATCCACCGCGATCTCGATCAGATCCTGGCGCGGCCAGGTCTGGCCATGCAGCCAGCGCAGCGACAGCCACAGATTCCACACGCCCAGCGCCACGACCAACAAGGGGATCGTGATGACGCCCGCGCCAGTGATGGAGAGCTGCACGGCCAGAGCCAGCAGCAAGGCCCAACGGGTCAGAATGGCAAAAGCGGGAATATCCGCACGCATAGAGGCATGATAACAGAGCGCTGCCTGACGATTCAGGCGCGCCAGCTATAATGACCGCATGCCACGCCTGACCAAGATCTACACCAAGACCGGAGATGACGGCAGCACCGCCCTGGGCAGCAAACAGCGCGTGCCGAAGGACCACCCGCGCGTGCGCGCCTACGGCACGGTGGATGAGCTCAACTCCGTGATCGGCATGGCCCTGGCCCACGGGCTGTGCGCCAAGCTGGCCGCCGCCCTGCCGCCCATCCAGAACCAGCTCTTCCATTTAGGCAGCGATCTGTCCTTCCCACCCGAAGAAGCCGAAGAGTTCAAAGTGCCCCGCATCGAGCAGCGCCACATCGATGCGCTCGAAGCCCTGATCGACGAAATGAACGAAGAGCTCGGCCCGCTGGAGAACTTCATCCTGCCCGGCGGCAGCCTGGGCGCCGCCACCTTGCAGGTGGCCCGCGCCGTCTGCCGCCGCGCCGAGCGCCGCCTGGTCACCCTCGCCCGCGAGGATTCCGTGCGTCCCGAGTCGGTCACCTATGTGAACCGCCTCTCCGACGCGCTATTCGTGATGGCCCGCTATGAGAATTTGCAACGCGGCGTCAGCGAGCCGCTGTGGGATAGCAGAGAATAAGCTTTCAGCTATTAGCGATCAGCTTCCTCTTCCCTTTCACTGTTCCCCAGGTTTCCTGCTCACTGCTCCCTATTCACCTGATACACGCGCACATACTCAATTCCATCCACAACCACAACATGCACCGGTTGCTGGTCTGCCAGCGCGTCCAACAGGTCCTGCGGCATGTGGCGTTGCCACTGGTGCACATAGATCACCAGGTAATCATGCGCCAGCAGGTCTTGCAATTGCGGCTCAGGCAGCGACAAAGCAAGCGGGATGTCAGTCACATCATAAGGAAAGCTCAGCATGAAGGCGTTGCTGTACCAGCTGGCCACCCGCGCCTGGCCGATCCCCGGCTGCTGCGCCAGCCAGTTGGCCGCCTGCTCTAACCCCTCGCCCCAACCCAGCATCATCACGTTGTCCGCACGCCGGGTTCCGCCAACCAGCGGGTTGTAATAGCTCAAGTAATACGGGAAGACAGACACCGCGCTCCCCAACTGTGCTGAGAGCAACAGCGTTGCCGCCAGCGCGCTCGCGCCCGCCGCCCGCAACACCGGCCAGCGCCCCGCCGCCAACTGCAGGCCCAGCGCCAGACCCCAGCCCGCCACCGTCACCAGGATCGCATAACTCGGCAGCATATAACGATCGAACTTTTTGTCGCCCAGGCTCATCATCACCACAAAAAGAATGGCGAAACCCAACAGCGCCACAATTCCATCCAGGCGGCTGCGCTCAAATGCCTTGCGGCGCAGCCCCACCCAGCCGGCTGCGGCCAGCCCCAGCAGCACCACCGGGGTCGCCCGCCACACAAAGCTCACCGGGTAGAAGATCGCCGAGGCGGCGCCCAGCTTGCCATCCTCATACAGTTGGCCGGCAAAGAATATGGTGCCACTGTGCACACCGCCCGCCGACTCGCCCGCATAGCTCAGCACCTGCGTGATCGCCTCCACCGGCGCAACCCACATCTTCGGCCACAGCAGCGTGAACACCAGCCCGCCCACAAGTCCCCAGGCGGCCAGGCTGCCCAGCATGCGCAGCGCCGCCTGGCTCTTCATCTGGCCGCGCACCGCTACCGCGGCCATCACCGCCACCCACGGGCCAAGCAACAGCATAGGCGACTTTGTCGCCCATGCCAGGCCGGCGGCCGCGCCAGAAACAAGCAGGTGCGCCCAACTGCGCTCACGCAGATACGCCGCAAACGCCAGCAGGCTCAGCACGCACAACAGCGCCATCAGCCCATCCTGGTGCAGCAAGCGCTGGTGGGCGATCAGATACGGGTCGAAGGCCAGCAGGCCGCCCACCAGCGCCGCCGGCATTGCGCCCCACAGCCGGTAGGCATACACAACAATGCCGGCGAACACCACCGCGCTCAACGCCACCATCACCAGGCGCGCCGTGCTCAGGATCTCGGCCGGGTTGTACCCCTGCTGGCGAAAGTAGTGCCGCAGATGGAAATCAGAAACGTGTTCCGGCGGTTCTGTGTTGAGTTCGGGGGTGCGCAATTCCAGCGCCAACGCGCCGGCCCAGGCGGTGGTCATGCCCGGGTGGCTCGAAAGGTCGGTGGCATCCCAATCCCGCTCCGCCACAGCCACCGCCAGTTGGGCTGACTTGGTGAGCCAATACACTTCATCGATCGTGACAAAGCGGCCCAGCCCAGGCACCCGCACCGCCAGGAACAGCAGCACCATCCCGCCAAGCAGCAACCACTTTTTGTATTTATCCAACCATTGCATGTCGGCTCGCATTATAGCCGCCCGCTTCTCAGCCACTTTCCTGTCCAGTGGCTTGACATTGCTGGCTTGGCTCTTGAAAAAACTGTGCGGAGTAATTATGATTATAGAACAATAGTTCTATGTCAGCCGCCATACTCAAAACCACTCATCGCAGCAAAACTGCCGTCGCGCTTATCGTGCAGCAGTACCGCATCCTGGCCGGCAACCAGCGCAAGCCCGCCACCCTGCGCGAGTTCGCCAGGGCGCTCAGCCAGGCACTGCAACCCATCGGCCGCCGGGTCAGCTACCAGAGCATCAAGAACTGGCAAGACCGCCTGTACCTGCCCGATACGCTGATGATGATGCGCCTGGCCCAGGTGGCCCGCCATGATTGGCGCGGCGAGTTCGCGGCTGACATTCTGGCGGCCATGCACCCGCAAGACTACGCGCCCCTCACCGAGATCGGCCGGTGGGCGCTTGGCCGCAGCGACGAGATCAGACTCACAGGGGGACATCATGGGGGACAAAAAGAAAGCGTCGAAATCCAAAGGCCGCGTGGAGGTTGAGGTGACCCGCATCGAGCACTACGCCTGCGGCTGCACCACGACCCGCATCGAGACCAGCCAGCTGGAGCGCAAATGGCTGCTGGCCTGCGGCGGCCACCAGGGCCGCCTGGTAAAAGTGGAGACGGTGATGGAATACCAGCTCAGCGCCGCGGCCGAGCCGGTCAAGGCGTAATACGCAGATCCACCCGGTCAAAGTCTGCGCCGGCCAGCACCACCCGGATCGTGATGCCTTCCACCGTCACAGACTCGCCCACGCGCAGCGTGGACTGGGCAAAATCATAGTCGTCTTCGATCTGCGGCAGCACCCGCAGTGGGCCGTAACCGCTGGGCACGTTCGCATCCACGATGTAAACCAGCGCGCCCTGCTCCGGCATGTACTCGTCGTAGCCCAAGGCCCGGCGTGACTCGACCACCAGCAGGCGGCTGTCATCCAGCGGGGTGATCAGCGCCTTCACGCCGCCGGGCTGCTCGATCGCGCTCAGCTCGAGCTCGATCTCCTGCCCGGCCGGCAGGCAGTACACCTGGCGATCATCCAGCCAGCCCAGCACCCAGCGCTCCATAGCGGTCAGCTCCGGCGTATGCCCAAAGATGTTGCCCATCAGGCTGTACCCGCCCGTATACGGAAAGATATCCTCGGCCAAGCCATAGGCGTACAGGTCCGGCAGGCCAAGGCTGTGCCCGGCCTCGTGGTTCAGCCACAGGTAGCCCCAATGCAGCAGATCGCGGCCGGAGGTCATGCCGTTGGGGATGATGACCCCATCCGCGGTCAGGCCAGACTCCAAAAAGCCGGTGTAGGTCGGCCCATACACGATCTCGTACGCATATGGATTATTGAGCAACACCACCAGATCGGTCTGCGAGAAATCCACCATCGGGTCAGCCAGGTCCACCGCCTCTTGCAAAAAGGCCAGGTGCTGCTCATAGCTGGTCAGGCTATTGCCGTAATACGCCGAGGGCTGGCTCAGGCGCAACCAGGTGAAGTACGGCGTCAGCTCCAACTCAAAGCGCCCATACGACTGCTGGGCGAAGAATTCCTCCGCCATCGGCGAGATGAATGCGAACACGTCCTCCGGGCTCAGCGTGGCCGGCTCGTCGCCAAAATCGGCGAACAGCACCGTCGCATGCACCTTGCCCACCGAGGGCAGGCGGTGCTCCGAGCGCGGGAAGCCGAGACCCAGATGCACGAACGAGGGCCGCTTGCACAGTTCCGCCGAAGGCACGGTGGGGCTGGGCTGCGGCGTGCGCGTGGGCGCCGGCGTGGCGCTCGGCTGCGGCGTTGGGCTGGCGGTCAGCGTTGGCGTAGCAGTTGGTGCGCTGGGCGCCAGGTTGCAGGCCGCCAGCGTCAGCACCGCAACACTTACCAATGAAGTGCGCAAGAGATCCATGAGCAATGATTATATGTGCGCTTAGCTTGCACAGTGTGGTTGAACGTCATAGAATGACGTTACATTCGTCTATGTGGACCCTCACCGTCCGCTCGCCGGACAGCAAACCCACCGAATACCTCCTGAAGCCCGGCCTGAACACCATCGGCCGCCGCCAGGACAACGACATCCTCATCGCTGACGAGGCGGCCTCGCGCCTGCACGCCCAGATCCACCTCGACCAAGACACCAACGCCATCACCATCCGTGATCTGGGCAGCCGCAACGGCACCTACATCAACCGCCGCCGCATCACGGAGAATTTTGACTTCAAGCTCAGCGCCAACGACGTGGTGCGCATCGGCCTGTACGAGATCCTGGTCACCCAGCAAGCCCCCAGCCCTGAGGACGAGCTGGCCGCCCGCGGCCTGCAGCCCTTCAGCCGCGAGCTGCTGCTCGAATCCTTCGATAACCATGCCGTGCTGCTCTACGAGGTCATCCAGCAGCTCAACAACATCCTCGATGTCGAGGTGGCCCTCAAAGAGGTCAGCCGCCTGCTCCAGGTGACCCTCGGCGCCGACCAGTGCCAGGTCATCCTCGCCAAAGACTTCCCCCGCCTGGAGGAGCTGGGCTTCCCGCGCACCATCGCCCAGACCGCCATCCAGCAGCGCAGCGCGGTGCTGCTGCCCAGCAAAGAGCCGCAGACCCGCACCCTGCTCGAGAACACCGCCCGCCAGCTCAACATCCACACCGTGCTGTGCGTGCCGGTCATCAGCAACGAGAAGACCATCGCCCTCATCTACATCGTCAAGACCCGCCGGGATACGCGCTACTTCGGCCAGCGTGACATGCAGCTGGCCGTGGCCGTCGGCCACCTGGCCGCCCTGACCATCGAGCGCGTCGGCCTGATGGAGCGCGTCCGTGAGGAGCAGCGCATCCGCCAGCTCCTGCAGCGCTTCGTCGCCCCGGTGGAGGCTGAGCTGCTGCTGCGCAACTACCTCAGCAGTGGCAACCTGCCCCAGCTCACCGAGCAGCGCCTGACCGTGCTCTTTGTGGATATTGCCGGCTCCAATGGCCTGGCCGAGCAGATGGGCGCCAAAAAGTTCGGCGAGCTGCTCGAACGCTACTATCAGGATGTGACCGACATCGTCTTCCAGCACGGCGGCCTGCTCGATAAATACCTCGGTGATGGCGTGATGGCCGTGTTCGGCATGAGCGGCAAGGGCCAGCCGGAGTCCCAGGCCGTCGCCACCGCGCTTGAAGTGATGCACCTGGCCTCCGTGCGCTACCAGAACGCCGAGCGCCCCATCGAGGTGCGCGCCGGCATCAACACCGGCAACGCCGTGGCCGGCTACGTCAGCACCAAAGAGCGTGTCGAGCTGACCGTGCTGGGCGACGCCGTCAACATCGCCGCCGGCCTGCAAAAGCTGGCCCAGCCCAACGGCATCCTGGTGGGGCCGGAGACGGCCGCCGCCATCCGCGGCCAGCACAAACTGCAAGACCTGGGCGAGATGGCCATCAAAGAGCGCAGCCAGCCCGTACAGGTCAGCGAAGTCATCTTCCGCTAGCTCAAAGCCGTGTCGCCCTGAGCGAAGCGAAGGGTTATCGTTGAGCTAGTTTCAAACAAAGCCTGCGGAAAAACTTCCACTCCCAGCGGTTAAACTAGGGCCATGTCAGCCATTGCCTTCCAAGACCAATACCTCGACGCCCGTGCCGACTGTTGGGGCTGCGGGCGCAACAACCACGCCGGCCTGCACATCAAAAGCTACTGGGACGGCGAGGAAGCCGTAGCCCACTACACCCCCGGCGAGCACTTCAGCGGCCACAAGGGCGTGCTGAACGGCGGCATCATCGCCACCCTGGTGGATTGCCACTCCATCGGCCTGGCCATGGCCCACGCCCACCGCACCGAGGGCCGTGAGATCGGCACCCAGCCGCTCATCACCTACGTCACCGGCTCGCTCAAGGTGGATTACCTGAAGCCCACGCCCCTCAACGGCCAGCCGCTCGAACTACGCGCCAGCGTAGAGCGGGTCGAGGGCCGCAAGACCTATGTGCGCTGCCGCCTGCTGGCCAGCGGCGTGGAGACCGCCCGCGGCGAAGTGCTGGGGGTCCGCATCCCTGAGCCCCCGGAGCAGCCATGAAAATAAGCTACCGCCCCACCTTCGAGCAGTTCTCAGACAATTACCTGGCCACCTACTACAGCGGCGGGGTGCAGACCCTGCGCCGGGTGGCTGGCGGCCCGCTGGTCATGCTGATCGGCTCTCTCATTATTGTGCTGGTCTTCGACCGCACCCAATCCTGGTGGTGGCGGCTGCCCGCCGTGCTGCTTGGCCTGTACGTCTTCTGGCGCGGCCTGGCCTACACCCTGGGACCACTCTTCAACGTCTACCTCGTCTCCCTGCGTAAGGAGCGCCTCTTCGGGCCAGACGCCCCGCTCACCAGCCTGCAGCTGCGCGGCGCCAAGCTGCACATCAAGCAGAACGGCGAGAAGGTCGTGATGCCCGTAGAGCACATCCAGTCGATCCAGTACCGGGGCGACAGCACCTGGCTGCTCACCTTCAGCGACCAGATGCTGTACATCCCCCGCGAGGGCCTCGAAACTGGCGACCATGACCGCTTCCTCGCCAAGCTGGAAGAGCTTCTCACCCCTGAAGAGGTTGAGGAGTAAGGCCTGCTGCCTGAAAAGGCCACCACACTCGCCCCTAAAAGTCAAACATTTGTGCTAGTTTTTAGGGGCGTTTTTCCATTGCACCTGTAGAGCCCGAATGTTAAACTTGCTTAGCTTCGGGAAATACCTAACCGGCAGCAAATTCGAGACCTCATAAAGGAGAGGACTATGGCATATTCTTTCACCAATTCCAAAGGCACTACCTACTACCTGCACTCTCGCTCCAGGCCCAACAAGAGCGGGGGCACCACCACCCTGTACTTCTTCTCGAAGGAAGTCAAAGAGGGCTCGGTGGACAACCTGCCTTCCGGCTACGAAGTAGCCGAGATGAAGACCGGCCTGCCGGTACTCAAGAAGACCCAGCCGGCCGCCTAGCGCCCGGCTCCCTGCAACAACAAAAAACGGCCTCACGGCCGTTTTTTGTTTGCCTGCTTACCTCGCCCTTATACACGCTTCAATACAAATTGTCTGGGCGTACGCCCCTTACGCTCCCAGATCTGCTGAAAGCGAGATTTCACCTCAGGCTCAAAGCCCTCCAGATAGCGCTCAGGGTGCATTTTAGCGAAACGCCCATCGCCCTCGGCCAGCTCCAGCATCTGCAGGAAGAAGCCCGGCGCATCGCTCACCACACTCAGCTCGCCGCCCGGCTGCAGCGCCTGCGCCATGCCGTCCAGAAAGCTCTGGTTGAACAGGATCCGCTTGGCGTCCGCCGGCTTATGCTGCGGGTCAGGGAAGTGCAGGTAGGCCCGCCGCCAGCCGGCGGCGGGCAGCAGCGGCCCCAGCAGCTTGAAGTCGGCCCGCAGCACCTTCAGGTTCGGCAGCCCCGCCTCAGCCGCCAGCCAGGCCGCCCAGCGGGCCGAGCGGTTCGAGAGCTCCAGCGCCAAAACGTTGGCCGCCGGGTCACCCGCCGCCAGGCTCAGGGCAAATTCGCCCGTCCCCGCGCCGATCTCGACCTCCAGCGGCAGCGCATTGCCAAAAATAGCCGCTGAGCTCAATTGCGGGAAGCTGCCCGGCTCCAGCGCCAGGCGGCGCGGGTGCCACTCCAGCAGATAGCGCTCAGCCAGCTCCGGCGGCAGAGTCCGCAGCGGGATGCGCCCCAGGTAGCGCCCGCGCGCCACCTAGCCAATTCTCCAATTCTGTTCCAGGTTGCGCAGCACGGCCAGCAGCACGGCCGAGACCGCCAGCAGGATCAGCGACAGGGCAATCGCCACGCCGCGGTCACTCTCCAACCCCACATAGATCGCCAGGGGCATGGTCTGCGTACGGCCCATCAGGTTGCCGGCGAACAACAGCGTCGCCCCGAACTCGCCCAGCGCCCGCGCCAGGCACAGCAGCGCGCCACTGATCAGGCTGGTGCCCGCGGTGGGCACCATCACATAGCGGAACAGTTGCCAGTTGCTGGCGCCTTCGGTAATGGCCGACTCTTCCAGTTGCTTGTCTACATTAATAAAGCCCAGCCGGGCCGCCCGCACGAACAGCGGGGCGGCCACGAAAAGCTGGGCCAGCACCACCGCCAGGGTGGTGAACGGCAGGCTGATGCCCCAGGCTACCAGGCTGCCGCCCAGCAGGCCGCGGCGGCCAAACGCCAGCAGCAGCGCCAACCCCGCCACCGAAGGCGGCAGCACGATCGGCAGGTCGATCAGCAGCTCGATCAGGCTCTTGCCGCGGAAGCGCCAGCGCGCCAGGGCGAACGCCAGCGGCGCCCCCAGCACGATCGCCAGTAGCGTGCTCGCTACGCTGGTGCTCAGGCTCAGACGCAGGGCCGAGACGGCCTGCGCCTGACTCAGACGCGCCAGCAGATCAGGCGTCAGCCCTTCCAGCAGCATGGCCGCCACCGGCAGGCCCAGGAACACGCTCAGCAGCACGCCCGGCAGCACCAGCAGCCAGGTGGTGGAAGGCCGCTTCATTGCATGCCCCCGATCGGGTCAGGCGGGATATTGCGGATGGTGTCGCTCCAGCGCGGCGGCAGTTCAGCCCCCTCCGGCAGCGGGTCAAGAAAGATAGAGCGCGCCAGGTCCGGGCAGTCCGGGCGGCCGTGGTTGTAGTAGTCATCGTTGCCGTAGTCCAGATACATGAACAGCGGCGAATAGGTGCCGTCATATTGGTGATACATCAGGTCCTGCGGGTGGTCGTTCACATGGCTGCCGTTGTAGTTCGGCGCGCACTCCCCCACCACACCCAGCATATGCAGCAACTCGTGCAGGATCGTCACTTCAAAGAAGCCGGTATAGTCAGCCGAGCGGGTGAAACTGCGCGGGCAGGTCAAATCCCGCGTGGGGTTGTAGCCGCGCAGCAACAGCACCGCCGTCTGGCCGATGCCGGCGGGCGGCACCGGCGCCAGCCCGCAGTAGCCCTCGTTGGTCACCACGAAGCCGTCGTAATACACGATGTACAGTTTGTTCTCCTTGGCCTGGCCGGTGATCTTCAGCCAGTGCTCCAGCAGGCTGTTGATGCTGCGGTACTCCTGGCTGATATCCTCAGCCGTGTACGGCAGGCGCATGAACGTGATATCCAGCTTGCCATCCTGCGTATCGTAGCGCAGGCGTTGGCCGGTCTTATTGTGCAGCCAATAGTTCATCGCATTGGCAGACAGCTCGATCTGGCCGTCAATATCCAGGAACGCATCGGCGCCATCGCTGGGCAGGGCATACACAAAGTGCACCTGGTAGCCCTCCACATCATCCGGCTGGTCAAAGGTGGAGTACGCCTGGTCGGTATCCCGTTCGGCCGGCAGGCCCACCGCGGGTGTGGCGCTCACCGCGGTCACCACCGCCACGGCGCCGGGCGCCTCAGTGGCTGGTTCAGCCGGTACATAGGCCTCCAACACCACCGTGCCGGTCGGCAGGCCGTCAGGCGCCAGCGCCAGGCTCCCGCAGCCCAGCAGCAGTCCGGCCCCCAGCGCAGTCAGCAATGCAATGCGGCCGTGCATGCTTTGAGTATAAACGCCCGCACAGCTACTGCTATAATGCCCGTCTTCCATGGGAAACTCCGCGCGATACCTTACGTATCGCAACCCGTTCCTTGGGATACTGCTTCCGCTTCTCCTCTATATCCTCATCCGCTATCTCGCGCCGCAGGCTGATCTTCACCTGCATCATCCCGCCGGGCATTTCTACATCGTCAGCGCCACCGCCCTGATCTCACTCGCCATCGCCGCCGCCGTGGGCGTGGTGGCCGTGCGCCAGCGCAACCGCCAGGTGCTGTACGTGGCCCTGGCGTTCATCTCGCTGGCCGTGCTGTTCAGCGTGCATGGCCTGGCCACTCCCGGTTTCATCCTCGGCTCCAACGCCCTGGTCAGCGTCGCATCTGAGCTCTCGGTGCTCGTTACCAGCTTCTGGCTGCTTGTCTCCGCTCTGCCCAGCAATCACCCGCTCAACCTGTGGCCGGGCCGCCATCCGCGTTTGCTGCTCACGCTATACTCGCTGGCTCTGCTCACCTTCGGCAGCCTGGCCTTGCGCCAACCAGAGCTCGTGGCCGCCCTGCCCGTTCACCAGCAGCCATTGCGGCTCTTCGTGACCCTGCTCACCATTGGCATGGCAGGCTTCGCTTACTGGCGCTACTGGCGCTCGTATCGCTACTCCAAGTTTCCGTTCCAGCTCGCCGTGGCTTACACCGCCGGCTGGATCGCCGTCGCCCAGGTCATCATCACCACCGGCCAGTCGTTCTATCTCAGCTGGTGGCTCTACCACTTCCTGCTGCTGGGCTGTGTGCTGGTCTGCATCCTCGGCCTGGTGCGCCAATACCGCCGGCCCGGCGCGCCCATGCTGGGCCTGCAAGGCCTGTTCAGCACCAACCCGGATGAGCAGATCCAGGCCGGCATCGGCGAACCGGTGCGCAACCTGGTGCGCGCCACCGAGGTGCGTGACCCCTACACTGCCGGCCACCAGCACCGCGTCGCCCACGGCGCCCTGCGCCTGGGCCAGGCGCTGGCGCTGCGCCCGGAGCAGCTGCGCGCCCTGGTGCAGGGCGGCGAGATGCACGACATCGGCAAGCTGGAAGTCGCCAGCGATCTGCTCAACAAAGTTGGCCCGCTCACCCCGGCCGAACGCGCCGCCATCCAGGCCCACACCATCGCCGGCTACAACACCTGCGCCGCTCTCGGCTTCATGGATGATGAGCTCGGCATCGTGCGCTGGCACCACGAGCGCATCGACGGCCAGGGCTACCCAGACGGCCTGCGCGGTGAGCAGATCCCGCTGCTGGCCCGCATCACCGCCGTCAGCGATGTGTTCGATGCCCTAACCTCCAGCCGTGCCTATCGTCACGCCTGGTCGGTGGACGAAGCCCTCAGCTACCTGCAGCAGAACAGCGGCACGCAGTTCGACCCGCCGCTGGTGGCCTTGTGGCTGCAGCTCGTCGCCGACGGCCAGATCCGCTCGCTGCACAGCTGACCTGCCAACATAAAAGCGGCGCCTTGCGGCGCCGCTTTGTTTTGCAACAACAGAGTGCTAACTAGGAAAGTACAGGAGTAACGTCTTGCGCCTGGGGGCCTTTTTGGCCCTGGACAACAACGAACTCTACTCGCTGGCCTTCCTCCAAGGAGCGATAGCCCTCACCGACAATGGCGCTGAAGTGTACAAACACATCTTCGCCATCATCACGTTTGATGAAGCCAAAACCCTTGGTCGCATTGAACCACTTGACTTCGCCCGTTACGCGTTCAGCCATGATCCGGAGCCTCCTTTCTCAAAGTTGCTAGAAGGTCCGACGATGGTTCGTCTATCAGTGGTACGCCCAACTGCTTTGACAGCTGCTAGCACTAGCCGAAATTCTACATGAGCCGAAATTGGCTGTCAATCATCTGACCTTTCGAAATACAGGGGAAAACATCCCGCCATCGCCACGACTCTGACAAAACTGTTAGGGGTCTCGCTAAACCTCGCGTGCTAGGATAAGCAGCAAAGCTCAGGTTCACCAAGGTCGGATAGTTCAAAGAACATGCCCAAGATCCTAGTCATAGAGGATATGCCAGATAGCGCCGAGCTGGCCGCTCAGATATTGCGCCGCTACGGTCACGAAGTCTACGTCGCGCCCACTGGGGAAGAAGGGCTAAGCCTCGCCATCCAGCACCGGCCAGACCTCATCGTGTACGACTACTGGCTGCCGGATATCGACGCCCACAGCTTCCTCACCCGCCTGCGCGCCGTGGCCGGCCTCGAGCGCACGCCCGTGCTGGCCTGCACGGCCACCCCGGCCGCCGCGCTACAGCCCAGCCTGGGCGAGAACGGCTTCAGCGGCCTGCTCCACAAGCCTTACCGCGTCAGCAGCTTCATGGAAGCAGTCGACGCCCAGCTCAACTACGTTAGCTAGGCGCGCGGCCGGGTCAGGATCGTAACGCCCGCGCCAATGGCGATCGCCAGCACCAGCAAGAACAGCGCCGCCTGCGGGATCTCGCTAGCCATGTGTCACCGCCTACTCAGCGCCACGACCAGCACAAGCACAAGGATCAGCAGAACCACCGGGCTGCTCAGCAGCTCGCCGGCGTTGCCGCCGCCGTTCTGCCCATCGCCAAACGAAAGGTCGACCCCCAGCTGGCCCTGGCAGCCCACCAGCAGCAGGCTGGCCAGCAGCAGTACCAATGTACACAAGCTAAACAAACGCATTGCGGGTATCTTCATACTCGCCTCCTGGGTTACTGCCCGGGACAACGAGCCGCCAAAATTAATATTACGCTGACACTGCGCCGTGACGCGTACGATATACTTTCACGGAGAACGGAAAGGCAGATTGCCAAATACTAAGCAACTTCTTCGCGAAGACCAGATAGTTAGCGAAGCGATCAACGGCGGCGAGCAAGCATTCGCCGTTTTGTATGATACCTATGTTGAAAGTATCTTCCGCTTCATCTACATCCGCGTCGAAGACCAGCAAACGGCTGAAGACATCACCTCGGGGGTCTTCTTGCGTGCCTGGGAGAAGCTGGGCAAGTACCAGCAGCGCGGCCTGCCCTTCCGAGCCTGGCTGTTCCGCATTGCCCGCAATGCGGTTATCGACCATTACCGCACCCGCAAAGAGGTGGCCCCGCTCGAAGCGGCAATCAACACCACCGATAACAACACCCACTCCGTTTCAGAGGGAGTGGCCCTCAAGCTGGAAGCTGAGAAGATCCTTAAGCTTATGCACCACCTGACCGAGGACCAGCGTAACGTTTTGACCCTCAAGCTCGTTCATGGTCTTGACACAGAAGAAGTAGCGAAAGTTTTAGGCAAACGTCAGGGGGCCGTACGCGCTTTGCAGATGCGCGGGCTGCAAACGCTGGCCAAACTGATGGAGATATAGTGGCAGACCTGGAAACCGCCCTGGAAGGCGCCATCGCACTGGTGCAGCAGGGCAAAAGTATCGATGAGGCCCTGGCTCAGTACCCTGAGCACCGCCTCGAACTACAGCCCCTGCTGACGGCCTCCGTGCACCTCAAACAGGCCGGCGCTGCCTTGCCGGCTGCCGCCTTCAAAGCGCGCGGCCGCGCCAACCTGGAAGCCGCCATGGCGGCTTCCCGTCGTCGCGGCGGGCGCAGCCCCCTCTTCAAACTCGCCGCCGGCCTCGCCGCCGTCGTATTGACCCTGACCACGGCCACCACCGCCATGGCGCAAAGCGCCCTGCCGGGTGAGACCCTCCACCCCCTCAAACTCTATAGCGAGCAGGTCTGGCGCAGCCTGCACTCCAACCCGGTCGAGGCAGACCTGCACATTGCCCAGCGCCGCCTCGAAGAGCTGCTCGCCCTCGACGGCGATGCCGCCCGCGTGCCCGCCGCCCTGAGCGCCTATGCCGCCGCGCTCGATGTGCTCCGCACTGACCTCGAAGCCCTGCCAGACCGCGCCCTTTCCGCCCAGGAGATCCTGCACGGCCAGCGTGACCTCGTGCAAGCTGTACTCGAAGATGCCGGCACCACGGTAGACGAAGTCTTCGCCATCCTGCCCACGCTGGATGTGCTCATCACCGCCAACCCGATACAGGTGCCGGTCTCGACCGCCGTGGAGCAGATTCAGCTCGTCGTGCCCACCATCCCTACGGTCGCCATCCCCACGCTGTCCGTCCCGGTCGTCAAACCTGATCAACCGGTGATCTCGGTTGGCGTGGATGAAACCGGCGTCTCGATCGAAGTAGGCAAAGGCACTATTATCGAGCAGCTCGAAGATGTGATCGACAACGCTCGCAATCTCTTCAGCCTGGGCAAATAACCTTCCATGAAACAAATAGAGCTTCGCCTGCGATGGCTGGTTCCTGTCGTTCTGTTCTTCTCCCTATGGGTGAATTTCAGTATCGCCAACGCCAGCAAGCTGGATGTTGACCAGTTCGCGCCGATCATCTTGCGCTCTTCACGTTTCGCCAACTACGGCCAGGACCCGGCCGATATGGTCTTCCCCGCCGTTGACCCGCAATTGCTTGACCAGGTCTTGCAAGATCAGGCCGGCCAGACATTCATAAGCACTGAAACCAGCCAGGCCACCCCTACGCCCTCGCTTACTCCAACCCCCTCACCCACACTGCGCCCGGGCGAGCCGACCTACACGCCTCAACCCAACACGCCAACCAGCAACGCCTTAATACCCACCCTGCCAGGCCTGGTGCCCACGACCATCGTGGTTGTGCCTACTCTGGTCAACATCGTGCCCACCCTGGTCAACGTAGTCCCGACTGTGGTGAACATCGTGCCAACCGTGGTAAATGTAGTCCCCACCGTGGTCAACGTGGTGCCGACCGTAGTGAATGTTGTGCCTACCGTGGTAAATGTAGTGCCGACTGTGGTCAGCATTGTGCCCACTACAATTCCTATTGTCCCCACTGCTGTCTGTACGCTGATCTCGATCTTTTGCCGCTAACGGCTCATCAGTTTGTGGAACGCGGCCACAACCCGCGGGTCAAAGTGCTTGCCTGACTGCTCCACAATGTAAGCCATCGCCTCGCCCGGCTCCATCGCCTTGCGATACGGCCGGTCAGAGGTCAACGCATCCCACACGTCGATCACCGCAAAGATACGCGCCTCCAGCGGGATCTGCTCGCCTTTCATCCCCAACGGATAGCCCGTGCCATCCCAGCGCTCGTGATGGCTGTACGGGATCGCGAGCGCCGGCTTGAGGAAGCCGATCTGCTCGATGAAGCCGCGCGCATGCTCCGGATGCTTGCGCATCACGGCGATCTCCTCCGCCGTCAGCGGGCCGGGCTTCAACAATATCGAGTCCGGCAAAGCGATCTTGCCAATATCGTGCAGCAGCGCCCCGCGCCGTATGTCCACCAGGGCGTCTTCGCCCATCCCCATCGTACGCGCCAGCGCCACCGTCAGCTCCGCCACCCGGCGGCTGTGGCCCTCGGTCTCGTGGTCACGCAGGTCCGTCGCCCGCGCCCAGCCCTCGATCGTCGCCTCGTAGGCGTCCAGCAGCTCCTGCTTCGATTCGTTCAGGCTGCCCAGCATATGATTGAACGAATCGGCCAGCACGCCGATCTCATCCTGGCTCTGGGCCGGCACATTCACCTGCAGGTTGCCGGCCGCCGCCAGCAAGGCGGCTGACTTCAGCCGGCTGATCGGCAGCGTGATGCGCCCCGCCACCCACAAGCCCACCAGCATCACCAGCGCCGCCGAGGCGGAGGTGAGCAGCAACGCATTCGTGCGCGTGAACTGCGTAGCCTGCACCAGAAAGCTGGTGGCCAGCGAAACGCCCAAAATGCCCTCAGCCTGGTTGCCGCGCACTGTCCACACGGTGTGGATCTCGTTGTAGCTCACGCTGCCGTCCTGCAGCGGCAGGATCAGGCTGCCGGTCTCCTGGCTGCTGAAGATCACGCTCGCCTGCACGCTGGTCAGCGGGCGCGGCTGGCTCAATGTGCTGGCCAGCACCTGCCCGTCCGCAGCATAGAAGCTGACTTGCGCCAGGCTCTCCTCACGCTGCGAGGCCGCTAGGCTCTCCACGCTTTGCCCTACCAGCAGCACCCCGGCCACCTCGCCCCCCTGGCTGATCGGGCCGCTCAGGGTAAGCACCGGCCCGCTGGGGTACTCCAGCACAGCCGTGAACTTGTCGCCGCGGGCGTCCACCACCTCGGCCAGCACATTGCCCACCAGCGGCTGGCGTGCCAGCTGCGCCGGCGCCTCCAAGGCGGCATAGCCGCCCGGCACCAGCCCTGCGCTCAGCAGCACCTGGCCCCGTGGCGAGACCACCGTCAGGTACTCCACCCCATCGTTGAGCGCCACTGGCAGCAACAGCAGCTGCAAGGCCTCCACATCGCTTGCCCGCACCGCCTCGGCTACCCCCTGAATATTGCTCAGCAGGCGCAGGTCGATCAGCAGGTCATCCTCTTTGCGCACCAGGCTTTCCTGCACCTGCACCGCACTGGCGATCAGTTGGTTGGTGAAGCGCTCCTCGACCGATTCCAGGATCAGGTTGGTGATGATGTAGATCGCTCCCGCAGATACGGCCAGCGCCAACAGCAAATACGGCAAAGTGATCTGAACCAAAAGGGGAACATAGAATCTACGCAGGAACGAAGCCATATTTTTGTATCCCTCACAGGGGGCGTAAGTCTACCTCACCTAGACATTTTTACCGTCTGTAATGAATGTGCAACCGTGCTTGACACGATTTAGGGCGTAAGTACAATCCAGCCAAACAATTTCGCAAATTGAGATTGTCCTGGGCCTGCACGGCTGGGATAGTGAGCCTGGCCCCGCTTCAACATCGGAGAGGAGATTTTTTAGCATGGCAGAGAAGGAAAAGGGGACGGTCAAGTGGTTCAATAGCGCGAAAGGATACGGCTTTCTCGAGCGCGACTCGGGCGGGGACATTTTTGTCCACTTCAGCGCCATCATGGCTGATGGCTTCCGCACCCTGAAAGAAGGCCAGCGCGTGGAATTTGTTGTTGGCGACAGCGACAAAGGCCCCCAGGCGCAAGACGTTGTAGTAGTAGACTAGACAACGCAAAAGCCCCGCTCCGGCGGGGCTTTTTTTATCTCTCTAGGGCTCAGCCCTCACAGTAAAGTCATCGAACAGGATCTGCGTTCCGCCCACCTCAAAAGCCCCGACGATCAGGCCTGCCTGCCCGTAGCCGTACTGCTCATCCGTGGTTTCCACCACGAATTCGCCGTTCACATACAGGGCCAGCCGGCTGCCGGCGCACACCGCCGTCAGCACGTTCGGCTCCCCACCCAGGCGGATGGCGGAATGGCGCAGCATCATCTCCTGGCCGATCAGGGCCAGGGTATCGCCGCTCTTCTTGGTGATGCCAAAATAGCCGTCACTACTGATCAGGAAGGCGTAAAAATCGCCCGTCTGCCCGGTGCCCTGCACGCGGCACAGCAGGCCGAAGAAGTTATTGTCATCCCCGCCCAGCTTGGTGGCCGTGGCCTGCACCACCGTATCGGTCACGATCCGCCCGGGCAGCGCCCACACCACGGAGTTCGGCTCGCTCTGCGCCAGCAGGTAGCCGCCCTCCCAATAGCTGCCCGAGGTATCCGGCCCGCCGTGGCTGTACCAGCCACTGGCCGGGTTGGAGAAATCATCGCTGAACAGCAGGCCGGCTTCGCCCGCCTGCGCCAGCGCCTCCTGCTGCCAGGCGGCGATCTCGGCTTGCAGCGCGCCTGCTTCCGGCGTGTCCGGCAGCAGGCTCAGGTAGACCTGCAGGTCAAAACTGGCTGCGGTGTAGTCGCCCAGGCTGCGCTGTAGCTCAGCCCGGTTGCGGTACGCCTGCGCAAAGCTCGGCAGCAGCTCGATCGCTCGCGTCAGGTCAGCCAACGCCGCGCCGCTGTCGCCGCGTGCAGCCTGCAGCAGGCCGCGGCTCTGGTAACTTGAGGCGCGCTCCGGGTCCAGGGCGATCGCCTGGTCAAGATCGGCCAGCGCCGCATCCAGGTTCCCGGCTGCGTGCTGCGCCAGGCCGCGCTGCCAATAGGCCTGCACGCTGTCGGGGCGCTCGGCCAGGGCCGCATCCAAATAGCGGATCGCCTCACCCCACTCGGCGCGGTTGGCGGCGTCCTGCGCCAGTTGCAATAGTTCGTCAAAGCTCGGCGCGGGCGTGGGCGCTGCGTCTTCCGCAGGCAGCGCGGGCAACCCGCCCGGCTGCGCCACCGACTCAGGTGACGTGGGGAAGGTGCACGCAGCCAGCAGCACGCCAAGCAGCACAAAGAGCGCAAGAATACGCATGGGCGTACTCTACTGTAAAAGCAAAACCAGGGCAAGCCGCGGCATAAAAAGAGGGCAGTACGCTTGTACTGCCCTCTTTAAGCTTGCTCGTGGAAGTGTGCGGCTTATTGGCCGCGTACGATCACTTCGATCCAGATCGGCAGATTGAAGTCAGGGCCAACGCCCACCTGCTGGGTTCCGTCAAAGCGCAGCACCCATTCACCGCGGTGCGTGCCCGGAGTCGGCGGAGCCACCAGGTTGATGGTGAAGTTGGCATAGCCGCCCGCCGCCACCGGCTGGTACAGGGTCAGCGGAGAGCTGCCGTTCATGCGGTTGCCGCCCACGAAGAACAGCTCGTATTGGCCGGCGCGCCAGTCACAGGTGCCCACGTTCTGCAGGCGCCAGGTCTTGGCCATCGCCTGCCCGGGGTCCACTCGTGTGCCGTCCGGATAGGTCTCATCGTAGACGTAGCGGGCCGCATAGCACGGCGGCGTAGTGGTCGCCACCGGGTTGGTGGCGGTCGGCGTCACCGCGCTGGTCTCAGCCACGGTGGGGCTGGGCGTCAGCGCCATCGCCAGGGCGGTCAGTTGCGCCGCTTCCAGCGTGGCGGTGGCCTCGGTGGTGGCGGTTGGCAGCGGGGTCGGCGTCTCGGTCGGCACGTTGTCTACCGTAGCCTGGCCCAGCAGCGCATCCAGCGTCTGCTGGATCTCGGCATCCGCCGTGGCGGCCGCCTTCTCGGTGGCCTGGCCGGCGTCTTCATTGGAGCCTAGCGGCGCCGAGCGCACACAGGCCAGGGCAGCCACCGCCAGAGCGACGGCCATCAAAAGCAAAGCGTGATTGCGTGAGATTTTCATAGCACGTTCCATTTAGTCCTTAGAGTTGCTTGAAAACTATACAAGAAACGTGCCAGGCCCGCCTTGTTTTTACAGGCGCACAAAAACGGGCGGCCTTGTCGTTTCCACGACAAGGCCGCCCGTTATACATCTAAGAAATTCTAGGTTACGGCGCGTAGCAGTTGCTCGGCGCCTGGCTGCCGGAGCGCCAGCCGCACAGCGCCATGATGCCGTTGATATTGCCCGAGAATTGGGTCAGGCTGCTGTTCATCGTAGCCGCCCAGCCACCGGTCTGGCCGCCCTGCTCAAAATCGCCCGCCACCTTGGCGTGGCCCGGCATCATCGAGCCAGCCAGCTCATACAGGATGCCGCCCGGCGTCAGCAGCACGCTGCCGGTGATGACCTCACCCGAACGCCCGAACGTGATGCTGCCGCTGCGGATCACCCCGCTGCCCAGCTCCTCCACGCGCACGTTCCAGTCGCCCACCCAGATATACACCGGGGTGGCCGTGGGGCCAGGCGTGAACACAACCGGCACCGGCGGCTTGGTGGCCTGCGGCAGGTTGTAGCTTTCAAAGCTGGTCGGGCTGGCATACGCCAGCCACAACCAGCACTCACCTTCACCAGACGGATCAACGACAACGGCATAGTCGCCGCCGCTGTAGACCTTCAGCACTTCGGTCTGCTGCCCCGCCTGGAACATGCCGCGCCAGGTGTACTGCGTACCCGGGCCAGAGCGGCAGTTTGTGTTTTGTGAAACCGTCACCACCGCGCCGCTGGGCACGGACGCGCTGGCCGTTGACGTAGCCGTAGGCTCAGCGGTCGGCTCGGGGCTGGGCGCAGCCGCTTCCGGCGTGTGGGTCGGCGTCGGCTGGTTGGCCGCCGCCGCTTCGGTCAGCAGGCCGCTGGCCTGCTGCGTCCCGGCGATGCCGGTGGCCACGAGGCCGGCCACATCGGCCGGGGCGGCGCAGGCTTGCAGCGCCACGGCTGCTATGAGCAGAAACAAGATGCTTAATTTTCGAGTTGACATTCATCCTCCAGGAGCAAGGTGCAGCACAAGATAAACGCACACTATCTTACCGTCCGCAAAATGCCATTGCGCCATACTTCATTGCTTTTTGACTACCCTTTCCGACTCTCGTAGGGGCGGGGTAACCCCGCCCCTCTCAGGCCTGCGCTGCGAAGCAGCACAGCATGCTGTCATCGCTCATCTGTCTTTGCGAACTGCAGCGTAGCTGCAAAAAAAAGCGGGGTGGTGCAATATGCACCACCCCGCCAGAGATCCGAAAAACGCGTACGTCTTACGGAGCCAGGCACGTGCCGGGCTCACCTGCCCCGCCGCGCCAGCCGCAGAACGACCAGCCGCCACCGATGTTGCCATTGAACTGGTTGTGGTTCAGCAGGAAAGCCTGCCAAATGCCACTGCTGCCACCGGCCGTCCAGGTGCCATTGACTTGTTGGCCATCCGCAGACAACGTCCCGGTGAAGTTGTACGGGATCCCAGTCCAGTCAGTGCTGCCGCTGACAGTGTTGCCCGAGATGTTGAAGGTGATGCTGTTCGAATAGGTAGCACCGCCGTTGCTGGTCTTGTTCGTCCACGTGCCCGCAAAACTCGGCAGCGGAGTCGGCGTCATCGTCGGCGTGAAGGTTGCCGTCGGTGTCGGCGGCTGCGTGGCCGTCGGCAGGTTATACGCCGTGAAGTCGCTCATGCTGGCGTAGCGCAGCCACAGCCAGCAGTCGCCGCCGCCGTTAGGGTTCTGCACCACCACATACTCCGAGTTGGGGAAGGTCTTCAGCACTTCCGCCTGCCGCCCGGTCAAGATCGTGGTGACCAGCTGGTACGCCACGCTCGGGCCAGAGCGGCAGTTGGTGTCCTGGCTTACCGTGATGAACACCGGCCCCGTCGTGGGCACCAGCGTGCTGGTCGCCTCGCCGCCGCCACCGCCCGCATCACCACCGCCGCCGCCTTGCGGCACTGCGGTGGCTTGCGCTCCGCCTCCGCCGCCGGCCGCGGCCGTCTCCAACTGGCTGATCTGCATGGTCTGGGCGATGCCGGTGGCGATCGCATCCTCCGTGCTCAGCCCGCCGCCACACGCAGCCAGCAGCAGGGCCAACCCAGCCAGAACTACAAGTGTGCCTTTACGAATGGTCATACTCTCTCCTCAAATTGATAAAGCGTGCTCCCATTCTAAGGCCACTTGCACGGGCTGGGGAAGCCCCCCGAACGCGTACCGCAGAACTCCCAGCTGCCCATGTCCAGATTGCCGATGAATTGGGCCGAGCCCGGCGCAGTGATGTGCGCCTGCCAGTTGCCGCTGCCCGTGCCGCCAAAGGTGCCGCTGGCATTCTGATGGCCGGCCGCGATCGTACCGGTGAACGAATAGGCGAACGCGCCCGGGTTGGTCACCGCGCTGCAGGTCAGGTTCATGCCCGTCACCGAGCAGCTCATCGCCCCGGTGCGCTCGACCCCGCCGTGGAACACGCGGATGGTCCAGTTGCCCGACCAGTCGAAGGACGGCGTAGGCGAAGGCGTGATCGTGGGCGTAGGCGTGGGCGGCTGGGTAGCCGTCGGCAGGTTGTATGCGCTGAAGTCAGAGGTGTCCGCATAGCGCAGCCACAGCCAGCAGTCGCCAGAGCTGTTGGGGTTCTGCACCACCACATAGTCCGAGCCGGCAAAGGTCTTGAGCACCTCTACCTGCTGGCCCACCCGCACCGTCGTGATGAGGGTGTAGTGCTGGCTGGGGCCGGAGCGGCAGTTGGTGTCAGTGGTCACTGACACCAACGCGATCGCCGAGGTCGGCTCGCCGGCCTCAGTCGCCGAAGGCGCCGCCGTCTGCTGCGCAGCCGGCGTGGCCGTAGGCCCACCGCCGCCCGCCGCGGCCGTCTCCAGCTCGCTGATCTGCTGGGTCTGGGCGATGCCCGTAGCAATGGCGTCTTCCGTGCTCAGGCCGCCACAGGCGGCCAGCAGCACGGCCAGCGCCAACAATGAAGTCAGTACAACTTTATGTGAATGCATCTTTTACCTCCAAAAGACTGTCCGGTATTGGGGAACAGCCTTCATGTATAACGATTAAACACGCAAAACCGTATGAGCCAAATGGTACTTTTTAGGGGCTGCCGGGCCGCTTTAAAGCCAATGCGCCGAGCAAGCTCGGCGCATTGAAATGTGCGGATTTCGAGGTCAGGCCTTGCGCTGCCACAGCAGCAGGGCCGCCACCATGGCCACAATCCCCACCAGCGACCAGCGCAGGTCGTTGTCCATGAAGCTCGGCGCCATGATATTGGCCGTCAGGCCCAGCCCCTGCAACAGGAAGATGAAGCCCATCAGGCCCAGGCCGATCGCGAACAGTTTGAGCAGTGACATTAGATCTTGCCCTGCGGCGGCGGCGGAGACACCAGGGTGTCTTTGTCCAAAAAGTCGCCGCGGCGGCTCGGGGCCAGCATGGCCAGCTCGCGCGTGCGGCGCTCATAGCACTCGTTGCATTCCCAGTTGCGGTGGGCGTCGCCGCCCTCGCGGGCGAACTCGGCCTGCGGCTTGAACTGCTTGCAGCTGTAGCACTGGCGCAGGCTGACATCGCTGTAGCCGGCGTTGTGCTCAGCCGCCTCGCCGCCGATGGGCTGGGCGCGGTGCGGCAGCCCCACCACCTCGTACCAGCCGTCGGCCGTGCGGCCCACGGCTTTGCCGCTCACCAGCACCGGGCCAAGCGCCCAGTTGCCCTCGCGGGCCACCAGGCTGCGCGCCTGGTACTTGCCGTCCTTCAAGCGATACGCATACGCGGTATTGTCACTCAGACGAAAGGCACGGATCGCACCCTCGGCCACTGCTTTTTCCAGCACTTCTTCGTAGGTCATTCAAAAAGTCCTTAGCTTAATTTGATTGCTGATTCATCTGATTATAGCAGTAAGCCATAAGCGCTAAGCTGTAAGCTAAAAGCTAAGCAACCACAAAGGCACAAAGAACACAAAGAAATATTTTTCGAATTTCCTTCGTGCCCTTTGTGTCTTTGTGGTGAGGTTTTGCCTGCCTTTGCTTATGGCTTACCGCTTACAGCTTTTAGCTGATTGCTGACAGCTGATCGCTAATTCCCTGCACCGCCCGCGCCCGGTGGCTGATCTGGTTCTTGTCCTCAAAGCGCAGCTCCGCCATCGTCAGCCCCGTGCCGGCCACCACGAACAGCGCATCGTAGCCAAAGCCGCCGCTGCCGCGTGCCTGCGCGGTGATCTCGCCGACGCACTCGCCCTCGGCAAAGAACGTGCGCCCGTCCGGCAGGGCCAGGCACACGCTCGAGACGAAGCGCGCCGGCCACGGCGGCGCATGTGTGGCCAACTGCGCCAACAAGTAGGCGCGGTTGTCCGCGTCCGTCGCCCCCTGCGGGCTGGCATAGCGCGCCGAGTGCAGCCCGGGCGCTCCCGCCAGGGCGGCCACCTCCAGCCCGCTGTCATCGGCCAGCGATGGCAGCTGGGCAGCCTGGGCGAACACCAGCGCCTTGATGGCCGCGTTCTCCATATACGTAGCGCCTGTCTCCGGCGGGTCGAGCGCCAGACCCAGCTCGGCCGGCGTGTACAGCTCGATCTCCGGCAGGCCAGCCAGCAGTGCCTTCATCTCCTGCACTTTCCCCAGGTTATTGGTGGCGATCAGCAGCTTGGGCATGCCAGCATTCTATATGCAAAAAAGCGTTACGCAAAAGCCTGATTCAGAACAAAGACTCTACTCAGAAACCCAAAACCCGCATGTACAGGGCAGATTCCCTGACTCAACCTGCATTTTCGGCTGGTGATTGACCGATTCTGCAATTTTTGTTATAATCTTCGAAACTTATTCAGAATCCTTTGCAATCTCGGTCGCAAAGGATTCTTTTTGAATCAGGACGCTAAATTTCGCCCCTACCGGCCCTCCACTTTTTCCTCACCATGACTAAAAGCAACCCCTTACGCATCAATGTAGGCTTCCTGGTCAAGGCCGATGCCGGTTACAGCCGCACCATCGAGTTTGACGTGGGCGAAATGGTCCTCTCCGAGGACTTCACCGTGCGTGACCTCAAGGGCGCGGTGACCTTTGGCCGCACCCCGCAGGGCCTCGTGGCCCAGGTCACCCTCAGCGGCCGCACCCCGGCCGATTGCGCCCGCTGCCTCGACCCCTTCGAGCTGGCCATCGCCACTGATTTCACCGAGCTCTACGCCTTCGACGAGCGTTCCGTCACCGAATCGCACCTGCTCGTGCCCCCCAGCCACCAGATCGATCTGGCTCCCCTGGCCCGCGAGTACCTGCTGCTGGATATGCCCATCACCCCGCTCTGCCGCCCTGACTGCAAAGGCCTGTGCAGCGTGTGCGGCGCCAACCGCAACCACAGCGACTGCGGCCATCCCCAAACGGCCGATACCCCGCCCACCCCGGACGACGAGGCTGCTGACCCGCGCTTCGCCGCCCTCAAAGACCTGCTGGACCCGAAAGAGTAGCTCGGTAGCGCACCTGAGCCACCGCAAGGAGGAGTTATGTCTTTTCAGTCCCATCCTGATGACGATGCACCCGAGCAGCCCGTGCTGTTCGAGGACAACCCGCTCGAGGAGCTGTCCAACAACGCCAGCCCCGGCGGCTTTATGCCGGATGAGCTGCAAGACTTCCAGCGCCTGCAATGGCACTACGCCAACGACGAGGAGGCCGACGACGACAGCCTGGCCGCCCTCGGCACGGCCGAGCCGGACGCCGACGCCGCCGAAGCCTACGAGCTGCCGGCCGACGAGGTCATCGACACGGTGGGCCTGTACCTGAAAGAAATGTCAGCCGTGCCTCTGCTCAACATGGAGCAGGAGGTCAGCCTGGCCAAGCGCATTGAGGCCGCCAAGAAGGCCCTCAGCCAGATCAAGAAGTTGCAGGGCACGAACCCCGCCAAGCGCGCCCAGCTCGAAATCATCGTGGAGGACGGCCGCCAGGCGCGTGACCATCTGATCCGCGCCAACACCCGCCTCGTGGTCAGCATCGCCAAGAAGTACATGGGCCGCGGCGTGCCCTTCCTCGATCTCATTCAGGAGGGCAACCTGGGCCTGATGAAAGCCGTCAGCAAGTTTGACCACCGCCGCGGCTTCCGCTTCTCCACCTATGCCACCTGGTGGATCCGCCAGACCATCACGCGTGCCATTGCCGACCAGGGGCGCACGATCCGCGTGCCAGTCCATATGATCGATCGCATTCGTTTGCTCTACAAGACCGCCCACACGCTCGAGCAGAAGAACGGCCAGCCGCCCTCGCTGGAGGAGTTGGCCAAAGAGATGAAAGAGGATGTCGGCAAGATCGATTGGATGCTGCGCGTCAGTTGGCTGCCGCTCTCGCTCGAGAGCCCCGTCGGCGACGAAGAGGACTCCGAGCTGGGCATGTTCGTCGAAGACGAGAACAGCCCCAGCCCCAGCCAGACCGCCTACAAGAACATGATGGAGCAGAAGGTTCACGAAGTGCTCGGCACGCTCAGCCCGCGTGAAGCCCGCATCCTGCGCCTGCGCTTCGGCCTCGAGAACGGGCGCTACTACACCCTCGAAGAAGTCGGCGAGAAGTTCGGCCTCACTCGTGAGCGCATCCGCCAGATCGAGGGCAAAGCCCTGCGCCGCCTGCGCCACCCCCTCCGCGCCCGCCAACTGCGTGACTACATCCAGGGCACCTAGCCCGGCGCAATCTAAACAAAAAAGCCGCTCGGAGAGCGGCTTTTTGTTTTAGCACCCCTTTGTCATTCCGACCCGCTTTATAAATCCTCCCCCGCCCGCCTGCGCTTCTTCACACGTAGGGGCGGGGTTACCCCGCCCCTACCAAACACACCCGTGTCATTCCGACCGGGCTATAAATCCACACCCGCCCGCCGAGCCCACCTCAGGGAGGAATCCGTATTCACACATATTCCAAACATCGCCCACCCCCAACACCCCCGTGTCATCCTGACCGGGTTTCTCCATCCACACCAGAATCGCCGATGCCAGACCAGGGAAGGACCCACCATTCACACATCTTCCACACAACGCGCATCTCACATACACTCCCATCCCCTTGACCCACCAAACCCTCCCCCTTACAATTAGACATCCATCTAATCAATTTGACACACCCATGACCACTCAAACCGACCTCCTCGAATTCTTCAAAGCCCTTGCCGAACCCAAACGCCTCAAGATTGCCGGCATCCTCGCCCAATCCCCCCACGCCGTCGAAGAGCTCGCCAGCCTGCTCCAACTCTCCGAACCCACCGTCTCGCACCACCTCAACATCCTCGCCCGCGCCGGCCTTGTGCGCGCCCGCGCCGAAGGCCATTACAGCATCTACGAACTGCGCACTGACCGCCTCGAACACATGGCCGAGCGCCTGCTCGCCAAAGACACCCTGCCCGCCCTCGCCGAAGATGTAGACATGCACGCCTACGACCGTGCCGTCATGCGTAACTTCACCCGGCCTGACGGCCGCCTGAAGTCCCTGCCCGCCCAGCGCAAAAAGCTCGAAGTCGTCCTGCGCCACGCCGCCAGCCTGTTCAAACCCAACAAGCGCTACTCCGAAAAAGAGGTCAACACCACCCTCAGCCGCCTGCACGATGACACCGCCAGCCTGCGCCGCGGCCTCATTGAATTCAAGCTCATGCACCGCGCCAACGGTCAATACTGGCGAACGGAATAACCACAAAGACACAAAGAGCACAAAGCTTTTGCTGATTTTTTTGCGACCACCACGCGTCATCATGCCCGCATATCGTAGGGCGGGGGTACCCCGCCCCTACCCACTGCTGCGCCCATCCCCCAAACACCCCGTGTCATCCTGACCGGGTTTATTAATCCACACCTGACCGCCGACACTCGCTCAGGGAAGGACCCACCATTCACCCATCTTCCACGCACCCCGCATCTTACCCATACACCTCACAAGGATCCCTCGCTACGCTCGGGATGCACAACGTATGGGTGGGTCTCAGACCCGCCCTCACTCACCCAAACACACAATAAAAAAAGAGCACAAAGTTTCCTTTGTGCTCTTTGTGCCTTTGTGGTTTGCCTTTAGCTTACAACTTACCGCTTACAGCTTACCGCTTACCGCTCAAAAATCACGCCAACGGAGACGCCCCACCCATCGCCTGCGCCGCATCCTGCGCATAATACGGATTCTCACCCTCGCCGTGCTCGGTGATATCGATCACTTCCTTCACCTCAGGCACCGCCTCCATAATGGCGCGCTCGATCCCCTGGCGCAGCGTCACCGCCGAGAGGCCGCAGCCCTGGCAGCCGCCGCCCATCTCCACATACACCGAAGTGTCGCGCACATCCGTCAGCAACACCCAGCCGCCGTGTCCGGCCACACCGGGGTTGATGAAATCATTGATCACCTGCTGCACCTGGATCGCCAGCGGGTCGCTCCAGTCCGTGCGCACGCGCTCGGCCGGCGGGCCGAACGGCGTCGGCGGGTATTCAATATTGAAGCCAGCCGCATAGCGCTGGTCGTCATAGTCCACCCGGCAGCCCTTCACCTTCTCGGCCACATCCGGGGCGAACAGGAAATCGAACTCGCCGGCCGGCTGCACAATATCCTCAGGCGTCGCATTGCTGCGCTCCTGGAACTTGAACTCGGTCTGGTAGCCGCCCCCGGGCAGCGTGCCACGGATGCCTACCCGCACCGCCAGCCCTTCTTTGCCGCGCGTCCGGATCAGCTCAGCGATCTTTTCACTGGCTGCCTGGCTAATGTCCAATACTTGGGTGCTTGCTTCAGTCATTTGTTACCTTTCGCACAAGTATACCTGCATGCTTTCTATCTAGTCGGCCTGCCTTACCGCATTCTTACCAGACCCGCACCAGTGCCTTGACGCCTGCCACCAATTTCCCTTCAGTTTCCAAACTCATGGTCATATGCAAACGTAGCTGCGCACCTTAACAACTGAGCCCGTACAACCCTGTTTGCAAGCATGGTTTGTCAAGTTTTTAACTTTTAACTGTGAGACCGCCCCTCCCACGTCAGCCATGATGATGATTAATACTTTTACTCTGATCCTGCCGGGTTACCATATGCGTTCCATATAACGCGGGGAGTAAACCGCCGTTCGAACTACTATGCCCAAACCGCTCAAAGTCAAGCTGATCTACAACTACACCGCCGGCAACCAGACCGAGTCGCCCCAGCAGCTCATCGACATCCTGCTGGCCATGCAGGCCAACGACATCCTGCCCGAGGTGTTCGTGATCGAGCCCGGGGCCGATGTGCGCGCCGTGGTGCGCCGCGCCCTGGCCGAGGGCACCCGCCTGGTCGCGGTGGCCGGCGGCGACGGCACGGTGGATAGCGTCGCCCACCACATGGTGCGCACCCCGCTGCGCCTGGGCATCATCCCTATCGGCACCCGCAACAACCTGGCCCTCAACCTCGGCGTCCCGGCCGATATCCCCGGTGCGGTCGCCCTGCTGCGCAACGGCCAGCCCCTGCGCATCGACGTAGGCCGAGCCCGCAGCGGCGGCGTGACCCGCCACTTCCTCGAGCTGGTCACCATCGGCCTGGTCTCCGATCTCTACGAGCTGACCGATGACCTGCAGCACGGCGATGTGACCCGCATCGGCGAGTGGATCTCCACCTTCATGGCCGCCGAGCCCAGCCAGGCCCTCCTCACGCTGGATGCGGGCAGCAAGCTCGGCCATCGCAGGGTCAAGGCCAGCGGCCATGTGGTGCTCGTCGCCAACATGCCCTACATCGGCCCCAACATCCAGATCGACCCCAAGGTCTCGTACCGCGACGGCAAGCTGGATGTGTTCGTCTTCTCAGACATGACCAAGTTCCACTTCATCTCCTTTGCCATCCGCTCGCTGGCCGGCAACGTGGATCAGGAAGCGTTGAAGCACTACCAGGTCAAGCAACTTCGGCTACACTCGCTGCCGGCCATGAACATCATGGCCGATGGCCTCGAGCTCGGTCACGGCTCCGCCAGGATCGAGGTGCTGCCCAAGGCGCTCACCGTCATGGCCGCCCACACCGCACGCGGCAAAGCCCGCAGGAAATAGACTTCAACGATGCCCAAAAAGAACACACCGCCCCCCATTGTCGAAACCCTGCAGGAGCAAGTCGAAACCCTGCAAGAGCAGGTCAAGCCCACCCCCAGTTCCCATAAACGCCCGCTCCCCTACCGCATCGGCATCTTCGTTGCCTCGCTGAGCGCCCTGGTCTTCCTGCTCAGCTTCGCCCCACCTGAGCAGCGCGAGGTGCTGTGGCGCGCCCTGACCCTGCAGCGCAACCTGATCGTGCCCATGTTGATCCTGGGTTTGCTGGCCCTCTCGCTGCTGTGGGCCCGCGGGCAGGAGATCGATAACCGCGCCTTCCTGTTCTTCAACCTGCGCGGCCGCCGCCCGCGCTGGCTGGATATTACTCTCGGCAGCTTCAGCCAACTCGGCAGCGGCATCCTTGCCATCGGTCTCGCCATCTACTTTTGGCGCAGCAACCGCGATCTCTCGCTGCAGTTGGCCCTCGGCACGCTGACCCTCTCGCTGATGGTCGAGGTGCTCAAAGCCCTGACCGACCGTGCGCGTCCCTTCCTCACCAACCCCAACGCCCGCGTCGTCGGCTGGCGTGAGCCCGGGCGCTCCTTCCCCAGCGGGCACACCTCGCAGATCTTCTTCCTGGCCGCCCTGCTCAACCATCACCTGGAGCCCGGCTTCCTGCTCGGCGCCCTCATGTACGCCGTGGCCGCCGGCGTGGGCTTCACCCGCATGTACGTGGGCGCCCACTACCCGCGCGATGTGCTGGGCGGCGCGCTGCTCGGCCTCATGTGGGGCACGCTGGCCAACCTGATCGACCCGTATTGGGTGACCTTCTTCATCGTGTCGCTCTCGCAGCACTAACACCACGCGCCGCACTGGCGGCAGCGCGGCGCGCCGTTGTATACTGGCTCAACGTATGAGCAAACACATCCTCGTCGCCGTCGCCTGGCCGTACGCCAATGCTGAGATCCATGTCGGCAACATCACCGGCTCCTACCTGCCTGCCGATATCTTCGCCCGCTACCAGCGCCTCAAGGGCAACCAAGTGCTGATGGTCTCCGGCTCGGATGCCCACGGCACGCCCATCACCGTCAAGTCTGACGCCGAGGGCGTCGGCCCCGAGGTGGTCTACCACCGCTACCACGCCGGCTTCATTGAACTCTTCCAGAAGCTGGGCTTGCAGTACGACCTGTTCACCAGCACCCACACCGAGAACCACTTCAAGGTCTCGCAGGCCATGTTCACCGCACTGAAGCAGCGCGGCTACCTCTACACCGAGGAGCAGCAGCAGTGGTACTCGGCCAGCCTGGCCAAGTTCCTGCCTGACCGCTACGTCGAGGGCACCTGCTATATCTGCGGCTTCGACGGCGCCCGCGGCGACCAGTGCGATAACTGCGGCAACGTGCTCGACTCGACCCAGCTCATCAATCCACGCGCCAAGGAAGACGGCTCCACCCCAGAGCTGCGCAACACCACGCATTACTTCCTCGACCTCGGCAAGATGGAGAGCCAAGTGGTCAGCTTCCTCGAGGAGCGCAAGAGCTACTGGCGCCCCAACGTCGTCAACCGCTCACTGGGCTGGATCCGCAGCGAAGGCCTGCGCGGCCGCCCCATCACGCGCGATCTGGATTGGGGTATCCCGGTGCCCGAAGCCGGCTGGGACGATAAACGCCTCTACGTCTGGTTTGAGGCGGTCATCGGCTACCTCTCCGCCGCCATCGAGTGGGCCGCCCTCAGCGGCCAGCCGGAGGCCTGGCACCGCTGGTGGACCGACCCCGCAGCCCGCGCCTACTACTTCATCGGCAAGGACAACATTGATTTCCATGCCATCATGTGGCCGGCGGAACTCATCGGCGTGGCCGATGAGTTCGCCCGCACCTTTGAAGGCGCCGAGGACAAGCCGCTGACCCTGCCCTACGACGTGCCCGCCAACGAATTCCTCAACATGGAGAACCGCAAGATCTCCGGCAGCCGCAACTGGGGCGTATGGGGGCTGGATTTCCTCAGCCGCTACGACGCTGACCCGCTGCGCTATTACCTGACCGTCAACATGCCTGAGACCAGCGACGCCAACTGGGATTGGGATGATTTTGTGCGCCGCAACAACAACGAGCTCGTCGCCACCTGGGGCAACCTGGCCAACCGCGTGCTCTCTTTCGCCGCCAAACACTGGGACGGCCATGTCCCGAACCCGTCTTTGCGAGCCGTAGGGGCGCAGCATGCTGCGCCCAACGCCCTCCTCCGCCCGCAAGACCGCGAGCTGCTCGCAATCGTAGAAGCCGGCTTCGACTCCGTGGGCCAGCTGCTCGAGAGCGTCAAGCTGCGCGCCGCCCTCGGCGAAGCCATGCGCCTGGCCGCCGAGGTGAACCGCTACCTCGACGAGCAGGCGCCCTGGACCCAGGTCAAGATCGACAAGGACGCCGCCGCCGTCACCATCTACACCGCCCTACGCGCCATTGACAACCTCAAGCTGCTGCTGGCGCCTTTCCTGCCGCACAGCGCCGAGGCGCTGCACAGCATGCTGGGCTACCACGCCCCGCTCTTCGGCGAGCAGTACACCGAATCCATCGCCGACAGCCTGGGCGAGCACCAGGCCCTGCGCTACCGCGCCGCGGCCATCCCGGGCCACTGGCGCCCCAGCGCCCTGGAGGGTGGCCGCCAACTGCGCCAGCCCGGCCCGCTGTACAAGAAACTGGAACCTGAGATCGCCGAGCAGGAACGTGCCCGCTTGGCCGGAGGCGCCGCATAGCTACGCGCAAACAGGGGGCTCGCAAGACCGCCACACGCAAACGCAGCATTCCACGCGCCCCCAAACCCAGCCCGCCGCCGAAGGCGAACAACGTCGCCCTGATCTTGCTCGGTATCGCCGTGCTGGCGCTGCTGCTGGTTCTCAACATCTATGTCGGCCCCGGTGCGCAACCGGACAATACCTACCCAATGATGCACATTGCCGGCACCGCCCTGCGCAACGGGCTGGACCTGTACGATCCGGCCCAATGGGACGCGGCCCACCGCCTGTTTGGGGATGGCTACACGGATAACGCCGTATTCATCTATCCGCCGCCAATGGCGCTGCTGTTCGCACCGTTCTCGCTGCTGCCCGCCGCGGCCGGCGAGGTGGCCTGGCTGCTCTTCTGCCAGTTGCTGCTGGCCGTCTCGTGCTATTGGCTGCTGCGCGGCGTAGACCTGCGCCAGCCGCGCCGCCTGGCCCTGATCATGGCGTGCGTCGTGCTGTTCCTGCCCACCATCATTGCCTGGTGGCAGCGCCACCCTTCATTCTTATTGCTGTTCTTCCTCTCAGCCGCCTACATGCTGCTGATGCGCCGCAAAGACTGGGCGGCGGGCGCCATGCTGGCCCTGGCCGCCCTGCGCCCCAGCCCGGTGCTGTTCCTGGCCTGGGCCATCATGGGCTGGGCGCTGGCCCATCGCCGCTGGCGGGTGTGGATCAGCACCGCCGCCAGTGCGCTGGCGCTGTACTTCATCAGCGTGCTGGTGCGCCCGGGCTGGCTGCAAGTCTGGCTGGAGCATACGCTGGGCCGCGGCGGCACGCTGCAGGCCAACCAGGCCCAGGTGCCAACCTTGTGGGGCATGCTGGCCGATCTTGGCGCGCCGGCCTGGTCGCTCATTGGCGGCGTGGTGGCGGTTGCCTTGGCGATCTTCTCGGTATGGTGGATGCGCCGCTACAAGCACACCAACTTCACCTCAGTAGTGCTGTTATTCGTGCCGCTCTCGCTGTTCCTCTCCCCGTATGCGTGGACCTATGACTTCGTCCTGTTGCTGATCCCGCTGCTGCTGACCCTGCGCCACGCCGAGCATTCGGCGCCCGAACTGCGCCGGCGCCTGTGGCCCTGGCTGCTGGCGGTCATGCTGGCTCTGCCCTACGCGCTGCACCTGGTGGCGCAGCTGCGCGGCCGGGAGACGCTGAGCGCCCTGCTGCCGCTGGCGGTCTGGGCGCTGGGCCTGTGGGTGGTGAGCACGCCGTATGCGCGTGACCCGCGCGGCGCCCTGCCGCCCGGCGGCGTAGAACGCCGGCGCTCACGTAAACCGCGCACAACTCAAGCCCGTTAGTTTTGGAAATGTAGAGGCCGGTCTAAGACCGGCCCGCTTTTTTATCTCGTAGCCTTCAACCAGGCCTTCACCAGCTTCACGAACTTGGCCTTGCTCGCTTCGGCGTCCGCCAGGCTGTCGAAGCGCACCGTTCCGCGCTCGTTATTGAGCCACTCCACCAAGCCCGACGGGTCTTCGAATGCAAAAGCCGCATCGCCCTCCGCCTTAGCGCCGCGGTGGAAGATGAGCATGACGCCCTTGCGCAGATTGAACGTGATGCGGTCCTCGTCGCCATAACCGAAGCTGGGGGCGTTCCACTTGATGCGCTCGGCCACCTCCGCATCCGCAGACAGGATCATTGCGCGCAGCGTCGCGACAATCGACCTTTGCGGCTCTTCGAGACCAGCGATGTATTCTTCTACGCCTTGCTTGTCCGCCATAGCCTCTGCACCTCGGCCAGCCAGGTCTGGCTGCGCGGCGTCTCCTCAAAGATGAACAGCCACACGACCAGCGGGAACAGGTAGCCGACCCAGGTGGCCGCGTAGCCAAAAATGAACGAACCGAACAGGGTCCAGGCCGCCAGCCAAACCAGCACCTGGCGCAACCCGCCCCAGCGCCCAAGCGCCGGCAGCAGCAAAATGAAGTGATACGGAAACACGTACGGCATCAGGAACGAGCCGGCCGCCATCATATGCCACGGGCTCTTGCGATCCGTGAACAGCATCAGCAGCACGCCCAGCGCTCCGATCGGCCAGCCGAGGATGTACCAGCCCATGCTTGACGAGGTATGGATGTTGCCGCCGGTCACATGCATGCCGATCGCTTGCGCCGGCCACCAGCCCCACACGAGCAGCGTGAGCGCCGTAAAAACCAGCCCGGCGATGAACCAACTGCGCCGGGTCAGCAGCACGAACGCGCCGATGGTGGGCTTGATCATCAGCAGCGGCACGCCCCACGGCAGGGTCAGGTAGCCCAACAAGGCCCAGCCGTCCACGTTACCGGCCCACAGGAGCACCAGCACCGGCGGGCTGAGCACCGCCAGCACCGCGCCCAGCGCACTCCAGCGGTCACGCCGCTGCAAGTAGGTGGCGATCGCCACCCCGGCCAGCATCAATCCATTAGAGAATGCCAGACCCCAGCGCCACGGCAAGCCTGCCAGCGGGCGGGTCAGCAGCTTGGTCCAGCCCGGATACCAGACATCAATATCGCCGCCGATGCGGATGGTGTGGAACCAGTCCCAACCCAGCAGCGGCGCATCTCGCAGCAGCCAACCGAACACAGCCGCGCCGAGCAACACCATGAAAGCAGCCCGCCAGTACGGCGGGCTGCTTGTTTCAGTGCGATTCTCACGCAGAATGCCCCTCAACCAGTCCATGAGTGACTGGATGATAAACGATGCAGGGGATTGCTGCTACATACCCTACAGAACGATATTGACCAGCTTGCCCTTGACCACGATGACCTGGCGCGGCGTCTTGCCGTCCAGCGCCTTGGCCACCGCTTCGCTGGCCAGGGCGCGGGCCTTGGCATCGGCCTCGCTGATGCCGGCCGGGACGCTGATGCGGTCGCGCAGCTTGCCGTTGACCTGCACCACCAGCGTGATCTCGTCCTCACGCGCCGCAGCCTCGTCAGCTACGGGCCAGGGCTGCAAGTGAACCGAGTACGGCTTGCCCGCCTGCGTCCACAACTCCTCGGCCACGTGCGGGGTGACCGGCGCCATCAGGCGCAGGTACACATCCTTGGCCTCTTCCCATTCGGGGCTGCCTTCCGCCTTGCCGCGCAACTCCACCATGGTGTTGGCCAGCTCCATGTAAGCGGAGATGATGGTGTTGAACTCAAACGTTTCCAGGTCGCGCGAGACCTTCTGGATGGTCTGGTGCACCTTGCGGCGCAGCGCCTTAGCGGCCGCCGCGTCCGGTTTGCCGCCGCCCTGCCCGCCCTCGGTGAACAGAGTCCATACCTTATGCATCCAGCGCACGACGCCCTGAATGTTCTCGTCGCTCCACGCACCGCCTTCATTCCAGCGGTAGCCGAACATCAAGTACGCCCGCACGGTATCCGCGCCGTACAAGCGCACCTGCTCGTCCGGGTCGATCACGTTGCCGCGTGATTTGCTCATGCGCTGGCCGTCCGGCCCCAATATCTGTCCCTGGT
This sequence comes from Anaerolineales bacterium, assembly GCA_019454165.1. Classification (GTDB taxonomy): domain Bacteria; phylum Chloroflexota; class Anaerolineae; order Anaerolineales; family UBA11579; genus JAMCZK01. Next base: position 926,035 of record CP075367.1, on the reverse strand, counting down.
TGCGCAGCTGCAGCATCGGCTCGTGGCCCTCGGTGATGCCGAGGTCACGCAGCGCCTTGTGAAAGAAGCGTACATACAGCAAGTGCATCACGGCGTGCTCTGCGCCGCCGGTGTAGGTGTCCACCGGCATCCAGTAGTCGTATTCCTTCTGGTCGTAGGGCGCCTTGTCGTAGTGCGGGCTCAGGTAGCGCAGGAAGTACCACGACGAGCACATGAAGGTGTCCATCGTGTCGGTGTCGCGTTCAGCCGGCTTGCCGCAGTGCGGGCAAGTGGTGTGCTTCCAGGTGGGGTGCAGCTTCAACGGGCTTTCGCCGGTGGGCGTCCACTCCACGTCGTCCGGCAACAGCACGGGCAGTTGCTCATCCGGCACCGGCTGGGCGCCGCAGTCCTGGCAATACACAATGGGGATCGGCGCGCCCCAGTAGCGCTGGCGCGAGATCAGCCAGTCACGGATACGGTAGCCCACCGTGGCCTTGCCGGCCTGCTTCTGCTGCAAGAAGGCGATGGTGTCGGCCACCGCCTGCTGCGCCGGGGTGCCGGTCAGCGGCCCGCTGTTGACCATCACACCTTCGTGCGTGGCGGCGTGGGCCATCGTGGCCCCATCCAGCGCTTCGCCTTCGGGTTGGATGACCGGGCGCACTTCCAGCCCATACTTGCGCGCAAAACTAAAGTCGCGCTCGTCGTGGGCCGGCACAGCCATGATGGCGCCGGTGCCGTACGTCATCAGCACATAGTCGGCCGTCCAGATCGGCACGCGCTCTCCGCTGACCGGGTTGATGGCATAGCCGCCGGTGAATACACCGGTCTTTTCCTTCTCAGTCGACTCGCGCTCAATATCGGTCTGGCGTGTGGCTTCGGCCACATACGCTTCCACCTCGGCCTTCTTGTCGGCCGTGGTGACCTTGCTCACCAGCGGGTGCTCAGGCGCCAGCACCATGAACGTAGCACCCCACAGCGTATCCGGCCGGGTGGTGAAGATAGTGAACTCATCGCCGCCTTCGGTCTTGAAGACCACATTGGCGCCTTCAGAGCGACCGATCCAGTTGGTCTGCAAAGTCTGGATCTGCTGCGGCCAATCGATGCCCACGAAGTTCAGCAGCTCATCCGCATAGTTGGTGATGCGGAAGAACCACTGCTCCAAATTCTTCTTGATCACAGGCGTGCCGCAGCGCTCGCACACCCGCTTCTCGCCCACCACCTGCTCGCGCGCCAGGGTGGTGTTGTCCTTCGGGCACCAGTCCACCGCGGCCATCTTGCGATAGGCCAGGCCGTTCTTGTACAGCTGCAGGAAGAACCACTGCGTCCAGCGGTAATACTCCGGGTCAGAGGACACGGCCTCGCGCCGCCAATCGAACATGGCGCCCATGCTGCGCAGCTGCTTGCGCATGTTCTCGATATTGGCGTAGGTCCATTCTTTGGGATGGATGTTGCGCTGGATGGCGGCGTTCTCGGCCGGCAGACCGAAGGCGTCGAAGCCCATCGGGAACATGACGTTGTGCCCGCGCATGCGCATGAAGCGCGCCCGCGCGTCCGACGGGGTCATGGCGTACCAGTGACCGATATGCAAATTGCCTGAGGGGTACGGCAGCATGGTGAGCGCGTAGTGCTTGGGGCGGCTGGGGTCAATGTCGGCATGGTAAATGCCATCCGCCTCCCACTTTTGCTGCCATTTGGCCTCGATCTCGGCCGGGTTGTACTTCTGTGCCATTGCGCTCCTTGTTAGCGGTCAGCCATAAGCCACAAGCTCTAAGCTCGATCTCTACTCTCGATCTCCAATTGCAAACTCACTGCTGCTGACTTACTTAAACAAAAAACTCTCGTCGCTCGATGCTTCTTTGCATCGGGACGAGAGTAGAACTCCCGCGGTACCACCCGGGTTGCCGGTCAACTGCTCCGGCCACTTTTCAACGCTGTATCGGGCGCCGCCCGCTGCCGTACCGGTTAAGGCTGGCAGGCGAGTTCAGTTTGCTTTTGCGCGTGCCGGGCTTACACCACTGCACCCAACTCTCTGTGAGCGTAAAGCGAACCTACTACTCCTGCTCGGCGCAACCGGTTCACTGCTCACCGGTCACTCTTCACTTGTCTTGCTAGTGGACCCAGAGGGATTCGAACCCTCGACCTCCTCAATGCCATTGAGGCGCGCTCCCAGCTGCGCCATGGGCCCGTACGCACGGTTTCGCCGTGCGTTTGGCCTTCCTACTCGGTTCGCCGAGTAACGGAAGACCAGCTTGGTGTAAATGTGCCAGTGCCTAACATCGCACAGTGGACCTGGAGGGATTCGAACCCTCGACCTCATCAGTGCGATTGATGCGCGCTCCCAACTGCGCTACAGGCCCTAGTTACAGAGGGCAGCATTGTACTTTGCCGTTTCTGCACTGTCAAGAATACCCAGACTTCAAACAGTATATACTTGGGGCATCGGCATGCCGCGCAGGCGGCCGAGGCATTGCACCCCACCAACTTACCCCTGAAAGACCAAAACCTATGACCGCTACTGCATCCGCCCCCGCCCCGGGGCAGCCCCAAAGCATGCGCACCTTCTATATCATCTGGCTCGGCCAACTGGTCTCGCTGTTGGGCTCCGGCCTCACCGGCTTCGCCCTCGGCGTATACGTCTACCAGGAGACCACCTCCATCACCGCCTTCGCCATGAGCATCCTGGCCTTCACGCTGCCCGGCGTACTGTTCTCGCCGGTCGCCGGCGCCTTGGTGGACCGCTTCCCGCGCCGCTGGATGATGATCCTGAGCGATACCGGGGCCGGCATGACCACCCTGGCCATCCTGGCGCTGATCCTGACCGACAATTTGCAGATCTGGCACATCTACGTCGCCAACTTCGTGGCCTCGCTGTTCAACACCTTCCAATGGCCGGCCTACTCCGCCGCCACCACCATGCTGGTGCCGCAGGCTCAGCTCGGCCGCGCCAGCGGCATGGTGCAAATGGCGGATGCCATTTCGCAGCTGGCCGCTCCGGCCATCGCCGGTGCGCTGTTCCTCACCTGGGGCATCCCTAACATCATCATGGTGGATGTGATCACCTTCCTGTTCGCGGTCGGCACGCTGCTGTACGTCCGCATCCCCGAACCCGTGCGCACCGCCGAGGAAGCCGCCAACAAGCCCTCCATCATGGCCAGCATCCGCACCGGCTTCACCTACATTCGCAATCGCCCCGGCCTGTTCCAGTTGCTGATGTACTTCGCCGGCATCAACCTGTTCTTCACCATGCTGCAACCCTTGTGGACCCCGCTGCTGCTCAACCTGGGCACGCCTGCCCAGGCCGGCTTCGTTGGCTCCATCGTAGGCGCCGGCATGCTGGTGGGTACCTTCATCATGAGCGCCTGGGGCGGCCCCAAGCGCCGCGTCTATGGCGTGCTGCTGACCGGCATCTGGATGGGCGTCATGCTCCTGTTCCTGCTCATGCCGGCCAGCCTGCCTCTGATCGCCATAACCGGCTTCTTCTCCATGCTGGTGCTGCCGATCATGAACGGCAGCAGCCAGGCGCTCTGGCAAAGCAAGACCGAGCCTGACCTGCAGGGCCGTGTATTCTCGGTGCGGCGCATGCTGGCGCAGTTCACCGCCCCCATCGCCATCCTGCTGTCCGGCCCGCTGGTGGACCGCGTGTTTGGCCCGGCCCTGATGCCGGGCGGCGCACTGGCGGATACTCTGCTTGGGCAATGGGTGGGCGTTGGCCCCGGCCGCGGCATGGCGCTGTTCTTCGCCGTGATCGGCCTGCTGGTCCTGGCCATCTCCATCCTGGCCCTGGGCAGCCCGCGCCTGCGCAACGTGCAGGACGAGATCCCTGACGTGACCATCAAAAGCCAGAGCGAAGAAGATACCCTGAAGGAAGCCCTCAACCAGGCCTGACCTGGTTGCCCATCACAATCCTCGCCGCCCGCTCGTTTTGCGAATTGACAAGGTTTCGTAATGCAGATATAAGTAGACCAAATCTATCTGGTTTATATACAAAGGGAGCCTTATGAAGACCAAACACATTGTGTTTAGCCTGCTCATCATCGCCGGCCTGCTGCTGGCCGCCTGTGGCGGGAGCGCGGATCAGCCCACTGTCACACTCTCCAGCTCAGGCGCATTTGCCCTCTACCCCATGATGCAGCGCTACGCCGAGGAGTATTCAAGCGAAAACCCGCACGTTGCCTTTGACATCACCGGCGGCGGCGCAGGCAAGGGCATTTCAGATGTCCTGGCCGGGGCCACCGATTTTGGCATGGTGTCACGTGAACTCCGCACGGAAGAGATCGAGCTGGGCGCGGTTGGCTTTGCCGTGGCGCGCGATGCAGTCTTCGTGGTCGTGAACGCTAACAATCCTTACCTTGACCTGATCCTCGAGCGCGGCCTGACCACCGAAGCGCTGAACAAGCTCTACGTCACGCAGGAGTTCAGCACCTGGGGCGATCTGCTGGGCGACCCCAGCATCACCGATGCAGTCAACGTCTACACCCGCTCCGATTCAGCCGGCGCGGCTGAGATGATCGCCCTGTTCTACGGGGCAGACGCACAGGAAGACCTGAAGGGCATTGGCGTGGATGGCGACCCCGGTTTGCTCACCGCAGTCTTGAACGACCCGCTCGGAATCGGTTATAACAACCTCGGTTTCGTGTACGATTTCAGCACGGGCGTGCCGGTAGCCGGCGCGGTCGTTGCCCCGGTTGACCTGAACACCAACGGGCAGATCGAAGAACACGAACTGCTGGAGACCCGCGAAGAGGCAGTCCAGGCCATCCTCGATGGCGACTACCCCTCTCCGCCCTCCCGCTTGCTGTATGTGGTCACCAAGGGACAGCCAAGTGGCGATACACTTGACTTCCTGCGCTGGATCTACAGCGATGGCCAAGCGTTTGTCGCCGAGGCAGGCTATGTGCCGCTCTCAGCCGACGAGTTGGCTGGGGAGATCTCAAGACTGCCTTAAACTCGCAACACGAAGGGAAACCGCGCGCTTGCAGACGACACAAGACCCAAAACTCCATACGCAGGCACGCCGCATCCGCAAAGACGAACTGGCTGCCAGGAATTACCGACTGGCAGCCAGTTTTCCTTTGTTCCTGCTGCTCATCATGGTGGTGGGCTTCTTCCTGCGCACCCAGCCGCTGCTGGAGCACAGCAGCGTATGGGAGATCCTCAGCGGGATGCAGTGGCGCCCCTCCGCCGGCGAGTTCGGCCTGCTGACCTTCATCAGCGGCACGCTCTCGGTCACCCTGCTGGCCCTGCTGCTGGCCGCGCCGCTGTGCATGCTCACTTCGCTCTTCCTGGTGGAGTACGCCAAGCGGCGGGCGCTCACCGCCATCCTGCCGGCGATTGACCTGCTGGCCGGCATCCCTTCCGTCGTTTACGGCGTATGGGGGCTGCTGGTGATCGTGCCGCTTGTGCCGCAGATCTCCGGCTTTGTGCAGCCCTGGCTGGGCAGCATCCCGTTGTTCGCCGCCAACAACCCCACCGGCTACTCCATCCTGAGCGGCGGCATTGTGCTGGCCGTCATGATCTCGCCCATCATCATTTCCGTATCCATCGAAGTGCTGCGCTCCGTCCCCGACGGGTTGCGCCACGGCTCGCTGGCGCTGGGCGCCACCCGCTGGCAGACCATCAAAAAGGTGGTGCTGCCCCGCGCCATGCCCGGCCTTATCGCCGCCATCGTGATGGGCCTCTCGCGCGCCTTTGGCGAAACCCTGGCGGTCATGATGGTGGTCGGCAACACGCCCCTGATCCCCCGCTCCATCTTCGACCCCGGCTATCCGCTGACCGCCCTGATCGCCAACAACTATGGCGAGATGATGTCCATTCCCCTCTATGATTCGGCGCTGATGGGCGCGGCGCTCTTGCTGCTGGTCATCGTCATCATCTTCAATCTCGGCGCGGCCCTCGTGCTCATTCGCGCCAACCGGAGAGCACAGGTATGAAAAAACGCTGGACCCTGGCCCACTTGGAAGACCGCGCCATGCGCACCATCATGCAGCTTGCCAGTTTAGTGCTGGTGGGCGTGCTGGCCGCCATTCTGGTCACCATCTTCATACGCGGCCTGCCCTTCCTTGATCTCGACCTCATCACCAAAACGCCGCAGGGCGGCTTCTTCCTCGGCGGCGAGGGCGGCATCCTCAACGCCATCGTCGGCTCGCTGCTGCTGGCCGGCGGCGGCACTCTGCTGGCCCTGTTCATCAGCCTGCCGATCGCCTTTGGCATCAATGTCTATACCGGTGCCAGCCGCCTGGCCTCTTTGCTGCGCATGGCGCTGGACGTTTTGTGGGGCATTCCCTCCCTCGTATACGGCGCGTTCGGCTTCACCATCATGATCGCCTTTGGCATGCGCGCCTCGCTGGGCGCCGGCATCCTGGTGCTGACCCTGCTGCAGATCCCCATCATGGTGCGTTCGATGGACGAGGTGATGCGCATGGTTCCCTCCGAACTCAGCCAGGCGGCCTACAGCCTGGGCGCCACCCGTCTGGAAGCTGCCTGGAGCGTATTGGTGCGCCAGGCTCTGCCGGGCCTGGTCACCGCCGTGCTGCTGGCCTTCGGCCGCGGCATCGGCGACGCCGCCTCGGTGCTGTTCACCGCCGGCTTCAGTGACCGCATCCCCACCTCGCTGGCCAGCCCCTCGGCCTCCCTGCCGCTGGCGGTCTTCTTCCAGCTCGGCTCACCCTTCCCCGAGGTGCGCGGCAACGGCTACGCCACCGCCTTGGTGCTCACCGTACTCATTCTTTTCATCAGCATGCTTTCGCGCTTCCTGGCGCGCCGTCTCAGCCGCAACGTAATTCGCTAACAAGAGGCCACCATTGGAAACTCAGATCAAGATCCGCGACCTCAACGTCTACTACAACAAAGTCCACGCGCTCAAGGACATCAATCTGGACCTGCCGCGCGGCCAGATCACGGTCATCGTCGGCCCTTCGGGCTGCGGCAAGTCGACCCTGCTCAAGACCCTCAACCGTTTTCATGATCTGGCCGACGACACCCAGGTGACCGGCCATGTGGAGCTGGACGGGGTCGATCTGTACGCCCCGGATGTGGAAGTGACCGAGGTGCGCACCAAGGTCGGCCTCATCGCCCAGCGCCCGTTCCCGCTGCCCATGTCGATCTTCGAGAACGTGGCCTATGGCATGCGCATCCACAAGCTGGCGCGCGGCAAGGAGCTGCGCGACAAGGTGAAGCACTATCTTGAAGTCGCCGGTCTGTGGGATGAGGTCAAGGGCCGCCTGAACACCCCCGCCCGCGATCTATCCATCGGCCAGCAGCAGCGCCTATGCCTGGCCCGCGGCCTGGCCGTGGAGCCGGAAGTGATCCTGGGTGATGAGCCCACCTCCTCGCTGGATCCGATCTCGGCCAAGTTCATCGAAGAGCGTCTCGAGGAGCTCAAGAAGGATTACACCGTGGTGCTAGTGTCGCATGTGCTGCGCCAGGCCCGCCATCTGGCCGACTATCTGGTCTTCATGTATCTGGGTGAAGTGGTGGAGGCCGGCCCGGCCGAGCAGGTGCTCAGCGCACCCAAGAACGACCGCACCCGCGCCTATCTACAAGGCGAGTTCTACTAAAACAAAAAAGCCCCGTGTACACGGGGCTTTTTTTTATCTCTACAGAAAATTCGCCAGCAACAAACTGATCCCAGCGATCACCATAGCGCCCACGATCTGGCGCGGCAGCAGCTTGAGATGCACTTTGGCGTGGAAGCCGTAATCTTTGTATCCGGCCAGCCCTTCGGTGCCGGGGAAGACGGCCCACTTCGGCGTCAGCGTATTGAGAATGAACCAGTCAATGAAGATCAGATCGAACGTCGTGATGATGAGCTGGATCAGCAGCGCATGCAGAAACAATGTGCCATAACCAGCCCCACTCTGTTGAGCAAAGGTATAGGTAGAGTACAGCGTGCCGCCCACCAGGATCACCATCAGCGGGAACATGGCCTTCTGAGCCTGTTCCTTCTCCTGCTTGCTCAGCGGCTTGGCCTTGGCCAGAATGTCCGGCGGCACTTCGCCGGGCGTCAGAAACACGCGCGGCTTGTTCATGGCGGTGTACAACACCAGCCCAGTAAACACGGCAGTGAAGATGCCGCCATCCATGATCAGTTTGGTCCAGTCAAGCATCGAATAGATCTCCTGCGCTCATTCTAAACTGCAAACAGGGTCTGCAAAAAGGTTATGCAAGCAGAAGCGTCACGATGCCCGCCACGAGCACAGCAAAGACAGCCTGGCCGGGCAGCGCGCGTAAATGCGCACGGCCGTGGAAGCCGTAGTCCTTGTAGCCCGCAAATCCTTCTGTTCCGGGGTAAACGAACTGGCGCGGGGTGATGGTGTTGAGCAACAGCCAATCGATAACCACCAGGTCGAAGGTGCTCACGACCAGGATGAGGATGAGCGCATGCAGGAACAGCGCACCGAAGCCGGCGCCGCTGGCCTGGCCAAAGACATAGGTGGAGTAGAAGACGAGGCCGAGCAGGAGAAAAGCCAGCGGGATCGCCGCCCACAAGGACTGGCGTCGTTCGGCGTCCGTGCGCGGCGGCACCGCGGCCAGAATGTCTGGCGGCACATTCTTCTTCTCGAGGAACCAACGCGGCCGCTTGACGCCAACGACAAGAATAATGCCGCTGATGGCCACAATGCCAAAAAGACTGTGAGTTAGGAGTATTTGTAAGTCCAACATGATGCCCTCTATAATTTAGGTATACCTAAATTATAGAGGGGTATTGCAAACCCGTCAAGCCGCGGCCAGCGGATACGCTTGCTCGCCGGCCGGCACGGCCAACGCCAGCACGTTCTCCGGCGGCGCCTCATGGCGAGGGGCCGCCGGGTCATACGCGCTGGCCGGGTTGTAGGCAAAGTTGAAATCGAGCACCAGCTTGCCGTGCTCCTCGCCCAGGTCGGCGCCGTGCGGCGTGTCCAGCAGCCAGCGCGCCCCGGCATAGGTCTTGCCGCTGCGGGCGCTGGCATCCGCGAACGGCAGCAGCAGGCCGCCGCCGTAGCCCAGCACGCTGAACAGCGACAGGCTCAGTGTGCTGCCCGCGATCGGAAACAGCACTCGCCCCACGCGCTGCACTTGTGCGCCGGCCAGCTCAATATGCTCCGGCTGCACGTCAATATCCACATCCACCACGAAGCGCAGCGCCGGGTCGTACGCGTAATAGGCCAGGTTGATGAAGTGCGCCCGCTGCGCCGCCGGCACCGGCGAGTGCGGGTGGCCGCCTAGCAGCTCATTGCGCGCCGCCACCCAGTATTGCCAGCGTTGCTCCGCCGGGATGCGGCGGTCGCGCACGCCGGCGTAGATGGCGTGCATCTTGCGGTAATAATCCAGTTGGTCCAATTCTTCCAATCGAAACATAGCTCTCCGAACCAGCCTAGCCTAACACCAAACGCGCCAGCAGTGCAGCGGCGTATAATCAGCGTTCCTTCACTAATCCAGAGAGCGACTACTCCATGACCAATCCCTTCTCGACTGAAAATCTCATTCGCCGCCAGGCCCAGCTCAGTGACGCTATGAACGCCGGCGGCTTCGACGCCATGGCGCTCAATGCCGGCCCCAGCCAGGTCTACATGAGCGGCCTGCACTTCCATTTGATGGAGCGGCCCACCGTGCTGCTGCTGGCCCCCGGCAAGAGCCCGGTCATCGTGCTGCCGGACTTCGAGAAGGGCAAGCTGGCCCAACTGGATTTTGAGCTGCGCGCCGTGACCTACAGCGAGAACCCGGCCGAGTGGCAGGCCGCCTTCAACCAGGCCGCCGCCCTCATCGGCCCAGCCAAGCGCATTGGCGTGGAAGGCCTGCGCATGCGCGTGATGGAGTTGCGCTATCTGCAAGCCGCCTTCCCCGGCGCCGAGTTCCCCATCGCCGAACACCTGATCGCCGATATGCGCAAGCACAAGGACGCCGGCGAGATCGCCGCCATGCAAAAAGCGGTCGAGATCGCCGAGGGCGGCCTGGAAGCTACCCTGCAGAAGATCAAGATCGGCATGAGCGAGAAGGAGATCGCCGGCATCCTGGTGCAGGAGCTGTATGCGCTCGGCTCCGACCCCGAGCTGCCTTTCGCGCCCATCGTGGCCGCCGCGGCCAACAGCGCCAACCCGCACTCCACCGTCAGCGATTACCGCATCCAGGAAGGCGACCTGCTGCTGATCGACTGGGGCGCGTCGTACAACGGCTACCTGTCTGACCTAACCCGCACTTTCGCCGTGGGTGAGATCAGCGAGGAGTTCAAGCGTATTTACGAAGTAGTGAAACTGGCCAACCAGGCCGGCCGCGAGGCGGCCGCCATCGGCGCCCCCTGCGCCGCGGTGGACCAGGCGGCGCGTGACGCCATCGACGACAATGGCTACGGCCAATACTTCACGCACCGCACCGGCCACGGCCTGGGCATGGAGGGCCACGAAGAGCCCTACATGCGCGGCGACAATACGCTGCCCCTGGCCGAGGGCATGAGCTTCACCGTCGAACCCGGCATCTACCTCGACGGCCGCGGCGGCGTACGCATCGAGGACAACGTCGTCATGACCGCCGAAGGCCCGCGCACCCTCAGCACCTTCCCGCGCGAACTGCGCGTAGTGGGCAAATAGCACACTCTCGTAGGGGCGATGCTACGCTGCTAGGTTGATTTCTTGCCAGTTAGCAATAACCCAACACCGCATCAGTAGGGGCGGGTCTAAGACCCGCCCCTACGCGATTCTGTATTGATCTCCTGCCAACTGGCAGTGGTTCAATATTGAATCAATAGGCGCAGCAGAGGCAACGGACGAAGCAATCTGCCTTGCTTTTAGACTAACTCTCTCAGCTCTCGTAGGGGCGGGGTTACCCCGCCCCTACCCACAACGCCCGCGTGCATCCTGAGCGGGTGCAAACGCCAACACCAGACCGCCGATACCAGCCCAGCGAAGGATCCTCGCTGGCACATCTTCCAAACAGGCTCCATTCTGCAAGACACCCTCACCCCGTTGAACATCTTTTACCCGGAGTTGTGCGCCGCCGAAGCGGCGCACAAGCGGCTACAATCCCCGAATGCATTTCCTCTTCCTCTTCATGGACGGCATCGGTTTCGGAGCCAACGATCCTGAAACCAACCCCTTCGCCGCCGCACGCACCCCCAACATTGACGCCCTGCTGGGCGGCACCCGCCTAGTGGCCGGCTCCGCCCCGCTGCAGACCGAGCGCGCCACCCTGCTGGCCCTCGACCCCAACCTGGGCATGCCCGGCCTGCCGCAATCCGCCACCGGCCAGGCCGCCCTCGTCACCGGCAAGAACGTACCCCAGCTCGTCGGCGAGCACTATGGCCCCAAGCCCAACAAGCCCGTGGCCGCCATCGTGAAAGAAGACAATGTATTCATGCAGCTAGCGCAGCGCGGCTACCGCAGCACCCTGCTCAACGCCTACCCGCCGCCCTACTTCCAGGGCATTGAGAGCGGCAAACGCCTGCTCTCCGCCATCCCGTTGGCGGTCACCAGCGCCGGCATCGGCCTCAAGACCCATGAGGACATGCTGCATGGCGATGGCTTCTCGGCCGATTTCACCGGTGAAGGTTGGCGTACCCACCTCGGTTTCACCGATTCGCCGCTGCACACACCGCACGAAGCCGGCCGCCGCCTGGCCGAGGTCACCCGAACGTACGATCTGGCCTTCTTTGAATTCTGGCCAAGCGACTACGCCGGCCACCACCAAGACCACGAAGGCGCCGTCAAACTGCTGGAGCATTTTGACGGCGTGATGGGCGGCCTGCTCGAAGCCTGGGTGGATGACGAAGGCCTGATCCTGATCACGTCAGACCACGGCAACATGGAAGATCTGAGCCGCCGCACCCACACCGATAACCCCGTGCCGGCCCTGGTCATCGGCGCGCCGGCGCTGCGCCAGCAGTTCTGCGCCGGCTTGCAAGACCTCAGCCAGGTGACGCCGGCCATCCTGCAGTTCTATCCGCCTAAGGCAGCACTCACAAACTAAGCGTATATTATAGTAATATACAGGCATGGTGGAGCTTGCTGAGGTCACAGGGTTTGATTGGGACAAGAACAACTCGGACAAAAACTGGCAAGCCCACCAGGTGCTGCCAAGCGAATGTGAAGAGGTGTTTTTCAATCTGCCCCTGATCCTGGCCGATGACACGGCGCATTCGCAAAAAGAGGCCAGGTTCTACGTACTAGGTCAAACGTTGAGCGGCCGGCGCCTCTTTATTGCATTTACCGTTAGAAAAAAGAAGATCCGGGTGATATCAGCCCGAGACATGAGCAGGAAGGAGCGCAAGATCTATGAGCAAGGCAATTCCTAAGTTCAAGAACGAGGATGAGGAACGCCAGTTCTGGAGTGAGCAGGATTCAACTGAATATCTGGACTGGAAAAAAGCGGAGCGGGCGTTGTTTCCTAAGCTCAAGCCGTCCACCAAGTCCATCTCGCTGCGCCTTCCCGAAACCTTGCTGGACACGCTGCGCCAACTCGCCAACGAGCGGGATGTGCCGTATCAGTCTCTGATCAAGATCTATCTGCAAGAGCGCATCGAGCAGGACCTTAAGTCGCGCCGGATACCTGAAAGCAAATAACAACCGAGGCCAGCCTATGGCCCAAGCTGACATCTTTCTTATCGGTACCCACCACCCGCCCAGCCCGCTGGAGCGCTACCTGCCGCCCGTGCCGCGCGGCGTGGCCGCCAGCTGGCTGCAGCAGCACGCCGCCCCCGGCGGCTGGGTGCTGGAGCCCTTCGGCGCATCGCCGCACTGGGCTGTAGAAGCGGCCCGCGCCGGCTACCGCGTGCTGGTGGCCGCCAATAATCCCATCGCTCGCTTCCTCATCGAAATGCACGCTCAGCCCCCCAGCGCCGAGGCGCTGACCGCCGCTCTGGCGGCGCTGGGCGCAGCCCGCCGCGGCGAAGAGCGCCTGGAGCCCGCCATCCTGGAGCTGTACCTGACCGAGTGCCCCAACTGCTCGGCCCAAGTGCCGGCCGAAGCCTTCATCTGGGAGCGCGAGGCTGACGCCCCGCACGCCAAGCTGTTGCACTGCAAGCAGTGCGGCATGCACGGCGAATACCCTTGCGACGAAAACGACGCGGCCCGCGCTGCGGCCTACCCGCTGAGCGGGCCAACTCTCTCGCGCGCCCTGGAGCGCATCGCCTCCAAAGACGATCCGGACCGCGAGCACGCCGAAGAAGCTCTGCAGGCCTATCTGCCGCGGGCTGCCTATGCGCTCATCACCATCATCAACCGCCTGGATAGCTTGGATGCCGACGCGGGCGAGCGCCGCCTGCTCTCCGCCCTGTTGCTGAGCGCCTGCGACCGCGCCACCAAGCTGTGGGCACACCCCAGCGGGCGTCTGCGCCCGCGCCAACTGAATGCGCCGCCGCAGTTCCGCGAATACAACATCTGGTTCGAGATGGAGCGCTCGATCGCGCTGTGGGCGCAACCCAACGAAGCGCTACCCGTCACCGAATGGCCAGAATCGCCACCGGAGAGCGGCGGCATCTGCATCTACGAAGGCCGCATGCGTGACTTGGCGGCTGAGATACACGAGCTGCCGCTCGCCGCAGTATCCGCGGCCGTGCCGCGGCCTGCGCCGGCCTTCTGGACGCTGTGCGCTTTGTGGGCGGGCTGGCTGTGGGGGCGCGAGGCCATCGGCCCGTTCGTGCTGGTGTTGCGCCGCCGCCGCTACGATTGGGCCTGGCACACCGAGGCGCTGCACGCCGCCCTCTCGGCCGTGGCTGAGCGCCTGAGCGAGAAGACGCCCGTGTTCGCCCTGCTGGCCGAGGCGGAGGGCGGCCTGCAGGCCGCCACCGCGGTGGCGGCCAACTTGGCTGGGCTGCGCATCCAGGCCATGGCCTACCGCCACGCCGCGGCAGAGATGCAACTGACCCTGCGCAAAGGCGCGGCCCAGGCCGCCGAACAAGCCCCGGACGAAGCCATCCGCCGCGCGGCGCGCTTCGTACTGAACGGGCGCGGCCAGCCCAGCGCATTCGAATATATGCAAGCAGCTGCTCTGACCCTGCTCAACAAACAGCAGAATATGGGCAGCGGGCAAACCGACCCATCCGAGGTTTACACCCACACCCGCAAGCAGATCGAAGCCGCAGTCACAATGCATGGCGATTTTGTGCAGCACGGCGGCAACCCGGACACGCCCGAGAGCGGCCTGTGGTGGCCTACCAATCCGCAGGAGGCGCGTGCGCCCCTGGCCGACCGGGTCGAGATCGCCGTGGTGCGCGGCCTGCTGCGCAGCCAGCCGCAAAGCACCCTGGCGCACGACCAGGCGCTGTGCGCCATCTTCCCCGGGCTGCTGACCCCGCACCCCGCCCTGCTGGAAGCCGTGCTGAACTCGTACGCCCAGCAGGACGGCGAGCTGTGGCAGCTGGCCGCCGAAGACCAGCCGCGCCAGCGCCGGGCTGACCTGGTGGAGATGCGCGCCGGCTTATTGATCCTGGGACAGCAATTGGGCTACGAAGTGGAGGAGGGCAACGCCCAGGGCGAGCCGCTGCGCTGGCTGCAAGACGGCCAGGCCGCCTTCAACTTCTATGTCATCGCTTCAGCGTTATTGGGAGAGGTGCTATTGGGCGCCAATACGCCGGCCCACAACAGCTTGATCGTGCTGCCCGGCCGCCGCGCCCCATTGGCGCTATACAAGCTGGAACGCGACCCACGTCTGGCGCAAGCCGCCGAAGATGGCTGGCGCTTCCTCAAGTTCCGCGCCGTGCGCCGCCTGCTGGCAACTCAAACACTGACGCCTGACAGCATCGCCGATGCGGTGCGGCTGGACCCGCTGACCGCCGAGGCGCTGCAGGCGCCGCTGCTGTAGGCAGCATCCCACCCCGCGATACTAGGGCGTGGGTGAGGGCGTTTCGGTAGGCGTGGGGGTATTCGTGATCGTGGGAGTCGCCGTTGGGGTAGGCGTCACAGTCGCAGTGGGTGTGCTGGTCGCCGTCGCCGAAGGGATGGCGGTTGGCTCAGGCATATCGTTGTGGATCACGATCGCATATTCGGCAAAGGTGTTCTGCGTGCTGTACATGGTGATGCGCAGAGAGAGCGCCCCGCGCGGCAGTTCGTCCATGCGCAAGGTGTAGACCCGCTCCTGCTGCGGGATGGGCGAGTTGCTGGCGGCCAGCTCATGCCAGTCACCATCATCCGGGTTGTTGCCGCGTGCCCACTCCACAACATAGCGCCGGAAGTTCTGCGTGGCGTCGGCGCGCACCACAATCTGCACTTCGTGCTGGTTGAAGTGCTCGCCGTTGTTGGGCAAGATGATGTCAAGCAACGGGCGCGGGTCAGTATCACGGCATTCGCGCAGCGGCGAGAAATAGATGGGGTCATCGAAGCCATGCGCCTGAGCCCAGCTGCGGCCCTGGCTGGTCTGGGTCAGCCACTTGATCGCCCACGGGTCTTTGACGTTGAGGCCCAGGTGCTCCTCGGTGAAGCGGCTGCCGCACGCGCCCGAGGCTGACAAACCGGTCCAGGTGTCGGCCAGCACATCCTGCCACAGATCGTTGTCCGGGTCAGCCGGTGGCTGGCCGACGACGAAGAATTCGCGGCGCTGGTCATCACAGTATTGCGATGGCTCGGCGCCCGAGAGGGTGCAGATGACCTTCTCCTCAATGCCGGCCGGGCGCACGAATCCGCTGGAGTTACCGCCTGTGAGGTAGTTGACCGCCTCTTGCATGAACTCGGCCCAGATCGGCGCCGCGCCGCTCAGGCCGCTGGTGCCTTGCATCTCGGTGTTGTCCGGGTTGCCGACCCACACACCCACGGCCACGTCCGGGGTGTAGCCCATGGTCCAGTTGTCGCGGAAGTCAGTGGTGGTGCCGGTCTTGGCCGCCACGGGGAACGGCAGGTTGAGCAACGAGTTGCTGCCGAACATCGGCGTGCGCGCCTGGTTGTCTGACATGATGGAGCTGATCAGGAAAGCGTGCTCTTCACGGATTACCTGCTCGGTGCTGGGCCGCGGGGCTTCGTAGATCACATTACCCTGGAAGTCAGTGATGCGCGTGATCGCGACCGGGGTGACAGCGCGGCCTTGGTTGGCGAAGATGGCGTAGGCATTGGTGAGGTCGAGCAGCTTGACCTCGCCGCCGCCGAGGGTCAGCGCCAGGCCGTACTGGTCGCTGTGCAGATCGGTGATGCCCATGCGGTGGGCGAAGGCCACCAGGCCCTCTTCCTCCGGCGTGTCAGGGTTGTCGTAGATGCCGACGAAGTCGAGCGCCTTGACCGCGGGAACATTGTATGAATTGGCCAGGGCCGAGCGCACAGTGACAGGGCCGTGGAAGCGTTCATCATAGTTCTGCGGGATGTATGGCGGGCGCGTGTCCGTGGCCAGGCCGGAGGGCGGGAACTCGGACTCCACGTCCCAGATCAGCGTAGACGCTGTCCAGCCCTTCTCGAAAGCAGCCACATAGGTAAGCGGCTTGATGGAGGATCCGGGCTGGCGCGGCATGACGGCCATGTTGATCTGGCCGTCGATCGCCTCGTTATAAAAATCAGCCGAGCCGACCATGGCCAGGATGTGGCCGTCGCTGGGGCGTATGGCCACCAGCGCGCCGCTGCCCACGTTGCGGTCCTGCAGCCCGGCGATGTGCTCGCTCAGCGTGTCCTGCGCCATGTCCTGCAATTCAGGATCGAGCGTGGTGTACACGGTGAAGCCTGAACGATAGATGGTTTGCGGGTCGAACTGGTCTTCCAGCAGAGCGCGGATGTAGTGCACCCAATGCGGGTAGCGGATCTCGACTCCAGGTTGGTTGAAACGATAGTCCAGCATTTCCAAACCGGCCGCGGCCGCTTCGTCAAGCGAGACGCATACGCGTTCATTACTGTTACTGACGTAGATGCAACCGGCCTCCGCACTCAGGCTATAGATGAGGCGCAGCACGTATTGCTGGCGGCCCAACGCCGCTTCGCGATTGGTGTAGACATCGTATACCGATGGGGACTGCGGCAAACCGGCCAGGAATGACGCCTGCGCCAGGGTCAGCTCGCTGGCTGACGTACCAAAGTAAGTTTCGGCCGCAGCTTCCACGCCATAGGCCAGGTTGCCAAAGTAGATCTCGTTGAGGTACAGCTCGAGAATTTCGTCCTTGGAATAGCGGCGCGTAATTTCCGCGGCCAGGATGGCCTCGCGCACTTTGCGTATATAGGTGCGCTGAGATGCCTCCTCGGGCGAGAAGAGCAGCATGCGCGCCAACTGCTGCGTGATGGTCGACGCGCCGGAGACGATCTCACCATCGGCGCGGTTCTGGAAATACGCCCGCGCGATCGACATGACGTTGAAGCCGGGGTGGTTGTAGAACTCCTTGTCCTCGGCCGCGATGGTGGAGGCCACCATGTACGGCGAGATCTCGGCCAGGGGCACATAGGTGCGGCGGCCGGCATTGGGGTCAAGGATCTCGTACAGCAGGTTGCCGTTGGCATCCAGAATGCGGGTGGTCTCGAACTGAGAGCTGCGGTTGTGCAGGTCAGCCACCGAAGGCAGGCTGGAGGCGATGACGTAGTATTCGTAGAAGGCGAAGGCCAGGCCAGCCATCGCCAGTAGGATGGTGGCGATGGCGCCGTAGACCAGCACCCGCGGCAGGCAGCCCATGCGGCCCACCCGCGCCCACCACTGCTTGAAGCGCGAGCCGCCGCCGTTGCCGCTGCCAGCCGCACTGGCCGCCGTGCGGCCGGTGTTGCTGTAGGCGGCCCGGCTGACCCGCGTCGCTTCCGGGTCCACCTCGGCTACGCGGCGCGGCAGGGGCATGCCAAACTCATCCATGGCCGGGCGCGGCCCGGAGGGCGTGTGCCCCAGCGGCGGCGGGGCGGGCGTGAAATCGCCCACGGGTTCAAAAATGGTGGGGGCTTCGTCTGGCGGCACAAGGCCGGGGTCGACCGGCATCGGGCGGCTGGGCTGGGTGTCGCCCAGGTCAGGAGCTTCGTCTCCGGGCAGGGCCGGATGCGCGCCAGAGGCGGACAAACGCCGGAAGCGGTCCGAGGCGTCCTCGCCGGGGTGCTGCTTCTCCGGCTGGGTGGGGTCTTCGGGCAGGCTGCCGGTCATGACGGGTTAGCTTGGGCGGCTGAGGAACAGCGCCGTCCACACGCCTTTCATCAGGGTTTCGCCAGTTTGGTTCTTGAGTTCTACTTGCAGGTTGATGGAACCGCCGCCAATGCGCGGCAGGGCCTTGGTGGCGAGCACATCCGTCTCCACATGCACGGTATCGCCAATGAAGATCGGCTTGATGAACTTCCACTCGGTGATCTCACGGAAGGCCATGATGGTGCCGGACATGATGCCGGTCTGCACAATGAGGCCGGAGGCAAACGACAGGCCCAGCAGGCCATGCGCCACACGCGCGCCGAACGGGGTGGTCTTGCTGTACTCGGCGTCTACGTGAATTTGGTTAAAGTCACCCGTCAGGCCGGCGAACATCACGATGTCCGTTTCGGTGACGGTGCGGCCTGCGGTAGCCAGCTTCTGGCCCACCTCAAAATCTTCGAAGTACATGCCGCGTACGGCGGTTTCTGCGCTCATTAGGATCCTCCAGCTGGCTGTGATGTAAGCTCTGGAGCGATTCTAGCATATGGCGCTTGCCAGCATATGCAGCACGCTTTTGTTAAACTAGGCATGCTATTTTGAACGAAACAAACCGACGGCTTGTTCCCCTCATGCGCACATTCGCCCTTCTACTAACCGCGCTGGTTCTGACGGCATGCAACTACCCCGGCACCCCGGGCGTAGTGACGCCGCCCACGCCGCTGCCCAGCGCCACACCCGCTCCCACGGAGGTTCCGCGGGTGCTGCCGCACGCGCTGTATTTCCTGAGCCAGCGCGAGGGCAGCGCCGCCATCTGGCGGCTGGCTGCCGATGGCGTGAGCCTGCAGCAGCTCACGGACGAGAGCGAGCCGGTGGACGAATACGACGTAGCCGCCGACGGCACGCTGGTGTACCGCATCCAGAACCGCATCTACCGCTACGACCCCAGCGGAACGCCGCAGACGTTGGTGGACAATGCCAGCGCGGATGCCACTGACGCCAGCTTCGCTTACACGGATGCGGTGCGCGCCCCGCGGCTGGCGCCCAACGGCGCTACGCTGGCCTATGCCCAAGGCGGCGTGTGGCTGTTCGATCTGGCCAGCGGCAACTCGCTGCTCATCCTCGAAAACATGATCGACTATGAAGATGACGCCATCACGCCGCAGAGGCTGTACGCGCCGGTGGCCTGGTCGCCTTCCGGCTTGCAGCTGCTGATCTCCATCGCCACGCCCGACGGCAGCGGCCTGGGCGTGTGGGATGTGCGCAGCGAAGAGTTCGTACGCCTGCAGGGCGGCGCAGTGCTGTGCTGCCAGGCTGCCTGGGCGGCCGACAGCCAGAGCCTGCTGCTGGCCAGCGCCGCGCTGGGCCTGGTGGAGCCTGGGCTGTGGCGTTTTGACGCCGCCACTGGCGAAGCCACCACCTTGATCGAAACCCAGGCCGAGGATGCGTATCATTTTGTGGGCTGGCCGCTGCAGCTACCCAATGGCGACCTGCAATACTTCTACGCCAGCGCAGGCGAGATCCACGATGCGGATCTGCCGCTGTACATGGTGCGCTCGGCGGCGGATGGCGCCGGCGGCCGCAGCCAGATGCGTGACGATACCTTCAGCATTCGCGAGGCGCTGTGGGCGCCTGACGGCAGCCTGGCGCTGGTGGCGCAAAGCGCCACCAGCGGCGCGGGGCCGATCGTGCTGGCCTATGCCGATGGCCGCCCGCTGCAAGTGCTGGTGGATTTTGGCTATGAGTTGAAGTGGGGCGAATAAGCAGGTGTATCAGCCACTGAGCTTACGATACGCCCGGTTGAAATAGACCAACGGCTGGCTACCAGCCTGATTGGCAGGAGCGCCCGCAGCCAGCACCTCGCTGATAAAGATCGTGTGCGTGCCGGCATCATGGGTGACCGAGACCCGGCAATCAAAATAGGCGATCGCCTCTTGCAAAAGCGGGCTGCCCGTCTCCAGCGTGAACACATTCACGCCTTCAAAACGATCGCTCTGCTCGCTTTCGCGGCCGGCAAAGCGGTCTGACAGCTCCTGCTGGCTGGCCGCCAGGATGCTGACGCCAAAGCGCCCAGCCTGCAGCACCAGCTGGTGCGTGCGGGTGCTCTTCTCCAGCGAGATGGACACCAGCGGCGGCTCCAGCGAGAGCGAAGTGAACGAGTTGACCGTCATGCCGTGCTGGCTGCCCTGGTGGCTGGCCGAGACCACGGTGACGCCCGTGGTCCAAAAGCGCAGCACATCCTTGAGTTGGTCAGGGGTTGGGCGCAAAATAGCGCCGGGTTGGGCTTGCTGCTGCATGCGGTCATTGTAACCCTGTGATTTGGAGCGCTGCGGGTGCAAATCACATGCCAGCGCAAAAAAGCTATTGGAGCCGCGCCTGATTCGGGGTAGCATGGTTTTCCTATGCTGCAGGACGATATTCCGTCTGAAATGTCTGAGCCGGGCTTAAGCGAGCCGCGCCGCCCACGGCCGCGGCGGGCCAGCATGAACATCTTCGGCCAGCTCACCACCATTGTGGCGGTCAGCGCCGTGCTGGCTACGCTGTTCACCGCCTTCACCCCACTTGGCCTGCTGCCTGGCGGGCTGACCGAATGGGTGGCCCTGCAACTCAGCGGCGGCGGCGCGGCCGGCGGCAACTTCCCCACTCCCACGCCGCGGCCGCGCCCGGTGATCGGCATTGTGGCCGGCCACTGGGGCAACGACTCAGGCGCGGTGTGCAGCGATGGCCTGACCGAAGTCGAAGTCAACTTGGATGTGGCCACGCGTGTGCAGCAGAAGCTGACCGACGCCGGCTTTGATGTGGATCTGTTGCAGGAATATGATGACCGCATGCCGGGCTACAACGCCCTGGTGCTGGTATCCATTCACGCCGATACCTGTGAATACATTGATGACAACGCCACCGGCTTCAAAGTGGCTTCATCCCTGGCCAGCAGCGCGCCGGAGAAAGCCCAGCGCCTGGTAGCTTGCCTCAGCAACCGCTACCAGACCGCCACCGGCATGCGCTACCACCCGGCCAGCATCACGGCCCACATGAGCAATTACCACACCTTCAATGAGATCCACCACGACACTACCGCGGCCATCATCGAGACCGGCTTCCTCAACCTCGACCGGCAGATGCTGACCCAGAACTCCAACGCGGTCGCAGATGGCATTGCCAGCGGCGTGCTGTGCTACATCTATAACGAGAGCGCCACCACACCGGAGGGCAACTAGATGGCCGCCGCGGCCTGGCACGCCCTGTGCGTAGAATCGCGCGCCGCCCTGGCGGCGGGCCGCAAGCCGGAGGCGCGCCGCCTGGCGCGCCAGGCGGCCAAGCTGGCCCCGAACCAGGAGGAGCCCTGGCTGCTGCTGGCCGCCATGGCCACGCCGGCGGCCAGCCTGGCCTATTTGAAAGAAGCGCTGCGCATCAACCCGCGCTCCACGCGGGCGCGCAAAGCGCTGAAGTGGGCCGAGCAACGCCCGGATGCAAAGAAGCAGCGCACCCAGGTGGCAGCCGCAGACAAGCCCGCACTCGCGCTGCCGCGCCCCAGCGGCCTGGCGCTGATGGCGCTGGCGGCAGGCGTCGTGGCGTTCGCGCTGTTCGCCTGGCTGCGCCCGCCCGGGCTGGACGATGGCTTGCGCTTCGTCAGCGCCGCCGCGGCCCAAAGCATCGATGGCCTGCTGGCCACCAGCACGCCGACGGAAACGGCCACGCCCACCGCCAGCAGCACGCCCACGGCCACCTATACACCCACCCACACCGCCACGGCCAGCGCCACGCCCTCCCCCACGTCAACGCTGACTCCCAGCCCAACCGCCACCGCCACCACCGGCGCGGATGTGAGCGGGCTTGAAAAGCACTTCGTCGAAGTGCCGCGCAGCGTTGGCCCCAACGAACGCTGGATCGACGTCAACCTCAGCACTCAAACGCTGGAAGCCTACGAGGGCAGCACCTTGATCCGCAGCTTCGTGATCTCCAGCGGGCGGGCCGGCTCGCCCACGGTGACCGGTACCTTCAAGATCTGGATCAAGGTGCGCATTCAGGATATGTCCGGGCCGGGCTATTACATTCGGGATGTGCCCTGGGTCATGTACTTCTATGGCGATTACGGCATCCACGGCACCTGGTGGCACAACAACTTTGGCACGCCCATGAGCGCCGGCTGCGTCAACATGACCATCGAGGATGCGCATTGGATGTACAACTGGGCCAGCGTAGGCACCACGGTGCAGGTGCACTACTAACGATTTTTATAAATCGCTAACGCCGCAGCTCTCCCGCTTGAGTAAGATAAGGCATGGCAAAACACGCATTGTTCAGCGGGCTGGTGGTGGACGAGTTCGACCAGCCGGTGAATACCACCCAGGTTGGCGAGGAAGCCTTCTATGTGGTCAATGACCAGGGCTTCATGCGCCACGTCTCCTCAGAAGATGTAGACCGCCAGGTATTGAAGCAAATGGGCGAGATGCTCTCAGGCCACGAAGAAGAGCTGAGCAAACAGGCCGCTCAAATGATGGGCCAGGACGACATCTTCACCCAGGCTGCCATTCACAACCAGCTCAAGAACGTAGATGAGCAGTTCGACCAGGTGCTGGCCCAGGGCCTGCCCGAAGCCAGCCGGGCCTACCTCGGCATGAGCGGCTTCAAAGTGCGCATCAACCTGCACGGCGAGCTGCTCGAGCTGATCCAGCCTGGGCAGATCGCCCCGGAAGATGGCGAAGAATAGCCAGTTTGAAACAAAAAGCTCGGGCAAATGCCCGAGCTTTGTCTTTTTAAGCGAGCCAGCCTTACGGCAGGCGGATAATGAACTGGTAGCCGAACCAGGCGGCCGGGATGGCGGCCAGCCAAGGCAGCACCTGAGAGGCGACATGCAGGCCATCGGCGGCCAGTTGCGGCAGCTGCACCTGGAAGTACTCCAGGCCAAAGGCGGCGCCGGCGAACAGGCCAAACACCACAGACCACACGACGCCGGCAATGGTGCCAGCGCCCAGCAGGCCTACAAAAATATCCGCGGCCTCCAGGCCGCTACCGTGCTCTGATGTGTGTTCAGCCATGCTTCCTCCAAAGGTGAGTACGGGCATTATAGTTGAAATTGTGCAATTTGCAACTTTTGCCCAAACTACGGGTATAATCCTGCCTCGTTACTTTAGAATTTAGCAAAAGCAAGGAAAGAAGATGCCCAAGAGAACTTATCAGCCCAAGAAGCGCCGCCGCGTGCGCGTGCATGGCTTCCGCAAGCGCATGTCCAGCTCCTCGGGTCAGGATGTGCTGAAGCGCCGCCGCCTGCGTGGCCGCAAGCGCCTCACGGTGAAAGCCAACAACCACGTCAAGAAGGTGGACTGGAACGCGTAAGCGCGTCCAACGCCTACGCGGCGAGCAGGCCTGTGATCATCGGTGAAGCGAGGATTTCGCCTCAGCAGACCAGCCGATTTCAAACGGGTGCGGCGACTGGGAAAGTCATACCCGCACCCGTTTGTTGTGCTTGTAGTCCAGGCCAATGACATTGCACGGGTGCGGGTCGGCGTGGCCGCCGGCCGCAGCGTAGGGGGCGCAGTGCAGCGCAACCGGGCCAAACGGGTGTTACGAGCGGCCATGCAGCCGCTGTTGGAACGGATCGCCCCCGGGCACGACCTTGTGCTGATCGCCCGGGCTGGTATTCTTGCAAGCAGCAGCCAACAGGCCCAGGCCGCGCTGGAGCGGCTGCTGCGGCGAGCCAAACTACTATGAACGCACACCTCACCCACGAGCACGCAGAGATCCACGAGCAGCCGGACCCGTCGCTGCGTGAGTTGCCGCGCACCCTGGCCAACCTGCCGCGCTTTCTGCTGCTGATCCCCATCCGCATTTATCAGCTCACCTGGGCGCGCACCCTGCCGCCGGATACTTGCCGCTTTTATCCCACCTGCTCTCATTACACCTACCAGGCCATCTACAAATATGGCGCGTTGAAAGGCGGCAGCATGGGGTTCTACCGCCTGCTGCGCTGCAACCCCTTCAATAAATCCGCCGGGTATGACCCGGTTCCATAAATTAGGAAGATGCATGAAGAAAAACACCTTGCTTAACCTTGCTGTGCTGAGCCTGCTCAGCCTTGCCCTCAGCGCCTGCGGCACGGTCGCGCCGCTCTCCTGGCCGGGCATCCATGTGGACGAGGCCAACAGCCGAGTCTATGTGGCTTACCAGAACAACATCACCGCGCTGAACAGCCAGAGCGGCGCTTCCGTCTGGGCATTCCCGACCGAGCGTGACAATGGCTTCACAGCATTTGCCGAGCCCGCCCTGGGTGACGGCCAGTTATTCTTCGGCGGCTACAACCACAACTTCTATGCGGTCACTCCCGCCAACGGCGCGCTGGAATGGAGCTTCGACGGCGCCGAGGGCCAGTTCATCGCCAGCCCGCTGGTGGATGGCGAGCGCATCTACGCCTCGAATGCAGATCACAACCTCTACACCTTCGATCATGCCGGCGTACTGCTGTGGACCTTTACCACCACCCATCCGCAATGGGGCAAGCCTGCCCTGGGCGACGGCGTAGTCTACATAAGCTCGCTCAACCATTTCCTGTATGCGCTTGACGCCGAGAGCGGCCAGGTGCTGTGGACCCTGGACACCGGCGGCACCCTGGCCGCCGGCCCGCTGCTGCACGAAGGCGTGCTGTACATCGGCAGCTTCAACAGCGAAGTGCTGGCGGTGGATGCCGCCGGCGGCGAAGTGCTGTGGCGCGTGCCGACCGACGGCTGGGTGTGGGGTACGCCAGCCATGTACGAAGGCCAGCTGCTGTTGGGTGACCTGAGCGGCTTCCTGTACTCGCTTGACCCGGCCAGCGGCGCCCAGAACTGGACGCTGGAGACCGGCGGCTCGATCACCGGCACCCCGCTGGGCTTAAACGACAGCATCTACGTCATCAACGAGGCCGGCCGGGTCATCTCCGCCAGCCTGGATGGCGCCATCCAGTGGAATCAGGACTTCGGCACCGAGCTGTACGGCTCGGCCGTCGCCGCCGGCGACCTGATCCTGGTTGGCCAGCACAACAACACCACCACCGTGATAGCCGTCAACGAAAGCGGCTCGCGCGTTTGGGCCTTCCCCAGCAACAACTAAAGGACAGCCATGTTAGACATCATCATTGTCCCTTTCACCAACGTTCTTGTCTTTTTGTATGACATTCTGGGTCAGAACTTCGGCCTGGCCATCATTGTGTTCACGGTGCTGATCAAGCTGCTCACCTACCCTCTCTCGGTATCGCAGCTCAAGAGCGCCCGCATGACCCAGGAACTGCAGAACGACCCGCGCTGGAAGCAGATCCAGACCAAGTACAAGGACAACCGCGAGAAGCTGGCCCAGGAGCAGATGAAGTTCTATCAGGAGAAGGGCATCAGCCCGTTCAGCTCCTGCCTGCCGATGCTGATCCAGTTCCCGCTGCTGATCGCCATGTACTGGTCGATCCAGCGCTCGCTGGCCGCCACGCCGATCGCCCTGCTCGATTTCGCCCGCGGCATCGCCCTGCCCAACGCAGCCGAGCTGCTGCCGCTGAATAGCAGCTTCCTGTGGATGGACCTGTCCCAGCCGGAGCGTTTGCACCTGGCCTGGCTGCCGTTCGCCATCCCCGTGCTGACCATCATCGTGGTGGTGACCACTTGGCTGCAGAGCAAGATGATGACCCCCGCCTCCACCAACCCGAATGACCAGAGCGCCCAGATGGCCCGCTCGATGAGCCTGACCATGCCTTTGATGATGGGTTACATCTCGATGGTGTTCCCTTCGGGCCTCTCGATCTACTATGTGATCAGTAACGTGTTCGGCATCGCCCAGGCTTGGTTGATGCGCCGCCAGCCGCTCAGCACCACCCCGGCGGCTCCGGCCAACAAGTAAGTTAGAATTCCGGCAGGTATCGCATGGAACATCGCACAAGTTTGGAAGTCATCGCCCCCACCGTGCACGAAGCCATTGAAAAGGGCTTGGTCGAGCTGGGGTTGGAAGACACGCAGGTAGACGTTGAGGTGCTGGATGAAGGCGGCACAGGCTTTCTGGGCCTGGGCGGCCGCCAGGCCCGCGTGCGCCTGATCGTGAAAGAAGGGCTGGCCAAGCCTGCCGCCGCCACCCCGGCTGCGCCGCGCCGCAGCCGCCCGGCCGCCGAACCCAGCGCCCCGCTGACCGAAGCCGAGGCCGAGAACCTGCTGGCCATCACCAAGGCCACGGTGCTGACCTTGCTGGAGCACATGAGCGTACGCGCCGATGTGAGCGTGAGCCTCGGCGAGCCGGACGAGCCAGATATGGCCGCTCCGGTGCTGGTGGATATCCAGGGCGGCGATCTTGGCTTCCTGATCGGGCGCCAGGCCGAAACCATGGGCGCCCTGCAGCTGATCACCCGCCTCATCGTCGGCAAGGAAGTTGGCCGCGCCGCCCACATCATCATTGACGTAGCCGGCTACCGCCAGCGCCGCGATGAGAACCTGCGCAAGCTGGCTCACAAAATGGCCAAGCAAGCCGTTTCCACCGGCCGCCGCCAGACCCTGGAGCCCATGTCGCCCTCCGAGCGCCGCATCATTCACCTTGAACTGCGTGACAGCGCCGAGGTGACCACTGAGAGCACGGGCGAAGAGCCGCGTCGCAAAGTCGTCATCACTCCCAAGTAGTCCCCATCCTCTAAGACAAAAAGCCCCGCAGCTGCGGGGCTTTTTTTGTTGACATAGATTCGAAGACAGGTGACAGATCGTTTGATACTCAGCAGGCCTATCGTGGAGCAAATGCAGGCAGTACAAACGCCTGCTCCACGTTAACAACTGAATAGACTTAATGTTTATGCCATTCCAGATGCACCTGGGTGCCTACGCCCGGTGCAGAGTGGATGCTGAGGTACGCGCCGATCAGAGCAGCGCGCTCGTTCATGCTCGCCAGGCCAAAATGGCCGGCGCGCAGCAGGTCTGGCAGGCTGGTGCCGGCCAGATCGAATCCGGTGCCGTCATCCTCGATCAGCAGGTCGATCACATCGGCGGTCAGTTGGCCGCTGATGATGATGGTCTTGGCCAACCCGCGGCTGGCGGCGTTCTCAGCCGCCTGCTGCACGATGCGATAGGCATGCTCCGCCACCTGCCCCTCGTACATCTCCGCGCTCTCCGGCAGCATCAGGGAAACCTGCACGTCTTCGCCCAAGCGCAAACTCAGGTTATCTACCAGCTCCGTCAGGGCACGGTACAGGCCGAAATCGAGCATGGCCGGGCGTAGTTGGTAGATGAGCTGGCGCACGCGGTCACTCACCTGCTCATGGCGCTCCTGCAGCGCTTCCGGGTTGCCCTGGCCTGCCAGGGCAACCAGATCCGCAATGCCGGCCAGCACATCGTCATGCAACTCGCGGGCCAGGTAGGCGCGGCGCTCCTCCTGCTGGTCAATATCGCGCTGGTGCAAGACGCGCAATCTATCGGCCTGCTCGATATTCACCAGAGCGATCGCCATCTGGTCAGCCAGCGAGTTCAGTAAGTTCGTTTCCGAATAGGAGTAATAGTCATCCGGGTCCTTCCGGCCCAGCAGCCACAAGCCCACCACCTGCTCTCCGGCCCTCACAGGGATGGCCAACTGGACCCAACCCGGCATCTGCGCGCCAGGCGAGTTCGCCGGCCGCACCAGCTGCTGTGATGTCTCGGCATCCGGCATTTGCTCTGCCGTTACGTTTTGCGCGTAGATCAGCTTGCGCTCCGGTGTCCGGCCATCAAAATGCATCAATGCTGACTGGCGAATGAGCAGGGCGGGCAGCACTTGCTCCATCAGGGTTTGCCCCAGGTGCTGGCGAGTGAAGCTGGTCGACATCAGGTTGGCAAAGCGCTGCTGCAAACCCTCGGGCGGCATGGGGATATTGAGAAATCTGCGCTCGACGAAGCGTTGAAAACGCTCGAACGCAAAGATGTTGAACAAGGATACGAACAAGCCCGTGCCCAGAATGGCGATGGCGATCTCTTGCGGGTTTTCCAGGCCAGGCGCGAAGAACGACACCAGGATCAGGGTGCCGGTGAAGAGCAACACAAGGAACAGATACACCGAGATCAGGCGGTTGGCGCGCAACTCCATGCCGCCAAGCTGGCGGCGGTACACCACATACAGATAGGCGCCCGGGCAGGCAACCAGCGAGAACACACTGCCGTAGCCAAGCAGCGGCAAAACTTCGCGGGCAGTCGCCAGGCCCAGCATGAGCGTGGGCAGCAAAGCGACTGCAAATGCGCCCAGCAGGAAACCGACCTCACGCCGTTCACCCGGGCTGGCAAAAAAGCGCACGAGCAGCATAAGCAGGCTGCCCACCACAGCCACGAACAATGCGTACCCGAACCAGTCCGGGTCAACCAGGCTCATCGCCTGCAAGGCGGAAAACCCGATCCCTACCGCATACAGCGCCCCCCACACCAGGTTGGGCAGGCGCGGGAAAGGCCGAGGAAAGTTCCAGTGCAGATGCAGATACACAGGCAGCGACAGCCAGATGCCTATGCGGAAGACGTATGGACCAAAAAAGACGCCGTAGCGTGAAAGTGAGCCTGCGATCAGCCATAAAGCGGTGACGTAGCAGAACATTACCAGCAGCCGCCAACGCACATCCTGCGGGCGGACATGGAAACAGATAATGGTGCCGGCAAACCAGAACACATAGCTCAGCCACCAGGTGTTGATCAGCCGCCCGAGGAACTCTGGCAGGTTGAACCCCGGCACAGCGAGTTGAAGCGAGCGCTCCACCCCCTCACTGCTGACCCGCAACTCCATCACATCCCCTGGATGCAAATGATCGAACCAGGGCCTGGCCAGGCTGTCGCGATACTCACTGTGCTTGATGCCGTTCGCCTCGAGCAGCATATCGCCCAGCGCCAGGGCGCCGGATGCCTCAGGGGTGAATACATCCACGATCTCGCCGCTGGTGTCGTATTGGAAACCAATGTAAGGAACGGTAAAGAAGCGCGCATAAGTAAATAGAAGCAAAACAAACAGCACCAAGGCCGGCAAGACGAATTGCTTCAGGGGGTAAGCCGATTGATTACTGTGCATAACTTCGCGGCGCCTACGCCAGGGAGGTGATGCCTACCGAGCACTCACGATGAACACCCGCAGCAAAGACCACCATTTTCTTCAAACTAGAAAGGAAAACTACGATGTCTATGCAAGCATTTTACACAAACATTTCCGCCAACACGGTGGCTGAGCAACTGCAAAGCCTGTTGCGCATCACCAAGGCCAGCCTGGAGCAGGTGCAGGCTGTGCGCAGTGAGCTCGCCTGGGACTCCTGGGGCGAAGCCAAGTAAGTAGACCACGCAGGGCCGGCCACAAAGTGGCCGGCCCTGACACTTATGGAGGAAAGACCATGACCATTTATCACGCAGCCGTTGAGCTGCTCTTACAACAGCCCCAGGTAAGCGATTGGCCGTTGCTGCAAAGCGCACTGCGCCAGGCCACGGGCAAGCCGCCCGTGGCCTGGGACTTCCCCATCGCCGGCTGCGTGGCCGCCGGCGCCGAGGAGCAGCAGGCCATTCCGCCGGTGGCGGCCATCACCTGCGCCCACATGGCCATTCTGCTGATCGACGATATTTTGGACGAAGATCCGCGCGGCAAGCACAACGAGGTGGGCGCCGGCCGCGCCGCCAACCTGGCCGCCGGGCTGTACAGCCTGGGCCAGCATATGCTCGACGCGTACCCCTGCGCCCACCCCGGCCTGGCGGCTGCGGCCCTGAGCCAGATGATGGGCAACACGGCCTACGGGCAGGACCTGGATGTGCAAAATGATCACAGTGAAGAGGGCTATTGGGCCGTGGCCCGCGCCAAAAGCTCACCCTATTTTGCTGCTGCCCTGACCCTGGGCGGGCTGTATGGCGGCGCCAGCCAGCCGTTGGCCGAGCAGCTGCGCCAGTTCGGCGCGCTGTTCGGCGAGGTGATGCAAATTCACGATGATCTGAATGATTGCCTGGCCGTGCCGGCCAATGTGGACTGGCTGCAAGGCCGCGCCCCGCTGCCGCTGCTGTTCGCCGAGCTGGTGCCGCACCCGCAGCGCGAGCGCTTCGTGGCGCTGCGCAGCCAGGTGCAGCAGCCAGATGCGTTGCGCGAAGCGCAACGCATCCTGGTGAGCAGTGGGGCGATCAGCTACTGCGTGAACGAGCTGGTGCTGCGCCACCAGCGTTTGCAAAGCATGCTGGATGAGATGCAGTTGGTAGAGCCGGGCCTGCTACAGCAGATCTTGGATCATGCCATCGCGCCCATAGAGCAGTTGTTTGCTTCTGTGCAGGGCAATCCTTAGCCCGGATACACATCCCCCATGGGGGTGATCAAGCCCAGGTCACGCGCCTTTAGCACCGCGGCCGTCATGTTATTGACGCGCAAACGCTTGTAAGAGTCTGAGAGTGTATTGCGCACCGTGGTCGGGGCGATGCTGAGCAATCCAGCCAGATCATTGGTGGTCATCCCCGGGTTGGCTGCACACAACGAAAGCACCTCGCGCTGGCGGTCAGTCAGCATTTCGATGTCTTCGCTGCCGCCTGGGTAGGCAAGCGTAGCCGCGGTTTGCTCCGAGAGGAAAATGCCACCGTCAGCCAACAAGAGGATGATCTCGCCCAGGCGCTCGGAGGCAGCCGCCTCAGTTTTGATGATGTAACCGCTTGCGCCGGCTTCCATCACCGAGCGGATCAGGGTGGGCTGCTTGTGGCCCGAGATGATCAGGATCGCCATTTCAGGGTGATCCTTGCGGAAACGGGAAATCACATTGAACAGCGGGTACGGCGCTTCAGTGCCCTCCCGCGCCGGCGCAAGAATATCCAAGATGAGCACATCGATCGTGTGCAGTTTAAGCAGTTCGTCCAGCTGCTCCCCGTTGCGGGCCGAGGCCACCAACTCTATGTTGGGATATTTGGACAGCCGGTACGTGTACCCATCCACCACCGGAGGATGATCTTCCAGAACCGCGACGCGGAGTTTCTTTTCGGCCTGCAATTGACTATTCATCTCCCATGCCCTCCTCCACAGATGCCCAGTACAAATGTCTATTTTCTAAACACAATCGCCTATTCAAATATAGGACATTCCCTCGTATAACCTAACCAGGTTTTTCGTTCTTACATAGTTCATGCCATCAGCTCGAGGGGAACGGCTGATGGCATCGCTTTTTAAATCACCGCCCTCGCTGAGTACATAACGCAGCCAAGCGCACTTCCATTATAAAACCCCAAGACGCTCAAGCAATAGGGCAAAAGCCGGCGTGATAAAATGCGCTCTGCTGCTTACAGCCAGCCCCTATAGCTCAGTGGATAGAGCGCTGCCCTCCGGAGGCAGAAGCCTGCGTTCGAATCGCAGTAGGGGCATATGCAGCGCCTGGCGGCGCTGCGCCTAGGAGTTGCTACCCAGCTACGCTGGGTAACGCAACTCCATCCGGCCTCGGCTTCGCTGGGTAACGAAACTGCTTCCTAACTCGGGCGCAACTACAGACTACGAGCATTCATGAAAGTTCAAGAAGCCATTATCCAGCCGCGAGACCCGTCAGGGTTCCTTAAACGCCTGTGCCACCACTACCAAATGAAGATCCCGGCAGAATATGACGCGCAGCACGGTTGGGTGCAGTTCAAGCGCGGTCGGCTGGATGCGGACGTTAACGGCCAAGAGCTGCGCCTGCGCATCACTACGCCAAATTGGCTAGGCATGCTGGTCATCCAACGCTCGATAAACCGGCACGTAGAACTGTTCGGTCAGCGTGAGCAACTGAAGCTGAAGTGGTCTAGAGCAAAAGCCTAAACAAAAGAGAGCTGGCAGAGCCAGCTCTCTTTTTTTGCTTATAAGCACAGCACTACGGCTTCGGCCCGAAGCCCCACTTGGCCAGAATGGCCTGGCCTTCGGCGCTCAGCACAAAGTCTACAAAAGCCTGGGCCACGCTGCCCGCCGGGGCGCCTTCCACCACCGCGATCGGGTAGCTGGCGATCACGTTCAGCTCATCCGGGATCGGGATCTGCAGCACGCTGCCGGCAATATCCGGCGTCACGTCAGATGTGTACACGATGCCGGCATCCGCCTCGCCCAGGGAGATCTTGGTCGCCACCTGGCGCACATTCGGCTCCTCGGACACCAGGTTGGCGTACACCGCCGCCTGGAACGCCGCGTCGCCCATCAAGGCGATGCTCTGGTCGCTGTAATCGCGTACAGGCACTTCGGGCGCGGCCAGCACCAGCGCCAGGCCGGGGTTGGCCAGGTCGAGGTAGCTCTCAATACCCGCCGGGTTGTCAGCCGGCACGATGATGGTCAGGCGGTTGGTGAGGAAGGCCGTGGGCTCGCCCTCAATGCGGCCCGCATCCGCGGCTACCGTCATCTGCGCAAAATTGGCCGAGGCGAAAATATCCGCCGGGGCGCCTTCCACCAGCTGGGTCGCCAGGGAAGATGAGCTCGCGTAGTTAGGCAGCACATCCACGCCGCTGTTGGCGGCTTCGAAGGTCTCGGCGATCTCGTTGAACGCATCCGTCAGCGAGGAGGCCGCCATCACCACAAGTTCAGTCGTGACCGCTGGTACATCGGCGGTCGGCGCAACCGCAGGCGCGCCGCAGCCCGCCAGCAAGAGGGCAGGCAGCAAAA
This sequence comes from Anaerolineales bacterium, assembly GCA_019454165.1. Classification (GTDB taxonomy): domain Bacteria; phylum Chloroflexota; class Anaerolineae; order Anaerolineales; family UBA11579; genus JAMCZK01. The sequence goes on along the minus strand of CP075367.1, from coordinate 893,533 downwards.
CGAAAGACAACACTAGCTTCTTCATAGTTCTCCTAAATATGAGATTTATGCAGGGGTGATCTGCGCCACACGCTCTTCACAGCGGTCCAGCCAGGCCAGCACCGCATCCAACTGGCCGAGCACGAAATCCAGCACAAGCTCTTCCATCTCGCCGGAAGCATCCCGGGCGGCCAGCAGCTGGCGGCGCTGTTTCTCGCACACAGCGCGCTGCATGTCCACCAGCGCCTGCGTGGGCTGGCCCAGCAGGCGCGCCACGTACAGCCGGCTCATGAACTGCACCCGCACCTGGCGCACGCTGGCCGAGAGCGCCGGCGTCTGCAGCCAGGCATCCAGCCGGCGGCGGCCGGCGGCCGTCGTGCTGTACTCGCGCCGCGGCGGGGCATCGCCGCTTTGCACGGTCTTGCCGCGGATCAAGCCCTCGGTCTCCAGCCGCTTGAGCACGGCATACAGTTGGCTGGTGCTCAGGGTCCACACTCGCCCCAGGTCAGCTTTCGACTGAAAGCGCGCCAGCAGTTGGTAGCCATGTTGCGGCTCGGCCGCCAGGATGCCAAGGATGGTTTCGTCAGGGACTGGAATGGACATACGCGCAGTATAGCACGACTCTATTCCATCATGGAATAGATGGCAGTCCCTGACAAAAGAACCACAAAGACACAAAGGTCACAAAGCTCTGGCTTTTGAGAAAGTTTCATCTTTGTGGTCTTTGTGCCTTTGTGGTTAAGGAGTAGGAGAGGCGTTCCAAAGCGCACTATAATTGCCTCAAAATCACACAGCATTCATTGAATTTCGGAGGAACAAATGGCACGTGTAGCTATTAATGGTCTGGGGCGCATTGGGCGCGCTGCGTTGCGCCTGGCCCTCGAGGATGACAATCTGGAGGTGGTGGCGGTCAACGACATCGCCTCGCCTGAGAACATCGCCTATCTCATCAAGTACGACACCGTGTACGGCCGCTTTGGCGAGGATGTGCGCGCCGAGGGCAATACCCTGCACGTCGACAAGCACAGCTTCCAGTTCCTCAGCGAGAAGGATCCCGCCGCCCTGCCCTGGCAGGATCTGGGCGTGGACATTGTGATCGAGAGCACCGGCCGCTTCACCGAAAAGGCCGATGCCATCAAGCACATTGAAGCCGGCGCCAAGTACGTCATCATCTCCGCCCCCACCAAGAGCGCCGATGTGCCCACGGTGGTGTTTGGCGTCAACACCTCTGACGAGGATGCCAACATCATCTCGTGCGCCAGTTGCACCACCAACTCGCTGACCCCGGTGGTGGAAGTCATCGGCCGCCATCTGGGCATCCAGAAAGCGATCATGACCACTGTGCACGGCTACACCGCCGGCCAGGGCCTGGTAGACGGCCCCGGCGGCAAGGGCGGCGACTTCCGCCGCGGCCGGGCCGCCGCCGCCAACATCGTGCCTGCCACCACCGGCGCGGCCAAGGCCACCACGCTGGCCCTGCCCCAGTACAAGGGCAAGTTTGACGGCGTGGCGCTACGCGTGCCCGTACCGGTCGGCTCGGTCTCAGACATCGTGATGCTGACGGAGAAGAACACCAGCGCCGAGGAGATCAACAAGATCCTCACCGAAGAGTCCCAGGGCCGCTACAAGGGCATCATCCGCGTGACCAATGACGAGATCGTGTCCTCCGACATCGTGGGCGACCCGCATGCCTGTATCATCGACATGGAGATGACCAAGGTGGTCGACGGCAACCTCGTCAAGATCTTTGCCTGGTACGACAATGAGTGGGGCTACACAAATCAGATGATCCGCAAAGCCCGCGAGATCGCCGGCACGCTGAAGTAAGCTGTACCCGATATACAAACACAAAAAGAGCGCCGCAATGCGGCGCTCTTTTTTGTTTGCATACCTGCCGTGCAGCCGAAGCTGCTACCCACCCTGCATGAGGCGCAAAAGTTCAACGATGGTCCAACCGCCGCCGGCGATCAAAATTGTAAAGTAAATGATAGTGGCAACGTTCATCAGGTGGCCAAACAAAATACTTAGCCCGTCCTTTTGAATGGCGCCGATCGCGAAGAAGATCAGGGCGATAGCCGGCAGGGTATTGCTGAACGGCACGAAGCCGAACGGGATCATCAGCAGGCCGGCCGCCAAGATGTAGCCCAGCTTGTTGAACAAACGCGCGCCGGTCGCCAGCCAGGGGATGCGCCCAGGCTTGCTGATCTTCTCCAACCGCCGCAGCCAGGTCAGCGCGCCGTTCATGCCCTTGACCAGCTTCTCGCTGGCAATCGGGCGCTCTTTGATGCGCTTGGGCAGATACACCGTGTCGCTGAACAGCAGCGACACGCCGATCAGCATGATGGCGCTGCCAAAGATGGTGCTGACCCCCGGGATGGAAACCGGAATAAGAAAGACCAGCGACAGAAAGATGGTGATCAACATCAGGCTGTCGTTACCGATGATGTCCATGATCTTGGCCAATGTCACATGGCCGGCGGGAATGGTCTTGATGATGCCTTCCAGCTTCTCCACCAGCGATTCGCTGGCAGCCGTCTCGGTCATCGGGGCAGCCTTGGTTGTCATGCGCGCATATACCTTTCTGCGGTGCGTCTGTATTCTCAGCTCAAGCGTGGGGATCTGCCAGGTTAAGCCGCCCCATTGTACCTACGGATGCTGGCGCTTGCCGTTCGCTATTCGTTTGTGATATTGTTAACAAACGCTATGAGCGCACCCCACTCGCTGCTTCGTATCCACAACCTCTCCAAGAGCTACCAGGAGGCCGGCCAACGCCGCTCCATCCTGCGCCAGGTCGATCTCGAGATCCAGCCCGGCGAATTCGTGGCCCTGCTGGGCTCCTCTGGCAGCGGCAAGAGCACCTTCCTCAACCTGATCAGCGGCATCGACCTGGCCGACGAGGGCGAGATCTGGTTGCAAGGCCAGAACCTGGTCGCCATGAGCGAGGCCGAGCGCACCCTGTTCCGCCGCAATCACATTGGCTTCGTCTTCCAATTCTTCAACCTGCTGCCCACCCTGACCGTGCTCGAGAACGTCACCCTGCCGGCCGAGCTGCGCGGCACGCCGCTGAAGCAGGCCCAGGCGCGCTCCCGTGAGCTGCTGGGCCAGGTCGGCCTGGCCGGGCGCGAGGGCGCCTTCCCTGACCGCCTGTCCGGCGGCGAGCAGCAGCGCGTCGCCATCGCCCGCGCCCTCTCGCACGACCCGCTGCTGGTGCTGGCCGATGAGCCCACCGGCAACCTCGACGAGGAGACCGGCTCGCACATCATGGCCCTGCTGGAGCAGCTCACCCGCCAGGCCGGCAAGAACCTGGTGATGGCCACCCACAACCTCGACAACGCTCGCCTGGCCGACCGGATCTTGCGCATGCACGACGGCAAGCTGGTCAGCGAGCCAGCCCGCCCATGAGCGCCCGCAGCCGAGGGCTGCTGGCGCCGAGTCTGTTCAAGGTTGCCGGGCGCTACCTGCTGACCCACCCGCTGCAAAGCCTGCTGATGCTGATCGGCATCGCTATGGGCGTGGGCGTGGCGGTCAGTGTGGATATTGCCAACGCCAGCGCCGCCCAGGCCTTCGAGCTCAGCACCGAAGCCGTGGCCGGCAAAGCCACCCATTACATTTCGGCCGGCCCCCTTGGCCTGGATGAGCAAGTCTATGTAGACCTGCGCACCGCCGGGCTGGAGCTGCCGATGGCGCCCGTGCTCAGCCAGCTGGTCACCTCCCCGCAGTTGGGCGATGCTCCCCTACAGCTCATGGGCATTGACCCGTTCGCCGAGCGCCCGTTCCGCAATTACATCGCCGGCGATGCGGGCGAAGATAGCCCCAGCACGGCCATGGGCGCCTTCTACGCCATCCCCGGCGCGGTGCTGCTCTCCACCCAAATGGCGAGTGAATTCAACCTAAGCCAAGGCGACCCGCTGGAGCTGCAAATCAATGGCATCTCGCTGCCTGCGGTGGTGGCCGGCCTGCTACAGCCGCGTGACAATCTGAGCGCGCAAGCCCTGCAGGGCTTGCTGCTGGCCGACCTGGCCACGGTGCAGGAGTTCAGCGGCCGCCTGGGCCGCCTGGAGCGCATCGACCTGATCCTGCCCAGCCAGAACCGCGCTGCCATCATCGCCGACCTGGAGAGCCGCCTGCCGGAAGGCGCGGTGGTGCTGCAGTCTGAAAGCCGCAACCAATCCGTCGAGCAGATGACCGCCGCCTTCCGCACCAACATCACCGCCCTCAGTTTATTGGGCCTGGTGGTCGGCGTCTTCCTCATCTACAACACAGTCACCTTCTCGGTCGTGCAGCGCCGCCAGTCCTTCGGCACGCTGCGCGCCCTCGGCGTCAGCAGCCGTGAGATCTTTGCCCTCGTGCTGGGCGAGGCGCTGCTGGTGGGTGTGATCGGCTCGCTGGCCGGCCTGGCTCTCGGCATCCTGATGGGCCGCGGCTCGGTGGCCATGGTCTCGCAGACCATCAATGATGTCTTCTACACCATGACCGTGCGCGAGGTCAGCTTGCCGGCCCAGAGCCTGGTCAAAGGCGCGCTGCTCGGCATGCTGGCCACGCTGGTGGCCGCCATCATCCCGGCCTGGGAGGCGGCCAAATCGCCGCCACGCCGCACCCTCTCCCGCTCGCAGCTCGAGAGCATCTCGCGCCGCACGCTGGCGCAGGCCAGCATTGTCGGCGCGCTGCTGTCGCTCGCCTCAGCGTTTGCATTGGCCCGCCTCGATCTGCAGCTCATCCCCAGCTTCGGCGCCATGTTCGGTGTGGTCATCGGCGCCGCTTTGGTGGCCCCGTTCATCATGCAGGTCGGCATGCCGCTGCTGGCTCGCGTCCTGGCGCCGCTCATCGGCCCGCTGGGGCGCCTGGCCCCGCGTGAGGTCTCGGCCTCGGCCAGCCGCACTTCGCCAGCCATGGCCGCGCTCATGGTGGCGGTGGCCGTCACCATCGGCGGCAGCCTGATGGTCAGCAGCTTCCGCGCCAGCGTCGTCAACTGGATGGAGATCATTCTGCAAAATGATGTCTACGGCTCGGTGGCCGGCGCCAACCTCTCCGAGCCGCAGGAAGCTATCGACCCTGACGCTTTGCGCCGCCTCGAAACCTGGCCCGGCATCCAAGCCACCTACTATTTGCGCAACGTCATGGTCGATTCGCCCTACGGCCCGCTCATGATCGCCGCCAACAACAACCCCAATGATGGCGACGAACAGGTCTACTACGAAGCCGATGGCAGCGGCCAGGAAGTCTGGCAGGCCGTGCAGAACGGGGCGGTCATGATCTCTGAGCCGCTCGCCAACCGCCTGGAGCTTGGCCTGGGTGACGAGATCACGCTATACACGCCTGACGGCCCGCGCGGCTTTCACATTGCCGCGGTATTCAGTGATTACACCTCCAGCCGCGGCAACATCACCATGTGGCTCGAGAACTATCGCCAAATCTGGGGCGATCAAAGCGTCACGGCCTTCTCCGCCGTCGTCACAACCGGCACGGATGTAGACGCCATGGTGGCCGAGCTGCAACGCGGGCTCAGCCCGCAGCAGCTGCTGCACATTCGCTCCAACAGCACCCTGCGCGCCGAGAGCCTCAGCGTGTTCGACCGCACTTTCCTCATTAGCAGCGCGCTGCAACTCATCACCACCAACGTGGCCTTCGTGGGCGTGCTCTCGGCCATGCTCTCGCTCCAGCTCGAGAAGCAGCGCCAGATGGGCATCCTCAAAGCCATCGGCCTGACCGTGCGCCAGATCTGGTCGCTGACCCTGCTCGAGACCGGGCTGATCGGCGCGCTGGCCGGGCTGCTGGCCCTGCCAATGGGCTTGGTCATAGCCCAGGTGTTGCTCACCCTCATCAATCGCCGCTCGTTTGGCTGGACCCTGCAATTGCACTTCGAAAGCCAGCCGTTCATCGAAGCCCTGCTGCTGGCCATCGCCGCCGCGCTGCTGGCCGGCCTGTACCCAGCCTGGCGCGCCAGCCGCCGCAGCGCCGCAGACGCCATGAGGTTCGACTGATGCGTCGCTTCGCACCCATCCTCCTGCTCATTGCCGGCCTGGCTGCCGTGGCTTACTTCGCCTTCCGTCCGCCAGCCAAGCCGGAAGACCTTAACGCCTCGGTGCAGAGCACGCCCCAGGTCATCGAAGGCTTTGCCCGCGCCGAAGGCCTGCGCACGTTCAGCTTCCCAGAAGACTTCGGCCCCCACCCTGACTTCCAAACCGAGTGGTGGTACTACACCGGCAACCTGGAAACCGCAGACGGCCGCCACTTTGGCTACCAGCTCACCTTCTTCCGCCGCGGCCTGCTGCCGCCGGCCCAATTGCCGCCGCGCAGCAGCCAGTGGGCTACCGGCCAGGTCTACATGGCCCACTTCACCATCACAGACGTGCAAAACGGCGATTTTTATGCCCAGGAGCGTTTCTCACGCGGCGCGGCCGGGCTGGCCGGCGCCCAGGGCGCCCCATATGCGGTCTGGCTGGAGGATTGGCGCGTGGAAGCCGCCGGCCCAGACCGCTTCACCCTCTACGCCGCCCACGAGGGGCTGCGCCTCGAGCTCAGCCTGCAAGACGCCAAAGGCCCCATCCTGCAGGGCGACCGTGGCTACAGCCGCAAGGGCGAGGAGCCTGGCAACGCCTCGTACTACTACAGCCAAACCCGCCTGATCAGCCAGGGCAGCCTGACGATTGGCGACGAAATCTTCGAGGTCGCCGGCCTGAGCTGGAAGGACCACGAGTTCAGCACTTCAGTGCTGACCAGCGAGATCATCGGCTGGGATTGGTTCTCGCTCCAACTGGATAGCGGCTACGAGCTGATGCTGTACCAGCTGCGCCGCGCCGACGGCAGCATCACGCCGCGCTCCAGCGGCACGCTGGTGGCGCCGGATGGCAGCACGACCCAGCTCTTCGCCGAGGATTTCGTGCTCACCCCGCTCAGCCAGTGGCGCAGCCCGCGCTCCGGCGCCGAGTACCCGGCCAGCTGGCGCATTAGCCTGCCTGCCCACGATCTGGAGCTTGAGGTCACGCCCTACCTCAGCGACCAAGAGCTAAACCACACCTTCACCTACTGGGAAGGCGCGGTACAACTGCACGGCACCCAAGCCGGGCAGGCCGTCAACGGCTCCGGCTATGTGGAGCTGACCGGCTACGCTGAGCCGTTCAATGGTGACTTCTAAGATGAAAAAGACCCTCAAAACCCTGACCCTGCTTGCGCTGCTCAGCCTGCTGCTGGCCGCCTGCATGCCAGAGCCCCAGCGCATCAGCCTGACCGCCCACGATATCCACTGGGATGTGCAAGAGCTCCATGTGCAGGCCAACCGCCCCGTGGAGCTGACCCTCTACAACCACGGCGCGCTCGACCATGCCCTGCGGATCCCGGCCCTCGACATGGATGTCCTGCTCTCCCCCGGGGATGTCGAGATCGTCACCTTCACCATTGACCACGCCACCACGATCGAGTTCATTTGCAGCATCCCCGGCCATGATGAGGCTGGCATGGTCGGCCACATCATCGTCAGCCCCTAGCCGGGCTATCCGATCTCTAGTTCAGCACTCATTCTTTTCTTATGCCTTCGGGTAGAATCTAGTTACACCCATAGCCGCCAGACAACATAGCATTGCTACACCGCACTTCTGGCGCGGCGAACGGGTATTTGTTTTGGGAGACGTATGACCATAAAAGGACCTTACAGGCTACTCACTCGTGGAAGGGGGCGCGGCGGGCGCAAGAACGTTTTTGCCTATGGCCTGGGCCTGCTGGCCTTGTTGTTGCTGGCCAGCGGCTGCTATACCACCTACAGCTGGTACTCCGGCGGCGGCATTGGCGGCATCTTCCCCAGCGATACGCCAACCCCCACCATCACCCCCACCCCCAGCCTCACGCCCACGGTGACCGAGATCCCCACCGAGACGCCCATCGCCAACACGCCTACCGCCTCGGCGCCCTTCCTCTACACAGTGGCATCGGGCGACACCATCTCCAGCATTGCGGAGCAATTTGGGGTCGACTACATCGTCATCATGATCCTCAACGGCCTCAACAACAGCAGCGTGCTGCTCGTCGGCCAGGAGATCGTCATCCCCAACCCGGATATGCCCTTCCCCGAGCCCACCCCCCTGCCGGAGAACCTGCGTTTCGGTGACGAGATCCAGTACCTGGTGCTGCCGGGCGACTCGCTGGCCCTGATCGCTGAGCGCTTCCTGAGCACGGTGGCCGACATCCTGCGTGAGAACAATCTGGACAACGCCAACAACATCTTCGTGGGCCAGTTGCTCACCATCCGCGTGCGCCTGATCACCGCCACCCCCGGCCCCTCGCCCACGCCGGTAGGCACCAGCGGCCCCATCCCCACCGTAACCCCCTCGCCTTCGGCTACACCGTAGGCTCTGGCCGATAAATAAAAAAAGCCCGCTGCTTTCGCAGCGGGCTTTTTGTTTAGTTGGAGTTGACCATTACGAAGATCATCGGCTTGCGCTTGGTCATATCAAAGAAATGATCGCGCAGCTTGTTCTCCAGCTGGCGCTGCAGGTCGCCATTGGCTTCGGCCAGGGTCTTCTCGATCTGGCGGCGGGTTTCCGCCAGCAGCTCGTCCGACTCGCGCTGGTATACAAAACCACGCGTGATGATCTCCGGCTCGCGGGTCAGCTTGCGGGTCTGCGGGTTGATGCGCAGGTTGACCAGCACAAAGCCCTCGCGGGCCAGGGCGTCACGCTCACGCATGACCGCCGGGCCAATATCGCCCACGCTCGAGCCATCCACGAACACATGCCCGCCGGGGATGCGCTCACCCATGAACATCTTGCCCGCGCTGAACTCGATCACCTGGCCGTTCTCCACGATCGCCACGTTGTCCTTGGCGTAACCCAGGCTCTGGGCGATGGCGGCATGCTGGTGCAGGTGGCGCAGTTCGCCGTGCACCGGGATCAGGTACTTGGGCTTGACCAGGTTCAACATGAACTTCATCTCTTCCTGGCTGGCGTGGCCAGAGACGTGCACGGCTTCCACCGGGTCGTAGACCACATGCGCGCCGCGCTGGAACAGCTTATTGATCGTGCGCGAGACACTTTCCTCGTTGCCCGGGATGGGATGCGAGGACAGCACCACCGTGTCTGTCGGCAGCAGATCGAACTGGCGGTTGGTGCCAGACGCCAGGCGGCCGACGATGCTCGACGGCTCGCCCTGCGAGCCGGTGCACATCAGCACCACCTCGTGCGGCGGCAGGCGCAGCGCCTCGTCGATCGGCACCAGCAGCTCATCCGGCAGGTCCAGGTAGCCGAGCTGCTTGGCCATCTTGGCGTTCTCGCGCATGCTGGTGCCGACGAAGGCCATCTTGCGCCCGTGGCGCAAGGCGGCCTCGCCCACCTGCTGGATGCGCGAGATCAGGGAGGCGAACGTGGCTACCAGGATGCGGCCCTTGGCCTCACGGAACACTTTGTCAAACGCCGGCTCGATGACGCGCTCAGATGGCGTCCAACCAGCCCGGTCGGCATTGGTGGAGTCGCCCAGCATGGCCAGCACACCCCGGCCGGCAAACTCCGCCAGCTTGGTGTAGTCGGTCGGCCAGTTATCCACCGGAGTATGGTCCAGCTTGTAGTCGCCGGTGTGCACCACCAGGCCGGCCGGCGTGGTGATGCCCAGGGCGACACAATCGGGGATGGAGTGGCACACATGGCAGAACTCCACCTTGAACACGCCGATCTGCACCGTATCGCCAGCCTTGATCTCATTGACCTTGGCCTTGCCAGATTGCCCGCCGCGGGCCAGCTTGACCTCAAGCAGGCCTTTGGTCAGCGGGGTGGCATAGATGGGCGCGTTGATCTGCTCCACCACATGATGGATCGCGCCGGTATGGTCCTCATGCCCGTGGGTGATGACGATGCCCTTGACCTTGTCCCGCTTGTCCAGCAGGTACTTGAAGTCAGGGATGATGTAATCTATCCCCAGCATGTCGCTCTCCGGGAACATGATGCCGGTATCGACGACCAAAATTTCGTCTCCGTATTCGAAGACGGTCATATTCTTGCCGATCTCTCCCAGGCCCCCCAACGGGATGATGCGCAATTTTTGAGCTTTCTTACTCATAAACGTTAAATACACCTTGCAGGGCGCAAGATAACGCTGCCCTGCCCTTTCTATTTTTGTGTTACTTGATCTACTGCAACAAAAAACCCCGACACGTGAACCACGGCCGGGGTAATGATCTCATCAGGTACTGCTAGTTGTAGTTAGCAAATCCAGAAAAGGCCAAATGCGAGGCCGTTATTTCAAATAACGCTGCAATTATAGCACGCCCGCCGCTTGCAACACAAGCGGCGGGGATGAGGCGCAGATGAGCGCTACTGCACGTCCACCAGCACTGCCTGCACCGCACGGCGGTGCAGGTAGTCGCCGGTCAGCTCGCTGAAGCTTTCGCAGGTGATGAGCGTGATCAGGTTGTACGGGCTATCGTTGAGCGCCACCAGGCTGCCCGGTGACATCAGGCGGTTGCTGCGCACCTCGTAGGTGTAGGTGTAACCGTAAGCAGAGACAGTGAAGCGGTCGCCGTATTGCAGCGATTTGAGCTCATAGAACGGCCCAGGTGTGTTGTCCGCATTCCACACATGCGCGGTCAGGGCACTGTTGCCCTCCCAGGTTGGAAAGCTGGTGCCGTACAAGTAGCCAGCCTGGTTGGCTTGCAACCAGCTCACATCCCAGCCATTGGGGCTTTGCGGCACTCCAAGGATACTGAGCTCGACGCCCAGCTTGGGAATGCTGAGCGAGAGGTCCGTGGCCGCATAGGCCGCTTCGGCGGGCTGCTCAGCCAGCGTACTGACTCGGCCAGGTGCAAAGCCAGTATTGGGCAGCGCCAACTGGCCCAGCGTGAACAGCGAGAGCAGGCGGGTTTGCCCGCAAACGTAACCGCTCAGTTGGCCGCCCGACAACGGCTCGAAGCTGCCCGCGTTGTGGCTGTGATATACGTTCTTGTTGGCCAGCACCCCATCCACGGGGCGGACACAGACAGTCAACGCGTCAAAGAATATACTCAGCTCGCTGCCATTGCAGTGCACTTTCACATCCCATACGGTGTCGTCCAGGGTGAAACCGAAGACCGCAGAGCTGTCGGCTGACTGCTGGATGGTGAGCACACAGCCCGTCTGCCCTGGCGGGATGGCCGTGGCCAGCACCGAAACAATGATGCGCCCAAGCTCCAGCGTGGTGACGCCGCTAGGTACGATGGCTTTGCTAATGGAAGAACCGCTGCTGTCACTGCTGCCACTACTGCCACCGCCGCTTGCCGGCAAGGCGAACTGGGCAATGTTATCGGCGTCAGGATCACCGCCTGCAGCGGTGAAACCACCCCCAGCGTAGAGCGCTCCGGCGTTGAATGTAATATCGCGTACAGTACCGAGGCCCGTGCCCACGGCAGACCAGACCCCGCCGCTGAATTGGGCAATGCCGTCGGCGTCGGGGTCGCCGCCTGTATCTGAAAACGCGCCTCCGGCGTAAACGACCCCGCCATCAACTTCGACCTCATACGTAAAGCCACTCAGCCCCACGCCGCCCAGCGAAGACCAAACCCCGCCGCTGAACTGGGCGATGCGGTCCGCATTCGCATTGCCGCCCGCAGCGGTGAAAGCACCCACGGCGTAGAGCACCCCGCCGTCAAACTCGATGTCATATACGGTGCTGCTCAAGCCAGTGCCCGCCCCGCCCAACGAAGACCAGGATGCACCGTCGAACTTGGCAATGTGATCCGCGTCCTGGTCGCCGCCGGCATTGATGAAGCTTCCCCCAGCGTAGAGCACTCCGCCGTTGAACGCGAGAGTGCGCACCGTGGTGTTCAAGCCACCACCCAGCGCGGACCAGGCACTCCCGTCGAACTGAGCAATGTGATTGGCGTTGGCATTGCCGCCAGCATTGGTGAAGGAACCACCCACGTAGACAATCCCACTATCGATCTCGATGTCTTCTACAGGGCTACCCAGCCCCACGCCGCCCAGCGAAGACCAAACCCCGCCGCTGAACTTGGCAATGCGATCGGCGTTCGTGTCGCCGCCCGCATCGGTGAACTGGCCTCCAGCGTAGAGCACTCCGCTATCAAACTCAATGTCGTGCACGCTGTTGTTAAGCCCGCTGCCTGGCCCAGCCAACGAAGACCAGACCCCGCCGCTGAACTTGGCAATGTAATCGGCGTCCGGGTCACCGCCGGCATCCGTGAAAAAGCCTCCGGCGTAGAGCACCCCGCCCTGGAACTCGATGTCATATACGGTGCCATTTAATCCCGTACCCGCTCCGCCCAGTGAGGCCCACTCACCCGCCCCAACTGCCTTTGGGCGCAGCAGGACGCCGCGGCTGGGATGCAGGCTCGCGTCCCAGCCGTTCAGATCGAAGCCGCCGCTGAAACCAGCGGGCACATCCAAAGTGCCGTCAGAGCGTAAGTAGGGTTGGGAATCAGATCCGCCTTCAGATGCGGAGGTAGCCGCAGATGCTGGAGTTGGCAGCCAAGCGGCCAGTAGACTCAAAGTCAGGGCAATATGCAAAACAGGAGAATACAGTTTCTGAATTTTTTACTCCTCAAATGTCTTCCTGCAGTCTTCCAATAAAGCCCCACAAACTAGAAGAGGACTCCGGCGGCAGGGAGTACCTTAGTTATACATTCAATCTCGGATCCTTGCAACATCCGCAATTACCGGTACCCGGGATGTGTGCGGAAGAGAAAAAGCGGCCCCGCACGTAGTGCGGGGCCGCTTGTTGCTTGACCGAAGTCTCGCGGCGAAACGAAGTTTCGCCAAAGGCTCAACAAAAAAAGCGTTCGCCGGCTACTACGCGGCAAAGGCGTAGCCTTTGCCAGAGCCAACGGCGAAGCCGTTGGCTAGTACTCAGGCATGTGGCCGCCGCCAGGGGCGGGGGCCGGATGCTCCTCAGGCTTGTCGGTGATGAGCGCCTCAGTGGTGAGGATCATGGCGGCGATCGAAGCGGCATTCTCGAGCGCGCCGCGAGTCACCTTGGCGGGGTCGATCCAGCCCTTCTCTACCATGTCCACAAAGTCCTCAGCCAGCACGTCGTAGCCGATGGTCTTGCTCTTCAGCTCCTCGTGCTTGCGCAGCACACCGTCCACGATCACCGAGCCATCCTGGCCGGCGTTCTGGGCGATGCGGCGCAGCGGCTGCTCGAGGGCGCGGCGCACGATCTGCACGCCCACCTTCTCGTCCTCGCCGGCGATCTTCAGCTTGTCGAGCACGGCACGCGCATTCAGCAGGGCCACACCACCACCGGGCACGATGCCTTCTTCAATGGCAGCGCGGGTGGCGGAGACGGCGTCTTCGACGCGGTGCTTCTTTTCCTTCAGCTCGGTCTCGGTGGCGGCACCAACACGGATGATGGCCACACCGCCGGAGAGCTTGGCCAGACGCTCGTCCAGCTTCTCTTTGTCGTAGTCGCTGGTGCTGTTCTCCTTCTCGACGCGGATCTCTTCGATGCGGCCCTTGATGGCCTTCTCGTCACCCTTGCCGCCAATGACGGTGGTGTTGTCCTTGTCAGAGATGACCTTCTCGGCCTGGCCCAGGTCTTCCAGGGTGGCCGATTCGAGCTTGCGGCCAACTTCCTCGGAGATGACGGTGGCGCCGGTCAGCACAGCAATGTCCTGCAGCATGGCCTTGCGGCGGTCACCAAAGCCGGGGGCTTTGACGGCCAGCACGTTCAGCATGCCACGCAGCTTGTTCAGCACCAGAGTGGCCAGCGCTTCGCCGTCCACATCTTCAGCGATGATGACCAGGTTGCGCTTGCCGGTCTGCACCAGCTTCTCCAGCAGGGGCACCATGTCCTGGGCGGCGCTGATCTTCTTGTCGTGGATCAGAACCTGGGCGTCGTCAATGACGGCTTCCATGCTCTCCGGGTTGGTGACGAAGTAGGCGGAGAGGTAGCCGCGGTCGAACTGCATACCTTCCACATACTCAGTCTCGAACTGCAGACCCTGGGAGTCTTCCACGGTGATGACGCCGTCGTTGCCGACCTTGTCGAACACTTCGGAGATGAGCTCACCAATGGTGCGGTCCTGGGCCGAGACAGACGCCACGTTGGCAATGTCTTCCTTGGTCTTGATCTCGATCGCCTGCTTCTTGATCTCGTCAGAGACGGCCTTGGTGGCGGCCTCAATGCCGCGCTTCAGCAGCATGGGATTGGCGCCCGCGGCCAGGTTCTTCATGCCATCGGTCACGATGGCGTGCGCCAGCAGGGTGCTGGTGGTGGTGCCGTCACCGGCGATGTCATTGGTCTTGGAAGCGGCTTCCTTGAGCAGCTGGGCGCCCATGTTCTCGAACGGGTTCTCCAGCTCAATTTCCTTGGCAACCGTCACACCGTCGTGCGTGATGGTGGGGGCGCCGAACTTGCGGTCGAGGGCCACGTTGCGGCCCTTGGGGCCGAGGGTGGTGACCACGGCCTCAGCCACGGCGTCCACACCGCGCAGCAGGTGGCGGCGTGCTTCTTCAGAAAAAACGAGTTGCTTTGCCATAGATCTGAATTCTCCTGGTTGATCTTTTGAAAATTAAGGCAGTGTGTTTACTTGCCTACGATTGCCAGCAGGTCAGACTGGCGCAAGATCATCAGCTTCTTGCCTTCTACCTTGATCTCCGTGCCGGCGTACTTGGCAAACAGCACCGTGTCACCCACTGCAACTTCCATGGCGATCACTTTGCCGTCCTCATCGCGCCCACCCGGGCCGGTGGCGAGGATCTTGCCGCGCTGGGGTTTTTCCTTGGCGGTCTCGGGCAGCACAATGCCGCCTGGGGTGATCTCCTCGTCCTCAATGGGCTCCACCAAGACGCGGTCGGCGAGCGGTTTGAGATTCTGAGCCATACAATGCCTCCTAAAGCAGATAAAAGATGTTGTTCGATTTGTGGGTGGGGGTCAAAACAGATATCTGCCCCACCCTTAGCACTCTAGCAATATGAGTGCTAAAGCGGCCAGATAATAACCACTTTGGGGAGGCCAGTCAAGAGGGTATCAAGGTGCTGGGCCGATTTCTGACATTTTTCTGACGTTGGCGGCAGGCAAAGAGGCAAACCACAAAGGCACAAAGAGCACAAAGGAATGCTTAGGAGCGTAGAAGAACGCAGTTTGGAAGCCCCTGTGTCATTCCGAGCGCAGCGAGGAATCCGTATTCAGCCAGTTTGTGCACCAACATATCTGTGACAACTCAAACCGGCTCATAACGGATTCCTCCTCGGCCGCGCCTATGGCGTTGGCTTCGTTCGGAATGACAAACTGAAGGGCTTTGCGCAAGCATCCACACCAGACCGCGCCACCACCCCGTGTCATCCTGAGCGGGTATTACATCCACACCAGACCGCCGATGCCCCACCAGCGAAGGATCCCTCGCTGGCAGGTCTTCTACGCTGCGCCAGAGTTACCTATACCCGTAGCAAGGATCCCTCGCTGCGCTCGGGATGCACAAGGCATCTGAGGGCCGCTCTCTTTGTCATTCCGAGCGCAGCGAGGAATCCGTATTCAGCCAGTTTGTGCGCCAACATATCTGTGACAACTCAAACCGGCTCATAACGGATTCCTCCTCGGCCGCGCCTATGGCGCTCGCCTCGTTCGGAATGACAAACTGAAGGGCTTTTGCGCAAGCATCCACACCAGACCGCGCCACCACTCCGTGTCATCCTGAGCGGGTGGGCACATCCATACCAGACCGCCGATGCACCACCAGCGAAGGATCCCCGCTGGCAGGTCTTCTTTGCAGAGCCAGAGTTACCCATACGCGCAGCAAGGATCCTCGCTGCGCTCGGGATGCACAAGGCACGCGCACAAGCCCATCTTGTCCAACAGCTTGACCTGCCCTTGTTCACAACATTGTTCTGCGTTATAGAAGGTGGTGAGCACAAGGCTGCGGAAGCTCGACGTACATAGCGGGGTCAAAGTTGTTAGTAATAAGTTTTAGCCCCCACCCCTTCCGCGCAATAATAACTTTTTACGGCGTGGGGGTGGCGTCGGCCGGCACGGGAGTAGGCGTGCCCTGTGACGAGGCGCGGGCGGCCAGGTTGGCGCACACCTGAAAATTCTCATTCACAATGGCCATGCTAATCTGATCGTGGGAATAAGAAGCACGAACAGCTTCAAGGATTGGAAATGCCTCTTCACAATAGTCCAGAGCTGCCAATACTGAACCAAACGTATTGTAGTAGTGTAGCGTGGTATCACTAAGAGGCATGCCTACCACAGCCACCCCCCACCCTTCATTCTCTTCTGCCGTGCACCCCCTGACCGCACAAAGCAATACAGGAATTGATCCCTCATAGTTGCGCGAACGAAAGTAAATATCGCCAAGTTGCCCATACCAATCTGGATTGGTTGGGTCCAGTGTTACAGCTTGTTCAGCATTTCGTGCCGCAGCAAAGAATTCACCATCACGTGCATATGTCTTTGCGATTGCAATGTATGGAAGTGGATCAGTGACGCCCAAGCCACTGTTAATAGTCGCAGCGCGATCAAAATACTCTAGTGCCTGGTCGTGCAAGCCAAGCACCCTGTAGTTCTGGCCGATGGAGATATACAAGAACGTGAGGTTGGGGGCCAGTTCGGCGGCGAGTTGGTACTGCTCAATCGCCGCTGAGTAGGCGCCGCTGGCTTCCAACACATAAGCGTACACGCGGCGGGTATCCAGGGAATTCGGATCCAGCGAGATGGCCAGTTGGGCGCGCTGTTGGGCCTGGTCATACTGCTGCTGGTCCACCAGGATCTCGGCCTGGTAGGCCTGGGCCAGCACGTTGCGGTTGTCGAGCTGCACGGCCAGAATGGCGGCCGTGCTGGCCTCGGAGACGAAGGCCTGGCGCTCGGCCGCGTTGGCGGCCGAGCTGCCGCTCCAGTTGTACACGAAGGCTTTGACCGCATTGGCCATGCTGTCTTGCGGGGCCAGGGCAACCGCAGTGTCGATGCTCTGGCGCGCCTCGGCCATACGCGTGCGGCGGCGGTCTTGGGTCAGCAAGCTGGCTGAGTAGGTTTGGATGCGGGCCAGCTCGGTCCAGCCGACGTAGTCGCTGGGGTTGACCGCCAGCGCATCCTGGTAGGCGCCGATGGCGGCATCCAGGTTGCCGGCGTTGAAGAAGGCGGTGCCCTCTTCACGATACGAGGTGGCGCTGCGGGTGGCGGTGGCGGTGGGCAGGAAGAGCGGCTCGATCTCACCCGCGCTGATGCCGCGCAAGGTGCTGATGCCGACCAGGATCAAGGTGCCCCACAGCAGCAGGCGCCAGGGGTTGGATTGCCGGCCGGGATCGTGGAACAGAAAGCGCCGGTTGTGGACGCGCATGGCTAGCCGCCGCCCCCGGAGCAGATGGAGATCATTTCGTTGGCGTTGGAGACCGCGATCAGGTCTTCGGGCACCGCCGCGATCAAACCTTGGGCGATGGGGAGCGCCTCGGGGCAGCGGCCTTCACGCGCCAGCGAGAGGCCGTACATGTAATAGAAGGCCGCCACCTGGCCGTATTCCAGCGGCAAGCCTTGCACGGCTACGCCATTCTCGGTCATGCCGCCGCGGATGGCCAGGGTGAAGGCGTCGATCGCCTCCACCGGTTGGCGGTTGCGGTAGTAGGCCACGCCCAGGTTGCCGTGGCGGATGGGGTTGCCGGGGTCCTCGCTCACCGCCTGCAGCATGGCCTGCACGGCGCGGCCGAATTCACCGGTGGTGATGTAAATGAGCCCGATCTGGGTATTCGGGATCGGGTCGGCTGGGTTGAGCGAATCAGCGATGACGAACTGCTCGATGGCGTCGTCGTAACGCTCCAGGGCGCGGTAGGTGCGGCCCAGCGCCAGATGCAGGCCGGCAATGCGGTCATTGATCGCCATGGCCTGCTGGTACTCGAAAGCCGCCTCTTCGTAATTGGCGGTGGTCTCGAGCACGTAGCCGCGGGCGCGGCGCACCTCGAGCAGGGTGTTATCCAACTGCAACGCAATGCGGGATTCTTCGCCGGCCTGCTCATACTCCTGCATGTCGGCCAGGTGCTCGGCGTAGAAGGCGTGGGCCAGCGCGCTGTTGGGGTCAAGCTGCAGGGCGCGTTGCAGCGCGGCAGCCGCCCCGCCGCGGTCACCGAGGTAGTTCAGCGTCCAGCCCAGGATGGCGTGCCCTGTGGGGTTATCCGGGCTCAGCAGTAGCGCGTTGGAAGCAGAGGTCTGGGCGGCTTCGTAGCGCCCGGAGAGCACCTGCACGCGGGCAAGCTCCAGATAGATAGAGGGATTGCCAGGGGAAAGCAGGATGGCCTGCTGGTAGGCTTCGATGGAGTTGAGCAAATTGCCTTCGTCAAAGGCGGTCTTGGCTGCAGAGATATAGGACTCGGGGTCACGCGTGGGCGTAGGCGTAGCGGCGGTCGGCAGCGGGATGGTGGGGACGACGTAGTTGTTAAAGTAAATACCCGCTGCAATCAGCATGACCAACAAGCCAATGAACGCCGGGTTGGAGCGGCGCTTTTTGCGCTGGCGTTGCATATGCCAGCGAGAACCACGCAGATACATGGAAAGGATTTTACCTGTAGGCGCTTAAGGGATTAGTGAGAAGGTGGGGGATGAGTAAACAGGGAGCAGTGAGCAGGAAAGCGCCAGATCCCTGCCTGTTCACTGATCCCTGTTCACTCGTCACTGTCTTCTTCCAGCAGCTTGCGATCCGCGTCGGAGAGTTGGGCCTGCTCCAGCAAGTCCGGGCGGCGCTCGGCAGTGCGCCGCAGGGCCTGCTGGCGGCGCCAGCGGGCAATGCGGGCATGGTCGCCCGAGAGCAGGGCCTCGGGCACACCCCAGCCGCGG
Source organism: Anaerolineales bacterium (assembly GCA_019454165.1). Taxonomy (GTDB): domain Bacteria; phylum Chloroflexota; class Anaerolineae; order Anaerolineales; family UBA11579; genus JAMCZK01. Next base: position 874,825 of record CP075367.1, on the reverse strand, counting down.
AACTCGGCCGGGCGGGTGTAGTGCGGGCCTTCGAGCAGGCCGGTGGCGTGAGAGTCGGTCAGGGCGCCGTCGGCCTGGCCGAGCACGCCGGCCAGGTTCCGCGCCACTGCGTCGATGAGCATCAGGGCGGGCAGCTCGCCGCCGGTGAGCACAAAATCGCCGATCGAGATCTCGTCGGTGGCCAGGTGCTGGCGCACGCGCTCGTCCACGCCCTCGTAGCGCCCGCAGATCAGGGCCAGGCGCGGGTGCTGGGCCAGCTCTTGAGCCACGGCCTGGGTGAAGACGCGGCCCTGCGGGCTGAGCAGGATGATGGGCGTGCTGGGTGTGCCGCCCTCGGGCGGCACACCCAGCACGGCCTCGACCGCGGCGAAGATCGGCTCGGGTTTCATCACCATGCCCCCGCCCCCGCCGAACGGAGTGTCATCGGTGACCTGGTGCTTGTCCGTGGCGTAGTCGCGAATATTGTGCACGCCGACGCCCAGCAGGCCTGCCTGCTGGGCACGGCCGAGGATGCTGGCTTCGAGGTAGGCGGGGAAGAGGTCTGGGAAGAGGGTGAAGACGTCTATTTGCATCGAAAAGATTCTACTAGTTTGGGTGGAATTGTTTTGGGTTTATCTGAGCTTGTTTTACTCACCTGTGATCCCAAAAGCTATTTCTCTTTTTCAGGGGCTCCGCCCCTGTGACCCCGCAAGGGGGAACCAAGTGGTTCCCCCTTGGACCCCCTCCCAGACGTTTGTGCAGGTTCGTATTCAGGCTGGAATTCTCTGCGATTCCGCGAGGTTTAGGAAAGGATTCTTTAGTCGTCACCCGCGCCACTTGCCATTTACTGAGGGGGAGGATGAAGCAGGTTAGTAATGTGGAGATTAATGGGGTGAGGCTTGCGCCGCAAGGGCCAGCCAATCGCCGCTGCGCTGCTCGGCGAGGATGTGGAAGCCAGCCGCTTGCAGGACGGTGCGCAGCTCAGGCTCCTGGTCATTGAGGATGCCGGAGAGCACGAGGGTGCCGCCCGGTTCCACCAGGCGGCCGAGGCCTGCGGCCAGCAGGCGCACCAGCACCGGGGCCAGGATGTTGGCCAAGACAAGCTGCGCAGAGCGCAGGCTGTATTGGCCGGCCAGCACCTCGTCTACCGAGCCAGGGCCGATCTCAACCTCGACCTCGTTCAACTCGGCGTTCAAGCGGGCATTGTCGAGCGCCTGGATGTCAATGTCCACGGCCACGGCTTGGGCGGCGCCTAGTTTCATGGCAGCGATGGCCAGGATGGCCGATCCGCAGCCAATATCCAGCACGGTCTGGCCGGGCTGCAGGTGCTGCTCGACCAGCAGCAGGCACAGCTGCGTGGTGGGATGCACGCCGGTGCCGAAGGCCATGCCGGGCTCTATGCGTACAGTGATGCGGTCGCCGGCGGCGGCCGCATCACGCAGTGCGTACCACGCCGGCACGATATGCAGCCGCTCACCGATGGTGAGCGGCTTGTAATGCTGCTTCCAGGCTTCCATCCAGTTCTGCTCCTGCACCCCCTCGTACTGCGGCTGCGGGATGGGTTGGATGAGGGCCAGATAGCGCAGGTCCTGCTCGATCTGGGTGCGGCGTTGCTCCAGCTGCTCATCGTGCGGGATGTAGCCGAGCACGCGCAGGTTACCGATCACAGTGCCTTCGTCCTCGGCGTTGGCCTGGATGGCGGTGCTCTCGATCACGACGCCGCCGGGGATGTGGCGCGCCAGAACCTCGGAGACGGCTTCGGCCAACTCAGGGTCAACTTCAAGAGCGATACGTAACCAGGAGGCGGTCATCAACTGCGCACCGCTTCCCACCAGTGCAGGAAGATGGAATAGGTTTCGCGCAGGGTGAAGACGACGCGAGAGACGGTGGAGCGGTAACGGCTGGTAGGCGTAGGCGACGAGTAGAGCGCCAGCCCATGCTCGTTGGCCAACTGCTGGGCACGGTACATATGCAGCGGGTCGCTGATCAGCAGGCCGCTGGTGAAACCGAGGGCCTGCATCAGCTTGCCGGCTTCGGCGAGGTTCTCTTCGGTATTGGTGGAAATGGTCTCGACGTAGATCACGGAGGTCGGAATGCCGCGCTGGATGGCGTAGTCACGGGCGATCTCCGAATCGGCGATCTGCGGGTTGCGCCCATAGCCGCCGGTGAAGATGATGGCGCGCACAAGGCCGCGGTTGTAGAGCTCGATGGCGTGGTTGATGCGCTCGGCGAACACGGGTGATGGCCGGTTGCGCCAGGCGGCCGCGCCCAGCACCACGGCTACATCCGCCGGCTGGGTTTCATCTACATGGGCATATTGGCGAATACGCAGGGCGGTCATGCCGACGGAATGGATGCCGAGCACCAGCGCGACGATGAGCAGGATACGAAGCAGCCGACGAAACATCCGGCGATTCTATCGCTGTGCGACAGATTCCGCTTGTGCTAACTTTCGGCTTCTGGCGAGAAGATGTCTTCGATCTTGAGATCGAACAAGGCGGCCAGGGCAAAGGCCAGGTCGAGGCTGGGGTTGTACTTGCCGGTCTCGATGGCATTGATGGTCTGGCGCGAGACCTTGGCGCGGTCGGCAAGCTCCGCCTGCGACCAATCCCGCTCGGCGCGCAACACCTTCAGGCGATTCTTCATTCGTATTTCCGGCGGGCGAGTCCCAGCCCTATCAGCCACATGGCAGCCATGAAGGCAATGTAGGTGCCGGGGTGCGAAGGCGGCGTGCCGCCGGTGCTGAGCAGGGTCTCGGTGACCAGCAGCAGGAAGATGCCGACATAGGCCATCTGGAACGCTTCGAGCTGGATGCGGCGCTGCATCTCATCCATGGCGGCGGTACTGCGCTGCAAGGTGCGGAAGAGCAGCAGGCCCGGCGCCAGCAGCAGGAAGCTGAGCACCAGTTCCCAGCCGGGTAGCCAGCCCTGGCGCACGACAAGCGCCACGATGGCGACCAAGCCAGCGTACAGCGCCAGGGCGGCGGTGAAGTTCTCCAGAGGATTGATGGTCTTCATGATGGCTAGGCGTATTTTCTGCGGGCAACCAGCAGGCCGACCGCCCACATCATGGCCATGTACAAGAGATAGGCGCCCGGCCCCAGCGGCGGCTGCGGGCCACGGGCGCCAGCCAGCAGCGACTCGGTGACGAGCAGCATGAACATGCCAGCGAAGGCGAAGCCCAGCGCCTCGAGCTGGATGCGGCGCTGCATCTCATCCATGCTGCGGATGGCCGCCAGCATGGACAGCACAATGAGGAAGCCGGGGATGAGCGGCACCAGGATGATGGGCAGGCGGAACTGAGGGAACAGGTTGGCCGCGATGAGGCTGAGCACCAAGAGGGCCGCATACGTGGCCAGGGAAGCGAAAAGCTGTTTGCTGGGGCTGAGAGATTTCATGATTTTGACCTCCACAGCCAATATACAGCTAACTTGACATAATGTCAAGTTAATTTGACATAACGGCGCACCACTGGATCCTACTGCGCATGCGGCTAACTCAGCACTGCACGGAAGACTTGCCAGCAAGGATCCTTCGCTGGTGGTGCATCGGCGGTCTGGTGTGGATATGCCTACCCGCTCAGGATGACACGGGGAGTGGTGCGGTCTGGTGTGGATGTGCCCACCCGCTCAGGATGACACGGGGCGTAGGGGGATGCCGTTTGCCGAGTACGGCAGGTTAACCGCCCAGCGCGTCTTTGAGCTTGTCGAGGAAGCCGCTTTCGCGCGGCTGCACCTCGGTGCCCATGGTGGCGGCCAGCTGCTCGAACAACTGGCGCTGCTCAGCGTTGAGCTTGGTGGGGATGGCTACGTTGACCATCACCATCTGGTCGCCGCGGCCGCCGCCGCGCAGGTGCGGCACGCCTTTGCTGCGCATGCGCAGCACCTTGCCGGGCTGGATGCCCGACGGCACAGTCAGCATGGCCGGGCCGTCCACGGTGGGCACTTCCACCTCGGCGCCGAGGGTGGCCTGGGCGATGTTGATGTCCAGATCCAGAAGGATGTCGTTGTCCTGGCGGTGGAAGAATTTGTGGTTGCGCACGTTGAGCGCCACGTAGAGGTCGCCCTGCGGGCCGCCATTGACGCCCGGTTGGCCTTCACCGTTCAGGCGCACCTGGTTGCCGCTGTCGACCCCGGCCGGGATCTTGACCTCACGCCGCACCTGCTTGCGCTCCTGGCCGCGGCCGCTGCAGACCTTGCAAGCGTGGTCATACAGCTCACCACTGCCGCGGCAGTCTGGGCAGGTGGTGACCTGGATCATGTTGCCCAGCAGGGTGGCACGCGCCCGGCGCACCTCACCTGCCCCACCGCAGGTGGAGCAGGTGTGCTTCTTGCTGCCGGGCTCGGCGCCGTCTCCGCTGCAATGGCTGCAGATCTCGTCCCGCGTGAACTCGATGGTCTTGTCGACACCGAAGACGGCCTCTTCAAAATCGAGGGTCAGGTTGTATTGCAGATCGGCGCCGCGCTGGGGCGCATTGCGGTCACGCGTGCGGCGGCCGCCGAAGGGGAAGCCGAACATCTCGCCGAACAGATCGCTGAGGTCAATGTTGGTGAAGTCAGGCATGCCGCCGAAGCCATCCATGCCGGCGTGGCCGTAGCGGTCATAGGCGGCGCGCTTTTGGTCATCCGAGAGCACGGCGTAGGCTTCGTTGAGCTCTTTGAACTTCTCTTCGGCCCCGGGGTCTTTGTTGACATCCGGGTGGTATTGGCGCGCCAAACGGCGGAAGGCGCTTTTCAGCTCTTCCGCCGTGGCGTTGCGGGGAACGCCTAGTGTTTCGTAATAATCACGCTTTGCAGCCATAGTAGTGAGCAGTGACGAGTGACCAGTGAACAGGCTGGGAGAACAGGGGCTTCCTGCTCACCCAACACTGCTCACTCCTCACTTGTCCTAGGCTTCTTTGAACTCGCCGTCCACGACGTCTTCGCCGTCGGCGGGGCCGCTGCTGCCAGCGTCACCGCCGGTATCGCCGGCGGCTGGGCCCGCACCGCCCTGGTAGGCTTCAGCGCCCAGCTTCTGCAAGCGCTCCATCAGGGCTTCGGTGGCCGCCTTCATGGCGGCAGCATCCTCGCCGCCCAGGGTGGCACGCGTCTTGGCGATCAGGTCTTCGATCTCCTGCTTGCTGGCGGCGGGCACCTTGTCGCCGAGATCTTTCAGGGTCTTCTCGGCGGTGTAGACGGCGCTATCGGCCGTGTTGTGGGCTTCGACCAGCTCCTTGCGCTTGTCGTCCTCGGCCTTGTGGGACTCGGCGTCCTTGCGCATGCGCTCGACCTCGTCATCCGAAAGGCCGGAGGAGGCGGTGATGGTGATGTGCTGGCTGCGGCTGGTGGCCTTGTCGGCGGCGGTGACGTTGATGATGCCGTTGGCATCGATATCAAAGGTCACTTCGATCTGCGGTACGCCGCGCGGGGCGGGCGGAATGCCGTCAAGCACGAACTTGCCAAGCGACTTGTTGTCTACCGCCATGGGGCGTTCGCCCTGCAGCACGTTGATCTCCACCTGATTCTGGTTGTCGGCCGCGGTGGAGAACACCTGGCTCTTGCGGGTGGGGATAGTGGTGTTGCGCTCGATCAGCGGGGTGGCGACGCCGCCCAGCGTTTCGATGGAGAGGGTCAGGGGAGTCACGTCGAGCAGCAGGATGTCTTTGACATCGCCGCCCAGCACGCCAGCCTGGATGGCGGCGCCCACGGCGACGACTTCGTCAGGATTGACGCCCTTATGCGGGTCTTTGCCGAACAGCTTCTTGACCGCTTCCTGCACGGCCGGCATGCGGGTCATACCGCCCACCAGCACGACTTCGTTGATGTCCGCCGGCTTGAGGTCAGCATCCTTCAGCGCCTGGCGCACCGGGCCCAGCGTACGCTCCACGAGATCTTCGGTGAGCTGCTCGAGCTTGGCGCGGGTCAGCTTGGTGACCAGATGTTTGGGGCCGGCCGCATCGGCCGTGATGTAGGGCAAGTTGATCTCGGTCTGTTGCAGCGAGGAAAGCTCGATCTTGGCTTTCTCGGCGGCTTCCTTGAGGCGCTGCAGAGACTGGCGGTCCTGGCGCAGGTCAATCCCGTTCTGTGACTTGAAATCATCGGCCAGCCAGTCAATGATGCGCTGGTCAAAGTCATCACCGCCCAGGAAGGTGTCGCCACTGGTGGAGCGCACCTGGAAGACGCCATCGCCCACATCCAGGATGGAAATATCAAAGGTGCCACCGCCGAGGTCATACACGGCGATGATCTCGTTCTTCTGCTTGTCGAGGCCGTAGGCCAGCGAGGAGGCGGTCGGCTCATTGATGATGCGCAGCACTTCCAGACCGGCGATCTTGCCGGCGTCCTTGGTGGCGTTGCGCTGGGCATCGTTGAAGTAGGCCGGCACAGTGATGACAGCCTGGGTCACGGGTTCGCCCAGGTAGGCTTCCGCATCCGCCTTGATCTTGGCCAGGATCATGGCCGAGACCTCGGGCGGGGTGTAGCGCTTGTCAGCCATCTCAACTTCGATGCCGCCGTTGCTAGCCTGGTGGATCTTGTAGGGCACAACCTCGAGCGCCTTGGAGGTCTCGGCGTCATCGAACTTGCGGCCCATGAAACGCTTGATGGAGTAGATGGTGTTCTCGGGGTTCACCACGGCCTGGTTGCGGGCCGGGCGGCCGACGAGACGCTCGCCGTTCTTGTTGATGGCGACGACGGAGGGAACGATGCGCTCGCCTTCGGCGGTGGGGATGACCACCGGCTCGCCGCCTTCCATCACAGCGCCGACGGAGTTGGTGGTGCCCAGGTCAATACCAATGATCTTTGCCATATCTGTATCTCCTCAAATAATGCTATTTTGCAACTTTGACGGCGGCCGGGCGCAGCACACGCTCGCCCAGGCTGTAGCCCGTACGCAGCACCTCGGTTACGGTGCCGCTCTCGTGTTCATCACTGTCTTCCTGCACAACCGCTTCGTGCAGGTTGGCGTCGAAGGGCTGGCCTAGCGGCTCCAGCCGCGTGACGCCCTCGGCTTCCAGGAAGCTGAGCAGCTTGCGGTAGATCAGCTCGATGCCCTGGCCCCACTCGTCGCCGGCGGGCATGTTCTTGAGCGCCAGCTCCAGGTCATCCACAATTTCCAGGTAGCGCTTGATGACGCGGCCGCGCACCTCGGCCTCTTGCAGCTCCTGGTCACGCGCCATGCGCTTTTTGTAGTTGGCGAACTCGGCCTGGGCGCGTTGCCAGCCTTCGAGATTCTCGGCGGCCTTGGCGTGGGCGGAGGCCAGCTCCTGCTGCAGGCCCAGGTCGGCAGCGGTTTCGCTGTGCGGGGTGTCTTCGGGTGTGTGTGTTGTTTCGTCCATCATTCTCTTATCAGTCCTGCGTACTCATAGTTTCGGCCATCATGCCGCTCAGCAGGCCAGCGACGTAATCCACTGTGGAGACGGCGCGGCCGTACGACATGCGGATGGGGCCAAGTACGCCCAGGTATCCGCTGGCCGCATTGGGCGTGCCGTAGCGCGCCAGCACCAGCGAGAAATCATTCAATTCTTCCCAGCGGCCTTCGCCGCCGATGAGCACCTGCACGCCGCCGATCTCGCTGTTCATGAGAGTCTGCGCCAGCAGGTCAGCCAGCATGGGGCGCTCCTCAAAAACGCGCAGAGCGCGCTGGGCGGAGTCGGCATCGCTGAACTCTGGCTGGGTCAGCACGTTGGTCAGGCCGTCCTGCAGCACCTCACCGGTGAGCGGGCTCTGCGTGTTCTGCAGCTCGGCGCGCACCAGCTTATAGAGCTCGCCGGCCAGCTCGCCCATCTCCGGCGCGGGGGCTTGCATGCTCTCAAGCGTGACGCCGCGCAGATGCTGGTTGAGCTTGGCGGCCAGGCTGCTGAGGCGCTCCTGGTCCACGGCGTCCTTGAGCGCCAGCATCTGCTGGCGCACCAGGCCGTTCTCGAGCACCAGCACCATCAGCACCTGACGCCCGGTGGTGAGGATCAGCTCCAGGTGCTTGAAGCGGGCGGATTGGGTTTGCGGGGCGGTGATGAGCGAGGCGGCGCGGGACTGGGTGGCCAGCACAGAGGCGGCCAGCTTCATCCACTGCTGCGTCTCGTGACGCGCCTGGTAGAACTGGTGGCTGATGGTGTGACGCAGGGAAGCCGGCAGCTCCTGGCGGGCCATGAGCTCGCCGACGAAGAAGCGGAAGCCTTCCTCGGTGGGCACGCGGCCCGCGGAGGTGTGCGGCTGGCGCAGGTAGCCCGCCTCGGTCAGCTCAGCCATCTCGTTGCGGATGGTGGCGGAGCTGAAATCCAGCGCGTACTGATCCAGCAGGCGTTTGGAGCCAACCGGCTGGGTGCTTTCAACGTAATCCTGAACGATCAGGCCCAGGATGAGCTTTTGGCGCTCGCTAAGTGATTGTGTCGTCATTGTTGCAATTTTTAGCACTCTCGTATCGAGAGTGCTAAAGTGCTGTATCCCTCATTTTAACAAGCGCCAGCGGGCCAGTCAAGAATACACAAGGCCCTTGCCAGCCTTTCTTACAAAGGGTTAATAGCGGAGGGGCCGGGTTCTTGTCGTTGACGCCGAGAAGGAAATCCCTATCCTAAGCTTCAGGGGCGTTATGCACAAGCTGCTTACAGTTTTCATCCTGTCTGCTCTATTCGCTTCCATGTGGCCCACGCCGGCTGCGGCCGCGCCGTCCACGGCCGCAGCCATCGCGCCCCTGGCCGCTGGCACGGGCTCGTGGACCTCGCTCGGCACCCCACCCCTTAACGGCGATGTGCACGACATCGAGATCATCAACGGTGACCTGTACATCGCCGGCGACTTTACCGACGCGGGCGGCGACTCGAACGCGGATGGAATTGCCAAGCTAGAGAATGGCAACTGGGTGGCGCTGGGCAGCGGCCTGGGCGTGGGCGCACTGGTGCGCACGATCGCTTACGACGGCACTTACATCTATATAGGTGGCAGCTTCAGCAACGTGGGCGGCGACCCGAATGCCAATTCGATCGCCAAGTTCGATGGCTCAGTGTGGTCTTCGCTCAACGGCGCCACCACCGGCCTCAACAACCATGTGCACGATATTGAGATCAACAGCGGCAACCTGTACGCCGGCGGTGATTTCATCAACGCCGGCGGCATCGCGGCGGCCAGTTACATCGCCATGTTCAACGGCAGCACCTGGAGCGCGCTGGGCACCGGCACGGGCGCTACGGTGCGGGATATTGAGTTCGCCGGCGGCTCTGTGTATGCGGCGGGAGATTTCCCCGCGGCCGGCGGGGATGTGAACGCCAACTACATCAGCCGGTTCGACGGCTCAAGCTGGCTGCCGTTGAATTCAGCCTCCACGGCGTTGTCGCTCACCGTGCACGACATGGAGTTCAGCAGCGGCGCGCTCTACATCGGCGGCGAGTTCACCGACGCGGGCACATTGAGCCCCGGGCCGGACTATGTGGCCAAGCTGCAGAGCGGCACATGGGGCTGGCTGGGCGCCGGATTGAATGGTGATGTGTACAAGGTAGCCATGATCGACGGCGTGCTGTACGCCGGGGGCATCTTCAGCAACGCGGGCGGGGACCCCGACGGCGATCATGTGGCCAAGTTCGAGAATGGCGTGTGGTCTTCACTGGGCGGCCCGGGCAGCGGACTCAACAACCCGGCCCTGGACTTCGCGCTGCACGATGGCGTGCTGTACGCTGCAGGCTACTTCAGCAATGCCGGCGGCGACCCGGATGCAGATGGCATCGCCATGTTCATCCCATCTTCGCCGCCACAAACCCCCACGACGCCCACGCAGTTTGTCAGCACGCCGATCGGCACGACCGGCAACACTTCGCTGACCTTGGGGCGCATTCTCGTCTCCGTGCCCGCGGTAGCCATTCCGGCGGGACAGACCGGCTGCCTGCTGCAGATCGAGGAGCTGAACGACGGCTCCAAGATGTTCGGCTTCACGCTGGATGATGTGGTATTCGACGTCACAATCCGCTGCGACAGCGGTGAGCTCAGCGCGTTTGCTGCCCCGCTCACGGTATGTATCCGGCCGCTGGATGGTGTGACCAACAAGCGGGTCTACCATCGCCACAACGGCGCGGACTTTGCCGCCCTGGGCTCTGAAGCCAGCCTGGCAGGCTATGTATGCGGACAGACCCGGCTGCTGTCTTTGTTCACCCTGGGCCAGCTGGCCTTGCCGGCCACCGGCTTTGCGCCTGGCGCCGTGACGCGGCTGGCCGAGCAGCCGGCTGCGTTGGCCTACGCTGCCTCAGACCTTGTTTTGAGCATTCCCAAACTGGGCGTGGAGCTCAATATTGTTGGCGTGCCGCAAGGCGTCAATGGTTGGGATGTATCCTGGCTGTCGTCTTCACAGGCCGGCTATCTGTACGGCACCAGCTTCCCCACCTGGGAAGGCAACAGTGTGCTCACCGCGCATGTATGGAATGCAGACAACCGCCCGGGGCCGTTCCATGACCTCAAAGACCTGCAGCACGGCGACCGCTTCACCATTACCGCCTACGGCTACAGCTACGTCTACGAAGTGCGCAGCAACCAGCTGGTGCTGCCCAGCAGCCTGACCGCTCTGGGTGACAGCCCGTATAACCTGATCACGCTCATCACCTGTGAAAGCTTTGACGCCGTCAGCGGCAACTACCGCTACCGCCGCGCGGTGCAAGCCGTTCTGCTGGAAATCAACTGATCGCTATAAGCGAATAATGCCTGGGCGCGGCTGCGCCTATTTTCTACGGCTGCACGCCGAGCGAGGTCAGCGCCTGCTCAACGTAGAAGGACTTGGGGTTGGCTTGCTGCGCAATGCGAAACTGCTGGATGGCCCCATTCACATCCCCCTGCTTGTGGAACAGCCAACCGCGCCAGATCAGCACATCCTCTGAGTTGGGGGTGATGACCAGGGCGTAGTCGACCAGCTGCTCCAGATCCTCGAGCCGGTTGGTGTGATAGTAGGCGAAAAAGGGGCCGAACTGATAGCGCAGCATGCGCATGGGCAGGCCGATCACGCGAGCCTGATCGAACGACACGACGGCATTGTTGTAATCAGCAAAATAGGTCTGGTTCATGCCCAGGTTGAACCAGGCAAAGGCATTGTCTGGCTGCTGCTGCACTTCCAGTTCAGAAGCCGCCAGGGCATTCTGGCGGTTGGTGGTCGCATCCCAATCGGAGCCCAGGATGGCCTCCACAACAGCCGCCTGGTCAGGCCGGTAGACCAGGTTGTAGACGCGGTTGAAATGCAGCCACCACACATCGAACTCCGCATAGTCCATGCGCTGGTCTGGCCCGTTGTAACTGTCCTGGAAGATGAACTCACCGGTAGCATCGTCGTAGCCGGTCACCAACGCGTAGTGGCCGTTCCAGTAGTCATCGTTGAACAAATAATCGATCTCGATGGTGTGGCCTTTTTCCACCATGACCGGGATGCCGGCGGCCAGCAGCTGCTTGATCAGCTCCAGGCTGCCGTTGACGCGAAACAACGTGTTGAGCCAGCCCGCCCGCGTGCGTACGTAGTAGTCGAGCTCGTCTACATTTACGTTACGGTCAGCCGAAACGGGTTTGATCTCATCTGAAATGGTGTACTGGTCGCCATCCCAACCATAGAAGCGCAGGTACATGGCCAGCGTGGCCGGCCCGCAGTTGTTGGGGCCCTGGGTGATGTGGGCCGGCGGCGGCAGCAGCACGCTGGCCGGCAGCGGCGTGGGGCTGGCTTCGGGCGTGGCGGTGGGCGGCGGCGGGGTATGCGTGGGCGCGGGCTGCGTGCTGCTCTGGGCGATCTGGGGCGGCGGCAGCTCGCCCACGGGGTTGAGGCGGCTGCGCACAAAGATCTGCGCCAGATCCAGCCGCCACTCCAAACGCTCTTTCACCGAAGGAATTTGATATACGAGTACGGCCAGCAAAGCCAGGCCGAGCAATCCAAGAGCGATGTTACGAATACGCATTGGGTGATTGTATCCAGCTATCTTGAGTACAAACTAAGTGTTGGCCGAGCGAATTCGGAACCTTTGGTGCGCGCACAACGTTTGGATAGTAGATAATGAATGAGGAGTCACATATGAAACGAAGCATTGTTTTGCTTAGCGCATTGCTGCTGCTGGCAGCCGCCTGTAGCCCGGCCGCCCCCAACCGCGTATTCGAAGCCGGCCAGGTGGAGATGCGCGTGGGCGAGAGCCTGGACGATGTGCAGTCCGGCTCGGTACTGACCTTTGTGGAGATCGTGCAAGACAGCCGCTGCCCTGCGGACGCGATCTGCGTGAGCTCCGGCTTTGTGCAGGCGCAATTCGCGATCCAGGAGGGCAGCAACACCCGCGTGGTGGTGCTGACCCTGGGCGATATGAGCAGCGGTGACACCAACGTGACCAACGTTGGCGAATTCACCGTCACACTGGTGGAGGTCAACCCGTACCCGCTGGCCTCTGCGCCGGTGGACTATGCCGACTACACCGTGACGCTCGACCTGTACGCCGAGTAGCTTGGGATTGCTTCGTGCGCAGGCAAGCTGCGCACTCACAAAGACGCCTCGGGATCCGAGGCGTCTTTTTTGATGGGCTAGTTTGGCTATAATCAGCCTCCATGAAATACCACATCTGGACCGAAGGCTGCCAAATGAACGTGGCCGACTCGCAGCGAGTGGCTTCTGCGCTCGAGCGGCTGGGCTACCAGGCCACGCCGGTGATCGAGGATGCACAGGTCATCGTGCTCAACACCTGCGTGGTGCGCCAGAGCGCCGAGGACAAGGCGATGGGCCGGGTCACTTCGCTCAAGCCGCTCAAACAAGCCCGGCCAGATGTCACCATCAACCTGATGGGCTGCATGGTGGGCGTGAAAGGCCAGGAGAAGCTGCGCGCCGCCCTGCCCTTTGTGGATGTGTTTTCGCCGCCCTCCGACCCTGGCCCGTTGGTGGCGCACCTGACCCAGGACGACAGCCGCTACATCGAATTGCAAGACACCCAGCAGCGCTTCGAGCTGATGGACGGCAATCTTGTTTTGCCCGCCGAGGAGCGCGGCAGCCTAGTGAGCGCGCATGTGCCGGTGGTGTACGGCTGCTCGCATGCCTGCACCTTCTGCATCATCCCCTACCGCCGCGGGGTCGAGCGCAGCCGCCCGCTGGGCGAGATCGTGGCCGAGATCCGCTCGCTGGCCGCCCAGGGCGTAAAGGAAGTCACCCTGCTGGGCCAGATCGTGGACCGTTACGGCAAAGACGTGCCGGATGGCCCGAACCTGCCCGCCCTGCTGCGGCATGTCAGCGAGGTGGATGGCATCGAGCGCATCCGCTTCCTGACCTCGCACCCCAACTGGATGAGCGACGAGCTGCTGGAGACGGTGGCCGCCCTGCCGAAAGTGATGCCGCATATTGAAGTGCCGGTGCAAGCCGGCGATGATGAAGTGCTGGCCAACATGAAGCGCGGCTACACGGTGGCTGAGTACCGCGCCCTAGTGACCCGCATCCGCCGCATCATTCCGCAGGTCTCGATCGCCACCGACATCATCGTCGGTTTCCCCGGCGAGACCGAAGCCCAGTTCGAGGGGACGCGCCAACTGTTGGCCGAGCTCAAGCTGGATGTGGCCCACCTGGCGCGCTATTCCACGCGCGAGGGCACGGTGGCCGCCCGCCGCATGGTGGACGATGTGCCCGAGGACGAGAAGATGCGCCGCCTGAAGGTGCTCGACCGCCAGCAGGAAGCGATAGTGACCGAGATCAACGCCCGCTACATGGGCGAGATGGCGCATGTGCTGTTCGAAGAAGAAGTGCGCGGGCGCTGGAAGGGGCGCACGGAGACCAACAAGCTGGTCTTCGTGCAGAGCGATGCAAGCCTGCGCGGGCAGGTGCTGCCGGTGCAGATCACCTGGACCGGCCCGTGGTCAATGCAGGGCCGCCTGCTGCCCAGCCCGGCCGCGCTGCCGATCAGTATTGAGCAGATCCCGGTTTCGTAGAGTATCCACAGATAAACACAGATGCAAGATCGGATGAACCAGATGTGCTTTATCTGCGTTCATCAGTGGATTGATTTTTAACGCGCAAACGGGCGCCTCGCCGCGCCCGTTTGCGATCTCAAGGGAGGAGAGAAGTGCAGAGATCACTTGCTCCTAATCAACTGACGCAAGCGTATCCGCATTCCTTACCTGCCTAACCAAACGAATTTGTTAACCGGCCGTTGCGGCTTCGCCGGCAGCCGCCTGCTGGCTGGGGTGGCCCTTCTCCACGCTCATCACCGGGCGCATGAAGAAGCCCGCCACGCCGATGAGGGCGCACACCAGGCCGCCGGCCATGTACCAGGCCTGCACGCCAAAACGGTCAGACAAGGGGCCGGAGAGCATCAGGCTGATCGGCGAGGCGGCCGTAGCCACACTGCCGATCAGGGTGAAGACGCGGCCCTGCATGCCAGGGTCGACGGCGGTCTGGAAGATGGCGCCCAACGAGCCATTGGTGACCGGCACGGCAATGCCGACGCCGAACATGCTGGCCACCGCCCACAGGAACGCATTGGGCGGCACCACCCCCACCACGAACGAGAACAGGCCGATGCCGATGATGCCGACCAGCACAGTGGCCACCTGGCGCTTGAAGCCGCCCCAGGCGCCTAACACCAGGCCGCCAACGATCACGCCCACGCTGAACACCGCATCGAAGAGCGCCAGGTCCTTGACCCCACCCTGAAAATACTTGGTGATGAGCAAAGGCGTGAGCGCTCCGGCCGGAGTGAGCATGAAGTTGATGGCGGTCGCCATCAGCAGAATAATGAGCAGTCCCTTCCATTGGAAAACGTAGCGGAAGCCCGCCCGGAAGTCCTGCCAGAAGCTGGTCGGCTCGGCGCCGGCCGCCGGTTTCTCCGGCTGCGGCACCTGGAAGAAGAACAGCGGCAGCACCGCCAGCATGGCGGTCACCACGTCCACCGCCAGCACGCCTTGCATCGGCAGCAGCTCCAGCAGCAGCGCGCCCAGCGGGGCGGCGATGATGTTGAGGCCGCCGCCCAGCATCTGGTTGACGCCCTGGATGCGCGCCAGGTGGCGCCTGGGCACCATCAGCGAGGTCGAAGCCGCCATAGCCGGGCCGTGGAAGCTGCCGCCCAGCGAACGCAGGAACATGAGTACATAGATGTGCCAGATCTCGACCACATCCAGCGCGAACAGGATCGCCAGGGTCAGGGTCAGCAACGCAATGCTGGTGTCGGCGATCATCATGATGCGGCGGCGGTTGCCGCGATCCACGAACGAGCCGGCCAGCGGGCCGATGAAGATGCTCGGCAGCAGCGCTACCAGGGTGGCCGTGGTCAGCACCACCGCCGAGCCGGTTTCACGGGTCAGGTACCACACCAGGGCGAACTGGACCAACTGGCTGCCGAGAATGGAAAATGCCTGGCCCGTCCAGATGGTGAAGAAACGGCGTTGCCAGTTTTGTTGCTCTAACGGATCTGCTTGTTCTGTCATCTCTCTCCTCAATGCTTACATGTACGTGTACTACTAGGCCGGGTTCTTGGCTTTTGCGCCAGCCGGCTCCGGGCGGCCATCTTCCAGATCGCGTACTGCGGGGATCAGGAAACCGAACACGCCCATCACAACACAGATGCCGCCGGCCACCAGATACCACAGCGGCACGCCGTAGGTATCCACCAGCGGGCCGGCCAACAGCAAGCCCACCGGCGCCATGGCGCTGGCCAGACTGATGACCAGCGAGAACACGCGGCCCTGGCGGGCGGGGTCCACTGTGGCTTGCATCACAGCCCAGAACGCGCCGTTGGACAGCGGCAGCATCAGCCCGGCCAGCAAGGTGCAGGCCAGCGCGAACATGAAGCCGCTCGGCGGCAGCAAGCCCATCAGGCCGAAGGCCAGACCAAGGCCGAGCAGCCCCAGCTGCGAAGTGTAGATGCGGCGTTTGAAGCCGCCCCACGCGCCCAGCAGCGCGCCGCCCAGCACAATGCCCAGCCCCCACAGGCCCTGCAGCCAGCCCAGCTGAACCACACCCTGCTCAAAATGCTGGGTGACCAATAATGGCAACAATGAAATGGCGGGGCTGAAGAGCACATTGATGAGCATGGACATGCCCAGCAACAGCATCAGACCCGGCCAGGTAATGACATAGGAAAAGCCGTCGCGAAAATCAGCCCAGAAACCGGGCTTGGCCTCGGCCTGCGTCGGGGCCGGCTGGGGAATACGCACCGGCAGCACGGCAAGGATGGCGATCGTGGCCGTGACCACGTCGATGGCCATCACGCCCTGAGTGGGCAGGAACTCCAACAGGAAGGCGCCTAGCGGCGCGGCCACCACGCTGAGCCCGCCGTTGAGCATTTGATTGACGCCCTGAATGCGCGGCAGGTGCTCTTTTGGCACCATCAGCGAAGTGGAAGCACTGAAAGCCGGGCTGTGGAAGCTCTGCCCCAGCGAGCGCAGGCCGAGCAGCACGTAGATGTGCCAGATCTGCACCACATCGAAGGCGAACAGGGCCGCCAGCACCAGCGTGGCGATGGCAATACCCGCATCCGATAGGATCATGATGCGCTTGCGCACGCCGCGGTCCACCAGTGAGCCGGCCAGCGGGCCGAGCACGATGTTAGGCAGCATGGCCACCAGCGTAGCGGTGGCCAGCACGGTAGCCGAACCCGTCTCACGGGTGAGGTACCACACCAGGGCGAACTGGACCAGCTGGCTGCCCAAGAGTGACAGCGCCTGCCCTATCCACACCTGGAAGAAGGGGCGCTGCCAGCCCTTTTGGGCCTGCGTTTCTGAATGGATCATGAAGCGTAGTGCCTTTAGAAGAAGAATTTAAAACGAGAAAGAAAAGAAATAAACATTTTTAGCTCCTTAATTGCAGGAATAATAAACTTGACTTTAGATTTTGTCAATACCCAATTTATAAATTCTTATATTTTTAGTGCGATTTTTGATTTTTTGGCAAAATAGCTTACACTTTCGGCATGACTGACACAAAAATCCCCCCTTTGCACGTACAAAGCAGCGGTACTGGCAGCCCGGTGCTGCTCATCCACGGCTTCCCCTTCACCAGCCGCATGTGGCAGCCCCAGCTGCACGGGCTGGCCGATGCAGGCCAAATCCTGGCGCCTGACCTGCCGGGCTTCGGCAGCAGCCCGGCCGCGCCCCCGCCCCACTCCGTAGACGAGCTGGCCCATGCCTGCATGGCCGTGCTGGATGCCCACGGCATCAGCGGCCCGGCGGTGGTAGGCGGGCTTTCCATGGGCGGCTACATTGCCCTGGCGATCGCCCGCCTGTACCCGCAGCGCCTGCGCGGCCTGATGCTGCTTTCCACCCGGGCCGGGGCGGATGGCGCCGAGGCCAAAGCCAACCGTGACAAGGCCATCGCCACGGCCCAGGAGCAAGGACCGGCCCCTGCCGGCGAAGGCATGTTTCCCAAGCTGCTGGCGCCTGGCAACTACAAGGCCCAGCCCCAGACGGCCGAGGAGCTCAAAGCCATCATGGCCGGGGCTACGACCGAAGGCGTGGTGATGGCGCTGACCGCCATGCGTGATCGCCCGGACTCGACGCCGCTGCTGAGCCAGATCAGCGTGCCCACGTTGGTGGTGCACGGCGAGGAAGACCAGGTGATCCCCAAGAGCGAAGCGGAAGCGATGGCAGCTGCCGTCCCCAACAGCCAACTGCACATCATTCCACAGGCCGGGCATGTGCCCAATCTGGAACAGGCGACCGAATTCAACAGCATCGTCGCAAGCTTTCTGACCGGCATTTAACTAATTGACCAGCCGACTAATAATTAGTCGGCTGGTCAACGATATAATCCCGCCATGCTCTTCAACAAGCGCATGGAGCCGGTGGATTATCTGGCCATCGGGCACATCACCATCGACGATACGCCGTCAGGGCCGCGCATCGGCGGCTCGGCCGCCTATGCGGCCCTGACGGCGCGTGCGTTCGGCCTGCGGGCTGGCATCCTCACCGCCTGGGGCGAAGAGCTGCCTGCCGAAGCGCTGGAGGGCATCGCCATCCTCAACATCGGCGCCGAGCACAGCACCCGTTTCGAGAATACCTACACTGACGGCGCACGCACCCAGCGCATTCTGCACCAGGCGCCCGAGATCGACTTTCATCATGTGCCCGAAGCCTGGCGCAGCGCCGGCATCGTGCACCTGGCGCCGGTGGCGCAGGAAGTTTCCGCGCGCATCCTCAGCTACTATCCGGATGCGCTGCGCGGCGCCACCCCGCAGGGTTGGCTGCGCGAATGGGACGCCGACGGCCGCGTGCAACCCGCCGACTGGCTAGAGGCTGAGCTGGTGCTCAGCCGGCTGGACGCTTGTATTCTAGGACTAGAAGATATAGGCGGCGACCAGGCCCGCATTGACAGCATGGCGGCCCTGTGCCCGATCCTGCTGGTGACCGAGGGCAAGGCCGGCGCGACCTTGTATACCCAGGGCGAGGCGACCCGCATCGATACACCGATGGTCGAAGAAGTTGACCCCACCGGCGCGGGCGATGTGTTCGCTGCCACTTTCCTGCTGCAGCTACAGCGCAGCGGCGAACCGCTGCAGGCCGCGGCCCTGGCCGCCCAGGTGGCCGCCCACTCCGTGACGAGGCCCGGCCTGGCCGGCATTCCCACCCAGGACGAGCTCTACGACTTGCTGGCGGAGGCGGCAGCCTGATGGCGCGCATCTACACTCTCGTAAATCAAAAAGGCGGCGTGGGCAAGACCACGACCACCATCAACCTGGGCGCCTACCTGGCCCACTTTGGGCAGCGCGTGTTGCTGGTAGACCTTGACCCCCAGGCCAACGCCACCTCGTGCCTGGGCATCGACAAGGCCGAGGTCAAGAGCGGAACTTACGAAGCCATCATGGGCCTGCGTTCAGCGGCTGAGAGCATATTGATCAGCCCTGAGCTCAAGCTCTCGCTGCTGCCGGCCAGCCCGGCGCTGGCCGGGGCTGAGGTGGAGCTGGTGAACGAGCTGGCCCGTGAGAACAAGCTGCGCGAGGCGCTGGCCCCGCTCAAAGACAAATACGACTACATATTGATCGACTGCCCGCCTTCGCTGGGCCTGCTGACCCTCAACGGGATGGTGGCGGCGCAAGACGGCATCATCATCCCCGTGCAGTGCGAGTACCTGGCGCTCGAGGGGCTGAGCATGCTGCTCAGCACCATCGAGCGGGTGCGCAAGGCGCTGTTCCCGCGCCTGCGCGTGCGCGGCGTACTGCTGACAATGTACGACAACCGCACGCGCCTCTCGGACGAAGTGGTGAGCCAGGTGCGCAGCCACTTCAAGGATGAGACCTTCAAGGCAGTCATTCCGCGCAACATCCGCCTGGCCGAAGCGCCATCGCATGGCCTACCGATCATTGCCTATTTCCCCAACTCGCCGGGCGCTGAGGCGCACCGCGAGCTGGCGCAGGAACTGCTGGAAGGAGACGGCGTGCAGGTTGCCGTGAATGCGTGACATGAAGAAATCTCGTCTGGGCCGCGGGCTTGACTCGCTCATTCCGTCCGAGAGCGCCATCAAGCCCAGTGATGTGCAGCAGGTCGCCGTTTCGGCCATCCGCCCCAACCCGCATCAACCCCGCACGCACTTTGCCAAGGAGCAGCTGGCCGAGCTGGCTGATTCGATCCGCACCTATGGGGTCATCCAGCCGCTGATCGTCAAGGACGAGGGCGGTGGGAAGTTTACGCTGATCGCCGGTGAGCGCCGCCTGCAGGCCGCCAAGCTGGCCGGCCTGGCCACGGTGCCGGTGGTGCCGCGCGAGGCCGACGACCAGGACCTGGTGGAGCTGGCCCTGGTCGAGAACGTGCAGCGCGAAGACCTCAACCCGCTTGAGTCGGCCGAAGCGTACTTGCAGCTGCATAACGAGTTCAACATGTCACACGAGGAGATCGCCCGCCGGGTGGGCAAGAGCCGCGTGGCGATCACCAACACCCTGGGCCTGCTGGAGCTGAGCGAGGCGGTCAAGAAAGCCCTGCTGAACGAAGACATCAGCGAGGGCCACGCCCGCGCCATCAAGAGCCTGGACACGGCGCAGGCGCAGAACGCGGCGCTGCGCACGGTGGTGGGCCAGAGCCTGAGCGTGCGCCAGACCGAAGAGCTGGTGCGCAAGCTGCGCGGCGTGAAGCCCAAGAAGGCCAGCAAGGCTGGCCAGAGCGCCGAGATCCGCAACCTGCAGGACGAGCTGCGCGATGCGCTGGGCACCAAGGTGAATTTGCAGCACAGCCGCAAGGGCGGGCGCATTACTGTGTTTTATTACTCCGATGAAGAGCTGGACAGCCTGGTGACCCGGCTGATGCGCAAGCGCTAGGCTGCACGCCTTCTTTCATTCGTGTCATCCTGAGCGGGTAGCTACAGCGACACCAGACCGCCAACACACCACCAGCGAAGGATCCTTATTGGCACGCCTTCTATGTTGCGCCTGAGTAAAAGGGCGCAGCATACTGCGCATGTAAATCCACGCGCTGCTTGGAAGATTAGCCAGCGAGGATTCTTCCCTGGTCTGGGTTCGGCGATCTGGTGTGGACTGACAAACCCGGTCAGAATGACACGGGGTTGAGGGATGGCACGAAGGCAGCAACTTTCATTCGTGTCATCCTGAGCGGGTAGATAGAGGCACACCAGACCACCGACACACATCCAGCGAAGGATCTTTATTGGCACGTCTTCTATGCTGCGCTTGAGCAACAAGGGCGCAGCATACTGCGCATAGAGGGTACGCGCTGCTTGGAAAATAGGTCAGCATGGATTCTTCCCTGGTCTGGGTTCGGCGATCTGGTGTGGACTGACAAACCCGGTCAGAATGACACGGGGCTGAGGGATGGCACGAGGGCAGCAACTTTCATTCGTGTCATCCTGAGCGGGTAGATAGAGGCACACCAGACCACCGACACACATCCAGCGAAGGATCCTTACTGGCGAGTCTTCTATGCTGCGCTTGGGTTCGTTAGGCGCCGAACGAGGATCCCTCGCTGCGCTCGGGATGCACAACAGGCGCTCTGGTGTGGACTGACAGACCGGTCAGAATGACACGGTGTTGAGGCGGTCTGGTGTGTACTATCAAACCCGGTCAGAATGGGACGATATTTGTGTAGGGGCGGGTCTGAGACCCGCCCCTTTGATTCAATACTGAATTCATCCCAACGGGAAATGGATCAACCAACTATGCGGAGCCGCACTAGGCTTACCGCTGGTTGCTGATGAAGCGCTCGTTCTCGGCCAGCGCATCACGCGCCATCTCGAGGATGGTTTGCAAATTGCGCTCTGACTGATCAGTGAAGTGCTGCAGCGTGTCCTGCACTTCGCGCAGATTGTCCTCCAGCGCAGTGATCTGGTCCACCAGCTTCTCACGCTGGCGCGTCTCTTCACGCAGCTGCTCCTCGTTCGTCAGGGTGAAGTTAGCCCAGCGCTTCTGGGAATCCGCCTGGAAGGTGGACCATTCCTGGCGGAAGCGCTGCTCGCCCAAGCGCTGGATCTCGCTCAGCTCGTTGACGCGGCGGTTGATCTTCTCGACCAGCTCATCAAAGGAGCGTTGGGCGCGCTTGACGGCCAGGTCGGTAGTTTCCAGTTCTTTGAGATGGCGCATGAGCGAGTTGGACTGCTCTTCGACGAGCTCAAAGCGCTTGCCCCACTCTTTCATGGTGCGCTTGCGCTCTTCCTCTTGCACGCCGGCCTGCTCCAGGAAAACCACCTGAGCCTGCTTGCGCTGTTCCTCGGCCTCGAAAACTTCGTCCACGCGCTTATCCACCTTGCGCTGCCCGTCCAGGATCAGTTCGGTGCGCTTGGCGGCCGTATCCAGGCGGGTAATGAGGGCGGCCACCTCGGCGTGCATTTCGGTCAGGCGCTTGATGTCCTGCTGGCTGTTCTTTTCAATATTCTTGGCGATCTTGGCGCGCTGCTCTTCGCCGCGCTCCACCTCGGTCACGGCTTCTTCGAGGCGTTCCACGGTGCCACTGAGCTTCAGCACAGTTTGGGATTGCTCGTTCAGCCCCTTGCGCAGCGCCTGCAGGTCGCTGATCTCTTTGCGGAAGTCATCCAGCACCTTGGCAATGCCTTTTTGCTCCTGCGCCAGGGTCTTATCCTGCGCTTTGCGCTGGGTGCTGATCTCCAAGATCTGCTCTTTGAATTGGCTACCCTGGCTTTTGAGTTCAGTCTCCAGCTCGGCCACCTGGTCAGCCAGGGACTTTACTTTGGCCTTACTTTCGGAGCGGTTGGCGCTGGTCTTCTGCGAGCGCAATAGGCTGCGCTCCAGCACCTCCAGGCGCTTTTTCAACTCTGCATTTTCGGCAATGGCTTTGCGGCGTTCTTCGTCCAGCCACTGCACCTTCTTTTCAAGCTGCTCTTTTTCCATGGCGGTGATTATAGCTTCGGACAATTATTGGAGTAATTGGGGAAACATGAGAACCAGGCGCTGCACCGGGGCCAAAAATGAGGGCAAAAGCCCGTAGCCCAGCAGGGTAACGCCCCAAATGATGAAGAAAGCCCAGATGTAGGGGTTGGCAAAATCGCCGCGGGCCTGAGGTTCGCCCCTCTGTGGAGCCGGGGCCGGCGCGCTGAGCCAGGCGTAGAGCAGGCGCAAGCCGGCTGCCAGCAGACCCAGGCTGCCCAACAGAGAGAGCACCAGCAGAGCGACGGATTGCAAACCCAGCCCGCTCCAGATCGCCAGGTGGGCCGCAAACGGGCCGAGCAGCGGCAGCCCGGCCAGGGCGAACAGGCCGGCTACGCTGGTGAAGGCCAGCAAGGGGTGCTGGCGCAAGGCCGGGCCGAGCTCCTCCAGTTGCAGGCTGGGCGTATGGCGGGCCAGCACAGCCAGGCAGGCCGAGAGGGCCCACAGCACCCAGGCCTGCGGCAGCAGCAAGGCGAAGAAGGTATGCAAACCGGTGGCATCCCCCAGGCCAATGGCCTGCAGCAGGCCGCCGGTGGCAACCATGCAGGCGAAGGCCAGCAGGCGGCCGAGGTGGCGCTGCTGCGAGGCCCACGCACCCCCCAGCAGCACGCCCAGGCTGCCGGCGGCCAGCAGGACCTGGAAGACCGCCGGGTTCTCTCGCAGCCAGACGTAACGCTCGATCAGGCTCAGCAGGAACAGCGAAGAGACCGAGGGTAGGAAGAACATCAGGAAACCCAGCGCATATGGATGGGTCTCCTGGGCCAGCATCGGCATCCAGCTGTGGAAGGGGAACACGGCCAGCAGGAAGCTGAAACCCAGCGCCAGCAACAAACCAGCGCGCAGCACTAAACCGAAGTTACCGGGCGTAGCTTCCACGCCGGTCAGCAGCCAGCCGGTGAACAAGATAAATGGCACCGCAAACAGATTGAATACGATGGCGCGCTGCACGCCACGGCCCGGCTGCCGGCCGGCGGGCACCAGCAGCGGCACCCACACCAGCACGGCGGCCGCCAGCAGCAGGGCGGCATACAGGAACGGCTGCACGGCCAGCGCCGCCATGAACAAGCCCACCGCGATCAATGACAGGCCGGGAAACAGCCGCCCGGGCCGCGTGATAAAGGCGCCCAGCAGCCAGAAGGTTTGGGCTGCATACATGAACGTGAGCAGCAAACGCTGCGTCTCGCCGAGGGTGAAGTTGCGGCCAAGCACCACCAAGGTAGGCGTGATCTCGAACGAGACCGAGCCGAGCTGCAACACCACATCGATCGGGAATTGCCAGGCGATCCAGGTGAGCACCGCGCTCAGGCCCAGAGCAAGATACAACGGCGTGTCGTCTTTGCGGCGATACAGCAGCATGAGCGCGCCGGCGGCGATGGGCAGCACGACCCACAGGAGAGCGGAGCTCATTCCTCAGCCTCCAGCGTGGGCGCGGTCAGCAGATACGAAGCCACCAGGGCGATGCCCAGGTTCACGGCGGCCAGCAGACCCGTCACCAGGGTCGAGGCTTCGACCGCGGCATACAGGATCTCAAACCCGGCGAACAAGGTAAGTAGCCCCAGCGCGCTGCGGAAAAAGCCGGAGCGCAGAGCGATCTGCATGAGGCCGATGCCGATCAGCAGCAGGCCGCCCCAGGCCTGGTAAATGTCAAAGGCGCGCGACCACTCGGCCAGGCGCGGGGCCGCGCCCAGCACCAGCAGCACCACCAGGCCCGCCGCCAGCAAGCGGAAGGCGATGCCGGAAGGCACGCTGCCGCTTGCTGGCGGCGTCTCCGGCAGGTTGAGGCGGGTCAGGCCAAGCACGGTAGCGGCGATCCAGCCAGTGACCAGCTTGACCACGGCCAACTCGGCCGGCCAGGATGGGATCACCAGCAGGAAGGCCCAGATGTATTGAATGCCGAGCGCAGCGATGGCCCAGCGCCAATCCTGATTCACCAGCATGTACAGCGCGGTGATCAGCAAAAGCAAAACGACGAAGGTTCCAGTAAAGTCGCTCATCCGCCTGCCAACCCACTTTGTGAAGCGATCGAGATCAGCAAGGCGATCACCAGCAGAGCCCACAACAGGCCGGCTTCGCCCTCCAGCAAACTACTGAAGAGGCGCAGCCCGCCGCCCAGTGCGGTCGAGAGGGCCGCCGCCACGCGGCGGGCCGCCGGCGGTTGGACCTGCGGCAAGCGCAGGTGCGGCGGCAGCAGGCTGCGCCCGCTGCGCTGCAGTTGGCGCCGGGCAACCCAGAACACGGCCAGCAAACCCAGCACAACGGGGCCTGCCCACAGCGGGCCTTGCCCGGCTGTGGGCAGCAGCAGGCCCAAGACCAGCAGCATGGCTGCGGGCAACGCCGTGCCGATGCTTTCGACGGCCAGCGTCCAGGGTTCATCCGGCTCGGGAGGCTGCACCGGCTCAGTAGAGCGTTGCAGCAAAGCCAGCAGCGCTATCGCATGTACCGGCAAAAAGACGAACACCAATGGGCTTACCGGGGCGATATATAGCCCGCCTATGCCCTGTGTAGCCGTGAACCATAGGCCACACAGCAGCAAGGCAGCCGCTGCAAGCAAAGGCAGGCGGGCGCGTGGATAACGGGCAGCCAACCGCACGATGCCGTTGGCGAATAAAAGCATGAGGCCAAAAGCCAGAACGCCTGACGGTGCACCTGCCATAGCGGCGGCCAGCGCCAACGCAGCCAGACACTGATACAGGCTATGCACCGGTGCATCTACCGAAAGGCTGCGCAGCCCCGCTCGCAACACCACCAGCAAGGTGACGAACAATCCAATATGCAACATGATCCCGCTAAGAGGCTGGCCACGCTGCAGCAAGGCGAGGGTCGCCGCCAGGGGCGCGGCCCGCAGCATGCCAACGAAGGCCGGCATGGGCTGGCTGGTACCCTCGTGCGGGCCAGAGGCCACCGCCAGGCGCATGGCGCCTGCGGCAATCAGGAAGATGGCCGCCAGGCCGGCGTACGAAGGCGGTGTGGCCCAGGCGGCCAGCACCAGCAGCACGCTGCCCGCATTGAAGGCAAACTGCTCCAGCAGCGCGGCCGCCCGTCCTTCAGGGGCAACCGAACTGTGCAAGGCGTACAGCAGGATATCCAGCAGGAACAGGGTGAGCGCGGCGGCCAGGAGATCGCCAGCGGTGATCGCCAGTAAACCCGCTCCGGCCGCAGCCAAGGCGGGCATCCAAATGGGCCAGCTCACGCCCGAAGCGCGGCGCACGCTGCCGAGCAGATGCGCCAACAACAGAACCAGCAAGGTCAAGGCCAGCGGCCAGGAGTGCTGGTCGAGCACGAGGGTGAAGGGGAACTCCAAGCCTTCAGCGAGGCGCCAGCCGGGGAAGCTGGCCGCCTGCGGCAAACTGAAGCGCAGGCCCAGCACCACCAGGGCGGCGGCCAGGGCGCCGCCCATGGCCACGAACCAGTACGACTTGAAGGCGGGCCGCCAGCGCTGCAGGCCCACCAGGGCCAGCAGCGTAACGATCAGCAGCACGACCGGCAACAGCACCAGCATCAGGCGGCCTCGTCCGTGCCGAAATACATCTCGCCGCTCTCGCGGATGGCAAAGAGCGCCAGCATGTCCAGATCCACCGGCAAGTCCGGCGTGGCGCGGGTGTCGTAGCCCTGCTCGGCGATGGCTTTCTCGCGGATCGAGCGGTACAGCACGCCGCGCTGCTCGGAGGGTACCTGCAGGTCAGCGATGGTGTTGGCAGCCTGCAGCAGCTCGCCGGTGGTGTAGAAGAAGGTAATGCGTTTCCACTCGCCGGCCGGGATGGAGCGCGGCAGCGCCTGCAGGCTGCCGAGCTGCATTTTGTAGTACTCGTTCATGGCGCGGGGGTGGTCAGGCTCGTCCTTGAACAGGTCACGGCGCAGCACGAGCTCATAGCCGGCCAGGGGCGCGGTGTATTCGATGCACCATTTGCGGCTGCCGAAGCTGGCCGGCTGGTAGAAGGCCAAGTGGTCAGCGGCGATGATGTGCGGGCCGCTGACCAGCGGGATGCGATACCAACCCAGCGTGCGGGCGATCTCCATATCACGCGGGCTGGGCAGGATGCAAACGAGGACGAGGTCAGTGGGCAAGGGAAGCTGAGGCATATGCAAGGATGCCTGCTATTGTAGCCTTGCAGAAGGGCTTGGCCGTGTAGGCCAGGCTGTATGCAGAAGCTATGGCTCGGGTGGATCCTTCGCTGGTCCGGCTTCGGCGGTCTGGTGTGGATGTGCCTACCGCTCAGGATGACGACACACGACGTATGTAGCGGCGCAGCGCCCTAAGCATAGAAGACTTGTCATTCCGAGCGAAGCGAGGAATCCGTATTCTGCTAGTTTGTGCCCCAACATATCTGGCACAGCTCAAATCAGCTCTGAACGGATTCCTCCTCGGCCTTCGGCCTCGTTCGGAATGACAAACAGATACGCATATCGCTCTCGCAATGACGTGGGGCTTATGGCTGACAGCTTACAGCTGATAGCTAACTAACGCTTCTTGACCGGTTCGTCTGGATTGTTGCGCAAGATATACAGCGGGCGGCCGCGCACTTCGTCGTACAGGCGGCCGATGTACTCGCCCACGATACCGAGCGAGATGAGCTGCACGCCGCCGAAGAACAGCACCGCGATCAGCGCGGTGGCCTGGCCCGTGAAGGCCTGGCTGCCCATCACGCGCAGCACGATAACGAGCGGGATGGCGAGCAAGGCCAGCGCAGCCGAGACGAAACCCACATACGTAGACACTTGCAGCGGGAAGAACGAGAAGCCTGTGATGGCGGTCAAGGCCAGCTTGACCATGCGGCCAACGGTGTAGTTGGTCTCGCCGGCGAAGCGGGCGGCGCGGTCATACGGCACGCCGATCTGGCGGAAGCCGACCCAGGCCGACATGCCGCGCAGGAAGCGATGGTGCTCTCGCATGCGGTTGAGCACATCCACTACTTTGCGATCCATCAGACGAAAATCGCCGGTGTCGAGCGGGATCTCGATATCGGTGATGCGATTGATCAGGCGATAGAAGGCGGACGCGGTGAACTTCTTGAAGAAGCTCTCGCCCTCACGCTGGCGGCGCACGGCATACACCACCTCGAAGCCTTCCCGCCACTTGGCGATCAGCTCGGGGATGACTTCGGGTGGGTCTTGCAGATCAGCATCGATCAGGATGATGGCCGCGCCGCGGGCATAGTCCATGCCGGCGGTGACGGCGATCTGGTGGCCGAAGTTGCGGGCGAACAGCACCGGCCGGATATTGTCGGCGGCAGTGGCGTGCTGCAGCAGGATCTCGGCCGTGTTGTCACGCGAGCCGTCATCCACCATGATGAGTTCCCACGGCTCGCCGGTCTTTTCCATCACCGCAGTAGTGCGGGCAATGAACTCCGGCAAGCTGGCGGACTCGTTGAACAAGGGAACCACGATCGAATAGGTGGGGGCCATCAGGCAGTCAGCATCGCTTTCGTGAATGAATTATGCGATTAAACCCGCAAACCTGCATCCTGCGCGGGGCTAGTGGCCCAGCCAGGTGCCGGTTTCGCCGCGCAGGGCGCGGGCGATATTGGGCGGGTCTGTGATCAGCGCCTGCGCCCCACCCGCCTCCAGGAAGCGCACGGCGGCCTGGATCTTGGGCAGCATGCTGCCGGCGGCGAAGTGGCCCTCTTCTATATATTGCTTGGCCTCGGCCACCGTCATGCGGTCCAGCCAGCGCTGCTGGGGCGTGTTGTAGTGCAGAGCCACCTGCTCTACTCCAGTGGAAATGAGCAGCAGTTCAGCGCCAATTTCGCCCGCCAGCAGGCTGGAGGCAAAGTCTTTGTCGATCACGGCGGGCACGCCTTTAAGCTCGCCACCCTCCTTGACAACAGGGATGCCGCCGCCGCCGCAGGCCACCACCATGAAGCCCCTCTCGATGAGCTGCTTGATGGCAGGCGCCTCGACGATCTCTTTCGGCTGCGGGGAAGCGACGACCTCGCGCCAGCCGCGGCCGGCATCTTCGATCACGTGCTTGCCCTGAGCGCGCAGCTGCTCGGCGATTGCCTCGTCCACAAAGGAGCCGATGGGCTTGGTCGGCTGGGCAAAGGCGGGGTCAGCCGCGTCCACCAGGCACTGGGTCACCACCGTGGCAGCATGCTTGGCGATGCCGCGTTGGGCGAAGACATTATTGAGCGCTTTTTGGAACATGTAGCCGATCCAGCCCTGAGTCTCGGCGCCGCAATAGTCCAGCGGCACAGGCGGCAGCTCCGCCGCCGCCAGCTCGGAGCGGCGCAGGGCGAAGCCGACCTGCGGGCCGTTGCCGTGGGTCACGACAACATCCCAGCCATCCTGGATCATTTCGGCCACATAGCCCATGGTCTGGCTGGCCGCGGCGTATTGGTCGGCAATACTTTCTTTACCCTTTTGCTGGATGAGGGCGTTGCCGCCCACGGCCACTACGGCGATCTTGCGCACCATACTAACCATTGACCAGGCGCATGGCGGCCTGGTTGTGCTGCTCTACCAACACGGGCAGGTCAGCGGTTTGCAGCTCGCCCTCTTTCACAATAAAGCGGCCGCCGACCACGGTGTAGTCAGCCTGCACCGGGGCACAGAAGACGAGGGCGGCCAGCGGGTCATGCAGTGCGCCGGCATAGCCGAGCTGATGGAGATCGACGGCGAAGAAGTCGGCGCACTTGCCAACTTCCAGCGAACCGATGTCGGTGCGGCCCAGCACGGCCGCACCGCCGCGGGTGGCCAGCTCCAGCGCGGTGCGGGCGGTCATCAGCGGCGGGGCATCCTCGCCGGAGAGCGAGGCGCCGCGCAGCCCGGCATCCAGGCGGGCCAGCAGCATGGCCTGGCGCACCTCGGCCAGCAGGTGCGAGCTGTCGTTGCTGGCCGAGCCATCCACGCCCAAACCCACGCGCACGCCGGCATTGAGCATCTTGAGCACGGGCGGGATGCCGGAGGCCAGGCGCATGTTCGACGAGGGACAGTGGGCCACGCCGCAGTTGTGCTGGGCGTACTGAGCGATCTCAGCATCATTGACATGCACCGAGTGGGCGTACCAAACATCCGGCCCGAGCCAGTCCATCGTTTCCATCCAGGCCACCGGGCGCATGCCGTAGTGCTGCTGCGTGTATTGCTCCTCATCCTGCGTCTCGGCCAGGTGGGTGTGCATGTGCACACCATAGTGGCGGGCCAGCTTGGCCGTCTCGCGCATCAGGTCCGGCGAAACATTGAAGGGTGAGCACGGCGCCAGCACGACTTGAATGAGCGCGCCGGGCTTGGGGTCGTGATAGGTTTCGACCAGGCGGCGGCTCTCGGCCAGCACCTGGGCGTCGGTTTCCACGACGCTGTCGGGCGGCAGCCCGCCCTGGCTCTCGCCGAGGGTCATCGAGCCGCGCGAGGCTTGCAGGCGCAGGCCCATTTGCAGCGCGGCCTCGATCTGGTCGTCCAGCCGGGCGCCATTGGGATAGATGTACAGATGGTCTGAGGCGGTGGTGCAGCCGGAGAGGGCCAGCTCGGCCAGCGCAGTGCGGGTGGCAACTTTCACGTCATCCGGCGTAAGGCGAGCCCAGATGGGGTACAGGGTGGTGAGCCAGTTGAACAGGTTGACGTTCTGGGCGGCCGGCACGGCCCGGGTCAGGATCTGGACGAAGTGATGGTGGGTATTGACCAGGCCGGGCAACAGGATGTGACCGCGTAGATCGAGCACCTCGTCTGCCTGGGTGGGCAGTTCATCCGTGGGGCCAACTTGTTCAATGAAGCCATCCCGGATGAAGAGGCCGGCGTCTTTGAGCTCGCGGCGTTGCTCATCCATCGTGGCCATCAACGTGGCATTGCGTACCAAAAGTGTGCTCATAGGAAGGCAATCATAAGGCACGGGCCGCATTGCGGCAAATACAGCTCTGCTTGACAAAGCGGTAGTGGGTTTGTTAGCATAGCAACAAGTGATTGATTTCACTTATTAGCTCGTTACCCAACCAATCGTCACCGTTGGCAAGGCCGCCACGACGTTTTACTGACGTACTGTGCCCCAGAGGGACACTTTCCGCCGAGTATCGCCGGGCGGCCTTGTTGTTTGATGGACGCCCGCACTTTGGGCGCAGCCAATCTCATATAGAAAAGGCAGGGACTACATTCGTTGTGAAGCCGCCCACTTCGGGGGCGGCGCCACCTGCGAGCTACCCTACAATGGAAGCATGCTGACAAACCTACTCGCCCTCCTGGCCGTTAGCGGCCCCATCCTGTGGCTGCTGCGGCCGCACCGCTGGCGCCATGCCGGCTGGCTGGCCGCCATGGCGCCAGCCGCCGTCACCGCCTGGCTGCTGGGCCAGCTTGGCCCGGTGAGCCAGGGCATCGCGCTGAACGAGCACTACAGCTGGTCGCAAGCGCTTGGCCTGGCACTGGACTTGCGGCTGGATGGGCTGGGCCTGTTCTTTGGTCTCATCATTGCCGGCATGGGCACAGCCATCGCCGTGTACGCCGGCTACTACTTCGAGAAGGCCAGCACACTGGGCCGCTTCTACGCGCTGCTGTTTCTTTTCATGGCCAGCATGCTGGGGCTGGTGTGGGCCGATAACCTGCTGGCGCTGTTCGTGTTCTGGGAAGGCACCAGCATCACCAGCTATCTGCTGATCTCCTTCAAACTGACCGACTCCAACGCGCTCGAAGGCGCCCGCCGCGCCCTGGTGGTGACCGGCATCGGCGCCCTGGCCATGCTGGGCGGCTTCGTGCTGCTGGGCCAGATGGCCGGCACCTACTCCATCAGCGGCTTGCTGGCGCTACCGCCTAGCACCTTCACCGGGCATGCACTGTTCGCGCCCATGCTGGGGCTGGTGTTGCTGGGCGCGTTCACCAAGTCGGCCCAGTTCCCGTTCCACTTCTGGCTGCCCGGCGCCATGGCGGCGCCAACGCCGGCCAGCGCTTATTTGCACTCGGCCACGATGGTGAAAGCCGGCGTGTACCTGCTGGCGCGGTTGCACCCAGCCTTGGCCGAAAGCCCGCTGTGGTTCTGGGCGCTGTTCATCGTGGGCGGCATCACCATGCTGCTGGGCGCAGTGATCGCCCTGCGCCACTATGACCTGAAAGCCATCCTGGCCTACGCCACGGTGAGTCAACTGGGCGTGCTGGTGATGTTGCTCGCCTTTGACGTCAAGCTGGCGACGGTTGCGGCCGCGGTGGGTATCCTGGCGCATGCGCTGTACAAAGGGCCGCTGTTCATGGTGGCCGGCATCGTGGACCATGCCACCGGCACGCGTGACATTCGCAAGCTGGCCGGGCTGGCGCGCAGCCTGCCGCTGGTGGGCGCGGCCGCCATCCTGGCGGCCATCTCGATGGCTGGCTTGATCCCCACGTTTGGCTTCCTGGCCAAGGAACTGCTGCTGGAAAATTTCTTTGCACTCATTGAATCCGGCCAAACCCAGATCGGCTGGGCCGGCCTGGCCGCAACAGTGATCTCCGGTGCGCTGTTCGTAGCCTACAGCCTGATCATTATCTGCGAGGCCTTCCTGCGGCGCAAACCTGCGCTCAAGGCGGCCAAGATCGAGCATGCGCCTTCGGCCTTGTTCGTGCTGCCGGTACTCGTGCTCACATTGGTGGGCGCGGCGATCCCATTCTTCCTGACCGCCATCGAGAACACGCTATTCGCCGCCCCGGTGGCGGCCATCACCGCCGCACCGGCGGAACTGCACCTGGCGCTGTGGCACGGCTGGACGCCGATCTTCCTGACCAGCCTGCTGGCGATCGCTCTCGGCGTGCTGCTCTTCACGCAGCGCGAGCGGGTGCGCAAGCTGTTCGCGTCCGGCATCCAGGTCAGCGGCGCCCGCGTCTTCGACGGCCTGGTGGACGGGCTGTATGGGTTGGCTGGCTGGAGCACGCGCACCTTGCAGGGCTCATCCTTCCCCACCCAGATCAGTATCCCCCTGCTGGCCGCGGCCGGCTTTGTAATCTACGCCTTCAGCCTCAACCTGGTGGCAGACCTGCGGATTGACTGGAATGCAGTCCCCACCTTCTACGAAGTGGTGCTGCCCACCCTGGCCATCGTGGCCACGCTGGCGATCGCCCGGGCGCAAAGCCGCCTGAGCGCGATCATCAGCCTGGGTCTGGTGGGCGTGGTGGTGCTGCTGATCTATGTCTTCTTCTCAGCGCCCGATCTGGCCCTGACCCAGTTCCTGGTCGAGGTGCTGACCCTGGTGCTGCTCGTGCTTGTGTTCTACCGCATCCCTCATCACGCGTACCCCAAACAACCCAAACATCGCTCCATGAAGTATCTGCTCATCAGCCTCGCGGTGGGTGTTTGGGGCTTTGGCATGGCCCTGGTGGCAGCGGGCGAGCCGCTGTTCCCGCTGATCAGCGATTTCTTCTCGCTCAACGCCACTGCAGCCCACGGCGGCAACATCGTCAACGTCATCCTGGTGGATTTCCGCGGCTTCGATACGCTGGGCGAGATCACCGTGATGGTCGTGGCGGCCCTGGGCGGTTACGCCCTGCTGCGGGCCTCACGCATGCGCCCGATCGAGGCCGAGGAAGATTTCGAGGAGCCCTACGATGCCTGAGCTCTATCTTGCATTACTTGACCGCATTCTGACCCCGGTGCTACTGCTGCTGGCGGTGGTGTTTCTGCTGGCCGGCCACAATGCGCCCGGCGGCGGCTTCATCGCCGGCTTGGTGGTGGCTACCGCCTTCCTGATGCAGATCCTGGCGCGCGGCGACAGCTTTGTGCGCAAGCTGATCGGCATTTACCTGCAGCCGGCGATGGGCGTGGGTTTGCTGATCGCCCTGCTCTCAGCTTTGACCGGCATCGGCAACAACGGCGTCTTCTTCCAGGGCGTCTGGTGGAAGTTGAGTCTGGGCAGCTTTGAGCTGGAGTTCGGCTCGCCGACCACGTTTGACATCGGCGTCTTTCTCGTCGTGAGCGCTTTCGTTACCTCATACTTGCTGGAGCTCAGCCGTCCGGCAGAAGGAGCTGCCAGATGATCGCGCTGGTCTTCGCCACTCTAGTAGCTGTGCTGATGGCCAGCGCCACCTACCTGTTGCTGCAACGCAACCCGGTGCGCATGGTGATCGGCCTGGGCTTGTTCACTCATGCGGTCAACTTGCTGGTGTTCGGCACCAGCGTCAGCCACCGCGGCCAGCCGCCCATCATTGTGGATAAAGCCGCCTTCAGCGGCGACATCAGCCAATTCGTAGACCCGCTGCCGCAGGCGCTGATCCTGACCGCCATCGTGATCAGCTTCGGCATTGTGGCCTTCCTGATCGCACTGCTGCACCGCCGCAATTCGCTGGAGGCGGTGGAAAGCTGCACCGACCGGGTCGATGACCCGTTCGCGATGGAGCCAGCCGCCGCGCTCGAAGCGGTGGACGAAGACTATGAGTGGCTCGAGGACGTGGTGCTGAAACGCGAACTACGCAAGCCGAAAAGGACCCGCCGATGAACATCAACGCAAACTGGCTGGCCGCCCCGGTCGTCATCCCACTGCTGTTCGCGGCCAGCTCGCTGCTGGCGGCCACGCGGGTGAACCTGCGCCAAATGCGTATCCAGCGCAATTTGGCGCTGATCGCCAGCGTGCTCAACCTGGGCGTGGCCCTGCTGCTGCTGTACACCACCACGATCCAGGACCAGCGCATGGTGCTGTACGCCGGCCTGTGGCAGGCGCCATTCGGCATCACCCTGGTGGCCGACGCGCTAAGCGCGATCATGCTCACACTGACCGCGGTGCTGATGGTGACGATCGTGCTGTATGCCATCGGCACGCTGGACCAGCGCGAGGGGCTCAACTTTCACCCGTTGCTGCTGTTCCTGCTGATGGGCGTCAACGGCGCCTTCCTGGCAGGCGATCTGTTCAATCTTTATGTCTTCTTTGAAGTCTTGCTGATGGCCAGCTTCGTGCTGCTGAGCCTGGGCGGCCGCCCAGGCCAGGTGAACGGCGGCCTGCGCTATGTGGTGCTCAACCTGCTGGCCTCGACCGTGTTCCTGACCACTGCCGGCGTGGTGTACGGCACGCTGGGCACGCTCAACCTGGCGCACCTGGCCGTGCGCATGGAGGCCGCCCCGCTGACCCTGCGCATCATCGTGGCCGGCATGCTGCTGATCGCCTACGGCAGCAAGGCGGGCTTGTTCCCGCTGTTCTTCTGGCTGCCGGCCAGTTACCACACGCCCCACCCGGCCGTCACGGCCATCTTCGGCGGCTTGCTGACCAAGGTGGGCATCTACGCCCTGTTCCGCGTGTTTACCCTGCTGTTCCCGGACCTGTTGCAGGCGTGGCAGCCGCTGCTGCTCGGCATCGCCGGGCTCACCATGCTGGCTGGGGTGTTCGGGGCGATGGCGGTCAACACCATCCGGCGCGTGCTCAGCTTCCATATCATCAGCCAGGTGGGCTACATGGTCATGGGCTTGGGCCTGGCCAGCAGCGGCAACCAACTGGCGATCGGCTTCGGCCTGGCGGCTGGCATTTTTTACATCATGCACCATATGATCGTGAAGACCGCCCTGCTGATGGCCGGCGGCGCGGCCGAGCTGACCATGGGCACCGGCCAACTCAAGGAAGGCTATCTGGGCGGGCTGGTCAAACGCTTCCCGCTCCTGGCGGCCGTCTTCTTCGTGGCGGCCTTCTCGCTGGCCGGCATCCCGCCTTCCAGCGGCTTTGTGAGCAAGCTGGGCTTGCTGCAAGCCGCCCTGGACTCGCAGCACTGGATGATCGCCGGCGTGAGCCTGCTCGTGAGCGCGCTGACGCTGATGAGCATGGTGCGCCTGTGGCAGAAGGGTTTTGCCGGCAAGCAGCACGAAGATGTGCTGCCCCCACCGCGCCGCCCGATCTACGGCTTTACCCTGGCGCCCATCATCATCTTGGTCGTGATCAGTCTTGGCATGGGCATCTTCAGCGATACCTTCATCCGCTGGTCACAAACCGCAGCGGACCAACTGATCGACCGGGCCGGTTACATCGAAGCGGTAGCGCCCACGGACGTGATCGCACCCGTGAGCATGGACCATTAGCAGGAGGAACGATGCCGAAGAAATACGAAAACCAGGAAGTCATCGGCCTGCTGCTGGTCAACATCAGTCTGGCTATCTTCTGGTACATCTTCTTCCCGGTGTATGGCGCGGCCGATCTGCTCATCGGCTTTGTTCTGGGGCTAGTGGCATTGTCGATTTATTACCGCAGTTACAGACAACGTACCTGGTGGCTGATTTCCTTCCTACTCTTTACTGCCTGGGAGATCGTGCTAAGCAACGCCAAGCTGACCTGGTGGATCCTGCACCCCAAGCTGGAATTCAAGCCGGGCATCGTGGCCGTGCCGCTGACCCTGGATACAGATTTCGAGATCACGGTCCTGGTGACCATGATCACGCTCACCCCCGGCACAGTCAGCATTGATCTGCGGCCCGACAAGAGCGGCCGCAACGTGGTCTACATCCACAGCTTTTTTGTGGAAGATGCCGATGCGTTCCGCTACGAGATCAAGGACACCTTCGAGCGCCGGCTGTCGTTAGTAACCCGTGGAGGCTGGGAACATGAACTGGTTTGACCTGGGCCTGGAAATTCTGCTGATCGTGCTGACGGTCTCTTTTGTGCTCGGCACGATCCGCCTCATCAAAGGGCCGGATGTGCCCAACCGCGCCCTGGCCTTCGATCTGATCGCGCTGCACGCGGTGGGCATGGTGGCCCTGATCGCCATACGCCACGCTGCACCCATGCTGCTGGATATTGCCATGGTGGCGGCTGTGCTGGGCTTCCTGGGCACCGTGTTGGTGGCCCGCTACCTGGAGCAGGCTCGCGACGGCGAGTAAGAGGAACGAATGGAACTACGCGAAATCATCACTTTGATAGCGGCCGGGATCGGTGTGCTGATCATGCTGATAAGCAGCGCCGGCGTGCTCAACCTGCCGGATGTATTCATGCGCATGCATGGCTTTGGCAAAGCCAGCACCCTAGGCATCAGCGGGCTGATGCTCGCCGCCGGTGTGTATTACCCGGATTATTTTGCACGCATGATGGTTCTGGTGGTGCTGTTCTTCATCACCGGCCCCATCGCCACCACGGCATTGACGCGGGCGGCCTACAAAGTAGCTTCACCCTCGGCCAAGCTGAGCCTCAGGTTCAATGAAATGGAAAGCGGGCCGCGCAGAGCGCGCAAGCCCGCCAAGCGAAAGAAAAAGAGCCGCTAACGCGGCTCTTTTATTTCTGCTTCGGCTGCCCGCAAGGTATTGCTGAGCAGCATGGCGATGGTCATCGGCCCCACCCCGCCCGGCACGGGCGTGATGGCGCCCGCCCGCCCAGCCACCTCGGCGTAAGCTACATCGCCTACCAGGCGGCTGCCGCTTTTGGCAGCCGGATCGGCGATGCGGTTGATGCCCACGTCTATGACCGTAGCGCCGGGTTTGACCCAGTCGGCGCGCACCATCTCGGGCACGCCTACCGCGGCCACCAGCACATCCGCCGCGCGGCACACCGCCGGCAGGTCACCTGTGCGTGAGTGCGCGATGGTAACGGTGGCATCTGCCCGCACCAGCAGCAGCGAGAGCGGCATACCCACAATATTGGAACGCCCCAGCACCACTGCATTAGCGCCGGCCAGCGGGATGTTGGCCACCTGCAGAATATGCATCACCCCCGCTGGCGTGCAGGGCGCAAAACGCGGCTCTCGGCCTTTTTGAGCCAGCAGGCCCACGTTCTCAGGGTGCAGGCAATCTACATCTTTATGCACATCAATGGCCGAGATCACCGCCAGCGCATCGATGTGAGCGGGCAGCGGCAGCTGCACCAGGATCCCGTGCACATCCGCCCGGGCGTTCAGTTCCGCTACCACCCCCAGCAGCTCGGCCTGGCTCGTGGCCGCCGGCAGCTGGATGCCGATCGAGTGCATGCCGACCTCGGCGCAGGCTTTGTGCTTGTTGCGCACATACACGGCCGAAGCCGGGTCGTCGCCCACCAGCACGGTGGCCAGCCCGGGCGCCGCGGCCCGGGCGGCCACGTGCGTGGCGATCTCGGCGCGCAGGCTGGCAGCGATGGCTTTGCCGTCAAGGATGGTTGCAGTCATGAGCTGATTATATGCGGCGGCTCAGCAAAAAAAGAGCGCCGCAACTGCGGCGCTCTTTTGGTTAGCTAACCTTGGTGCTCACCGACCACATGTTGCCGAACGGGTCAGTGAAGGTGCCGCGTCGGTCAGATTCGCCGGGGTTCTGCTGCGGCGGGTGGAACTCTACGCCACCGGCCTCGATGCAACGTGCGAAGCTGGCATCCACATCCGCCACATACAGGTGCAGCACGCTTTTGACCGCCGGGAACTGCTCGTTGGCGCCGGACAGCATGACGATCGAGTCGCCCAGCTGCACTTCGGCATGCACCACGCGGCCTTCGTTCTCGAAGACCTGTTTGGTCGTGCCGCTCAGGGCTTTCTCCATGAACGCGATCAGACCCTTGGGGTCATCCACGATCAGATAAGGCGACAGGTCCGTGTAGTTCTCAGGTTTGTAGGCCATGTTTCCTCCAGGTTATACGTCGAGGTTCTGAACTTCTTTGGCGTGGGTTTGGATGAAGCGTTTGCGCGGCGCAACCTCATCGCCCATCAGCATCGAGAAGACCCGGTCAGCCTCGGCGGCATCTTCGATCTTGACCCGCAGCAGGCTGCGGTTCTCCGGGTCCATTGTGGTGGTCCACAGCTGCTCAGGGTTCATTTCACCCAGACCCTTATAGCGCTGCACGCTGGCTTTCTCGGCCTTGGGGCCAAGCTCTTTCAGGATGCTGTTGCGCTCGCGGTCTGAGAAGGCCCACTGCACTTCCTTGCCGCTGGCGACTGAGTACAGCGGCGGTTGGGCGATGTAGAGATAACCGCCGGTGATGAGCGGCTCCATGTAGCGGAAGAAGAAGGTCAGCAACAGCGTGCGGATGTGGCTGCCGTCCACGTCAGCATCGGTCATGATGATGACGCTGTGGTAACGCAACCCGTCCAGGCTGAAGTTCTCGCCGATGCCTGTGCCCAGCGCCGAGATGAGCGCCTTGACCTCGTTGTTGCCGAGGATCTTGTCGAGGCGGGCGCGCTCGGTGTTGAGGATCTTGCCGCGCAGCGGCAAGATGGCCTGGAAGTGGCGGTCTCGGCCCTGCTTGGCCGAGCCGCCGGCCGAGTCACCCTCTACGATGTACAGCTCGCTCTTCTCCGGCTCGCGCTCGGAGCAATCGGCCAGCTTGCCGGGCAGGGTCAGGCTCTCCAGCGCCGACTTGCGGATCACGAGGTCACGCGCTTTGCGGGCCGCATCACGCGCCCGGGCCGAGGTCAGACACTTGGCGACGATGGCACGCGCCCCGGAGGGGTTCTGCTCCAAAAATTCGGCGAAGTGCTCATTGACCACCTGGGCCACGTACGTTTGCACTTCGGGGTTCATCAGCTTGACCTTGGTCTGGCTCTCGAACTGCGGGTCAGGCACTTTGACGCTCACGATACCGGTCAGGCCCTCGCGGGTGTCGTCACCGCTAAAGTTCGGGTCGCTGTCCTTCAGCAAGCCGTTCTTGCGGGCATAGTCGTTGATGGTGCGCGTGATGGCCGAACGCAGGCCGGTCATGTGCGTGCCGCCGTCGATGGTATTGATGGTGTTGGCGAAGGCCAGCACAGATTCGGTGAAGGCGTCGGTGTATTGCACCGCCACGTCGACAATCACGCCGTCCACTTCCTGCTCACGGTGGAACACCGGGTGCAGGGCCTCGCGCTCACGGTTCAGGTAGCGCACGAAGGAAGTGACGCCGCCTTCGAAGTAGAAGGTCATCTCGCGCTTGTCGCGCTCATCTTCCAGCTTGATGGTGATGCCCTTGGTGACAAAGGCCATCTCGCGGAAGCGCTGCATCAGGGTCTCGAAACGATAGTCCAGGTCACCCTTGAACAAAATGGGGTCGAACTTGAAGGTGATGCGCGTGCCGGTGCCCTCGCCCGGCTTCATCTTGCGCAGCACCTTGACCGGGCCGGTGGGCACGCCGCGCTCGTAGCGCTGCTTGTGCACCGCCCCGTCACGGCTGACCTCGGCCTCGCACCACTCGGAGACGGCATTGACCGCCGAGACGCCCACGCCGTGCAGACCGCCGGAGACCTTGTAGGCGCCGCCGCCGAACTTGCCGCCGGCGTGCAGCATGGTCATGACCACCTCAAGGGCCGATTTTTTGGCCGTCTTGTGCTGGTCTACCGGGATGCCGCGGCCGTTATCGGCCACGGTGACGCTGCGATCCTTATGGATGGTGACCTCAATGCGGTCACACACCCCGGCCATGGCTTCATCTATAGAGTTATCCACCACCTCGTAGACGATGTGGTGGAGCGCTTTAATGTCCGTACCGCCGATATACATACCGGGGCGACGGCGAACAGCCTCCAGGCCCTCTAAGACCTGGATATTCTCAGCTTGATAGGATTTGGCCTGCTGTGCCACGAAGTACCTCCAACAATGAAAACAGGTCCCTAGATTAAAAGTGCCTTGCCGCTTCCACGCTATTCAATTCTTCCCCCAGTTGGCAGGCGATGGATTTGTATCTATTGGACTCTATGTTCTATTTTACCACGCGCGTCTATATGAGCCGGGCTGACACAATGCGCACTTTACGGTCTTAGCGGTTAGTTTTCTATTGGCATGCACAGTATTGCAGCTTGACCCGTAAATAAGGGATATGTACAATGAATGTTCACGATCAGCATTTGATCGTTACCCAAATTGGCTATGAACATAGAGGTGCGCAGGTTGTTAGACCTATGTGCGCACCTCTATCCATAGAAAAAGGAAAAACGGAGGTGCCATCGATCACCGCAATATGAAAACCACACTGTTTTGCTTTCCTAGGAAAACAAAAGAACTTTCGAAAAACTCTATTGGAGGAGTAAGAATGTCGAAGCGTTTCTTGGCTTTGATCGCCGTTCTGGTAGCCGGCTTGGTGCTGGCCGCTTGTGGCGGTGGCGGAGCTTCTTCTGCTGCTTTTGAATGTACGGACGAGATCGGTTGTGTGGAAGTTGCCGCGGGTGCCCCCATCCGCATTGCTTCCGCCCTGGTTATCTCCGGCCCCAACGCTGACCTGGGTCTGGACTCCCAGCACGGTGTCGAGATCGCCATTGAGTTCAAGGGCGATGTTCTCGGCCACCCGGTCGAGCTGCAGGCTGAGGATGACGGCTGCTCCGCTGAAGGCGGTCAGACCGCTGGTCAGAAGATCGTTTCTGACCCCAGCATCGTCGCCATCATCGGTACCAGCTGCTCCGGCGCTGGTGTACCTCTGGCCCAGATTGCCTCTGACGCCGGCTACGCTGTGGTTTCCCCGTCCAACACCGCTCCGTCCCTGACGGACCCGGCTCAGGCCTGGAAGCCCGGTTACCTGCGCACCGCCCACAACGACAAGGTTCAGGGCGCTGCCATGGCTGACTTTGCCTACAACACCCTGGGTCTGACCACGGCCGCCGCCATCCACGATGGTGACCCGTACACCGAGGGTCTGGCCAATGCGTTCCGCGAGGCCTTCGAGGCTGAGGGCGGCACGGTTGTCGCTTTCACCGCTGTGAACGTGGGTGACACGGACATGCGCCCGGTGCTGACCTCCATCGCTGCTAGCGCTGGTGGTGCTCCTGAGTTCCTGTTCTTCCCCGTCTTCACCGCTGAGTGCGCCCACCTGGCCACCCAGTCCCTGGAAGTTGCCGGTCTGGAAGACGCCGTCCGCGGTGCCGCTGACGGCTGCTTCTCGGCCGCTGCCGCTGAGGCCATCGGTTCCGCTTCCGCCGGTATGTACTTCTCCGGCCCGGATCTGGCTTTCTCCGGCGACACCTACACCAACTTCGCCGCCGCCTACCAGAGCAACTTTGGTAGCGCCCCGCTGTCCGTCTTCCACGCCCATGCGTTCGACGCCACCAACATGGTGTTCGCCTGCATCGAGGAAGTCGCCAAGCAGAGCGATGGCGCCCTGTTGATCGGTCGCCAGGATCTGCGTGACTGTCTGTATGCCACCAGCGGTTTTGCTGGCATCACCGGCAGCCTCACCTGCAATGAGTACGGTGACTGCGCTGATCCCAAGATCGCTGTGTACGAGATCCAGAGCGGCGACTACGTCGCCATCTGGCCGTAAGTCTCGCACGGCTTTCGAGCGAAGCTTTTCGTTGTAACAAAAAGGCCCAGGGCGCAAGCCCTGGGCCTCTAGTACCTACGCCGGAGCAAGACGCATGAGAGACCGCCTTCGTAAACTTGATTTTATTGATCTGTTCCTTTGGATCGTGCGCGCCGCAATTGTGGCGGTGATCTTGATCGGCACGGTCAAAACCATTTTGAGCAACCCCTATACGTTGCGCAATTGGGAAGACTTCATCATCTTTGGCATTGCCCAGGGCAGTATGTATGCTCTGATCGCCATTGGTTACACCCTGGTATACGGCGTGCTGCAAATGATCAACTTTGCACACGGCGAATTTTTTATGTCAGGTATTTTTGCTTCAACCTCCGCGGTGGCCATTCCGTTGGCG
Organism: Anaerolineales bacterium; assembly: GCA_019454165.1. Classification (GTDB taxonomy): domain Bacteria; phylum Chloroflexota; class Anaerolineae; order Anaerolineales; family UBA11579; genus JAMCZK01. The sequence continues at coordinate 833,167 of CP075367.1, read as the reverse complement.
CGGGCAGGCTATCTGGCTTCCCATCCCATCCCCAGCCTGCTGCTGATCGCACTGTGCTCCATCCTGATCTCCATCGCGATCTCGCTGCTGACCGAGCGCATCGCCTACCGGCCACTGCGCCACGCACCCCGCCTGATGCCGCTGATCACTGCCATCGGCGCCTCATTCTTCTGGCAGTATTACTTCCGCGGCCTGTTTGGCTCGCAAGTGATCCCCTTCCCTGACATTCCGCAGCTGGAGGGCACGGTGCCCTTCCTGCATACTTTTGTGCTCAAATCCCACGTTCTGGTGATCTTTGTCACCCTGGTGGTGCTGGTGGGCTTGAACTTCTTCATCACCAGCACTCGCCCCGGCAAAGCCATCCGCGCCGTGGCCGAGAACAAAGACGTGGCCGCCCTGATGGGCATCAACGTCAACCGCACCATCAGCCTCACCTTTGCCACTGGCGCGGCCATGGCCGGCGTGGCCGGCATGCTGTATGCGCTGGTGTTCCACCAGGTGCACTTTTTCATGGGCTTCATCCCGGGCATCAAAGCCTTTACGGCTGCGGTGCTGGGCGGCATCGGCAGCATTCCGGGCGCCGCCGTGGGTGGCCTGTTCCTCGGCTTGTTTGAATCCCTCGGCCCCAGCCTGTTCCTGCAGAGCCTTGGCATTCCGGCCTTCAACCAGCTCAAGGATGTGATCGCCTTCACCATGTTGGTGTTGGTGCTCATCTTCCGCCCGCAAGGCATTGTGGGCGAGCGTCTGAAAGAAAAGAAAGCGTAGAGGTTGAAACATGAGCTTCTTCAAAGACCTCGACCTGCGTAAACTCCCCATGCAGTTGCTGGTTGCCAGCATCATCACCCTTAGCGTGAGCGCCATCGGTATGGTGGAGCTGTTCGGCGGCCGTTTTGTCATCACCGGCCTGTTCACCATGGCCCAGATCTTGTTCCTTGGCCCCACCGCATTCTTTGCCTACCGGGCCGCACAAGAGGCGCCTGAGGGCAAAAAATGGCAGGGGATGATCAAGGCCCTGCTGCTGGGTGTGGGTGTTGGCCTGGTGATGGTAGTGTTCGTCTGGCTGGCACAGAACCTGGATGTCCGCAGCATTTTCATCAACATTTCGCCCCGTCTGATCAATATTCTAACCTTTGAGCATGCCGGCGGCGCGACCACGCTGTTCATCGCCCTGGTGCTTTCGGCTCTCGCCGGTGGCGCCTTGGCTCTGGTGCCTGACAAGCTGCGCAATGCGCTGCTGGTCGGCGCTGGCGTGACCCTGCTGGTCGGCCTGCTGTCAGAGATCCTCGCAGAACGTCTGCGCAGCCTGTTCGGCAGCCAGTTGAGCAGCGCCATCATCGCTTCCAAGGCGCTGCAAGTGGTGCCGGCGGCGGTGCTGTTCCTGCTGGTGGCGGGCATCTCCTACATGCGCCAATCCGGCCGCATTGGCAAGGTTGGCCCAACCCTCAAACCCAGCCAGACCAAGATCGTGCGCACAGCGCTGATCAGCCTGTTGCTGCTGGTGCTGCCGATGCTGTTGGGCAGTTACCTGACCGAAGTGACCAACAATATTGGCTTGTTCTTCCTGATGGGCCTTGGCCTCAACATCGTGGTGGGTTTGGCCGGCTTGCTTGACCTGGGCTATGTGGCCTTCTTTGCCATCGGCGCCTACACCATGGCCGCCCTGACCTCGACCGGTCACCTGGGCCTGGCAGGCATATCCTTCTGGGTGGCGCTGCCCATCTGTGTAGCAGTCGCTGCCATGGCCGGCTTCATTCTGGGTATGCCGGTGCTGCGTATGCGCGGCGACTACCTGGCCATCGTGACCCTGGGCTTTGGCGAGATCATCCGCATTCTGGCGCTGTCTGACCTGATGAAGCCTTACATCGGCGGCGCGCAGGGCATCCTCAACATTCCCAAGCCCATGGTGGGCGAGCTGGCCCTCATCCGGCCGGAGCAGATGTACTATGTGATCCTCATCGGTGTGGCCATCGCCATGTTCATGTCCACCCGTGTGCGTGACTCGCAGATCGGCCGTCGCTGGATGGCCATGCGTGAAGATGAAGACGTAGCCGAGGCTATGGGCATCAACCTGGTCAACACCAAGCTGCTGGCCTTCACCATCGGCGCGGGTTTCTCCGGCCTGGCGGGCGCTATCTTTGCCTCCAAGCTGGGTTCCATCTTCCCGCACAGTTTCAACCTGCTCATCTCCATCAACGTGCTCAGCCTCATCATCGTGGGCGGCCTGGGCAGCATCCCCGGCACCCTGGTTGGCGCCATCATTCTGGTGGGCCTGCCGGAACTGCTGCGCGAGTTCGCTGAGTTCCGCTGGCTGGCCTACGGTGTGCTGCTGGTGACGATGATGCTCAACCGGCCGGAAGGTTTCATCCCCTCCGAAGTCATCAAGCGTGAGCTGCACGCCGGCGATGAAGCCGAGCAGGCTGGCTAGCGCCGGAACGGAAACGACCATGACAAACATCCTGTCTGCAAAGAACGTATCCAAGATCTTCGGCGGCCTGGTGGCCGTAAATGACCTGAGCCTGGACATCAAGGAGAACAGCATCAGCTCCGTGATCGGCCCCAACGGCGCGGGCAAGACCACCTTCTTCAACTGCGTCACCGGCTTCTACAAGATCGATAAAGGTGAGATTCTCTTCGAGGGCAACCCCACCCACAACCTGCGCCCTGACCTGATCACCCGCGCTGGCATGGCGCGCACGTACCAGAACATTCGCCTGTTCTCCAACATGACCTCGATCGAGAACATTTTGGTGGGCGAGCATGTGCACCTGCACACCAACCTGGTGGATGCAGTCGTGCGTACCAAGCGCTTCAAGGAAGAGGAAGCCGCCGCGGCTGAGGAAGCCCGCCGCCTGCTCAACTTCGTAGGCCTGCGCGGCCTGGGCGACTCGCTGGCCCGCAACCTGCCCTACGGCGCTCAGCGCCGTCTGGAGATCGCCCGCGCCCTGGCCACCAAGCCCAAGATGCTGCTGCTGGACGAGCCGACCGCAGGCATGAACCCCAACGAAACCGCCGATCTGACCAAGTTCATCCGAGACCTGCGTGACACGCTGGGCATCACCATCATGCTGATCGAGCACGACATGCGCGTAGTGATGGGCATCAGCGAGCAGATCACGGTGCTGGACTACGGCGCCAAGATCGCCGAAGGCTTGCCCAAGGACATTCAAAGCAATCCGCAGGTGATCGAGGCCTACCTGGGCAGCGGCGCCGCATCTGGCCTTAAGACGGCCAAGGCAAAGTAAGGAGCAGCCCTCATGGCCATGCTTGAAGTCAATAACATTCACACGTACTACGACAAGATCCACGCCCTCAAGGGCGTCTCCCTGCATGTCGACCAGGGCGAGATCGTGACCCTGATCGGCGGCAACGGCGCCGGCAAGACCACCACCCTGCGCACCATCAGCGGCCTGCTGAAGCCGCGCGAGGGCTCGGTGAAGCTGAACGGCGAAGACCTGGCCAAGTACCCGGCGCATGAGCTGGTGTACAAAGGCGTCTCGATGGTGCCGGAAGGCCGCGGCGTGTTCGCCAAGCTGACAGTGGAAGAGAACATCGAAATGGGCGCTTACATCGACAACGATAAGGCCCGCATCGAGCGCAACAAGGAATCAGCCTTCACGCGCTTCCCGCGCCTCAAGGAGCGCCGCAAGCAGGTGGCCGGCACCCTCTCCGGCGGCGAGCAGCAAATGCTGGCCATCGCCCGGGCGCTGATGGCCCAGCCCAAGCTGCTGCTGCTCGACGAGCCTTCGATGGGTCTGGCCCCGATCTTGGTGGATGGCATCTTCGACACCATCAAAGAGATCAACAAGGACGGCACCACCGTGCTGCTGGTGGAGCAGAATGCCAGCATGGCGCTGGCCATCGCCCACCGCGGCTACGTGCTGCAGACCGGCGAGATCGTGCTGAGCGACAAGGCCGACAAGCTCGCCAAAAACGAGACGGTGCAAAAAGCCTACCTGGGTATCGACTAGGCCTCTCTTGGGGATTGCTTCGGAGCCTCGCTCCTCGCAATGACGTATAACAAAAAAGAGCGCCGCAATTGCGGCGCTCTTTTTGTTTGCATAGCGGGCTACGCGGCGATCTTGACGTATTCGCGCGGCTCAGCGCCTTCGGTCGAGACGCCCAGCAGCTTGGCCAGCTCCAGGATCAGTTTGGCCTTGCTCTCGGCATCCCGCTGGCTCCAGGTGCGGCTCTTGATCTCCACAAAGCTGCCCAAGTCAGGCTTATCTACGCGGTCCACGTTGACGTAAAAATCCGTGTCGCGGAAGCGCACCAGCCAGCGGCGGCGGTTCTTCTCCACCTCGACCTCACGCGGGGGCTGGAAATACTCCCGGTAGAAGCGCAGGCTTTGGTCCGCCGGCGCCAGGTAGCGGCTGCGGGAGAGCACGACCTCGCTGGGGAACTCACGCTCGTGGCTATCACCCATCAGGGTCAAACGATAGCGTGAGTGGTCAGGCTGGCCATTCTCTTTCAGGAACACATCCTCGCGATAGCGCAGGGTGAAGTTCTCCTCAGGGAACATGAAGTAGGTGTCGTACTCGTGATAGTGGCGTTTGTAGACCACCTTGATCTCGGGGTGCTCCATTGCAGCGATGATCGGCTCAGGGTCATCCACCGCCACCTTGAGCTGCGCTTCGAAGCTCTCCTCCTGCGTAGCCCCGCCGATGGCGATCAGCTTGGTCAGCACCGACTTCTCACGCGCGATCAGGAACTTATCGATCTTCTTGGCCAGCTCAGCCGCCTGGGCGAGCAAAGCCTGCTCATCCAGCGTGCTGAGCTGCCTGCCGCGCATCAGCCACTTGCCGTTGACCATCACATCGGTCACATCGGTGGACTTGGCGGCATACACGATCTGGGCGTAGGTGCTGTTGGGGTCACGGCTGAAGTGCGGTGAGGCATGCAGGGTGTCGATGTCCACCAGGATCAGGTCAGCCCGCTTGCCGGGCTCCAGCGAACCGGTGATGTCGCCGATGTGCATGGCCTGCGCGCCCAGGCGGGTGGCCATCAGCAGCGCGGTCTGGGCTGGCAGCGTGGTGGGGTCGTTCTCACGCAGCTTGGCCAGGAAGGCGGCCAACCGCACTTCTTCGAACATGTCGAGGTCGTTGTTGGAGGCCGGGCCATCCGTGCCGATACCCACGTTGAGGCCGGCGCGCAGCATCTCGCTCACCGGCGCCGCGCCGGAAGCCAGCTTCATATTGGAGGACGGGTTGTGCGAGACGCCCACATGGTGGTGCTTCAGGGTGTTGATCTCGCCTTTATCAATGTGCACGCAGTGGGCGGCAAGCACCTTGGCGTCGAACAGGTTTTGCTTCTTGACGTACGGCACCACCGGCATGCCCCAATCGCGGCGGGCATTTTCAACCTCAAAGGAGCTTTCCGAGATGTGCGTATGCAGGGGCACATCGAACTCGACCGCTAGCGCCGCCGTGGCACGCAAGATCTCCTCGGTGCAGCTATACGGCGCATGCGGGGAGACGGCCGGCACGATCAGCGGATGGCCCTTCCATTTCTGGATGAACTCGCGCGTGTAGGCCATCGATTCTTCGTAGAACTTGGCGTCCGGCGTGGGGAACTTCATCACGGTTTGCCCGCACACGGCGCGCATACCGGCCGCGGCGGCCGCCTCGGCCACGGTGGACTCGTAGTAGTACATATCCGCAAAGCTGGTGATGCCCGAGCGGATGTATTCGGCGCAGCCGATCGAGGTGCCCAGATGCACAAAATCCGGCGTGACGAATTCGCGCTCGACCGGGATCATGTAGCCCATCAGCCACACATCCAGGCGCAGGTCGTCGGCCAGGCCGCGCAGCAGGGTCATGGGCACATGCGTGTGCGCATTGACCAGGCCGGGCATCAGCACTTTACCGCGGCAATCCAGTTTGTCTGTGGCTTCGTATTGTTTCAGGATCTCGTCTTCCGGCCCGGCGGCCAGAATGCTGTCGCCCAGGATGGCGACCGCGCCCTTGGGGAATTGTTGCATGTCCTCATTCATAGTGAGGACGTGGGCGTTGGTCAGGATAAGGTCTGCTTTAGTAGCCAATCATTTCCCTTTCGGTATTCTTGCATATGCAAGCTAATGAGTGCTTGAAATTAAATTGGCCTAGTTTACCTCATCCAACAGTTTGCGCCGCAGGAAAGACAGCGCCAGGCTGGTGGCCCAGCCCGCCGCCTGGGCGGTGTGCCCGCCGTATGGGAAAGCAATATGATGCGGCGCTTTGAGCCCGCTGATGAAGATCTCCAGCTCGTGGGCGTGCTGGGCTTCGCCCTTGGTGCGCAGCTCCACCGCCAGCACGATGTCAGCGCGCACTTTGCCCGCATATTCGCTAGCGGCCACCTTGAGCGGCTCCGTGCGCAGGCTGGCATGCAGCACCTCGCCGCCCACGAAGGCATTGCCCTCACCCGTGAAGGCTTTGACGATGGCGCCATCCAGACCCTTCTCGAGCACCGCTAGAGTTTGCTTGCGCTTGGCCATCTCACGCAGCACGGCGCGGGCCAGGGTTTCCTCGTCCACGCCGTGGATCCAATCGCCGAGGCGCTGGCGCACCTCGGCTTCCAGCGCGTCGAGCATCTCGTTGGCCTGCTCCACGCTCTCAGCTTTGGCGGTCAGGCGCACATCCACGCTGCCGGCGTGCGCGGCCAGCCCAACCGTGGGGTTGGTCTGGCGCTCCAGGTCAGCCAGGTGCTCGTCAATTTGTGATTCGGGTACGCCGGCCACATGCAGCACGCGGGCACGGATGACGCCAGTGATGCCAAAGCGCTCCTGGAAATATGGCAGGATGCCGTGCTCATAGATGTACTTCATCTCACTGGGCACGCCCGGCACAGCGATGACCACCTTGCCATTCGTCTCCACCAGAATGCCGGGGGCACTGCCCACGGCATTCTCCAGGCTGCGGCCGCCCTGCGGCAGCTCCGCCTGGCGCTTGTTGTTCTCGCTGGGCGTGCGCCGCATACGCGCAAAGCGCGTCTCGATCTGCTCCCACAACTCGGGGCGGAACTCCAGCCCCACCCCCAGCGCACGCGCGATTCCCTCGCGGGTCACGTCGTCCACCGTCGGCCCCAGGCCGCCGGTGCACAGCACGATGTCCGAGCGGCTGAGCCCCAGCGCGACAGCATCCGCTATGCGCTGTTCGTTGTCGCCCACAGTGGAGGTGTAGAACAGGTCAATCCCAGCATCGCGCAACTGGCGCGCCAAGTATTGCGTATTGGTGTCGGTGATCTCACCGAGCAACAGCTCGGTGCCGATGGTGAGGATCTCTGCGCTGGGCATTAGATTACGTTGTACTCCTTGATCGAATCACCGCTGAAACGGTCTAGCGACAGCATCGACACATCCACCGTGCTGGCCGCCCCATCCAGCATGATCTCGGCCATCAGCTTGCCAGACACCGGGCCGTGCATGAAGCCGTGGCCGGAGAAGCCGCCCACCAGGTACAGCCCATCCACCGGCGTCTTGCCGAAGATGGGGTGCGCATCCGGGGTCACTTCGTACAGGCCGGCCCAATGGCTGGCCAGGCCGGCTTTCTCCAACAGCGGGAGGCGCTCGGCCGCCCGCTCCAGGATGGTCAGCTCCCAGTCCGGGTCGACGTTCTGGTCATAGCCCGGCTTCTCATCCGGGTTGGACATGCCGGTCAGCAGACCCTCACCCTCGCGGTGGAAGTACAGCGACTGCGCAAAATCGATCACGAAAGGATAATCGGCCGGGATCTCCGGCAGCGCGGTCGTCGTGAGCATCTGGCGGCGCACCGGCCGGATGGGCAATTCCAGGCCGGCCATCGCACCCACTTGGCCGGCCCACGGGCCGGCCGCGTTGAGCACCAGCGGGGCCGAGATGCTGCCCTGGCTGGTATGCACGCCAGTCACCGCCCCGCTCTCGACTTGCAGGCCGGTCACCTCCACGCTGCCGATGCACTGCGCGCCCAGCCGCGTGGCGGCGTTGATGTAGCCCATCACCACGCTGTTCGGGTCGCACAGGCCGTCTTTGGCGTTGAAGGTGCCGCGCAGCACATCGTCCAAGCGCATTTGCGGCAGGCGGGCACGCACTTCATCGCCGCTCAGCCATTCGGTGTCCACACCCAGGCTGTGCTGCAGGGCCACGTTCTTCTCGAACGCGGCAATGTCGGTTTCATTATTCAGTAGGAACAGATAGCCACACTGGCGGTAATCCACTTCCTGCCCGATCTCTTCGGGAAAGCGCTCAAGCATGGGCAAACTGGCCAGGCTGAGACGAATATTGACTTCGGTGCCAAACTGGTAACGCACGCCGCCGGCGCAGCGGCCGGTAGCGCCCAGGCCAAAGAACTCTTCCTTCTCCAGCAGCACCACGTCCTTGATACCGCGCTGCGCCAGGTGATAGGCCGCCGAAGCGCCCATCACCCCGCCGCCGATGATGACTACCGATGCTGTCTTGGGAACTACCACGCTACCTCCGTGCCAATGCCCAGCTTGCGGGCATTGGCGACTGCCACGCGGGCGGCCAGTGCATCCTGCACGGCTACGCCCACGGATTTGAAGAATGTGATCTGCTCGGCAGAGCTGCGCCCGGCCGCCCGGCCGTTGAGCACTTCGCCGAGTTCAGCAATATCCGCTTCCTTGATGAGCCCCTGGCTCAACGGAATGGCGATCTCGCCGCTCTCCACTTGCGTGGCCGAGCGGCTGTCCACCGTGACCCGCGCCCCCGCCACCAGCTCGGCTGGCACCTCGATGCCTTCGGCGGTGTGGGTGCCGGCGGCGTTGATGTGCGCCCCGGGGCGCACATCCGCCGCGGCGAATACCGGCGCGTGGCTGGTAGTGGCCGTGCTGATAATGTCGGCCTGCGCTACGGCTTCCTGTGCGCTGGCCGCCGGGCGCAGATCGCTTGGTATACGCCCCACCCCGGCCATCTCGCCAATAAAACGCGTCACCTGCTCCGGGTTGGGCGAGTACACCCAGGCCATCTCGATCGGGCGCACGGCGCACGCCGCTTCCAGCTGCGTGCGGGCCTGCACGCCGGCGCCGAAGACGGCCAGCGTCTTGGCGTCGGGCCGGGCCAGCACATCCGTGGCGGCGCCGCAGCCGGCGCCGGTGCGGATGGCGGTCACCGCCGCGCCTTCCAGCACGGCCTGCAGCACGCCGGTCTCCGGGTCAAAGGCCAGCACCACCGCATTGATCAGCGGCAGGCCGCGCTGCGGGTTCTTGCCGAACAGCGAGACCAGCTTGACCGCCAGCGCCTGCTCTTCAACCGACGCGCCGTCTACGAAGGCCGGCATGAGGATGCTCATGCCCTCGTGCGGAGCAACGTTCAGGCGAGTGCGCAGCGGCACTTCGGCCGTGCCGGCCGAAAGCGCCGCATAGGCCTGCTTCATGGCGGCGATGCACTCATCCATCGGCAGCGCCTGGCGTACTTCGTTTGCATTCAATATCAGCATGTGTGGAATTCTAATCCCTCACCCGCCCTCACCCGTTGAGTTAACTCATGGCGTACTCTCATCCTCCCCTCTCCCAATGGGAGAGGGGAAACGATTTAGGTCCCAACAAACTTCTATCGGGTGAGGGACAGGTCAGCAAACCTATATCGGGGTGAGGGAACAAGCGCAGATCTCACCTGAAGGCTATAATCGCTCACCAGGCCTTTGGGCCGAGGAGTGACGCTGAGCGAGGACCAACCCACCCGCAATCTGGATATCTCCGAGAACGCCACGCGCCATAGCCAGCTGCGCCAGGGTGAGGTGCTGCAGGAGCGCTACGAGATCCAGGAGATCGTGGGCATCGGCGGCATGGGCTCGGTGTACCGCGCCCGCGACAAGAACTTCAAAGCCATCCGCCTGGTGGCCATCAAGGAGATGATCAGCCAGGTGACCGACCCCCTGGTGCGCAAGAACATCTTCCAGATCTTCGAGCGCGAGGCCAACATCCTCGCCACCCTGCGCCACCCCTCCATCCCGCGCATCTACGATTACTTCACCATTGGCGAGCGCGCCTACCTGGTGCTGGAGTTCATTCACGGCAAGAACCTGGAGCAATTGCTGGCCGAGACCAGCGGCTTCTTCCCCGAGGAGCAGGTGCTGGCCTGGGCGGTGGAGTTGTGCGATGTGCTCGACTACCTGCACAGCCATAAGCCGGAACCGATCATCTTCCGCGACATCAAGCCCTCCAACATCATGAACACCCTGCAGAACCATATTGCCCTGGTGGATTTCGGCATCGCCAAGGTCTTCGAATCCAAGCAGAAGAACACCATGGTGGGCACGCAGGGCTACTCCCCGCCTGACCAGTACCGCGGCGAGGCCACCCCCAAGGTGGACATCTATGCCCTGGGCGCTACCCTGCACCACCTGCTGACCCTGCGTGACCCGCAACTCGAGGCGCCGTTCTCCTTCGGCGAGCGCATGATCGGCGAGATCAACCCGAATGTCAGCCGTGAGTTCGCCGCGGTGGTCGAGCGCGCCCTGGAATACAAGCCCGAGGATCGCTACGACAGCGCAATGGAAATGAAGGACGCCCTCATCAACGTAGCGCGCAAGACCGGCACCCTGCTTAACCTCAGCATCCCCACCACGGTCAGCAGCGGCGCGCCCAGCCGCGGCGTGGGCGTGAAACCTTTGTGGACCTTCGAGGCCGAGGACGAGCTGCGCAGCTCGCCCACCTACCACGACGGCACGCTCTACATCGGCTGCTACGACAACAACCTGTACGCTGTGGACGCCGCTAACGGTGACTTCAAATGGAAGTACGCCACGGACGGCGGCATTGCCAGCAAGCCGGCCATCTACGAAAGCAATCTTTACTTCGGCTCAGAAGATAAGCGCCTGCACGTCATCTCGACCCGCTCCGGCAAGGTGGTGTGGACCCACTACACCAACGGCCCGGTGCGCTCCTCCCCGCGCATTGCTGAGGGGCATGTCTTCATCGGCTCGGATGACGGCAGCCTGCACGCCGTCAGCCTCAGCAGCGGCCGCCTGGCCTGGCGCTCGGAGGTCGGCTCGCCGGTACGCTCGACGCCCTGGGTCGGCAACGAGCACATCTACTTCGGCTCAGAGGCGGGCGACTTCACCGCCACCGACTTCCGCGGCGATGCCCGCTGGCGCTTCAAGGCCAAGCGCGCCATCACCTCCTCGCCCGTGCTGCAAGACGGCGTGGTCTATTTCAACTCGATGGACGGCACGCTCTACGCGCTGGACGCCAACACTGGCTGGGCCGTATGGCGCTTCCGCCTCGGCAAGGGCAGCATCTGCACCCCCGCCATCGCCGGCAACATGCTCTACACCGGCGCAGCCGACCATATCATCTACGCCATCGACACCCGCTCCGCCAAAGAGATGTGGCGCTACACCACCGAGCACCAGGTCAACGGCTCGCCCATCGTGCATCGTGACGCGGTCTATTGCGGCTCGGTGGACGGCAGTCTGTACTGCCTCGACGCCGCCAGCGGGCGCATGCGCTGGCGCTACCAGACCGACGCCCCCATCACCGGCACGCCGGTGGCCCACGACGACATGATCTTCATCGGCTCCACGGACAAGAAGCTCTACGCCTTCCTGGCGTAGACCCACGAAAGAACAGACTCCTATGGCCAACTTCCTCAAGAAGCTCTTTCGTAAAAAGAAACCCGCCACCGCCTCGCTGCCCAGCAACGCCGCCACCGCGCCGCTCAGCGAAGCCCAGCTGTGGGATCTGGGCAATGGGGAGCGCCCGGGCAAATACATCCACCTGATCGCCGGCAGCGCCCTTGACCAGGGCCAGCGCCGCGAGAACAACGAGGACAGCCTGCTGTGCTTCAACGGCACCCTGGGCGCCGGCGACCTGGCCACACCCTTCGGCATGTACATCGTGGCCGACGGCATGGGCGGCCACCGCAGCGGCGAGATCGCCAGCGAGACCGCCGTGCGCGCCTTAGGCCAGTACCTGATCCAGCACCTGTACAAGCCGCTCTTCGGGCCTGACCCGCAGCCCGCCGACGAATCGCTGCGCGAGATCATGGAAGCCGCCGTCAACGAAGCTCACCGCGCCGTCAAGCGCAGCGCCCCCGGCGGCGGCTGCACGCTCACCGCCGCCCTGGTGGTCGGCACCCAGCTGGTGATCGCCCACCTGGGCGACAGCCGCGCTTACATGGTGCACCGCGATGGGCGCATGGAGCAGCTCACCAAGGATCACACCCTGGTCAAGCGTCTGCAGGAGATGGGCCAGCTCAGCGAGGAAGAGGCGGCCGACCACCCGCAGAAGTCTGTGCTGTATCGCGCCTTGGGCCAGGGCGATATCGTCCAGGCTGATTTCTTCACCGGCAGCCTCTCGCCCAACAGTTTCCTGCTGCTGTGCTCCGACGGCCTGTGGGGCTTTGTGGAAGAAGATGACATCCAGACCATCATCAACGCCACCACCAGCCCATATCTGGCCTGCCTGCACCTGGTCGAAGCGGCCAACGCCGCTGGCGGCGCAGACAACATCGCCGTGATCCTCGCCCGCCTGGTGCACTAAACCAGTACCCATGGGGGTTCCTGCCCTGCAGGATTCAGCTACACTGTTATCTGCTCATGGCTACCAGCTATCTGGATAACTTTTACGCCCGCCTCGGCATCCCGCGCGATGCCAGCCAGGACGAAGTGCAGCGCGCTTACCGCCGCGCCGCCCGCCAGTTCCACCCCGATACCAACAAGCACACCGGCGCCAACGAGCTCTTTCTGCTCGTGCAGGAAGCCTTCGACATTCTGCAAGACCCCCAGCGCCGCCGCGAGTACGACGCCACCCTGCCCGAGGACATCGAAGCCCCGCCCGCCCTGATGGTCAACGCGCTCTACAGCCGGCCGCAGATCACGCCGAATGAGCCCGGCCAGGTGATCTACGTCCTGCTCGACCTCAAGCCCAGCGCCAGCGAGGAAGAGCGGCGTCGCAAGCCCCCGCTCAACGTGGCGCTGGTGTTGGACACCTCCACCTCCATGGCCGGGGCGCGTCTCGGCCAGGTGGTCAAGGCGGCCAGCCAGTTCGTCTCGACCCTCAGCGAGCATGATGTGCTCTCGGTCATCACCTTCAACGACCGCGCCCAGGTGGTAGTGCCGGCTCAGCCCGGGCTCGACATCCAGCGCCTCATCTCGCGCCTCAGCACGCTGCAAACCGGCGGCGGCACCGAGATCTACCACGGCCTCAAAGCCGGCCTGGTGGAGGTGCAGCGCCATTTGCGCGCCACCGCCATCAGCCACATCGTGCTGATCACCGACGGCCGCACCTATGGCGACGAGGCCGCCTGCCTGGAGCTGGCCGGGCAGGCCGCCCAGCAGGGCATCCCCATCAGCGCGATCGGCATTGGCGATGAATGGAACGAAGAGTTCATTGACCAGCTGGTCGCCAAGGCCGGCGGCAGCAGCCTCTACGCTCACAAAAGCGCCGAGATCCACACCCTGCTGGAGAATCGCCTGCATACGCTCAGCCTCAGCTACGCCAACAACGTCAAGCTGAGCTATGAGAACGGCGCGATGAGCAAGCTCAATTACGTCTTCCGTCTCTCGCCAGACCTGGGTCCGGTCTCGCTCCAGCAGCCCATCTTCCTCGGCAATGTGCCGCAGAACGACAGCCTCAGCGTCTTGCTGGAGTTCGAGCTCGACAGCCGCGGCGCTCACGAAGGCTTGCTGACCCTGGCCGAGGGCCGCCTGAGTCTCGACGTGCCCACCCGCCCCGTGCCGTCCAACTCGGCCCGCTTCCAGCTCACCCGCCAGATCTCAGAGATCGTGCAGCCGGAGGCGCCGCCCAACACGCTCATCACCGCCATCGGCAAGCTCTCGCTGTATCGCATGCAGGAGCGCGCCCGTCACGATCTGGACAGTGGCGACCCGGAAGCCGCCGCCAAGCGCATGCGTATGCTGGCCACACGGCTGCTCTCGCAAGGCGAGCGCAGCCTGGCGCGCACCGTGCTGTTGGCCGCCGATGACCTAAAGGAGGGCGAGGCGCTGGGTGCGAAAGAGGGAAAGCAGATAAAATACGGAACACGCGCCCTGATCGATGAAACAGATGGGCGCGGGAAACGAGGCTCACGGTGATCGTCGTTTGCAGTGGCTGCGGCAAAAACCAGCAACAGGAAGACCTGTTCTGCCCGGATTGCGGCGCCAAACTGATCCAGGACGAAGGCTTGCGCACCATGCCGGTGGATAGCTCCCTCGGCGGGCTCACCACAACCCGCCTGCAGACCAGCGGTACCCTGATGCGCCCTGCCGGCGCCGCCCGCCTGAACCTGCACATCATCCGCAGCGGCCAGATCCTGCCGCTGGAAGGGCCGGGCGAATTCATCGTCGGCCGGGTCAGCAGCGGCCAATCCATCCTGCCGGATGTTGACCTCGAGCCCTACGCCGCCTACGAATCTGGCGTGTCGCGCCTGCATGCCCGCATCCACATCGGCGAAGGCGAGATCTCCATCATGGACCTGGGCTCAGCCAACGGCACCCGCCTGAACAACGAGAAGCTCTCCCCGCACCAAACCTACAACGTCAGCAACAAAGATGTGCTGCGCTTCGGGCGCCTCAGCATCCAGGCGCTGACCGGCGAATAGAGGCAGCATGCCGCACACCGTACTCATCCATCTGCACAACGAAGACCCCGTAGTGGGCGAGATCGAAGAGCTGCCCAACCCCACCGACACCATGCTGCGCGTGCAAAACCCGCGCAAGCGGGATGGCAAAGACCTGCACTACCTTCAAAACGATGTGACCACCGTGTACTGGCCGTGGACGCGTATCAGCTTCGTAGAAATTCTGCCCAGCGGCGGCGAAGATGAGATCATCGGCTTTGTGAGGGAATGATCCACAGATGAACACAGATTTAAAAGCGGATACATCCGATTCATCTTTTTTAAGCATCCGCGTTCATCTGTGTGAATATGTGACCAAATTTGAGCTATGACCTTATGACTGAATCTCAACTGACCAACAAACGCATTCTGGTGGTGGACGATGAAGAGCGGATTGTGCGCTTCATCCGCCTGAACCTGGAACAAGACGGCTTCCAGGTCGAAGAAGCCTTCTCCGGCAAGAAGGCGATGGACAAGCTACGCCAAAGCCTGCCCGACCTGATCGTGCTGGATGTGATGCTGCCGGATATTGACGGCTTCGAAGTATTGCGCCTGATCCGTGAGAACAATGACGTCCCCGTCATCATGCTCACCGCCAAGTCAGAGGAAGATGACCGCGTGCGCGGCTTGGAGCTGGGCGCCGATGACTATGTGACCAAGCCGTTCAGCCCGCGCGAGCTGGTGAGCCGCGTGCGCGCCGTACTGCGCCGCACCGAGACCCAGCGCGGCAGCGAGGGAATCATCCAGGTGGATGACCGCCTCAAGCTGGATTTTGACCGCCGTGAAGTATGGGTGGATGGCAAGCTGGTGAAGCTGCGCCCCACCGAATACCGCCTGCTCTACCACCTGGTGCAGAACGCCGGCTGGGTGGTCACGCATGACCAGATCCTAGCCAAGGTTTGGGGCTACGAGTACCGTGACGAGCCGCACTATGTGCGCCTGTACGTCAATTACCTGCGTGAGAAGCTGGAGAAAGACCCGGCCCATCCCAAATACATCCTCACCGAGCGCGGCGTGGGTTATCGCTTTGTAGATTTCAAGCGGGAGCATGAAGCCCCGGAAGAGAAAAAGGCAAAAGAGCCTGCAAAAGAGCCTAAAGAAAAGAAGACCAAAAAATAAGCCGGCTTACAGCCGGCTTATTTTTTCTCTAGTTGCTCTTGGCGTGCTTTTCCATCTCGTCGGCCAGCGCCAATAGGTAATACCAGTTGTAGATGCCGTACTTGTGGCCGTCTTCCCATTCCACGTTGATGGCGTAGTTGCCCACTGCCTCAATACCCACCAGGCAGGTGGCATTGGCGCTCATCAGCGGGATGACGAAGACGCCCGGGTCAGGCTCGGGCTTCATGTTCTCGTGGCCGCCGCGGCACTGGGCGCACGGGCAGGCGTTGCGCAGCAGCTCGAACGGATAGCTGACCACGCGGCCATTGCTCCACTCGATGGTCAGGCGCGCCTCGGCCCGGTTGGCGGCGATGGATTTGGGGATGGGTTCGGTCATAACGATCAGTGAGCAGTCATCCGTACCTTGTGAGCAGGAGATCTCCTGCTCACGGTTCCCGGATCACGCATTACTTCCTTTCTATTCGACTACAACTTCCAGATACGTTCCTGCGGCCCAGCCAGCGCGGGCGGAGTCCACCGGGGTCACTAGGTACCACCAGGTCAACCCGTCCACCTCGCGCGGGCCATCCCGCACCACAAAGACTTCGGCATCATAAGCCAGGAACTGAATATTGGTGGAAAGCCCGGGCGCATTGCGGATATTGAGGCCGCGCCCCTCGGTGCCGACGATCTGCACATACGCGCCCACGCCCATCTCACCGCTGGCGGGCGGCTCAAAGGCCGGCGTGGGCGTGGAGGTGGGCACCGGGGTTGCGGTGGGCGCCGGGGTATTGGTAGGCCCGGGGATCCAGGTCAGCGCGGCGGAGCGCTCCTCCACGGTGCTGGCGGGCAGGTAGACGAACATGGCGTACACGCCGGCCACACCGAGCACGATCGCCAGGCCCAGCGCCGCCAGCAGCACCTTGGCCGAAAGATAGCGGCGCAGCCAGGCGATCAGATCCTGAATTTCCACGGGCACAAGGATACTACGCGGCGAGGCGGAATGGCGCGCGGGGCGCTACTCGTCCCAGACGCAGCGGAAGCCGCGGGCCCCGCCGGCCGAATCCGGCTCGTGCGAGAGGCGCGCATACGTCAGCGCGTACAGATACGGATCGTACCAGGCTGCGCCGCGCAGGACTTTGCTATCGGCGTCGAACCAGTCGTCCACCCATTCGCGCACGTTACCGCCCATGTCCCAGATGCCGTAGGGGCTGGCGCCCATGAAATAGGAGCCCACCGGGCGCGTGGTGCGCGTGTCAGGGTTGCGCTCTACGCGGGCAAGCCGCAGAACCCGTTCGGTCTGCTCGCCCCACGGGAAGCTGCGCCCATCCGTGCCGCGGGCGGCTTTCTCCCATTCGGCTTCGGTGGGCAGCCGCCCGCCGGCCCAGGCGCAGTAGGCCTGGGCGTCATACCAGGTTACATACACTACCGGATGGGTGGCATAGGCAACCACGTAATAGTGCGGATTGTATTGATGGCCGACTGGCATCTGGCAGGCGCCTACGGCCACACAACGCGAATATTGCCGGTTGGTGACCTGCGTGCGCGAGATCCAGTACTCGTCCAGATAGACGCTGCGCTCGGGCAGGGTGTCTACCCCGCGGCCCCAGGCCTGGGCCAGGTCACTGCCCATAATGAACTCGCCGGCCGGGATGCGCACCTGCACATTGCCGGTCAGCACGTCACGGCGCAGGGTTTGGCGCCCCTCGGCGAACAACAGGGAAAGCGGCGCCAGGCTTGCGAAGATGGCCATGGCCAGCAGGATATGCAGGCGGGCACGTCTGGGGTCAACTGCGAGCGGCGGGTGGGCAGTGGGCGGGGCGGCTGCGCTACCCTGCTGCGAACGCAGTGCGAACTGCTGCTTTAGCCAGGCGAGCCATGAACGAGGGGAAAATGGGCGTTTTTTCAGTTGCATACAAGGTCACCGGCGCCCGATCAGCGCAGTCTACGAGGATTGCCCAAACTTGTCAATCGCCTCATCGCAAGCGGGTTGGCTACGATAAAATCAAAGCCATGTCTGAGAAACTGCTGCTCAACAAGCGCTACCAGCTGCAAGACTTCCTTGAAAAAGGCGGCATGGCCAGCGTCTACCGCGGCCGTGACCTGATGCTGGAGCGCGATGTGGCCATCAAGGTACTGCGCGAGGATTACTCCAAGGACGCCGCCTTCCGTGAGCGCTTCCGCCAGGAGGCCAAGGCGGCCGCCAACCTGAGCCACAGCAACATCGTCACCGTATATGACTTTGGCTATGACGAAGAGCACCTGTTCATCGTCATGGAGTATGTGCCCGGCACCGACCTGAACACGCTCATCAAGCAGAAGCGGGTCTATTCGCTCGAAGAAGGCATCCCCCTCGTGATCCAGGCCTGCAAGGGGCTGGGCTACGCCCACCGCGCCGGCCTGGTGCACTGCGACATCAAGCCGCACAACTTTTTGGTGACGCCGGACGGGCGGGTCAAGGTGACCGACTTCGGTATCGCCCGCGCCCTGGCCTCGATCAACCCGCGCGAGGAGCAGGAGATCGTGTGGGGCTCGCCGCAATACTTCTCGCCTGAGCAGGCCGGCGGCGGCGCCCCCTCCCCCGCCTCAGACGTATATAGCATGGGCGTGATCATGTATCTGATGTTCACCGGCCAGCTGCCCTTCACCAGCAAGACCCCGGCCGAACTGAGCCAGCAGCACCGCCATGAGCAGCCCGTGCCGCCCAACCAGCTCAACCCCAACATCCCGCCGGCGCTTAACGAGATCATGCTCAAAGTGCTCTCGAAGGAGCCTTCGGCCCGCTACCGGGCGGCTGACCAGCTGGGCCGCGTGCTGCTGACCTTTGCGGCGCCTCAGGCAGCCGCCGCCGAACGAGTGCCGGACGCGCCCACCCTCGGCCCGCTGGCGGCCAGCGAGCTGCAGCCGGAACCCAAAACCCAGACCAAGACTGATTGGGTGGCGGTAGGGCTGGCCCTGCTGGCTGCCCTGGCGGTTGGCGGGCTGCTACCGTTCTGGATGTGGGTATATCTGGTCTACAACCCGCCTTTGCAGTAGAGCCTAAAACAAACCACAAAGACACAAAGAACACAACGTTTTTCTTTGTGCCCTTTGTGTCTTTGTGGTTAAGCAATTCTAGACCCGCTGTTTAGGCCCTTGGGCGGCCTCAGTTATAATTTTCCAATGGCGTCCAAGCCAATCATTGCCCCATCCATCCTCAGTGCAGATTTTGGCTATTTAGCCGAGCAGATCGCCGAAGCCGAACAGGCCGGGGCGGACTGGCTGCATATTGACGTGATGGACGGGCACTTCGTGCCGCCCATCACCATGGGCCAGCAAGTTACCCGGGTCTGCCGCCAGCACAGCCAGCTGCCGCTGGATGTGCACCTGATGGTGCAGTCCCCGGATGGCATGCTGGCCTCCTTTGCTGAGGCGGGCGCCAGCCACATCCACATCCATGTCGAAGCCAGCCCAGACCCGGCCGCCAGCTTGGCCGCCATCCGAGCCCTGGGCTGCAAAGCCGGCCTGGCGCTCAACCCGCCCACGCCGGTTGAGCGCGTGCTGCCCTATCTTGACCAGGCCGACATCATCCTGGTGATGAGCGTGAACCCCGGCCGCTCCGGCCAGGCCTTCATGCCAGACAGCCTTGACAAAGTGCGCCAGTTGCAGGCGGCTATCGCCGAACGCGGGCTGGACACCCTCATCCAACTGGACGGCGGCATAGACGCCAGCACCCTGCCGGCCGCCCTGGCCGCCGGCGGCCAGGCCTTCGTGGCCGGCAATGCCATCTTCGCCCATCCGCAAGGGATCGCCGCCGGGGTGCATGCCCTGCGCAACGCCGCCCTTGTAGCCCAACACTAGGACAACATAATGACCGCAGACAACGCTCCCCACGGAAGCATCCAGGTTTCGCCCCGCGCCATCGCCACCATCGCCTACCAGGCCGCCGTGCAGTCGTACGGCGTGGTGGGCCTGGCCGCCAAGAACTTTCTGGATGGCGTCAGCAATTTCATCGTCAAGGACCCGACCCACGGCATCGAGGTCAGCTACGACGAGGGCGCCATCAATATTGATATTTACATCGTGGTGGAATACGGCACCAACATCAAGACCATCGCCGCCAGCGTGGCGCAGACCGTGCGCTACAGCGTAGAGAAGGCGCTGGGCCTACCGATCCAGCATGTCAATGTGCATGTGCAGGGCCTGCGCGTCAGCGCAGACTAAAATCCAGCAGAGAGAAGCAGGAATCACCCATGTCAGAACTTACACAAGAACGCGCCCACCGAGCCACCATCTTGCAGCACCGCCCTGTTGACGGCAACGGCGTACGCAGCCTGGCGCTGGCCGCCTTTGGCTGGCTGGAAGCCAACAAACAGTCTGTCAACGCCCTCAACGTCTTCCCGGTGCCGGATGGCGACACCGGCACCAACATGGTGCTGACCATGAAATCAGCCATCGAAGAGATGCACAAGACGGCTGAGCAGAGCGCCGGCAAAGTGCTGGAGGCGGTCGCCCGCGGCGCGCTGATGGGCGCGCGCGGCAACTCCGGCGTCATCCTCTCGCAGCTGTGGCGCGGCTTTGCCCGCGCCGCGGATGGCAAAGACCTGCTGACCGCCGAGGATCTGGCGCGCGGCTTCAGCGAATCACGCGATACGGCCTACAAGGGCGTGGTGCGCCCGGTGGAAGGCACGATCCTGACCGTGTCCAAGGACATGGCCACCGCCGCCGAAGAAGCCATTGCCAGCGGCATGAAAGACCCGATCCAACTGCTCGAATCGGTGCTGAAGGCGGCCGACGCCTCCGTGCGCCACACGCCGGAACTGCTGCCGATCCTCAAGGAAGCTGGCGTGGTCGATTCGGGCGGCAAGGGCTTGTATTTCCTCATCGAAGGCATGCTGCGCTGGGTGCGCGGCCAGCAAGTGCGCCAGGCCGAGAGCATCATCGCCCCCATCGCCTCGCTCAACCTCGAGAATTCGCTCGAAGCCGTGGAGGAGGGCCAGGACTACGAAGTGGTCGTGGACTTCCGCCCCAACGGCGAGCTGGCCCTGCCAACCTTCTACGCTGAGCTGGAGAAGATGGGTACATCCATCCAGGTGGGCGAAGGCGAAGGCATGTTCCGCATGCATATCCACGTGCCCACCGAGAAGCGCTACGAGCCGATCGACTACATCATGACCCTCGGCACCGTGACCAATGTGGCCATCGAGAACCTGATGGCCCAGATGGACGACATCACCGCCCAGGCCAAGGGCCGCGGCGAATACACCGTGCGCCCGATCGCCCCCGGCCAGATCGCCGTGGTGGCGGTGGCCCCCGGCGCCGGGATCGCGCGCCATTTTGCCGATCTGGGCGTGGCGGCCATCATTGAAGGCGGCCAGACCATGAACCCCAGCACGGCCGATATTTTGAAATCGTTCGAGAACCTGCCGACCGACAAGGTCGTGATCCTGCCCAACAACAAGAACATCGCCCTGGCAGCCCAATCGGCGGCCGAGCTGACGGTGAAGGAAGCCATCGTGCTGCCCACCACCAGCGTGCCGCAAGGCCTTGCGGCCATGCTGGTGTGGGACCCCACCGGCGAGCTGGAGCCGGTGAGCGAAGCCATGCGCAAGGCGGCCGCCGCCGTGCAAACCGGCGAGGTGACCACCGCCACCCGCAGCGTGGAGCTGGACGGCGTGAAGGTGAAGGACGGCCAGATCATCGGCCTGCACAACGGCAAGCTCAAGGTGGCCGCCGAGGATGTGGAGAAGGCCAGCCTGTCCCTGCTCAAAGAGATGAAGTTTGAAGACATGGAAGTGCTTTCGATCTTCTACGGCGAAGAGGTGGATGCCCAGGTGGCCGAATCGGTGGCGAACACCATCCGCCAGGCTTACCCTGATCAGGAGATCGAAGTTCAGCACGGCGGGCAACCGCACTACCAATTCATCTTCGCTGCGGAATAAGCGCCCTGCCCTAGCATGCCCGTCGCCATCGTCACTGACAGCACCGTCTCGTTTCCCAGCCCGGTCTTCCCCGGGCGGGAACTGGTGCATATCCTCTCGCCGGGCTGGCAGCCCAAGCTGCCCGCCGGCGTGGAGCGCCTGAAAGCCAGCCACTTCCCGCCCACCTTGCGGGGCGCCGACCCGGCGCCGCGTCTGGTGCCGCCGCGCGCCGCTGAGTTGGAAACGCTATACCGCCAGCTGGGCCAGCAGCACGAGGGTGTGCTGGTGCTCTTGCATTCCAACCACTTCAGTCCAAGCGAAGAGGAAGCCCAGGCCGCGGCTGGCGCAGTGCACGGCAAAGTACCGGTGCGCGTGCTGGACAGCCTCAACATCTCGCTGGGGCTAGGCCTGCTGGTGCAGGCGGCGGCTGCCGCCAGCGCCAGCGGCATGCCCCTGGCCGAGCTTGACCTGCATGTGCGCGGCCTGCTGCCGCGCGTGTTCGGCATGCTGTGCGTGCCCGGGCTGAGCTACCTGGAGCGCAGCGGCCAGGTCAACCACAGCCAGGCCGTGGTCGGCGAGTATCTCGAGATCCTGCAAGTCTTCACGCTCGACAATGGCCAGCTGGTGCCGACCCAGAAGGCGCGCAACCCGCGCCAGTTGGTGGACGTGATGCATGAGTTCTTGTCAGAGTTCACCGACCTGAGCCACATTGCCCTGCTACAGGGCGCGCCGGCCTTTGAGGCCGAGACGCGGGCGCTGCGTGAGCGCCTGGCCGAAGAAGGCCACACCACGCCGATCAGCGAGCAGATCATCAATGCCCCGCTGGCCAGCTTCATCGGGCCGCGCTCGCTGGGTCTGTTTGCGATCCGCAGCTAAATGCAAATTGAATCGTTTCCCCCGATTTCTGACAAATCCAGCAAGATAGTTTTGCTCGGCACAATGCCCGGCGAAAAATCGCTGCAGACAAACACGTACTTTGCAAGCAATACAAACCAATTCTGGAAAATCATCTTTATGCTGTTGAACCAGGAATTTTCTGATGATTACTC
This sequence comes from Anaerolineales bacterium, assembly GCA_019454165.1. GTDB lineage: Bacteria > Chloroflexota > Anaerolineae > Anaerolineales > UBA11579 > JAMCZK01. The sequence continues at coordinate 810,593 of CP075367.1, read as the reverse complement.
AGTCCGCAAACACTTGCTTGTAGCGAATGGCATTGCCCTTTGGGATGTGCTCAAAGCCTGTATTAGAGAGGATGACGCACTGCACCCTGCCCCTTCCAGCCTGGATAGGCACATCAGTCAAGAAATCCCAAACGACTTTGCAGCCTTCTACGCCGAGCACCCTCAAATCCACCATGTCTTTTTTCTCAGTCAGAAAGCCCGCGTCGCTTACGAGAAGCATGTGATTGCACCAGCCAAGATACTCCATGTGCTACCCTCTCCAAGTGGAGCAAATACAAGCATGCGTTTTCATCAAAAAGTAGCAGAATGGAAAGTTATTCTCAAATTCATTTAGTTGCCGATCAAGTGGTCACAGAGGGTTGAATGAAATTGTTTGACGTCTTTCGCACAGCAGATAACCAATATTGGTATGTGCTGTGGGATCCTACGATGAGCCAGGCTGTCTTTCTCTCGAATCTGCATGGCTCTTTGCCCACGCTTCATGCAGAGATGCAAAAGATGGCACTTCATGAACAGATTGATCTCTCTCTGAACATTGACACACTCGTACCCCCGAGAAAGTTTGAAAGAATATCCGAATGGAGAGAGCAGGGGCTGTTTGTAGAACAAATACATATCCCCGTGGAATCCAGCTCTCTCTGACCGACAACAGGACTCCCAATCTTGTTCCTGATAACCACTGCCAATAACCGCCCACAATTCCCAGTAGAATCCCCCAATGCATCCCGCCCTCAGCACCCTGAGGAAGTATTTCCGTCTCGAAGCCGAGCGCGGCTACGACAACCGCGCCGTGCTGGGCGGGCTGGGCAAGATGCTGTCGCTATGGGCCAGCAATGCCCGCGCCGAGGGCGTGGACGAAGCGCTGGTGGCGCAGATCACGCAGCGCCTGAACAACTATGACCAGCTGGCCGAGGATGAGCGCGCCGCCGCGCTCAAAGCCACCTGGGTATTGATCCAGGGCGGCAAGCCCGCCGCCGGCCGCAAACCGGCGGCCAAGGCGGCCGCTGCTAAAACAAAAACAGCAACCACAAAGACACAAAGGGCACAAAGAAAATCAGCACCCACAAAGGCTGAAGAGCCGACGCCCGCTGCAGCGCCTGCGCCCAAGCCTGCCGCCCGGCGCAACAAGCCGCCGGCGCGGCGTGCCAAGATCGAAGGTGAGCCGGCTGCCCTGGACGCCAGCACCACGGTGCTGACCGGGGTCGGCCCGGTCAACGCCGAGCGGCTGGAGAAGCTGGGCATCTACACCCTGGGCGACATGCTGTATCACTTCCCGCGCCGCTACGACGATTACAGCCAGCTGCTGCCGATCCGCCAGCTCAAGTACGGCCAGGTGGTCACGGTCATCGGCACGGTCAAGAGCAAGAGCCGCCACGGGCCGCCGCGCGGCAAGCAGGTCTTCGAGCTCGTGGTGGATGACGGCACGGCCGCCTTGCGCGCCATCTGGTTCAACCAGCCGTGGATGTTCAAGAACTTCCGCGAGGGCGACGAGGTCGTGCTCTCGGGCAAGATCGACCAATACCTCGGCCGCCTGACCCTCAGCAGCCCCGAGTGGGAGCTGGTGGAGGACGAGGAGGCTGCCGCGGATACCCAGCACACCAACCGCATCGTTCCGGTCTATCCGCTCACCGCCGACATCCGCCAGCGCTGGCTGCGCGGTTTGATGAAGAAAGTGGTCAGCTACTGGGCCCCGCGCCTGCCTGACATGCTGCCAGCCGGGCTGTTGGCCAGCGCCGGCCTGCTGCCGTACGCGGATGCGCTGCAGCAGGTGCACTTCCCCGAATCGCAAGAGCAGCTTGAGGCGGCCAAGCTGCGCCTGGCCTTCAACGAGCTGTTCCTGCTGCAGCTGGCGGTGCTGATCCAGAAACGCATCTGGCAGGGCGAGACCGCCCGCCAGTTCACCCCGGCGGCCGGCTGGCTGGAAGCCCAGACGGCGCGGCTGCCCTACACGCTCACCACCGCCCAGCAGACCGCCCTGGCGGACCTGCTGGCGGATATGGCTTCCGGCCGCCCGATGAACCGCTTACTCCAAGGCGACGTCGGCTCGGGCAAGACCGTGGTGGCGGCGCTGTGCATGGCGCTGGTGGCCGCCGGCGCCGCCCAGGCGGCGCTGATGGCGCCCACCAGCATCCTGGCCGAGCAGCACTACGCCAGCCTGAGCAAGCTGCTCGCCGGCGAGGGCGGCCCGCTGGCCGCGGACGAGATCCGCCTGATGATCGGCGCCACCAGCAAGGCCGAGAAGGACGAGATCAAGGCCGGCCTGGCGGATGGGCGCATCAAGCTCATCATCGGCACGCACACGCTCATCGAAGACCCGGTGGTCTTCGATGCGCTCGAGCTGATCGTCATTGACGAGCAGCACCGCTTCGGCGTGGGCCAGCGCGCCGCCCTGCGCAACAAAGGCAACAACCCGCACTTGCTGGTGATGAGCGCCACGCCGATCCCGCGCTCGCTGGCGCTCACGCTATACGGCGACCTTGACGTCAGTGTGATCGGCGAGCTGCCGCCGGGCCGCCAGCAGGTCAGCACGCATGTAATGGCGCCGCGCCAGGTGGAGCGCGCCTACAACTACATCCGCCAGGAAGCTGCGGCCGGGCGGCAGGCCTTCGTCATCTACCCGCTCATCGAGGAGAGCGAAACTTCGCAGGCCAAGGCCGCAGTGGCCGAGCACGCCCGGCTGAGCAAGGATGTCTTTCCCCAACTAAAATTAGGCTTGCTGCACGGCCGCATGAGCGCCGAGGACAAGGACAAGGTGATGAGCGCCTTCCGGGATGGCAAGACGGATGTGCTGGTCTCGACCACCGTGATCGAAGTGGGCGTGGATGTACCCAACGCCACGGTCATGCTGATCGAGGGCGCCAACCGCTTCGGCCTGGCCCAGCTGCACCAGCTGCGCGGCCGGGTAGGCCGCGGCAGCGACCAGGCGTACTGCATCCTGGTGCCCGACAGCGAAGATGCGATGGAAAACGAGCGCCTGACCGCGCTGGCGCGCACACATGACGGCTTCAAACTGGCCGAGATCGACCTGCAGCAGCGCGGGCCGGGCCAGTTCATGGGGATGGCGCAGGCTGGCTTCGGCGACTTGCAGCTGGCCATGCTGACGGATACGCGTCTGATCGACAAAGCCCGCCGGCAGGCGGAGAGCCTGCTGGCGGCGGACCCGGATCTAAGCCAGCCGGAGCACGCTGCGATCGCCGCAGCCTTGATACACTACACCCGAGACGGTAAGGGAGACCTGAGCTAATGATCCGTGCATTGTTCCCCGCTACGTTTGACCCGATCCACAACGGGCATATTGACATTGCCCTGCGCGCCACCAAGCTGTTCGACGAGATCGTGGTGGCAGTCTACGAACTGCCGCAGAAGAACCTGATGCTGTCGACCGACACGCGGGTAGCGCTGGTGAAAGAGACCTTCAAGGCCGAGAAGAAGATCATCGTCACCACCTACTCCGGCCTCACGGTGGACTATTGCCGCCAGATCGAGGCCCAGGTAATCGTGCGCGGGCTGCGCGTGTTCTCCGACTTCGAGTACGAGTTCCGCATGGCCTTGGCGAACCGCCAGCTGGCGCCCGACCTGGAGACGGTCTCGCTCATCACCAGCAAGGAGCATAGCTTCCTGTCCTCGACCACCGTGCGCGAGGTGGCCTCGCTGGGCGGCGATGTGGGCAGCATGGTGCCGCCGCACGTGAAGCAGGCGCTGGCCGACCGCATCGCCGAGATGGCCGCCAACGGCGAGCCGAAGTACCCGGCCAACCAGCTGCGTGACTGATGCGCTCTCTTGTGTCATCCTGAGCGGGTGTATACAGCTACACCGGACCGCCGAAGCCGGCTCAGCGAAGGATCCCTGCTGGCCTTCTTCCAAACTGGGCTTGTTTTTGAAATACGCCTGCGAGGATTCTTCGCTGGCGCAAGCGACGAGCCGCTTGCTGGCTCAGAATGACACACGGATGGCGGATTTGACCATCCCAGCAAGTTGCCTAAACGGCAGTTTGCAGATAAGCTAGGCTCAAATCTTGCATCTTAAGGCAAGACAAACCTATGGATATTCTTCAACTCGTAGACAAGCTGGAAGAGCTTTTTAACGAAAGCCGCCCCCTGCCCCTGACCAATAACGTCATTGTGGATGAAGACCGCATGCTGGACCTGATCGACCAGATGCGCGTGGCGATCCCGGATGAGGTCAAGAAGGCACAGAAGCTGATCGCCGAGCGCGACCGCACGATGGCCCAGGCACAGGAGGAGGCCCAGCGCACCCTGCAGTTGGCGCGCGAGAAGAGCGACGGCCTGGTCGAGCGGGATGCCGTGGTCGCCGCGGCCGAGAGCCGCGCCGACCAGATCGTGCAGCAGGCCAACCTGGACGCTGAGGCGACCCGCCAGGAAGCCGACGACTATGTGGTGGAGACGCTGACCAGCCTGGAGATGGAGCTGGAGCGCGTCCTGAACCAGGTGCGCAACGGCATCCGCGCCGTGATGCAGCAGCAGGAAGAGAAGCGGGCGGAGATGCAGGCCCGCCAGGGTGGCGGGAACACCCAGGTTTAGTTGAGGTAGTGTCTTTAAAGGCTTACGGACGCCCGCGGACAACGCGGGCGTTTTTGTTGGCCCAGCCCGTTGTAGCTCTGTCATTGCGAGCGCAACGAAGCAATGACGGGCGACTTCACCTGTTGCAACTTCGTCATTGCGAGCGTAGCGAAGCAATCTGGGTTTAGGCGGCGTAGGTGAAAGCAGATTGCTTGGGGCTAAAAGAACCATACGTCGAATATATATGGCTGCAGGGATTCTTCCCTGAGCTGGGTTCGGCGATTCTGGTGTTGATGCAAAAACCCGGTCAGAATGACACAGGGAGTCGTAGGGGCGGGTCTAAGACCCGCCCCTACTGAGTCCATGCTGAACTCTTGCCAGCAGGCGTGAAGTCAACAGGATGGGCGCAGCATGCTGCGCCCTATCTAGATTGCTGCTAACTCTCCGCCAGCACGATCACCTTATCCCCATCGCCGAAGATAACGGAGTCCGACTTCTTGGGATTGGTGTATACGCCATAAGACTTGGCCGGGTCATTGGACTCGGCGACGAGGCGGAAGCCGATGGCGGTTTCACCGCGGCGGCGGGCCGCCTCGACCACGGTGTAGAAGTTGACCGGGCGTCCGGTTTCCACATAGTAGTCGGCCGGCTTGAGGTACACCTCGGCGCCTTCAGGGTCGAAGATATCGGCGAAGACCGCGTACAGATCGGCGTTCTCAGCGAACTGGGCCATCATCAGACTGACGAGCTGCTCGCTGACGATGAAGTCATCCACGCGGGTCACCTTGGCGAGCTCGCGATTGCGCAGGTCAAGCACCTCGCTAACAATAGAAAAGGGCGTCTGGTCCTGATGGAAGATGTCACGCAGATGCAGCAGCGTGACCAGGGTCAGGGCATCCGCCTGCTGCACGCCGCGCTCAGTGTAGGCCAGCACGATGACGTGGTGGTAATCCTCCACCCGCAGCGCATCCAGCAGGCCGCGGTCCGTCGCATCCCCCTGCAGGACATACAGGTTCAGGTTCTGCAGCCCGTTGGATTGGCTGCGGATACTGTCGGCGACCGCGTCGCTAATATCAGCCACCACGCGCACCTCGGAGCCCTTGGTGACGTAGTGGTCCAGCTCACGCAGGATGGTGAAGCCGTTCTGGTTCCAGCCCAGCACCAGGGTACGCACCGGTTCGGGCTTCGGAAGCGCCGCGCCGGTACGGATCAGCGCATCCTGGATCTCGACATCCTCGGCCTTGGCGAGCCGGATGGTGTCGTCATCAGACGAGAGGGCGAAGATGCAATCGCCCGGCTTGATCTCAGTGTCCATCGGCGGGTTGAGCCAGATCTTGCCTTCGGCGGAGCGCATGCCCATCACGGCCGACTCCTCGTAGGCCAGCAACGCTTCGCCATAGGTCTTGCCCACCAGGCCCGGCTCTTCTTTGAAATAGATCTCGTCGCCCTCAAAGTTCATCAGCTCGGTGTAGACCACCGACAAGCCAGACTGGTGGTTGGCCTGCGCCACGAGGCGCGAGATCAGATCGCCGATCAGCACGACCTGCAGTTTGTCCTGCTCGCTGACCAGCTTGAGCACGTTGAGGTTGCGGGCGTTGCGCACCTGGGTGTTGATGGAATATGGCTCAGGACGGCGGTTGGCGGCGTTGGTGATGGCCAGCACGGATTTGATCACCTCGGCGTCCGGGTCGGCCGTATCCGGTGGCAGGATGATGATGGATTTGCTGGTCTGCGGGTTGGCGATCTCGATATCGGCCGGGTCATTAGGCTGGCCGCTGCGGCAGACGATGCGGGTCTTGTTGCCGCGCAGGTCTACCCGTTCACGGATCTCGTCTTCCATTTCAACTTTGTCACGATCAGCCAGGATGACGATGCAGGCGCCCTTTTGATTCTCATTGGCTAGCACCAGCTCGTTGAGGATGGTGAAGATCTGCGGCGACCAGCCGAGGATCAGGGTATGGCCGAACTCCAGCACGCGCGAGCGGCCCTTGCGCAGCTCGTCTATTTTGCTTTCGATGCCATTGTTGAGCACGCCGATCAGGGCGCTGACGATGAAGATGCCGCCCAGCGTGACCAGCAGCATCACGGCCCGGTAACCGGCCCCGGTGTCGCCGCCCATGGTGCCCGAATCGAGGGTGCGCATCAGGCTCTGCCAAGCCGCCTCGGTGAAGCTGAGGCGATCCATTTCGCCGTCTTGCACGAAGCCGGCGATGGTGAGGATGGCGGCAGCCAGCACGACTACCAGGAGAGAAACCACGAACAGCATCCCGATGAGCGCGGGTGCGCCGCGCGACATCAGGTTGTCAAAGCGGTAACGCAGACGGTCGCCAAATGACGGTTTCATAGAGCCTCAATTAGGGCGAATTTGGGGGTCATTATATATGCTGGCGTGCGCACCAACAAAATAGCACTATGTGGAAGACAAGTGAATAGGGATTCTTTCCCTGGTCAGGCATCGGCGATCCGGGTGTGGATTCATAAACCCGGTCAGAATGACCTAGTGGGTCAAAACCCGCGCTCGGGGCGGGTGAAGATGCGCTCCTGCACCCAATCCGCCAGCCAGGGGAAGAGGCTGGCCAGGAGCACGCTCAGCGCGGTAATGGCCGGGATGATGAGGGCGCGGCGCGGGCGGCGTGCCAGGCTGAGCACAGCCTGGGCCACCTGTTCCGGCGTGAGCACCAGCGACTTGGGGGTGCTGAGGGCCGTCTTGCGGCTGGCCCCGCTGTGGGTTGAGAAGTCTGTGGTCACCGCGCCCGGGTAGATGACCGAGACGCGAATGTTGTAGACCCCCACCTCGCGACGCAGCGCATCACTGAAACCGCGCAGCCCAAACTTGGTGGCCGCATACACGCTGTAGGTAGGCGTTGCCAGCCAACCGGATACCGAGCTCATGTTGATGATGTGGCCGCCGCGGCGGTGCATCATGCTGGGCAGCACGGCGCGGGCGGCCAGGATGGCGCCGGTGAGGTTGGTGTTGACCTGGGCGGCAATATCGTCTTGGGGGTCAAGCTCCTCGAGCCACTTGGTGCGCCCGAAGCCGGCATTGTTGAAGAGCAGGTCTATGTGGCCGTAGGCCTCCAGCGTGCGCTGCACCATCGCCTGGATGGAGGCCGCATCGCTAACATCGGCTTGGATGGCGAGGGCTTCGCCGCCGGCCGCCTCAAGCTCGGCCTGCAGCGTCTGCAGGCGCTTCAGGCGGCGGGCGGCTAGGGCTACGCGGTAGCCATTGGCGGCGAACAGGCGTGCCGTGGCCGCGCCGATGCCGGAGGACGCGCCCGTGATCAGGATGACCGGCTTGTGCGGCTCGACGCTCACGGCTGAATGAGCACAGGGATGCTGCTGAGGTGGGTGATGCCGCCGTCGCGCATCGATTCGGCGTAGACTACGATCCGGCCAGGCACCGCAGCCGAGACCGACCAGGTGACCGTGCCGCTGAAGGGGCCAGCGATGCCGATGTCAGGCGAATCGATCATGGCGAAGGTGTGGGCGAGCACATTGTTGCTGTCGCCGCACACCGGGTCAGGGTCGCCGCTGCCCTCGCCCGGGCCGCACAGCTTCAGACCCAGCGTAGATTCGAAGTAGTACTCCGAGAAGCCGCTGACAGTGAAGCTGCCGCCGCTGATGACGCTGTTGGGCAGCGGGAATTGGATGTCGATGTTCTCGCCCGTCACAGGCTGCGGCAGGATACTGGCTTCGCCGCTGGGGCGCAGGGTCACTTCGACGCTGGTGAGGTGGACGATGCCGCCATCCATGGCGCTGTGCTCCATCACGGCGATGCGGCCGGCCTGCTCATACGGCACGCTGAAGCTCAGCTCAGCCGAGAAGGGGCCAGGGTTGCCGGTGTCAGCGGCGATGGTAGTGGGCGTGAGGGCCAGCTGGTTGCCGGCTTCATCGTAGATGGCGATCACAAGGTTCTGTTCAAACGTGGGGCGGGATTGGCCGCTGACAGTGACCGGAGAGGTGATGGTGGAGCCGAAGCCCGGGCTGCCGATCAGGATGGCTTCGAGGGCCACATCGCCCGGCTCGGCAGTCGGCTCGCCCGGCGCATCCGTGGGCGCGGCCGGCGCGCTGGTTTCGGTGGCCGGCGGGAGGTCAATGCTGGTGGCGGTGGGCAGCACAGGCGATGAGCCCGGCAGGTTACAGGCCGCCAGGGCCAGCACGACGAAAGAGGAGAGCAACATGTGTATGCGCTTCATTGAATAATTATCACATTGAATTCTGAAACTGGCGTGGGTAACGAAGCAGTCGACTCCTAATCAATTGGTTGGAGGTTCGACTCCCATCCCCTCACGCACCTCGTCCACTAAAAACACTGACCCCGCCACCAGCACCAGCCCGCCCTGCGGGCAGGCTGCTTGCGCCGCGGCCAGGGCCGCCGCCGGCGGCGGCTCGGCCGCGGCCGGCAGGCCGAGCGCGGCCAGCTCCGCCGCCAGTTGGGCCGCCGGCATGGCGCGCGGCTGGGCCGCCTGGGTGGCGATCGCCTGGGTGATACGCGGCAAAAGCGGCTCCAGCAGACCTGGCAGATCTTTGTCGGCGGAGACGCCCAGCACGAGCACTACCGGTGCGTCGGGGAAATACGCATCCAGCGCGGCGCGCAGGGCGCGGGCCGCGGCCGGGCTGTGCGCGCCGTCGAGGATAGTCGTCGGCGGGCCGGCGAATACTTCGAAGCGGCCAGGCCAGCGGGCGGCGGCGAAGCCGGCCGCGATCGCCTCGGCGCTGACGGGCAAGCCGCCTTCGTTCAGCGCGTGCAGGGCGGCGTAAGCGGTGGCGGCATTGTCGATCTGATGCGCGCCCAGCAGGCGGATATCCAGCTCCTGCCATTCGCCGCCCGTGCGGCGCACGCGCAGGCGCTGGCCGCTTAGATCAGCTTGCAGCGGCTCAGCTTCCCACTCCTGCCCCACCCGCGTGAGCGGCGCACCCAGAGTGGCGGCCTGCGCCGCGATCACGGCGGCCGCCTCTGCATCCTGCGGCGCACTCACCACTGGCACGCCGGGCTTGATGATGCCGGCCTTGTGAACGGCGATCTCGGCCAACGTTGGGCCGAGGATGGCGACATGGTCAAAGTCGATCGGAGTGATCACACTGACCGACGGCAGCAGCACGTTGGTGGCATCCTCGCCGCCGCCCAGGCCCACCTCGATCACGGCCACATCCACCGCGGCGCGGGCGAAGTGGGTGAACATCACCGCCACGACGATCTCAAAATGGGTCCAGCCCTCCTGCTCTTGCAGCAAAGGATACAGCTGCTCGAACGCGGCTTGCAGCTGCGCCGCGGGCGCCGGCTGGTCATCCACTACGATGCTGTAGAGATCTCCCCGGATGTGCGGCGAGGTGAAACGCCCGACCCGGTAGCCCGCGGCCTGCAAGGCCGCCGCGCACAGCGCACACACGGAGCCCTTGCCGTTGGTGCCGGCCACGTGCAGGCTGGGGTGCGCCTGTTGCGGGTCGCCGGCGGCGGCCAGCCGGCGCCGCAGGCGGGCCAGCTGGAAGTCAGCCGCGGTCATGCGGTTCTGGTCGCGGGCCGCCAGATTGGGCAGGCTGGCGAGGTAGTCCGGCAGGCTGGGGGTGGGCATACGGCCCATTCTACTGGGCCGAAAAGATTAACAAATTTGACAACCCCACCTATAGAAAGAAATTTTAAGGTGCTGCCATATACAGGTGTTATGATTCGTCCGACACGGCCCAGGTGCCGTGAAACCCCACAAGGAGAAGAGCCATGAAGAATCGTTTCTTTCCCGTGCTCGCCCTGGTAGTGATCTTGTCACTGCTCTTGGCGGCATGTGGTGGCGGCGCTGCTCCGGAGCCCACTTCGGCCCCGGCCCCAACCGCAGCCCCCACCGACGTCCCTGAGCCCACTGCGGAGCCTTATCCGTACGGCACTGCGGACAACCCGATCGTTTGGGTGCTGGTCCCCTCGCAGGACACTGACGCCGTGTTGAGCGGTGCGGGTGGCATTGCAGCCGCGGTCGAAGAGGCCACTGGCTACGTGATCGAGCCTGTGATCTCCACCGACTTCACTGCGGCCGTTGAGGCCATGTGCAGCGGTGAGGCCCAGATGGGCGCGCTGAACACCTTCAACTACATCGTAGCCAAGCAGCGCGGCTGCGCCGAGGTTGGTCTGGTGTCCATGCGCTTCGGCAGCACCTTCTACACCGGCCAGATCGTGACCCGCCCGGAAACCGGCATCACCAGCCTGGCTGACCTGGTCGGCACCACCTTCTGCCGCCCCGACCCCACCTCCACCTCCGGCTGGGTTCTGCCTTCCATCGCCATCAAGGCTGAAGGCATTGACCCCGAGGCTGAGATGACGATCGTGGATGCTGGCGGTCACGATGGTGTGATCATCAGCGTGTACAACGGCGACTGCGATGCCGGCTCCAGCTTCACGGACGCCCGCACCAACGTGGCTGAGGCTTACCCTGACGTGAACGAAGTGGTCACCGTGCTCACCGAGAGCGCCCCGATCCCCAACGACACGATCAGCTTTGACGTGAACATGCCCGCCGAGGTGATGGACGCCATCATCGACGCTTTGCTGGCTCTGAACGACAGCGATGAGGGCTTGGCTCAGCTGAACCAGCTGTACAGCTGGAGCGGCCTGGCCACCACGGAAGACAGCTTCTACGATGGCTTCCGCCAGCAGCTCGAAGCTGCCGGCATGTGCATCAGCGACGCTGGCCGCATCAGCGAGGACTGCTAGTCAGTCTTTCGCTACGCAGCTTTAGCTAGCACACAAAAAGCGGGAAGTGCTGGCGCCGTCAGGCGCCACCTTCCCGCTTTTTTCTTATTCTGAGGGGCGCAGAATCCATTTACAATAATCGCTATGCTTACTGTCGAACACCTTACCATGGTCTACCCGGATGGCACCGTAGCGCTGCGGGACGTGAGTTTTGAAGTCAAAGACGGCGAGTTCCTCGGCGTTATCGGCCTGAGCGGGTCTGGCAAGTCCACCTTGCTGCGATGTATCAACCGGCTCTTGGAACCCACCTCAGGACGCATCATATGGAACGGCAAAGACATCACCCACCTACCCCAGGGTGAGTTGCGCACCGTTCGCCGCGAGATCGGCATGGTGTTCCAACAATTCAACCTGGTCAAGCGCTCCAGCGTGCTGACGAATGTGCTCTCGGGCCGGCTGGGCTACACGCCGCCAAGTTGGGCGCTGGCCAACCGCTTCAGCCGCCAGGACCGCCAGATGGCGGTGCGGGCGCTCGAACGGGTTGGCATCCCTGAAAAGGCGCACAACCGGGCCGACGAGCTTTCCGGCGGCCAGCAGCAGCGCGTGGGCATTGCCCGAGCGCTGATGCAGGAACCCAAAATGATCCTGGCCGACGAGCCCGTGGCCAGCCTGGACCCCGTGCTGGCTCATTCCATTCTTGGCTACCTTGAAAAACTGAATACAGAAGACAACATCACCGTGCTGTGCAGCCTGCACTACCTCGACCTCGTGCAACGCTATTGCGAGCGCGTGATCGGCCTGCGTGATGGCAAAGTGGTCTTCGAAGGCTCCAAAGATGACATCGCCAAGATGAGCGATGAGCGCTTCCGCGAGATCTACGGCGAAGATGCTGTGCGCATGGGCGGGCAATAATGGCTGAGACCAAGAACACCCAACTGACGGAGAACCCGCGCGGCAGCCTGCTGCACGCGGTGCTCTCGCTGATCGTGCCCGGTCTGGGCCAGTTCGTAGCCGGGGCACGCAGCCGCGGCATCAGCCTGCTGCTGACCGTGCTGACCCTCTTCGGGCTCAGCATGTGGACGGTGGCACAGCGCGCCCGCTTCCCTGAATATGCGATGGCCACCAGCGTGTACTTCCGCATCGTGCTGGCCTGCGCGGCGTTGCTCCTGTTCCTGCTGGCGATCCGCCACCTGCTGACCCGTTTCGTGCTCAAAGACCCGCTGGCTGAAACCTTCACCATGTATGGTGTGGTGATCGTCTTCTTTGTGCTGATGGTCTGGGTTGGCGATGACATTCTGGCCACGGTTGTCAGCGCAGAGCAGCTGAGCCAGATCCACGCCGGCACAGCGTTGTACTCTGGCGGGGCGCTGGCGGCGCTATGGCTGTGGCAAGTGGGCGACGCCGCCCGGGTTGGCAATACCAAGCAGCTGCCCCTCAATCGAGACGGCAGCAAGCGCTTCCCCACCATGGCTGGCGCCATCGTGATCGCGTGTCTGCTCGTGTTCGCCCTGGGCTACAACCTGACCGGCGTGGACATGCCGAAAGCCATCCGTGAATATCAGGACGTGGGCATTTTGCTGCCGCGCATCCTGTGGCCGTGGCGGGCAGCTTTCGCCTACGACCAGGAAGTCTTCGAAGTCGTGCAACGCATCCAGGCGCCGTGTACGGATGAAGCCGCCGCGCCGCCATCCAACCCCGTGCTGGATGATGATCCCTGGGTCAGCGCCACGCCGACCTGTGGCGAGCTCAGCTCTCGCCCGGTGACGGGTGGCCTCATCCTGGGCACCGAATTGACGATCACGGGCGGCAACTTTGTGCCCGGGCAAGAAGTGCTGATCCGCTGGGCCAACCCCATCGGCAACCCGTTCACGCCGCGCGGCATGGGCGAAACCACCATCATCATCGACGAGAACGGCGAGTTCGAGACCAAGCTCAACATTCCGGATGCGGTCATCTCCCCCGAGACGGCCACCGGCGCCCAGGTGCACTCGCTGATCATCCGCCAGGAGAGCGTACAAGTCTTCGGCGGCCGGCTGAGCAATGAAATGCAGCTTGCCCTGATCGGCTTGCTGGAAACCATCATGATCGGTCTGATGGCGACCTTCTTCGGCATTGTGGCCGCCTTCCCGCTCTCCTTCCTGGCCGCCAAGAACCTGATGGCGCCGATCATGAGCGCCCCGGAGCGCATCGTAGGCAATGTGCTCGGTTTGCTGGCAGGCGGCTGGGCCGGCCTGCAGGTGACCGATTTTGTGTCTGACCGCCTGGGCGGTCTGGACCAGGCGCCCGTGCAGATCTTCCTGGTGGGCATGATCGCCGTGCTGGGCCTGGGCTACCTAGGCCTGCAGCTGGGCGGCCGCCTGAGCGAAGCGCTGCTCAGCCGCCTGGGCAAGGACGGCGGCTATTGGGCCGCCGCCGGGCTGCTGGCCGCACTGGCCGGCTTCCCCGGTTACCAGATGGGCCTGGGCTTCAGCCGTGGCGTGCGAGCGATCGTGCTGGGCGCTGAAGTAGCCGCCATCAATGAAGAGTTCTACGGCTGGATCGGGGCGGTACTGGCCGCTGCGATCACGCTGCTGTACCTGTACCGCAAACGCAGCACGCGGCGGGTGCCGATCGGCTTGATGCTGTACGCCGTCATCCGCACCATCCTCAACGTGGTGCGCTCGGTGGAGGCGTTGATCTACGCCATCATCGCCGCCATCTGGGTGGGCCTGGGGCCGTTCGCCGGCACGCTGGCGCTGACCCTGCACACCATCGCCTCGCTGGCCAAGCTGTACTCCGAGGCGATCGAGAGCATCGACCCCGGCCCGCTGGAGGCGTTGGACGCCGTAGGCGCCAACCGCCTGCAGAGCATTGTGTATGCGGTCGTGCCGCAGATCCTGCCGCCGGTGATCTCGTTCACGGTCTACCGCTGGGACATCAACGTGCGTATGTCCACCCTGCTTGGTTTCGTGGGCGGCGGCGGTATCGGCTTCATCCTGCTGCAATGGATCCGCCTGTACCAATACGAGGCGGTGGGCATTGCGGTCTGGCTGATCGCCATCACCGTGGCGCTGCTGGACTATGTAAGCTCCGAGATCCGCGAGCGCTTCGTGTAAAGTTCCCCCTTTCAAGAAAAAAAAAAGCCCCGGCAATTGCCGGGGCTTTTTTATTTGACGTCTGGCCGGGCTTCCAGCTCAGCGGAGCGGATGTCGAGGCCCAGCGCATCCAATACCGCATCCTGGGCGGCCCACATCTTGCGGCGCTGGGCCGGGGTGGCGTGGTCATGCCCCAGCAGGTGCAGCGCGCCGTGCACGGCGAGCAGTTGCAGCTCGGCGTGCAGGCTGTGGCCGGCGGCCTTGGCCTGAGCGCGGGCACGCGGCACCGAAATGACCACATCACCCAGGTAGAGGTTGCCGCTTTCGCCGAATTGGTCAATATCACCGAAGGAGAGCACATCTGTTGGCTTATCCATGCCGCGGTACTGGCGGTTGAGGGCGCGCAAACGGGCGTCGCCCGTGAGCACGACGGTGAGCTCGGCCTGCGGGGCGCGCTGGTGCCGCAGCGTGGCTTGCACGGCCTGTTTGAGCTTGCGCTCAAACTTGTGGGCAGCGTAGCGGCTGTCTATGTGGAAATGGATCATCGCTTGGGCGGGAACGATTTGAGGGCCGGCTGCGCGTCGAGGGCGTTGAGGGTCTTCTCGTCCAGGTCAGGGTAAACCAGGCGCGGGTGGTAGACGCCGCGCAAGCCGGTGACGAAGGTATCGCCCACCACGGCGAGGTCACGCATGGTCAGGGCGGTGTCATCCAGCTGGCCGGTGTTGAGGCGGCTGTCGATCACGCTTTTGACCAGGGCGGCCAGCTCTTCGTCGGTCTTGGGGCGCTCAGCGCGCGTGCGCGCCTCGCAGCCATCGGCCAGCATGACCAGGGCCGTCTCGCGGGATTGGGGGCGCGGGCCATCGTAGCGGAAATCATCCTGGTTGACCTGGGTCTCATCGCCGCCGGCGGCATCCAGGGCGCGGGCGTATTGATAGCGGGTCACCAGGGTGCCGTGGTGCTCTTTGATGAAATCAATGATGCGCTGCGGCAGGCGGTGCTTGTGGGCAAGCTCGACCCCATCCGGCACATGGCGGATGATGCGCTGGGCGCTCTCCTGCGGGGTCAGGTCTTCATGCGGGTTGTGAGCCCCGGTGACCTGGTTCTCGATGAAGTAGTGCGGCTGGCGGGCCTTGCCGGCATCGTGATACAGCGAGCCGATGCGGGTCAGCAATGCATCCGCGCCGATGGCCTCGGCCGCCTGCTCCGACAGGTTGGCGATCAGCAAACTGTGCTGGTAGGTTCCGGGGGCGTGGCGCATGATGAACTGCAGCAGCGGATGGTCTGGGCGGGCCAGCTCCATCAATTGCACGGTAGTGGTGAGGCCCAGCCACTGAGCCAGGAAGAGCTGCAGCACGATGGTGAGGCTGGCGGAGAAGAAGCCATTGAGGCCGGATGCCCCCAGCAGGGTCAGCAGGCCAATGATGTCAGTGGAAGCCAGCGGCAGGCGGTAGGCCACCAGCACGGCCGCGCCGGCCAGCATGACCGCCGCTCCGGCCCAGAAATAGGCCATGACGCGCTGGGCACGCTTGAGGAACAGCACGCCGAACAAGCTGCCGAAGAAATAGTACAGCGTGAGATCAAACGCGTTGGGCAAGTTGTAAGCCGCCAGCACACTGAGCACCAGCGAGAAGACCAGAGCAGCCTGCGAGCTGTACAGCGTAGCGGCCAGCAAGGCGAAGCCGGCCACCGGGAACAGATACGGCATGACCGTGCGGTCAACGATCACGAAGCGCGCCACCAACAGGAAGGCGATGAACAGAGTGGCGACCAGGGTCAGCTCGCGAATATTGTCGAGCAGCTGTGGGCGGAAGCGCAGGAACAACGCCGAGAGCGCAAAGGCCACCAGGGCCAGCATGGCCGCGCCAACATAGTTGCGCCAGCCGGTTTCAGGCTGCACCAGGCCGAACTGCTGCAGGGCTTCCAGGTCGGCCTCGTTGAGCACCTGGCCGCGGGACACAATGATCTCGTTGGTGACGAAGGTGCGCACGGCGGGCGGCACGGCCGCGGCGGCTTCATCCCGGGCGGCCTGGGTCATGGCCTCGGAGTAAAAGCTGTTGGGGGCGACAAAGGCGGCCACCATCTCGGCCACCAGGGTAGCCTGATCCTGCGGCAGCGACAGGCTGACGAGGGCCGGCACGCTGCGGCGGGCCTCATCCAGCCGGTTCTGGCGGATGCTGCTGCGCATGATCTGTTCAAGCACGACGATGGCTTCCTGGCGCACGTTCTGCCAGGCGCTGTCGCTGAGCAGCAGGATGGCCTGGGCGCTCTCACGCCCGAGGGTTACGTTCTGCAGGGCGGTGAGGTCGCCGATCTTTTGCTCGAGGGTGGCGTAGGTGTCGGCGCGCACGCTGTCAATGAATTCGACCGCCGAGCGCAACTGCTCGAGCTGCTGGCGGGCAACATTGGCATCCGGCGCGCCGTAGACCGGCGCCACGGCATCGGCGGCCTCGCGGCGGTCACGCTCGGTAAAGACCGCGCTCTGGTAGTTGAGGGTGCGCGGGGCAACGATGTCCTGGCTGGCCACATCCCCCACCTGGGCGCGCAAGCTGGCCTGGCGGGTGGAGAAGGGCATGACCAGGGCGGCAACCGAGATGAGCAAACACGCGGTCCACAGGGTCCACAAGAAAACGCGTTTGCGAGTGGACCAACGCTGCGGTTTGCGTTGGAGTTTGGCTTTTTCAGACATAGAGAACAGTGAAGCTACCCCTGCAGTTTGGCCTTGACCAGGGCGCTGACCTGGCCGCCATCGGCGCGGCCTTGCACCTGGGGCAGGACGAGTTTCATCACCTTGCCCATATCGGAAGGCGCGCTGGCGCCGGCTTCGGCGATGGCGGCGGTGACGATGGCTTCGATCTCGGCGGCGCTCAGGCCGGCGGGCAGGAAGGCTTCGAGCAGGCCGGCTTCGAGCTTGGCGGCCTCGACCAGGTCAGGCCGGGAGGCTTTTTCACCTTCGGCCATGGCTTCCTGGCGCGACTTGAGCTCCTTCTGGAGGATGGAGATCACAGCGGCGTCATCCAACTCGCCCCGTTTGGCGACTTCGGCTTCCTTCACCGCCGCCAGGGCGCCGCGCACGGTGTTCTTGCGCACGGTGTCGTTGGCCTTCATGGCCTCTTTGAGGGCGACTTCAAGCTCGGCTTTTTTGCTCATAATGACTTAATTATACCTTTCAGGATACAGATGAATACGGCTGCGGCAAAGTACCAATTTTTGGAAGATGTTGTTCGTTTTGGGGTGTGGGGGTGGGCGATACAACTTGACAGGCTGGTGGTTGGGGAATGCTGCCGTTCATGGGGATGGTGATACTACAGGAGGGGTTGATTGTGGGGATAGAGGGTGTTTCGTCAAGGGAGTGAGAACCAGATTGCTTCGGGGCATAGGGCGAACGAGAGTGTCCTTGTTTTGTCATTCCGAGCGAAGCGAGGAATCCGTATTCAGGCGGTTTGTGCTCCAGCATATGTGCGGCAATTTCAAACCGGCCCACAACGGATTCCTCCTCGCGGCTACGCCGCTCGTTCGGAATGACAAAGTGCCGGGGTTATTGCGCCCTACGCGTTCAGTATTGACTCATGCCTGCTGGCAGGAGTTCAGCATCGCTTGGTAGGGGCGGGTCTAAGACCCGCCCCTACGCGATTCTGTATTGATTTCCCGCCAAACTGGTGCTGGTTCAATATTGTCTCAACAGTTGCGCAGCAATGCCGGCCTACACATGGGAAACGAGTCAGGCGCGTCCTACCCCAGCGGGTGCTGCATGCGGCGGCCGCCGAGCAGATGCATGTGCATGTGCGGAACTTCCTGGCGGCCGTCTGCGCCGGTGTTGAGGATAAGGCGGTAGCCGCTCTCGGCGATGTGTTCCTGGCGGGCCAGCTCGGGCGCCAGGGTCAGCATGCGGCCGGCGGCGGCCGCATGCTCAGACGCCAGGTCGTTGGCGCTGGCGAGGTGGACATTGGGGATGATGAGGATATGCGTGGGCGCCAACGGGTTGATGTCACGGAAGGCGGTCACCAGCTCATCCTGATATAGCTTGGTGGCGGGCACATCACCAGCCACGATCTTGCAGAAGATGCAGTCTGTCATCGGTCTCACCGTAAAAAAATAAAGCGGTGTACCCAACCGGGTACACCGCTTTATTATAAGTAGAAGCTAGCTCTTACGGTTGGAGGATGAGGAAGTTGTCGAAGACAACATCCACCCCGGCCACATCAAAGCTGCCGGCGTACACGCCCACATCACCTGAGGTGAGCGAGCTGTCGTGCACCTGGATCAGCTGCGTGCCGTTGGCATACAGCGTGAGGCTGGAGCCGATGCAATCCAGGCGGATGCGGTTGGTCTGCGTGCCGGTGTAGATGGCCGTGCTGGTCTGGCCGCTGTCCATGCCCACCAGCTCCCAGTCGCCGCCGTTGAGGCGACGCCAGATGAAGTAGTAGCCATCGCTGGCGATGGTGGCAACGTAGAAGTTGCTGTTGTCGATGAAACGGCACAGCAGGCCGAACTCGTTCTCCTCCGGGCCGCCGATCATGACCGCGTCAGCCTCGACCGAGATATCGCCAAAGTCACCCGCGCCGGAGCTGGACCAGATCGCGTAGTCTGTCTCATTGACGGTGATGCGGTACTGGCCGTTGTAGTAGCCGGTGGAGCCTTCAGCGAAGGAGTCGATCGGCCAGCCGCTGTTGGTGTTGGAGAAGTCGTCCTGGTAGATGACCGCGCCAGAGGCTTGCTCGCCGAACTGGGCCATCAAGGTTTCCAGGGGCAAAGCCGTGCCGCCGGCCATCATGGTGGCGGCCATGCTCTGGGCGTCGTCGCTCAGGCCGCTGTCAGCCAGCATGGTAGCCATCTGCACGAACTCGTCCAGGCCGCTGGTGGCGAGAGCCGTGCCGACCACATTGCCGGCCAGGTCACCCACGTTGGGCAAACCGGCACAGGCGAGCGCCAGGACACTGAGCAGGGCAAGTACAAGGAACAATTTCTTATAGTGCATTTCTCTCCTTAAAAACGTAAGCGGCTGGCAGTGCAGCCGCTTACTGAACAGCCGCCTTAGGGGCGTTGAGCTACAAAATTATCGAAGAGGATATCGATGCCCGGGGTGGAGAAGCTGCCCGCGTACAGGCCTACATCACCACTGGCGAAGGTGGAGTCACTGGCGGAGACAAGCTCCGAGCCGTTGACGTACAGGGTCAGGCGCGAGCCTACGCAGTCGAGGCGGACGCGGTTGACCTGGTCACCCAGGTTGATGAGGTCAGAGGGCTGCATGCCTTCAGCGCCCACATAACCAAACTCGCCATTCTCGATCTTGACGATGGCGTAGAAGCCATCGCTGCTGATGCTGCCGGCGTAGAAGTTGCTTTCATCCACATAGCGGCAGATGACACCGAACTCGTTGTCCTCCACGCCGCCGCGAATGACGGCGTCCGTCTCCACGCTTACGTCAGCCACGCTGATGCCGGGGTTAGCCCACACGGAAGCGTAATCCGCATTGACCAGGATGTGATAGCCGCCATCCACATAGTCAGTGACGCTGCCATCATCATAGTTGGTGCGATCCCAGCCGCTGCTGGAGCTGGAAAAATCATCCTGGAACAGGACGGGGGATTGGGTAACTGCCGGGCCTTGGGTAGCGGCCCCGGTGTCGCCCGTGGGGGCGCCACCCTGGGTCTCAGAGCCGGCGCCGAAGCTGCAGGCCATACCTACGAGCAGTAACGCCAGTACAACGAACCATACTTGTTTGCGCATATACGATCTCCTTAATCACGCAGTGAACGCATTTTAGCATGGGGGTGTTACATCGCTAATGGGAGATTTGTTCTAGCCAGTGGGCGGCCAGGCTGGCCTGGGCGCCGGTAGGTTGCAGGGCCAACACGGTGTTGAGGTGCTGGCGAGCCTCGTCGAGCCGGTTGGCGGCCAGCAGGAAGATGCCGTAGTACAGGTGGGCCGAGATGTTGGCCTCGTCGGCCTGTAGGGCCTGCATGAAGTAGGTCTCGGCCTCCGCGTCCCGGCGCAGCAGGGCCAGGGCGCGGGCATTGAGCACCAGCGTGTCGGCCTGGCCGGGCTGCTCGCTCAGCAGGCGGGCCAGGGTGGGCAGGCCGATCTCCTCAACATACAGGGCCGATTCCACGCTGTAGGCGGCCACAGCGCGCCAGATGGCCGGGTCGTTGGGTGCCAGCTCGAGGGCGCGCTGCAGGTAAGGCAGCGCGCCGGCCGTATCGCCCTTGAGCACGGCGTTCTCGGCCAGCTGGATCTGCACCAGCGGATTGTCCGGGTGCGAGAGGGCTGCCACGCGCAGGTTCTGCTCGGCGCGCTCAAAATCGCCCTGGCGCTGCCAGTACAGGGCCAGAAACAAGCGCACGGAGAGCGAATTGGGGTCAAGCTGCTCGGCTTTTTGCAACGCTTGCAGGCCGTCTTGCCCGTTCTTTTGCAACGCTTCGCCCAGGTAGGCCCAGGCCTCGGCGTAGTCAGGGTTGGCCTCGACCGCGGCCAGGAAGGCTTGGCGGGCCGCGGTCCACTCGCCCACCGCGGCCAGTGACTGGCCGGTGGCGGTGAGCAGGTAGGCGCGGTCGCCGCTGAGGCGGCCGCCCTGGATGCCCTGGCGGATGGTGAGGGCCGCGCTGGCGTAGGGGCTGTCGATCAGCTCAGCCAGCAGCGGCAGCGCATCCAGCGGCTCGCGGGCGGCCAGCTCGATGGCCTGGCGGTACGTATCCTCCAGCGGAGCCGGGGCGACAGTGGCGGTGGGCGTGGGCACGCCGCCCTGGCGCGGCAGCCAGGTGCGCATCCACCAGGTGGGCAGCGCGAAGACCAGGATGGCGAGCGGCAGCAGCAGCCACAGCTTGCGTGAGACACGACGCATGCGGTGATTATAAAGAGTGCGCGGCCAGGGCGGTCTGCGTATCTAGGTATAATCAAATCCTGCGCAATTAATCACAAGCTTTTCTCATGGAGTCACATGGACTTTCAACTAAGTGAAGAGCACCTGATGGTGCAAAAGATGGTGCGGGACTTCGTTCAAAAAGAGGTCAAGCCCGTCATTCAGGAGTGGGACCGCAAGCAGGAGATGGCCCCCTTCATCCTGCCGCGCATGGCCGAGCTGGGCATTCTGGGCATCAACATCCCCGTGCGCTACGGCGGCCAGGGTTTTGACTACATCACCCTCGGCCTGGTGTGCGAGGAGCTGGAAGCTGGCGACAGCCCGCTGCGGGTTGTGATGTCCGTGCACATGGGCCTGAACAGCATGGCCCTGCTGCAATGGGGCACTGAGGAGCAGAAGCAGAAGTTCCTCACCCCGCAGGCCACGGGCGAGAAGTACGCCTGCTTCGGCCTGACCGAGCCGGGCGCCGGCTCGGACGTGGCCGGCATGAAGGCCACCGCCCGCCGCGAAGGCGACGAGTACGTGCTGAACGGCGAGAAGATGTGGATCTCGCTGGCCAGCAAGGCCCACCACGCCCTGATCGTGGCGCGCACCAACCCGGATGCTGACCCGCACGACGGGCTGAGCGCCTTCATTGTGGAGCTGGACCGCAAGGGCATCACCACCGGCGACATTCACGGCAAGCTAGGCATGCGGGCCGGCTCGACCGGATACATTGCCATGCAAGATGTGCGTGTGCCGGTGGAGAACCGCCTGGGCGAAGAGGGCGAAGGCTTCAAGATCGCCATGTCGTGCCTGGACAACGGGCGCTACACGGTGGCAGCCGGGGCCACGGGCCTGATCCGCGCCAGCCTGGACGCCAGCGTCAAATATTCGCACGAGCGCAAAGCGTTCAACAAAGAGATCGGCCAGTTCCAACTGGTGCAGCAGAAGATCGCCTATATGGTGCAGCAGTACGAGACCTCGCGCCTGCTGTATCTGAAGGCCGGCTGGTTGAAGAACCAGGGTGTGCGCAACACGCGCGAGACTTCGCTGGCCAAGTGGTACGCCACGGACGCCTCGTTCGATGCGGCCTCAGAAGCGATCCAGGTGCATGGCGCCTACGGCTACAGCGATGAGTACGATGTGGAGCGCTACCTGCGCAACTCCAAGGGCGGCGTGATCTACGAAGGCACGAGTGAAATTCACCAGCTGATGCAGGCTGGCTACGCGCTGGGCTACCGCAAGGATGCCGATCTGCGCTGCGAGCTGCCCGCCTACGATGCGGAGTACTGGCAGGCTGAAGGATAGTGATCAGTGATGGGTGAACAGCTAACAGTTCACCCATTATTGTGAGTACGTAAGGAGGAACGTTTGAAGATCGCAGTTTTTGTAAAACAGGTGCCGGATTCTGCCGCCAAGCTGTCGGTGGATAACGGCGCGGTGAACTGGGGAGACGCCCCGCTGGTGATCAACCCGTGGGATGAGTACGCCGTGGAAGCTGCGCTGCAACTGGCCGAGAAGCACAACGGCGAAGTGGCCGCCATCAGCATGGGTGGCGAGGATGCCAAAGAGGCGCTCAAGCATGCCCTGGCGATGGGCGCCGGCAGCGCCATGCTGATCAGCGATGCGGCCCTGGCCAATGCTGACGCCGCGGCGGCCGCAAAAGTGTTTGCGGCCGCGGTGCAGAAGCTGGGCGGGGTTGACCTGGCCATCTTCGGCAAGCAGGCGATCGACTCGGACACCGGGCTGGCCCCGGCCATGACCGCCCGCGTGCTGGGTTGGCCGGCGCTCACGATGCTAGCGGCCATCCCGGCGCTGGACGCGGGCGCCAAGACCATCAAAGTGGAGCGCGCCATCGAAGAAGGCCGCCAGGTGGTGGAAGGCAAGCTGCCGGCGGTGCTGAGCATCGTCAAAGACTATGCCGAGCCGCGCTATCCGTCATTTATGGGCATCCGCAAGGCGTCCAAGGCCGAGATCCCGGTCTGGAGCCTGGCCGACCTCGGCATCAGCGCTCCCGAATCCAAGGTGCGCTGGACTGAGATCAGCGCCCCGCCGGCCCGCGAGGTGACCAGCGAGATGGTGACCGGCGCCAACGCCGACGAGATCGCCGCCAAGCTGGCCGACCTGATCATTGCTGAGGGGGTGCTGTAATGGCCGGCACATGGGTTTACGTAGACCATTTCAAAGGCGCGGCCCTGCCCGCCTCGTATGAAGCCATCGCGGCCGCCAAGACCCTGGGCGGCCCGGTGACCGCCCTCGTCTTTGGCGAGGGCGTGGAAGGGCTGGCGCAAACCGCCTTCCACTACGGCGCTGACGAAGTGCTGCTGGCTGAAGACGCCAGCCTGGCCGATTACCGGGCGGAGGCGTACGCCAGCTTGCTGAGCAAGCTGGCCAAGGAGCAGCAGCCGGATGCGATGCTGTTCCCGACCAGCACGCGCGGCCGGGAGATCGCCGCCATGGCGGCGATCGATCTGGACAGCGGCGTGCTGCCGGATGTGACCGAGATCAGCAAAGATGGCGACAGCATCGCCGCCACGCACCCGATCTATGCCGGCAAGCTGCTGAGCAAGGTGACGGTCAGCGCCAAGCCCGCCCTGATCACCCTGCGCGGGCGCGCCTTTGGCAAGCCGGTGGCGGACACCAGCCGCAGCGGCAACGTGACCAAGGTGGCCGCCGCGGTAGCCGAAGGCGACCTGCAGACCAAGGTGGTGGATTACGCCACGGTGGAAGGCCGGGTGAGCCTGGCGGATGCCGGCGTGATCGTCTCCGGTGGGCGCGGCGTGGCCAACAACCCGGCCCTGACCCCGCCGGCCGAGATCACCGACGAGAAGGAAAAAGAGATCTGGCGCGCCCAGCAGGGCTTCCTGATGATCGGTGAGCTGGCCCAGGCGATGGGCGCCGCAGTCGGCGCCAGCCGGGCCGCGGTGGATGCGGGCTACATTCCGTATGCCAACCAGGTGGGCCAGACCGGCAAGGTGGTCTCGCCCGATCTGTACATTGCCCTGGGCATCTCAGGCGCCATCCAGCATTTGGCGGGCATGCGCACCAGCAAGGTGATCGTGGCCGTGAACAAGGACCCGGATGCGCCGATCTTCAAGATGGCCCGCTTTGGCGTGGTGGGCGATCTGTACGAGATCGTGCCGGCGCTGACCAAGGCGTTGAAGGAACGGCTGAGCAAGTAGCTTATAGTGCAAATAAAAAAAAGACCGGCAAAGCCGGTCTTTTTTTTATTTGCACTATACCTAGCCCGGGTAGCTGAACTCGCCGACCTGCTCCCCGTTGAGCCAGACGCTGTAGTCACCATCGGCCAGGCCGTCGAGCGGGATGGCGATCGACTCCTCGAAGGGTTCGAGCACCTGCATGCAGGTCACGGCCGGGTCGACCGTGGTGTAGACGCTGACGTGGATCTCGTTCTGGGCGTTGGCCGCGGCAATCTCGTAGGCCAGCTCGTGGCAGGGCGTCGGCAGGTTGCCGGCGATCATCAGGCGCAGCTGGATGGGAAAGCTCTCCAATACCAGCAACTGGGCCGAGTCAAAGTAGACCGGCCCCTGCCCTACGGGAGCGGGCGCTGCGCAAGCGGCCAGTGCAGCTGCCAGGATGAATACAAGAATGATGTGCTTTTTCATAGCCTAATGACGCCTCCGCTCCTTGTTTTGTTCCCACGTGAAGGCGCGCGTGGCGCGCGCATTAATGCTGATTAAACCATGCGCCGCCCCACAGCGCCACAGGGGCTAAAACGATACAATCGCCTGCATGAGCCAGTTGCACCGCCTGGAAGCGCGCCTGCAGCGCCTGATCGAAGAGGGCACGGCGCGTTTGTTCTCCACCCAGGACACCAAAGCCATCCTGGCCTCGCAATTGATCGAGGCGATGCAAGCCGAGGTGCAGTTCGCCGGGGGGGAGTTGCTGCAAGCCCCGGGTACGTATACGATCCTGGCCCACCCGGAGCACGCCAGCGGGCTGCGCGCCAACGCCAGCCTGCTGGACGAGTTGCGCGGCGCCCTGCGCCACGCGGCGAGCGAATCCGGAATCCGCATGGCGAGCGAGCTGGTGCTGCATGTGGCCCCGCAGGAGGGGCTGGCCGAAGGCGAGTTCCGCGTGCGGGCGGCGGGGGTGGGCGAGAGCCTGAGCACCACGCAAAGCCTGGATGCGTACGCTAGCGCCGGCGGCGAAGTGCAGATCCCACTGGGCGCATTTCTCATCGTAGCCGGGTCAGACGTTTTTCCCCTCACCCAAGCCATCATCAACATTGGGCGCAAGAACGATAACCAGCTGGTGATCGAGCACGCCCAGGTTTCCCGCCGCCATGCGCAACTGCGCGCCATCGGCGGGCACTATCACTTCTTTGATCTGGGCTCCACCGGCGGCACGCGCATCAACGGCACGGAGGCCAAGAGCGCGGTGCTGTTGGCCGGCGACGTCATCCAACTGGCGGGCGTGGTGCCGCTCATCTACGGGCAAGACGCCGCCACCAGCAAGGCGCAGGAAACCCAGGAGATAAACACCAGCGCCAACCCTGTGAAGTAATGGCAGAGCTCCCCGCATACATTCTGCTGGGCCTGCGGGCCTTGATGGCCCTGGCCCTGTACGGCTTCCTGGCCTGGTGCTTCCTCACGCTGTGGCGCGAGCTGAAGCAGCAGGCCCACAACCTGGCGCGCCAGCGCATCCCCACCCTGCTGGTCATGCCAGACCGCGGCCCGACCGGCGAGCAGCTGCGCTTCGCCACCGCTGAGGTGACGCTGGGGCGTCACCCCAGCTGCGAATGGGTGCTGGCCGACGAGACCGTCTCCTCGCGCCACGCCCGCCTGGTGTTCCACCACGACCATTGGTGGCTGGAGGATCTGGGCTCGCGCAACGGCACCTTTCTGAATGGCGATGCGCTGCACGCCCCTGTGGTGTTAACCAGCCAGGACCATATTCGCTGCGGCCAGATCAGCTTCACCCTGCAGATCGAAGCGCTGCCGCAAGTTAGTGCACAAACACAGGAGCAGCCATGAACCCAACCCCTGAACTCGCCATCATTGGCGGCTCCGGCTTGTACGACATGCCGGGCCTGGAAGACAAGCAGGAGCACACGGTCGATACGCCTTTCGGCGAACCGAGCAGCCCGGTGGTGGTGGGCACGCTGGAGGGCCGCCGGGTGGCGTTCCTGGCCCGGCACGGGGTCAAGCACAGCATCTCCCCCACCCATGTCAATTACCGCGCCAACATCTATGCGCTCAAATCGCTGGGAGCGCGCTGGGTGGTGGCGGTCAGCGCGTGCGGCTCGCTGCGCGAGGATTTTGAGCCCGGCCATATCGTGGTGCCCAACCAACTGTTCGACATGACCAAGCGCCGCGTGAACTCATTCTTCGATGACCCCGGGCTGGTGGCGCATGTTGGCGTGGCTGACCCGTTCTGCACCAGTTTCAGTGAGCAGCTGCATAGGGCCTGCAAAGCCGCCGGGGCAACCACCCACATGGGCGGCGACTTCATCACCGTGGAAGGGCCGCGCTTCTCTACGCGGGCCGAATCGAACATCTATCGTTCGTGGGGGCTCTCGATCATCGGCATGACCACCTCCCCCGAGGCATTCCTGGCCCGCGAGGCCGAGCTGTGCTACGCCGTGATGGCGCACGTGACCGACTATGACGTGTGGCACCAGGAGCCGGTCAGCGTGGACATGGTGGTGCGCACGCTCCAGGAGAACACCCGCACGGCGCAAGCGGCGATCCGCAAGCTGGCCGCCGGGCTGCAGGCGCCCGAATGCGCCTGCGACCAGGCGCTGGCCACCGCGCTGATCACCCACAAGAGCAACATTGCCCCCGCAGCACGCAAGAAGCTGGGAATCTTAGTAGAGAAGTATCTGAGCGAATGAACTTACCCCGCCCGCTGAGGCGCCTGTTGCCAGCCAGCGTCTCCGCCAGCCTGCTCAGGCTGGCGGCGGCCTTCCTGGGCCTGTTCGCGCTGGCGCTGACCCTGGCGCCGGCGGTGCGGCAGCGCAGCCTGCTGCCGCTGGCCGAGCTGCGCTGGGCGCACTGGCTGGGCGTGGTGGTGTGGGTGCTGGCGCTGTTCTGGCTTGACCGGCGCACGCGTGAAGCCCTGCCCAATCGCGATCCCTTCATCATCCCGGTGGCCGGCCTGCTGGCCGGCTGGGGCCTGCTGACCATCTGGCGGCTCACCTTCGAGTTCGGCCTGCGCCAGACGGCCTGGTTGGCGGTCAGCTGTGCGCTGTTCGTGCTGGCGCTGCGCTACCGCGAGCGCATTCTGCCCTTGCTGCGTCGCTACAAGTACGTATGGCTGCTGGCCGGCTTGCTCATCACCGCGCTGACGTTTCTGTTCGGCACCAACCCCTCCGGCATTGGGCCGGATCTTTGGTTGGGCTGCTGCGGGCTGTACTTCCAACCCTCCGAGTTGCTCAAGCTGTTGCTCATCATCTACCTGGCCGCCTATCTGGCCGACCGCCAACCCTTGATGACCGGCCTGCTGCCGCTGCTGGCGCCAACAGCGGTGATGACCGGCGCGGTCTTGCTGCTGCTCATGGTGCAGCGCGATCTCGGCACGGCCTGGGTGTTTGTATTCATCTACACGATCCTAATCTATATTGCCGCTGGCCGGAGGCGGGTGCTGCTGGCCAGCGCGCTGGTGCTGGTACTGGCGATGGTGGCCGGCTACGAGCTGGTGGGTTTAGTACATGCGCGCATTGATAGCTGGCTTAACCCATGGGTCGATCCCACCAACCGCTCCTACCAGATCGTGCAGGCGCTGATGGCGATCGCGGCCGGCGGCATGTTCGGCCGCGGGCCAGGGCTGGGCAGCCCGGGCTTCGTGCCGGTGGCCCATAGCGACTTTATCTACACCTCGATCGTCGAAGAGAGCGGCCTGCTGGGCGCCATCGCCCTGCTGGCGCTGGTAGCGTTCCTGGTGGTGCGCGCCCTGCGCATCTCGCTGCACGCCCGGGATGCGTACCAGCGCTATCTGGCTATTGGGCTGGCGGCCTACATCGCCAGCCAGAGTTTGCTCATCATTGGCGGCAACATCCGCATGCTGCCGCTGACCGGCGTCACGCTGCCGTTCGTCTCGTACGGCGGCTCGTCGATGCTGATCTCGTTCTTTGCGCTGCTGCTGCTGTGCCTGGTGAGCCATGACGGCGTACACCGTTCGGCGCCGGTGCTCAACAGCCGGCCCACGCTGATCATCGCCGGGCTGCTGCTGGGCGCGTTCGCGCTGGCGGCGGCCATCACCGGCTGGTGGGGCGTAGTGCGCGGGCCGGATTTATTGACGCGTACCGACAATGCGCGCCGCGGCCTGTCTGACCGCTATGTGTGGCGCGGCGCCCTGTTGGACCGCGACTACCAGCCGCTCTCGCGCACCGGCGGCAGCGCCGGCGACTACACGCGCGAGTACGTGCAAACCAGCCTGGGCAATGTGCTGGGCTATTCGCACCCGCAGTTCGGCCAGTCTGGCCTGGAGGATGGGCTCGACCCGATCCTGCGCGGTGAGGAGCGCCAGCCCGCCTGGGGCTTGTGGCTCAACCACATCCTGTACGGGCGGCCCTCGCCCGGGCTGGATGTGCAGCTGAGCCTGGACCTGGAGCTGACCCTGCACAGCATGGATGCGCTGGAGGGCCAGCGCGGCGCGGCGGTGGTGATGGATGCGGCCAGTGGTGAAGTATTGGCGCTGGCCTCCCAGCCGGGTTTCAGCGCCGCCAGCCTGAGCGACGACTGGCAGAGCCTGCTGGCCAGCCAGGATTCGCCGCTGCTGAACCGGGCCGTGCAAGGCGCCTACCCGCCCGGCGGGGTCTTGGGCCCCTGGCTGCTGGCAGCTGCCCGCAGCCAGAATACGCTGCCGCAAGCGCCAGCCGAGACCGCCTATGTGCTCAATGAGCTTGCGCTGGAGTGCACGCGGCCGCCGCTCGCCAGCGATGATTGGGACGCATTGGTCGAGGCGGCCTGCCCCGGCGCGCTGGCGCAATTGGGCCTGGCGCTGGGCGAGAAAAATCTCATGGATCTGTATACGCAGTTGGGCTTGTACAGCGCGCCGGATGTGCCGCTGCGCCAGCCCGCCTTCAGTGCGCCGGCCAGCCTGCCGCGGCCGGGCGAGGCCGCCACCGGCCAGGCCGGCATGCTGGTGAGCCCGCTGCAACTGGCGCGGGTCGCAGCCACGCTGAGCAACGGCGGCCAGCTGCCGGCGGCCCAGCTGGCGCTGGCGGTGAAAGACGCCAGCGGCGAGTGGCAGCCGTACGCCGAGCCGGCCGCGGCCCAGCCGGTGCTGAGCAGCGCGGCGGCCTTCAGCCAGGCGCAACGCCTGGCGGCGGCCGATGCGCCGATCTGGGAGATGAGCGCCTACGCCTTCGGCACGAACGGGAGGCGCTATGCCTGGTACCTGGCCGGCAGCCTGAGCCGCGGCGACCAGCCGGCCCGCGTGATCGCCGTGCTGCTGGAGGACAGCAGCACGCCGCGCGCCATCAGCATCGGGCGCGCTATTCTGCTGACCGCGCTCGGCGAATAACGCAGCAGGGATCCTTCGCTGATCTGGGCTCGGCGCTCTGGTGCGGGTTCTGTACCCGCTCAGGATGACATGGCCGGGCTAGAACTCGATGCGCACGAAGCGGCGCTTGCCGACCTGCAGCACGCCGGCGGCGGGCAGCGGCGCGGCCGGGTCGGCCAGGACGGCGCCATCCAGGCGCACGCCATTCTGCTCCACCAGGCGGCGGCCTTCGCTCTTGCTTTTGACCAAGCCGGCGGCAGTGAGGACATCGATCAGAGCCTGATCCTTGCCGGCTTTATAGGTCTCCATCTCCGCCGGCACATCGCCCTGCTGGAAGACGCGGTCGAAGTTCTGGCGAGCGGCCGTGGCCGCCTCGGCGCCGTAGAAGATCCCGGTGATCTCGGCGGCCAGCTCGGCTTTGGCGTCACGCGGGTGCAGGCTGCCGTCTGCGACGGCAGCCTCGCGGCGGGCCACCTCGCTGGCGGTCCAGCGGGTGGCCAGGCGCATGTAGGCGCCCATGGCCTTGTCGGGCACGCTCATCACTTTGCCGAACATGTCGTTGGCATCCGTATTCAGCGGGATGTGATTGCCCAGCGATTTGCTCATCTTGATCTCGCCATCCGTGCCGGGCAGGATGCCGAGAATGATGCCGATGTTGGGCTTCTCACCCAGCGCGCTCATTAGCTTGCGCCCGGCGGTGAGGATGTTGAAGAGCTGGTCGGTGCCGCCCACTTGCACATCGGTCTTAAGGGCATAGGCATCGTAGCCCTGCATGATGGGGTAGAAGGTCTCGTGCAGGTAGATCGGGTCGCCCTTCTCCCAGCGCAGGTGGAAGTTCTCGCGCGTGACGAACTGCTGCAGGGTGAAGTTGGCGGCCAGTTTGATCAGATCCGCAAAATCGAGCTTGGAGAGCCACTCGGCGTTCTGGCGCACCTCGGTCTTGTCCTTATCTAGCACGCGGAAGGCCTGCTCGGCGTACGTCTGGGCGTTCTGCTCGACCTGCTCAGCGGTGAGCTGCGGGCGCAGCTGGTCCTTGTCGGATGGGTCGCCGATGAGCGAGGTGAAGCTGCCGATGAGGAAGACGACATGATGCCCGAAATCCTGAAACTGGCGCAGCTTGCGCATGGGGATGGTGTGGCCGAGGTGCAGATCCGTGGTGCGCGGATCAAAGCCGGCGTACACGCGCAGCGGGCGGCCGCTGGCCTGCGCCTCGCTGAGGCGCTGGCGCAGCTCGGTCTCCATGGCTTTGGCCAACTGCGGGTCACCGTATTCGGTACCCTGCATCAGGGTTTGGACTTGCTCTTCAATGTTCATCTCGGCTCCGTTAAACAAAGACGCCCTCGCTGGCGAGGGCGCGCAGAGACCCGTCACCAGCTCAGCAAGACGGGGCGTACGCATACACAACTGCGATCTCTGCGTGCATGCTCAGATTATAGCATTATGGGTTCTTACAGCGCCGAACACAGCCAACCCTTGTTCGTAATGCTATAATGCCCGAGTTGCACCATCACGGCCATGCAACCAAGTCTTAAGGAACTCGTCCTCGTCCTCAACACCAACTACGAACCGATCAACGTTTGCACAATGCGCCGCGCCATGGGCCTGATCTTTTCCGAGAAGGCCTCGATGCTCCAGAATGGCCGTGGCGAGATCCACACGGCTCGTGAGGTGTACCCTGCGCCCTCGGTCATCCGGCTGGAGCGCATGGTGCGCCGCCCCCGCCCCAAAGTCAAGCTGAACAAGCAAGAGATCTTCCGCCGCGATGGGCACACCTGCCAGTACTGCGGCCGCAAGGACGTGGAGCTGACCCTCGACCACATCCTGCCGCGCCGCCTGGGCGGCCGCCACAGCTGGGACAATTTGATCACGGCCTGCCGGGCCTGCAACCACCACAAAGGCGGCCGGGTGCTGGTGGAAGCCGGCATGCAGCTGCTGAGCCAGCCGCATGCGCCGGCAGCCTCGGCCCAGTACATCTTTGGGCGTTATTTGGCCGAGAACACGGATTGGGATAGTTTTATCGTTGGCTGGTAATGTGCGCAGCACATTACCAATAGTTAATCTGGTTGACTTGCTGCGCACATTTTTTGGAGAAACCTACTCGGCTGACGCCGAGTAACGGTTCTCCTCACGGGTGCTAAAAACAAACAAAAAAAGGCGGCCGACTGGCCGCCTTTTTGGATTCTGTGCTTTCGCAAGTCTTGTCATTCCGAACGAGCCGCGTAGCGGCGAGGAGGAATCCGTTATGTGTGCAAAAAAAGTGTCCTCCGTCTGTCCAAGACCTTTCTCAGGCGAAGCACCGTCTAACTCCCGCCCTTAACGGATTCCTCACTTCGTTCGGAATGACAAACGAGTGGTCGCCATCATCCACCCTCACCCGCTCGCTATGCTCGCGCCCTCTCCCTCGTGAGGGAGAGGGCGGGCCGAGGTCAACAACCGGACGCAATTCAACGGGTGAGGGTTTCTTGCTACTTGCGCTTCTTCTTGCCCGGCTTCTCTGGCCGGGTGTGGCGGTAGATCAGCATGCCCGCCGCCAGCACCAGCACGATGGCCATCAGGGTCTGGTTGGCGTTGAAGCCGCCCACCTGCGAGGCATCCAGGCGCAGAAAGTCGAGCAGGATGCGGATGGTGGGATAGGTGATGAGATAGGTCAGGAATACATCGCCCGGCTTGAGCAGCTTGCCGTACTTGCGGCCCAGCCAGACCAGGAAGAACACAGTGGCCAGGCTCCACAATGACTCATACAGGAAGATGGGATGGTAACGGGCCACATCGGCGAATTCCGGCAGGCGGTGGGCCGGGTCGATGGTGATAGCCCACGGCAGGTCAGACGGCGCGCCGTACAGCTCCTGGTTGACGAAGTTGCCCCAGCGGCCGATAGCCTGGCCGAGAGCCAGGGGAGCGGCGATGACATCCAGCCAGGCCGGCAGCTTCTCGCCGTGCTTGCGGGCCATCAGATACAGCGCGATCACGCCGCCCACCACCGCGCCCGGGATACCCAGGCCGCCGCGCCACACCGCGATCGCATCCAGCGGGTGGGTCAGATAGTACATGGTGGTGACGCCGGCCTCAACCATGCTGGGCGGCGGGGTCAGGATGTGCCAGATGCGGGCGCCGATGATGCCGCCCAGCACGATCCACAGCAGGCTGTCCCAGATGAACTCGCTGTTCATCTTGCGCTCTTTGGCGAGGCGCTCGCCCAGGTAAGCCGCGGCGATGACGCCGCTCATCAGGATCAGGCCGTAGAAGTGAATGGTGAGCGGCCCGATGTAAATTGCAGTTTGGTCAATAGACATGCTAACTCCTTACTTGCGGGGCTTGCGCGCCGCCGTTTTGCGGGGTGTGGGTTTGGCGCTGGCTAGTTTGCGGGCTTCGCTGCGCACATGCCAAATGCGCTGAATGGCGGTGAGGTTTGCGCCGATGGCGATGATGCTGACGCCGATCAGCGGAATGTTAAATAGCAGTGTAGGCCCCAGGATGAAGTAGCGCTCCACCCGGCTGAGCAGACCCACCTTGGCTTCGAGCCCCACGCTTTGCGCACGGGCCCGGATGTACGAGACCAATACGGAGCCAAAAGCGCCTAGGTAACTGGCGATGGCCAGCCAGTGGTTGTGATCCAGGCTGGCCCACCATAGCAAGCCGCCGTAGACCACCAGCTCGCCATAGCGGTCGCTGACCGAGTCGACAAAGGCGCCGAACTCCTGCGATTCGCCGCGGCGGCGGGCCAGAGCGCCATCCAGCGCGTCGAAGGGCGTCATTAGCAGCACCATCAGGCCGGCCATGGGGAAGTTGCCCTGGGCGGCGAACCAGGCGCCGACCGAGATGCCCAAAAAGCCCACGATGGTGAGCATATTGGGGGTGACGCCGAGTTTATCCAGAAATTCAACAGTGGGGTTGATGAGCCAGGCGAAACTGATGCGCAGGCGGTCAGTGAAGGTTATGGGGTCGCGCATGGGAGTGTTTGCCGGAGGCAACAGGTATGCTACTGGAGCGCGCGGGCGGTGTCAAGCTCAGGCAGAGTACTTGCCGCGGCTTTCCCGTAAAAGCGTTTCTGCGGGCATGCCAAGCTCAAAGTGAAGCTTACGGATCATGTTCAAAGAAAGACCGCGCTTGCGGTTCAGAATGTCCGAAACTCGCCCCGAACCGCCAATGTATTTCTCCAGATCGCCTCGGCTCAGGCCACGGCTTTCCATGAAGTATTCCAGCGCTTCCACAGGGTCTGGCGCATCGATCGGATAGTGCTCTTCCTCATACTTCTCTATCAAAGTAGCCAGCACTTCAACGTAATCACCCTGTGATGTACCCGGCTTAGCATCGAAAAGACGGTCAAGCTCCGCCAGGGCTTGCTTGTAGTCTTGCTTGGTCTTGATCGGTTTGACGTCCATGTCAGATACTCTCTGCATCTATTTTGTCATACTCTGTATGTGTGCCCACAAAGCGAATAAAGACCAGTTTGAGAACATAGTTTATTCGCACCACAATACGATATTGATTCCCTTTGATGTTAAAGACAGCCCGAGCATCTCGAAGAATGCTGACTGTAGCGTAATTCCTTCGCAGGTCTGCCGGTGAGTTCCAATCCGCATGGGAGACATCCGCATACCAGGCTTTTAAAGCCTCTGCGACTGCAGGGTGTTTAACCCAATACTCTCGTAATGTGCTCCTGGCAACTACGCGCATATACTATCACATCGCCTACCATTTTGGTAGGTTCTCCCCCCGCTTATTACTCCGCGTCATCCTCGTTGCCGAAGTTCTCCAAATCCATCAGGACCTCGCGCTCACGGCCGCCGCTTTGGGCGGGGCCGAGCACGCCCATCTCCTCCAGCTCATCCACCAGGCGGGCGGCCCGCGGGTAGCCCACCTTGAGGGCGCGCTGCAGGTGCGAGGCGCTGGATTTGCCGGTGACACGGATCACGTCAATGGCGCGGTCGATCAGCTCATCGCGGTCTTCACTGAGCGCTTCGCGCTGCAGCAGGCCATCCCACGGGGCCGAGGTATCTTCGTCCGGCGCCCAGGCCTTTTGCCAATAGGCGATCACCGCTTCGATCTCGGCGTCGGTGATCATGACGCCCTGCGAGCGCATCGGGCCGGCCGCCTCGGGCGAGAGATACAGCATGTCGCCGCGGCCCAGCAGGGACTCGGCGCCGGTGGTGTCCAGGATCACGCGCGAGTCGATGGCCGAGGCCACCGCAAACGAAATGCGGGCGGGGAAGTTGGCTTTGATCAGGCCCGTCACCACGTCGGTGCTGGGGCGCTGGGTCGCCACCACCAGGTGGATGCCGACCGCACGCGCCATCTGGGCCAAGCGCACCAGCGTGCTCTCAGTGTGCTCGGCGGTGTTCATCATCAGGTCGGCCAGCTCATCGATCAGCACCACAATGCGCGGCAGGCGTTCGGCGTCCTCGCTCTTCTCGATCTTGCGGTTGAAGCCGTCAATATCGCGGACGCGTTCTTTCTCCAGTAATTTGTAGCGGCGCTGCATCTCGGCCACCACCCAGCGCAGGCTGGCGGTGATGCGCTCGAGTTCAGTCTCGACTTTGCCGATCAGATGCGGCAGCCCGTTGAAACGCACCAGCTCGACCATCTTGGGGTCGAGCATCACCAGGCGCAGATCGGCCGGGCTGTTGTTCATCATCAAGCACACCGCAATGGCCGAGATCAGCACAGACTTGCCGGAGCCGGTGGTGCCGGCCACCAGCAGGTGCGGCATCTTGGCCAGATCCGCCGCGATCGGCTCACCTGATACATCCCGCCCCAGCGCAATGCCGAGCTGCGAGTTGAGCTTATGGAAGGCCATGCTCTCGAGGATGGGGCGCATGCGCACCGTCATGGTGCGCTGGTTGGGCACCTCGATGCCGACGTAGGAGCGGCCGGGCACCGGCGCCTGGATGCGCAGCCGCTGGGCGGAAAGCGCCAACGCCAGATCGCGCTGCAAGGCCGAGATCTGGGCGACGCGCACACGCTGGCCGCCCTCACCCGGCGGGTCACCCGGGCGCTGGATATAGCCCGGCTCCACGGCGAACTGCGTCACCGTTGGGCCAACCTGGAAGTCGACCACTTTGGCGGGCACGCCCAGCTCGGCCAGCGCTTTCTCCAGCAGACCGCCCATCTCGTTGATGTGGCGTTCGTCTGGGCGGGTGCTGCGCTCCTCGACCAAGAGCTTGAGCGGCGGCAGATCGGCAGAGCGCTCCACCGCAACCTTGGCAGGCTTCTTCTGCTCTTCGCTGAGCTTGAAATCTTTGCGATACTCGGCCGGCAAACGTTGGCGGCGCGGGCGCGCCGGCACAGGCTCATCTTCCGGCTCAGTATCCGCGCCCATCGGCGAGGCAGTGAAGACCGGCTCATCGTCAAATTCAAAACTGGGCAGCTTGGGCTCAGCGCTCAGCTGGCCGCGCGCCCAGGCCACCTGGCTGAAGGCCCACAGGCCGCCCAAAGCCGCCACGGCGAAGAAGACCAGGCCGGTGATGCCGAGGGCAAGCCAACTGGGCAGCAACGTATCGAGCAATAAATGCAAACCCTCGGCCAGCCCCCAGCCGATCAGGCCGCCAGCGCGGCCGGCTTCGGCCTCCTCCAGCGAGAGGCCGGTGACCAGGCTGAGCAAACCCAACGAGGCGAATACGGCGATCTCGAACGAGATCAGGCGGGCGGGCGAGAGGCTGCCGCCCAGGCGGCGGCGCTGCATTAGCTGCCAGCCGGCCAAACCCAGCCCGATCACCACCAGCACCGAGCCCCAGCCCAGCCAGCGCCGCCACAGGCCCACCCAGGGGGTGAGCCACGCGCCGCCGGTGAGGCCAAGCAGGCCGAGGATGGTGATCAGCGCCAGCGCGATCAGCAGCACGCCGACCACGTCAGAGACGTAGTCGGCCGGCCCGCCTTGCAGCCAGCCCACCCGCTCCCACAACGAACGCTGTGGCGGGGCTTGGTTTGCCATATTGCGCGGCTGCTGGGCAGGTTTCTTAGGCATGCTCTCCTGGGGTTTCGAGCCAGGCGGGGCCATCGGCCTGGTCCTTCCACGGTTCGCCGAGCAGTTGCAGGCTGAGGCGCTGGCGGTCAGGCTCGACCTGCAGCACCTTCACTTGCACCTGCATACCGGCTTCGAGCACCAAACGCGGGTCAAGGCGGTGGTGCAGCCCCATCTGGGTAATATGGATCAAACCTTCAAGTCCCTCTTCCAATTTGGCGAAGGCACCAAAGTGTACAACTTCGGTAATTTCGCCGCTGGCTTCTGCGCCTTCGGGGAAGCGCTCCAGCACGCTGGCCCAGGGGTTGGCCTGGCCGCGCTTGACGCTGAGCGAAACGCGCTCGAGATCACTGTTGATCTCGAGCACGACCACCGAGAGCATCTGGCCGGGCGAGGCGACCTCACGCGGGTGGCCGACGCGGCCCCACGACAGCTCGGAGATGTGCACCAGCCCCTCGACGCCGCCCAGGTCAATGAACAGGCCAAAGTTGGTGACATTGGTGACCTTACCCTCGACCTGCTGGCCGGGCTGCAGGGTCTGCAGCAGCCCCTGGCGGGAGCCAGGCGCGCTCTCGGCGGCGCGTTCGGAGAGCACGATGCGCCCGCGCTCCGGGTCACACTCGATCACCTTGAGCTCCATCTCTTTGCCCATATAGCTTTCCAGCAATTTCTCGGTCACGCGCTGGCCGTTGGCCGTGGCTTGCAGGTGCGAACGCGGCACGAAGCCCTGGAACTCCTGAGCGCGCACGAGCAGGCCGCCCTTGTTCCAGCTCACAACTTCGGCATAGCACACCGTCTCGTTCTCCTGCAGCTCCAGGACGCGGCGCCAGTCGACCCAGCCCATGCTTTCATCGCTCTTGGGCTTGGGCGCCTGGCGGCCACCTTGGCGGTTGCCACCGCCACGCGGGCCGGCGGGCCGTTGGCCGGGGCGCCTGCCGCCCGGGCGGCGGGCTGGCCCGGCCGGCCCGAGATGGTCATCGGCCAGCGAGCCGCCCCACCCTTCACGACGCGGAGCAGAGGAATTTCTGGCGCGGTTGTACTCATTCATCAGTGTGTTTCCTTTCCATTCTTCACAGCAAGAGTGTCTTTTTCCATTTCAAGCAAACTGCGCGCCACACTCTCAATGGCGACGCGCTGCTTGCGATACAGATCAGCCTCAGACATGGCCAGGCGCATGGCGACCTCGCGCACTTTGCGGCCCTGCATGAACTTCATTTCGAGCAGGTTGTACAGCATCCACTCGCCGTTGAGGCGCGGCTCGCCTTCCGGCTTGTTGCGCTCGATGGCGGTCTTCAAAATGGCGCGCATCGCCAGTGAGGGGTTGCCTTCGTGCTCGTCCAGGGCGCCCTGCACCACCTGCAGGCCGCGCAGCGGGCTCTGGGTCAGCTTGGGGCCGCCCCAGTAGTGGGTCAGCGCATCGCGCACCCACTTGACCAGGTCCTTGTACTTGGGCAGCTTGTCAACATCGCTCAGCACTTCGCCCTGGTCATAGCGCGAGGCGGCCCGCAAGCGCTGAATGGCCTCGACCCGCGGGGTCAGGCTTTGCAGCGAGCGCAGCACCTCGCCCTGCTGCTGGCGATCCTCGAGCGCCTGGGCGGCGCGCGCCCCCAGGCTCTGCAGGGCGCGCAGCTGCTCTTCGCTCAGCTCGCCGCGGCGGCCGCGCTGCACGCCCAGCATGCCGATGAAGCGCTCGCCATCGCTGCTGTGCAGCGGCAGCAGGCGGTAGCCGCTCCAGGTGAATACGTGGGTGCCGTTCTGCTTGCCGGCCACTTTAAGCAGGTCCTTGGATTTGTCGGTGTCACGCAGATTGCGCGAGCCGACTTCGAGCACGGTTTGCATCTGGCCATCCTGCAAGCCCACCACGAAAGCGGACTTGCTCTGGAAGCGGTCGCACACCGCCGCCAGCACGGCTTCCAGGAACTGGCGCATATCCGCATCAGTCAGGAAGCGCTCGGGCAGCTCCTGCAGGAACTGCATATCGTCTTCGCTGGCGCCAAAGATCAGCCACTTCTCCAACACCGGCGCGGCCAGCGTGAGCACGTGCGAGACCAGCAAGGTGGCCAAACCCACCAGGATGGGCAGCACGACCCCATCCTGAATTTGCAAAATGCGGCCAATATCATCCGCCCAGGGGATGAGCGCCAAGACGATGAAGACGGTGACCGGGCCGCGCAGCAGCCAGCGGAACAGGCGGCTCTTGACCACGCGGTCAGGCCAGGGCACGCCGAAGAAGGCGGTGGCATACGCCATGGCCACCATAGCGTAGAAGACGAATACGTTGGCGATGGATGCGGTGAGGAAGAAGATGATCGGCACGGCAGCAGCCAGCTCGCCGGCCAGCAGCAGGAAGGGATAGCTACCTACCGCCACGGCGATCGAGCCGACCAGCAGGTAGGTCATGCGGCGGCGGCTGGCGGTCAGCACCGTGCGTTTCCAGGCCCGGTAGATGACCGAGAGCGCCATCAAAATAGTGACGACGTAGTAGACGCTGAACCCTAGCGAGAGCGGCGTCAGCGTAAGATGCGGCACCGGCTGGCCGCCGGTCACCAGCGGGCCGAGGAACAGCGTAGTCGGCAACAGCAGTGCGAAGGCCGCCGAAACGAAGTACGAGAAGCGCACCGCCCAACGGCGGCGGCCGCGTGAGGGCCGGCCGGTCGTCTCCAGCAGGGCGTCAGAGAAGTGCAGGTAGGCGGGCGGCAGGAACAGCGTGCCCATCCACTGCAGGCGCAGCCAGGCCTCCAGGCTGCTGGATTGGCTGAGCACGCCGGCCACGGCCTCGCCCGAGAAGCTGATCATGACGCAGGCCAGGATGACGGCGAAGGCGCGCGAGATGCGGTCGCGCAGGTTGAAGGTGAGGGCGCGCAGGAACAGCGACAGCGCTGTGATGGCGATGCCAGCTTCGAATATTCGGTTGATGGTTTGTAAACTTCTCAGAACCCAATCATCCATGCGGTTTCAACTTTTAATGAGTTATGCCAGGCGTTTGGCAAAGAACAAGGCAATATCCTGATTTTCATAATAGCGGTCACTAAAACCGGCAAATTCAAAGGCCAGCTTCTGGGCCAGCTTGATGGCCGGGTGGTTCTTGGCCTGCATTTCCATCACCAGGCGCTGGCAGCCGTGCTCACGCGCCCAGGCCTGGGCGCCGAGCACCAGGCGGCTGCCCACCCCGCGGCGGCGCTGGCTGGCCGCCACGACCACATCCGTCAGCCAGGCGGTGGAGGGCACCAGCTGGGTGGTGAGGGCCGCATAGCCGATGGGCTGGCCCTCGGCTTCGGCCAGCAGGGCCAGGCTGCGCTGCGCCAGCAGCCCGGCCTGGGCCTGCTTGGGGCGCGGGTAGGCCACCTGCATCAGGCGCGGCAGGCGCATCTCACGGAAGCGGGCGCCCATGCGCGGCGTGGCAGAGTCTACTTCCATCTGCCAGACGTATTCGGTGGAGTAGCCGTGGTCCAGCCCCATCAGGGCGGCGTAGTCTTCCTCGGCCACGGGGCGCAGGGTCGCTTGCAGTTTGGGTTCGCTCATGAGCTGGGCGCCTCAATACGCACCGGGATACGACAGGGCGGCAGTTCGCTGCCCGAGCTGTCGGTCACCACCAATTGCAACACATAATCGCCGGTGGGCAGGCGGGAGGTGTCCCAGTTCTCGACTAGCACATCATCACGGATGATGGTGCGGCCGGCCTGGATGGTGAGCCACAATTCTTCCTCGGCACGCGCCACTTCGAACTTGTAGAAGCCAAAGTTAGGAACGTCTACTGTGCCAACGATGGAGACCGAACCGCTGAGCGATTCACCCGGCTCAGGATCGGTGATCTCTATCTGGGCCGGCACGCACGCCTCGGGGTTGACCGCCACGGTGGGCAAGGCGGTGGCAGTCGCCAGCACCTCATCCCCGGCGGGGGTGACGGTGGTGGCGCCGGTCTGGGTATCCATGGAAAGTGACAGCGTGGGCGTGGCGAGCAGATCCTGGGCGGGCAGCGACGTAGCCACGAAGGTGACCATGACGAACACCCCGACCGCGATGACAAGCATGGCAAACAGCATCAGGGCCGCCTGGTTCAGCCGCTCGCGGCTGGCCTGGCGCTCCAGGCCGTAGTGCGCCTCGCGCACTTCCTGCCAGGCGAGCCAAAAGCGATAGAAGTAGAGGATGCCAGCCAGGCCCAGTAAGAAATACAGGACCGCTTCATATTGAACGAAAAATCGTAAAACTTCAGCCATGAGGGCGACACGTTAGAGCTTGCGCAGCACTCCGCGAACCAACTGGGTCAGTTTGGGCGCCAACACCTTACCCGCTTCGAGCACTTCTTCGTGGGTCGTCTCGGTCTCGCCGTCCAGGTTGGCCTTGTTGCTGATGCCGGAGACGCCCAGCACGCGCGTGCCGCTATGGCGGGCAATGGTGGCCTCGGGCACGGTGGACATGCCCACCGCATCCACGCCGGCGGCGCGCAGGAAGCGCAGGTCAGCCGGGGTCTCAAAGCTGGGGCCGGCCAGGCAGCAGTACACGCCTTCGCGCAGGCCGAGATGCTCGGCGGCGGCCACCTCGCGGGTCAGCGAGAGCAGCTGGCGGTCGTACACCTGGCTCATGTCAGGGAAGCGCGGGCCAAGCTCCTCGAGGTTGGGGCCGCGCAGCGGGTTCTGGCCGGCCATGCCGATCAGGTTGAGATGGTCAGTGATGAGCATGAGGTCGCCGGG
Source organism: Anaerolineales bacterium (assembly GCA_019454165.1). GTDB lineage: Bacteria > Chloroflexota > Anaerolineae > Anaerolineales > UBA11579 > JAMCZK01. Next base: position 769,361 of record CP075367.1, on the reverse strand, counting down.
CTCAAAACTGGGGTTGACCGCGCCGGCGGCGTTGGTGATGACGATGATCTCGATCCCGAGGGCCTGCATGACCCGCACGGGCAGGCCGAGGCGAGGCATATCGTAGCCCTCGTAGTAATGCGTGCGGCCCTGCATCACGACCACGCTCTGGCCTTCCAAGCTGCCCAGCACCAGGCGGCCGGCATGGCCCTTGACGCCCGAAACAGGCCAGCCCGGGATCTCGCCATAGGGGACGTAGTGCGGATTTTCGATCGATTCGGCGAGTGAACCCAAGCCAGAGCCCAGGATCATGCCTACGCGGGGCTTGTGGTCAGTTTTTTTCTGGATCGCAGAGGCTGCAGCTTGAATATCGGCAATGGTGAGGAAATCACCCATCTATGTTTTGCTCCATTGGAAAGTTAGTAAGAACGCTAAAGAACAATAATCAAAATTATAACATTCGGCTCGCTGGGCCAGCCGCCAACAGGTGAAGGATTGCTGAGTAAGGGGTGAGTGCGGTTTCATCCACAGATAAACACAGATAACTGCGGATAAAACCCACTCCTCTGTCTTTGCGAGCCTGCCGAAGGCAGGCATAGCAATCGAAGATTGCACAATCCCCAAGGCGCAACCCCACTCCTTCGTCTTTGCGAGCCTGCCGAAGGCAGGCATAGCAATCGAAGATTGCACAATCCCCAAGCCGTTATCCACAGAAGCAATCCCCAACAGATCAACACGCGTAGGGGCGGGTCTCAGACCCGCCCGATTGGCTACAAATGGCGGGCAATTGCCGCCAGGGTGCTCTCAATATCGGCGTCTTCCACCCCGTGGTGGGTGACAGCACGGAAGCCCTCATAGTAGCCATAGTCCAGCAAGACGCCTTCACCGGCCAGGGCGGCGGTCAGAGCCTGCGGGTCCACCTGGGAGCCTTCGGCCATGCGGAAGCGCACGATGTTGGTGTGGGGAGTAGGCACCACGAAGTCACGGAACTCCATCAACCCCTCGGCTAGGCGGGCGGCGCGGGCGTGATCTTCGGCCAGGCGGTCTACCATCTGGGTCAGCGAGAGGATGCCAGCCGCCGCCAGGATGCCAGCCTGGCGCATGCCGCCGCCGAGCTGCTTGCGGGCGCGGCGAGCACGATAGATGAAATCCTCATCACCGCACAGCACCGAGCCGACCGGCGCGCACAGCCCCTTGCTGAGACAAAAGGTGACCGAGTCGGCATCTGCCACCAGGGCCGCCGCCGGCACACCCAGCGCCACGGCCGCGTTGAACAGGCGGGCGCCGTCGATATGCAATTTCAGCCCGCGGGCATGGGCCAGCTCGGCCACGGCGCGGGTGTATTCGGCGGTGAGCGGCACGCCGTTGCAGCGGTTGTGGGTGTTCTCGAGCGAGATCAGGCGCGTGACCGCATGATGGACATCGTCATCACGGATGGCGGCTTGCAGGTCTTCGAGCCGCAGCGTGCCGTCCGGCTGGTTGGGCAGCGTGAACGGCTGGATACCGCCGACCGCAGCCAGGCTGCCGGTCTCTGAGTTGAAGGGATGCGAAAGATTGCCGAGGATGATCTCATCCCCGCGCTGGCAATGCGCCAGGAAGGCAGCCAGGTTGCCCATATGGCCAGATGGCACGAACAGCGCCGCGGCCTTGCCGGTGCGCTCGGCGGCCAGCTCTTGTAGTTGGTTTACGGTGGGGTCTTCGCCATACACATCATCGCCCACTTCGGCCCGCGCCATGGCGGCGCGCATCTCCTCGGTGGGCTTGGTGACGGTGTCAGAGCGCAGGTCAATAATGGGCATGGGCGTATTCTAAAGCGTTATGGACACATCGTCAGAATTCATTCAGACGTGTATGCGCTCACCTAAGCCCTTAACGGATTCCTCCTCGCTGGCGCTCGTCGGAATGACAAATAACACTATTGTCATTCGAACGGGTTGATATCCACCGCCACACCGCCCATTTTGTCATTCCGAACGACCCGCGTAGCGGGGAGGAGGAATCCGTTGTGGGCTTGTTTGGGCGATGGCCCATCTGGACAAGCGAGTGCTGGTGCAATAGGTGATGGTTACAAACTAGCTCTTAACGGATTCCTCCTCGCTGGCGCTCGTCGGAATGACAAATAAACACTAATTGTCATTCCGAACGGGTTAGTAATTCGCCACCAGACCGCCGGACCCAGACCAGTGAGGAATCCGTTGAAACAGATCTTCCAAATTCACTCAGACGTATGTTCAGTTCTTCCTTGACACCACACCCCATTTCGCCTGCCAATCCACATTCCCTGCTATAAGCAGCGAGCACGCTGACCCTCCGTCATTGCTCGTACTGATCAACAAAAAGTGGGGAGTTAAAACAATTAATACATTAAGTACATTGCCTGTAAGTACAGGCTAACAAAGCCGGGCAAATGTTTTAACGAAACCGACATTTAGGTGGGGGCGCCGATTGACCATGATGATTATTAATAGTTATCTGCAACCATGCACACGGCCGTTGCGGCGCACTGCGGTGCGCCCTTCCCTACCCTCTGCCGCGCAGATTATTCAGCGCGTGCTGCAAGTCAGCCGGCAGCGGCGCGGTAAAGGTGCGCATCTCGCTCTCGCCGGGCAGGGTCAGGCCCAGGCGGGCGGCATGCAGGAACTGGCGTTTGAGCGGCAGGCTCGGCTTGCGGCGGCCGTACACCGTATCCCCCGCCACCGGGCAGCCAATGAACGCCAGGTGCACGCGGATCTGGTGCGTGCGGCCGGTGTGGATATCGACTTCCAGCAGGCTGTGCTCTTCGAACTCCTCGACGGTGCGGTATTCGCTCACCGCTTCCCGGCCGCGGCTGCTGCTGGAGCGCACCACCGCCATGCGCTTGCGCTCACGCGGGTCACGCCCGATGGCGGCTTCGATGCGGCCGGTGGGCGTGGTGGGCCGCCCATCTACGAGGGCAATGTAGGTCTTCTGCGCCACGCGCTGCTGGAACTGGGCCTGCAAGGCGTGCTGGGCGGCGTCGTTCTTGGCCAGCACGATCAAGCCCGAGGTGTCCTTATCCAGGCGGTGGACCAGGCCCGGGCGCAGCTCACCGCCCACGCCCTCGATCTGCGGCGCGTGGGCCAGGGCCGCATGGATCAGGGTGCTGGTGTTGTGCCCCGCCGCCGGGTGCACCACCATGCCGGCCGGCTTGTTGACGATGAGCACATCCTCATTCTCGAACACGACGTCCAGCGGAATGTTCTCGGGCACCAGCTGGCTGGGCGCGGCGGGCGGCACGCGCACTTGCACCTGCTCGCCGCCCTCAAGCTGCTGGCCGCTCTTGCCGGCCGGCTTGCCGTCCACCAGCACCTGGCCGTCCTTGATCAGCGCCTGCAAACGGGCGCGCGAAAAGCCGTCGAGCTGCTCGACCAGGAATTTGTCCAGGCGCTGCACGCCGCCCTGGTTATGGAAGGTGTGGGTTGTACCCGCCAGGCGGGTGTCCTCAGTTGGCGGGTTTGTCATCGCCCTTGGCAGGCGCGCCGTGGGCCTGCTCCCTGCGCTCACGGTTGAAGAGCAGATCGAGCACCAGCACGGCCACGCCGCAGGTGATGCTGGCATCGGCAATGTTCCACACCGGGAAGCTGCCAATGGAGATGAAGTCGGTCACATGGCCATGCTGCAACCGGTCGATCAGGTTGCCCAGCGCCCCACCCAACTGCAGACTCATCGCCAGCCGCACGGCCCAGTCGCCCGGCTCCAGGCGCGGGAAGTAGTACACGATCATGCCCGCCACCAGCACGGCCAGCACGGCGAAGATGCCGCCGGCGTTCTGGAACATGCCGAAGGCCGCGCCGGTGTTCTGCCAATGCACGATGCGCGCATACGGGGCCAGCTGCTCCCACGGCATCCAGGTCTGGCCATAGGCCAGGTTGGCGCGCACCCAGTTCTTGGTGAGCTGGTCGAGCAGGATGATGCTGCCCGAGATCAGCACCAAGGAGAGGTAGCTGCGCAGGTTAATAGGAGGTTGGGTGGGATTGGATGCCATGTGCCCTCAAATGGTGGATAAATGTATTCTACCCGCCGCGGGCAGTTTACTTTTGGTCTTGCAGGTAGACGCGCGGCACACGCGTGTTGATGTTGGTCAGGATCTCGTACGGGATGGTGCCGGCCCATGCGGCCAGGTCTTCCACCGTGATGCGCTCGTTCTCGCTCTGGCCCACCAAGAGGATCTCGTCCTCGTTGTAGGCCGAGTCGTTTTCGATGTTGACCATGAACTGGTCCATGCAAATGGTGCCAACCACCGGATAGCGCTGGCCCTTGATGAGCACCTGCGCCTTGCCAGACATGGCGCGGAAGTAGCCATCGCCATAGCCCACCGGCACGGTGACCACCCGCACGGGGTGGTCGCTCTGCCAGGTGGAGCCGTAGCTGACCGGGTGGCCGGGCTGCACGACCTTGAAATACACGATGCGTGAAGACCAGGTGAGCGCCGGCTGCACGGCCACCGTGCGCTGCGCCTGGGCGGAAGGGTACACGCCATACAGCAGAATGCCCGGGCGCACCATATCCATCCAGCTTTCGGGCAGCTGCAGCACCGCGCCGGAGTTGGCCATGTGGCGCAGCGGCGTGGGCAGGCTACGCTTCTCATAGAAGCGCAGCACTTCGTGAAAGCGCTCGACCTGCGTGCGGGCCGAGGCCAGGTCAGCCGCATCGGCATTGGCGAAGTGCGAGAAGATGCCCTCGACCTCAATATGCTTGCAGCGCAGCGTGGCCTCGAGCAGGCTCTCGGCGTTGTAGTAGTGCACGCCGATGCGCTCCATGCCGGTGTCGATCTTGAGATGCACGCGGGCGGTCACGCCGGCGGCGGCCGCCGCCGCCTCGACCTGCTCCAGCTTTTGGGTCGAGGAGACCGTCAGGGTCAGGTTGTGCTGCAGGAACAGCGGCGCCTGGCTGCCGAGGATGCCGCCCAGCACCAGGATCGGCGTGGTGATGCCGGCCTCGCGCAGCAGGATGCCTTCTTCCAGATAGGCCACGCCGATCGAGCCCACGCCCAGCTCCTGCATGTACTGGCCCACGCGCACCAGGCCATGCCCGTAGGCATTGGCTTTGAGGATCGGCATGACCCTGGCCGCGCCTACATGCGCCTGGATGGCCTGCAGGTTGCTGCGCAAGCGCTCCAGGTCAACCTGGACGTGGGTTGGGCGCAGGTCGGCGCTGGTGCTGATGGTGGGGTGATTGCTGATCTGCATGCGGATGAATTCTATCTGTTCGGCGCGAACTGCGTTTGCGAGTTCAGGCTTGGTTCTGCCAACCGTCTTGGGGATTGCTTCGCACGCCGGTGGCGTGCTCGCAAAGACGACGTAGCCGTCTTTGCGAGGAGTGCTGAAAGTTGCATGAACATGCAACTTTCAGCCCCGAAGCAACCCCCAATAGTGGGTTAATTCCGGCCGGCGCGGACGCGCTGGCGGGCGAAGGCCAGGGCGGCGGCCCGGTCAGGCACGTTGCCCATGGCCTGGGCCTCGCGCAGGGCTTCCAGGATCTCGCCCACCTTGCGGCCAGGCTTGAGGCCTAGCTCGTTCATCAGGTCATTGCCGTTGAGCAGCACCGGCGGCGAGACGATCTCTTCGGCCAGCTCGTAGTAGCCCTCCAGCAGGGCGCGCAAGGTGTCGAGGGTGGCGGTCAGCTCCTTCTCGTCAAGCTCCGGGCCGCGCTTACCGAGCTGGTCGGCCAGCGAAAGCAGGCAAATATCTACGCCGGCCGCGCCGGCATCGCGGAAGTAGCGGTAGATGGCGCGGCGGCTGGGTGGCTTGCCGGTGTGGGTCAGCAGGAAGGGGCGCATGTGGTGCGCCACGATGGTGCGCAGCAGCTCGGTCTCGTCACTGCTGAGGCACAGGGCTTGCGCCCGTGCCTCGATCAGCTCGGCGCCACGCGCCTCGTGCTCGAAGAAGCGGATGCGCCCGTTGGCATCCACCGTGCGAGTCAGCGCCTTGCCGGCGTCGTGCAGCAGGGCGGCCAGCAGCAGCAGGCCGCGGCGCGGGCGGCCGGGCACCAGCTCGGCCGCCAGGTGCTGGCTGATCTGGCTGCGGTAGCGGCCCAGGCGCAGCACGGTCAGCCCGCTGACCAACTCCCCCACCCCCTCGGCGGGATAGTTCTCATCCAGCGCGCTAAACACCACGCCGAGCTTGTCTACGACGTGCAGACTGTGATTCCATACATCGTAGATGTGCGGCGGGGACTGCTCGAGGCCCTTGAGCGGCTCAAGCTCGGGGAACAGTACCGACAGCGCGCCGAACATGTCCAGGGCGCGCAGCGAGGTGGCGGGTTTGGGCGACAGGAGGAGGCGGAACACTTCGTCGCGCAGGCGCTCCGGCGAGACCTGGCCGAGCTGCGGCACGGCGGCGCGCAGCGCGGCGCGCGTCTCCGGCTCGATCTGCAAGCCGAAGGCAGCCGCCATGCGCACGGCGCGTAGGATGCGCACGGGGTCGTTGGCGAAAGCCAACGACCCGGCCATGCGCAAGCGCCTGGCGCGCAGGTCGGCTGCGCCGCCCAGCGGGTCATGTAGGGCGGCGTCGTGCAGGCTGAGCGCCATGGCGTTGATGGTGAAGTCACGCCCGCCCAGGTCTTCCTCCAGGGTGGCGCCCTGCATGGCCACAAAGTCGAGCGCGGCGTGCTGCTGGTGCAGCAGCACGCGGCCCGCATCCCGCTCGCTGTCGAGCGGGTAGAAGCTGCCGCCCAGCGCATCGGCCACTTTGCGGGCCAGCTGGATGGCGCGGCCTGGCACCACAAAATCGAGGTCGTGCACAGCGCGGGCCAGCAGCAGGTCGCGCACGGCGCCGCCCACCAGGTAAAGCGGCTGCTCGGGCGGCACGGCGGCGCGGACTTGCTGCACCAGGGGCGGCAGTTGGGGGGAACTCATTCGCTTAATAGTGTAGCCGCAGCCGAGGCTGCGCAGGGGTTATTCCGTCGGCTTGTACTTCGTAGTATCCACGACGCCGATGAAGGGCAGATTGCGATAGTACTCGTCGAGGTCAAGGCCATAGCCGAAGACGAACTTGGTAGGGATGACGAAGCCGGTGTAATCGATGGACACTTCGGTCTGGCGCATCTCCGGCTTGTCGAGCAGGCTGCAGACTTTGAGGCTGGCCGGTTGGCGGGCCTGCAACAGCGCCAACACCGAGGCGATGGTGTTGCCGCTGTCGACAATATCCTCGACCAGCAGCACGTTGCGCCCGGCAATGTCCATGCTCAGATCCATGGTGATGCGCACCTGGCCGCTGCTCTCCCGCGCCCCGGCGCCGTAGGACGACACGGCCATGAAATCCATCATGTGCGGGGCGGTGATGTGGCGCACGAGATCGGTGAGGAACATCACCCCACCGCGTAGAATGCAGATGAGCACCAGATCCTGCCCGGCATAATCCTGGCTGATCTGGGCGCCGAGTTCCTGGATGCGGGCTTGCAGCTGGTCCTCGGTGATGAGCACCTCGGACAGCAGGTCGGTGTAGGGCGGCGGGAGCTGAGGCATGGGCTAGTTGGGCACCTGATGATGGGTTCGGCAGCGAGCTTCGTACATCTCCGAAGCGCCGACGATGACGATGGGGTCATTGTAATTGGCGGGGCGGCCGTTCACCAGGCGCTGGGTGCGGCTGGCATCCCGCCCGCAGGTCATGCAGATAGCGTGCAGCTTGTCCACCCGCTCAGCCTGAGCGGTGAGGACCGGCATGCTGCCGAAGGGTTCGCCGCGGAAGTCGGTATCCAGGCCGGCGACGATGACGCGGATGCCGCTGTCGGCCAGGTAGTTCACGACTGCTACGATCTCCTCATCCAGGAACTGGGCTTCGTCAATGCCCACCACGGTGGTGGCGGGCTGCAGTTGGGCGCGGATGTCGGCGGCCTTCTCGATGGCGACGGCGTCGAACTCGTTGCCGGCGTGCGAGACCACCTTGCTTTCGGCGTAGCGATTGTCGAGGGCGGGCTTGAAGACCTGGATGTGCTGCTTGGCGATCTTGGCGCGGCGCAGACGGCGTATCAGCTCATCTGACTTGCCACAAAACATTGACCCCGTGATGACTTCGAGCGAACCGGTTTGGGCTTCCATTGCACCTCAGCAAGATCGTGAAGGGAGTGCGCCACAAACCGTGGCTTGGGTTCTATTGTAGAGCAACTCCATGCGGCTTGCCACATGCGCGGTAAGTTTTAAACAAAAAGCGCTCCCGTGCGGGAGCGCTTTTGAGTCTACGTTGCTTATTCAGCCGCTTCGGCTTCCGGCTCGGCTTCTGCGCTTTCGGGCAGGGCAAAGCCGGCTCGTTTGAGGGCCTTCTTGGTGTCGGCCAAACCTTTGCGGCCAACGCCATCCAGCGCCAGCAGGGCGGCGTCGCCCTCCTGCAGCTTCTCGATGAACTGGCCGGCGGTCTCGAGACCGGCGGCCTTGTAGGCCTCGAGGGTCTTCTTGGTCAGCTCGAACTCAGCCAGCGGGCGCGTGGGCGAGGTCTTGGCGGCCTGGGCGGCATCGCGAGTCTTCTTGTACTCGGTGCGCACTTCCAGACGCTTGTAGAAGCGGTCAACCTGGCCTTCGGTGTCGACGATGCGCTGCTCACCGGTGTAGAAGGGGTGGCAGTTGGAGCAAATGTCTACACGGATCTCGGCCTTGGTGGAGCCGGTGGTCCAGCTATTGCCGCAAGCGCAGATGACTTTGGCGTCTGCGTAGTATTTCGGATGGATCTCAGCCTTCATTGTGTTTCCTTTCAACGCCCGTGCTGCGACGCTTCAATTGATATTTACTTGGCCTCGACGGGCTGCACGCTGACGCGCTTGCGGCCGTTGGCTACGGTGTCAAACACGACCTGGCCATCAATGGTGGCGAAGATGGTGTGGTCCTTGCCCAGGCCAACGTTCTGGCCGGGGTGGATCTTGGTGCCACGCTGGCGCACCAGAATGTTGCCGGCCTTGACCTGCTCGCCGCCAAACTTCTTCACGCCCAGGCGCTGGGAGTGGCTGTCTCGTCCGTTGCGGCTGGAACCGCCGCCCTTTTTATGTGCCATCTGTCATCTACTCCAAAAAATTATTTCTTCTTGGCGGTTTTCTTGGCCGCAGTCTTCTTGGTTGCCGTTTTCTTGGCTGCCGTCTTGGTGGCGGCTTTCTTGGCCGGCTTGCGCTTGGCGGCGGCCTTGGGGGCCGCTTCCTGCTTGGCAGGCTTGTTGCGGGTCTCGCCAGCGATGTCGATGCTGTCGATCATCAGGCGGGTCAGCTTCTGACGGTGGCCGGTGCGCACGCGGTAGCGGATCTTGGGCTTGTACTTGAAGACCACGATCTTGGGGCCAGCGGTGTCATCCACCACGGTGGCGGCTACCGTGGCGCCAGCCACGGCGGGTGTGCCCACCAGAATGTTGTCACCATCGGAGACCAGCAATACCTGCCCAATTTCGATCTGCTTGCCGGTTTCTTCAGCAATCAGATCGACTTCAATGGTTTCACCTTCAACGGCTTTGTACTGCTTGCCGCCGCTCTCAATAATTGCGTAACGCATCTACAACGTCTCCGAGGTCAAAAATTTTCAAAATTAAGCCCCAGCAAAGTCTGCCGGGGCAGATACCGCGCCATGCGCGGAGCCCTACCAGTAGAGCGGCGGCTATTATACGAGCATTAGGCGGGAACTGTCAACCATGCCTAGCGCAAGCTGGCCGCCGCATAGATAGTGAAGGTGGACACGAACCAGTGAATGAGGAAAGGGTACAGGAAAGAGCGGGTGCGCCAGGCCACCAGGCCGAAAAGCACGCCCCCGAACAGGGTCGAATAGGTCTCCACGGCCGGCTTGCTGATGTGGGCCAGGGCGAAGGGCACCGAGGCCAGCCAGAGGGCATTAGGCCCGAAAAAGCGGCCATACCCGAAGAGCAGAAAGCCCCGGAAGAAGAATTCCCAGCCGATGAGGTCCAGAAAGGTGTAGATGGCGGCGGCCGGGCCGCTTTGGTGGGCGTAGTAGGCCACCATGGCGGGGTCGTTGCGGCCGACATACCAGAGGATGGGCGCGCCGATGGCGACCACCAGGCCGGTGAGGGCCAAGCCGGCACGCCAATCACCCAGCTGGAAGCCGTACTCCCCCACCGGGCGGCGGAAGGCGAAGATGATGACGCCGAGCGGGATGATGAGGTAGAGCGCCACGCGGTCGATGACCTTGATGGGCGTCAGGCGTTCGTAGTAATCGATCATGAGCAGGAGCGTGCTGACGATGGTGAGGGCCACCACCTCACGGTCAAACTTTACGTTGAAATCGAAGAGTCTTTTCATGTCAGTAGGAGAAACCCGCCCGGTTGCCGTCTGGTCCGAAGAGCTGGGCCAGTTTGGCGGAGTCGCGGTGCAGCTCCAGACCCCAATTCAACCACAGCAGGCCGACCAGCAGCGCGGCAGCCAGCGCCCGCGGCAGGCTGCGCCGGGCGGCGGCAGCCAGCTCGCGGCGCTGGGCCCAGGCATGGCCGGCGTAGACCGCCAACACCGGCAGGATCGCAAGGTGGAAGCGGTCTTCAGCCATGAGCAGGATATGGGGAAGGATGTAGCCGCCGAGGAGCAGCAAGGTGAGGATGCGTTCGCGGTTCCAGCGTACGAAGGGCAGGCCGGCGGCGGCCAGCGTGCTGATGATGGGGAACGGCAGCGTGAAGAGTAGGAACACGGCGACCAACGGAACGGTGGGAATGTTGCCGAAGAAGTTGTTGGTGTAGAAGTAGCTGATGGCACGCCGCTCGAGCCCGAAGAAGTAGCCGAGCTTGCTGACGATCAGGGATGGCACGCGGCCGGGGTCGTCTTGTATATAGCCCAGCGCCATCTGCGTGCCGCGGGTGTTGCGTTCGCCATCATCGAGGTAGGGCAGCAGCTCCACAGAGATGCCGTACTGGAAAGTTCCGCTGCCCTGCGGGTGGTAGCCCATGTGCAGGTTGTAGCCCATGGAATTTTCGACGAAGGTGAACTGGCCTTCGAGCAGAGTATTGCGAATGGTCCAGGGCAGCACGAGGGCGAAGACGGCCAGGCCGTAGAGTAGCGCGGCGCGGAAGTTGCGCAGGCCGAACCAGATCCACAACCCGGCCAGGCCGGCGAAGGCGAAGATGACCGAGCGGGTCAGGGTGGCGGCGCCCAGGATGGCGCCGGCCAGCAGCCAGTCTCGGGCGCGCTGCTTCTCGGCGGCGCGCAGCAGGGCCAGCAGGCCGCCCAGCATCAGCGGGAAGAAAAGATTCTCGGTGGCGAGGGCCAGCGGGTAGATGAGCAGCATGGGATAGGCGGCCAGCGCCAGGCCGCCGAAGCGGGCGACGCGCTCGTCATCGGGGAAGAGGCGGCGCGCCAGGGCATAGGTCATGGGCGCCAGCAGCGCGCCGAGCGCGGCGTTGACCAGGCGGGCGGCGAACAGGCGCCACTCGAGCCCGCTGATGGTATAGACGCCGGCGAGCAGGAAGGGATAGGCGGGGGCACGGAAGGAGGTTTCGATGCCACGCGGATCGTAGTCCGGGGCGATGAAGTCAATGTCGATGTAGCTGCGAATGAGGTCGAGATCGGGCTGGGCGTACCAGCGGTAGCCTTCGCCGGCGGCGAGGCTGCGGCCGAGCATGTCGTACTGGAACATGTCGTCGAGTCCGATGGGCAGGCTGATGGCGGCGACGACAGGGACGAGGCGCAGGACGAAGGCGAGGATAAACAGGCCGGCGGGGGAGAAGAGTTTGGGGAGTCGCATGGGTGGCGGGATTATACGGCGCAGAGGGAGGGTAGTGTTTTTGTGATGGTGTTAACTAGACTGCAAAGCTGGCTGTGAGAACCTAAAGATTTTCTTTTTTCAGGGGCCCTGCCCCTGACCCCGCTTAGGGGAAACTACACTTCGTGTTAGCAGTTCCCCCTAGCGCTGCTCTGCAGCGCAGAACCCCCTCCAAACGGTAATAGTGGAATTGCAATCTACCCTTGGCCTCAGTGAGACCCGCATTGCATGTTTAGCGGGCATGGCATCCCTTACACGTGTCATTCTGACCGGGTTTATGCAACTACACCAGAGCGCCGAAGCCAGACCAGGGAAGAATCCTTGCTGGCATGTATTCTTTAATAGAGCGTGAACTTCAGCCAGTAGTGCGGGCGGGTCTGAGACCCGCCCCTACAGACTTGTGCAGATGCGTTGAGTGACAAACCAGCTCAGTACGGATTCCTCGCTGCGCTCGGAATGACAAGGTTCGGTATTTCGGCGGGCAGGGTTGTGGGGATTGGGTGAGCGAATGCCCTTCGCTGCGCTCAGGGTGACACGGTACTGCGGGCAGGGCGTGAGACCCGCCGACCCCATTGTGTCATTCTGACCGGGTTTGTGCATCTACACCAGAGCGCCGAAGCCAGACCAGGGAAGAATCTTTGCTGGCATGTATTCTTTGTAGGGTGAACTTCAGTCAGTAATGCGGGCGGGTCTCAGACCCGCCCCTACAGACTTTGTGCAGATGCGCTGGGTGACAAACCAGCTCACTACGGATTCCTCGCTGCGCTCGGAATGACAAGGTTCGGGTGTTTCGGCGGACAGGGGTTTTGGGTCAGGTGAGCGAATGCCCTTCGCTGCGCTCAGGGTGACACGGTGGTGCGGGCGAGTCTGCTGCGCTCAGGGTGACACATACTGCGGGCCAGATTGCTTCGTCCGTTTCCAGCGCTTACGCGCTGGAATACTCCTCGCAATGACGGTGCTCGTTTTGCTCGCTCGGGATGAGAAAAATAAGTTGGACTATTTACCTTGTTTGCCGAACCAGCGGTAGCGGTTGTGGGCAATGAGGTCGTAGAGCGGGTCACGCAGGAAGGCGGGCACCAGGCGCAGGATGCTGAGGAGCGGCCAGGGGAAGCGCAGGTAGCGCAGCAGGCGCAGGGCGGCGGCGGAGCGCACATAGACCTGCCCGCCGTCGGAGACGACGATGCTGTCGAAACTTTGCGTGGGCAGGCCGGCGGCCTGCAGGACGCGCTGGCCGCGCTCCGATTGCAGCGAGGCGTACTCGAGCGCATCGGGCCGCTGGCGGGCCTGCAAGAATTGCACGCTGTGGTTGCACAACGCGCAGTAGCCGTCGTAGAGGACGAGAGTCTTCATGCGGCCTCGCGCTTCATCACCATAATGCGTTCATCTACACGTTCAAATTCGGCGATCATGGCCGGCATCTGAGTCAGGCGACGAAAATACTTCGGCAGGTACTCTCCCGTGACTTCAATAAAACCAAACTTCTCGTAGAGCGGCTTAAGAGCGGAAATGCTCATGAGGTATAGCTCGCCGGTGTGCCTGGCGAGCAGGGCTTCGATGACGGCGCGGCCAACGCCGCGGCCTTGCCAGCCGGGTACAACGGCGATGGAGGCCAGCTCCCAGGTGCCATCGGTGTGTTGCTTGACCTGGCCGCAGCCGATGAACTGATTGCCGGGTGTGAGGGCGACGAGGAAGTTGCGCCAGTCGAGCCCATGCTGGAAGAGGTCGGCCTGCTCGATGAGCTGGCGGATGGGTGCGGCGTGCTGGGGTGCAGCCGGCTGGATGCTGAAATCGGGCAGCGAGTCGCTATTAGCCACGCAACAATTCGTTGAGGATGCGAGCGGCGGCTTTGGGATCAGCCTTGCCCTTGGTGCGCTGCATCAGCTGGCCCACGAACCAGCCCATGAGGGCATCTTTGCCGGCGCGGAAGCTGGCAACGTTGTCTGGGTTGGTGGCGATAATGTCTTCAGCGATCTTGCGCAATTCAGTTTCGTCGGAGACCTGGGCCAGGCCTTCGGCCTGGACGATGTCAGCGGGCGCCTGCCCGCTGGCTTGCACCTTGAGCAGCAGACTCTTGCCGGTGGGCGTGTTGACGGCGCCGCTGTCCATCAGCTTGAGCACCTCGGCAAAGTATTGCGGGGTCAGCTTGAGCTGGTCAGCGGTTTGGCCGCTCTCGTTGAGCATAGCGAGCACATCGTTCATGAGCCAGTTGGAAATCCGCTTGATGTCGCCGCCATACGCGCTGGCGGCGGCCTCGAAATAGTCGGAGAGGGAGCGCTCGCTGCTCAGGATGTCAGCGTCGTACTCCGGCAAGCCGACCTGCTCGATGAAGCGCTGGCGGCGCGCCAGCGGCAACTCAGGCAGGGCGTCGATGATCTCGGCGCGGCGGGCGTCGTCGAGAACCAGGGGCAACAGGTCAGGCTCGCGGAAGTAACGGTAGTCGGCCTCGGTTTCCTTGGAGCGCATTTTGCTGAGCGTGCCGGTGTTCTCATCCCAGCCGAGGGTCCAGGGCTGGATGGTTTCGCCAGCCTGGACGGCGCGGGTCTGGCGCTCGATCTCGGCTTCGATGGCGCTGCGCAGCGAGTCGATCGAGTTGACGTTCTTGATCTCGGTCTTGGTGTTGAGCACATCGCTGCCGACCGGGCGGATGGAGACGTTGGCATCGGCGCGCAGGTGGCCCTTCTCCATGTCGGCTTCGGAGATGCCCAGCCAGCGCAGCAACTGGCGCAGGCGGATGAGGTATTGGGCCGCCTCGTCAGCCGAGCGCAGGTCAGGCCCGGTGACCATCTCGACCAGCGGCACGCCGCAGCGATTGAAATCGATAAGGCGGGCGCCGTCGGCCCGGTTGACGGTCTTTCCGGCGTCCTCCTCCAGGTGGAGCTTGTGGATGCCAATGCGGCGCGTGCCGTTGGAGGTGGGCAGATCCATGTGGCCGCCCGTGGCGAGCGGCATGTCGTATTGCGAGATCTGGTAGCCCTTGGGCAGGTCTGGGTAGAAGTAGTTCTTGCGGTCGAAGTGCGAAACGGGCTGCAGCTCGGCGCCCATGGCGGCCGCCAGCGTGGCGGCCTTGCGCACAGCGCCCTCGTTCAGCACCGGCAGCACGCCGGGCAGGCCGCTGCACACGGGGCAGATGTTGGTGTTGGGCGCATCATCCCACGAGTCGGCGCTGCAGGCGCAGAAAATTTTGCTTTCAGTGTTGAGTTGAATGTGGGTCTCAAGACCGATAACAACTTCGTATTGGGTCATAGAGGAATTTTATCAGTATGGTTAGCATGACAAAAAAAGAGAGCCTGCCAATGGCAGGCTCTCTTTAGTGACTACGCAAAAGCTACTTCTGGCGGCGCATGAACAGGTACAAACCCGCCAGCAGGGCGGCGATGCCCAGGCCGATCCACAGCCAGGCTGTGGCCGGCGGCGCGGGCTGGGCCGCGTCAGGCGTTGAGGTAGCGGCCGGCTGCTCGAGCGGCTCGGGCAAGTCACCCGCCAGGATACTTGCGACCATGGCCATCTCGGCTTCATCGGGCACCGGGCGGACCACGTTGCCATCCACATAGAGATAGGTGACGCGGCTGCCGGTTGCGCCCTGGCGGTCTGTGGCATTGAGGGTGATCTCATGCAAGCCGGAAGAGAGGGCGTTGGTTTCAAAGGAGAACCCGCGGCCGAACTCGCCGTCAAGGTTGGAGACCCAGACCAGCGATTCCTCCGGAACTGCGCCTTCCTCCAGGTCATACGCAGAGCCGAGGAAGTGGACGAAGCCATTGGTCTCGACACTGGCTTCGGGGCGGGGCGAAACGATGGTGACGGCCGGCGGCTGGTTGGGCGCCGAGAAGGGTACTTCGCTGACGGCCACACCCGTGTTGACGCCGTCCATGGCGGTGACGCGGAACACACCGTTCTGCGAGCCGGGCAACTGGGTCAGCTCGCTGAGGGTGGCGGCGGCCTCGCTGATGTCGGTGGCGAGCAGCAGCCAGTTGTCTCCGCCATCCGGGCTGTATTGGAGCATGTAGGTCAACTCATCCCCGTCGGCATCCTCGGCCTGCCAGCGGACCTCCAGCGGCGCGCTCAGCTCGCCGCCTTCGACGGGGCTGAGCAGGGTGACGGTCGGCGCGTTGGGGCTGACGATGCGCTCACTCAGGATGGCGTCGCCCAGGCGGATGCGGATGTAGTGCAAGCCTTCGGGGAAGGGCACCAGTTCGGTGAAGGGGAAGTTTGGCGGCGGCACATGCGCCGAGATGCCAAAGTTGATGAGCGGGAGGCTGAAGAGCTGGGCGCCATCGGCCGCTTCGAGCGAGAGGGTGAACTGCTCTTCGTCGCCGTGGTGGCTGTGCTCGTGAATTTCGCCGTTGCGGTGCATCTCGCGCTGCATGGCGGACTCGAGGGCGTTATCTTCGAGATCACTGGTGCGGAGGACATGGTAGAAGCTTGCAGCACCCTCGGCCTGGTTTACCTCGCCATCCACCAGCAGGTACTCCTGCACATTCTGCAGATAGCTGGGCAGGACGGGCTGGTTTTGGGCGAAGGGCTGGCCCTGCACAAGACTGGCCACCTGACCGGCGGAGGCTTCAGGAATGCCGAGCGAGCTGGGCTGGCAGTCGACGCCCAGGTAGTCCATCACTTTGCAGTAGGTGTACGGATCGGAGTACTGCGGCTGGGCGTAGCCCATGAGAGGGAAACCGCGGTTGGGCGCAGCGGCGGCGGGGTCATTGCTGATGACCGTGGGGCCGGACATGTGATCCCACACATGATAGTACCACACGTATCCGTAGAAGCCTTCAGGGTCAACCTCGGCCAGAGCGCAATTGGGGGCTGGGTAGGGATAGTACACAACCGGGCCGCCCACGTTGCATGAGTAGTGCCCCAGGCCATAGTTGTGGCCACCTTCGTGGACGATGGTGGCCTCACCGGCCATGAACCAGGGCGTGGCGTTGCTCCAAGTGCTGAACATTTGGCCCATGGCAACCGTGCCGTTGGAGAAACCGGTGGCGGTGAAGGTGCCGCCGCCGTCCTCAGGCGGGATGGTCCAGTACCAGGGGAGGTTAGGCGAGATCATGCCGTACCAGAAGTTATCATCAAGCCAGCCGGTGTTATCACGCGTCCACTGAATGCGGGTGAGCATTTCACCGGTGGATTTGTTCTCCACCAGGGTCCAATCATTCTCGTGCTTGTTCTGCGGATGGTTCTTGGGGTAGATGGTGGAGATGGACTGATAGATGGGGATCAGATTGGTCACCGGGTAGAACTGCATCATGTAGGCGGCCAATTGAGCGGCAGTCTGATCAAAGGTATAGGTGAAGTTCTGGCCAGTGTAGATCTTATCGGCATCGAAGTTGTGCAAGTGCATGGGAGCGAACACCACGTTGAGATCGATGGCCTTGTCATAGGTGACCGTGACCTCAAAGTAGTTGTTCTGAGCATTCGGCTCGTACCAGTACGGCCAGTTGGGGTGGACCGCATAGACGTAAACGCGGTAGGTGACTGTGCCTGAGCGCCAGCCGTTGGGAACGAAGAAGTTCAGCGTGTCATCAACAACCAGGCGATCCGGCCCGCTCTGGCGGGCCGTGATGGGCTGGTTGTTGGAGTAGACCGGGCCGCCAGCCAGCTTTTGGCCGTTGCGATAGGCCTCGATGGCGCCGTGCACCTGACCGAGCGAACCCGAGTCTGTGCGAGTGTAGACGCGCAGCACCGTGCCGCGCAACGCGATGAGCGGCATGCGATTTTCGAGATCCTGGATGCCCTGGGTGACCTCGATAGCGTACACCGAGAGATCAGGCAAGGAGGGATCTTCTACCGCGAAGATCATCGTGGGCGAGGGCGTGTATGTGGGCCGCGCACCAAAGGGCATGGGCGGGGTGGTGTAGGGATTGCCTTCGGATGGGATGGGAACGGCAATATCGAAGGGTACGTCGGTGGCGGTGCTGGTGGATGGGATGCCCAGGATGACGCCGGTGGGGGTAGTCGGGATGGCAAGCACCGGCTGGGTGGATGTGGGCGGGTTGGGCGTTGGGGTGCAGCCGCCGCCTGCGCCGGCAACGGGAGTGCAGTTGGGCGTAGGTTGTTGGGCAAGTGCTGTTTGAGGTTGAGAAAAAAGCGGGGTTACAAAGAGCAGGACGATACCAATGCTTAGTAAGAAGCGATGAAAAGTGCTCAAGTCTCCTCCAGGGGATAACAGCACTTAGGCGAATTAGTTGAGCGAATATAGTTGAAAAATTCGCGCTTGTCCATGAGACGTAAGGGGTATGAGCGCGCGGTTATACTGAGATTGTTCATTCACTACCCTAGGGAGGATGCGATGCTAAAAATCACCCCCTGGTTGTTGCTTCTGCTTGTACTCGGCGCCTGCAGCACAGCCCCCGCAGAACCGACGGCCACACCCACCCTGCCCCCTAGCCCCACCCTGGCGCCAAGCGCCACCGCGCCGCAGCCCAGCGCTACCCCCACCGCGACGCCGCGGCCCACCCTGCTGGATGAGCGCGGCTTCGAGGACTGCGTACGCTGGGACACGATCACAGCCGAGCATATTGACCAGGAAATGTGCGTGTATGGCGTGGCGAGCGCGGTGACAGGGGAGCAGAATGTCTACGAGAACGGCGTCTTGCAAGACTCAAGTGGAAACTATCACGTTCACTTCAGCGAGGATACTAATGAGCTCTCCTCGCATTTCCGGGTGGCTTCATTCTCTTATTACTACGAAGGGGTGAAGACGGGTGATTGTGTAGCCGTGATCGGGATCGTGCGCAGCTATGGCCCGGCGGCCTATTTGTATATTGACCCGGCGGCCAGTTACTACGACGGCGAGCTGTTTGGCTGGTCTTCGGCGGCGTTTTGTCCGTAGGGGGAGCGCCCTCACCCGCTCGCTACGCTCGCCGCGCCTAGTCGCACCTCTCCCAAATGGAAGAGGGCAGGTTACCTCATAAGGCTTCGTTCATGGTGTCACCCTGAGCGCAGCGAAGGGCATCTGCAGCCTGATACAAAAGCCAAGCTGTCAGGAGCTTGATTCAAACCAATCAGAACTTAAATCCTGAAACTCGGGATTGTGCTGGCGAATCAAGTCGAGTTTTTTGCTGCGCAACCAGCCCTTGATCTGCTTTTCTGCTGCGATTGCATCTACGATGTGATTGAAGGTTTCGTAATACAGAAGCCGGTTTATGCCTAACTTGCTGGCGTAGCCCGGAGTGGCTTTGGTCTTGTGCTGGTACATGCGGCGCTGGAGATCACTCGTAACGCCCACATAAAGCATGCCGCCTTTGTTTCCAAGAATGTAGACGTAGGCTTCAGCCATGTTGGAACTATAAACCTACTCTGCAAATGCCCTTCGCTGCGCTCGGGGTGACGCAGAAGCTGATGCAGGTTTCTGACGTGTTGAGCTACAAACCAGCTATGCAAATGCCCTTCGCTGCGCTCAGGGTGACACAGGAGCTGATGAAGATTTAGGTTCGGTCATGTTGAGTTACAAACCAGCCGTGCAAATGCCCTTCGCTGCGCTCAGGGTGACACAGGAGACTTAGGCTTCTGCCGTGTTGAGCTACAAAGCAGCTATGCAAATGCCCTTCGCTTCGCTCAGGGTGACACAGGAGCCGTAGGCTTCTGACAGGTTGAGCTACAAACCAGCTATGCAAATGCCCTTCGCTGCGCTCAGGGCGACACAGGCTTCAGCTATGTTGAGCTAGAAACCAGCTGTGCAAATGCCCTTCGCTGCGCTCAGGGTGACACAGGCTTCAACTATGTTGAGTTAGAAACCAGCTGTGCAAATGCCCTTCGCTGCGCTCAGGGTGACACAAGGGCAGAGGTTACTTGTAGTCGTAGAAGCCTTTGCCGCTCTTGCGGCCGAGGTACCCGGCGTCCACCATGCGGCGGAGCAGCGGGGCTGGGCGATATTTGCTATCGCCCAGATCACGCTGCAGGACCTCCATGACGTAGAGGACTACGTCGAGGCCGATGAGGTCGGCGAGGGTCAGCGGGCCCATGGGATGGGCCATGCCGAGCTTCATGACGGTATCGATGCCCTCGGCGTCAGAGACGCCCTCCTCGAGGGCGAAGATGGCTTCGTTGATCATGGGACACAGCACGCGATTGGAGACGAAGCCGGGCGAGTCATTGACCACGACCGGGGTCTTGCCCATCTGCTTGCCGACTTCGAGGGCGGTGTCCACGCTGGCGTCGCTGGTGCCGAGGCCGCGCACGATCTCGATGAGGGACATGAGCGGCACGGGGTTGAAGAAGTGCATGCCGACGACTTTGTCGGGCCGCTTGGTGGCGGCGGCCAGCTTGGTGAGGCTGATGGACGAGGTGTTGGAGGCGAGTACGATCTCAGGCCGGGCAATGCTATCCAGATCCTGAAAGAGCTTGAACTTGACTTCAGGGTTCTCGGTGGCGGCCTCGATCACCAGGTCGGCTTCGGCAACGCCTTTGATGTCCGTCACCGGCAAGATGTCGAGGGCGGCCTGTTTCTGCTCGGCGGTGATGCGGCCCTTCTCGGCCAGCTTCTCGACCGATTTGGCGATGGTGCTTTTGCCGCGCTGCACAAAGTCTTCGGCCACATCCATCATGGTGACCTTATAGCCGGATACGGCGGCAGTCTGGGCGATGCCGTTGCCCATGGTGCCGGCGCCGATGACGAAGATGTGTTTGATGGACATCAGGACTCCTGCTGTTCTTTCCAAATCCGATAGTTGTCGGTGATCTGCTGAGAGTGGGCGCGGGGGTGGTTGGAATAAATGCGCAGCCAGCGCTCGAAGGTGTAGGGCTCGTCGTACTCGGGGTGGATGACGGTGTTGCCCCAGACCTCATCCGGCAGATTCTTGATGAAGTCATGGGTGACCTTGCGCACCAGGCGGGTGACGGCGAGGGCGTCTTCGATGTTCTCACTGTGGTAGTCGAGCTCGACGGCCCATACGTCCTGATCGTAGGCCATGAGCGGCTGGCCGGGTTCGGCCACCAGGCGACGGGCGCGCAGGAAGCTGTTGGTCTCGCTATCCAGCAGGTGGATGATGTTCTCGTGCACGCTCCACGCATCCGGCGAGGGTTTGAAGAGCCAGACCTCTTTGGGGATGGCGTTCAGAGCGGCTTCGAACTCATCGAAGGCGGTGGCGTATTTTTCAATGAGCTGCTGGCGTTCGGCTTTATCCACTTAGTTCTCCACTTCGATGGCCATGGCCACGGCTTCGCCGCCGCCGAGACACAGCGAGGCGATGCCGCGGGTGAGGCCGCGGTCTTTGAGGGCATAGATGAGCGTGGCCAACAGGCGGGCGCCGCTGGCGCCAAGCGGGTGACCGAGCGCGATGGCGCCGCCATTCACGTTGACCTTGCTCCAATCCCAGCCGTGGTCGGCCAGGGCGTAGCCATCGGCCAGCACTTGGGCGGCGTAGGCTTCGTTGAGCTCGATGAGGTCAACGTCTTTGAGGGTCCAGTCAATTTTGTCGAGCAGGAGCGGGATGGCACGCGCCGGGGCGATGAAGATGCTCTTGGGATCCACGGCGGCCTGGGCGTAGCCCACGATGCGAGCCAGCGGCTTGACGCCAAGCTCCTCCGCGCGGGCGCGGCTGGCCACTACGGTGGCGGCCGCCCCATCGTTGAGGCCGGGGGCGTTGCCGGCGGTCACCTTGCCGCCTTCTTTGAAGGCGGCGGGCAGCTTGTGGAGCTGCGCGAGCGAAGTGTCACGGCGGGGCGACTCGTCTGTGTCGACGACGGTGACGCCTTTCTTGCCCTTGACCTCGACCGGGACGATCTCATTCTTGAACTTGCCGCCGTCAATGGCGGCGATGGCTTTCTGGTGGCTGGCGAGGGCGAACTCGTCCATCGCCTCGCGGGTCACTTCATATTCATCAGCGATGAACTCGGCGGCGTCACCCATGATCCAATCTTCGAACGGGTCCCACAGGCCATCGTATTGCAGGGCATCGGTGAGCTGGGCGCTGCCATAGCGCAGCGTGCCGCCGCGCCCGTCCACGAGGAAGGGCGCCTTGCTCATGCTCTCCATGCCGCCAGCGACGAAGAGGCTGCCGTCGCCCGCTTTGATGGCCTGGCTGGCCATCATCACGGCTTTGAGGCCGGAGCCGCACACTTTGTTGATGGTGGTGGCGCCGACGCTGGGGTCAATGCCGGCGAAGATGCTGGCCTGGCGGGCAGGCGCCTGGCCCAACCCGGCGGAGACCACGTTGCCCATGATGACCTCATCAATGGCGGTGGTGTCCTTCAGCCCGGCGCGCTCGAGGGCAGCCTTGACGGCCACGGCGCCCAGTTGGGGCGCGGTGAGGCTACTGTAGGCGCTGAGGAACTTGCCGATGGGTGTGCGCACCGCGCTGAGGATGACGGGCTGATCTTGCTTGTCTTGGGTCATAACCATCCTGTGATATGGGTTGGTTGGGAGATGTTGATGCCAGAGTGAAAAGTGTACCTCAGCCCCTGTGGCCTACTTCCAGGCCGCCTGGAGGCGCGCCCAGGTGTCCTCCAGCGTTTCGGGCAGCACGCGGGTGTTACCGACCGTGGCGGTGAAGTTGGTATCGCCGGCCCAGCGCGGCACGATGTGCAGGTGGAGATGCTCGGCGATGCCGGCGCCGGCGGCGGCGCCCAGGTTGGCGCCGAGGTTGAAGCCCTGCGGGGTGTACTCGGCCTCGAGGGCGGCGATGGCCTGGGTCTGCAGCTCCATCATCTCGGCGCGGGCGGGCGACGTGAGAGCATCCAGGCGGGCGACATGCGCCAGGGGCAGCACCATGAGGTGGCCGCTGGTGTAGGGATAGCGGTTGAGCATGACAAAGGCGTGCTGGCCGCGGTGCAGGATCAGGTTCTCGGCGCTATCGGGCTGGGCCAGGGCCAGGCAGAAGACGCAGGCGTCAGGATCGGGCTTGCGTTCGATGTAGGGCTTACGCCAGGGGGAGAAGAGGCGCTGCATGGGCGAATTGTAGCAGGAGGGGCGAGACGAGCTGGATCGGGGATTGCTTCGGCGGCGGCGCTAAAAGCGCCGCCTTACACGGCAGCCGCATAAATGCGGCTGCCGTCTCGCAATGACGGTGAGGCACAGGCTTGACAGAAGCGCGGTTGGCTTGACGCGCCCACGGGCGGACAGTATCCTGCACGCATGCAACAGATGGGCTTGTTCGCCTCTGAACCCAAAGCCATCACCGTGACCGAGCTGACCCGCGGCCTGCGGCGGGCGATCGAGGCGGTGGATGTGTTCCAGAACCTGTGGGTGCAGGGCGAGGTTTCCAACTTCTCGCGCCCACAATCAGGGCATTGGTATTTCACGCTGAAAGATCGGGATGCGGCCTTGCCGTGTGTAATGTGGCGCAGCACGGCCGAGCTGCAGGCGCAGATCCCCAAGAATGGCGATCACATCGAAGTGCATGGCGGGTTGAGCATCTACGAGGCCCAGGGCCGCTACCAGTTGTATGTGGACGAGATCCGCTCGGCTGGGGCCGGCACGCTGTACCAGAAATTCATTGAACTCAAGAACCGGCTGGAAGCTGAGGGCCTGTTCGAGCGCCGGCGCAGCCTGCCAGCCTGGCCGCGGCGCATCGGCATCGTCACCTCGGCGACCGGCGCGGCGCTGCAAGACGTGTTGCACACGCTGGAGCGGCGCTACCCGCTGGCGGAGGTGGTGCTGGCGCCGGCCCAGGTGCAAGGCCCCAGCGCGGCAATGCTGGTGGCGGATGCGCTGGGCATATTGGACCAGTTCGCCCAGCCAGACCTGATCCTGCTGGTGCGCGGCGGCGGGTCGCTGGAGGACCTGGCGGCGTTCAACAGCGAGATCGTGGCGCGGGCGATCGGGCGCACGCGGGCGGTGGTGGTGAGCGGCGTGGGCCACGAAACGGATGTGACCATCGCCGACTTTGCGGCCGACCTGCGCGCCCCCACCCCCACCGCGGCGGCGGAGGTATCCACGCCGGATGTGCAGGAACTGCGCGGCCAGCTGGCCGCCGTGCGCGGGCGGCTGGAGCGGCAGACGCCGGCGGCCAAGGTATTGCGGGCGCGCCAGCGCGTGGATGAGCTAAGCCTGCGCAGCGGCCGCGCCCTGGCGCAACGAGCACGCTGGCAGCGGGCGACCCTGCAGGGAATCGCAGCCCGGTTGGGCGCGCTAAGCCCGCTGGCCGTGCTGGAGCGCGGCTACGCCGTGGTGCGCGCCGCCGACGGGAAGTTGGTGCGGGCGGCAAGCGATGTGCAGCCCGGCGACAAGCTGGACGTGCGCGTGCAGCGCGGCCGCCTTAACGTAGAAGTGAAAGACACGAAGGAAGACTAAATGGCCAAGCCCAAAGAGATCAGCAGCCTAAGCTATGACCAGGCTCTGGAAGAACTGGAAGGTATCGTTCAGCAACTGGAGGCCGAGGTGGGTGACCTGGATGCGGCTCTGGCGTTGTACGAGCGCGGCCAGCAGCTGGCCAAGCATTGCGGCCAGCTGCTGGACAGCGCCGAGCTGCGCGTGCAGCAGCTGGGTGCAGATGGCAGCCTGAGCGAGCTGGAATAGCGCAGTGCTGCCGCTGCGCTTTGCGGACGAGGCCCGGCCGCGGCCGAGCGGCATTGATGTGGTCAGCACCCTACTGCACTTTGCAATCATCACCTACGCCGTGCCGCCCGAGCGGCTGCGCCCGCTGGTGCATGAGCGTTTTGAGCTGCTGACCGTGCCGGTCAACGGCGAGCCGCGCGCACTAGTATCCGTGGTGCCGTTCCAGGAGCTGGATTTCCGGCTGGCGGCCTACCCTTCCCCGCAGTTTCGTTTCGGCCAGACCAACTACCGCGTCTACGTGCTAGACCGCAGCACAGGCAAGCCGTGCGTGTGGTTTCTGGGCAGCCTGCTCGACTCGCTGACGGTAGTTATTCCCCGTTATCTATGGAAGCTGCCCTGGCATCACGGGCGCATGCACTTTGATTGCAGGCTGGGCGCGGATGGGCGCTACAGCCACTATGCGATCGAGACGCGCTCGGCGTGGGGCGCTGCCATGCTGCAACTGCGGCAAGCTGAAAGCTTGTCGCAGTTGCACGGCGGCTTCCCAGACGAGGAGACGGCGCTGGTGTACCTGACCCACCCGCTGAGCGGTTACTACACCCGGCGCGATGGCAGGCTGGGCAGCTACAGCATTTGGCACGACAAGCTGGAGATGCAGGCGGCCGAGGTGGTGGAGGCGCGTTTTGAGGCGCTGGAGCGATTAGGCGTGGCAAATTTCGAAGAACAGCGCAGGCCGTACAGTGTGCTGGTACAGGCCCAGACGGAGTTCACGATCTATTTGCCGCCGGGGTTGGCGTAATTCTTTTCTTTCTTTTCAGGGGCGCTGCCCCTGTGACCCCGCAGGGGGAACCAAAAGTTGGTTCCCCCGTGGCCCCCTCCGCAAACGCTCAGTCTGGGATTTGCAACCGAAAAAAGATTTCTGAGGGCCCCGCGTCGCACGGAGAGATGGATTGCTTCTGTGTGAGTTTTATTTGAACTATCTAGTTCGTATCAATACAAACTTTTGGAAGACAGGCCAGCATGGTTTCCTCACTGATCCGGCTTCGGCGGTCGGGTGTAGATACAAAAACCCGTTCGGAATGACAATAAGCATAGTGGTGTACGCTGCTTCGCAGCGTACACCACAGCTGTCGCTACTCCTGTAGCTTGGCGCGGAGGGCTTTGGGCAGGCTGGCGACGACCAGGGCGTAGGAATGATCCATCATTTCGCGCAGGACATCATCGGGTAAGCCTTCGCCGACGACGACGGTGTTCCAATGCTTCTTGTTCATGTGATAGCCGGACCGCACCCACTTGGGATAGGCGGCGCGCAGGGCCAGGGCGTCTTCAGGGTCACATTTGAGGTTGAGGGTCAGGGTGGGCTCATCTTCGCCAATGAGGGCGAACATCTTGCCGCCCACCTTGAAGACGCGTGCTCCGGGGCCGAATGGATAGGTATCGCCGGCGCCGGGTTTGTGTGACAAGTAAGCCAGCACACCGGCGTGGGTTTGTAACTTAGCCATCCTGCACCTCCGTGTCAGGCGCGGCCAACACTGCGTCGAGATCGGGCTGCAGGGCGCCGGCGGCGGGGGCCACCTGCGCCCACAGCAGGAATTCCACGTTGCCCTTGGGGCCAAGCACGGGCGAGCGCAGCAGGCCGCGCACGGCGAGACCTTGCTGGCCGACAAAGTCGAGCATGTCTTGCAGGACGCGGCGGTGCACGGCGGCGTCGCGGATCACACCTTTGCCGCGGGCGACCTCTTTCTTGCCAGCCTCGAACTGCGGCTTGATGAGCGCCAGCACCTGGCCGCCCGGCTTAAGCCAGTGCTGGAACACAGGCAGCAGGGTCTTGAGCGAGATGAACGAAGCGTCCACCACAACCCCATCCACCAATTCGGGCAACTCGGCTACATTGCGGGCGTTGGTCTCTTCCATCACCACCACGCGTGGATCCTGGCGCAGCTGCCAGTGCAGCTGGCCCTTGCCCACATCGATGGCATAGACCTTGGCCGCGCCGCGCTGCAGCAGACAATCGGTGAAGCCGCCGGTGGATGCGCCCACATCGGCGGCGACCCAGCCGCCCACCTGGATAGCAAAGCCATCCAGGGCGGCTTGCAGCTTCTCGCCGCCGCGCGAAACGAAGGGCGGCCGGGCGGCCAGCTCGAGGGCGGCGTCATCCGGCAGCAGCGCACCGGGCTTATCGACGATCTGGCCGTTGTAGCGCACCTGGCCGGCCATCAGCAGGCGCTGGGCCTGGCTGCGGGTTTCGGCCAGGCCGCGCTGCACCAGGAGCAGGTCGGCGCGTTGTTTGGGCATGCGGGGATTCTATACCAGGGATGAGGGAGCAGGGATCGGGGATCAGTGATTGGTCAGTGATTAGGGAGCAGTGATTAGTGATAAGTGACCCGCAAACTCGTAGCAGCAATAGTTGCATGTACCTCTCACTGTTCACTCATCCCTGTTCACTGTTCACCGTTCACAGCTCACTCGCTGTTTAGATGCTATGATTCCGCGCATGCTGATCGCATTGTTCAAGAATATGCGTCCGAAGCAGTGGGCCAAGAACGTGCTGCTGTTCGCGGGGCTGGTGTTCGACCGCCAGTTGACCCAGCTTGGCCCGCTTAAACAGACCGTGCTGGGCTTCGTGTTTTTCTGCCTGTTGAGCAGCAGCGTGTATTTGATCAACGACATCCTAGACGTGGAAGCGGACCGGCGCCACCCGCGCAAGAAGCACCGCCCGCTGGCCTCCGGCGCCCTGCCGGTGTGGCTGGCGGCGAGCGCGGCGGCCGTGTTCATGCTGGTGGCGCTGGTGGGCGGCTTCTGGCTCTCGCCGGTGTTCGGCATGATCTGCGTCGTGTACCTGGCGCTCAACTTCACCTACTCCAGTTGGTTCAAGCACATCGCCATCATCGATGTGATCGTGCTGGCGATGTTCTACGTGTTGCGGGTGGGCGCGGGCGTGGCGCTGATCGATGTGGTGCGCTTCTCGCCGTGGCTGTATGTGTTCACCACCTTTTTTGCGCTGTTCCTGGGGATCGGCAAGCGGCGGGCCGAGATCAAGGCCAAGGGCAGCGCGCGTACGCGCAAAGTGCTGGCCGGGTACACCGAGAACTTCCTGGACCAATTGCTGCTGATCGTGCTGAGCCTGGCGATCCTGACCTACAGCTTGTACACTTTCTCGGCCCCCAACCTGCCGGAGAACCACAGCATGATGCTGACAATCCCGTTCGTGCTGTACGGCTTCTTTCGTTATCTGTATCTGGTGCAGGTCAAAGATTCGGGTGAGGCGCCGGAGGATATTTTGTTCGCCGACCGCCCGCTGCAGATCGACCTGGTGTTGTGGGCCGTGACCATTCTGCTGATCTTCTATTTCTCGTGACGATGCCCGCCGGCACCGGGGCGGCCCCCGGCAAAGTGATCTTGTTCGGCGAGCACGCCGCCGTGTACGGGCAGCCGGCCATCGCCGTGCCGGTGCAGCAGGTGGCAGCGCGGGCACTGGTGCGCCCGCTGTTCAATGCGCCCAGCGGGCGCATCCGCATCCAGGCGCCCGAGGTGGGCGTGGACGCGGATCTGGACCAGCTCGACCCGCAGCACCCATTGGCGGCGGCGGTGCGATTCACGCTGGAGGCGATGGGCGTGCAGCACCCGTTGGCGGTCACCATCAAGGTCAGCTCCACCATCCCGGTGGCGGCGGGGCTGGGCTCCGGGGCGGCGGTCAGCGTGGCCATCGCCCGCGCCCTGTCCGGCTTCCTGGGCCACCCGCTGGCGGATGAGCGGGTCAGCGCGGTGGCATTCGAGGTCGAGAAAATTCACCACGGCACACCCTCGGGCATCGACAACACTGTCATCACCTATAACCGGCCGGTGTATTTCATCAAGGGCCAACCGCTGCAAACGTTTGCGCTCGGTGCGCCGTTGAACCTGGTCATCGCCGACACCGGCATCCCCAGCCCCACCAAAGTGACCGTGGGCGATGTACGTTCTGCCTGGCAGGCCGAGCCGGCCCGCTATGAGGCGCTGTTCGCCGAGATCGGCACGATCGCCAAAGCGGCGCGTCGTGCGCTGGAGCGCGGCGAGCTGGCTGAGCTCGGCCAGCTGATGGACCAGAACCACGCCCTGCTGCAACAGCTGGACGTCTCTTCGCCCGAGCTGGATGGGCTGGTGGCTTCCGCCCGGGCGGCCGGCGCCCTGGGCGCCAAGCTCTCCGGCGGCGGTCGCGGCGGCAACATGCTGGCCCTGGCGGCTGGCGACCCTGCCCCGTTGGAGGCGGCGCTGCGCGCCGCCGGGGCGAGCAGCACGCTGCACACGGTGGTGGCATGAGCGAGCTCGTATTCCTGAAGCTGGGCGGCTCGCTGATCACCGACAAGCACACCGAGGCGATGCTGCGCCCGGAGCTGGTGCGCCGCATTGTGGAAGAGATCGCCGCGGCGCGCCAGGCCAAGCCTGAGCTGCGCATCCTGCTGGGGCACGGCTCCGGCTCGTTTGGGCATGTGCCGGCCAAGAAATACGGCACCCGCCAAGGCGTCCGCACGCCTGAGCAGTGGCGCGGCTTTGTGGAAGTGTGGCGCTACGCCAGCGCGCTAAACCAGGCGATCATGGGGGCGCTGGCCGCAGTGGCTGACCAGCCGGCGGTGGCGTTTGCGCCGGTGAGCAGCGTGCTGGCCGCCCGCGGCCGCGTACAGCACTGGAACCTGCAGCCGCTCCGCGCCGCGCTGGAAGCTGGCATCCTGCCCGTTGTCTATGGCGATGTGGTGTTCGATACGGAGATCGGCGGCACGATCCTCTCGACCGAAGACTTGTTCGCGCACCTGGCGGCCGAGCTGCGGCCGGCACGCATTCTGCTGGCGGGCAGCGACGCCGGCGTGTACACCCGCTACCCCGACGGCGACGTGATCGCGCGCATCACACCGGCCAGCTATGCCAACCTGGCGGCGCTGCCGGGCGCATCAGCAGCGACGGATGTGACCGGCGGCATGGCCAGCAAGGTGGAGAGCATGCTGGGCATCGTGCAAGGCCAGCCGGAGTGCCAGGTGAGCGTATTCTCCGGCGTGGAAGACGGCAACATTTATAAGGCGTTGCTGGGGGAGAAGCTGGGAACGGTAATCACCAGTGATGAGTGATGAGTGATCAGTGATCTGTGAGCAGTGATGCGGACTAATACTGATCACTGACTACGGCTCACTGCTCCCTGATTTATGCAATTGACAGTCCCATAGCCATCAACTAGACTTTTCATACGATGATCATTACTCGCCAACTGCTTGAACAGTACGAGGACCAAACTCTGGCGCCGTATGGGATGCGCAGCCGTGACAGCAAAGGCCGCGAATATCCCGACAGCGAGCCGGAGTACCGCACTGCGTTCCAGCGTGACCGTGACCGCATCATTCACACCACGGCGTTCCGCCGCCTGGAGTACAAGACGCAAGTCTTCAACAACTTTGAGGGCGACTATTTCCGCACGCGGCTCACCCACACGCTGGAAGTGGCCCAGGTGGGCCGCACGATCGCACGTGCTCTGGGCGGCAACGAAGACCTGATCGAGGCGATCTGCCTGGCGCACGACCTGGGGCACGCGGCCTTCGGCCACTCCGGTGAAGCAACCCTGAACGAGCTGCTCAAGGACCACGGCGGCTACGACCACAACAAGCAATCCTTCCGCATCGTCACCAAGCTGGAGCGGCGCTTCCCCAACTGGCCTGGCCTCAACCTGACCTGGGAAGTGCGCGAGGGCATCGTCAAGCACGAGACCGACTATGACGTCTCGGACGCGACTGACTTCAACCCGGAGCTGCGCGGCAACCTGGAGGCGCAGATCGCCAACATTGCCGATGAGCTGGCCTACACCACCCACGACCTGGACGACGGCCTGCGCTCCGGCATGATCCACCATGAGATGTTCAGCGAGCTGGCGCTGTGGAAGCAGGTGATCGAGAGCGTGGGCTGGGACGGCAAAGGTGAGATGAGCGAACTGCTGCGCCACCAGATCATCCGGCGGCTGGTGGGCATTTTGATCAGCGATGTGCTGGATGCCACCAACGCCCGTATCGAGGCGGCCGGGGCCAAGAGCAGCGAGGACCTCCAGAAGCTGGACCACAACGTGATCGGCTACAGCGAGAGCATGCTGCCGATGAACAAGGAGCTCAAAAGCTTCTTGTTCAAGAACCTGTACAACCACCCGCGGGTGCGCGGCATGGCCGAGCACGCCCGCAACGCCCTGATCACCATCTACCGCGCCTACGTGGCCAAGCCGGAGATGCTGCCGCCTGACTTCCAGGCCGCGATCCCCAGCCGTGGCCTGGAGCGGGCTGTATGTGACTATATCGCCGGCATGACCGACCGTTTTGCCGAACAGGAAAATAACCGATTGAAGGGAAATACCGGTCTGCCATGAGCTCACACGAGTTTTACTTAACCCCCGAAGGCATCGAGAAGCTCAAGGCCGAGCTGGAGGAGCTGAGCGGGCCGCGCCGCACCGAGCTGGCGCAGCGCCTGCGCACGGCGATCCAGCAAGGCGACCTGTCTGAGAATGCCGACTACTCCAAAGCCAAGGAAGACCAGGCCTTTTTGGAAGGACGTATTCAGGAGATCACGGCCATTCTGGGCAATGCGGTGGTGATCACCGAGCAGAGCAACCCGGATGGCGTGATCGGCATCGGCTCGACGGTTACGTTGAAGGAGAAGGGGCGCGAGCCGGTGAAGTATTTCCTGGTGGGCGCGCAAGAGGCTGACCCGCGCAATGGCAAGATCTCGAACGAGTCGCCGATCGGCAAGGCGCTGCTGGGCCACAAGGCCGGCGACAAGGTGGAGGCGCAGACTCCGGCGGGGGTTTTGGTGTTTGAAGTGGTGAGTGTGGAGTAGCGAGTGAGCAGTGAAGAGTGAACAGGAAAGGCCAGCGAGATGCTGGCTTTTTTGTGTGAATGTGGTGGAGATGACTGACAAACATGCAGTGCTTGGAAGATGTGGCTGTATGGATTCTTCCCTGATCGGGTGTCGGCGGTCTGGCGTAGATGTATAAACCCGG
The DNA here is from genome assembly GCA_019454165.1 of Anaerolineales bacterium. GTDB lineage: Bacteria > Chloroflexota > Anaerolineae > Anaerolineales > UBA11579 > JAMCZK01. The sequence continues at coordinate 738,257 of CP075367.1, read as the reverse complement.
TCAGAATGACACGGGAGAGAGTGCGGGCGCAGCGTGTTACGCTGCGCAGCAGCGTACGTCCCTACAAATACAAGAGTGCATCCCGAGCGTAGCGAGGGATCCCTGTGGACATGACTGACAAACAGGCGCTGCTTAGAAGATATGCCAGCAAGGTTTCTTCCCTGACCGGGCGTCGGCGGTCTGGTATGGATGTACAAACCCGGTCAGAATGACACGGGTTGATGAATGACACGAGTTGATGGATGACACAGGTTGATAGATGACACGGGCAATAAAAAAAGACCAGCCTACGGCTGGTCTTTTTTTTGAGTCAGTAATGTGTTAGCTCTTGGGCCAGACAGCCAGCTCCAGCGTTACGCGGTCGAAGAAGCTATCCTCCGGCAGGGCGCCTTCGCCGTACTGTATATCTACGACGCGGGCGACCATTTGCAGGGTGGCGGTCTCGAGCACCATCTCGGCGCCCGGGGTGCACAAAGCAGGCTCACCCTTGGCGGAGAGCCGGTTGCGGGCGGCATCATCACGGAAGATGTGATTGCTCATCAGCACTTTCGTGATAGTTTGAATGTCGTTCTTATCGAAGAGCCAGACCTCAAGGGCGGTGACGCGCTTGGGTGTGCCTACGCCGATCGTATCGGCGATGCCTGCGCCGCACTCACCCATGAACTCGCCCGCAGGTGAATCGATGCTGAACGACTCATCGAACAGATCATCCCCGGCGTGGTAGGTGGTTATCCACTGCATGATCGGCAAGGCCGCTCCGCTGCCCGTGTGGGCAGCCGGGCTGGCAGGTTGTTTGCGGCGGCGCTTCCACAGGGTGACGCCGCCAAAAACGGCGGCGATCAGGATCGTCAGGCCGCACAGCATGGTGAGCAAGTTGCGGGCGTTCTGCAGCGGGGCGTCCGCGGCAGGCTCGGTGGGCTGCGGCGTGGGTTGGCCCTCGACGGGGGTCTGCGGGTCCGCTGTGGTGGGCTGACCGAGCATGGATTGGAAATGGGCAATGGTCTCAACGCTCTGGCTGCCGGGCGCAGCGGCCACGGCGGCCATGGTGCCATCCACGGCGGCTCCCAGCGCCTGCAGGCGCTCACGCGCCACGTTCTCGTCAGGGTTCAAGGTATAGGAGTCGATGGCGGCGCGTAGGTAGCTCTGCTGGTAGTCAGCGCGCAACTGCTCCGGATTGCCGTCTATGAATTCCACCGGGTACAGCCACCAGCCGATGACCAACCAGCCGAAGAGCAGCCCGGCGATGCCGGCAGCGATGGCCAGGGTGCGGGGCTGGCGCAGGCTGGCCAGCAAAGCTGAGGGGTCGAAAGCGATGCCGCGCCGCGAAGGGGTGGACGCCGAATGTTCGGCGGGGGTTTGTGGGTCGTAGTCCATTAGGGTTGGATTCTAGAGGAGCGGTGCGGAATGCGCAACTGGCTGCAGCCGGTCATTGCAGGGCGGCGATCTCAAAACCAGATTGCTTCGGCGGCGGCATTGAAATGCCGCCTTACACAACAGCCGCATTCCATGCGGCTGTTGTCTCGCAATGACGGGCTAGGCTGCCTCGCAATGACAGTGTCCTAGGCAATTGCTGCGCCCCTACTCCTCGCAATGACGGGGCTAGGCCGCCTCGCCGGCGGTTTCCTCTTCTTTTTGCACATCGTCCAGCGGAAACTGCGTTTCGCAGTCCATGCACTGGGCGAAGTTCTTGTTGGCGATCACCAGCGTGCCGCCACAGCTGGGGCACGGGGTGGGCAGCGGCCGCTTCCACGAGGTGAATTCGCAGGCTGGGTAGTTGGCGCAGCCATAGAAGATGCGGCCCTTGCGCGTGCGGCGCTCGACCACATCACCGCCGTCCTTGGGGCAAGTGACGCCGATCTTCTCGAGCCAGGGCTCGGTGTGGCGGCAATCCGGGAAGCGCTCGCAGCCGATGAACTTGCCGTAGCGCCCCCAGCGGATGATGAGCTGGCCCTGGTTGCAGGTGGGGCACTCGCGGCCTATATACTCCGGCCCGGCTTTGGACTCGGGCATCTCCAGCTTGGCCTTCTCGACCGTCTCAGAGAACGGCTCGTAGAAGTCGCTGAGCACTTTGACCCAGTTGGCGTCGCCGGCGGCGATCTTGTCGAGGTTGGCTTCCATCTCGGCGGTGAAATTGAAATCCACAATGTCGGGGAAGTGCTCGGTGATGAGGTCGTTCACCAGAAGGCCGGTCTCGGTGGGGATGAAGCGCTTGTCTTCACGTACCACGTAGCCGCGCTGCTGCAGTGTGTTGAGCGTAGGCGCGTAGGTGGATGGGCGGCCGATGCCGTACTCCTCCAGCGCTTTGACCAGCGACGCATCGCTGAAGCGCGGCGGCGGCTGGGTAAAGTGCTGGACCGGCAAAAGCTCTACGAGCTTTTGGGCTTGCCCCTCGGCCAGGTCAGGCGGGATGGGCGAATCATCTTCGCCCTCGGCCTTGACGGTCTCGTCCTTGGCCTCTTCGTAGACGGCCAGGTAGCCGGGGAATTGCAGGATGGAGCCGGAGGCGCGCAACAGGTATTCGTTGCTGCCCTGGCCTATGACGCGTACGGAGACGGTGTCGTAGACGGCCGGCACCATCTGCGAGGCGAGGAAGCGCTGCCAAACAAGCTGGTAGAGACGGAACTGGTCACGGCTGAGGAAGTCTTTGACCTGGGCCGGAGTGCGCATGGCGGAGGTTGGGCGCACGGCCTCGTGGGCCTCCTGGGCGCCCTTGGAGCGGGTCTTGTACTCAGGCGCCTGCTCCGGCAGGTAGCTGGCGCCGTGCACGCTGGTGACGTACTCGCGGGCCTCTTGCTGCGCCAGCGGCGAGATGTAAGTCGAGTCGGTACGCATGTAGGTGATGAGGCCGGTGGTCTCGCCCTGGCCGAGGTCAATGCCTTCATAGAGCTGCTGGGCGATGGCCATGGTGCGCTTGGCGGTATAGCCCAGCTTGCGCGAGGCCTCTTGTTGCAAGGTGCTGGTGGTGAAAGGCGCGGGCGGCTTGCGGCGGCGCTGGCCGCGTTTGATCTCACGGATGGTGTAGCTGGCGGTCTGCATGTCGGCGAGCAGCGGGTCTACTTTTTCTTTGGAGCCCAGGTCAGGCTCGCTGCTGTTGACATCCGCCAGTTTGGCGACGAAGGTGTTCTTGCTGCCCTCAGGCTGCAACTCGGCCGCGATGGACCAGTACTCCACGGGCACGAAGGCGTCGATCTCACGCTCGCGCTCGACGATCAGGCGCAGGGCAACGGACTGGACGCGCCCGGCCGAGAGGCGGTTGCGCACCTTGGTCCACAAGATGGGGCTGAGGTTGTAGCCCACCAGGCGGTCAAGCACGCGGCGGGTCTGCTGGGCATCCACCAGGTTCATGTTGATGTCACGCGGCTGGCCGAAGGCCTCTTCGATGGCCGGCTTGGTGATCTCATGGAAGACGACGCGCTTGGTGCGGGCCGGGTCGATCTCGGCGGCCTCGATGAGGTGCCAGGCGATGGCTTCACCTTCGCGATCAGGGTCGGTAGCCAGGAAGATCTCCTCGGCCTTGGCGGCTTCAGCCTTCAGGCCTTTGACGACCTTGCGCTTCTCGTTGGGGATGCGGTACTTGGGCGCGAAGCTGTTCTCGACATCCACGGAGAGCTGCGAACGCAGCAAATCGCGCACATGGCCGACCGAGGCTTCGACGCGGTAACCATTGCCGAGGTAGCGGCCGACGGTGCGGGCCTTGGCCGGGGATTCGACGATGACCAGGCGGCCCTTGCGCCGGGCGTCCTGGCGCTCCTGCTTGGTGGGCTTGACCGGGGCGGGAATGCCCTCATGCGCCGGGGTGCGACCCATGCGGAACAGGGTTGTGCCGCATACACCGCAGGTGCCGCGCGTGCCGGGCGCCCCGCTGGCCGTATATTCGGCCTGCGGGTTCAGCATCTCACGCTTGGTCTTGCATTTCACACAATAAGCTTCCAAACAAACACCTCTAAAAAGAAATTATTACAAGTAACGCTGCAGCCCTTTTTCTTTCAACGCTTCGATGACCTTGCGGACATCCTGGGCGCGTTCACGGCTGCAAATTAATAGCACATCTCCGGTATCCACGACCACCAGATCTTTGACGCCAACGGTAACGATAAGACGCTCAGCCGCGTTGCTGGCGCCGTGCACCAGCGAATTGCGGCTATCCAGGTCGTGATGGTGCGGGTGGAGGCCCAGGTTGCCGTTGGTATCCGCGGGCAGGACTTCGAAGAGCGAGGTCCACGAGCCGACATCGTTCCAGGCCAGCTCCTTGGCGGGGATGACGGCCACGTTGGCGGCATGCTCCATCACGCCGTAGTCAATGGTCTGGGCGGCGATACGCGGCCACTCGTGTTCGATCACGCCGGCATAGTCCGGCGTGTTGATGGCGGCGGCCACCTTGTGCAGGGTGGCATGCAGGTCAGGCATCTGCTGGGCAAATTCCTGCATGATGCGCTCGATGGTCCAGATGAACATGCCCGAATTCCAGGCGTGGTCACCGGCGGCGATCATAGCCTGGGCTTCGTCCTCGTTGGGCTTTTCTTTGAATCGCTTAACCTTGTGGGCCACAAAGCCACCGAACTCGCCCAGGCTTTCGCCCATTTGAATGTAGCCATATTGCGTGGCGGCGAAGGTGGGCTGAATGCCGAGCGTGACCAGCGGGCCGGTCTGGGCCAGTGCCACGGCGGCCTCGAGGTAACGGTGGAAGCCGGCCTCGTTGCCGATGTAGTGGTCAGCGGTGAGCACGATCATGACGGCTTGCGGGTCACGCGCTCCCAGGGCGGCGGCCGCCAGGCCGATGGCGGCGGCGGTGCCGCGCGGCTGCGGCTCGAGGATGTAATTCTCGGCGGGCAGCTCGGGCGCATGGGTCTTGAGCTCGGCCGCCTGCTGCTGGCTGGTGACGACCAGGATGCGCTCAGGCGGCAGGAGGGCTTGCAGACGCTGCACGGCGATCTGGAACAGGCTGCGCTCCTCGATGAGCGTGAGCATCTGCTTGGGCCTGGATTGGCGCGAGAGCGGCCATAAGCGCGTGCCGCCGCCGCCGGCCATGATGACCGCGTAGGCATGTAGCATGCCTTCGGCATGTAGCATACCTTCGGTATGCTTAGCCATAGCTGGCTCCCAGCTCACGGGCGGCCACGTAGGCCATGCCGCCGACGTGGCGCACCAGGCCTTTGAGCTCCATCAAGGTGAGGGTGGAGGACACCTGCGCGATCGGCAGGGCGGCGCGGGCGCCGATCTCGTTGAGGTGCATGGGCTCGGCGCCCAGCAAACCAAACAGGGCGGCCTCGGTTGCATCTGCAGGCAGGGCCTGGCGTGCATCTTTGTTCGAATCCATCGTCTCCAAGTTCAATACTTTCAATAACGTCTCAAATTGCAGCAGCGGGTGCGCCCCGCGCTCGATCAGCATATTGCAGCCCTTGCTATTGGGCGCATAGATGGGACCGGGCACAGCGAAGACCTCGCGCCCTTGCTCGGCGGCGAAGCCGGCGGTGATGAGCGCGCCGCTGCGCTCGCCCGCCTCGATCACCACCACGGCCTGGGCCAGGCCGGAGATGATGCGGTTGCGCGGCGGAAAGTTGGCCGAGTCTGGCGGGGTGCCGAGCGCATAATCACTGAGTACCGCCCCACTCCGGGTCATCTCTTGCGCCAGGCCGTGATGGGCGGTGGGGTAGATGCTATCCAGCCCGTGCGCCACCACGCCCAGCGTGCGCCCGCCGGCGCGCAACGCGGCGGTGTGGGCCACGGCGTCGACGCCCTTGGCCAGCCCGCTCACCACGGTGATGCCGCGGCGAGCCAGGAAGCCGGCCAACTCCTCCGCCACCTGGCGGCCGTAGGCCGTCACCTGGCGGGTGCCGACGATGGCGACGGCCCAGTCATCCTCCGGGAGCAGATCGCCCCGCACATACAGCACCGGCGGAGCCTGCTCCAGTTCCTTGAGGCGGCGCGGATACTCGGCATCCTCCCAGGTCATGGCGCGTACGCCGTGCTGAGCGAGGCGAGCCGGGATCTGCTCCAGCACCAGGCTCTGGCGGGCCTGGGCCAGGCCGGCGGTGGCGGCCGGCGGCAAACCGGCGGCCTGCCACTGGGCCGGTGTTGCGGCCCAGGCGGCCTGGGCGCTGCCGAAGGCGGCCAGAAGCATGCGGAAGCGCACCGCCCCCACATACTTCACGCTGGTGAGCGCGATACGGCTCAGCGTTTCAGCATCCATGTGCGTGTTCATGCCGGTACTCAAAACGGCAACCAGAATACCAGAAAAGATAGGGATGAAGGGTATGAAGGATGAGGGATGAATGAAGAGTGAAACTCAGTTCACATTCTTCACCCTCCGTCTTCATCCTTGATCTCGGGCAGCAAGCCGGGCAGCAGGTGGACCTGCATTCGCTTGTTGGCCAGGTCTACATCTAATACTACGTCACGAATGGCGGGTAGCAGCACTTCACCGTAGCGCTCAGAGTGGACGATGTAGACATCATTGGCGCCGGTCTCGAGCACCTGGGTCAGCGTGCCCAGCTCTTCGCCGGTATCGCTCACCACGGCCAGGTCCATGAGCTGGTGGCGGTAGTACTGGCCGGGCGGCAGCGGCGGGCTGTCTTGCACCGGCGAGAACAGGGGGGCGTTGCGCAGATGCTCGATGGCGTTGCGATCGGGGAACTCTTCAAAGGACAGCAGCAGCCCGCCATCCACCGGGCGCTGCGAGCGGATGGTGACAGGCGTATGCTCGGGACCCAGGAAGAGCTTCAGGCCAGGCTGCAGCCGTTCGGGGAAATCTGTTTCGATGGACACCTGGGCCTCGCCGCGCAAACCATGCGGACGGCGCAGAATGCCTACCAATACAAAGTCAGGCTCGCGGAATTCCGCCGAGCCTGACTGGGAGGGCTTGCCTTCATTTGCCTTGCGGCGTTGGCTGGCTCTGTGTCTGCGGGAGCTCAATCCGGTTCCGAGATATGCAAGGTGGCCTGCTTGCCATCCTGAGATGCTGCGACTTGCAGCAACAGGCGGATGGCGTTGGCTACGCGGCCATTGCGGCCGATGATGCGGCCCATATCTTCCTTGCCGACCAACAACGAGAGCTCGGTACCTTCACCACGGCGGCGTTGGTTCACGCGCACCTGGGTGGGATCATCCACCAAAGCGCCGGCAATGTACTCGACGAGCTCTTTCATGTCAGAGATTATTCAGCCGCAGGGGCGTCAGCGGCAGCGTCAGCAGCCGGAGCCTCAGGGGCAGCAGCTTCAGCCGGAGCTTCAACTTCAGCGGCAGGAGCCTCGGCTTCGGCAGCCGGAGCTTCAGCTTCGACGGCCGGCGCTTCCGCTTCGGCGGCGGGGGCTGCTGCCGGAGCAGCGGCTTCAGCCGCGGGAGCAGCCTTCTTGCGGCTGCTGGTGGCTGGAGCCGGGAAGCTGGTGCGGCCATCCGCATTGCGGATCTTGGCAGCAGCGTCAGCTTCGGCCAGCAGGGTCTCCAGGCTTTCGCCAGCCTTGAAGCGCTCGTAGCGGGCGGTCAAACCGGCCTGCTGGAACACCTGCTGGGCGGACTCGCTGGGCTGGGCGCCATTGCTGATCCAGTGGTAAATGCGCTCTTCCTGCAACGCGATGGTGGCAGGCTTGGTGCGCGGGTTGTAAGAACCCAGTACTTCAATGAAGCGGCCCTTGGCCGGGCTTTCTTTGTCCGCCGCCACGATGCGGAAGCTGGCTTGATTGTGGCCGCCAACGCGGCGCAGTCTGATACGTACCATCTAAAAAACAAGCTCCTCAAATGATCTTTAAAAGCGGGTAGCGCCCGCGATTTTGCTTGCCAGGAGGTTGACCCCAAGCAGCGGGTGATTGTAGCCGCTCTGGGGTGGACGGTCAAGAGCCGCGGGGCGGGCGGCAGGGGCAAATTGGCGGCGCTCTCTTGTCCGCTTTTCAGGTTTCCACTACACTAGGGGTTCAATCCCCCCGTGCCGCCCCGGCACACTGAATTCATCCTCGAGGAGAGAGACGAATGGCCAAAGTAGCGATTATTACGGACAGTACCACCTACCTTCCCAAGGAACTAAGCGAGGGCCTGAACATCAATATTGTGCCCACGGTTGTGATCTGGAACGGGGAGGAATTGCGTGATGGTGTGGATATCCAGCCCGGCGCGTTCTACGAGCGCCTGGCCAAGTCTGAGACCATGCCCAGCACCTCGCAGCCCTCGCCGGCTGCCTTCAAGGACATGTACGAGAAACTGCAGAAGGATGGCTACACCGACATTTTGGGCCTGTTCGTCTCCGCCAAGCTGTCGGGCACCATTGCCTCGGCCAACCAGGCCAAAGACCTGGTGAGCGGCCTGAACATTGAAGTGATGGACGGCCACTCGGCTTCCATGGGCACCGGTTGGGCCCTGCTGGAAGCGGCCAAGGCGGCCAAGGCCGGCAAGTCGCTGAAAGAATGCGCCGACATCGCCAAGAAGGCCGGCGAGCAGACCGGCCTGCTGCTGCTGGTGGACACGCTGGAGTTCCTGCACCGCGGCGGCCGCATCGGCGGCGGCGCGCGCTTCCTGGGCACGGCCCTGAACCTGAAGCCGATCCTGGAAGTGCAGGATGGCCGCCTGGAGCCGCGCGAACGCGTGCGCACCAAGGCCAAGGCGCTGGCCCGCATTCTGGACCTGGTGGACGAGCGCATCGGCGGCCGCACGCCGCTGCACCTGGCTGTGGTGCACGCTAACGCCGAGGCCGACGCCAAGGCCCTGCTGGACGAGGCCGCGACCCGCTTCAAGCCGGCCATGACCGCCCTCTCGGCGGTGAGCCCCTCGGTGGGTACCCACACTGGCCCGGGCACGCTGGGCGTAGCCTTCATGGCGGGTTACAAATAGTCGACAGTTTACAGTTGACAGTAAATAGAAAAAGCCCTGCGAATTCGCAGGGCTTTTTTGTTTGGTATTGCTGCGCTCAGGGTGACACGCGAACCAGCAAGCTATTTATCAACCACGCCATAAGAATGGCGTAGGCGTTTCACTTTCTTGGCGGACCACTTGTGGGCTGCGAGGACGCGGGTCTCGGCTGCCTTGAGCGACTTTTGCGAATTGGCGTGGAGCACGAACAGCGGCTCGCCCTTCTTGACGCGGTCGCCGACTTTGTGCAGCACCACGATGCCCACGGCGGGGTCGATGGTGTCTTCTTTGGTCGCGCGGCCAGCGCCCATCTCGACCGAGGTCTCGCCGACGATCTGGGCATCGATCCATTTGATGTAGCCGCTCTTGGGAGCGGTCACCTCTTTGATGATCGGCGCCACTGGCAGCTTGCCGGGATCGTCGACATAGCTGACGTCGCCGCCCTGGGCGGCGACCAGCTTGCGGAAGCGCTCCAAGGCGCTGCCGTCTTGCAAGGTGGCTTCGGCTTTCTTGCGGGCGGCGGCCAGCGTGCCCGCCGCCTTGCCGAGCACCAGCAGGTGGCTGGCGACGTCAAGACAATGCTCGCGGAAATCCTGCGGCCCGCCGCCGTGCAGGGTCTCGATGGCTTCTTTGACCTCGAGGGCGTTGCCGACCGCGTAGCCGAGCGGCTGGTTCATGTCAGACAGCAGACATACGACTTTGCGTTTGGCCAGCCTGCCGATGCTCACCATGATGCTGGCCAGCTTCTTGGCCTCGGGCAGGGTCTTCATGAAGGCGCCCACGCCTACTTTTACATCCAGCACCATGCGTTGGGCGCCGGCGGCGATCTTCTTGCTCATGATGGACGAGGCGATCAGCGCCAGCGAGTCGACCGTGCCGGTCACATCCCGCAGGGCGTACATCTTGCCGTCGGCGGGAGCCAGCTTGCCGGTCTGCCCGGTGAGGACCAGGCCCAGATCCTTGAGCTGGGCCAGGAACTCTGCCTTGGTGAGGTTGGTGCGGTAGCCGGGGATGGATTCCATCTTGTCGAGCGTGCCGCCGCTGAAGCCGAGGCCGCGGCCGGACATCTTGCCGACCCGCAGCCCGCAGGCCGAGACGATCGGCTCCACCACCAGGGTGGTCTTGTCGCCCACCCCGCCGGTGGAATGCTTGTCCAGGGCAATATCCACGACCTTGCTCAGGTCGAGCACCTCGCCTGAGTTGGCCATAGCCAGGGTCAGGTCGGTCACCTCCCGGTCGCTCATCCCGTTCAGGAGCACCGCCATCGCCCAAGCGCTGGCCTGGTAGTCGGCTATCGTCTCGTCTGTGAAACCCTGGACAAAGAATTGGATCTCCTCGGTCGTCAGTTCCAGGCCGTCACGCTTCTTTATGATCAGATCAACAGTTCGCATGTCACCTCGCCAGAAAATTATACTGGTGTGCCCGGTTAGGCCGAAAGAACTGTTAAACCTGACTCAACATTCACCCCGTCTTGCCCTACAATACTCTGGCAGCCCCTTATGCTGCCAGCCGATAACCTATGACCATCGTGCTCACCAAAGTGCGTGCCCCGCAGCGCCGCAAGGATGTATTGCGGCGCGTGCGGCTGGTGGATACTTTGCACCAGAACCTGCACCGCAAGCTGACCTTCGTCTCGGCCCCGGCCGGGTACGGCAAAACCACCCTGCTGGTGGATTTTGCGGCCGACGTGGACGCCCACGTATGCTGGTACCGGATCGGCCCGGAGGACGGCGACCTGGTGCAGTTCGCCCAGCACATCGTAGCCGCGTTTCAGCAGCAGTTCCCCGGCTTTGGCCTGGCCCTGGAAGAACGCCTGAACACGCCCGGCGCCCGGCCGGACGCCCCCAGTATCGCCACCGAACTGATCAACGCCATCCAGGAGCAGGTGCCCGACTTCAGTGTGCTGGTGCTGGACGATTACCACCTGGCGGGCGAGAACCAGCAGATCGTCGATTTTCTGGAAAGCCTGCTGGAGCACCTGCCTGACCACCTGCGCATTCTGATCGGCTCACGCAGCGTATACGGCATCCCGGCGGCGAGCCTGTATATCCGCGACGAGCTGGTGACGATCAGCGCCGACGAGCTGCGCTTCCGCGCCGATGAGTTGCAGAAGCTGGTGCTGCAAAACTACCGCATGCGCCTCTCGCAGGAGGAAGCTGAGGAGCTGGCCAAACGGGCCGACGGCTGGATCGTAGCCTTGTTGCTGGCGGTGCGGGCCATGAGCACCGGCGGCGTGCCGCACTTCCTGGGCAATACTGAGCAAGTCTACACTTACCTGGCCGAGGAGGTGGTGAGCCAGCAAAGCGAGGACCTGCGCGAGTTCATGCTAGGCGCATCGATCTTCAGCGACTTTAGCGAAGCGCAGTGCAACTATGTGATGCAGCGCGAGGACTCGGGGGACATGCTGCGGGCGCTGGAAGAGCGCAACCTGTTCGTCAGCCGCACCGAGACGCGCGAAGGCAACAGCTACCGCTTCCACCAACTGTTCTCTGAATTTCTGCAGGATTATTTTGCCCGGCACGACCCGGCCAAGCTGAGCGCGATGCACTCGCGCGCGGCGGACTGGCACTTCCAGCGCCAGGAGTGGGAGAACGCCGTCCAGCACAAGTTCGCCTCGGGCGAGGTGCAGGCGGCGGCGGCCTGGATGGATACGGCCGCCGAACACTTCTACACCACCGGCCGCCAGGCGCTGCTGGCGCGCTGGCTGGAGGATCTAGACAAGACCCCCGGGCTGCGCCAGAGCGCGCCGCGCCTGATCCTGTACCAGGCCAAGTCACTGGGCAACCAAAGCCAGTTCGACGCGTGTTTGAAGTTACTGGCAGAGGCAGAGCCGATCCTGAAGCAACGCGGCGATGTGGAGCTGTTGGCGAATGCGTTCACCACGCGCGGCATGGTGTACCGCTTCAGCGGCCGGCCGCAAGAGGCGATCGATCTGGCGCAGGCCTCGCAGGAATTGCTGGCGGCCGATCTGCACAACTCATTGCAGTGGTTCCAGGCCGAGCGGCTGATGGGGGTGTCGCTGCATCTGCTCGGCAAGACCCAGGAGGGCATAAGCCACATCCAGAGCGCGGTGAGCGGCCTGCGGCAGCTGGCCGCCAAGAGCACCGAGGCAATGCGGGCGGTGTATCTGTTCGATCTGGCGGAGTGTCTGAACGACCTGGGCTTGATCTACATCACCAGCGGGCAAATGCTCGGCGCTCAGCAAGCCTTCCAGGAAGCGCTGGATATCCATATCAGCATCCGCAGCAACCTAGGGGCGCTGGCCTCAGCCCGCAACAACATTGCCTACCTGCTGCACCAGACCGGCCAATATCAGGCTTCGTGGAAGGAATACATCCAGGCTTTGGCGCATGTGCGCTCCTCCGGCCGGGCGCGGGTACACATCGGCATTCTTAGCGGCCAGGGCGCCCTGCTGCTGGATGTGGGCGATGCGCATGAGGCGCAGGCCATTCTGCTGGGCGCAGTGGAATTTGGCGAGACCACAGGCGAGCTGCAGGAGCTGGTGCCGGTGTACGTGGGCCTGGCGCGGGCCACCAGCGCGCTGGGCGACTACAACGAAGCCATGGGCTGGCTGCGCAAGGCAGCCAGCCAGGCGGGCTCGCGCTTCAGCCGCAAGGAGTATGCGCTGCACATGGGCTGGACCTACGCCAACATGCAGCAGTACGATCTGGCGCTCCAGCAACTGGAGCTGGCCATGCAAAAGTGGAGCGACCCACCCCAGCAGGATGAGGTGACTGCCGCGTTCCTGCGGGCCTGCATTCTGTACACGCAAGGCAAAGAAGCCGAGGGCGCGCCGCTACTGTCCCTGGCCTTGCAAGGCGCGGCGCGCCTGGGCTACCAGCAGTTCCTGATCCCGCTGGCGCGGGACTGGCAGGCGGCGCTGATCCGCGCCCAGGCATCCGCGCCCTCGCCGCAGCTGGCCGATATTCTGGAGCAGGCGCCGCGGGCGATGTTCACGCGCAGCATGCTGGAGGGCGCGCAGGAGCTGGCGGACGCTGAGCCGCAGCTGCTGGAAGTGCACACGCTGGGCAACGTCGAGATCCGCCGCAATGGCGAAGTGATGCCCGTCACGGTTTGGCGCTCCACGCGGGCACGCTCGCTCTTCATTTACATTTTGGATCGCGGCCGGGTGCGCAAGGAAGCGATCGGCATCCACTTCTGGCCTGACTTCAGCCCCGGCAAAGTAAGCAGCAATTTCCACGCGACGTTGTGGCGCGTGCGCCAGGCCCTGGGCTTCAAAGACTCGATCGTGTTCGAGGATGACCACTACTCGCTGCACCCCAGCATCCAAACCTGGTATGACGCCCGCGAGTTCGAGAACTATGTGCGCATGGCGGCTGCGCCTGGCCTGCAGGAAGCCGAGCAAGCCGAGCTGCTGCGCCAGGCGGTGCGGCTGTACCAGGGCGCATACCTCGAAGACGTGTTCATGGACTGGGCCGACGAGCGCCGCGAAGAGCTGCGCAACCTGTACCTGGGATCGCTGGAGCTGCTGGGCAGTTTTGACTTCAAGGCGCGGCGCTTCCGCGAGGCGCGTGAGATCTACGAGCGCATCGTCTCCAGCGACCCGTACCGCGACGAGGCCCACCTGGCGCTGATGAAGAGCATGGCCGATTCAGGGGCCACCTCGGCGGCCATTTTGCACTACAAGGAGTATGAAAGATTACTGCGCAAGGAGTTGAACGCCGAGCCGATCGAGGCTTTGCAAGCCTATTATCAACAACTGACGATAAGGGTATGACGGCAAGGAAATTGCATCTAGACCCTTAGAACTCTCTCACGAAGCTGCTCAATTTGGGTGGCTTTTTTTAACCCATGCTCATAGCTGCGTTCATAGGGTACTCCTTAGAATGCGGCCAATCTAATTCAAGAAAAAACAGGAGATCTACGAACATGACCAAGAACTTTGCTTTCTCTCACCCCGTCGGCGGCGGCATCGGTACGGCTCCCCAGAGCAATCACCCCGTAGGTGGCGGTATTGGCACCGGCCCCGGCTTGACCCATCACCCCGTTGGCGGCGGCATTGGCACCGGCCCCGGCTTGAGCCACCACCCTGTCGGCGGCGGCATCGGCACTGGCCCCACCCTGTAATCTGTACCTTCTTCTTTCGCCATACGAACCAGGTAACACCATAGGAGCCTAACAATGTCCAAGCTGAAACTGAACGCTATCGCTACTCTTGCTCTGGTAGACCAGGATTTCAAGGCAGCTGTTTTGAACGGCCGTCTGCAGGAAAAGCTGGGCGCTTTCCAGCTGAATGAAGAGGAAATGCGGGCCATCACGGCCATCCAGGCCATGGACCTGGACCAGTTCATGCGCCGTCTCGGCTCGCTGATCCAGACCTCGGCGGCAGTTCACTAAGAAGCCTAGCATTACTTTGGGAGATGCCGCCCCGCCCATCACTGGCGGCAAGGCACCCATCCCTTAACATGACGCATGCCCGCAAGATGAGCAGCGCTTATGGGTACTGAACCGATGCTGCTAGCCTCCTTCAAAGACTCACGCTCGCGCCAGAATGCCCCGGACGCGGATGCTTTGCGCAACCTGAGCAAGGTCAAAGCGCTGGTGGAGCACATCGCCGAAGCCGTGCTGATCCTGCATGCAGACAGCGGCAAGATCCTGGTGGCCAACCAGAGCGCGCTGCTGCTGTTCGAGGCGGATGAGGGCGCCCTGTACGGGCTGACCTTCAACCAGTTGAGCGCAGTCAAGAACGCGCCGAAGAGCGCCACTCTGCAACGCTACCAGGACCACCTGGAGCGCGTGCGCAGCGGCGAGACGCCTGAGTTCGAATGGCACGGGCGCACACCCAGCGGCAAGCAGATCACCGGCAGAGCGCAGATATCCAGCCTGCCGGTCAAGGATACTGAATTCATTCGCGTTCTCATTTCCAGCCCCGAAGTTGACACCAGCAGCTGGGTCGAAGACGGCCAACACGTAGACGAGCTGGCCGCCCTGGCGCTCACCGGAGCCAGCATTGCCTCCAGCCTGGATATTGATAAAGTGTTGGAAGTCGTCGGCAGGCAGTTAGCCACGCTGCTGGACGCCAATGCCTTTATCGCCTACGACTGGCTGGCCGATACCAAAGACCTGCGCCTGCGACACAGCTACACCCTGGCGCGCAGCCAACCCAAGCCGGTTGCCCCTGATCTAGACGTCAACACCGTGCTGGAGCTCGGCCGCCCGATCCAAAAACACATCAATTCAAACTCGACCAGTGAAGCCGAGAAAAAGGCAATGAAGTCTGCCGGCGCCTCGACTGTGCTGATCCTGCCTCTGCTGGCGCAGAGCAAGACAATCGGCTTGGCGGAGCTGCAAGACAAGCGCGAAGGCCACACCTATAGCAGCCGCGAGATCTATTTGGCCCAGACCCTATGCCACCAGGCTGCCGTGGCGATCGAGAATGCGCGCCTCTTCCAGGCGACCCGCCGCCAACTGCAGGAACTGACCATATTGCAGCAGGTGGCCAACTCCACCACTGAGGCAAAGAGCGTAGATGAGCTGATCGAAAGCGCTACGCAGCTCATCCGCCACAGTATCTATTCGGATAACTTCGGCATTATTCTCGTGGGGGAAGACGGGCAACTGCATATTCACCCCTCGTACGAGTCTGCGCCTGAGGTGGCCAGCAAGCCGATACCGCTGGGCCAGGGCGTGACTGGGCGCGTGGCGCAAACCGGCAAACCGATGCGCATCAACGATACGCGCCAGGAAGCCAACTACCTCGATTACGACAAGAAGACACTGTCTGAGCTGTGCGTGCCGATGAAGATCGGCGACCGCGTGATCGGCATCATCAATACGGAGAGCCGCGAACTCAACCACTTCACCGAAGACGATGAGCGCCTGTTGCTCACCCTGGCCGGCCAACTGGCGACCGGCATCGAGCGGCTGCGCAACGCCGCCGCCGAAAGCCGCCGCACGCACCAGCTGGCCGTGCTCAACGAGCTGACCAACCGCATGAGCGGCATTCTGGAGCGCGACAAACTGTTCCAGATCATTGTGGAATGCCTGCACCGCCGCATGGGCTATTACTCCACCGACATCTCCCGCGTGGATGATGATACGCAGTCGTACATTGTGGAGGCGGTGGCGGGCGGCTTTGAGCTTATGGCTGAGCGCCAGGGGTATATCCAACCCTTTGGCGAGGGCCTGCTGGGGCTGGCTGCCCGCACAGGCGAGGTGGTCTACACCAACCAAGCCAGCAGCCATCCCGATTTTCTGCTGGTGGAAGGCTTTGCCAAGATCGAGTCTGAGATCGTCATCCCGATCAAGATCTACAACAAGGTGTATGCCTTGTTGAACATTGAGAGCCAGCAGCCCAACGCATTCGACGATTACGAGATCGCGGCGCTCTCGACCCTGGGTGACCAGATCTCCATGTTCCTAGAGAGCGTGCATCTGTTCGAGTCGACCAAGCGCCAGCTGCAAGAGCTGACGGTGTTGCACGCTATCACCCAGGCGGCTGTGAACGCCAAGGGCGAAGATGAGCTGATCGAGCGCGCCACGGAGATCATCGGCGCCAGTTTATACACGGACAAGTTCGGTTTCCTGATGATGCACGCGGACGGTGACAAGCTGACCGTGCACCCCTCCTACCGCGGCATCACTCCGCAGGATCTGAACCGGGTGGTCAGCCTGGCCGAGGGTGTGACCGGCCGCGTGGCCGCCACCGGCAAGGCCTGGCGCGTGCCGGATGTGCGCAAGGAACCCAGCTATATGCGCGTCAACCCCAGCATGCGTTCTGAGCTGTGTGTGCCGATCCTGGGCAACGGCAACCGCGTGCTGGGCGTGATCAACGCCGAGAGCGTGCGGGTCAACGCCTTCACCGACTCTGACCTGCGCCTGCTGAGCACGATCGCCGGCCAGACCGGCACGGCGATCGAGAAGCTGCGCCTGCTGCAATCTGAGCGCTTCCAGCGCAGCCAGGCGGAAACGCTGCGTGAGGTAGCCGCGATCCTGGGCTCAGCCGCCGACCGGGCCAGCGTGCTTGACCTGATCCTGGATCAACTCAAGCGGGTGGTGCCGTTCGACAGCGCTTCGGTGCAACTGGTGCGCGGCGAGAACCTGATCGTGCACGCGGTAGCCGGCACCCTGGCCAGCGATGTGGTTGGCCTTGAACTGCCGATCGCTGAAGACAAGTTTGCCCACCCGCTGCTGTTTGAACAGCGCACCGTGCTGTACGAGGATATTGGCGACCACCCGGACTGGCTGCAGCTGGAAGGCGCCCAAAACGTAAAGTCGTGGATCGGCGCGCCGCTGATCGCCCGCGGCGCCTGCATTGGCGTGCTGACCGTGGACGGCTACACCTCCAAGCAGTTCTCGCAGGCCGATGCCGACCTGGTGTCCACTTTTGCCATTCACGCCGGCATCGCACTGGAGAATGTGCGCCTGTTTGAAGAAGCGCAAGACGCCTACCTGCAAACGGTGAGCGCCCTGGCGAGCGCGATCGATGTGCGCGACACCTACACCAGCGGCCACAGCCAGCGCCTGGTGGACATGGCCGTGGAAACCGGCCGCCTGCTGGGATGTACTCCTGAGGAATTGATCGATATCAAATGGGGCGCCTTGCTGCACGATATTGGCAAGATCGGCGTGCCGGATGAGATCTTACGCAAGCCCAGCTCACTGGAGCAGGCTGAGCTTGAAGTGATGCGCCAGCACCCCGAGATCGGCGCCCGCATCGTGGAGCCGGTGCGCAACCTGGCCTCGGTGGCGCCGATCATCCGTGCCCACCAGGAACGTTACGACGGATCCGGCTACCCGGATGGTTTGAAGGGCGACGAGATCCCCAAGATCGCCCGCATCATCAGCGTGGCGGATGCGTATGTGGCCATGACTGATGAACGGGTGTACCGCAAAGCGCGTTCGAAGGAAGAAGCCATCGCCGAGCTCAAGCGCTGCAGCGGAAGCCAGTTCGACCCGCAGGTGGTTGAAGCCTTCTTGCAGGTGCTGGACACCTGCAACGGTGACTAGCCGCTAGACGATCAGCATTGCATCGCCAAACGAATAAAAGCGATAGTTAAGCGAGATAGCTTCCTGGTAGGTTTCCAGGATCAGTTCACGCCCTGCGAACGCGCTGACCAGCATGAGCAGGCTGGAACGCGGCAGGTGGAAGTTAGTGACCATCGCATCCACCGCTTTGAACTCAAAGCCCGGCAAGATGAATAAGTCTGTGCGGCCTTCGTACGGGGCCACCTGGCCACCGCCGGCGCGGGCGGCGCTCTCCAGCGTGCGCACGCTGGTGGTGCCCACGGCCACCACGCGGCCGCCGGCGGCGCGGGCCGTATTCACCGCACCGGCGGTCTGGGCGGGCAGGCTGCACCACTCGGTGTGGATGTGGTGCTGGCTGGGGTCATCCTCGTGCACCGGGGCAAAGGTATCCAGCCCCACGTGCAGCAGCACTTCGGCGAAGCCGACGCCCTGCGCCTGCAGGCGCGCTAGAAGCTCTGGCGTGAAGTGCAGGCCAGCGGTGGGCGCGGCCACCGAGCCGACCTGCTGCGAGTACACGGTCTGGTAACGCTCGCGGTCTTGCAAAGCAGTGTGAATGTAGGGCGGCAGCGGCATCTGCCCGATAGTGTTGAGCGCCTCGTCGAGCGGCTTGTTGAAGACCACGACGCGCTCAGAGCGCTCCAGTTCTTCTACTATTTCAGCCTGGAGGCCGTTGCCGAGGTCAATGAGGCGGCCGGGCCGTAGGCCCTTGCCGCCGGCCAGCGCTTTCCAGCGTTGCGGTTCGAGCTGCTCAACGAGGAGCAGCTCCACCTCGCCGCCGCCGGGCAGCTTGCGACCGTGCAGGCGGGCGGGCAGGACGCGGCTGTGGTTGGCGACCAGCAGGTCGTGCGGGCGCAGGAAGGCGCCGATCTCGGCGAAGTGGGTGTGGGTGCGCCGGCCGGTGGCACGTTCGAGCACCAGCAAGCGCGAGCTGTCACGTGGCTCCAGAGGCGTCTGGGCGATGCGCTCTTCGGGGAGATGGTAGTCAAAGTCAGCGGTATTCATGGCGAATACTTTCCACAGATGCACACAGATGCTAAGCAGATGAACTCAGATGTATCTGCTTTATCCGTTTCGGCATCTGTGTTTATCTGTGGATCAAAACAAAGTAGGCGTGTTCAGCTGGGCCGGAACAGGCAGCCCGAGGTGGTTGCAGGCCGCCAGGGTGGCGTGGCGGCCTTGGGCACGGCGTTCCAGGAAGCCGAGCTGCATCAGGTACGGCTCGACCACATCCATGATGGTGTCGGGCTCTTCGCTGACCGCGGCCGAGATGGTGTTGAGCCCCACCGGGCCGCCGCTGAACTTCTCGATGATCACGCGCAGCACGCGCCGGTCCAGTTCGTCCAGACCCAGCTCGTCCACCTCCAGCAGCTGCAGGGCTTGCTGGGCTACCGCGCGGTTGAGCTGCCCGTTGGCGCGCACCTCGGCATAATCACGCACGCGGCGCAGCAGACGCAGCGCGACGCGGGGCGTGCCGCGGCTGCGAGTGGCGATCTCCTGCATGCCCTCAGCGTCCGGCTGCAGGCCCAGCTCGCCGGCGGCCCGCGCCAGGATGGCGCGGATCGCCTCGGGCTCGTAGTAGTCCAGGCGGAAGGTGGCGCCGAAGCGGGCACGCAGCGGCGCGGTGAGCAGGGCCAGCCGGGTGGTGGCGCCGATGACCGTGAAGCGCGGCAGCTTGAGGCGGATGGCGCGGGCCGAGGGGCCTTTGCCGATCACGATGTCGAGCGCGTAGTCTTCCATGGCGGGGTAGAGCACTTCTTCCACGGCTTTGCCGAGGCGGTGGATCTCATCCACGAAGAGCACATCGCCCTCGTTGAGGTTACTCAGGATAGCCGCCAGGTCACCCTGGCGCTCGATGGCCGGGCCTGCGGTGACCTTGATGTTGACGCCCATCTCATTGGCCAGGATATGCGCCAGGGTGGTCTTGCCGAGGCCGGGCGGGCCATAGAAGAGCACATGGTCCAGCGCTTCGCCGCGCTGGCGGGCGGCGTCCAGCAGAATGGCAAGGTTCTCCTTGACGTTCTTCTGGCCGATCAGTTCATCAAGTTTGCGGGGGCGCAGGGCAGGTTCGCTGCGGTCTGTGGTTTGTGGCGCCGGGTCAACCAGGCGCGGCGTGTCGCTCATTGCGAAGGATTATACAGGTTCAAAAAATCGCGGCGATGCGGCTGCGCGTATATAATCGGCGCAATTTACAACCCAATAGCCACGGAGGAACGCGCATGGCCCAAGAGAACGTATCCACACACCCCATGGTCTTACACAAGCTCACCATCCTTAGAGACAAATCCACCGAACCCCGTAAATTCAGAGAGTTAGTCAAAGAGATCAGCGCCCTGCTGACGTATGAGGCCACCCGCGATCTGCATACGATCAAGAAAGTGGTCGAGACGCCGATGGGCAAAGCCGAAGGCGGCGAGATGGAAGACACGATCGGCCTGGTGCCGATCTTGCGCGCTGGCCTGGGCATGGTGGACGGCGTGTGGGAGCTGATCCCGGATGCGCAGGTCTGGCACATCGGCCTGTTCCGTGATGAGAAGACCCTGCAGCCGGTGCAGTACTACAACAAACTGCCGCTGGCCCCCACCGTGGGCGTGTGCCTGGTGCTGGACCCCATGCTGGCCACCGGCGGCTCGGCGGCGGCCACGGTGAGCATCCTCAAGGAATGGGGCGTCAAGAACATTCGCTACATCGGCCTGCTGGGCGCGCCCGAGGGCATCCAGCACCTGAACCAGGAGCACCCGGATGTGCCCATCTTCCTCGGGGCCAAAGATGAGCGCCTGAACGAGATCGGCTACATTGTGCCCGGCCTGGGCGATGCGGGCGACCGCCAGTTCGGTACCGGGTAAGGAGTGCAAGCAGACAGCTTGCAGTTTTGTTAGTTTAGGTTTTTTGACGTTTTTGAAAGGTGTACACTCTCAGGAGTGTCGAGGTTCTTTTAAGGTATGGCCGTCAAGAAAACTACGAAGAAGTCCGCGAAAAAAGCGGCGGTCAAACGTGCACCCGCTTCGCCGGCGCTGACCAGGCTGCGCAAAGAGAACGCCGAGCTCAAGAGTAAGCTCGAGAAGGCGTCGCTGGAGCGCAACTTTCTTGAGCGCGCCATGTCTGACCTTAACTTTCACAACAACGCCCACGACGGCGTGGTGTACACCAACGCCGACAACCAGATCACATATGCCAACCCCTACTTCCTCACCATGATGGGCGAGGACAGCAACAACAAACTGCTCAACAAGCCATTCCCCGAATACATGTGGAACAACGAGACCGATGTCACGCGCCTGTTCAGCGACATCCGCGACAATGGCTTCGTACGCGAGCGCGAGCTGAGCTTATACAACAAGCACGGCGTGCCGGTGTTCGCCATGTGCTCAGCGGTAGCCAGCAAGGACGACGAGGGCAACGTGATCGGCACCGAGATCATGTTCTGCAACATCACCGGCAAGCGCAAGTTCCAGGCCGAACTGATGGAGCAGACCGCCCTGTTCGATGCGCTGCTGCAGAGCACACCGGACCCGATCCTGCTGCTCTCAGCCGAGCTGAGTCTGACCCGCGCCAACCAGGCCGCCATGGATTTCTTCGGCCTGGCCGCGGATGAGGCCATGACCCTGCAGCAAGTGCTGCAGCGCAAGCAGCTGGAGGCGGCCGAGATCGAGCGCGTGGCCGGGCTGTTCAATAGTGCGCAGGCCTTCGATCTGGAGATCACCCTGGGCGACCAGCACTTTGATTGGCACACCGCCCCGTTGCAATCACAGCATGGAGGCTGGGTGTGCGTGCTGCACAATATCACCGTGCGCAAGCTGACCCAGGAAGTGCTGCAGCACCATGCGACGCATGATGCGCTCACCCAGATCCCCAATCGCTCTTTCTTTATAGACCATGTGCGCCGCGCCAACCTGCTGGCAGAGAACGACAGCTACGGCTACGCGGTGCTATTCATTGACCTGGATGATCTGAAGGCTTTCAACGACACTTTCGGGCATATGGCCGGCGACGAGCTGCTGTACAACTTTGCCCGCCGGGTAGAGGCCAGCATCCGCCCCGGGGATGTGGTGGCGCGCCTGGGTGGCGACGAGTTCGCCGTGTTCCTGGATGGGGTGACGGAAGCGGAGGATGCGATGCAGGTATCGGCCCGCGTGCGGGAGGCGGTGCTGCGTCCCTTCCAGCTCAGCAACCCGGCCCAGGATGTCAACATCACTGCCAGCATCGGGATCGCCCTGAGCGGGCAAGAGCTGGACGCTGAGGCGCTGCTACGCGCGGCAGACCGCGCCATGTACGAAGTTAAACAAGCAGGCGGAAACAATGTCCGCCTGTTTGGTCAAAACCGCTAACGAAGATAGTTAGGCTGCAGCCTGGGTAATGGCGAGGAAGTCGGCCGCTTTCAGGCTGGCGCCGCCGACCAGCGCGCCGTCCACCTCCGACTGGGCGAAGTACTCGCCCGCATTGGCAGCATTCACCGAACCGCCATACAGCACGCGCACGCCCTCGGACAGCTCCTGGCCCAGCAGGCCGGCCAGCGTGGGGCGCACCACGTTGCGCAACAGAGTATTGATCGGCTCCGGGCTGGCCGCTTTGCCGGTGCCGATGGCCCATACCGGCTCATAGGCCACCACTAGCGCCTCGGCTGAATTGATCTGCACGCCTTCGAGGGCGGCGCGCAGTTGGGCGCTGAGCACCTCGGCGGCGCGGCCGGCCTCGTTCTGCTCCAGCGTTTCACCGATGCACAGCACCGGCTTCAGGCCGGCCGCTAGGGCGGCGGTCACTTTGCGATGCACGTTCAGGTCACTGTCGCCGAACAGGGCACGCCGCTCAGAGTGGCCGACGATGACGTATTGGCAAAACTCGGCCACCATGGCGGCCGAAAGCTCGCCGGTATAGGCGCCGTCCTTCTCCCAGTGCAGGTTCTGCGCGCCCAGGCCAATGCCCTTGCCTTCCAGCATGGCCGCCACCGGCATAATGGCGATGGCCGGTGGGCACAGCAGCTTCTCTACCCCTTGCACGGCCTGCAAGCCGGGGAGCATTTCGTCCACCAGGCGCAGGGCCTCGCCTACTGTTTTGTTCATCTTCCAGTTGCCAGCGATCAGCGGAACACGCGCCATTATTTATCCTCCAGGGCTGCCAAACCCGGCAGCAGTTTGCCTTCCAGCATCTCCAGCGAGGCGCCGCCGCCCGTGGAGATATGGGTGATCTTGCCGGCCAGGCCGGATTGTTGCAGCGCGGCGACCGAATCGCCGCCGCCTACGATGCTGACCGCGCCCGAATCGGCCACGGCTTGCGCCACGCCGACGGTGCCGGCCGCGAAGGGCGCCAGCTCGAACACGCCCATCGGCCCGTTCCATACTACGGTGCCAGCGGCGCTGACCGCGGCGCCGAAGGCGGCGACGCTGTGCGGGCCGATGTCGAGCACGCGCCAGCCGGCGGGCACATCGCCCACCGGCACGGTCTTGTGCTGCGCCTCGGCGCTGAACGCATCCGCGATCACGAAATCAACCGGCAGGGTCAGCTTGCCGGCCGCGTCGGCCAGCAAGCCTTTGGCGGTCTCGATCGCATCCGGCTCCACCAGCGAGTCGCCCATAGTGATGCCCTGGGCGGCGAAGAAGGTGTTGGCCATGCCGCCGCCGATGAGCACCTGGTCAGCCTTGCTGAGCAGGTTGCGAATAACCTCGATCTTATCGCTGACCTTGGCCCCGCCGAGGATGGCGACGAAGGGCCGCTTGGGCTCGGCCAGCGCCTGGCCGAGATACTGGATCTCTTTTTCCATCAGCAAACCGGCCACGGCGGGCAGGTGGCGGGCGACGCCTTCGGTGGAAGCATGGGCGCGGTGGGCCGAGCCGAAAGCATCATTGACGTAGATATCAGCCAGCTTGGCCAGCGCTTCAGCCATGGCCGGGTCATTCTTGGTCTCGCCCGGGTAGAAGCGCGTATTCTCCAGCACCAATATCTCGCCCGGCTTCAACGCCTGGGCGGCGGCTTCCGCCTTAGGGCCGACGGTCTCTTCCACAAAGTGCACGGGCGCCTGGGTGAGGGTGCGCAAGTGGGCCGCCACCGGGGCCAGCGAGTACTTGGGATCGGGCGCGTCTTTGGGGCGCCCCAGATGCGAACACAGGATGACGGCTGCGCCGCGGCTCAGCAGATCCTCGATGGTCGGCAGGGCGGCGGTCATGCGCGTGTCGTCTTGCACTACGCCGCCATCCAGCGGCACGTTGAAGTCTACGCGCACCAGGACGCGCTTGCCTTGCGGGTCAATATCCGCGATCGTTTTCTTATTGAACATCACTCGTCTCGTCGTCTTCTCGGGTCAGTGGGCCGGTACGCTCCTGCAGCAGGTCCACCAGAAGTTGGGCCAGCTTATCGGTCATGTGTTGGCCGGGTTTTTGGGGGTCTGCCACCTGGGCCAGATACAGCGGATAGTTGTTGCGCAAGTCTTCATCGATCGTCACCCATTCGCCGCCGCCGGGCAGCGGCTTCTCGGGCGGCTGGTTGCCGATGACCACATCGAAGAGATGCGAGCCGACGTGGCTCTCGAGGGCGCGCACATGGTCGCCGCAAGAGTAGCCATCCGTCTCGCCCGGCTGGGTGGACAGATTGCAGATGAAGATCTTGAGCGCCGGGCTGTTGCGCAGCGCGGCGGCCAGGTCAGGCACCAGCAGGTTGGGCAGAATGCTGGTGTACAGGCTGCCCGGCCCCACTACGATCAGGTCGGCGTTGAGCAGGGCGCGTACCGCGGCCGGGTAGGCCGGCGGTGCGTTCGGCTCCAGCCAGACGCGGCGCACGGCCGCCCCGGGCTGCTCAGGGATCTTGCTCTCGCCGTGCACGCGCACTTCGCCGGACAGCGGCATGCTCAGGTCGGCCACCAGGCGCACATCATGCAGCGTGGCCGGCAGCACCTGGCCGTGCACCGACAGCACACGGCCGGATTCGGCCACGGCTTTCTCGAAGCTGCCGGTGATCTCGCTAAGGGCGCTGATGAACAGGTTGCCAAAGGAATGACCTTCCAGCCCGCCTTGCCCGCTGGGAAAGCGATATTGGAACAATTGCGTAATGAGGGTTTCGTCGTTGGAGAGGGCTGCCAGACAATTGCGGATGTCGCCGGGAGGCAGCACGCCCATGTTGTCACGCAGGCGGCCGGAGGAGCCGCCGTCATCCGCGACAGTGACGATGGCGGTGAGGTTGTAGGTATGCGCCTTGAGGCCGCGCAGCAGGGTCGAGAGGCCGTGCCCGCCGCCAATGACCACGATGCGGTGGCCGCGGCCGCGCTTGCGATGGTCCACCAGGGTGTCCACCACCGGGCGGCCCGGGCGCATATAAGGCGCCAGCAGCGCCCGGTTCATATTGAGCACGCCGTAGACCAACAAGCCAACGCCCAGCCCGCCAAAGACCAGCACGCGCAAGGGGCGCTCTAAAAATCGCAGAGATAAAGTGGATAGATAACTGGTCCACCAGGTTTCCGGGGCAGTGCGATAAAAATCGAGCACCAGGATGGCGCCGCCGACCCCGATCAGGAAGGTGCCCAGCAGGATCACCAGCAACCAGCGTTTGATGCCCAGGCCGGGCGTGAGCCAGCGCAGCACGCGGCGCACCCCCACCCAGGCCACCCGCCACCACTTCTGTACTTGCTGCAACATAGCGCTAGGATGATAACGCACAAAAAACAGCGTATCATTGCGCCGCTATGCCCCCACTGGAAAAGATCTGGAAGGTTGCTGACCTTATCACGCCGGAGGCGGACAGCGCGCTGTCGGCCTACCCTGGCCTGCTGCGCCAGATCCTCTACAACCGCGAACACGCTACGCCCGAAGCGGCCAAGCGCTATCTCGGCGCCCTGCCGCCGGAGGACAACGACCCGCTGCGCATCAAGGATATGGGCTTGGCGGTGGACCGCATCGAACATGCCATCCGCAACCAGGAGCTGGTGGCCGTATATGGCGACTATGACGCCGACGGCGTCACCGCCACCGCCCTGCTGGTGCAGGCGATCCAGGCGCTGGGCGGCCGGGCGCGGGACTACATCCCAGACCGCTTCGAAGAGGGCTACGGCCTCAACATCCAGGCCTTGCACACGCTGAAGGAGGCCGGCGTCAGCCTGGTCATCAGCGTGGACTGCGGCATCCGCTCGCTGGCGGAGGCCGCCGAAGCGCGCAAGCTGGGGCTCGACCTCATCATCACTGACCATCACACACCCGGCCCGGAACTGCCGGATGCGTTGGCGATCATCAACACCAAGCAAGACGGCGATGAGTACCCGGAGAAGCAGCTGGCCGGCGTGGGCACGGCCTACAAGCTGGCGGCCGCCTTGCAGGCCCGCCTGCAACCCAACGCCGACCCGCTGATGGGGCTCGACCTGGTGGCGCTGGGCACCGTGGCCGACATGGTGCCGTTGGCCGGCGAGAACCGCTGGCTGGTGCGCGAGGGGCTGGCCCAGATCCGCCGCCCTGCCCGCCAGGGTCTGCTCTCCCTAATGGGCGCGGCGGGCGTCAAGCCAGCCGGGGTCAGCTCGGGCGATATTGGCTACATGCTCGGCCCGCGCCTGAACGCAGCCGGCCGCATGGAGAACGCCAAGGCCGCCTACGACCTGCTCACCACCAATGATGTCTTCAAGGCCGGCCAGCTGGCCCAGTATTTGGATGTACGCAACAAGGAGCGCCAGGCGCTGACGCGCGAGATGAGCGCCTCAGCCGAGGTGTTGGCGACCCAGGCCGACCCGGAGGCGCTGCTGCTGGTGGCCATCCACCCGGAGTACAGCTCTGGCGTGGTGGGCCTGGCCGCCTCACGCCTGGTGGAGCGCTTCTACCGCCCAGCCATCGTGGGCCAGCAGGGCGATGCGTTCACGCGTGCCTCTTGCCGCAGCATCCCGCACTTCCATATCACCAATGCGCTGGAGCAGTGCGCTGACCTGTTCGAGAACTTCGGCGGCCATGCCGCGGCAGCCGGTTTCACCATCCGCAACGAGCGCGTGCCGGAGCTGCTGGAGCGCATGAATGCGATCGCCACCGAGCAGTTGGGCGCGCTGGATCTGCGCCAGGTCATCAAGGTGGACGCCGAGCTGCCGCTGCACCAGCTCAAGCCGGATGTGCTCAACCAGCTGGCCTTGCTGGAGCCGACCGGCTTCGGCAACCCGCAGGTCAACCTGGTGAGCCGCGGCCTGACCGTGCGCTCGGCCCGCACGGTGGGCGCGGATGCGCGCCACCTCAAGCTCACCGTCACCGACGGGGGGATCGTGTACGATGCGATCGCGTTTGGGATGGGGGAATGGGCCGGGCGGCTGCCGAATGCGATCGACCTGCTCTATCGTTTCGAGACCAACGAGTTCAACGGGCGCACGCAGTTGCAGCTCAATGTACGCGACCTAAAAGCGGCTGAGTAATTGCATACCCATCATTGCGACGAGGCCTGCGCCTCGCAATGACAAATCCCACCCATTGTCATTCCGAACGAGGCCTGCGCCCTAGGCGCGGGCCGAGGAGGAATCCGTCAAGCGCCGGTTTGGCCTATTACAGATATATGGGAACACAAACACAGCCAATACAGATTCCTCGCTTCGCTCGGAATGACAAACAAGCTAGCGATCACCTAATCAAAAAAGCGATACCAGAACAAGGCCCATACTGCTTCGAAGGCATCCTTCAGGCCGATCTTCTTGCCCTCCGAATAATCCCGCGGGTTAAAGCTGATCGGCACTTCAAAGATGCGCACGCGGCGCTTCAGCAGCTTGGCGGTGATCTCCGGCTCAAAGTTAAAGCTGTTGGAGCGGATAGTGATGCCTTGCAGCGCCTCACGCTTGAAGAGCTTGTAGCCCGTCTCCATGTCCGTGAGAATGTTGTTGTAGAGGATATTGGTCAGCAGGGTCAGCAGCTTGTTGGCGACCATGTGCAGGAACATGGTGGGGCGGCGCGGGCCGCCCAAAAAGCGCGAGCCGTAGACCACATCCGCCCCCGAATTCTGGATGGGGTCCAGCAATTTCTCGAAGTCACGCGGGTCATACTCCAGATCGGCATCCTGGATCAGGATCAGGTCGCCGGTGGCCGCGCCGATACCCGTGCGCACCGCGGCCCCCTTGCCCTGGTTGCGTTCGTGGTGCAGCACCTGGACGCCAGGCTGGCCTGCCAGTTTGTCGAGCAGCTGGGGCGTGCCATCCGTAGAGCCATCGTTCACCAGCACCAGCTCATCGGCGAGGCCGGAAGAGCGCACACGTTTCACGATCTCTTCCAGCGTATTGGCTTCATTAAAAATCGGAATAACAACGCTTAGCTTCATAGTGTCGTGATTATATATGCGGTTTCAAACAATACCCGCCGTGTATAATTTGCTTCAACCGCAAACGGTTGCAGCTTTGCGGTTTTTTGTTACCGCCTTTTCTGCCGCAATGACGCGCTCCCTTCACACCACAATGCGTTACCGCTTCCTATTGGCAGCTCTCTTGCTGGCTTTGCTGCTGCAAGCCCTGCCCGTCTCGCAGGCTTACGCCGCTCCTTCGGCCCAAAGCAACCCCGAGGCGCGCGCCGCAGCCCTGCTGGAGCGCCTGACGCCCGAGGAGCGCGTGGGCCAGCTCTTCCTGGTCACCTTCAGCGGCGCCAGCGCCCCGCCAGAGAGCCAGATCTACGACCTCATCAACAACTATCACATCGGCGGAGTGGTGCTGCGCCGTGATATGGACAATTTCGTCGCCCAGCCCGATACCATCACTGCCGCCCACACACTGATCAGCCAGCTGCAAACGGCCGAGCAGGACGCCTCGCAAACCGCCCGCCGCGACCTGACCAGCCAGACAGACTACACCCCTACCTACATTCCGCTGCTGGTGGCCATCTCCCAGGAGGGCGACGGCTATCCCAACGACCAACTGCTGGATGTGCTCAGCCCGCAACCCAACGCCATGATGCTGGGCGCCACCTGGCGCACCGCCCTAGCCCAGCAAGCCGGCGCCCTGCTGGGCAGCGAGCTCTCGGCCCTGGGCGTCAACATGCTGCTCGGCCCCTCGCTGGATGTGCTCGAAAACCCGCGCCCGGACTCCACGGGTGACCTGGGCGTGCGCAGCTTTGGCGGTGACCCGTACTGGGTGGGCCAGATGGGCCAGGCCTTTATCTCCGGCGTGCACATCGGCAGCCAGAACCGCGTAGCGGTCATCGCCAAACACCTGCCCGGGTATGGCGACTCTGACCGCCCGCTTGAAGATGAAGTGCCCACGATCCGCAAATCGCTCACCCAGCTGACCCAGGTGGAGCTGCCGCCCTTCTTCTCCGTCACCGGCAACGCCGCCACGGCGGATGCCGTGGCCGACGGCATGCTGCTGGCTCACATTCGCTATCAAGGCTTCCAAGGCAATGTACGCACCACGACCCGCCCGCTCAGCTTCGATCTGCAGGCCTTCAACGACCTGATGGCCCTGCCCGCTTTTGCGCAGTGGCGCCAGGATGGCGGCCTCGTAGTAAGCGACAGCCTGGGCACCCGCGCGGTGCGGCGCAGCTATGACGCCAGTGAGCAGAGCTTCAACGGCACGCTGGTCGCGCGGGATGCGTTCCTGGCCGGCAATGACCTGCTGTATCTCGGCAACTTCATTTCCACCGGCGATCCCAACAGCTACACGACCGTCATCAACACCATGCAGTTCTTCGCCCAGAAGTATCGCGAGGATCTGGCCTTCGCCGAGCGCGTGGACGAATCCGTGCTGCGCATCCTCACGCTAAAGTACGAGCTGTATCCCGCCTTCTCGGCCGCCCAGGTGCTGACTGACTCTGACGAGCTGGACGCTGTTGGCAGCAATAATGCCTTCATTTTTGAAGTCGGCCGCCGCGCCGCCACACTGTTCAGCCCCAGCGCATCGGCTCTGGCCGATGCGCTGCCCGAGCCGCCCGGCCGCTTTGAGCAGATCGTCTTCATTACTGACAGCTACACCTCGCAGCAGTGCAGCCAGTGCACGCCGCAGCAGGAAGTCTCGGCCAATTCCTTCGCCCAGGCGGTGGTCAGTCTATATGGGCAGGCCGGCGGCAACCAGATCTCAGCCGCCAACCTGGCTTCCTTCTCGTTCATGCAGCTGACGCGCACGCTGGATGGCAACATTGAAGGCGAGGATCCGTTGCTGGGCAACCTGGCCCGCGCCGAATGGGTGGTGTTCGGCGTCACGCAGAACAACCCAGCCCGCCCTGAGTCGCAGGCGTTGCTGCGCCTGCTTTCCGAGCGCATGGACTTGCTGCAGAACAAGAAGGTCGTGGTCTTTGCCCTCAACGCTCCTTATTACCTCGACGCCACGGACGTGACCAAGGTCACGGCCTACTACGGACTCTACGGCGAGAATAAGGAGCTGGCCGAAGTGGCTGCCCGCCTGCTCTTCAAAGAGATCGAACCGCGCGGCGCTTCCCCCGTAAGTGTCGAGGGCGTGGCCTACAACCTCAGCGAGGCGCTGGCGCCCAACCCTAGCCGCGAGATTCCGCTGCAAGTCACGCGCATCCTGCCGGCTGCGACGGCCACGCCTGAGGCGACCAGCGAGTCGGCCGCCACCGCAGAACCGCCCACCTTCCAGGCGGGCGACCTGCTCTCCTTGCAGGCCGGCCCCATCCTCGATCAAAACGGCCATCCTGTGCCTGACAACACTTCGGTGAGCTTCTCGATCAGCCTGATCACAGAGCAATCCACCCTGCAGCGCCAGATCACTGCCCAGACCCATTTGGGCATCGCCACGGCCAACTACTCGATCGAAGATGAGGGCACGCTGGTGCTGACCGCATCGAGCGGCGACCCACCCGCCCTGGCACTGGGCCAGCAGTTCAACGTGGCCGGCATCAACCCGGAAGGTTTGGCGCTGCAAGCCACGCAAACCGCCCAATCCATCCTGGCCACCCAGGCGGCGCTCACGCCGCTGGTGACCCAGCAGCCCGGCAGCACGGAAGAAACGATCCGCCGCACTGACTTGGTGGATTGGTTCCTGTGGGTGCTGATCTCTTCCGTGGCGGCGTTGTTCGCTTACCAGAGCGGCGCCAACCTGCACCAGGTGCGCTGGGGTGTGCGCTGGGCGCTGACCACTTTTATCGGCGGCCTGCTGGTGGGCAGCTACCTCTCGCTGGATCTGCCGGGCAGCCGCGAGATATTGGAATTTGGCGGTAAATGGGGGTTGGTGATCTCGGTGCTGGCCGGCGCGCTGGCCGGCGCGCTGAGTGGCTGGCTGTGGTGGTTGTGGACGCGCCGCCGGCCTAGTGCCCGATCGTCGCAATAAAGCCCAGCAGCAGCAGCAAGCCCGCAAACCATACCAACGAACGCTCCGTACCACGCGCCAATATATCGCCCCAGGTGGGGGCCGGCACGCGGCCCGCGCCGCGCCCACTGGGCTCCAGCTTGCCGAAGAGGGCTTCCTGGAATTCGGCAATGTTCTGCGGGCGTTCCTCAGGGTGCAGGTTCAGCGCCCAGATGACCGCACGCTCAGTACGCGGGCTGATCTCCGGGTTGAGGCTGCGCAGGCTGGGCATCTGCTCCGGGTGCAGGAAGCGCTCGCGGGCTTCTACCGGGGCGGTGTTGCTCAGCAGGTGGTAGAGGGTTGCGCCGAGCGCATACACATCGCTGCGCACATCCGTGTGGCCGGTATCGCCGCCGTACTGCTCCAGCGGCGTGTACAGCGCCGTGCCGCGCCCCTGCACGATGGTGACCGTATCTTCCTGGGCGGCGAGGATCTTGACCAGGCCAAAGTCCACCAGTTTCACCACACCGTTGGGCGTCAGCTTGAGGTTGCTGGGCTTGACGTCACGGTGCAGGATCGGCGGCTCCTGGCTGTGCAGGTAGCTCAGCGCTTCGGCG
Organism: Anaerolineales bacterium; assembly: GCA_019454165.1. GTDB lineage: Bacteria > Chloroflexota > Anaerolineae > Anaerolineales > UBA11579 > JAMCZK01. Next base: position 706,658 of record CP075367.1, on the reverse strand, counting down.
ATCTGGCCGGCCCAAGCCAGCACTTCAACCTCGGGCAGGAACTCGTCACGCTGTTTGGCTTCCATCATCAGCGAGCGCAGATCGCCGCCGGGGACAAAATCCATCACCAGATAATCGCTCTGACCTTCGGAGAAGAAGTCGGACACTTTGGGCAAATTGGGATGGTCGAGGCGCGCCAGCACCGTGGCCTCGCGCAGGAACTGGGCGCGGGTCTGGTCTAGAGTCTCCTCAGACAGCGAAGGGTCGAGACGAACTTCTTTGACCGCGCACAGGCGGCCTTCCAGACGCAGATCCTCGGCCAGGTAGATACTGCCCATTCCACCGCGGCTGATGAACTCTTTGATCTGGTAGCGCTCGCGTAAGATCTCGCCTGTTTCCAAAGGCATTGGTGCTCTTCTCCACTTTCGGCTGGTGATACTGGCTTAAAAACCGGCCCTGGCGTGCTGGCGTATAGGCCGGTGAGCCGAATTTGGTATTATACCTGCGGAGCATTTAATGCCTTCCAGCGCTGAAAGTCACCCCGTACTGATCGGACAGAGCGGCCCACTCAATGGAGAGCGCTGGATCATCCGCAACCAACTCACCATCGGGCGCGGCGAGGATTGCGATGTCATCATCCCTGACCGCAAGATCTCACGCCACCACGCCCGCCTGATCCCCGCCGCCGACGGCATCACCCTCGAAGATCTCGACAGCAAGAACGGCACGCACCACAACGGCAAGCCGCTCAAAGGCCGCGTGCTTCTGGGCGATGGCGATCTGATCCAGATCGCCCTGGCGCAGAAGTTCACTTTCCTCAGCTCGGACGCCACCGTGCCGCTGGATTTTGACATCCCGGCCGAGGTGCCCGAAGGCCGCCGCCGCCTGCACATGGACAAGCGCTCCCGCCGGGTGTGGGCCAATGATGTGGAAGTACTGCCGCCGCTCTCAGTGGCGCAGTTCACGATGCTGGAGATGCTGTATCTGCGCGACGGCCTGGTGGTGACGCGGGACGAGTTGGTCAAGCATGTGTGGCAGGAGGAAGAGGCGCTCAGCATCTCAGACCAGGCGCTGGACGCTCTCATCCGCCGCCTGCGCGACCGCCTGGCCAAAGCCGACCCAGACCACGAATACGTGATCACGGTGCGCGGTCACGGCCTGCGCCTGGAGAACCCGGTGCTCAACGACGAACAAGAAAAAGACCCGCAATAGCGGGTCTTTTTGTGTCAGTCATTCAGTCCCCATAATTTTACAATGCCATCCGTAGAAGCCGCCAGGATGCCGCGGCTGCCTGGGACGATGCGGATATCCGAGATCCTGCCCATTCCGGTCGGGAGTGTGTTTAACAGTCTTGTGCCGATGTAATCCCAAAGATACAGATCGCCACTGGAACCGCTGAGCAGCACAAGCGGCTCCTCAAGGAACGCGACTCTGTAAATATTGACATCATTCTTGATGTCGCGCAGTTTCTGTCCATCTGAAAGCCGCCAAACCCCCAACGCCCCACCACCCACATTAAGGACAAGCACTTCATTGTTTGGAGAGAACGTCAGATGGCCGACAACTTGACTGTAGCCGGTCAGGGTGTGAGTCCGCCTAACCTCGCCTTCCAGGCTCCAGATGAATAGCTCGTTCTTGGCATAGGAGGCCACCAGCGTGCCGTCATCCGAAAATGTCACAAACTGCACATCATCCTGATGGGCCCGGAGTGTAGCGAACAGCTCGGCGCTTTCCCAGTCGTACAACTCAATGACCGACCCATTCGCCAGCGCAACCAGCCCGGAATTTGGCGAGACCGCGAGGCGAGTCCTTGAGTCGCATGTGCCAAACTTGGCAGGCGTGCTCACCTGGGGACTTGACACACTGGCTTGACCGCCCGCACAAGACAGGAGTAAGTATTCATCAGAAGAGAAGTAGATATTTTGATTGGAGTACCCAAAGTCTGCCATGGGCAGCACAGTGTCCTGGACGGGATTCCAAACGGTCTCAATGCCCGCCATCCATACTTCGAAACCCTGCTCTCCCAGCGGGCGGAGCACACCTTCGCCGCCGAAGTAACCCTCCTCTGCCAGCAAGGCTTTCTGGCTCGAGAGGTTCAGCGAGATCGACTCTTGCCGAGCCACTTCAGGGAATTCAACAGATTGCACTTCTTCACGAGTAAGCAGGCTGCCATCACTGACTTTTCTTATCTGCTCCCCGCGGTTCAAGCTGACGTGTTCGCCATTTGCCGAGAACTGCAGGTCATACGTCCAACCCAGGCCGGTCCCATACTCGCCAGCAGAGTTGCCAGTCTTGACGTCCCAAAAGAACACGTAATTCTCAGAAAATGTGGCAAAGACATCACTGTTTGGGTTAAAGGGGTTGGCTGGCAACTGGGTCCTATCGAGAAATCGGGTGACCATCCTCTCGTTGGTTATGTCCCAAATTCCCAATCTGTTTTGGTATCCACCTTCCTGGACAAGCAGGTAAGTTCCATCAGGCGAGATGACGATACGCTCAGGTGTGGGAGAAAAATCCCCATGATCCAGCGTGGCTGCTAACTCGCCAGTGGCAGTATCGTAAATGCGAATGACATGGAACTCTGGCCGCACATTCTTAGCACATGACCAACAGTCCTGGGTTGGAGTGGGGTAGCGCGCGATGGCAACAATGTCTTCATTGGCTGAAAAGACAAAGTTGTAGTTGCTTGTAGCCGGCCCTTCTTCAAGTGTGAACGACGAGCCATCGGCTCCGAAAGATGCAAGGCTTACTGTGCCGCCTGCATCCACCCCAACCATGAACTGATTGCTGGGCGAGTATGCAAAATAGACCGGCTTGGGGATATCGAACAGCAGCTCCATCGTATCGGCTTCGAAAAAGAGAAGCTTTGTCAATGTTTCTGCGTAAAAGATCTCGCCGTTCCCAACAGCTTTCAAAGCGACCAGCGCACCCTTACCCCACTCTTCGAGAAGAGTTACCTCGGCGGCATTTTCGATCGATATAGGCTGTTGTGGCCAGGAATACGATACGGGCGTCGGTGTTGGCGTGGCCGTGGGTGCAGGGATCTGGGTGGCCGTAGACGTTGGGACGATAACGGAAGCTGTTGGCTCTACCGCATCCACGGTCGCAGCCGATGGCTGGGCCGTGCAAGCGGATGCGAACACAAGGAAGCAGAAGAAGACCAGGATCAACAGTTTATTCTTATTCATTTTCCCTCACTAAAAGCAAAGACTAGCTATGAATAGCTAGTCTAGCATACAAGAACAGCATGTCTCCGCAGCTCTGGCTATGCGGAGCTTGTGCCTACTGCCCTTGCATGCCCTTTTGCATCGAAGCCTTCAGCGCCGCCCGGTAGGCCTGGCGCACCTTCTCCGCCAGCTCCTGATCCGGGCTGTCCTGCAGCTGGGCCATCATGGCCGACAGGCTCTCGAGGAATTCAGGCGTGATCGACTCCAGGTTCTCCTGCGCCACTTTGGCGCGGGCGGCGTCATCGGCGGCCTCGATCAGCTCTTCCAGCAGGGCCGGGTTGTAGCCCGGGTTGATCAGCTGCTGGATCAGCATGGCCAGCCGCTGCAGCTTCTGCAGGCGCTCGCCGTCTTTCTTCTCAGCGGCTTCTTGCATGCTTTGGTTGATGACCTGCACGAACAATTCATCCAGGATGGCTGGGTTCTGCTGCAGCAGCTCGATCGGGTTCTCGGCGGCCAGCATGGCTTCCAGGTTGCGCTGGGCGGCGCCCACGCGGGCCTGCAACTGCTCGTCGATCTGGCGGGTCATCTCCAGCAGCTTCTCGCGCAAGCCGCTCAGCCTGGCCTTCTCATCCTCGCTGGCTTTTTCGACCTGCTCGCTAAGTTGCTGAAAGAACACATAGTCCAGCCCCGGGCGGGCCATGCTGACCATGGCGCTCAAGCGGGCCTCATTGTCAGCCGCGGCCAGTAGCAATTCCAGCAGCTTCTCGCGGGTCAGCTCGGCGCCGGCGCCCTCCAGGGCGGCTCGGGCCGCCTCGATCTCATCGGCCTGCTGCTTGATCTGCATGCCGAGATCGGTGTTCTCCAGCAGGGCTTCCTGGATCTTGCCCAGGCGCACGGCGGCGGCCTCGTCGCCGGCGCCTAGCCCGGCTTGCAGCATGCGGCTCAGCAGGGTGAAGAAGTCGGCATCCACGGTGGCAGCGTTCTGTTTCACCAGGTCCACCAAGCCGTCCTCAGGCGCGGTCAACAGGCTCTGCAACAGCTCGACCCGTTTTTGCTGCGCCTGCAGCATTTCCTTGGTGATGCCCTCCCCTTCAAGGACCTTTTCGATCAGGTTCTGGTAGGTGAACATCTGCTGCGGCTTGAACAGATAGGCTTTGCGGTCTTCCTGCTTCAAGCTGTTGACCACCCGGTTCATGAACGGGGCGATCTGGCGCTCCTGCTCCATGACGGGTGTGTTCAGCTCCGGCGGGAAGTAGGTCAGCAGCAGTTCCTTGCCGGGGTCGTGATACACGATCGGCACGGGGATCTGGCCCTGGAAGCGGCAATTCGGGCACTGGATCACATTGACCGTGCCGTTCAATAATTTCTGCTTGGCTTGCGGTTCTACCCCAACATCAAACAGCTGCTCCACTTCAGCAGATACGGGTGTGCGGCATTGGGGACAGGCAACTTGTGTACGTGGCATGCTCTCTCGTTCTTCGTGAATTTAGTGACGCGGCAGTGAAAAGCAGATGCACGCGCCGTCTTTGTAGGTTGGGTCCACCCAGATGCTGCCCCCATGCGCTTCCAGGATGGCACGCGTCAAATATAAACCAAGACCGGCGCCTTTGGTGTTGCGCTGGGCTTCGTCAGCGCGGTAGAAGCGGTCAAAGATGTGCGGGATGTCGCCCGGCGCAATACCCGGCCCCTGGTCGCTGACGCACACCACCACATGCTCAGGCCGCACCTGGCCCCAGATGCGGATCTCACCGCCCTGCGGGGAATACTTGACCGCATTCGACAGCAGATTGAGCAGCACCTGGCCGATGCGCTGCTCGTCGGCCAGGATGACCGGATAGTCAGGCGGGAAATCCAGCACGAACTTGTGCGAGGGTGATTGGGTGCGGAAGCGCTCGGCCATGCGCTCAGCCAGCAGCGGCAGCGAGATATCGCTGGCGTTGATCGGCAGCACGCCGGCCTCGAGGCGCGAGGCGTCCAGCAGGTTCTCGATCAGGCCGCTCAGACGGTCGGCTTCCTCTTCGATGACTTCCAGGCTGTCTTGGACTACTTTGCCATCCCAGCGCACATCCGGGCGGCGGAGCGTGCCCACATAGCCCTTGATGAGCGCCACGGGCGTCTTGAGCTCATGGCTGATGACCGAAATAAACGTACTCTGCAACTCCTCGGCTTCGCGGAAGCGGCTCACGTCCCGCACCGAGGCGATGATGTTGAGCAACTGGCCGCCCTGGGTCTGCAGCGGGGCATAGGTCACGCCTACGGCCAGCGTGCTGCCATCCGGGCGCTGCAGGTCGCCCTCTACATAAAGAGTCGCGGTGGGCGTCAGCGGCCAGCCGCCGGCTTCGGCCTGCTCTAGCGTGGGCCCGTGCTCGAGCTTGCCGAACTGGATCACATCATTGTGCTTCTGGCCGGCCACATCCTCGGCGGCGCGGCCGGAGAGGCGCGCAAAGGCCGGGTTGCAGCGCTCGATGGTGTGGTCCGCCCCCAGGATCAGGATGCCGTCGGCGACCGCATCCAGGATGGCTTCGGTGCGCCGGCGCTCACGGTTGGTGTTGGCATATTGCTGGGCATTCTGCACGGCGATGGCCGCCTGCACTGCAAAGCTCTGCAGCAGCACACGGTCTTCACCGGAGAACTGGCCGCGGTAGTTACGAAAGACAAAGATCACGCCCAGCACGCGGTTCTGGGCGATCAGCGGCAGGCCCACGCCGGTGAACAGGCCCAGGCTGACCTCGCGCGCCAGGCGCTGCAACAGGCGGTTGACCTCGGGCAGCTCGAAGCGGGCCGGATCCTCATGGTCGGGGACCGCCGCCAGGATCGGGTTGAGGTACTGGATCAGCTCGTTGGGGATGCCGTACGAGGCGGCGGTGGCCCAGCCGCCCGGCTCGCCGCGCAGGGCAACCAGGCCGGCCTGGCCTGCCAGCAGGTCAGCGGCGTGGCGCAGGATGCGCGCCAACACCTCGTCCAGATCAAGCTCTTGGGTGATGACCCGCGCGATCTCAAGCAGATAGTCGCGCTGGCGTACTCTAAAGTCAGGCAACATAGACCATTCCGTCCTTGAAGCCGGTCGCTCTGGGCGCGCCAGCCTCAGGTTGCCCGGTCATACGGCGTATGCTCAGGCTTTGGGCAGGCTGGCTTCCAGAACGTCCAGCGCCTTGTCGATCACATCGGCCGGCGTGTCGAGCATGCCGCGGAAGCGCACCGAGCGCGGACCGCAACTGAGCGCGTATACGCCGTTCTCCTTCATGCGCTCCAGCAAGGTATCGCGCTTCTCGCTGCTGGGCGTATCGAAGGCCACCATCATGCCGCGGCCGCGCACATTGTCCATAAATCCCTTGGAGTTGCTAGCCACGCTGTGCAAGCCGGCGATCAGGCGCTCGCCCATTTTGGCGGTGTGCTCGACCAGCTTCTCTTCGTGCATGATCTCGATGAAGCGCTGCGAACGCACCATGTCGGTCAGGTCGCCGCCCCAGGTGGAGTTGATGCGGCTCTCTTCAATAAAAACGTTCTTTTCGACATCATCAATGCGGTCGCCGGCGATGAAACCGCACACCTGCGACTTCTTGCCGAAGACAATGATGTCAGGCTCAATGCCCATGTGCTCCACCGCCCACATCTTGCCGGTGATGCCCATGCCGCTCTGCACCTCATCCATGATGAGCAGGAACTCGTGCTCATCGGCCAGGCGGCGCAGTTCCTTGAAGAATTCGGGGCGGAAGTGATTGTCGCCGCCCTCGCCCTGGATCGGCTCGATGATCAGCGCGGCAATATCGCCGGGGAACTGCTGCAGCGCGAATTCGATCTGGGTGATGGCGATCTCTTCGGCCTTCTTGACCTCCGCCAGCACCTCATCCGTCACCGGGAAGCGCAGTTTAGGGTTGAGTACCCGCGGCCACTCGAACTTGGGGAAATACAGGTACTTGCGCTCGTCGTGGGTGTTGGTCATCGAGACGGTGTAGCCGGAGCGACCATGGAAGGCCTCACGGAAATGGATGACCTTGCTGCCCAGCCCATCAATGCGGTGCATGCGGCCCTTGGGCGGCTTGCTGATGGTGGCAAAGTTGCGGCGCACCTTCCAGTCGAAGGCCACTTTGAGGGCATTCTCGACCGCCAGGGCGCCGCCGCCGACCAGGAACAGCTTCTGCATGCTGGAGGGCATGACGTACTTGGCAAAGGTCTCGACGAACTCGGCCATGTAGGTGGTGAAAAAGTCGGAGGAAGACGGCTTGGTGATGGCAACGCTCAGCATCTTCTCAATGAAGGCTGATTCGTGCATTTTGGGGTGGTTATGGCTCACCGGGGCGCTGGCAAAGTAGGTGAAGAAGTCAATGTACTCTTTGCCAGTGATGGCGTCACGCAAATACGGGCCGTGCGAACCCTCAATATCCACGACGATCGGCTCGCTGCCGGCAGGCAGATGCTTGGCAATAATTGCGTGTACGTCAGACGGTTTCATTCGCTTCCTTTGTTGGGTCAATCCGAGTAATAACCTCGGGATTATATCAGCAGCCCTCTGGGCCTTCGTTCAAGCGCCGACGGTATAATTAGCTCTCCGCACATGCGATTTTCCCTCTGCGCAACGCCCCGGCCGCCGTTCAGCGGCTCCATCCCCACATGACCCCCCAAATTGCCCTGACCCTGGGTATTTTGTCCGCTGCTGTGCTGTTGCTGGCCACCGAGCGCTTCCGGGCCGACCTGATCGGCTTGCTGGTGCTGCTGGGCCTGGCCCTGAGCCAGATCATCACCCCCGCCGAGGCCTTCTCCGGCTTCAGCAATCCCGCCATCATCACCATTTGGGCCATGCTGATCATCAGCGCCGGCCTGGCCCGCACCGGGGTGGCCAACTGGCTGGGCCGCCGGCTGAACGCCGTGGGCGGCAAGAGCGAAGTGACCCTGCTGACCGCCATCCTGTTCATGGTGGCGCTGTTCTCATCCTTTACCAGCAGCACCGGCATCGTGGTCATGATGCTACCGGTGGTCAACCAGATCGCCAAAAAGCGCGGGCTGGCCACCTCGCATATGCTCATGCCGATCGCCTTCGGCACCCTGCTGGGCGGCACCAATACGCTGATCAGCAACGCATCCAACCTGCTGGCCAACAACGCCCTGATCGAGCTGGGACTGCCGGCCTTCGGCTTCTTTGACTTTGCCCGCGTGGGCCTGCCTGTGGCGCTGGGTGGGATCGCCTTCCTGGCCATCTTCGGCCGCCGCCTGGTGCCGCAGCGCACCTCAGCCCTGCAAATGAGCCAGTTGCACGAAACCGGCGAACTCTTCGACCTGGGAGAGCGCCTGTTCACCGTGCGCCTGCCGCAAAGCGGCAGCCTGGCGGGCCGGCCGCTGAGCGCCAGCCGCCTGGGCGCGGCCCTCAAGCTGAACGTCATTGGCATCACGCGTGACGGCCGGCCGCGCTTCTCGCCCACGCCAGACACGCTGCTGCGCGGCGGCGATGAGCTGCTGGTGCTGGGCCGCATTGAGCTGCTGCAGCAGCTCATCGAGGGCCAGACCCTGACGCTGCACAGCCCCAACGGCACCGCTGGCGATGGCGACCCCAGCCTGGCGGTACGTAACCTGATCTCGCCGCAGGTCTCCCTGGTTGAAGTCGAGATCACGCCCGATTCTCCGCTGGAGGAGCGATCGCTCTCGCGCATGGATTTCCGCAAGCAGTACAACGCCAATGTGCTGGCGATCCGCCGCGGCGAGCGTGTGATCCGCACCAACTTCCAACACCTTCCCCTGCAGGCGGGCGACCGCCTGCTGCTGCAGACCAGCCGCAAGCAGATGACCAGCCTGGGCCAATCCTCTGACTTCGCCGTGCGCGAGAGCGACCTGGCCGAGTATCGTCTGCAAGACCGCCTGCAGCTGCTCAGCGTGCCGGCCGGCTCACGCCTGGACGGGCTGAGCCTGGCCGAGAGCGACCTGGCGGACACCTTCGGGCTGTCGGTGCTGGGCATCGTGCGCGAGGGCAAGACGCGCCTGATGCCGCGCCCGCGTGAGCGCCTGCGCGCCGGCGACCAGCTGGTGGTCGAAGGCCGCGCCGAGGATGTGGAGCTGTTGCACGGCCTGCAGGAGCTCGAGATCATTGGAGCGGCCACCATCCCGCGCCCGGCTGAGCTGGAAACCGAGGATGTTGGCCTGGCGGAGATGGTCATTTCGCCCCACGCTGAGCTGAAGGACAAGACCCTGCAGGATATTCACTTCCGCGAGCATTACGGCTTGAACGTACTCGCCATCTGGCGGCGGGGCCGCCCCTACCGCTTCAACCTGCGCGAGATGCCGCTGCACGCCGGCGATACGCTGCTCATTCACGGTGACCGCAGCCGCATCAAGCTGCTGGCCGAAAGCGGCGAGTTCCTCGTCACCTCGCCTGACTTGCAAGAGGCGCCGCGCAAAGAGAAAGCCCTGCTGGCGACGCTCATCATGTTCGGCGTCATCGCCAGCGTAGGCTTCCGCATATTGCCGATCGAAGTGGCGGCGGTGGCCGGCGCGGCGCTGATGGTGCTCTCGCGCTGCCTGACCATGGAAGAAGCCCAGCGCTCGATCCATTGGCCGGCCATCTTCCTCATCGCCGGCATGCTGCCGCTGGGCATTGCCCTTGAGAACACCGGCGCGGCCGGCTACCTGGGCAACATCCTGCTCGCCTCCGCAGCGCACTGGCAGACGCCGCTGCTGATCGCGGTGCTGTTCATCGCCAGCAACCTGGCAGCGCAGTTCATCCCAACCGCCGTGGTGGTGGTGCTGATCTCCAGCATTGCGCTCAACAGCCAGGGTGTGGCGGCTTCGCCGCAAGCGATGCTGATCACGATCGCCCTGGGCGCATCGTTGCCCTTCCTCACCCCCACCGGGCATCCGGCCAATCTATTGGTGATGAGTGCGGGCGGCTACCGCTTTGGCGACTATTTCCGCCTGGGCCTGCCGCTGACACTACTGACCCTGGCGATCGCCGTAGTAGCGGTTCCGTATTTCTGGCCATGAGCTTCGATTTCAAATTCACGCTCGAAGGGCAAAGCGGCCGCGCCCGCGCCGGCCGCTTTGCCACGCCGCACGGCGAGCTGCTCACGCCGGTCTTCGCCCCGGTGGGGACGGCGGCCACCGTCAAGGCCGTTACGCCGCCGCAACTGCACGAGATGGGCGCCAGCCTGGTGCTCTCCAACACCTATCACCTCTACCTGCGCCCCGGCGACAAGCTGGTGGCAGAGATGGGCGGCCTGCACAACTTTATGCAGTGGCCCAACCCCATGCTGACCGACTCGGGCGGCTTCCAGGTCTTCTCGCTTTCGCAGACCCGTTCGGTGGATGATGACGGCGTGGATTTCCGCAGCCACATTGACGGCTCGCTGCATCGCTTCACTCCCGAGCGCGTGATGGCGATCCAGGAGAATTTGGGAGCCGACATCATCATGGCCTTCGATGAGTGCGCCGAGCCGACTGACCGGGCCTACAACGAGCAGGCGATGTCGCGCACGCATGCCTGGCTGCAGCGCTGCATCGCCGCCAAACGGCGCGGCGACCAGGCGCTGTTCGGGATAGTGCAGGGCGGAGTCTGGCCGGAGCTGCGCGCCAAGTCCGCCGAGTTCGTCGCCAGCCTGGGCCTGCCGGGCAACGCCATCGGCGGGCTCTCGGTCGGCGAGAGCAAGGAAGACATGCACGCCATGCTGGATGTGGTGGACCCGATCCTGCCGGCCGACAAGCCGCGCTATCTGATGGGCGTCGGCACGCCCGAGGATCTGGTGCAGTGCATCCAACGCGGCGTAGACATCTTCGATTGCGTGCTGCCCACCCGCCTGGGGCGCACCAATGCCGTGTTCTTGCGCTCGGGCGGGCGCCTCAACCTCAAGAACGCCGAGTTCGCCAAGGATGCCAAGCCCATCGATGAGAGCTGCGGCTGCTATACCTGCCGCAGCTTCACACGCGCCTACCTGCGCCATCTGATCGTCGCCAAAGAGATGCTGGCCGGCACGCTGCTCTCGATCCACAACCTATACACGCTCATTCACATCGCCAAAGACCTGCGCGCTGCGATCCTGGATGGCAGCTTCCCCGAGGTGGTTGCGGCGCTGGAAGCGCAGCAAGCCAGCCTCAGGTAAGATACTTATGCTTCCCATCCCAACACTGAGGTATCGCCTTCCATGAACTTATTCCAGGCTGCGCTGCTCGGCATTGTGCAGGGTCTCACCGAATTCTTGCCCATCTCCAGCTCCGGCCATCTGATCTTAGCGCGCAACTGGCTCGGCTTGCCGGCCGAGGACACCAGCGCGTTCGTGTTCGATGTCCTGATCCAACTGGGCACCTGGCTGGCGGTGCTGGCCTACTTCCGCAAAGATTTGCTAGCCATCGCCACGGATGTGCTCGCCAGCCTGCGCACCCGCAAGACCAGCCCGAACGCACGCCTGGGCTGGCTGGTGCTGCTCTCGATGCTGCCGGCTGTGATCGTGGGCTGGTTCATCAAAGACAGCATGGAGACCTTCTCCAGCCTGACGTATACGGGCATCTTTCTCATCGTGAATGCCTTGTTGCTGGTGGCGGCTGAGTGGCTGGGCAAGAAACAGCGCCAGCTTAGCGAGCTGACCGCGACGGACGCGGTATGGATCGGCGTGGCGCAGATCTTTGCGCTGCTGCCGGCCGTCTCGCGCTCGGCCTCGACGCTGTTCGGCGGCATGCTGCGCAACCTGGACCGGCGCCAGGCGGCCCGCTTCGCGTTCCTGATGTCGGTGCCGATCATGCCGGCGGCGGGCATTGTGGCGCTGATGCAGCTGGGCAGTTTGGCCGGGGCGGCCAGCTTGCTGCTGCCGTTGGCGGTGGGCTTCACCGCCGCTGCCATTGTGGGCTACATCGCCATCGACCTGCTGCTGCGCTATCTGGCTACGCATTCGTTTTACCCTTTCGCCATTTATTGCACCCTGCTGGGCCTCGGCATTCTGCTATTGCAATGAAGCCCGTCCTGTTATTCCTCGCCGCCTTTGTCTTGATGGGCTGCAGCCCGCAGGCTGCCCCGCAGGAGACGGTGCGCCTGGCCATCAGCCCGGCTGCCCACCCGGCCGCCGAGGCGGTGATGGCGTGCCTGCCTACGGATGACAGCGTGGCGGCGGTCATTGATTCGATCCACCCTTCGGAGATCGACTACAGCGAGTACGACCTGTATATCCATCTGGGCCGCGACACACAGGCCGAGTTTGCTGCACTGATCGCCACCGAGCGGATCGTGCTGGCGGTCAACCCGGCCCAGGGGTTGAGCAACTTCAGCAGCCTGCAAGCAGCCGACCTGCTCAGCGGCCGGGTGCAAAACTGGGCTCAGCTCGGCGGGCGGAATGAAAGCGTGCTGCTGTTCATCCCGCCGGAGAGCGACGAGGCGCTGCAGGCCATGCGCAGCAATGTGGTGCGCGGCGCGTTCAGCGGCGTGGCCATCATCGCCACCGACCCTTCGGTGCTGCTGCAGAACGTGGCCGCCAACAGCGGGGCGGCCGGCATCCTGCCCGCTGCCTGGGCGGACGAGCGCGTGCGCAGCTTCGATTACAACGTGAGCCTGCCGGTGCTGGCGCTGGGCAGCGAGCCGCCGCAAGGCGCCGCCCGCCGCCTGCTGGGCTGCCTGCAAGGCCCGACGGGCCAGGCCATATTGGCCGAGAGCTACGCACCCTGATGCGTTCATTCGATCTGCAACATCTCATCCGCCAGGCCGCCGGCCACGACGAGCGCTATCTTGAATTCCTGCGCGTGCCGAGCATGAGCATGGGCGTCTACACCCTGCCAGCTGGCGGCGGGGATCTACAAGGCCCGCACAACCAGGACGAGGTGTATTACGTCGTGCGCGGCAAGGCGGTGCTGCAGGTTGAGCAGGAGGAGCAGCCGGCCCTGCCCGGCGGCCTGCTGTTCGTGCCGGCGCACGCCGCCCACAAATTCATCCACATCGAAGAAGAGTTGCAGCTGCTGGTCTTCTTCGCCCCGGCCGAAGGCTGAGCCGTGCCCACCGCGCTGGCTGGCCGGCTGGCCGCCGCTCTCGAGAACCGTACTGACTTGCTGGCCCGCCTGCACGCCGAGGACACGGACTGCTACCGCCTATTCCACGGCACGGCGGAAGGCCAGCCCGGCCTCACCATCGACCGCTATGGCGACCTGCTGCTGGTGCAGACCTTTCACCAGGCGCTGACGCCGGACGAGCTGACAACCATCGAAGCGTTCTACGCCCGCGAGTTCCCCGCCCTCACGCCGGTCTATAACGACCGCAGCCAGAAGAACTCACGCATCCGCAACCCGCTGCCCGCCGAACGGCAGCAGGTTGCTGCCCAGGCGCACACCGTGCGCGAGCTGGGCGTGCGCTATCGCGTGCAGGCCCGCCATGATGGGCAAGACGCGTGGCTCTTCCTGGATATGCGCGCCGGCCGCCGCCACATCATGCAGGGAGCGGCGGGCAAGTCGCTGCTCAATCTCTTCGCCTACACCTGCAGTGTCGGCACGGCGGCGGCGGTGGCTGGCGCCAGCCAGGTGGTCAACATCGACTTTGCCGCTGGCACGCTGGCCGTCGGCCAGCAAAACGCCGAGCTGAACTCGCTCAGTATCCAGCCCCAGTTCATCAAGAGCGACGTCTTCCCGGCGGTACGCCAGCTGGCGGGCATTGGCCAGGCGCAGTTCGTGCGCGGCAAGCGCATGCCGGCCTTCCCCAAGCTGGCCGCGCAGCAATTCGACATGGTGTTTCTCGATCCGCCGCGCTACGCCAAGAGCCCGTTCGGCGTGGTGGACCTGGTGAACGATTACCCAGCGGTCTTCAAACCCGCTCTGCTGTGCACGGCCGAAGGCGGCACGCTGTACTGCTGCAACAACGTGGCGGCGGTGGAGCGGGACGGCTGGCTGGCGCAGCTGCAACGCAGCGCCGCCAAAGCCGGCCGCCCGATCCGCAGCCATGAGTGGATCATGCCCGAAGCCGATTTCCCCAGCCCGGATAACAAGCCGCCGCTGAAGGTGCTGGCGTTGGGGGTGTAGAGATTTTTTGATTTCTGATTGTTGATTGCAGATTTGGGGGATAGGTGAAGGGAAGCTTGGCTTACAAAACTGCTGGCTTGAAGGCAAAGTTTAGTCATAAGTGAGGAAGTACTAATGTCTATTGATGATCGCGGTTTTGGCGAATATTGTTGTCATTGCTACTTCCAGCCTGGAGGATAGAATTTATACAGAGTTTTCGTAAACTTGCGATACCAATAGCGTTGCTGCCTCCTACGTTTGGTGCAACTTTCTACTAGGAGAACAAGCATGAACATGCATAAACTAAGACTGTATGGCTTCGTTGTACTTTTTGTACTGCTCGGAGCCGCAACATGGCTGGTTATCTCTAAAAGCTTTCCGATCCGCTCTGCAGAGGCTGCCAGCCAACCCGTGGTGGCAGCTAATCTAAGTGAGCACGATCAGGCAGTCGCTCCTGCGGCGCAGGAAAACACAACGCCTGCAGTGCAAGCCAGCAACTTCCGCATGGAGCAGGGCTACTTCATGGCTGATGTTTGCTTTGAACGCCCCAGCCGCGCCGATTGGTTGCTCTCCGGCAAGACTTCGTTGGAGATCGGAGAGGAGACGATCCAAGTCTTTGAAATTGGCTTACTGGATCCTTCAACTGATATTGACTCCGCGCAACGTTGTGACTATATGCGCTTCCCCGTAGGTGAGACCGAGATCACCGATTTCCGCATTGTGGTGCCGCGCCTGGAAACCTCCTTCCCTGATAGCCTGGACTGCCCATCTGCTCAGCAGAAACTCGATGCGGCAGGCACGGGTATCGTCATCCGGTGCATCGAAGGGGCCGGCTTCTATGGGCCGGAATTGGTCAGCAAACCGGACACGCTCTCCGAAGAAGATGCTCACAGGATGATCTACGAAGCCTTTATCGAGATCGTCACCGGCCCTTGGATGTTTGAAGGCACGTTGGAGTAAAAAAAGAGCGCTGCAGTTGCAGCGCTCTTTTTAATTCTGCTTGCGGTCAATTCCTCTGCATATAGAATATCCGTTCCAATTCTGCTAGAATTCCCGCATGGCGAATTTGGAAGCCCTGCTGGCCCATTGGCGGGCTGAGCCCGGCGTGGGCGGCAACGTCACCCGCTGGCATCGTGACCCGGCCCGCCCGGGTCGCTATGAGCCACTGCCCAACGAGCTCCATCCGGCGCTGGCAGCTGCTTTCGCCCGCCTCGGCTACGGCCAGCTGTACAGCCACCAGGCCGCCGCCTGGCGCGGGCTGCGGGCGGGCGAAGACGTGGCGGTGGTCACCGGCACAGCCAGCGGAAAGACCCTGTGCTACAACTTGCCGGTCCTCGACACCCTGTTGCGCGATGACAGCGCCCGGGCGCTGTACCTGTTCCCGACCAAGGCGCTGGCGCACGACCAGCGCGACGAGCTGGACACTTGGCTACAAGCAGCCAGCGCGACCGGCAGCGTGCCGGCCGCGGCCTACGATGGTGATACGCCGACGCACCACCGCGCCAACATCCGGCGCAAAGCGCACCTGCTGATCAGCAATCCGGACATGCTGCACTACAGCATCCTGCCCTCGCACACCCAGTGGGCCGAATTCTTCGGCAACTTGCGCTACATCGTCATCGACGAGATGCACTATTACCGCGGCGTGTTCGGTTCGCACGTGGCCAATGTGCTGCGGCGGCTGGCGCGGGTCACGCGCTTCTATGGAGCGCGGCCGCAGTTCGTGCTGGCCTCGGCCACCATCGCCAACCCGCGCGAGCTGGCCGAGCGCCTGATCGAGCGCGAGGTCACGCTGATCGAAGAAGACGGCGCGCCGCGCGGCCCGCGCAACTTCCTGGTCTATAACCCGCCGGTGGTGGACGAGCAGCTGGGCCTGCGCGCCAGCCTGTACCAGGAGAGTGTGCGCCTGGTGAGCGACCTGCTGGCCTATGATGTGCAGACCATTCTGTTCGGCCGCACGCGCCGCATGGTGGAAGTGATGCTCAAGAACCTGCGTGACCGCACCGCGGCCGGCGAAGCCAGCATCCGCGGCTACCGCGGCGGCTACCTGGCCGCCGAGCGGCGCGAGATAGAGAGCGGCCTGCGCAGCGGCGAACTGCGCGCCGTGGTGGCCACCAACGCGCTGGAGCTGGGCGTGGACATTGGCGGCATGGGCGCAGCCGTGCTGGCCGGCTACCCGGGCAGCGTGGCGGCCACCTGGCAGCAGGCCGGGCGCTCGGGCCGCGGCGAGCAGCCGGCCCTCGGCGTGCTGGTGGCCTCGGCCAACCCGCTCGACCAGTACCTGGCGCGCCACCCGGAGTATCTGCTGGGCCGCACGCCGGAGCGCGCCCTCATCAACCCGGACAATCTGCTCATCCTGCTCTCGCACCTGCGCTGCGCGACCTTCGAGCTGCACTTCCAGCCAGGCGAGGACTTCGGCACCGTGCCGGCCGCCGAGGTGGAAGAATTTCTACGCCTGCTGGCCGAGGGCGGCGAGCTGCGCGCCTCGGGCGGCAAATACTATTGGATGCAGGAGCAGCAACCCTCGCGCGGGGTGAGCCTGCGCGGGGCCAGCACTGACTCAGTAGTCATCCAGGCGCGCGACGACAAGGACGCATGGCAGCTGGTCGGCGAGGTGGAGCCCAACGCGGCGCTGTGGCTGGTGCATCCGGATGCGATCTATATTCACGATGGGCGCACCTACTTTGTCGACAAGCTCGATCTCGACGAGAAGGTCGCCTACCTGCGCCCCATCGAGGCGGACTATTACACCGTGCCCAAGAGCCGCAGCACCGTCTCGCTAGTCGAGGAACACAAGCAGCAGCCGGCGCCCGGCGGCGGCAAGCATTATGGCGAGCTCAACATCACGGTCGAGATCACCGGCTACGACAAGATCCAGTGGAGCGGCAGCGGCCTGGCCGACCCGGAGAATCCGGGCGGCGGGCAGCTAAGCCTGCCGCCGATCGAGCTCAACACGTACGGATACTGGTTCGGTATCGGCGAGGACGCGATTGTGCGCCTGCGCGAGCAGGGTTTATGGACCAACGACGCCAACGACTACGGCCCGGCCTGGGCGGCGGTGCGCAAGGCGGCGCTGGAGCGCGACGGGCATCGCTGCCAGGTGTGCGGCGCCGGCGAGCCGCTGGATGTGCACCACAAGCAGCCGCTGCGCAGCTTCCGCTCACACGAGGAGGGCAACAAGCTCGAGAACCTGATCAGCCTGTGCCCCACCTGTCATCGCCGCGCTGAGGCGGTGGTGGCGATGCGCAGCGGGCTGGCCGGGCTGTCATTCGTGCTACGCCACCTGGCGCCGCTGTACCTAATGTGCGACCCGAGCGATCTGGGCGTGCACTCCGACCCGCGCTCAGACCTGGCCGAAGGCGGGCCGGTGGTGGTCATGTACGACAATGTCGGCAATGCGCTGGGCTTCAGCGAGCGCCTGTTCGAGCTGCACGGCGAGCTGATGGCGGCCGCGCTGGAGCTGGTGGCCAACTGTGGCTGCAAGGACGGCTGTCCATCGTGCGTTGGCCCAGGCGGCGAGCAAGGCCAGGGCAGCAAACGCGAGACGCTGGCCCTGCTGCGCGAGCTGGCACAAAAGGTTGAACATGTACCAGCAAGCTCATAGTCCAAACCCGCGCTGTAGGGGCGCAGCATGCTGCGCCCCTACGCCAGCACGATTGGCTTTATGGACGGATAATGGACAAGATGCTGAGCCCACGATCACCGTCATTGCTTCGTCGCTCAGCAGCTACGCCGCTTCACGTCCTCGCAATGACAGGTACTAGCAACCATGGCTTCTCTCTCTGACCGGCTGAAAGCGCTCGGCGTCAAGCTAGGCGCCGGCGAACTGGCACCCAAGCAACCCGCTGCTTTGCAGCAGGTTGCTTTCAGCATCGAGCAGGTCGTGCCCGGCCGCGTGCAGCCCACCGATTTCGGTGAGGCGTACGTGGTCGAGCATTTCATCCCGGCCGACGAGCCGCACGGCCAGCACCTGCTGCGCTTCCCGGCGGCCATGCAACGCATGGCAGCCTGGGCGGGTGACACGCGCCTGGCGCTGATCCCGGCCGAGCGCTTCCTGTTCCTCGACACCGAGGCGACTGGCCTGTGGGGCAGCGGCACGATGGCCTTCCTGATCGGGATGGGACGCTTCGAGGCGGGCGGCTTCCGATGCGTGCAGTTGTTCCTGCGTGAGCCAGCCGAGGAGCGCGCCATGCAGCACCTGCTCGACCATGCCATCACGCCTGACGATACGCTGGTGACCTTCAACGGCAAGAGCTTCGACCTGCCGCTGCTCGCCAACCGCTACCTGGCCAACGGCCTGCGCTCGCCGTTGCGAAGCTTGCCGCACATCGACCTGTTGCACATTGCCCGCCGCCTGTGGAAGGATCTGCTGCCCAGCCGCGCTCTGGGTGACCTGGAGGCACAGCTGCTAGGTATCACCCGCACGGGTGAAGATCTGCCGGGCTGGCTGCTGCCGCAATTGTTCATGGATTACATGCACACCGGTGATGCCCGTCCTCTGGCCGGCGCCTTCTATCACAACCGTATGGACGTCATCAGCATGGCCTCGCTGTTGGAGCATATTGCCCGCAAGCTGGAGACGCCGATGGATCTGGTGCAGCATGGCAGCGAGATGGCCGCCATCGGGCGGCTGCTGGCGGACACCGGCTTCGCCGAAGAAGCCATCGAAGTCTTTCAGGGCACGCTCTCGATGGAGCTGCCGGACGAGAAGCGCGGCCAGCTGCTGGAGCGGCTGGCGGCGCTGTTCCGGCGGCGCGGCAATTACGAGGCGGCGCTGCAGCTTTGGCTGCAGGCCGCCGCCGATGGGCAGGTCTACGCCCATGTGGAGATCGCCAAGTACTACGAGCACAAGACGCGTGAGTACACGCTGGCGCTGGAGCACACGGTGACGGCGCTCAAAGTGGTGCGCCGCAAGCGGCCCACCCACTTTGAGCGCGTGCACTGGGAGCCGCAGCTGCAGCAGCGGGCGGCGCGGTTGGAGAAGAAGCTGGGGAATGGTAAGTAGTGGGGATTAGTCCACAGATGAACACAGATAGACACGGATGTGACTTCGCTAGATAAGCTGTGCGATTAGTCTTGTCTGCAAGGATCCCTCGCTACGCTCGGGGATGCACGATCTAAAGCGTTCGCTCATTGAGCAGTCAGCGCGCCAAGTAAATCTTCAATCAAAATCTACAATCGAAAATTAGCTTCCCCTACTCAAGCCCCAGCTCCTCCGCGATCCCTTCCAGGTTCTCCTCCGGCCAGGCGCGGCGCCACTGGGCGATGATCCAGCGGTCCATCTCGGGCGGCAGGGCGTGGATGCCGGGGGCGTAGGCGTTGGGCTGGGTGGCCCAGGCCTCCAGCGCCATCACGTGGGCGGCCAGGGCCGGGTCGACGTAGCGGTTGAGCGTGGGCTGGGCCAGGTGGAAGTTGAACGGCACCTGCGTACCGCCCAGCACCTCGTGTTCTGAGAAGGCCGGGCCGTATTCATCTTCTGCGCCCAGGCTGACGAGTACCGGCAGGTTAGTGCGCAGCCAGGCAGCCGGCAGCAGGCGGCTGTGCAAACCGGGCTGGCCGGTGACCGAGATCACGATGTCGGTGGCGGCCAGGATGGCTTGCAGGGCGGGCAGCGGGGCCGAGTCGAGCGTGTCGTAGCCTTCGGCCTCGGCCAGGCGGCGGGCGGCCGGGCTGGCGTCGATCACGGTGAGGTGCACGCCGGCAGCGCGCACGCGGCGGGCTACGCCGCGGCCGATCTTGCCGTAGCCGAACAGCACGGCGCGCTTGCCGGGCAGCGGGTCAGCCGGACGCAGCAACTGCCAGGCGCGCAGGAAACCATCGCCCGTGCCGAAGAAGCCTTCGATGCGCTTGGCCTTGCAATCATCCGCGCTCACCACCGGGCAGGCGATGTTGGTGTAGTGCACCACGCCGGTGCGGGTCACCTCGGCCGCGGCCCGCGGGGTGCGCTTGCGGCCCAGGGCCGCATTCACATCCACGAAGATATCGGCGGCCTGGGCGGCATCGGCCACGGGCAGCACCGCCACGCCTGCCGCCGCCAGCTCAGCCTCCACCGCGGCCGAGGCCGGGCTGCGGTAGGCATCACACAGCACCAGCTCGGCGCCGCCGGCCGCCAGCGCCTCGGCCACCGCCAGCGAATTGCGCACCAGGATGTGCGAAAACGCAACGAGCAGCCCTTCAAAGGGCTGCTCGTCTTGATAGCGCTCGATCAGCGCACGCAAAATAGGCAGGGTTTCTTTTTCTGTGCGCTGAGCCGGAGTAGAAAAGACCGAAGACAGCGGCATCCGGTTTAGTCCTCGCCTTCCGGAGTGGCGTCTTGCTCAAGCTGGGTCAGGCCGGCCAACGCCGCGGCCGGGAGCTCGGCCACAGGCGACCAGGCCGGCAGCAGCGCATACGGGCTGGTGGTGGGCAGGTGCCATTGATTTTCGGGATCGGCCACCTCAAGAATAAACAGCTGGAAGTTGCCCGCTCGCGAGGAGTGGAAGACAACATAGCGTCCATCCGGCGAAAAAGTGGGATGGCCGTCCTCGGACGGGTTCTTGGTGAGCTGGGTCAGGTCGCTGCCGTCCGGGCGCATCATGTAGATATCGGCGTTGCCGTTGCGCCAGGTCTCGAAGGCGATCCATTCGCCATCCGGCGACCACGAGGGACGCCAGTCCAGACCCCACTGATCGGTCAGTTGGCGCAGGTCAGTGCCATCGGCATTGATGATGAAGATCTCAGAGTTGCCGGTGCGGCGTGAGGTAAAGGCGATCTGGGTCCCATCCGGCGACCAGGCCGGTTCGTAGTCGTAAGCCACATGGTCGGTCAGCTGTAGCAGCTCGTTGCCCTCACGATCCATGATGAACAGGTCGCGGTTGCCGTCGCGCTCCGACATGTAGACGATCATGCTGCCGTCAGGCGAGAAGCTGGGATAGCAGTCGAAGCCGGGCAGCGAGGTGAGCGCCACCTGCTCGCGGTCGGCCAGGGTCATGTAATAGATATCGCGCGAAACGTCAGAGTTGGGGATGGCGTCATAGGCGATGCCGCTGCCATCCGGCGACCAGACCGGCGCTTCGGCGAAACCGTTGGGGAAATCGCCGGTGAGGTTGATCTCCTGGCTGCCGTCGGGGCGCATCAGCCACACATCCCGCCGCCCGCCGATACTGGCGGTGAAGGTGAGCCAGCCCAGCTCGTGCAGCTCCAGGGCAGTCTCCGGCTGCACAGTGGCCACCGCCTGCGCCGTGGGCGAAACCGTGGGCGTGCGCCCCGCCGTGGGGGTCAGGGTCGGCAAGCGTGTGTTGGGCGGCGTGCAGGCGGCCAGCAGCAGGCCGGCGGCGGCCAGCAGGCTGACCCCTATGGGCAGGCGCGGGCTGGCCGGCCTCACGACTCGTCCTGCAGCGGGGTTTCGATGATGTCACGCGCCAGCTGGGTCAGCGTGCTACGCGAGGCCTCATCGCTGAGCTGGATGGTGTCCCAGTAAATGTCGAGTAGGTCATACGGAGTCATCTCGCTCGCCACGCGGCCTTCGGCGATGCGGCTGCGCAGGCCGACCTGCGGGCGCTTGATGAGATGGAACTCGAAGGCGTTGGCGGCCGCCCCGCGGATGCGGGCCTCGTCAATGAAA
Organism: Anaerolineales bacterium; assembly: GCA_019454165.1. Lineage (GTDB taxonomy): Bacteria > Chloroflexota > Anaerolineae > Anaerolineales > UBA11579 > JAMCZK01. The sequence goes on along the minus strand of CP075367.1, from coordinate 684,962 downwards.
GGTTCCCATTCACGCGGGTAATACACCACCAGGCGCACGATCGCATCCTGCATCTCCGCCGCGGGGGGCAGCTCGGCGATGATCTCGGCAGTCACGTTGAGCTCATTCTCGGGGGTGACCGAGCCGGTCCAGAACTTGCGGATGTTGCGCAGCTGGCGCCAATCGAGTTGGGTGTTGCCTTTGTTCACATCGGCGATAACGAAGAACTTGTCGTCGCGTGCCTCACCAAAATCAATGCGCTCGATGGAGCCCGGGTACACCACCGGAGGCTGGCCGCCTTCGTTGAGGTTCTGCTTCTTATGGATGTGGCCCAGGGCCACATAGTCGAGGCGCTTGTCCTTCACCAGGCTGCCGGAGAGCACCAGGTCATTGCCCAGCATCACCGTGTGCTCGCCGCCGTACACCGCGCCTTGCACCGAGGCATGCGCGGCCATCACGATCGGCAAACTGTGATCGGCGTCGTCTTCCAGGTAGCCGGTCACCAGGGCGCTAAGGCGCTCCGCCATCTGCTCGTAGATGTCGCCGACGGCTTCGCCCTGGCTGGCGAGGAAAGCCAGCATGCCGGAGCGCGTGATCCACGGCAGCGCAATGATCTGCAGCGGCAGATCCCACAGATCAGCCGGGCCGAGGAACTGCGGCTGGTCGAGCACTTTGATGTACGGCACTTCCAGCGTGGCGTACTCCTCCAGCGCGTGGGCGCGGCCCAGGCTGGGCGAGAGGTCATGGTTGCCGACCAGCAGGATTGTGGGGATGCGTGCTTTGGAGAGCTTGATCATGCGGCGGCCCCACTCGCGCATGAAGGTGGGCGCCGGGTTGCGGTCTTTGTAGGCATCGCCGGCGAAGAGCACCAAGTCCACCTTCTCGCGGATGGCGGTGTCAACGATCTCGTCCAGCGAGCGCAGATAATCCATCACGCGGATGGGCAGGCCGGTGTCAGGGTCCTGGCGGCCGGTGTTGGCCATGTCGATGTGGGCGTCAGCGAAGTGCAGGATCTTCATGTTGTGTGACCTTAGGGGGCTACTCCCAGGCGTTGCAGTTGGGCGATGCCGGCGCTGAAGTTGGGGTTGAGGCGCACCGCCTCGCGGTAGTCGGCGATGGCGTTGTCGATCTCCCCGATGGCTTCGCGGGCCAGGCCGCGCCAATAGATGCTCTCTTCCAGCGTGGGCTCGGCGATGGTCGCCAGGGTCGTGTTGGCCAGGTTGATCGTGTCCTGGTAGCGGGCGCTGTAGTAATAAGCCCAGTACGGCCAGCTCTGATACCAGAGCATACGGTAGGGACGCGAGTCAGGGTCAAGGCCCTGGTAGAGCTGGAAGGCATAGTCGTAGGCGTGGGCTGCGTCAGCGTACTCGAAGAGGCGCACATGGCTGGTACCTACATTGAACCAGGCGTAGTACGCGTCGAGCCCGGTCAGCGTCTCGGTGTCGGCACGGGCGATCTGCATGGCATTGGCGAAGGCCCAGTCTTCGTCAGCCCACGGGCCGAGCGCCTCCAGCACGGCGGCCTGCTGTCCTTCCGGGTAGACCACGATGAATAGAAAGTTGAACTGGCGCCAGGCCGAATGGAAATCATCGTAGGGCCAGCGCATGTTCTTGCCGGTGTTGTTCTCGCCGCCGCGCTCGTAGGTGTCTTGCACGATGAAGACGCCTTCGGCATCGTCATAGCCGGTGACGAACTGGTAGTGCCCCAGCCAGGAGTATTTGCCGCTGGCGTCCGTGGTGTAGTAACCCTTCTCGACGATAGCGGGGTAGCCGGCGGCCAGCAGACGCTTGAGCGTCTCGAGCTCGCCGCCCATGCGAATGAGAGCCTGCATACCGGGGACTTGCGTATTGACGAAGTCCTGCATCTCATACGGCATGACATTCTTGTCTTCGGGCTGGTTTGGGTTGTTGCCGATGCCGGGTTTGACGTAGCGAGCCACATCATCCCGATCCCCCTGCCAGCCCCAGAAGTTGAGCGCCATGGTCATGTTGGCCGGGCCGCAATAGTTCCAGCGGTTGTGCTGGTCAACATAGGTGAAGCCGTCCAACTGCACGCGGGGAGGCAGCGGCACGGTGGTCGCCTCGGCGGTGGGCTCCAGTGTGCGCGTCGGCTGCTGGGTGGGCTGGCTGATGGTGGTGATCTGCGGCTGGAACACCGCTTCTTCCGGCGGGTTGAAAAAATAGACGATGCTGGTGCGCAGCGCGTCTATGCGCCAGGCCAGGCGCTCTTTGACCGGCGGCAGGTTGTACACCAGCACGGCCAGCAGCACCACGCCCACCACGATGGCAAGGATGCGCAGCCAACCGGGTGTCGGCGGGCGGCGGCGTCTGTTGCTGGGGCTGAGATAGGGCTCTTGCATGGATTCGTCTGCGCAAACTACAGCGCAGAGCGATTCTATCATCCGCACATTAAGGCGGACTAAAGCAACGCAGCGCGGTCAGGCGCGGCTGGCGCGCTCTGAGGCAACCGCGCCCAGGCTGGCTTTCTCGACCAGGCCAGGCGCCAGGCGCCCCAGATACCAGACCATGCGCGCCCGCGCCGGCGCCACGATGGTGGCGGCGTTCTTCTCCACGCCGCGCAAGGCTTCGGCGGCGAACTTGTCGGCTGGGTACGGCAGCCCGGCCAGTTTGGTGAGAAAACGGCGCACATCCGGCGTCCAGGGCATATCCTTGATATCGGCCGGGGGCGGCGCATCCAGCATAGGCGTCTCCACCGAGGCCGGGCACAGCACGCTGACGCGCACCCCGTAGGCGGCGGCCTCAATGCGCAAGCTGTGGCTCAGGCCGACGATGGCATGCTTGGTCATGGAGTACGGGGCCAGCAAGGGCGCCGGGCCAAGGCCGGCCAGCGAGGCGGTGTTGATGATGTGCCCGCTGCGCTGCTGCACCATGAGGGGGTAGGCGGCCGCGATGCCGTTGAGCGTGCCGCCGACATTGATGTCGATGATGCGCTGCCAGGCTTCGGCTGGGATCTCGTAAGCCTCGCCGGCGATGCCGATGCCAGCGTTGTTGAACAAGAAATCAAGCTTGCCGCGCTGCTGGGCAGCCTCGTGCACACGGGCGCGGAAGGCATCCGCATCGCGCACATCCAGCTGCACGGCTGTGGCCCGCGCCCCGATGTTGGCGGCTGCGGCCTGGGCCGCGGCGCCATCCACATCCGCCAGGTACACATAGCCGCCACGGGCGGCGATGGCCTGCGCCAGGGCGCGGCCAATGCCCGAGCCTGCTCCGGTGATGAACGCGGTGGAATCCTGCCAGGTTTTCATCTGTGCCTCCATGGGAACAACGCGTGTTGCAGCCACTATAATGAAGCTACAACTTCAAGCCCCCAACGAAAGTATACATGGAACCTACTGAGCCTACGAACCCCCTACCCGAGACCACACTCGCACAACTCAGCAGCCGCATCCAGGAAGCCGCCCAGCGCGCCGGCTGGACGCAGCTTACGCCCGTGCAGGCCAAATCCATCCCCTATATGCTGGAAGGCAAAGACCTGATGGTGCAAGCCCGCACCGGCAGCGGAAAGACCGGCGCGTTCCTGCTGCCGATGCTGGAACGGCTGGACGCCAGCCGCAAGGAAGCTCAGGCGCTGGTGCTGGTGCCGACGCGTGAGCTGGCCAGTCAGGTCACCAAGGACGCCCAGGTGCTGTTCCCCGGCAGCGGGCTCGAGGTCGTGCCGGTGTACGGCGGCGTAGGCTACGGCCCGCAACTGGAAGGCTTCGAACGCGGCGCCCAGGTGATCGTGGGCACGCCCGGCCGCGTGCTGGACCATTTGTTGAAGCGCAATCTGAGCCTGAGCGCGCTGCGCATGCTGGTGCTGGATGAAGCCGACCGCATGCTCTCGATGGGCTTTTACCCTGACATGCTGGAGGTGCAGCGCTACCTGCCCAAGCAAGGCGTGCAGGCCAGCATGTTCTCGGCCACCTTCCCGCAGACGGTGCAAAGTTTGGCGCAGCGCTTCCTCAATGCACCGGACTTCCTGAGCCTTAGCCGCGACCATGTGCACGTCACCAACGTGGAGCACGTAGTCATGACCGTGCCGCGCATGGACAAAGACCGCACGCTGGTGCGCCTGCTGGAGATCGAGAATCCGCACCAGGCCATCATTTTCTGCAATACCAAGGTGCGCGTGAACTACGTCACCACGGTGCTGCAGCGCTTTGGCTTCAACGCAGCCGAGCTTAGCTCCGAGCTCTCGCAGGCGGCCCGCGAGAAGGTGCTGGCGCAACTGAAAGATGGCTCGCTGAACTTTCTGGTGGCCACGGATGTGGCCGCCCGCGGCATTGACATTCCCGAACTCGAGCTGGTGATCCTGTACGAGCCGCCCGAAGAGGCCGAGCTGTACATCCACCGGGCCGGGCGCACCGGCCGGGCCGGTGCGGGTGGCGTGGCGATCAGCCTGATCATTACCGGGATCGAGGAGCGCGAGCTCAAGAAGATCGCTTCGATCTACAAGATCGAATTCACCGAGCGCCCCGCCCCCACTGAGGAAGACGTGGCTAGCATCGTATCGCAGCGCCTGACCGCCCAACTCGAAGCCGAGCTACGCGGCCGCGACAAACTGCGCGTCGAGCGCAGCCAACGCTTCCGCCAGCTGGCGCGGCAACTGGCCGAGACGGATGAAGGCCAGGCCCTGCTGGCCATGCTGCTGGACGACAGCTACCATGCCGCCGCCCACCCGCAGCAGGTGATCGCCGCGGCGGCCAAAGCCGCCAGCCCACGGCCGCCGCAAGACGGCGGGGGCCAGGGCGGCGGCCGCCGGGATGGGGGTCGCCGGGACGGCGGGCGCCGCGACAGCGGCAACCGCCCCGGGCGCAGACGATAAGCAAAAACAAGCCCCTGCCGAATGGCAGGGGCTTGTTTGAACCTTACAGCAGGCGCAGCGCAGTTAGTTTACGTTGACGAACAAATTCAGCAGATTGTCGAGCCAGTTATTGCTGTTCGCCTTGGTGTTGACGTTGGCGTCCACATTGACGGCCCGATCCACATTGGCATCCACCTGAGCATCGACATCCAGCCCGTTGATGGATTGGGTGTTGACCTGGATAGCAGAGGCGCTATCCACCTGGACACGGGGGGTCAGGCTGGCATCTGTGTTGGAGTTGATGCACAGCAAGCCCAGGAAACAACGCTCGGTCTCGCCGGTGTTCACATCCGCATCCACATTGATGCCATTGCGGTTGGTGTCAGCATCCACATCAATGTTCAGGCCGCCAGCCGGGCTGGCCGCCGAGCCACCGGTGTTGACGCTGGCATCCAGACACAGGAAGCCCAGCAAACAGCCGGAGTCACCCGAGCCGCCGCCGCCCCCATTACCGCCGCCGTTGCCGTTGCCATTCCCGTTGCCGTCACCATCCCCACCCCCGTTGTCACCACCATTGCCGTTGCCGTTACCACCACCCGGGATGGAGATGTTCACATCTCCGCCCCCGCTGGTGCTGGGCGGCTGTTGGGCACGGCTTTCATTGAAAGCCTGAATGGCGGCTTCCAGCGGCGGCGAGCTGAAGCGAAAACCTGCAGCGGCGGCACCCCAAACACACAGGGTTGCAGCCCCTAGTAAGGCAAGCACTGTAGCCAGCAGCCACTTACGACGATTTTGATTTTCCATTGCTAAGTTCCTCCTTGTACAGCATTGACTGCGCGCTGCTATCCTGACGAACGCACGCATCTCAACGCGCGTTACAAATGCGCGGATTAATAGAATCGGGTTCGTCTTAAGACTCTTTGCACGCATGCAAGAAAACAGACTTTTGCCTATGAACAAAGCTATTAACTATTTGCATGCATGTAAGAAAGCGCGGCGCAACAAACAAAAATGCGAGCCAATGGCTCGCATTTTTGTTAGCGTGTCTAAACGGGCGGATCACGCCTCGCGGAATTCGCCTTCAACGACGCCTTCATCTTCAGGCGTATGGCCGTTGGCGCTGCTGCCATTCGGGGCCGCGCCGGCGGCTTGCTCCTGCGCGTACAACTGCTGGCTGATGGCGTGGAACGCGTTCTGCAATTCCTCGCTGAGCTGCTGGATGCGCGGGCGGTCTTCGCCTTCCATCGCTGTACGCAGCTCCTTCACCTTGGCTTCGATGTTGCTGCGCTCAGCTGCCGGCACCTTGTCGCCCAGTTCCTTCAGGGTCTTCTCGGTCTGGTACGCCAGGCTGTCGGCCGCGTTGCGGGCTTCCACCAGCTCGCGGCGCTGGCGGTCTTCGCCCTCGTGCGCCTTGGCCTGCTCGACCATGCGCTCCACCTCATTCTTGCTGAGGTTGGTGGAGGCGGTCACGGTGATGCGCTGCTCCTTGCCGCTGGCTTGATCCTTGGCGGTGACGCTCAGGATGCCGTTGGCATCGATATCAAAGGTCACCTCAACCTTGGGCAGGCCGCGCGGGGCGGCCGGAATGCCATCCAGGCGGAAGTGGCCCAGGCTCATGTTATCGGCGGCCTGGGTGCGCTCGCCCTGCAGGATGTGGATGTCGACCGCGGTCTGGTTGTCCTCGGCGGTCGAGTACACCTCGGTCTTCTTGACCGGGATGGTGGTGTTGCGCTCGATCATCTTGGTCATCACGCCGCCCAGGGTTTCGACGCCCAGGGAAAGCGGAGTCACATCCAGCAGCAACACATCCTTGACCTCGCCGCCCAGCACGCCAGCCTGAATGGCGGCGCCTACGGCAACAACCTCATCCGGATTCACACCCTTGTGCGGCTCTTTGCCGCTCAGGCTGCGCACCAGCTCCTGCACCATCGGCATGCGGGTGGAACCACCCACCAGCACGACCTCATCAATGGCGCTGGCCTCCAAACCGGCGTCCTTCATGGCAGCCCCGAACGGGCCGCGCAGGCGGGCCAGCAAGCTCTCCGTGAGCTGCTCAAACTTGGCGCGGCTCAGCTTGTACTGCAAGTGCTTGGGGCCAGAGGCATCCGCAGTGACGTACGGCAGGTTGATCTCGGTCTCGGTCAGCGTGGAGAGTTCGATCTTGGCCTTCTCGGCGGCTTCACGCAGGCGTTGCAGCGCCTGGCGGTCAGCCCGCAGGTCAATGCCATGATCCTTCTTGTATTCGTCGGCGAGCCAGTTGACGATGGCTTCATCCCAGTCATCACCACCCAGGTGGGTGTCACCGTTGGTGCTCTTGACTTCGATCACGCCGTCGCCCACTTCCAGCAGGCTGACGTCGAAGGTTCCGCCACCCAGGTCAAACACCAGGATGGTCTCATTGGATTTCTTGTCCAGCCCGTAGGCCAGGGCGGCCGCGGTGGGCTCGTTGATGATGCGCAGGACTTCCAGTCCGGCGATCTTGCCGGCATCCTTGGTGGCCTGGCGCTGGCTGTCGTTAAAGTACGCCGGCACGGTGATGACCGCCTGGCTGACCTTCTCACCCAGGTAAGCTTCCGCATCCGCCTTGAGCTTACCCAGCACCATGGCCGAGATCTCCTGCGGGCTGTATTCCTTGCCGGTGGCGGGCAGCTTGACGCGGGCATCGCCGCCGGCGCCTTCGACTACGTCGTAAGGCACCATGCCGCGCTCGTCGGCCACATCCGCAAAGCGGCGGCCGATGAAACGCTTGATGGAGGAGACGGTGTTCTCCGGGTTGATGACGGCCTGGCGCTTGGCGGTTTGGCCCACCAGGCGCTCTCCGTTCTTGCTGAAAGCGACCACGGAGGGCAGCAGGCGGCCGCCCTCGGCCGTCGAGATGACGACCGGTTCGCCGCCTTCGATGGTGGCGACCACGCTATTGGTGGTACCCAGGTCAATACCTATGATCTTGGACATTTCATGCTCCTATTGATAAGTTTTGTATGGCTTGGTCACATACGTTCTAAAGAATAGTGCGGCCACGCAAGAGGGGCGTTAACGGCATATTGGATTCGTATTAGCATGTCAGGGTTAGAATGACGGCCTGGTTACCTGTGAAAGAAAAACACTCAATGAGCGACCCATCCTCCACCCTGCGTACCCAGCTTGATGGCCTAATGCGCCAATACTATGAGGACTACTACCGCAAGGACCTGAGCCTGGTAGATTGGCGTGAGCGCATCGAGAACCGGATGGACGAAGAACGCACCTTCGCCGAGCCGAACATCCGCAAAGTAGAGGAATGGATGGGGGTCAACTTTGCCGGCCAGCGCGTGCTGGTTGTCGGCGCCGGCACGGGCGCCGAGAGCGTGGTGTTGCACCAGCGCGGCGCCGAGGTGCACGGCATCGAGCCGTACGACAAGGCGATACAGATCCTGGCCCTCAAGGCCGAGCTCCACAACATCCCGCCCCAATGCTTTCAGCAGGCAGTCGCAGAACAGATCCCCCACCCTGACGAGAGCTTCGATTTTGTGTATTGCTACACGGTGCTGGAGCATGTACAGGATGTAGAGAAAACGATCGACGAAATGCTACGCGTATGCAAGACGGGCGGCCTGGTTTACATCCAAACGCCGGAATACCGCTTCCCGTACGAAGGGCACTACAAGATCACCCGGTTGCCCTTCAGCCCGCGCTGGCTGACCGCGCTGCAACTGTTGCTAAACGGGCGTTCGCCCGCCTTCCTGCGCACCGTGAACTTTGTCACCGCCCCGCAGCTGAATCGGCTTTTCTTTGCGCGCAATGTGCTGACGATGCGCATTGAACTCAACTGGCTGAAGATGTGGGCTCCCGTGCGGCAGGCCAATAAACTTACTTACTGGTTCACCAAAACTTTCGGCATCGGCCGGGACCAGTACATCTTTCTGCGCAAGCTAGGGGCCGAATGACCGAGCCGCTCGCCGTGCAGCTGGATCACGAACTGTCGTATTCCCTGCGGCGCCAGCATGTAGATGACTTCCTCGAGCGCCAACTGGGCAGCCTGCCGCCAGGCAGCCGCCTGCTGGACCTGGGCGGCGTGAAGCACAGCACGCGTGGCCGCGGAGTGCGCCCCGGCGAACGGCTGCAGGTCACCGTGCTCAACCTGGTGCCTGACAAAGGCCTCGACGTGCTGGCAGACGCCGGCCGGCTGCCGCTGGCAGCGGGCAGCTACCCGGCCGTCTTGTGCTCCGAAGTGCTGGAGCATGTGCCCGACCCACTGGCGGTCTTGCAGCAGATCCAGCGCGTGCTGCAGCCCGGCGGCACGCTGCTGGTCACCGTGCCCTTTCTGTTCCGCCAGCATGCTGACCCGGCCGACTATGGGCGCTACACCGAATGGTATTGGCAGGAAAACCTGCAGCGCCTCGGCTTTGTGGATATTGCCATCGAAAAGCAAGGCTTGTTCGGCAGCGTGCTGGCAGATATGCTGCGCCATTGGTGGCAGCAGCGCATCATCGAAGGCACGGGCGGCCTGCCACGCGTGCAGCGCTGGCTGCTGCCGCGCCTGATGGCCTCCACCCGCCGGCGCGCCGTGCGCTTTGACCGCCAGCACGCCCAGCACCCGGCCTGGGGCAGCTACACCAGCGGCTTCGGCATCCTGGCCCACAAACCCGCATGAAAGCGCGCATCGCCTTTCTGTTGCAAATGTTTGGCGTGGGCGGCATGCCCAAGTGGCTATATCGCCTGGCGGGCGAGCTGAGCGACGAGTTCAACTTTCACTTCATCGCCACCCACTCTGATTATGTATTGCCGGAGTACCGCCAGGTGGCCCAGGTGGCGGTGCTGCCGTTCCGCAAGCTGCCGCTGGCCTGGTATCTGCTGCGCCAGCGCATCGATCTGGCCCAGATCGCCAACCTGCGCCTGTACGCCGACGCAGCCCGCCTGGCGGGCGTGCCCAGTGTGATCGAGCGCGTCGACGGCATGCGCGGCGGCGCGGCCCTGGGCAGCAAAGACGGGCTCGATGCGGTGGTGGCTTCGACCCGCGGCATGGCCGCGTATCTTGAGCGCATGCTGCCGGCCGACAAGATCCACACGATCTACAACGGGGTGGACCTGGCCGCGTTCGACGCCGCGCCGGCCGAACGCTTTGGCCTCGGGCCAGACAACATCATTATCGGGCGGACCTCACGTCTGAGCGGGGGCAAGAACATCTCGCTGCTGATCGCGGCGGTGAAGCAGCTGCGCCAGCAAGCGCAATATGATCACGTGCACCTGGTGATCTGCGGCGGCGACACCACTCAGCCCGGCGCAACGCCGATGCTGGAGCAGTTGCGCGCCGAGGCGGCCCCGCTGGGCGAGGCGGTCATCTTCACCGGGGAGCTGGCGGACCCGGCCCCGGTCACCAAAGGTTACGACATTGCCACCTGCGTCTCGCTGCCCAATAATGAAGGCATCCCCAATTCGCTGATCGAGGCGATGGCCGCCGGCAAGCCCGTAGTAGCCAGCGCAGTGGACGATATCCCCGAGCTCGTGCAGGACGGCAAGAACGGATTGCTGTTCGAGAGCAACAATGTGGAGCAACTGACCGCGGCGCTGGCGCGGCTGGTGGATGATGCTGGCCTGCGAGCGCAGCTGGGGGCCGCCGGCCGCCAGCGCATCGAGCAGGAGTTTGACCTCAAACGCCAGGCTGAGGAATATCGCCAGCTGTACCGCAGCCTGCTGCAGCGCAACGGGCGGCACTGGCTCAACCGCGCTTAGCCCAGCGTACTCACGACGGGTTTCAGCCCCAGAAATTCCCCATAGTGTTTGATGCTGGCCTTCAGCGCCTTGGCATCCGCAGCCACATCTCCGCCGAAAGGTGATTGCAGGGTGATATGCACCTGCTGCTTGTCCAGCTCACGCTTCCACATGCCGGCGGTGCGCCCGTTGATGATATAGAAGTGCGGCAGCAGCAGTGCGCCGCCGGCCCAGAATGATTTGTAATCCTGCGGCTCCGTGTGGCTGCGGTCGGCAAAGCCGAGGCCGTATTCGTCAAAGTTCGGCAGCAGCCAGGCGCCGCGAGCGCTTTTTGCAGGCCTATGCTCCTCAGACCACCAATAGGTTTTGCCCTCCAGCTCAGCGCTGTGTAGCCCGGCGGCCTGGGCGCCGGCGCGGCAGTCGGCCTGGGTGAGGCCAGACCACCAGGCGAAGTCCTGCGCAGTCGCCGGGCCGCGGGCGCCGAAGTAGCGCCGGGCCAGTTCAGCCAATGCGTCCTGGCGGGTCGGCAGGCGGCCAGTCGCCGGGGCGCGCTCGTCGAGCAGCATGTAGGTGAACTGCTTGCCGCGCCGCGGGCCGCTGATGAGCAGACCCTCAAGCTCGGCGAACATCACGATATAGGCCAGGCGTTGGCCTTTGGGCTCGGCCACGCCGCCGGCTTCAAGCGCGGCGGCCAGCTCGCTGCGGGTTAGCTGGCGGCCGCCCTCCAGGCTGCGCTGCAATATCTTCGTGGCGCGCTTCTGGGTGGCAGCGTCCACGCCCTGCTGGCGGTACATGTACCCGTTGAGCGCATGCACGCGCGGCGCGCTGAGCATCAGCATCCAGCGCACATCCGCCGGCGTGACGAAGTGCCAGGTGGGCCGCAGGATATGTGTGCGCAGGATGCGGCCGTCCGCGAACCAGGCCTCGACTTCGCTCTCGGTCCAGCCCGCCGGCAAGCGGGCCGCCAAGCCCCACAGGGCGCCGTAAAGATCCTGCGATTGCACGGCGCCCTGGGCGGCTACGACCTCAAGCGGGGTAGTGAGCGGGTTGCTAGCCAGATGCTGGTTGGCCAACCGGCGGCGAATGATGTCAGCAGTCTTCATTACAGTCAGTGCATAACCACAAAGACACAAAGAACACAAAATCTTTGGAAGATCACTTTGTGCCCTTTGTGTCTTTGTGGTTTGTCTTTTTCTTCTGGCGGAGAGGGAGGGATTCGAACCCTCGGTGGCCCCAAGGACCACAACAGTTTTCGAGACTGCCCCATTCGTCCACTCTGGCACCTCTCCACTGGCGATTATAACGGAGGGATGCAGGCACGGCCCAAACTCACCCGGATTGAGAACCCTGTTCACCAATCTGCATTGACCCGCACTCTGCGCCCACCTAAGATTGGCGCACTTTCATTGAGGAGATGCATGTGAGCAGAGGATTGACCGGCCTGGTGCTGAAAGGCTACGGAGCGCGCGATTACGAGCTGACCCTGGTTGGCAAACAGGAGATCACGCCGCACTTTGTGCGCTTCCGCTTCGCCAGCCCGCACTTACTGCAAGAGATCGAGTGGCATCCGGCCACCTGGCTGCGCTTTTGGTTTCCGGACCCAGCAGGCGGCCCGCGCGAATGGCAGCGCGCCTATACCCTGGTGGCGGCCTACCCGCAGCAGGGCGAATTTGAAGTCGATGTGCTGATGCACCAGCCGCCCGGCCCGGCCACGCTATGGTTCGAGAAGGCCCAGGCGGGCGACACGCTCACCGGCACCTTCCTGGGCTCGCGCTTCCGCATGCCGCAGCCCGAGCCGGCTGGCTATTTGCTCATCGGGGATGCGTGTTCGACCCCGGCGATCAACAACATCATCGCCGCGGCCCAGCCCACCACCCCACTGGAAGTCTATGTGGAGAGCAACGGCGCGCGGGACGAGGCCATTCCCCTCGCGGCCCACCCGCAGTTAAACTTGCAGCGTGTGGCGCGCCGCGGGCCAGAGTCGTTGCCGGGCGCCATCCAACGCCGCCTGCGTACAGGCTGGTTCGTGTGGGCCGCCGGCGAAGCGGGTACGATGAAGTTGCTTCACAAAGCGCTCAAAGCCGAGCACGGCTTCGGTAAAGAAAACATGCATGTGCAGTCGTACTGGTCTGAAACTGGGAAGCATTGAGGATAACGATGACGCATACCTACGGAGAATCCAACACTTTCGCCCTGCCGGATGGGCGCAAGCTGCACTACTGGCTCAAAGGGGAAGGCGGGCCGACGGTGGTGTTCGAGGCCGGCATGGGCTTCTCCGGCTCCATGTGGGGCCAGGTGCAGCCTGAGGTGGCTAAGCTGGCCACTACGCTGGTCTACGACCGTATCGGCACCGGGCGCAGCGATGACCGCCCCGGCCCACATACCCTGGATATGCTGGTCGGCGACCTGGCCGCGCTGCTGGGCGGCTTGCCGCAACTTGCGCCGTTCATTCTGGTAGGGGCCAGTTGGGGCGGGCCGATCATCCGCCAGCTGGCCGCCCGCGGCCAGGTAGCGGTGCGCGGGCTGGTGCTGGTGGACCAGAGCGACGAGCACGCGCCGGACTTCTTTACCCCGGCGGCGCGCAAGCAGTTCGAGGCCACACCCAAGATGCTGATCCCGATGGCCAAGCTGGGCCTCTACAAGCTAATGGGCCAGGGGGCAGGCAAGAACCAGCCCGCCGATGTACGCGAAGACCACTACGAATACGATTTCACCGTGCGAGCCGCCGAGAACTTTGCGGCCGAGATCACCCAGTTTATCCCTGATATGGAATGGCTGCGTGATAACCCGAACCGCCTGGAGGGCGTTGAGGTCAGCGTGATCAGCGGCATGAAGCCGGGATTGTTGGACAAGAAGCAGCGTAAGTCGATCAACGCCGCCCACCGCAAGACGGCTGAGATGCTGGCGAACGCGCGTTTCGTGCCGGCTGAGAAGGCCGGGCACTATGTGATGTTCCACCAGCCGGAGTTGATCGTGAGTGAGGTTGCGCGGTTGTTGGGCAAGTGACAGTTAGGGCGCAGCATGCTGCGCCCCCCAACCCTTTGTCATTCCGACCGGGTTTATAGACCTACACCAGACCGCCGAACCCACGTCAGGGAGGAATCCTTATTCACACTTTTTCCAAGCAGCGCATGCCTGAATCACGCGCTCTTTGGAAGATATGCCAGCATGGATCCTTCGCTGGCGTGGCATCGGCGGTCTGGTGTACCCGTATATACCCGCTCAGGATGACAGTTTGCAGTAGGGCGGGTCTTAGACCCGCCCTTTTGATTCTCCGCTACCAGAGCTCAGCCACATCCCCCATGGCGGGGAAATGCACATTCGCAAAGCCATCCCCGTTCAGCTTCTCGGTCAGCGCGGCCGCCGGGCCGGCTTCGCCGTGCACCAGGTAGATATTGCGCACGGTGTCCTTGACCGCTGCCGCATACTCACGCAGGCCGTCCTGCCCGGCATGGGCTGAGAAGCCGTTGACATTGGCGACGCGAATCTTGCGGTCGTACTCCGTGCCGAAGATGCGGATGCGCTCGGCGCCTTCCACCAGGCGGCGGCCGAGGGTGTGCGGCGCCATCCAGGAGACGATCAGCACCAGGCTGTTCTCATCATGCACATTGTGTTCGAGGTGGTGCAGCACGCGGCCGACTTCCATCATCCCCGAAGCGGAGATGATGATCATCGGGTCCTTGCGGTCGTTGAGCGCCTTGGATTCATCCACTGTGCGAATGTAGGTGAGCATATCGAAGCCCAACGCTTCAGAATGATTGCCATTCTGCAAGAATTCACGCGTCTCATCATCCAGGCACTCCGGATGGCGACGGAAGATATCCGAAACGTTGACCGCCAGCGGGCTGTCGACGAAAACGGGCACCTTGGGCACTTCGCCAGCCGCCATGAGCTGGTGCAAGTGATACACGATCTCCTGCGTGCGGCCCACGGCGAAAGCCGGCACGATCACTTTGCCGCCGCGCTTCAGCGTATCGCCAATGATGCCGCGCAGCTGCTCGGCCGCCTGGCCGGGCGGCTGGTGATTGCGGTCGCCATAGGTGCTTTCCATCAGCAGGGTGTCTGCGCCGCTGGGCATCACCGGGTCTTTGATGAGGGTTAAGCCCGGGCGGCCAATATCACCCGAGAACCAGAAGCGGCGCTGTTTGCCGTTGTCGTCAATATCCAGCGCGATGGCCGCCGAGCCGAGGATGTGGCCCGCTTCAATGAAGGTAGCCTGCACACCCGGGAACACCTCAAAGGGCGTGGCGTACTTGTGGTCAACGAACTGGTCATCGGCCTGGTTGGCGTCCGCCACGGTGTAGAGCGGCACCACCGGCGGCTCGCCGGCTTTCAGCCGGCGATTCAGGTGGGCCGCGTCGCTCTCCTGGATGCGGGCCGAATCTTCCAGCATGACCTTGCACAGGTCGGCCGTGGCGCGCTGGGCATGGATCGGCCCGGCGTAGCCGTTCTTCACCAGATTCGGCAGGTTGCCGCTGTGGTCAATATGAGCGTGGGAGAGGATGACCGCGTCCAGCTCGGTGACGTCATACCTGAAATTGGTGTTGCGCAAGATGGCTTCTTTGCGCGGCCCCTGGTAGAGCCCGCAGTCCAGCAGCAGCTTGCGGCCATTGATCTCCAGTAGATGCTGGGAGCCGGTAACGGTTTGGGCCGCGCCGTGGAAATGAATTTGCATATGGGTTCTATCCTTGGTTGGGGTGCAAAGCCCTGAGCACGTCTTCACCCCAGGTTTTGTAGCGCCAGGGTACGCTGGCGAACAGCGGCTGCAGCTCTGCCAGCGTGCGCGGGTTGGCGCGGGCCGTACTCTCCATAATATCGCGCGGCAAGACCACGTCTGACTCCACATCCAACTCCTTGGCGGCCGCCTTGCGCCACAGGCGCAGCAGCTCCAGGCGCTCGATGTAGCTTTCGTCGTACGGGCGGCGCGGCGGGCGGCGCACGGGAGCGGCCTGCTGGCCGCTGCGCACCGCCGCCAGGATGGCCTTGCCGTGCCGGCGGATCTGGCCTTCGCTCATGCCGGCCACGCCGGCCAGCTCCTCGGCCGTCGTGGGCGCCAGCTTGGCGATCTCGGTCAGGGTGCTGTCACCCATGATCTTGAAAAGTGGCACGTCGGCCTGGGCGGCGCGGTTGGCGCGGTATTCGGCCAGCTCATGCAAGATGGCCGCCTGGCGCGGGTTGAGATCACGGGCGCCCTTGACGCGCCACACCTCCGGCACGTCTTCCACCTCCAGGTTGGCGCGGGTGACCTGCGGCAAGCGCGCAAAATCCTCCTGGGCCAGCTCCCAGCGGCCGGCAACTTCCAGATCAGCTTTGAGCTTGTTGCGCAATTCGATCAAGTAGTGCGTATCCAGGCGGGCATAGTCCAGCAGGGCGGGCAGCAGCGGGCGGGCGCCCCAATCGGCGCGCTGGAAGCGCTTCTCCAGCTTGACGCCAAAATCCTCCTCCAACAAGCCGCCCAGGCCCACCCGCTTGCGCCCCAGGATGCGGGCGGCGATCATAGTGTCGAATAGATTGGCGAACTCCAGTTGGTACTGGCGCTGCATCACCAGAATGTCGTATTCGGCGGCGTGGAATATCTTTTCATGGACCGGGCTGGCAAAAAGCTCGGCCAGCGGCTCGAGATCTGGCAGCGGGAAGGGATCGATCAGCGCGTCTTCCTGCGGGGTGGAGAACTGCAAGAGGCACAGGCGCTCTCGGTAGGCGTGCAGGCTGTTGGATTCGGTGTCTACAGCGATGAGAGGGTGACTTTGCAAGCGGGCGGCCAGCGCGGTGAGTGCGTCGGTGGATGTAATGAGAGCGGGCGTGCTACTGGACATGTGGCGGCAATTATATGTAAGAAGTGACTGGTGAGCAGTGATTAGTTATCCGTGATCGGGAGAACATCAAAGGGAAATGTACACTTGTTCTCTGTTCACTGCTCACTGTTCTCTGTTCACTTATACTCCCCGCTATGACTCAACTCGTCCTCGAAGGCTGGGTATCCGTGCTGGCGGCGTTGCAGGCGCAGCGCCGCAGCATTGATGCGGTGTATGTGCAGCAGGGCAAGGATGTGCGCAACCTGGGCCACATGGAGCGTCTGGCCGCCGAAGCCAGCATCCCCCTGCGCACGGTGCCCGCCGCCGAGATCGACGCTCTGGCTCAGGGCAGCAGCCACGGCGGCGTGCTGGCCCTGGCCGGCGAGCGCCGCTTCGAGCCGCTGGAAGCGCTGGCCGCCGCGCCCGGCTGGGTGGTGATGCTGGATGGCGTCGAAGACCCCTACAACTATGGCCAGGCCATTCGCGCCCTGTATGCGGCCGGCGCCAGCGGCCTGGTAGCCCCGCTGCGCAACTGGGACACGGCCCTCAATGTGGTGGCACGCGCCAGCGCCGGGGCCAGCGAACACATGCCTACCGCCCGCGCCGACGTGCAGGATGCGCTGGCCTTCTTCAAGGGCCGCGGTTACCGCTGCCTGGCGGCCGCCAAGGCCGCTGGCAGCACGCCGCTGTACGCCGCCGACCTTCGCGGGCCGCTGTTCCTGCTGATCGGCGGGGAGCGCCGCGGCCTGAACGCGGCGGCCCTGGCGCAGTGCGATGAACTCGTCAGCATCCCCTACGGCCGCGATTTCAAGGCCGAGCTGGACGTGACCTCCTCCAGCGCGGCGATCGCCTTCGAAGTGCTGCGCCAGCGAAAACCGAGTGAGCCATGAGGAGTGAACCGGGCGCAGGCATAGCCGATGCTCCCTGATCACTGATTACTCCTCCTACTCACTCTCCCCTTGACCTTATACTTAAGGCCATGACTGGCTATGTGGCCCTGTTGCGGGGCATCAACCTGGGCAAACGCAGCGTCAAGATGGACGCGCTGCGCAAACTATTCGAGGATATGGGCTATGAGGACGTGCGCACCCTGCTGGCCTCTGGCAACGTAGTCTTCTTCACCGACAGCAAGGACGCCAAGAAGCTGCGCCGCGCCATCGAGGCGCAGTTCGCCGAGGCGTTCGGCTTCAGCTCGCAGATCGTGCTGCGCAACGCGGCCGAGATCGCCGCGCTGGTGAAGGCCGCGCCGTTCAAGAAAGTAAAACCGGAGGAAGGCGTGCGCATGCACATCACCTTCCTCAACGATGGAGTCAAAGGCAAAACCAAGCTGCCTTACACCAACCCGGACGGCGCCTACAGCGTCCACGCCGCCACGCCCGGCCACCTGGCCTGCGTGGTCTACCCCAAGACCAGCTCGATCGACCTGATGGATTTTCTCGGCAAGGAGTTTGGCGAGGATGCCACCACGCGCACCTGGAATACGGTGCAAAAGATCAACGAGCTGCTGAACGGGGCGTAATGAAGCCAGTGTTCTTCGAATCCCAAGCTGCATTGCGCAAGTGGCTCATCAAGAACCACAAGACCGCCGACGAGCTATGGGTCGGCATGTACTAGAAGCACACCGGCAAGCCATCCATCACCTGGCCGCAGGTGGTGGACGAGGTCTTGTGCTTTGGCTGGATCGACGGCATCCGCAAAGGGATCGACGCCGACAGCTACACCAACCGCATCACGCCGCGCCGCAAGGGCAGCCACTGGAGCGCAATCAACCTGAAACGGGTCGAGGAGCTGAAAGCCCTCGGCCTCATGAAGCCGGCCGGACTGAAAGCATACGAGGAACGCGACCCGGCCAAGAGCCAGCGCTATTCCAATGAACAGCGCCAGATCGCCTGGCCGCCCGCGCTCGAGAGCCAGTTCAAGAAGAACAAGAAGGCCTGGGCATATTTCAACGCCCAACCGGCCGGCTATCGCAAGACCATCACCTGGTGGGTCATCAGCGCCAAGCGCGAAGACACCCAGCACAAACGGCTATCACGCCTGATCGAGCTCTCGGCCGCGGGTCAACGCATGGACCTCATGTCCCCGTTCGGCAAAAGCCAGTCGGGCGCCAAGCCTTAGCCCGCCTTGACGTCGGGCAGCTCGCGCTCCACATGGCGCATGCGCGGGTAGGCGTACATCGCCAGCGCCGCCAGCACCATCCCCACGCCGGAGACCAGCAACATCAGGCCGATGCCGCGGCCAGGCCCGGCGCCCAAGACGGCGCCCAGCGGCCCGCTGCCCAGCGCACCGCCAACCGCCATGGCCGGCTCAAAGAAACGGTCGGCCAGTGGCGCAGCGAACAGCATCGAGACCAGCACACCCGCCCGCGAGATCATTACGATCAGTGAGAACACGCGCCCCTGCAAATTCTCGGGCACCTTGACCTGCACCACGGCGCGGATGGACGCATTGATGGTAGTGATTGGGAACATGAACAGGAAGAAGCCCACCGCGATCAGCACCGGGCTCGGCTGCAGGCCGCTGGCCGCCAGCCCCAGCCCGCTCACGATGGCGCACAACACGATCGTGAACACTTTGCGCCGCGGCTGGTGACCGGCGCTAGCCCACACGCCGCCCAGCAGCAGGCCCACACTGGATACGCTCTGCATCACGCTCAGCACCTGGGCGGTGGTGAAGCCCAGGATCATGGGGGTGGAGAGCACCGTGCTGGCGCTCAACATCAAGTTCAATAGCGAGATCAGCAAGGCCAGGCCAACCAGGCCGGGCCGCGTGCGCAGAAAATCAAAGCCTATGCGCAGATCGGCCAGCAGGCTCACCTTGGCACCTTGCGCCGCCGGCTGCGGAATGCGCGCCAGCAGCAGCATGAGCGCGGCCACGGCGAAGCCCGCCAGATCCAGCCCAAAAATAAAAGTCAAGCCCAGTGTGCCGTAGGCCGCCGCGGCCGCCACCGGCGACAGGATCGCCGCCAGCGACTGGGCGGTCTGCACCATGGCGTTGGCGCGGCTGAGTTGCTCGCGCGGCACCAGGCTGGTGACGATGGTCTGGTAGGCCAGCATCTGAAAGATGCCGGCCGCAGAGGTGACCAACGCTGAAAGATACAGCTGCCACAACTCCAGCTGGCCCAGGTTGAACAGCACCATCAACACGAGGGTGCTCACCGCGGTGGCCGTGTCGGCCAGCAGCATGACCGTCTTGCGGTTCAGGCGGTCCACCAGCACTCCGGCGAACGGGCTGACGATGAACGGCGGGATGGCGTTGAACAGCGCGATCAGCACGAACGGCGTGGCCTGGCCGGTCTGCTCGTACACCCACAGGCCGAGGGCGAAGCCGGTCATGCCGGAGCTGACGAGCGAGACGACCTGGCCGGCCCAAATTGCAAGGAAAGTGCGCATAGATCTCCTGTGCGAAGCGAGAGATAAGCAAAACGCACGCGGCAAGCGCGTGCGTTCGTATCCGTTGAGTGCAGGCTACACCAGCGGTGCGCCCTCCAGCCAGTCTTGCGGCAGATCGCCGCGGCCATTGCCCAGCACCAGGAAGCTGCCCTGATGGGTCTTCTTCAGGCGCAGGCGCTCCCCCAGCTCGAATTCGGAGGCCCACTGCTCGCGGCGGTCGCCAATATAGAAGCGCTTGCCGGCCTGCAGACGTTGGATCAGGGCGTCCCGGTCCAGCAAGACGGTGTCAGACCAGGTGGGCCCGCGGCGCTCGTAGGCGCGCACCCAGTCCAACTGGCCGTTGGCGTCCAGATGCACGGCTTCGATCACGCCGTGGGCTTTGCGATTGTTACGAACGAAGTTCTTGGTTTTGAACATAGTCGGGGTGGGCGGATTCGAACCGCCGACCACCGCGTCCCAAACGCGGTGCGCTGCCAGGCTGCGCTACACCCCGCAGCACGCCCAGTATACCAATGAGCGCATGCTGGAAGCAGGCTCCTCAAGGTGGGCAGTAGCTCCAGGAACTGGATTAACAGATCGCTGATACAGCGATGATCGATTTCTTATACAGGCGGGCTACCATGCCGGTCAAATCTTACTGTTTAAGGAGAGTTACCATGATGACCCTTTACCTCAACCCCCGCACTCGCCGCTTCAGCCAGGTGCGCAGCGCCAACGTGCACGTGCCCGTGGATGTCAGCGCCAATGGCGAGGAGTACGTATTGCGGGCCTACCTGCCCGGCCTGAAGGCCGAAGACGTCCAGATCGAAGTGCTGGAGAACACCATCACCATCCAGGGTGAGTTCGCCAACCAGATCCTGGACGAGAATGAGCAGGTCTTGCTGAGCGAGCTGCCCAGCGGCCGCTTCGAGCGCACCCTGCGCCTGCCCAGCGACCTTGACGCCGAGCGCGCCCAGGCCGAGATGCACGACGGGGTGCTGACCCTGCACGTCGCCAAGGCTGAGCACGCCAAGAGCAAGAAGATCGCCGTACTCGCTAAATAAAACTTGGCGGCCAAGTAAATTTGGCGGCCAAGTAAACCCGCGCAAAGCAAGAAAGCCCGACGGTTCGTCGGGCTTTCTTGCTTTGCGTACACATCCGCTATACTTGTACCCATGCGTAGCCAGTACCCGCATACCGAAGAGCTATATACCGCCTCCCGGCACCCAGCCGCCCGCCGCCGCCATGTGCGCCAGGTCTGGCTGCAGATCGCCCTGCCCCTGATCCTGGGTACGGCGCTGGGTGGCTTTGGGCTGTACGCCCTGCTGACGTCGCAGGCCGGCACGGCCACGCGCGCTTCGCAGCTGGCCACCGTAGTGCTGGCCATCCCGCTGCTGGTCATGGGCCTGGTCATCCTGCTGGCCCTGGTGGCCGCCATTTACCTACTGGGGCGCAGCATGCGCTGGATCCCAGAACACACCATCTATGTACATCGTTGGCTGCAGCAAGCCAACACGGCCATCCTGCGCGGCGCAGACTACGCCGCCAAGCCCATGCTGGCCGCCCAAAGCTGGGCCAATGCGTTCAGCCGCATCTTTGACCGGAGTAAGCGCCTACGATGAAGAACAACAACAGTTTGCTGGCCGTCAGCGCCATCTTGGGAGCTTTCATGGGTCTGGCCGCGGGCGTATTGTTGCTGCGCCGGGCTGAGCAGCGCGGCAGCCAGGTCGCCATCAGCGGCAGCGAGGGTCTGAGCATCGGCCTGCTGGCCATCGGCTTGCTGCGCCAGATCGCAACGTTAGGAGATGAATAGTTTTTTTCCTCGCAAATATTCCTTGACAGGAATATTCTATTTAGGGTATATAAGTGAGCATGAACAGCGAAGTCTTCACAGCCCTGGCCGAGCCCAACCGCCTGCGCATGGTGGAATATCTGCGCGGCGGTCCGCGCTCGGTGGGCGAGATCGCCCAGGCGCTGCGCCTGCGCCAGCCGCAGGTCTCCAAGCACCTGCAGGTACTCAGCGCGGCCGGCCTGGTGCAGGCCCAGGCCGTGGCGCAGCGGCGAATCTATGCGCTGCAAGCTGCCCGCTTCCGCCAGCTCGAAAGTTGGCTGGATAGCTTCGCCCGCCTGTGGGAAGGCCGCCTCGACGCGCTGGAGCAGCACCTCTTCGAAGTCCAAACCCAGCCCAAACGCCGCCGCTTGACGCGGCCGGGCAACAAACACTAGGAGCTCGATATGCAAAAAGTTGTGACTTTCCTCGTTTTCAACAACGGCCGCGGCAGCGAAGCGCTGGATTTTTACGCCTCGGTCTTCAAAGACGCCAAGATCAACACCAAGACTCAGATGCCCGATGGCCAGCTGGCCATGGGCCAGTTTGAACTGCACGGGCAGCAGTTTTACGCCATCGACGCGCCGGGCGATAACTTCCGCTTCACCGAGGGCATCTCGCTCTTCATCAACTGCGAGACTCAAGACGAGGTGGATCATTTCTGGGAGCGCCTGGCCGAGGATGGCGGCGAGCACTCCATGTGCGGCTGGGTCAAAGATCGCTTTGGCGTGTGGTGGCAGGTGGTGCCCACCCTGCTGGGCAAGCTGATGGGAGATTCGGACCCGGAAAAAGCTGGCCGCGTGGTGCAAGCTATGCTGAAGATGCGCAAGCTCGACATGCAGGGTCTGCAAGACGCCTATGACGGAAAGTAACCCGCCCGCCACCGAAGACCTGGTGGTGCGGCGCATTGTGAATGCGCCGCTTGAGGTTGCCTGGCGCGCCTGGAGCACGCCAGAGCAGATGCGCCGCTGGTGGGGGCCGCAGCACTACACCTGCCCGGTATGCGAGATGGACTTCCGCGAAGGCGGCCGCACGCTGGTCAGCATGCGCGCTCCCGACGGCGCAGAGCACTACTCGCTTATCGAATACACGCGCATCATCCCCAATGAGCGCATCGAGTACATCCACAACCTGGCGGATGCCAGCGGGGCGCGCATTGCGCCCGAGTCGATCGGCATGCCGGCCGACTTTCCGCAAGACCAGCGCACCCTGGTCACCTTCCGCGCCCTGGGCAGCTTCACCGAGCTCACCATCACCGAATACGGCCTGCCGGTCAGCCCCTTCCGCGTCTATGCGGCGCTCGGCTTGCACGAAATGGCCGATAAGATCACCGAAGCAGCCGAGAACCCATGACGCCAACCTTGACCGCCGCCAACTTCATCAAGCAGCTCAAGACCAAACAGTCAGATACAGAACTGCACAAGATCCAGCGCTATTTCAAATCAGGCGAGGGCGACTACGGCGCCGGCGACAAATTCCTGGGCGTGCGCATGGGCGATGTGTTCGCCCTCGCCAAGCAGTTCATGGGCATGCCGGCCGCCGAGCTCGAAAAGCTGATGGAGCACAAGCTGCACGAGGTGCGCGCCGGCGCCATGAGCATCATGGACAAAGACGCCCGCAGCAAGAAGACCACGCCAGAGCACCGCGCCGAGCTGTACAAGCTCTACTTGCGCCGCCATGACCGCATCAACAACTGGGATCTGGTGGACCTGGCCGCGGTTCATGTGGTCGGCGGCTACCTGCACGACAAGCCGCGCAAGCCACTCTACACCCTGGCGCGCTCCAAGAATATGTGGGAGCGACGCACCGCCATCGTAGCCACTGGCTACTTCCTACGCCACGGCGAAGTGGACGACACCTTCGCCATCGCCGAGATGCTGCTCAAAGATAAAGAAGACCTCATCCACAAAGCGGCGGGCGGCTGGCTGCGCTTCGCCGGCGACCAGGATCCGGACCGCATGCACGCCTTCCTCGGCAAGTACGCCGCCAGCATGCCGCGCACCATGCTGCGCTACGCCATCGAGCATCTCACACCCGCCGAGCGCAAGCGCTACCTAGCCGCCGGCAAATAGTTCTGCGTGGGCGGGTCTGAGACCCGCCCCTACGCCTTGCTCCTCTCGCGCCATGTCATCCTGAGTAGGTAGCTACATCAATATCCGACCGCCCTCACACCCGTGTCATCCTGAGCGGGTATCTACATCCACACCCGACCGCCGAGTCCAGACCAGCGAAGGATCCTTGCTGGCACATCTTCTATACAGCGCGGGAGCTACCCGTTCGCGTTGTGAGGATTGCGCGGCTTCGACACGCAAAATTGCTCTACCGCTTCGCACTAGGGGTTTAACCTCGTTGAACACCATATTCTCCTTGGTCTATATGAAATTCGGCGTCCGCCCCCTATACTCTCGCCAAGTGAATAGGGCCCTATTCACAAAAAAACAGTTCCGAAGAAGGAGAACATGTCCCGTAAGTTTGCAGTTCTTAGTTTCATTCTCATGGTTGGTTTGCTTCTCGGCGCCTGCGCGCCAGCACCCCAGCCGACTGCGGTGGTCGCTGCGACCGCCGAGCCGACCGAGCCTGCTGCCCCTGTTGAGCAAGAAGCCGCTCCTGCCGACCCTGGCAAACTGGTTATCTACTCAGGCCGCAGTGAGAGCCTGGTTGCTCCTATCATCCAGCAGTTCGCCGATGCCACTGGCATCGAGGTCGAAGTGCGCTACGGCAGCACCGCTGAGATGGCCGCCGCCATCCTCGAAGAGGGCGCCAACTCCCCCGCGGATGTCTTCTACGCTCAGGACCCGGGCGGCATCGGCGCCATTGAAGATGCCGGCCTCCTGACCACCCTGCCCGCCAGCATCCTGGAGCGCGTGGCCCCCGGCTACGCTTCCCCCAACGGCGCCTGGGTCGGCATCACCGCCCGCGCCCGCATTGTGGTCTACAACACCGATAGCCTGACCCCGGCCGATCTGCCCACTGACTTGCGCGGCTTCACCGCGCCGGAATGGAACGGCCGCATCGGCGTGCCCCCAACCAACGCGTCCTTCGTCACCATGGTGACCGCCATGCGCCAGCTATGGGGCGAAGATGAGACCCGCGCCTGGCTCAAGGGTATCGCTGCCAACAACCCCGTGTACTACTCCAACAACACCGGCGTGGTGGAAGCGGTTGCCGCAGGCGAAGTGGAAGTGGGTTTCGTGAACCACTACTACCTGTACCGCTTCCTGGCGGAGCAGGGTGAAGGCTACGCCGCCCGCAACCACTACCTCAACAATGGCGGCCCGGACTCGCTCGTGATGGTGTCTGGCGCCGGCATTCTGGCGACCGGCAAGAATCAGGACAACGCCCAGCGTTTCCTGCAATTCATGCTGTCGCAGGTAGCCCAGCAGTACTTCGCCAGCAGCACCTATGAGTATCCGCTGGTTGAAGGTGTATCCACCTCCACCCTGCTGGTACCGCTGAGCGAGCTGACCACGCCGGACATCACCCTGGGTGGCCTGTCCGACATGAGCGGTAGCGCAGCCATGATCGAAGAAGCGGGCATGGTACCCTAGCCGAGTGCTAGAGTTCCCCCGCTCCATCGTTAGTGATCAAAAGGTACGGCGGGTCTGGGCAGCAATGCCCAGCCCCCGTGCCTTTTTGCTGTTATGGCTGCCAGCCGTGCTGGCAGCCGCCTCCGTGCTGCTGCCGGTGGCCTACCTGCTGGTGCGCGCCGCCAACGGCGGCGATGCCGCCTGGGTAACCCTGCAGCGGCCCAACACGCTCGACACGCTGCTGCGCACCGCCTGGCTGGGCCTTTCGGTCACCGTGGTGTGCCTGCTGCTGGCGGTGCCCATTGCCTGGCTGACCGTGCGCACCGACCTGCCGCTGCGGCGGCTGTGGGCGGTGCTAACGCCGCTGCCGCTGGTGATCCCCAGTTATGTCGGCGCCTTCCTTTACGCTTCGGCGCTGGGGCCGCGCGGCCTATTGCAAGGTTTGCTGGAAGAGCCATTTGGCATCACACGCCTGCCCGATATCTACGGCTTCCCGGGCGCACTGCTGGTGCTCAGCCTGCTCAACTATCCGTACGTGCTGCTGGTGGTGCGCGCCGCCCTGCTGCGCATGGACCCCGCGCAGGAGGAGGCCGCCCGCAGCCTGGGGCACGGGCCGTGGTCAACTTTCTGGCGCGTAACCTTTGCCCAACTGCGTCCGGCGATGGTCTCCGGTTCGCTGCTGGTGGTGCTGTATGTGCTGCGTGATTTTGGCGCAGTGGCGGTGATGCGCTACACCACCTTCACCCGCGCCATCTATATCCAATACCAAAGCGCGCTGGATCGCTCTGCCGCCGCCGTGCTGGCGCTGATGCTGATCGTATTCTCCGTGGTGATCTTGTTCCTGGAGAGCAAGGCACGCGGGCGCGTGAACCAGCTCAGCAGCGCCGCCAGCAACCGCAAGCCGGAGCGCGTGCGCCTGGGCGCCTGGCGCTGGCCTGCGGCCGCCTTCTGCGCCACGGTGGTGAGCTTGGCGCTGTTGCTGCCCGCCGGGATATTGCTATATTGGCTGGTGCGCGGCTGGCTGGCCGGCGAAGCCGTAGACAATGTCTTAGGCCTGGTATGGAATTCGGTCAGCGCATCCGGCCTGGGGGCGTTGGTCGTGGTGCTGATGGCGCTGCCGGTGGCCTATTTGCTGGCGCGCCGCCCCAGCCAGGCCAGCAGCCTGATCGGCAGCATCACCAACCTGGCCTTCGCCCTGCCCGGCATTGTGATTGCCCTGGCATTGGTGTTCTTCGGGGCCAACTACGCCTTGCCGCTATACCAGACCATGCCCATGCTGGTGTTCGCATACATGATCCTGTTCCTGCCGCAGGCGGTGGCCGCCATCCGCACATCCTTCCAGCGCGTGCCCGCCCAATTTGAAGAGGCGGCCCGCAGCCTGGGCAGCGGGCCGCTGGCCGTGGTGCGGCGGGTAACCCTGCCGTTGCTGCGCCCTGGCCTCAGCGCGGCGGCCGCACTCGTCTTCCTGACCGCCATGAAAGAGCTGCCCACCACCCTGCTGCTGGCCCCGATCGGTTTCAAGACCCTGGCTACCAGTGTGTGGTCATTCGTCTCAGAGGCGTTCTTTGCCCGTGCCGCCGCGCCGGCGCTGCTCCTGATCCTCACCTCTTCACTTCCTATGGCGCTGCTCGTGCTGCGCGAAGAAAACGAATGACCAAACCTCCCGCCCTAGAACTCCGCCAGCTCAGCAAAACCTTTGGCAGTCATCCAGCCGTGCAGAACGTAGACCTCAGCCTGCCTGAAGGCGAGGTGCTGGCTTTGCTCGGCCCCAGCGGCTGCGGCAAGACCACCATCCTGCGCCTGATCGCCGGGTTTGAACGCGCCGACAGCGGCGAGGTGCGCATCGGCGGCCAACTGGCCGCCGGCGGCCTGAGCTTTACGCCGCCCGAAGGGCGCGGCGTGGGCATGGTGTTCCAGGACTATGCGTTGTTCCCCCACCTAACCATTGGCGACAACGTCACCTTCGGGCTGAAGGGGCTCAGCCGCAAGCAGCGCCAGGAGAAGCTGGGCTTCATCCTGCGCCTGGTGGGGCTGGAGGGCCGCGCCGCGGATTATCCGCACCAGCTCTCCGGCGGCGAGCGCCAGCGCGTGGCGCTGGCGCGGGCCCTGGTGCCCGAGCCGCGCCTGCTGCTGCTCGACGAGCCGCTAAGCAGCCTGGACGCAGACCTGCGCATGAAGATGCGCGAGGATCTGCGCGTGCTCCTCAAGGTCGGCAAGCTGACCGCCATCTTCGTAACCCATGACCAGGAAGAAGCCCTGTACCTGGGCGACCGGCTGGCGGTGATGAACCAGGGTCGCGTCGAGCAAGTCGGCAAGCCGGAGGATATCTTCCACCAGCCGGCCACGCGCTTCGTAGCCGAGTTCATGGGCAATAGCGACTTCCTGCCTGGGCGGCGCACGCCGCACGGCGTAGAAACCGAGCTGGGCCTGATCGCCCAAGCCGTGGACGCGCCCGCCGGCGCCGATGTGCAACTGGTCCTGCGCGCAGATGATGTGCGCTTTGAGCCGCAGGCCGGCAGCCGCTCCATCGTGCTGGCGCGCCACTTCCGCGGCGCCATGAACATGTACCGCTTGCGCCTGCCCTCTGGGCGGCTGCTGCACGCCTACGCCCCGCACGAGCTGCGCTACCCACCCGGCACGCCGGTGCGGATATGGATCGAGAGCCAGCATCCGCTGGCCTGGTTCGTATCCACAGATGAACACGGATAAATCCGTGTTCATCTGTGGATCAAGTCCCTATAATTCGCTGTATGTCTGATGCCCCCACTCCCAGCTGTCTTATCTTGGGTCGCCTACAACGCGACACCATCATCAACGTCGCCGGCCAGGCGCTGATCGACCAGCCCGGCGGCAATCTGCTGTATGCCGCGGCGGCCTACCAGGTTTGGGGCGATGTGCCCGGCCTGGTGAGCCGGATCGGCAGCGACTTCCCGATGGACTGGGAAAGCGAACTGGGCGCAGCCCAGTTGGATACACGCGGAGTTGTGCGCCTGGCAGAGCCGCAAGACCAGCGGCGTTTTGTGGCCTACAGCGATGTGGCCACCGCCCACCGGGATAACCCCATCAAGTATTTTGCCCGCCACAACCTGCCGTTCCCCAAGAGCCTGTTGGGCTACCAGGCGATCGTGGAGCGGCTCGACTCCAAGCGAGAGCGCAATGCGCTCTCGCTGCGGCCGGATGATGTGCCGGCGGCGTACCGCGGCGCCAGCGCGGCGCACCTGTGCCCCCTGGACTATCACAGCCATAAGCTGCTGCCGGCCGCCCTGCGAGCGGATGGCACGCAGCTCATCACGCTGGACGCCGGGCGCGGGTACATGCAGCCTGATTTTCTGTACGAAGTGCCCGAGCTGGTCAACGGCCTGACCGTGTTCCTGACCACCGAGGAGCGCCTGGTGACCCTTTTCGCCAATCGCAGCGATGACACCTGGAAGATGATCGAAACGCTGGGCAGCTTCAACTGCAAGGCCGTGGTGGTGCACAGTGTCCACCGCGGCCAGTGGCTGCTGGATGTGGAAGCCCGCAAGCGCTACCAGATCCCGCCTTATCCAGGGCGGGTGGCCGATATCACCAATGCCGGCAGCAGCTTCTGCGGCGGCTTTATTGCCGGGCTGCTGCGCACGCAGGACTTTCTACGGGCCACGCTGTACGGCAATTCGCTGCAGTCACTAGCCATGGAAGGCAGCGGGGCCTTCTATGTAGGGGAAACACTGCCTGGTCTGGCCGAATCCCGGCTAAATTCGCTAGCCTCAGCGGTACAAACTATCTAAGCAGCCTGCCATGGCATAAAGACAAAAAACGAGCCTGAACGGCTCGTTTTTTGATTCCCCTAAAGAAAAACCCGCAAACCTAACAGCTTTGCAAAGAGTACCCGTATCCTATTCAATTATTACTGTTACCTAACTAAAATCTAACCAATATTCGAGTTCTCCTCAAACTCGATGAAAGGGTTAGAAAAATGAAATCGCTCAGCATCCTCGTTCTCCTCGGCACTCTCTCCGCAATCATTCTCGGAGCCTTTTTTGCTATCACGCCGGCTCGCGCCCAAGACAGCGCCCCAGCGGTAGCCGCGGCCAGCCAAGAGCAGGCTGCCGTGGTGGCTCCGGTCACCGGCAGCCAGGAAGTTGCTGCCCCTGTCATCGAATCTGCCGCCCCGGCCGCCGAAGCCGCAGCCGTAGAACCCGGCGCAGCCCTGGCCCAGACCTTCACCGTCAACCTGCAGAAGGATACCAGCAGCCCGGTGATCGAAGCTGAGCTGGCCGCCCCTGAAACCGCCGCCAAGGAAGCCGCTCCGGCCGCCCAGGCTGAAGCCGCCCCGGCCGTTGCTGCTTTCAGCAGCTTCGTGAATTCGGTAAGCAACGGCAACGGCGCTCAGGTTACCGGCATCTACGTTGACGGCGTGATGGCCTACGGCGTGGTTGGCCAGGGCGGCAACGCCGCCTTCGTCAGCGAGCAGCCCAACGTGGTCACCCAGTTTGGCCTGGCCTCCCAGTACGGCAGCCAGGGCTTCCTGGCCCACAACTACCTGGCCGGCGGCGCCTTTGCCAACATTGGCATCGGCCAGACCATCACCCTGGTCTACGGCGACGGCAGCACGCGTGACTTCCAGGTTACTGGCACGCAGAGCTTCCAGGCGCTCTCCCCCGACTCGACCCAATCCAACTTTGTGGATCTGAACAGCGGCGAGCAGATCACTGCTTCCACCCTGTTCCACAAGGTGTACAACAACAAGAACTCCCTGGTGCTGCAGACCTGCATCGAGCAGGATGGCATCAGCACCTGGGGCCGTTTGTTCATCACCGCAGTTCCGCTAAGCTGAGCGAGCTTCTCTAACCGAGGAAGCGGAACTGTGTTCCCCCAAAAAAGATCCCCGCTTGAGGAGGCGGGGATCTTTTTTTGCTTTATGTCGATTGGGGATTGCTTCGGGCTGATAGACGAATGTTCGAGCTGGCATTTTACAGCCCTCGCAATGACGGGTGGGCTTCGGCCCTCGTCATGACGGTCGGCTACGGGCTGGCTGTAAAGGGCACGGCCACGATTAGTACGCGGTGGGTATTGCTCTCATAGGGCCAGCAGGTAATGACGGTCAGGCGCTCATCTTCTGTAGGCTGGATCCACTCGGCGTTGGCGGTACGCACATCCATGGGCTGATTGCGCTCGGGTAGCACGGCCGTATACACGACCACATACTCGAACTGCTCGCCCTGTGAATACACCTGGATGGTGTCGCCTTTTTGCAGGCGATACAGATCACGGAAGACTTCGCCGTGGATGTTGTGATGGCCATTCAGTACGGTATTGCCCGGCGCGCCAAGCCCGGCGGAGGTTTCATGCCAGCCGACCGCGCGATAGTCCGGCGCCAGCCACTGCTGGAAGACCTCATCCTCATATGACAGGTCGATCGAGCCAATCGGGATGACGGTAGCGTCCA
Source organism: Anaerolineales bacterium (assembly GCA_019454165.1). Taxonomy (GTDB): domain Bacteria; phylum Chloroflexota; class Anaerolineae; order Anaerolineales; family UBA11579; genus JAMCZK01. The sequence goes on along the minus strand of CP075367.1, from coordinate 654,540 downwards.
GCGAGATAGCCGGGATCACGATGCGGTCAGGCACCTTGCCCACGATGACCTCTTCGGCCTCGTGCGGCAGCGGCGTCGGGAAGCCGTCCGGCGCGGCGTCTACGGATACCAGGCTGGGATTTGCAGCGCCGGCAGCGGAGTAGACCGGCAGGAAGCCAGCTTGCTGGGCATCATCAGCGGCAAGGTCAATGGGCGGCATGGTGGCAACATCAAACACGCCTTTGCCCAGGGCAAAGACGATGACCAACATGCCAAGCACTACAATGCCGATGAAGAGGGCATTGGATTCTTTCTTTTGCGGTTCAGGAGTGTATGCGTCCATAGATGTAGCTTGATTTTATCGTGTGTATCAAATCGAATGCCACGTCATGAAGCGGCTGCGCCTCTTCATATCCTCGCAACGATAGGGTGACCACAATAAAAAAGCGGGGCCGCTTTGCAGTGGCCCCGCTTTTATTGTGAGCGAGTGCGGGCTAGTCTTCGTCCTCGTCTTCGTAGTCTTCCTCAGCCGCACGGTTCTGGCGGTCACGGTCGAGCTTCATGCCGATGCCCAGCAGGATCAGGGCGAAGCCGAACACGCCGATGCCCAGGTTCAGGAACATGTTGTCCCGGAAGATGGCCGGCAGCTCGATACCCGTGATGGGGATGAGCACGCCGGGCGTGGGGCTGGGGGTCACCGTGGGCGTGGGCAGCTCGCCGTTGCACAGGGTGCCGCTGTTGTTATTGGTCAGCGTCTTCGACTGGCCGTCGTTCGGGTCCATCCACATGATCGAGACCGTGTTGGGCAGGGCACCATCCACCGGCGTACCGAAGGCGATGGTGCTGTTGGCCGGCACCGTGATGGGGCCGCCGGAGGCGCTGCCGCCGACCACCCACCACACGAAGTTGATGGCGCTGGCATTGGCATTGCTGACCTCCCAGCGCAGATCCCCGGCCGAAGCCTCGTTGGGATTGACGATCTGGCCTTCCTGGTCGACACACAGGCCGACAAAGGTGAGGCCGTCACCGGTGATGGGCACGAACACGGTGGGCGTGGCCGTGAAGGTGGCGGTGTTGGTCGGCGTTTCGGTCGGCGGCTCGGTGTTGGTGGGCGTGAGCGTAGCCGGCTGCGTGCCTGTCACCGTCAGCGAAGGCGTGAAGGTAGGCGTCAGCGTGCTGGTGTCGGTCGGCGTGAAAGTTGAAGTAAAGGTCGCCGTGGAGGTGAAGGTAGGCGTATCCGTCGGCGTGAAGGTAGAGGTGAAGGTAGCCGTGTTGGTCGGCGTGAAGGTGTTCGTGAAGGTTGCGCTGGGCGTCAGCGTGCCGGTGGGCGTGATGCTGGGCGTCAGCGTAATGGTGGGCGTATCGGTCGGCGTGGGAGTAGCCGTATCGGTGGCCGTGGGGGTGGCAGTAAAGGTCGCCGTGGCGGTTGAAGTGTAGGTGGCCGTGGCGGTAGGCGTATCGGTCGGGGTCGCCGTGGCGGTGTAAGTAGCGGTGGCGGTTGCCGTGTTAGTCGGTGTAGCCGTCGCTGTGTAGGTAGGGGTATTGGACGGCGTGAACGTTGCCGTGAAGGTTGGCGTGCTAGACGGTGTCAGTGTAGCGGTGTTTGTTGGTGTATTCGACGGCGTAAAAGTGGCCGTGTAGGTAGGCGTGTTGGACGGCGTGAAAGTTGCCGTGAAAGTCGGCGTGTTGGACGGTGTCAGGGTAGCTGTATTTGTCGGCGTATTGGATGGAGTTAGTGTAGCGGTAGCCGTCGGCGTGTTTGATGGCGTAAATGTGGCCGTGTTGGTAGGCGTGTTAGACGGCGTCAGTGTAGCCGTATGGGTGGGCGTGTTTGACGGTGTGAACGAGGCCGTGGCAGTAGGAGTTCGCGTAGCTGTGGGCGTGGGCGTGGGAGCGGGATAGCCAAAACATAAGGTGATGTGGCTAAGCCCGTAGTAACCACCTGAAGATGGGTTTGACGGCGCATGCAGCCCCGAACCTGAAGTCGCGGCCGGATTGTAGTTGTAAACACTCGAATTAGGGCCGCCCTTAACTATTATTGCTTTTATTCCAAGGGTCGCGCTCCAATTGAAAGTGGTGCCGGAAATACTGATATTGACTGTGTGTCCGTTGCCCAGATTAAAGGTGCCGCTGGAAGGAGGGTCAATTTTATACGTCTCCGGGCCAACGCCTATATCAGCACAGCTTGGATTGTGGACAGAGTGAGAACCCTGATCTTCACAGTCTACAGTTCCTTTTACCCGCCAAGTCCAGTTGGAACCTGGAGGAGAAACATTAGCAAAAGTGGTCCAACCGGTCCCGCTATTCTTTGCAGGAACGTTATAGCGGCCAACATGTGAGCCATTAACATAAACATCTGCTTGCTGAGCGGGTTCGTAGTTGCTGGACCGATTTTCAACCTGCACTTCGCCAGTTTCAGTAACGCGAAAATTGTATTGACTGCATTCCCAAGCCTGGGCGACAGTCGTAGTTCCTGTAGCCAACAAGCCTACGATGACAACCGCAAATAAGATCTTACGCAGTGTGCTCATACTCACTCACTTGCCAGCTGGTAGCCAAAGCGGGTCTTGTTCAAGATAAGCTCGGGACGGCTGGGGTCTTTCTCGATTTTTTTGCGCAGCAGATAAACGATCCACTTGATGCGCTCACGGATCTTTTCGTTGTCCTCGCCCCACACCTCGCGGGCCAGGGTCTCATACGAGACCGGCTTGGGGTGCTGGCGAGCCAGAATTTCAAGCACTGCGAATTCACGCGGGGTCAGGTCGATCAGCTGCTCGCGCAGGGTCACCTGGTGGGCTTGCAGGTCTACCGACAGGCCATGATCCGGGAACACCAGGACGGATACGGGCTTGCTTGGGCCAGAGCGGCGCAGCGCGGCCTCAATGCGGGCCACGACTTCATCGCCCACAAAGGGCTTGGATACATAATCATCGGCGCCTTCTTTGAGGCCGCGTACGACGTTGTCTTTCTGGCTGAGGGCCGAGAGGATGATGATGGGCGCATCGCTGATGGCGCGCAGCTGGCTAAGGGTTTCCCAGCCGTCCATTTCAGGCATCATCAAGTCGAGCAGCACCACGCTGGGGTTGGCGTCCATCCACTTGCGCAGCGCCTGCTTGCCGTCCGAGGCGCCGATCACATTCATGCCTGCGCGGCGCAAGGTGAGCTTGAGCAAATTCAGGGTGTCAGGGTCGTCTTCAACCACCATCACGACGCGTTGAGAGCCGAGCTCTTGCACGGCGTCCAAATCCAACCCGGTGTTGGTAGTTTGAATAACGTCTTTTTCTTCAGCCAACAGCACAACTACCCACTTCTAAGATTTAGCGAATAAATGAGAAGAAATCGACTTTAGATTGCAAGCAATTCAACTGCGAGTCAATCACTTTTCGACTTTTACTCTGCCAAATCATAACATGCACTTGCAGAAATGCAAGCAGGGAAAGTTGGCAGCTTGCAGGGCTGTTAAGGGCGAAACGGGCCTCTAGCCGCCCTAACCAAAAACTAATCTCGGGGCTATTCAGTAAGCTCTATGGACGATGCACCCCCGCCACCCGTAAAGGTGACAGACTCGTCATAGTTAATGATCAGGGCGGTATTGTTGCCGGCCATGTTGATGCGGGCGGCAATCACCTGTGAATTCAGGGTGGTGCTATTCCCAGAGCCGTTGAGTTGCAGCGTCGAGGCAGGCGCATACAGGGTGCCCGTAAGCTGCGTGATAGCTCCTCCATCAATTGTCACAGTTGAGGTATTCCCACGGTCAATATAGAAAACCAAGCCGGAGTAAGGTCCGCTTGTGGGGGCAGACAGGGTCACACGCACCCCATTTCCAATCGTGGTAGTGCCGCCTGAAACGAAGATCATTACGCCATTGCCAACCACACGAGCATTGTCAGAGATCCTGAAATTCCCGCCCTCAATGTAGTAAATACCTGGCTCCATTATGACGTTAGCGTCTGAGCTCAGCGTAAAGGAGTTGTATCTTCCCGGGCAGACACGCATTGGGTTGCCACTGGTGTACCAATGGTTGCCTAGCGTCAGGTGTCCCGCGTTGTAAACGTTGGTGGCTGCCCCCGCATATTGGGTCTGCGCAGAGGTCAAGCCAGAGCAAGTCCACGGGTGCACCGCAAGCGCGGGCATCGTGGGCCGGCTCAGCAAGGTAGCCAAGGGGTCGGAAACCGCCGGCACTCCATTGTTGTTAGGCCATGGGGTCACATTAACCCAGGCAGGTTTTGAAGAGCCCCCCACAACATTGATCCAGTCGGCCTGAATGCGAGGGCCGGGGCGATTTCCACAGGTGCCGCCACCGCTCACGAACAACGCCTGGCTGCTATGGGACGAATTCACAAGAACGCCGCCGCCAGTAACATGAATGCAGCTACTGCCTTCGGTCATGTCGATGGCTTTATTGTCGTCAGGGTCCAGCGCGATCAAGCCGTTACCCCAACCAACCTCACCTGCTCCGGGAACACAGCGGGCAACCGCGCGGGCATTAACCTCAGGCGTGCCGGAGTACACAATGCGGCCCAAGCCCAGCGTCAGGCGGCTGGTGATGGTGACCATCACATACTCGCTGTTGCCCGAGTAGGTGCCGCTGGTAGGTGGAGCCTGCACGCTGACCGTCACGTTGGGCGGCGAGGCGGTGAAGCCGTTCTGCCCCGCGGAGGCAACACCGGCGCTGACGGCATTGCCGGAGTTGCACAGGGCGAAGGCAGCCGCCAGGGCCGCATTGTCAGCCGCGTTCTGCACAGAGCGACGCTCGGTATACAAACGGCCGCCATCAATGGCGAGGCCAGTGATGCCCAAGAGGCCAACGAAGACCAGCACCAACAACACAATGGCCTGGCCGCGTTCGCTGGGTCTATGCCCGGATGAGATAGAACGATCGCCTGTGCGCATAACTTAAAACTCCTACCGCTAGTATAGCCAGTAGTTGGCGATTCTTGCCCGTTACTTAATGCCCAGTACTATGGCGCAGCCGCAAAGGACACAAAGGGCGTCGCGAAGGTGTCGATGACCTCGGCCAGGCCGGTGGCATCCATCAGGCTGAGCCGGGTCGCCTCCCCTTGCTCCAGCAGCAGGAAGCGGCTGGCATCCACCCACTCGGCCCGCAAGGCAAAGGGGCTCGAGCCGGCCAGCGAGGCCAGCAGGGTGGTGGTGCTGTCGGCGGCGGTGGCCAGCGCCAGGCGCAGCCCGCTATCCATATAGGCGTACAGGTAGCGGCTGTTGTCAGGCGACCAGGCCAGGAAGTAGGCCTGCGGGTCGCTGATCACTGGCGATTCGTTGCTGCCATCGCTGAGCGCCACCACCAGCTCGTTCATGCCGCTGCCAGGGTCGCCGATCGGGCGCAGGTAGGCGATGCGGCCTGCATCCGGCGAGAAGGCCACCTCGCCCATCACAAAGAAGGCAGCCTGCACGCTGCCGGCTTCGAAGGCCGGCGTGCCATCCAGCGGGATCCACCACAGCGCCGTTTCAGGTGCACCTTCCGCCAGGCCATCCGCCGGCGGAATGGCGACCATGAGCGAGTTGCCATCCGCCGACCAGGCAAGCGGAGGGCTATACAGATATTCGCTGTAAGTGATCACCATCGGGTAGGTGATCAGGTCACGGCGCAGGAAGCTGCCATCCGTATTGATGACGCCTATACTGGTAGGCGTGGAGAAGGCGACCTGCGAGCCATCCGGAGAAAAAGCGAAGTTGCCGCCTGCCTGCTCCACCCCAAGCAAAGTCACCAGTTCGCCTGAATCGACATTGATCAGATTGATGTCATTGCGCAGGGTCAGGCCCACCCCAGGGTGGAGCATCTGGGTATTGAACGCAAGGGTGTGCGAGCGCGGCTGGAACTCAAAACGAGACACGGAGACGATATTGTCTCCGGCCGGCACAGGCTGGGCGGCAAGATAAGCCGTATCCACCAAGGCATGGCTCGTAGCGCCGTCGCTGCTGACGACCCACAGCTCACTCAAGGTCTCGGGCGCCACAAATTCAACGGCGGGATCATGCATTGGATTAGGCAGGCTGCGGGTGTATGCAATGCGGCAGCCGTCTTCTGAGATCGCCAGGTCAAGCACATCGCCAAATGCGGTGAGCTGGGTGCGCATACCACCTTCGACCCACAGCCACACATCGCCGTCCTTCACATACGCTACGTTGATCAGCCCGGCGTTGGCACAGGCTGGTTCGGTGGGCGCCTGAGTGGCTACTTCACCCAGGGTTGGCCCGGCGGTGGGCACCGGTTGGCCGCCAGCCTCCAGGGTGGCGGCCACGCTGGTGGCCACCTGGTCAGCGGTGCTGACGTTGCCTGGCATGCAGGCCGCCAGGAGCAGGGAGAAGAGAATAGCCAGGAACTGGCTGGGCTTGAATTTGAGCATGGGTCAGTACTCCTTATAAGCAATACAACGTATCGAGAGGATTTTAATCTACGCCAACGGGTTATGCAGCTTGACAATTTGAAAGCTAACAGTTAGATTGCTAACTATGCAAGCAGCCACCCTGTACAGTGAAGTATGCATGGCGCTGATGCGCATCGGCACGCGCATGGCCACCGGCTTTGACCAGCATTTTGCCCAAGCAGGGCTTACCCAGGCGCAGTTCCGCCTGCTGCTGGCCGCCTGGAGCGAGGGCGGCGCCGAAGGCGCATCGCCTTCGCACCTGGCAGACTATCTGCTCATCGAGCGCGCCACGGTTTCGGTGCTGAGCCAGAACCTGGTGAAGCGCGGCTGGCTATCGCGTCACCCAGGCAGTGACCGGCGCAGCTACAAGCTGGCGGTCACTGCCGCGGGCGGGCGCGTGCTGCAGAACGCCGTCCCCACCGCGCTGGCGCTGGCCGAGCAAACCCTGGAAGGGTTGACGCCAAAGCAACTCCAGTCCGTCCTGCAGACCCTGCAACTGATCGAGGGCCGCATGCGTACATTGAAAGAAGAACGAGAGGCAGATAAATGAGTAACCCGATCCTGCAAGCCCAGAACTTGCATAAGCGCTACGAAAAAGTGCATGCGGTGCAAGGCATCAGTTTTGACATCCAGCAAGGCGAGATCTTCAGCCTGCTCGGCCCCAACGGGGCCGGTAAAACCACGACCATATCCATGCTGAGCTGTTTGCTAAGTGCAACTGAGGGTGACGCCGTCATCGACGGCCACTCGGTGCGCACACAGGCTGATGCGGTCAAAAGGGTCATCGGCGTGGTTCCGCAAGAGATCGCCCTGTATCCTGACCTGACCGCTCGCGAGAACCTGATGTTCTGGGGCAAGATGTACAGCCTCAGCGGTGCGCATTTGAAACAACGCGTGGCCGAAACGCTGGAAATCGCCGGGCTGAGCGACCGCGCCAACGAGAAAGTGGAAACCTACTCCGGCGGCATGAAGCGCCGCATCAACATCGCCGTCGGCTTGCTGCACGAGCCCAAAGTGCTGTTCATGGACGAGCCCACGGTCGGCATTGACCCGCAAAGCCGCCGCCGCATCCTGGACACGGTGCTGGAGCTCAACCAGCGCGGCCTGACCGTGCTGTACACCACCCACTACATGGAAGAGGCCGCCGAGCTGAGCCGCCGCATCGGCATTGTGGATCACGGCAAACTGATCGCCCTGGGCACGCAAGACGACCTGACCAAGCTGGTGGGCGAAAGCGACACCGTGCGGATCGGCATCAGCGGCGTGAACGACACGGACGCCCTGCTGGCGGCGCTCACCAAGCTGAGCGGCGTGGACCACGCCGCGCTGGAAGAAGATGAGCTGGTGCTGCAAGCCACCAACGCCAACGCGCATCTGAGCCAGATCATCAGCGCGATTGGCGCGGCGAGCGGCCAGGTGAAGAGCATCAAGGTGGCCGAGCCGAACCTGGAAGCGGTCTTCCTGCACCTCACCGGCCGCGCCCTGCGCGACTAAGGCTGACGAAACTATGAAGGCTTTGCAGATCGCCGTCAAAGACACCCTGACCCGCTTCCGTGATTGGAAGGCGCTGGCTGGCATGTTTGCCGCGCCGCTCATCATCAGCGCAATGATCGGCCTGGCATTTGGTGACCTGGGCGGAGACGAGGCGCCCATCGAGAATATTCCAGTCGTCCTTGTGAACCTGGATGCAGGCGAACTGGGCCAGGCCTACGAGGATGTGCTTACCAGCCCTGACCTGGCTACCCTGATCGCCCTGGAAACCATGCAGGATCCGGAGGCGGCCAAAGCGCGCATCGAAGCGGGCGAACTGCGCGCCGTGATCGTGATACCGGCCGGGTTCAGCGAAACCGTCATCCCAGACAGCCACGGCAATAGCGGCCAGGCCAACGTGGAGCTGTATACCGACCCCACCGCCGAGATCAGCCCGGTGATCGTGCGCAGCATTGTGGAGCGCATCACCGCCGCCATTAACAGCACGCTGCTGGCGGGCCAGGTGGCCGGCCAGCAGGCGGCCGGCTATGCGCCCCTGCTCGGCCCGGCCATGGGCCAGCTCGGCGCCGCCATCGGCGCCGAGCTGCAGAGTGGCAACCTGAACCTGCAGGAATCGCTGCTGGACCTCGAAGTCGTCAGCACCGGCGAGACAGGCGAGAGCTTCGACCCGTTCGCCTTCTTCATCCCGGGTATGGCGGTGTTCTTCCTGATGTTCAGCATGTTCGAAGGCTCGCGCTCCATCCTGCAAGAAGAACGCCACTGGACCCTGCAGCGCCTGATGAGCACGCCCACCCCTACCTGGGAGATCATTCTGGGCAAGATGGGCGGCACCTTCCTCACCGGGCTGCTGCAGTTCACCATCCTCATGCTTAGTTCCACCTATTTGTTCGGCGTCAGCTGGGGCACGTCCATTCTGGGGCTGGCGATCCTGGTGGTGCTCACGGTGTTCGCCGCCAGCGGGCTGGGCGCCATGCTGACCGCCTTCTCGCGCAACGAGAACCAGGCCGGCGTGGTGGGCAGCGCGGTTTCGTTGGTGTTCGGCGCCCTGGGCGGCAGCTTCTTCCCCACCGATGGCCTGACCGGCCTCATCAACATCGCCAGCAAGCTCACCGTCAACCGCTGGGCCATGGACGGTTTCCTGGCCCTCACCGTGAACCGCGGCGGGCTGGCCGATATTCAAACGCCCATCCTGGTGCTGGCCGTCGTCGGCAGCGTCACCTTTGTTTTGGCCACCCTGGCCTTCCAGAAACGGTTTGTGAAATGAACCAGATCAAAAAACTCCTGCAGATCGCGTGGTTGTACCTGTACACCACCTACAAAGACCGCAGCACCCTGATCTGGGGTCTGGCGCTGCCGCTGATCTTCACGACCGTGCTGGGCGTGGGCATGCAAGGTTTTGCTTCCAGCGATGAGCCGCCCACCTGGGAGCTGGCCGTCATCAACCAGGACGCCGGCGAGGGGGGCGGCCAGCTGATCGCCGCGCTGGATACCCACCCCAGCTTGCGCGCCTACAGCGCATCTGCCGATGAGGCCGCCCGGCGGTTGGCCGACGGCGAGATCGCCGCCACGCTGAGCCTGCCCGCCGCCCTGAGCGAAAATTTGCTGGCCGGGCAGCACACGCAGCTGCTGTTCCAGACCAACGTCTCCGAGCCGCGCGCCGCCCAGGTGGTGGAGCAGGCCGTGCTGGCCGCGCTGTACGACCTGAGCGCCAGCGTGGGCATTGCCAACACCAGCTTGAACGTAGCCGAGCGCCTCGACCTGTTCGCGCTGGACGGCGCTCCTACGCAGGACGAATATCTGCAAGAAGGCTTGGCCGCCGCCCGCCAGGCGCAGGAGGATCAGCCGATCGGCCTGCAAACCCGCGCGGTGAGCCGTTTAGAAGAGCAAGACGAGGTGCCGATCGGCTTTTCGCAGGCCTCGCCCGGCAACATGGTGATCTTCTCGATGTTCTTCATCGTCTACGGGGCCAGCAGCATCCTGCTGGAGCGCGAGCAGGGCACCCTGCGTCGCTTGCTCACCATGCCGGTGAGCAAGCTCGCCATCCTGGGCGGCAAGCTGCTGGGCGTGTTCGTCGCCGGCGTGGCGCAGATCAGCCTGTTGGTGATCGTGGGTCAACTCGCCTTCAACGTGCCGTGGGGCCAGTCGCCGGCGGCGCTGGCCGCCATGATCGTGGCCTTCGCCTTCTGCATCACCAGCATGGGCATGCTGCTGGCTGCGCTGGTGCGCACCTACGCCCAGATCGACGCCATGAGCATGATGCTGATCCTGCCGCTGGCCGGCCTGGGCGGCGCCATGTGGCCGATCGAGATCGTGCCTGACTTCATGCAGAAGATCGCCACCTACCTGCCCACTGGCTGGGCGATGCGCGGCTTTCAGGACATCATTATCAGCGGCTTCGGGCTGGCCGAGGTGCTGCCCGCCGTGGGCGTGTTGGTGCTCTTCGGCATCGTGTTCCTGGCACTGGGCGTCTGGCGATTTCGATACGAGTAAAACAAACAAAAAAGCCTGCGGAAGCGCAGGCTTTTTATTTAGCTAATTCTCTTCTTCCTCAGGCACCCTGGGCGTCACCCATAGAAACCAGTATTCAGGCTTGGGGTAGAGGGTTTGCTGGTCAGCATCCCACAGAAAATCACCTGGCTCGACCAATGGCTTGAGGATCGCGTCCAGCCCGGCCAGCTGCTGGCTGCCCTTTGGCGCCTCCGGCGCCAAAAGCTGCAACAGCACGCGGGCGCGCACCTCGGCCTTGTAGTAGCGGGCGTGCTGTTTGGGCTTGTCGGCCAGCTCAGCCAGGTAGTTGGACCACTGACGCATGCGGGCAGCGAACTCGCGCTCGGCCTTTTTCTCCCAGGCAATGCCCCACTCTTTGCGGGCATCGGCCAGGGCGGCGGCGTCCGCCTTGCCCAGCTTGCCGGCCGCCTTCAGGTTGGCCGCCGCCAGCAACAGGTTGCCGAGGGTCAGCTGCGGGTCACGATCCATGGCCCAAAAGACTTCATTAGATTGCAAATAGGCGCTAAGTTGCTCCAGCCCATCCGTCAGGAAACGTTGGTTATCCATAAAGTAATGATACCCCTTGGGTGCAGAGCAATCAAAATCCTGCCACTCATGGAAGATATGCCAGCAAGGATTCCTCGCTGAGGCGGATTCGGCGGTCTGGTGAAGAGCATTTGCCCGCTCGGAATGACACGTGTGTATAGAAAAAGGCGGGCCGTTGGCCCGCCTTTTTTGATTCAGTGTTCGCGCTTACATCAACAACGCGATCGGGTTCTCGATGTAGGCGGCCAGCGCCTGCAGGTACTGCGCACCCTCAGCGCCGTCACTGACGCGGTGGTCGATCGAGATCGTGGCGCGCATGCGGTTGCCCACGGCCAACTGACCATTCTTCACCACCGGCACCTCTTGCGCCGCGCCGATGGCCAGGATGGCCGCCTCGGGCGGGTTGATGATGGCGGTGAAGCTGTGCACATCATACATACCCAGGTTGCTGATCGAGAACGTGGAGCCTTCGATATCCTCCGGGCTTACTTTGCCGTCACGCACGCGGCCGGCCATCTCGCGCACTTCCTGCGAGATCTGGCGCAGCGGCTTGCGATCCGCATCGCGGCATACCACAACCAGCAAGCCGCCTTCCACCGCTACGGCCACGCCGATATTGACCTGGCCGAGCTGCACGATAGCATCGCCATCCAGCTTGGCGTTGAGGTTGGGGTACTGGCGCAGGGTCAGCGCCGCGGCCTTGATGATGAAGTCATTGACGCTGAGCTTTTCGCCGGTGCCTTCCAGAGCGGCGTTGGCCTGGGCGCGTGCATCCAGCAGGCGGTCTACGTCGTACTCGTGGGTGACGTAGAAGTGCGGCACCTCCTGGCGTGACTGCACCATGCGGCGGCCGATGGCGGCCCGCAGCCGCGAGAGCGGCACGCGCTGGTCAGCCGGCGCGGGGCCAAGCTCAGCCAGTTGCAGACCGGGCAGCGCCAGGCCGCCTGCGCCGGCTTTGGCGCCCTCGACATCACGCTTGGTGATGCGGCCCAGCGGGCCGGTGCCGCGCAGGGACTTGAGGCTAATGCCGCGCTCCTGGGCGATCTTGCGCGCCAGAGGCGAAGCGCGCACGCCATCCGGCAGGTTGCCGTCGGCGGCGGTGTCTGCACTTAGCTTGCCGCTTGATTCAATCTGTTTATCTGCTAATCGATTAATCGATTGCTCTTGATTAGTAGATTTCTTTTCAGCAACTGGCTCAGATTTGGCTTCTGCTTTGGCCGCGGGGGCAGCCGTGGCACCCTCATAGGTTTCACCCTCAGCGCCTACGGCGGCAATGGGGTTGTTCACAGGCACCGGCGTGCCTTCGCTCACCAAGTGCTTGAGCACCACGCCGCTATATTGCGATTCGACTTCCACCGTGGCCTTATCGGTCTCGATCTCGGCCAGCAGTTCGCCTTTTTCTACTTTCTCGCCTTCTTTTTTGGCCCAGCGGATCAGGGTGCCTTCGGCCATGTCAAAACCGAGCTTGGGCATGGTTACGATGTCAGCCATTACAGCACCTCTTTCACTGCGGCCACCACATCCTCCACCTGCGCCAGCGCGTATTGCTCCAGCGCGGCGTTGTAGGGCAGCGGTACTTCCTTCTGCGCCACACGCTTGATGGGTGCATCCGCATAATCAAAGGCGGCTTCGTACAGGCGGGTAGCCACCTCGGCGCCCACGCCGTAGCTGGGCCAGCCTTCTTCGACGATGACGGCCCGGTTGGTCTTCTTGAATGAAGCCAGCGCCGGCCCCATGTCGAGCGGGCGCAGCGAGCGCAGGTCCACGATCTCGACCTCGATGCCCTCTTGTGAGAGCTGCTCGGCCGCCTGCATCGAAAGCTGCAAGCCCTTGCAGTAGGTAACGATGGTGACCGCGTCACCTTCACGCTGCACTTTGGATACGCCGATCGGCGTGGTGTAGTCGCCTTCGGGCACTTCGCCGCGTATCTGGTACATGGCGGCGTGCTCGATGAACAGCACCGGGTCATCGTCGCGGATGGCGGCTTTCAGCAGGCCCTTGGCGTCTTCCGGCGTGCCGGGCGAAACGACTTTGAGGCCGGGAAAGTGCGCAAAAATGGCATCCGGCGTCTGCGAGTGGGTGGCGCCCAGTTGGCGGCCGCCGCCACCCGCGGTGCGGATGACCAGGGGCACCTTCATCTGCCCACCAAACATGGTGTGCATCTTGGGCGCCTCATTAACAATATAGTCCATCGCCACGAAGGCGAAGTTGATCGTCATGATCTCGGAGACCGGGCGCAGGCCCACCATGCTGGCGCCGATACCGGCGCCGACGATGGCGGATTCGGCGATGGGGGTGTCGCGCACCCGCTTCTCGCCAAAATGGTCGAGGAAGCCTTTGGTGACGGCATAGGTGCCGCCCCACACACCCACTTCCTGCCCCATGATGAACACCTTGGGGTCACGCTCCATCTCTTCCCAGAGGGCATCGGAGATGGCCTGGCGCATAGTGATGATTGCCATGCTCTACTCCTTACTCGCGTACATGTAATCAAAGAGCGTATCAAAGCCCGGGTCAGGGCTGCTCTCCGCGAATTCAATGGCTTCGGCCACTTCGGCCTCCACGGCTTCTTCGATCTTGTCGAGGTCAGCCTTAGCGGCAATCTTCTCGCCCACGATATAGCGGTTGTAGATGCCAATGGGATCGTTCTTCTCCCATTTAGTGACTTCGTCTTTCTCGCGGTAGCGCTGCGGGTCACCCATGGAGTGGCCCTCGAAGCGATAGGTCATGACTTCAAGGAAGTACGGGCCTTTGCCGCTGCGAATATGGTCGAGCGCAGCGCCTACAGCTTCACGCACCTTCATGATGTCCATGCCGTCTTCCAGGCGCGAGTGCGGGATGCCGTAGCCCTCGGCCTTCATGTGGATCTGCTCCACCGCCGAGGCACGGTCCACCGCGGTACCCATGCCGTACTGGTTGTTCTCGCACAGCCACAGCACCGGCAGGTTCCACACCTTGGAGAGGTTGACGCCTTCATGGAAGAAGCCAATATTGGTGGCGCCGTCGCCGAACATGCAGATGGTGACGCCATCGTTGCCCTCGTACTGGTCGCCCAGGGCCATGCCGGCCGCGATGGGCAGGTGCGCGCCGACGATGGCGTGGCCGCCCCAATAATTCTTGGTGACATCGGCCATGTGCATGGAGCCGCCGCGGCCTTTGGAGATGCCGGTTTCCTTGCCCAGCAGCTCAGCGATGACCTCTTTGGCTGAGATGCCGACATTGAGCGCCACACCGTGGTCACGGTAGGCGGTGATAATGCGGTCTTGCGGCTGGCGCACCGAGACAATGCCGGTGCTCACCGCTTCTTGCCCGATGTACAGGTGCAAAAAGCCGCCGATCTTGCCAGCCTGGTACAGCTCCGCCGAGCGCTCTTCAACCCGGCGGATGAGTACCATCTGGCGGTACAACTCCAGGTGGTCCTTCTTCTTTAATGCCATGTGGGTGCTCCTGCAACTAACAACCCCTGCCAGTGGCGGGCGTTGTGGTGATCATGCAAAAAATGATTATACCTAAGCTGCTCAACGCCCTCGCTATAATTTCGAGCCGCCACAGAACAGGAGAAGTGCATGAAGCTCAATCACATCAACCTCACCGTTGCCGATGTAGACGCAGCCGCCAGGTTTCTCGAGAAATACATGGGCATGCGCTATCAGGGCGGCAACCGCGGCATGGGATTTCTTTATGACGACGATGGCCTGGTACTCTCCCTGATGAAGGGCCGGGTGGGGCAAGTGAAATACCCCGGCAATTTCCACATTGGCTTTATCCTGGGCAGTGAAGCCGAAGTAGACGAGGTCAACCGCAGGCTAAAGGAGGATGGCTTCGAGGTTCCGCCGCCCGAGCATTTGCACGGCTACACCTTCTACGTAAATGCGCCTGGAGGCATTACGGTTGAAGTGTTGTGCTAACTGACGCGGCTGATGCCGGCTGGGGTTGAGCGTATAATCCCGCAATGGATTTCAGCAAACTCCCCCTCACGTTCGAAGGCACAGTGCAGCAAGAGCATCTGGACTTTTTAGGCCATATGAACGTGATGTGGTACACGCACTTCTTCGACCGCGCCACCTGGAACTGGTACAACAGCTTTGGCTTTGGGCACGAATACCACACCCAGAGCGGCAACGGCAGTTTTGCGCTCGAATCGCACACACGCTATCAGGCCGAGCTGCGCGTGGGGGAAGGCTTCAAGGTCTATTCGCGTGCCTTGCAGCGCAATCCAAAATTGTTCCTGATGATGCACTTCATGGTGCGCAGCCGCGACGGGCAGATCGCCGCCATTACGGAGCTACTCGGCATCCATATTGACATGGCTACCCGCCGCAGCTCTCCGCTGCCCAAGGAGATCGCCGCCCTGTGGGATGCGCAGATCGCCATTGGCAACAACGCTGGTTGGGATGCACCGGTGAGCGGCGCGATCAAGATCGGCTAAGCTGACATGCCTGTCGCCGAACTACGCATAGCGCTAACCACCGAAGACTACGAACGCGTCGTTGCTTTCTATCGAGACGGCCTGGGCTTGGACCCGGCCGCGCTGTGGACCAACGATGAGGGCGGCCGCGGCCAAATGTTCCACGCCGGCCGGGCCGCGCTGGAAGTATTCGACCCCAGCTATGCCGCCAGCGTCGACGAGATCGAAGTTGGCCGCCGGGTCAGCGGCCAGATCCGCTTCTGTTTTGAGGTTGCCGATATCCACGCCGCGGTTGCCCGCGCCCAGGAGTATGGCGCAGTGCTGGAACACGAGCCGATGCTGACCCCGTGGAATGACCTCAACGCCCGCCTGCGTTCGCCGGACGGGTTGCAGATCACCTTGTTCCAGCCGAATACTGAATAACTTGGCCGCTACTCCGTAGCCAGGGCGATGTTCGCGCATGGCGCGCCGCAGCGTTCTACTCAAAGAATACCGCGTCAATGGATGGCTCCATCGTGGAGACCTGGGCGCCGTTGCGCAGGGTCAGCACGACGCGCAGGCTATGCGCCTGAAAGACCTGCGTGACCTGCCCGCTATGCAGCAGGCTTACGGCTTCGTCCCAAGGGATCTCGGCGCCGTCTGGCGGCAGGCTGCTGGGTGCACAAGCGGCCAGCAGCGCCAGCAACAGTATGGCAAGCACTAATTTCTTCATGAGTTGCCTCCACTAACTAAAACGCAGAGAGCCTCGATCAAGTTCCTGGTCATTGCCATCTAGCGTTTCTTTACGAAAGCAAGAACTCCCACCCCCGAACCAAGTACCACGGTCAGCAAGATCAAAAGGACATCAGTGATCTGTGACCCTGCATGAGACCATATGTAGATTTCGCCATTACGAGTCAAGGCATAGTAAGTAACTGTCGCAGAGCCTGGCCCAGAATAGCTGCCCGCCCTGCAGTCGACAACGTCATCAGCCAGTTCAGGAAAAAACAGAAAGTCATCGTAGAACTGTGTGCAATCAGGGCCTTGAGCTTCGTACTGTCCTGGCATGACGCGCGGCTGTTGCTCACGCTGCAACCACTGACCACATTCAGCCTCTTTTGAGCAATTAAGGCTCCAAAAGTAACTTTTCCCGTCCACCGCGCGGACAAACAGGTCCTGCGAGGTCACTTCGGTGATTTCTTGAACCTGAACTGAGCCAGGCAAACGCTCCCAGCGGGAAAGGAAGCCTTCACGATGCAAATACGCGCCTGCCCACACTAGCAAGCCGGCGCAGACGATACCGAGTGCCATAAAAGTTAACAAGGTCAGCACGCGTCTGAGAATTTTGGCCACCCTAGTCATCGGACGAGTTTACACAACGTTTCCGCTAGCCCGCCTTGACCAGCTCGACAACTTTGTCAGGCACCAGGCGACCCTCGTCGTTCTCGCGCTCGACATAGCGCGCCAGCCAGCGGCCCGTGGGCTTGTTCTCCCGCATCGGGTCCAGCTTCTCGGCGATCCCGGCGGCTTCCAGCACCTCAGGCCAGCAGGTCACGCCGAACTTCTTAAAGTTGCCGCCCTTCACCACCCAGCGTGGGTGTTCGCCGCCGGCTGCCAGCTGAATGCTCTCGAGCTCGAATGCCTTCTGCGCTGCACTTGCTCCGCGGCCATTGCCTTCGGCGGTGCTGGGCAGCGGGCTGCTGGTATCCGCTACCGCGGCCGCTTCCCACGGCGTCCAGCCTTGCTCGGCCAGCAGCTTGGTGAAGCTCCGGACGCGCAGGATGAAATCCTTGTCAGACTGCTCGTCCGGCTGGCGCAGGGTGAATTGGTCTTTGCTTCCGTTGGGGCTGAGGAAATAGCCGTTGAATGAGGCGCGTGCTTCTTGCATCTCTGCTCCGTTCCACTTGTTCGCTAAGTTGGATTTGCCAGAGGCATTGCGATTAGAATCACGCGGTTGCACCAGGCGGTTATGCTAAAATGAACAAGTGTTCTAGGACTTCATAATGCCATTGGATCTTCTCTCTGTCAAGCAGCAGTCCGCCCAGATCGCCGCCAGCGCGCCGCAGGAGCAGCAGCGCATCCAGGCCTTGCGCAGCAAGGCCAATGAGCTGCTGGCCGAGCATGCCGAGAAGGGCGGCGAACTGCGCGCCAAGGTGGAGCTGGCCGCCCAGCTGGACAGCTGGCTGCGCAGCGCCAAGCCCACCGGCGAAGCGCTGACCGCCCGCTTCCCGCTGCCGGCTGCACCCGGCAGCCTCATGGTGATCGCCGCCGACGGCTCGCAGATCAACCCTGACCGGCACGCTGCCCTCAACTTCTACCTCGTGAACCTGGGCGCTATCCTGATGCGCACCCACAGCGGCCAGGCGCCCGTGCAGCGCGTGCAAAGCGAGCTGCACTACGCCGAATACAGCACCACCGGCAGCGTGACGCAAGACCAGGTGGGCCTGCAGCGCGACACCAACGAGCGCATCTTTCTCGCCAGCCTGGCCGCCGAGCCGCACGACCTGCCCGTGCTGACCCTGACCGACGGCCCGCTGGAGCTGTGGGGCAGCCGCAGCCAGGACCCGCAGGAGCAGCAGGGCTACCTTAGTGCGCTGGAGAAATACCTGACCGCCCTGCAAGCCCTGCACTCCGCCAAAGCCATCACGGCCGGCTATGTAGACAAGCCCCGCGCCGATCTGGTGGTGCGGGCTCTCGAGATCGCCGCCACGCCGCAGGAGCAGCTGGGCGATGCCCGCAAGCTGCGCTACCTGCGCGGCGTCACCGATACCGACTTGTTCGCCTTCCTGGCCCCCGGCGAGCGCTCGGCTATCTTCGCCCACCAGAACCAGCTCTCAGCCCGTTACGATGGCCCGCTGGCGCTGCACTTCTTCTATCTCAACGTGGGCGATGAACGCCAAAGCAACCTGGCCCGCGTGGAAGTGCCGGCCTGGGTCGCACAAGACCACAACATGCTATATACATTGCACGCCGCACTCGTAGAGCAGTGCAAGCTGCTGGCCTCGCGTCCCTACCCGTATGTGCTGCACCGAGCCCACGAGATCGCCGTGGTAAGCCGCGCCGAGAAGGACGAAGTCACCAACATGTTGCAGCGCGCCCTGGAAGCCGAAGGCGTACACACCGGCGACATTTCGCACAAGCAGGCCCTCAAAGATCTGCCGGGCCGTGGAAGGAACTAGATGAGCGAGACCAACTACCCCATCGGGCGCCTGCTGCGCTCCGGCATCACCGGCTTCGTGGCCGGCTGCCCCATTGTGGAGCAGGAGCGCCCCAGCTTCGGCGCCCTGGTGCGCGCCCCGCTCGGCCCCACCGACTCCATATACGGCGTGGTGCACGAGCTGAGCATCCTGGACGATGGCCTGGTGCGCCAACTCGTGACGCGTGACCAGCCGGTGGATGCCACCGTGATCGCCGACAACCGCGTCAACCGCACCGTGCCGATGGAGATCAGCGTGCTGGCCGTGGGCCACAGCCGCGGCGAGACGCTGAGCCACGCGTTGGCACCGCGCGCCCCGCTCAGCCTGGATGCGATCCACCAGTGCAGCCCGGAGGAGATCGTAGCCTTCACCAACCACGGCAGCTTCGGTTACCTGCGCCACCTGCTGCGCGATACCCAGCTGCCGGTCGGCGAGCTGGTGGCCGCCCACCTGCGCCAGGCCGCCGCCGCCAACACCGCCGCCGGCAAGCCAGAATGGAAAGCCCGCGCCACGCAGGAACTGATCGCCCTGCTGCGCGATGACTATACGGTGCTGATGCAGGTACTTGGAGCTTTATCCGAGTAAGAACTGCAAGTAAGAATGCAGAAGTGAGAATGCAGAATGCCCGTTGCCAATAGAGATCTAAAAGTTCGCACGCAAGACTTCGGCCTCAGAGTGATCAGGCTTGTGGACGCCTTGCCTCGCCGCAAAAGTGCTACTGTGATCGGCAACCAGCTTTTGCGTTCGGCGACTTCCGTTGGAGCCAACTATCGTTCAGCCTGTCGAGCACGCTCACGGGCCGAGTTCATATCCAAGCTCAATATCGCCCTTGAAGAAGCCGACGAGTCCCTATATTGGCTCGAGTTACTGCATGCGGCTCACCTGGTGCCCGCATCCCAACTGCTTAGCCTGATCGACGAGACCAATCAACTCGTCGCTATCCTCACCACTTCAACCAAAACCGCCCGGGACAACAACGTCAAGCTGGTGGCCAAGTGAACTTCCGATTTCTGCATTCCACATTCACACTTGCTTTTATTTTGAGGTATCTATGACTGACTCCCCCAAATACGTTGGTTACATCGTCGGCGGCAATCTCAAGGACAATCTCACCGTGCGCCTCACCGTGCCTTCGCATCAGGTGCAGGAAGGCGCCTTCGTCGTCGTGGAAAGCGGCGACTGGCTCTTCCACGGCCTGGTGACCGACTTGCAGCTCGGTGACACCGACCCGCGCTTCGCCGATGAGTCCGGCAGCCGCCTGCCCGCCGAGCTGGCCGCCATGCTCCACGGCCAGACGCTCTTCACCAACTTGCAGATGCTGCCTGCCCTGATGATGGAACGCGGCCCCGAGCCCGGCAGCCCCGAGTACCAGCAGTGGCTGGACGCCATCAAAGCCGGCATGATCCCAAAGCCGCGTGCCCTGCCGGTTAAGACCATTCCGCCGCACCGCGCCCAGGTGCGCCTGGCCAGCGAGGGCGACATCGCCGAGATCTTCGGCGACCCGGCCGACAAGGACAACTTCGTGATCGGCAGTACCCGCGAGCAGGACCACCCCGTCGCCATCGACCTGCACAAACTGGTGCAGCGCTCCTCCGGCGTATTCGGCGCCACCGGCACCGGCAAGAGCTTCCTGACCCGCCTGCTGCTGGCCGGCCTCATCCACCACAACGCCGCCTCCGTGCTGGTGCTGGATATGCATAACGAATACGGCTTCGACGACACTTCGTCGGACACCAACGAGCGCGTCACCGGGCTCAAGACCAAGTTCCCCAGCCGCGTGCAGATCGTCGGCCTGGGCGCCGGCACCACCATCCGCGGCCAGAACCCCGACTTCCACCTTGAGGTCGCCATGAGCGACATCATGCCGCAGGACATTGAGCTGCTCACCCGTGAGCTCAATCTCAAGGAAACCACGCCCACCACGCTCGATGCGCTGGTCTCCACCTTCGGCCCGCGCAACTGGTTCAAGGCCTTCAAGGATATGAAGGCCAACGCCGTCATCGAGGGCGACGACGGCAAGAAGATCCCCGCGCCTGACAGCGTGGCGGCCTGGGCGCGCGAGCGTGGCGTCAACGAGATGGCCGCCGAGGGCTTGCACAGCAAGCTCAGCCGCGTGTTCAACCTGGCCTACGTGGTTGAGAAGCCAGCCATGGACGGCATCGGCGAGGTCATCAAAGCCCTGGAGGCCGGCAAGCATGTGGTGCTCTCCTTCGGCAAGCACGAGAGCGATCTCGACTATCTGCTGGTCAGCAACCTGCTGACCCGTCGCATCCGTGAGCGCTGGGAGCACACCACCAACGAGTTCCGCACCACCGGCAAGCACGAGCCGCGCCCGCTGGTGATCGCGGTGGAAGAAGCCCACAAGCTGCTCAACCGCGAGATGGCCGCCCAGACCAGCTTCAGCACCATAGCCCGCGAGCTGCGCAAATACTACGTCACCCTGCTGATCATTGACCAGCGCCCCAGCCAGATCCATGACGAGGTCATGTCGCAGCTCGGCACGCGCATCAGCGGCTGGCTGGGCGACGACGACGACATCCGCGCCGTGCTCAGCGGCCTGGCCGGCCGCGAGGCCCTGCGCGGCATGCTGGCCCGCCTGCAGCCAAAAGAAGAGGTCTTGCTATTGGGCTGGGGTGTGCCGATGCCGCTGCCGGTGCGCAGCCGCCGCTACGATGACAAATTCTGGCAAGAGCTGCTGGGCGACAAGGCGGCTGGCACCAAGAGCGAGAAGCAGCTAAAGAAAGAGCTGGGGTTTTAAGAGGCGCGCATGAGTCGCAGAATAGCTACGATTGGCTTCACCCTACTGACCATTACTGTCAATGCGCTCGCCAACATCCTGCCCATCAACGGGCAGACCACGGGCGAGATCTCGGATCGCTTTGCCATCCGTTTTGTTCCCGCTGGCTACGTGTTCTCGATCTGGGGTCTCATCTACATCGGCCTGATCGCCTTTGCCATATACCAGGCCGCACCCGCCCGCCGCGGCAACAAGCTGTTTGACCAGATAGCTCCGGCTTACTGGCTGGCCAGCCTAGCGAATGCCGGATGGATCTTGCTCTGGCACTACGAGCAGTTTCCTCTGACGCTTGCCGTGATCGCCGTCCTGCTTGCGAGCCTTATCGCGATCTATCGCGAAGTAAAGTCCACCAAGGCAGACACGAGCTTCCGCTGGTGTGTGCAGATTCCATTTGCTGTCTACCTGGGTTGGGTATCAGTGGCCACGATCGCCAATGCTTCGCAAGTGCTGACCTATCTGCAATGGGGCGCTTGGGGGCTAAGCGCTGAAAGCTGGGCCGTGATCATGCTTGTTGTCGCCAGCGTCCTGGGGGCAGCCATGTTGCTGCGCGAGCGTGATGCCGCATACACGCTGGTACTGGTTTGGGCATTCGTTGGCATTGCGTTGAAGCAAGCCGATAGTGCGCTGGTTGCCAATGCAGCCTGGGCGTTGGCCACGCTTCTGGCGGCTGGCAGCGGCTGGGTTACATTGCAAAGAGCCAGAAATGACTAAAGCCAACCTCTTCGTACTCGTCCAGTTCGCTGCCATTGGTGCCCTGCTGCTCACCGGGCCTTGGCTTCCGAAGCCGCCAGCCTTGCTGGCGCTGCTGGCCGCCGGCGTAGGGCTGGGCGCCTGGGCCATCCTCAGCATGGGCATCGGCAACTTTGGCGCCTCGCCCGTGCCGCTGGCCGAGGCGCGCCTGGTGCAGCGCGGGCCATATGCCTACATCCGCCACCCCATGTACACCGGCCTCTTGCTGGCTACGCTGGCGTTCGTGCTGGCTGCGCCCAGCCCGCTGCGCATCGTCATCTGGCTGGTGCTGCTGATCAATCTACTGCTCAAGCTGCATTACGAAGAATCGCTGCTGGTGGCAAAGTTCCCAGGTTACGCCCAATACCAGGCCGCCACCAAAAAGCTGATCCCGTTCATCTACTAACCCGAAAAATCCTTGCATTTCTGATAGGTTAAAACGGCATGCCCGTGGCATAAGATACCTAATCGCCTACTAGGCCTTTAGTACTAAGTGCAGGGATATGCAAGGTTCAAACACAAGCGGGCAAGTAAAAGGATTGCTAAAGGCCGGCCAGCGGCAACAGGCTCTGGTTCTGCTTTCTCAGGCGCTCAAAGCCAACCCAGACTATACCGAGGGCTGGTGGCTGCTCAGCTTCGCCACCGACGAACACAGCAAGCAGGTCTATGCCCTGCAGCGCGTCCTCGCCCTCAGCCCCAACAACCCCAAAGCGCTCGAACGCCTGGCCGCCCTCTCGCCGCAGGAAGCGCGGCGCCAGGCGCCTGCGCTCCTCAAACAGATGCCGGCTCGCGGCGCGGTCACCTCCACGCGTGAGGGGCGCGCCTGGGCCGGCGCCATCGGCGCCGGGCTGCTGGTGACCGCGGCCATCGCCGGCGTACTGACGCTGGCGCTGCGCGTGACTCCAGCCCAGGCCCAGCAGGCCGAGCCAACCCTGCCCACGCAAGCCGCGGCTGTGTCCACAAGCACACTCGCGCCTACGGCATCCGCACCCACATCCACGCCCGGCAGCGCACCAGCCGCCGAACCGACCGCGCAGCCAACCGAGCTTCCCGAGGTGGACGTTCTGCCGGCCACGGGCGAGGAAGAGGTCACCGTGACCCTGATCACCGACTCTGACACCAGTGCATTGCCAGCCTTCGACCAATTTGTGCAAAGTGTGACCAACGGCAAAGGCAATGAAGCCGTTGGCGTCTATGTTGAGGGCCAGTTCCAATACCCGGTGGTGCAACAACCCAGCAACGACCCCGCCTGGGTGACCAGCAACTTTGGCGAGGTGACCGAGTTCCGCATCGTGCGCCAGCACACCGGCAACGATGGGCTGATCGCCCACAACTACCTGGCTGGCGGCAGCTTCTACAGCCTGCAGCCGGGCGATGTAGCCGAACTGGTGATGGGCGATGGCAGCGTGCTCGAATTCGAGATCTATGAGATCCAGTCCTACCAGGCGCTCAGCCCCAACAGCGCCCTAAGCGATTTTCTGGATCTGGATACCGGCGAGAAGCTGACCGCCAACGATCTGTTCTATCGTGTCTATGGCGGGCAGATGACCCTCACCTTCCAAACCTGCATCAACCGTGACAACATCTCTACCTGGGGCCGCACCTTCATCATCGGAGCAGAGCTGTAATGGTTCGACACTATGTAGAACTGGTTCAAAGTAACTGGCGCTGGGTGGCGCTGTTCGTGCTCGGCGCCTGCATCCTCTCCGTGGCCATCTCGCTCAGCGCTACGCCCATTTACCGCGCCACCACGTCCTTCGTCATCTTCCCGAACGAGAACCTGACCAGCAGCCGAGACGTAGTCTCCAGTCTCGACACCCTGGAGAAACGCACGATCATCACCACCTACTCTGAGATCGTGGCCAGCGAGCGGGTGTACCAGAACACGCAGCAGGGCATGCCCTCGGCCGGCGAGGATTTTGGCAGCTACCAGCGCAGCGTCACCGTGCCGCCCGAATCCAACATCTTCTATCTCAATGTAGATGGGCCAAACCCGGCCTTCGCCGCCGCGCTATCCAACCAGGTCGGTGCGCAGGGCATTGCCACCATCAAGGGCATCTATCAGGTCTTCGACATCGCCGTGCTCGACGAGGCGCACGCCGCCACCGCCCCCATCAGCCCACAGCCGCTGCGCTCGCTGCTGCTGTTCGCTCTCGGCGGCCTGGCGCTGGGCATCCTCTTCGTCCTCATCCGCTACCAGATCAGCCGCCCCATCGAAGCTATCCGTGACCGCCTGAACCGCGACCCCGAGTCCGGAGCATACAAGCGCGCCTACTTCAGCAACCTGGTGGAGCGCCGCATGGCCGAGCGGCCCGACGCGGCGCTCTCGCTGGCCCTCATCGAACTCGAAAGCCTCAAGACCTTCGCCAACTCGCTGCCCAACGCCGTGCTGACCGACTTTCTTACCAACACGGTCGAGATCCTCAAGAAGCAGCTGCGCGGCAATGATGCCGTGGGCCGCTGGAACGAATCGGCCTTTGCCATCATGCTGCCAGACACACCTCCGCAGCCGGCCGCCCGCACCCTGTTGCGCATCCGCCAGGGGTTATTGCAGCCGATGGAGGAAAGCTCCGGCCTGTACAAGGTTTCGCTCAAACCCAGCGTAGGCCTTACCGCCTGGGAGCATGACGAAACTCTGAGCCAATTACTTGAGAACGCGGAGTTCGCCCTGGAGAAAGCCAACCAGGCCGCCGAACGCATCTACATCTTCCCAACAGACCTGGGGCAGCCCAAAGATGGCAACAGCTAAGCGCATCACACTCGCCCTCATCGCCTTGGCCCTGCTGGCGGCTGGGCCGGCTGCACCCGCTTTGCAAACCGGTACGCAGCTCAGCGAAACCACCCTCGTGCAGCTTGGCGCAGAGCCGTTTGCCGCCCTGCAAGGGCCGTACAGCAGCCTAGCGCTCAGCTTCACCACCCCGCCCAATTGGGATCCGCAAGCTGACAGCACCCTCACGTTGGATCTGCAAAGCTTCTTCTCCAGCTTCGTGCCGGCTCAGGGCGAAGTGCCACAGCAGAACCTGGTAGCCGGACACATTTCCGTACGCCTGGATGGCGCCCTGCTGCACCGCAGCGTCCTGAGCAGCAATGGCGAGCAGCAGATCAGCTTGGCGCTGGAGCCCGGCCTGCTGGCTGCCCAGCCGCAGCACACGCTGCACATCGATTGGGATGCTTCGGCCTCGTGCCAGTTCAATCTATCCAGCACGGTGCTGGTGCAGCCCAGCTCGATGCTCAGCATCAGCTACGCTGAAGCCGCCATCGAGCCGAGCCTGGCGCAGCTGCCCTATCCTTTTTACTCGCCTGACGCGCTGCAACATCCCGGCACGCTGATCGTGCTGCCGCCGGCGCCCACGCAGGGCCAGGTGGCTGCCGCGCTCACGGTGGCGGCTGCCCTGGGCCGTTTCGCGCCGCAGCAGGCGATCGAGCTGGCGGTGGAGACCACTCTAACCGAAGCAGCCCTGGCAGAAAAGCATCTGGTCTACGTTGGGCAAGTTGAATCCTTCCGTGATCTGCAAAGCCCCACCCTGCCGCACAATCAAGACGCTACGTTGCGCCAGCCCGCCGCCAACCGCGCTGGCCTGGGCTTCATCGAAGTGGCGCGCTCCCCATGGAACATTCAGCGCGCCATCCTGGTGGTCAGCGGCGGCAGCGAGGCTGCCGTGCAGCGCGCCGCGCTGGCCGTGGGCAGCCCGCTGGTGCTCAACGAGCGCAACAACCTGGCTTACATATCCCAGGACACCCAGCCCAGCCTGCAACCCACTGATACATTGGCCAGCAACTTCTCGCAGCTTGGCCAGACTGATTTCACCTTTACGCGCTTTGGCCGCTCAGAGCTGCGCGTGCCCTTCTACATCTCGCCTGACCGCGCCATCAGCGATGCCGCTTTCCTCGATCTGCGCTTCGCCCACTCACAACTGCTCGACTATTTGCGCTCCAGCGTGACCGTGCACATCAACGGCCAGGCGGTCAGCACCACCCGCCTGGTGGACCAGACCGCCCCGCGCCACAGCGAAGTTACGCTGCTGCCCGCCTCCATCCTAAAGCCCGGCATGAACGAGCTGGTCATCTCGGCGGATGTGGTGCCGCTCGACCTGTGCGCCAACCCGGCCGAGGGCGACCATTGGCTCACAATCTATGCCGATTCGCTCATCAGCGTGCCCACGTCCAACGATCCGCTGGTGCGCAGCGAACTGACCCTGGGCGAATTCCCGCTGCCTTTCCTGCACAACAGCATGCAGGACACCGCCCTGCTGCTGCCCGAGAGCGACCCGGCAGCCTGGGCCAACGCCGCCCGCCTGCTGCGCGGCCTAGCCGCCAGCTACCAAGCCTGGCCGCTGCTGCCCAGCGTGCAGGTCGGCTCCAGCAGCGCGGCCTTCGCCAGCGCGCCGGCCGACAACATCATCCTGCTCGGCGACTTTGATGACTTTCTGTCTGATCTGGAAATGCAAACCATCTTCGCCGTAGAGCGGGCCGGCGGCAGCGGCGAGCTGGCGCTCAGCGACGGCAGCCGCCTGGGCTACTCGCCCACCGTGCCGCTGGCCATCGCATCCCTCAACCGCCTGGCGCCCGCCAACAACGCCACCTCACTGGCGCTGCTGGGCAACACGCCCGCCAGCCTGCAGAGTGTGGTCGAAGCGCTCACCGCGCCCGGCTTCCCGCGCCGCAGCAGCGGCGTGCTGCTGCTGGCGCAGCAGGGCGCCACCGCCATCCAGGATACGCGGCCGGCCGCATCCGGCCAGCCGCAGGCCACCGCCATAGCCGAGCTGACCCAGCCGTCCAGTGGCCCGGTCTCCACCGGCAAGGGCATCTGGCTGTGGCCGCTGCTGGCGCTTTTGCTGGCCGCCTTCGGCCTGGTGGTTTGGGAACAGCTGGCGGGCTGGTTGCGCAGGCGCAAAAAAGCAAAGAGTTAGGGCAGCAAGCCCCAATCCCTTGATTTGTTAACGCATTCCCCTGCCATTCCATAAAGCCTACTATCCTGCGGCAGGAGCGGGAATACAAGCATGCAAAAACCGGCTCGCCAGATATCTTTTAAGTTGCACCCCATACCCCTATACCCAAAACGAACAACATCTTGGCGCAACTGGCACATTTCGTGCATCTAGGGGGTCATGGAACTCAAAGGAAAAGGCTACTACCTCTGGCAAATAAAACGGGCTTTTGAAGGCAACCCCGGCAAAATTGCCGATGCTGCCAAGCAAGCCGGCCTAAGTCACGTACTGATAAAAGTGGCTGATGGCGTCTACAACTACAACATCACCAACGGCGTGGATATGGTCCCCGGCCTGGTGGCGGCGCTGCGCTCGCGCGGCATCTCCCCCTGGGGCTGGCAGTACATCTATGGCGTCAATGCCGTCAATGAGGCCAGGCGCGCCATCACGCGCGTCAAACAGCTGGGCCTGGATGGCTTTGTGGTGAACGCTGAGAAGGAATTCAAGGCGGCCAACATGGCTGAAACGGCCAAATCCTACATGCAGGAATTGCGTGCCGGCTTGCCTAAGTTCCCCATTGCGCTCAGCACCTACCGTTACCCCAAGCTGCACGCGCCCTTCCCATTCGCCACCTTCCTGGAGTATTGCGACATCAACATGCCCCAGGTCTACTGGGTTGGCTCCAGCAACCCGGGCCAGCAGCTCAAGCGCTCGATCGACGAGTACAAGGCCCTGGCGCCTGTGCTACCGGTCATCCCCACCGGCGCCGCCTACGGCCAGGGCAGCTGGTCGCCCACCGCCAGCCAGGTCATCGAATTCCTGCAGACCGCCCGCACCATCGGCCTGAGCGCCGCCAATTTCTGGGAATGGCAGACCGCCTACGTGAAATCGGACATTTGGAGCACCGTGCGCCACTTTGACTGGGCCGGCTCGCCGCCCCAGCCGCCCAGCCCGCCCACGCCTCCGATCAAGGAGCCCGAGACGCCTACGCCGCCCAAGCCCCCCACCACGCCCCCGCGTGACCCGCGCATCGTCCAGGCGCTGGATATCGGCAACCGGCTGATGGCCGCCCTCAACACGGGCTTCGCCAACAATGTCGTCTTCCTGTACGAGAGTGATGGCCGCCTGCTCTGCAACGGGCAGGGCCGCACCGGCTCCGGCGAGTTGTACAGCTGGTACTCAGGCCTGCTGCGGGAGACCTTCCCGCCCAAGACCGTCTTCCGCCTGCTGGACACCGGCACCTATCTTGAATTCCTCAAGATCGTGTGGAGCGCCAAGCTGCCCAACGGCAACACCGCCCGCGGCACGGATCTGATCCGCATGGACCGAGCCGGCAAGCTGATCGCTGTGCATCACGCCGCCTTCACCATGGCCAAGTCCGTCGAACGGGAATATGCCTAAGCACTAGGCCAACTGTGACCTAAACCAAACGGAGCGTTGCAATGAATGCAACGCTCCGTTTGCGTTTGATCGCTTATGTCAAGCTGACGCCGAGCCGCTCGGCCAGTTGGCGTACGCCCCTAACTGAGACTGACCCCAAGGCGCTCAGCTAATTGGCGTACGCCTCTAACTGAGACTGACTCCAAGGCGCTCAGCTAATTGGCGTACGAAACCAGTCTGGGCCGGGTTGAGCTTGAGCAGCGCCTGGTCCAGCGGGAACCAGGCGGCCTGCTCCACCTCAGGGAAGCTGGCCCGCCGCCCGGAGCGCGGCGGCCACTCCATCTCGAACTCGATGCTGCGGGCGGCCGCAGCGTCAATGTCGCCCTCCACCGCCCAGGCGCTGACCTGCTTGCCGCCCTTCTGGATCACGGGCTGCAGCGGGATGAAATCGCCCTCCACCTCGAAGCTGGTCTCCTCCCGGAATTCACGCCGGGCGGCGGCCAGCGGATCCTCATCGGTGTACTCGCCTTTGGGGATGGACCAGGCGCCCAGATCCTTGTTGCGCCAATACGGGCCGCCGGGGTGCACCAACAGCACCTCTGGCTTGCCAGGGGTTGGCACACGATACATCAAGATTCCGGCGCTGGTTTTGGCCATTTGAAAATTATACGCCCGCACCATTTGCACGAATCGGCCCGATTCAGCCCATATAGGGAGTGAGTCCCACTATCGCGCCCCATACACGGCGATTGACTCTTTTAGCTCTCTTGTTCTATACTTTGGCCATCTTTAGAACAGATGTTTGGCCTGATTGGCCAAAGGAGAATAAGAGATGGTCAACAAAGGTTTGCTTCGCCACTTCAGTGTCCCGGCCTTTATCCAGCGCAATCTGGTATGGGGCCTCTTCATCCTGGCAGCCCTGTTCGCTTTTGAGCTGTTCAACTTCAGCACCACTCAGTTCGCCCTGAACGATCTCATGGGTGCGCTGCAGTTCGGTGGCGTGGCCTGGGCCTCCATCCTGGCCGTGGCTTTCTGCGCGATTGACTTCGCCGGGATTGCCCACATGTTCACCAACCACACTAACCTGCGCAGCCAGCAGAACTCTGACACCTGGTACCTGTTCGCCGCCTGGGTGTTGGCCTCGGCCATGAACGCCACACTGACCTGGTGGGGCGTTTCGATCGCCCTGGCCAACAGCCCGGTGCTGGGCGAGGGCTTGCTGGACATGGGCACCCTGCTGGCCGTCGTGCCGGCCTTCGTAGCCGTCTTCGTATGGCTGATCCGGGTGCTCATCATCGGTACGCTGATCAGCAACAGCGGCAAGCTCTTCACCGAGCGTGAGCGCAACATGCCGCCCACCATGCGCCGCAGCCAGCCCGCTGGCAACCGCGCCGCCCAGCCAGCCATGTACAACGGCCTGATGGGCAACAGCCAGCAGCAAGGCAACGTCAACGCCCGTGCCTTCACCTACGAGGATGTAGACAACTAACGTGCAACAGCGGAATTCTCCTTCCGTGCAGTACCGAGACCGAGAGGCAGGCCAGGCGAGTGGCTGCCTCTCGGTCTTGCTGTTCCCTCCGGTCAGCGCCGTTCTGTTCGGTGCGCTGCTGTTCTGGGGCTTGCTCAACCTGCCCTTCTCGTTCTTTCTCAGCAAGGGCGGTGCACCTGCCAGCCAGCCCCCGGCGCAGGCCGCCGAGGCGCCGGTTGCCTACAGCGGGCAGCTGGCGCCGCTGTTCACTCCGCAGGTGCTGCGCTGGGAAGCGCAGATCCTGCGCTGGGCCGCCGAGCACCAGCTGGACCCAAACCTGGTCGCAACCGTAATGCAGATCGAATCCTGCGGAGACCCGCAAGCGCTTTCCCGCGCTGGAGCGCAGGGATTGTTCCAGGTGATGCCTTATCACTTCGCCGAAGGCGAAGATGCCTTCGAGCCGGACACCAACGCCAAGCGCGGCCTCAACTATTTGCGCAATTCACTGAACCATTTTGACAACAATGCCAGCATGGCCATGGCCGGCTACAACGGCGGCATCAATGGCGCCAGCCGCCCACGCGCCGACTGGGCGCAGGAAACACGTGATTATCAATATTGGGGGGAGAACATTTACGCCGATGCGGCGGCCGGGCGCAGCCACAGCCCAGTGCTGGCCGAATGGCTGGGCGCCGGGGGGGCTAGCTTGTGCGCTCAGGCTGAACGCCGGGCTGCGGCTCCGTAGCCTCTTTCGCCGGGAACGGCGTGTTGAGCCGCAGCTCAGACGTAGCGTCGGGGCAATTCTCGTCAGCCAGCGGCAGGCGCACCGTGAAGGTGCTGCCACGGTTGACGCGCGATTTGACCTCAATATCGCCGCCGTGGTTGCGCACGATCCAGTACGCGATCGAAAGCCCCAGCCCGAAGCCCGCACCATCCTTGCTGCGTGAACGCGATTTGTCGCCGCGGTAAAAGCGCTCGAACACATGCGGCAGATCCTCTGCCGGGATGCCGAGGCCGGTATCCTTAACCGCCAGCTTCGTGCCGGTCTCATCCTTGGAGAGGCTGACGGTCACCACGCCGCCCGGCTTGGTGTACTTGATGGCGTTCGCCATCAAGTTCAGCAGCACCTGGCGCAACCGGTCACGGTCGCCGCATACCAGCACCTGATCGATCTTGCCGATCTCCAGTTTCACATTCTCGCCAGCCAGCACGCGCACCTGGTGGAGAGTCTCCAGCATGAGGCTGTCGAGTTCCACACGGCGGCGGTCCATCGGCAGCTTGCCCGATTCAGCCTGGGCCAGCACCAGCAGGTCTTCCACCATGCGCGAGAGGCGCACGACCTCCTGCTCGATGCTGTGCATGGATTCCTCATCCATGCTGCCCATGCGGCGCATCAGGTCCAGGTTGCCGCGCACCACGGTGAGCGGCGTGCGCAGTTCGTGGCCGATATCGGCCACGAAGCGGCGCTGGGTCAGGAACAGCTTCTCCAGGCGCCCCAGGGTGTCGTTGAACGCCGTGATCAGGCGGCCGACTTCATCTTCGGGGTCAGAGGGCGGCGGGATGCGGCGTGAGAGGTCATCGGCACGCGTGATCTGCAGTGCGGTGTCGGTGACGGTAGCCAGCGGCGCCAGCGCCCGGCGCCCGGTCACCAAACCCACGCCGCCGGCAATGAGAATGCCGATGCCGCTGAGCAGGATCAGGTAGCGCACCAGATCCGTGCGCAGGGCCTCGAAGATGCTGAGCGAGGAGCCGCTTTGCAGCACACCGACACGCTCCCCATTGGAGTGGAGCGGCACGGTGAGCACGCGGTAGGGGATGCCGCCCACGGCCACACTGGTGAACGTGCGGTCTTCGCTCTCCATCGCAGCCGCATCCAGCGGCTGCATGAAGGGGCTTTGCGGGTCGATGGTCTGAGTAACGCCCACCATCTGCCCGTCCGTGTTCCACACCTGGGTGATGACGCTCGAGTCGAACGCTACCCGCTGGATAAAAATAATGTCGCCCTGGTCATCCACCCGGGCGACAAATAGCAAATCTCTGGCGGCGCGCTCCAGGGCGCTATCCACCTGGCGTAGCTGTACGACCGAGATTAGGCCATAGACGGCAAAGCCGAAGAGGACCAGTACGGCCCCCAATACGATGGTGTAGTAAAGGGTCAGGCGGGCGCGTAAAGACATTTACTCATCTTCACGCAGAACGTAGCCCATGCCGCGCACAGTGTGCAGCAGGCGGGTTTCCTTGCCCACTTCCAACTTTTGGCGCAGGTAGCGCACATAGACTTCGATGATGTTGCTTTCGCCGCCGAAGTCGTAGCCCCACACGTTGTCGTAGATCTGCTCGCGGGTCAGCACCTGGCGCGGGTTGCGCATGAACAGCTCAAGCAGCTCGTATTCCTTGGCGGTCAGGTCGATCACGCGCTCGCCGCGCTGGGCGCGGCGGGTGCCAGTGTCCAGAATCAGATCGCCAAAACTGTAGGATTTCTCTTTGGGGGTCTGGGTACGGCGCAACAGGGCACGGATGCGGGCCAGCAACTCATCCAGATTAAAGGGCTTGACCATGTAGTCATCAGCCCCGGCATCCAGGCCCTGGACGCGGTCGTTGACCGAATCTTTGGCCGTCAGCATCAAGATGGGGATCTTGCCCATGGCGCGCAGGCGTTTACATACTTCCAGGCCATCCATGCCTGGGAGCATCCAGTCCAGCACCACCAGGTCAGGCCGGTTACCGCCTGCCAAGGCTAGCCCCTTTTGGCCAGTATCCGCTGTCTCAACCTCGTAGCCTTCATATCCGAGGCCACGCCGCAAGAATGCCAAAATGGCCTCGTCGTCTTCAATTACCAGTATTCGAGCCGCCATATTTGCTCTCCGAAGATTAATTTTCACTATATCATAGCGTACGCAAAGATTAATAAAGGTGAGTAGCAACTAAATGTGACATCCGGCGCAAAGACACTGCGCAACCCTTCACCCTTATGCAAAGATTCGTACGTCTTCTCCTTTCGTTGATGTTCTATGGCCTGACCGGCATGGGCATCAGCCTCACCATTGTAGGCGGCATCGGCGTGAGCAGCTTCAACGCCGCCAATGTAGCCCTGGCCGCCGTGTTCCAGGTGAACGTGGGCCTGGTGACGATCCTGGTCAATCTGGCCTTCACGCTGGCCTACGCCAGCCTGACTCGCTTTCGTTACCCCGGCCGCTATCTCGTGCAGGTGCTGGCCCTGCTGTGCCTGGGCCGCGTGATCGACTTCTTCACCTACCAGGTCTTCGCCGACCTTGCGCCAGGCAGCTACCTCGAACGGCTCGGTTTGCTGGTGGCCGGCACGCTGATCGGCGGCATTTCAACCGGCATGGTGCTGAATCTCAAGACGATCACCTTCCCGGTGGAAAACACTTGTGACGAACTAAGTAAGTTAACGGGGATCGCCTTCGCAAAGTTCCGCTATGCGGTGGATGTGATCTCGGTTTTGGCGTCGGTGAGCCTGTCGCTGATCTACAAGATCCCCTTCTACGCCCGTGAAGGCACGCTGCTCAGCCTGTTCCTGCTGACCGCGGCGATCAGCTCCACCCGCTGGGTGTACCAGCGGGTGGAGCAGGGAAAACAAAAAAGCACGGCCTGACGGCCGTGCTTTTTTCTTCCAATAGAGCCAGAGTTACTTCAGCTCGACGACCGCGCCAGCGGCTTCCAGCTTGGACTTGGCGTCGTTGGCGGCTTCCTTGCCAACAGCTTCGAGAACCTTGGCGTTGCCGGCCTCGGCCATGTCCTTGGCTTCCTTCAGGCCCATGTTGGTGAGTTGGCGGATAACCTTGATGACCTCGATCTTCTTCGGGCCAGCATCCTTCACGAACACGTCGAACTCGGTCTTCTCCTCAGCGGCTGCGGGAGCAGCACCGCCAGCGGGAGCAGCAGCCACGGCCACCGGGGCAGCGGCGGAAACACCCCAAGCCTCTTCGAGCTTGGAAACCAACTCGGCAGCTTCCACAACGGTCAGCTTGCCCAACTCTTCTACCAGTTTGCTAAGATCAGCCATTTTTCAATATCTCCTTAGATATTCAGTATGTTTGTTTTGTTATGCCGTTGCTTTTTCAGCATTGGCCTTGATGACCTGGGCCACACGGCGACCAGGCTCATTGAGCAAGCGTACCAACTGCGTGGCGGGCGTGTTGAGCAGCGCCAGGAACTGGCTGCGCACAACAGGCAGGGCCGGCAGGGTGGCCAGGCGGCTTACATCTTGCTTGCTCAGATAGTCTTTGCCCAGGAAACCGGATTTGATCTTCACGGCTTCCTGATCTTTGGCAAAGTCTGAGAGCGCCTTGGCTACGCCAGGAGCATCCGAGAATGCCAGGCCGATGGCCGTGCTGCCCAACAGGTCAGCTTCGGGGACATCGAAACCAGCAGCCTTGAACGCGCGGCGGCCCAACGTGTTCTTGATCACGTGGAATTCGCCACCGACTTCGCGGATGCGCTTGCGCAGTTCATCGAAAGCGGGCATGGAAAGGCCGCTGTATTCGGTCAGGAACACAGCTTCCGCATCGCCCAGCCACTGCTCGTACTGCGCAGAGATGCTTTGCTTCTTTTCCTTTGAAAGCGCCAAAACTTACCTCCTAAACAAAAAAGTCTTTGCTCCAGAAATCGAAGCAAAGACTTTTACGCAGTCAAACACAACTACGGTCAAGCCCTTACCTCGGCAGGGGATTAAGTGGCTCCGCGTAGCGGAGCACACGCCTGCTGTCTTTGGTAGAGCGAAAGCTAACTAAATTGTACTACACGGCCAAACAACAGCCGGATTACGCAGCTACACCAGGGTTGATGGCCTGGTAGGTATCCACCTTGATGGAAGGGCCCATCGTGGCGTTGACCGACACGCGGCGCACATACACACCCTTCACACCGGAGGGGCGGGCTTTCACCACCGCATCCAGCAGAGCGCTGAAGTTCTCTTCCAGCTTCTCAGGCTCAAAGGAAGCCTTGCCGATAGGCACATGCAGGTTGCCGGTGCTGTCTACGCGGAATTCCACGCGGCCAGCTTTGGCCTCACGAATGGCACGCGGCAGATCATCCGGCGAAGCGACCACGGTGCCAGCCTTGGGGTTGGGCATGAGGCCACGCGGGCCGAGCACACGCGCCAAACCGCTCTTACCGAGGTTGCCCATCATCTCCTGCATGGAGAGAGCAACGTCAAAATCCAGCCAGCCGTTGGAGATCTTCTTCAGGGTCTCGTCGTCGTCGGCCACTGCATCGGCGCCGGCATCGCGAGCGGCCTTGGCGGCCTCGCCCTGGGCGAACACCAGCACGCGGATGGTCTTGCCCAAGCCGTGCGGCAGGATGACAACATCGCGCACCTGCTCGTCAGCCTTGCGGGGGTCCACATTGAGGCGAATGTGCACCTCAACCGTGGGGTCAAACTTGGTGTAGGCAGTCTCCTTGGCGAGCTGCAGGGCCTCCTTGGGGGAGTAATCCTTCTCAGCCACCTTAGCGGCTACTGCCTGGTACTTCTTGCTTTTTTTAGCCATCTTTCTCCTTCGTGGTCTTATCGAAGTATGGCGAAGCATCGCCGAAGGCGGCGCTTCGCCCGCGCCGCCTTTAGGCGGCGCACCTCTCCCACTAACTAGTCAACGACGGTGATGCCCATGTTGCGGGCAGTACCCTCGATTTGCTTCATCGCGGCTTCGATCGTGTTCGCATTCAGGTCAGGCATCTTGATCTCAGCGATCTCACGCACCTGAGCGCGGGTTACCTCGCCAACCTTCTGGCGGTTGGGCTCACCGGCGCCCTTGGCGGCGCCTGCAGCCTTGGCCAACAGGGTCGAGGCCGGCGGGGTCTTCAGGATGAAGGTGAACGAACCATCCGTGTAGATGGACACCTCAGCAGGAATAATGTCGCCCGGGCGGTTAGCCGTGCGGGCGTTGTATTCCTTGCAGAAGCCCATCAGGTTGATGCCGTGGCCAGCCATAGCCGGACCGATCGGCGGCGCCGGGCTGGCCTTGCCAGCCTCAATGCGTACTGTCACTACTGCTTTCAGTTTCTTTGCCATTCTTTTCTCCTAAGTGGTCTTAGCGAGGCCAATGAGGCGAAGCATCCGCCGGAGGCGGCGCTTCGCCCGCGCTGCCGCAGGCAGCGCACCTCTCCCACAAAATTCGCTACGCTTTCTCGACTTGCAAAAAGTCCAACTCCACCGGAGTTTCACGCCCGAAGAAGTTGACCATTACGCGCACCTTGGCGCGCTCCATATCGATCTCCGAGACTGTGCCGCGGAAATCGTTGAACGGACCATCCACAATGCGCACGCGCTCACCCTGCTTGAAGGTGACCTTGATACGCGGCGCCTCGGCTTCCATGCGCTTGACGATCAGAGAGACCTCTTCAGGGCGCAGGGGCAACGGGGTGTTGCCCTGACCGACGAAGCTGGTAACGCCGGGCGTGTTGCGCACCACGTACCAAGACTCCTCGGACAGGATCATGTTGACCAAGATGTAGCCGGGGAAGACGCGGCGCTCGACGGTGCGGCGCTTGCCTTCTTTGACTTCGATCTCTTCCTCCGTGGGCACAACTACATCGAAGATGAGGTTCTTCATGCCCATGGATTCGATGCGCTGCTCCAGGTTGTGGCGCACCTTGTTTTCGTAGCCCGAGTAGCAGTGCACCACATACCAGGCTCGGCCGTCGGCATGCTCGCCTTCGACCGTCGGCACCTGGCTGAAGTCAGGCACATCATCGCCGCCATCGCGGGAGAATTCGTCAGCCATGCGGCGCGTGCTCTGCGGGCGCGGCTTCTCTTCCTGAACAGGCGCCGGCTCTTGAGCCGACGGCTGTTCAGCCATAGACTCTTCGGCAGCAGGCTCTTCAGCCACTGGTTCGACGACCGCGGGCTCCTCTGCAGGGGCGTCAGCCTCTGTGGGGGTTTCCTCTATAGGCGCGGCTTCAGGCTCAGCCTGGGGAGGCTGGCTGTCAGCCATCGTTTCCTCTGGCTGCGGCTCGCCGTCTTGCGGCGTCAATGGGGCTTCCGCCGACTCAAATTCTTCTGACATGGTTTATTACCCTACTGCCGGCCTCTAGTACAACAGCCAGCGGAAAAAGCTACCGAACAACGTGTCCAGTCCACCCAGGATGATGGCCATAATGATCATGACAATGATCACGATGCGCGTGAGCGCCAACGCCTCAGGGCGAGTGGGCCAGGATACTTTGCGCAACTCAGCAGTGGTTTCACGGAACCAACGCTGGATGGCGTTGGGTTGGCGAACCTGAGTTTGGTTAGTCATGCCAATCTCCTTCATACAAACAGCTATGCTGTTTGTGCTTGGTTTCAGGCAGGCGAGACAGGAATCGAACCCGCAACCCCCGGTTTTGGAGACCGGTGCTCTGCCAATTGAGCTACTCGCCTAAGCCAGGTGCGCGCCATACGGCGCGCACCTGGAAAACTACTTGGTTTCGCGGTGCAGGCGATGGCCCTTGCAGCGCGGGCAGAACTTCTTCATTTCCAGCCGCGCTTGATCATTACGGCGACTCTTCTCAGAGGTGTAGTTGCGCTCACGGCACTCAGTGCACTCCAGAGTGATAACTACACGCACGCCTTTCTTACCAGCCATGTAAAAACTCCTAAACCAGTCGTATTGACTTGGTTATTTCCTTATTCCAAGATCTGGGTGATGACGCCAGCACCCACGGTCAGGCCGCCTTCACGAATGGCGAACTTGGAGCCTTGCTCCAGCGCCACCGGCGTCTGCAACTGCACCTGCAGGTTCACGTTGTCGCCCGGCATCACCATCTCAACCCCGCTCGGCAGGGTCACTTCACCCGTCACGTCCAGCGTGCGGATGTAGAACTGCGGCTTGTACCCGGTGAAGAAGGCCTTGTGGCGTCCGCCTTCTTCCTTCTTCAACACATACACTTCGCTCATGAACTTGGTGTGCGGCTTGATGCTGCCCGGCTTGGCCAACACCATGCCGCGCTCCACACCCTCACGGTCCACACCACGCAGCAACAGGCCGGCGTTGTCTCCCGCCATGCCCTCATCCAGCTGCTTGTGGAACATTTCAATACCCGTCACGACCGTGCTGCCGGGCTGCTCACGCAGACCCACAATGTCTACGTTGTCGTTCAGCTTGACGACGCCACGGTCGATACGGCCGGTCACCACGGTGCCACGACCCTTGATCGAGAAGACGTCTTCAATCGACATCATGAAGGGCTTGTCGGTCTCGCGGGTCGGCTCGGGAATGTACTCATCGATGACGCGCAGCAGCTCACGGATGGGAGCATACTCCTCCGCGTTCGGGTCGGTGGAGGTGCTCTCCAGGGCCTTGAGGGCCGAGCCGCGCACGATGGGGGTCTCGTTGCCGGGGAACTCGTAGCTGCTCAGCAGCTCGCGCAGCTCCAGCTCGACCAGTTCCAGCAGCTCAGGATCGTCCATCATGTCAACCTTGTTCAGGAAGATGACGATGCTGGGCACTTCCACCTGGCGGGCCAGCAGCACGTGCTCGCGCGTCTGGGGCATGGGGCCGTCGGGGGCCGCCACCACCAGGATGGCGCCGTCCACCTGGGCCGCACCGGTGATCATGTTTTTGATGTAGTCACGGTGACCAGGCATATCCACGTGGGCGTAGTGACGCTTCTCAGTCTCGTACTCGACGTGGGTGATGTTGATGGTGATGCCGCGCTCTTTTTCCTCGGGCGCGTTGTCGATCTGGTCGTAGCCGCGGAACTCAGCCTTGCCCATCAGGGCTGCTACTTTGGTGATCGCCGCAGTCAGAGTCGTCTTGCCGTGGTCGATGTGTCCCATCGTCCCCACGTTCAAGTGCGATTTGCTGCGATCAAACTTTGACTTCGCCATTTACTTTCTCCTTAATTACCTAACCTTCAATTATTTCTTTACTACCAGAGCCCTCAATGGGGATTGAACCCATGACCTCATTCTTACCAAGAATGCGCTCTACCACTGAGCTATGAGGGCTAGCGAGCGGCTTCGCCGCTCGCTAGAGAGAATGCTTCGCATTCTCTACGCGCTGCAGCCAGCAACTCAAAGTGGGCAGAGAGGGATTCGAACCCCCGAAGGCGTACGCCATCTGATTTACAGTCAGACCCCGTTGGCCACTTGGGTATCTGCCCATGTTCCGTGCAACGCATGCACATCGCATTGCCATAGGCTTGCGTTGCACGGAAGCCGACGACGGGAATCGAACCCATAACCTACCGCTTACAAGGCGGTTGCTCTGCCGTTGAGCTACGTCGGCGTGATATTCGTTTTGTTAAACTGGCTCGCGCGCAGGCGCGCAGAGCTTACCAAGGGGACCCTCTTGCTGCCGAGAGTGCTTGGCAAGGGGCTAAGTTTATCCGTATTGGCTAGGAGAGTCAATGCCTACGAGGAGGTGGCCGCCAAATCAGGCGGCAAACCCGCGGGCCTGCCATACCATGTAGAGGGCCACCGAGCCGGCCACGGCCGCGTTGAGCGACTCGACCTGGCCGCTCATCGGCAGGCGCAGCAGCGCATCGCACGATTCGCGCACCAAGCGGCGCATCCCTTCGCCCTCGCTGCCCACCACCAGGGCAATTGGCATATCGAGCTTCAGGCGGCCCAGGGGCTGGGCCTGCGGGCCGCCATCCAGCCCGATCACCCACACCTGCTCGCGCTTGAGCTCCTCGATGGCTTGGGCAAGGTTGTGCTGCGCGATGAGCAGGTGCTCACACGCCCCAGACGAGGCGTTGACCACGGCTGGCGTCACAGTGGCGGTGCGCCGCTGCGGAATGATGACCCCATGCACGCCCACCGCCTCTGCCGTACGCAGCAGGCTGCCAAAGTTTTGCGGGTCCTGCAAAGTATCCAAAATAAGGAAAAAGGCCGGCTGCCCAGAGGTTTTTGCCCTCTCCAACAACTGGCCCATGTGAGCGTACGGGTATTCCTCTGCCTGCAGCGCAACCCCCTGATGATGACCTTCGATGTACCCATCCAGCTCACCGCGGCGCACCTGCTGCACTTGCAGCTTGGCTGCCCGCGCCAAACGCTGGATCTCTTGCAGGCGCGGGCTGGGCTGCACCCCCTCGGCGATCTTCAGGCTGAACAGGCGCCGGCGGCCAGCCCGCAGCGTCTCATAGACTGCGTTGCGGCCGTATACCCACTCTTTCACACTAGCTCCAGCGCCAGGACGAGCCGCCGGCGCTGTCTTCGACGACCACACCCAGGCCGGCCAGGCGGTCACGGATGGTGTCGGACAGCTGCCACTGCTTCTGCGCGCGCAGCTGTACGCGCGCGTCCAACAAGGCGGCGATGATGCCGCCAGCATCCTTGCCCGCCGCCGCGCCGAGCGCAGCCGCGATGGCCGCGTCGCTGATATCGGCCTGCAAGCTGGCTGCCAACTCAGCGAACGGCGCCGCGTCCGCATCCTTCTGAGCGCGCTCGAGGCGCAAGCCCAGTACGCCGCTCAGCTCGCGCAGCGCATCCTGGGCAGGCTTGAGCTCGGCGTCCGTGGCGCCCGCGTCACGCGTCTGGTTGACCAGGCGCACCAGGTCGAACAGCACGGCCAGCGCCGCGGCGGAATTGAAGTCATCGTCCATCGCCGCGGTGAATTTGCCCGCCGCGGCGTCGGCCTCCGCCTGCAGGCCGCCGAGCACATCGGCGACCGCGCCGCTGGCGCCCGGCAGCGCCGGGTTGAGCCCGCTGCGCAGACGCTCCAGCCCGCGGCCGGCGGCCTCCACCACTTCGTCGCTGTAGGTTAGCGGGCGGCGGTAGCTGGTGTTCAGGATCATCATGCGCAGCACATCCGGCTCATGACTGGACACAAAGTCAGTGATGGTGATGAGGTTGCCGAGCGATTTCGACATCTTCTCGCCTGAAAGCTGCATCATGCCGTTGTGCATCCAGTAACGCGCAAAGGGTTTGCCGCTCAGGCTTTCGCTCTGAGCGATCTCGTTCTCGTGATGCGGAAAGATTAGGTCGTTGCCGCCGCCGTGAATATCGATCTGCTCGCCCAGGTGGCGAAACACCATGGCCGAGCACTCAATATGCCAGCCAGGGCGACCCGGCCCCCACGGGCTGTCCCAGGCCGGTTCGCCGGGCTTGGCCGCCTTCCACAGCGCGAAGTCCATGGGGTGCTCTTTGCGCTCGTCCACATTGATGCGAGCGCCGGCGTTCATGTCTTCCAGCTTGCGGTGCGAGAGTTTGCCGTAGTCATCGTCGCTCTCCACCCGGTAATACACATCGCCTTCGGCCGCATACGCATGCCCGGACTCGATCAGCCCGCTCACCATCTCGATGATGGCCGGGATCTCTTCGGTGGCACGCGGGTACACGGTGGCTGGCAGCACGTTGAGCTCGCGCAGGTGCTGCGCGTACTGCTCGATGTAACGCTCGGCCAGATGCAACGGCTCTTCGCCGGCGTCATTGGCGCGCACGATGATCTTGTCGTCCACGTCCGTGTAGTTCATCGCATGGCGCACTTTGTAGCCGCGGTACTCGAGGTAGCGGCGCACAATATCGAACACCAGGCTGGACATGGCGTGCCCGATGTGGGCGTTGGCATACACGGTCGGCCCGCACACATACATGCTGACCTGGCCCGCTTGCAGGGGTTCGAACGCTTCGTTCTGACGAGTGAGTGTGTTGTAGATGCGTAGGGTCATGGCTTAGCTTCGTGCGGGTTTATTGTTGCGGCGGGTACGCCCATTCTCTGGCTTGGCAAACACCATGCGGCCGGCCGCGGTCTGCAGCACCTTAGTCACGGAGGCCTGCACCGTCTGGCCGATGTAGTCGCTGCCATCCTGGATCACCACCATGGTGCCATCGTCCAGATAGCCAACGCCTTGGCGCGGCTCACGGCCGGTTTGGATCACCTTGACCGCCAGCTCTTCGCCGGGCAGGAAGATGGTCTTGACCGCGTTGGCCAGCTCATTGATGTTGAGGATCGTCACACCTTGCAGCTCAGCCACACGGTTGAGGTTGAAGTCATTGGTCAGCACGGGGGCGTGCATTTGGCGCGCCAGGATCACCAGCTTGTCATCCACGTTGCGCGTGCCTTCTACATCTACATCGCTGATGCGCACGCCCAGCTTGGCGTCCTTTTGCAAATTGGCCACCACTTCCAGGCCGCGGCGGCCGCGCTGGCGGCGCAGCTTATCGCCCGAGTCGGCGATGTGCTGCAGCTCGTTCAGCACGAAGCGCGGGATCAGCAGCGCGCCAGGCACAAAGCCGGTGCGGGCAATATCCACAATGCGGCCGTCAATGATCACGCTCGTATCCATCAGGATGCTGGTGCCATTCTCGCTGCCACTGCGCGTACGCCCCTCAGGCGTGGCGCCGCGGTTGGGAAGGTTGAGGAAAGACAGGATGTCGTTCTGCCGCGAAATAAAGACGGTGACGCCGAAGTAGCTGATCAGCACTGCAAAGATCAGCGGCAGGATCTGGCTAAACGGCCGCGGCAGCAGTGACAGCGGGAACGCCAGCAGGCCGGCGATCACCAGGCTGATGACCAGGCCAAACAAACCGGCCAGCAAGGCCCGCGAGGAGATCTGCGCCAGCATGCGGCGCAAAGCCCGGAAGGGATGTACAGTGAGATAGGGAGTAAGCACCAGGCCCACCAGCGCCCCCACCAGGCCAAAGATGCGTGCAAACTGCTGAGGGTCCTCGCCCGAGAGGTTGGCGAATTCCACACCGCCATACACACCCAATGCGCCGAACGCCAGCATGCCGACCAAACGCAGAAGAAAACTAATGCTCATTCAGCTCCAGTTCCTTGCCTAACGCAAACAGCGCTCCCAGGAGCGCTCATGCCAAACCCAAGGCAAAAAACTCAGCCGCCGGCGGTTGTTCAGTTACTGTTGCTCATGTGCTGTTTCGGTGAAACCAAATGAGTGCAGATGCCGGCCAGGGTCAGGCCCGAGGCAAAATAAGTGCGAAAAAAAGAAATATGAAACAGCCTATGTATATTAGCACGCCGCCCAGAGGCATGTCAAATCAGCAAGCCGCTGGCCCGATTTAAGAATCCTCTGAGGGAATTTTGGTAGGATACAACCCATCTAATCCCTATGGCCTCCCAACACATCGTCCATATCAACGAAGCTGACTTTCACTCCCAGGTGCTGCAGCATTCCACCCAGCAGCCGGTTGTAGTGGATTTCTGGGCCGAGTGGTGCATCCCCTGCCGCGGGCTCGACCGCATTCTGGAGCATCTGGCCGAGGAAGCCGGCGGCGCCTTCCGCCTGGCCAAGCTGGACGTTGACGCCAACCCGCGCCTGGCGGCCCAGCTGGGCGTCAAGAACATTCCCGCCGTCAAAGCCTTCCGCAACGGCCAGCTGGTCGCCGAGTTCAACGGCATTCAGCCTGAAGCCAAGGTGCGCGAGTTCCTGCAAGCCCTCGGCCCCACCACCTATGACCTGGAGGCGGGCCGCGCCGAGCATCTGCTGGCGCAGGAGGACTGGGCCGCGGCCGAGGAAGCCTTCCGCCTGATCCTGGACAATAACCCTGACCACCCCGCTGGTCTGCTTGGCCTGGCCAAGAGCCTGCTCGCCCAAGGCGACTTTGCCGGCGCGTTGCCGATCTTGCGCAACTTCCCAGTCAGCAAACTGTACGGCCAGGCCGAGCAGTTGATCCCGCTGGCGCAGGCGATGGCCGATGACGCCAACAGCAGCCTGGCCGAAGACGAGCTCAGCGCACTATTCGCCAACAGCCTGCGCCTGGTCGGCCGCGGCCAGTTGGAAGCCGCCCTCGATGGCCTGCTGGAACTCCTGCGCCAGGATAAGCGCTATGCCAAAGGGCTGGCGCACCGCTGCGCGTTAGGCATCCTGAACCTGCTGGGCGAGCAAAGCCCCAAAGCCCAAACCTACCGCAAAGAGCTGGCTTCGCTACTCTTCTAAAACCAATATGAGCGAACAACACAACACTGACACCGTTACCCCGCTGGTTGCGCGCTATCTTGATATTGAGCAGGTGACCCAGGGCGGCGGCAAGCTGCCCTACACCATGCGCTACACCGGCAAGCTGCGCATCCCGTCCGAACGCGCCCACCGCGAGCTGAGCGCCGCGCTCAAGGCCCAAAAGCTGAATGTGTTTTTACGCGAAGAACAAGGCCAACACGAGATCGTGTTAGTGCGCGCCCCCGCCCGCCCCAAACGCTCAAACCCCTGGGGCAACCTGGCCGTCTTCCTGCTCACCGTGGCCAGCGTGGTCTTCACCGGCGCGCTGTACGAGCTGGGCGACTCCACGCCAGCCTCGCTCAATGAGTGGCTATCGATCTTGCCCAGCGGCTTGCCCTACGCGGCCGCGCTGCTCAGTATTTTGCTGGCTCATGAGTTTGGGCACTACCTGGCCGCCCGCTACCACGGCACCGAGGTGACCCTGCCTTACTTCCTGCCGCTGCCCGCACCCTTCAGCCCCTTTGGCACGCTAGGCGCCTTCATTCAACTCAAAGAGCAGCCGCGCAACAAAAAAGTGCTGTTCGATATCGGCATTGCCGGCCCGCTGGCCGGTTTGGCCGTTGCCATCCCTGTGCTGCTGATCGGCTTGCGCCTCTCCGAGCTCGACCAGTTGCCCGCGTTCATTCCCGCCGGCGACGCCATCAGCCTGGAGGGCAACTCCATCCTGTACCTGCTCTCGAAGTATCTGGTGTTCGGCCAATGGCTGCCGGCGCCGGATACCTACGGCGGCCTGCACCCTGTGCTGTACTGGCTGCGCTACATCTTCACCGGCCAGCCCACGCCCTTGGGCGGGGCAGAT
Source organism: Anaerolineales bacterium (assembly GCA_019454165.1). Taxonomy (GTDB): domain Bacteria; phylum Chloroflexota; class Anaerolineae; order Anaerolineales; family UBA11579; genus JAMCZK01. Next base: position 610,064 of record CP075367.1, on the reverse strand, counting down.
GTGTTCCTGCATCCGGTCGCCTGGGCTGGCTGGGCTGGCCTGCTGGTCACCTCGCTCAACCTGGTGCCGGCCGGGCAGCTGGATGGCGGGCACATCCTCTACGCGCTACTGGGCAAGCGGGTCCGCGCCTTATGGCCCTTCATTGTGGCCGGTCTGGCTGCGTTGGGTTTCGTCTACTCTGGCTGGTGGATCTGGGTCTTCCTGATCTTGTTCATGGGCCGCACCAACGCCGTTCCGCAAGACGAGATCACTCCGTTGGATACGGGCCGCAAGCTGCTGGCGCTGTTTGGCATTCTGGTCATTTTGCTGGTATTCACCCCCATCCCGCTGCGCATCATTTCCGGCCCGTTTGGCGGGCCGTAACTAAGGCCGGGCTTCCACCACTACCTGTACATCGGCAATATCCGCGCCCAGGCTGTACACCCAAAAGTCAAAGCCAGTCTCGCCTTCACTTTCCCAACGCCGCACGCCAACCGGCTGGCCGGCGGCGTCATACGCCACGGCCATCACCCATACGCTGCTGGCTGAGCCCGTCAAACTCACTTGGCCCTGCACGCGAGCTGCGCTCTGATTCTGTGTCGCGCTCCAGCCAAACTCCACGCTGTCGATCGGGGTATATAAGCTATCGTCGCTTTGCACCCAAAACGCAGAAGCGATCTCGGCCTGGGCGCTGGCCCAGTTGGGCGGTGGGCTGGCCACATACGCCACCAACGGCATGGCCGCGCCGGCTGGCAGCAGGTTAAGCGGCGGTACAGCTTCAATGATCGCCAACTCCGCTCCGCTCGCACTCAGCAAGCGCACAAAGCCGGTCACGTTCTCCATGGGCTGTTCACCATCATTCGCAATCAGCACCAGGCAGGTCAGCTCGCCAGCCGCACTGGCGAAGCACACCGGCGGGCTGGCGCTGACCGGCACCGGGGTCAGTTGCGGCATAGGCGTGGTGGAGGCGCTGCCGCCGCTGGGCACCAGCAGTTGGGCCCCGGGCGACAAGGCTTGCGGGTTGATGCCCGGGTTGGCGGCCATTAGCGCTTCCAGGGTGATGTTCAAACGTGCGGCGATACCGAACAAGGTGTCGTTCTCCACCACCGTATACAGATAGGGTGTAGCCGTGGGCAGCTCGAACTCTGGCGTAGCCGCTTCCGACAGGGTGGCCGTGGCAGTCGCCAGGGCGTATTCCGTGATCTCAGCAGAGGGCTGCGGAGTGCTGTCTCCTGCACTCCCCGTGCAGGCAGTGAAAAGAGCTGCGATCAGCAGCCCAGTGGCAACAAGTTGGGGGCGTGGCACAAAAAAATTATATCAACCGGGCTTTCTTGTCCGCCGTGAGGCCGTGTGCTAAACTCACGCGCAATGGCGCGCACCAAGGACCAGATGCTGCAAGAGGCCGTCTTGGCCGGCCAGGAGGGGGATTCCGCACGAGCACGCGAGTTGCTGCTCTCTCTCTTGCGCACAGACAATCGCGAGCCGCTGTACTGGCTATTGATGAGTACGGTCGTCGAATCGCGGCAGGAGCGCATCTATTGTCTGCACAATGTGCTCTTCCTTGACCCGGATAACAGCGCCGCCCGCCATGATCTGGAGCTGCTCGGCGCCGATGTGCCTGAGCTTGGCGTGCCCGCTTTTGTGCCCGAGGACCAGGGCGAATGGCAAACCAGCGAGATCGCCGCACCCAAGGTGCGCAAGCGCCGTAAACGCCGTACGGACCAGGCTTGGTCCGCCGGTTGGATCTTTGGCACGCTCCTTGGCGGCATCGTGCTCATCGCTGCCATCTTTTTCGCCACCCAGCAAGGCATCATCCCCAACTTTGTGAACACCGCCACGCCTACGGATCCGGCGGCGGCCACCAGCAGCCAGGTTGCCGGCGGAACGCCGCAACCCACGCCCACGCGCCAGATCCAGGTCGCCCCGCGTGACCCGCAGGAATTGCTGCAGGCCACCTACACCGCCACCCCGCGCTACCTGGCCACCCCGCACGCCGACAGCGCCATCTTCCGCGATGCGTTGGCCGCTTATGACGCCGAGGATTGGGCAGAGGCCGCCAGCTTGTTCGAAAGCTATCTGGCGCAAAACCCGCAGGCCGCAGATGTGGCCTATTACCTTGGCCAAAGCCGCCTGCACAATGGCGACAACGCCGCGGCCCTGGCCGCCTTCGAGCAGGCCATCGCCAGCGATTCTTCCTTTGCCTATGGCTATCTGGGCCGCGCCCGCGCCCTGATCGCCCAGGATGCCAGCACGGCCAGCATCCTCACCGATCTCAACACTGCAATCCTGCTCGACTCCAACCTGATCGAAGGCTATATAGAGCGCGCCGCCTACAATCTCAGCCGCGCCAACCCCAACCGTGCGCTGGAAGATGTGCAAACCGCCGAAGCCATCGCGCCCAACAACGCGCTGGTGCTGAACCAGAAAGCGCAGATCTATCTCGTGCGCGGCGAATATGAAGAAGCGCTGCAAACCGCCCTGCGCGCCCAGGAGATCGATCTGACCTTGCTACCCAGCTACCTGACCATTGCCAGCGCACAGCAGGGCCTGGGCCTGTACTCCGCATCCGTGCAGACTTTGCAAATGTACTTGGGCTTTGAGGGCGAGGACGGCCGCGGCTGGGAGCTGCTCGGCCTGGCGCACCAGCTCAACGGCAACGAATCCTTCGCCCGCGAAGCGTTCGAGCGCGCCCTCGAGTTTGACGCCAACCTACCTTCAGCGGCCTACTACCGTGGCATCCAGCAGCTGGAAGCCGGGCACAACGAGGCCGCCCTCAGCGATTTCCGCGTGGCGGTGGGCGGCGCAGCCGACTGGTTTGAGGCGCGCGTCTACCTGGCACGCGCCCTGCTGCTCACCGGCAACCCCAGCAGCGCCTTCTTTGAGGTCAATGCCGGCGCCCCGCTGGCGAAATCTGACAGCCAGCGCGCCCAGCTTTTTTACTGGCGCGCCACCGCCCTCGAGGCGCTCAACCAGCGCGACAATGCCCTGGCAGACTGGCAAAGTCTGCTCAACCTGCCCGCCAGCGCAATGCCCGCCGAGTGGCGTCAGCAAGCTCAAGAGCGCATCAACCCCTAAGACATGCTGTTGTCTTGCAAAGCCCTATGCGCGGGGCTATAATCTCGCCGTTAAGGTTTAGATAAGATGCCTGTCTATACATATCGCTGCGACAACTGCGGCCACGAATTTGACCGCCAACAAAGTTTTGAAGACAGCCCGCTCAAGGTATGCCCAGAGTGCCGCAAACATACGCTGCACAAGGTCTACCGCGCCGCCGGCGTGGTCTTCAAGGGTTCCGGCTTTTATGTAACCGACAAAAGCCGCAAATCAGCCAGCCCCGCGCCCACCAATGGCAAAAAGGCCAAGGAACCGGCCAGCACCAGCTCCACCACCAGCACGGCCGAGACCAAAAGCGAGAAACCGGCCGCCAAACCCAAATCTGACGACTAAAAAGAGCGCTGCAAATGCAGCGCTCTTTTTTTCTTGGTCAGGATAGTAATCTGCAGCGCATTATTCAAGCATGCGCATTGCTTCTTCCGAAGTGATCTTGCCGCTGTCCAGATCCTCAAGGATCTTGCGGCGTTCTTCCTCGGTCAGCGTGGTGGGGCTGTCCTTGCCCGGTTCATAGCCCAGGGCACGGATGACCTCATGCAGGCGGCTGCGGATGGTGGGATACGAGAGCTTGAACTCTTCCTCCATGCGCGTGATCTTGCCTTCGTTGCGCACAAAAGCTTCCACAAAGTGCAGCTGCTGCGCGCTCAGGCGCGAGAACGGCCCCGATTCAAAGCGGCCTTCGATCACCGTTTCGCACTCGCGGCACACCAGGCGAGTGAGCGTCAGTTCGCCCTGGCAAACAGGGCAGGCATGAGGGGCTGAATGCATGCGCTGATTATATACTGCGCATGCGCTGCTGGGCCGCTTCGGCCAGCACGGCCAGCATCTCGGCGTGAATGTGCGTGTTGCTCACACAGGCTGACTGTTGCACATCCATCTTCACCGGCTGGCCATCCGGCTGCGTGAAGCGGCCGCCGGCCTCCTCCACGATCAGCCGAGCCGCCGCCATATCCCAGGCGAACAGCTTGAACTCCCAATACCCATCCAGGCGGCCGGCAGCCACATAGGCCATATCCAACGCAGCTGAGCCCGCACGGCGGATGCCCTGCGCCTTGCGCACAAAGAAGCCCAGCTCGGTGGCGTTGTTGTGCGGGCTGGTATGGCTATCGTAGGGGAAGCCAGTCGCCAGCAGGCTGGTGGCCAGCACCTGCGCCCCGCTGACCTGCAGCCGCTGCGTGCCGCTGGCCCGCGTCAGGTACGCACCCTGGCCCACCTTGGCGGTGAATAGCTCATCACGCAGCGGGTCGTACACTACGCCCACCAAGGGCACATCATCTTTATACAAAGCCAGCGTTACCGCAAACATAGGGAACTGGTGGGCATAGTTGGTCGTGCCATCCAGCGGGTCTACATACCAGGCGTAGCCGTCTTTGCCCTCGCGGCGGCTGCCTTCCTCGCCCACCAGCCCGTGCTCAGGGAACGCGGCGGTCAAGCGCTCGACGATCAGCTGCTCGGAGGCGCGGTCGTACTCCGTGACCCAATCCACCGCCGAGCTCTTATGGTCGATCGTCTTCTGTTTCTCGAAGCCTTCCAGCAGCAGCGCGCCGGCTTCTTTAGCGCAGCTCACCGCCAATGCTAAATACTGCTCCAATTGTTCAGGAGTTTCGTTTACTGACACACAAGCCTCTGGTTCTACTGTTTGGCGTTGACGACAGACTGCAAATAGGAGATAACCGCTTCGGTCTTGGGTAGGCGCAGGGCACGGCGCGCCACATCCCGGCACTCTTCCATCGAGAAGCGGCGGATCAGGTCTTTGACCTCCGGCACGCTCACCGGCGACATGCTGAACTCGTCCAGGCCCATGCCCAGCAGCAGCGGCACGGCCAGCGGTTCGCCGGCGAACTCGCCGCATACGCCCACCCATTTGCCCTGCGCGTGGGCCGCCTCAATGGTGAGGTTGATCAGGCGCAGCACGCTGGGGTGGAAGGGGCTGGCGATGTTGACCACGCGCTCATTGGTGCGGTCAACCGCCATGGTGTACTGGGTGAGATCGTTGGTGCCGATACTAAAGAAATCCACCAGCGGGGCGATGTGCTCGGCTACCAACACCGCCGAGGGCACCTCGATCATGATGCCAAATTGCAAGGTCTGGCAGAACGGAACACCCTCGGCCGCAAGCTCCTCCTGCGCCACGCGCAGCAAAGCCCGCGCCTGCTCCACTTCTGTGAGACGTGACACCATCGGCACCATGATGCGCAGGTCAGTGTCCACGCCGGCCTTGAGCAGAGCGCGGAACTGGGACAGCAGCAGATCCGGCCGCTCGCTCATCATGCGGATGGCGCGCCACCCGAGGAAGGGATTGGCTTCGGTCTTGAAGCCCAAATAATCCACCGATTTGTCGCCGCCAATATCCAGCGTGCGCACGACCACCGGCTTGCCGCGCATCACATCGAAGATCTCGCGGTAGGCGTTGGTCTGCTCGAACTCGGTGGGCATGGCATGCCGGTCAAGAAACAGGAACTCCGTGCGAAACAGGCCCACCCCTTCGGCCCCGTACTCCAACCCCTGCCGGGCGTCTTGTGCATTACCAATATTGGCCACCACCTCAACCTGGTGGCCGTCGGTGGTAATGGCTGGCTCCTGGCTGCGTGTCTTGGCCTCATCCCGCTTGGCTTGCAAACGGATTTGCTCGGCCTGCATGCTCTCGAGCTTATCGGCCGAAGGGTCCAGCAGTATTTCGCCGGTGCGGCCATCCACCACGCCCAGCAGCGAATTCTCGACCGCGCCCAGATCTACCGGCGCGCTGACGATGGCCGGGATGCCCATGCTGTTGGCCAGGATGGCTGTGTGCGAAGTAGGCCCGCCCTGCACGGTGACCAGCGCCAGCAGCTTGCTGCGGTCGAACTGCACGGTATCCGAAGGCGTCAGGTCCTCAGCGAATACGATGACCGGCTCGTCGGGGAAATCAGTGACTTCAGTATCCACGCCCAGCAGCAAATGCACCAAGCGGCGGCCCACATCTCGCAGATCGATGGCGCGGGCCTGGAAATATTCATCCTCAATGGCCGCCAGCTCGGCGGCAGCTTCCTGCACGGCCTCATCCACCGCGGCTTCGGCGCAGATCAGTTCCTCGCGCACGCGGCGGGTGATGCCTTTGATAAGCTCGGGGTCCTCCAGAAACATCTGATGGGCTTCAAAGATGGCGGCTTCGTGGTGGCCGATCTCAACATGGGCTTTCTCTTGCAGCCCGGCCAACTGCTGCATGGCAATTTGCTTGGCCTCATCAAAACGGGCCAGCTCTTTCTCCACGTCTGAAACCGTGCGGCGCGTGATGTGCACCGTCTGGGGGTGGTAGACCCACGGCTTGCCGATGGCAATACCGGAGGAAGCCGGCACCCCTTGGAACATCAGGTTTTCAAACGTAGTTTCCATTCATCGCTCACAACGCCATAAGATGCGGCCGTTCACACACCGCGCTCAGATCATCCAGGAAGGCGGCGGCCACCGCGCCGTCGATCACCCGGTGATCCACCGAGAGGGTGAGCGTGGCGATGGGCCGCACGATGGCCTGGCCAAGCGCATCCGGCACCAGGCGGCGCGAGGCGCGCCCGATGGCCAGAATGCCAACCTGCGGCGGGTTAATGATCGCCGTGAAGCGATCCACCCGGAACATGCCGAGGTTGGAGATTGTAAACGTTGCGCCTTGCAGATCCGTGGGCTTGAGCTTACCACTACGGGCGCGGCTTGCCAAATCGTTCACTTCGGCGGCCAGTTGGCGCACGCTCTTGTGGTCGGCGTTGTGGATGACCGGCACGATCAGCCCATCGTCGAGGGCAACGGCGATGCCGAGGTGAATATCCTCGTATTGCAGGACTTCGCCCTGGCCCAGATGGCTATTGAGCCGGGGGTGGCGCAGTAGGGTCCAGGCGATCGCCTTGGTCAGCACCGCGGTCAGCGTGACCTTGGCGTCGCCTTCGGCGGCCTGGCGGTTGGCTTCGGCCACCATGTCGTTGAGGGCGCTGACATCCGCATCCACCTGGAAGTAGATGTGCGGCGCCTCCTGCATGCTGCGCTGCAGGTTGTCGGCGATGGTGCGGCGCATCTGCGTGAAGGGGATGCGTAGCACGCCGCCCGGCTGGGCCGGGGCCGCTGCCCGCGGGCGCGCCGGGGCCGCTTGGGCTGCAGCCACATCGGCGGCCTGCACGCGGCCGTGCGGGCCGCTGCCGCGCAGGGTGTCGAGGGCGATGCCGCGCTGGCGGGCGGCGTGCCGCGCCGCTGGCGTGGCGCGCACTTTGGCGCCGCTGGCCGCAGCCGCAGCCGGGGCGGCAGACCCGCTGCCCAGGTAGCTTTCTACGTCTTTGCGGGTAATGCGCCCGCCCACCCCGCTGCCGCGCACGGCAGCCAGGTCTACGCCGTGTTCGCTGGCCACTTTGGCAGCCAAGTCAGATACGGGGGCCACGCGGCCATCGGCCGCAGGCGGTGGGGCTGCGTCAAGTTGTTGTTCGTTTTGGGTGGGGGGGTCTGGCGTATAACTTGATTTTTTGGGCTCTTCAGGGGCGGCGGCCGCCTGCGGCGCAGCGGGCGCCTTGACAGGCGTCTCGGGGGCCTTCTCGCCCGGCTCCAGAATGTAGGCGATGACGGTGGTCACCGGCACGGTTTCGCCGGCGGCATACCCCACCGCGCTGAACACGCCGCTGGTGGGGGCTTCGATCTCCATGTTGATCTTGTCTGTGGTGACCTCGGCAATGGGGTCGCCCTGCTCCACCGTTTGGCCGTCTTTGACCAACCAGGAGACGATCTGGCTCGTCTCCTGGTTAAAACCAAAGACGGGCATGATGACTTCTTTGGCCATTAGTATTCCCCGCGCACAAGTTTGCGCGCTTCGGCCACGATGTTCTCGACCTGCGGGACGGCGTGGTACTCCAGGTTGCGGTTATAGGGGATGGGGATGTCCAAGCCCGCCAGGCGGCGCACCGGCGCATCCAAATAATCGAAGGCTTCGCTCTCAACGATGCGCGAGACGAGCTCGGCGCCGTAGCCGCTGGTCTTGACGGCCTCGTGCACTACCAGCGCCTTGCCGGTCTTGACCACCGACTGGATCATGAGGCTGTCGTCGAACGGGTTGAGCGTGCGCGGATCCACGATCTCGATCTCAATACCCTCTTTGGCCAGCTCCTCAGCGGCCTGCTTGGCGCGCTGCACCATGATGGAAGTTGCCACCACGGTGAGGTGCTTGCCCTCACGCACAATGTTGGGCTCGCCCAGCGGGATGGTGTACGGCTCCTCGGGCACGGGGCCGCTGACCTTGTAGAGCAGCTTGTGCTCGACAAAGATGACGGGGTTCTCGTCTTGAATGGCGGCCATCAGCAGACCCTTGGCATCATACGGGGTGCTGGGCATGACGACCTTGAGGCCGGGCACGTGCGTGAACCAGGTCTCGAGACTCTCGGAGTGCTGGGCGGCCGCGCCGGTGCCGGAGCCGCCGGGCGTGCGCAGCACCATGGGCACGGTGGCCTTGCCGCCGAACATGAAACGCACCTTGGCAGCCTGCAGCACGAGCTGCTCCATGCCGAGGGTGATGAAATCCATGAACTGGATCTCGCCCACCGGGCGCATGCCGGTTAAAGCGGCGCCGACGCAGGCGCCCACGATGGCGGCTTCGGAGATGGGCGTATCGATGACGCGCTCGCCGCCAAACTCAGCGTGCATGCCGGCCGAGACGCCAAATGCGCCGCCGTACACGCCAATATCCTCGCCGATCAGGAAGACGCGCTCATCGGCCTGCATGGACTGGGTCAGCGCTTCACGCACGGCTTCAACGTACGTGATCTCACGCGTGCCGTTGGCGCTAGGCATACACGCCCTCCATGATGTCGGCCACATCCGGCTCGGGGCTGGCCTCGGCAAACTCGACCGCCTTCTCGATCTCGGCTTCGGCTTTCTTGAACAAGCTGTCTTTGTCATCTTTGCTCAGGCCAAGGTGGCCGGCCAAACGCTCGATGGGGTCTTTGTCCATCCAGGTCTTGACTTCATCACGCGTGCGGTAGGCCTGGCGGTCGCTCTTGGAGTGACCCATGTAGCGATAGGTATTGCATTCGATCAGCGTGGGGCCTTTGCCGGCGACGGCGCGCTGGCGGGCGTTGTGCACCGCGGCATACACGGCTTCGACATCATTGCCATCCACCGTGACGCCTTCAATGCCGTAGGCGGCGGCGCGGTCACTGATGCGGTCAATGTTCATGCTCTTCTCAACCGGCATGGACATGGCGTATTGGTTGTTCTCGCACAGGAAGATGACCGGCAAGCTCCAGATGCTGGCCATGTTGATCGACTCATGGAATGCGCCTTCGTTCGAAGCGCCATCGCCGAAGACCACCATGACGACTTGCTCGGTGTTGCGGGCGCGGATGCTGAGGCCCACGCCAACCGAGATGGGCAGGCCGCCGGCGACGATGCCGTTGGCGCCCAGGTTGTTGGCGTCCACATTGGCGATGTGCATGGAGCCGCCACGGCCGCGGCAGTAGCCGGTCTCTTTGCCCATGAACTCGGCCATCATCAGGTCGGCCTGGCTGCCCCAGGCGAGGCAGTGGCCGTGGCCGCGGTGGGTGTTGAGCAAATAGTCTTGCTGGGTCAGCGCGCCGGATGCGCCCACGGCAGTAGCCTCCTGACCGATGGAGAGGTGCATGGTGCCGTGCACCTTGCCCAGCGAATACAGATCCAGTGCCTTTTCTTCAAAGCGACGAATGAGCATCATGGTGTAGAGCATGTCATGAAGCTGCTTGTCGCTGAGCTTGCGCTTGGCGGCAGGTTGCGAAGTTTGTGCGTTCTTGCTTTTTGCCATAGTCCTTATGACCCTCAGTTCACGTTGCCGCGGGTCTGGAGCAAACTGATCTCAGACAGGCGGTTCACCAATTGCAGGTCCATGATGGCCTGCGGCAGGGTCTCGGCGAACACCAATATGCCGACGCCCTTTACAAACAGCACGCGGGCTGCGCCGAGCGCTTGGTTGACTTGCTCGGCCTCCGCGCACAGGACGACTTGACCCAGCGCCTCAGCACCGGAGAGCAGGCCGGGGTGGGGTAGCCTGCCCTGCGCCATCAGCGCCAGAGCGGCGGCCGGATGGCCAAGCAGGGCCGCGCCGGCCTGCGGCGCCTGGCGGTAGCCGGCCAGATGCAAAGGCCACTGCGCCGGCAGCGCCTCTTCGGCGAAGCCCTTATCGGGCGCATCGGATGCCAGCAGCAGATCGGCATCTTGCAGCTCGTAGAACCAACTGCCGGCGGCGGTGACCAGGAATTTGTCGCCCGCCAGGCGCAGGCTGGCCTCGCTGAGCTGGCCGGCTACGAGGCCCAACTGGGCGGCCTGGGCGGCGGCCTCGATCATGCCAGCGCGTACGGCCTCCGCCGCGAACAGGTCTCGCACGTCTGAGCCGATGGCGCGCGGTTTTGCCACGCTCTGGGGCTTCTTGCCCCACAGGTGGCTGTACGTAGTGGACAAGCGGTCCACCACGCCTCCGTTCTTGCTTGCGGCGGGGCTAGGTATTCGCTTTCGCATGTTCAGCTTGGTAAGTGCCGGGCATCTGGTCCTGCTCACGGCGCAGTTTTACGATCAGCTGGTTTTCATCCAGCTGCACATCGTTATAGCTCAGCGCCTGGCCCATGGGCACGTCTTTCACCAGGGTAGCGCCGACGGCCAGACCGAGCGGCAGCAGATTCTGCTCGGCGGCCACGCTGGCCTTCTCGATCATGCCGTAGACAGTGAAGCCGCCCAGCGCATCAATGCGCTCACCGGCCTTGAGGTCACGCTTGGCGGCGGTGATGGTTTCGGCCGTCGGCGGGCGCAGCGGCACCAGCGTGGAGAGGCCTTCCATTGCCGCGTGCGCGATCGAAATGGGCGTCTCAAGATTTGCGAGGTGGTACGGGCGGTACAGGCTCCAGTAGCCGTTGCCGCCGCCCGACAGACCGAGGTAGTTGAGATCACGAATGATCTTCTCGCGGTCGGTGGTGATGATGACGAACACGCCGGGCGCGGGACCCACCGCGTACTCGACAATGTTCTCGCTCTCCAGAATGCCGCCGGCCGCCTTGGGCACGAAGACCTTGGGTAGATCCTTGACGGTGACATCTGGCCCATGCGCGCCGCGCACTTGCGGCACAAAGCCGATGGCGTTGGCAATGCTGGTCATCTCGACCATCGTCTTGGTGCCATCCTCGAACGAGGCGAGCATCTTGGGGCTCATCTTGCGGGTGCGGGCCTTCTCAGCCACGCTGTCAGGGTTGGAGGCGCGGTTGAGCGGGTTGTTCTTGCCCTTGCCCACGGCCACGATCTTGAAACCAAGCGCATCGGCAAAGTCGTAGATTTCCTTGATGGCGCCGGGCTCATCCCCGGCCGCCAGGGTATACACCACGCCGGCCTGCTTGGCCTGCTGGCCGAGGTAATAGCCGATGGTGGCGTCCGCTTCCACATTCATGTTGACGATGTGCTTGCCAGCCTGAATGGCGCCGAGGCACACCTCGGCGCCTACTTCAGGGATACCGGTCGATTCAACGATCACATCCAAGTTGGCGATCTTGAGCAGCTCTTGGGTGGACTGCAACGCGGCCCGCTTGCCGGCCGCGATCAGCGCATCGGCTTCGACCGCGCTGGCGGCTTCGCCGATCAGGGCCGGGTCGACCTGGGCTTCGTGAAAAGCGTCATAGGCGCGGCGGGGCAGCACATCGGTGACGGCAACGGCTTTCATGCCGTCCATCAATTCCATCTGGCCGATCAGGCCAGTGCCCATTTGGCCGGCCCCCACCAAACCCACACGGATGGGGTGGCCCTGCTGGGCTTCAAACTCTCGCAGTCGTTCGCGTAGCGTCTTCATACCTACTTGGAATCCTCAATTCTCACAAGCATGCCCACCTCGATCGGCGGCAGGGGCTTGGCTTCCACGCACACATCGCCAGGCATCTCAGGCTCGCGCTGGCCGTTGACCTTAACCACGAGGTGGCCCAGGTTGGCGAGGTTGCTATTGGCGACCTCGCCAACAGCCAGCACGGCGAAGCCCTCCTCGCCCAGGAAGATCCTGTCACCCGGCTCCAGCTGACCTTCCAGCGTTTGGCCGTCATGCAGAATGGCAAACTCGGCCAGCTCTTCGGGCGCCTGGCTGCCGAAGAACACCAGCACTTTCTCCTCCACGAACTCGGAGACATACGGGCCAATGTGGGTGATGCGAGCCTGATACTTGACCATGATTATTTCTTTGAAGCTTTCTTTCTACGTTCAGTCTTCGAGCAGCTCGACCTGAGCTTCAGTGACGCCCGAAACAAAGATGTTCTCTTTGATGAAGCGGAACAGGGGGCCAGACGGTTTGGTGGCATACACGTCCACGGTCATCACACCCTTCATGGGGTAGACGCCGACGCGGGCGGTGCCGCCACAATCGATAATGGCGACGGCAATCTCATCAAAGCCAGCCTTGGACTTGAAGCCATCAAAGGGCGTGCCACCCGTCAGATCGGCAATGTGCTGCGCCAGGGGGTGAATGCCACCGCCGGTCACGCAGTAGATCAAATCCTTGCCGGGTTTGGGCTCGATCACCAAGGGGCCGCCCCAGCCACGCGGGCCGGCGCTGATCTTTACTTTCTTATATTGCTTGCTCATCGTCTTTTCTTATCCTCTCTTGTCCTAAGTTCCGTTTCACTTCTGAGCTGGGAGGGGAACGTGCGTTCCCCTCCCAGGCTCAAAGCAAGTGATTAGTAGGGCAGCAGGGGCATGAACAGGAAGGCGATCAACACAGCCACGGGGCCGGTGATCAGGCGGGAGAACAGCACCGCCGGAACGCCAACTTCCACAGTCTCGGGTTCAGCTTCACCCAGAGCCAGACCCACCGGGATGAAGTCACAACCCACTTGCGGGTTGATGGCGAACAAAGCCGGGAGGGCATAGGCGGGGGGGATGCTGCCGTTGGCCAGCAGGGTGCTGCCCAACAGGGTACCGATGATCTGAGCAATCACCGCGCCGGGGCCCAGCAGGGGCGAGAGCACGGGGATGGCAATGATCACGGAGAGAGCCAACAGGCCGAACAGGCTGCCGGCCAGAGGGGCCAGCAGGTTGGCGATCCAGTCACCGATGCCAGTGGCAAGGATGATACCGATCACCAGACTGATGAAAGCCATGAAGGGCAGAATGTTGACGACAACCTGGTCTACAGCGTCACGGCCGGCTTGGTAGAGGGCGCCAACGACGCCACCCACACCGCGGCCAACTTTTACGAGGAACGCATTCATCGTTTGTTTCTCCTTCTCTTACTTGGCCTGGCGGCGCGCCCACATGATTGCAGTGATGCGCTCCGTCACAACGCCACGGATGAAGATCACGATCAAGCCAACGACCAGGTACCACAACGCCAGAGGCACGGTGGACAGGCCGAGGGACTCAATGCCGGCAGCAATGCCGAGCCATACGAACAGCTCACCCGGGTTGATGTGAGGGAAGATACCAAGCGGAGGGTGAACGTAGGAGACGGCGGCATCGTAGAAAGCCGGCTTGAAGCGCTCCGGGAGGAAGCGACCCATGGTGTAGGCCATGGGGTTGGTCAGGAAGAACACGGCCAGGAAGGGCAGGAGGATGTAGCGAACGGGGTAGTAGATGATCCCGTCGCGGGCAGCCCACTCGCCCACCTTGTCGATCTTCTCGGGGCCGATCAGGGCCACGAGAGCGTTAACGCCGGTCAACAGAACGATCAGCAGCGGGATAATGCCGCCGACGAGGGAAAGGAACACTCCGCCGCCTGTTTGGAACAGGCCGATGAACCATTCTGCTGCATGTACTAAAGCATCCATAGTCAGAAACTCTCCTCTAGTAGTCGATTAGGGTGATGAGACATTTCGGCAATCGCTGGCTGGGGTACCTCCTGTCATTAAGTTTATTTGCCGGGGTCTGCTTCGGGGAGGGTCTGCGAGGGTTTCGCATCAAGCAGATACGCCGCGGCATCGCGGAAGGCTTCGGAAAGTTTGCGAGACACGGGCAGTTCACGCGTCTCATCCAGAATGTCGTGTAGGGAAAGGCCGATCAGCTCGGGCACGGCTTTGAGGCCGGAGAAGTTGGACCAGCCGGACATTTTCTCGGCATGGATGATGGTCTTGTTCTCATCCACGGTCAGCACGCCGTAGACGCGGCCGCGGTACTGGCCGCCACCCTTGCCCACCGCGGTGAGCCCGGCTTGACGCACGATCTTGAGGCGGGCGTAGAACTTGCGCATCTGCACATACGTGAAGGCGAACTGCAAGCCCCACATGATGAGGAGCAGAAGCGCAAGCACGCCCATATTGTCTGAAAGAAAATCAAGCATCGTTTTCTCCAAAGTTGTCGTCGATCAGGGTTTGCAGAGCCTGCAGCACCTGGTCAGCCTGGCTGCCGGTGGCCTCGATCTCGATCTCGTGATCCTTGAGCACGGCCAGCAGCAGCAGCTTGACCGGGCTGGCGCCCGAGACCGGGCCTTTGCCGCGGGTCAGGTTGGTCACCTGCACTTCGGCGTCGTACTCCTTCACGGTCTTGACGAACTGCGCCAGCGGGCGGGCGTGCAAGCCGGCCTCATGCTGAATGGTGGTTTTGAGGGTTGCCATGCTCATTCTTTGTCCAACTCCAATACGGTGGCGGCGGCTTTGTCGTCGGTGATGAGCACATCGATCAGGCCGCCGCGCACCGCGCCCAGGATAGCGGGCGCCTTGGCCTCGCCGCCGGCGATGCCGACGACGGTGCCCTTGGCATCTCGCAGCTGTTGCAGCGAGATGCCCACGACGCGCTGGTTGAAGTCAATGCCCTCGAAGTTGCCGTTCTCGTCGTACAGGCGGGCGCAGATGTCACCGACCGCGCCGGTTAGCTTGTTGATGCTCTGCATCTCCTTGGCCAGCACGCTGCCGGCGCGCACCAGGGCCGAGTGCTGCGGCGTGGTGGAGCCGATGCCGACCAGGTAGTAATCAGCCTGCAGGCCCAGCGCGAGCACATCGCTGATGTGGCGTTCGCCGATCAGGGTGTCGCGGGCTTGCATGTCTTTGACGATGACGGGGGAGTTGAGGGTGAAGTACTTGCCGGAGAAAACAGAAGCGATGTTGCGGGCCAGCTCAGGGCCGTCTACGGCCGGGTCACCGTAGCCGATGGAGCCAATGATCTGCACGATACGGAAGTCAGGATAATTGCGCTGGCGCAGCGCCTGGGCGACTTCGTAGATGGCCGTGCCCCACGATATGCCGAGGGTGCTGGTGGCGGTAAGGTGCTCATTAAGGTAGTAGGCGCCCAGGCGGCCGAGGGAGCGCAGGCTCTGCGCCTCGTTGTACAGGCTGGTCTGCAGGACGTGTACCTCCTGCAGGCGGAAGGCCTGGGCCAGGCGCCCTTCGAGCGCCGAGTCTCTGCGCACCGGATGGTTGATGCGGATCTGGACGGTGCCGCTCTCACGCGATTCGGTGATCAGGCGCGAAACCTTGGAGCGCGAGAACCCAAAACGCTGTGCAATGTCGGCTTGGCTCATGTTTTGCATGTAATACAGCTCTGCAATCTGTGCCAACAGGGCTTGGCGCTCAACATCCTGCATGGCGCACCCCTGCTGTTGGAACCACCCGGCATCCGCCGGGGCCCCCCGACAAGATATATGCTCCTAGCGTTTGCACAAAATTGCACACGTTGCACATATACCTAAAGATACTAACACTAATTTTCGTCTAAAGTTTCCGCAAGAAACCAAGACTCATCTGCATGTGCAGCTTGTCACGAAAGGGAATACGAAAGCGAGGAGCAAGGCTGCCGAAAGGCTAGCTTTGCTCGATAGCTTGCAGCGATACCGCGGAGCTAGGGCTTATTGGTCAGAAAAGGCACAGCGGAAGCCGCGGTTCTGGCCGGGCGAATCGGGAACGTGCTGCAGGCGATCAAAGGTCATGGAGAAGAAGCCCGGATCAAACCAGGATGCACCGCGCAGCACCTTGGCTTCGCCGGTTTCCGGCCCGCTCAAAGCGTCGGAGCCATCCTCGCTGTACCAGTCGAAGACCCACTCGCGCACGTTGCCGCCCATATCCAGAACACCATACTGGCTGGCGCTCTCCGGGTAGTAGCCCACCGGGACCGTGCCGTCATGGATGTTGTTGATATTCACATAGGCGTTGAGTTCCGGGTTGGCTTCTCCCCACGCGTACAAACGCCCCTGATCGCCGCGGGCCGCTTTTTCCCATTCCAGCTCCGTCGGCAGCCGGCCACCCACCCAGGCACAAAAATCTGCCGCGTTCTGCCAGGTGACGAAAACCACCGGGTGGTTAGCATAGGCTTCATCGTAAAAGTGCGGGTTGAGCTCCGCATCCAGGGGCACAGAACATGCTCCGGCTGCGACACAGTGGGCATACTGTACATTGGTGACCTGGGTCTGCTCGATCCAATAATCATCAAGCCAGACCTGGCGCGGCGGAAGCGCAAGCTGGCCGCCGCGGCGGTTGTCAGCCTGCATGCCGGCGTCGAAATTTCCATGACGCACCAGCACTTCGATGATCGTGGGGTCTATTGGGTTTGGCCTGAACTGCGGACGGCCTATGCGAAAGTTCCAGCCCAGCGCCGCGGCGGCGACCAGTACCACGCCGGAGGCTGCATACAGTAGAACCTTAGCGCGCAACCCCGGCAAACTTTCGCTCATTTGTGGGCCTGCGCCGGAACGTGGGGTGACTTCTCTGGAGGGGAAAGAAAGGGGGAGTGAGCTCCTCGGGTAGGACTCGAACCTACAACCTAGCGAAACTTCAAAGGGCTGTAAATAGAGTCTATAACGAGTAACGGGGTCGATTTTACCCGTAAATCGAGGGGGAAATCTGTCAATACAGTCAATTTTTGAGTACTGAATCAATTCCGGTTGCACCCGCGTTGCACCCGATAGGGAAGGCGGTTCGATGTTCCTTTTATTCTCATGCAGGTGTGTTTAACAGACTTCGCGCAACCGTAATTGCGAACACAGAGTGTCCTCCAGCTTTCTTTATTGCCCTAGAAGCCGAATTAATCGTTGCGCCAGTTACGAAAATATCATCGACTATTAGTATCTTCATTCCAGCAAATGATCTCCCGTCAGCCCTGAAGGCTTGTCTCACGTTCTGCTTTCTATCTGCACGTCCCAGGGTTCGCTGAAACTTAGTATCACGAATCCGCATTAGCGCTTTAATTGCGATAGGCAGTTGTACTAGCTGAGCAAAAGCTTGTGCCAACAATTCTGCTTGATTGAAGCCGCGCATACGCAGCCGGGTTGCGGACAGTGGAATGGGAACTACTAAATCAATTGCCCAGCTAGGTAAAAGCACTTCCGCCAAATGGGCAGCCAATGCGGACGCTAGATCGACACTTTCTTGTGTCTTCAGGTAAACCAATGCTTTACGAAGCTCACCACTATAGCGAGCCCAAGACCTGGCACTGTCAAACCAGGGCGTTTCATAACAGCACCACTTGCAAATATGTCTCTCAGATGGATAGCCGCATCTTTTGCAACAGAGCAGCCCTATTCTCACAGTCTGATTTTGACAACTTTTGCACCAAATCGCGCCTTTAACCCCACACCCAGCACATTGAAACCCCCTTGTTGTCATTGACTAGTCTATTGTATAAAATCAGTAGTTCCATCCACTCCGGCAAGCCGATTACAGTTGTCATCTTTACAATCTGAGCTGAGACAAGCAGCTTACTACTATAATAAGGAAATTCTACTTGCCAACGAGGAGGCAATATGGCAAAACCACGCGCTTTTATAAGTTTTGAAATGGAAGATAAATGGGCTCGTGATTTCTTGGTGCAACAAGCCAAAGACAAAAACAATGAAATTGAATTCTATGATTACTCTGTAAAGGATCCTTTTGATTTCGCCTGGAAGACTGAGTGCGCAAAACGAATAGCCCAAACCAAGGGGACCATTGTATTGATAGGTGCAACCACTTATCGTTCGGAGGCTGTTTTGTGGGAGATTGCAGAGACCATTAGACAGAGCAACTACATGTTTGGCATCCAAATTAATCGCGACGAAACACATATCATTCCTCAAGGGTTGCCAAGCGCAAATGTTATTCGTTGGAACTTCGCCGACATTATCACTTGGCTTAGTAGCTGGGGATAAATGTATCTTGATGATATAGCCGAAGAGATCCGGAAGCAAATACCAGCGAATAAAGTACCGCGCCAGGATGCCGACGACCTACTTCGTCTCTATGCAATTCTCTTGCGCGCCAAGGGGCAGGCGGTTTCCCCGAGCGATGTCCATGACGCTTGGTCAGCATGGATGATGCGAAGCAATAAAGCGCACGAAGCCTTGGTTGAATATAGTGCACTAGATACAGAAACTCGAAGGGAGGACGATCTGTATGTAGAGGCCATTCAAAGGGCAGCCCTGCTGATAGAAAACAAGCAACCTTCAGAAGATAGATTCCTTGACGTTCTGTTTCCAAATGGTTTGTTAGAAAACGACAAGGATGTTACCCAGGCACTTGAACTTTACAAAGTAATGGTCGAAAGCTCTGAGAATCTTATCAACCGCAGGCAAACTGTAAACTCATTTTTCTTAACTCTAAATGGTGCGCTTATCACAGTTGCTGGCTTTGTTTTACAAAACTCAGATGGTCAAGTCGCCAGAGCTTCATGGATAGCAATTTTGGGCATAGTCGGCGCGATCTTGTGTGGAGCGTGGAGAAGCCTGATAACTTCGTTTGGCCAATTAAATACGGGGAAGTTCAAGGTTATTAACACAATAGAACGCTACTTAAAGATCGCGATCTATACTGCCGAGTGGGACGCTCTGGGCTTTGGGAAGAAAAAATATCGCTCGTTCACATCAAAGGAAATTTGGGTGCCAACAACCTTTATAGTTGGCTACTCCATTGTGATTGTCGTAGCGACCAGCCTCCTGCTTTTCAGTTTCTAGACCAACTACCTTAGGGGCAAATTTTAGCTTTCCGTTGTCGGGCACAGTTAAGACCGCTCCTAAAAGCCCTTGGCCATTTGTCCAGATGAGATACTGGTTACTCGTATAATCCACACCAGTGGCTAAGTTAGAAGAAATAAAGTACGGATCGGTGGTTGAGGGCCTGCTCCCTAAACAGAAGGTCACCATAATAGATGCGAAGTGGTTAGGCGATACCCTGGAGGTCGTCTACCGCGACCAGCAAGGCGGCCTTCATACAGAGCTGCTTTTTCGCTCAAAAGAGCATGCGCTGACCATCTTTGAGCCGGGGACACAATGGGCTTTTGATAGCCAGGGCGATTTGTTCCGTCTGGCCTCCGAAGCTACGCGTATTCGAATGGCCTATTTGTTCGACCCGTGGATGGCGGTTCACTTGTCCATCATCGACCCCTTGCCCCACCAAATTTCAGCAGTCTATGAGCACATGCTCACCAGACAACCGCTGCGCTACCTGCTTGCAGACGATCCTGGTGCAGGCAAGACCATTATGGCTGGTCTATATGTAAAAGAACTCATGCTGCGCGGCGACTTGGAACGCTGTCTGATTGTTGCACCTGGTAATTTAACTGAACAGTGGCAAGACGAGCTTTACCAGAAATTTCGCCTGGAGTTTGAAATCTTCACTAACGCACGTTTTGAGGCAGCTCGAGATGGCAATGTCTTCACAGACGTTCCCCTGGGCATTGCCCGCCTGGACTGGCTTAGCCGTAACGCAGACTATGAAGAGATGCTTAAGCGGGCCGAGTGGGACTTAGTGATATTTGACGAGGCGCACAAGCTTTCCGCCTCTGTGTTCGCTGGGGAGATTTCCTACACTAAGCGCTACAGGCTTGGGCAGGCGCTCTCACAGCAAACTCGTCACCTGTTACTCATGACAGCGACTCCTCATAACGGTAAAGAGGAAGATTTTCAACTTTTTATGGCCCTGCTTGACCCGGACAGATTCGAAGGAAAGTATCGTGAAGGCCACCATTCAGTAGACGCGCAGGATTTGATGCGCCGGATGGTGAAGGAAAAGCTGCTGCGCTTTGATGGCACGCGGCTGTTCCCGGAGCGGCGGGCGTACACAGTCAACTACAAGCTCTCCGATCTGGAGGCGATCCTCTACGAACAGGTGACCAATTACGTCCGAGAAGAGTTCAATCGGGCCGAGCAGTTGGACAAGGAGAAGCGCGGCACAGTTGGCTTTGCCTTGATGATCCTGCAGCGCCGCCTGGCCTCCAGCCCTGAGGCCATTTACCAGTCGTTGCAACGTCGTCGCCAGCGCTTGGAAGATAAGCTGAGAGAGGAAACGTTGCTCCAGCGTGGCGCACAGGCGCGCGCCGGACTAGCAGATTGGGTGAATCTAGACACCGAGGAACTCGAAAACATCGATGAAATTCCCGACGAGGAATTGGAAGCACTGGAAACTGAAGTAAGCGATATGGCCACTTCAGCTCGCACCATTGACGAATTGCAAGCCGAAATTTTCATCCTCAAAGACCTGGAAAACATGGCGGACAAAGTGCGCCGCAGCAAGGATGACCGCAAATGGGCTGAGCTCTCCCGATTGCTGCAGGAACAGAACGAGCTTTTTGATAGCTCTGGGCTGCGGCGCAAGCTGGTGATCTTCACCGAACACCGCGATACACTGAACTACCTGGTCGACCGCATCCGCACTCTGCTCGGCAAGCCCGAGGCGGTGGTCGCTATCCACGGCGGCATGCTGCGCGACGAGCGCCGCCGCGTACAGTCCGCCTTTGTGCAGGACAAGGATGTCTCCATCCTGGTGGCTACTGACGCTGCCGGTGAGGGTATCAATTTGCAGCGCGCTCACCTGATGGTGAACTATGATCTGCCCTGGAACCCTACCCGCCTGGAGCAACGCTTTGGCCGTATCCACCGCATTGGTCAGCGAGAAGTTTGCCACCTGTGGAACCTGGTGGCCAACGAAACCCGTGAGGGCTATGTATATTCCCGCCTGCTCGAGAAGATCGAAGAGCAGCGCCGGGCGCTAAACGACGACGCTGTCTTCGACGTCTTGGGGGAATTGTTCCGCGAGCAGAGTTTGCGCGAGCTGTTGGTGCAGGCTGTGCGCTACGGAGACAGAGAGGATGTGCGCGCCCGCCTGTTTGAAGCCGTGGACAACATCACTGACCAAAACAAGGTGCGCGCCCTGCTGGAAGACCAACTGCTGGCCGGCGATGTGCTGGACACCACCCGCATCCAGAACATTCGCGAAGATTTTGAGCGGGCTGCCGCCAAGCGGCTGCAGCCTCACTTCGTGGCCTCCTTCTTCGCCGCCGCCTTTGAAATCCTGGGTGGCTCGATGCACCCGCGCGAACCGCGCCGCTATGAAATCACGCATGTACCCGGGGCCGTGCGCGAGCGCGCCCGCCTGCTGGGCCGCGGCCAAGTGCTGGAGCGCTACGAGCGCGCCACCTTCCACAAAGAAGATATAGATATTGCCGGCAAGCCCACCGCCGAGTTCCTCACCCCCGGCCATGCTTTGGTAGAAGCTGTGCAGGATATTCTTCTGGAGCGTTACGGAGACTTGCTCAAGCGCGGCGCGCTGCTGTTAGACCCCAACGACCCCAGTGAGGGCCCGCGCGCCTTGTTTTACCTTGAGCACAGCATCCAGGATGGACGCCCGGACTCCAACGGGGAGCGCCGCGTGATTTCGCGCCAGATGCAGTTTGTGGAGATGGATGCGGCTGGCGCGGCCCGCGCCGCAGGGGCAGCGCCTTTTCTGGATTACCAACCCATCCCGTCCGAGTGGCTCGATGCGGTTCGTAGCCAGCTTTCCAAAGACTGGCTGCAGAACAACTTTGAAGAGCGGGCGATTGAGTATGCGGTAGCCAGCATGGTGCCATCCCATTTTGAGGAGACTTCCGCCCGCCGCCAAGAAATGGTGCGCAAGACAGCCGCGGCGGTCAAAGAGCGCCTGACCAAAGAAATTCAGTTCTGGGACCGCCGGGCTGAAGACCTGAAGGCCCAGGAACAGGCTGGCAAACGAAATGCCAAGCTGAATTCTGAGCAGGCCCGCCGCCGCGCCAACGACCTGCAGGCCCGGCTGGAGCGGCGCATGGAAGAGCTGGAGCAGGAGCGCCAACTAGTGGCCCAGAAGCCGCGGCTGCTGGGCGGCGCGCTGGTGGTGCCGCGCGGCCTGCTGGATACACTCGGGCTTGCACAGGAAGCGGAAGAAAGCGGCGACGAGCTGTTTGGCGTTCAGCGCCGCGCCGTGGAGCAGGCCGCCATGCAGGCCGTGATGGATTATGAGCGCAGCCTGGGCCACGAACCCATAGACGTGAGCGCCCAAAACCTGGGTTGGGACATTGAAAGCCGCAATGGCCAAGGCCGCCTGCGCTTCATTGAGGTGAAGGGCCGTATTGCTGCGGCCACCACCGTCACCCTGACCCGAAACGAAATCCTGGCCGGTCTCAACCAGCCGGAGAAATACATCCTGGCCGTGGTCAAAGTTGATTTTGTAGCCGACCAGCCGGTGCTGCGCGAGCGACTGTACTTCCGCCCACCCTTTGAACGCGAGCCGGATTTCGCTGCTACCAGCGTGAATTATAAGATTCAGAGTTTAGTTAGTCTGGGGGCAAAAAATGAATTGCGTAATTGACGATCGCCTAGTGACGTGGGAAGAGATAGCAGGCAACGGCTGGGAGGGCATCCTTATCGGAAACGGAGCAAGCATTGCCGTTTCAGATAGATTTAGTTACTCCTCAATATTCGAGCGAGCACGTTCTGAACTTATCAAAGATCCACTGAACGAAGATGACATAAAACTTTTCGAGAGTTTTAACTCCTACAACAACTTTGAACAGGTTCTGCACTTGCTCTCAATTGCCCAGCAGGTGAACATGATTCATCACATAGAACAGGCTTCGTTATCCGCCAGCTACGACAGAATAAAACAGGCGCTCATTCAGGCAGTCCATTCCGTGCACATACCGTGGGATAGGGTCTGGCAAGAAATTTTTGAGGCCATCCGGGCTGCCTTGTTCGAATATAACGATATTTTTTCAACTAATTATGACCTGCTTACATACTGGTCGATCATGCAACAAGAAGGCGAAGGTTTTACAGATTTTTTTAGAGAGCAACGATTTGATTCGCTCAGGGCTTCGGCGCCTGATGGCTTAAAAGCAGTCCTGTATCTCCATGGGGGACTACACTTGTATCGAACCCGTCTGGGCGGGACACTAAAACGTCGGAACGAAGGAGGATATACACTTCTTGAGTTGTTTGGGCGACCCTTCAATGGCGCCGAGCCGCT
This sequence comes from Anaerolineales bacterium, assembly GCA_019454165.1. Classification (GTDB taxonomy): domain Bacteria; phylum Chloroflexota; class Anaerolineae; order Anaerolineales; family UBA11579; genus JAMCZK01. The sequence goes on along the minus strand of CP075367.1, from coordinate 586,824 downwards.
GTTTGTTTCCGAAGGAAACGCTCAGCAAAAAATCGAGACTATTGCTTCATCTGATTATCTGACTTTTGCCCATCAGAAGTTTTCCCAATTCAATAAATCTCTTGTCATTTTTGGCCAATCACTAAGTGAAAGCGACAAACATATCATTGATGCGATTTGTAGCTGGGGTAATCCGACTTTGGCCGTTTCTATTTTTCCGCGAAGTAACGAAGACACTCTGAACAAAAAAGCGTATTATTGCGGTCTCTTTCCGCATGCCAATGTCAGCTTCTTTGATTCAACAACCCATCCACTCGGAAGCGCTGATTTAAAGGCAACCACATCCCGGGAGATGCATTTCTAAGTGACCTACCCTAAAAAGCTCATCGAAGTCGCCCTGCCACTTGAGGCAATCAACAAAGAGGCCGCGCGAGAGAAGTCCATCCGCCATGGGCACCCAAGCACCTTGCATCTGTGGTGGGCGCGACGACCGCTGGCCGCCTGCCGGGCGGTGCTCTTCTCTTCCCTGGTGGACGATCCCAGTGAGTACATACAGGATGAGGAGAAACAGAAAGCCGAACGCCAGCGCCTGTTCAACTTGATTGAGGAACTGGTCAAATGGGAGAACAGCAACAACGAAGAAGTGCTGGATGCGGCCAAGCTGGAAATTGCCCGCAGTGTGGCCCGTAACCTGGGCCTGGAAATGCCGGTGGGCAAACACGCCATCGAAGAATTCCTGGCCACCCAGGCCCCACCCGTGCTGGACCCCTTTGCCGGCGGCGGCTCCATCCCGCTGGAAGCCCAACGCCTGGGCCTGCGCGCCTACGCCAGCGACTTGAACCCGGTGGCAGTGCTCATCAACAAGGCTCTGATTGAAATCCCGCCCAAGTTCGCTAACCTGCCCCCAGTGCATCCGGTGGAAGAAGCTGGGCAAGGCGACCAATCTGACATGTTCAAGGGCCGAGAGTGGAAAGGCGCCCAGGGTTTGGCCGAAGATGTGCGCTATTACGGCAACTGGATGCGCCAACAGGCAGAAGAGCGCATTGGCCAGCTTTACCCCAAGGTAAAGATATCGGCCGCCATACTGGCTGAGCGACCCGATTTAAAAGAGCAGGGCATCAAAGCTGGCGAAGAGCTGACCGTAATTGCCTGGCTGTGGGCGCGCACGGTGAAGTGCCCCAATCCAGCTTGCGGTGTGCAAATGCCCTTGGTGCGCTCTTTTGAGCTAAGCAAAAAGAAGGACAGACAAGCATGGGTAGAAATAGAGCCAACTAAAGGCTCTAAAGGGGAGCGAGTTCGTTTTATTGTAAAAACCGGGCAAGGCAAGGCCCCGAAGGGAACCGTTGAACGCACTGGTGCATCATGCGTAGCTTGTGGCAGCCCAGTACCCTTTGATCACATTAGAGACGAAGGCAAAGCGGGGCGAATGAACGCTCAGTTGTTGGCGGCAGTCGCAGATGGGCCTAAGGGACGTGTGTATTTCTCGCCACTTCAAGAACATGAAGACGTTGCTAAAAGCGCTGTACCCGCGTGGAAACCAGAAACGGACCTGCCTGAAAAGGCCCTTGGCTTCCGTGTCCAGCTATACGGAATGACAAAGCACGCAGACCTCTTCACCGATCGCCAACTAGTGGCCCTCACCACCTTCAGCGACCTGGTGGGCGAGGCCCGCAGCCTGGCGCTGCAACACGCCCGCCAGGCCGGCCTCAAAGACGACGGCCTGGGCCTGGAGGCCGGCGGCAGCGGCGCCCAAGCGTATGCGGATGCGGTGGCCGTGTATTTGGCGTTTGCGGCTAGCAAACTCCTTGACAGGAACTCATCATTGGCTAGCTGGGATGTAGGTTCTGAAAGTTTGAGAGGGACTTTTGCTAGACATGCACTGCCTATGGTTTGGGATTTTTGTGAAGTAAATCCGTTTGAAACAATGGGTAGCTATGCAGGCGCAGTCAATTGGATTCTTCGTGTTATTGACGGCCTCCCCATTGGTGTCCCCGGTTTCTCTGAGCAGCGAGATGCTCGAAAGTTATCGAACGGTAACAAGCTTGTACTAGCAACTGATCCACCATACTACGACAATATTGGATATGCAGACCTATCAGATTTCTTTTATATATGGCTTAGGCAGATGCTCCACTCAAGTTTTAGTTCTTTATTGACTACTTTGATGGTTCCAAAGAGCGAGGAACTCGTTGCTACGCCTTATCGATTTAATGGAAATCGAGAAAGGGCAAAGGAATTCTTTGAAGTTGGTCTTTTTGAAACATTTAAGAGCATGTCTAAGGCCAGCTCGCTTCTTGTCCCAACATCAGTCTTTTATGCGTTTAAACAAACGGAATCAGTGGACAGCACCACTGAAAGCAGATCTGAAACAGTGACCGCATCAACCGGCTGGGAAACAATGCTTCAGGGTCTTCTGGATGCACAGTTTGAGATTACAGGAACCTGGCCAATGCGCACGGAATTAGCGAGCAAAGCGCTTCAAATTGGTGGGGCAAACATATTAGCCTCATCAATTGTCTTGGTTTGCAGACCAAAAACTGATGAGCGCGACACCATTGTCAGACGAGATTTCCTTATCCTTCTTGAACAGGTTTTGCCAAAAGCATTGCAGGAGCTTAGATTTGGCAACGTCGCTCCGGTTGACTTTGCCCAGGCTGCCATCGGCCCCGGAATGGCAATCTTTAGCCGCTACAACGCTGTGCTGGAATCTGACGGCTCAAAAATGAGCGTGCGCACGGCTTTGGGTTTAATTAACCAGGTTCTGGATCAATACTTGGCCGAACAGGAAGGCGATTTTGACGCCGAGACGCGCTGGGCGCTAACCTGGTTCGAGCAGTTTGGCCACAACGCCGCGGAATTCGGCGTGGCCGAAACGCTGAGCAAAGCCAAAAACACTAGTATCGAGGGGCTGGCACACTCCGGTATCCTCCAGTCTCGTGCTGGCAAGGTGCGCCTGCTGCCGCGTGAAGAATTGGATGCGGATTGGACCCCGCACAGCGACAAGCAGCTCTCGGTCTGGGAGGCTTGCCACTACCTCATCCGCGCGCTGGAGACCGACGGCGAGGCGGCCGCTGCCGCCCTGCTGACCGGGCTGGGCGCCCTGGCCGAGCCGGGCAAAGACCTGGCCTATCGCCTGTACTCCATTTGTGAGCGCAAGAGTTGGGCGGGCGAGGCGCTGGGGTACAACATGCTGGTGGCCGCCTGGCCACGGCTCAAAGAGATGGCCGCCAAGCAAACGCCCGCCCTGTTTTAGGAGGAGAGATGGCGAAGAGCAACAAAGACCTCATTGGGCAGGCGCTGGACATCCTGCTGGAAAACGAACTCCCCTACCTAATTCAGGAGCTTCAGACTGCCTACAAAGACCAGTGGTGGCAAAAAGGCGTGGAGCCCTGCTTCCGAGATACCAAGGGCCTGCGCGTCAAAGAAGCCAAGGGCAGCTATGAAGAGCGCGTGCGCAAAGGCGCAGACGTGCAGTTTGTCATCACCCTCTTTCTTACCAACTGGCCCACCGTGTTTAACAACCAGCTGGGCGGGGTGACGCGCAGCTATGTGCATGAAATCAACGACATCCGCAACAGTTGGGCGCACCAAAGCGCCTTCTCCACAGAAGACACGCTGCGCGCCCTGGATACAATTGTGCGCCTGCTGCAAGTGACCGCCAACACCGGCGCCGATGAAGTCAAGCAGCTGCACGATGCACTCCTGCGCCGCAGCCTGGAAGAAGAGTCCAAAAAGCGCAAGAAGCAAATGGTGGATGCCACCAACCTGGGCGGCAAAACCGCGCTGACCCCCTGGCGTCAAATCGCCACTCCGCACCCAGACGTGGCCGCCGGCCGCTACCAGCAGGCCGAATTCGCCGCTGACTTGTTCCAGGTCATCACTGGCCGGGCAGAAAAAGAATACCTGGACCCGGCTGAATTCTTCAACCGCACCTACTTCACCGAGGGCCTCTCGGCCCTGCTCAAACGCGCCTGGTCTCGCCTGGGCCAGCTGGGCGGCGACCCGGTGGTGCAGCTCAAGACCAACTTCGGCGGCGGCAAGACCCACTCCATGCTGGCCCTGTATCACTTGTTCGGCGGGCAATTGCAGCCAAACCAAGTGCCCGATATTGAGAAAATTGTTCCCCAGGACGTTGCTGCTGATAAAGCAGTCATCCCCGCCGCCAACCGCGTCGTGCTGGTGGGCACCCAAATCAGCCCCAGCGGCAGCACAAAGGCAGACGGCGCCCAGGTCAATACCCTGTGGGGTGAGCTTGCCTGGCAATTGGGCGCCGCGGCTGGCAAGGCCAAAGAAGCCTTTGCATTAATCGCCAAAGAAGATGCCGATGGGGTCAGCCCTGGCTCGGAAAAGCTCACCGAGCTGCTCAAGACCTACAGCCCTGCATTAATTTTGATCGATGAGTGGGTCGGTTTTGCCCGCCAAATCTATGGCAAGGAAAACCTGCCGGCAGGCACCTTTGAAGCCAACATCACCTTTGTGCAAGCCCTCACCGAGGCCGTCAAGACCGTGCCCAACTGCATGCTGGTGGCCTCGCTGCCCGCTTCTGACCACGAAAAAGGCGGCCCCTTTGGTGAAAAGGCGTTGGAGCACATCGAAAACGTTTTTGTCCGTGTAGCCGTCGCCTGGCAGCCCGCCAGCGGTGACGAGCGCTTTGAAATCGTACGCCGCCGCCTGTTTGAGCCCATCAAAGACCTGGCGGCGCGAGATGCAGTCTGCCGCGAATTCAGCGACATGTACGCTGCCAACCGCGCAGATTTTCCGGCAGAAACCCGCCAGGGAGATTATCTGGAACGGATGAAGAATTCATACCCAATCCATCCGGAATTCTTTGACCGGCTCTATTTGGACTGGTCTACCCTTGAGCGCTTCCAACAGACCCGCGGCGTGTTGCGCCTCATGGCGGCCATCATCTACGAGCTTTGGGATCGCGGCGACGCCGGCGCGCTGATCATGCCTGGTTTCGTGCCGCTGGACAACAACACCGTGCGCACCACGCTCTCAGACTATCTGCCCACTGGCTGGAGCGCCGTGCTGGACCGCGACATCGACGGCATGCAAAGCCGCCCCTTGGCGTTGGATCGTGATAACCCCAATCTCAACCGCTATTCGGCCTCTCGGCGCGTAGCGCGCACGGTCTTTTTTGGTGGCGCGCCTTCGGTTACTGAGCAGAATGTGCGCGGCTTGGATGAACTGAACATCAAGCTGGGTTGTGTTCAGCCCGGGGAGAATGTCAGCGCTTTTGGCGACGCGTTGCGTCGCCTTTCTGAAGAGCTAACCTATCTTTATCAGGAATCCGGGCGGTATTACTTTGATACCCGGCCAACCATTGGCCGCGAGGCCGCCAACATCGCCGAACGCATTCGCACACGCCCGCACGAAATTGAGGACGAAGTCAGCCGCCGCCTGCGCGATATCATCGCCAAGCGTAAGTGGGGTGAATTCGCCGGCGTACACGCCGACCCCAAGGGCAGCGGCGATGTGCCCGACGAAGACAGTTGCCGCCTGGTCATCATTGGGCCGGCGCACCCGCACCGCAAGGACAACGGTGGCAGCCCAGCCGTGGCCTTCGCCGACGATGTCCTGACTCAGCGAGACAACAGCCCGCGCCTATACCGCAACATGCTCATCTTCCTGGCCGCGGATAACGAGCGCTATCAGGAATTGAGCCAGGCTGTAAGTCTCTGGAAAGCCTGGGAGCAAATCTACACAGAGAGGGACGACCGCAACCTGACCACCTCTCAAGTGCATGAAGTCGAAGCAAAACGCAAGAACTACACCGAAATCGTGCAGGCGCAGATACTGGAAACCTATTGCCACGCGCTGCTTCCCAGACACAAAGAGAAGAAATCCGCCTCGGACAAGGAATATGAGTGGAGCTTTACCCGTCTGCAAGGCGGAGAGCATCTGGTGGAGCGGGTGTCTGCCAAGCTGCTCCACAGCCAGGATTTAATCAAAGATTGGGCAGCAGCAACCCTATTGATTGAGCTGGATCGTTACTTATGGAAAAACGCGAACCATCTTTCCGTAAAACAACTTTGGGAATATCTGGCACAGTATCTTTACCTGCCGCGCTTGCGTGATCAAAATGTACTCGCCGAAGCAATCCGCCAAGGCGTAGCTTCAATCACCTGGACTGATTATTTTGGTTATGCCTCTGCGGTAAGAGCAGATGGCTACTATGTCGGCTTGGTCGCCGGCGCCTTGCCGTCGGTTGCTTTTGACGGGGCAAGCGTCATCATTAAACCCGCAGCGGTGAAGGCGCAAAGGCAAAGCGAGGCCCACGAGGCGCCCAGTGACAGCGTCTACACAGGCGGGCAAGGCTGGGAAAGCCATGCTGTGGGCGAGGGTACGGAAGCTGCTGTTACTCCCTCTAAGCCGCAAAGCCTTCGTCGTTTCCACGGCTCCATAGACTTGGACCCCACACGCCTTGGGCGCGCCGCGGGTCAAATCGCTGACGAGGTTGTGTCTCATCTAGCGGGGCTGGTTGGTTCCAAGATAACGATTTCTTTGGAAATCTCCGCAGAGAGCCCAGAAGGCTTTTCTGAAGATGTAGTTAGAACCGTAAGTGAGAATGCAAAAACGCTGAAGTTCAAGAATTCAGGCTTTGAGCAATAAGACCTAGTTACCGTTCTTCCAGCGCCCGCAAAATCTCACTTGCCCGATAGATACGGTTTCGTCCCTGGCCAGTAACTTCCTGGACTATGCCCAGGACCTCAAGCTTCTCGATATAGCGCTGCACAGTTGTAAAGCTTCCCAGCTTAGTTGCCTCTTCAGCCTGTGGAATAGAAGTGATCGGCGTGCCTATGAGGTAGTCCACCATGTGCTGTAACTTGGCGCGGCTGCGCTCATTTGCAAATCGTTTGCTGTAAGTAGCGCGCAAGTCTTGCAAGCGCGCAATGCGCTGCGCCGCGTCATCCGCCTGGCTACGTATGCCTTCCAAAAAGAAAGTTAGCCAAGCCTCCCATTCCCCGCGCTGGCTCACAGCCAGCAGCCGGTCATAATACTCTTGGCGATTGGCCTCGAAATAGCTGCTCAAGTACAACAGTGGCCGCGCAAGTAAATTCCAGTTCACCAACAAGAAGGCAACCAGCAGCCGACCCATGCGGCCGTTGCCATCCAAGAAGGGGTGAATGGTTTCGAATTGGTAATGGATTAAGCCAACGCGGACAAGTGGGGGGAGCTCTGATTCCTCGTGAATAGATCTTTCCAGGTCTTTGAGGCAATCATGCATCTCCTCAACCGGAGGTGGCACGAATCGCGCAGTTTCCAGTGTCGCTCCAGGCGGGCCTATCCAATTCTGCGTCCGGCGCACTTCGCCTGGACTAAGCTGTTCACCACGCACACCCTGCATCAAGATTCCATGAATCTCTCGGATGAGGCGCATACTTATCGGTAAGGCGGCCAGCCGCTCCAAGCCATAGTCCATGGCTTTCACATAGTTATGCACTTCTTTGGCATCGCTGGTGTCTTCGAACATTCTGAGCTGACCGGCCTCATAAGAGAGCAACTCTTCAAAAGATGTGCGCGTGCCCTCAATGCGAGAGGACAGTACAGCTTCTTTCCGTACAAAAGGGCGCATAAGTGCTTGCGGCACCGGAAAGTTGTTTCCAACTTCGGCCAGCTTGGCCAAGCTGCGATCAGCTTTGGAAAGCTCAGTCAGCAGCCGGTTCGACCAAGACACATTCGGCGGCAACGGATCAGGCACAAATGCCTTATAGCCGCGCAGGGTCTTAATAACTTTTCCAGGGGCTTTAGCAGTGAAGTCGGAGGTTTTCATAGTGAAAAGTCAAATCGCAAAATGAAAATAAGAGAAACTCTTATTTTCATTTTATGGCATGAGTGAAAATAACACAAATCCTTATTAGCGCAATCAGCGATGCCGTCTGTCAAGTTCAACTCATCTAGCCAGTGTTGACTTAATTAGAACATGCGTGCTAGTATGGCGGGGTATCAAGAATTGATTGTCAAATCTCCACAAAGGGAGGTGATGCAAGGAATTTAGCCAATACAACTAAAAAAGGACGGGACTGCCCGCTGCGCGAACAGCAAACAGTCCCTGACCATCCTTCCAGGGCAAACTGGTTGGCGGCTGTCTGCATTTTAGCCCCATTGTCTATTCTGTGCCCTGGATGCCCATTCGCCAGGGCATTCACTTTTTTTAACCAGTCCACATCCACTTTCAACTCAATAGCTTTTGGAGGAAACCATGAAGGTAACCATCGAGAAGGCGCTGGTGACGGATGTGTTCACCAGCGAGAAGACCGGCACTCAGTTTGCCACCGTGCAAACTGAGAACGGCACGTTCAAGCTCTCTGCCCGCAAAGGCGGGTTTGACCTGAACCAACTGCCGCGTATCGAACCGATGCGCATGCGCGCCACCCTGCACGGCCGCGTCTTCCAGAAGGGCGGGCAGGCGCTCGAAGTTGTCGATCTGGCGGTTGACTTGCTTGACGGCAAGAAGGCCGCTTAGGTTCGAAATCCACTTTGAAAGGAGGAATTCCAGGGCATGACTGCTGCTGAACTGATCACTGCTGCAACCGGTGTGATCACGGACCTCGGGCTGACCATTGTGTTCATCGCTGGCGCCATCGTGGGTCTGGCCGCATACGTACTGCGGCGCGTCAAGTCCGCCTCGCGTTAGGCGGCTGAGCTGGCTGGGAGGGGAGCAATCCCTTCCCAGCCACATGCCCTGATTTTCGAAATATGAACATAGACATCGCGGGCGCAATTGCGCTCATCCAACAAGCCATCGAATTCCTGCAGACAACAGGCTTGTATAGCTTCCTACAAGCCACGCTGGTCATCATGGTGGCCAGTGCCGCTCTGTGGCTCTTGGCCGGAAGGAGGGATTAGGTATGCAAATCGGTGAAATCTTGGGCTGGGTCGGCACCACACTGGACATGCTCGGCATCCGAAACTTCATCGCGGCCTTTGTCGTCGTGCTGCTCGTGGCCGCCACCATCCGGCAGCTATTCAACCGGAGCTAGAGAATGGACACGACTTTGCTCCTGGCCGGAACTTTTATCGTAGGTGCGCTGTATGCGGAATTCTCGCGTTCAGCGGCCATCCCTGTGCTGTATGGGCTGCTGGCCACAGAAACTTCAAGCTGGGAGTCCTGGTGGGTAATCACCTTCCTCTTGCTGCTGGCCACTTTGTTCACGCGCTTCATGCGGGCGGCCTCAGCATGAGACAGGTCTTGTTTCTTGGCGTCATCGCGGCTTTCCTGCCCGCGTTGCTCCTGATAGGGACGGGCAGCGCCTTCGCGCAGGCCGCTCAAACGCCGCTGGGCACTTTCGCGTTCAGCACCTCAACACCTGTGCCTTCCACAGCCACGCAGACACCTTTGCCGCCTTGCGCATCCGGCATCTCCAACATCAGTGGGCTTGACCCGAATTGGCTGGCTAGTTGTGGCCACTGCGTTACCACGCCCACACCAACCAGCCAGTATGTGATTGGTACTCCTAGTCCTACTGGCGGCACAGGCACTCCAGGAACAACAGCCACACCTGAACAGACCGCCACCAGCACGCCTTCGCCCTGGGAGCTGCACTTTGCATCCTCACCAGGCGAGGAATACCCAGCCTCCAGCGCGCAGTTCACGATGGAAACAGACTCTGAAGCCGCTGGCCGAATAGTTGGCATGGCCGTTTCCTACATAGACCAGCCCAGCGCACAGCAGGCACGCAACCTGACCAGCGAAACCGGATACAGCTTCTTCTCCACCTGGAGTGGCGGAAGCCTAGCTGGACGGACTGTCGTAATCTGGACTCCGGCTGAGGCATACATGGCTCCGAACGCAGCAACAGACCGCGCTGCCTTTGTCGGAGAACGAGATTGGCTTTCCTGGACAGGCGGCTTTGGTGAATTCTGGGTGCCCGGCCAAGAAGCTGGTTATATCGGCATGTGGATTGCTCAGATTGGCCCTGGCTTCGCTTCGCACTTTCAGCCGATTGGCTATGTCTACTTCGGCGAACCGCTTAGCGGCGAAGCCACGCCAACGCCTTCTGTGGTGAGTTGCACCCAGCCCACCTACCGAGATGAAACGCCGATAGTGAGCTATGGCGGCTTCCAGCAGTTGGGTGGCACGTGTTACACGCTTATCCCAGGCTTCTCGTTCACCATCCCATCCATCTTTGGGCTTACTGAAGAATTCAGCCTCGGCGCGGACACATACCAGCTCTGCGTGCAGTGGTATTCGTTTCCGGAGTTGGCGATCCTGACCCTTCAAATCCCGCTGGATTTGGTCATCCTGCCAGCCGCAGTGTGGCTGTTCCGGCGCTTTATGGAGCTTTAGCAATGACACACACCATCACCATCTACTTGTTCGATAGCCTGGTGATCAACGCCGTACTGGCGGGGCTGGGCCTGCTCATGCTGGCCAAACTTGGCTCCTGGGTGCTGCAGAGCATCCTGCCTTAGGAGCACCCATGCCATTCATCGGGCACGAAGTCTTCTTCCAGCAGGTGAGGGCCTGGCGCACACTGGCCTTTGAAGGCCGCGTGGGAGGCGGAAAGACCTCCCTGGCTTTCGCCATCGCCGCTCACCTACTGGAGGACGGGCGCATGCACCTGCGCTACCTTGTATCGAATGCAGAAAGCATCTGGACGGATGAACCAGGTTCCATGACCGTCCGAGACGAGCGTTTCCTGGACTCAGTGGTCATCGTGGACGAAGCGGGATTGTTCATTAAGGGCGGGCCGGATGCCGATGAGTACCTGGCCTTCACCCGCAAGATGAACTTGATTCTTATGTTCCCTTCGGCCAACGACATGACCCGCAAAATAACCAAGCTCGCAGTCTCGCGGGTCTACAACCTCCAGCTGATTGGCTTGCCTATGTGGATTTATGAATGGTCGCTGCGCACGAAGTCAGGGCGCGAGAAAGGCAAGTTCGGTTGGTGGCAGCCCTCCGAGATCTGGGGCGTTTTCAACACGGAGCATATGCCCTATGACGATGCAGGCATTTCTATCTGGCTTCAGAAACATATTGAGCAGATCATCGAAAACCAACCCGCCACACTCCGCTACGCCGAAGGAACCGCAACACAGTCCATCGGCGGCCGCAAGCAAATACCTGGCCTGGAAGGCGGCGAAGGGGTCATTGAGGATTTCGCTCAGGCAGCGGGTGAGCTATCCGACGCTCTTTCCCTATCTGCTCAACAATCAGGGAAGAGAAGGCGTTAACTGGTCAATCCTGCTGACAACGATTGCTGGTCTGGCAGTGGTGGCCTACTACTTTTACTACCTGCTCTTCACCTGGGGCGGACAGTCGACCAAAGGCGGCCTGGAAGTGGATGCAGCTGCGCTCACTCCGCAGGCGTTCCACACTGCGCCCGCGGATGCGATGAGCTTTGCAGGCATTGACGGCCCAACACCTACGCCATTCCAGCCTGCCACAGCCACACCGGAGCCCAGCCCACCGCGACGCTGGAGCCAACCAATACTCCTGCGGAAACTGAATTGGCTTTTCTGCCTATTCCGGAGGCACAGCCAGGCTTCTATCTCTCTCCGGCTGAGTTCTGCTTCAACTGCACGGTCTACGACATTCCGGTGCGCTTCACCCACTACCGGCCCTGGGAGGGCGGCATTAACTGCTTCACTTTCCAAGACGGATACTGCGAGTCGGCCATGTCTTCTCAGCTGCGCTGGGAAAACTTCATCGGTCTGGCGGCTGCCTGCCCTCCCGAATGGCCGTTGGGTTCCTGGGTGGAAGCGCCGGGCATTGGTTCGTGGGTCTGCCTGGATCGAGGCGGCATGGTGCAGTGCCAGGATGGGGTTTGTGTTGTGGACATCCTGGCTAAGGGAATTGGCGCTCTCGATGGTCAGGTGTTAAACGCCAGGGTCTACATCACCTGGAAGTAGCAAGGGGTTTTCTGAAACCGGCGAGGGAGTGCAGCAGGGGCTTTTTGCTTTTTCCTGCTGCACGAGTGAGACGGGCACGCCGCGCTTCCTAGCGGCGTAACTGGCGGCCAGCCAGTTCTTCTGCAAGCTCAGCAGGGGCGGCCAAATGCGCCGTCATGGTCTGCTTCTGGTTCTTAGACGATGGCGGCCATCCGCCCCAGAAAAATACAACCCATGAAGGGTATCGGAAATGACAAAGAGCAAAGTCTCATTTTTTGAGTGTGGCGTTTGGGAGGGGACCCGCCCCAAGGCGGGGAGGGTGCCCAAACGCTCACTCTCGAAAATTACTTTCCCGCTTTCTTCGGAAGGCAAGCACCCCCCGATACTAGCAGGGGGGTGGAGTTTCTAGACTGGAGGTCATCACAGAAATGGAGTTCCACGTTCACTGGCTGTCTCTCACCCTATGGGCTGACAAGGAATATGCCCTGAAGATGTGGGAGCAGTGGTTTCAGCAGTATCTAGGCCCGCTGGTAGCTATCGGCCATGGCGGGAGAGGTTTCAAAGGCTTATATCAAGCTCTGGCAGCAGCCAAGCTGTATGCCGATCCGGTGGGAGAAGGCGCGTATGTGCACCTGGAATTTCCTGGCTCAGCGTGCGATGCTCTTCCGCCCAAGCTAATCCAGGAATTCCTCGTTACCCTGAACCGCTGGGAGAAGTTCCGCGTTTCTCGTCTCGACTTGGCCTGGGACGGAGTTGGGTTTACTCCCCAGCATGTAGTCGAGGCCGTTTCAGAAGAGAAGCTGCGCTCCCTGCTCAAGCGCAAGACGCTCCACGTCCATGACCAGCCGTTTGAAGAACGCGAGGATGGCGTGCTCGGCACCAGCTCTGTCCGGCTAGGATCGAACCAGTCCAGCCGCATGCTGCGCGTCTATGACAAGCGCGGGCCTGTTCGCCTGGAGTTCCAGACCAGGGCAGAACGGGCTGACCTGGTGGCACGGGATGTGTTGCTCCGGCTTCCGCAGGCATGGGCAGGGGCAGCCTTGGCGCACCTGCGGGATTACGTGGATTTTGAAGATGAAGGCAGGCTGTTGTCTTGGTGGGAGCAATTCGTGAGCGAGATTGGGCGGGCTTTCAAAAGCATCAGTGATGCCCGCCAGCTCGAACTTAGTCGCATGACCGCCTGGGTGATGAACCAGGTGGCTCCCACTCTGAGTGTCCTGGCGGATGTGATTGGCGAAGATATTTACGCAGCCATTACTGTCCAGGGCCGCAGGAAACGCGGCAAGCGCTATGAGGCAGTCCTGGCCGGCGCGGGAGGCAGCGATGCAAGCTATTCCTGAAAAGAAGCCTGTCCTCCAGAAGCTCCTGCGAGCCAGTGAAGTGGCTGAGATTTTGGATGTCAGCAAGGCGTTTGTGTACCAGCTTATCCAGCGCGGGTTAATCCGTTCGGTGCGCATCGGTACTTCGCGCCGGATACGTATGGAAGACTTGCTTCGCTTTATTGAAGAGAATTCCGCAGCATGAAATCTGGGGCTTGCATCGGGATTCCTATGTGGTTTAAAATTTTCTCAGTCGCGGTGCACCTTAACAAGGGAATAATCCGAACCGCCTTTCCTATCTCCCAATCGAAAGGAGAATAGGAATGGCGAAGAGAAGAGCAAACCAGGAAGGCACTATCTTCAAGAAGGCCAATGGCCGCTGGCGTGCCCAGGTCGTCTTGAACGGGCGCAGGCTGAGCTTCACGGGCGACACTCACAAAGAGTGCAAAAACTGGCTGCGAGAAACCCAGCGTCAAATCCAGAATGGGCTGACTTTCAGGGGAGCCGAAATCCGTCTAAGTGACTTTCTAACTTCGTGGTTGGCGACAATATCCTCTTCGAGAAAGCCAAACACGGTCAGGAACTATCGCTGGACTGTGCAGAAGCGCATCCTTCCCAGCCTGGGGAAGATGTATCTCAGCGATCTAAAAACTGAGGGCATCCAGCGCTACTACGACAAACTCATCAGCGAAGGGTATAGCAGGCACGGGGTTAACTGTGTGCACAAGACCCTACGCATCTCACTGAACCATGCCGTCAAGCTCGGCCACATTGGGCGCAACCCCTGCACAGGGACAATGCCGCCCAAGCCCACTCAGCAGGAAATGAAGTTCCTGGACGAAAGCCAGGCGAAGCTGTTTCTGAGCACGGCTCAGGAAACCGGAGACCGGCAGTACCCACTGTACTACCTGGCAATCCATACAGGGTTGCGCCAGGCTGAGTTAATCGGCCTCAAGTGGAGCGACATCGACTTTCAGCGCAGGACTTTGCAGGTCAACCGCCAGGTGCTTCACCTGAGGGGCGAGAGCTTCATGTTTGCAGACCCCAAATCGGCAAGCGGCAGAAGGGCAATAGTCCTTGGGAATAAGGCCCTGGAGGTTTTGCAACTGCAGCGAGTAGAGGTCGGAAGGTTGCGCGAACAGGCGGGCGATACGTGGACAGAGTTGGACTTGGTCTTTCCGTCCAATGTCGGCACACCATTGACGGGCAGCAACCTCCGGCGGGATTTTCGCAAGTTGCTGAAGCAGTGCAAAATCCCAAAAATCCGCTTTCACGATCTACGGCACACGGCAGCTTCCCTGATGCTCAATCACGGCGTACCAGTGCTAGTGGCCTCGCGCAGGCTGGGACACTCCAAGGCAAGTATCACAATGGATGTGTACGGCCACCTTATGCCAAACAAGCAAGAAGAAGCTGCAGAATTGCTCGATACTCTCGTGGGAGTCTGACGCGGTTGCACCCGCGTTGCACCCGCGAGCAATAAAAAAGCCCAGAATTCAAAATTCCAGGCTTTTTTACGGGTAAAAAAATGCTTTTTAGCTCCTCGGGTAGGACTCGAACCTACAACCTAGCGGTTAACAGCCGCCCGCTCTGCCATTGAGCTACCGAGGAATTTTGCCAAGTGGCAAGGGGCGATTATAGTCAGCCGATATACCCATGTCAAGAAAGCGCGGTCCAGCCAGCAGCACAAATCCAGCCGCTGCGCAGCATGTATAATCCCCTCGACCTAGTGACACCATGGCATTGCAAGGCAACCTGCAGGATTTCTCCGTTACTCAGCTGCTTAACCTGATCAATCTGGCAGGCAAAAGCGGCGCGCTCCTGGTGCAGGGGCCAAACGAGGGCGCGCGGCTGATCTTCCGCACGGGCAAGCTGGCCTTCGCTCAGCTCACTAGCGAGCAGGGCAAGCAGCAGGCCAGCCTGCCCAGCATCCTGCACCGCTCCGAGAAGATCAACGACGCCCAGCTCAATACCCTGCAAGCCCGCGCCGCCAATATGAGTGATAAAGAGCTGGGCCTGCTGCTCATCAACTCCGGCTACGTGTCCCAGCAAGACATCCTGGAAAGCCTGCAGGATTACTTCGTCTTCGTGATCCAGCAGCTCTTCACCTGGGTCGAGGGGCGCTTCAAGTTCGATGCCGGGCAAGACGTGCCCGAGAGCAAGATCCCCGTGCGCATGGCGCTTGAAGACCTGATCATGGAAGGTTCGCGCCAGGTCAACGAATGGGAGAAGCTGACCGCCGAGATCCCCAACCTGGATATGGCGCTGGCCTTCACCGCCCGCCCCGGCGTGAACCTCAAAAAAGTCAACCTGAACGTGGAAGAGTGGCGGGTGGTGTCCTACATCAACCCCAAGAACAGCATCCGCCAGATCGCCAAGGCCACCAAGATGAATGAGGTCGAGATCCGCCGCATCGTCTACGGCCTGCTGCAAGCCGGCCTGGTGAAGCTGATCCGCCCCGCCGGCGCGGCCACCCAGCTGGATGGCCTGCAGAGCGCCTTCCCCGGCAAGGACCGCCAGGAGCAGAAGAGCCTGGTCAACCGTTTGATGGAGCGCATCCGCTCGATCTAGCTCATGGAAAACGACGCACGCGCCCTCACAGTCAAGATGGTGGTCACCGGCCCCTTCAACGCCGGCAAGACCGAGTTCATTCAAACCGTCAGCGAGATCGATGTGGTCTCCACCGAGCGCAAGATCAGCTCGGACGCTGAGCGCGTCAAAGAGACCACCACGGTGGCGATGGACTTTGGCCGCATCACTGTGGACGACAGCCTGGTACTGTACCTGTTCGGCACGCCCGGCCAAAAACGCTTTGATTTCATGTGGGAGATCCTCTCCGAGGGCATGCTGGGTTTCATCGTCATGGTGGACAGCACCCGCCCCGAAACTTTTCAGGAAGCCCGCAACATCATGGAGGCCTTCCGCGCCTTCTCGCCCACGCCGTATGTCGTCGCCGCCAGCAAGCAAGACCTGCCAGACGCCTGGGAGGTGGAGGACCTGCGCGTGGCGCTGCGCCTGGATGAAGATGTACCCATGCTGCCGTGCGTCTCCACCGACAAAGAGGCCGTCAAAACCGTGCTGCTGCAACTGCTCGAGAACATCCTGGCCGAGCTGGAGCGCTGAACCAGCCCTCAACCTTAATGGCCGGTGAGCGCTTCATTAAACCCACTCCACCAGTAAGAATTTCCTAGAATACATAGCCAGTACCCTGCGTTTTGGGTAGTGATCATGCCCAAAGTGCTTATTGTGGATGACCAGCCAGAATTACTGGAAATGATGCGGGCTGGCCTCAACCTCTCAGGCCATCAGGTGTGCGCAGCCTCCAGCGGGCAGGCCGCCATGTACGCTGCCTCTCATTTTTGGCCTGATCTGGTCATCATGGATGTGAATATGCCCGGCCTCAGTGGCGCGGCCCTGTGCGCCGAGCTGCGCCACCTGGCGGGGGCGAACAAAGTGCCCATCCTGCTGATCTCATCCATGGCCACCGCGGAGCAACTCCAGGCCACCCTGCAGGCGGGCGCCCGCGAATACCTGCGCAAGCCGTTCGAGATCGGCCATCTGCTGCAACGAGTGGACGCGCTTCTAAGCCAAGTCTAAGACCCTCGTTCGGGCAGTTCCCCCATCGCTCTGCTAGAATCCCTCAAATGCTATTGTTAGGAGTGCTATGAAAAGCAAGGTCTTTGCTATTTTTCTGGCTGCTGGGCTGCTGTTGAGCGCGTGCAGCTTCCCGTCAAGCAATTCGCCGGATGCGGCGTCCTTGGTGCAAACCGCGGCCGCATCCACGGTAAGCGCACAGCTTACCGAAAGCGCCTTGCTGGTGCCAACCGCCACCGAAACCCCACTGCCGACGGCTACATCTGAGGCTACTGAGACGCCTTCGGTCACGAACACCGCCTTCCCCACGACCTCTTCCGGCGGCTCGGGCGGCGGTGGCGTCAACCCCACCTGCGATTCGATGGCCTTCGTCACCGATGTGACCATCCCCGACGGGACCGATCTGGCCCCCGGCGCCACTTTCACCAAGACCTGGCGCATCCGCAACTCCGGCACCTGCTCGTGGAGCACCTCGTACTCGGTTGTGTTCAGCAGCGGCGCGGCCATGGGCGGCCCGGCCACCCAACCGCTCACCGCCACCATTGCCCCGAACAGCACCTTGGACATCTCGGTCAATCTGACCGCGCCCAGCACCCCCGGCACGCACACCGGCTACTGGATGCTGCGCAACGCCTCAGGCCAAACCTTCGGCAGTTTCTACGTCATCATTGACGTAGTTGGCTCGGGCGGTACTGGCGGCACGGGCACCACCTTCATCGCCGCACAGGTTGGCCAGGTCAGCTCCAGTTCCAGCACCAGCGGTAACCCGCACACGGGCACGAGCAGCGGCAACCGCGTGCAAGCCTTCGCCTTGTTCGACCTGTCGTCGATTCCGAACGGCTCTACCATCACCCAGGTGACGGTGGACTTCACCAAGTTCGATACAGTGTCGGATCCCTTCGCCGCCATGGGCTGCCTTAAGGCCATCCCGGGCAGCTACTTCCCGCTGGACGGAAGCGACTACAGCGATGCCACCTCGGGCGCGGATATCGAATGGTGCAGCTTCACCGCCCTATCGACTGCCAGCGTCAGCGAAGCCGTAAAGACCCGCGCCCAGGCCGCTTTGGGCGGCTCCAAGATGTTGGAGTACCGCATCGCCTTCGGTTCCCTGGCGGGGCACGACACCCTGGTGCGCTTCCTGAACAACGGGCTCAAGCTCATCATCACCTACACCGAGCCGTAAGCCTTCACCAGCACAACAAAAAAAGCCCTGCTCAATGAGCAGGGCTTTTTGATTCAACCGGCTTAGATAGCGGCCGCCAACGGCGCAGCGCGTACACCACGATGAATACCAATGTGCACACCAGCACGATGGCCGCCCCGGAGGCAATACTGAGATAGTACGAAGCATACAATCCCGCCACGCCAGAGAAGGCGGCGATGCCAGCGGCGATCCCCATCATGCGCTTCAAACGCTTGGTCAGCAGGAACGCCGTGGCCGCCGGCGTAAGCAGCATGGCCACCACGAGGGCAATGCCCACGGTTTGCAGCGACGCTACCACCGCCACGGCGATCATGACGTGCAGCAAGATATCCAGCCCGCGCACCGGCAGGCGCAGAGTCACAGCTAACACCGGGTCGAACGAGATCACCAGCAGCTCTTTATAAAAAAGCGCAACGGCCAGCAAGACCGCCAGGCTGACCGCCAGGATCAACCAGATATCGCTGTTGGTCACACCCAGCACGTTGCCAAACAGCATATGGGTAAGGTCCACCGCGTAGCTGCGAATGCTGGAGATGAGAGCGATGCCGAGGGCGAACATGCCGGCGAACACAATGCCGATCGCCGTATCCTGGCGCAGCTTGGTATTGCGGCTGAGCGCGCCCATCACCACCGAGGTGAGCACCGCCGTGCCCAGCGCCCAGAAAAAGGTGACCGAGCGATCCCCATTGGAAAGCAGATAACCAGCCGCCAGGCCGGGCAGCGTAGCGTGGCCCAGCGCTTCGCCCAAAAAGGCCATGCCGCGCAGGATCATGTAGCAGCCCACCACGGCGCACACCACGCCCACCACGACCGCGGCCAGGAAGCCGCGCTGCATGAAGGCGAAGCCGAGCGGCTCCAGCAACCACTCAGCCATGCTGGCCCTCCGCGTCGTGGTGGTGATGCCCGCCGCTGTCGCCGACCAGCAGGCGGCCTTCGGCCGTGTTGAGCAGTTGCATGTGGCCACCGTAGGCCGCGCTCAGGTGCGGCTGGGTCAATACTTCTACCGGAGTGCCGTAGGCGACACAGCGATGGTTGAGCAGCAAAATGCGGTCAAATTTTTGCGCGGCCAGCTCCAGATCATGCGTGGCGAACAGCACGGTGACGCCGTGGGCGCGCACATCGTCCAATATTTCCAAGATCTTGTCCTGCGAAGGCAGGTCAAGCCCCGCAAATGGCTCATCGAGCAGCAACAGGTCAGCCTCTTGTGCCAGAGCGCGGGCGATGAATAGGCGCTGGCGCTGCCCGCCAGACAGCTCGCCCACCTGGCGCTCTGCCAGCGGCAGCAAGCCGACGCGCTCCAGGCTACTGCGCACCAGCTCGCGATCCCGCGCCCCCGGGCGGCGCAGCAGGCCAAGCTGGCCGGTGCGGCCCATCATGGCCACATCCCACACGCTGACCGGAAAATTGAGGTCGAGTTGGTTGGCCTGCGTGACGTAGGCCAGGCACAAGTGCTGGCCGGGCGCATGGCCGTGCACGCGCACTTCACCGCGGGTCGGCGCCAGCAGGCCGCTCACGAGGTTGAAGAAGGTGGATTTGCCCGCTCCGTTCGGCCCCACCACGGCCACCCGCAAGCCAGACTCGATCACTACGCTGACGCTGTCGAGCGCCAGGTGCTGCTCATAGCGAACATCGACCCCGCGCAATTCAATCGCGGGGCCTTGCGCACCATGCGGGTGAGCTTGTTCCTTAACAGACGTTTGCATATACACCTACAAGACTGGCGCAAACCATGCGCCAGTAATTGAAAAGCATTTTCAATTATAGCAGAGGGAAACTATTGGCAGGCGGCGCACACGCCGAAGAATTGCAACCAGTGATCGTTGATGGTGTAGCCGCTTTCGCCTTCGAGGCGGCGGCTCAACTCGGAGAGGTCATCGCCGCGGAAGTACTCGACCCGCCCGCACTCCTGGCACAGCAGCAAATGCTCGTGCCCATGCAGGGCTGGGATGTAAGCATGGCAGCCATCCGGCCGGTGCACGCGCTGCACCAATCCCAGCTCCTCGAGCTTCTCGAGCGTGCGATAGACCGTCACCAGGCCCAACTGCTTGTGGGCCACCCGGCCCTGCTCGTAGATCTCGGCCGGGGAGAGCGAGGTGCCGGCTTCGGCCAGCACGTCCACCACCGCCCGGCGCGAGCCGGTGATGCGGTAGCCCTGCTCGGCCAGGCGCGCCAGCCAGCCGCCGGTGCGCTCTTTGATCTCTTTTTCGCTGCTGATATGGGCCTGGGCCATACAGTGATTATACGCTTAGGGGAGCCAGAGTGGCTGGTTGGCGTCCTCGGCCAGCAGGCGGCTGGCGTTGCGGCTGCGCTCCCACAGCCATACGCTCGGCGCGCTTTCGGCGCTGCCCAGGGTCAGGCGGTGGTACAGCAGCGCCTGCGAATCACTGCGCCACAAGTATTTGCTGTACAGGTAGCCGCTCTCTTCCACCGCCACCATCGCATACGCGCCATCCGCCGGCAGGATCCACAGCTGTTCGCTGGCCAAATTCTCCAGATCGCGCACCTTCAGCGCCACCCACTCGCCGTTGGGGGAAACGACCGGCCCGCTGTAATCCGCATCCAGGGGCTGCGGGTCAAAGAAGGGCAGCACATCCTGCGTGGCAAAGTTGGCCCGATAGACCTGGTTGACCGGGCGGCCATCGATCAGCAGCGTGTCAAAGAACAGCATGTACTCACCGCTCGGCGCCCAGCTGCCCACTACGCCCGCCATGGTGGGGATGTGGACTTCATCCCCGGTGCGCATGTCGAGCACCACCAGGCGGCCGTTGCCGCCGTCGAAGTAGGCCAAGCGCTGCCCATCCGGCGACCAGCTTGGCCCAAAGCCGATCTTTTGCGAATCGGCGTGCAGGCGCACGGTCGAGCCGCTCTTGGGATCATACAGCCAGACTCGCGGCGGGCCGTACGGCTCGGCCGGGGTCATTGGCGCCAGCACGCGGGTGTAGGCCAGCCGGCCGGCGCGCTCGCTGGGCCCGAAGCAGCGGTCGACCCCGCAGTCGAGCAGGATGCGGGCGTCCCCGCCCTCGCGGCCGACCGTCCACAGGTCAATCCCCGCCTCATCGTTCACGACCGAGAAGATCAGCATCTCACCGTCGCTGGCCACCGTGAAATCGAAGACACCATCGCCCGGCGAAAGTTGGACGGGCTCCGCATCATCCAGCGCCGGCATGGCCCACAAACTATAGCCCGAGGGTTCCAGGCGCAGGAAGGCCACGCCTGGTGGGCGCACCTCGAACGAGAAACTTAAATCCTCAAGCAGTTCATGAGCGATCTGGCCCTGCGCGCCTTGCGCCAAGGTGACCGTGTACTGCGCGCCAAGCTCCAGCAGCTGGCTGGGCATGAAATAGACGGTATTGTCGCTCCACACGAACTTGCCCTCCACTGCCGGCTCGATGCTGAAGTTCTGCTCCACACTGGCGGCGTTCATGCGCTGGCCAAACTCGATCACGATCGGCGCCGTGGTCGCCGCCTGGCTGCCGGCAGCCGGCGCGGTGCGCACTATGGTCACGCTCACCCGGTCGCCGCGCCACAACACCAAAGCCAGCGCCGCCAGCAGAACCAGCGCCACCCCGGCAACCGTGCGGTCGAGTGCACGCCAGCTGCTCATGGGAACAAATAGGGCTGCGGCGGAATGGATACTTCCTTGATGCTCTCGGCCACGATCAGCGGCACGGCCACGCCGTCCAGATGGCTCACCTGGATCGTGCCGTTGACATGCACCCATTGGTTGGCCGCCCACTGGTGGGCCTCGTCGCTCTGCACGATCATGCCGATCGCGAACGCATCCGCCGCGCAGCAGCTCACCGCGAAGCGCCCCACCAGGAACTGGCCCTCAGGCAAACGCGGATCCTGATATACGAAACCGATCACGTCGGCGGGCTCGCCTTCGTAGATCACGGGGTCAGCGGCAAAGTTGAAGGCGCGCACCCAGTCAAGCACGTTGCGCTGGTCAGACGGCTGGTCCAGCTGCACCGCGGTCTGTCCGCCAACGCTCATCAAGGCGTTGGTGGTCAGGCCGCGCGTATCCAACGCCGAGCTGTCCAGCGGCCGCGAGGGCACCAGGAAGCCGAGCGCCAGCGGGATGGAGAGGATGGTCAGGGGCCAGACGCTGCGGCTGTGGGCATGGCCGTGGTCGTGGTCTTCATGCTCGTGCGCGTGGCTGGCGCTCTTGCGCGGCCAGGCGAAGAAGGCCAGCCCCAGGAACACCGCGCCGCCCAGCACAACCAGCCAGGTGAAACGCGCGTTGATGTAGAAGTACAAAGTGCCAGAGACGATCTTGTAGAACAGGAACGCGCTCAGCCCAAACAAGATCACTGCTTGCAGAATTTTGTGGGTACGTTCGCTCATGCCTAGATCCCCAGGTTGAGATTAATGAACACGGTTGCCAGGATCACCATCAGCACCGGCAGGATCACCATGTACAGCACCGTGCGGCGGCGGAAGACCTGCAGGTACAGCAAAATGTTCTTGATGTCCACCATCGGCCCCAGCACCAGAAACGAGAGGATCGACCCGGTCGTGAATGTGCCCACAAACGCCAGCGACACGAACGCATCCACCGTGGAGCAGATCGAGAGCAGCACCGCCAGCAGCATCATTACCAGCACCGAGAGCAGCGGCCCGCTGCCCAGCGCCAGCAGGGTGCCTTGCGGCACCACTGCCTGCAGCGCCGCCGCCAGCATCGAGCCGATGATGAGGTAGCGCCCCATCTCGAAGAATTCTTCGCCGGCAATGCCCAGGGCGCGCCGCAGCCGGCTGCCCAGGCTGCCCTGGTACATGGGCAGCGCCACGTCCACGCTGGCGCCGCGGATCGGCGCCAGGCTCAGGCTGCTCGGCCGCAGCAGGCGGGCAGGCTGCTCCTCGACCGCGAAGATCAGCCCGGTCGCCACCGCGATCGCCAGGCTGAGCGCTACGCGCAGCCACAGCACCGGCCCCCAGCCGTAGGCGGCGTAGGTGCTGAGGATGACGATGGGGTTGAGCACCGGTGAGGCCATCAGGAACGCCACGCCCATCGCCGGCCCCATGCCCTTGCGGAAGAGGCGGCGGGTCAGCGGCACCACGCCGCACTCGCACACCGGGAACACGAAGCCCAGCAGGCCGCCGGCCAGCGCGCCCAGGAAGCGGTTGCGCGGCATGATGCGCTGAATGGCTTCTTTCTTGAAGAAGACTTCTACCAGGCCGGAAGCCAGCGTGCCCAACAACAAAAATGGCGCGGCCTCAATAAAAATGCCAAGAAAGATCGTGGTGAAGGTATAGAACTGGCTGGGCAATACAATGCCCCCACCCATCCAGTTCTGCAAGAACAGCACTAACGCCACTCCCAGCACCGCCAGGCCGACAATGTTCAGGATATTGAAAACCCGTTTCATCTAGGGAATTTTATCGCTTACAGACCCAGCTTGCGGTTCCCGCTGGCCCGCGAAACCGCCAGGATCTGCTCAAAGTCATCCCCCGGCGCGGCCTGGTTCCACTTCTCCGCCCCGCACTGCACGCAGCGGTGCAGGATGCGGTAGCCGCCCGCCCGGCTCTCGACGTCCACCGGCTCCATCAGGTCGCCGCAGCCGGCGGCCCGGTCGCCCGGGGCAATATCCACATGCTTGCTCCACAGGCAGGCCGGGCAGTGGTTGGTGTAGCCATCGCCCGTCACCGCCTGGCCGCAGCGCTCGCACACGAAGTCTTCTACACGGCGCACAAAGCTAACCGGCATGGCGCTCCTGCAGGCGGTCGGCCACACTGCGGTCCAGCTTGCCCATCGGCAAGCGGCCCAGGCTGCGCGGCGCCAGCCACTTGTGCGGCCGGGCCGGCTTGTTGAGCTCGCTCATCAGCTGGCAATCGTATACGCGCAACTCGGCGCGGAAATGGCTATAGGTTTGCTCGAACTCGCCCAAGGCTGGGCCAACCTTCACCTGCGCGCCAAGTTCTGTCTGCAAACCACGCTTGAGCTGCGCTTTGGCCGCTGTGTCCTGCAGCAAAACATTGGGGAACTCCCACATGCCGGCCAGCAGCCCGCGCGGCGGGCGTTGCAGCACCAGCACCTTGCCGCCCTGCCACAGCACCGCCGCCGCATACTGGCGCACGGGCAACTCCGCTGGGCGCTGCTTGACCGGGCGCAGCAGCTGCGTGCCGCGCTCATAGGCCAAACACTGCGCGCGCAGCGAGCACTCAGCGCACTTGGGGCGCGGGCTGCACAGCGTCGCGCCCAGGTCCATCAGGGCTTGGTTGTATTCGGCGGCTTGCCCGGCGGGCAGATGCTCGGCCGCCAGCGCCCACAGGCGCTGCTGGCCGGCGGCGGTCTGCACCGGCTCCTCAACATCGAACAGGCGCGAGAGCACTCGCACAGCATTGCCGTCCACGGCGGGCACATCCTCCCCGAACGCCAGCGAAGCGATCGCCCCGGCCGTATACGCGCCCACGCCGGGCAGCGCACGCAACTCCGCCGCCGAGCGCGGCAGATGGCCGCCGGCCTCGGCGACCAGCTGGCGGGCGGCCTTGTGCAAGTTGCGGGCGCGGCTGTAGTAGCCAAGCCCCTCCCACGCGTTTAGCACTTGCTGTTCGCGGGCCGCTGCCAGCGCCTGCACAGTGGGGAAGCGGCGCATCCAGCGTTGGTAATACGGCAGCATGGTTTCCAGCCGCGTCTGCTGGGCCATGATCTCAGCCACCCACACCGCGTACGGCTCGGGCTGCTCACGCCAGGGCAGGCTGCGCCTGCGTGCGTGATACCAGCGGAGCAGGGGCTTGGCAATGTGTGCTTTCACTTGTTCAACGGAGGGGTGTGGCCGCTCGGCCACCGGTCACAACTGGAAGCCGCCGCGAGCGGGCACCAGCTTGTAGTCGAAATTATCCACCAGTTCCTGCATCTGCAAACCGAGGTCCTGCCACGCGCCGCTCTCCAGCACGCTGCGGGCCTTATCCATCGTAGGGATGACGGCCTCGGCCAGCAGGCGCGGCTGCTCGCCGTACACGGTCAGCCAGGCTTCGCTCAATGCCACGCCCAAACCTTCGAGCGCCGGCACGAACTTGCGAATATGGAACTCGAAGTAATCTTCTTCACGCCCGGGCTGTATATCCCAGGTCATCAACAGCTTGATGCTAGACATGCTATGAAGCCGCTTCCAGCACCACGACCTTGGTCTCATTCGGCACGCTGGAAGAAGTCACCTTGAGCGAAGTCTCGGCCTTTTCCTTGTTCAGCCCCATCTCCTGCAGGAACTGCTTGAGCGGGTTGAGCTTCAGCGTCGTGCCGTCCACCTTGTAGTGCATCGGCACCACAAGACCCGGCTCGATCATGGCGATCACTTCCGCCGCTTTAGCCGCGGTCAGCGCATTGCCGCCGCCCACTGGCACCAGCAGCACATCCACCGTGCCCAGCCCCTCAACCTGCGTGCGGCTCGGCACGCTGCGCATATCGCCCAGATGGCAAACGGTCACGCCGTCGTAGTCATAGGTGAAGATCACATTGGGGTCTTTGCCTTCATTGACCGCCACACCGGTCACGAACACGCCGCCGATCTCGTACTCGCCCGCGCCGCGGATCTCCCAACTGGCGCCCTTAGCGCCTTTGACAAAGTTGTGCCCTGGCGCGTCATGGCTCACCGTCACAATGTCGGCCTTCAACTTCAGCGCCTTGAAGCCCGCACTGGTGTGGTCGTAGGGGTCAGTCACTACGGTGGGCATGCTGCGCTCCGTAATGCGAAAGCAGGAATTTCCGTACCAGGTGATTTCCATTGATTACTCTTTCAGGGGAAGTAGCACGCCACTGCTGTACAGCCGCGTACAAAGTGATTATAACATTTTGGGCCAGGCGGTACTCCGGCCACGGATAGCGTTGCGCGGAGCATCGGCACGAGTCCGTATAATTGCGGCATGCTGCCGCAACTGGCTGCGCGCACCGCCGGCAGCGGGCGCGTGGAGCACGACGAAGACGTCTGGCGCCTCACTCTCGGCGCGGCCCGCGGCGGCGCATACCATTTGGCCCAACTCGACGACTATGCCGGCGTACCGCGTCGTCGCTTCACACACGGTGCGCCGCTGCAGCTCAGCCTGCGCGCCCGCGCCTCGCACGCCGCGTTGCCCGGCACCTGGGGCTTCGGCCTATGG
This sequence comes from Anaerolineales bacterium, assembly GCA_019454165.1. Lineage (GTDB taxonomy): Bacteria > Chloroflexota > Anaerolineae > Anaerolineales > UBA11579 > JAMCZK01. The sequence continues at coordinate 560,794 of CP075367.1, read as the reverse complement.
AACGACCCGTTCGGTTTTGCGCTCGGCCTGGGCGGCGGCGCCCAGCTGCCCGCCCTGCCCAACGCGGCTTGGTTCTTCTTCGCCTCGCCGCGCAATCATCTGAGCCTGCACGACTCACAACCCGGCAGCGGGGCGCTGGCGACCGTGTACCGCTCGCCGCGCATCCCCAGCCTGCTGCTCGCACCCGGCTTGCTGACCCTGCCGCTGTTGGCGCTGCCGCCGGCAGCCCGCGGCCTGCGCCGCCTGGCCGCTTCACTGGTGCAGCAAGAGGCGGCCGCCCTGCAGCACGACCCGCGCGAATGGCACAATTACGAGCTAGTCTGGCAGGCGGATGGCGTAGACTTCCGCATCGATGGCCGCAGCCAGTTGCGCACCCGCATTGCGCCGCAGCCGCCGCTCAGCCTCGTGCTCTGGCTCGATAATCAATTCGCCGCCTGGCTGCCCAGCGGGCGCATGCACTACGACGTGGAAGAACCGCAGCCGGATAGCTGGGTAGAGATCAAGGATTTACAAGTACAGTAGGCTATTGTGAAACGCATCGGCATCATTCCCAAAGTCTCCGGCGTGGGCGGTATGGTCTCCTTCCAGGCCAAGCTCATTCACGGCCTGGCCGCCCGCAACATCCAGCACAGCTTCGAGCTTGACGACGCGCTCGACAGCCTGCTGGTGATCGGCGGCACGCGCCATCTTGGCGCGCTGCGCCAGGCGCGTGGGCGCAACATCCCGATCGTGCAGCGGCTGGATGGCATCAACTGGCTGCACCGCCGCATGCGCACTGGCCCGCTGCATTGGCTGCGGGCTGAGCGCGGCAACCGAGTGCTGGCCTACATCCGCAGCCGGCTGGCCACCCGCATCGTCTACCAGAGCCGCTTCGTGCAGGAGTGGTGGCAGCGCCAGTTCGGCCCCGGGCCAGACTTCCGCATCATCCACAACGGCGTGGACTTGGCCGCTTTCACGCCCCAGGGCGAAGAGTCCCCGCCGGCTGGCCACTTCCGCATTCTGGTGGTCGAGGGCAGTCTGCGCGGCGGCTACGAGCTCGGCCTGGAGAGCGCCATCCAACTGACCCAAACGCTGGAACGCGAACACAAGCTGGATGTCGAGCTGGCCGTGGCCGGCATGGTGAGCGAAGTGCAGCGTATGCGCTGCGCCGGGCGCACCAGGCGCCCCATCCACTGGCTGGGCGTGGTGGCCAACGACAAGATCCCGGCCCTCAACCGCGGCGCCCATCTGCTGTACTCCACTGACATCAATGCCGCCTGCCCTAACTCGGTCATCGAGGCGCTGGCCTGCGGCTTGCCCGTGCTGGCCTACGACACCGGCGCACTGAACGAACTGGTGCCGGCGTCCGCCGGCCGCCTTGTCCCGTATGGCGGCGATCCGTGGCAGCTTGACGCGCCCGATGCGGGCGCACTGGCCACCGCGGCCGCCGATCTGCTCACCGCGCCGGCGGCGCAGCAAGCCGCCATGCGCCAGGCCGCCCGCCAGCATGCCGAAGCGCGTTTGGGTTTGGATGCGATGGTGGACGCCTATCTGGAGGCGCTGCGTGGCTAACCCGCTGCTTGGGTTGGCCGCCGCGGCCGCCCGCCTGCTGCCCGCGCCGCTGAAGCGCGGGCTGTACAAGCTCGGCCCGCTCAGCCGGGGCCTGCGCGCCGCTCTCAACCGGGCCGCTCCGCCGGGGCTGGCCGAAGTCACCATCGCCGGCGGCGGGCTGCAGGGCGCAACCTTGCTGCTGGATATGCACGCAGAGAAAGACTATTGGCTGGGCACTTACGAAATGGAACTGCAGCACGCCATCCAGCGTTGGGCCAAAGCCGGCCAGGTGGTGTACGACCTGGGCGCCAATGTGGGCTACGTCAGCCTGCTGTTCGCCCGCGCCGTGGGCGCGCAGGGCCGCGTCTTCGCCTTCGAACCGCTGCCCGCCAACCAAGAACGCCTGCAACGCAACCTCGCGCTCAACCCCAGCTTGCCTGTCGAGCTGGTACCCGCCGCGGCCGCCGAGCGCAGCGGCCGCGCTCAATTCGCCTTGCACGGCTCGGACGATATGGGCCGCCTGCACGCCGGCAGCAGCCCGGCGGCCGACACCATCGAAGTTGAGACCATTGCCGTGGATGATTTCGCCAGCACGCATCCAGCGCCCAACGTGATCAAGATCGATGTCGAAGGCGCCGAAGCCCAGGCGCTGCAGGGCATGCTGCAAACATTGCGCACGCACCAGCCCACCCTGTTCATCGAACTGCACGGCTACGAAGCCGGCCGCGCTTGCTGGGATCTGCTCGCCGCCGCCAACTACAAGGCGCACTGGATGCAAGCGCCGCATGCACCCATCCCAACGGTTGGTGAACTTAAAAAGAAGAGCTACATCATTGCGAGGCCGGCATGAGTCACTTTAGTGGCAAGCTCGGCATCATGCAGCGCGTGCTGCCCAGCTACCGCGCCCCCTTCTTCGATCTACTGGCTCAACACACGGACGGGCTGAGCGTCTTCGCCGGGCAGCCCCGCCCCGGTGAAGCCATCCGCTCGGCCATGCACCTGGACGTGGCCGACTGGGAGACCGCCTTCAACCTGCACTTATTCTCCGGCCCGCTGTATCTGTGCTATCAGCGTGGCGTGCTGGAGTGGCTCGAACGCATCCAGCCGCACGCGCTGGTAGTCGAGGCCAACCCGCGCTATCTCAGCACTCCGCAAGCCCTGCGTTGGATGAAGACACATAAACGCCCGGTGCTGGGCTGGGGCCTGGGTGCGCCGCCGGTAGGCGGCCCGCTGGCGGCCGCCCGCGCCGCTCGCCGCCTCAAGTTCCTGCAGCAATTCGATGGCCTGATCGCCTATAGCCAGCAGGGCGCGGCGCAGTACCGCGCCCTCGGCTTGCCCGCCGAGCGCATCTTTGTCGCCCCCAACGCGGTAGCGCCACGGCCCAGCGCCGCGCCGCCTGCCCGCACATTCGATGGCCCGCTTACTCTGCTCTACGTCGGCCGCCTGCAGGCGCGCAAGCGCCTGGATGCGCTATTACGCGCCTGTGCCGCTCTGCCCGCCCAGCACCAGCCCAAGCTGGTGCTGGTGGGCGACGGCCCGGCCCGCGCCGCGCTCCAACAACTGGCCGCCCAAATCTACCCCAACACCGAATTCACCGGCCACCTGCAAGGCGAAGCGCTGGCGCAACGCTTCCACCAGGCCGATCTCTTCGTTCTGCCCGGCACGGGCGGCCTGGCCGTGCAGGAAGCCATGGCGCACGGCCTGCCGATTATCGTCGCCGAGGGTGACGGCAGCCAAGCCGATCTGGTGGACAGCCACAACGGCTGGCTGCTGCCCCCCAACGATGATGCCGCCCTGCGCTCGGCCCTGGCCGCCGCGCTGGTGGACCGTGCCGCTTTGCAGGCCAAAGGCGCAGCTTCTTACCAGCGCGTTGCGGAGGCGCACAACTTGGAAGCGATGGTGCAAGCCTTCATCCACGCCATCAACACGGTGAAAGGCTGATGCGTATCCTCTTCGTGGCCGACGGCCGCTCGCCCATCACCCAGCAATGGCTGCAATACTTCATCGAGCAGGGCCACGCCGTGCACCTGGCCAGCACCTTCGCCAGCCCGCCGCAGGCCGGGCTGGCTTCTTGGCATCACACGCCGGTCGCCTTCAGCGGCACGGCCACGTCAACTGCGGGCACAGCCCGCAGTTTCCTGCCCGCCGGTCTGCGCACCGCCCTGCGCAACCTGGGTGGCCCGCTCACGCTTCCCGGCGCGGCCGCCGCGCTGCACGCCGTCATCGAGCAGGTGCAACCCCAACTGGTGCACGCCCTGCGCATCCCCTACGAGGGCATGCTGGCGTCCACTGCCATGCAAACAAGCCCACTGCCACTGCTCGTGTCCGTGTGGGGCAATGACTTCACCCTACACGCCCGCAGCATGCCGCTGATGGCCTCCGCCACCCGCCGCGCCCTGCGGCGTGCCAACGGCCTGCTGGCCGATACCCAGCGCGACCTACAACTGGCCCAGCGCTGGGCCATGCCCGCCGCCACGCCCACCCTGGCCGTGCCGGGCAACGGCGGCGTGCGGCGCGAGCTGTTCCACCCGCCCAAACAACCCGCCACCGCCCCGCGCCTCATCAATCCGCGCGGCCTGCGCGCCTATGTGCGCAACGATGTCTTCTTCCGCGCGCTGGCCCAGGTGGTGAAACAAGTGCCGGAGCTGCAAGTGGATTGCCCCGCGATGCAAAACGAACCCCAGGCCGAGGCCTGGGTGCGCCAGCATGGCCTGCAGGCCCATGTGACCCTGCTGCCCAAACTGGCTCCGCCCGATCTGGCCGAAGTCTACCGCCGCGCCCAACTGATGGTCTCGCCCAGCACGCATGACGGCACGCCCAACACCCTACTGGAGGCGATGGCCTGTGGCCTGCTGCCGGTGGCCGGCGATCTGGACTCCATTCGTGAATGGATCACGCCCGGCGAGAACGGCCTGCTCGTGAACCCCAACGATGCGGACGCGCTGGCCGCTGCCATCCTGCGTGGGCTCAGTGATGCGGATTTGCGCAGCAAAGCTTCATCACAAAATAGCACCCTGATCGCCGAGCGGGCCGACTATTACACCGGCATGCGCCGCGCCGAAGCCTTCTACCAGGCCATCCTCAGCCGCTGACCTCATGTACGACTACGAGCCCGTGCCCGCAGATCTCCGCAAGCTGATGCTGGACGAGCTGCAATATGACGCTGAGCACAATGCGCTGTACATCAATCCGCTCCTGAAGCCGGAGGGCGCCGCAGCCTACCTGCCGCTCTTGCTGGCCGCGCTGGAAGCGGGCAGCCCGGAAAGCTTTGCCGAGGCGCTTGCTGCAGCTCAGCTGTTGCAAGCGCAGCATACCTACACCCGCCAGGGCCGCGCGGTGACCGCCAGGCTGCCCGCCAACTACGCGCTCTCACTGGCCGCCGGCGAGTTCAACCGCTATTACATGCGCGCGGTGTGCCGCGCCGCCATCCAGCAGGCCGCCCCGGCGGTCGAGATCTACCGCGCCAAGGCGGTGGCTACGCCGCGCGCCGCGCATGATGAGCGCATCGGGCGGCGTGTGCCGCCCGATGCGCTGCTAGCTGATCTGCGTCAGAGCAATTTCGAGCAGCCCAGCCAGTACGGGCTGGGTGCGCCCAATTCAGGCTTAAGCATCCGCTAAGCGTATGTATCCCCCACAACTAAAAAGAGGCCTTGCGGCCTCTTTTTGTTTCTTACATATGAATGGCCTGGCCTTCGGCGGCGTGGGCCACTTCCATCAGCACTTCGCTCAGGCTGGGGTGGGCATGTACGTTGCGGGCCACCTCGCCTGCGGTCAACTCGGCCATCTGGGCGATGGTCAGCTCAGGCAGCAGCTCGGTCACTTCCGGGCCGATCATATGGGCACCCAGGATCTCGCCATAGCGCTCATCCGTGATCAGCTTGACCCAGCCGGCATAGTCACCCAGGCCCAGGGCTTTGCCGTTGACCTGGAAGTTGAAGCGGCTCACCTTGACCTGGAAACCAGCTTCCTTGGCTTGCGCTTCAGTATGGCCGAACGAGGCCATTTGCGGGTAGCAATACGTCGCCCGCGGCATCATGCGGTAATCCAGCTTCACGGTCTCAACGCCGGCAATGTTCTCAGCGCAGACAATGCCCTGCGCTGAGCCAACATGCGCCAGCATCAGCTTGGCGGTCACATCGCCCACGGCCCAGATGCCGGGCACGTTGGTGGCCATGCGGTCATCGATCTCGATCTCGCCGCGCTGGCCCAGCTTCACGCCAGCCGCCTCGAGGCCCATATCCTTCGTATTGGGGCGGAAGCCGATCGCCATTAGTACCTGCTCAGCCTCGATCGTCTCCTGCCCGTCCTTGCCCGACACGGTGACTTTCACACCACCTTTGCCGGCAGCGACCTTCTCCAGCTTGGTGCCGGTCTTGACGCTGATGCCGTTCTTGCCCATCTGCTTGGCCAGCTCTTTGCTGACCTCTTCATCTTCCAGCGGCGCGATGCGGTCGAGCATCTCCACCAGGGTGACTTCGACCCCGTAAGCGCTCCACACCGTGGCAAATTCCAAGCCAATAGCGCCGCCGCCCACGATGACTGCGGACTTGGGCAGGGTCTCCTGCAGGATGGCTTCTTTGTAAGTGAGCACCTGCTTGCCATCCACTTCGACGCCGGGCACTGCGATGGGGCTGGCGCCGGTGGCGATGACAATGTGCTTGGCTTTGTGCTCGGTCGGCTTGCCGCCGTCATTGGGCGTGACCGATACGGTGTCCTTGGCGGTCAGCTTGGCGGTGCCCCAGATGACATCGATCTTGTTCTTCTTCATCAGGAACTCGACGCCCTTGACCAGGCGCTCAGATACCTGGCGGCTGCGCTTGACCGCCGAGCCATAATCCAGCTTGAGGTTGTCGAAGCTGAAGCCGAACTCCTCGCTGCGGTGGCGCAGGGTGTGCGCCACCTCGGCGTTCTTGAGCAACGCCTTGGAAGGGATGCAGCCAATGTTGAGACACACGCCGCCGAGGAAGGCGCGATCCACAATCGCAACTTTGTTGCCCAACTGCGCAGCACGAATGGCGGCGACATAGCCGCCCGGGCCGGCGCCGATCACGAAAACGTCATAATTTGCCATGCTCTACTCCAATGCGGGCCTAGGCCCAATTCTCCAGTGTGAATTTGATGGTGCCGAGGAAATAGTCTGCCACCGCGCCGTCAAGGATACGGTGGTCAAAGGTGAGGGTGATGTAAGCCATCGGCCGGATGGCGATGGCGTCGTCAATGACCACGGCGCGTTTTTGGATGGCGCCGGTGCCGATGATCGCGCACTGCGGCTGGTTGATGATCGGCGTGGCGAATAGCGAGCCGCTGGTGCCGTGGTTGGTGAGCGTGATCGTGCCGCCCTGCACCTCATCCGTCTTGAGCTGCTTGCCGCGCGCCCGGCCCGAGAGATCGTTGACCGCCCGCGCCATGTCGAGCAAACTCATCGCTCCGGCGTTCTTGACCACCGGCACGATCAGGCCGTCCGGCTCCAGCGCGGTGGCGACGCCGATGTTGATGGCGCCGTGCACCGCCACGCCCTCATCGCTCCACGAGGAGTTGACGATAGGATAGGCGTTGCAGGCCGCCACAATGGCAGCGACGAAGTAGGCCGTGAATGTGAGGTTGACGCCCTGCTGACCGAAAGCGGCTTTGTTGGCGGCGCGGTGTTTGCTGATGGCGCTCATGTCGACTTCCATGACGGTGGTGACATGCGGCGAGGTGTGCTTGCTGCGCACCATGTGCTCCGCAATGGCGCGGCGCACCGGGTTGAGCTTCATGACCGTGCCCGGGATGGCCTCAGGGAACGCGGGCGGGAACTGTGCGCTGCGTTGTTGCCCCTGCTGTGCAGGGGCAACCTGCAGCGCGTTGCCGTTCGCCAGCGCGGCTTCCACATCCGCCTTGGTCACGCGGCCGCCCTGGCCCGTGCCGCGGATGCGGCTGACGTCGATGTTGTGCTCGGCGGCCAGCTTGCGCACGACCGGCGAGAGGAAGGTGGCCATGTTGTGCCCATCAAAGCTGGGTAGGTTGACCGGACCGCTGGCAGCCGGCGGCTGGCCGCCGGGCGCAAAGCGGGCAGTGCCTGCCTGGGCCGCAGCCAGCACATCTTCCTTGGTGATACGGCCGCCGGGGCCGCTGCCGTGCACCACGGCCAGATTGACGCCATGCTCCGCGGCGATCTTGGCCGCCAGCGCAGACACGGGGCCGCCTGCAGGGGCAGCTGAGTGCTGGCTGGCGGCTGGCGCGGGTTGTAATTGTGGTTGCACTGGGGGGGTATTCGATACAACTTGACTGGCCGGTGCCGGCGTGGGTTGTACCGCAACCGGCGTGGGTTGGGCTGCCTTGGCCTTGGCCGCGGCTGCCGGGGCGGCAGGCGCGCCGTCATCCTCCGGCACGCTTTCGCCAGGCTCGCCGATCCACACCAGGGTCGCGTTCACGGGCACCACGGCGCCCTCGGCCTGCAGGATCTTCAATATTGTGCCGCTGGCCGGGCTGGGGATCTCGGTATCGACCTTGTCGGTGTTGACTTCAACCAGAGGGTCGTATTCCTTGACCTGTTCGCCTTCTTTTTTGATCCATTTGGTGACGGTGGCGTCAGTGACGCCCTCGCCCATCTGTGGGAGGGTGACTTTTACAGCCATAGCGTTAATTCTAACTGAGGAACATCCGTGCCTGCCGCGCAATAGGTTGACAGCCGCCAATACTATAATCACGCAATGAAGTACCAGTTCTTCAACGATTACTCCGAGGGCGCCCATCCCAAGATCCTGGAGCGCCTGGCCGCCAGCAACCGCAAGCAGATGACTGGCTACGGCGAAGACGAGATATCCCTGCAGGCTCAGGCGCTAATTCAAGAAGCAATAGGCAACCCGGCCGCGGCCGTCCATTTCGTCTCCGGCGGCACGCAGGCCAACTTGATATGCCTGGCTTCCATGCTGCGCCCGCACGAGTCGGTCATCGCCGCGGCCAGCGGGCACATCCATGTGCACGAGGCCGGCGCGGTCGAGGCCACCGGCCACAAGATCGAGATCATCGCCAGCGAAGACGGCAAGCTGGACCCGCGCAAGCTGGGCGCGCTGCTCAGCACGCCGCGCGACGAGCACATGACCAAGCCCAAGGTGGTGTTCGTATCCCATGCCAGCGAAGTAGGCACGTTGTATTCCAAGGCAGAGCTGGAAGCCTTGCGCGCCTACTGCCTGCAGCACGGCTTGTACTTATATCTGGACGGGGCGCGCATCGGCTCGGCGCTGACGGCGCGCGATAGCGATCTCAGCCTGGCTGAGATCGCTACGCTGACGGATATGTTCTACATCGGCGGCACCAAGAACGGGGCGCTGCTGGGCGAGGCGATCGTGATCACGAATCCGGCGTTGCAGCCCGAGTTCCGCTGGCACATCAAGCAGCGCGGGGCGCTGCTCGCTAAGGGCCGCGTGATCGGCGCGCAGTTTCTGGAGTTGTTCGCGGATGAATTGTTTTTCGAGCTGGCCCAGCACGCCAACCACATGGCCGAGCAGTTGGCGGATGGCCTGCAGGCGATGGGCTTCGGGTTCCTGACTCCGCCGCAATCCAACCAGATCTTTCCGATCCTGCCGGATGCGTTGATCGAGCAGTTGCAGCACGAGTACGGGTTCTACATATGGGCGCCGGCGGGCGATGGCATGTCAGCGATACGCCTGGTGACGTCATGGGCCACCGAGGAGCAGGCCGTGCACGAATTTCTGGAGGATGCGCGCGGGTTGGCATAGGAATTAATCGATGGGGCGATTCCGGTGGTGCATTTAGCACCCGCTCAGGATGACACGGAGTGTTTGTCATCCCGAACGAGGCCGCAGGCCGAGGAGGGATCCGCTATGAGCCAATTTGAACCTGGACATATATGTCGGCGCACAAACCAGCTGAATACGGATTCCTCGCTGACTTGACTTACAAATGCGCGCTACATAGAAGATGTGCCAATAAGGATCCTTCGCTGATGCAGCCTCGTAGGCTGGTGCTGCTGTAATGACCCGCTCAGGATGACACGGAGTGTTTGTCATCCCGAACGAGGCCGCAGGCCGAGGAGGGATCCGTTATGAGCCAATTTGAGCTTGGGACATATATGTCGGCGCACAAACCAGCTGAATACGGATTCCTCGCTGACTTGACTTACAAATGCGCGCTACATAGAAGATGTGCCTATAAGGATCCTTCGCTGATGCAGTCTCGTAGGCTGGTGATGCTGTAATGACCCGCTCAGGATGACACGGAGAAGACAACAGCGCAGCCAATGGCTGCGCTGTTTGATTCTGCTCAAAGCTGATGGCTGACAGCTGAATGCCGTCCGCTATTCCAAATTCTCGAAGACGATCTCGACCACATCACGCACCCGCATCTGCGGCGCGTCGGTCTTGGCTGCGTCGGACAGCATAATCATGCAGTACGGGCAGCCGACCGCCAGCGTGTCGGCGCCCACTTCCTGCGCCTGGCGGATGCGCTCGCTGTTAACTCGCGTAGCGCCATGTTCCTCTTCCTTCCACATCTGGGCGCCGCCGGCGCCGCAGCAGAAGGACTGCTTCTTGGTCTTGGCCATCTCCACAAGATCGGCATTGACCGCGTTCAGTACGTTGCGCGGCTCGATGACCACATCGTTCTGGCGGCCCAGATAGCACGGGTCGTGCATGGCGGTTTGGGTGTCCTCGCCGGCCTTGACCTTGAGGCGGCCCCCATTGATGAGCTCATCAATAAAGCTGGTGTGGTGCACCACTTCGTAGTGGCCGCCGAACTGGCCGTACTCATTCTTCAGGGTGTGCATGCAGTGCGGGCAGGTAGTCAGGATGCGCTTGGGGGCCACTTCGTTGAGCATTTCCACATTGGCGGTGGCCAGCTCATTGAACAGGAACTCATTGCCGGCCCGCCGGGCGGAGTCGCCGGTGCACTGCTCGCGCTGGCCCAGCACGGCGAAGCTGACACCGGCCGCGTGCAGCACCTGCGCCAGAGCCTGGGCGGTCTTTTGCGCCCGCGGGTCGGTGGCCGGGGCACAGCCCACCCACCACAGCACTTCGGCCTCGGGGTTCTGCTCGACGGTCTGCACGTTCAGCCCCTCGGCCCACTTCAGGCGCTCGGTGGGCGGCACGTTCCACGGGTTCATGCTGCGTTCCATGCCGCGGAAGGCGGTCTGCCACTGCGCCGGCGCTTTGTCTTCCATCAGCACCATCGAGCGGCGAATATCCATGATGTCGCGCATCGGGTCGTTGCCCACCGGGCAAATATCCGTGCAGGCGCCGCAGGCGGTGCAGGCCAGCACGGCTTCTTCGGTGATGGCAAATTCAAGCAAGGTTTGACTGCTGGCCTGGCCGGCCGCCAGACGGCCACCTTCCTGGTTCAGGAAGTAGCGCTTGTTGATCTCCAGCGCGGCCGGCGAGAGCACCTTGCCGGTGGTGTAAGCCGGGCAGGCGTCCTGGCAGCGGTTGCACATGATGCAGGCATAGCCATCCAGGATCTGGTTCCAGGCAAAGTCTTCGACGCGCGTGGCGCCGAACTGCTCGATGGTGTTGTCGTCAAAGTTGAGCTTGTCGAGCGCGCCAGGGGCCGGGCGCTCCGGGCGCAGCAGGAAGTTGAGCGGCGCCATGAAGATGTGGATGTGTTTGGAATACAGGAAATACGGGAAGAACAGCATGATCAGGCCGATGGCCAGCCAAAAGCCAATATGCTCGCCCACCGTCTGCGCGGCCGGCGAGAGCCCAGCCCACAGCTGGGCAGCGGCGGAGGACAGCGGCTGCCACGGGTCAGCCCCATGCAGGGCCAGCTTGAAGCTGTTGCCGAGGAAGCGGCCGCCCAGATGCAATACGATGAACAGGCCCACGATCAGCGAGTCACGGCGGATGCCGGCGCGCGCTTTGGGGTGTAGCAGCGTGCTCTCGCGGGTGGTCAGCTCCTTGGCGCGGAACACGAAGCGGCGCAGCAGCAGGGCCAGCATGCCGCTGATGCCCGCCACCGTCAGCAGATCAGCCAGCAGGCGGTACACATTGCCGAGGGTGGTGTGGCCCAGGAACACGAAGTTGGGGATCAGCCCCTCGAGCACATCACCAATGTTGACCAGCAAATAGAACATGAAAGCCCACACCACCAGAGCGTGCAGGGCGCTGACCAGCAGGCGCTTGCGCCAGGTGGGCGTCAGCGCCACGGCCTTGACGCCGGTGGGCAGCAGACGCTTGGGGATCAATGTCCAGTCAGGCCGGCCGTGGCCGCGGCCAATGATGCGCACGACGCGCAGGGCCACTTGCAGGGCGGCGTAGCCGCTGGCGGCGGCAGCAAGCACAAAGACGATCTTTTCAGGGAGTGTCAGCATGGGATAAAAATTCTAGCATAGAGCTCTTGGCTGATAGCTGTCAGCTATCAGCTATCAGCTATCAGCCGTCAGCTAAAAGCAAATACGCTGACAAACGCGCGCTGCATAGAAGATGTGCCAATAGGGATCCTTCGCTGGAGCAGGCCGGCGATCTGGTGGCGTCTTTTAGCACCCGCTCAGGATGACACGGGAAGCCGACTTGCCCTTGCGAGGCGCCGCGTAGCGGCGCACGAAGCAATCTGGTTCTAAATAGCCCAGGCACTGACCACTGAAGCTGACCGCTTTACAGCTTACAGCTTATGGCTTACAGCCCTCCCTACGCCCCACCCTCGCTGTACTGGAACTCATCGTCAGTCGGGGTACGGCCAGACGGGTCGTGCACATACACCCAATCGCCAACATTGGCCCATTCGTAGACCCAGCGCGCATCGCCAATGGCCAGGTTCACGCAGCCGTGCGAGCCCTGGTAGCCGAAGAACTGCTTCTGGCGCCAGTAGGCGCCGTGGATGGCGCGGGCCTGGTCGTAATACATCGTCCAGGGCACATCGGCCAGATAGTAGTAGCCGCCCGTGCCGCCGGAGAAATCACCGCTCATCGCAGTGGTGTCGTGCTTTTCGTATACCTGGAACAGGCCCGGCCGCGTCCACAGATTGTCCAGGCCAGTCGCGATCAGCGTGGCAAAAATGAGCTTGTTGTCCTCGTACACTGCCAGGGATTGCTGCTGCAGATTGATCTCGATCCAACGCCCGGTGTCCACACCGGCCGGCGCTTCCTTCATCGGCTCCACCAAACGCATCTGCAGCGAATTCAGCCATTGGTCCGGCCCCACCAGGTACCAGTGCAGATCATTGACCTGCTGGATCTCGAAGACTTCGATCACGCTGTAGGCAGCCAAACTGCCAGGGGAGCGCGGCGCCTGCAGGCTGGGGCTGCTGTAGGTCTGGAAGGGCGCCATCTCGCCGCCCGAATATTCCAGCACCCAGCCGAACGAGCGCGTCGGCGCGGTGTCAAAGAGCATGCCCATGCCGAAGCGGCGCACCTCCACCGGGGAGAGGTCGCTGCGGCGCATCCAGCCCAGGTTGGTCAGGTAATAGCTAGTGCCATCCACTTGCTGGATGCCGGTATAGGTCACATAGTGCGGGCTGTCGCCGTATTTGATGTAGGAGCGCGGGTTCGTGTACGCCACCGCATCATCCAGCGTGGCAAACACCGGGCGCTGCAAGATGCCCGTGCTGTCGACCGTGTTGATGATCGCATAGCTGATCGGCAGCTCGGCCAAGGCCGGGTCGATCAGCTTGGCATCCAGCGGGCGCAGCGGCAGCGACATGCCCATGTCGGCCAGGCGCTTGAAGTAGCCAAATGAGCCCAACGGTTGGCAATCAGCCGAGGAGCTGAAGGCGGGCGGCAGGCACAGCGGGTCGCCGGCAGCCGGCACCGGGGTGGGCGCCGCCAACGCGGGGGTCGGGACCAGGGTCAGGATGAAAGCAAGCAGGAGGGCAGCGTTCAGGGTGCGCATATTGGGGAAATTATATCGGCGCGGCCCTGTTGGCGCGGCCCAGCCAGCTTAAGGGAGGATTGGTCTTGTCTAGCCGTGCTCGGGGCCAACCCGCAGACCGCGCAGGCACACGAACGCCAGCAGGTTGAAGGTGATCGCCGCGCCGGTGTTGAACTCAAAGCCGTGGGCGAACAGCAACGGCGTGAACCAGCTGGCCAGCGCCCGGCCGATGGAAGCAAAGGTGACGAAGCCAGACATCATCGTGGCGCGCGCCGCCGGCATGACCTCGGTCATCAGCGGGATGCTGCTCACAATAATGAACTCAAAGCTCACATAGAAGAGAAACAACGTCACCAGCGCGCCAGCATAGCTGCCGCCGAATATAGGCATGGCCGCCCCAGCCAGGCAGTTCACCAGCAGGCCCAGCGTGATGGCGCGGCGCTTGCCCAGCCGGTCGGTCACCAGCGCCACCAGGCCCTCGCCGCTCAGCTCGGCGATGCCCAGCACGGCCGCCGCCGCGCCCAGGGCGGCCAGCTGCAGGCCGAAGCTCATCTCCAGCCACACGCCAAAGGTCAGCGCCACCAGCTCGTTCGCCAGACAGGTGAACAGCGTGAACAGCAGCACCATGCGCGCCGCTGGCGACTGCACGATCACTTTGAAATTGCCCAACGCGCCGCTGGCCGCCGCGTGCGGGGCGCTTTGCTTGGGCAGCGTGAACAGCACCACGCCGATGCAGGCCAGCACCAGCACGCCCAAGAGCTGAAAGGGCGCCAGCCACCCCGCCCGCCCGATCACCCAGCCCATAGCCGGCACGCCCAGGATGAACGCGCCAGACCAGCTGAACTCGGTCACGGTGATGGCCGCGCTGCGTTGCGCGTACGGCACACGGTCGCCGATGTAGGCCTGCAGCGAGGGGTCGAAGGTGGCTTTGCCGATCAGCATCAGCACCATGGCGGTCACAAAGCCGCCGAAGGTAGGCCATAGGCTCACCACCGCCGCGCCGCTGACGAAGACGCTCATGCCCAATATCAAGCCAGCCCGGCGGCCGCGGCTGTCCCCCACGGTGGCCAGGAACGGCGCAACGAAGGCTGAGACCAGCGAGCGCAGGCCCACGGCGCGGGTCAGCGTCTCCAGCGGCACGTTGAGTGCATCCCGAAACACGGGCAGGAAGGGATACACCATGCGGAACGCGATGCTGATCAGCATCCGAATGAATGTAAAGAGCACGAGTTGCACTCGCAGGGAATTTCTACGCGCGTTCATGTGTAGTTCTAGCGGCCCAGCATCGGCATCTTGATGCCGTGGCGCTTAGCCGCGGCCAACGCCTCGTCGTAGCCGGCATCGGCGTGGCGCACCACGCCCATGCCGGGGTCGCTGGTCAGCACGCGTTCCAGGCGGGCGGCCGCCTCCGGCGTGCCGTCCGCCACGATCACCTGGCCGGCATGCTGGCTGTAGCCGATGCCCACCCCGCCGCCGTGATGGAACGAGACCCAGGTGGCGCCGTTGACAGCGTTGATGAGCGCGTTGAGGATCGGCCAATCGCTGACCGCGTCGGTGCCGTCCTTCATCGCCTCGGTCTCGCGGTTGGGCGAGGCCACCGAGCCGGAATCCAAATGATCCCGCCCGATCGCCAGCGGCGCGCTCAGCTCGCCATTGGCTACCATCTCGTTGAAGCGCAGACCGGCCTTGGCGCGCTCGCCGTAGCCCAGCCAGCAAATGCGCGCCGGCAAGCCCTGAAAGGGAATGCGCTCGCGGGCCATATCCAGCCAGCGGTGCAAATGCGCATCTTCGGGGAAGAGCTGCTTGATGGCTGCGTCAGTCTTGTAGATATCTTCAGGGTCGCCGCTCAGCGCCACCCAGCGGAACGGGCCCTTGCCCTCACTGAATAGCGGGCGGATATAGGCAGGCACGAACCCGGGGAAGTCGAAGGCGTTCTTGACGCCGTACTCCAGCGCCCGTTGGCGCAGGTTGTTGCCGTAGTCGAACACCTCGCTGCCTTTATGCTGAAAGCCCAGCATGGCCTCCACATGGGCGGCCATGCTGGCCTGTGAGCGCCGCTCGAACTCGGCGGGGTCGCTGCTGCGCAGCGCCTCCGCCTCCGCCAGGCTCATGCCGGCGGGGATATAGGCCAGCAGGTCGTGGGCCGGGGTCTGGTCGGTGACCACATCCGGTACCACGCCACGCTGCAACAATTCCGGAAAGATCTCGGCCGCATTGCCGATCAGCCCGATCGAGCGCGGCTGCCCCTTGGCGACATGCTCCTCCACCAGGGTCATGGCCTCTTCCAGCGTATCGACCACATCATCCACATAGCCGATCTCCTGGCGGCGCTTGGCGCGGGCCGGGTCCACCTCCACCACCAGGCCAACGCCTTCGTTCATGGTGACGGCCAGCGGCTGGGCGCCGCCCATGCCGCCCAGGCCGGCAGTGAGCACGAACTTGCCCTTGAGCGAGCCCCAGCCACGCTGGCGCGCCAGCGCGCCCAGCGTCTCATAGGTGCCTTGCAAGATGCCTTGCGTGCCAATATAGATCCACGAGCCGGCTGTCATCTGGCCGTACATCATCAGCCCCTTGGCGGCCAGCTCATCAAAGTGATGCTGGGTAGCCCAGTACGGCACCAGGTTGGAGTTGGCGATCAGCACGCGTGGCGCATCCGTGTGCGAGCGGAACACGGCCACCGGCTTGCCCGACTGCACCAGCAGGGTCTCATCCGGCTCCAGCGTGCGCAGCGTTTCCAAAATCGCGTCGAACGCTTCCCAACTGCGGGCCGCCTGGCCGCGGCCGCCGTACACCACCAGGTCTTCGGGGCGCTCGGCCACCTCGGGGTCCAGGTTGTTGTGCAGCATGCGGTAGACCGCTTCGATCTGCCAGTTCTTGCAAGTCAGCTGGGGGCCGCGCGGGGCGCGGAGTACTCGGGGTGAGCTCATGCCGGGTCCTTACCGTGGGATAAGGCCAGTTTACTACGCTCGGCAAAAGCAGCCGAGCGTTTGGAGTTTGCTTCGCAAACTCTCCCGCACGGATATGCAAAACAGCCGAGCGCTTGGAGTTTGCTTCGCAAACTCTCCCGCACGGATATGCAAACAGCTAAGCGCTTGGAGCTTGCTTCGCAAACTCTCCCACACGGATATGCAAACAGCTAAGCGTTTGGAGCTTTCTTTGCAAACGCTCCCGCGCGGGTATGCAAGCAGCCGAGCGCTTGGAGCTTGCTTCGCAAACTCTCCCGCACGGATATGCAAACAGCTAAGCGCTTGGAGTTTGCTTCGCAAACTCTCCCGCACGGATATGAAAGAGGCAGGCTACTCCCTCAGTGTGTAGACCAACAGAATTGTGGGATCCATCAGCCTAAACTCATCGCTGGTGCGCCAGCGCAAATACTCCGCCTTCTGCGCTTCGGTGGCATCCGCTGTGTAGTAGGCCGTCTCCGCCAGGCGTTGGCCCGCCGCGCCCACTCGCGTTTCGATATGCAGATGAGGGTCAGAGGAAAATTGCTGGCTGCCCGAATTGCCTACATAGCTGACCACCTGGCCGCAGGTCACCGTATCCCCCTGCGCCAGCGGCGCAGGTTGCTGCATATGCCCGTACAGCATATACAACGACTCGTCCGCGCCTGCTTCGTAATGCTCGGCCAGCTCCGCAGGCAACAGTGCGAACGGCGTCTCAGTGATCAAGTAATAGCCATACACGGCGTTGTAGCCCATGCCGGCCACGACCCCATCCAGCATGGATTGGATCGGCGTGCCGTTGATGTGCCCGCCGGTGGGGCCGCCGCTGTAATAGGCAAAGTCGAGCCCGTGGTGGCCGGTCTCCTTGTTGGCGCCCTGGGGCGGGATGAACGGCTGGGTCAGGTACAGGCTCAGCAGTGTGGCGATCTCATGCTCGGCCAGCGGCGAGCAGATCGGGCTCAGGGCGATGGCGGTTTCTGTAGGCGTGGGCTGCGGTTCGCTGGTGGGCGCAGGCACGGCGGTAGCCGTAGGCACCACCTCAAGCGTAGGCGCGGGCTCAGGACTACGCCCCCCGCATGCCCCCAGGAGGAGTACAGCAATCAACCCTGCTATCAGGTAGTATTGCCGCCTCACTTGGCGAAGATCGTACCCTTTCTGCATGCTCATCGCGGCGGCAAACGGCGAAGTGAGGCGGGTGTTATTATTCACCCGTAACTTTGGAGGCACACCCCGAATGCGAAAGATCACTGTTATCGGCGTAGGCTATGTGGGTCTGGTGACCGCAGCCTGCTTTAGCGACCTGGGCAACCAGGTCATCGCCCTGGATGTGGATGAGAACCGCGTCGCCGGCCTGAAGCGCGGCGAAATGCCCATCTATGAGCCCGGCCTGGAGGAGCTGGTTAAGCGCAATGTGGCCGCCGGCCGCCTGAGCTTCACCACCTCCTACAAAGACGCCCTGCAAGACAGCGAATTCGTGTTCATTTGCGTGGGCACGCCCTCCGGCTCGGACGGCGAGGCTGACCTCAAGTACGTGGCCGCGGCCGCCCGCAGCATCGCCCAGAACATGACCGCCCCGTTGGTCGTGATCAACAAGTCGACCGTGCCCGTGGGCACGGGCGACTGGGTGGCCGAGATCGTGCGCGAGGCCCAGCCGACCCCGATCGAGTTCTGGGTGGTCTCCTGCCCCGAATTCCTGCGTGAGGGCGTTGCTATCGCCGATTTCATGAACCCGCACCGCACAGTGCTGGGCTCCACCAGCCGCGAGGCCGCCGACAAAGTGGCCCAGCTGCACCTGACCCTGCGCGCCCCCATCGTGATCACGGACCTGCGCACGGCCGAGATGATCAAGTACGCCTCCAACGCCTTCCTAGCCACCAAGATCTCTTTCATTAACGAGATCGCCGACATCTGCGAGCGCCTCGGCGCCGACGTCAAAGAGGTCGCCGCCGGGATGGGCTTCGATGCCCGTATCGGCAAGCAGTTCCTCGAAGCCGGGCTTGGCTACGGCGGCTCGTGCTTCCCCAAAGACGTGAAAGCCCTCGCCTTCATGGGGGATGAAATGGGTGTGGACACGCGTATCCTCAACTCCGTGATGGAAGTCAACACAGCCCGCCGCAACGCCATCGTCCAAAAGCTGGATGAGATGTTGGGCGGCCTGCAGGGCAAGACCATCGGCCTGCTGGGCCTGGCCTTCAAAGCCAACACAGACGATATGCGCGATGCGCCGTCCATTGATATCGCCGCCACACTGCAAGCGGCCGGCGCCACCGTGCGCGGCTACGACCCGGTAGCCATGGATGTGGCCCGCAGCGTGCTGCCCGGCGTGGCGATGGCCAAAGACGCCTATGCCCTGGCCGAAGGCGTGGACGCGGTGTTGGTGGCCACCGAATGGAACGAATTCAAGAATTTGGACCTGGCCCGCGTGCGTGACAGCATGAAGCAGCCGGTTTTACTGGATGGCCGCAACATCTACCAGCCAGACATCATGCGCAACCTGGGCTTCACCTATTACGGTGTGGGCCGCGGCAACGCAGAAGGCGCCAAGACCAAGATCAGAGCCCATGTCAATGGCAACTGATCCCCAGCACCCACCGATCTGCGATTACGAGGGGTCAGACTACCAAACCCGCTTCTGGGAGCAGGGTGGCCGTGCCTATGAAGATGGCGCCGAAGAGATCGCCCTGCGCCGCCTGCTGCCCAAGCACGGCAAGCTGATGCTCGAAGTGGGCGCCGGCGCCGGCCGCAACACGCCGCGCTACGCCGGCTACGAGCGCATCGTGGTGATGGATTACTCCACCACCCAGCTCGAACAAGCCCAGCAATACCTCGGGGAGAGCGATCGCTATGTCTACGTCGCCGCGGATGTGTACAAGCTGCCCTTTGTGGATGGCTTGTTCGACGGCGCAACCATGATCCGCGTCCTGCACCACATGGCGGATGCGCCGGCCGCGCTGGCCCAGATCCGCCAGACTTTGCAGCCCAAGGCGACCTTCATCCTCGAATACGCCAACAAGCGCAACCTGAAATCCATCCTGCGCTGGCTGCTGGGCCGCCAAAAGTGGAGCCCCTTCAACCACGAGCCGGTGGAATACATCGAACTCAACTTTGACTTTCACCCGGCGGCCATCACCCGCTGGCTGCGGGAGCTGGGCTTCAGGATCGAACGCCAGTTGGCCGTCTCGCACTTCCGCCTCGGCTGGCTCAAGCGCAACGTGCCCACCCGCTTGCTGGTCTGGCTGGATGGTTTGTTTCAGCCCCTGGGCGCGTTCTGGAAGTTCACCCCCAGCATCTTTGTACGCTCACGCCTGGCCGCGGATGCGGCCGCGGCTGCCCCCGGTGCGTTCTTCAAGTGCCCGGAATGCGGCGCGCCCCTGGCCGGGGAACCCAAAACGGCCCTGCTGCAATGCAGCTGCGGCCTCCGCTGGGGCCGGACCCGCGGCATCTGGAATTTTAAGAAGCCAGCTGAGTAGGGAGCAGGGAGTAGTAATCAGGGGAGTGTTGCTGCGTCATTGCGAGCGAGTCAATCCCCCATTACCCGTCATTGCGAGGATTGCGCTGCTATGCAGCGCTGACGAAGCAATCTGGTGCTTTCCCACAAAGGCATCTTGGTAAGCCAAAAAATCAACACTGCATAGAAGACATGCCAGCATGTCTTCTTCCCTGATCCGGCTTCGGCGATCCTGGCGTAGTTTCTCAAACCCGGTCAGAATGACACGGTTTATATAGGGGCGCAGCATGCTGCGCCCTCTTTAACACCCTTTGTCATTGCGAGGATTGCGCTGCTACGCAGCGCTGACGAAGCAATTTGGTTTTTTTACCCTCATCCACGCAGCGCGTGAAGTCACAAACAGTCACTGAATAGAAGACGTGCCAGCAAGGATTCTTCCCTGGTCTGGCATCGGCGATCCGGTGTGGTTTCTCAAACCCGGTCAGAATCACACGGAATAATCTACTGCCCGCTGTTTCCCAATTCAAAATCGATCACGGTCTGGAACGCGCTGATCGGGTACGCCCCCACCATCGCGATCCCGTTGATGAAGAACGTCGGCGTGGACGAAACGCCAAGCTGCTGCGCCAACTCGTAATCACGCTGCACCGATTCGGCATAGCGGCCTTCGTCCAGGCAGGTCAGCAGCGCGTCCGCGTCCAGGCCCAGCTGATCGGCATAGCCGGCATACGCCTCGCGGCTCAGGCCTAGTGTGCCGCCGAACAGCAAGTCGTGATACTCCCAGAACTTGCCCTGCTCTTGAGCGCACTCGGCTGCCTGGGCGGCCGCGTCCGCATCCGGATGGATCGAGCGCAACGGGTAGTTCTTGAACACAAAGCGCACCTGGTCGCCGTATTGCTCCACGATCAGCGGATGGGTCTGCTCAAAATGGCGCACACAGTACGGGCACTGGAAGTCGGCAAACTCCACGATCGTCACCGGTGCATCCGCCGGGCCGAAGACCGGATCATTCGCGTCGATGGGGATGTCGTAGCGCTGGATATCTTCCAGCTGCGTGCCGGCCTGCGTCTGGCTTTGGCCCAGCCCGGTATTTACCGCGGCTGGCGCGCGACCCCACAGCAAGAATCCCGCCGCCAGGCCCAACACAAAGGCCAGCGGCGCCACCAGCGCCCAAAAGTGGCTGCGCTTGATCTCAAAGCGCAAGATGTCCTGGCCTGATCTTGTGCGCTCGATGGGGGATACGGTTTTCTTTGCAGCCTTGCGGGGTCGTTTTGTCGTTGCCATGCGGGGCATTATATCTACGCGCCGCGCAGAAACGGCGCAGCAGCACACGCCCGTATAATGCCAGCATGGTTCCTGACGCGCCCCCGCTGGATCTGCGCACGCCGTACCTCAACGCGGCCGGCAGCCTGGGCTTCGCGCCCAAAGACACCAGCCTGCCCGGCGGCCTGGCGCCTGGCGCGTTCACCACCAACCCCATCAGCCTGCAAGCCCGCCGCCCCAGCCAGGGCGAGCGCATGCTGCCGTTCCCGGGCGGCGTGTTGCTGCATACCGGGCTGCCCAATCCCGGGCTGCGCCGCAGCATCCAGGAGTACGGCATGGCCTGGGCTCACGCCGCGCTGCCCATCATCCTCAATCTATTGGTGGACGAGCCCACCGCGCTTCGCAAGGTTATGCCCAACATCGAAGCGCTCGACAATCTTATAGGGATCGAACTCAACATTCCGGCGGACGCCTCGCCCCAGCTCGCCGCCGAACTGTGCGCTGCGGCAGCCGGCAAGCTGCCGGTCATCGCCCAACTCAGCCTGCCCCGCGCCGAAGAGCTGGCCGCGCCTTGCCTGGCGGGCGGCGCCAGCGCCATCAGCCTGGGCGCGCCGCGCGGCAGCCTTCCTGGCGCCGAGGGCCGCCTGCTCAAGGGGCGGCTGTATGGCGCGGCCATCTATCCACTAATGCTGGCGGTCACGCAGGCCTTCGCCCGCACCCAAGTACCCCTCATCGCCGCCGGCGGCATCGAGAGCGAAACGCAGGCCGCCGCCGCATTAGCGGCCGGGGCGCTGGCCGTTCAGTTTGATATTGGGTTGTGGAAGTAGCTATTCACCACAAAGTCACAAAAAAAGGCACAAAGTTTTTTATTTTCTACATCAAACAATTGAGACAACATTCGGCCTGTGGGCCATGCAGGTCTATTTTTCTTTGTGTATGGTGTCTGTCTTCGTGTTCTTTGTGTCTTTGTGGTTCAGCCTTTACCGCTCCAACCAGATCGTCACCGGCCCATCATTGTGGATCTCCACCTGCATCTCCGCCCCGAAGCGGCCGGTCTGCACCGTCACGCCCTGTGACGCCAGCAGGGCCGCAAAGCGCTCCACCAACGGCTCGGCCTGCTGCGGCGGGGCGGCGCTCACGAACGAGGGCCGCCGCCCGCGCTCAGTATCCGCGTACAGCGTGAACTGCGAGACCACGATCGCCGCTCCGCCCACATCCAGCAGCGAGAGGTTCATCTTGCCTTCGCCGTCCTCAAAGATACGCAAATTGGCGATCTTCTCCGCCAGATACTGCGCCTGGGCCTCGCCGTCCTGCGGGCCAACGCCCAGAAGGATCACCAGCCCGCGCTCGATCCGCGCCAGCTCTTCCTCGCCCACGCGCACCGCGCCGGCCCGCACTCGTTGCAGCAAAGCTCGCATGCGGGCAGTATAACCACAGCCGCCGCAGTGCGTATAATCGCTTGGTGCCGTCCACCCCATCCGCTCCGTTCCTCTCGCTGATCATCCCTACCTACAACGAAGAGCAGCGCCTGCCCGCCAGCCTGGAGAGCGTGCACGCCTTCGTCAGCCAGCAAGCCTATGCCTGGGAAGTTCTGGTCGTGGAGAACGGCAGCACCGACAATACACTGCGCATCGCCCAGGATTTTGCGGGGCAGCACCCTGGCTTCCAGGCCCTGCAAGCCAACGGGCGCGGCAAGGGCCTGGCCGTGCGCCACGGCATGCTGGCCGCCCAAGGCGAATGGCGCATGATGCTGGACGCAGACCTTTCCATGCCGGCCAGCCAGATCCCCAACTTCCTGCCGCCCGCCATGCAAGGCAGCCAGGTCATCATCGCCTCGCGTGAGGCGCCCGGCGCGGTGCGCTACAACGAGCCTG
This sequence comes from Anaerolineales bacterium, assembly GCA_019454165.1. GTDB lineage: Bacteria > Chloroflexota > Anaerolineae > Anaerolineales > UBA11579 > JAMCZK01. The sequence goes on along the minus strand of CP075367.1, from coordinate 537,939 downwards.
AGGTGCGCCATGTCGGCGGGCGCGTCATCAACGCCATGATCCGCCTGCTGGCGCTGCCCGGCCTGCACGATACCCAGTGCGGCTTCAAATGCTTCAGTGCCCGCGCCGCCCACGAACTCTTTACCCGTCAGCTCATTGACGGCTGGGCCTTTGATGTGGAGATCCTCTACCTGGCGCGCAAACGCGGCTTCAATATCACCGAGCTACCCATCCCCTGGTATTACAACGAGCACAGTCATGTGCGCCCGCTGGCGGATACGCTGGCCATGCTTAGCGAAATTCTGCGCATCCGCAAGAATGATCTGCTGGGGCGCTATGCCTAGAGTGGCCGCCGCGCCCAAGGCCCGCAAAGTGGCCCAGCGCTGGCCGACCCTGCGCTATGAGCGCAGGCTGTGGCAGCAAGGGGTTGCGCACATCGCCGGGGCGGATGAGGCTGGCCGCGGCGCACTGGCCGGCCCGGTCTATGCCGCCGCGGTCATCCTGCCCAGCAGCATCGCCCGCCAGCTCAAAGGGGTTCGTGATTCCAAGCAGATGACCGCCGCCGAGCGTGAGGAACTGGCCCCGCGCATCAAGCAGTACGCTCTGGCCTGGGCCGTCGCCAGCGCCAGTGTGGAGGAGATCGAAGAGATCAATATCCTGCAGGCCAGCCACCTGGCCACCCGCCGCGCCTTGGAGGCGCTCAGCATCCCACCGCAGCATCTGCTGCTGGATGCCGTGCACCTGACCGCCGTGGACCTGCCGCAGACCCCGCTGGTGGGCGGCGATGCCCGCTGCCTCACCATCTCGGCCGCCTCGGTGCTGGCCAAGACCGCCCGGGATGCGGAACTGTGCCGCCTCGATGCCGAATTCCCCCACTATGGCTTCGCCGAGCACAAGGGCTACGCCACCCCCGCCCACCGAGAAGCCATCGCCGCCCACGGGCCTTGTGTGCATCATCGCCGCAGCTTCGCCCCTATGCGTGCCGTATGAACCGCTTGACAAAGTTATTGCTAAGAAATTCTTACCTTCTCTTTCACCAGAACACGCGGAGTTTCGTTGCCGGGCTTGCCCGGCAGAAACTCCAACGCGTGGCGTAGCCACGCAACACCCACCTCAATCCGCGCAATAATAACTTTGGGATCCAGCGCTTTCTCGCAGCCTGCTTGCTGGCCTGCGGCCTGGCAGCCTGCAGCCTGCCTTACACCGGCCCGCCACCGCTCACTCCCGAAGCCACCTCCGCTACCCTGCCCGTTTCCACCGCCGCTGCCCTGACCCCCACACCCGCCTACACCGCCCCAGACACCTTCACCCCCAGCCAGTACCGCCTGGTCGCCACGCTGGACTTTGCCGCTCATTACCTGGCCGTTAGCCAATACATTACCTATACCAACAACAGCGCCCACGCTCTGGAACTGATCCCGATCGTCGTGCCCATCTCAGATGAGCTGCTGACGCTGACTTCGCTGCGCTACGACCGCGGCCTGGAGTGGGGCAGCCACATGGATGCAAGCGGCGGCCTGATCGAGCTGTTCCTCGCCCGCCCGCTGCTGCCGGGCGACGAGCTGCAGGTTGAGCTGGAGTTCGCCATCGCCATCCCGGAGCGGCCGGTGCTGCTGGGCTGGTCAGCCCGCCAGATGACCCTGATCGACTGGTATCCGTTCATCCCGCCCTACGAGGCCGCGGCCGGCTGGCTGGTCAACGAGCCGACCCAGCAGGGCGAATACCTGGTCTACGAGAGCGCCGACTTTGACGTGTCCATCTACACCGTCAACGCGCCGGCCCTGCTGCAGATCGCTGCGCCGGCGCCGGCCGAGCAACGCGACCGCGCCTATCACTACCAGCTCCACGGCGCGCGCCGCTTCGTGTGGGCGGCCAGCGGGCACTACCAGGCCGAGACGCAACTGGCCGGCGAGCAGCGCATCCCGGTCACGATCTACTACTTCGAGGAGGAACGCGCCGCCGCCCAGGCCGCCCTGCGCACCGCGGTCGCCTCGCTGGAGCTGTACGAGAACCTGTTCGGCCCATACCCGTACGAGAGCCTCGCCATCGTGGAGTGCATATTCCCCGACGGCATGGAGTCAGACGGCATCTTCTTCCTCGACATGGGCTACTTCCGCCGCTACGACGGCACGCCGCGCAACCTGCTGACCATGCTCACCGCCCACGAAGTGGCGCACAGCTGGTGGTTCGGCGCGGTCGGCAACGACGCCGGCCAGGAGCCCTGGCTCGACGAAGCCATGGCCACCTACGCTGAGCTGCTGTACTACGAGCAGGCCCATCCCTTCGATCTGGACTGGTGGCGGGAGTTCCGCATCGAGCAGTGGCAGCCAGACGGCACGGTGGACAGCACCGCCTACGAGCTGCCCAACTTCCGCCCGTACGTCAACGCGGTCTACCTGCGCGGGGCGCAGTTCCTGCATGCGGTGCGCCAGCAGGTAGGCGACCAGGCTTTTTATACGTTCCTGAAGGATTACTACGCCGCGTACGATCAGCAAGTCGCCCACACGGCAGACTTCTTCGCCCTGTTGCAGTTATCGACCGGGCAAGATCTGAGCGAGATTATTGCAGAATACTTTGCCGACTTTGAATAACGGGCAGAGCTATTCTTTCCACTCCAGCTCGTATTCGCCAATGTAGACCGTATCGCCATCGCGCACGCCCTTCTCGCGCATGGCAACGTCAACTTGCAACTGGCGCAGAATGCGCTGGAAGCGCCGCACGGATTGGTCGTGCTCCCAATACGTCATCGCCGCGGCGCGCTCCAGCGCCGGGCCGCTCAGGCGCCAGCCGTCGCCCTCGCGGCGGATCTCGAACTCGGACGGATCGGTTTCGGGGCGGTAGATCGGCAGCGCTTCGGCGGCAGGTTCCGGCAGAGCCAGCAGCTCATCTGCAGCGCGGCCCAGCAGGCGGCGCACATCTTGCCCGCTGACCGCTGAGATTGCCAGCGGGTCTTTCACGCCCAGCTTGTGCAAGCCGGCCTGCAACTCCGGCCAGCGGGCCTGCACATCCGGCAGGTCAAGCTTGTTGACCGCCACCACCTGCGGCTTGGCGGCCAGCTGCGTGTCGAACAATGCCAGCTCGCTATTGATCTGGGTGAAGTCGGCCAGCGGGTCCTCGGCCATGCCATCCAGTAGATGGATGAGCACGCGCGTGCGCTGAATATGGCGCAGAAAATCATGCCCGAGGCCCTTGCCGGTGTGGGCGCCTTCGATCAGGCCGGGGATATCGGCCAGCACCAGGCTGGTTTCCTCATCCAGAGCGGCGACGCCCAGGTTGGGCTCCAGGGTGGTGAAGGGATAGTTGGCGATGCGCGGCTTGGCGTTGGTGAGCGCCGACAGCAGGGTGGATTTGCCCGCGTTGGGCACGCCCACGATGCCAATATCGGCGATGAGCTTGAGCTCCAGGCGCAAGGTCTTCTCCTCGCCCGGGGCGCCCTTTTCGGCAATGCGCGGGGCCTGGTTGCGTGAGTTGGCGAAGTGCTGGTTGCCGCGGCCGCCGCGGCCGCCGCGCACCGCCTCATAAGTGTCGCCGTCCTTCACCAGGTCGGCAAGCAGGTTGCCGGTCTTGGCGTCATAGACCAGAGTGCCGGCCGGCACCTTCAGCACCAGGTCCTTGGCGCCGCGGCCGCTGCGGTTATTGGGGCCGCCGGGGCGGCCTTCATCGGCCTCGAACTTCTTCTGGCGGCGGAAGTTGTACAGGGTGCGCATCGAGCTCTCGACCGCAAGCACTACCGAGCCGCCGCGGCCGCCATCGCCGCCATCCGGCCCGCCGCGCGGCACAAAGCGCTCGCGGCGGAAGTGCATCATGCCGTCCCCTCCCTTGCCAGAGCGCAGACTGATCTCTACTTCATCAATGAAATGTCCATCCATACAGGTGCGAATGATACTCGGCGAGGGGGCAAAATCTGCTACAGACTTACAACCAATCCGCACTGGCCGATGGAACACTTTGCACCCTGCTTGTACACTCATTGTGGGCAATTGCACAATGAGACTTTTAATGCTACAGTTTTGGGCGGGAGACATGACCAATGGCAAAACAGATCCCCGATATTGTGATCGGGCGCCTGCCGGTGTACCTGCGGGCGCTGCAACAAATGCTGGCGGAAGGCCGCCAGGTGACCAGCTCGCAGGAGCTGGGCGAACGCCTGGGTATTTCAGCGGCCCAGATCCGCAAAGATCTTTCGCAGTTTGGTGAGTTCGGCAAGCAAGGCACAGGCTACAACATCGAATACCTGGCCAACCAGGTGCGCGAGATCCTGAAGGTCAATAAGACCTGGGAAGTTGTGATCGTTGGCGCCGGCGATATTGGCCGGGCGCTGGCCGGCTACAGCGGGTTCAGCGAGCGCGGCTTCAAGATCCGTGACATTTTTGACAATTCAGCCGAGCGGATCGGCGAGCAGCATGGCGAATTCGTGATCAAGGACATTGCCACGCTGAAAAGCGAGGCGCATGCCGCCGGCATCAAGATGGCGATGATCGCCGTGCCGGCCAATGCCGCCCAGGATGTGGCCGATGTACTGGTGGACGCCGGCATCCAGGCCATCTTGAGCTATGCCCCGGTGAACCTGAATGTGCCGCCGGGTGTGCGGGTACAGAACATCGACCCGTCCATCCACCTGCAGCGCATGACGTATTATCTGGACTGAGTTCATTTCAGTTAACAGAGGGAAAATGCAGCGCGATGAAGTTGTCAAACTTTTTAATGACTTAAGGTCGACCTACGACACTGAGTTGCACAGCCAAGTATGGACAAAACAGAGTCACGCTTTCCACTTATTTTGGGAAGAAAAGATTCTTGGTAACGAAGAGGTCATAGCAGAAGCTGACTACGATCCAATAATCAAGTTGATCGACGTAAAAGCACGGGGGTTCAATGCTGCAGAAGATGAAGCCATTGCCAGAGTTAATCTTCCACAGGGAACCTGGTATCGCATTTTCAATGACTTAAAAAGTAATAAAGAGTTGCGCACCACCTTGGACAAGATATTCAAAAGCCAGGAAGAAGCCGAGCAAATTGAACTCATAAATAAGCTCGAAGAAATTAACCAGAGAAATAAAAACGGATTAACCGGTGAAAAGGCAGCCGCACTAAACGCGCTGATATTCCTGAACGATCCACACAACCACCTGTCTTGTGTTTCCCTTACTGATCGCCTTCAAGTCATTGATAAATTTAATCTGCCCAATTCCGGCCCTTATGCATCGTATGGAGAAAAGATCGTTCTATCCACTAAAGATATTCTTCAGGGATTCCGGGCAATCTATGGAATCGATGCTTGGCCCCGCCTGCTATCCATCTTCTTATACAGCGAATTTGGTTTGCCGATATGGAAGCCTTTTCAGGACGAAGGTGAGGTTATAGCTCTTCCCGATGTGCATCTGGAAACAGAAGAGAATGAATTTGCTTTAGAGAAACACCTAGAAGACTTTTTGATTGCTAATTGGGAGCGCACTGAATTAGGAGGGCAGTACGAGCTAATCGAGGAAGACGGCGAGCTAGTTAGTCAGCAATATCCGACACCCATAGGCAGAATAGATTTGCTTGTGAAAGACAGAGCGGGAAACTTTGTTGTTATTGAGCTAAAGAGAGGGCAGACTAGCGACGACACTATTGGACAACTTGCTCGGTATGTTGGGTGGGTAAAAGAAAACTTAAGCAATGGTAAACCCGTCAAAGGGATTGTCATTGCACGGCGGGAAGACGAGCGGTTGAAATACGCTTTGAAAGCCATGTCTGGCATAGATTTTTTTGTTTACAAAGTTAAATTCTCTCTTGAGAGTAGATAAACCAGCCTTAGTCGTAAACATGTGAATTGGGTTAGCCTAAAGGCGTCAGTAGCCAATAGCCGAGCAATTGCTCGGCTCGCTTTTTAACGCCAGAAACTATAATTGGCCTCATCATGCCCAAGCTCAAGCACTTTGCCCTGGCCGGGGCCTTCTTTCTGCTGCTGGCCCTGTTGTTCACCTATCCCCTGATCCTTGATTTCACCGATTCCATCGTAGGCGGCACCCAGGGCGATGGCATCTATTTTGTATGGCTGGTGCGCTGGTACCAGGGCTTCTTCACTGGCGAGAACGCCCACATCTTCTTCAATCCAATGATGAACTACCCGCAAGGCTGGAACCTCTCGACCACGGATACCAGCCTGGCCGCCCTGGCGCCCAGCATTCCGTTCAGCATGGCGCTGGGGCCGGTAGCGGGCTACAACATTGGCATGTGGCTCAGCTTCGTGTTCTCCGGGCTGGCCATGTACGCCTGGGTGTACCGCCACACCCGCTCGCACGCCGCCAGCCTGCTGGCCGGCACGATCTACGCCTTCTTCCCCAACCGCATCGCCCACTACACCGCCGGGCATCTTAACCTCTCGGCCACGGCCTGGTTCCCGCTATTCTTCATGGGCCTATACGAAGTGCTGCGCGCAAAGGAGAAGTTCAACTGGGGCTGGATGGCGCTGTGCGCGGTTTCGCTGGGGTTGATCGCCTTCACTTCGATGTACTACTTGCTGTTCACGCTGCTGATCACCGTAATTTTCCTGGCCGGGTATGTATTGTTCGAGGGCCGCGCCGAGGCGCGCCGCCTGCTGGCCCAGCCGGCCAACTGGCTGCGCGGCGCGGCCACCGTGGCGCTCAGCGCGCCCTTCTTGTACATGGCGCTGCGCCCGTTCCTGTCCCTGGCGGGCCAGGGCGGGCTGGCTGACCGCAGCGTGGATTACATGAACGAGTTCGCCGCCAATATCACCGATTTTCTGGCGCCGGCCTCCAGCCATTTTCTGTTGGGCGGCTGGATCAGCGACATATTTGACCGCTCGCAATGGATCGAGGGCTCGCTGTACGTTGGCATGGTAACGCTGGCGTTGGTCGTCCTCGCTTTCATGTGGAAGAAGCAGCTGGCCAACAAGCCGCTGCTGTATATCTCGGCGCTGGCGATGCTGGGCGCCCTGGTGATCGCCATGGGGCCGCACTTACACTGGGACCGCGAGCTGGTGCTCATCAACGGGGAGCGTGTGCCGCTGCCCAGCTTGCTGCTGTACAACTATGTGCCCTTCTTCGCCAAGATGCGCGCCATCATGCGCATGGGCTTGTTCACGCTGCTGTTCGCGGCCTTCGTGGCCGGCCTGGGGGCTGATCTGCTGCTCAAGCGCATTCGGTTGCAATGGCGCGGCTGGGCCGCAGCCGGCCTGATCGCCCTGGCGTTGTTCGAGTTCTATCCGGGCACTTTCTACGGCAGCATCAAGCCGGTGGAGGCGCGCCCGGTGGACTATTGGCTGGCCGAGCAAGCCGGCCAGGGCGCGGTGGTGCAGTTGCCGTTCAGCCGCTCGGTCGACCAGGAGCAGGTCTACTACGCCCTGACCCATAAGAAGCCCTTCACCGGCGGCTTCTTCAATGCCAATCAAACATCGCAGTTCCATTACCTGGCGCCGATCCTGGAACGCTTTCCGGACGAGCACAGCGTGAACACCCTGCGCGAGTACAAGGTCGAATACATTGTGATCGACCCGGCGGACTATCCTGACTTTGCCGCCATGCAAGACCTACTGATCAGCCTGGACCTCGAGCCGCTGACCCAGCAGGGTGGCCTGTGGGTATACACCTTCAGCGAATAGCATGGCCTTTTTGAAAGATCGCTTTTACTGGCTGCTGGCAGCGATCGGGGTCGCGGCCGCCCTGCTGACCCTGCGCCAGATGCACTGGGGGCCGTGGGCGTTCAGCGATTCGGCCGCGTATATCTCGGCGGCGCGCAACCTGGTGGACGGCCATGGCCTGAGCGTGCTCGAGCCGAGTGGCGGCTACACCCCACTGACCCTCCACCAGCCGCTGTACCCGTTCGTGATGGCTGCCTTCCTACTGATTGGCATCCATCCGTTCACATCCACCCTGGCGATCAATGTACTGAGCGCGTTCGCCGCCTTGTTCGCGCTGAGCGCCGGCGTGTACGCGCTGACCCGTTCACGCGCCCTGGCGCTGCTGCTGGCGTTCGGGCTGGCCAGCTTCCCACCCATGATGGATAACCTGGGCGGCGCCATGAGCGAGCCGCTGTACCTGGCCCTGATGCTGGCCGGCTTCATGCTGCTGCAACTCTACATCGCCCGCGTGCCGCGGCGCTGGGCGCTGTACGCCGCCGCGGCCTGCGCCGGGCTAACCGTGCTGGCGCGCCTGGTGGGCGCGGCCAACGTGGCTGCCGGCGCCGTGGCGCTGCTGGCACTGTCGCCCGTTGGCTTGCGAGAGCGCGTCAAGGATGCGGCCCTGTTCGCCGCCATCGGCCTATTGCCCACACTCGCCTGGCAGCTCAGCCTGCCGGCGCTGGCCGGGCGCAGCTTCGAGCTGCCCGCGGACCTGTGGCTGCGCGTAGCCGAGTTCTGGCACTCACTTGTGAGCGTGCTGGGCAGCTGGCTGCCGCTGCGGGCGGCCTGGGGATTGCCCGGCATCGTCAACAAAGGCTTTGCCGCCGTGGTGGCGCTGCTGCTGGCCGCCAGCCTAATCGCGGCCGCCTGGCATGCCCTGCGCGCCCGGCCGCCCGCCACCTGGGCGCGGCTGGCGCTCACCGCCGGTGTGCAAGCCATTGCCTACGCGCTGGTGTGCCTGGCGGCCTTCGCCCTCTCCAACGTCACGCCGGATATTAACGACCGCACCATGCTGCCGCTGTTCCCGCTGCTCCTGCTGCTGGCCGGCAGCGGGCTGCTGGGCTTGCTGACTCGCTGGCCCAAAGCCGCCAGCGCTGCGCTGGCGGCTTTGACCGCCCTGGCGCTGCTGGCCTGGGCGCCGGTGACCGAGAAGCTGGTGAGCGAGCGCTACGAGATGGGGCACGGCTACACCGCCAGCTACTACCGCGGCTCGCTGCTGCTGCAGGCGGCGCGCCAACTGCCGCAGGACGTGCCGTGGATCTCCAACGAGCCGGCGCTGTTTCTGCTGTATCTCAACAAGACCGCCTACGATCTGCGCGTGATCTACCCAAGCATTCTTGTGGACAATAATCCGCCATTTGGGGAAGGCGATACAGAGTTTGACCGGATGATGCGAGAAGATAGCGCGATATTGCTGCTGTACCCATTGCAGATCAAAGCCTCCCTCGGCGAATGGGCCGTGCCGCACTTCGATAATCTGACGCGGGGCCTGAATCCACTCTACGATGGGGCGGATGGCAGCATCCTGACCTACCCGGAATAAAAAACAAAAAAGCGGCCCGCTGGGCCGCTTTTTTGTTTGCGCGATTGGCTAGCCCAGGTAGCGGGCCAGGGTTTTGTATTCGTCGAGGGCGCGCTGGGCGCCCAAGGCTACACAGTTGACCGGGTCATCCACCAGGTAGGCGGGCACGCCCAGCTTCTGGGTCATCAGGCGGTCCATGCCGCGCAGCAACGCGCCGCCGCCGCACAGGGCCACCCCACGGTCAATGATGTCAGAGGCCAGCTCAGGTGGGGTCTTCTCCAGCACGCGGCGGATCATTTCAAAGACTTCATCCAGGGCGGGCTGCACAGCCTCCACCACTTCAGAGGTGGTGATGGTGAGCGGGCGCGGCAGGCCGGTCACCTGGTCCTGCCCCTGCAGCTCGATGCTCTGCTCTTCGTCCTGCGGCACGGCCGCGCCGATACGCAGCTTGACCATCTCAGCCGTGCGCTGGCCTATGTGCAGGCCGTACTTGCGGCGCACATAGCTGGCGATGGCATCGTCCAGGTCCAGACCGCCCTGGCGCAGGTTCTCGCCGGAGACAACGTCGTTCATGGCCAGCACGGCAGCCTGCGTGCAGCCGCCGCCCAGGCACACCACCATGTTGCCGGTGGGCGTGCCCACCGGCAGGTCAATGCCCAGGGCGGCCGCCAGCGGCTGCGAAATGAGGGCGGCCTCGCCGCTGGCGAGGGCGGCCTCATGCACGGCGCGGCGCTCCACGCTGGTGATGCCGTAGGGATGGGTGATCATCATGCGCGGCTTGAACAGGCGCACAGAGCCGCCGACGCGGCGCACCAGGGTCTCGAGCAGCAGCTCGGTCAGTTCGTAATAAGCGACCACGCCTTTTTGCAGTGGGCGCACAACTTCAAGGGTCTCATCCGAGACGCGGCCGATCATGCCCTGGGCTTCTTCGCCCACGGCCACCATTTTCTGCTCCTGCAGGTCCACGGCAACCACCGTGGGCTCCTGCAAGGTGATCTCGCCGCCCTGGACAATGCGGATGAACATTGTCCCCAGATCGATACCAAGTTCGCGTGCTAAAACAGCCATAGGGTTCTCTTAGTTCGCCGATGAGGCAATGGCATGTCCCGGTGGGCGGATGCCATGACGCATGCAGATAGATTGCCACACTGCCAGCAGGCAGTTTGCTTTATGGGCGCTGAGCGTGCGATTATTCTACTCGCCGGAGCTTTGAGTTGGGAAGCGGGAATGGCGGTTGGCGCGGCCGAAGCGGCGGGCAATGTCCAGGCGCAGGTTGGAGCGCGCCAGGGCGGCCTCGGCGGCCAGGAAGGCTTCGGTTCCGGGCGGCAGGCCTTCGGCCAGGCGCTGCTCAGCCTCACGCTTGGCGCGTTCGGCGCGAGCCACATCGATCTCTTCGATGTTCTCGGCCGCATCGGCCAGGATGGTGATGATGTCAGGCTGGATCTCGGCCAGGCCGCCGGTTACGGTGAACAGGCTCTCCTGCGCACCTTGCTTGACTTTGACGACACCGGGGCGAAGGGTGGAGAGCAGGGGCGCGTGGTTAGGCAGCACGCCCATTTCGCCGTCGTGGCCGGGGATGGTCACGATGTCGGCGTCGCCTTCAAAGACGCTGCGGTCCTGGGAAACAATTTCGCAACGGATGGTCATAAAAGCCGATCTCCTACTCTCCGTTCCCTATCCCATGCATGGGATAGGGAACGGAGATTTGATTCGTTGTTATTCAGCCAGCTTCTTGGCCTTCTCTACGGCCTGGTCGATCGTGCCAACCATCATGAAGGCCTGCTCAGGCAGGTCGTCATGCTTGCCATCGAGAATTTCGCGGAAGCCGCGCACGGTCTCGGCCAGGGAAACGTACTGGCCGGGCGTGCCCGTGAACTGCTCAGCCACGAAGAAGGGCTGGCTGAAGAAGCGCTCCACCTTGCGGGCACGCGCCACGATCAGCTTGTCATCTTCGCTTAGTTCATCGATACCCAGAATGGCGATGATATCCTGCAGGTCTTTGTAGCGCTGCAGCACACGCTGCACTTCACGGGCGGTGCGGTAGTGCTCTTCGCCCACGATGTTGGGGTCAAGAATACGCGAGGTGGAAGCCAGCGGGTCCACGGCGGGGTAGATGCCCTTGTCCGCAATGGCGCGCTCCAGCGAGATGGTCGCATCCAGGTGGGTGAAAGTCGCCACCGGGGCGGGGTCGGAATAGTCATCTGCGGGCACGTATACGGCCTGCATGGAGGTGATGGAGCCGGTGCGGGTGGAGGTGATGCGCTCCTGCAGCTGGCCCATTTCAGTGGCCAGGGTGGGCTGGTAACCCACGGCGGAGGGCATACGGCCCAGCAGCGCCGACACTTCGGAGCCGGACATCGAGAAGCGGAAGATGTTGTCGATGAACAGCAGCACGTCACGGCCCTGGTCACGGAAGTACTCGGCCATAGTGAGGGCGGTCAGGGCGACGCGCAGGCGGCTGCCGGCAGGCTCGTTCATCTGGCCGTAGACCAGCACGGTGTCCTTGAGCACGCCCGACTCGGTCATCTCACGGTACATCTGCGTACCCTCGCGGGTGCGCTCGCCCACGCCGGCGAACACGGAGTTGCCTTCGTGTTCGGTGGCGATGGAGCGGATCAGCTCCTGAATGATGACCGTCTTGCCTACGCCGGCGCCGCCGAAGATGCCGGTCTTACCACCCTTGGTGAAGGGGGCGATCAGGTCAATGACTTTGACGCCGGTCTCGAAGACTTCCACGCTGGTGGACTGGTCTTCGAAGGCGGGCGCATTGCGGTGAATGGCGTAGCTGGTCTCGCTGTTTACGGGACCCAGGCCGTCGATGGCCTGGCCCAGCACGTCGAACATGCGGCCCAGGGTGGCCGTGCCCACCGGCACGGTGATGGGGGCGCCGGTGTTGACGACTTCCATGCCGCGCTGCAGGCCTTCGGTCGCATCCAGGGCTACCCCGCGCACCTGGCCGCCGCCGAGGTGGTTCTGCACTTCAACCACCACCGGGGCTTCGCCCGGGCGCTGAATTTCGATCGCATCATAAATTTCGGGCAGGTTGGATTCGGGGAATTCCGCATCCACCACACCACCCAGAATTTGGACTACGCGTCCGCTTGCTTCTGCCATCCGTTCCTCCGCTTAGCTGGCCTGTTGTGCCAGCGCTTCTGCGCCGCCGGCAATATCCAACATTTCGTTGGTAATGCCCTGCTGGCGCACTTTGTTGTATTCAAGGGTGAGACCTTTGCCCAGTTCACTGGCGTTGTCAGTGGCGTTCTTCATCGCCACCATGCGGGCGGCATGCTCGCTGGCAAACGATTCCAGCACCGCCTGGTACACCTGCAGCGCAGTGAAGCGCGGCACGATCTCTTCCAAAATTTCGTATTGGCCCGGCTCGTAAATGTACGAGGCCGAAAGATCACTGTGGGCCTGGTTGTCAGACTGCACCAGACCCTCGGTGTGTTCGAACTCCAGGGGCAGCAGCTTCTTGATGACCGGCACCTGGCGGATCATGTTGACAAAGTCGGTATAGACCAGGTAGACCTCATCCGCGGTGCCAGCCAGAAATTCATCCACCAGAATGCGGCCGATGGCCGAAACGTCGGAGAATTTGGGCTCAGCCGGCACATCGGTGAACTGGGCCATCACATTCACGCCGCGGCGGAACAGCAGCTCGGCGCCCTTGCGGCCCACCGGGATGAAGCGCACCGGCACGGGGTAGTTCTGAAAGTGGCTGAGCGTAAAGCGCAGCACGTTGGTGTTGTAGGGGCCGGCCAGGCCGCGGTCACCGCTGACCATCACCACCAGGGCGCCCTTGCTTTCGGGGCGCTCCAGCAGCAGCGGGTGCAGGTTGCTGCGGCCGGGCTGCTTGGCAATGTGGGTCAGCACCTGCCAGGCCTTCGTGGCATACGGGCGCGTGGCCTGCACCATATCCATGGCTTTGCGCACGCGGCTGGCGGATACCGCCTGCAGGGCGCGCGTCACCTGGGAGATGTTCTTGATGCTCTTGATGCGTAGGCGAATTTCGCGTGTATTAGCCATAAATGCTTACTGGTCGTTCTTGGCTAGGACCAGGTGCTGTTGAAGGTCTCGATGGCGCTCTTGAGGCGAGCCTTGAGTTCGTCGCTGAGGGCCTTCTTCTCGCGGATCTCCTTGAGCAGATCGCCATGCGACGAGTCCAGGAAGCGGACGAGCGATGCTTCCCATTCGTTCATGCGCTCAATGTCAATGTTGTCGGCCAGGCCGCTGGTGCCGGCGTAGATCAGGGCGACTTCATGCTCCAGCGCCACGGGGGCGTACTGGGGCTGCTTCAGGATCTCCTGCAGGCGGCGGCCACGGTTGAGCTGGGCCTGGGTGGCCTTATCCAAACCGGAACCAAACTGGGCGAAGGCCGCCAGCTCACGGAAGGAAGCCATATCGAGACGCAAACCACCGGCCACCTGCTTCATGGCCTTGGTCTGGGCGTCACCACCCACGCGGGAGACCGACAGACCGGCGTTGATGGCCGGGCGGATGCCCGCATAGAACAGGTTGGCTTCCAGATAGATCTGGCCGTCAGTGATGGAGATCACGTTGGTGGGCACGTACGCAGATACGTCACCCAGCAGGGTTTCAATGATGGGCAGCGCAGTCAGCGAGCCGCCGGAATCCTTGAGGCGGACGATCTTGCTGTCCTTGGCGCCTTTCAGCGCTTCCTCGGCATTGTGCTTGGCCAGCGGGCCGCTGAAGGCCTGGCCGTCTTTCTCTTCGGCTACATCACCGCTGAAGCCGTTGGGCACGACCACATAGCCATCGGCCAGGCGGGCAGCGCGTTCCAACAGGCGGGAGTGCAGGTAGAACAGGTCGCCCGGGTAGGCTTCACGGCCCGGCGGGCGGCGCAGCAGCAGGGATACCTGGCGGTAGGCCCAGGCGTGCTTGGAGAGATCGTCATACACGATCAGCGCATCGCGCCCGGTTTCCATGAACTCTTCACCGATGGCGCAGCCGGAGTAGGGCGCAATGTACTGCAGCGCGGCCGGCTCGTCCGCCGAGGCGACGACGATCACGGTGTGCTCCATGGCGCCGTGCTCTTCAAGGATGGCTACCGTGCGGGCAATGGCGGCTTTCTTCTGGCCGATGGCCACATAGATGCACAGCAGGCCCTTGCCCTTCTGGTTGATGATGGTGTCGATCGCCAGGGCGGTCTTGCCGGTCTGGCGATCGCCAATGATCAGTTCGCGCTGGCCGCGGCCAACGGGAGTCAGGGCGTCAATACCCTTGATGCCGGTTTGCACCGGGGTGTCTACATCTTTGCGGCGAATCACGCCGGGGGCAATACGTTCGATTGGGCGGTACTGCGTGAAGGCGATGGGGCCTTTGCCGTCCACCGGTTCGCCGAGGGCGTTGACCACACGGCCAACCATGGCATCGCCAACCGGCACGGACGCAATACGGCCGGTGGAGCGCACCGTCATGCCTTCGTCAATGCCGGAGAAATCTCCCATGACGATGATACCGACGTTGTCACGCTCCAGGTTGAAGGCGATGCCCATCACGCCGTTCTCGAACTGCACCAGCTCCTGGGCTTTCACCTGGGCCAGGCCGCTCGCACGGGCAATACCGTCACCTGCGGCGGTCACCGTGCCTACATCGCGCAGCTCAAATTCGGGCTTAAACGAATCGATCTGCTTTTGCAGGCTGGAAGAAATATCTTTGATCATGTCAGTCATGGGTCAAATCTCCGCATTTCGCGAAAGGGATTTAGCCAATTTAGGCATTTGGGCAAATCATAACAGATAGGCTCCGATTAGTCCAGTATTTCACAAACCAATTGCCGCAGGCATCGCCCCGGGTTTGGAGCCAGCCCCAGGCTCTCGTTATAATTTCTGGCACTTTTGCCGAAAATGCCGAAAACGACAAGCAGCCTCATCTCTCCCCTGCAGGCCGAACTCGAAGGCCTGCGGGCCAAGCTGGCCAGGCGCCGCGAATACATGGACCTGCTCGACCTTGAGCTGACCAATACCCGCGGCGCCCTACAGGAGTTCACCGACCTGTACAACCGCCGGATCGGCCCGCTGGAAGCCCACCAGCAGCGCCTACAACGCCAGCTGGACGAGCTGACCGCGGACCAGGCGCCGCCTTCCAATGCCTGGCGCGGGGCGCGAGGCTCGCGCCGCGGCGGGGCTGCCTGGACGCATGAGGGTGAAGAAACCCAGGAGTCGGGGACCGACCAGCCGTTCAAAAAGCACGCCGCGCCCACATCTCAAGATGTGAACTACGAGCGGCGAGTGCGCGATCTGTTCCGGCGGCTGGCCAAGCGCTACCACCCTGACCTGGCCCCAGATGATGAGCAGCGCAAATGGCATGAAGAGATCATGGCCGAGGTCAACCAGGCCTACAGCGCCAAGAACCTGCAAGCCCTCGAAGCGCTGGACAAGCGCATGGAACTGGAGATGGAACTCAGCCCCACCCCAGCGGTGGAACTGGCCCGCCTGACAGTGGAGCTGCGCCAACTGGAAACGCTGATCTTCGATATGGAGCAAACCATCCGCGAGCTTGATCTCTCGCCGGCGATGCAGATGCGCACGGAGCTGCGCACCGACCAGGAGGATGGGCGTGATACCCTGGCAGCCCTGGAGCGCGAAATGCGCTCACGGATCGCGGCGCTGGAGGAGCAGGTGCTGATATTGGGCGGGGAATTGCAAGAGGCTCAGCGCAAGGCCGAGCCGGCAGATGAAGACTAGGCGGGCCGTTTAAAGTAACGCAGCGCCAACTTCAAGCGCTCTTCCACATCATCAGACGCGTCAACCGGCACGGATTGCAAGGCCGCCTGCGCCTCCACCACGCTGTATCCCAACGCCAGCAACGCATCCAGCAAGTCGCCGTCGGCGGGCTGGGCTGCCGGCACCGGTGCGTCGCCCTCCATGGGCAGGATGCGGTCGGCTAGGTGCAGCACGATCTTCTGGGCGGTCTTGCTGCCCACGCCCGGCACCTTGCCGAGCACCGCGCTCTGGCCGCCCAGCACGGCGGCCCGCAGGCTGCCCACGCTCAACGCCGAGAGGATCGCCAGCGCCAGCTTAGGCCCGACGCGTTCCACGCCGATCAGCATGGTGAAGGTATCCCGTGCTTCAGGGGAAGGAAAACCGTACAAGCTCAGCTCGTTCTCGCGCACCACCAGGTAGGTATGCAGGCTCAGGCTCAGGCCGATCTGGGCCTCATCGAGCACGCCGCGCGGCACGCTGACCTTGAAGCCCACGCCGGAGAGTTCCAGCGTGAGACTGCTCTCACCGATGTGGGCTACGCGCCCGCTGAGCGAAGCGATCATCAGAGCAGGAAAGCCGCGCCAATGCCGACCACGACCACCAGCAGCATGCCGGGCCAGATGGCGCGGCGCAGGCCGGCGGAGGCGGAGGTCAGCACGATGCCGCCCTTGAACAGCGTGTTGGTCATGGTGGCGATCACGATGCCCAGGGCGGCTGTATCCAGGCTGAGGCCTCCGCTGTGGCTCAGCTCGGCCAGACTGAGCGTAATGGCGTTGGAGTCAGAAAAGCCGGCCACGAAGCTGGAAAGCAGCACACCCTGCTCACCCAGATAGAGTTGCGCGGCGCGGTTGATCAGCAAAACAAAGGCATACAACAAGCCAAAGCGTAGCGCAGCCATCAGGTCGAACGGATTGCTGAACTCCACCTGGCTGTTGGCCGGGCTGCGCTTGGCTACATATAAATAGAAGGCGTAGCCCAGGCCGGCCAAAGCGGCCAGCGCCAGCGGCTTCCACACCACATGCACCAGATCCATGTTGACGATGGCGATCTGCACGATGACGCGCACGAACATGACTGACCAGGCCAGCAGGATGCCGAAGCCCAGCATGCGCACCAGGCGGGCCTGCTTCTTGCTGCGCGCCGAGAAGCTCAGCGTCACCGCCGTGCTGGATACCAGGCCGCCCAGCAGCCCGGAGAGTCCCAAGCCTTGCTCGCTACCCAGCACTTTGATGAGCAGGTACGCCAGAAAGCTGATGCCGGAGATGAGCACGACCATCAGCCAGATCTTGAACGGGTTAAGCACATCGAACGGCGCGGGCAGGATCGCCTCATTCGGCAGCACCGGCAGCACCACCGCCGTGATCACCAGGAACTGCAGCGCGGCCTGAATATCCTCACGCGTTAGCGCCGTCACCAGGCGGTCAGTTTCCAGCTTGATCGAAAGAATGAGCGTGGTGGCCACACCCAGCGCCACCGCCAAGCCCACAAAATCCCAGTAGCACAGGCCGCCCAGCAGCACCGTGATGAGCACGGCCGCTTCGGTGGTCATGCCCACATGCTGGTCGCTGGCCTTGAAGTAGTAGCCCACTACCAACATGAGGCCCACGGCCAGCAGCAGACCAAAGAAGATCAGCGGCTGGTGATAGCGGTCAGACGCCATGGCGGCCAGGCTGCCCGCCAGCGCGAACAGCGCGAAGGTGCGCTCCCCGGCCGGGATGTTCTTGCCGCGCCCGCCGTGCGAGAACTCGCGCTGCAGGCCGATCGAGAAGCCGATGACCAGCGCGGCGCCGAAGCGCAGGAACAGATCCCATTCGCTGATCATTGGGCACGCTCCATGGCCGCCACTGTGCGGCGGGTGTTGAGATGGCAGATGGCGATCGCCAGCGCATCGGCGGCGTCGTCAGGCTTGGGAAGCTCGGATAGCCCGAGTAATGTTTTGACCATATTTTGCATTTGCTGTTTGTCGGCCGCGCCGTAGCCGCTGACCGCCTGCTTGACCTGGTTGGGCGTATAGTCCGCCACGGCCAGCCCGGCTTGCTGCAGGGCCAGTAGCACCACCCCGCGGGCCTGGCCCACGCTCATAGCAGTGCGCACATTGCGCTGAAAGAAAAGCGACTCGACCGCCGCGCTGGCCGGGCGGTGCGTCTCGAGCACCGTCACCAGGCCGGCATGGATATGCGCCAGGCGCTCGGCCAACTCCATCTTGGCCGGGGTCAGGATCACGCCCCAATCCACACATTCCAAATTGCCAGATGGGGACTGGCGTACGAGACCGTAGCCGGTGATGGCCGTGCCGGGGTCGATTCCGATGGCCAGCATAGTATTAGGAGAGCTGGGCGAGGGCTTCGTCGCTGATCTTCAGATTGCTGGCCGTGGCTTGCACGTCGTCCAGTTCTTCGAGGCTTTCAATGAAGCGCAGCACTTGCAAGCTCTCGTTGGCGCTCATTTCAAGCTCCTGCTTAGCCTGCATGCGCAGGCCAGCATCGTCAATGGCGATGCTGGCTTGGCGCAGCGCATCGCCGATGCGCTTGAAAGCATCCACCGGCCCGGTCACTTCCACCTGGCCGTCTTCGTACCAGATGTCGTCGGCGCCGGCTTCCACCACCAGCTCAAACAGCTCTTCTTCGCTCTTGCCTTGAGCGGCAAAAGCGAAGAACGCCACGCGGTCGAACTGCCAGTTGACCGAGCCGCTCTCGCCCAGGGTGCCGCCGTGGCGGCTGAAGGCGTGGCGCAGCTCGGAGACGGTGCGGTTGCGGTTATCCGTCACGGCTTCCACGATGACCGCCACCCCGTTCGGGCCAAAGCCCTCATAGGTCACCTGCTCCAGCGTGGCGCCGTCTTTGTCCTCGCCCGTGCCGCGCTTGATGGCGCGGTCAATGTTGTCGCTGGGCATGTTCTCGCCCTTGGCTTTGTCGATCGCCAGGCGCAGGGTGAAGTTGGTTTCAGGGCTGCCGCCGCCCTCGCGGGCCGCGATAGTGATCTCACGCGCCAAGCGGGTGAAGACTGCGCCGCGCTTGGCGTCTGTCACTGCTTTCTTGCGTTTAATGGTGGACCATTTACTATGACCGGACATACATACCTCGTAAGAAAAAATTATACGCAAAATATTTCGTCAGTGAGCTGTGAACAGGGATCAGTAATCAAAACTGCGGCCGCGGATGAGTAAAAGTTCAGTAATGCACAAGACCGATAGCTCTTAGACGGCTGCTCTTGTTTTTCTGCGTCCTGGTTACTGATTACTCATTACTAATCACTCGCCTCTCCTTTATACTCGCCATGTGGCCAAAAATTCTGAATTGCTGGATACCCACGCGTTGCGCATTCGCCTTGAGCGGCTGCAACGCGTGCTGGAGGCCAGCCGCCGCCTCAGCGCCACGCTACAGCCAGAGGAGCTGATGCGCGCCATCGTGCGCGCCGCAGCCGAGGTGACCGACAGCGAGCAGGGCGCGATCGCCCGCTTCGACCCTGAAACCGAAACGCTGCGCCTGGAGATCGCACCCTGGCTGACCCATACGCGCCGCAGCGCCATCAGCCTGCCACTGGATACCAACCCCATCGGCCAGGCCTACCGCAGCCTGTGGCCGGTGCTGGGCGAGGCCCAGCCCGAGCTGAAGGCGCGCAATCTGCTGGCCGTCCCGCTGGTGGTGGATGGCGCCGCCCTCGGCGTGCTGTGCGCCGTGAACAAGCGCGAGAACGAATTCGACAAAGAAGACGTGCTCGTCATGGAGCATCTGGCCGCCCAAGCCGCCATCGCCCTGGAAAATGCCGAGATGATGCACCAGGCCCGCCAGGGCTACACCACCCTGGCCGAGCTCGACAAGATGCGCAACGACTTCATCGCCATCACCTCACACGAACTGCGCATCCCGCTCGGCTTGGTGCTGGGCCACGCTAGCTACCTGAAGGAGATCCTGGAGGACGGCGAAGCCCGCCAACAGAGCGAGACCATCGAGAAAGCAGCCCTGCGCCTCAAGCAGATCGTGGAGGATCTCTCCAAGATCGAGCTGGCCCAAAGCGGCACGGCCGTCCTGCGCACCCAGAGCTACGACCTGTCAGCTCAGTTGCATAGCCTGCTGGACATGCATACTGCGCCCGCCAACGAAGCAGGCATTCAGCTCAGCAGCCAGATCCCGGAGCACGCCGTCTACATCACCGCTGATCCCAACAAGCTGTTCGTAGCGGTGGACCATTTGCTCAAGAACGCCATCAGCTTCACCAACGCCGGCGGCCTGGTGCAGCTCAGCCTGCTGGAGCACGAAGCCTGGGTCGAGATCCAGGTGGCCGACAGCGGCATTGGCATCCCGGCCCAGGACCTGCCGCGCGTGTTCGACCGCTTCTTCCAGGTGGAGGACCACATGACCCGCCGCCACGGCGGCATGGGTCTGGGGCTCACCATCACCCGCACGCTGGTGGAGCTGCAGGGCGGCATGGTCAGCGCCGAGAGCATTGAGGGCAAGGGCAGCCGCTTCAGCATCCGCCTGCCGCGCCAGGCCTGGGGCGCAAGCGCGGAATAAACGCGGATATAATCACGGCTCATTCGGGGTGTTATTGCGATGGCGTTGCCATTCGCAATGCTCCAGCAGTTCTCGGGGCGTGGCGCAGCCCGGCTAGCGCGCACCGTTCGGGACGGTGAGGTCGAAGGTTCAAATCCTTTCGCCCCGACTGACAAAAAGCCTGGTCTTCACAGACCAGGCTTTTTGGTTATTCTTAGCCCAAGCATGCCCCCCACGCAACGCAACGTTGATGCAGTGACCCGCTATGCGCCCTGGCTGTACCTAGTAGCCTGCCTGCTGGCCTACGCGCCGCTCATTCCCCAGCTTGGCTATTACTGGGACGATTGGCCGATCATCCTCTTTATCCACAACAAGCAGTGGGGGCAGCTGCTCACTCACTTTAGTTATGACCGGCCGTTTTCCCCCTGGCCTTTCTTTATCATCGGCCAGTTGGGCACGCACCCGCTGGTCTGGCATATCAGCGCGCTGCTGATGCGCTGGCTGGGCGTGCTGGGCCTGGCCTGGTCGCTCAAGCCGCTCTGGCCAACCCGGCCGCGTTTCATCTTATATGTAGCTTTACTGTTCGCCGTGTACCCGGGCTACCTGGCCCAGCCGGTATCCGTCACCTTTGCGACTCAACTCGGCGCGCAGATCGCCTTCTTTGTCTCGCTGGGCGCTATGGCCCGCGCCGCCAGCCACCCTCAGCGCTATTGGCGCTACACCGCCCTGGGCCTTGCCGCGGCCGTCGTGCACCTGTTCACCATGGAGTATTTCGCCGGGCTGGATCTGCTGCGCGTGCTCTTCCTCTGGTTGATCCTGCGCCGCCAGCACAGTAGCGACAGCTTTGTGCGCACCGCCAAACGCGTGGCCATCCAGTGGGCGCCGTACCTGCTGATGCTGGCGGCCTGGCTGGTGTGGCGCTTCTGGCTGCTGGAGCTGCCGCAAGAGCCCTATCCGCTCCAGCTCAGCCGCAACCCGCTGCGCCTGATCGCCCAACTTGCCCCCGGCGCCCTGCGCGATTTTTGGCACGCGCTGGTGCAGGTTTGGGCGCGCACACTGCACGCCACATACTGGGCTGCCTGGTTCATCGGCGGCGTGAGCGCGCTGAGCTTTGTCTGGCTACTGACACGCCATCCTAAAGAGGGGAACACTGAGCCGCTGCACCAGGCCGTTCTGCTGGGGGTGGCCGCCTTCTTCCTGGGCCTGCTGCCGATCTGGATCACCGGCAATCAAGCCAACACATCCGGCTACGAAAGTCGCTACCTGATGGCCGGGCTGATGGGGGCTGCCCTGCTGGTGGTCTGGGCGCTCACCACGCTCATCCGCTCCGCACGCGGGCGCTCAATCATCCTGGCGGTCTTGCTCGGTTTGGCGGTCAGCAGCCACATCGAGAACGCCCAGGGCTTCCGGCAAGACTGGCAGGCGCAGCGCAGCCTGTACTGGCAGCTGCACTGGCGCGCCCCAGACATCGCGCCTGGCACCGCCATCATCACGCCGGATCGCCAAACCCAATGGATCGGCGAGCCGCTGCTGGGCGCGGCGCTCAACACGCTCTACCCCATCCGCAGCGTCGCCCCGGCAGCCGACCTATGGAATCTGGAGCTGCGCTACTCACACACGCTCGATCCCATCCTGCGCGGCGAGGGCTACGACATCAACTATCGCGGCCACATCTTCCACGCCGAGCCGGGCGATCTGCTACTGGTGCGCATGGGGCCAGAAGGCAGCTGCCTGTGGGCCCTCGACGCGTACGATCAATTCAATCCATATCTGACAGATGACGAGCGCCAGGTCGCCGCGTATTCCAACCCCACTCGCATTCTGGCGCAAGGCAGCCCGCCTGACCCGGGCATCTTTGGGGCAGAGCCGCCGCGCGGCTGGTGCTACTACTATCAGCAAGCCCAACTTGCGAATCAGAATGGCGCGCCCGCAGCTGCCGTGCAAGCGTTGCAAACCGCCGAGCGCGCCGGCTTGCAGCCGGCCCTCAGCATCGAGTGGTTGCCGCTGGTACGCGCCTACGCCGCGTTGGGTGAATGGCAGTTGGCGGCCGAAGCCAGCCAGCGCGTGCTGGCGGATGGCCCGCAGGCCGGCGCCATGCTGTGCGCCCTGTGGGCTGGCTGGCCGGCGCCGCAGGCGGTCTACGCCGACATTAGCCAGCGCGCCGACTGCGACTGAGCGCTCTTCATAGCCAATTAATCCCCCGGCAATAAACTTGCCTGCATGAAGCCATCCTTCTATGCAGTCCTGGCGCTGCTGGCAACCACACTCGCCTGCACGCCTGCCGAAGCCCAGCCAACCGCCTGGGTCCTGCCGAATGGTGAAGGCGAATGTGTAGCGCGCAGCTCAAGCCACGTCACCATTTACAGCCGCCCGCACACCGAGGCCGATGTATTCGCTGAAGTGCAGGATGGGTTGATGCAGCCGCTGACCGCCCGCACGGTGCACGGCTGGCTGGGCTTTGACCCGGGCGTGGCCCAGGCCGCCAACCTCGGCCCCTTTCGCCTGCGTTGGCTCTGGCATGCCGATGTCAGCCTTAGCGGCAACTGCGCCGCCTTGCCGGAGGTTTAGGCGCCGCTCGACAACTATTGCTACAACATGCCGATGGATGCTGTGCTGGTATACGAGCAGCCCCACGCGTCTGCCCGCGTCATCACCACCCTGTAGCAAGGCCAGTTTGCCGCCGTGATGGGCCTGACCGAGGATGGCTGGGCGGAGGCCGACCTGGAATTGGGCAACACGGGTCTGAGCGGCACGGGCTGGGTGGACGCCCAAACGCTCAACCTCAACGGCAGCGCCTGTTCCCAGTTGCCGCGGCTCGATCCCTAGTTGAATTAGACAGAAACCGAAAGATAGTGCTGGGCCAGCTCGCGCATCTGCTCATAGCCGATGGGCTTAAGCAATACCTGGTCAGCCAGGCCGGCGAAGCGCGCCACTGCGCTGGCGTCCCCGGTGGTGATGACCACGCGGGTATTGGCAAAGCGCAGCTGCCCGCGCAACTGGCGCAGAATGATGTCACCGGAAAGGTTGGGGATATGCAGATCGAGCAGCACCAGGTCAGGCGTGGTGAACACCAGTTGAGCCTGGGCCTTGTGGCCGCCGTCCATCACATCGGCCCTGTAGCCACAATCCTGCAGAGCGCGCTGAAAGATCTCGGCCACAGCCTGGTCATCATCTACGACCAATGCATACGGTGCGCTCATATGCTCCTCCTCAGCTGTATGGGGGCGCCACACAGCCCACAGTCCTGGCGATGGCTCGGCGAAGCCTGCTGCGAACACAGCCTCCAGTACACTAATAACACTCATAAAGGGCAAAGGTTGCCCGTTCCGAGGTGCGAACGAACGGCCGCCCCCGCAGTTACGCGCCTGTAAGCCCAGAAATGCCTTGACGCCAAGCCCTAAAAATCGCCCCGGCAGGAGTTGCTTCGCAACTCCTGCGCCGCAGGCGCAGTGACCCCGTTGACTCTTTATCCGCGCGTATGGTATTATGCGCCCCGCCTTACGCCCCAAGGCTTCTATTGCTTTGGCGATAGCTTGCCGGGGCGAATTTGTGCCAGGAGAATAAGCAGATCAGTACATCTGAGTACCGTGTAAATAGAGCCATTCGGGTTAAGGAAGTCCGCCTGATCGATGCGGACGGCGAAAATCGCGGAATTGTGCCAATCGAAGAAGCGCTCAGGATCGCCGCCGAGGCGGGCCTGGACCTTATTGAGGTTGCCCCCAACTCCAAGCCGCCGGTCTGCCGAGTGGTAAGTTACGGTAAATTCACCTACGAGCGCACCAAGAAAGAACGTGAGGCTCGCAAGGCACAGAAAAAGGTCGAGATCAAGGAAATTCGTCTGCGGCCCAAGACCACCGAGCATCACCGCGGCTTCAAGACCAAGGCGGCGCGCGGTTGGCTGAACGAAGGCAAGAAGGTCAAGGTTCGTATCCGCTTCCGCGGCCGCGAGCGTGACTATCCTGAGATCGCTCTGCAGGATCTCAAGGAGATCGCCGCCGAGTTGCAGGACATCTCGATCATTGAGCAGGCGCCTGAGTTCGAGGGGCGCACCCTGCTGATGGTATTGGCCCCCAACGAAGGCGCCGGCAAGGACGCTGCCGCCAAGGGCGAAGCGAAAGAAAAGAAAGAACCTGCGGCTGAAAGCGCAGAAGAATAGCCGCTGCGAGACACGCGGCAAGAGGAGTAGTTGTGGCAGTTAAGAAATTTCGCATGAAGACGCACAAAGCCACCGCCAAGCGCTTTCGCTTGACCGGGTCTGGCAAGCTGGTGCGCACCAAGGGCGGCAAGAGCCACTTGCGCCGCCGCACCTCGGCGCGCACCAAGGCAAAATTCACCGAGATGATCCCCGTGCAGGGCAAAGCCCTGCAGAAGCGCATCCGCCAGCTGGCGCCGTACATGAGCAAGTACCGCGCCAACCCGGCCACGCGCACGGCGAAGTAGAGGAAGCATGGCACGAGTAAAGACCGGTATTACCCGCCGCAAGCGGCACCAAAAGGTTTTGAAGGAGACCAAGGGCCAGTTCGGCACGCGCTCCAAGCTGTACAAGCGCGCTAGCGAAGCCCGCCTGAAGAGCCTGGCCTACGCCTACCGCGACCGCCGCAACAAGAAGCGCGATCTGCGCGGTTTGTGGATCATGCGCATCAACGCCGCAGCCCGCCTCAACGGCGTGAGCTACAGCCAGTTGATGAACGGCTTGAAGAAAGCCAACATTGAGATCAACCGCAAGATGCTGTCTGAGATCGCCGTGCGTGACGCCGCCGCCTTCAAGGCTGTGGTCGCCCAAGCCAAGCTCAACTAGGCTCACAAGCACAAAACAAAAAGGACGGCCAATGGCCGTCCTTTTTTTGTCTGTATCGTCATTGCTCCAAGTCGCTTAGACCTGGAACTCGCCGTTCTTGTAGAACAGCTCGCCATCCACCAGGATCTCGCTATCGTTGCGCATATCGCAGATCATGTCCCAGTGCAGGGAGGATTGGTTCTTGCCGCCGGTTTCCGGGTAGCTCATGCCCAGCGCCATATGGATCGTGCCGCCCATCTTCTCGTCATACAAGATGCTCTTGGTGAAGCGGTCAATGCTGAAGTTGGTGCCGATGCCCAGCTCCCCCAGGAAGCGCGCTCCAGCATCCATATCCAGCATCTTGAGCAGATATTCTTCGTTCTTCTCAGCCGTGGCGTTGACCACCTTGCCATCCTTGAACTCCAAGCGGATGCCGTCCACTTCGCGCCCCAGATAGATAGCCGGGTAGGTGTAGCTGACCCAGCCCTGTACTGAATCCTCCACCGGCCCGGTAAAGATCTCGGAGCCGGGCATATTGTGGTGGGCGGTGGAGTTCACGAAGGTGCGGCCCTCGATCGACATTTGGATATCGATATTGCCGCCGCGCAGGTGCACCTGCTTCTTGCCCTGGAGCCAATCCACCAGACGTTTCTGGTCGGCCTCGATCTGGTTCCACAGGGCCACCGGGTCAGCCTGATCTACCTTGCAGGCGCGGTATACGAAGTCTTCGTAATCGCTCAGGCTCATGTCGGCCTCCTGAGCGTAGGCCTGGCACGGAACGCGGGTCAGCGTCCAGCGCAGCTCGCCGCTGGCGCTGCGGCGCATATAGGCTTGCATGATCTCACGGCGGGCCACCGAGCGGGTTTGCTGCTTCTGGCTATCCACCATGCTGAGGTTGCGGGTGTTGTCGCTCGCATCCAGGCTGATGAACACATCGGCCTGCTCGAACGGCAAGCGCTCAAAAGGCGATAGCCATTTCAGCTGATCTTCACTGGCTTCTTCAAGGAAGACGCGCTGGGTGGAGCCCAGGCCGGTCAAGACGCTGGGATTGCCACCGGAGCGCAAGGTATAGCGCACCACTTCGGCAGCCAACTCCTCGGCCAGCGGATGGGCGGAGACGACAACCCAATCCCCGGGTTTGACCTTGACGGAATATTCCACCAGGGTTTGGGCAAGTTTTTGAACGCGTGGGTCGGCCATGGTTCCTCCAAAGCGATATTCTACATGCATGCTTGCGCTGCTTCACAACGCAGCACTACAATAGGCGCATGATCAGTTCTACTCAAAACCCGCGCGTGCAGCATATCCGCGCCTTGCAAGGCCGCGCCAAGGAGCGCCGCCAGGCCAACGCCTTTGTCGTGGAGGGCGTGCGCCTGGCCGAAGAAGTGCTGGCGGCGGGTTGGAAGGTGAAGCAAGGCTTCTATACAGCGGAACTGGACCCGCGCGGCATGGAGCTGGTGACCGCATTCAAGAACGCCGGCGCAGAGATGGAAGAAGTCACCGGCAGCGTGATGGAAGCCGCAAGCGACACCACGACCCCAGCCGGCCTGCTGCTGGAAGTGCAGCGCCAGCCGGTGGCGCTGGCCGCCGCCCTTGACCTGGTGGTCATCCTGGATCGCGTCAACGACCCCGGCAACGTAGGCACGCTGCTGCGCAGCGCGGCCGCCGCCGGTGCGCACGCCGCCGTGCTGGCGCCTGGCTGCGTAGACCCGTTCGCGCCCAAGGTGCTGCGCGGCGGCATGGGCGCCCAACTGCGCCTGCCGGTGCTCGAGTTGGACTGGGTCGCCATCCGCGATCTTCTCGCCGAACACGGCCTGCACCCGATGCTGGCCGAGGCCAACATCGGCCGCCCCTTTGACGAAGTGGATCTGACCCGCAAGCTTGCGTTCATCGTGGGCGGCGAGGCGAATGGCCCCAGCGCGGAGGCGCGCGGCCTGGGCGCAGAGCCGATCCAGATCCGCATGCCCGGCCAGATCGAATCACTGAACGCGGCTACCGCCGGCAGCCTGCTGCTGTTCGAAGCCGTACGCCAGCGCCGCCCGAAGGCTTAGGCGCTGGGCGGCACAGCAATATTGAGCGCTTCTTTTTCCAGCGTGATCGTGATCGGCGTCACGCCGATCACATCTCCATCCCCCTGAACCAGCAGCCCCTCCGGCTGCACGATGCGCAGGCTGCGCTCCAGCGGCACCACGTTCACGCGCTCGTTGCGCGTATAGAGGCGCAGCGCAAAGCTAAGGATCGTGAGCGCATATTCCAAACCATTGCGCGCCCACAGGAAGCAAAAATCCAGCAGGCCGTCGTCTGGCTTGACGTCCGGCCCCCAGCGGATGGCGCGGAAGGCGATCGTACCCACATTCATGGCCAGCACGTCGGTGGAGCGCAATTGGGTGGCGTAGCCGTCCAGCTCCACGGTGAACAAGTGCGAACGCAAACCAAAGAAATGACGAGCGAAGGTGAGCCAGTAGGCCCACGGGCCGAGCAGGCGTTTTTGGCCGCGGCCAGTGTCCTGCATGGCTTGCGCGCTCAGGCCAACACTGACGCCCAGCACGCACACGCTGTCACCGGCCCGCAAGACATCGATCTTGCGCACGGCGTACTCGCCCGCAAGAATGCGGGCAGCCGCCTCCATTTGCAAAGGGAGCTTGAGCTCACGTGCCAGCACATTGCTGGTGCCCTGCGGCAGGATGCCGAGCACCACCTCCGTGCCGACCAGCGCTTCCGCCACATCCGAGATGGTGCCGTCGCCGCCGGCGGCGATCACCAGGCGCACGCCGCCCGCCAGCCAGGGGGCCAGGCGGGCCTGCATATCGGCCTGCGGGCTGCATTCGCAAAAGTCCACCGGGCGGGCGCCGAAGGCGCGCTCGATCGTATTGCGCAGGCGCGCCTCGTTGGCCGCACTGGAATGCGGGTTGTAGACGACCACGATATCAGCAGTTGGGTTGGATGCCGCCATGCTGCTGAGTTTAGTTGTTGGCTTGGAGTTGGTATATACCGCCGTTGCGGTCCACCAGGTACAGTTCACCGGCTTCGTCCAGACCGAAGGACGTGATCAGTGCCTGAGTGTCCCACAGCACCTGCGAGTTCCACACACCGTCTGCGCCCTGGTACATGCCCATCACCTCACCGGAGCAAAAGTCTCCATAGAAGTAGATGCCATTCCATTCTGGCAAATTGGCGCCACGGTAAACGTAGCCGCCGGTGATGGAGCAGCGCGAGGCATGGTCATATTCCACGACCGGGAAATCGAGCTCCAGCCCATCGGGCGGTGTGCCTTCGTAGGGGTGCGTGCCTTCGTAATACTTCCAGCCCAGGTTGGCGCCGTTGCCCGTGCCGGCGGGCAGCATGTGCACTTCTTCCCACTCGCCCTGGCCGACATCGGCAATGTATAGATCGCCGGTGGCGGTATCAAAGCTAAAGCGCCACGGATTGCGCAAACCATAAGCCCAGATCTCGTTCAAGCCACCGGACACGAACGGATTGTCGGCCGGGATGCCGTAGGGGCCATCCACATTCACATCGATGCGCAAGATCTTGCCCAGCAGGGTCTCAAGCGACTGCCCGTTGTTCTGCGGGTCGCCGCCGGAGCCGCCGTCGCCGCTGCCGATGTACAGATAGCCATCCGGGCCAAACTCAATATGGCCGCTGTTGTGGTTGGCGTACGGCTGGGCGATGTACAGGATCGGCGCTTCGCTATCCACATCCGCAACGTTGCGATCCGCGGAGACCTGGAAGCGCGAGATGACCGTATTGCCGCCCAGGCCGGTGTAGTTCACATAAAAGTAGCCATTGTTTTCGTAATCGGGATGAAAGGCCAAGCCGAGCAGACCCTGCTCGTTGCCATTGCTGCCGACCTCGAAACGAATATCCAGAAAAGGTTCGGCCAGACGCTGGCCGTTCTCAACCACGGCGATCACACCTTGCTGCTCCACAATGAACAGGCGCCCGCTGCCATCGCCCGCGTGGGTTGCCAGCAGCGGCTGGGCAAAACCCTGGCTCACCAGGTTCCAGCTGTAGTCCGCCGGGTTGGCAAAGCCCACCGCGGCGGTCTGGTCCTTATCAATAGCCAGCGTGGCTTGTTCGGCCGGCTCCGTGTCACTGGGGGCGGCCGATACCGGCGTAGAGATCACCGGTTCAGACGGAGCCGTGCTGGGGGCGGGGCGGTTGTAGCAGGCCGCCAGCAGGAGGACCAGGGGCAACAGGCGTAGTAGGTTTTTTATTCTTTCTCCGTGTAGTCGCCGTCCATCACATCGCCTTCGTCTATTTTGATCTGGGCGCGGCGGCCGCCTTTGGCCAGCGCGGCGCGGTGCTCTTCCACCACATCGGTGGGGCACAGCTCAGTGAAGATGGAAGTGCCCACCCACAATACAGCCACATCGTCGAGCAGCGGGATGGCAAAATCCAGCGGCGAGATGAGATACAGCAGCGAAGCAAAGGGGATGAGCTTGTAGAGCGTGTTGACCCGCTTGTCACGGATCAGACGCCAGGTCAGGCGGAACTGGTTGAGGAAATCGGCCATGCGGCCACCGCCGCCCGGGGGAAGGAATCTCTGCAAATATTGCATGGGTTAGCTGCCTCTCGCCGCTTCGGCGGCCAGCGCGGCGCGGTGCTCGGCCACAACATCCGGCGGGCACAACTCAAGGAATGCATAGAAGCCCACGCCCAGCACGACGGCATCGTCCAGGATCATGGGCAGTAGGTCAGGCGAGAACAGGTAGACCACCGCGCCGACCGGCAGGACTTTGAGCAGCGGGCTAACGCGCGGGTCACGCATGAGCCGCAGCAAAAGCTTGAATTGAGTACCCAGGCCGCTGGGTGCGCCGCGTTGGTCACGCTCCACCAGTATTTCAGGCTTGTTGTTGTCTTCCATTTTTGTGATGCCTCCTGGCACTCGCACTTAAGGCATTATACCTGTGCGAGTATTTTCAATTTTAGTGAGCGAATATCAGAACTGAATTAGCAAACGAAGCAACTCGCCAGCCTGTGCCGGTGTTCCTATAGAGCTTCATCAATTAGAATCCGAGGCTTATGTCTGAACCCAAATCGCTCTGGAAAGCCTACCTGGCGCTGGCCCTGGGCACGATGATCATTGCCACTTCAGCCATCTTCACCCGCCTGGCCGAAACGCCCGGCAGCGTGACCAGCCTGTACCGCATGGGCATCGCCGCGGTGGCGTTGGCCGTGCCCTTCGCGCTCAGCCGGCGCAAGCAGCCCCCGCTGACCCGGCGCGGCCTGTGGCTGGGCGGGCTGGCCGGCCTGTTCCTGGCGATCGATCTGGCCGTATGGTCCAGCGGGGTCAACTACGGTGGCGCCACCATCCCCACCCTGTTGGGCAATGCCGCCCCGCTGTGGGTAGGGCTGGGCGCGTTCTTTATCTTCCGTGAGAAGCTAAAGCCGACCTTCTGGCTGGGGCTGGTGCTGGCCATGCTGGGCGCGCTGATCGTGCTGGGGCTCGATCTGGGCGCAGAGTTCGAGATCAACCGCGGCGGCATGCTGGGCCTGATCGGCTCGTTCTTCTATGCCGCCTATATGCTGGTGGCGCAACGCGGGCGCGAGCAGCTCGACACCTTCTCGTTCTTCTGGCTTACGGCGGCAGTGGGCAGCGTGCTGTTGCTGATTTTCTGCGTGGCTGTGGGCGCGCCGCTGACCGGCTATTCGCAGCAGACGTACATTTACCTGCTCATGCTTGGGCTGTTCGTGCAAGGCGGCGGCTGGATGCTGCTGAACTATGCGCAGGGCCACCTGCCCGCATCCATGGTGTCGCCTACGCTGCTGAGCCAACCCATCCTGACCGCCATCATCGCCGGGCCGATCCTGGGCGAATGGCTGTCACGCGGCGAGTGGCTGGGCGCGCTGGCGGTCCTGCTCGGCGTTGTGATCGTGCATCGCAGCCGCGTGCACAGCGTGGCCGCGGCGAAGTAAACTGAGGAACGATGAAAACCAATACACAATCGCAGGGCTTGAACCGCACGGGGCTGGCCAACCTGCTGGTCGTCTACCTGGTGTGGAGCAGCACCTACCTGGCCATCCGCATCGCGGTGCGCGAGGGCGCCGGCTTCCCGCCGTTCACCATGGGCCTGATGCGCGCCGCGCTCGGCTGCCTGATCCTGTTCACCTGGAGCTATTTCAAGAAAGAGCGCATCCGCATCACCCGGCGGGAAGCGCTGACCCTGCTGGTCTCCGGCATCCTGCTGTGGGTAGCCGGCAACGGGCTGGTCACCTTTGCTGAACAGCGCACCGAGTCCGGCCTGGCGGCGCTGCTGGTGGCCGCATCGCCCATATGGGCGGCGGTGGTGGAAGCGGTGTGGGATCGCAAGCTGCCTTCGCCATTGTTGTTCATTTCGCTGCTAATCGGCTTCGGCGGCATCGTGGTGCTGACGCTGCCTTCGCTATCCAGCGGGGTGCACGCGGATGCGATCGCCACGCTGGCGCTGCTGGTGGCGGCCATGGCCTGGTCTAGCGGCTCGGTGTATCAGGCGCGCAACCAGCTGGATCTTGCACCGCGGGTTAGCTCGGCCTACCAAATGCTGTTCGGCTCGATCGGCTTCGGCATCCTGGCGCTGCTGCTCAAGGAACCGGCGCCGACCCCCAACACGGAAGCCTGGCTGGCCTGGGGCTATCTGGTGATCTTCGGCACGCTGGCGTTTACTTCATACGTGATCGCGCTCAAGCTGTTGCCCACCCGCATCGTGATGACGTATGCTTACGTCAACCCCGTGCTGGCTCTTCTACTGGGCTTCTTTGTACTCGGTGAGGAGATCACAGTCTACACCATTGGCGGCAGTCTGTTGGTGCTGCTGGGCGTGGCGGGCGTGTTCCGCGAACGTTTGGCGAAACAAAGGCAAGGCTAGCGTTCGCAACGCGCACGCGCATATTGCGTATATAAGCTGGAGGTAACACTATGGACACGAATCGCAATGGCAACGCCGTCATCGGCGTTTTGCTGCTGCTGGCCGGCGGCTGGTTCCTGGCGCAGCGTTTTTTCCCGGAGCTTGGCAGCCTCATCCAGTTCGATGTAGAGTGGCCCATGCTGCTCGTCGGCGTGGGTGCGCTGGTGCTGCTGCTCAGCGTGCTGTTCCGCTCACCCGGCCTCGCCGTTCCGGCGGCCATCCTGGCTGGCCTGGGCGGCATCTTCTACTACCAGAACCAATCGGGCGATTGGGGCAGCTGGTCGTATATGTGGACGCTGATCCCGGGCTTCATCGGCGTGGGCACGCTCATCAAGAATCTACTGGAGGGCCGCTTCTTTGCCGGCCTGCGTGAAGGCCTGACCGCGGTCGCTTTCAGCGCGGCCTTGTTCATCTTCTTCAGCGGCATTCTGGGCGGCACGGACTGGCTTTCGACCCTGTGGCCGCTGATCCTGATCGCGGTGGGCATTTCCATCCTGGTGCGCAACTTTCAGGAGAAGCGCGCCAGCCGCAAGCCAGACATCATTGAGCAATAGCGGCGCGATATAATCGCATTAAGTGAGCATCACCAGAGGCGTAGTGCTTCACTGCGCCTCTTTTTTATTATGAGTACTCTGGTAGACACATTCGCCCGCCCGCTGCACGACCTGCGCATCTCAGTCACTGATCGCTGCAATTTCCGCTGCACCTACTGCATGCCCAAAGAGGTCTTTGGCAAGCAATACCAGTTCCTGCCGCAGGAGCAGCTGCTCAGCTTTGACGAGATCGAGCAGGTGACCCGCGCTTTCGTGGCGCTGGGCGTGCGCAAAGTGCGCCTCACCGGTGGCGAGCCGCTCATGCGCAAGGACCTGGAGAGCCTGATCGCCCGCCTGGCGTCGGTGCCTGGCGTGCAAGACATTGCCCTGACCACCAATGGCTCCTTCCCACTGGAGCGCGTGCACAGCCTGAAGGCGGCCGGCCTGAAGCGTATGACCGTCAGCCTGGACGCGCTGGACGATGAAACCTTTAAGCGCATGAACGATGTCGACTTCCCGGTCGAGCGCGTGCTGGAGTGGATCGCTGAAAGCGCCCGCGCCGGCTTCGCCCCGGTCAAGGTCAATATGGTGGTCAAGCGCGGCGTGAACGAGCATGCCATCCTGCCGATGGCGCGCTACTTCCGCCAGCATGGGCACATCCTGCGCCTGATCGAATACATGGACGTAGGCCACAGCAACGGCTGGCGTATGGACGATGTGCTCACCGCCCGCCAGATGGTTGACCTCATCCAGGCTGAGTTGCCGCTGGAGCCATTAGAAGCCAACTACCGCGGCGAAGTGGCCGAGCGTTACCGCTACGCGGACGGCAGCGGCGAGATCGGCATCATCGCTTCCGTATCGCAGCCGTTCTGCGGAGATTGCAGCCGGGCGCGCATCTCGGCCGACGGGCGGCTGTTCACCTGCCTGTTCGCGGTAGGCGGGGCTGACCTGCGCGGCCTGCTGCGCCGCGGCGCAGATGATGCCGCCCTGCAGGCCGCCATCGCCGCGGTGTGGCAAAAACGCACCGACCGTTATTCTGAGCTGCGCTCAGCCAACACCGCAGCCCTGCCGAAAGTGGAGATGTCTTACATTGGTGGTTAAGCCCCTGGATCCGAAACCTATCCGAACGATCGTCTTTGACCTGGATGACACGCTGCGCTACAACGAGCCGCATGCCCACGCCTTCATCTCTGACTTTGCAGAAACGTTGCGCGGCCGCCCGCTCACGCCCGCCGAGCGCCGCGCCGGCCAGCTGTGGGAGCACCAGTACTGGGCCAGCTCAGATGACCTCAAGGCCGACATCACCGCTTACAAAGAAGGCACGCAGGAATTCTGGGTGAACTACGGCGTGCGCAGCCTGCTCTCGCTGGGCTTTGATGAGCCGCAGGCCCAGCAGTACGCCGCCCAGGTGCACGAGTACATGCGTGAGAACTATTCGCCCGTCAGCCATGTGCTGCCCGAGACGCGCGCCGCCCTGGCGACCCTGCGCCAGCGCGGCTACCGCATCGGCCTGCTCACCAACCGCCCCAAACCTGTGCACGCCGAGATGAACGCCATGGCCCTGGACCTGCATATGGATTTCTTTCTGGCCGCCAGCCAGCTGGGCGCCTACAAGCCAGACAAAGAGATCTTCCTGCGCATGATCGAGTTTCTAGGAGTCAGCAAAGACAGCGTGCTCTACGTGGGCGACAACTATTACGCCGATGTGCTCGGCGCGCGTGGCGCCGGCCTGCAATGCCTGCTGCTCAACTGGAACAGCTTGTACGAAGACCCGGACGTTGGGCAGATCAGCGCCATCGCAGACCTGCTCGACCTGTTGCCCGGGCCGCTGGCCGCCCAGCCGGCGGCCTAGTATGGCTGCGCGCTTGCCTCTATCCTTTTACGAGCAATCTACGCTGCAGGTGGCCCGCGGCCTGTTAGGCCAACGCCTAGTGCACCTGCAGCGCATCAATGGCCGTGTGCGCCGCATCACCGGCATCATCACCGAAACCGAAGCCTACTGCGGCGAGGGTGACCTGGCCTGCCACGCCCGCGCCGGGCGCACCCCGCGCACCGAGCCGCTATACGGCCCGCCGGGCTTCACATATGTGTATTTCACCTACGGCAACCACTGGATGCTGAACGTGGTCACCCAGCCGGAGGACGTGCCGCACGCCGTTCTGCTACGCGCCGTGCAGCCGCTTGAGGGGTTAGAACTCATTGCCAGGCGGCGCAAAGGCCGCCCAGCCGCCCTGTGGACCAACGGCCCCGGCAAGCTGACCCAGGCTTTCGGCGTCACAGGCCGGCACAACCGCCTAAGCCTCACCGACCCGAAGGCTATAATCTTCATCGAGCGTGGCCAAGCCGTGGCAGACCGCCATGTGCGTACCGGCCCCCGTGTGGGCCTGGGGGCCACGCCCGAGCCCTGGCTGAGCAAACCCTGGCGATTTTTGGCAGACCTGCCATTGGCCGACGGCCAATAAACAAAGAGGAGAGAACATGAGCTTACTGCAAGGAAAAACCGCCCTGATCTTCGGGGTAGCCAACGAGCGCTCGATCGCCTGGGGCGTCGCCAAGGCGCTGCACGAACACGGCGCGGATGTGGGCATCAGCTACGCTGGGGATGTGCTCAAGAAGCGCGCTGAGCCCCTGGGCCAGTCGATCAACAGCAAATTCATCGAATCCTGCGATGTTACCAAGGACGAGGATATTGCCAGCGTGGCCGAGAAGGCCCACAAGGTCTACGGCAAGATCGACATCCTGGTCCACGCCGTTGCCTTCGCCAACCGTGAGGAGCTGAGCGGCCCGTACTACAACACCACCCGCGCCGGCTTCCACACCGCCATGGACATCAGCGTGTATTCCTTTACCGCCCTGGCCGGCGCGTTCGAGCCCTACCTGCCGGAGTGGGCCTCTCTCATGACCATGACCTATTACGGCTCCCAGAAGGCCGTGCCCAGCTACAACGTGATGGGCGTCGCGAAAGCCGCCTTGGAATCCTCGGTGCGCTACCTGGCGCGCGATTTTGGCCCGCGCAAGATCCGCGTGAACGCCATCTCGGCCGGCCCCATCCGCACCCTGGCCGCCTCCGGCGTCTCGGGCTTCAAGGGCCTGTACAACAAATTCGCCGAAGCCGCCCCGCTGCGCGAGAACGTGACGATCGAAGATGTAGGCAACGCCGCTCTCTTCTTCGCGTCCGACCACTCCAAGCGCATCACGGGTGAGGTTATGTACGTCGACTCCGGCTTCAACACCGTAGGCATCGCTGACAACAGCGGCGAAGAAGGGGCGCCCGCCGCCTGATGTTCCGCCGCAAAGCCAGCGTCTCCAAAGAGCAGGCTGCCCCGCCGCCGACTGAGCGCATCACCTCCGTCGTGGCGGATGGCATCAACCTGCGCGGCAAGCTGACCGGCAGCGGCGGCGTGCGCGTGGAAGGCGCCTTCGAGGGTGAGATCGAACTCGACGGCTTGCTGGTCATCGGCCAGACCGGCCGCGTGACCTGCGAGCAGCTGCGCGCCCGCCACGTCATCGTAGCCGGCGCCATGCGCGGCGACATCCTGGCCGAGAAGGTCGAGATCCGCGCCACCGGGCGCGTATGGGGTGACGTGGTCACCGTTTCCATGTCCACCGAGGAAGGCGCGTTCCTGCGCGGCCAGATCCAAATGGAGGGTTCGGTGGAGCTGGAGCTTACACCGCCGCCCACCCCTGAACCGGATGCTGAGGCAGATAACTCTGCCAGCAAGTAACAAGATGGGACTAAAATCAGTTAACTTGTGCAACACTGTACGTTAGGAGAAAGATGAAGAACGTCAATTTCAAAGTTTTACTGGCAGTTGCAGTTCTGGCGATCACCGCCCTGGCTTGTGGTTTTAGCGCCAGCACGGCTAACTTCCAGGAAGCCTATATGGCTTACGACTCGGCCGGCACCCAGCCCACCAATGTGTATGGCCCCGAGGACATCTTCTACGCCATCGTGGACCTCGCCAACGCTTCTGACAGCACCGAAGTGCGCGCCGTGTGGACCGCGGTGAACGTGGACGGCGAAGCCCCCAACACCCTGATCGACGAGGTCAGCATCCAGAGCGGCGACGCCATCCTCACCTTCGACCTGGCTAACACCGGCATGCTGTGGCCCAATGGCTCCTACAAGGTTGATCTCTACCTGAATGGCGACCTCGAGACCACGCTGACCTTCCAGGTTCAGTAAGCCAAACTTGATGTCAAAAAAAGCCTCCCGAACGGGAGGCTTTTTTTTATATCGTCACGACGATCTGATGGATGCCGGTGGCGCCGCTGGGCGCTGGCGGTGCATTACGCGTTTCCTGCGGCTGGCCGACGCTGTCGTAAGCGCGCACCTGCAGCACGCGGCGGCCCATCACATACGGGAAGCTGAACTTCCACAGGATCCAGTTCAATTCACTGAGCGGCGGCGCGATCAGCTCGGCCGGCAGCCATTCCGCCTCATCCACCTTTACCTCCACGCGGCTGATGCCGCGCGTGCCGGCCCAGGCGATCCCGCCGCAGGTGGCCTGGCCGGTCTCGCCCACATCCGGGTCGACCACCACCGTGTCAATCACCGACACCGTGTGAGCGAAGGCCTCGCGGTCCCAGCCGCGGTCAACCCAGTAGCCGTCGACGCGCTCAGGCACCAGTTCAATCCACTGGATCCACTTGGGCTGCTTCATGCCATAGCGGTTGGGGATGTAGATGCGCAGCGGGAAGCCGTGCTCGTAGG
This sequence comes from Anaerolineales bacterium, assembly GCA_019454165.1. Classification (GTDB taxonomy): domain Bacteria; phylum Chloroflexota; class Anaerolineae; order Anaerolineales; family UBA11579; genus JAMCZK01. The sequence continues at coordinate 500,685 of CP075367.1, read as the reverse complement.
GCAGCGGCTCGTCATTCATTGCATACACCAACAGCGTGCGCTCGTCCTCAATATCCTGCATAGTGACGAATTCGTAAAACCCATCCGCCGAGGTGATGTAGGCGCCGGCTGCCCCTGACTGAATGCCAGTCAAAGCCAGCACGTCTTTGAAACGCACGCCAGTCCAGCGTGAGGAGCTGGTCAGATCGCCGCCCACCGTATTAGAGATGCACTGCATGGTTAGGATCTGGGTCTGTGCAGGCAGGTCACGCAGTTGCTGCAGCGTGAATTGCATCGGTGTATCCACCAGGCCGCCAATCTGCAGCTGCCAGGCGTCTTCGCTCAGTTGGGGCGGGCGCGTGTTGATATCGATGCGGTAGAAGTCATCATTGGCGGTCAGCTCCGGCCGGGTGCCGCGCACCGGCGCCGGGCGGGCCGCCAGCTCCTCCGGCGAGGGCGATTGCGCCGGCCCGCTGGTGAGCCGCGCCCCGAACGGGTCATCCTCGCTCACCGGCACGGGTGTGCTGTCCGTGCGCGGCGGCATGGCCTGCGTGCCGAACAGGCGGCTGGCGCCCCAGGCGCCCAGCGCCGTCACGGCCAGGCCCGCACCGCTGACTGCCAGGAACTGTCGCCGCGAAAGTTCGGGCGCGGCGGCCTCATCCGGCCGGGCCGCATAGGCTTGCACCAGCTTGGCGATGCCCGCACCCCAGGCCAGGTACAACACCGCCAGCGCCAGGCTGCCCAGGCCGGCCGCAATGCCCAGCTGGGCATGCACCATCAGCGTGAAGGCCAGCAGGAACAGGCCGCCGATCAAGCCGTAGGTTTGGATGCTGCCGCCTTTGCGCTGCAGCCAGGCCAGCAGCGCACCGAACCCCGCGCCCGCGGCGATGAATTGCACCACGGCGATGGCTTGCTCAGCCAGCTTGGCCGCAGTGGAGGTGTCGCCGATGGGCAGGAAGCGCTGCAGGAACTGGATGACCGCCACCATGTTCTCGATGACAAAGCGGATCAGCCCACCCGGCAGCACGCGTGCCATAACGTCAAAAAGATCAAAGGGGAAGAAAGGCGTCCCTAGCAAGGGTTCAGCCAGGGCCAATATGCCAACCAGCGCTGCCGTAGCAAGCGCACCAAACATTGCGCCTGCCCAGATGATCGAGCTATCTTTCGAAGAGTCCATGAAATGCTCCTGCAGTGATTATAGGAGCGTTAAGCCCGCCGAGCCATGAGGACAAAGTGAGCCAGGCGCTATGGATTTAAATGACAAGCGCCCAGGTGAGGGGGGCACCCGGACGCTCGTCAAGTGGGATTATAGCGTTTGTGAAACTTGTGTCAAGGGTTTGAGAGGAGGCTCTAATGTAATAATGTTATGCGCTAGATTGCACTCACATTTTATAGGCTTGAATGCCAAGCGCCTGGCGCCGCTTACGAGTACGTACCGAACCAGCGTGTGGAGTTGCGTGACCGAGCTTCGTTCGGCCTCATCCACCTTTAAGTGGTGGCGTCAGCTGCCCACTTACATATCCTTCTCATGATCGCGCTGGAGTTCGTTACTCGGCGCAGCCGAGTAGAAACTCCTAAAAGTGGCGGCATCAGCCGCCACGTATATGCCCCAGGTGGGACTCGAACCCACAGCCTTAGCCTTAGGAGTGCTCTGCTCTATCCATTTGAGCTACCGGGGCCTTACGTCCGCCCTGTCGGGCGGACTTTTGTAGTTGCTAGCGGGCTGCGCCCGCTGACGCAACTACCTTACAGTGTAACTAAATAAACTCGCCTGCGCTGCCTACGTCCGCCCTATGGGCGAACTTATGGAGTTTACTCGGCTTCGCCGAGTTTAAAACTCCACACTAGTTTACACAAAAGCTTGGCCTACTTGCCCTTCCAGTTGGGCTTGCGCTTCTCGCCAAAGGCGCGCATCCCCTCTTTCTGGTCCTCAGAGGCGAACAGGAAATAGAAGGATTGGCGCTCTTCCTGGATGCCGTCGGCGAGGTGCGTTTCAAAGGCGCGGTTCACCGCTTCCTTACCCAGGCGCACCGCCAGCGGGGCGCGGGCGGCGATCTCGGCCGCCAGCTGCATGGCCTCCACCAGGTAACGCTCCACCGGCACGACCCGGTTCACCAGGCCGCGGCGCAGCCCATCCTCGGCGGTGAGAGTGCGGTTGTTCAGCACCATCTCCATCGCCAGCGCCTTGCCCACCGCCCGCGTCAGGCGCTGCGTGCCGCCCGCGCCGGGGATAACGCCCAGGTTTATCTCGGGCTGGCCAAAGCGGGCGCTTTCAGACGCCACGATCATGTCGCACGACATGGCCAGCTCGTTGCCACCGCCCAAACACCAGCCGGAAACGGCCGCAACAATCGGCTTGGTGATCTTCTTGATGCGGTCGAACGGCGAGATATGCCCCTTCAGCATCAGCTCCACAGATGAAGCTTCGGCCATTTCTTTGATATCCGCCCCAGCCGCAAAAGCGCGCTCATCCCCTGTGAGCACGAAGGCGCCCACGCTGTCGTCCGCGTCCAACTGCTCCAGCTTGTCCATCAGCTCGATCATGAGCGCGCTGTTGAGCGCGTTCATGGCTTCGGGACGGTTCAAACGCAGCAAGGCCACCCGCTCTTTGATCTCAACCAGAATGAGTTGTTTATCGTCGGTCATACGTACTCCTTGAGATGAGCCAATTGTAAAGCGCGCAGCTCAACCCAGTTCCGCCAACACTGCATCGGCGCTGCTGCCCGGCTGCCACACCAGGCGAATGTTGTGGCCAGCCAGCTCTGGCGCGGCGCTGTGCGCCAGAGCCTGCAGCCCGGCCGCCGCGGCCGCATACACCGCCGAGCCCGCTTCGCCCGCCCCCGCGTACACGACTGTGCCGCCGCCGATCTCACGCATAACCCGGCCAACCGATTGCGTCACCAGAAAGCCTGCCGTCAGCGTAGCGTCAATGCCGCGATGCCAATCCCACTCGTCCATATCCAGCACGATGCCTTCCGGACGCACACTGGGGATAAAGACCAGCGCATCCACGCGCTCCCAACGCTCCAGCACGCCCTGCAGCATGGTTTGCAAGGCCAGCTTGCGGGTCAGATCAGCCGGGTAGGCGGCCGCCTGGCCGCCGGCCGCGGCCAGCTCCTCGGCCAGCGGGCCGATGCGCGTGGGTAGCAGGTCGTTCAGCGCCACGCGCCAACCTTGGGCGGCCAGCTGCCTGGCCAGCTCCTGGCCTAGCGCAGTTCCCGCCCCCGCGATCAAAGCAACTCGTTCACTCATCCACGCCTACCAGATCCCAATCTTCAAAAGTCATTACGCCTTCGCACATCGGCACATCATTGCGATTCTTCTGGTGATCCACCACCATATTGAAATACGGCGTGGGGTCATAGGTATTGATAATTCGGGTCTCGTTCAAAAAGTCGCCCTCGCCATCATCCTTCACGACAGAAAAATGCAGATGCAGGCCGGTCGGTGCACCCGGGTCGCCGGAGTAATTGCCCATATAACCCAAGAAGGTGCCTTCTTCGACATACACTTCGTGGGTTCCGGGCGGGAACTGCTCCGAAACAAAGCTTTCGCCATCCACATTGGCCATGTGGGTGTAATAGGTCCAGATCTGGCGGCCGGGTTCGAGTGGATCACTGGGAATGCGAATGATGACCGTGGACTGCCAGTCATCCAGCCGGGTCAGGTAACCCGAATACGCTGCATAAATGGGCGTGATGCCCGGCTCTGTGCCAGAGAAAATATCCAGGCCGGTGTGCGTATGCCCAAAACGGTACGACTGGTTCCATAAGCCCAGGATGACGCCGTGCGTGGGGAACGCGAACGGCGCGCCATCACAGCGCATCCCCGGGCGGATGGCATATTGCTCGAACAGCTCACGATCGGTATGCAGCTCACGGAACAGCGCCCAGCGGCCGGGCGAAGGCGCATAACGGTTATACAGATAGACGCCCAGCACGCCGGCGAGCAGCACGGCCGCCACGGCCGCAACCACCAGCCAGGCTTTGCGCGTCACGCCCGGTCTCCGGGCGGAGCCTCGTCGCCGTGGCGGCGGAAGTGAGCCAGATCATCCTGCAGGTGGTCGGCGAACAGCAAGGTCACCTTGCCGCCGCTGATGTCTTGCAACACCTGGCCGGCCTTCTGCCCCTGGGGCGAGCCCATCGCATCCGCCACCGCGGTCAGCGAGTCAAAGAACAACTCGTGCACCAGATGCACTGCGTAGCTGCCATGCAGCACGCGGTCCACCCGGCTGGTCACCTCGCGGCGCAGCCCAGGCATCTTCTCGGCCTCGGCCAGGAACAGGGGCCAACGGCTGTCAAAATGAGCCGCATCATCTTGCGGCTCAACCAGGATCACTAATTTGTACATACGCGCGGCATTATAACCTTGGCCTCTTTTGGGCGGCTCCAAGCTCGCCAAAAAGCGAGCCAGCAGTCAAATTTTGCGTATGGTAAACTACGCGCGCAAGTGGAAAACATGGACGACAAGATAACCATCATCGAAGGCCCGCCGCCCACCTTTGAAGTTGTGGACGACGGCTGGTCCACGGGGGTGCTCGAAGGCCCAACCCTGTACGGCGTAGCGCTGACCCATTTACGCACCTTCAACGGCGGCGAGCTGGTGGAGCGCTGCTACCGCGCCTGGAAGAAACGCCAGGCCATCAACCTGGAATACCGCGACGAAGACGGCAACAACAAGACCGCCCCCATCCTGGCAGCGCGCAGCGCCAACACAGACGAGGGCGAGATGCTGATGCTGTGGGTGCGCCTGCCGGACGAAGAGATCGAGCTCGCCATCGACTTTGATGACGATGACAGCGAGGATCTGGACGGCGAAGACTTCGAGCCGCTCCCCTAAGCGCGTCGCTTTCATAGCTTCCATTACAATTCAATTGAATATCTATTCCTGGAGGCGTCATGTCTGATGCAATGATTGCGCGCGAGCTCAAAGAAGGCGTACTGATCCTAACCCTTGACCGCCCGAAGGCCAACGCCTTCAACACCCCGATGGCGGTCGAGCTGCAAAACGCCTTCAAGGACGCCAAGAAGGACCGCGTCGTGCGCAGTGTGCTGCTGCAGGCCAACGGCAAGCTGTTCAGCGCCGGGCAAGACGTCACTGAATTCGGCGGTGAGGGCCACGTCTCCTTCCGCCAGCATTTACAAAAGACCTACAACCCGCTGGTGCTGCAGATGCGCCAGCTTGAGAAGCCCATCCTGGCCTCGATCCAGGGTGCGGCCGCCGGCGCCGCCCTCGGCCTGACCCTGGCCTGCGACCTGCGCATCGGCTCGCCCGAGACGCGCTTCGTCATCGGCTTCAGCGGCATCGGCCTGGCGCCCGACTCGGCCGTTTCGCTCATGCTGCCCGCCATCATCGGCCTGGGCCGCGCCGCCCAGACCGCTTTCTACAACGAGCCCATCACCGCCGAGCAGGCGCTGGCCTGGGGCCTGCTGAACGCGGTCGTCCCCGCCGATCAGTTGCAGCAAACCGCCTGGGATTGGGCGCTGCGCCTGGCGCAAGGCCCCACCAACGCCATGGGCCTCACCAAGCGCGCTTTCAACAAAGCGCTGCTCTCCAACCTGGAAGAGGTGCTCGACTACGAAGCCCACAATCAGGAAATCGCCGGCGAGGGCAGTGACCACAAAGAAGGCCTGGCCGCTTTTGTGGAGAAGCGCGCCCCGGACTATGCCAAGGCCGCGGCCGGCAAATAGCAGGCCGGGCAGTGAGTTCGCCGCAGGCATCATCCTCACTGAATCGCAAACACTTGCTGGCGCTTTTGCTGCTGGCCGCCTTCGTGCGCCTTTGGGTCGCCTGGCAACCCATTGAGAGTCTGGTTGAGAAGAATCTGCCGGACGATTCTTTCTATTACTTTGTCCTCGCCCGCAACCTGGCCGAGGGCGGGCAGGTAACTGTTGACGGGGTCAGCCCCACCAATGGCTTCCACCCGCTCTGGCTGCTGGTCATCACCCCGCTCTTCATGGGCACAGCCGCTGGTGCGGCGCTGCCCATTCACTTGGCGCTCAGCCTGGCCGCCCTGTTTGACGTAGCCTCGGTGTACTTGCTGGTGCGCCTGGGCCAAAAGCTCAGCGGGCGCAGCGATGTGGGCTTGATCGCCGGGCTGCTGTACGCCGTCAATCCCTCGGTGATCCTTCAAGTCACCAATGGGCTGGAAACCGCGCTCGGCATGCTCACGCTGTTGCTGTTCCTGAACCAGCTGGAGCGCGTGGTGCGCCAGCTCAGCCAGCGCAATGGCGTCTGGCTGGGCCTGCTGGCCGGGCTGATGCTACTGGCCCGCACCGACGCGGCCTTCTTGTTCGCATTGGCATTGCTGGCGCTCTTGCTGGTCGCGCCCAACGCCGCCCGCCTGCGCCTGGTGTTGACCGCGGGCACAGTCAGCGTCGTGGTCATGCTGCCCTGGCTGCTGTGGAGCCATGCCGCGGTCGGCAGCCTGCTGCAGGAAAGCGGCGTATCCATCCCCTATACCATCCGCACCCGGCTGGCGCTCGAGCACGGAGCGGGCCTCGCCCCGCAGCTGCGCGAGACCCTGCGCCAACTGGCCAGCCCGGCCGCCTGGCTGCGCGGCGACTTTAGCGGCTTGCCGCTGGCGCCCGGCCTGCTGCTGTGGGCGCTGGCGCTGCTCGGCTTGCGCAAGCGCGGCCTTACCCAGCCGCAGAAGCTGATCCTGCTGCCCTTGCTATTGTCCAGCCTGACGATGATCGCGTTCCACGCCGGTCTGCGCTGGTATCCGCGCTTGTGGTACTTCGTTCCCACCTCGGGGGCCTTTGCGCTGTGCGCGGCGCTGGCATTTCAGGTTCCGCAAGTGCAGGCGCGGCTGGGGCGCTTGCTGCTGGCGCTGACCGCGGTCTACTTCCTCGCCAGCGGAGTATTGCTGTGGCGGGTGGGCTTCTACCCCTGGCAAAGAGCGATGCTGGCCGCCAACGCGCAACTGCAATACATACTCTCCCCCAACGATACGCTGGCGAGCTTTAACTCCGGCATCTATAGCTATTATCTTGAGCAGCGCGTGGTCAATCTGGATGGCGTCGTGAATCACAACGCCTTCACTGCGATCCAGCAAAAGGACTTACTGGCTTACATGCGTTCAGCAGGCGTACATTATCTGGTGGATACGGATAGCGCGGTCCGGCGCGAGTTCGCGCCCTTTCTGGGCGCTGATGTGGACGAATTGAACGAAGCGGCCGTGCTAACAGAGGATGTGGGCTACGGTCTCGGCGCCATGCGCCTATACCGCATCCAGCCTTAGGCCAGCAGCTTGCCGGCCGCGGCCGCCCCAAAGATCAGCAGCACAGCGATCGTGCCGAGCCAGACCCGGTTGGACTGATTGGTGTCCACCAGCTCCAACTCCTCGCCGCGCTCACGCAGCTCGAACAGCGGCCCACTCAGGAATGTGAACACCAGGCCGCCCAGCAGCCCGCCGAAGTGGCCCCAGTTGTCGATCCCCGGCGACAGGCCGATCAGGAAGTTGATCGCGGCGATCTGCAGGATGCTGCGCATGACTGCCTGAGCGCGTTGCCCGAACACGCGCTGGTTGCGATACGCAAACACCGCGTGCGCCCCCAGTAAGCCGAATACGGCGGTGGAGGCGCCCAGCGAGGGCGCGTCGCTCATCAGGAACGACATGACCCCGCCGGCAAACCCGCTAACTAGGTACAAGCTCAGGAACGAGAAGTGCCCGAACATGCGCTCAAGCTCTGGCCCCAGCGCGAACAGGGCATACATGTTGAAGGCGATATGCAGCAACCCGGCATGCAGCAACACTGGGGCGATCAGCCGCCACCACTGCCCCGCCATGATCAAGGGGTTGACCTTCATGCCGTAGCAGGCCGGGATGTCCTGGGTAATGAAGTATGGGCAGGCGCCCAGATCCAGCAAGCCGATCGAGGTCAGCGTTTGCAGCGCATACACCAGCGCGGTGATCGCCAGCACAACGTATACGACCACGGGTCTGCGGTGCGGCAAGCGCACGGGCATCCGGCGGGGCGAAATGCGCCCCAGGGTTTCGGGCGCGTTAGTTTCAGGCTGGGAGTCCGGGCGCTCGCTCACAGTTGCACGCGCCGGGGGTTCACGCGGTGGTGTTCCGCTGAGATGATGTCTTCGATGCGGTCCACCGTTTCATCCAGCTCGCCGTCACGGTTGACCACGACGTAATCAAATTCTTCGATGCGCTTGAATTCCTGCCGGGCGGTGGCGATACGCAGCTTGAGGTTCTCGGGCGTCTCGGTCTTGCGGCGCTCCAGGCGCTCGACCAACTCCTCTTCGCTGGAGGTGGTGATGAAGACCAGGATCGCATCCGGCGAGATCTTGCGCACCGTGGCGGCGCCCTGCACATCCACGCGCATGACCACGTCCTTGCCGCTGGCCAGCGCCTTGCGCACCTGCTCCTTGGGAATGCCCTTGTAATCGTTGTACACGATGGCGTACTCGAGCAGCTCTTCTTTTTCGATCAGCCCGGCGAATTCTTCACGGCTGACAAACAGGTAATCGATGCCATCCCGCTCCTCAGGGCGCGGCGGGCGCGTAGTAGCGGTTACCACGAAGTGGAAGGGCAAGCCGCGCTGCTTCATCAGCTCAAGCACGCTGTCCTTGCCGACCCCCGAGGGGCCGGAGATGACGATCAACAGGGGTTCAGTTACAGGGCCAAATTCTGGGCTAGGGTTGCTCATGTGCGCCCGATTATACAAGGCGCTACTTGCTTTGTAAGCGTTCGAGTGCAATACGCGCCAACTCAGCCGCCACTTCATCCGGGGTGCGCGTAGCGTCGACGACGGCCCAGCGCTGCGGCTCGGCGGCGATCAATTCCTGATAGCCGGCGTACACGCGCTGGTGGAACTCGAAGTCATAGTCATCCAGACGGTTCCAGTTGCCATCAGCATCCCGGCGGCGCAAACCATCCTGCGGGCTGATATCGAGGAACAGGGTCAGCTGTGGATGCAGGCCGCCGGTGGCAAAGCGCACCAGCTCAGCCAGTTGGGCCAGGTCTACGCCGTGCCCATAGCCCTGGTAGGCCATGGTGCTATCTGCATAGCGGTCGCACAGCACCACCTGGCCGGCGGCCAGGGCAGGCTGAATCACTTCTTCCACCAGTTGGGCCCGCGAGGCCTGGAACAACAGGATCTCGCTGCGCGGATGCATGCTCTTGTTGTCTAAGTCAAACAGGACTTTGCGAATCTGGTCGCCGATGGGCGTACCGCCCGGCTCGCGCGTGGTCAGCACGGTGTGGCCTGCGGCGCGCAAGGCCTCGGCCAGGCGCGGCAGCTGTGAGGTCTTGCCGCTGCCCTCCGGGCCTTCCAGCGTGATGAACATGGCCTAGAAGCCTTCCAGCTTGGAGAAGTCGGCCACGCCGTGCGCCAATGCGGCGACGCGCTGCAGGAGGCCCAGGCGGTTGCGGCGCACGGCTTCGTCCTCGGCCATCACCATCACCTTGTCGAAGAAGGTGTTGATGGCCGGGATCATGGGCGTGAACGCGGCTAACATCTCGTCTACTGAACCCTCCGCAAGTAACGCGGTTTCAGCCTTCTTTACCGCGGCCAGCAGGCCGCGTTCGGCATCCTCGGCCAGGCCGGGTTCGTCTACCGTGTAAGTTTCCTTAAGATCGCGCGTGATGCGCACGCAGCGGGCGAAGGCGGCCAGCGTCTGCGGCCAATCAGCCTTGGCGCTGTGCACAGTCAGCTGGCGAATAGCACGCGCCGCGGCGGCCGGGTTGGCGCCTTGCGCCGCCAGCACCGCATCCACCATGTCGTGGCGTTCGCCGTTCTCCAGCAGCAGGGCGCGCAGGCGGCCCACCACAAAGTCGAGCGTGTCTTGCAAAACCTTCTCGTCCGCGGCCACAGGCTGCCCGGCAGCGGCCCGTTCGATGCTCTGACGCAGGTCAAAATCCATATCCCAGGCGATCAGGTTCTGTACTAAACCGATCGCAGCCCGGCGTTGGGCGAAGGGGTCCTTGGCGCCGGTCGGCGCCAGGCCCACCGCGAACAAGCCGGTCAAGCTATCCAGGCGGTCGGCCAGGCCGACCGCCAGCCCTTCTTTGCTGCGCGGCGTAGCATCGCCGGCGTAGCGCGGCAGGTAATGTTCAAAAATGGCGTCGGCCACCGCGGCCGGCTCACCGGACTCGAGCGCGTAGGTGCGACCCATCACGCCCTGCAGCGAGGTCATCTCGACCACCATCTTGGTCACCAGGTCAGCCTTGCTGAGCTGGGCGGCACGGTGGGCGGTTTGGGCCTCCTCGGCGCTCAGGCCCAGGGCCGGGCTGAGCAGGCGGGTCAGTTCGGCCACGCGCTGGGCCTTATCCCACATGGAGCCGAGCTCTTTTTGGAAAGTGAGCTGCTTAAGCCCGTCGACATAGTGCGAGAGCGGGTGCTCGCGGTCTTTACGAATGAAATAGGCTGCGTCCGCAAAGCGGGCGCGCAGCACGGCGGCATTGCCGGCCGTGACGGCCTTGGCATCGATCTCACCATTGGCCACGGCGATGAAATGGTTCAGCAGGCGGCCGTCTTTTTCCACCGGGAAGTAGCGTTGGTGCTTCTTCATCACACCGATCAGCACTTCCTGCGGCAGATCGAGATAGGCCGGGTCGAACTCACCCAGCAGCGCGGTAGGCGCTTCCACCAGGTGGGTCACTTCTTCAAGCAAGCCCGGATCATCCGGGATAACGCCGCCGGCTTTGGCGGCCAGCTTGGCGATCTGGCTCTGGATGGCGGCCTTGCGCTGCGCCACATCCAGCAGGATGCCTTGCTTCTTCAGCTTGGCAAAGTAGTCTTTGGCATTGCTAACGGCGAACTGCTCGCCGGCGCTCAGGCGCAGGCCGCGGCTGCTCTTGGCCGAGTGCAAGCCGGCATATTCGAACGGCACCAGCGCGTCGCCGTGCAGGGCCAGCAGCCAGCGCACCGGGCGCGAGAACACAACCCCGCTGGCGTTCCAGCGCATGGATTTTTCGAACTTCAGCGCAGCGATCAACTCAGGCAGTTTTTCGGCCAACACCTCGGCCGCGTACCGGCCTTTGCGCTGCACGCGGGCGACGGCGTACTCGCCGCCGTCGATGGTCTCGACCGTGAGCGCCGAGGCGGGCAGCCCCTGGCCGCGGGCAAAGCCTTCGGCGGCCGGGGTGGGCGTGCCATCCGCGCCAAAGGCGCGGGCAGCGGGCGGGCCTTTCACCACCTGGTTCATGTCAGGCTGCTTGGCGGCCAGGCCAGCCACCTGGGCCACAATGCGGCGCGGCGTGCCCTGCACCTTCACGCCCTTGTGTTCCAAATGCTCGGCCTGCAGCAACTGCTGCAAGCTGGCGGTCAGTTGTTCAATGGCCGCATCCAGGTCACTGGGCGGCAATTCTTCGGTGCCGATCTCCAGCAGAAAATCGCTGGCGCTCTTTGGCCCGCTGATCTTTGGCGCTTTGGCCGCGGCGGGCTTCGCCTCGGCCGCGTCTTGCAGCCAGGGATATTCCTCGCGCTGGCGTTCGGCCGCGTACGCTTCCGCCACGCGGCTGGCCAGGGCGCGCATGCGCCGGAAGTAGGCCTGGCGTTCGGTCACGCCGATGGCGCCGCGCGCATCCAAAATATTGAAGGCATGCGAGGTGCGCAGCATATAGTCATAGGCCGGCAGCAGCAGGCCGCCGTCGAGGGCGGCCTGGCCTTCGGCCTCATACAGGTCATACAGTTGGCGCAGGCGCTCCACATCCGCCAGCTCGAAGTAATACTTGCTCTGCTCGCGCTCGGCCTGCATGTTCAGGTCGCCCCAGTTGCGCTCAGTACTCCAGCGCACATCACCCACATAGTTGACATCCTGCAACGCCATAGCGATGCGGTCGAGCCCGTAGGTGATCTCCACCGAGACCGGCTCGAGCGTGATGCCGCCGGCCTGCTGGAAGTAGGTGAACTGGGTGATCTCGAGACCATCCAGCCAGACTTCCCAGCCCAGGCCCCAAGCGCCCAGCGCCGGCGAGGCCCAGTTGTCTTCGACGAAGCGAATGTCGTGCTTGTGGACATCAATGCCGATGGCCTGCAGCGAGCGCAGATACATCTCCTGCGGGTTGCCAGGGTCTGGCTTGAGGATGACCTGGAACTGGTGGTGCTGCTGCAGACGATTAGGGTTCTCGCCATAGCGGCCGTCGTCTGGGCGCACCGAGGGTTCGACATAGGCCACATTCCACGGCTCGGGCCCGATCACGCGCAGGAAGGTGGCCGGGTTCATGGTGCCGGCGCCGACCTGCTGGCTGTAGGGCTGCCACAGCACGCAGCCTTGCTCCACCCAGAATTGCTGCAGTGCCATCACGATCGACTGAAAATCGCGCGGGGCTGCGGGCTTAGTAACAGCGACCTGTTTGCGAGCCGGGGTCTTCTTCGCCTTGGGTGTAGTTTTCTTTGCTGCCGTGGTTTTGGATTTTGGCTTGGCCATGTGAAGGTCCATTATAAACGGCGGCTGCTTATACCTCGTCGTCACTAAATACACGCTGGACCTGCAATGTCCTAAAGGATCCCTCGCTTTGATAGGTGAAAGTTATTATTGCGCGGATGGAGGAGGGGGTCAAAATATATTACTAACAACTTCGCTGCCTCCGTAACATGACCATGCCGGGCTTATAGCAGAGAATTGCTGGCTAGGTATCGAATGAGTGCGCTTGTCAAGCAGGTGAAATACTCGCCGCAACTGCAAATACCTATTACCATCCCCATATGTCCCCGCGCATCCTCTACGACGGTTGGCCACTGGCCCACGCGCCGCTCAGCCCGGCGGCGGCGCACCTGCGCCAGCTGCTGGCGGCCGCCCCGGCGCAGGCCGAGCGGCTGCTGGCCCTGCCAGCGGCGGTGAGCGAAGCCCTGCCGCCCGGCGTGCAGGGCATCCAGGCCGCGGCGCGTGAGCGCGGCGACTGGGAGCAGAACCGCCTGCAGGCGCTGGCGGCCGAGCACGGCGCGGCCGCCATCCACACCACCGCCCGCGCTGCGTCGCTGCTGGGCCGAGTGCCTACCCTGGTCAGCCCAGCCGAGTACAACGCGGCCGCCACCGGCCGCAGCCGCATGGCGGCGGCCCAGGCGCACGGCGGCCTTGCCCGCGCCCGCCTGCTGTGGCCGAGCGACCTGCCCGCCCCAACCCACCCGGGCGCGCTGGCGACACTGCCGCCCACCGCGGCCCGCGTAGCGGGCAGCTTGCCAGCCAACACTCCGCAGGAGTATTTGCTGACCCACGGCTCCGGCCAGCCTGAGGCGCTGCTGCCGCTGCTCAAAGCGTGGACCTGGGCAGCGGACTCGATCGGCGAGTTGTACCCGTTGCTGATCGCGGGCCTGGACTCCGCACAAGAAGCCTGGCTCCAGGAGCAGCTCGCCATTTTTGATGTGCACGACAGCGTGCAAGTTATTCAGCCCACCCCCAGTGAGCTGCACGCATTGATCCAAAGCTGCACCGCCTTCATCCACCCCGAGCCGCCCACGCCGTGGGGCGGCTCGCTGCGCCAGGCGCTGGCGTATGGCAAAGCCGTGATCGCCGTGCAAGACCCGCTGACCGAGGCGATGGCGGGCGCGGCCGCCTACCTTGCGCCCGCCGGCGACACACGCAGCCTGGGCGCCGCGATCCTCACCGTGGTGGTGGAAGAGGGCGTGCGCGCCGCGCTGGAGCAGCAGGCGCAACAAAAAAGCGCCAGCTGGCAGGCTGGCGCTTTTGAAGCTGCGTTGGAAGCGGTCTACGCCGCGTTGAGCTAAAAGCGGCGGCGCGAGAGCCGCCAGCTGTACATCCCCAGACCGCCGCCGGCGATCACTAAGACCACGCCCAGCAAACCCATCAGCGGAGACGGCGGGCCGCCTTCCTCCGGAGCGAGCAGATTGAAACCGCTGGAAGAACCGGCTTGGGCGCCGAAGTTCAGACTGGTCTCATCGCCCGGGGTGAGCTGGATCGTAGCGCTCTGCGCAGTGGTGGGGTTGAAGCCCTGCGGGGCGGCCACACTGACGGTGTACTCGCCGCCCGGCAGGTCTGAGAAGCATACGGCCTGCGGCAGACCAGTGGTCGTATCGATCTGGGCCAGCGTATCGCCCTGGCGGGAAGCCAGGCCGGTGCGCTCGCTGACGCTGGCCGCGCCGCCCGGGATGCCCAGTTCGGCATCCTGGCGCATGGCGTCGCCATTGACATCATCGAAGAGCAGCACACAGATGGTGCCGGTGCCGGGCGTGCCTTCCGGCGTGGTGGTGGCGACGACCTCCGAAGTAGGTTCGGCGGTGGCGGTGGCATCCGAAGCCATGCCGAGGATCACAGTCTCGCCTTCCTGCAAGACTTTGTCAGGGCCCCAGCTATTCAGGATGCGCAACTGCTCAATGGCAATGTTGAACTTGCCGGCGATCAACCACGGGGAATCACCGGGCAGGGCCGTATACAAGATGCGCCCATCCGGCCCCGGCTCTGGCAGGGGCTGCGGGGTAGATTGAAACAAGGGAGAAGCTGCCGCCTGGCTGGGCAGGGCCGAGAGGGCCACAACCGCCAGCAGGCTGGCGAACATCAGCAACAGTGGCAGCTTCTTCAAAAGCTCTTTATCTATGCGCATAAAAGGATTATATCAACGCGGCACTATAATTGAATTGAGCGTCACATGAGCGCCCACGCCGTGCACCTGCCCGCCCCGCCTCACCCTGCCAACCTGCGCCCCTTTGATGTACGCCGAGACCTGCTGGCCGTGGCTGACCTGGTGGAGCTGTGTTTCGCCCCCACCCTGGATTCGGACGGCTACCAGTACATCCGCCAGATGCGCCAGGCAGCCCGCGCCGGGCGCTGGCTGCCGGCCCAACCGGCTGACCTGGACGCCCCGCTGATGGGCATGGTCTGGGTCGAAGGCGGTGTGCTGGTGGGCAACCTGAGCCTGATCCCGCAGCACCTGGGCGGCAAGACCCGCTACCTGATCGCCAACGTGGCCGTGCATCCCAGCTATCAGCGCCGCGGGATTGCGCGCCAGCTGACCCTGGCCGCGCTGGAGGATGTGCGCGCCCGCGGCCGCGCCGAAACCTGGCTGCAGGTCGACCAGAACAACCAGGCCGCTGTCGAGCTGTACCGCGGGCTGGGCTTCGTTGAACGTATGCGCCGCACCAGCTGGCGCGGCTGGCCGCAGGCCAACGCCGCGGCCGGCGGCGGGCTGCGGGTGCGCAAACGCCAGCCGCAAGACTGGGGCCGCCAGCAAGCCTGGCTGGATAACATATACCCGCGCGACCTGCGCTGGCAACTGCCGCTCAAGATGCACGCGCTGCGCCCGGGCTGGCAAGCCCAGCTGCAGCGCCTATTCGGCACGCCGCGCAGCCTGCACTGGAGCGCGCTGGACGACGACGGCCTGCGCGCCACGCTGAGCTGGCAAAGCTCAACGCTGGAGGCTGACCGCCTGTGGCTGGCGGCTGACCCGCTCGACGCGCAGCCGCCGCTGGCCCAGTTGCTGGCCGCGGCCAGCCGCCAGCTGCGGCGTGACCGCAAGCTGGCGCTCAACTATCCGGCCGGGCTGGCTCACGAGGCCATGCAAGCGGCCGGCTTTTCCGCACTGCGCACCCTGATCTGGATGCGCTACCCCTGGGAGGTTTTGCTTGACCCTGCACACACAAGATGAATTGCGCGCCTTGCTACAGAACGCCCGCACGATCGCGGTCGTCGGCCATTCAGACAAGCCGTATCGCACCAGCTACCGCATCGCCAGCTACCTGCGAGACGCCGGCTATGAGGTCTATGCCGTCAACCCGGCCATCACTGAGGTGGACGGGCAGCCGGCCTACCCGGATCTGGCCTCCGTGCCGGTGCCGATCGATATTGTGGATGTCTTCCGCCGTTCGGAGTTTCTCCAAGGCGTCGTGGACGACGCCATAAAGGTCGGCGCCAAAGCCGTGTGGGCGCAGGTAGGTGTGGAGGATGCACAAGCCGCCGCCACCGCCGAGGCCGCCGGCCTGCAAATGGTCATGGACCGTTGCATCATGGTGGACCACCGCAGCCTGATAGGCAAATAAAAAGAGGCCCTTGCGGGCCTCTTTTTTGTTTCTGTTCAGCGTCACTTCTTTTTCGTTGTAGCTTCCCTGCCCCAGGGTGTACCGATCCAGGGGAGCAGGAAATAGTCCAGGCCAAGGTAACCGGCGATCTTCCAACCCAGGATGAGACCCAGGGCCGCCACGAAGAGCAGCGGGTTGCTGCTGGCCGAGCCGGCCAGCATGAAGTTGAAGTTCATGAAGCCACCGAAGAAGGCGGCAATGCCCGTGAAGGCGCCCAGGATCAGGGCGATGCCCACCAGCACCTCACCGTACGAGATCAGCTTGGCGAACCAGGTGTAGGCCTCGGCATCCAGCATGAACTGCAGGAACGAGCGATACCAGTCGAAGGTGATCGGCGGGCGACCCACTTCGGGGATGGCGACTGCGTTGGTCCAGTAGCCCTTCAGGGCATCACCGGTCTGCGTCCAGGCCGGGTTGCTGATCTTACCCAGGCCGGATTGCAGCCATTCGTAGCCCAGCCATACACGTACGGCCAGCCACACCCACGCCATCCGAAAATCATTGAACAAAAACTTTACGAGTGGGGGGTCCTGGATCAGGCGACCCCGTTGTACAACAGAGCTCATGTCTTCCTCCTGGTTTGCATCTGGCAAACCGAAAATAAAAGTTGCCCGTACTATACGCTCAGCCCCAGCAGCACAACAGGGACATATAGCCTCTTCGCTGTCCCAAGTTCCTTGGGATTATGGCCTCATGCAGCGCTCAGGCTAGGGACAATGTACAGGATTTGGCAACATTCGTCATCTGGCGCTAGCGCCAGCTTTCTGTATCATTCGCAGCATGAACGCCTCACACAACACCTTCGCCCAAAAATACATCTCGCCCGCCGAAGCCGTGCGCCATATCCCCTCCGGCGCCCGCATCTACATGGGCGGCGGGGCTGGCTTCCCGCAGGAGATCGAACGCGCCCTGGTGGCGCGGGCTGGCGCCTTGGAGAATGTGGAGGTGGTGCACGTGCTCACCTTCGCCGGCGGCCAATATCTGGAGCCGCGCTACAGCCGCAGCTTCCGCCACCGCGCCCTGTTCATCGGCGCGCCGGCCCGCACTGCGGTGAACGAAGGCCGCGCCGATTACATTCCGATCTTTTTGTCCGAGGTGCCCGCCCTGTTCCGCGATGGGCAGCTGCCGCTGGATATTGCCTTCATCCAGGTCTCGCCGCCGGACCAGCACGGGTTCTGCTCCTACGGGGTCGAGGTGGGCGTTACCAAGCCGGCCGCTGAAGCGGCCACGATGGTGATCGCCGAGGTGAACCCGCAGATGCCGCGCGTGCTGGGCGACTCGTTCATTCACGTCAGCGACATTGACTACATGGTGGCGGTGGACTACGCGCTGCCTGAGCCGGCCCACAAAGCCGTCACGCCGGAACAGGAAACCATCGGCGAGCTGGTGGCCGACCTGGTGCCGGATGAGGCCACCTTGCAGCTCGGCATCGGCGCGCTGCCAAACGCCGTGCTGGCCAAACTGGGCGACAAACGTAACCTGGGCATCCACAGCGAGCTGTTTTCGGACGGCGTGGTGGACCTGGTGGAGCAGGGCGTGGTGACCAACGCCGCCAAGACCCTGCACCCCGGCAAGATCGTGGCCGGTTTCCTGTTCGGCTCGCAACGGCTTTACAAATTCGTGGAAGACAATGCCATGATCGAGCTGCACCCCACCGATTATGTCAACGACCCCTTCGTGATCGCCCAGAACCACAAGATGACCTCGATCAACTCGGCCATTGAGGTGGATCTGAGCGGCCAGGTGTGCGCCGACTCGATGGGCGGCTACTTCTATAGCGGCATCGGCGGCCAGTTGGATTTCATCCGCGGGGCGGTGCGCTCCAAGGGCGGCAAGGCCATCGTGGCGCTGCCCTCGCTGGCCCGCGGCAACATCTCGCGCATCGTGCCACGCCTGCGCGAAGGCGCAGGCGTAGTCACCTCACGCGGCGATGTGCACTATGTGGCCACTGAGCATGGGATCGCCTCGCTGCACGGCAAGAGCGTGCGCGAGCGCGCCAGCGAGCTGATCAACGTGGCTCACCCGGAGCACCGCGAGGAACTGCGTTACTTTATGCGCCAACAGGGCTGGTAGCCCGCGGCTCCAGCGGCATTTGCACGCGTAAGTTCGTGCCCTGAGTGGGCATGCTGTCGATCTCCAGCTCGCCGCCCAATTTGCGGGCGCGCTCGCGCATGTTGCGCAGGCCGTTGCCTTCGCCGCCGGTTGCGTCTTCAAAATCAAAGCCGATGCCATCATCCACAATACGCAGCACCACCAGTTCACCCTCACCTTTGAGGCTGACCAGCACGTTGCGCGCCTGGGCATGCTTGCGAATATTGTTGAGCGCTTCTTTGGCGATCAGCAGGATCTCTTCGGTGCGGGCTTCATCGAGCCGGATGACGCTCAACTTGGTGGGCGCTTCGTACACGACGTTCATCAGGGTGTTGGCGCGCAGCTCGGTGGCGAGTTGGCCCAGGCTGGTCGCCACATCCTGGCCCTGGAAGCGGCCGGTGCGCAGGCCCATGATGTAGTTGCGCAGATCACGCAGCACTTCACCCAGGCTTTCCACCGCCTGGTCAATGCGCCGGCTGGCATGCTCCGTGTTGGAGTCGATCTCGTACTTGGCTTCCTGCAGCGAGAGGCCGGCCGCGTAGACGGACTGCATGATGCCGTCGTGCAGGGCCATGCCAAAGCGCTCGCGCTCCTGGATCACGGTCAGCTCCTGCGTCTTGCGATACAGCTGGGCGTTCTCGATGGCGATCGCCGCCTGGGTGGCGAACTTCTGCAGCAGCTGGCGGTCTTCCTCGCTGAAGTTGAGCAGCATTTCAGTTTCATCTTCGCCGGTGAACTTATCCGCCACATACAAATTGCCGAAGATCTCACCCTTGGATTTGATCGGCACACCCAGCAAAGATTTCATCGGCGGGTGGTTGGGCGGAAAGCCGGCCGAACGCGGATCTTTGTGGATGTCGTTGATGATCAGCGCGCCGCCCTCCGGGTTGATCAGCACGCCCAGCAAGCCGTGCCCGCTGGGCGGGGCGCCGATGCGCGCCCGCGCCTCCGGGTCGATGCCAGCGGTGATGAACTGCTGGATGTTGGTGGTGCCGCGTTCCACCACGCCCAGGGCGCCGTATTTGGCGTGCAAAAGGTTACGGCTGATATCCACCACCTTTTGCAGCACCACCTGTAGGTCCAGCTCCACCGTCAGCACCAGGGCGGCTTCATGCAGGGCTTCGATCTGGCGGCCGCGCTGGGTGATCTCCTCCTCGCGGCGGTCAATGATGTTGAAGAAGAAGATCGAGAAGACCGTGGCGCCCAGGGCCACCGCCACCACGGCAAAGATATTGCCTTCGAGGCTGAGCTCCGGCGGCACGAGGGCGATGCGCGCGTAGATCACCGCCACCATAAAGACCAAGGGCAGCACGATCGCCATCCAACGCAGGGTGCGCGTGCTCATCGCGTATAGACTCCGGGAAAGGGGCTGTCAAAAGTAGGCAATGCTATAATCCTTAAAGGAATTATACAAAGCGCATGCTTAAAGTTCTTCTGGTTGACGATCATGAGGTGGTGCGCCTGGGCATCAAATCCCTGCTCAGCCATTACCCCCAATTTGAAGTAGTTGCCGAGGCGGGCACCGCAGATGAGGCCGTGCGCCAGGCTGCCGAGTACCAGCCGGACGTGGTGGTTATGGACATCCGCCTGCCCGGCAAAAGCGGCATTGAAGCCACGCGCGAGATCATGGCGCTGCGCCCGGATACCAAGGTGGTGATGCTGACCACCTTCGCCGACGATGATCTGCTGTTCGACGCCATCTCGGCCGGCGCCTCCGGCTATGTGCTCAAGCAGATCGACAGCCGCGAGCTGATCGCCGCCCTGGAGCGCATCGGCCGCGGCGAATCGCTGCTGGACCCCGCCGTCACCCAGCAGGTCTTCAAGCGCATGCGTGAGACCACCCGCAAAGCCGAATCCGAGGCGTTTGCCCCATTGAGCGAGCAGGAGCTGAAAGTACTGGCTCTGGTAGCCCAAGGCAAGCGTAACAAAGAGATCGCCGATCAAGTTTTCTTAAGTGAGAAAACGGTGCGTAACTACGTCAGTTCGATCTTGAGCAAGCTGGCCTTGTCCACCCGGGCTGAGGCCGCCGCCTACGCGGTAAAAAATCGTATTGACAATTATGTTACATTAGATAAGTAAGGAGATTACAAATAAAGATGAAGAATTCATGGCTTATTCGTTTCGCCGTCAACGCGGTGGCTTTGTACGCCGCCATCGCCATTGTGCCTGGCCTGTCGGTGGCCGATGAGAGCTGGACCACCTACCTGCTGCTGGCGCTGTTCTTCGGCATCATCAATGCCTTCCTGGCCCCGCTGCTGAAGCTGCTGACCTGCCCGATCTACGTCTTCACCCTGGGCCTGTTCAGCCTGGTGGTCAACACCCTGCTGTTCATGGCGACCGCCTGGCTCAGCAACCTGTTCGGTGTGCAGTTCAGCTACGATGGTTTTGCCTCGGCCTTCCTGGGCGCCATCATCGTCAGCCTGGTACAGATGGTGCTGTTCGCTGTGCTGCCGGATGGCAATAGCCGCCCGCGCGTGCAGCCCAAGCGCCCTAACTAAGCAAAGTAGACCCACAAAAAAAGCCCCGCAACTGCGGGGCTTTTTTTATTTGTTCTGGGTCAGGTAATCGTCCATCGCAGCCAGCAGCTCCTCCATGTCAGAGAGCCCCAGCTCGCCCATATGGCCGATGCGGAAGGTGATGTTCTTCAACTGGCCGTAGCCGTTGGCGATGCGCATGCTGCGCTCGCTCAAAAAGGCGTTGAGCTTGCTGACCTCGATGCCGAGCTTGTTGTCGATGGTCGTGACGGTTTGCGAGCGGTAGCCCTCGGGCGCGTACAGCTCCAGCCCGCGGCTGGTGGCCCAGTTCTGGGTCAGCTCGGCCATGGCGGCGTGGCGGGCGAAGCGCGCCTCCAGCCCTTCAGCCAGCATGCGCTCCAACTGCTTGTCGAGCGCGTACACCAGGCCGATAGCCGGCGTGGCCGGCGTGCTGTCCTTGAGGCGGTGCTTTTCCATGCGCACCAGGTCAAAGTACCAGCCGCGGTTGGATACCGTCTCGGCCTTGGCCATGGCGCGGTCGCTGACCGCCGCCAGCGAAATGCCCGGCGGCAGCGCCAGCGCCTTCTGAGCCGAGGTCAGGACCATGTCCAGCCCCCAGGCGTCCATCTCGATCTTGTCGCCGCCCAGCGAGGACACTGCGTCCACACAGATCAGCGTATCCGGGCTGGTGGCACGCACCACCTCAGCGATCTGCTTGATCGGATTGACCAAGCCGGTGGAAGTTTCGTTGTGCACCACCAGGATGGCTTCGTAGTTCTTTTGGCTGAGCGCGTCTTTCACGCGTTCAGGCGTGATGGGCTCTTTCCAATCTGCGCTGAGCACATCGGCCTGCTTGCCGTTGCTCTCGGCCACCTGCTTCCAGCGCTCGGCGAAGGCGCCGTTCACGCAGCACAGCACATCCTTCTCCACCAGGTTGCGCACGGCCGCCTCGTGGAAGCCGGTGCCGGAGGACGCGCTGATGAAGACGCGGTACTTGGTGAAGAAGATCTTCTGCGCGTTCTCGCCAGCGCGGCGAAAGATCTCTTCGAACTGCGCGCTGCGGTGGGGCAGCATGGCGCGGGTTTGCTCAGCAGCGATCTCCGAATCTACATCCACGGGACCCGGAATAAAAAGATGGCCCATTCGTCCTCCGATTTGGTGTCAGAGAGCGATTGTAACAAACCGGCGCAGGCCAGCCTATTGCCCGGCAAGCACGAACAAGCTGCGCAAGTACCCGAAGGCCGGCGCGGCCAGCAAAGTATGCTGGCCGCTGGCCGTGTCGAGCGCGGCGAGCTGGTACCACGGCGAGCTGTCGCCGTAGACCAGCGCCACGGTTTGGCTGTCCAGGTAAGCCAGTTGGCTGGCCAGCCCCGGCATGCGCACGCGCTGGACCGCCTGCAAGCTGTCCAGATCCACGATGTACAGCTCGCGCTGGTTGCCGTGCAGCGGGCTGCCGGCGACGGCCAGCTGGCTGCCATCCGGCGAGAGCGCCGTCACGGCGAACAGCATCTTGGCCTGGGCCGGGCGGGCAGCTTGCTCCAGCAGCCAGGCCAGCCCGCGCTCCAGCCAGCCATCGTGCTCCGCTTTGGCCTCGGCATAGTTGGCCTGGCGCAGCGGCTGCATCGTCTCCACATCGATCTGCATCATCGTGTAGCTGCCGCTGTTGAGCACATAGACCTGCTCATCCGGCGTGACCACCAGGCCGTTGGCCGGGTAGTGTCCATCCACGGTCATGTCGATCGGCAAGCTCTGCTGCGCGCCGTCGGCCAGCGACACGCGCGTCAGGCTTGTCTGCATATCCGTGCTGAACTCGACGCATAGGCTCAGGATGGCGTGCTGGCTGGCGATGTATTCGTATTCCACCGGATATCCGTTCTCGCACAGGGAATTGCGCGCGTCTTGCAGCGTGTGGGTGGTCAGGTTATAGGCGGCCAGGTTGGCGCTTTGGCGATTATTCGTGAAATAGAGTGTGTCGCCCAGCACCAGGATCGGCACCGGCGCACCAGAGCTTAGATTGGCCAGGAATTCGCCCTTCAGCGCGGTCTGGCTGAGCCGTTCGCCACTGCGCAGATCAACAATGCTCAATTGCAGCAGCGCTTGCGGTTCGTAGGCTTTTCGCACGGGGTCTTCCACCAGGTAGGCGCTCGCATCATCCAAGACCGCGCCGTAGGCGTAGCCGGTATCCAGGCTCCAGGCGGTTTCGCCGCTGGCAGGCTGCCAGGCCACCAGGCGCGGGCTATTCTGCACGCCGCCCTCAGCCGGCTGCCATTCATTGCTCCACAACAGCAGAGTTGTTTCGCCAGAATCCACTGCCCCGGCCGCGTGTGTGTTCGCCAAAACAGTGGGCAGCCAAAATGGCAGCGAAAGCACCACGGCCACAAGCACCAGCGCCCCCAGCAGAATACGGATTGGTTTTTTCATAATGCACCTCACCCTTACTACCCCGCGCCTGCCGCCCAGGTTCCCTGCGCGTGCCGCATAACGCATAAGTGGCATAATTCACGCGTCATGACTGCCCAAACGCCCACCCCGCCTGAAGCTCCACTCGCCCGCCGCAAGCGCGCCGTCGTCGTCGGCGCTTCCTCCGGCATCGGCGCCGCCCTGGTGCGCCGCCTCGCCGCCGAAGGCTACCTGGTGGCGGCACTCTCGCGCACGCCGGAGCCGCTGCAGGCCCTCGCCAACGAGCTTAACCTGGGCGGCCAGACGCGTGCGCTGCCCTTCGCCCATGATGTCACCCAACTGGACCAAATTCCGGCCATGCTGCAACGCCTGCTGACCGAGCTGGGCGGGCTGGACCTGTTCGTCTATTGCGCCGGCGTCATGCCGCAAGTCAGCATTGACGAATTCGATCTGGAGAAAGATCAACACATGCTCTCGGTCAATCTGGCCGGCGGTGTGGCCTGGCTGGGCCAGGTGGGCGCGCTGTTTCAAAAACAAGGCGGCGGGCAACTGGTCGGCATTTCCTCGGTGGCGGGCGACCGCGGCCGCGTGCTCAACCCGGCCTACAACGCCTCCAAAGCCGGGCTGGACACCTACCTCGAAGCGCTGCGCAACCGCCTCAGCCGCCACGGCGTGCATGTACTCACCGTGCGGCCGGGCTTCGTCGATACGCAGATCCTGGCCAATGCCCCGCGCAGCTTCGGCGTCATCAGCCCGCAGGAGTGCGCGGATGGCATCTGGAAGGCCATCAAGGGCCGCAAGCAGGTGGTGTATGTGCCGTGGTGGTGGCGCTGGTTGATGCTTGCCGTACGCAACGTGCCCTCTTTTATTTTCCGGAGACTCTCCTTTTGAGTTCTGCCCCCCTGCTGCTCAAGAACGCCGCCCGCCTGGAAAATTTCGGCCATTCGCTGCAGCGGGTGGCCTATGTCTTTCGCCCGCAGCACACGGATGAGCTGCCCGCCCTGTTCGAGCAGGCCCGCGCCGCTGGTCTCAGCGTGGGCTTGCGCGGTTCGGGCCGCAGCTATGGCGATGCAGCCCTCAACACCGGCCACATCGTGCTGGAACTGGGGGAGCTCACCCGCATCCTGGAATGGGATGCGGCCACCGGCGTCATCACCGTCGAGCCCGGCGTCACTATCGAACAACTATGGCGGCATGCCCTACCGCACGGCTGGTGGCCGCCGGTGGTGCCCGGCACCATGTTCCCGACGCTGGGCGGCTGCCTGGCCGCCAACATTCACGGCAAGAACAATTGGCAGGCCGGCCCCATCGGCGAGCACGTCATAGCGTTCAGCGCCCTGCTGCCCAACGGCCAGCAGGTCACCTGCGGCCCTGAGCAAAACAGCGAGCTGTTCTACGCCATGATCGGCGGCATGGGGCTGCTGGGCATCTTTACTTCGATCACGCTGCAACTCAAGAAGGTCTATTCAAGCCACGTACGCGTCACGGCCTGGACGCAGCCGCACCTGGCCGGCATGCTGGCCGCGGTGGACGCCCACAAGGACGAAGACTACATCGTGGGCTGGCTGGATGCCACCGCCCGCGGCCGCGCCCTGGGCCGCGGCCAGCTGCACCGCGCCACCTACTTAACCGAAAGCGAGCGCGCCCCGCAGCAAGCCAACCTGGACCTGCCGCGCAGCATCCTCGGCATCCCCAAAGGCGCGCTGCCGCCGCTGATGGCGCCCTTCGTCAACAATTTCGGCGTACGTTTGGTGAACTTTGCCAAGTACAGCGCCGACCGCCTGCTGCACAACAACAAAGCCTATTTGCAATCTTTGGTTGAGTTCAATTTTTTACTGGATTACATCCCCGGCTGGGAGCGCATCTACGGCCGCGGCGGCCTGGTGCAGCACCAAAGCTTCATCCCGGCCGCGGCGGCCGAGCCGGCCTTCCGCGAGATCTTGCAGTTGGCCCAGCGCCGCGGGCTGCCGCCCTACCTGGCCGTGCTGAAGCGCCACCGGCCGGACAAGTTCCTGCTCTCGCACGCGGTGGATGGCTACTCACTGGCGCTCGACTTCCGCGTGCCGGGCGACCCGGGGCGCCTGCTGGCGCTGGCCGAAGAGCTGGACGCGGTGGTGCTCGCCAACGGCGGCCGCTTCTACTTTGCCAAAGATGGCATGCTGACGGCGGAGCGCGCCCGCGCCTTCCTGCGCCCGGAAACCGTGGCCGGCCTGCTAAAGCTCAAAGCGCAAACTGACCCCCACAACCTGCTGCAGCACGATCTGTTTCGGCGCTGCCTGGTTAGCTGATCCCCCCATCCGGCGGCAGAGCCGCCTCTTCCACCTGCGCAACCGGCTCAGCGCCAGGCTGCTTACGCACCGTGCGCAACGGCGAGAGCAGCGCATACAGCGGCCCCAGCAGCGCCAGCGCCGCGCACAGCACCAGCGCCGGGTGCAAGCCCATGCGCGTGCCCAGCACACCGCCCAGCAAGGAGCCCACCGCGGCCGTGCCGTACACCGCAAAGCGGTGGCCGGCCGTGACCCGCGCCAGAAAGTCATCGCTGACCGTGTTCTGGCGGAAGGTCCATTGATGAATATTGGCGATCGTGCCAAACACGCCCATCAGCACGTGCGCCCCGAACAACACCGGCAGCAGCGCCCAGCCGCCCGCGAACGGGATCGCCAGGCGGCCGAGGGTCTGCATGAACCAGCCCAGAATGATGGCCGGCCCAACGCCGATGCGCGCCGCGGCCGGGGCGGCCAGGGCCGCCCCCAGCATGGCTGCGCCGCCGCTGGCGGCGAAGATGAGGCCGATCGTGGCGGCCGAGAGCTGCAGATCCTGCGACAAGTACAGCAAGTAGATCGACATGCCGGCGGAGTTGAACAGCACCAGGAGCATGGAAGCAATAATGATGGAGCGCAAGGCCGGGGTATCGAACAGAGCATGCAAGCCGGCCACGATGTCCTGCCAAACTGTAGCGGGGTTCTTCGCCCGCGGCTTGGCGGTCTCCGGTGTGCTGATGCGCGAGACGGCCAGGGCAGACCCCAGGTTGGCAATCCCATCCAGCAGCACAGTGAAGGGCGCGCCCAGCCATTGCACCAGTAGCCCGCCCAGGCCGGGGCCGCCCAGCTCCGCCAGCGAATGGCTGGCATGCAGCTTGCTGTTGGATTGAATGAGGTGCTTGCGCGTCACCAGCGCCGGCACATAGGCGAAGTGAGCCACATCATGGATCACGGTCAACGTGCCGACACAAAACACCACGATGTAAAGCTGCTCAAGCGTCAGCAGGGAGAGGGCGGCGGCCAGCGGCACGGAGAACAGCAACACGGCCCGCACCAGATTGGCCGTGATCATCACCGGCTTGCGACGCACCCGGTCAAGCCACACGCCCGCCAGCAGGCTGAACAGCGGGAAGGGCAAGTTGCTGAAGGTGCGCAGCCAGCCCATCTGCATGGCATTGGCGCCCAGCAGCGTCACGGCCGCCAGCGGGATCGCCAGGTTGGTCACCTGCCCGCCGAAGACACTGACCGTGGTGGCGAACCACAATTTATTGAAATCAGCCAGGCGTTGTTTGATGTTCAGTTTGGGAACAGCGGAGTCTGCGGTAGCTTGCACAAAACGTCTTTCTGCAAAAAGAAAACGGGGCGCACATACGCCCCACAACCCGAATGGTATCATCCAAGCCTGTCTATGACAATTTGTCAGGTATATCGCCTGGGCCTGGTGGAATATCAAAAGGCCTGGAACTTACAGAACCAGCTCGCCGAACAGATCGCCCGCGGCGAGCACCCGCCCACCCTGTTGCTGCTCGAGCACCCGCACGTCTACACCTT
The DNA here is from genome assembly GCA_019454165.1 of Anaerolineales bacterium. GTDB lineage: Bacteria > Chloroflexota > Anaerolineae > Anaerolineales > UBA11579 > JAMCZK01. The sequence continues at coordinate 473,940 of CP075367.1, read as the reverse complement.
TGGCCGCCGCGGCCAGGCCGAGAACCTGCTATGGGAGCAAGCGCGCCTACAGGAGCAGCAGGTGGATGTGCACTGGGTTGACCGCGGCGGGGATGTAACCTACCACGGCCCGGGCCAACTGGTCGGCTATCCCCTGCTGGCGCTGGGCGACGTGAGCCCCGACCCGGCCAGCGGCAACCCGCGCATCCCCAAAGTCGACTACATCGCCTACCTACGCAACCTGGAGCGGACGCTGATCAAAGCGTTGGCCCAGCTGGGCGTTCCGTCGGGCCAGGTGGAAGGCCAGACCGGCGTCTGGGTCCAGCCGGATGTGGCCTCGCGTTGCGTGCATTGCCCGCCGCATTTGCTGCAGGCGCCGAGCAAGATCGCCTCGATCGGCGTCAAGGTGGACGCCAAAGGCATCTCGCGCCACGGCTTCGCTCTCAACGTCATGCCAGACATGAGTTACTGGCAGGGCATCATCGCCTGCGGGTTGGAAAATCAGAATCAGATCAGCCTCGAATACCTGTTCAACGACAAGCCGGACATGGAACGCGTGGTACAGGAAGTTATCAATGCTTTCGGCCAGGTCTTCGGCTATGAGCTGCAGGTGAACGAAGGCACGTTGGTTATTTAGTCACTCGGTCATTTTGGTTCACTAGTAGTTAGTCACTGCCCAATTTCCCGTGTCATTCTGACCGGGTTTGAGAAGCCACACCGGATCGCCGAAGCCAGATCAGGGAAGAATCCTTGCTGGCATATCTTCTACGCAGTGATCATTTGTGAGACACAAACACGCCGTATATAGAAGACATGCCCATACGGATTTCTCGCTGGTGCGGGTTCGGCGGTCTGGCGAGGACGTACATACCCGCTCGGAATGACAGGAAGCGCGTAGGGGCGCAGCATGCTGCGCCCCTACATAATCCTGTATTGATTTCCCGCCAACTGGCCTTGGCTCAACATTGAATCAATGTGACTGCCCCTACCTATCCAAGCGCACCCGGCCCACTAAACAAACCTGTCAATTGTTTTATTTGACAGCCAAAACACGAATCCTATACACTCACGCGCATGGCAACAAACTTCAGCCTCGTCATCCAGGCTGGCCCCAACCCCGGCCAGCGCACCGGCCTGGCCAAGGACAGCTTCATCATCGGCCGTGACCCGGGCAGCGACCTGCACATTCAGGACATCGAAGTCTCGCGCCGCCACGCCCGCCTCATCGCCCAGAGCGGCGGCTTCGTGCTCGAGGACCTCGGCTCCACCAATGGCACCTTCGTCAACGGCGAGCGGGTGCGCACCATCACCGTCCTGCGCCCGGGCGACGAGATCCGCCTCGGTGAGATCGTCACCCTGCGCTACGAGCTGGACCTCAACTCTTTGGAAACCACGCCGCCCAGCGCCGCACCCCAGCGCCGCAGCGTCGTACCCCCGCCGCCCACCGCCAGCCTGCCCCACCTGGAAGACCGCCCGGCAACCCCCGCACCCGAGCGGCGCACCGCGCCACCGGCGGCCCAGCCGGCCGCCCGGCCTGCGCAACCCGCCAGCCAGCCGCCGCTGCCGCCGCCTTCGCGGCCGGATGAACCCATCGCCGTGCGCATGGCCGCCGCCCGCAACTTTGTTGACCCGCTGCAATACGACGCCGCCGACGAGCCGCCGGCGGCCGCGCCCAGCACACGCCGCCCGCGCCGCAAAGGGTTGCGCCTCAGCAACAACATGATCCTGGGCTGCCTAGGCCTGCTGTTGGTGGGCGCGTGTGCCACCACCGCGTTCCTTTGGTATGTCGATGCCAATTTCTTGTGGTGTGATGTCTTCGGCCGCCTGATCCCCGCCTGCGTCGCCGCCCCCTAACAAAAAAGACCCCGTTGCGGGGTCTTTTTGTTTGTCCTGATTACTGTTCACTGCTCACTTTCACTTTAGTGATGGTGATGGCCATCCGGGCCGTGTACATGCCCGTGGGAAAGCTCTTCCCCGGTGGCGGCGCGCAGGCCGACCACGGTGACTTCAAAGTCCAGGGTCTTGCCGGCCAGCGGGTGATTGAAATCCATCGTGACGGTGTCTTCAGTGATCGCCAGCACGCGGCCGTACAGGTCATTGCCGTCTTCGTCCTTCACTTCCAGCTCCATGCCGATCTCGGGCACGATGCCTTCCGGGAAATCCTCCAGCGAGATCTCTTCGATCTCTTCGCTGTCGGTCAGGCCGTATCCGTCCTCCGGCTTGACGCTCACTTTTTTGCTGTCGCCCAGCTTCAGGCCGGTCAGCTCATTCTCCAGGCCGGGGATGATGTTGCGGTGGCCGTGCAGGAATTGGATGGCATCATCCTTGCCGGCTTCGTCCAGCACTTCACTGTCCACGGTCAGTTTGTAAGCCAGGCTTACGACAACGTCTTTGGCTACAACAGTCGGGTCGCTCATAATTCTCCTTTGTATAAACAGCCGGATAGACGCCCGACTATGAATTTGATTCTAACATGCGCAAAAAATCAGCCTGCTCGCTCGTCTAGTCCGCACCTACCCGAACGGCGGATGTGGCCGGGCGCCGAATTCTATAGACTCTACATTGCAGGAACACAACCCGTTTGTCAGCTATACCGGTTGGCTGGCAGCCTTTATCAATGTTCCGCTATCATGAAAGGAGTCTTATGAAAGACGCAAACAACAACCAAAGCCTTACGGCTTTCTCCAACTCGCTGGTCCAGGCCACGCAGGCGGCCAATGCATCCATCGTTACGGTGCATGCCCGCCGCCGCATGCCCTCCACCGGCGTGGTGATCGAAGCCGGGCTGGTGCTCACCGCCAGCCACACCGTGCGCGAGGAAGCCGACATCCAGGTCACCCTGGCTGACGGCACGACCCTGGGCGCCGAGCTGCTGGGGCGTGACCCCAACAGTGATCTCGCCGTGCTCAAGCTGGTGGATGCGGTCGGCACGCCGGCCGAAGTCAACGAGCAGCCGCAGGTGGGCCAGGTGGCCCTGGCGCTCGGCCGCCCCGGCAGCAACGTGGAAGCCAGCCTTGGCATCCTCAGCGCCATCGGCGGCCCGCTGCGCACCCACGGCGGCGGCCTGATCGAGAGCTACCTGCGCACTGACGCCACGGCCTACCCGGGCTTCTCCGGCGGCCCGCTGGTGGATGCTGATGGCCGCGTGCTCGGCATCAACACCTCCGGCCTCGGCTGGGGCAGCCTGCTGGCCATCCCCGCCAAGCAAGCCTGGAAGATCGCCAAGTCGATCCAGCAGCACGGCGGCATCAAGCGCGGTTACCTGGGCGTGCGCAGCCAGTGGGTTGAAGTCCCTGGCGAGCAAGCCTCTGGCCTGCTGGTTGCCGGCATCGAGCCGGAGAGCCCGGCCGCGGCCACCGGCCTGATGGTCGGCGACATCATCGTCGGTTTCGCCGGCCAGCCCGTGCATGACCATGATGACCTAATGGTGCAGCTCAACAGTGGCGTGGTCGGCACGCCCACCGCGCTGGATTACCTGCGCGGCGGGAAACCGCAAAGCGCCCAGGTCACCCTGAGCGAGCGCGCCGAAGCCCCGCACCGCGGCCGCCCCGGCTGGGGCCGCCATGGACGCGGTGGCAAGCGTCCGTTCGGGCGACACGGCATGCACCACATCGCGTGGGGCCGCCGTATGCGCGGCTGGGGGCGCCGATAGCTCGGCAGCCCGAGCCCACGCTGTACATCGCCATCCTGGCCGCTGCGCCCGCACTGCGCAGCGGCCTGCGGGCGTTGCTTGGCGGCCAGGCGCACATCGGCATCGCCGCTGAAGCCGCCAGCCTGCCCAGCATCCTCGACGAAGCGACCGAGAGCATTGACGTGCTGCTGATCGCCGCCGATGAACTGCCAGAGCCTGAGCTTTCTCAGGCTCTGGCAGACGCAGAGTTCCCGCCGGCGGTCTTGCTGCTCAGTGAGCAGCCGGAGGCCGCCCGCGGGCTGCCCAGGCTGGCGGCCCGCGCCTGGGGCTGGCTGCCGCCCGACTGCAACGAAGATGAGCTGGCCGCCGCCATCAACGCGCTGGGGGCCGGGCTCATCACCACCACGCCGGCCCTGCTGCCGGCCGCGCTGGCGCCAGCCCCAAACCCAGACGAAGCTCCGGCCGAAGACTTGACCGAGCGCGAGTTGGATGTGCTCCAACTGCTCGCCGAGGGGCTGGCCAACAAGCAGATCGCCTTGCAGCTTGGCATCAGCGAACACACTGTCAAGTTCCACAGCTCTGCCATCTACGCCAAGCTGGGCGTCACCAACCGAACGGAGGCCGTGCGCCGTGCAGCCCGCCTGGGCTTGCTGGTGCTATAGAATTGAACCCTATGCGCGGGATGAAGATCATTCACCTCACAACTGTTGGCCGGGTCACCGGCAAACCCCACTGGGTCGAGCTGTATTGTTTCTTCCACAAGGAAAAGCCGGTCATCATTGCCTCTTACGGCGGCAAAGATGAGCACCCCCAGTGGTTCCTCAACCTCAAAGCTAACCCGGCCGTGCAGGTCAAGATCGGCAAGGACAGCTACAACGCCACCGCCAAGATCGCCGGGCCTAAGCTGCGCGCCACGCTATGGGAGGAGCTGAACCAGCTTAACTCCCATTACGAAGGCTTTCAGCGCAAAACCCAGCGCACCATCCCGATGGTGGTGCTACACCCGGAGACCGCCTGATGCGCGGCGGTGGCGGGGGCGGCTGGCGCACTTTTCTTTCCTACGATGAACAGGCGGCCAAAGCGCCGATCGATCGCGAGCTGCTGCGCCGCGTCTGGCAGTACGCCCAGCCATACCTGGGCCGCCTGGCGCTCATGCTGGTCGCCATCGTCATCACATCCGCAGTGGACCTGCTGCCGCCGCTGCTGTATCGCGACCTGTTCGACAACGTGCTGCCCAATCAGGACTATCAGCGTCTGATGATCCTGGGCCTGCTCATGCTGGCGGTGCCCTTCATCAGCGGGCTGATCGGCGTCGGTCAGCGTTACCTCAACGCCAGCATCGGCGAAGGCATCATCTACGACCTGCGCCAGACCATGTACGAGCACCTGCAGCGCATGGGCTTGCACTTTTTCACGCGCACCAAATCCGGCCTCATCATCTCGCGCTTCGAAGAGGATGTGGTCGGCGCCCAGAATGCCATCACCAGCACCGTGCCCAGCATCCTCACCAACGCCGTGCGCCTGCTCAGCACGCTGGGCATCATGCTCGCCATCGAGTGGCGCCTGACCCTGATGGCGCTGGCGGTCGTGCCGCTCTTCATGCTGCCCGCCCGCCGGGTTGGCCGCGTCCTACGGGATGTGCGCCGCCAGGCGATGAACTACAACGCCGACATGTCGGTGATCGTGGGCGAGACGCTCAGCATCAGCGGCGCTCTGCTGGCCAAGACCTTCGGCCGCCAGCCGCAGGAGCGCGAGCGCTACCGCGAGGTCAACCAGAACGTGCGCGACATCGGCCTGCGCCGCGCCATGATCGCCCGCTGGTTCTCGCTATGGCTCGAGCTGGCCGGATCGATCGGCATGGTGCTGATCTTCTGGGGCGGCGGCTACTTTGTGCTGCAAGGCTCCATCACCTCCGGCAGCATCGTCGCCTTCGTGGCCTATATCTTCGGCCTGTACGGCCCCATCTCGGCGCTCTCCAACATCCAGGTCGAGTTCGCCACCTCGATGGTCAGTTTCGAACGCGTCTTTGAATTTCTCGACTTGCCCGTCGACATCCAGGACAAGCCCAACGCCAAACGCCTCACCCGCGCCGAGGGTCACATCCAGTTCGAGAACGTGTCCTTCAGTTATGTCGAAGAGAATGAAGAGCCGCTGCTCAAGGCGCCGCCGCGCCCCGGCGAGCAGGACGAGGTGCAGCAGATCGTGCCCACCCGCCGCTACGCGCTGGAAGATGTGAGTTTCGAGATCAAGCCCGGCCAGCTGGCCGCCCTCGTCGGCCCCAGCGGCTCCGGCAAGACCACCGCCACCTACCTGTTGCCGCGCCTGTACGACCCGACCCACGGCCGCATCCTGCTCGACGGGCACGATCTGCGTGACCTGGCGCAGGTCAGCCTGGCCGAGCAGATCGGCATGGTGACGCAGGAGAGCTACCTGTTCCACGACACGGTGCGCGCGAATTTACTGTACGCCAAGCCAGACGCCACCCAGGCCGAGATGGAAGCCGCCGCCAAGGCCGCCAACATCCACGACATGATCGCGGCGCTGCCGCAAGGCTACGACACCGTGGTCGGCGAGCGCGGCTACCGCATGAGCGGCGGCGAAAAGCAGCGCCTGTCCATCGCCCGCGTGGTGCTCAAAGACCCGCGCATCCTGATCCTGGACGAGGCGACCTCCTCGCTCGACTCGCAGTCCGAGGCGCTGATCCAGGCCGCCTTGCTGCCGCTGATGAAGGGCCGCACTTCGCTGGTCATCGCCCATCGCCTCTCCACCATCCTGGCCGCCGACATCATTCTGGTGCTGCAGGCTGGCAAGCTGGTGGAGCAAGGCACGCATAAGGAACTGCTGGCGCTGGATGGCCTCTACGCGGAGCTGTACGAGACCCAGTTCCGCCACGCGCTGGAGAGCACAGGCCAGCTAACTGCCAGCAGCAGTTAGCTGCCGGCTAGCCCGCAAAATCAAAGAGGCGTGGATTTCATCCACGCCTCTTTTTCTTTATGTCATTCCGAGCGGGCAAATGTTCACTACTCAACCCCTTCCAAATAGCGCAGCAAACGCTCGAACGGCTCTGGCGTCAGCCGCCAGTGACCCACAAAGGGGTTATCCAGCCCCTCAATGATAAAGAAGATCATGATCTGCTGAAAGCTGATCACCAGCATCGCCAACGCGCCATAGTGCGAGGTTGAGAACGGCATGAAAGAAAACGTCAGCAGCGTAAAGAACGAAGCAATGTAAATAAAAGACTTCAGCAGCAGTGGCAGGCGGCGTACGCTCTTGTTGATGCGCTCAGTACGCGTGCGCGCCATCTGGCGATAGTGCTCGAGCACCTGGTTGAACACCACCGAATCGTGGTCATCATTGAAATGCACATGGCTCAGGATCTCGGCAATGCGCTCGAAGGCTTTGTTGCTGCGCGTGGTGCGGTCACGCCCGCCCAGCTTGCGGAACTGGCCCTCGATGATCAGCGAAGCATATTCCTTGATGGCCTCTTTCATCGCCGCGGTCATCTTGTCATCCCGAAAGTACACCGTCAGCCCATAGAGTTGCTCTAACCCCTGGGCCTCCTGGTCGATCAGCTCGGCAATATTGTTGTACTGCTTCCACACTTCCAGGATCACGAACGCGGTCAGGATGCTGTAAAGCGAGCCGAACACGGTCAGGAAGCCGCTCAGCGCGCTGGCCTCCGGGAAGAAGGTGTCGGTCTGGAACAGTTCGCGCAGCAGGCTGAACAAGCCGGCCATCGCCAAAGCGAACAAGAATGCAGTGATAAGTGTGCGTCGCATGGAGGCCTAACTGCTCAGCGAGGCGTTGAGCTCGATCAGGTTGCCCTCAGGGTCACGCAGGTGCGCTACGCGCAGCACCCAGGCATCCTGGTTGTGCGGCTCGGTCACGAAGACTGTCCCGCGCGCCTTCAGTTCCGCGTAGGCTGCGTCCACATCGGCCACGTTGAAAGTCAGCGCCACTCGGTCGCCGTTGAGCGCGGTTTGCCCGCCCACCACGCTCTGCATCAGCTCACGCTTGTACAAGCCCAAGCGCGCCGGACCCGCCGCGAATTCATAGTAGATCCCTTCGACCTTGACCACGGGCTCGCCCAGCCCCAGCGTGTCTGCATAGAAACGGCAGCAGGCATCCGGGTCATCCACCAGCAAACGGGTATGTGTAAATTCCATGTGGCTCCTCATTTGCGCACGCGGCGCAGGAACTTGGGCGTATTGAGGTTGCGTTCAAGCAAATACGAGACGTACAGGTTCATCAGCGATTCTAGTTCAAGTTGCACCGGCGGGCTGGGCTGCACCCGCCGCGCCGTGGCGTAGTCGCTGCGCTGAAGGTGGCGCAGCACCTTCAGCGCCCCCAGGCTGATACGCTGGACCGCGCCGCCGCCCCGCTGTCGCCCGCAGCGCGGGCACACGGCCCCGCCCAGCTCGAACGAGAAGTACTGGTCCTCCGGCTGGATCTCGGCCCCGCACGCCGCACACTGCTGCAGCTGCGGGCGAAAGCCCATTTGCTCCAACAGCTTGACCTCAAAAAAGCGCACGGCCAGCTGCAAGTCCTCGCCGCTGGCCAGGCGCTGCAAGGTGTCCCGCGTCAGGCGGTACACGCCGCGGTGCTCGTCGTGGTCGGCGCTAAACTTGTCGATCAACTCCACCACATAGGCCGCGTAGCCCAGCGCCACCAGGTTGCTGCCCAGGGCCGCATTGAGCTCTACGGCTTCGGCCTGCTCCACGATGGGGATCTCGCGGCCTTTGCCCAGCAGCAAGCTCACCCGCGTGAAGGGCTCCAGATGCCCGCCCTTGCGCGAGCCGGGCTTGCGCGCCCCTTTGGCGATGGCGCGCAGCTTGCCTTCCTCACGCGTGAACAGGGTCACCAGGCGGTCCGCCTCGCCAAAATCGGCATGCTTGAGCACAATGCCTTCCACGCGCTGGGTTCGCGATTCGCGTGCCATCCCGCCATTCTACGCCAGCCATGCGCATGCTATATACTCACGGCATCATCCGTTCGGGAGGCGTTATGGATCTTGGAGCATTTTCGACCAGCCTGGCAGTCAAAGACATTCAAGCTTCGCGTGAGTTCTACGAAAAACTGGGCTTCCACATCTTTGGCGGCAAGCAGGAAGACAACTGGCTCATCATGAAGAACGGCGATACGCTGATCGGCCTCTTCCAGGGCATGTTCGAAGCCAATCTCATCACCTTCAATCCCGGCTGGGATCAAAACGGCAAAGATGTGGCCGAGTTCACTGACGTACGCCAGATCCAGCAACATTTGAAGGACCAGGGCGTTGAGCTGCAAACGGAAGTCGACCCGGACAAAGTGTCCGGCCCGGGTCATCTTGTAGTTATCGACCCCGACGGCAACACGATCCTCATCGACCAGCACCGCTAGCGGGGGCATTGACTCTATCCTCGTAGTAGAGTACTCTATCACTAGAGTATTATGACGAACGCAGAGCTCGCCATCCTCGGCCTTGTGGCCGAAACGCCTCGCCACGGCTACGAGATCGAACAAGTGCTTGAGCAGCGCAACATGCGCCGCTGGGCAGATATTGGCTTCTCCTCAATTTATTATCTGCTCAGCAAACTTGAAAAGAAGGGCTGGATCAGCAGCCAGATGCAGCCCGCCCAGGGCAAAGGGCCGGCCCGGCGCGTCTACAGCATTTTGCCCGCCGGCCAGCAAGCCTGGTACCAGGCCACCCTGGCCGCCCTCAGCGGCCCAGGCCAAGCCAATACTGCCTTCCTCGTCGGCTTGGCCGGCCTGCCCGGCATCCGCCCGCAGGATGCGGTGGCCGCCCTGCGCCAGTACCGCCGCCATGTGCTCGAGCGCATCCAGGAGGTGGAGCAGGCCTGGCAGGGCGCCGAGAACCTGCCCGCCTTCTTGCAGGGCATGTTCGAATACAGCGCCAATGCCCTCCAAACCGAGCTCGACTGGCTCGACCGCTACATCCCCCGCTTCGAAAGCCAGATCACTGAACAAGATGATGAAGATCTATAGCTTCAACTCAGTTCTACTAAATTGCAAAGGAGCAGAGCCTCACCGTGTCGGTTCAATTTTGACCGACATGACCTGCCGATCTACTTCACTTGCGGCGCGGGACCCCCAGGAATCAACTCGGGTTGCACTACCCCGACTGAGCGTTGCGAAGGGGATCCCAAGGGGAAACAGCTGTTTCCCCTTGGCGGGGTCACAGGGGCGGAGCCCCTGAAAAAAAGTGCAGTTAGAAACTCCTTACATAACTCGACTCAAGCAGAGGGATTCCTATGAAAAAGTTAGACCTCAAAAAAGAATACAAACACCTCTACAACCCCAGCGCCAAACAAGTCTCCCTCGTCAGCGTGCCGCGCTTCAACTTCATCATGATCGATGGGCAGATCCCGCCCAACATCAAAGTCGACGATGCGCCGGATTATCAGAACGCGGTCGAAGCGCTCTACAGTCTGTCGTACACCATCAAGTTCATCTGCAAGAAGCGCAAGACTGATCCGGTGGACTATGCCGTCATGCCGCTCGAAGGCTTGTGGTGGAGCAAGAGCAGCAACAAGGAATTCACGCCCAGCCGCAAGGACACCTGGTACTTCACCGCCATGATCATGCAGCCTGCACCCGTCACTAAGGCCATCTTTGCCGAAGGCGTCGAAGCCGTGCGTGCCAAGAAGAACCCGGCGATGCTGGATGCGGCCCGCTTTGAAGCCTTTGCCGAAGGCAAAGCCGTGCAAGTCATGCACCTCGGCCCCTACGCGGACGAGCCTGCCACCATTGCCCGCATGGTCGCCTTCAGCGAAGAGCACGGCCTCAAGCCCAACGGCAAGCACCACGAGATCTACCTGGGCGACCCGCGCCGCACCGCCCCCGCCAAGCTCAAGACCGTCCTGCGCCATCCCGTGAAGTGATCAGCGCGAGTCACAAAGAGGCGCAGCATGCTGCCACCAAGTCCACTTGTCATTCCGAGCGGGAACAAAAATCCTCACCAGACCGCCGAACCCGCATCAGCGAGGAATCCGTTAAGACACATCTTCCACGCAATGCGCTTTGTAAGCCACAAATGATCACTGCATAGAAGACATGCCAACAAGGATTCTTCCCTGGCCCGGCTTCGGCGATTCGGGTGTAGCTCCTCAAACCCGGTCAGAATGACACACTTGTTTGGGCCAGGCCCAGTATGCTGATGCACCCTAGATCTGCCTGTCATTGCGAGGAACACCGATTGATGCGATGTTTGCAACCCAACTAGTGTAGGGGCGCAGAATGCTGCGCCCACCAAGTCCACTTGTCATTCCGAATGAAGCCTGCGCCAGAGGCGCGGGCCGAGCAGGAATCGGCATTGGCTGTGTTTTGACACCTAGAAGCTCAACGCCTTGATAAATACACCAATTTCCCCCACATCCCTCTCCACACATGCATAATCCCCTGAGGGAGGATATATGCAAACAACCAACGCCAGATATCTTTTTAGTTGCACCCCATACCCCCACCGACTTTTCGAACAACAACTTGGCGGAGTCATGTACCAGTGGCGTATCCGCCCTCTCCCACAGGGAGAGGGCGCGAGCGTAGCGAGCGGGTGAGGGAGTTATCCCCAAATTGAATACAAGCTCAGATCCCCCGTGCTGCCGTCGGAATAAAACAGCTCATGCACCCTAAAGCCCGCCTCCGCCGCCAACCCGGCCAGCTCCTCCTCGCTGAACTGGTGTACATAGCGAAGGCCCGTACCTCCGCTGCGCCAGTCGAGCAGATAGTCGCCCGAGTCCACCTGGCTCTCCTCCAGCCCAGCGGCGGCCCAGGGCTGCACCCGCGCCGCCAGTTTGGGGCTGCGCATGAACTGCCAATTCGAATGAATAAAGCACCCCTCGTAGGGGCGGGTCTCAGACCCGCCCGCTTTCAATATTCCGCGCACCTGCCGCAGAAACGCCAGGCGCAGCTCCCGCCCCGGGATATGGTGCAGCACCGCAAAAGCGAACACCACCTCAAACCCGCCGCTGAGATTTGCCGCCCACTCGCCGCTCAAGTCAGCCTGCATAAATTCCGCTGGGTAACCCGGATGCCCAGCCAGCCGCTGGCGGGCGGCCTGCAGCAAGCCCTCGCTAAAATCCAGGCCCACATAGCCACCCTGGTGGCCGCTGGCCGCCAGCTGCACCGCCACCCCGCCGTTGCCGCAGCCCAGGTCAAGGATGCGCGCATCGACGGCGACTCCTTCCAGCACTCGCACCGTGCCCATTTGCAAACGGCCGCGCGTGGCCGAAAACGCTTCGGCGTGCGTTTGATAGAATTCTCTATTCAGGGCGATCAATTGTTGAGCTACACCAGCATCCACACCCCTGATTATAAGAAAGCAACCTTGCGAAGGGAACCTGTGCTGACGCTATTTCGGCCAACCTTCGCAGGTTAAACGGCGAAGCCGTATGACTCTACTTACACCGCAAGAACCCCGCATCCACGCCTGGGAGGAGTCCAAACTCCCCACCCACGAGCGCATGCAACGCGCCCGCCTGATCCTGGAAGACGTGCGCGCCGGCGCCAGCCCGGCCGAGGCCTTGCGCCGCTACCCGCTGGATGGCGAGGGCGGCGGCTACATCGGCAAGCAGTTTCTCGTGGCCGCCTACCGCCAGCTGGTGGCGGCCGGCGAGCTGGCCGAAGACCCGGCCCTGCTGCGCCGCATCCGCCTCAAGCCCATGCGCTCGCTCTCCGGCGTCAGCGTGGTCACCGTCCTCACCAAGCCGTACCCCTGCCCGGGCAAGTGCGTCTTCTGCCCCACCGATGTGCGTATGCCCAAGAGCTATCTGCCGGACGAGCCCGGCGCTATGCGCGCCCTGCAACACCAGTTCGACCCCTTCGCCCAGGTGCGCTCACGCCTGGATGCGCTGGAGGCCGTCGGCCACCCCACGGACAAGATCGAGTTCCTCATCCTCGGCGGCACCTGGAGCTCTTACACCCGCGCCTACCAGGAGGAGTTCGTTCTGCGCATGTTCGAGGCGCTGAATGGCGTACCTTTCGCCACGCTGGAAGAGGCCCACACCTACAACGAGACCGCCGCCCACCGCAACGTTGGCCTGGCCATCGAGACCCGCCCAGACCATGTGGATGCGGACGAGATCGCCTGGCTGCGCCGCCTGGGCGTCACCAAGGTCCAGCTCGGCGCGCAGAGTTTTGACGACCGCGTGCTGGAGCTGAACAAGCGCGGCCACAGCGCCGCCGAAACCCAGCGCGCCGTGGACCAGCTGCGCGCCGCCGGCTTCAAGATCGTGCTGCACCTGATGCCCAACCTGCTCGGCGCCACCCCGCAGACCGATCGTGAGGACTTCCAGAAGTTGTGGGCCGGCCACAACCCAGACGAGCTCAAGATCTATCCAACCCAGCTACTTGAGAATGCCGAGTTGTATCTGCACTGGCAACGCGGCGAGTACCAGCCCTACACCACTGAAGAACTGGTGGAACTGCTGGCCGAGCTCAAGACCGCCATTCCGGAGTATTGCCGCGTGAACCGCGTCATCCGAGACATCCCATCCACCAACGTGGTCGAGGGCAACAAGCGCACCAGCCTGCGCATGGATGTGCACCAGCGCATGCAACATCGCGGCCAGCGCTGCCGCTGCATCCGCTGCCGCGAGGTGCGCGGCCGCGCCGTGCAGCCTGAAACCCTGGCCCTGCGAGATGTGCCCTACAGCACCCCGCACGCCCACGAGCATTTCCTGTCCTTCGTCACGCCAGAGGACAAGTTGGCTGGCTTCCTGCGCCTCTCGCTGCCCGCGGCCGACGCGCCGCATACAAGCCTGGCTGAGCTGGCCGGCGCGGCCCTGGTGCGCGAGGTGCATGTCTACGGGCAATCGCTGGAGGTCGGCGCTGAGCAGCACGGCGCCGCCCAGCACATCGGCCTCGGCACCCAACTGCTCGCCCACGCCGAAGACGTAGCCCGCTCTGCAGGCTACCGGCGCATGGCTGTCATCGCCGCGGTTGGCACGCGCCGCTACTATGCCGGCCGCGGCTACCAGCTGCACGGCACCTACATGGTGAAGGATCTGTAGCATGTTGCATTTGCCGGCGCTGCCCTCCCTTCACATGCTGCACCTGTTCGTCTACACCTCTGCCATTGCCCTGGCCTACTATGTCCTTTCCTAACTTCCTCGTCTCCGCCCGCCGCATTCCTGTCCTCGGAGTGCTGGCCTACTATGCGCTCAAACTGCTCGGGGTCGAGATCCCGCGCTCGGTCCAGATCGGCACGGGCTTTGATCTCGTGCACGGCGGCGTGGGCGTGGTCATCCACCCGCGCAGCGTCATCGGCGCCAATGTCAAGATCTACCCGGGCGTCACCCTCGGCCGCGCCGATGTACACCTGCCCGCCAGCCAGTCGAAGTTCGAGGGCATTGAGATCGGTGACAACGCCATCCTGGCCCCCGGCAGCAAGGTACTGTGCAAGGACGGCGTGCTGAAGGTCGGCCGCGGCACGGTGCTGGGCGCCAACGCGGTGCTGCTACAGTCCACCGGCGAAGGCGAGACCTGGGCTGGCCTGCCCGCTAAGCGCGTCGGCCAGCGTGAGGGCTGGAGCGCCTGACCGTCATTACGAGCGAGCAGAGCGAGTGAAGCAATCCCCAACCCGGTTTGCACTTCAGTTTGGGGATTGCTTCGGCCGCCAGGCGGCCTCGCAAAGACGGTGCGCTTCTTGACAGGCTACCTGCCCACCTGTACAATCTGCCCTCGCCTCTCAGTGGGCCACTTGCCGAGGTAGCTCAGTTGGTAGAGCACGCGACTGAAAATCGCGGTGTCGCCGGTTCGATCCCGGCCCTCGGCACCTTCGTCGGCGCTAGCGCGCCGACTTACAGGAGAAAGCTACTCGCCTGCGGCGAGTAACGCTTCTCCAGCGTAAAAGAGGTGTTGCTCGGCTAACGCCGAGCGACGCTTCTCCCCACGAAATTGGCACGGTTCACAGCCGGACATGAATCGGGCTATAATATGTACATTGCGGGCGTGGCTCAGTTGGTAGAGCATCTCCTTGCCAAGGAGAAGGTCACGAGTTCGAGTCTCGTCGCCCGCTCAGAAAAAAGAAAAACAGGCCGCTGGCCTGTTTTTCTTTAGGGCATTGTGCGCTAGGTATAATGCCCCTTCCGGCGACGTGGCCAAGTGGCAAGGCAAGGGTCTGCAAAACCCTGACCACGGGTTCGAATCCCGTCGTCGCCTCAGGATAAAGCGGCTGGCATTCTGCCAGCCGCTTTTTTGCTTTTTACGCCCGCTGCATGGCGCTGCGGGCAAGGCGGTCGACCCGCTCGTTCTCGGCATGGCCGGCGTGGCCGCGCACCCAGCGCCATTCGATCTCATGCTGGCGGATCACCTTGGCCAGCGCCTGCCACAGGTCCACATTCGCCAGCGCGCCGCCTTTGCGCTTCCAGCCGCGGGCCACCCAGCCCGGCAGCCATTCGGTAATGCCCTTGCGCAAATATTCCGAGTCTGTAAAGAAGTGCACGCGGCTGCCGGATGGCAAGGACTCCAAGGCGCGCAGCGCCGCGGTCAGCTCCATGCGATTGTTGGTCGTATGGGCTTCACTGCCGCTCAGCTCACGCTCCTGCCCATTCGTGCGCACCAGGGCGGCCCAACCGCCGCGGCCCGGGTTTCCTTCGCAGGATCCGTCTGAGAAAATTTCCACAAGTGTCTGCATATCAGACAGCATTCTAACAGTGGGGCTGCAAGCCTTCTCGTATAATGACGCGTAATTCGTGTTTCTACAATTAAGGAGATGAAAAACGAATGAACAGTTTGCGCAAGGAATTCACAACACTTAGCATCACATTGATCGCCGTAGGCATTGCACTCAATCTGGCGCTGGGCACCGTGGTGCTGCGTCTCGGCCTGCCCCTGTACCTGGACTCCATCGGCACCGTGCTGGTGGGCGCCCTGGTCGGCCCGTGGGCTGGCGCCGCCACCGGCTTCCTCTCCAACCTGGTGTGGACGCTGACGGGCCTGTTCCCGCAGGCGTTCGCCTGGGCTGGCGTGGCCGCCATCATCGGCGCCCTGGCGGGCGTGTTCGCCCGCTCCGGCTGGTTCAACACCGTCGGCAAGGCGGCTCTGGCCGGCATCATCACCGGTGTGCTCTCCGCCATTCTGTCGGCCCCCATCGCTACCTATGTGTTCGGTGGCGTGGTTGGCGCCGGCACGGATGCGCTGGTGGCTGCGTTCCGCGCCGCCGGCCTGGACGCGCTGCTCTCCAACGTGGCGCAGGGCACTTTCTCTGACCCGCTCGACAAGCTGGTGACCTTCGTGGTCGTCTGGTCCTTGCTGCTGGCGCTGCCGGCCCGCGAGAAGGCTCGCTTCGGCAACCTGCCGGTTTCGGCTGGCCGCCCGCTGGCGGGCAAGACCCGCCGCCCGGCTGGCAAAGCTGCTAAAAAGACGGCCAAGAAAGCGGCCAAGAAGAGCACTCGCCGCCGATAAGCTTAGGTAGCTAAAACAATAGCCCGCGTTTGCGGGCTATTGTTTTTAAGGTGGTTTAATCGGCGCATGCGTGGCGGCAGCATCTACATTGAGCGCTCCAGCGGCCTGCACTGGTTGCACCCGCTCACCAAAGTGGCGCTGACGGCGCTGTGCTTCGCCAGCGCGGCCGCCTTGCCGGGCCTGCCCTGGCTGCTGGCGCTCTTCGTTGGCCTGCTGCTGCCGCTGGCGATATGGGGCCGCCTGACGGGCGCGTTCCTCAAGGCCTGCTTGCTGGTCGTGGGGCCTTTCGTTCTCTCGCTCACCATCATCCAGGGCTTCTTCAGCGGCGGCGAGACCGTGCTATTCAAACTGGGCCGCTTCGCCTTCACGCAAGAAGGGCTACTGGCTGGCCTCACCTTCGCCGCCCGCCTGCTGGTGGCGCTGGGCGGCACACTCCTGCTGATGCAGAGCACGCCCCAGCCGCACCTGATGCAAGCCCTGACGGAGCGCGGTTTCCCGCCGCGCATCGCTTACGTGGTGCTCACCGCCATCCAGATCTTCCCCAGCTTTCAAGACCGCGCTCAGGTGATCATGGACGCCCAACAAGCTCGCGGGCTGGAGCTGCAGAGCGGCTTGCTCAACCGCGCCCGGCTGCTGCTGCCCATGGTCGGGCCGCTGATCCTGGGCAGCGTTATGGATGTGAGCGAGCGCGCCATGGCGCTGGAAGCCCGCGCCTTCAGCAGCCCGGCCCGCAAGACCAGCCTGAACACGCTGGCCGACAGTCTATTGCAACGCGCCGTGCGCTGGCTGCTGGCGCTGGCAGCCGCGGCCCTGCTGCTGTGGCGGCTGTGGAGCGCCCTGCAATGATCGAGCTCAAGAAGTTCAGCTACTGGTATCCGGGCACCGAGCAGCCCGCCCTCGACCGCGTCTCGTTGAGCATCGCGGAGGGCGAGTTCATCGGCATTGTCGGCGCCAACGGCGCCGGCAAGAGCACGCTGTGCTATGCGCTCAGCGGCTTTGTGCCACACTTCTACAACGGCGAGACCGAGGGCCAGCACACCTTCAACGGGCAGGACATGGCATCGCTCGATCTGGGCCAACTGGCCGGCCAGGTGGGGCTGGTGTTCCAAAATCCCTTCAACCAGATCAGTGGGGCACGCTTCACGGTGCGCGAGGAAATCGCCTTCGGGCTGGAGAACCTCGGCTTACCCCAAAGCGAGATGCGCGCCCGCATAGACGAAGCGCTGGAACTGGTCAATATTCAAGACCTGGCCGAGCGTTCACCCTTCTCCGTCTCCGGCGGGCAGCAGCAGCGCATCGCCATCGCTTCCATACTGGCCATGCAGCCGCGCGTGCTGGTGCTGGATGAGCCCACCTCGCAGCTCGACCCTGACGGCACGCGGGATATGTTCACCGCGCTCAACAAGCTGGTCAGCACCCGCAAGATCACCGTGATCCTGGCCGAGCACAAGCTGGAGTGGCTGGCCACCTTCTGCGACCGCGTGATCGCCCTCGGCGGCGGCAAATTGCGCGCCGAGGGCAGCCCGCAAGCCGTGCTGAGCTCGGAGCAGATGCTGCGCCTGGGCGTGGGCCGCACGCAATACAGCGAGGCCGCCGCCCGCCTGCTGCGCACGAAGCAGCTGCCGGTGACGCTGGAGCAGGCCAAGAAGGCGCTCAAATGAACCTGCGCGTAGAGGGCGTCTCGTTCCGCTACCCGTCTGGCGTCCTGGCGCTGGATGGCATTGACCTGGCCATCCCATCCGGCCAGTTGCTTGCCATCCTGGGTGAGAACGGCGCCGGCAAGACCACGCTGGTCAAGCTGTTCAACGGCTTGCTGCGCCCCAGCCAGGGCAAGGTGTATATCGGCGATTGGGACAGCGCCGAGCACACCACGGCCGCCCTGGCGCGCCGGGTCGGCTTCCTGTTCCAGAACCCGGATGACCAGCTGTTCGAGCGCACGCTGGCCCGCGAAGTCGGCTACGGGCCGCGCAACCTGGGCGCCAGCGAAGCCGAGGTGAAGCGCCGCGTGGCGCGCGCCCTCAAGCTGGTCGGCTTGCACGACATGGCCGAGGCGCACCCGTACGACCTGCCGCAACCGCAGCGCAAGCTGCTGGCGCTGGCCGCGACGATTGCGATGGATACGCCTATCCTGGTGCTGGACGAGCCGACGATCGGGCAAGACGAGGTGGGCCGCGGCGCAATCAGCCGCATCCTGACCGATTTGCACAGAATGGGCCGCACGCTGATAATGATCTCGCACGATATGGATTTCTGCGCTGAACATGCCCAACGTATGCTGGTGATGTTGAATGGCAAGATCCATGTCGAAGGCACGACCGAAGATGTGATGGGCCAAACCAAAAAACTGGATGAAGCCGAGGTCGCTCCGCCGCAACTGGTGCGCCTGGCGCAGGCTTTGAAGATGCCGGGCACACCGCTGACGGTGGATGATTTCGTGGACGAATACAAACAATGGCGAAAGAAGAAGAAAAGCAAGTGAAGCTGAACATTCTGGGTGACCTGATCGCAGACATTGGTATGCGTCTGCAAAAATTCCCCGTGCAGGCGCGTGATATTCACCGCCTCTCCTACATGGAGGTCGGCCCGGGCGGCGCCTGCAACGTAGCCATCATGGCGGCGCGCTTCGGCGTGCAGGTCGGCGCGCTGGGCGAAGTCGGCGATGATGGCTTCGGCCTGGTGGTGCGCGAGGGTTTGCGCCGCGAGGGTGTGAATGTCGAGCACTTCCTGGTCAGCGCCGAGGCGCACACCCCGGTAGCCGGCGTGATCGTAGACGAGGACAGCGAGCCCGGTTACCTCGGGTACCCGGGCTCATTGCAGCAGCGCAGCCTGCTGCCGCAATGGCACAGCGCCATCCAGAGCGGCAACGCGTTCTTTGTGGATGGCTGGGCTGAATACCCGGAGAGCCCCGCCCTGGCGCTGGCCGGCTTCGAAGCCGCCCGCGCCGCGGGCGTGACCACCTTCTTCGACCCCGGCCCGGGCAACCCGGATATTGATAACAACTGGCATCTGCAAGCGATCGCCATGAGCAACGTGGTGCTAATGAACCGCCGCGAAGCGCTGCGCCTGACCGGGCTGGATGATGACGAGGCGGTGGTGAAGGCGCTGCAACAGATCGGCGCAGAGCTGATCTTGCTCAAACGCGGCGAGCAAGGCTTGCTGGCCGCCCGCGGCGACGAGCGCATCCAGGCCCCCGGCCTGGATGTGGAAGCCAAAGACGCCACCGGCGCCGGCGACAGCGTGGCGGGCGCCATGATCTACGGTGTGCTGCGCGGGCTGCCGCTTGAGAAGCTGGCCGTGCTTGGCAACGCCACCGGCGCGGCCAAGGTACAGAACATCGGCACCGGGCACAACATGCCCAGCCTGCAACAGATCGCCGTTGTGCTAGAGCACAACGGCGCTGATCCGGCAAGCCACCTGCCCAGCGCTTAAACAAAAAAACGCCGCTTACAGCGGCGTTTTTCTTTTGAATAGGGCTCAGGCCCGCACAGTGGTACGTTCGCCGTAGAGCTGGTCGCGCAGGTCGCTGACCTGGCGGCGCAAACGCTCATCGGTCTCGATCAGGTCACTGATCTTTTCGTAGCCGTGCATCACAGTGGTATGGTCGCGGCCGCCCAGCACCTCGCCGATCATGGGCAGGGAGAGGCGTGCCTCCTCGCGCAACAGGTACATCGCCACCTGGCGGGCCAGCGCCACTGGGGCCGAGCGATCACGCGAGAGCAGCTTATCGACCGGCTGGTTGAAGGTCTTGGCCACGGCTTCCACAATATTTTCAGGTGAGAGGCTTTGCGGCTCGGGCAGCATGTCCGCCAGGGCGCCATCCACCAGGTCAGCCGTGAGGGGCACATCCCGCAGGAAGGCATAGGCCACAATGCGGTTCAGGGCGCCTTCCAGCTCGCGGATGTTGGACTGCATGCGCTCGGCGATCACTTCCAGCACCTCAGCCGGCACCGGGCGGCCCAGTTTCTCGGCATTGCTGCGCAGGATGGCCAGGCGGGTCTCATAGTCAGGCGGCTGGATATCCGCCAGCAGGCCCCACTCGAAGCGCGAGCGCAGGCGCTCCTCCAGGGTCAGGAAACCCTTGGGCGAGCGGTCAGAGGTGACCACGATCTGCTTGTTCTGGCCATGCAGGGTGTTGAAGGTGTGAAAGAACTCTTCCTGCGTGGATTCTTTGCCGGCAATGAACTGGATGTCATCGATCAGCAAGACATCCGCCGATCGGTACTTGTCGCGGAAGGCCGGGGTGGTCTGGCTGCGGATGGCGCTGATGAGATCGTTGGTGAACTCCTCGGAGGAGACGTACAGCACCCGCAGGCCGCGCTGCTGGGCGGCATAGCCGATGGCGCGCAGCAGGTGGGTCTTGCCCAGGCCTACGCGGCCGTACAAGAATAGCGGGTTGTAGGATTTGCCCGGGTTCTCGGCCACCGACATGGAGGCGGCGTGCGCCAGCCGGTTGCCGGAGCCGACCACAAAGTTTTCAAAGGTATAGCGGGAGTTGATGCCGAACTGCGGCTCTGCCAGCGGCTCCGGCTCGTTGGCGGTGTACGCCTCAACGTTCGGCGCCTCGGCCTGCACGCGGCTGGCAGGTGCGGCTTCGTTCAGGGCTTCGCGCATCGTGGGCTGGGCTGGCGCGGCTTGCTCCTTGGTCCACACCACGAAGCGCACTTCCACACTGCGGTTCATGATGCCGGTCAGCATGCGGGTGACCGTGCTCTTGAGGCGGCTTTCCAGCCAGTCACGCGCGTAGGCGTTGTTCACGCCCACAACAAAAGAGCCGTCTTCGTACGCCACGAATTCTGCTTCGCGCACCCAGGTGTCAAAGGTGCTCTTCGGCATTTCAACTTGCAACTGCCCTAAGGCAGCTTGCCAGGCGTGGCTTGCGTTCAACGGCTCTCCTCTCTCTCAGCTCGTCACACAATGTAGACGAAGAGAAGCTCTGCAAATTCACATCCAGAGCTTCTGGGTGGGGATGTTCAGCTATATGGTAAAGATTGCTGTCCCGCGCGTGTTGTGCAATGCGCTGAGGGGCGGCATTGTAACAAAAGCCTCATTGCGGTCAAGGATTTTTGCCGTTGAATCGCCTACAAAAACCTAAAAGAATCACATTCTTTAAGAGAGCGAGCTTTTTAAAATTTCTTGCGCGTTTCTATCCCTTGCCACCATTCTGAAGTTTGAACAGCGCACCCACACATGGGGGTATAGGCTACCGCGCCCCAAGGCATGGTGTGAATCAGGCAGAAGAAGCTCTACGCGCGTGCTTCATTTCAAATACCTTAAAGTTTTTTCTGCACAAAGCCTCTTTCTGATTCGTCTCGCTCTTATCAAAGTATGAATCACCAAAAAATTGCTTCTTTTGTTCATGATGCAGTGAAAAAAGCAAATTCTTCGCTATGTAGTGGATCAGCAAATAGTTTAAACATAGGTGTTCTCGCCCATCACTGAAGGCGATATGCATATTGAGCGTGGTGTCTAGATTCTACGGCAGCACATCACTATAGTCAGTCGTGTAGGTGCGCCTTGACGCACCGCGGTTTCCGCGGCCAACGCCAATCCCCCTGCAAAAAAATCACTTGCCCTTTGTGCAAACAAAGGAGAGAAGGAGACTTTCATGAAGAGAGTCGTATTTGTTTTGGCTGCACTGGCTGTCTTGCTGACGGCTTGCCAGCCTGCCGCCGCGCCGGCCACCGCTGCCACGGGCGGCAGTGACCTGAGCGGCATCAAGGATTACCTCACCGCCAAGGTGGCGGAGCTCGAAGGCGCCAGCCAGGATCTGGTGGCCGCGTCTGACGAGTACTACGCCCTGGCCGAGGCCGCCGGCTTCGACTACGAAGCCTTGTGGGCCGATCACTCGGCCGAAGCCTCGCAGGCCATTCAGGATGCGCGTGCCGCCTGGCTGGAGGTCAGCCCGCTGTACGAGCAGACCGAAGGCATCGTAGCCGGCGTGCCCACCCTGGCTGACTATGACGTCATCCTGGATGCCGGCGCCTCCGCCGAGGAAGATCCGGAAGGCGCGGTGCCCTTTGACATCGAACTGCCGGATGGCCGTGTGCTGCCGCAGCCGGGCAACCTCTTTGGCGTGCTGGAAAGCACCCTGTGGGGCACCTACCCCGAGTACAGCAGCGGCGTGGCCGCGGATGTGGACGGCAACGGCGACAGCTTCTCTGACCTGCTGCCGGACGCCAACGTGCTCAAAGGCGCGGCCGACCTGACCCACAGCTACATTGTGGAGCTCAAGGACGCCACCGCCGCCTGGAGCCCGACCGAATCGGATGCTTACACCGCCCTTGTGGTGATGGTGCCCACGATGAGCGAATACTTCGAATCCTGGAAGAATTCCCGCTTCGTGGCCGGCGACGCCTCCACCCAGCGTGACTTCGTGGTCATCTCCCGCCTGGCTGACATTCAGGACATCCTGACCAGTCTGCAGGTGGTCTACACCGAGATCAAGCCGCAGGTAACCGCCTACGATGCCGCCCAGGCCGAGCAGATCGAGCAGGGCCTGGCTGACCTGAAGGCGTTTGTCGCCGGCGTGTACGCCGATGAGCAGGCTGGCAAGGTCTTCACCGCGGAAGAGGCGGACGTGCTGGGCCAGGAAGCCCAGGACCGTGCCACTGCGGTGGCCGGGCAAGTGGCCCAGGTGGCTGCTGCCCTGAACGTAGAGATCGCCGAGTAAGATCGGTTTGAAACTCAACAAGCTGCTGTTTGCGCTTGTGATCACAGGGCTCGCCGTGCTAAGCACGGCGAGCCCTGCCCGCGCCGGGGGCGAGCACCCGGCCGCCCAGGCCGAGGCGCTGCGCAGCGCCCTGTTCACCGCCCAGCGCCACCTGCTGGCCGGCGAAGACGGCGCCCCAGCCGAACTGGAAAAAGCGCAAGCCATCCTGGCCGGCGAGTTTGGACAGCAGCTGGCTGCGGCCGACCCGGCCGCCAGCCAGCGCTTGCAGGCCGCATTCGCGGCCATGCAAGCCGCGCTGGATGCAAATGACCCGGCCGCCTTTTCCGCGGCGCGTGCGCAGGCTTGGACCGCGGTCCTGGCCGCCAGCTACAGCCGCGTAGAGCAAGCCGTGCGCGCTGGCGATGCGGCCAGCGCCCAGACCTGGCTGCCGGTGCGCGAGTTCCGCACCGCCAACCGCTTCAGCCGGCCCAATGGCGACGCCACCGTCGCCCTGCTGGGCCTGGCCAACGGCGAAGTGGATAGCGAGACCGCAGAGCAGTTCCTGCGCGCGGATCTGTACGACACGTACCAGGCGCGCCTCAACGAAGCGCTGCGCGAGCTGGCGCAAGCAGATGCCAGCAACTTTGCCGTGCGGCGGGCGGAGCTGGCCGGACTGGCCCAGGGCTACTTCGCCATCCTGGCCCCGGCATACGCCGAGCAGCGCGGCGAAGCCGCGCTGGCTACGGCGCAAGCCGCTTTCGCGGACCTGCAGCAAGCCGCCCTGGGCGCCGGTAACCTGGCAACCGCCACCGCTGAAGTGCACGCCGCGCTGGAGAATTTCCGCGCCGCGCCCCTGAGCCCGGAGGAGCAGGCCCGCCGCGCCGGGCAACTGCTGCGCTACATCTATCTGGTGCCGCTGGAGTACGGCCGCGGCGTCAGCAACGGCCAGGTGACGCTGCAGTTCGAGATCCAGGAAGCCGTCACCTTCCATGAGGCGGCCCAGGCCGCCTTTGCCGATCTGCAAGACGTGCTGGCAGATACGGACTCCGCCGCCACCGCCAACACCGCTGCGCTGCTCGACAGCATGGGCGGCCACCTGCTGGCCGCCAACACCGGCGGCGCGGTCGCCGAGCCGCGCCTGCTCAATCAGCAAGCCGAAGAGATCATGTCCACCCTGGACACGTTGATGCCAGAGGAATGGAAGCAGCAGAGCGTGGCGGGCGATTTTGACGTCATTACCTCGATGCTTGACCAGATGGAGAACGCCGTGCGCGCCGCCGATTACGCCATGGCGGAATCGGCCCGGCTGGAAGCGTATGCCGTAATGGAAAGCGGCCCCGAAGCGCGCCTCACCTCACTGGACCCGCAGCTCAAGCTGCGGGTCGAGGCTCTGTTCTGGAACGGCGACGCCAACCATCCTCACGGGCTCAGCAGCCTGATCGCCCGCCAGGCGCCGCTGCAAGAGATCCGCAGCGTGCGCGTGGCGCTCAACAGCGAGCTGCAGCAAGTGCAGAAGCTGCTCTCGGTGCAGAGCGCCCCGGGCGCCATCGCCACCAACGCGGCTGTCATCGTCTTCCGCGAAGGGTTGGAGGCGGTGCTCATCCTGGCCTCGCTGATGGGCAGCCTCAAGCTGCAGAACCAGCAGTATCGCAAGCCGTTGTGGGTGGGCACCGGGCTGGCCCTGCTGGCCACTGTGCTGACCTGGAGTCTGGCGCGCAGCGTGCTGCTCTCGCTGGCCCGCTACGGCGAAACGCTGGAGGCGATCGTCTCGCTGATCGCCATCGTGGTGCTGCTGCTCATCACCAACTGGTTCTTCCATAAAAGCTACTGGGATAACTGGCTGGCCGCCTTCCACGGCCGCAAGCGCCGCCTGCTCTCCGGCGAGACGGGCGTCTGGCTGGGCCTCATCTCGCTCGGTTTCACCAGCGTCTACCGTGAAGGCTTCGAGACCGTGCTGTTCCTGCAGGCCCTGGTGCTGGATGGCGGCAGCGCGGTCGTGCTGGGCGGAGTGGTGATCGGCCTGCTGCTGACGTGTATCATCGGCTTCCTGACCTTCCGCTTCCAAAGCCGGCTGCCGCACAAGAAGATGCTCATCGTGACCGGCATCATGATCGGGGCGGTGCTGCTGGTCATGGTCGGCAAGACCACCTATGTACTCCAACTGCTGGGCTGGCTGCCGGCCCACACCATGGGCATCACCCTGCCGTATTGGACCGGGATGTGGTTTGGCCTGTATGCCACCTGGGAGGGCCTTGCTTTGCAAGTGCTGGCCGCCGGTATCGTCATCGGCAGTTACTTGCTGGCGGAAGGCCTCAAGAAGCAGAACCGCAAGGCCGGGGCTGCCACGCCTGGTTAATAACTTCAACGCAGGCGAACCTCATTTTGAGCATAGGGTCTAGATTCAGCCGTGGCGCGGGCGTATAGTCTGCCTTGCTACTCCCATAACTCAGTTAAAAAGCTGCAGGCCGGGTTGCGCCCCGGCCTGCAAAAATGCCTGATCGCCCCTGCAGGGACACCAAGCAATTCATTTTATGCCCTTTCGGCAAGCCCCGTCAACGCTGCCAGAAAGTGGTACAACTTGCCTTGTAGCAAGGGAAAGGTAGTGAATTAAATGGCTAAAAAGTCTTCCAAGGGGAGCTGGAGCACCCGCGATCTGCTGGTCACCATTGTGATCGGCCTGGCCTTCGGCGTACTGCTGATCCCGGTCACCTGGGCGTATGCCGGCCTGCTGAGCGCCGGTGGAATCTTCACCCGCGCCATCCTGGGCGGCCTGTACTTCCTGCCAGCCGCATTTGCCGCCTATGTGATGCGCAAGCCCGGCGCCACCATGCTGGCCAGCATCCTCAGCGCATTGCCTTCCATGCTTGGCCCGTACAGTCTGATCGTGCTCATGATCGGCGGCCTGATCGGCCTGGTGGGCGAGCTGTTCACCTGGCTGCTGACCCGCTATCGCAACTTCACCACGGCCCGCATGCTGTGGCTGGGCATGGCCTCGGGCGTCACCGTCTACCTGCTGATCCTCGGCTCCATGCTGCGCACCACCGCCTTTGAGCCCAGCATCCTGCTGATCGCCGCGGTGGTCTCGGCGGCCGTGTTCGCCGCCTGCTCGCTGGTGGCGCGCTACCTGGCCAACTCCGTTGTCAAGACCGGTGTGCTGGCCAATACTGCCCTGGGACACACCACTGCGGATGAGATCTAACCCAATGCAGACCAGCCAAGCCAACAAGGAACTCGCCGCCCCGAGCCCGGAGCAAGTCAAGCGCAGCGATCGCAGCATGGCCGGCTATCTGGTGTTCGTGGCCATCCGCTGCACGCTGCAGTACATCGTGCTGCCGTTCGTGCTGCCGTTCGTCGGGTTGAGCGGTTCCGTTTCGCTGATCATCAGCATCATCATTGATGTCGTCGCCCTGAGCGTGATCCTCTACAACATCTACCGCTTGTGGAACACATCCTGGCGTTGGCGCTACATCGCGCTGAGCGTGCTGATGATCAGCATTTTGGCCGTCTTCATGGTTGAAGATATCCGTCTGTTCCTGGCTTAAGTTTCGTAGATGCCTATTATTGAGATCCGCGCGCTTACTGTAAAGTACGCGCGGCGCAAACTCGCGGCCCTCAACCAGCTCACCCTGGATGTGCAGCAGGGCGAAACCGTGCTCTTGCTCGGGCCCTCCGGCTCCGGCAAGAGCACGCTGGCGCTGACCCTCAACGGCCTGCTGCCGCAGGCCGTTGGTGAGCTGCGCGAGGGCCAGGTGCGCGTGACCGGCCTGGACACGCAGGAGCACAGCGTTGCCGACCTGGCGCAGCAGGTCGGCATCTTGTTTCAAGACCCGGATGCCCAGTTCGCCACGCTCAAGGTCGAAGACGAGATCGTCTTCGGTTTGGAGAACCTGGGGCACGACCCGGCCGGCATGGATGCGCGCATCCAGCAGGTGCTGACCGATGTCGGCGTGCTGGCGCTGCGAGACCGCCCGGTCTCAGCTCTCTCCGGCGGCGAGAAGCAGCGCGTCGCTTTGGCCTCGCTGCTGGCCATGCAGCCTGAGATCCTTGTCTTCGACGAGCCCACCGCCAACCTCGATTCAATGGGCACTCAGCAAGTCTTCGCGCTGATGGCCGAGCTGAAATCACGCGGCAAGCATACGCTGGTGCTCATCGAGCACAAGCTCGATGAGCTCATGCACTTGATCGACCGCGTGATCGTGCTCGATCCGCAGGGCGGCATCCTGGCGGATGGCCCGCCGCGCCAGGTATTCGATGAGCAAGGGCAAGCCCTGCAAGAATTGGGCGTATGGATGCCGCAAGTGGCGGTGCTGGCGCATGCGCTGCGCCGCCGCGGCGTAGAGCTGGTGCTGTTTCCGATCACGCTGGGCGAAGCGGTACGCGCCTTCCGCCCGTGGGTGGCAAGCGCCACCCCGGCCGCGCAGCAGCCGGCGCGCACCAGCCAGGCTACGCCTGCGCTCGAAGTCAAGCAGCTCTCCTTCGCCTATGGGCATTTGCAGGCGCTGCAGGATATCTCGATCAAGATCAATCAAGGCGATTTCCTCGCCATCGTCGGCGCCAATGGCGCCGGCAAGACCACCCTGGCCAAGCACCTGATGGGCATCCTCCCCCCGCCGGCGGGAAGCATTGCCCTGCACGGCGAAGAGTTCACCAGCATCCCTGCCAAGCAATTGGCGCGGCGTATCGGCTACGCTTTCCAAAACCCTGAGCACCAGTTCGTCACCGAAACCGTGTGGGATGAAGTCGCCTATGGCCTGCGCGTCATGCAGGAGCCGGAAGACATCATCGCCCGCAAGACCCAGGAGTTGCTCGAGACCTTTGGCCTGTGGCGTTACGCCAAGGCCAACCCCTTCACGCTGAGTTATGGTGAGAAACGCCGCCTCAGCGTCGCCAGCATGCTGGCGCTGGGGCAGGACGTGCTGATCCTGGATGAGCCCACCTTCGGCCAGGATGAGCGCAACGCCACTGCGCTGCTGGATATTTTGCGCGGCCTCAACCAGCAGGGCAAGACCGTCATCGTCATTACGCACGACATGCGCCTGGTGCTGGAGAATGCCAACCGGGTCGTGGCGATGAGCGCCGGCAAAGTGCTGTTCGACGGCGCTCCGGCTGAGCTGGCCGGCATGCCGCAGCTGCTCTCGGACGCGCGCCTGACCCTGCCGCCGCTGGCGCGCCTCTCCGCCCTGCTGGCCACCGAGCACCCGCATCTGCGCAACGTGCTCACCATGACCGACTACATTGCCCTGAGCCAGTAGCCATGCAGACCCTGTACCAGCCTCACGACTCGTTCCTGCACCGGCTGAACCCGCTGAGCAAGCTGCTGGTCGCTCTGCCGCAGATGGCCCTGATGCTGCTGGCCAGCGAACCGTGGACTCCGCTGGCATTCGTTACGCTGATCAGCCTGACCCTGCTGGTTCTCGGCCGCGTCAAACTCGGTCGCTTCCTGCGCCTGCTCGGCCCATTGCTGATGCTCGTACTGCTGTTCACAGCGCTGTACCCGTTTCTGGTGCGCCAAAGCCTGGTGGCGGACACGCCGCTGTTGTGGGCGCTTGGGCCAGTCAAGCTCTATCAAGGCGGCCTGTACATTGCGCTGGTCACCGGCGTGCGCATCCTCGGCGTGCTGATCAGCTCACTGCCCTTCTCGCTCACCACTGATTCGGCTGATTTCGTGCGCGCCCTGGTGCAGCAGGCCCGCCTGCCGTACCGCATTGGCTACAGCACGCTGGCCGCCTTCCGCTTCATCCCCATGCTGCAAAGTGAGATGTCGGTAGTCCACGCCGCCCATCGCGTGCGCGGCGTAGACAGCCAGCCGGGCTGGCGCGGCAAGCTGGAGCAGCTGCGCCGCTCGGCGGTGCCGCTGCTCACCACCGCCATCCGCCAGGCTGAGCGCACCGCCCTGGCCATGGACGCCCGCGCCTTTGGCGCCCACAGCCACCGCACCTACTTCCGCCGCATGCGTTTCGGCCACTGGGATTGGGTCTACCTGCTGGGTTACTGGGCGCTGGGTGCGCTGATCCTGCTGGGCCTGCGCTCCCTGGGGCTGCTGGGGCCATTGCACGTGCTGCAGATTCTGTAGCGCGTGATGTAGAATAGTTGAATTCGCCTACGTTAAGGATAAAGCCATGGTATTGGAAAACAGCCTGCCGAAGTTAGACGGACTGAACGAGATCGAGCGCGCCGAGGCCATTCGCAAGGCCTATGACAGCGATCGCAAGCAAATGGTGCTGGTGCTGGCCCGCCAGCTGGGTGTGCCCGAGCTGGAAGTGGTGCGCGCCATGCCGGCCGAACTCGCCATCGAACTGGACGCCCAGCAATGGGAAGCCATCATCCGCTCGTTCGAGGCGCTGGGGGATGTGCATGTCGTTGTCTCGAACGGCGGCGCGACGCTGGAAGCGGTCGGCAGCTTCGGCAAGTTCAGCACCACGCACGGCTTCTTCAATGTGCAGACCCCTTCGCTGGATATGCACATTCGCATCGCCGGCCTGGCCAGCATCTTCGCCGTGACCAAGCCCAGCCACACCGACGGCAAGGACGCCCTCAGCGTGCAGTTCTTTGACCCGCAGGGCAACGCAGCCTTCAAAGTCTTCCTGACCTTTGGCGGCAAGGACCCTTCGCCTGAGCGCTTGGCCCAGTATGCCGAGATCATTCAGCGCTTCAAAGTGGAATAGTTTTCGAGAATTCGGAAAAAGAATAAAAAGAAAAGACTAGACGCCCTTGAAACGGGCGTCTTCTTTTAGGGTCTGTTTCAAGCCCTTCTCCAGCGGCATGCGCGCCGTGAAGCCCAACAACTTGGCGGCCAACTGCGTATCCGCGCACATGCGCGAGACGCCGGCCGCGTTGTGCGGCGTGTACAAGGTCTCGCCGCGCCGGCCGGTGATCTCCAGGATCATCTCGGCCAGGTCACGCATGCGGGTTTCCTGCCCGCTACCCACATTGATCACGCGCTGGTCCACGCCCGGCGCAGTGGCCGCCGCCACGAGGGCGCGCACCACATCGCTCACATGGATGAAGTCACGCGTCTGGTTGCCGTCGCCGTGCACCACCAGCGAGCCGCCGCGCACGGCTTGGCGCAGCCAATTCGTCACCACCGGCGGGTGCGAGGGCGGTAGGTGCTGGCCCGGCCCATAGGCATTGAAGATACGCAAGCACACCGTTTCGATGCCCCACAGGGCGCCGATCGTGCGCACATAGTATTCCGCCGCCAGCTTGGAGACCGCGTACGGCGAATGCGGGAAGGGCGATGCATCCTCGCGCAGCGGCTGCTCCTGCTGGTCGCCATACACCGCGCCGGAGGAAGCGAACACCACCCGGCGCACGCCCACATCCCGCATGGCCTCCATCAGGCTGACCGTGCCACCTACATTGGCGTCGGTATATTCGCGCGGATACAGCAGCGATTCGGCCACCAGCACCCGCGCCGCCAGGTGGTACACGCAGTCAATGTCCTGCAATAGGGTCCACAGCTTGGGGCGGTCGTTCACGTCGCCGCGGGTGAAGTGCACGTCGTCGAACAGCACTTGCGGCTCACCACTGGAGAGGTTGTCGATGCCCCGCACCAGGTGGCCTTCACGTGCCAGTTGATTGGCCAGCGCCGAGCCGAGGAAACCCGCCGCGCCGGTGATAAGAAAATTCATGGCTTGGGATTATAGCCAAAAACCCCTGTGCGCTAAACCAGCCCTCATCCGCCCCGGGCGCAATGGGCAGTATCATGCCCAGCATGCGCCGCATCCTGCTGTGCCTGCTGCTGGCAGCCTACTCCACCGTCCTGGTCACCTCCACCGCCCCGCTGTCCGACTCGCGCGAACAAGTACGCGCCTTCACACGCGCCGTTGAGTTCGACTATGTGAGCTGGACCCTGGATGCGGCCCTCCTCAAGCTGCAGCAGGTAGCCCTGGGGGCGCACCAATACCTGCCGGAGGATGCGCAGACCCAGTTGGTGCGTGATTTCATGGCCCTGATCGCCCAGATCCAGATCCAGGAAGCCGTGCTCAACCAACTGCACGCGGACCCCGGCGATGTGTCCGCCCAGCTGGAGGAAACCCGCGCCTTCCTCGATACGCTATATACCCAACGCGCCGAACAGGCGCCGTTGGCCGAGAGCATATTGCAGGCCCAGCTCACCCAAACGCTGGCCCAGCACGGCTTCACCAGCGGCGGCCAGCCCATCCCGCCGCTGCTGTATCACAGCACGCCGCTGCCCTGGGCGCTGGTGGTCTCGCCGCGTGACAGCATTGGCCAGCTGGCCAATCTCTCGCTCGAGACCGCCCTGACCCTGGAGCAGCACATCGCCATCGAGGATGCCGTCACCGATGCGCTGGATGTCTCCGCCCTGGTGGTGCCCGTGGGCGGCATTGGCACCTATCCCACCATGGTGGCGCAGACCAGCTCGCTCAACTGGCTCAGCGAGGTCATCGCCCATGAATGGCTGCACAACTACCTGGCCTGGCACCTGCTCGGCCTCAACTACAGCAAATCCCAAGACCTGACCACGATGAACGAAACTGCCGCCAACCTGTTCGGCAAAGAGATCGGCGCGGCCGTCATCGCCCACTACTATCCGGAATACGCCCCGCCGCCCGCGCCCAGCCGTGTGCCGCCGCGGGCGGACGATCCGCCCGCCTTCGATTTCCGCGAGCAGATGCACATCACCCGCCTGCAGGTGGACGCCCTGCTGGCTGAGGGCAAAGTGGAAGAGGCCGAAGCCTACATGGAAGCACGCCGCCTGGTGTTCTGGGAGAACGGCTACGCCATCCGCAAGCTCAACCAGGCCTACTTTGCTTTCTATGGCAGCTATGCCGATACACCCATCGGCCCGGCCGGCGAAGACCCGGTCGGCGAAGCCGTGCGCCAGTTGCGCCGCCTCAGCCCCACCCTGGCTGACTTCATTCATCACATGCAGGGCCTCACCTCGTTCGAGCAGTTGCAAACCCTGCTGACCAGACTGCAATAAGCCCACTGGTAGAATCCGCCCATGCCCTCTCGCCTCATCCTCGTTTGCACTGCATTCGCTCTGCTGCTGGCCGCCTGTGGCAGCGCACCCGCCGCCACGCCGCCAATACAGCAGGCCAGCCAGCCCACCGGCGCCGCCGCAGGCGCCGCCGAAGGCGACTACCCAGCCATGCAGTGCACCTCCATCAGCGCCCCGCGGGATGTGACCTATTTCAACCGCATGCCGTTCGCTGCCATCAGCGATGCGGACTGGGCCCGCGGTCCACACGACGCGCCTATCGTTCTGCTGGTCTACAGCGATTTCCAATGCCCTGCCTGCGCCGAGTTCGCCGAAACGCTGAACCGCTTGCAAGTCCAATACCCGGACGATATTCGCCTCATCTACCGCCACTACCCGCTCATCGGCACGCCCGAGCAGCCCCTGAATGACAAAGCTGCGCGAGCGGTGGTCGCCGCCGAGGCCGCCGGCCAGCAAGGCATGTTCTGGGAAATGTACGATGTGCTCTATAGCCAGCAAGCTGAGTGGACCAACCTGAGCGCCGGCGACTTTGACGATTGGCTGATGCAGCAAGCGACGACTCTGGGCATCGACCGCACTGCCTTTGCCGCAGCCCTGGAAAGTGATGAGTTGGCCGGGCTGGCCCAAGCCGCCTGGGATCAAGGCCAGGCCCAGGCGCTCGGCACGCTACCCTTCGTGATCACCAACGAGGGTCCGTACGGCGGCCCGATCGATTTCGACAGCCTCGACATCATTCTGCGCCTCAAGCTGCTGGCCGAGCGCCAGTTCAACCGCTGCCCTGACATGCAGCTGGAGCCTGGCGTCAGCTACACCGCCACCATCGCCACCGAGCGCGGCAACATCGTGGTCGAGTTGTTTCCTGAAGTAGCGCCCTTCGCCGTGAACAGCTTCATCTTCCTGGCCCAGCAAGGCTGGTTCGAGAATGTCACCTTCCACCGCGTGCTGCCCGGCTTCGTGGCCCAGGCGGGCGACCCCAGCGGCACGGGCTACGGCGGGCCGGGCTACGCCTTCGCCATCGAGACCAGCCCAGGTCTGCAGTTCGACCGGGCCGGTTTGCTGGCCATGGCGAATTCTGGCCCAACCTCCAACGGCAGTCAATTCTTTATCACCTACGGCCCCGCCGGACACCTCAACGGGGGCTACTCCATCTTCGGGCAGGTCATCCAGGGCATGAACGTGGTCGAAGCCCTCACGGCGCGTGACCCCTCGCAAGCCCTCGGCCTGCCGTCCGGCGACCAGATCCTCAACATCACCATCGAGGAGCAATGAGCCGCCCTGCAACCACTCGGCCGGCCAAACCGCGCTTCAACTGGGTCTCGTGGCTGCAATTCCTCGGCAGCAGCTTCGGCGCAGCCGGCTTTCTCAGCATCGGTCTGAGTTCGCTGGCCTATGTAGCCCTGCAACCTCTGTTCGAGACCGCCGCCCGCCCTGACTGGGATGTCTTGCTCACTTCGGCCGCCGCCATCTGGGCCGGTTTGCTGCTGCTGCCCTCCGCCGTGCTGAGCCTGGCCCATCTTTTCAACAAGCCGCTGCCGCGCCTCAAGCTGGATAACCGCGTGGCGGTGCTGGCCTTCGTCGTCCTGCCGCTCGCCATCCTGGCGGGCAGCTGGCTGCTGCAAGCCGAACTTCACATCGTGCTGCCGCCCGTGCACATCCTGGCCGCCTCTCTTTCAGTCGGCGGCCTGGCCTGGCTGGGGTTGCGCGGCCTTAAGCTCGGCGGCCCCCGGCTCACCTGGGGCGCGTTCGCCAGCGGGCTCACCGCCGCGCCCCTGGTCGCCATCATCCTTGAGCTCATCGTGGGCCTCGGCCTGCTGATCATTGGCACGATCTACGTGCTCAACACGCCCTTTCTCGCCAACCAGATCCCGCACATCGAGGCGGTATTACCTAATCTGCAAGACGGCGAGCAAATGCTGGCGCTCCTGCATGATTTCCTCAACGATCCGTTCATCCTTGGCTTGTTGCTGCTGGATCTATCCCTCTTCACCCCATTGATCGAAGAGCTGTTCAAGCCCATCGCTCTGTGGATCCTGATCTGGCGCCGGCCCATCACCAACGCCCAGGGCTTCGCCATCGGCCTGCTGGGCGGCGCCGGTTTCGCGCTGATGGAGAATCTGTTCTCCGCCAGCATCCTGGAGTGGGCCAGCACCACCACCGTGCGCTTCGGCGCCACCGCCTTCCACATCGCCACCGCCGGGCTGATGGGCTGGGCGATCGCCCGCGCCAAGAACGAAGCCAAGGCGCTGAACGTCTTCCTGGTCTACAGCTTCAACATCCTGCTGCACGGTTTGTGGAATGGCATCGTGGTGCTGCAAAGCCTCACGCCCGCCTTGCTTCAAGGACGCGAGCTGGCAGCCTGGGCGGTTCTGCTTATGATCACGCTCACCTCGGTGGGCATCATCATCTCGATGAACAGGCAGTTGCGTCCTGCCGCCTTACCAAGACGCAGCCAGGCTACTTAACTACTCAGAGTTTCGCGAGGTTCACCTGGTTCTGCCAGACCAAAAATGCGCAGGCTGCCTGTAAACGCGGCCGCCCACAGCATGACCACGCCAGGCATGATCATGCGATCCATCCCGGTCAGCACCCACCAACTAACATCCTGCCCGTCTGAAGCGTAAGATGTCATGAAATAGCCGCCGGCAATGATCGCCAGCACACCAACGCCAGCCACCAGCAGGGCGAGCTCAGTCGCATCCGGGTAAGCTCGCATGATCAGCGCCCCCGCAGCGGCTAGCACAAGAAACAAAGCTAAACCGCCCCAGGCAATGGGTTGCAGCGAAAAAAGGTAAACAAAAAGCCACCGAATGGTGAAAACCAACTCATTCCAATTGATGTGCCCACTCAGCAGGCTGCCCAGGTTGCCCGTAAATAATCCCTCCGCGAATCCTGCATCTGCATATAGCCGCGGAGCCACCAATGACCAAGCCAGTACAAACAAGGTCAATGGGAGGGCGATCGCAAGGAATGTATGAGCTTTCTTGTCTTTATCAAGGCGCCAATAGGACACGAACAGCAGAAATCCCAGCATGGCGCTGATCGTTAAACCCTCTGGCCGCGTCCAGGCAGCCAGGACCAAAAGGATGCCTGCCCACAGCGGCGACCCCTTCGTTCTGGACAGGCCGATCACCAACGCGCCTATTGAATACACAGAGAGGGCCAGATTGGCATACCCAAGGGTGGCATGAAAGAATAGCAGCGGAGAACTGGCGAGGATCAAGACGCCCACCCAGGCCCAGGTACGCCCGCCTCTTTGCTGAATCCAGCCGCCCATCATAAGCAGCATGGCAGCATACAGCACGGGGAAGATCAATTTCGATTCGGGCAGGCGATCGCCAAAAAGGCTGGCAAAGCCGGCGATGTTCAAAAAGATGTTGAGTGGGTAGCGGGTGGTGAAGGTGCCCCAACCACTGAGCCCTGTTTTCAGCCCCTCGGCCACAATGCCGTAGCTTTTCGCCGCCCACAACAAGTACTCGTCAACGTATGAGTAGGCGGTGCCTGTGCCAATAAAAGCGGCTATCCCCCAAAAACAGACTACGGTCAGATAGATAGGCCAATACCTCGGCAGATCGAGCCATGTCCGCCAATTCAAGGCCAGCAGCGGGCGACGCAGAAGTACGACCAATATCCACGGCAACACCACACAGGCAATGACCAGGCCCCCAGATATTACTCCCGCGGTGAATTGCAAGCCAAGGAATACTAATAATGAGTGCACGCCAAAGCCAACGACAATGCCGGTTCCAATGTGCAGGGGCGCGTTCAGTTTCGGGAGACCGAACGCGGCAAGCAAGATGGCCGGCGCCACGATCGCCAACGCCAGGAGCAAGGGGGGAACGTAACCGAATAGAAATTCTGCGGCGCTGGAATAGTCTCGCCAGGTGGAGTGTTGAACTCCCGGCGCTTCCCCACTGAACAGCAATCCAAGATCATCTGTATGCGCTCCGTATGCCGGCGAGTCCTGCACCAGGGCGGCGGTCTCTGCGTCTGTTATCAACGCCGCTTGCAGTGCGTCTTCCGTCACGCAACGCGGATACTGGTCACTTACACAGTTATATACATGATGCGGAAACAGAAAGATCTGCGCATCCACAGGCCGGGCCAAATACTCCGGCCCGGCGGGGTTGCCCAACAGGATCGGAACATCTACTGGAACGGAGCGATTTACAAACTCCAGATAGGCAGCCGCTTCCCGGCCAAAGGCAAAGTTGGCCCCACGCCAGGCCGATGACTTGCCAATATCCTGACGTATCTGTGCGGCAACAGGCAAAAAGCGCGCGGCAAGCTGGCTGAGTTGCAACGCTAACACAGCAACGCACAGCAAAACGAACAAGATCCTGGGTTTACGCTTCACGATAAGCGGTATCTTATCGTAACTCGGCTATGTGGAAACTAACCAAAAAGGCCAGGCAAGAATATTCCTGCCTGGCCTTTTTCTTACACTAGTGGCCTTACGGCTTCAGCAGCAGGCGTCCTTCGGCCGCGGCCACGATGGCGTCACGCTCCCAGTGCAGCGGGATGAACTCGATATCCGCCCACAGCGGCGCCAGGTCCGCATAGTGCTCGTGGTTCACATGGCCAGACTGGCCCAGCGAGATGATCTGCAAGCCATTCTGCCAATCACTCAGATCGAACAGGGTGCGCTTGGAGGGGATCGTGCTGGTGTCGTAGTCCGGGCTGCCGCCCCAGCCGGTGGCATTCACGATGGAATTGCCACCCGACAGACGATACGGGCCAGGGTTGAACAAGCGGTCGATCAGCGGGAAGCTGCTCATCACGCCGTGCTCAAAAGTGATGGTGTGCAGGTCACCCCAGGCCCACTGGCTCTCATCTTTGCCCAGCTTGTCTTCCACTTCATCCACACCGGCGGCAAAGGCGCGCGCCAGAATGTCGTCACGCGTCTCCACCACATCGGCCGTGGCGCGGTCATCCCACCAGGCGCTGTCAGGCTGCGCCAGCAAGGTCTCCATCACGGTGTACCAACCGCTGCCGCCGCCGGCGTTCGGCCAGGCGTCCTCAGGCAGGTCATCGTTGAAGGTCTGGGCCAGGAGGTGCTTCCACACCGGCACGAACAACGCTGCGCCGGCCGATTCCTTGTCATTGCGGCCGTCCCACTGGGCCAGCAGGTCGCGCAGCTCGTTCAAGCGCGCATCCCCATAGTCCAGCGCCACCAGGGCGTCTGCCACCGGCAGGGCGCCCAGGTTCATGTTGTCGCCCAGCATCTCCTGATAGTAGGCGACATCGATGGGGCCGGGGGCATTCTCGATCATGTCCACAATGCGCTGGGCGCGGTAGCCGTAATCCCACACATCCGCGATCCGGTAAGGGTACTCTGCGCCCACCACCGCATTGTTGGCGGTCACAATGTAGCCCGAAGCCGGGTTGTAGTCGTACGGCAGGTGCTCGAACGGAATGTAGCCGACCCAGCCGAACTGGTCGGTCCAACCCGGAGCCGGGAAGCGGCCATCGCCAGCGGCTCGCAGCGGGATGTAGCCGGGCATCTGATAGCCTATGTTGCCGTCCACATCCGCATACAGCAGGTTCTGCGAGGGCACCACAAACTCACGCGCCGCCTCACGGAACTCTTCGAAGTTCTGGGCTCGGTTGAGCTTGAACAGAGACTGCAGCGTGGTACCCGGCTGCAGTGCCGTCCAGCTCAAGGCCACGGCGTAGTTCTCGGGCAGGTTCAAGCCCGAGGTCTCGTCGAAGTCAGTCAGACTTCCGTAGGTGTCCGAAACGATAGGCCCGAACTGCGTGATGCGCACCGGCATCTCGATGGTCTCGCCGCCGGCCACCACGATCTCTTCGGTCACCACCTGCATGTCAACCCATTGGCCGTTCATTTCATACTGGAACGGGTTGTCCGGGTTCACCAGCACGACGTACAGGTCCATCACATCCGGCCCCACATTGGTGAAGCCCCAGGCGATGCGGTCGTTGTGGCCAAGCACTACGCCCGGCGCACCCACAAAGGACACGCCCGCCGCGTTGTAATTGCAATCCGGCCCCACCGGCTCACAGTGCAAGCCCACCTGATACCAGATGGAAGGAGCGCTCTGGCCCAGGTGCGGGTCATTGGCGAACAGCGGCATGCCGCTGGCGGTCAGCTCACCTGAGACGACCCAGCTGTTGGAACCCAGGTCAGCATTCGGGTCGCTGTCCAGCAGGGCATCCAGGGCGGCCACGCGGCTGCTCAGGGTTTCCATCAGTGCAGACACTTCAGCGCCGTGAGGCGTTAGTTGCTGCACGCTGATCGATTCTTCGCTCAGCTCAAAATCGGGCACGATCACCGGCATGTCTTCAGGATAGGCCGGGTACAGCTCGTTGATCTGCTGCTCAGACAAGGTCTTGAGCAGAATGGCGCGCTCGATCTCGGTGTCCATGTTGTCGCGCAGGTCCCAGGCCATCGCCTTGGCCCAGCTCACTGTATCCAGCGGCTCCCACGGGCGCGGAGTGTAGTTGCTGTTGAGGATCTTGAGGAACAAGTACTCCAGGCTCAGCTCCGTGCCGCTGCGATCCGCCATGTAGGCGTTCACGCCGGCCGAATACGCCTCGAGCATCGCCATGCTTTGCTCGTCCATCAGCTCCAGCTCGGCCCGCGCCACGCGCTCCCAGCCCATGGTGCGCAGGAACTGGTCAATGTCCACGGTATTGCTGCCCATCAACTCAGACAGGCGGCCGCGGCTGGTGTGGCGCTGAAAGTCCATCTGCCAGAAGCGGTCCTGGGCGTGCACATAACCCTGGGCAAAGAACAGGTCATGCTCATTGCTGGCATAGATGTGCGGGATGCCATTCTCATCCCGAATGACCTCCACTTCGCCCTGCAAGCCGGGCACTTGGATTTCACCGTCAATTTGAGGATATGAAGCTTTGATCTGGCCGGGCAGCAAAACCGCCACCGCCAGCACCAAAAGGAGGACCAGGCCAAGCAGGCCCAACCCAAGAATGCGCAAGATCTTTCCCATTGAATACTCCTCTGGCTCTCAAAAATGAAGCCAGCGGGAATTATACGCCTGTGGAGTTTAGGGGGTTACAGCGCCACGACAAAGGCGATGGCGTGCTCGTGGGTATGGCTGATACTGATCGACCAGCTTGTGATGCCGTGCTGCGCGGCCAGCGTCTGGGCCGCCCCGTGCAGTTGCAGCACCGGCTCCTTGCGCTCGCCACGCAGGATCTCGACCTCGAGCCAGCTCAGGTCGCCGATGCCGGTGCCCAGCGCCTTGGCCACGGCCTCCTTGGCGGCGAAACGCGCCGCCAGCGAGGGCAGGTTGCCATTGAGCTGCTCCAGCTCGCGGGCGGTGTAGATGCGCCGGAGGAAGCGCTCGCCGTGCCGCCCGATGGCGGCCCGCAGGCGGTGCACCTCGATCATGTCGACGCCGGTGCGCAGGCTCACGCCGCCTCCGTGCGCGGCGGCCCGGCCACGGCTACCGCCATCTGCTCCGGCTTCAGGTAGCGGGCCGCGGCCGCCAGCACCTGTTCGCGTGTGACCGCATTCACCTCGTCGGGGAACTTGCGGTAATAGTCCATCCCCAGGTCGAAGCGCTCAATGCTCATCAGCGCATCCGCCACCCCGCCATTGCTCTCCAACGAGATGGGCATGCTGCCAATATAGTTGGATTTGCTGTCACTCAGCTCTTCTTCGGTCACCAGTTCGGTCGTAAAGCGCTCGACCTCTTTGAAGATCAGCTCAGTCGCCTGCTCTTCATTGGCCGGGTTCACGCCCGCCGCTATGATCCAGGGATCCGGCCCCAGGCCGCCGCCCAGGCTGCTGTAGGCGTAATAGGCCAGGCCGGCCTTCTCGCGCACCGAGTCACCCACGCGGCCCATCAGGCCAAAGCGGCCCAGAATGTTGTTACCCAGCGAGGCCGCCATATAGTCAGGGTCTTTGCGCAGCGGGCCGCCGGTGCCCACCATCAGATCGCTCTGGCTCTTGCCGGCAATATCTAGGCGGCGGTAGCCGCGCTCGGGCAGCGGCTGCCAGGGCGGCAACTGCACCTGGGCCGGCTGCTGCGGGTTGTGCCAGTCTTCAAAAGCCGCCCGCACCTGCTCTACGGCAGCGGCGGCCGGGATGCCGCCCACGACCACGACCACCAAGCCGCGCGGCCCAAAATTGTTCTTGTGGAAGTTCACCAGGTCGTCGCGCGTAATGGCTGAGATGGTATGCGGGTGGCCTTCGTCTGCGCGCGCGTACGGATGGTTTCGATACACCATCTCATCGAACAACAGCGAAGCCATATCGCGCGTGTCTTGCGCACGCAAGGCCAGCCCGGTCATGAGCTGGGCGCGCACTTTCTCCACATGCTCTTCGGGAAACGTCGGGGTATAGATCGCCTCGCGGGCCAGTTGCAGCAGCAGGCCAAAGTCTTCGGCCAGCGAGCGCCCGCCAAAGCCGGTGGTGTGCGTGCCGCTGTTGAAGCCAAAACTGGCCCCGATCGATTCGAGCGAGTCGTAAATACTCTGGAAGTCGCGCGCCGCCGTGCCGCGCATCAGCATCGAAGCGGTGAAGTCGGCCAGGCCCAGCTTATCGTCCGGGTCCAGCAAACCGCCCGCCAGCAGCGAGCCGCGCAAAGTCACCGCTTTGGAGTTGGGGTTCTCACGCGCCAGCACAACGATGCCGTTGCCCAGCTCCACGCGGGTGATGTCATCCGCCCCAGGGATGGATGCGCGCCGCGTCATCATTCCTCCTCCGCAGGGCTGCCATCCGGCTGGTACACGCCCAGCACGCGCCGTTCGGGCCGCAGGTACTGCTGGGCAGCCCGCTGCACATCCGCGGGCGTCACCGCCGCCAGGCGTTCCAGGTACGTTTCAAACCAGGCATAGCGGTCAAACACTTCGGCGAAGCCCATCCAGAACGCCTGGTTGGTGATGCTTTCGCTGCCATAGGCGAACAGGGCCTTGGCCTGCTTGACGGCGCGCAGCAATTCTTCGATCTTGGGCGGCGTATCTTGCAGGCGCTTGATCTCATCGTCCAGCGCGGCTACCGCCGCCTCGGCGCTGCTGTTGGGGTGCACCGTGATGGTGATGTCATACAGATACGGGTCGATCGTGGCTTGCAAGCCGCCGCTCACGCCCACGGCCAGGTCTTTCTCGACCAGGCGGCGATACAAGCGCGAGGTCTTGTTGGAAATGCCGCCGCTGAACAGGTTGAGGTTGCTGGGGCCGGCCAGCAGGCTGTCGGCCACGGTCAGGGCAAAGAAGTCCGGGTCGGTCGCCCGCAGGGAGCGGTACGCCGCCTTCACGAACACGGTCTCGCCCGGCCCCTGGGTCACCACGCGGCGCTCTTCCTCCGGCGCAGGCTCATCCTGGGCGATGCGCGTCGGTGCCGGGCCGCTCGGCACGCCCGCGTACAGCTCCTCCACGCGGGCCAGCATGCGCTGGGTGTCAAAGTCGCCGGCGATCGCCAAAACAGCGTTGCCGGGCACGTAAAAGTGCTTGTAATGGTTGAAAAGGTCATCCCGCGTGATGGTTTTCAGGTCGGCCATGTAGCCGATGACCTCGTGCTTGTACGGGTGCTTGTCGAAGGCGGCCTGCTGCACATCCTCATCCAGCAGGAACATGGGGCTGTTCTCGTTGCCCTGGCGCTCCGACATGATGACCGTGCGCTCTGAGTCGACTTCTTTGGGGTCAAACTGGCTGTTGATAAAGCGATCCGCTTCCAGGCGCAGGGCCAGGTCGATCTTCTCCGACGGCATGGTTTCGTAGTACGCCGTCCAATCGATGTAGGTCATCGCGTTCCAAAACCCGCCATCGCGGGAGATGGTCTTGTCCAGCTCGCCGGCCGGGAACTGCGGCGTGCCCTTGAACTGCATGTGCTCGACCCAGTGCGAGATGCCGCTCAGCCCCGGCCCCTCATCGCGTGAACCGGCGCGCACCCACAGCCAGTGGCTGATGAGCGGGGCGGTGTGGATTTCCTTGAGCAGAACTTTGAGGCCGTTGGGCAGTGTGTGTTGTGTAAGTTGCATAGGCAATAGGAGGCCACCCGGAACAGGTGGCGATTAAGAATATAGCACAGCGGGCCTTCTTTTGGACATTTTGCCTGTGAAAACAAGGCGTTTGACACCGCAGCCGTGCGCATTCCGCCGTACAATGAAGCCCATGTCCACCCAATCCACTGTTGCCGTCATTGGCGCCGGCCCAGCCGGTCTCTTTGCAGCCCGCGAGCTTGCCAATGCGGGCGTTCAAGTCGCCCTCCTCAATCGAGACATCAAAGCCGGCGGCCTGGCGGAGTACGGCATCTACCCCAATAAATACAAAATGAAGGATGGCCTGCGCAAGCAGTTCCGCCAGGTGCTGGCGCTGCCCAACGTGGCCTACTTCGGCAACCTGCGCATCCAGCACGACGGCCCGCTGAGCCTGGCTGACCTGCAGAGCATGGGCTTTGACGCCGTGCTGGTGAGCGTGGGCGCCCAGGGCACCAAATGGCTCGGCCTTGAGGGCGAAGACCTGCAGGGCGTCTACCACGCCAAAGATCTGGTCTACCACTACAACAAGCTGCCGCCCTACAGCCAGCAGCAATTCGGCGTGGGGCGCCGCTTCGTGTGCATTGGCGCCGGCAACGTGATGCTGGATATTGCCCACTGGGCCGTGCGGGAGCTCAAGGTGGACGAGCTGGTGGCCGCCGTGCGCCGCGGCCCGGCCGACGTCAAGTTCACCAAGAAGGAAATGGAAACCGTGGCCGCCAATCTTGACGTCGCCGCGCTGGATGCCGAGATCGCCCGCTGTGCCCCCAACATGGCCGCCGTTGGGCAAGACCCGCAGGCCGCCAAGGACTACATATTGGCTGCGCTGCCGGGCGCCGAACCCAAGGTATCCGAAACGCGCATGCGCTTCGATTTCCTGGCCTCGCCGCACCGCATCGTCGGCGATGAGAGCGGCCGCGTCATGGGCCTGGAGGTCGAGGACACGCTGCTGGCCGCCCGCCCAGACGGCAGCACGACCGCCAAGGGTCAAGGCACCTATCGCCTGATCGAAGGGGACACGATCGTCTTCTGCATCGGCGACAAGGTGGACGCCCAGTTCGGCCTGCCGCTGGACAAATGGGGCGATTTTGCCAAGCACCCCCAGCCGCGCTTCCCCAGCAACGATATTTCCTACGAGGCCTACGACCCGGAGCGCCAGCAAGCCGTCGAAGGCGTGTTCCTGGCGGGCTGGGCGCGTGAGGCCAGCACGGGCCTGGTGGGCGCCGCCCGCAAGGACGGCACCCAGGCCGCCAACGCCGTGCTGGCCTACCTGGCCAGCCGGGTGGACGCCGGCGGCGGCAGCGCCCTGGCCGCCTTGCAGGCCAAGCTGGCTGCGATGGACAGCCCCATCGTGCGCAACGAGGACCTCGTGCGCCTGGAGGAGGCCGAAGCGGCCGTGGCCGCCGAGCGCGGCCTGCCGGAGTTCAAGTTCTCCAGCAACGAAGAGATGCTCAACGCCATGGGCCTCAGTCGGGTGGCTGAGGCCAACTAAGAAACAAAAACGGCGCTCAGCGCCGTTTTTTGTTTCGGGTACTCGTGCCTGCTCGCTCCGCCTTGGCGGCGCGGGCCGGTTTGGACTTGCTGGGCCGGGTCTTGAACAGCCTCGGCCACAAACCGAGCGGGCTGCGCCGCACCCAAAATGGCGAGAACATGATGAAGCCCACGATCATGATGAGCTGGCCGATCAGCACCCCTGCGCCCTGCCAGTAGCCGAAGAACGGCACGGAGGGCAGCGGCCGCGTGCCCAGGCCGAACACATCCGCCAGGCCGGAGGTGAGGGCGATGACATAGCCGGTGCCGGCTAAACGAATACCAATATCCGCCGAGATGTTCTTGGGCGTATCACGCCACAACGCATCCAGCGTGAAGTAACCCCCCAGGCCGAGCAGGCCAAGCCCCAGAATGAACACGGTGATCTGCACGAAGCCCACCACCGGGCTGCGGTCGAGGCCGAACACCTGCGGGGTGGCCCCCAACAGGAAGATCAGAAAGCCCACTGAGGCCGTGAATAATCCCAGACGCTTCTTGAGTGTGCGGCTGGGGGCTTGGGGAGCAGGGTACGACATGCGGCCGGATTCTACCTGATGGGCTTTTTGCGCTGCGCTACGCGGCCGGCATCACTCCGGGAATACGAACGCGGCTTTGATGATGCCTTCGGAACCCTTTTGGGCCAGATCACCCAGGGCTTTTTTGTAATCGGTGAGGGCGTACTTGCGCGTCACCATCCAGCCCAGGTCTACCTTGCCCTTTTCCATCAGATCAATGGCCAGGTCGTAGCTCTTCCAGGTCTTGCCCTTGTATTCGTCGGCGTGGCTGTACTCGGTGGCCGAGAGGATGCGCAGCTCCTGGGTGAAGATGGCCGACCAGTCGATGCCCTTGGCCTGGCCGGGCAGGCCCACCAGCACCACCGTGCCGCCGCGCTTGGCGAAGCGGTTGGCATCGTCGAGCGAATTGTCGTTGCCGGTGCACTCGTAGACGCGGTCCACGCCGCCTTCCATCACCAGCTTGCCGATGGTGGGCTTGAGCAGGGTAGCGCCGGTACGCTCGGCGATCTGTTCGTATAAGTTGCGCCCGCTCAGCACTTCGTCGGCGCCCAGCTTGCGGGCCGCCTCGGCCTGGTGCGGGTAGCGCGCTGAGACCAGGATCTTGGCCTTGCTGCCCAGGCCGCGCAGGGCGGCCAGGGTCACCAGACCCATGGTGCCGGCACCCAGGATCAGGATGGTTTCATCATCCTTGGGCATATCCATCAGCACGCAGTGCACGGCGCAGGCGAACGGCTCCACCATCAGGGCGTTCTCGTCGCTCAGCTTGTCCGGCACAGCATAGAGCTGGCTCTGGTGGGCGATGAAGGATTCAGACCAGCTGCCGCCCGTATCCTTGGAGGAGCCGATGAACATGCCGGGGGCCAGCTTGCCGCCGCTGCGGCGCTGGCAGCGGTTGATCTCGCCCTTGGCGCAGTACTCGCACCACTCGTTCTTGGCGTAGCCGCGCGGGGCGCACCACAGGGTGGGCTCCACGATGACGCGCTGGCCGGGCTTGAAGCCCTTGACCTCGGCGCCTGTTTCAGAGATCGTGCCGACATTCTCA
This sequence comes from Anaerolineales bacterium, assembly GCA_019454165.1. Classification (GTDB taxonomy): domain Bacteria; phylum Chloroflexota; class Anaerolineae; order Anaerolineales; family UBA11579; genus JAMCZK01. The sequence goes on along the minus strand of CP075367.1, from coordinate 429,265 downwards.
TGCCCAAAGGTGAAGGGGAAATCGCTGTAGGGCGAGAAATACGGGCTGGTATGCAGATAAATGGTGCCCAGATCAGTGCCACAAATGCCGCCCAGGCGGGTTTTGATGCGCACCCACTCCTGCGTGGGGAAGCTGGGCTGGGCCACATCCTGCATGCTGGTGCAGGAGAGGCCGCTCCACAGCAGCGAGGGGGCCACTTTGGCCACAGCCAGCCCGAGGGCATAGCGGGGGATGGTGAAGTTGAATTGGACGGCTTTCATGCTGGCAGTGTACCAGAAGCCCCAAAATCAAGTTGTTGTTCGTTCTGTGCATGGGGGTGGGGGTGCAACTGAAAAGATATCTGGGATCGGTAAGCATGACTTGGCCCCTCTGAGCCAGGGTATACCCCAAATTAGCTTTCAGCGCCGATCCAGATCGCCATGTCAAGGAAACGGGGGTGTCTAACAAGCTATGCGATAATTGTCTAAGCTGAGGGCTTGCTAATGTTCAGAGTGAAACCCTTTGAAAATACCGATCTGGTCAGGCTGACCTACCGCCGGGTGACCCGTTTCGCGGCCGTTCTAAGCATCGCGGTGAGCCTGGTGCACACCATCCTGCTGCTGGTGCTTCAAAGCCCTTTATGGCTCGTGACTTTTGCCTATGGGATCATCTGCACGGGCTTGTTATGGGCGCTTGACCCGCGGCGCAGGGCGCGGGTCTTTATCCCCGGGCTGCTCTTGTTTTGGGCGATCTACCTGAGCGCCCTCAGCATCCTGACCCTGAGCCTCGGGCGTGTGGCCGGCTTTCAGACCCTGTTGCTGGGCATGTTCCCCATCATGGTGGTGAGCTCACGCATGGCGGCCGGCGCAAAGCTGGGGCTGGTGATCATCTTCGCCATCTATGCCATCATCCTGCAGGAAGTTGCCGGCACGACCCAACCCACGACCCAGTTGGATGCCACCGCGTTCTCGCTGATGCGCGGGTTGAACCTGGGCACGGCCATCTTCGCCATCTCGAGTATTGTGTGGCAATACTTCCGCATCATTACCGAACAACAGGCCGAGCTGACCGCGCTGGCCTCCACCGACTTGCTGACCGGGCTGCACAACCGCCGCATGATGACCGACCTGGGCGGCCGCGAGGTTGCCAGCAGCCTACGACACGGGCTGCCGCTCTCCCTGTTGATGTGCGACCTGGACCACTTCAAGACGATCAACGATGAGCACGGTCACGAAGCCGGCGATGGCGTTCTGGCAGAATTTGCCAACTTGCTAAAAACCAGCGTGCGCGAAAGTGAAGCGGTCTGCCGCTGGGGCGGCGAAGAGTTCCTGGTCTTGCTGCCCAACACCGGTCTGGAGGGCGCCCATGTGCTGGCCGAGCGCATCCGCAGCGCGATGCAAGACACGCCTTTTGTCGTGGCCAGCCAGCCGTTGCAACTCACCCTCACCATCGGCGCGGCCAGCCTGCGCCCGGGCGAAAATTTCCAGGGGCTGCTGAAGCGCGCCGATGATGCGCTATATGCCGGCAAGCGCGCCGGCCGCAACCGGGTGGCGTTGGAAGAAGCGCTCGCCGCTTCTTGATACTAAAAATAGACTCTTGCAAAAAAGTGTGAATAAAAAAAGCCGGAGCAATGCTCCGGCTTTTTTAGCTTGCCAATTCGCCTGTCAATTCATCATCAGATGGCTCGGTGAGAATGATCCTACGCTTGCCCTCGCCGATCACGAGCGTTGGCGTGCTGCGGAAGCCGTTGTTGATGAAGATCACGAACTGCTCGGCGTCAGCGTGCTCGTCGATGTTGATGTATTCGAACGCGATCGCCTGGGCGTGCAGGTAGGCGCGCGTGCGGGCAGTGTCATCACAATCGGCGGCGCCGTACATCACAATGCGGGGCATATTACTCCTTCTGGCTCGGTGTTTGTTGGGCGGCCCGCGCCACGCCGGTCAGGGTGGGCCGGGCGCGGCCCCACAGGCTGGCGGCCAGCAGCAGCGCGGCGACCGCCTGCAGGCCGCGAGCCAGCAGACCCCAGCCGGCCAAGGCAGGGATGGCGAGCATAAGCAGGCTGGCGTTCAAGCATATCAGGGCGGCCCAGGCCAGCGCAGGCCGGCCGCGTTTGGGTTCATTGAGATAGCGCGGAAAGATCCAATACGCCACGGCGAAGACCAACTGCACGATCCAGCCGATCAGCAGGAACTCGATATGCAGCGGCAGCAGCGCCCACAGCACCGGGTGCAGCAGCACGGCTTTGTTGACCAGCAGCAGCGCGCCAACACTGATGCCCAGCAGGAAGTACAGCAAAGCCAGGCGGATGGCGACGACGCTGAAGCGCGGCATCAACGCTCCTTGATACGCGGCCAGGCGTTGTACACGAACAGCAGCCCGGCCAGCCACTGCATCACCGCCGAGGCCACCAGCAGCCCGCTGAGCAGCGGGGCAGCCTGCGCGCTGAGCGCCGGCTCCACGATGGCGCGCAGCGCCAGTCCAATGTTGAGCAGCCAAAAGCAGGCCCACGCCAGCGCCTCATTGCCGCGCGGCAATTGCTGGCTGTACTTTGGAAAGAACCAATGCCCCACGCCCATGATCATCTGGGTGACCCAGCCCACCAGGAACAAGTGAAAGTACACCGCCGATAGACCCGCAAGCCCCAGCCCCAGCCAGCTCTGCGCCGCCTGGAATACACCCAGGCCGAGCGCCAACACCAGGTACAGCAATGAGGCCTTGATGAAGGCACGCGTGACCAGCGGCATGTTATTTGATCTGCACCACGGGGGCGCCGCCGTGCGGCAGTGGCTGCGGGTTGGGCGTCTGGCGCAGAATGGCCAAGAAGACCAGCTCCTCATCGAGAGCTTGCGCGCCGTGCAGCTCTTCGACATCGAAGACCAGCATGGTGCCGGGGCCGCACTCGATGGGAGTCTCGTCCTCGCCGCGGAACAGGCCGCGGCCTTTGAGCACGATCATCAGCAGGGCGATCCTGGGGCCGCGGTGCGGCTTGAGCACCTGGCCGGGCTTCAGGGTGAAGCGCATCACGCGCCCGCTCTCGTCCACCACCAGGGGCTGAGCGTTGGGCGAATCTTCTTTAAATACCAGGCCATCCAACAACGAAACAGGTTTCACTACATGCCTCCGATAGCAAAAAAAGTAGAGCCCTGCGCGGTGAGGAGACCGCATCAGGGCTCTTACAGCTTGCTTAACTCTAGGCCAAGGCTACGGCGCACCGAACTGACAAATGTCCCTATCAGGCCGGGACATTTGTCAGCTAGTCACCCTGGGTAATATCCGCCTGGGCGCGCGCCAGGAACTCGGCCACCGGCAGAGCGCCCAGATCCTCGCCTGAGCGCAGGCGTACGGCCACCGCGCCAGCCTCGACCTCTTTGTCGCCCATCACCAGCATGTACGGCACCTTCTGCGATTGGGCGTAGCGGATCTTGGCGCCCATGCGGTCGCTGCCGGCGTCCACCTCGGCCCGCAGGCCTGCCGCCTTCAGCTCGGCGGCTACTTGATTGGCAAACTCCACATGGCGGTCGGCGATGGGGATCAGCGTAGCCTGCACCGGGGCCAGCCACACCGGGAAAGCGCCGGCGAAGTGCTCGATGATCGTCGCCATGAAGCGCTCGGTGGTGCCGGTCACGGCGCGGTGCAGCAGCACCGGCGTGTGCTCCTTGTTGTCCTCGCCGATGTAGCTGAGGCCCAAGCGGGCCGGCTGGATGAAGTCAACCTGGATGGTGGAGAGCTGCCACTCGCGGCCGAGCACATCCCTGGCGATGAAGTCCGCCTTAGGGCCGTAGAAGGCGGCTTCGCCTTCGGCTTCCCAGTACTCGACGTTGTTCTTGTCCAGGGCGGCGCGCAGGGCCTTCTCGGCGTGGCCCCACTTCTCCGGGTCGTCCACGTATTTGCCTTCCTCGCCCTTCAGCGAGAGGCGCACGCTGTAGTCGGAGAAGCGATAGCGGTCGAGCACCTCGCGGATCAGGTTGAGGGCCAGCGTGAACTCGCTCTCGATCTGGTCTGGCGTGCAGAAGACGTGGCAATCATCCTGGGTCAGCGAGCGCACCCGCGCCAGGCCGGACAGCTCGCCCGATTTTTCGTAGCGGTACAGCGTGGCGAATTCGCAGAAGCGCATCGGCAGCTCGCGGTACGAGTGCAGCCCCATCTCTTTGTAGAGGGTCATGTGGCTGGGGCAGTTCATCGGCTTGAGGCGAAAGGCAACATCCTCATCCACCATGGGCGGGAACATCACATCGCTATAGTTCTCATAGTGGCCGGAGCGCTTGTAGAGATCTTCTTTGACGATGTGCCCGGTCCAGACGTGCTGGTAGCCGTAGCGGGTCTGCACATCGCGCACATAGCCTTCCATCAGGTGGCGCAGCATCTCACCCTTGGGCGTGAACAGCGGGATACCGGGACCGACGTCCTCTGAGAAGTGGAACAGGCCCAGCTCTTTGCCCAGCTTGCGGTGGTCGCGCTTTTTGGCTTCTTCCTGGCGCCAGAGATAATCGGCCAGCTGCTCGGCGTTCTCCCAGGCCGTGCCGTAGACGCGCTGCAGTTGCTTGTTGGCCTCGTCGCCGCGCCAGTAGGCGCCAGCGATGCTCATCAGCTTGAACGCATCCGGGGCGATGTCCTTGGTGCTGGCCACATGCGGGCCGCGGCACAAGTCGGTGAAGCTATCGTGCGTATAGAACGAGATCTCGGGCTTCTCTTTCAGCGGCTCCCCGTTCTCGTCGAAGCCGCCTTGGTCTAGCCCTTCGATCAGCTCCAGCTTGTAGGGCTGGTCTTTGAATTCCTGCTTGGCCTCGCCGGCGCTGACGACGCGCTTCTGGAACGCGAAACCGCCGCCAATGATCTCACGCATGCGCTGCTCGATGGCCGGGAAGTCATCCGGAGTCAGCTGGCGCGGCAGGTCAAAGTCGTAATAGAAGCCGTCTTCGATCGGCGGGCCGATGGCGACCTTAGCCTCGCCGGGCGCGAACAGCTCACTGACCGCCTGGGCCATGATGTGCGCGGCGGAGTGGCGGATCTTGTAGAGTTGCGAGTCTTCGTATCTTTCTTGTTGCTTAGCCATGTTTCAACCTCAAGTGATTAGTGAGCAGTGACAAGTGATCAGCCTGAGTACTACTGCTCACAGTGGTCACTGCCTTAAACAAAAAGTTCGCCCATCTATAGGGCGAACTTGCGTCCGCGGTTCCACCTACCTTAGCCGACCAAACGACTTGATCGACTATCTCGTCTGCCCTATAACGGGAGCGCCCGTTCACCTTACTGGCCGCGCCTGTGTGTGGCGCACCGTTCCGGCTCTCCGCTCGCGGGGGGTTTTGGCTGAAGGCTGGCCTGCTGAGGCTTGCAGTCGGTGGCCTCAACTTCCTGGTGGCAGCGGGTTCAGCTACTCGTCCCGGTCAATGCGGGTATCGCAATGTGGGCTGATTATATAGCCTGGCAGGCTGGCGAGCAAGTTTGCCTCTTGACATTGCGGGCGCAATCGGGCAATATAACGTCATTGAATATATCCATATTGGATATATAGGAGCGAAATGGCCGAACCACGAACCCCGCACGAACTGCTGCCGCTGACCCCGGCCGTCTTCCACATCCTGCTGGCCCTCACCGATCAGGAGCGCCACGGCTACGGCATCATGAAAGAAGTTGAAGCCCAGACCGAGGGCGAGATGCTGCTGCGCCCGGGCACGCTGTACCAGGCCATCAAGCGCATGCTCGAGCTGGGGCTCATCGAAGAAAGCGCAGAGCGCCCTGACCCGGCGCTCGACGACGAGCGCCGCCGCTACTACAAGCTCAGCGGCCTGGGCCGCAGAACCGCGGCGGCCGAGGCGGCCCGCCTGCAGAAGCTGGTGCACCTGGTGAGCCGCAAGAACCTCAACCCGGCCAACTGAGATGGACCAAACCCTGACCGCATCCCAGCGCTGGTTCGTGCGCTTGCTGCGCTGCTACCCGCCCAGCTTCCGCAAGAATTACGGCGCGCATATGGCGCAGGTCTTCGGCGACAGCAGCCGCGAGGCGCTGTCGGCCGCCGGCGCCCGCGGCCTGGCCGGCCTGTGGCTGGCCACCCTGCCGGATGTGCTCAAGACCGCCGCGCAGGAGCGCCTGAAAGAAGTGACACACAGCATAGGAGACAAGATGACAAAACTACTTTCAAATCCGAACTTCAAAACCTGGGCAGGCTTTGTTCTGTGCCTGCCGTTGGTGATCAGCCTGATGCTTGATCTGCTGGGTGTGGACCAAAGCTGGCTCTCGTCGGAAACAGCCAGCACGCTCAGCTTCATCTCACTGGCGCTGATGCTGGTGGGGCTGTGGCTGCTCGGAGCGCCCGCGCTGCTGTCTGCGCTGCTTGGCCTGCTCAGCACCTTGCCGTTCGCGGCCATGGAGCTGATCAACCGCCGCAGCTTCGCCGAAGAATTCCCGTATGCGCTGTTCATCGGCTTGTGGTTGATGGGCACGCTGTTCGCCGCCACGCTCGTCCCGGTCGTCAGGCAGGTGCGCGGCAACGCCCTGGCCCACGCGCACCTGGCCCCGCTGGTGCTGCGCGGCACGATCCTGCTGTTCATCGCCATCGGCTGGATCAACCTGGTAGCTGACCAGATGCCGTGTTTCCTGGGAGTGCCGGTCTGCGATTAGGAGACAGCATGCACGCACGCGGCCCACTCAGCAAAGCGCAGGCGATCGGCCAGCAAGCCTTTGCAGGCTTGCTGCTCCTGTACCCGCGCCAATACCGGCAGGCGTACGGCGCACACATGGCCCAGCTCTTCGCGGACTGCAGCCGCGAGGCCGCCGCGCACAGCAGTGGGGATGCACTGCTGGCGCTGTGGGCCAGCACCCTGCTGGATGTTTGCAAGACCGCGCTCGAAGAGCGCATCAAGGAGGTTTGGACTATGAATGCGCAACAAATCCATCGCCGGGCAGCTTGCTTTTGCTGGCCGGCGCGGCTCTGATGCTGCTGGTGGCCGCGACCGGCCGCCTGGAGCAAACCTACGACGACCCGCTCGGCGGGCCAGACGGCTGGATCGAGTACACGCGGCTGATCGGCATGCCGCTGAGTTATCTGCTTATGACGGCCGGCGCGTGGCAGCTCCATCGCTCACAAGCCAAGAGCGCCAGTTTTGCCAGGGTTGCTTTGCTGGTGAGCACGGCCGCGGCCGTGCTCACCATGGTCGGCTTCCTGGGCTTCAAGGCGACAGGCATTAACAACATCGGCTTGCTGCAGCTCTACGGCAACTTTGCGTATCTGGCCGGCTTGGGCGTGTTCGGCTTAGCCCTGCGCGCCAAGTCACCAGGGGCGGCCAGCCTGATAACGCTTGGCGGATTGCTGCTGCCGGTCTTGTTCTTGATCGGTGTCGGCACCCGGGAATTCTGGTGGCTGCGCGGCGGAGCAATTACCTTCAAGTTACAAACCTGGGTGGACCTGATGAACGCCAGTAGCTTGCTGGTGCCCGCCATCTTGTGCATCGCCGCCGTCCTGCTGCTACGCACCCGCCCGGCTCACGCCAGTCACTGAGCGCTGACGCGCTCCTCCAATCAAAAAGCCGCTGGCGTGCCAGCGGCTTTTTGTTATAGACTTGCGTATGCGCAAGACTGCCGACTTGCCCATGCGGAAGTTTGCCGCAGTCATGGCCATACTCAGCGGGCTCGGCTTCGGGCTGCCGGCCGCCTATGGCGCCTGGTACTACGCCCGCTATGGCTTCGTCTGGCACTTCATGGGCTTCCCAACCCACCAGTCCGGGCCATTCTTCGAGCAATATGGCTTATTCACCAGCTGGCCGCTGATCGCCGGCTTCGTGCTGGTGTGCGCCGCCGAGGTAGCCTGCGGGCTGCTGCTGTGGGCCAACAAGCCCGCCGGCCGCTGGCTGGCCTTCGCCCTGCTTCCCCTTGAAATGGCCTATTGGGCCGGGTTTGTGCTGCCCTTTGGCCCGCTGGGTGGGCTGTTACGCATGGTGGGGGTGGTGGATGATCTTAAAGACTGAAGCTGTATATAATCTCACGCTACGGCTTCGTGCTCATGTGTGACGTCGAGGTGGCAAGCGGGCTGCTGCGGATGGTGGGGATGGTGCGAGATCGAGACAAATCAGGTCAGATGAAGAACTCAAAAAGTGATGCTTCTCATGTTTCTATTGCAACATGCCATATAGGGAATTACAGAACTCCACATTTATCAATTGAACATTTTTTGTTGGGCAAAGCCCATCGCTTCACTTACAAAGGTGTGAAAGCTGAAATTACACTCCCAGATGGAGATTTAGAAGAAATCAAATCTCGTCTTCCTTGGGGGAAGAGACCAATCAACCAACATTCCTCAGAGAGCAGTCAGCAAGCCGCCCAGGAGTCTATTACATAGGGATAGAACAAGTAACTTTAAAACTCGATGTAGAAGACCACCTTCATATACCACAAGGAATGCTTACTCAAGCCCCAAATGCTTATTCATTGCTTAATGGGTCGGAATTGAAGATGTTGGAGGATCTAGGGTTCTCAAAAAAGAGAGAGGCAGACAACCTCTTTCGCCACTGGCTAGCCATAATGCGTATTAAATCAATGAATCCAATCATAGGAAGATCATTACGTGATGACAAACTAACACTTGGCTCTAGCCGAATTATTAGTGAAGAAAACAATAACAAGACTATATGGCTCACAGGGGTTTTACATCAAGCTTTTATAGACAATCCAACAACAGAAGAAATATGGAAAGAAGTTCAGGTTGCATTGAACAGTCAGGAGATTACTCCTCTCTATTACGAGTATCTATTTGATGGCATTGTTCACGAAAGAGAAGGTGATTTAAAAAGATCTGTTATAGATTTTGCTGTAAGTGCAGAAATATTTATCAAAGAAAAAATTTCCGCAGCACTGTCATCTTTGCCAAACTCGATAGCTCGTTATATAGATAGGGCTCCAATCACTCAAATCACATCCAGATTTTTCCCAGACATCCTCTCAGAAGCCGGGAAAAGTAAATTCGCAAACATTAGCAACGAACTTTCAGAGCTCTTTAAAACCAGGAACGAGCTTTTGCATTCAGGGGCATCTAGTAATCTAACTCCTACTAAAGTCCACGTTTTAAAGGCAGCAGTCGAGAGCCTGATTGAGTTAAACAAGGTTTCAGAAAATTGGATTTGCATTAGCATCAAGTTACTAGAATAATGGTGATAGGAGCCCTAACATGCCCAAAATCCGCGTACTCATCGGCACCCATAAAGGCGCGTTCATCGCCACCAGCGATGCCGCCCGCAAGAAGTGGAAGATCAACGGTCCCTTCTTCGGCGGGCTGCCCATCTACCACGTCAAGGGCTCGCCGCTGAACCCGGACCGCATCTGGGCCTCGCAGACCGACGACTGGTTCGGCCAGGTCGTCCACCGTAGTGATGACGGCGGGGCCACCTGGGCCGCGGTGGGCAACGAGTTCGCCTACGCCAGCAAACCCGGCACCCACCAGTGGTACGACGGCACGCCCCACCCGTGGGACTTCAAGCGCGTCTGGCATTTCGAGCCCTCCTATCACGATGCCGACACCCTCTACGCCGGCGTCGAAGACGCCGCCCTGTTCAAGTCCACCGACGGCGGCGCAACCTGGGCCGAGCTGGCCGGCCTGCGTGACCACCGCACCGGCTCCCAATGGATGCCCGGCGCCGGCGGCCTGTGCCTGCACACCATCATCCTCGACCCGCAAAACCCGCAGCGCATCGTCACCGCCATCTCGGCCGCCGGCGCCTTCCGCAGCGATGACGGCGGCGACACATGGAAGACGATCACCAAGGGCCTCAAGTCCAACTTCCTGCCTGATCCAGAATCAGAGGTGGGCCACTGTGTCCACCACATCGCCATGCACCCGAGCCACCCCAACGTGCTCTTCATGCAAAAGCATTGGGACGTGATGCGCAGCGATGACGCCGGCGACACCTGGCGCGAGATCAGCGGCAACCTGCCCAGCGATTTCGGCTTCGTGGTGGATGTGCACGCCCACGACCCGCAGACCATCTATGTGGTGCCGATCAAGAGCGACAGCGAGCACTACCCGCCGGACGGCAAGCTGCGCGTCTACCGCAGCAAGGGCGGCGACGAATGGCAGCCGCTCACCCAGGGCCTGCCGCAGGAGAACTGCTACGTCAATGTGCTGCGTGACGCCATGGCAGTCGACACGCTCGACGAGTGCGGCGTCTACTTCGGCACCACTGGCGGCCAGGTGTACGTCTCACCAGATGGCGGCGACAACTGGCTGGCCATCGCTGAGAATTTGCCGGCGGTCAAATCGGTCGAAGTGCAGACGCTGAAGTAGCTGCAGGGCAGCGTGGTCCGCGTTCAACTCCCCTACCATCTGCGCAACCTGGCCAACGTCGGCAGCGAAGTCGAGCTGGAGGTCGCCGCGCCCGTCACTATCGAGCGCGTCCTGGATGCGCTGGAGGCGGGCTACCCCATGCTGCGCGGCACCATCCGAGAGCATGCCAGCAAGCAGCGCCGCGCCTACCTGCGCTACTTTGCCTGCCAGGAGGATGTGTCCTTCGCGCCCACTGACAACCCGCTGCCCGCCGCCGTCGCCGAGGGGCGCGAGCCGTTCATCGTGATGGGGGCCATCGCCGGCGGCTAACAACAGCTTGATTTCTGGCATAACCTGGCCCGCGGCAGCCCTAAACCGTGTACAACCGGCGCATGCCTATTGGCCGGCGAAAGTTGTTACTTATAAGTTTTAACCCCCTCCCGCTCTCGCGCATAATAACTTTCTCCCTGGCAGTGCAGCCAGGCGCCCTTCCATCATCCAGCAGAAGGTTTACCCAGGCTTTCAAAATACGCGGCCAGCTCGGCCTTCAGCGCCTCGATCGACTCGATCACGAACAAAACCTCATTGAACGTGTAGATGGCCTTCTCGTAGCCGATGACGTTGGCCACCGTGAACGGCCGCACCGGCGTCTTGCCCGCCATCACATGGCGGATCTCGCCGAACGAAGACATCAACCCCGCCCCGAAGATCTTGAGTTCGCCATTCTCGCGGATCAAGCCGAACTCCGTGCTGAACCAGGCCAGGCGCTTGATGTTCTCGCGCTGCGCATCCGTGGCCCGCAAAAAGGCCGGGGCGAACAGGTCTTGCAGCGCGGTGTACTCTGGCAGCGCCATGAACGGCAGATGCCCGAAGATATCGTGGAACATGTCCGGCTCAGGCGTAAAGTCCATCTCGTGCCGGCCGCGCATGTAGTCGGTGATGAGGAACTGGCGCTTGGCGAAATGGTGATACCACGGCACCGCGTCCGAATAGCGCACGGTGGTGCGCACCGTGCTCCAGCCGGTGCGCGGCGTGATCACCGCGTTGAGGTCCTTGAGCTGCGGGATGTGCTCGGCCGGCAAGTTAAGCCGCGCGAACCCATCCAGGTACTCGCGGCAAGCGAACTCGTGCACATTCGGCAGTTGGCGCGCATACAACTCGCGCCACACCGCGTTCTGCTCCTGGCTGAACACCATCTCGCGCCGGCGTACGGATACAACTTCACTGCGTGGCAAGGCCATCTTTCCTCCGCAAACAAAAAAGACCACAGGCCGCTGGCCTGTGGTCTTTGGGATAACGAGGTGGGTGTACTAGTCTTCCAACAGAACGCAGGGCAAAGCAGCCGGGGTGGTCTCGGCGTAATAATAGGCGTACACGGATACAGTGTGCTTAGCCATGCGTGTCAGCATTCTAGCAGAACGGGGTCAGCGGGTCAATCCGCGCTTACACGCCTATCGTTAAAATGAACCAAGAAAATGGAACGTACAACTTTTGGCCGACGCGCCCCGAGTAGCACCAGATGTTCAGGCAAGATATCGGCAAACAGGCTTTGCCCATCGCGGGAGTTAAGCATCGCTGTATAACCCAAGTCTTTGAAGCGTTGCTTAGCAGTCGGGTTGGCCGAGGAGATCAGGTAACGGGGCAAATAACCTACATCTAGCAATCGTTCGAAGTGCGGAGTAAAACGCGGGTCCGGATCTACATCACCAGTTGGGTGTACTTCGAACAGAATGCGCGGCGGGATAGCTTGCTTGAAAACCTGGTTCATTCCGTCAAACACCAAAGTTTCTGCCCCCTCAATATCCATTCGCAAAAAGTCTATCGGCCCAATATCCTTAGCAAGCTCATCAAGAGTAGTAGTTTTGACTACAATCTGCTGGGGATTAGGATTGCGCTCCCCGCGAAGGTTATACAACGAACCCAAGTTGTCGCCCTCGCCCACAAAGAATGTGGCTTCACCTTTTTGGTCGGAGACCGCTATTTGGCGGGTTGAAACTCTGCTCTTTAGTTTGTTGCTTTCGACATTGAATATCAAATCCTGATAATTGTCCGGGAAAGGCTCAAGCGAGTTGACACGCCCTTTATCACCAACTTGATTCGCCATAAGCAGTGTGTAGTACCCCACATTGGCACCTAAGTCGACTACATTCATACCTGGTAACACGCCCTGTTTGGCGATAAAAGTGTCCAGCTCTTCGCGGTCTCCCCAGATCGCTAAGCCATAGCCCACTCCTGCGCGACGCACATTTAGGCGCATTTTATGTCCGTGAACACGCCGCACAAAGAAAGTCTTTTTCCGGAAGTACGTCCACTCTAGACGCACTGTATTCCATACAATATCTAAACGGCGCGCCAGAGAATACCTTTTCGATGCACGCCAATACTCAAGTGGCGTGGATATAAATTGAAGTAGACGGGAAAAGACTTTACGTACCATTTAGGCGTACATCCTTTCAGGGACAGGCGAAGCAGCCCCCTCCACCACATCTTCTTGACAAGTCATCATAAGCGAAAAACTAATTTACAAAAATAGAGAATTCTAGACATCCTGGTGTGAAGCCCAGCCCCATACCTACAACTGGCGCAAAAATGCGCGTATATACTCATTGACCGCCTGTGGATTATCCAGGTTGGTCAAATGGCCGGCGCCAGGGATAGTGCGCAGTTGTGCGCCGGCAATCCCTTCGGCCAGCGCCTTCTGCTGGCGGGCTACCAGCGCATCCTTCTCGCCGTGCAAGATCAGGGTGGGGCATTGCACCTTGTGCAGGTCATGTTTGGTTTCCAGGCGCAGGTTGCCGGCCCACTGCCGCAGGAACTGCTCATGAGTCATAAAGCCAAACCCCTGTTCGACAATATCACGATGCTGCGGATTGACGGCATAGGTGGTCAGCCAGACCGTGGTCTTGTACGGCAACAGGCGTACGCTCCACAGGTTCGTGGCCACCAGATATTTGTCATACCAGTGATAGTTGTTGGAGAACGGCGTGCCAATCAGCACCAGCGCTCGCACCCGCTCCGGGTAACGCACCGCGGCTTGCAGCGAGATGTGCCCGCCCATCGAGAGCCCGCACAACACTGCGGTCTTGATCTCCAACGCATCCAGCAGGCCGATAAGATCGCGCGAGAAGGATTCGGGGTCGACCTCGCCCGGCGGCAGCGTGCTCTTGCCGTGGCCGCGCACATCCCACACGATGACGCGGTGCGTCTTGGCGAATTCATCCACCTGCGGCTGCCACTGCCCGTGGAATAAGGAGTTGCCATGCGTGAAGACGATCACGTCACCCTGGCCGTATTCTTCGTAATACAGCTGAACGTCAGCAAGCTCAACAATGGGCATGCGGGCCTCCAGTATGCGAATGAATGATGGGGAAAGCGAAAGATGCTGCTGTGGGCGCGATAGGACTCGAACCTACGACCTTTGCGATGTCAACGCAACGCTCTAACCAGCTGAGCTACGCGCCCGTAAGAGTGCAGATTATACCTGCTGGCAAGCCCACAGCGCCATCAGGCGCTGCTGCGCTTCCACAAGGCCAGGCAGGCCAGCGCCCACAGGCGCTTGCCGTGATCCTGCTTACCGGCCTGGTGCTCGGCGATCAGCTGGGCCAGCGCATCGCGCCTGAACCAGCCGACCAAGGGTGCCTCCGGCCCCAGCAGCAGTTCACGCAGCCAGGCTTCCAGCGGGCCGCGCAGCCAGGCGCCCACCGGGATGCCAAAACCCTGCTTGCCGTGCGCCAGCACGTCGGCGGGCAGCTTGTCGGCGAAGGCTTTGCGCAGCAGGTACTTGCCCTGGCGGCCGCGCAACTTGTAGCGCACCGGCAAGCGGGCGGCCCACTCCACCAGCACATGGTCGAGGAACGGCGAGCGGCCTTCGAGGCCGTGCGCCATGGTCATGCGGTCGGCCTTCACCAGCAGCGCGCCGGGCAGATAGGTCTTGATGTCGGTGTAGAGCGTGCGATCCAAGCGCGTATTCGCCGGCGCGGCCGCGTAGATCGCGGCCATGTCGTGCTCGGCCTGGCGCAGGTTCAGCCCGGCCGCAACGGCCGGCTGCCACAACGCAGTCTTTTGCGCCACTGTGAAATACGATGACCAGCGCAGCAGGCTGGCGCGCGCGTCCACCTCGGTCAGCTGCGGAAGGCGCTTGATGCCGTTGCTGAGTCCGCGGCCCACTGGGCGGTCGCCGGCGTCCGGCAGGGCGCCGGCCAGCGCCGGCACCATGCGGCGCGTGACCGCGCTCGGCAGGCGCAGGTACGTGTCGGCCAGCGGGTCCAGCCAATAGCGCGGGTAGCCGGCGAAGGATTCGTCGCCGCCGTCGCCATTCAACGCCACCGTGACGTGCTCACGGGTCAGCCGCGAGAGGTGGTACAGCGGCAACGCCGAAGGGTCAGCGAACGGCTCACCGAAATGCTGCAGCAGCGTTTCCAGCGTGGCCGGGATATCGCCAAAGGTCAGCATGAACTCGTGGTGCTCAGTGCCGTAGCGCTCGGCTACCTGGCGCGCCAGGGGCAGCTCGGAGAAGCTGTTTTCCTCAAAGCCCACCGAAAAGGTCTTGACCGGGCCGCTGCTGGCCTCGGCCATCAGCGCCACCACAATACTGGAGTCGATGCCGCCGCTCAGGTGGGCTCCCAGCGGCACCTCGCTGATCAGGCGCAGGCGCACCGCTTCGGCCGCCAGCTCGCGCAGCTCTGCGCTCAAGGCGTCTTCGCTGGCCGCGTGCTTGGGCTCAAAGTTCAGCTCCCAGTAGCGCTGGATGTGCAGCTCGCCGCGTTCCCAGATGGCGTAGCTGGCGGCCGGCAGCTTATAGACGCCTTGGTAGGCGGTGTAGGGTTCGGGGATGTATTGCAGGCTCAGGTATTGGTCGATCGCCGCCAGGTCGGTCTCCGGCTGGCGGGGCAGCACGCTCAGCAGCGGCCCGAGTTCGGCCGCCCAGTAGAGCTTGCCATCCTGCACGGTGTAGAAGATCGGCTTCTTACCCAGCCGGTCACGCGCCAGCAGCAGGCGCCCGCGGTTCTCGTCCCACAGCGCCAAGGCGAACATGCCGCGCAGGTGGCGCAGGCATTCCGGCCCCTCTTCTTCGTAGAGGTGCACGATGCATTCGGTGTCGCCGTTGGTGCGCAGCTGGTGGCCGCGCTGCAGCAAACCGGCCCGCAGGTGCTGGTAGCTGTAGATCTCGCCATTGAACACAATGGCGATGGATTTGTCTTCGTTGAAGATGGGCTGGTCGCTGCCGGCTACATCGATGATCGCCAGGCGGCGCATCCCCAGGCCGGTGCCGTTGTGCTCGTAATAGCCTTCGCCATCCGGCCCGCGGTGGGCCAGGGCGGTGTTGAGACGATGCAAGGCGGCCTGATCCAGGCTGCGCCCGCTCCCGTCTGCAATGCCACAGATGCCACACATGGGTTTAGTCCGCCGTGGCCTGGTCCAGCAAGTTTGCGTACTGGCTGGCGACGGTTTGCCAACTATATCGTGCCTGCACGCGCCTGCGCGCTTCGGCGCCATAGCGCTGGCGCAGAGCCGGGTCAGCGATCAGCTTGGCCAGCGCAGCCCGCAGCGCAGCTGCGTCCTCGCTCGGCACCAGCAGGCCGGTTTCGCCCTCGGCCACCAGCTCCTCGTTGCCGGCGATACGCGTGGCCACCGCCGGCAGGCCGCTGGCCATCGCCTCCAGTAACGCGTTGGGCATGCCCTCGTGGCGGGAGGCGTAGGCGAACAGGTTGGCCTCGGTATACGCCGCGGCCAACTCCACGCCGCTCTTCCAACCGGCGAAGGTGATACGCTCAGCGATGCCCAGGCGCTCGGCCTGGGCAAGCAGCTCCGCATGGCGCGGGCCGTCGCCAACAATGGTCAAAGTCCATTCGTGTTCTTTAAGCTCACCCAGCGCCTCGAAAAGCACATCCAGCCCCTTCTGGTACACCACCCGGCCGACGAACAGCAGGCGAGCTGGCCCCCAGGCGCGCTCGGGCACGTGGAAGCGGTCGAGGTCAACGCCATTGGGGATGACTGCGATCGGCACCCTGGACTCAAAGGCCGCGCCCAGGCTGCGCAATCCCTGGCTGTTGGCCACCACGGCGCGCGCCCGCCGCCACACGCACCGCAGCAGCGGGGCGAGCAGGCGGTGCTGGCGCGCAAAGTCGTACGGGCGGAAACCGGGCACATCCCCGCCGCGCAGGCTGACGATGTAGGGCAGCGAGAGGAACAGTGACCAGAACCAGACCGCCACGCCGCTGGGCGCGCCGAAGAAGGCGATCACGGCCTGCGGCCGCAGGCGCAGCACCCAGGGCAGGCCCAGCAACGCCGCCGAGACCAGAAAGGAGATCTGCTCCAGCGTGTCAGAACGATCCTGCCGGGAGCGCAGCGCCGGCAGGCGCACCACGCGCACGCCGTCGTGCTGCTCATCATGCGGCAGGTCGGCGAAGCGAGACGTCAGCACCGTGACCCTGCGGCCCAGCTGGGTCAGGTAACGGGCCAGCTGGGCGCTGGCGTTGCCGGCGCCGCCACCGATGGGCGGGTATTCACTATTGACGATGAGGATGTGCTCAGCCGGCATGCTACGGCTCGCAGGTGGGGTAGCGCGGCTGCAAGACTTCGATGCCAAGCTCAGGGTACCAGCGCAAGGTGTCGTAGGTGCACAGCACCGGCACAGACACGTGCTGCACCCAGGCGTTGTTCTCGGCGGCCAGATCATCCTGGCTGTCTGTATAGATGTAGTTGTGCAGCGGGTCCGTAATGATCAACGCAAAACGGCGGTCATCCAGATCTTCCCAGAAGCCTTCGAGATAGGGCTGGTTGTTGGAGATCGCCATTTCCATCAGGAACAGTTTTTCGTATTCGTGCACCAGCGGCGCATCCACCATGTGGAAAGTGAGTAGATGGCGCTGCGAGATCAGCAAGACCTCTTCACCGTTGGCTGTGCGCTCCGCCACCAATTGCTGGATGTCTTGTAGCGCTGCGTCAGCAACTTCATCACGCGGCAGGTTGAGCGGGCGCCCGCCAAAGACCGCGAACAGCACGGGAATGCTGAGCAGTAGCACTGTCAGCCAGACCGGCAGGGTGAGCACGGGCGGCTTGCCCTTTTGCGACGCGTAGGCGGCCGCGAACATGTAGGCCGCCAGCACCCACAGCAGCACCATATAGGCATCCATATTGTGCAGGTTGGTGCCGCCGCCGATCTTGACACTGACCACCAGGCCGCCGGCAAACAGCACGGCCAGGATGACGAAGATCAGCCCGCCGCGCAACGGGCCTAGGGCGGTATGGCGCTGGCGCACGCGCATGAAGATGATGATGAACAAGGGCAGCGAGACCAACAGGATGCCGGGCAACACGCCCAGCAGAAATTCCTGGCTGGGCCACAGCCGCCGCCACAACAGGTCAGACGTAAAGGCCGAGCCGAACTGGCTCGCATCGTCTACGCCAGAATTGGCAATGTACACGGCATAGGCCGCCGCGGCGGTGGCCAGGCCGGCCGCGCCCAGCAGCACAGGGTGCTGCAGGTAGCGCCAGGCCGGGCGCTTGGCCTGCCAGGCGACCTCCAAAAGATACAGGAGCGCCGCCAGAGCGCCGGGCACCGGCAGCCAGTTCACGCGGCTGAGCCCCGCCCAAACGGACGCGGCCGCAACGAAAGCCAGGCTGCGCCAGGGGCGGCGGGCGTCAAAGCCCCACAATACGATGAAGATCGCCGGCAACAAGTGGTAAAACACCGCCCCTTGCATCAGATACAAAAAGGACCAGGCCACAAACGGCCAGCGCCATTTCCCCAGCGGCAAACGACGCGCCATCAGATAAGACGTCAGCAACGGCAGCGCTACCCACAGCACGGACTGCCAAAGGCGGTGCAGCCACAGGGGCGACTCAGCCCACAGGAACGGCACAGATTGCAGTAGATACCGGGTGGGATGGGTGATCGGCAGCGGCAACCGCAGGCCGTAGACCTGCTCACTGAAATAGAAGGACGCCTGGTAGAAGCGGCTCACCTCAGACCATTCCAGCGAGAAGGGATAAGTGCTTACCAGGTTAAGGAACGACGCGGCGCAGTACCAGGCCGCCAGGTACAAAGCCGCCAGCGGCAAGTGGCGCAGCCAGTTGCCGCCGCGCCAGACAGCCAGCAGGCCCGCGCCGACCAGCAATAAGAGGACAAAGCTCACCAACCGCGGAAACAGCTGGGTTAAAAAGTTGCCGTAGAAACCGAATAGCAAGAGCGGATACGCCAGCGCAAAAATAATGAGGGCACGCGCCGCCAGCCACGGGCCGGGCGGCCGCTGCAACCAGACCTGCAGGCGGCCCAGCCAGGCCAGCAGGCGCGGAGCGCCGCCCAGCCAGGCATACGCGCTCAGCGCAGCCAGGCCTAGCGTGATGGCTTGCAGTGCGTAGTAGGCGCCACGGAAACGGGTCGAGGTGACGATCAGCTCCATCTCCGTGATCTGGGCACCGAACTGCTGCAACGCCAGGCCAAACAGCAAAGCCAGCACGGGCAGAGCTACCTTAAGGGCAAATAGCGCATCCAGCGACGCAAAAGAAAACTTGAGCTTCATTTGGCGAATTTCTTGAGCAAGGGTTCGGCTTTGGATATCCCGGGCAGCACATCCGAGAGGAATAGCGCCCCCGGCAAGCTGGCCAGCATGAACAGGATGCGCACCAGCACAGCGAACATCAGGCTGTGCGGCTCAGACACGCCGCCCAGTTGGCTAAAGGCGAAGGTGATGCTGATCTCCTGCAGGCCCAACGCATTGATGGTGAAGGGCACCAGGGTGATGACATACACCAGGCTCCACAAGCCCGCAATCGTCCAGAAGGGCAGCGGGTCGTGCAAGTCTTCCAGCAGGATATACATGGCCGCGAAAATGCAGGCCATGT
The DNA here is from genome assembly GCA_019454165.1 of Anaerolineales bacterium. Classification (GTDB taxonomy): domain Bacteria; phylum Chloroflexota; class Anaerolineae; order Anaerolineales; family UBA11579; genus JAMCZK01. The sequence continues at coordinate 410,189 of CP075367.1, read as the reverse complement.
GCACCAGGGTGAAGAACAGCGAGCTCAACAGGGCTTTGGGATGGGTCAGCCACATGCGCACGGCTTTCATCACCCGCGCAAACACCGAACGCACCCAACCCAGCAACTTGCCAAACGGGCCGGCGGCGAAAGCCACAGGCACAGATGAAGTCTGCAAAATGCCGCTGGTCAGCAGCTTCTGCACGCCCAGCGGCATGGCCAAGGCCATGCCAACCAGACCCACCAGGCGGTCCACCAAAAGCGAGGCGGCCGACACGGCCGAGTCGTAGCCCAATTGCAGCGTGCCGGCCAGGCGGGCTACATCCCCGCCCACAGTGCTCGGCAAAAAGTTGCCGGCGAACAGGCCGGCCAGGGTGATGCGGATGCTCTGGCGCCAGGTGATCGGCACGCGGGCAGCGCGCAGCAAGACATGCCAGCGGCCGGACACGGCCAGGCGCGAGATCAGCATGAAGCCCATCGCCAGCGCAAAGCGAGCGGGTTCGATGCGCGTGATGGCCTGGGTGATCTCGGCCCAGTTCTGGCGCAGCAAATACACCATGAGCGCCAGCGCGGCCAGGGTGGAGACGATACGCAGCCAGTTGGTTCGCGAAGGCGCCTTATCGCTTGGGGAGCTCATTGATCACGTAGCGGACCCGGTAAATGGGCTTGGATTGCGACTCGTGGTAGGTGCGCACCATCATCTCAGCGATCAAACCCAGCAGGATGGATTGCACCCCCAGCGCGAACAGGAACGCGCTGAGCATAAAGATCGGCGAATCCACCACGCCTGAGCCGATCAGGAACTTGCGCACGAACAGGAACAGCAGCCCCAGCGTGCCGATGCCACTGAAAGCGATGCCCACGCCACCAAAAAGATAGATGGGCTTGTTGACATACCCACTGAGGAACTTGACGGTGAACAGATCCAGCACGACCTTGATCGTGCGCTCCAGCCCATACTTGCTGTAGCCATATTTGCGCGGGTGATGCTGCACCGGCACCTCGGTAATGCTGGCGCCGACGTAGCCCGCATAGGCGGGGATGAAGCGGTGCATCTCGCCGTAGAGGCGGAAACCGGTCAGCACCTCGCGGCGGTAGGCCTTGAGCGTGCAGCCATAGTCATGCAACACCACGCCGGTAACGCGCGAGATGAGCGCGTTGGCGATCATGGAGGGCAGGGTGCGGGTGATGAAGTTATCTTTGCGATACTTACGCCAGCCGCTCACCACGTCAAAACCCTTTTCGATCTCGGCCAGCAGCTTGGGAATGTCCTCCGGGTCGTTCTGCAGGTCACCGTCCATCAGCACAATGATCTCGCCGGTGGAGTAATCGATCCCGGCTGAGATGGCGGCGGTCTGCCCGAAGTTGCGGCGCAACGCCACCACACGAGTGTGCTTGGCGTCCTTGGCGGCCAGCACTTCCATAGCCTGCAGGCTGCCGTCGCGGCTGCCATCGTCCACCAGCACCAGCTCCCAGGCGTACTTGGCGCCGCGCATGGCGGCCGTGATCTTCTCGTGCAGCAGGGGCACGTTCTTGACTTCGTTGTAGACCGGCACGACAACCGACACCCACACGGGGCGGTCTTTGCGTACAGCGGGGTGTGATTTTTTTAATGTAGCCATTAGTTACAGTTGCTCAGATCCAGTAGGCGGCGGAAGTTAATTCGAGAATTATCCCAAACTTCAGCCACGGTCACAACACAGCCGGCATTCAGGTTGGCATTGGCGCGGGCCGCGGCCGGAATATTGCCCCACCAGCGGCTGTCGATATAAACATAGTCAAAGCTGTAGGAGCGGATAGCTTCCAGGCTGGGTTCTTTTTCAAGCATATCCCAAACCGAACCCTCGGCAGGCACATCCAGCAGTTGGCCGGCCAGCCTGCCGGTCAGGATCGTGGACGAGCCGAAGGGGCCGAACAGGCGCGCGTCATCGGGCAGGGTGCCCCACACCTGAGCGGCAAGATCGGCATCCAGCTTATCAAAGCCATCGCCCAGTTGCGTGCTGGATGCGGCCGTCATCTGGATACCGGCCACCAGCAAGCCGCCCAGGCAAGCCAACGCCAGGGCGGCGATGGCAGCCACGCGCACCTGCGGCCGCCAACGGGCGGCCCGGTCACCGATGGCGAAGACCAGCATGATGCCCCAGATCAGCAGCGCCTGGCTAGTCAGGCGAGAAATGTCGCGGTCAGTTTGGTATTCGAAAATGATTGGAATCAACAAACCGGCCCAGGCCGCCACGCTCAGCGCGCCCAATATCCATTCACCCGCCTGGGCGCGCCGCCAAGCCCAGGCCGTCAGCAGCGGCGCGAACAGCACGATGGGGCCGAGCTCGAACAGGGCCACTACCAGCTCGACCGGCGAGAATAGGCGCAGCGCCCCCAGATGCGAGGAGACGATGGCGGGCGGCCAGCGCAGCGAGAAGCCGAGGAAATTCGCGGCCTCGGCCTGGGCCGCAACGGAGTGCGGCAGCAGCGCGCTCAGCAGGCTGCCGGCCGCCTGCGACCCGGCACTCAGCGAAGTGAGCATGCCGCGCGCCATCTCGGTGAAGGTGCCGCCTTGCAGCAGCACAACCGGCGCGGACAGCAGGAGGGCGGCCAGCGCAGCCCGCAGGTATGGCAAGTTCAAGTCACGCTTGCGGAAATAATGGATGGCCGCAAAGCCCACCAGGCCGAGCGCGAACAGAGCATAGCTGCTCTCCCACACCAGCGCCCACATGGCGAAGACTGCGGCCAGCACCACGGTCGAGAAGCGGCCGGTGATGCGCGGCAGCAACAGCCACACCAAAAGAAAAATAAGTACGGAGAAAATATTTGGCCCTTGATGCGCCATGACAAACGGCTGCAATATGCCGTTGAGGAAAGCGAAGGGGTAGGCCAGCGGCGGGCCGCCATCCACCGGCCAGCCAGCCAGCAAGGCCTGCGAGAACGGCAGGCCGATCGATGAGCTGGTGCCCTGCAGTTGGATCAAGCTATCCGCCCGCAGCAGGATGCCCGGCGGCAGCATGGTGAGCAGATAGCGCACCCCGCTGGCCAGGGCCAGGACGGCCGCGGTGGCATACCCGCCCCACACGCTGCCGGTCATGCGGCGGCCAAGCACGACCGCCAGCAGCAAGCTGATGCCCCAAGCCAGCGACTTGGCCACATCGAAGGCGCTCCACGGCAGCAGCTTGCCCAGCTGCATCAAGCCGCCCGCGAACAAATGAAAGCCGTAGTGGTATGCGAGATAAAAGTTGGGCTCGTGATATAGCGGCGGGATCTCGCCGTTGCCGATGACCGAGATCAGCGAAAGGTTCTTGTGCTCGTCGAACAGGGCCAGGCCCTTGCTCCACAGCAGGAACAGCCACACAAATCCCAGCCCGGCCACCAGCCAGGGCCAGATGTGCAGGTCGGCGCGGGCCAGCAGCGGCCGCCGCGGGCTGCGCCACGCGGCCAGCCCGCCAACCAGCAGTAGCAAGAGCGGCGCGGCCCAAAACGCAAGGTTGGCGGGCAGCCAGCGGCCAACCACATTCACCAGCCAGGCGCTCAGCACCACACCCAGGCCCAGGCCGGCGATCAGGCGTTCGTTCCGGCTCAGCTTGAAGGCGTGCGAAGCCAGCAGCCAGCCTGCCAGCCAGGCAAGCAAAAAGGCCAGCAGCCAGGGCAAAAGGTCCAGGCTGCTGCCGTTACGAAACCAGTACATTAGCTCCTACTGGGGACATTCGTTGATTTTACCGCCAGGGCTGCTGGCGAACATCGAACTACTGCTTCGTCTTGGCGGCGACGCGCTCCATGTCGGCGTCGACCATCATGTTCACCAACGTCTCGAAGTCCACCTTGGGCTCCCAGCCCAGGGTGGTCTTGGCCTTGGTCGGATCGGCGATCAGCAGGTCCACCTCCGCCGGGCGGAAGAGGCTCTCATCGCTGGTAACGAAGTCTTTGTAGTCCAGGCCTACGCGGCCAAAAGCCAGCTCGCACAGGCGGCGCACGGATTGGGTGACGCCGGTGCCGATGACGAAGTCATCCGGCTGTTCGCTCTGCAGCATCATCCACATTGCCTCAACATAATCGCCGGCAAAGCCCCAGTCACGTTGCGCATCCAGGTTGCCCATCGGCAGGGTCTTCTGCAGGCCATGCTTGATGCGCGCCACGTTGTGCGACACCTTGCGGGTGACGAACTCTAGACCGCGGCGCGGGCTCTCATGATTGAACAGGATGCCTGACACGGCGTACATGTCGTGCGATTCGCGGTAGTTGACGGTGATGAAGTGGCCGTAGGCCTTGGCCACACCGTACGGGCTGCGCGGGTAGAACGGCGTAACTTCGCTCTGCGGTACTTCGAGCACCTTGCCGAACATCTCAGACGAGGAAGCCTGATAGAAGCGCGCCTTTGGCACCACCTGGCGGATCGCTTCCAGCAAACGTGTAACGCCGAGGGCGGTCACTTCGCCGGTGAGCACCGGCTGGTTCCACGAAGTGGGCACGAAGGATTGCGCCGCGAGGTTGTAGACCTCGGTAGGCTCGTAACGCTCGAGCAGGTCCACCAAGGAGGACTGGTCGTGCAGATCGCCCTGCTCAATGATGATGTCGTCCTGAATATCAGCAATGCGCTCGAAGGTGACTGTGCTGGAGCGGCGCACCATGCCGACGACTTTGTAGTTCTTTTTGAGCAGCAGCTCAGCCAGGTATGAGCCATCCTGGCCAGTGATGCCGGTGATCAATGCAACAGACACTATGGTTTCTCCTCAGATGGAAATCAGCGCTAATTCTAACGTAGGCCAGCCAACAGGCGCTGGGCACGTTGCTGCCAGGTATTTTGCTCGGCAACGCGCCGGGCGGCTGTCGCCAGCGCCTGCCGGCGGGCTGGGTCGGCCGCCAGCTGGCGCAGCGTCCCAGCCCAGGCGGCCACATCCTGGCTGGGCAGGATCACGGCGTTATCTTCGCTCAGCACTTCGCGCAATATAGGCAGGTCGCTGGTCACGATGGGGCGGGCGCACGCCAGATACTCGAACATTTTCATCGGGTTCAGGTAGGGCGCAATGTCGCCACCAGAGGAACCGGACACCTGCTGGCTGTACGGCATGATGAGCACATCCGCGGCGGCCTGGTAGCGCGACAGTTCCGCATTGGGCACGAAGCCGGTCAGCGTGATATTGGGCAACCCCGCCGCCCGCTGGCGGGCCGCATCGACATCGGCGGGCTTGCCGCCCACGAGCAGGAAGCGCATCTCAGGCAACGCCGTAGCCAGCTCCAGCATCATGTCCAGCCCGCGCCCGGGGTACAGATGGCCGGTGTAGCCGACGGTGAACCCATCCGGCAGGCCAAGCTGCGTGCGGGCGGCCGCTGGTTGCGGCAAGTCGGCATAGCGTTCCAAATCTACGCCGTTGGGCGCCATCAGCAAAAAGCCCTCGCGGGCCGGGACCGGGTATTGTGCCGAGATGGTATCCGCCAAGAACTGGGTATTGGCCACCAGGCGGCGGGCAGCCGGCGCCGCCAGAAAGCGGCGCAGCAGCCACGGGCCCATGAAGCCCATCGGTACGTCGTGCAGCTCAAAGATGCTGGGGAGCCCGCGCAGCGCCGCCCAGGTGGCGGCCTGTGGCGAGCGCGAATACAACAGCTCCGCGCCCCAAGCGCGCGCCCGGCGCACTACGTTGACGGCAAAGTCGTAGCGCCGCAGGGCCGGCAGGTTGGGCACCCACTCCAGCTCGAATTCGTGCTGCAGGCCATAGTGCTTGGCAAACTCGGGCCAGGTGATGCCGGGGTGCTTGCCGGGCGCGAACACGCGCACGCTGTTGCCCGTGGCGGCCAGCGCCTGGGCCATCTTCATGCGTTGGATGCTGTTGGCGGTCTGGGCCGGCAGTTCGCCGGGCTCGATCAGGGCGACCCGCATCAGGCCGCCGCGGGCGCCAGGTGGCGGCGCAGGTCTTGGTTGATGCGCAATACGGACAAGCCGACCGTGAATATGTAATAGCCAGACAGCAGGGCGGCGAAACCCACCGCGCCATACTGCGCGAAGGCGAACACGCCGGCGATCTTGAGCAGCATGCCGGCAAGATTGATCAGGGTGGGATACACCGGGCGGTTAAAGGCCAGCAAGGCCGCCCGGCTCCAGTAAAAGAGATTGACGACCGTATAGCCGATCGTGAGTACCACAAGCGGCAGATAGGCCGGCAGGAACGCTTCACCCTGATACCAGGTGATGACCTGGCGGCCGAAGACGATCAGCAGCACCGCCACCGGCAGCGAATACAAAGCCGCCAACAGCGAGCCGCGCCGCAGCACGCCGCGCACCGCCTTCCAGTTGTCCTGCGCCACCGCGCGCGAAAGCTCCGGATACGTGGTGGAGGGCAGCGGGCTGATCGGGATCTGCAGCAAGCCGATCAGGCTGCGCGCCGCCGCATAAATGCCGCCGCTGACGTTGCCCAGGAAGGCGTTGACCCACAGATCTTCGCTGTCTTTGGCCACCAGGCTGACCGTGGCGCTCAGGTTGGTGCTGAACGCAAAGGTCAGCAGGCTGCGGCGGTCACTCTGCAGCACGCTGATCGGCGTGCGCCACCAGCCCGCGCCCCACTCGCGCTTGGCGGTGCGCAAAGCCAGGATGATGACGGCCAGCGAGCGCAGCAGGCGCCCGGCCAGCTCGGCCAGGATGATCTCCATCAAGCCGCCGCCGTTGAAGAACACCCAGGCGGTCAGTCCCAGGCGCAGCAGGCTCTGGCATACATCAATGACCGATTTTGCGTCAAAGCGGTTGAAGACCTGCAGGATGCCGTCAGAGCTGTCATAGGTGAGGTTGATCAGCACCAGCGTGCCATACAGCACGAACAGCGCCTCGACCCCGCTCACATCCGAGAAGAACTGCACGCCCAGCGGGGCGAGGAAATAGATGAGTCCAAAAGCGAGGATGGCCCCGCCAGCTTCCAGCAGGGCGGCCAGTTTGTACACCGCCGCAGCTTTCAGCGGCTCCTTGCGCTCGACATACAGGCGCACATACTTGATGACCAGCTCGTCAATGCGGAAGGCGGTGAAGCGATTGATGACGTTGGTGAAAGCCGCCATGGCCGCCATCAGACCCACGCCAGCCACGCCCAGCACGCGGAACTGGAAGGCGTTCTGCACAAAGCCAATGCCGGCGGTCACCACCGTGGCGCTCACCAGATAGCTGGAGTTGCGCAGAATGCGGCGCATGAACTCCGAATCAAAGACACGCAAGTAGATCTTGTTGAGCTTTTCGAGCGGGCTGCGCAGCATATTAGTCCGTGTTGATCTGGCTGGCCCAGCTGTGTTCCTGCCTGTACCAGGCCACCATGCGGCTAATGCCCTCGTGCAGCCCCACGGCCGGCTCCCAGCCCAGCAGCTGGCCGGCCTTGCTCACATCGGCCCAGTTGGCCATCATGTCAGCTTTGTCGAACGGGCCATGCGTGATGGTGGCCTTCTTACCGAGCGCCTCTTCCATCATCGTGATGAGCTGGTTGATCGAGATGGTTTCGTGGCCGCCGAGGTTGATGATCTCGTAGCCTACCGGCTTGAGCGCCAAAATGGTGCCGCGCGCAATATCGTCCAGATACGTGAAGCCGCGCTTCTGCTCACCGTCGCCATTCACCAGCACCGGGCGGCCTTCGTTGATCCATTGCATGAAGCGGAACATGGACATATTCGGGCGGCCAGCCGGGCCATACACGGTGAAATAGCGCACCACCGAGACATCAATGCCATCCAGGTAGTGATACGCATGGCACATGGCCTCGGCGCCCTTCTTGCTGGCCGCGTACGGCTGTAGCGGGCGGCTGCTCTCGGCCGTCTCCGGCGTGGGCAGCGGAGCGTCGTTACCGTAGATGCTTGAGGTGGACGCCAGGATGAACTTGGGGACGCGGTGCGCTTTGCACAGCTCGAGCAGGTTGGTGGTGCCCACCATGTTGGCGGATATATACACCCACGGGTCGCGCACGCTGTCGCGCACGCCGGCCCGCGCCGCCAGGTTTATCACCGCGTCGTATGGCCGCCCCAGGGCAGCCACTTTGTCGCGGTCGGCAATATCCATGTGATGAAATTCGAACTGGCTGTGCTTCTGCAGCGCATCCAGGCGGTGCTGCTTCATGCGCACATCGTAGGAGTCGTTGAGATCATCCACGCCCACGATGCTGTGGCCATCCTGCAGCAGCAGGTCCGCTACGCGAGCCGCAATGAAGCCCGCCGCACCGGTCAGCAGATAGGTAGCCACTAGAGCTTGATCACCTTGGGGTTGTCTTTGGCCGTAGCGCCGAAAGCGTTGCGCGTATCAATGATGAGCTTGGCGTTCTTGAGCAGCGCCGGGTAGTCGTAGTCCGTATGGTTGGTCACCACCACCACGGCATCCGCCTCGGCGGCGGCTTTGAGCATATCGGCCACGCTTTCCAGCGCCCAGCCGTCGTGCTCCACATGCGGGATGAACGGGTCGTGGTAGCTGACCGTGGTTTTCTTTTCCTTCAGCAGGCCGATCACATCCAGCGCGGGGGATTCGCGCAGATCATCAATATCCGGCTTGTAGGCCGCGCCCACCACCAGCACCTTGCTGCCGTTGAGCGCCTTGCCGTGCTCGTTCAGCGCTTCCTGCACGCGGCTGACCACGTAACGCGGCATGTTGGTGTTGATCTCAGACGCCAATTCAATAAAGCGCGCCGTGTAGTTGAGCGATTTCAGCTTCCACGAGAGATACAGCGGGTCGATCGGGATGCAGTGGCCGCCCAGCCCGGGGCCGGGGGTGAACTTCATGAAGCCGAACGGCTTGGTGGCCGCCGCGTCGATGACTTCCCACACGTCCACGCCCAGGCGCTGGCACATCAGCGCCATCTCATTCACCAGGCCGATATTGACCATGCGGAAGGTGTTCTCCAGCAGCTTGGCCATCTCAGCCACCTCGGCCGAGCTGACCGGAATGACCGTCTTAAGCGCCTGGCCGTACCACAGCGCGGCCACTTCGCCGCAGGCCGGGGTGATGCCGCCGATGACCTTGGGCATGTTCACCGTGGTCCAGTCCTCGCGGCCGGGGTCAACCCGCTCCGGCGAAAACGCCAGGAAGAAATCCTGCCCCGCTTTCAGCCCGCTGATGCTCTCGAGCTTCTCGAGCACCAGCTCACGCGTGGTGCCGGGGTAGGTGGTCGATTCGAGCACGATGACCATGCCAGCGTGCAGATATTTGGCCAACTGCTCGGTGGCCGAGAGGATGTACGACAGATCCGGGTCGCCGGTCTTGCGCAGCGGCGTGGGCACACAAATGCTCACCAGGTCCATCTCGGCCAGCGGCTCGAAGGTGGCGCTGGCGTGCAGCTTGCCGGCCTTCACCAAAGCAGCCACCTGGCTGCTGGGGATGTCGCCAATGTAGGATTCACCCTTGTTCAGGGCTTCGATCTTGCGCGGGTCCGGGTCAATGCCCGTGACGTCAAAGCCAGCCTCGGCGAACACAGCCGCCAGCGGCAGGCCCACATAGCCCATGCCCAGCACAGCCATGCGGGCGCGGCGCTCGTTCAGCTTGCGCTCAAGTTCAGTGCGAATTGCAGTCATTCAACCTCTAATAGAGATGCTATCGAAAAATGCGGGCTTAATAGTACCCGTGTTGGGCAAGACTCTACCCTGAAAGTCAGGCGGAGTTTTGGCCGGCCTGTTGCGCCAGAAACGCGCCCAGGCTGGGCAGGTGCATCAGCCAGGCGTCCTCGTGATTGTCCTGGTAATAGCCCTTGCGCACGGCCGCCACTTCAAAACCGAACTCCGCATACAGCTGCTGGGCGGCCAGATTGCTGGCACGCACTTCCAGGGCGGCGCTCTCGGCGCCCAAAGCGGCGCCGGCCGCCAGGGCGTGCGCCAGCAGGCGGCGGCCCAAGCCGTGCCGCCGGTGGGCTGGCGCTACGGCAATGTTGGCGATGTGCAGCTCATCCCCGCCCAGCAGCCAGCACACCACATAGGCCGCGATCTGGCCGCCAGGCTGGGCTTCCGCCACCCATTGATGCGAGGCGCTGTTCTGCTGCAGCTCGAACAAGTAGCTGTTGAGCGACCAGGGCGTGGGGAAGATGGCAACCTCAAGGGCGTGCACTGGCTCAATATCTTCCAGGCGCATCGGCCGGATGATGAAGTCAGGCGTGCTCACTGCGGCACCGCGTTGCTGGCCTGCAGGTACAGAGGAGTCAAGCCGGCCGGGTCGGTCAGCTCGCCAGCCTGCCAGCGCTGCCAGCCCAGCTCCGCCAGGATGGCGGGCCGGCGCAGGCTCCAGGCCGGGCTGGCCAGCACGGCGTTCTTGTACTTGCGCCCCAGGGTGGCGCGGTCTTCTTCACTTAACTCGCCGCACACGTAGGTGGGGCGCTGAATGCGCTCAGCCAGCTCGGCCGCCGTCATCAGCTCAGCCGCGGCCGAGGCGTGCCAGGCGCCCGCTTTGGCGTGGTACCAGCCCACGCCCAGGCGGCCGCGGCCAGCCTGCAGCGCGGCCGCCATGGGCAGCTCTTGCAGCGGCTGGCCCTGCGCCAGCACATCCAGCGTAGGCACCGAGACAAGCGCCAGGTTGCGGGCGAACACCAGCCCCTTGGCCAGCGCCAGGCCGATGCGCAAGCCGGTGTACGAGCCCGGCCCGATGGCAACCGCCAGCGCCTTCAGATCTTTGGGACCAACGCCAGCCCGGCGCAGCCCCAGCTCAACCGCCGGGGCCAGCTCCACACTATGGAACTGCTCGCTGAACCAGCTGCACTCGTACACCACTTGCACGCCATTGTAGATGGCGATGCCGGTGTTGCGGGTCGAAGCGTCAATGGCGAGCAGGGTCATAGTTAGTTTCCGTACACCGCGTCTTTGAAAGCGCGGGCAATGTCTTGGTATCGCTCGCCGTGCGGCTCCACCAGAATGTGACGGCGGGTTTCATCCACGGTCTGCAACTGCAAATGCAGCCGCTCTGCCGGCAGGGCGGCCGCAATGCGCGGAGCCCACTCCACGATCAGCGGCCCCTGGTCCATCAGCGCGTCCAGGTCCAGCTGCTCGGCGTCTTCGGCGCTCTCCAGGCGATAGGCATCCATGTGGGCGAATTGCTGGCGGTTGGGGCGGCGGTACACATTCACCAGCACGAAGGTGGGGCTGGTCACCAAGTCAGCCGAGCCCCAGCCGGCGGCCATGCCCTGCACCAGGGTGGTCTTGCCGCTGCCCAGGTCGCCCTCCAGCCAGATGACGTCGCCGGGCGCCAACAGCTCGCCCAGTTGCATCCCCAGGCGGCGGGTTTGCTCCGGGCTGTTGCTGAAGACTTCGAGGGCGCCATCCGTGAGTATCGGCACGCTTACATTATACGTAGCGGCCTTGCGGCGCGCTTAGTAGGTGCGCCGCAGCAGCCGGTCCATCCAGCGGTCAGGCAGCACCCGCGCCAGGGTCGCCGCCAGCCAGGTGCCCTTGCCGATGATGTAGCGCGTGCGCGGCCGCTCGGCCAGCAGGATGCGCTCCAGCAGGGCGGCGAAATCCTCCGCCGGCAGGCCGCGCGCCGCCGAGCGCTGGGCGCGCTGGTAGCCGCGCTGCATCATGGGGCCGTACAAACTTTCCGCCCGCCGCGGCAGATCGCCGCGCATGCGCGTGGCGCTGCCTACCGTCTTATCCCAAATGGGCGTGGCGATGCTGCCGGCTACGATGGATACGACCGGCAGCCTCCACGGGTGCAGCTCACGCCGCAACGCGTCGGTGAAGGCTTCGAGCGCAAACTTGGAAGCCGAGTACGGCGACAGCAAGGGCGCGGCCACCTTGCCGCTGATGGAGCTGACATTCACCACGCGCCCGCGCCCAGCCCGCAGCAACGGCAGGCAGGCCTGGGTCAGCGCCACCTGGCCGATGAAGTTGACCTCCATCTGGTAGCGCAGCTCCTCGATCGGCAAAAACTCCAGCGGGCCGGCGACGGCGATCCCGGCGTTGTTCACCAACGCCTGCAGGCCGCCGCGGCCGAGCGCTTTCTGCAGCGCTTGTACCGCGCGGGTAATGTGAGCCGGCTTGGTCACGTCTAGGATCACAGGCGTGATGTTGCCGGCCGCCGCGGCCAGGCTGCGGCCATCGGCCGTGCGGCGCACGCCGGCGAAGACGCGCCAGCCGCGCTGCGCCAGGTGAACGGCGCACGCCTTGCCAATGCCGGTGGAGGCGCCGGTGATAAGCAGCGTAGGTAGCTTCTCGGTCATACGCTAAATTAGACTACGCTTTCAGTTCTCTGATACATTTAAATACGCAAGAGCATGTAAAAACACCACACATTACCGCTTATCGTAGGCCACTACGGTACCCAGGTGCGAACAGGAAGAATAGATGCACGATCTACCGCTGCTCATCAACATCTCGATCGCGCTTGCCGCCGCCTTCATCGGCGGCCTTCTTGCCCGCCGTGTCAAACTGCCCGCCATTGTGGGCTATTTGCTGGCGGGCATTGCGATTGGGCCGTTCACGCCCGGCTTCGTGGGCGATACCGACACGATCAGCCAGTTGGCCGAGCTGGGCGTCATCTTCCTGATGTTCGGCGTGGGTTTGCACTTCTCGTTCACTGACTTGTGGAAGGTGCGCAGCATCGCCGTGCCCGGCGCCATTCTGCAAATGACGCTCGGCACCCTGGCTGGCTATGCGCTCAGCCAGGTGTGGGGCTGGTCGGCCGCAGCCGGCATCACCATGGGCCTGGGCATTTCGATCGCCAGCACGGTGGTGCTGCTGCGCGGGCTGATGGACAACAACCTGCTCAATACGCCCCACGGCCGCGTGGCCGTGGGCTGGCTGGTGCTTGAGGATCTGGCCACCGTGCTGATTCTCATCCTCATGCCCGCCCTGGCGCCGCAAAGCGGCGCCTTTGCCCTCAGCACGCTGGGGCTCACGCTGGTCAAGGCCGGCGCATTCATCGTCATCATGTTCCTGGTCGGCAAGCGCTTCATCCCCTGGCTGCTCGACCGCATCGCCCACACCCGCTCGCGCGAGTTGTTCATCCTCGCCATCCTCGTCATCACGCTGGCGACCGCCCTGGGCGCGTCGGAGATCTTCTCAGTCTCGCTGGCGCTGGGCGCCTTCGTAGCCGGCGCCATCGTCAGCGAATCGCCGCTCAGCCACCAGGTGGGCGCGGATGTGCTGCCCTTCCGCGAAGCCTTCGCCGTATTGTTCTTCGTCTCCGTGGGCATGCTGGTCAATCCCATCTTCCTCGTGCAGCATCTGGGGCAGGTGCTTGTGCTGACCCTGGTGGTGGTGGTGGGCAAGATGCTTATTAACTTGCTCATCGGTTTCTTTATCCGCGGGCAGGCCAAAACCTTCATGGTGGTGGCTGCCGGTCTCAGCCAGATCGGTGAGTTCACCTTCATCGTCGGCCAGGCTGGCCTCATGCTCGGGCTCCTGAACCGCAATCAATATTCGCTTATCCTGGCCGCGGCCCTGCTTTCGATCACCGTCAACCCGTGGATGTTCCGCCTCATTCCCAAAGCGGAGCAGCTCTTCAAAAGCATCCCGTGGCTGTGGCGACGGCTCAACCGCCACACCGCGCCGGAAGCCACCGAAGACAAGGCCGGCGAGCAGCCCGTGGTGCTGGTGGGCTACGGCCGCGTCGGCGGCCACCTGCTCTCCGTGCTGCGCTCCATGGATATTCCCGTCAAGGTGATCGAAGCCGATGTCGAGCGGGTCGAGATGCTCAACCGCGAAGACGTGCCTGTCCTATACGGCGATGCCGCCAACTCAGAGGTGCTGACCCATGCCTACCTCGAACACGCCAAGGCCCTGGTGGTCTCGGTGCCCGAGGAAGCCGCCGCCGAAATGATCGTGAACGCCGCCCACGAGATCAACCCCAAGCTGCCCATCATCGCCCGCGCCGCCACCGAAGAGGGCATCCAACGCCTCACCGAGCTGGGCGCCAGCTTCGTCGTGCATCCGGAACTCGAAGGCGGGCTGGAGATGGTGCGCCACACGCTGCTGGAGCTGGGCCTGCCGCGCCGCGAGGTGGATGAGTACGCCGAGCAAGTGCGCATCAAGCGCTACGAAGCCATGAACGAATACAGCACGGCCCAGCCGCTGGTGCGCAACATTCTGCGGGCCATCGGCGAGATCGAGATCACCTGGATCGAAGTGCCGCAGGATTCGCCCCTGGTGGGCAAAACCCTGGCCCAGTCTGACCTGCGCGGCAAGACCGGCGCCTCCGTGGTGGCCCTGGTGCGCGAGCAGAAGCTCAACGCCAATCCCAAGTCGTCCACCAAGTTCCAGGCAGGCGACCGGGTTGGCATCATCGGGGATTCCACGCAGATCTTTGCCGTGGAGGCCTACATGCGCGGCGGCGATGCAGATAGTTAGGAATTAAGCTCGGCCTTGACGGCTTGGTACAGGTTCTCGGCTCGCAGCTCGCTCAGCGTATAGCACGGCGCCTTTAGGTGCTCGGCCAACGCATCCGCCAGCCCCTGGTCAAAGGCGGTGTGCTCCATATTCACCACCACACTGCGAATATCCTCTTCGGCGATCTGGTCCGCCAAGCGGTGCGCCTCAGGCTGCGGCGCGCCGTCCCCTAGGGCCACATTGCCGGCGCCATCCGTCAGCAGGATCATCAGCGGCAGCACATCCGGGTGCAGGCGCTTCTCGCGCGTGATCACCTCGTGCGCCATGAACAAACCGGCCGAGAGCGGCGTCTTGCCGCCCACGGGGATATCCGCCAGGGCGCGCTGGGCCAGTTGCACCGAATTGGTGGGGGGCAGCACCAGGTTCGCGCGGTCCTTCTGAAACACTACCAATCCAACGCGGTCACGCCGCTGGTACGCATCCGTCAGCAGCGAGAGGATCGCGCCTTTGGTGGCGGCCATACGCTCAGCCACCGCCATAGACCACGACGCGTCCACGACGAACAGCACCAGGTTGGCGGTGCGCTTGACGCGCACCTTGCGCTGCAGGTCCTGGCGCTGGATGGCGAAGGCCATGTGCTTGCGTTGTTCGGTGCGTGTCTTCTGATAGGGGGCCGCGGCGCGGATCGTAGCGTCGAAGGCGATGTCGCTCAGGTCATCGCCGGCCGGGCGGGCCTGGATATAGCGGCCGCGCTTGCGCTCGGTACGCGTGCGGGAGCGGCGGCCGCTGCGGCGGCGGGTGATCTTGTCGAGTGGGTTAGATAGCTTCTGCGGCGCGAAAGTTTCCTGTGTAGGGTTTACCTTCTGGCCCCCATCCCACCAGCGCGCGTCGCCGGCGTTGAAAATATCCTGCGGGCCGGGCTCGGCGGTTTGGTTCTGCGGCTCGGCCTGGCTGATCTCAGTATTATCTAGATCTTTTTTTTTACGGGGTCTTTATGGTTGCTGTCGTCCTGGCTCTCTTCAGCATCCGCATCCCCATCGGCCTCACCGGACTGCTTCATTTCGTTGATCTTCTCTTGCAGTTCGGTCACGGTGATCTCAGACTGATGGAAAGGCCCGTGCTTGATGCGGTGTGGCAGCGCCAGTTCGGCGGCGATGGCAATATCCAGGTCGTTCACGGCCTTGCGGGCGTCGAACGCCGCTTGGGCGCGGGCTCCCTTGAGGATCACCAGGTCGGCGCGGTGGCCGTCCACCTGCAGCGATGCTGTCAGGGACGCGATGGATACAAGATCGCGCGAGGTGTAGGCGACCGAGTCCACCAGTTGGCGGGCGGCCAGGATCTGCGCAGCCAGCTCCTGCTCTTTGGGCGCCCATTCCTTGTAGAAGGCTTCCGGGTCGAGCTCGAACTTGAGATTGCGCTCCATGATCTGCACACGCTGGCGCGCATCCCGGATACTGCCAATATCCACCGAGAAGGCGAAGCGGTCCAGCAGCTGCGGGCGCAGGTCGCCTTCCTCTGGGTTCATGGTGCCGATAAGAATGAAGCGGGCCGGGTGCGAGAAGGAAATGCCCTCGCGCTCGACAATGTTGACGCCCATGGCGGCCGAGTCGAGCAGCAGGTCCACCACATGGTCGTCCAGCAAATTGACTTCGTCAATGTACAGCAGGCCGCGGTTGGCGGCGGCCAGCACGCCCGGCTCAAAGTGGCGCTCGCCCTTCTGGATGGCCTTCTCGATATCCAGGGTGCCCACCACGCGGTCTTCGGTGGCGCTGACCGGCAGGTCCACAAAGCCCACCTTGCGCTTGGCCACCTTCAGCTCCTGCCCGGCCGCTTTGCGCTCACGCGCCCAGTCTGACCAGGTTTCAGGCGCATTCGGGTCATCGTTGAACGGAGATTCGGCGAAAACGTCGATCTCAGGCAGCAGGGCCGCCATGGCGCGCGAGGCGGTCGATTTGGCCGTGCCGCGCTCGCCGCGGATCAGCACCCCGCCGATGCGCTGGTCAACGGCGTTCAGGATCAGCGCACGCTTCATGCGCTCTTGTCCAACGATGGCTGTAAAGGGGAATGCGGCGCGGGGCATGTAGTTTCCTTATTCTTGTACTGGGCTTGCTGTACTGGGCGGATAGTCTATCACAGCGGTAAGGTACGCTGCCGCGGTGCGCTGCCGCAGCCCAGCCGCAGCCCAGCACTAATGAAAGCGCCGATTTTTGGCGTTATAATGAGGCTAACTTAATATTCTGGAGTAACCACACCTTATGAATCAAAACGAACTCTCCCATTCGGGGGAGCAAGCCGGCGCTCAGGCGCAGTCCACCGGCTTGACCATGGAAGAACTGCTCAACCAGAGCGAATTGAACCTGGACATGCCCCGCCCCGGCGAGATGCGCACGGGTATCGTGGCAAGCACAGCCAACAACGAGATTCTGGTGAGCATCGGCGCCAAGTCCGAAGGCATTATCTCCTCCCGCGAAGTTGAAGCCATGACCGCGGAGGAACGAGAGCAAATTAAGGTCGGCCAGGAAATTCAGGTCTATGTAGTCAGCCCTGAAAGCACTGGCGGCATGATGCAACTCTCCTACACGCGCTCCAAAGAAGATGATGACTGGAGCAATGCCGAAGAGTTGATGAAGTCCAAAGAAACTTACACTGGCGTTGTTGACGGCTTCAACAAAGGCGGCCTGATCGTCCGCGTCGGCCGCCTGCGCGGCTTCGTCCCCGCTTCGCAGATTAGCCAGGCCCGCCGCCTACGCTACAAGGGCGACACGCCCGAGCTGCGCTGGGAAGAAATGAAGGGTGAGCCGCTCAGCGCCCGCGTGATCGAAGTTGACCGCGAGCGCCGCCGCCTCATCATGAGCGAGCGCGCCGCCAACCAGGAAACCCGCGAGGCCATGAAAGAGCGCCTGCTGGGCGAGATCGCCATCGGCGAGACCCGCAAGGGTCACGTCACCAGCCTGGCTGACTTTGGCGCCTTCGTCAACATCAACGGCGCAGACGGCCTGGTGCACCTCTCCGAGCTCTCCTGGGAGCGCGTAGATCACCCCAGCAAGCTGCTCAAGGTGGGCGATGAGGTTGAGGTCAAGGTCATCAGCATTGACCAGGACCGCAAGCGCATCGGCCTCTCCATGCGCCAGCTGCAGCGCGATCCCTGGGAAGATCAGATCACCAAATATCACGTCGGCCAGCTGGTCGAAGGCACCGTGACCCGCCTCGTCAAGTTCGGCGCGTTCGCCCGCCTGGATGAGCACGTCGAAGGCCTGATCCACATCTCCGAGCTGGGCGAAGGCCACGTGGAGCATCCCAAGGAAGCCGTCCACGAGGGCGACAAGCTGGTGGTGCGCATTATCAAGATCGAGCCTGACAAGCGTCGCATCGGCCTCTCGCTGAGCAAGGTCGACTCCGCTCAGTTCAGCGATCTGGACTACGCCGCCGCCATGGCCGAGATGGACCAGGGCGACGAGAACTAAGCTTCTCCCTCAGTAACAAAAAGAGCGTGTTGCACACGCTCTTTTTTTGAACATGGAGCGGAACATGGACAAAAAGCAGAAGAAGTCTCGCTGGCCGGTGGCGGTCTGGGTGCTGGTTGTGCTCATGGCCGTGCTCAACTATTCACTGCTGTATTTGCAACGCGAGCTCTATCCCGACCGAGTGTATTTTGAATTCCTGTGGAGAACCGCCGCGCTCACTTTTGCCATAGTCGGCGCGCTGATCATCAGTCGCGAACGTCGCCACCTGATCGGCTGGCTACTCATGGTCACGCCGATCATGATCACGGTCGCCACGGTCCTAAGCCAGTTCATGGAACCGCGCCTTCAGCAAGCCACAACGCTTGATACAGGCTTGCTTGTTTATGTATGGTTCAACACCTGGTCATGGTGGCTGCTTATTGGCCCCATCCTGCTCATCTTCTTTTTGTTCCCCACCGGCAAGCTACTCACCCGAGGCTGGCGCTGGGGCGTCAGCCTGACTTTTTTCGCTTTTGCGTTGTTTCTTTTTCTGGCCACCTTCACGCCCATCATGGAAGTTGGCGATGGCGAGCAGTTGTTTGCCAATCCAATCGGCTTCCTGTCCGAAGAAGTAGTCGGCGTGCTTCTGGTAATGATGACATTCTTTCTGGTGGCTGGCGCGCTAACCTCTCTGGTGTCAGTGTTCGCGCGCTACCGCAGATCTGAGGCCGTCGAACGCGCCCAAATGCGCTGGCTTTTTATTGCCTGTGCTATTTTTGTGCTCAACTATGCAATTGGATTTGTGGTTGAAGGCTACATAGACAGCTCGGTGGGGGAAACAATTTTTATCCTGAGCGTATTCGCCATCCCGCTCTCCATCGGCATCGCCATCTTGCGCTATCGCCTCTGGGATGTTGACGTCGTCATCAACCGCTCGCTGGTCTATGGTGTCCTCACCACTTTGCTGGCGGCCCTCTTCGCCGGCACGGCCGCGGTGCTCTCGCAGATCGCCAAGGCCGCCTTCGGCGAAGAGATGCAGCAGGCCGCCGCTGCCGTGGCCGCCATTGTGGTTGCCAGCCTCTTCACCCCCATCCGCACCCGCGTAGAAGGCGCCATCAACCGCCGCCTATTTCCCGAGAACGTTGACCTCTCGCAGGGTCTGGTAGAGCTCAATGCCAATCTATGGAACTGGCTCAGCCTGCCGCGCATCCTGGATTCGACCCTGGAGCATCTCGAAGCCATCTACGGGCACGAGCAATCAGCCATCTATCTGCGCCGCAGCGCCGGCGAATACGTAGCCGTGGCCGCCCGCGGCGTCTTGCCGGCAGACCTGCCCGCCTACCAAGCCAGCCCGGCCGAGCAAGACCTGTTGGCCCACAAAAAAGGCATCCTCAGCGACGAGGCGGTGCCTTTCGTGCTCACCACGCCCATCTACCTGGCCCGCCGCAAAGGGCCGGAGCTGATCGGCGTGCTGCGCCTGGGCAAGCGCAAGCAGGGCCGCGGCTTCACCGGCGGCGATGTCAAAACCCTGACGAGCTTTGGCGCCAAGCTGGGCGAGCCGATCTATGCCCTGGGCCAGAAGAGCAAATAGCTCAGTACGCACACAAAATAAAGAGCACGCTTTGGCGTGCTCTTTATTTTTGCCACTCTGTTAACACCGTATCAACATTAATCTCGCCGCTTCACTTTATAAAATCGAATTTGGTAGAATCCCCAAAGTTGCTGCACTTCGCCGCAATCAAAGGAAGATTATCGTGGCCGGAATGGAACGCCTCACCCAACGTGCACGCCGCGTGCTGAGCCTCGCTCACCAGGAGGCCGAGCGCATGCGCCACAATTACATCGGCACTGAGCACCTGCTTCTCGGCTTGATCCGTGAAGAGGGCGGTGTCGCCGCCCGCGTCCTGCGTGACCTGGGGCTCGAAGCCCCGCGCGTGCAGGAGATCGTGGAGCGCATGACCGGCGCCGGCCAACACGAGGGCGAAAAGATCGACCTGTCCCCCGGCACCCAGCAGGTGCTGGAATTCGCATTTGAAGAAGCCCGCCGCCTGGGCAACCACTACGTCAGCACCGAGCACCTGCTGCTCGGCCTGGTACGCTACGGCGAGGGCATCGCCCTCAACGTGCTGCGCAAGCTCGGCGTCACGCCGGAGCAGATCCGCCGCCAGACCCGCCGCGTCCTGCAGGAGAGCAGCGCCCCGCGCCGCCCGGCGGCCAACCCGCAATCCGGCGAGCGCCGCCCGCGCCGTGAGCCGCGCAGCGCCAAAACCCCTATGATCGACCAGTTGGCCGTGGACCTCACCACCCAGGCCGAAGAAGAGAAGCTCGACCCCGTCATCGGGCGTGAGCAGGAGATCGAGCGCGTGATCCAGATCCTGGCGCGCCGCAACAAGAACAACCCCGCCCTCATCGGCGAGCCTGGCGTCGGCAAGACCGCCATCGTCGAGGGCCTGGCTCAGCGCATCATTGATGGCGATGTGCCCGCCCCGCTGCTGGGCAAGCGCGTCCTGCAGCTCGACGTCGGCTCGCTGGTCGCCGGCACCATGTACCGCGGCCAGTTCGAAGAGCGCTTGAAGAAAGTCATCGACGAGCTCAAGACCTCTGAAGCCATTCTGTTCATCGACGAGGCCCACATGCTCGTCGGCGCCGGCGCGGCCGGCTCCTCGGTCGACGCCGCCAACATCCTCAAGCCCGCCCTTTCGCGCGGCGAGCTGCAGGTGATCGGCGCCACCACGCTCGACGAGTACCGCAAGCACATCGAGAGCGACTCAGCCCTTGAGCGCCGCTTCCAGCCCGTGATCGTGGACGAGCCTTCCGTCGAAGAGACCATCGATATTCTGCGCGGCGTACGCCCCGCCTATGAGGAGCACCACCGCCTGCGCATTTCTGACGAAGCGCTCGACGCGGCAGCCCGCCTCTCGGCCCGCTACGTCACCGAGCGCTTCCTGCCCGACAAAGCCATCGACCTGATCGATGAGTCCGCCTCGCGCGTGCGCATGTACAAGAGCCCCGCCGCCAAGGAAGCCAAAGCGGTCACCGAGGAGCTCAAGGGTTTGCGCCGCCAACGCATGGAGGCCGAAGAAGAAGGCCGCCAGGAAGAAGGCGAGACCCTGCAGCAGCGCGAGACCGAGCTGGAAGCCAAGCTCGAATCCTTCCGCACCACCTGGGACCGCGACACCAGCCCCATCGTCTCGGTCGACGACATCGCCGAACTGATCGCCATGTGGACCGGCATTCCGGTCATGCAGATCGCCGAAGAAGAATCCGAGCGCCTGCTGCACATGGAAGAAGATCTCCACAAAGCCATCGTGGGCCAGGAGGAGGCGATCGACGCCATCTCCAAGGCCGTGCGCCGTGCCCGCGCCGGCCTGAAAGACCCTGACCGCCCCATCGGCTCGTTCATCTTCCTCGGCCCCACCGGCGTCGGCAAGACCGAGCTCACCAAGGCCCTGGCCAAGCTGCTCTTCGGCAGCGAAGAAGCGCTCATCCAGCTCGACATGTCTGAGTTCATGGAGCGCCACTCCGTCAGCCGCCTGGTCGGCGCGCCTCCAGGCTACGTCGGCTATGAAGATGCCGGCCAGCTCACCGAGGCCATCCGCCGCCGCCCGTACTCCATCGTGGTCTTCGACGAGATCGAGAAGGCCCATCCGGAGGCGCACAATATGCTGCTCCAGATCATGGAGGAGGGCCATCTCTCGGATGCCCGCGGCCACCAGGTCGACTTCCGCAACGCCCTGATCGTGATGACCTCCAACGTGGGCGCTGACATGATCATGCGCAAGGGTGAGATCGGCTTCAACCTCAAGACCAATGACGAGGTCGAAGAGAAGATCGCCTACAAAGACATGCGCAAAAAGCTCACCGACGCCCTCAAGCGTGTCTTCCGCCCTGAGTTCATCAACCGGGTCGACTCGGTGATCATCTTCCGTGCGCTCAACAAGGAAAACTTGCGCGCCATCGTCAACCTGGAGATCGAGAAGGTCGCTGCTCGCCTCAAAGAGAACGAGCTGGCCCTGCAGCCAACCGAGGCCGCCCTCGACCTGTTCGCCGAGCTGGGTTACGACCGTGAATACGGCGCCCGCCCGCTCAAGCGCGTCCTGCAGAGCAAGATCGAAGACCCGCTCTCGGATGCCCTGCTGGCCGGCGAGTTCAAGGAAGGCGACACCATCGTCATCGATGTGGAGGTTGGCGATGAGCAGCCCGAGATCGTGCTCAAGAAGGCCAAAGCCAAGGGCCGCAAGAAGAAGAGCGTCCCGCCGGCTCCCCCAGCCGAGGCGCTGGCCGCCAATTAGCCAGTACACTTAGACCAATCAAAAACAAGAGATAGTAACTATCTCTTGTTTTGTTTAAAGCGCTATGACTCACTCCATCACCATCATCGGGGCCGGCGCAAGCGGCACGCTGCTAGCTGTGCAGCTGGCCCGCCAGGCTCGCCAGCCGCTTACCGTCTACCTGGTCGAGCAGCACGCCGTCATGGGCCGCGGTGTGGCTTACGGCACCACCACGCCAGCCCACCGCCTCAACGTACCCGCCAACAAAATGGGCGCCTACCCGGACCAGCCTGGCCATTTCCACGACTGGCTGCTGCAGAATGGGCACGACTTTGCGCCAGACGCCTTCGTGCCGCGCCAGCTGTACGCCATATACTTGCAAGCTCAATTGCAAGCCGCCGTCGCATCCGGCTCGATCGAGATCGAGCTGGTGCACGACGAAGCCATAGACGTTGAGATCGGCGAGCAGGCCGCGGTGGCCACACAAGATTCGTCTTTGCGAGGCGCAGGCTTGCCTGCGCACGAAGCAATCCCCGAGTCCGTTTTAACCACCCTGGCCTCCGGCCGCGTCCTCACCAGCGACGCGGCCGTGCTGGCCTTCGGCAACTTCCTGCCCCCGCAGCCTGGCTTCCTGACCCCGCAGGCCGCCGCCGCGCCCAAGTACTTCAACAATCCCTGGCTGCCAGACCTGGCCAGCCGCATCGGCGTACAAGATCGCGTCCTGGTCATCGGTATGGGCCTCACCGGCGTGGACACCCTGCTCAGCTTGCAGGGGCAGCAGCACGCAGGGCCGCTCTATGCCATCTCCACCCACGGCTGGTGGCCGGCCGCGCACCAGCTTGGGTACAGCTATCCAGACTTTTCGGCAGAACTAACCGGCCTTACCTCCCTACCGGCCATGCTACGCATCATACGCCGCCACCTGCAAGCCGCAGCCGAGCAGGGCAGCAACTGGCGCGCCGTCATCGATGCGCTGCGCCCCAGCACGCAAACCCTGTGGCAGCAGCTGCCGCCGGCTGAGAAGCGGCGCTTCATGCGCCATTTGCGCCGCCTGTGGGACGTGTCGCGCCACCGCATGCCGCAAGAGTGCGCCGCCGCGCTGGACGCCATGCACGCCAGCGGCCAGCTGCGCAGCCTGCAAGGCCGCATCACCGCCATAGAGTTCGACGGCGCTGCGTTCAACGTGACCTATCGCAGCCACAGCGGCGGGCACACACTGCAAGCCGACGCGGTCATTAACTGCATGGGCTCAGAAACGCGGCTGGCGCGCCTGCCCAGCCGCCTGATGCAAAACTTGCTCGCCCGCCAAACCATCCAGGCGGATGATCTGGCCCAGGGCATCCACGCCGCGCCGGATGGCGCCATTGCCCCGCGCCTCTACACGCTGGGCACCGCCCTCAAAGGCGTGCTGTGGGAAAGCACCGCAATGCCCGAGATCCGCACCCAGGCCCAGCAGTTGGCCGCCCGGCTGCTGGCCGCTTAGCAACTAACTGCTTGATCCACGCTTCTTTGCGGTCTTCGCTTTCTTGCCTGCAGTGCGCGTCAGCATCTTCTGCCCGGTCTTGCCCGTCAGAGTGCGCTCCAGGCGGATCAGCATGCCCTCCCAGCCGTGGGCCGTGCTGCGCTCATAGCCAGGCCGGTCACCGGACTGGGTTAACTTCACCAGGCTGCCGCCTTTATCCGGCTTGATCTCCACCGTCACGGTACCCACATCCACAGCAAACTGCGGCATGGAAAAAGTGAACACTAGCCGTCGGGGCGGGTCGATTTCCAGGTATTCACCCACCGCTGTATAGATCTTGTCACCGGCGCGGCGGTGAATGGTCCACTCGCCGCCCACCTGAGTGTCCAGCGCGTAATCGCCGGGCACGCTCTCCGCCGAGGCCATCAGCCACTTGCACGCCAGTTCAGGATCGACCCAGGCCGCGAACACCTGCTCTGGCGGCGCGGCAATATGTCGCTCCACAGTTACCGAACGCGTCTCGCCGTGATAGTCCCAGTACTCGAACAACTGGATCAGGTTGCCGCAGGTATCGTCCAGCAAGGCCCATGTGATCGGAGCGCCGGCTCGGATCGGCTCCTGGGTGAATACCACTCCCAGTTTGCTAAGCCGCTTGAACTCCTTCTTGATATCGTCAACTTCAAACGCGGCCGCGGGAATGTTGTGCTTGTACATGGTCTTTTGCCAATCCTTCTCGGCGCCTTGTAGCGCAGGCTGCATCGGCTCTAACACCAGTTCAGGTCCATGCTTATCCAGTGCAGACACAAGCGTCATCTTCTTGCGTGCGCCTTTCACGTCCAACGGGTACAAGGTCTTCTTCACAAAGCCCAGCACCTCGGTATAAAAGCGGAAGGCTTTATCCTGGTCGTCAACCGTTACAGAAACTTGATTAATTCTCACCATGCCGGTCCTCAGGGCAGGTTGATCTGCCAGGAAACGTCGTACTTGTCTTGTATCCACGCGAACTGGCGGCTGAAGCCATACGTATCCAGCGGCATTAGGATATGGCCTTCTTCGGTCAGCTTGGCAAACGCGGCTTCAATTTCTTCTTCGCTTTCACAGCGAACAAAGATGGAAAACGCCGGGGTGAAGGTGAATGCATGCTCCAGGCTGCTGTCCATAAAGAAAAACTCAGTGCCCCCCAGCGTGAGCACGCCATTGCGCAGCGTGCCTTCCGGCTCCACTTCACCTGCGCCATATCGGTCCACATTGGTGATCTCTGCTTGCCCAAAGAGCGAAGCATAGAACTGCATGGCCTCCTCAGCCTTGCCGTGCTGCTCGCCTACAAACATCAGGAACGGGGTGTATTTCTGCATCACTACTCCTCATCGAACATAGCTTCCAGCGCATCCATCTGCTGGTTCCAAAACCGCGTGTAGAACTCCAGCCACTCATTGGCCTGCACCAGCGCCATGGGGCGTATGCGCACCAGGTGCACGCGGCCGCGTACCCGCCGCGCCACCAACCCTGCCTGCTCCAGCACGCGTACATGCTTCGACGCGCCCTCAAAGCTCATCTGCAACGGCTCCGCCAGACTGCTGATGTTCTGCTCGCCATCCGTCAACATGCGCAGCATGGCGCGGCGGCTGGGGTTGGCCAGCGCCTGAAATATGCGGTCGAGTGCGGGGGATTCTTTTACAACCATATAGTTGAATATATCCTCACAACCGATATTTGTCAACCATCTAGTTGAATTTAATTCAAACAAAAAAGTAGAGCCATCGCTCTACTTTTTTTGTTGGGCTTACTTGCCAGCCAGAAACTCTTCCAGCCGGTCGTAGGTCTCGTTGGCGCCGTGCTCCATGCCGCTTTCCAGCACCGCCTGCAGCTCTTCCTTCGTCTTGAACTTGGAGTAAGTGCGCAGCAGCGTGCGCCCGTTGCCCAGGTCAATGAAGTTGTACTCCTCTTCGCCCGGCTCGCCTGGCATGCCGTCAAAACCGAATGTGTTCACGAACTTGTCGTGTGGCGAGATCAGACGATACTCGCCAAAGAAGGCGATCTCCTGCCCCTCCGTGGTGCGCTGTACAAAACGCCACTTTCCGCCCGGCTGGGCATCCAGCTCCACCACTTCGGTGGCGTAGCCGCGCGGCCCCCACCACAGCGGGGTCGCTTCGCGGTCCAGGTGGGCGTTGAACACCAGCTCGCGCGGCGCATCAAATTCGCGCTCCATCACCAGCTCGGTGTCTGAAGGCATGCTGATCACAAATTTCCGTTGGGTACTCATCATTCTCCTTTTTGGGTTTGCTTCTTCTGAACATCGCTGAGGTATTCGTCCAGGCGCTCGTAGCTCTCTTCCCAGTTGCGGCGGTAACGCTCCAGCCAGACCGAGACATTCTTGAGCGGCTCGGCCTGCAGTTGCGCCGGGCGCCACTGCGCATCCCGCGCCCGGGCAACCAGCCCGGCCTTCTCCAGCACCTTAAGGTGCCGCGAGACCGCCGGCAGGCTGATCTTGAACGGGGCCGCCAGCTCGGACACGCTGGCCCGCCCGTTCGAGAGCCGCTCCAGGATCGCCCGGCGGGTGGGGTCTGCCAAGGCTGAGAACGTGAGGCTAAGTGCGTCCGTCATTTAACACCTACCTTATTTAACATATATGTTAAATACACTATTCAGAGCCAAGTGTCAAGAGGCTGTTCTAGTGCAAATGTTCTATTTATAGTAGACTTGGCGCAATGAGCATTCTGGAACGCCTACTGGGCCACGACGAGGCCGCCACCCGCGAGCTCCTCGAACTATGCCTGCCTCTCAGCGACGCAGACTTTGACCGCGAGTTCGACGCCGGCTGGCGTACCCTGCGCGCTACCTTCGAGCACATGATCTTCAACATCGAGACCTGGACTGACCTGATGCTCGCCCGCCCCGTGCGCGAGCTTGAAGGCACGTCGCCCGCCCAACTCCTCAGCCGTCTCGAGAATGCCTACGCCGAATTCGCCGCATTTGCGCGCCATACCGAAGCCCAAGGCCGCCTCGACGAAAAATGGACCGATGTACTCGACAACCCGCCGCAACAAAAGAGCTTCGGCGGAGCGATCGCCCATGTGATCACCCACAACATGCACCACCGCGCCGAGCTGCAGCACATGCTGCACCGCCTGCCGCTGCCGGACGTGCCCGAGGGCGACCTGATGGGCTGGGAGATGCGCCAGCATGGCTAAGGTCCACACCCGCTTCGTCTGCCAAAGCTGCGGCCGCGCCGCCGCCAAGGCGCTCGGCCGCTGCCCGCAGTGCGGCGAATGGAACACCTACGCCGAAGAGCTGGTGGCCGACGAGCCAACCCGCCGCGCCGCCAGCAGCAACGGCGCCGGCGCCGCGGCCCCCAAACCGCTGACCCAGATCGCCGGCGGCGCCGAGAGCGAGCGCATGCCACTCTCCATCGGCGAGTTTGCCCGCGTGCTGGGCGGCGGCATCGTGCCCGGCTCGCTGGTGCTCATCGGCGGCGACCCGGGCATCGGCAAGTCCACCCTGCTGTTGCAAACCGCCATGGAGATGGCCGCCCAGGGCCGCGTGCTCTACGTCTCCGGCGAAGAATCTCCAGCACAGATCAAGATGCGTGCTGAGCGCTTGCAGCGCTCAGCGGGAGTTGCCGATGGCAACTCCGCGGATGATTGGCTCCCACCCGACCAAGAAACTAAGCAACTAAGCGACTCTTTGTTGTTGGTCACCGAAACCAACCTTGACGCGATCCTGCATCATGTCGAGCAGATCAAGCCGCGCCTGCTCATCATCGATTCGATCCAAACCGTCTACGACCCGCAGATCGACTCCTCGGCCGGCTCGGTCACCCAGCTGCGCGAATGCAGCGACCGTTTCCGCCAGCTGGCCAAGAGCAGCGGCCTGGCCGTCTTCCTCATCGGCCACGTCACCAAAGAGGGCGTCATCGCCGGCCCGCGCCTGCTCGAGCACATGGTGGATACCGTCCTCTACCTCGAAGGCGATCGCTTCCAGTCCTTCCGTCTGCTGCGCGCCGTCAAGAATCGTTTCGGCGCCACGGCTGAGGTGGGTGTCTTCGAAATGGTCGGCCGCGGCATGCAGGAGGTGCCCAACCCCTCCGAAGCCTTCCTGGCCGAGCGCGTCGTCAACGCCGCTGGCTCCGCCATCGCCGTCACCATGGAGGGCACCCGCCCGCTCCTCGTCGAGGTCCAGGGCCTCACCAGCCCCAGCGCCTTCGGCAACCCGCGCCGCTCCGGCAACGGGGTGGATACCAACCGCCTGCTGCTCATCACCGCCGTACTCACCCGCCGCCTCGGCCTGCCCCTGGCCGAGCAAGACGTCTTCGTCAATGTGGTCGGCGGCCTGCGCATCGGCGAGCCCGCCGCCGACCTGGCGCTGGCGGCTGCCATCGCCAGCTCCGTCTGGGATCGCCCGCTGCGCGCCGATGCCGTCCTCATCGGCGAGGTCGGCCTGAGCGGCGAGCTGCGCACCGTGCCGCACACGCCCGCCCGCCTCAAAGAGGCGGCCGCGCTTGGCTTTAAGTCCGCCGTGATGCCGCGCCGCCTGCGCAAGAGCGAAGAGCTGCCCAGCGGCATCGAGGTTCGTGAGGCCCGCAGCCTGCGTGAGGCGCTAGATCTGGCCACGCTAAAAGCGCAGGCTTAACAAAAAAGGCCGCCCACTTGCGTGGGCGGCCAGAGAGAGGAGTGGGCGCTTTTTTAGCGCCCCATTACGATCAGAATGCCCGAGATCAGGGCCAGAACGTTGGTCAAGGCCCCCAGGTTGCCGAGGTTGACGAACTGCCCCAGACCGATCAGGATCAGCCAGATACCCAAAAGCAAGAAACCAAGATTGCTGTTAAAACGCATTTGTTCCTCCTAGATTACATAGATAGATACAACTACGATCAAGCTAGCTAACGAAGCGATGCAGGTTTTGTTGCGCTGCCTGGCAGTACAATGCAGGCATGGATTGGCTCAGATTTGTCGTCGCCCCCTTCATTGCCCTGTATGGCTTGCTGGCCCTGCTGGCCGGCCCGCAGCAGTGGCGCCAGGGCAAAGTAACCACCCTGGCCGCCAACTCGATGCTGATCGTAGGCGGCCTGCTGCTGGTGGCGGGCTACCTCGTGTGGGCCAGCTCCCAGTGGGCGCTGTGGACCCTCGCCATCGGCCTGCTGGCCATGCACATCCTGGCCGCCGTCAACAGCGCCCACGCCAGCGGCAAGCCCGCCTGGAACCAGCAAACCGGCCGCCTGGTCGTCTCCGCTGTGCTGTTCGGCCTGGCCTACATCGCCCTTCAGTGAGGTTCACATGCGCGCCATCCTCTCCCGCCTGCCCGCTCTCCTGCTCGCTTTCGCCGCCATCTGCGGCGTGGTTGCCAGCTTGCTGGTCTTCTTCACCGCCGGCGCCACCCAAGTCAGCACGACCAATGGCGTGGAGACCGTCACCCAACTGACCTGGCTGCAAGCCCAGGGCTGGTGGGGCGTGGTCATCCTCATTATCTTCAGCGCCCTGTTCGCCGCGCCTTTGTTCTTCTACGGGCGCGGTCAGCGCAGCGCCGCCGGGGTCTTCATCGCCACCGCCGTCCTGCTCACCCTGCTGGCCACGTTATCGATCGGCATCTTCTATTGGCTAGCGTCACTGGCCGCATTGCTGGGCGGGGCGGCTATGTTGCTTCAACCACGTTCATAACTAAGTTATGCCAGTGGCTAGCCCTATGAGCGCTATGCCACTACAATGTATCAACCCCTCTTCAGGAGCAGCTGCATGGAAACAACCAACGCCAAGACCAAACCGGCCTGGGTAGACGCTATTAAGCCGTACCAGGTGCCTGACCACAAAAAGAGCATATGGCAGCTCATCAACAGCCTGGTGCCCTACCTGCTGATCTGGGTGCTGATGTATTACAGCCTGCGCGTCAACTACCTCATCACGCTGGGCCTGGCGTTTCTGAACGCGTTGTTCATGATGCGTCTGTTCATCATCCAGCACGACTGTGGCCACAATTCGTTCTTCAAGTCCACCAAGCTCAATGATCTGCTCGGCGGCGTGCTCGGCATCATCTCGATGACGCCCTATCACCACTGGCGCCGCACGCATGCCAAGCACCACGCCACCGCCGGCGATCTTGACTTCCGCGGCATTGGCGACATCTACACCATGACCGTGGACGAATACGCCGCGCTGCCCTGGCACCGCAAGCTGACCTACCGCATCTACCGCAACCCGCTGGTGAAGTTCGTCGTCGGGCCGACCCTGCTGTTCATCGTGCTGCACCGTTTCCTGCTCAGCAAGGACGCCGACAAGCGCGAGCGCCGCAGCGTGCTGTACACCAACATCGCCCTGGCCGTCATCTTCGCCGGGCTCAGCCTGTGGATCGGCTGGCGCGAGACCCTGCTGATCTGGCTGCCGATCATGGTCTTTGGCTCCTCGATCGGCGTGTTCCTCTTCTACGTTCAGCACCAATTCGAGGACACCTACTGGCGCTGGCATGAGGAGTGGGACTATACCGAAGCGGCCCTACGCGGCGCGTCCTTCTTCAAGATGAACAAGGTTGCTCAATGGTTCAGCGGCAACATCGGCTTCCATCATGTGCACCATCTTTCCCCCAAGATCCCCAACTACAACCTGGAACGCGCGCACTACGAGAACGAGATCTTCCACCAGGTCGAGACGATCACCTTCTTCACCAGCTTCAAGACCATCTTCCTGCACTTGTGGGATGAGCAGACCCACAAGCTGATCAGCTGGACCGAGTACGCCCGCATGCAGCGCCAGCGGACGGCTACGGCAGCCTAGCTGCCGGGTTGCCGCATAAAAAGCAAAACGCCTCAGCAAATGCTGAGGCGTTTTTTATTTGCAGGTCAGGCTATTCTTCGCGCACCATCATCCAGGCGGCGGGCAGCAGCAGTGCGGCTGCCAGCGCCTTGAGCGCATCGCCCAGCAGGAACGGGTACAGGCCAAGCGCCAGCGAGCCGCTCGTGCCGGCGAAGCCACCCACGATGGTGGCCAGCCAGCTCACGCCGAACAGATAGATGACGGCATTGCCGATCACCATCGCCGTCAGGGTCTTGCCCAGCGTGCGGTCCCAACCGCGCTCCGCCAGCCAGCCCACCACAAAGGCGGCGGCCACGAAGCCCACCAGGTAGCCGCCCGTGGGGCCGGCCATGTAGGCCAGGCCGCTTTGCCCGCCGGTGAAGAACGGCAGGCCGCCGGCAGCCATGCCCAGATAGGCCAGCACGGCCAGCGGGCCGCGACGTGAGCCCAGCGCCATGCCGACCAGCAGCACGGCCAGGGTCTGACCGGTGATCGGCACCGGCTGCAGCGGGATGCGCACCTGGGCCAGTGCGGCAATGAACAGGGCGCTGAGGACGATCAGCGTAGCTTCCGCCAGCCAGGTGCTGCGGCTGCGCGGCAGTAGACGTTCAGACAAGACTTGTTGCATGGGCGTTCACCTCGAAAGCGAATGATAGCAGAAGCCGCCGCAGCGGGCGGCCGCTACCTCATTATGTTTAACCCTTCAGGAAGGTTATGGTGCGCTGCCAGGCCAGATCGGCCGCCTCGGCGTTGTACGCATCCGCCCGGTTGTGCTCGTAGAACCAGTGCCCGGTGCCAGGGTAGATATGGCGCTCCAGGTTGGCGGCGTTCATGGCCTCGGCCGCTTTGGTGTCCTCATACGGGTCATTCTCGGCGAAGTGGGCCAGGTAGCGGGCCTGGCTCTTGCTGACATCCGCCCCGGCCATGCCGTAGAACAATACGACCTTCTGGAACACATCCGGCAGGGCCTCATCCAGCACCAGGGCATACGCCGCGCCGAACGAGAAGCCCACCGCGGTGAGTTTGTCGCTGGTCACGGCCGGATGCGCCTGCAGGAGCTTGGCCGCGCCCTCCGCAGCAGCTTTCACAGCCGGGAAGTCCGCTTCGGCGGCCTGCACCAGCTTCTCAGCCTCGGCCGGTTCGCTGGCCTGGGCGCCATCGAACAGATCGGGCGCGAAGACCACATAGCCCTCGGCGGCATACTTGTCAGCAGTCTCTTTGAACAGGTCGGTCAGGCCCCACCAGGCATGCAGCAGCAGCAAGCCCGGGCCTTTGCCGCCCGCCGGCAAAGCCAGGTAGCCCTTGTGCTGCGTTCCGTTGACTTCATAAGTTTCCATAGCGTCTCCAATATCATGTCAAGTTGTTGTTCGTTTTGTGGGTGGGGGTAGGGGGTGCAACCAAAAAGATATCTGCCCACCACGCCACGTTTTGGAGTCCTATCCTACAGCGGAATAATGGCTGTGGCGTGAGAAAGCAAGCCATGTCAAGGTGTTGGCCACAAAAAAGCCCGCACATTGCTGTGCGGGCTCTCATTCTTAGCTAACGCTTGTAGGCCCACTCGCCCTTGCGCATCAAGGGCTCTTTGGCGCCATCCTTGGTGATGCCGTCAATATCCATCTGGTCGGAACCGATCATGAAATCAACATGCACCAGGCTGTTGTTGCCGCCCGCGGCCTCGAACTCCTCGCTGCTCATCGTCTCGCCGCCCTTCAGCGTGAAGCGATAGGCGCGCCCCACGGCGATGTGGCTGGCGGCGTTCTCATCGTACAGGGTGTTGTAGAACAGCCTGCCGGACTGGGCGATCGGCGAGCTATGCGGCACCAGGGCGATCTCGCCCACGCGCCCGGCGCCATCGTCCACATCCAGCAGGTCCTTCAACGCCTGCTCGTTCTTGCCGGCTTTCACGTCCACCACGCGGCCATCCTTGAAGACCATGCTGAAGTCTTCGATCAGCCGGCCGCCATAACTGAGCGGCATAGAGGCCTTGAGCGTGCCCTCGGCGCGGTTCTTGTCGCCCAAGGTAAAGATCTCCTCGGTCGGCAGGTTGGGTGTGAAGGTGATCCCGCCCTGCGTGTCCGACTGGGCGCTGTTCCACAAATGCCCAGCCGGCAGGCCAACGGTGAAGTCCGTGCCGGGCGCGCTGTAGTGCAGCGCGTGGTACTGCTTCTCATTGAGATACTTGGCCGCCTCGTTGAGCTGGGCAATGTGCGCTTTCCAGGCCGCCACCGGATCATCCCGGTCAATGCGGCACAGTTTGAAGATCTGCTCCCACATGGCGTCCATTTGCTGGTCTGCCGGCAGGTCAGAGAATACTTTGGCGGCCCAGTTGGGGTGCGGCACGCTGACCAGCAGCCAGTTGTAGGCGTTCTTCATCAGCAGTTCCATCTGGGACTGCATGTGCTTCTCCATCGTGCGCTGGGCTTGCGTCACCAGCGCGGCGTCCTGGCCGTTGAACAGGTCCGGGTCTTCACCGTAGATCGAGACGATCGCATCCCCGTTGGCGGCGTATTCATGCAATGCACGCGTGCGCCAGGTCGGGAATTCCTCGAAGCTGTCACGCGGCGCATGGGCGAAGCGCACCAGTTGGCTCTGGTCATCATCCCAGAACACATCTACAAAGCGCGCCCCGGCCTTATAGGCGCTCTCAACGATCTTGCGCACCAGCGGGGCGCTGTGCAGCGGCGCGCCGCGGAACAGGTTCTTGCCGCTCACCACCACTTTTTGGCCGGGCTGCACGTTCAGGCCAATATGCACGATCAGATCGGCGTAATCAGACAGTTTTTGGTCAAAGCTCTTGGTCATTTTTACAGATCCTTTGCTTCGAAAAGTATAAGCGAAGTGGAGGAGTCCACAGATGGACACGGATGTAAACCATCTGCCGCAGATGAACGCAGATATGCGTGGCTACGCCACGCCGCAGATTTTGACTTTTATCTGCGTCTATCAGCGTCTATCTGCGGCAAAAAGATTTCGCCCCATCAAATGCATCGCTTTTAGCATCTGTGTTCATCTGTGGATCACTTTAGCCAAAATGAAAGTCCACAGATGAACACAGATACACACAGATTTTGCTTTTATCAGTGTCCATCTGTGTTTATCTGTGGACGAATCCCTTCAGCGAATTACAAAAGAGGCCAAATCAAGGCAATCCATCCAGATTTTGACTTTATCTGCGCAAATCAGCGTTTATCTGCGGCAAAGGTTTGCTTTATCTGTGTTTATCTGTGGATGAATCTCTCATAGGCTAGAATAATTCCATGCCCAGCGAGCCAAGCTTCCACATCGGCCCCATCCCCATCCACGGCCGCACCATCCTCTCGCCCATGGACGGCTTCTCTGACCAGCCGTTCCGCTCGCTGGCGCGCCGGCTCGGCTCGGCCATCAGCTATACCGAATTCGTCAACGCCCTGGATGTGCTCAACGGCCATCCCCACCTCGAGCGCCGCCTCGCCTTCCTCGAAACCGAGCGCCCGGTCACCTTCCAGCTCTTCGATGACGACCCCGGGCGCCTGCTGCAGGCGGCCCTTAAGCTGCGCCCCTACGAGCCTGACATTATCGACATCAACATGGGCTGCTCCGTACGCTGCGTCTCCGGCCGCGGCGCCGGCGCCGGCCTGCTGCGCGAGCCGGCCAAGATCGCCCAGATCTTCCATTCTTTGACGCGCGCCTTGGACTTGCCCATCACTGGGAAGATACGCATCGGCTGGGACGAAGACAGCCTCAACCATGTAGATGTGGCCCGCATCATCGAGGACAACGGCGGTGCAGCCATCGCCGTGCATGGGCGCACCAAGTCACAGGCCTACCGCGGCCAGGCCAACTGGGACGCCATCGCCGAGGTCAAGGCCGCCGTCAGCATCCCGGTCTTCGGCAATGGCGATGTGCGCCTGGTGGCCGACATTGGCCGCATGCGTGAGCACACCGGCTGCGACGCGGTGATGATCGCCCGCGGCGCTATCGGCAACCCGTGGATCTTTGCCGGCCTTGACCGCCACGAGGTGACCGAGCTGCAGGTGCGCGCAATGGTGCTGGACCACCTGCAAGCCATGCAGGCCTTCTACGGCGCCGAGCTGGGCCTGGTGCTGTTCCGCAAGCATGCCGCCCGCTACATCAGCCCCTACGGGCTGGATGCGGCCCAGCGCGAGCAGCTGCTGACCAGCGAGACGGCTGAGGATTTCACCCGCATTCTCGATGAACTTGCCCTGCAACCTGCAGTGGCATAGACAATTCAAAGGAGAGCACTATGGACTTTCGTTCCACTTTCATTCGCTTAGGCAAAGCTATTTTCTATTTGGGTTTCCTTCAGATCATCCTGATCGGGGCGGCGTACTTTGGCGCCATCCCCTCCAGCTGGCATGCCATGAGCGGCATGCTGATGCTGCTGATCCTGTTCGTCATGCTCCTGCTCGCCCTGCTGGGCAAGCTTGGCGCCCCCATCCTTGGGCTGACCCTGCTGGCGCTCCTGATGCTCGGCTCCCAGGGCTATATCCGCGCCGACGTGCCGGCCATCGTCAAAGCCCTGCACCCCATCTTCGGCATCGGCGTCATGTTCCTGGGCCGCTCGCTAGCCAAGCGCGCTTCGCAAGCCAGCTAACTCCACCCTGCGAGACAAAAAAGCCCGCCATTTTGGCGGGCTTTTTTTATTTTCAAGCTAGTCACATCCTATACTCTAGTGCTAGAGTATATGTTTAGGCAGCCGCAGCGGCCGCTTTGCGCTCCAGACCACGGCGGATGTACCACTTGGTCAGCTCGGCAGCCACGCCCGGCAGCAGCGTCAACGGCAGAATGATCTCCCAGTGCAGCCAGCCCAGCGGGGCGGTGTCGAACACGCCCTGCAGGGGCGGCACATACACCACCACCAGCAGCAACACCGTAGAGATCAGCACCGCAACATTCATGTTCTTGTTGCTAAACAAGCCGCCATAGAACATGGAGAAGTGCTCGGAGCGGGCGGTATACGCCCGCACCAGCTCGCACAGACCCAGGGTCATGAACGCCATGGTGGCCGCGGTCACGTTGTGCCCGTCGGTCGGGAACAGCTGCAGGCCCAGCATGTAGGCCGCCAGCACGCTGCCGGTCTTGACGATCGTCTGGATGATGATGCCCAGGCGCATCTCCGCGTCGATGATCGGCTCATCCTTGCGGCGCGGCGGCAGCTTCATGATGTCCGGGTCGCCCTTCTCAGTGCCCAGCGCCAGCGCCGGGGCGCCGTCGGTCAGCAGGTTCAGCCACAGCAGTTGGATCGGCGCCAAAGGCGAGGGCAGCCCCATCATGATCGCCGTAAAGATGATGGCGATCTCGGCGGTATTGCACGACAGCAGGAAGAACACGAACTTGCGAATGTTGCTGTAGATCACGCGGCCCTGCTCCACCGCCGACACAATGCTGGAGTAGTTGTCGTCCGTCAGCACCATGTCGGCCGTTTCCTTAGCCACATCCGTGCCGGTGATGCCCATCGCCACGCCAATGTCAGCCTGCTTCAGCGCCGGCGCGTCGTTCACGCCGTCGCCAGTCATCGCCACAATGTTGCCGTTGGCGCGCAACGCCTTCACGATCCGCACCTTGTGCTCCGGGGATACGCGGGCGAACACGCTGGTGTGCTTGATCTCTTCCTGCAACTGTTCGTCGCTCATGTCATTGAGCTCAGCCCCGGCGATGACCTTACTGCTGTCCTCGCTCACCAGGCCGATCTGAATGGCGATGGCCCGCGCCGTCTGCGGGTAGTCGCCCGTGATCATCACAGTGCGGATGCCCGCGCTGCGCGCCTTGGCCAGCGCGTCCTTCACTTCTGCGCGCGGCGGGTCGATCATACCCAGCAGGCCCACGAACACCAGGTCCTGCTCCACATGCTCCGGCGTCAGCTTGTCGGGCACATCCTTGCTGATGCGGTACGCCACGGCGATCACGCGCAACGCGTCCTGCGCCATTTGGTCATTGGCCTCCAGGATACGCGCCCGCATCTGCTCGTTCAGCGGCGCCACCGCGTCGTCAACCGTCTGGTATTGCTTGCACAGCTCCA
Organism: Anaerolineales bacterium; assembly: GCA_019454165.1. GTDB lineage: Bacteria > Chloroflexota > Anaerolineae > Anaerolineales > UBA11579 > JAMCZK01. Next base: position 373,995 of record CP075367.1, on the reverse strand, counting down.
GCACCACGTCCGGCGCGCCTTTGACGGCCACCACGTGCCAGCCCCTGTGCTCGTGCGATTCATGGAATGGGGAAAGATCGGCGCTCAGCGGGTCGGCCACCTGGTGAATGGTGGTCATGCGCTTGCGGTCCGAATCAAACGGGATCTCCTGCACGCGCGGGTAGCGCCGCGCCAGCTCGCCGTAGGCGGCGTCGGCCTTGGCCGCCGCCACCAGCATGGCCGCCTCGGTGGGGTCACCCACCACCCGCGTGCCGCCCTCGCCCGATTCCAAAATGGCGTCGTTGTTGAGGGCGCCCAGCCACAGGGCGCTGAACACGCCGTGGTGCTTGCCCAGATCGAAGGCTTTGCCATCCAGCGAGAATTCGCCTTGCGGCTGGTAGCCGGTGCCCGAGATCTCGACCCGGCGTCCGTCCACCCATACGCTCGTCACGGTCATGGCGTTCTGGGTCAGCGTGCCGGTCTTGTCGGAGCCGATCACGGTAGCCGAGCCCAGCGTCTCCACCGAAGACAGGCGGCGGATCAGCGCATTGCGCTTGATCATCTCGCGCATACCCAGCGCCAGGCTGATCGTCACCACCGCCGGCAGGCCCTCAGGCACCGCCGCGATCGCCAGGGTCACGGCCACCTCGAACATGTGCAAGGCTTCCTGCCCGCGCAGCAAACCAACGCCGAAGACAGCCGCGCAGATGATGAGCGCCGCCCAGCCCAGCCAACGGCCAAGCTCTTCGAGGCGGCGCTGCAGCGGGGTCGGCTCGTGGTGCACCGATTGCAGCATCTCAGCGATCAGGCCCACCTGGGTGCGCATGCCGGTATTGACCACAATGCCGCTGCCGCGGCCGTACGAAACCAGCGTGCCCATGAAGGTGGTGTTGATGCGGTCGCCCAGACCCACATCGGCCTTCTCCAGGCGGCCGGCGCTCTTTTCCACCGGCACCGATTCGCCCGTCAGCGCGGCTTCTTCGACGCGCAGGTTGATGGCTTCGATCAAGCGCACATCTGCCGGGATGTAGTTGCCGGCTTCCAGGAAGACCACATCGCCCGGCACCACTTCATACGACGGCACATCGACCCGGCGGCCATCCCGTAGCACATGCGCCTCTGGCGAAGCCAGTTGGCGTAGTGCCGCCAGCGCCTGTTCGGCGCGGCGCTCCTGCACGATGCCGAAGCCGGCGTTGAGCACCACGATCGCCATCACGGCCGCAGCTTCCACCCACTCACCCAGAATGGCCGAGATGATGACGGCCGCGAACAGCAGGTACACAACAAAGTTGTTGAGCTGCTCCCACAGCAGGGTGATGAACTTCTTGGGCGGCGCTTCTTCCAGCCGGTTGGGGCCGTACTTCTCCAGGCGCGCCTTGACCTCGGCCGAGCTCAAGCCTTGCTCGCGCGAGGTGCCCAGCCGTTCGGCCACTTCCGTGCGGCCGAGCTTATGCCAGGGTTCTTCGATTTGTTCCTGTCGGTTAACAGGTAAAGACGTAGGTGCCACTAGCGATTCCTCCTTTAGGAACACTTGCGGTAACTAATGAACTTCGTAAGCAGGCTTTTGGTCGGGGCATGCCCCGGTAGGAAAATTGCGGCACAGCGCCGCGGCCAACTGCAGAGCTTCCATTATAGCCACTCTTGTTTTGGCTGAAAAGCCCATCTGGGGCCGAGTGTATAATGCCCAAAAATCAATCATGGAGAAGCGTGCATGACCTACAGCATCATCCAGGTTCCTTCTGGCGGCGCAAAGATTTCCATTAACAACGGCGTCCTCAACGTTCCCGATAACCCCATCATCCCCTTCATTGAAGGTGACGGCACCGGCCGCGATATCTGGCGCGCCAGCGTGCGCGTGCTCGACGCCGCGGTCGAGAAGGCTTACGGCGGCGCCCGCAAGCTGCACTGGATGGAGGTCTACGCGGGCGAGAAAGCCTTCAACCAGTTCCAGAGCTGGCTGCCGGAGGAGACCCTGCAGGCCTTCCGCGAGTTCCTGGTCGGCATCAAAGGCCCGCTGACCACGCCCATCGGCGGCGGTATGCGCTCGCTCAACGTGGCCCTGCGCAAGGAGCTCGACCTGTACGTCTGCCAGCGCCCGGTGCGCTGGTTCGAGGGCGTGCCCTCGCCGGTCAAGCGCCCGCAGGACGTCGACATGGTCGTGTTCCGCGAGAACACCGAGGACATCTACACCGGCATCGAATTCGAGAACGGCTCGGAGGACAATAAGAAGTTCAAGGAGATCTTCCAGCAAGCCTTCCCCAAGGAATACGCCAAGATCCGCTTCCCGGACAGCGCCGGCATCGGCCTCAAGCCGGTTTCGGTCGAGGGCACCGAGCGCCTGGTGCGCGCCGCCATCCGCTGGGCGCTCGACAACAAGCGCAAGAACGTCACCTTAGTACACAAGGGCAACATCATGAAGTTCACCGAGGGCGCCTTCCGCAACTGGGGCTACGATCTGGCCGAGCGCGAATTTGGCGATCAGGTCTACACCTGGCAGACCTGGGAGAGGACCAAGGCCGAGCAGGGCGAGGAAGCCGCGAACGCCGAGCAGGACGCCGCCCTCAAGGCGGGCAAGCTGCTCATCAAGGATGTCATCGCAGACATCGTCTTCCAGCAGACCATCACGCGTGCCACCGACTTTGACGTGCTGGCCACCATGAACCTCAATGGCGACTATCTCTCCGACGCGCTGGCCGCCCAGGTCGGCGGCATCGGCATCGCGCCGGGCGGCAACATCAACTTCGTCACCGGCCATGCCGTCTTCGAAGCCACCCACGGCACCGCGCCCAAGTACGCCGACAAGGACATGGTGAACCCGGGCTCGGTCATCCTCTCCGGCGAGATGATGCTGCGCTACATGGGCTGGGGTGAAGCCGCCGACAAGGTGATCACCGGCATCGAAGGCGCCATCGGCGCCAAGACGGTCACCTACGACTTCCATCGCCTGATGGAAGGCGCCACCAAGCTGAGCACCTCCGCTTTCGGCGATGCGGTCATCGCACACATGTAAGACCAAAAAAGAACGGGCGAAGTTTCGCCCGTTCTTTTTTAAGTCAACCGTCATTGCGAGGACTACTGAAAGTTGCATGTTCATGCAACTTTCAGTCTCGAAGCAATCCCCAACACAAGCCTTAACAGGCCGAAAATCTTTGTGCTCTTTGTGTCTTTGTGGTTAAAGTTAACCTCAATGACCAAACAGTCCATCACCGCAGACGCCCTCACCATCCGCCCCGCCAACCGGGCTTCGTGGGACGACCTGATGGCCGTCCTCGCCCCGGCGCGCTGTCACGGCAAGCCATGCTTCTGCCAGCGCTTCAAGGTGCGCGATCGCGGCTGGTTCACGGTGGACGAAGAGCAACTGGCCCACAACCTGCGCACGCAGACCAACTGCGGCAAGCCGGCCGCCAAACACACCCGCGGCCTGGTTGCCTACTTGGCTGATGAGCCAGTCGGCTGGTGCTCAGTCGGGCCGCGCCTCGAGCATCCCAACTTGATCCTGAATCGCATGCTGTCCGCTGGCCGCGACGAAGACCTAGCCGACCCCGGCGTGTGGGCCGCCACCTGCTTCATCATCCGCAAGGGCTACCGCGGCCGCGGCTACACCTACGCGCTGGCCCGCGCCGCGGTGGAGTTTGCCCGCAGCCGCGGCGCCACCGCCCTCGAAGGCTATTCCATGATCACGCATCCGGACCAAACCATTACCTGGGGCGAGTTGCATGTCGGAAGCTACAATATTTTCAAAGCCGCCGGCCTGCGCCAAGTCAGCCAGCCCAGCAAACGCCGCATCGTCATGCGCATTGATTTCTAAGGCGTCTGTCATCGTTCGAACCATTCAAGAATTAACTCCTTGACCGCAATGTCATTCCGAGGCCGCCTTCGGCAATGCATTAAGACCCGAATTCAGGCCAGCCGAGGAATCCTTTAGGACAAGAAAAGTCAGGATACCGTCATTGCGAGGACGCGAGGCGGCGCAAAGCCGCTGAGCGACGAAGCAATCCCCAACAGTGGTGCTCTTTGTGCCCCAGGACCACCGTCATTGCGAGGACTACTGAAAGTTGCATACTCATGCAACTTTCAGTCCCGAAGCAATCCCCAACGCAAGCCTGAATAGGCCGAAAAACCTTTGTGCTCTTTGTGTCTTTGTGGTTAAAGTTAACCCTGATGACCAAACAAGCCATCACCGCATCCGCCCTCACCATCCTGCCCGCCAACAAAGCCCGCTGGGAGGATCTGCAAGCCATATTCGGCCAACGCGGCCAGACCGCCCACTGCATGTGCCAGCACTACAAGGTGCGCGCCAGCGACTGGTGGGAGCTGCCGCGCGAGGTGCGCCCGCACATGCTGCGCGAGCAAACTCAATGTGACCATCCCCGCGCCCGCCACACCACGGGCCTCGTCGCCTACCTGGACACTGATCCGGTCGGCTGGTGCGCGGTCGAGCCGCGCCCGGCCTACCTGCGCTACCTCGACAAGACCACGCCCTGGGAAGGCCGGGCCGAAGACCCGTCCGACGACGGCGTGTGGGCCGTGGCCTGCTTCGTGGTGCGCATCGGCTACCGCGGCCGGCGCATCACCTACGCGCTGGCCCAGGCCGCCGTGGACTTTGCCCGCGGCCGCGGCGCCCGCGCCCTGGAGGGCTACCCGCTGCTGCCCAAGCCCGGCCAGACCATCAGCTGGGGCGAGATGAACGTCGGCAGCCGCGGCGCCTTTGAGTCCGCCGGCATGCGCATGGTCCACCAACCCTTCCCCCGCCGCGCCGTCATGCGCATCGATTTCTAATAGCCGTCTCCTCGCACCTACTCTGTCCGCGCGCCCTCCTCGCCACTCCACACAGACTCAAGCACCAGCACTGTAGGGGCGGGTCTTAGACCCGCCCTTCTTCCCTGTGTCATTCCGAACGGGTCCATAAGCCAGCACCAGATCGCCGAACCCGTATCAGTGAGGAATCCTTGCTCACACATCTCGGAATGATATAGGAGTCCATTTTGTCATCCCGAACGAGGCCGCAGGCCGAGGAGGGATCCGTTAAGGGCAATTGTGTCGCTGCCACATCTGCTCACCGCACAACACCGTCTCTGTAGGGGCGGGTCTTAGACCCGCCCCTACGCGGCCTGTGTAAACTTCAAGCCCGCTGGACAGTCTTCAACATTTACTCGAAGTGAAGCAAGCCTCACTTCCATCCGATAAGACCGCATAATTAATTTCCCTTCGTGCTCTTTGTGTCTTTGTGGTTAAAGCTTTCCCTTCATCCCCTTTCATCCGCGGGCGTGGCGCAGCCACGCATCTGCGGCTGGTTTGCCTTTTCATCTGTGTTCATCTGTGTTCATCTGTGGACTCTTTCATCAGATGAATAAAATCCACTCGCATTCGTGCAAAACAGCACGCACGCCACGCGGTGCTATAATGCCTTTTAACATCCGCGGAGATTGATTTTCAAAGGAGTTGTACGTGGCTGCCCCCAGCACACCGCTCAAAAATACCGTAAAGGGATACGCAACCTACATGGGGCGTGAAGGCCACTATGCCTTCCTGCTTCACCGCCTGACCGGGTTGGGCGTCCTGCTCTTCCTCACCATCCACATCCTGGATACTGCCACCGTCTACTTCTACCCCTCGCTCTACCAACACGCCATCGAGCTCTACCGCGCCACGCCCTTCATGCTCGGCGAGATCGGCCTGCTCTTCGCCGTCATCTACCACGGCGTCAACGGCCTGCGCATCGCCGTGACCGACATGTGGCTGCCCAAGCGCTGGGCCATCGAGAAACAGCGCCAGGCCGTGCGCATCACCCTCGTGGTCGCCATCCTGCTGTGGGCCCCAGGTGCGCTGGTCATGTTCTACAACATGCTCCTGCACAACTTCCACGTTGACCTGCTGGCATTCCTGCCGTTCGGAAAGTGATCATGGCGAGCCAAGTAAAACCCAACTTCGAAACAACCGCCTGGCGCTTCATGCGCTACAGCGGCATCCTGCTCATCCCGCTGGCCTGGTTCCATGTCTACCTGCAGGATGTCATCGTCGGCGTGCACGCCATTGACATTGATTACGTCGCTGTGCGCCTGGCCGATGCCGGCTGGGTCACCTACAACTTCCTGCTGCTCCTGTTCGCCTTCGCCCACGGCATGTACGGCCTGCGCCAGGTCATGTTCGATCTTGTGCACAAGCCCAGCACCCGCCGCATCCTCAGCATCCTCATGCTCATCTTTTGGCTGGTGGTCAGCGCCATCGGCGCCACCGCGCTGGCTATGGGCGCCCGCCCGGAATTGGTTCAATAACCATGACGCAAACTCACCAACATGAAGTCATCATCGTAGGCGCCGGCGGCGCCGGCCTCATGGCCGCCCTGTACGCCTCGCGCGGCGCAGATACCGCCGTGCTCAGCAAGCTCTACCCCACCCGCTCGCACACCGGTGCGGCCCAGGGCGGCATTGGCGCCGCACTCGGCAACCTGGAGCCGGACAAGGTGGAGTGGCACAGCTTCGACACCGTCAAAGGCAGCGACTACCTGGGTGACCAGGACGCCATTGATTACATGTGCGCCCAGGCGCCCGAGGTGGTCTACGAGCTGGAGCATATGGGCCTGCCCTTCTCCCGCACCGATGACGGCAAGATCGCCCAGCGCCGTTTTGGCGGCCACACCAACAATGACACCAAGCAGCCGGTGCTGCGCTCCTGCTACGCCGCAGACCGCACCGGCCACATGATCCTGCAAACGCTCTACCAGAACTGCATCAAGAACAAGGTTCACTTCTACGATGAGTTCCACGTCCTCGACCTGCTGATGAACGACGGCGTAGCCAACGGCGTGGTCGCGGTTGAGCTCGCCACGGGCGAGCTGCACGTCTTCCACGCCAAGTCGGTCGTCTTCGCCACCGGCGGCCACGGCCGCATCTGGGAGCTGACCTCCAACGCCTACGCCTACACCGGTGACGGCGTCGCCATCACGCTGCGCCGCGGCCTGCCCGCCCAGGACCTGGAGTTCTTCCAGTTTCATCCCACCGGCATCCTCAAGCTCGGCATCCTCATCACCGAGGGTGTGCGCGGCGAGGGCGGTGTGCTCATCAACGGCAAGGGTGAGCGCTTCATGGAGCGCTACGCGCCCACAGTGAAAGACCTGGCCTCGCGTGATGTCGTCAGCCGCTCCATCTACCTGGAAATTCGTGACGGCAACGGCATCAAGGGTGACCGCTACGTTCACCTCGACATGCGCCCCGAAGTCGTTAACCACTACGCCGAGCTCGACGGCCGCACCCTGCCTGACGGCACGCCCTACCGCGTCACCGGTGAGCAGCTGCTCTCCAAAGTGCCGGATATTGTGGATTTCTGCCGCACCTACCTGGGCATTGACCCCATCAAAGAGCCCATGCCCATCCAGCCCACTGCGCACTACGCCATGGGCGGCATCCCCACCAACGTTCACGGCCAGGCCCTGAGCGACGCCCAGGGCACCATCGTACCCGGCCTCTTCGCCGCCGGCGAAGTGGCCTGCGTCTCCGTGCACGGCGCCAACCGCCTCGGCACCAACTCCCTGCTTGACCTCGTGGTCTTCGGCAAGGAGGCTGGCAAGATGGCCGCCGAATACGCCAAGAGCGCTGACTACAAGCCGCTCGAAGCCAACCCCACCGACTTCACCCGCCAGCAGCTTGACCGCATCCTCGGCAAGAGCGGCGGCGAGAAGGTCGTCACCCTCGGCGAAGAGATGAAGACCAAGATGATGGATGATGTCGGCGTCTTCCGCACCGCCGAAGGCATGGCCAGCGCCATCGAGAAGATGCGCGAGCTGCGTGAGCGCTACAAGAACGTCAGCGTGGATGACCACGGCAAGCGCTTCAATACGGACCTGCTCAACGCCTGGGAGCTGGGCTGCTTGCTGGATGTGGCCCTGGCCACCGCCGTCTCCGCCCACGCCCGCCCGGAAAGCCGCGGCGCCCACGCCCGCGAGGACTTCCCCAAGCGCAACGACGCCGAATGGCTCAAGCACACCCTGGCCTGGATGGATGGCGACCAGGTGCGCCTGGAGTACAAGCCTGTCACCATCACCAAATACGAGCCGAAAGAACGCGTCTACTAGATCGGGAGCGCTATGCTTGTCTATCTGAAAATCTACCGCTACAACCCAGAAGCTGGCCGCAACGTCCCCAGCTTTGACACCTACAACATCGAGGCCGAGCCGACCGACCGCGTGCTTGACCTGCTGGAAGAGATCAAGGGCCACATTGACGGCACGGTCTCCTTCCGCCGCTCGTGCGCCCACGGCGTGTGCGGCTCGGATGCCATGCGCATCAACGGCCGCAACATGCTGGCCTGCAAAGCCCTGGTGAAGGATGTCGGCACCGAGATCACCATCGAGCCGATCCTGGGCCTGCCGGTGCTCAAGGACATGATCGTGGATATGGAGCCGTTCTTCAACAGCTACAAATCCCTCATGCCCTTCCTCATCAACGAGGATGTGCCCGCCGATGGCAAAGAGCGCCTGCAATCCCCTGAGCAGCGCGAGCGTTTCGATGACACCACCAAATGCATCCTGTGCGCCGCCTGCACCACGTCGTGCCCGGTCTTCTGGTCTGACGACCAGTACGTCGGCCCGGCCACCATCGTGAATGCGCACCGCTTCATCTTCGACAGCCGTGACCAGGCCGCCAACAAGCGCCTCGAGATCCTGGCTGACCACGGCGGCGCGTTCCGCTGCCGCACCGCCTTCAACTGCACCGAGGCCTGCCCGCGTGAGATCCATGTCACCCAGGCCATCGCCGAGGTCAAGAATGCCATCACCAGCGGCGGCGTAGAACACTAAGCCCGGCTTGCCAATACAAAAGAGCCGCCCATGTGGGCGGCTCTTTTTATTTCACATTCACCAGCACGGCGCTCACCGCCCGCCGGAACAGATAGTCTCCGGTGAAGGGGTTGTAGCCCTCGCAGGTGATCAGGGTCAGCCAGGCGTAGCCGTCATCCTTGTTCAGCGCGCCCAGGTTGCCCGGCAGCACCAGCCGCGTCTGGCGCACCTCATAAACGTAGGTCTGGCCATCCGCCTCGATCTCGATCTGCTGGCCGTAGGCCAGGTTGCGCACGCCGGCGAACACGCCCGGCGTATTGTCGGCGTTCCACACATGGCCGGTCAGCACGCTGTTGCCGACCCAGGTGGGCCAGACCGTGCCCTCCAGGTAACCCACCTGGCTGCCCAGCCAGCTCACATCCCAATCGCCGCCGGCGGCCGGCACGCCCACGATGCGGGCATCCACGCCCTGGCTGGGGATGCTCAGGCGCAGGTCGGTGGCGGCATACGCCACCGCCGGCGCGGCCAGCTGCGTGCTGCGGCCGCGGGCGAAGCCGGTTTCCGGCAGGGTCGCGGGCGTGGTGCTGGTGGGCGGTGCCGCCGCGCTAGGAATAAAGGCCAGCTTGAGGTTGCCGTTGGTGGCATCGTAGTAGCTGATGTGCACGCTGCCTAACTGCAGCGAGGTGTCCCAGCCCACATTGCCGGTACTGTCCAGCACCTGAATATCCACCGCAGCACAATTGGCGTCCTGGCAGAGCGCCAGCTTGAGGTCACCGTTGGTGTCGTCGTAATAACTGATGACCGGCAGCCCGCCATCCAGCTTCATGGAAGGGTATTGGCCCACGTTGCCGGCATCATCGACCACATTGATGGTCACGGCGGTGCAGGTGGCGTTGCTGCAATGCGCCAGCTTCAGGCGCTGATTGGTCACATCGTAATAAGCGATGACCGGATTGCCGGACGAATCGAGTTGCAGCGAAATGCCATTGAAACCAACATGGCTGCTGGAATCGACCACCGTTAGGGTTCTGCTGGTGCAGGTAACGTTGTTGCAGCGCGCCAGGTTCACGCTGTCCGTGTCGGCGTCATAGTATGCGATCACCGGAAAGCCGCTGCCATCCAGCTGCAGAGAGGTGAACAAACCGGAGTCGTTCGCGCCGCCATCCACAGCGACGACGGTGCTGGCCGTGCAGCTTGGATTGGCGCAGGTGGCCAGAAACAGGTCACCGTTGCCGCCGGCGTTGTAATAGCTCATGACCGGGTTGCCGCTGCTGTTGAGCACCATCGAGTTGTGCGAGCCGGCCTGGCTGGAATCCACAATGATGTCGCTTGCCACGCTGCTGCAAGCCGCGTCAGCACAGCGCAGCAAGCGCATATCCTCAGAAGGGAAGGTGTAATAGGCGATGACGGGGATATCCCCCGCGGCGAGTTGCAGCGAGGTGTACGTGCCCTGGCCGCCGGAGGCCGCCAGGGTCTGAATGCTGGGCGCGCTGCAAGCGGCATCATTGCAGATGGCCAGCTTGAGCGTGTTGTTGGTGTTATCGAAGTAGCCGATCACGGCGTTGCCGCTGCTGCTCACGGCCAGGGAGGTGTAATAGCCCACATCGTCGGGCGAGCCGTCGACGGTGTACACGGAAACGGAGGCCGCATAGGCCGCGCCCGCGGCAAGCAGCGTGAGACACAAACCGGCAACGATAGCGAGATAATTGCGCACTGGATCGGCACTCCTCTACCCCTATAAAGATGTAGGCCAAAAAATTTTAGCACAGGCTATGTCCCCCCCTAAAATCAAAAGAGCCGCCCCTGTGGGCGGCTCTTTGCTTGCGTTCTATGCAGCCACGTCTTCCTGCTGCTTCTCTACCTTGATGGGCTTGCCTTCCTTGAAGACGGTACCCTCGCGCTTCTCGTCCACATCCACCTGCACGGTGGTGCCAGGCTTGAACTTGCCGGACAGCAGCTCCTTCGAGAGCGGGCTCTCGACGAACTTCTGCAGGGCCCGCGTCAGCGGGCGGGCGCCGAAGGCGGTGTCGTAGCCCTGGGTGGCCAGCCACTCGCGGGCATTCTCGGTCAGCTCCACGTGGATGCCCTTCTCGGCCAGGCGGTCCTGCACTTCCTTCATCTGCAGGTCCACGATCTCCTTCATGTCCTCGACCGAGAGCGGCGAGAACGTGATGATCTCGTCGATGCGGTTGATGAACTCGGGGCGGAAGGTGTCGCGCAGCGCCTTCTGGATCTTCTGGCTGGAGGCGCGCTCTTCGTCGTCGCCGCTGTTCTGCAGGAAGCCCAGCGAGCCGGACTTGCGCACGAATTCGGTGCCGAGGTTGCTGGTCATGATCAGCACCGTGTTGCGGAAATCGACCGTGCGGCCCTGTCCGTCGGTCAGGCGACCGTCGTCCAGGATCTGCAGCAGGGCGTTCCACACATCCGGGTGCGCCTTTTCGATCTCATCGAAAAGGATCACGCGGTACGGGCGGCGGCGGACGGCTTCGGTCAGCTGGCCGCCTTCCTCGTAGCCGATGTAGCCCGGAGGAGCGCCGAACAGGCGCGCCGTGGTGTGCTGCTCGCGGTACTCGGACATGTCGATGCGCACCAGCGCATCTTCATCATCGAACATGAACTCAGCCAGCGCCTTGGCCAGCTCGGTCTTGCCGACGCCAGAGGGGCCGATGAAAATGAACGAGCCGATCGGGCGCTTGGGATCTTTGAGGCCCGAGCGGGCACGCCGAATGGCGTCAGAGATGGCGCTGATGGCGTCATGCTGCCCCACGATGCGCTCGTGCAGGCGGGCTTCCATGTTGAGCAGCTTCTCGGCTTCCGTCTCCATCATCTGGCTGACGGGGATGCCAGTCCACTGCGCCACCACCTCGGCGATGTCGTTGATGTCAACCACTTCGTCGAGTTGGTGTTCGCTCTCCCAGGTCTCGCGCTTGGCCTTGAACTCGCCTTCGATGCGCAGACGCTCGGATTTCTTCTCGGCGGCGCGCTCGTAATTGCGCTCCACGCCGGCTTGCTCTTCTTCGGCCTGCAGGCGCTCGATCTCGGTCTTCATGCTCTTGAGGTCGTCGGGCAGGGAGTAGAGGGCCACGCGCAGCTTGGCGGCGGCCTCGTCCATTAGATCGATGGCTTTGTCGGGCAGATAGCGGTCAGTCACGTAACGTGATGACAGCTTGACGGCCTCCACCAGCGCATCATCCGCGAAGCGCACGTTGTGGTGCGCCTCGTAGCGGTCACGCAGGCCCATCAGCATCTGGATCGTGTCATCCACCGAAGGCTCTTCGACGTACACGGGCGCAAAGCGGCGCTCGAGGGCGGCGTCCTTCTCGATGTGCTTGTGATACTCGTCGAGCGTGGTGGCGCCCACCGCGTGCAGCTCGCCGCGCGCCAGGGCCGGCTTGAGCATGTTGCTGGCGTCCATGGCGCCTTGGGCGGCGCCGGCGCCGACGACGGTGTGCAGCTCGTCAATGAACAGGATGATCTCGCCCTCGGCGCGCTGAATCTCCTCCAGCGTGGCCTTGAGGCGCTCTTCGAACTCGCCGCGGAAGCGCGAGCCGGCGATCATGGCGCCCAGATCGAGCGAGAGCACCTTCTTGCCGGAGAGGATCTCAGGCACGTCGTTGCTGGCGATCTTTTGCGCCAGCCCTTCGACGATAGCGGTCTTGCCGACGCCGGCCTCACCGATGAGGACTGGGTTGTTCTTGCTGCGGCGCGAGAGGATCTGGATCACGCGCAGGATCTCGCTGTCACGGCCAATGACCGGGTCGAGCTTGCCCTCGCGGGCGGCCTGGGTCAGGTCACGCGAGTACTTCTCGAGCGTGCGATAGCGCGTCTCGGCCTGCGGGTCGGTGACGCGCTGGCCGCCGCGCAGCTGCTGCACCGCATCGAACACGCGCTCGCGCGTGATGCCGGCGCCTTCCAGCAGGCGGGCGGCGGGCGTACTGCGCTCGTTGAGGATGGCGAGGAAGATGTGCTCGGTCGAGATGTACTCGTCCTTGAGGCGGTTGGCCTCCTCATTGGCGATGTCTACGATGCGCTTGACGCGCGGGGTGATAAAGATCTGCCCGGCGCCGCCGCCAAAGATGTTGGCCTTCGGGCTGGTGCGCAAGACGTAGTCCAGGCGCTCTTTGAGCGCATTGGCATCCACCTTGAGAATGTCCAACAGCTGGCCGATGACGCCTTCCGGCTGCTCGATCAGGGCCAGCAGTATGTGTTCTGTGTCAATTTGGTTGTGCCCATAGCGCTGGATGATCTCAGCAGCCCGCTGAGCAGCCTCCTGGGCACGTTCGGTAAAACGGTCAAATCGCATCATTGTGGGTTCCTACCTAACCGCCGCCCGCGGGCGACAATCGTATTGAAATAAGCTTGGCGCGCCCGTACAGGGCCGCCATAAGTCCCTACATTGCAAGGAATATGCCTCGTCTTACCCGTCATGCGAGGGGCGCAGCGACGAGGCAATCTGCCCTTTGAATGAGGGAAATATGCAGAGATTATATAGGGGCGGCTAGGCCGCTTGCACAAGATTTGTGTTAGAGAATTGTTGGATAGCGGATGAGTACCTGGCACTAGGTGTCTAGCTAGACAAACCGAAATGTTATACTGATTTTAAATAAGAAAGTTGCCGGTGAGGAACTAGTCTCACTCATGGAATAGGCTTTATTGGCGCATTGTTATAAGTCACCAACAGACGAGGGCGACAGAGTTATGACAAGTGAAATTGAACGGCAATTGGACGAGAACATCCAAGCTAGAGAGCATATTGTCAGTCTTTGGAATGAAGCAAAGTCTAATCTAGAAGGAAATCTTTCTGAGTACGAAACCCTTGCCATTGAAATCGAACAGCAGGGCGGAAATGGGGACAAAATCAGAGCAATTATTCAGGACATGCGAAACCGTGCTGACGATTTCGATGCGATGCTTAGAGAATCAACTGCTGAACTTCGAGGAATGACAAAGGCATTAAAGGCATTCCTACCCAAAGACTAGATTTAATGGCTATGTTTTGTTAAAAAGCGCATAACTTAGAAGCATTACCTCAGTTAATAGCTTACCCCCTTGACACCCGCCCCCAATCCCCCACAACCCTCGCCTTCCATGCTATAGCTCCCCCTGTGGCTACCGCGCCCGCCAGTGCGCTGCCGCCGTTGCCGTTCGCTGAATGCTGATTGCTGACCGCTTCCAAATCAGCAATCAGCAATCGAAAAATTACCAGGGGGTTAATTTGTCCGATTCCACACCACCCAACGCGCCATCCACCATCGCCCGCCTCATAGAATACGGCCCCGCCTACGGCGTCATACCCGCCGCCGAGCCTAACTGGCCGCCCGTCTGGGCTGCCGCCCTCGCTGCGGTTGCCGCCGTCACCGGAACCCGCGACGAGCGCATGGACGCCTTCGACGCATTCACCCACACCCACGCAGAAGGCCACTCCATCCGCCAGCTCGTCTTCGCCGCCCTCCCGCCCAGCGAGAATCGCCTGCTCAACAACCGCTTCATCTTCAACGCCGCCGATGCCTTCAAGCCCCCGCCTGCGCAGGACTGGTGCATCGATGGCCTCCTCGCCCGCCGCTCGCTCAACATCCTCGTCGGCGATCCCGGCTCCAAGAAGACTCTCCTCGCTCTCGACCTGGCCGTTTGCCTCGCCGCCGGCAAGCCCTGGCTCGGCCGCCCCGTCCACCAATGCCCCGTCCTCTTCATTGATGAAGAGACTGGCAAGCCGCGCCTCTGGGCGCGCATCCACGCCTCGCTCCAGGCCCACAACGCCACCCCCGAAACGCCTTTCCATTACATGTCCCTGCCCAACTTCGATCTGCGCGATCCCGACGAATGCGAGCGCCTCATGCAAGCCGCCCAGTCCGTCAACGCCGGCCTCATCGTCATCGATGCCCTGGCCGATGTTGTGCGCGGCAGTGACGAGAACTCTGTCCTCGCCCTGCAGCCCTTCATCCTGCGCATGCGCTACCTGGCCGAGGCCACTCACGCCGCCGTCCTCATCCTGCACCACAACAACAAATCCGGCATCTTCCGCGGCTCCAGCGTCATCTCGGCCGGGGTAGACCTGCTCCTCAACATCGAAAGCGAACCCGACTCGGCTCGCATCAACCTCCAGCCCCTCAAAACGCGAGACGCCGCCCCCGAGCCCTTCGCCGCCCTGGCCCACTTCGCCCCCGGCCGCTTCCATCTGACTCCTGAGCCATATCAAATGGATAAAGATGCACCCGTCTGGCAAAACACGTCCAGCGCTATCCTCAGTCTGCTTGCACAACTCGGCCAGGCGGATATGGAATGCCTCGCACAGCGCCTCGACGGCATTGTTCTTGGCACGCTCCGCAATGCAATCCATCAACTCAAACTATCCGGTCTGATCGAACGCGCCGATGGCGGCGCAAAAGGAGCCAGAGCCAGCTACAAACTTTCTGTCAAGGGCCTTGAACTATTAACTAGCACCACGCCCCCCAATGATGATTATTAAAACTTTTCTCAGGGCAGCTTCGCCATCGCAAGCAATGCGCACAGTTCCACCTGGCATGCCTCAGAATGCAAAAACCATCAAACCTGCGGCGCGGGACCCTCAGAGCACACCTCAGGTTGCAAACGCCAGACCGAACGTTTGCGGAGGGGGTCTGGGGGAACCAACTTTGGTTCCGCCCAGCGGGGTCACAGGGGCAGCGCCCCTGAAAAGAGAAAGAAGAAGTTTCTATACTTGACCTTGACAATACTGTGTTATATACAGTATAGTACACCGTATGGTAACCAAAGAGGAGTACCCAACCCTGCTCGAAGGCCTCATCGGCGAGCTGCGCCGTGGCGCCCTTGGCCTGGCCGTGCTCAGCCAGCTCGGCCAGCCCGAATACGGCTACTCGCTCAAACAGCAGCTCGCCGCCCGCGGCATGGATATCCCCGAGGGCACGCTGTACCCCCTGCTGCGCCGGCTCGAGGCCCAGGGCCTGCTCGAGAGCGAATGGCGCGTGGTGGATGAGGCGCGGCCGCGCCGCTACTACCGCATCAGCCCCCAGGGCCGCCAGGCGCTGGGCGACCTTACCCACGAATGGCAGGCCCTCAGCGCCGCGCTAAACAGCCTGCTCACCGGAGGAACAAAATGACCGACACCCTGATCGACCGCTACATCCACGAGGTCGGCGCGCACCTGCCCGCCAAGACCCGCGCCGACGTGCAGCTGGAGCTGCGCAGCACCCTGCACGACGCCATGGCCGAGCGCGGGCTCGACCCCGCCAAGCCGGAGGACGCCGATGGCATCGCAGCCCTGTTGGGCGAATTCGGCGAGCCGGAGCACTTCGCCGCCCGCTACCACCCGGAGCGCTTCCTCATCAGCCCGGCCGCCTTCCCGGCCTTCCGCCTCAGCTACGGCATCGCCGCCGTCGTGATCACCATCGTGCATCTCATCGGCCTGGTGCTGCAGATCAACCGCGGCGGCCTCAGCCTCGAATGGTGGGGCAGCTTCATGGCCAACTATGTAGACAACATGCTGCTCAACTTCGGCGTGGTGGCCTTCGTCTTCTATCTGCTCGAAGGCTTCAAGGTCATCAAGCCCTCCAAGGCTGACCCGGCCTGGGACCCGCGCAAACTGCCCGCCATCAAAGACCCAGACCGCGTCAACCGCACCGAAGAGCTGGTCGGCATCATCTTCACCATCGCCGCTCTGCTGATGTTCAACTTCGCACCGCACTGGATCGGCATCATCGGCTGGGATGACGGCGGCGCCCGCGTCTTCCCCGTGCTGGCCGAGAGCTTCCTGGCCTACGTGCCCTGGCTGACCGCGCTGTGGCTGGGCGAGCTGGCGCTCAAGGCGCTGGTCTACCGCGCCCGCCGCTGGAGCCGCGTCCTGCGCGCCGGCGAGTTCGTGCTGCAGCTCGCCAGCATCTTCGTGCTCTACACCATCATCCAGAACGCCGAGATCGTGAACATCGCCGTGGTGGACAACCTGGTCAAGTTCGGCCTCTCGGTGGCCGTGGCCATCATGGTGCTGGAGGCCGCCAAGCAGCTGTTCGTGCTGCTGCGCGGCGAGCAGCCTGGGCTCAGCCTTGAGCGCATCATCGAAAGAATTGGAAAGTAAGCGCGCCTGCGCGCAGAGAGAAACCATGAAAGAAACTTTGATCGATCGTTACGTACAAGCCGTGGGCCGCCGCCTGCCGGGCAAGACCCGGGCGGATGTGCAGCTGGAGCTGCGCACCGCCCTGCTGGACGCGGCCGAACAGCGCGGCCTCGACCCCGCCGCTGAGCAAGACCAGGCCGGCATCGTCGCCCTGCTGAAGGAGTACGGCCCGCCGGAGAAGCTGGCCGCCAGCTACGGCGTGGGCCACTCGCTCATCCATCCGCAGGTCATGCCGGCCTACCGCCGCGTGCTCACCATCAGCGGCGCCATCATCACCCTGCTGCACCTGGTCGGGATGATGCTGGTCATCGCCAACACCGGCTTCGACTTCAGCGTGGGCGATGTCATCGGCAACTACATCAAGGTGCTGCTGATGAGCTTCGGCGTCATCACGCTGGTCTTCGCCGTGATCGACCGCAACCTGCCCGACCTCAAGATAGAAGAGCCGGAGTGGGATCCGAGCAAGCTGCCGGCCCTGCTGCCCGCCGCCGATAGGCTGGACTATGCCGACACCATCGCTGAGCTGATCACGCAGATCGCCATGGTGGGCGTGTTCAGCTCGCTGCCCTGGGATATCCAGCTGCCCAGCGGCGGCAGCTGGGCGCTGATCCACGAGGTGCTCACCCGGCTGACCGGGCTGCTGCCCTGGTTCATCGCCCTCTCGGCGGTGGATGTGCTCATTAATACGGCCAAGCTACTGCAAGGCCGCTGGACACGGCTCACGCGTTGGGCCACGGTGCTGCAAAGCCTGGCCAGCGTGTTCGTGCTGGGCTACGCCTGCGGGCTCACCATCCGCATCCTGCAGCCCGGCCCGTGGGATGACCGCGTCTTCGCCAGCATCGCCTGGACGATGCTGGTGGCCATCGTCATCGTGCTGGGCACCGCCGCCAACGAGCTGCGCAAGCTGCTGCGGCCCAAGCCCACCCCGGAGGAGGCCCTGGGCCTCTCCGGCGTGGCGGAGCAGAAATAGCTATGCGAAAACTCCCTCGGAAGCAGCTTCCGAGGGAGTTTTCGCGCTTAAGGCGTAGTATCCTTAAAGGAGCGTCAGTTTCGGCGTAGATCCCTATGGAGCGTGTGAATGGATATTCGTGGAAAGAATGCCCTTGTCTTGGGTGGTTTTGGGTTGGTGGGCAACGCCGTGTGCCGGGAGCTGTTGGCGCACGAGCCTGCCCGGTTGATAGTCGCCTCACTAAAGAGATCCGAATCAGATCAGGCCATCGCAGAGCTGAAAGCAGCTTTCCCGAATAGTAAGACCAAGTTCCTCTCCGCCTGGGGAGACATTTTCGTGCGCGCCGAATGGCAGGAGGCGGAGAACCCGCCCCGCAACGCCATCCTGGCCGACCCGGCCAAGCGCAAGGTGCTCATCAACGACATCGTGGATGAGCTCAACGACGAGATCCTGAGCGCATCCCTGCTGTACCAGCTCATCACCGGCAAGGCCCAAGGGCTGGACGGTGAGCCGGCCCACATCGTGGTGGACGCGATCAACACGTCCACCGGCGTGGCCTATCAGAACATCTACGCCTACGCGCGCAAGCTGCAGAGCGAGATCGCCAAGGGCAACCCGGAAACCAACTGGCCGGACGAGATCGAGCAGCTGCTGGCCTCGCTATACATCCCGCAGTTGGTGCGCCACATCCAGATCATGCATGAAGCCATGCTGGAAGCCGGCACGCAGGCCTATGTCAAGGTGGGCACCAGCGGCACCGGCGGCATGGGCCTCAATATCCCCTACACGCACGGCGAAGAGAAGCCCTCGCGGGTACTGATGTCCAAAGCCGCGCTGGCCGGCGCGCAATCGCTGCTCACTTTCCTAATGGCGCGCACGCCGGGCGGCCCCACGGTGGTCAAGGAGTTCAAGCCCACCGCGCTGATCGCCTGGAAAGAGATCGGCTACGGCAAGATCAGCCGCGGCGGCAAAGACTTCATGCTGTACGACTGCCCGCCGGAGCAAGCCTTGCCGTTGAACGAGGCAAACTTGATACCGAGCGGCGAGTTCGGCGCGGCCACGGGGAAAGCGATGGAAGCGGTGTACATCAACACCGGCGAGAACGGCCTGTTCGCGGCGGGCGACTTTGCCGCCATCACCTCGTACGGGCAGATGGAGTTCGTGACACCGGAGGAGATCGCCTTCAACGTAGTGCGCGAGATCATGGGCGGCAACACGGGCCGCGACATTGTGGCCGCGCTCGACAGCGCGGTGATGGGGCCCAGCTTCCGGGCCGGCACGCTGCGCGATTCGGCGCTGCGCCGCCTGCGCGAGCTGAGCGAGCAGCACGGCGAATCGGTTGCGTTCGAGATCCTCGGGCCGCCGCGCATGTCCAAGCTGATGTTCGAAGCCTTCCTGCTCAAGCAGGAGTACGGCAACAAGATGGGCAATGCCCTGGCCGATACGCCGGAGCAGATGGCCGCCAAGCTGGAGGCGCGGGTGGGCAACGACGCCAAGCTGCGCCAGGAGATGATCTCCGTGGGGCTGCCGATCCTGCTCTCAGACGGCCAGCGTATTCTGCGCGGGCCGGTGGTCAAGTCTGAGAATGCCCACAACGGCTGGGTGGATCTGACGGTGGCGAACATGGCGCAGTGGCAGCAACGCCTGCAAGGCATCCGCGCCATGGTGAAGGAGCAGCTGAGTGGCAACGACAGCTCGTCACGCTATGACCGGGCATATTCCTCCGTGCGCGAATGGGCCGACGATGACCGCTTCGAGATCGGCGAGATGGCCGGTTGGGTGGCGATCAACGAAGATGAGGGGCGACGAGGGAAGCAGTAAGAGTGAATTTGTGAGCTGTGATGGGTGATCAGGGCAACCAAAACTCCTGATGACCGTTCACTGCGCACTCATCACTAGCTTGTAGGATAGAGCTATGACAACGCAAACAGCTGTATTCGGCGGCGGGTGCTTTTGGTGCACTGAGGCCGCGCTCAAGATATTGAAGGGTGTGACCCGGATCGAGCCCGGCTACGCCGGCGGGCCGGCAGGCGCCAAGGCGCCTAGCTACGAGCTGGTGTGCACCGGACGCACGGGCTTCGCCGAGGTAGTGCGGGTGGAGTACGACCCGGCCGTGGTGAGCTACGGCGACCTGCTGACGGCGTTCTTCGCCACCCACGACCCGACGACGCTGAACCGCCAGGGCAACGACATCGGCACGCAGTATCGCTCGGTGATCTTGTATGCGGACGAGGCGCAGCGCGCCCAGGCCGAGGCGTTCATCCGCGAGCACGCCGGCGAGTATGCCCGCCCGATCGTGACAGAAGTGGCGCCGCTGGGCGACTTCTTCGTGGCCGAGGAGTATCACCACAATTACTTCGAGCGCAATCCGTTCTCAGGCTATTGCATGGCGGTGATCCCGCCGAAGTTGAGCAAGCTGCGCAGCAAGTACGCGGAGTTGGTGGCGCAGTAGTACCCCGTCATTGCGAGCGCAGCGAAGCAATCTGTTTTTTTTACCCGCTTCCACGCAGCCCGTGATTCACAAATAGTCACTGCATAGAAGACATGCCAGCAAGGATTCTTCCCTGATCTGGCTTCGGCGATCCGGTGTAGCTTCTCAAACCCGGTCAGAATGACACGGGATTATGTAGGGGCGCAGCATGCTGCGCCCCTACGATGTTTGTTCAGAAATCGGCTGCGGTCAGATTGGCTCTTAACGGATTCCTCGCTGCGCTCGGAATGACAAACCTAATAGTCCCGCATGGCCCAGCCTGTCGTAGGCTCGTGCTCCCAGGGGTAGACGATGAAGGCGTCCGTACTGGCAGCGAAATAATCCGGGCGGGTGTTATCGAACAGGTTGCGGTGGGGGTTGAAGTGCAGCACGCTGGTGAAAGGCATGCCGCCAGCAGCCGAGACGCGGTTCTTTACGGCGGTGCTGGTGCGGCCGGAACCCCAGACATCATCCACCACTAGAATACGGCGGCCGCGCAGCAATTCATCGTCTGGGAATTGCACAAATTTGGGGAAGACCAGCATTTTTTGGCGGGCGATCTCCATTTGGGCGGGGAAGTCCACCGCGGCGGTGAGGATCTCGGCCAGGCCCATGCGCTCGGCCAGCATGCCGCCGGGCACGATCCCGCCGCGGGTGACCATCAGCATGGCCTCAAAATCATGCTCGAATTGCTGGATGAGCAGGTTGATGAGATGCTGGACTTCTTCCCAACTGACTAATTCACGGCGCACAGGCAACTCCTCAAAACATTATAGTGGCGCAGGCGGGTTTACCTCGATGCGCCAGCCGGGCAATCGCAGGCCACGCAGCAGCTCGGCCGGCTGCGGGCCGCGCAGCAGCAACTGCCAGCGGTATTCCTTGTTGACGCGGGCATGGAAGCTGGGCGCCGGGCCGATGACATCGGTAGCCCCGCGGCCCTGGCGGGCGATCTGGGCGTGCAGCTCGGCGGCCAGGGCGCCGGCCTCCTGCTCGGCCTTGCGGGCATCCAGATGGCGGAACTCCATGCGCACGAGTTGGGCAAAGGGCGGGTAGCGCAGCTGGCGGCGGTAGGCGCTCTCGGTTTCGTAGAAGCCGGCATAGTCGTGCGCGGCGGCGGCCTGGATGGCGTAGTGCTGCGGCTGGAAGGTCTGGAAGATGACGCGGCCGCCCAGCGCACTGCGCCCGGCGCGCCCGGCGACCTGGGTGAGCAACTGGAAGACACGCTCGGCGGCGCGGTAGTGGGGCAGCTGCAAGCCGACATCAGCCAGCACCACGCCCACCAGGGTCACCTTGGGCAAGTCAAGCCCTTTGGTGAGCATCTGCGTGCCGACGAGCACATCGGCCTGGTGCTCGGCGAACTGGTAGAGGATGCGCTCGTGGGCGCCTTTGGTGCGGGTGCTGTCACGGTCCCAACGCAGGCTGCGGGCGCTGGGGAGCAGGCGGGCCAGCTCCTTCACCACGCTTTCGGTGCCGGTGCCGTAGTGGCGGATCTGGGCGCTTTCGCAATTGGGGCAGCGCTGCGGCAGTGTGCGCTGGTAGCCGCACTGGTGGCAGACCAGCTCCTGCGCCAGCTCGCCACTGCCATGCTGCGCCAGCGGGGTCTCGCAGTTGGGGCAGCGCATCACATGGCCGCAATCGCGGCAGAAGACGTAGGTGGCGCTGCCGCGGCGGTTGAGGAACAGGATGGCTTGCTGGCTGCGCTGCAGCACCTGCTCCAGCTCAGTTTGCAGGGCGCGGCTGAAGATGGAACGGTTGCCAGCTTTGAGCTCGCGGCGCATGTCGATGACTTCGACCGGCGGCAGCTCCGGCGCTTTGCCGATGGCGTCGCCGATGGCGCCGTGGGCCTGGACGCGTTCGGGCAACTGCAAGAGCTGCCAAGCGTCGCTGCGGGCTTGGGTGTAGCTGCCTACATCCGGCGTGGCGGAGCCGAGCAGCACCAGCGCGTTGGAAATTTTGCCAAGTTGCAACGCGGCGCTGCGGGCGTGATAGTGCACGTCTTGCTGGGCTTCGTAATAGCTGTCATCGTGCTCTTCATCGAGCACGATGAGGCCGATGTTCTCGAGCGGAGCGAAGAGCGCGCTGCGCGGGCCGACAACGACGCGCAACTCGCCGCGGCGGACGCGGCGCCAGGTGTCGTAGCGTTCGCCGTCGGAGAGCTCGGAGTGCAGCAAGCCGACCTGGTTTCCGAAGCGGGCAAAGAAGCGCTGCACGGTTTGGGGGGTCAGGGCGATCTCGGGCACCAGCACGAGCGCAGTGCGACCAGCTTCCAGCGCATGGGCCACGGCGCGCAGATAGATCTCGGTCTTGCCGGAGCTGGTGACGCCGTGAAGCAGGATGGGCTTGGGATCCGGGCTGCTGAGCGCAGTTTCGACGGCGCGCCAGGCAGCATCCTGAGCCGGGGTCAGCCTGAGGGCAACATCCATTGCGGTTTGCAAACCCACCAATGGGTCGCGCAGCTGCTCCGCCTCGCCGAGTTCAACGTAGCCTTGTTCTTCTAAGAAGCGTAGATCGGCCAGTTTTGCGCCGCTTTCGGCGTACAGCCACTCGGTGGCGGTGGGGCCGCTCTCACGCTGCAAGACTTCCAGCAGGGCAGTGCGGCGAGCGTGGGTGGCGGCGGTCTTGCCGAGCTTGAGCTCGGGTGGCGGGGAATGCAACAGGCGAGCCGTGCGCACCAGCTTGGCCTTTTGGCGCGGCATGGGGATCACGGGCTGGGTGGTGATGAGCCCGCGGCCTTGCAGAGCGCGGATCGAGGCGCGCCAGTTGCGGCGCGGCAGGGCCTTGTCCAGCTGGCGGGTGCGCAGCGGGCCGCGGCGGGTCAGCGTATCCAGCACCAGGCGTTGAGCGGCGGGCAGGTCAGCGGGGGCGGCGGTATCCGTGAGGCTGTAGAGCACATCGGCCGCCTGGCTGATGCCAGGCGGCAGCATGAGCGCCACGCAGGCGGCCAGCGGCGCCAGGGTGCTGTGGGCCAGCTGGCGGGCGAGCTCGATCTGGGCGGCGGTGAGCACCGGCTGGTCATCGAGCAGGCTGTCGATGGGGCGGGTCTCGGCGACCTCAGGCTGATCTACGCGGCGCAGCACGACGCCCTGCACGACCAGCTTGCCGAAGGGCGCCAGCACGAGATGGCCGGGGCGCAGGGTCTGCTCCAGCTCGGGCGGGACGTGATAGTGAAAGACGCCTGAAACTTTGGGGACGTTAACGGCTAGTTCAACATACTCTGGCATGCGCGCCGCCTCAGCCTATGGCATGGGGCCAAAGTAGACCTGGTTCTTGAAGGCGAGGAAAACGAAGCGGTTGGGCGAGATGGTGAAGGCGCTGACCAGCCCTTCAGGCAACTCGCTTTGCGCACGCAACTGGCGCGACATGCCGAGGCGCGTGCTGAACTGATAGATGGATGGCACGATGGGGTCGAGGAAGAATAGCGAAGGCCCGGGTGGATCGGTGAGGAAAAGTTGCGAGAAGTTGGCGCCGGCCACGGTGGGGCCGCTTTGCTGGCCGGGGCGCGTGTCTACGAATTCAAGCGGGTCAGTGCAGGTGGTGGGGTTCTCGAGATCATCGTTGAAAACACATTCGGCCACGCGGCCATTTTGTTTCAGGATGTAGAGGGTGTTGCCCTCCAGCACAATATCAATGGCCTGCTGCATGCTGGGCACCTGAGCGCCGAAGAAGAAGCGCGGCGCGCCGGGGAATGAGCCACCCTCGCCGAAATAGATCCAGACCGCATTGGTGATGGGGTCGAGCACATACAGGTTGCTGTTCTCGATCGCGATCGCTGTGGGCTTGCCCCAATGACTGTCAGGCGGCAGGAGTGTGATGGCCAGCGGGCGCTCGCCCACGAAGCAGAAGATGAGGTTGCCGTTGCCATCCATGGCGGCGAGGGATGCGCCTTGCGGATGGTTAGAGGGCAGCAAGGCAATGTCGATCAGCTCGCTGACGATGTAGCCGCCATACGGCCCCGGTTCGCAGGAGAACGAATCATCCAGCTGATAGCCGCTGGAGGTGAGGAAGGCGCGCAGGACTTTGCCGCTGGCGCCATCCAGCATATACAGATCGCGGTTATCGGCCACCATTTGGGTGATGTTGGTGGCGCGCGGCAGGTTGGTGAACAGGGCGGGTTGGAAGTTCATGCGCTCGATGAAATCGAGATCATCGAGAGCGAGGCGCGCCTGGGCCAGCAGCTCGGCGGCGGCCTGGGCGTCCTGCTCGTAGGCGGAGGCGCGCTCGGCGTAGTGCACGGCGACCGACCAGGCCTGGCGCACTTCGACGGGGTTCTCGCGCGCCTGGGCCAGGGCAGCCGCGCTTTGGGCCTGGGCCAGATAGTTCTCGTACAGTTGCACGCGGCCGAACTGCAAATAGATGACGGAGACCAGAATCACCACGGCCAGGGGAACGACGATAGCGATGATGGCGAGGGTCTGGCGCGGGAGGTTGAAGACGGGCTCATCAGGGAGCAAACGCAGCATAAAACTGCGCAGGCCGGGCGAGACACGTTGCCAGATCTTGCGGGCGCGGGTGGAAATTTCGTCTATAAGTACCGAAAAGCCGCCAGGCTCCTCGGGTTCCTGGTAAACAGGCCATTCCTGCTCATAGGTCGGCTGGGCGAGCTGGCTGGCTGGCTCGGCGGGCGGGTCGTAAGGGGGGAATGCGCCGGTTTCCTCGAGCTCATGTTCGGGTGCGGGCAGCTGCTCCCAGCCGGCGGGCGCCTGGGACAAAGGCGCAGGCTGCGGTTGTGCGGCGGGCGGGGCGCTATGGGTGGCAGGCTGGGGCAGGGGCGCCTGCGGGCGGGCCGCCGCGGTTCCGTCATCAAAACTGGTCATGAGGCTGAGGCGGCCGCTGCCGGGCTGGGCCATGAGCATGACGGCGCGCAGGTCGGCGCCGGCTTCGCTGAGGAAGCGGCGGCGCAGGGTCGAGAGCTTTTGGCCGCTTACGTTGGCCAGGGTCTTCTCGTTCCAGCCGGAGGGCACATCGGGGACGAGGAGCAGGCAATCGGCGGCGCTAAGCTCGGCTTGGTAGAAGCGCACCTCGGCATGGCTGCCCATGCCCAGCCCGCGGCCGGAGGCAGGCGCATCATAGAGATGCTCAATGCCGCCGTTGAGCACAAAGCCGTGCTGCGGGCCGACGTGGGCGAGCGTGACGCGCTCCTCGCGGACCGAGATGGCGGCCAGGCGGGCCGGCGCGCCGCCGGACTGGCCGCGCTGGTTGAGCTGCAGGAAATACGTGTTGAGCCGATCGATCTGGTCGCGCAGGGCGGCGGTGACGGAGCCGGCGGTGCGGAAGTAGCCTTCGGCCAGGTCACCGAGCAGAGCGTGCTGCTGGTCCGCGCTGAGCGTGATCTCCGGCGGCAGGGTCAGTTGCAGCACCAGGCGCTCGCCGGCGCGGCCGCGGGCGGCGCGGCGCGGCGCGGCGAGCAAGTGCACACCAGGCAGGTAAGCCTGGTCTTGTCCGTTGCGTCTGTAGAGAGGTACTACGAAGAGATCGAGCGCGGTAGGCATATCGGTAAGCGCCGCAATTGTACGCACTGCACGTACCACGCGCGCAAAAAATTATACTGGTAAAATCCCTTTGACTCATTCTGCACAAACATCCCCACTGATACAACATTCAATGAAGATAGACGTCATCCGCAGCGCCGACTCCTGGGCCGCACTGGAGCAGGAGTGGGGCGCGCTTTTGCAAGAAAGCCATCTCAATCTGCCTTTCCTGACCTTTGCCTTTCAGCAAGCCTGGTGGCGACACCTGGGCGGCGGCGAGTGGCAGGATGCTGAACTGCACATCGTGACCGGCCGCGGCGCGGATGGCGCGCTGCTAGGGATCGCCCCGCTGTTCCGCGCGCAGGCGGCCGACGGACGGGCGCGGCTGCAACTGATCGGCAGCCATGAGATCGCCGACTATCTTGATTTCATCGCCCGCCCCCAGGACTTGACTGCGTTCATCGAAGCCGTGCTGGCTGAACTAAAGGCTGACGACAGTTGGGCCGAGCTGGCGCTATATAACCTGCTGGACGAATCCAAGAGCATAGACAGCGTGCAGGCGGCGGCCGAAGCCGCCGGGCTGCAGGCGGCGCAGGAAACGCTGCAAGCCTGCCCGTACATCCCGCTGCCGGAGAGCTTTGACGCCTACCTGGAGAGCCTGGACAGCAAACAAGCCCACGAGCTGCGGCGCAAGGTGCGCAAGGCGGCCCGCAACGCGCTGCCGGTGAGCACGGAGCTGATCAGCGAGGCGGGCGAACTGGACCAGGCGCTGGATGACTTCTTCGGCCTTATGACCCAGGAAGAAGACAAGCTGAAATTTCTGACGCCGGCCATGCGCGCTCAGATGGAAACGATCGCCCGGGCCGCGTTCGATGGCGGCTGGCTGCAACTGATCTTCCTCAAAGTGGGCAAGCAACGCGTGGCGGCCTACATGAACTTTGACTACGACAACCGCATCTGGGGCTACAACGCCGGCTTCAGCAATGAGCATGCGCAGCTCTCGCCCGGGTGGTTGATGATGGCCGAGATGATGCAACGCAGCATCGAGGCCGGCAAAGCCGTGTTCGACTTTATGCGCGGGGATGAGGAGTACAAGTATCGCTTTGGGGCGGTGAACCGCTACGTCAAGAAGGTGACGGTCACTCGTTGAGGCCCGCTCGGTATTACATTGTAGAAAATAAAAAGACGGCTGCTATGCAGCCGTCTTTTTTGTGGGCGGAGCAAGCTCAGTTGCTGGCGTAGCGCAGGGCGGCGCGGGCGAGCAGGCGAGTGGAGTCGAGGGTGGGGAGGACGGAATCGTGCGGCTCGATCAGCAGGGGGATCTCGGTGCAGCACAGGCCGACCGCGTCACAGCCCTGCTCGGCAAACTGCCGAATCAGGGATTGGAAGTAGCGCCGCGTCTCCGGCCGCATTTCGCCATAGATCAGCTCATCAACAATGTGCTTGTGCACTTGCTGGCGCTGCACCAAGTCAGGGAATTTGAGCTCGATGCCCATCGGCTCCAGTTTGCGCGGGTAGACCGGGCCTTCCATCAGCGGCTGGGTGCCCAGGATGCCCACGCGGGTGTAGCCGCGCGCCACGGCCTCGCGGCCAACTTCTTCAGCGATGTGCAGCCAGGGCAGCGGCGAGCGCTCGATGATGGGGTCGATCGAGACGTGGACGGTGTTGTCGGGGCAGATGAGGAAGTCGGCGCCGATGCCGGCCAGCTTGTGGGCTGAACGCAAGATGGTCTCGCTGACCTGATCCCACTTTCCTTCTTCGGAGGGAAAGTGATAGTCGCTCATGTTGAAGTTGTGCAGCGTGACTTCAGGATTGTTGAAAGGAGAGAAGAAGTCTTTGCTCTCCTGAATGATGGTGCGGTAGCACAGGGCTGCACCTTCGTACGAGACGCCAACGATGCCAATGTGTTTCATGGTCAGTGATGAGTAATGAGTGAACAGTGATCAGTGAGCGGGAAGACATCCTACTCACTCGTCACTGTTCACTGCGCACTCTTTCTACTCCCTAAAGATCCTTACTCTGCGATTGGGTTCCTTGCCGTAGGAGTGCGAGACCAGCTTGGATTCCTCCACCATTTGGTGCTGCAAGCGGCGGATGTGGGATGTGGCCGGCGGCAGCTCCACCCAACGCTCGCCGTTGAGCACGGCGTCAATGGCCTGACGAGTCTGGCCGAGCTGCTCATCCATATCGCCAGGCTCCTCGACCCCACCGGGCAGGTCAAACAAGCCGGAGAGGAAGCGCTCCATCTGGGAGACGGTGTTGGCGCGCAGAACATATACAGGCATACCGCGCTGCTCCGCATCCACAATGGGGCGCTGGCGCTTGCGGTAGTAGGTACGCAGGGTCACGAGCACATCGGCCTCGCCCGGCTCTTTGACCGGGATGACCGGCACGCCGACGCGCTTGGCGGCGTTCACCAGACGGTTGCGGGCCACCCCGAAGGGGTAGATGCGCACCGGCTGCAAGCTGGCGCTGCTGCGGACAGCCGTGGGTACCGCGGCGGCCGGCGCAGGCTGCGTGCGTGCGAAGGCCTCGTAACCCCCGCCAGGTTCTGGTTCCGGCGCGGGCTCACGGCGGCGCGGGCCGCCGCCCATGGAGCCGCCGGCCGGCTGGCGGCCGGAGGGCGCATTCTTGGCCAAGCGGCCGCTGCGCGGGGCCGGCTCGCCGCGGCCCGCCCGCGGGTTGGCGGGCGCCGGCTGAGCGGCCGTGATCTTGATCTCGCCATTGTCATCGCGGGTGCGCTGCTCAGGCTCGATGGGGTAGCCGCGCAACAGGCCGTCTACCGCGATGGCCACATCGCGATGCACGGCGAACTGGCTGCGCGACTGGATCTCCACCAATACGTCAAACGTAGGCGGCGAGCGGCGCTCGAGCACGGTCTTTTGCGTGCCGCGGCGGCGGGCTTCTTCATCCGAGAGGGTGACAGATTCAATGCCACCCACCAGGTCAGACAAGGTGGGGTTGAGCAGCAAGTTCTCGAGCGAATTGCCGTGGGCGGTGCCGATGAGCTGGACACCGCGCTCGGCGATGGTGCGGGCCGCCTTGGCTTCAAGCTCGCGGCCGATCTCATCGATCACGATGACCTGCGGATTGTGGTTCTCCACCGCTTCGATCATCACTTCGTGCTGCATCGAAGGCGTGGCCACCTGCATGCGGCGGGCGCGGCCCACGGCAGGGTGAGGCACATCGCCATCGCCGCCGATCTCGTTGGAGGTGTCGACGATGACGACGCGATTCTTCTCAGCCAGGATGCGAGCGGCCTCGCGTAGCAAGGTAGTCTTGCCCACGCCCGGGCGGCCGAGGATGAGCAGACTCTTGCCATCCTGGATCAGGTCTTCGATGATGTCGATGGTGCCGTAGACGGCGCGGCCAACGCGCAGGGTCAGGCCAACCACATCGCCGCGGCGGTTGCGGATGGCTGAGATGCGATGCAGGCTGCGCTCGATGCCGGCGCGGTTGTCTTCGTCAAAGTCACGCAGGCGCTGGACAACGTAGTCAATGTCATCTTTGTTGATCTCGCGCTCCAGCAGCACAACTTCTTCGTTGACCAGGCGCGTGGTCGGAACCCGCCCGAGATCCAGAATGATCTCAAGCAGGTCTGAGCTGTTGTTGTGTTCGCGCACGGCGGCCTGCACATCAGGCGGCAGTACGCCGAGCAAAGCGTCAAGGTCGTCAGTGATTTGGCGTCTTGTCATTTTTCATCCATGGTTGCAGTGGGGCGCACAGGGTATTGGATGGTGGACGCTTCTACCCCGGCCGCCTTGGCAATCTTTTGCAGGTCTTTTACTTTTACGGGGTGCACCATGCGGCGCACCAGTACGGCCTGGCGCGGGCCAGGCTGAGCATCCAACCCTTCGAGCGCGGGTTCCAGCCAATCCTGGTGAGCACGCACGCATACATACACCGGGCGGTTAGGCCGCGGACGCAGGTGGAGCATGAGCGCCATCAGGCGGTCGGCCAGCGCATGGCCAGGCTCGATCAGCAATTGCACCCAGATGCCGCGCGGGCCGCGCTGTACATCGGCAAAGGCGGCGAGCTGGCCGCCCTCGTACAGCACAAAACTGTCGCGGGCGTCGGCGGAGCCGCAATCGAGGTGGTGCAACTGCACAGGCACCAAGCGGTTGCGCAGCAGGTCTGCCGCCAGCTTATGGCGGCCGAGGTACGGCTGCCACAGCAGGTTGTCGTAGCCAGCCTGCGGCGTGCGGGTCAGCCGCCAGACGCGCTGGTGAGCCTGCACACTGAGCCCGGCTTGTTGCAACGCCGCACTGGCAGCGCTGTGCTCGTCGAGCTCGGCGAAGATGCCTTGCACACCATGCGGGCCGAGCTGCTTGAGCATGTACTCGACCGCGCGGGTGAGCGCGCCGCCGCTGGCGGCAGCCTGTGGCCCCAGGAACACCAGGGCGGCCAGCGAGCGGCCAGCGAAACGCTGGGCCTGGAGCACCAGGCCTTCATCAGTGCTGACGGCGGTGTGGACCCCGGTGAAGGAGCACAGCGACGCCAGCAAGGCACGGCGGGTCAGGGCCGCCGGGCCGCGAGTGAGCACGGATTGGTTATGCAGGAACAGAGCGTAATGGCGGGCGGTGTTTAGCGCCCCATAATCTGTAATTGTAAAGTCGCGCAACACCCTGCTATTTTACAACAGCGGTTTTTGGGTTGCATCAAGGTTGTGTTAACTTTCTGCCAGCTTCAGGAACAGGCGGTGGAAGCGGTCATCGCCCGAGATCTCCGGGTGGAAGGCGGTGGCGAGCAGCTTGCCCTGCTTAGCGGCGATGATGCGCCCATCCGGCAGGCTGGCCAGGGCCTTGGCGCCCCCGCTGACGCTTTTGATGAGCGGGGCGCGGATGAAGACGGCGCGCACCGGCGGGTCACCAGCCGCCAGGCCGTGCAGGGCGGGCACATCCACCTCGACATCGAAGCTCTCGACCTGGCGGCCGTAGGCGTTGCGCTCCACGGTGATATCCATAATGCCGAGCAGCGGCTGCTTGCGTTCGGCATCTTTGGAAAGGAAGATGGCGCCGGCACAGGTGCCGTAGATGGCCTTGGTCTGGCCGAAGGCGCGGATGGGTTCGATCAAGCCGTAGTCGGTCGCCAGTTTGCCGATGGTGGTGGATTCGCCGCCGGGCAGC
The DNA here is from genome assembly GCA_019454165.1 of Anaerolineales bacterium. Lineage (GTDB taxonomy): Bacteria > Chloroflexota > Anaerolineae > Anaerolineales > UBA11579 > JAMCZK01. The sequence goes on along the minus strand of CP075367.1, from coordinate 343,123 downwards.
ACGAGGCCGTCGAGCCCATCCAGCTCCTCCGGCAGGCGCACCTCGCGCACCTGCGCGCCGAGGCGGGCCAGCATGCTGGCATGTTCTGCAAAGTCACCCTGGAGGGCAAGGACGCCGATGTGCATGATAGTGATCGGTGAGCTGTGATCAGGGAGCGAGTGAGTTACCAATCACAGCTCACTGATCACGAGCCACTCGCTCTTACCAGCCGCGCTGGGCGATCAGGTCTTCCTTGGGAATGTCGGTGACCTGGCGACCGACCATCGGCTCACCCAGGTTGCGGCTGACCTCGGCCAGGATCTTGGCGTTGTTGTAGTGGGTAGTGGCCTTGACGATGGCTTCGGCGCGGCGAGCCGGGTCACCGGACTTGAAGATACCCGAGCCAACGAAGACGCCATCCACGCCGAGCTGCATCATCAGGGCGGCGTCGGCCGGGGTGGCGATGCCGCCGGCGGCGAAGTTGACCACCGGCAGGCGGCCAAGCTCCTTGGTCTCTTTCACCAGTTCAAACGGCGCGCCGAGCTCTTTGGCGAGCGCCATCACTTCTTCATCTGGCATGGTCTGCAAACGGCGCACGGTTCCCAGCACGGTGCGGGCATGGCGCACGGCCTCGACGACATCGCCGGTGCCGGCTTCGCCCTTGGTGCGGATCATGGCGGCGCCTTCGCCGACGCGGCGTAGGGCTTCGCCCAGGTTACGGCAGCCGCACACGAAGGGGATCTTGAAGTCGTGCTTGTTGATGTGATTGGCCTCGTCGGCAGGGGTAAGCACTTCGGATTCGTCGACATAATCAACGCCGAGCGATTCGAGGATCTGGGCTTCCACAAAGTGGCCGATGCGCACTTTGGCCATGACCGGGATGCTGACGGTGTTCATGATCTCTTCGATCAGGCCGGGGTCGCTCATGCGGGCCACCCCGCCGTGAGCGCGAATGTCGGCCGGCACGCGTTCCAGCGCCATCACGGCTGCTGCGCCGGCATTCTCGGCAATGCGGGCATGCTCGGCCGTGACCACATCCATGATCACGCCGCCCTTAAGCATCTGGGCCAAGCCCTTCTTGACTTCAAATGTAGCGACTTGCTTTTCCATGCAGCAGCTCCTTGGGACACAAATTCAGAGGTACGCGGCGATTCTACCACCCGTGGATTTTTGCGCTTGCGGGGCTGCAAGATCGCATAGGTGTTGAAGATACGGTTCAAGGGTGTGCAAACCCAGTTTGCAGGGGTGACCTAGATTTACCACGGGCCGCTCTCTATACTCACGGGAAAGGAGCTTTATGCACAAGATAGATGCTTCACAAAGCCCGTTGATCGTGATGCACACCTACGAACCGATCATGAAGGCGGATATGTACGCCATCACCCATGCGGGCGACGAGCTGATCGCCAAAGGCGAGCGGTTTGCGCTGGTGATCGTGAATGATGGTGGGGATGGCAAAGAACGCGAGAAGGGCGCCAACGCCGTGCTGACCCAGTGGGTCAAGGACAACAAGCCCGCGCTGCAGCGCCTTTGCGTAGGCATGGCTTCGGTGGTGCCCACCAGCGCCATGCTGGCCATCTATAAGCCGCTGGTGCAGAAAGTGGCCGGAAAGATGTACGGCTTCCCGTTTGATATGTTCACGGATATCGAGCAGGCGCGCGCCTGGGGAAGTGGCAGACTGAACTAAAGCATAAAAAGCCCCGGCGAAATTGCCGGGGCTTTTTGTTGTGAACGATCAGCCCAGGCTGGCGCCGAACAGGGTAGCGGGGATCAGCAGACCCAGAAACAGCAGGTGATACCAAAGCGGCATCAGTTTCCAATATTGTCGCTGCACCATGATGCCGACCAGCAGCAGGATGATGCCCAGGATCAGCGGCAGGTTGGCGCCACCGCTTACCAAGGTGACCACATATCCAGCCACCATTGAGACAGCGGCGGCGAAGACCAGCAGGGTCAGCAATGCACCGGTGTGATACAGCGAACCATCTTTTTGCAGCGCGCCCGGGAAGAGCTTGAGCACTTGCGGATTGCCGCCGAGCCACAGCACGCTCCAGGCGGCGAAACCCGCCACGACTGCCAGAATATCCGTCAACATGTTTCCTCCAAAAGTTAGTTCGTGCGGCGCTCAAAGCTGGCTTGCATGACTTGCTGCTCGCCGGCTTCTGAGTACGCGTACAGGGTCCACTCGTAGTGGTCGTCATCGGTGAAGCGCCACTCTTCGCGATAGCGCTTGGTGCCGGAATCGTCGTGAGTGAGCAGGTGACAGGTAAGCAAGTCACCCTGGCGGGTGACCTCGGTGTACTCAGCCAGGCTTACGCCGTCCAGCGCTTTGCCGAGCGCGATCATCTTGACCTGCTGCGCGCCGGGGTGCCAATACCAGTAGCCAAAGCTCTCGCCGCCAGGCGAGACGCTTTTGGATACCAGCAAGGCATCCGGCACCTGCCAATTGAACGTATGCACCATGGTGAGGCCTTGCTGGCCGCCGGGCGGCAGGAAGTGCCACTCGCCACCGACAAGGGTAGACAAGATATGGATCGTGCTCATACGCCTCCTCGATCCGCATTCTAGGGAGGGATGAGCCGCTTGTATTGCAAAAAATTAACCGAGTGGGACGAAACGCGAGTCTTCCGGCGAGCTGTAATTGCTGTAGTGGGTGCGCAGTTCGAGATATTGGCTGGGCGTTAGCCCGGCGAAGAGTTGGAACTCGCGATTGAAATGCGACTGATCGTGATAGCCGGCTTTCTGCGCCAAAGCGGCCCAGTCGGGTTGAGCACCGGAGAGCAAGTCAGGCAGCATGGTGCTGAAGCGGATCACGCGGGCGAACTGCTTGGGCCGCAACCCCACGGTGGCGGCGAAGACGTCAATGAGGTGTTTGTGGCTGACGCTAAGCTCAACGCTCAGCTCCGCAATGGTGAGGTTGCCACCGGCAGCCTGGATGCGCTCGACCGCGGCGAGCGCCAGGTCAAGGCCCGGACGGCTCTCGGTGAGGCGCTGGAGCAGGAAGCCTTCGAGCGCGGTGAAGCGAGCCGCATCGTCTGTGGCGGCGCTGAGTGCGGCGTGCAGCTCGGCGGCCGCGGCCGGGCCGAGGATGGTGTGCAGCGGGGTCACCTGGTCCGTGAACTGACTCATATCGCCGGGGAAGAAGGCCGCCGCGCCGCCGGGCTTCAGGCGGGCGCCCATCAGGTGGCTGGTGGTGGACTGGATGGTGAAGTAGCGGCTCTGCAAGCCAGCGAGCCAGGCCTGCTCATGAGTGGTGAAGTCTGCCAGGTCCGGGGAGAGGAAGACCTTGTGCGGCTGGGCGAAGTTGAAGATCAGCTCCATGTGCGGGCTGGGCAGAATGATCTCGCGCGCGCTGTAGATGGGGATGTGCTGATACCACAGCACCTCGATGTAACGGTCCAGCGGGGGCGTGGGCGGCTGCACGGCGCTGTGAATGGGCATGTTGGGCAGCATGGGTTACCGGCTGCCCAAGCGCAGGTGCATCACATGGCGGCGTTTGCCAGCCCGGCCGGTTTCGGTGAAGCCGGCCTGCGCAAAGGTTGAGACGAAGCCCATGAAGCGATAGGACGGCGAGTCAGGGTCGACCGGGTAAGCCTCCACGATCCTGGCGCCGCGTTTGCGGGCGGATTGGATGGTGGCGGCCAGCAACTGCTTGCCAATGCCCTCACCGCGGCGGGCGCGTGGCACAAAGAAGCAAGCCAGGGACCAGACCTTGTCTTCGGCTACGCCTTCGTAGGCCGCGCCGCCCAGCGGGGTGTAACTGGCCCGCGGGGCGATCGAGCACCAGCCGACCGGCGTCTCGCCGTCGTAGGCGAGGATGCCGATCGGCGTGCCGTGCTGAACCAACGCGCCGAGGGCCTTCTTGCGGTCGGCGTTGCTGGCCTGCTGCCGGTCGCCGGGCAGCGGACGCCAGGCCATGCACCAGCAATAGGAAGGGCAGCCCTTGCCCTCGAAGAAAGTGACGAAATCATCCCAGTTGGTTTGGTCTACTTCGCGAAACTTCATGATCTTTGGTAATGCAGGGCGACGACTCCCGAGCCGAATACTTTTGAGCTCAGCAGCGTGAGGGAGCGGCCGCCGCCCGGCTGGAACAAGCGCGGGCCTTTGCCGGCGATGATGGGGTGCACGACGAAGTGATACTCATCGATCAAGCCCCACTGCTCAGCCTGGGCGGCGGTCTTGATGCTGCCGATGGCAATGCTCTTGCCGGGTTGTTGTTTCAGTTCGATGATTTTTTCTTGCAGGCCAGAGCGCAGCAAGGTGGTGTTGTCCCAGTCAGCGCGCTCCAGCGTGGTGGAGAAGACGATCTTGGGGATCGCATCGAAAGCCAGCGCGAACTCATTTATGGTTTCGCTTTCCGACTGAGCCACGGCCACGTCATGCCAGAACGGATACATCAGCTCATAGGTGTCGCGGCCAAAGATATGCACATCTGACTGGTGCAGCAGATTGGTAAAGTATTGGTGCAGCTCATCGTCGGCGATGGCGGTTTCGTGGCCGCAATAGCCGTCGATGGTCATGTTGATGGCAAAGACGGCTTTTCTCATGGTGTCTCCGGGCGCCTAGGCGAACTTGTAGGCGAGCAGTTTGTAGATCAGCTTGGCGGCTAGAAAATCAGGCCCCTTGTTCTCCGCATTGGGGCTGAGCTCGACCACGTCACAGCCTACGATCGTGCGTCTGCGGCTCACGGCGCGCAGCGCTTCGAGCACCGGGTACCACTGCAGGCCGCCGGGCTCCGGCGTGCCGGTGGAGGGCATGATGGCCGGGTCGAACACATCCAGGTCAAAGGTGATGTAGACGTTGGGCTTGAGCAAGGCGACCACGCTGTCGATCCATGCTTGCGAGTTGTAGATGTTCTCGGCAAAGAAGACTTTGCTGCGGTCGAGGTATTGCAACTCGCCGCTGTCGAGGCTGCGGATGCCCACCGAGACGATGTCATCATTGAGCTCAGAGATGCGGCGCAGGGTGCAGGCATGGCTGAACTGATCGCCCTCGAATTCTTCGCGGCGATCAGTGTGGGCATCGAAATGCAGGATGCTGAGCTGGTCGTAGGCCTCGATGTGGGCTTTGGCCGCACCATAGGCCACGGAGTGCTCGCCGCCGAGGGTGACGACGAACTTGCCGGCCTCGATATGCCGCTTGACGCAGGCATACACATTGTCGTTGAGCGCCAGCGTGTCGTCGGCGGTCACGGCTGAGTCGGTGAAGATGCCGTGCTCGTATGGCTCGCTGTCCGTCTCGATATCGTAGAGCTCCAGGTAGCCGGAGGCCTCGATGAGGGCGCGCGGGCCTTTGGCCGTGCCGGGCATCCACGAAGTGGTGAGGTCGAACGGCACGGGCACCACGGCCACCGCGGCCGCGTCGTAGACGGTGAACTCATCGGGCAGGCCGCCGAAGTTGTAGGGAGGGGAGTGCTCGCCCACGCTGGTTACACGACCCTAGTCTTCGGAGCGGATCAAGACTGCGGCGGCCAGCACGGTGGTCCACAGGCCGTTCTTGTGGCCCTCGGCGGACTGCACATAGTGGCGGGTCTTGAAGATGTGCGGGTTGGCATCGTAGATCTGCTTGCGCTCATCCCAGGCGGTATCCGGGTCAAACTCCAGGCCCAGGGTGGTGGCCAACATCGTGGCGGCCAGGTCTTCGGCATATTCGCCGCTCTTTTCGCCGGTCTCGCCGTGGGCATGGTGCTCAGACAGATAGCCGTAGCGGGCGGTGTCTTGCGGCAGAGCTACACCGATGGCGGAGGAGACCAGGCGGTTGGGCTCATTGGTATCGCTGCGCGCCATCACACAGAAGACCACCTCGCCCGGTGAGAGGTGCTTGAGGCCCTCGTCGACCGAGACCATCTTGCAGTTGGGCGGGAAGATGCTGGACACATAGACCAGGTTGAACTTTTCGATCTTGGCGCTGCGCAGGGCGGCTTCGAACGAGGCCAGGCGGTCTTTGTGCACGCCGACGCCCTTGGTGAAAAAGATCTTGTTCGGGATCATGTATGTAGTCTCCTCAGTGACTGAGCTGCCTAGGCAGCCTGGGCGCTCTTGTCGAGCACGGCATTGAAGTTCTTGGCTTGGCGCTGTTTCCAGCTGCCCTTGTGATAGGCGTAGCCGGCGATCAGCGGCATGGCCAGGGTGGCCTCGGCGAACACCATCTGCTCGCTCTCTTGCTCCACCTTGCCCCAGGAGTGAGCCTCTTGCAGCGTGGAGCCGGAGAGGCCGCCATCACGCTCGTCGGCCACGGTGATCTGGATGGCGTACTTGTGCATATCGGCTTCGCCTTCCAGGATCTCGGCCGCCACGGTAATGTCCTGCGCAAAGTTCTTGGGCACGCCGCCGCCGATCATCAGCAGGCCGGTGGTGCCCGCGGCGATCTTGATCTTGGTCAGCTCCAGAAAGTCCTTGGCGGAGTCGATGGAGACTACGCCGCCGGTGGCGCGGTACTGGTGATCCACCAGGCCGAAACCGGCGCTGGAGTCTGAGAAGGCCGGGACGAAGATCGGCACGCCGACCTCATAGGCGCGGCGCACGAAGCAGCCTTCACCCTTGCCGTTATCCACCAGGTACTTGCCCATGTGCCAGATGAACTCGCGCGAGGAGTACGGGCGCGGCGGCAGGCTGTCGGCGATCTGCTTGATGGTGTCGTCGCAGATGCGCAGCTCATCTTCATCAATGTAGGTGTCATAGATGCGGTCAATGCGCAGGTTCATCAGCGCATCATCATCAGACTTTGGATCGCCGATGTAGTGCTTGAAGCCCAGGCCCTCAAAGAAGTCCTGGTCTACCACGTTGGCGCCGGTGGAGACGATCGCATCCACCATGTTGTTATCCACCAAGTCAAAGATGACCTGCTTGAGCCCGGCGCTGACCAGCGAGCCTGCAAGACACAGGATGACCGCGCACTCGGTATCGGCCAGCATATTGTCATAAATGCGAGCCGCCCGAGCTAGATTACGCGCCTGAAATGCCATGCGCTCGTACTGGTCCACCAGGGGGACAGGGTCAAACGATTTGATGTCAATGTGCTCAATGGTTTGGCTGAGCAGGGTTTTCTTGTCCATACGCGCATTATAACGAGCGCGTGCTTAAAACCTTACGCTATGTTGTTCCGGTTTTCACGGATCACGCGCCCAGCCCACTACGCTACCGAGCACGCCGGGGACGAGATAAGCCTGGCAAGCCTCGATATTGATCAGCACGGGGTGTTGAGGGCTGGGCTCCAGCTCTATGGGATCGCGCGGGTTGAGCAGCAGCCAATCCCCATCGGGGCTCCAAGCGCCGGTAGTCATGTACACGATCTCGCCATCCGGTTGAGCCAGGAGACGAGTATCGCTCCCGTCAAGCTTGCTGACATACAAACCGTAGTACATGCTGCCGAACAGTGACCCGCTGTACACGATCTGCTGACCATCAGGCGATAGATGGGCGAAGCCCCCCTTGCGGCTATCGATCACGAAGTGGTCTCGGATAGCGCCGCTGTTCAGGTCTATTGACTGCAGCATAGACCCTTCGGGCACGATGGAGACGACTACGAGCGTACTGCCGTCCGGCATCCAACCGGCAATGCCGATCATGTCAGCCGCGGCGGCCGGCAACATTCTTTGCCCGCTGCCGTCAGAATTTACCAGCCCAACACCTTGGCCAACTTGAATGTAAGCCAAACGCTCACCCGTGGGTGACCAGACAGGCGAGTACGCGCCACCTTGAGAGATCTGCTTACGCTGACCACTGTCTATTTGCGTGAGGTACAGCCCGGTATTGTCTACATAAGCGAGCTGGGTTCCATCCGGCGAGAGCGCGGGCCAGACGCCCTGGATCGGCTCGCCATACATCGTTCCGTCAAAATCAGTCACCCGGCCGCCTTCAAACAGCAGGCGGCCACGGATGCCGGTGGGCAACTCGGCGTTTGGCGCCGCCAGCAGGGCCTGCCAATCCTGGGGCATAAAGCAGGCCTCGGCAGGAAGCGGATCGCCGCTGGGCGGCGGCAGCGTGAGCCCGGCAGACCAGGGGCCTTCAAGGCGCACGAAGTAGTTATCGATCCAGAAGCGGTGGACGCCGGTGGGCAGATAGTCATAGATGGTGCTGATCTCAACCGCGCCGGCTTCCGTCTGGCCGCCATACATGCCAAACATCTGGCTGCGATTGTCTTTATCCAGCACCTGTGCATAAGTAATGACCGTTGGGTCAAACAGGATGCGAGCCATCAGGCTATAGGTGCCATCCTCCCGCTGCTCGAAGGTGAGTGAATCGAGGACAGCGGTGTGCTCGCCCAGGGGCAGCTCAGCGTTGAGTTGCCAAACCTGGCCGTGGGTGGGGTTGGCGCCCAGATCGACGGAGAGCTCTTCGGCAGTCTCCGGTGATTGCAGGATACGTACGGCCAGGTCAGCCAGCGTGATCTGAGCCGGGCTGGTGATGTACTTCGTATTCGTGCGCAGAGCCCAAACCAGGTAGCGCTGGTCAGGGTCTGTCGGCGGGTTGGGGAATTCTTCGAACTCCACCGGAATGTTGTTGCCGTCCGCGTCGACCATCTTCAGGTCGATGTACCAAAACTCGGGAGTAGTGAACTCACTCTCTTCCCAGGAGAGGCGGCCGCGGATCAGGTAGCCATCCTCCATCTCTACATAGTCTTCCACGCTGAGCACGAAGCCATGCGGCGCGGCAGCGGGTTCGGTGGCCGGTATCAGGGGCTGGACCGGCAAGGCCAGGAAGCCTTCGGGGGCCGGCTCGAACAGCAGAGGCACCTGCATATTTTCCGGGCCGAGACCCGGCAGCACTTCCGGCACGCAGGGGATTTGGAGCGTGGCTTCGTTCACATCCGCGGGCAGGGCTGGGTAGGTCAGCTCCATCTGCATCCAACTGGGGCCGCCGCCACCACCGCCACCGGTCGCAACGAGTTGTTCGCCACTGGGCAGTTGCAGCGCCGGCGATGGCCAGCAGCCGGGAATATCTTCAGAGGTGGGTTTTTGCTCCTGGCGGATGCCCTCGAACAGGATCGTGAGCACGGTGTGCTTGTCATCTATCAAGCCGTCCAGGACTGAGACACGGATGCCGTCTTGCTCATGGATCACGGGCTTGGCCAGGACGCGCAGGCCGCCTTCGGTTTCCACATAGCCCGCGCCGGGCACATAGCCGAACCAGCTCAGCACCTGGGCCAACACGCGCTGCGGGCCAATGGCAAGCGTGATGGCCAGCACTACGGCGGCCACCAGGCCAGCCAGCGCCAGGCGACGGCTTGGCCGCCAGTGCAGCACGCTTGCGCGCGGCACCGTGGCGGCGCGCTGCAAGCGCTGGCGCAGCGCGGCCTCGAACTGCGGCCGCAGCGGCGGCGGCTGCAGGGCAATGCGCATCGCCGCTTCGAGTGGGTGGGATGTGGAGTTAAACATGCTCAACCTCTAATTGGCGCTGCAAACGATCAAGGCAGCGGTAGACGGATTTTTTGACGGCGCCTTCGGTGCGGCCCAGCAGCTCGGCAATTTCAGCAAAGCTCAGATCGGCCACGAAGCGCAGCTGCAACAGCTCCGCCTGATCATCCGGCAGCGCGGCGATGTGAGCGCGCAGTGCGTCCAGCTGCTCGCGCTGGGCCACATCCAGCAGGACATCTGTGTCCTGGGCGATCTGCCGAGCGGCGTCGAGATCTTCCGTTGGGCATGAGCGGAACGTGTTGACGGCCTTATTACGCGCAATGGCGAACAGCCAGGCAGCGAAATGCCCTTTGTGTTTGTAGCGCGGCAACTGCTCCAGGGCGGCCAGGAAGGTTTGGGCGGTCAGCTCTTCGGCTTCGCTGTGGACGCGCACGCGGCTGTACAAATAGCCGAAGACGCGCGGGGCGTAGGCAGTGTACAGGGCATCAAAGGCAGCCAGGTCTTGCTGGGCGGCCGCGATCAACTGATCTTCATTTTGCATGGGCTGTTCCTACAAAGAGTATCGTTTAAGGGATACAAAAGGGACACGGGCCCTTGACAAAAAGCCGATGTTATACAATAATACACATATACATTGATACAGAGGTACATTTATACAATGAGCCCGCTTTCGACCTTGCATGTGGACCTTACCATTCACACCCCCGCCTATCTGCAGATCATGGACCAGATCCGGTTGGCGATCTCCAACGGTGAACTAAAGCCCGGCGACCAGCTGCCGACGGTGCGCGAGCTGGCGGCTGACCTGCAGATCAATTTCAACACCGTGGCGCGTGCTTATCGCCTGCTGGATGAAAAGCGCATCATCTCCACGCAGCATGGGCGCGGCACATTCATCCTGGATGCGCCGACCGGCAAAGACCTGCAACGGCTGCGCAAGCAACAGCTTGGCGAGATGGCAAAGCACTTGGTTGAGGAAGCCGAGAAGCTGGGCTTTGCGCCAACGGAACTGCGCAAACTGATGGATGAAAAGATCGCGATTTGGGAAAGCAAGCAATAGCACGCCTAAAGAAAGGATGACGCCATGGCCTTCGCTGGAGCAGCACAAGCCGCATTGCAGCAACTACTTGAAGAAGAGGAAGAGATGACCAACTACACACAAGATGATCTACACAACTATGAGTTCAAAATTCTGCGCTCTGCCATTTCAGGCTTCAGATCTCCGGAAGTCTTAGCCAAGGCCCTCGAGGAAGAATCTGTGCATGGCTGGCAGCTGGTGGAGAAGTTTGACGATGCACGCATCCGCCTCAAGCGGCCGCGCGGCGCCAAATCGCGCGTCAACACGGGCGCCGGCAGCGGCACCGATCCGTACCGCACCCAGTTCGGCATTAGCGATGGCCGCTTCGCCTTGTACATTGTCTTCGGCACGCTGGCGCTGTGCGCGGTCATCATCGGCGGGCTGGTTTACTTTCTAAACTAAGACGTTTCACGTGAAACACGGGAGCAAGCATATGAACACATTAGACACACGGCGCATTTGGATCTTTATCGCCCTGGCCTTTGGCATCTGTTGGGTTTTCGCAGGCGTGATCTACCTCAATGGCGGCCTCGTCAATAGCCCTGAGATCGTGCCGGGCACCGGCATCACCCTGGCCACCGCGCTGCTGGCCCTGGGGTGTATGTGGGCGCCTGCGGTTGCCCACATCCTCACCCGCGTCATCACCCACGAAGGCTGGAAGGATATGTGGCTGCGCCCGCAAGCCGGCCGCAACTGGTTCAGCTGGGGTCTGGCCTGGGTGTTGCCACCCTTGCTGACCATCCTGGGCCTGGTGTTTTACTACTCACTATTTCCGAGCCACTTCGATGGCGAGCTGAGCCAACTGCAAGCCCTGCTGGACAATGCCGCCGCCATGGCTGGGCAGGAGCTGCCGTTCGATGTGTGGACAGTGATGCTGATCCAGATCGGCCAGGCGCTCTTGCTTGGGCCGATCCTCAACGGCTTCTTTACATTCGGAGAAGAGTTCGGCTGGCGAGCCTACCTGCAGCCCAAGCTCATGCCGCTCGGCTTTCGTAAAGCGATGCTGGCGGTGGGCGTGATCTGGGGTTTGTGGCACGCTCCTATCATTGCTATGGGCCACAACTACGGCTTCGGCTATCCCGGTGAACCGTGGACTGGAATTCTGGCGATGGTGTGGTTCACCATTCCGCTGGCCGTGATCATTGGTTGGCTGACCCTGCGCGGCGGCAGTGTGTGGCCAGCCGTGATCGCTCACGGCAGCATCAATGCCATCGCTGGTATCGGCATCTACATGACCCATCTGGATGCGCCTGGCTTGAATTCCCTTATCGGCCCGCTGCCCACCGGCATCCTCGGCGGCCTGCCGAGCGCTCTGCTGGCCGCTTACTTGCTGTGGAAAAACGGCGAGGTAGGCCCGAAGCCGGGCGATGTTTCACGTGAAACATCGCCGGCTGGCCCGGCCGCCACGCCGCCCACGAGCGATGCGATCATCGCCAATGGGCTGACCAAGCGCTTCGGCGAGCTGCAAGCGGTAGACCACATCGACCTCAAGATCCCGGTGGGTGAAGTGTTCGGCCTGCTTGGCCCCAATGGCGCCGGCAAGACCACCACTATCCGCATGCTGGCGGCGCTGATCGCGCCCAGCGAAGGCGAAGCCTGGGTGGCCGGCCACCGGGTAGGCGAAGACGATACCGAGCTGCGCAAGCAGATCGGCATCCTGACCGAAACGCCGGGGATGTATGAGCAGCTCAGCGCCGAGCGCAATCTGGATTTTTTCGCCCGCATGTATGAGGTCGAAGACATTCCCGGCCAGGTGGAGCGCTATTTGCGCATGCTGGGCTTGTGGGGCCGCCGCAATGAAGCCGTAGGCGGCTTCTCCAAAGGCATGCGCCAGAAGCTGGCCATCGCCCGCGCCTTGCTGCACGAGCCCAAGGTCATCTTCCTCGACGAGCCGACCAGCGGGCTGGACCCGGAAGCCTCACGCGTGGTGCGCGAATTCATCGAGGAGCTGCGCGGCGAAGGACGCACCATCATCATCACGACCCACAACCTGGACGAGGCGGATCGGCTGTGTGACCGCATCGCGGTCTTCAAGTCCAAGCTGCTTGCGGTGGACACCCCGAACAGCTTGCGGCGCAAGCTGTTCGGGCGCTCGGTGGTGTTCCATCTTGCTGCAGCCAAAGAGACCTTTGTCAGCGCGTTGCGCCAGAAAACCTATGTGCACGAGGCCAATCTGCGCGGTGACAAGATCGTGGTCAAGCTGGACGACCCCGAAGCACACAACCCTGAGCTGCTGCGTGAACTTATCGGCTTGGGGGCGGATGTGCAGTTCGTGGGCGAGATCCGCCAGAGCCTGGAAGACGTGTACTTCCAATTGCTGGGCCAGGCCCAGCCAGAGGCAGCGGTATGAAAAAGATAGGCGTTTTAGTAAGCAAAGAATGGGCGGAGGTGTTCCGCAACAAGCTGGTGATCTTCAGCGTCGTGTTCATGCCGCTGATCTTCGCCATCATTCCGCTGGGCCTGCTGTATGGCACGCGCGGAGCCGACCTGGGGGCAGTGCAATCCGAGTTTGGGCCGATGTTGACCGCACTGGGAAGCGCGTGCGGCTCGCTGGAAGGTATACAGTGCACGCAATTACTCCTGCTGCAGCAATTCCTGGTGCTGTTCCTGCTGATGCCAGCCATCATCCCCATCACGATCGCGTCGTACAGCATCGTGGGCGAGAAGACCACGCGGACGCTGGAGCCGCTGCTGGCCACGCCCATCACCACGGCTGAGCTGCTGGCGGGCAAAGCGCTGGCGGCCGCCCTGCCCGCCCTGTTGGCCAGCCTGGCCAGTTTCACCATCTTCGCCATCGGCACCAGCATGTTGGCAGGCAGCGAGGTGGCCGGGCGCCTGCTCTCGCCATTGTGGCTGCTGGGCATCTTTGTCGTAGGCCCGTTGGTTTCGGTCACCGGGGTCAGCCTGGCGATCATGATCTCCTCGCGCGTGAACGACCCGCGGGCGGCCGAGCAGTTAGCCGCGCTATTGATCTTGCCGGTGATGGCGCTGTTCCTGGGCCAGATGTTTGGCGCGGTGGTGCTGAACCAAAGCTTGCTACTTTCTATCGCCGGCGCCCTGGTGCTGATCGATTCTGCGCTTCTATACTTTGCGGTGCGTTTGTTTCAACGCGAAACCATCTTGACGCGTTGGAGGTAATCGAATGAAAAAAGCTTTGCTACTGCTGGTTGCTATCGCTCTGTTTGCTTTTGCCACCCCGGCGCGCGCCCAAGACACGGGCTTTGTGATCGGCATGAACCGTGACTTTGGCTACGCCGGTTTCAACAATGACATTGAAGGCTTGTTCAGTCTGCGCGCCAGCGGCCCAGCCGATCTGCAGCGCGTGGATTTTTATATTGACGATGAGCTGATCGCCAGCGTGGACGAGGAACCGTTCCGCGTGCAGTTCACCACCAAGGATTATGAGCCAGGCGAGCGCACGCTGTACGCGCTGGGTTACTTGAGCGACGGCACCGAGTTGCGCTCGAATGAATTCACGCGCGTCTTTTTATCCGCAGATGAAGCCCGCGGAAACGTAACCCGCTTGATCTTCCCCCTCCTAGGTATTGTGCTGGGAGTAACACTGCTGGCCTCGGTGCTGCCGGCCGTCTTGAGCCGCGGCAAACCGGAGCGCGGCAAGTATGGGATGAGTGGCGGCGCGGTGTGCCCGAAATGCGAGCTGCCGTTCCCGCTACGCTTCTTCAGTTTCAACATGGGCGCCCGCAAGCTGGAGCGCTGCCCGCACTGCGGCAAGTGGTCGCTGGTGCGCCGGGCCAGCAAGGAAGAGCTGGCCGCGGCGGAAGCGCGCTGGGCGGGAGAGGATGCCCCGGGTCAAGCGAAACCGCGCATCAGCCGGGAAGACGAACAAATAGACAGTAGTCGATATGAGAATTAGGGTTGTTGGGTAATAAAAAAACGCCTTGCGATGCAAGGCGTTTTTTTATTCGAGCGGGAACTGGGTTTGGCGCGGGGCGGACTGCAGCGCATCCCGGATCAGCTTTTCCACATGATCCTGCGCTTGTGGGCTGCTGACAATATCAAGTTCATCTGTGGGGATGCGCAGCACGGGCACGCCTTTTATGTAGTCGTCAAAGAAGCCCTCGTAGGACTGGTTGAGGGTGTCGATATAAGCGCGTTCCATCTGGCGCTCGTACGGCCGGTCTCGGCGGGCGATGCGCTGCATCAGGACATCTGTGGAGGCTTGCAGATAAACGATGAGCTCAGGCAGCTGGATCTTTTCGGCCAGGGCATCATGCACGTTATAGTACATATCCAACTCATCGCCCACCAGGTTGATACGGGCGAACAAGGCGTCTTTGGCAAAGGTGTAATCGGTGATCAGGTTCTTGCCCTGGCTCAGAATGTCTGGTGCAAAGCGGTTCTGCTGGTGGTAGCGGCTGAGCAAAAAGAAGATCTGGGTCTGGAAGGCATAGCGCGCCCGGTCAGCATAAAAATCTGACAGGAACGGATTCTCGTCAAAGACTTCGAGGCGCAGCTCAGCATCGAAACGTTGTTGGAGCAGGCGCGCCAGGGTGGTCTTCCCTACCCCGATCACGCCTTCAATGGCGATATACATGGCGAGATTTCTTATACCAGTGCGGGCAAGGCTTATCAAGCAAATGGATGGATCAGTAGCTTAACAATTCCGCAGACCCACTTTTTATGCAAAAAAGACGAGCTTGCTCTATAGTTCATGCGGAGAAGAAGGAACGACCCATGAAACGAACCTTGCCTTTACTGGCTGTCCTCAGCTTGTTGCTGAGCGCGTGTGCGCTGCCGTTTGCGCCCGCCCCCACCGCCACCGAGACCCCGTTGCCGCCGCCCAGCGAAACACCAACGCTGGCCGCCACGGCGACCGAAACCCCCTTGCCCACCAACACCTCAGAGCCGACGGAGACCTTGCCGCCTACCGAGACTCTGCCGCCCACGGAAACGCCGACCTTCACGCCCACCCCGACGCCGCTGCCGTTCGACCCGCGCAACGAGTACGGCAGCAACCCGACCCTGTATGACAGCATGGATGACGACCGCAATTGGGCCGACTCGAACGGGCTGCCGAACGACAACTTGCTGCGTCTGGCCTTGGGCGGCGGTCATCTGCACATGACCGGCAAGCAGGCCGGCTTTGACACCTGGTGGTTCACGGCGCCAACGCCCAACAACTTGTTCCTGCAGATGACGGTCAAGACCGATAACTGCAGCGGCAAGCAGGCCTACGGCTTCATTGTGCGCGGGCCGCAGACCACCGGCCAGGGCGCCCGCGGCTACATCTTCGCCTTTTCGTGCGATGGCCATTACCGGCTCGACCGGCTGGACTCCACCGCGCCATACACCAAGACTGAGCTGATCGGCTGGACAGAGAGCGACCACATCCGCCGGGGCGGCCAAGAAACCAACATCATCGGCATCCGCCTGGTTGGCGATGTGATCACGTTGTACGCCAACCAGTTCGAGATCGACGAGATCGAAGACGGCAACTTTGCCGGCGGCCGCTTTGGCCTGTACGTGAACGCCAGCACCTCGGCCGACTACACGTACCGCATCGATGATCTTTGGTACTGGCGGCTTGACTGATCTGCAAAACAAGCCTGATGAAAACGGCCGGTGCGTTTGCACCGGCCGTTTTTTGTGTGTCTGGTTGGGGTTTGTTTCGCTACGCTCGCAAAGACTGTCAAGACAGCTTCTCGAGCTCGTCTACCATTTTGGCGACGACATCGTAGCCGCCCTGCCAGAAGGCCGGGTCTTTGATGTCTACGCCGGCGTTCTTGAGGATGTTCTCCGGCGAGTCGGAGCCGCCCGCAGACAGGAGCTGGATGTAGCGCGGTTTGAACGAGTCGCCCTCGGCTTTGTACTGCTGGTAGAGCGAGAAGACGAGCAGCTGGCCGAAGGAGTAGGCGTACACGTAGAAGGGATAGTAGAAGATGTGCGGGATGGAGACCCACTCGTACTTGAACTCATCGGCGATGTCCATTGAGTCGCCGAACTGGCTGTTGAGGTTGGCCATGTAGGCGGCCGAGAGATCATCCACGCTGGCGCCCTGGCTGACCAGCTCGTGGCCCTGGCGCTCGAAGAGGGCGAAGCCGACCTGGCGCATGATGGTGGCGTAGGCGTCATCCACCTGGCCGAAGAGGATGTCTCGGCGGACGGCGGGGTCGGTTTCTTCTTCGAGCAGGCGGTCGATGAGCAGCATCTCACCGAAGGTGGATGCGGTCTCAGCGAGCGGCAGCGAGGAATGGAAGTTGAACACGTTGTGCTTATCGGCCAGGACGGCGTGCACGGCGTGGCCGAATTCATGGGCCAGGGTGGACACATCCCGAGCGGCGCCGGTGTAGTTGAGCAGCACATAGGGCAGCACGGCCGGATCAGCCGAGGAGCAGAAGGCGCCGCCGCGCTTGCCCTTGCGGACCTCGCTATCCACGTGGCCGGCATCGAAGATGCGGCGGGAGATATCGGCCAGTTGGGGGTCAAAGTTGCCGAAGGATTCGAGGGTGAGGGCGACGGCCTTGTCGTAGGAATATTCCTTGGTGGACTTGGCGACCGGGGCGTAGATATCGTAGCGGCGCAGCTTGTCCATGCCGAGGACTTTGGCCTTCATCTTGAAGAAGCGCTGGAAGATGCGGGTGTTCTCCTCCGAAACGCCGAGCAGGGTATCGACGACCTCGTCTGAGATGTCGTTGCTGAGGTTGCGGACGGAGATGGCGCTGTTGAACTTGCGCAGATCGAGATTCTCGGACTTCCAGTCACGCGTGACGGTCTGGTACATCTGGCCGAGGATGGGGGCATCATCACCATAGACGCGGTAGAGCTCTTTGTAGGCGTTGGCGCGGTGGTCGGGGTTGGGGCTGTAGGCCAGCTTCATCAGCTCGCCGCGGGTCAGCTCTTTGATGTCGCCATCCACATCCACCTTGAAGACATAGCGATCAGTGATGGCGGAGTAGAGCGCCTGCATAGCCTTGGCGCCGGTGACGTCTTTGAGGTTGACGATCTTCTCTTCGGCCTCGGTGAGGGTGTAGGGCTTGAAGTTGCGGATCTGGCGCAGCCAATACTCGAACTCAGGCCCGGCGGCGGATTGGAGTTTGCTGGCGACGGCATCGTCGAGCGCTTTCCACCAGATGCTGAAGAAGAGGGTCTTGTTGCTGAGCTCGGCCATGAGCTGGTCAACGCGGGCCTGGAAGGATTGGGCTTCCTGGTTCTGGGTGTCTTCGCTGAACCACAGGCCGGCGAACTGATCGATGCGGGCAGCGAGGCGGGTGTTCTGCTCCATCTGGGTGACGATGGCCTTGAAGTCATCGGCGCTGATAGCATCGGTGAGCTTATCACGCTGCTTTTCAAAAGCGGCGACGTTGCTCTCGAGCTTTTTGATGGCGGCTTTCATCTCGGAGCTATCGGCCCCGGGGAAGAGGTCTTTGAGGGACCAACGGCTGAGGGTGTATTCGGTCATGGTGTTCCTTTTCTTGACTTGGTATTTAGTTTGGCCGGAATTATCCACAGATGAACACAGATGCGTGGCTACGCCGCGCGGCGCAGATAACCCCGGATAGTTTAATCTACTTCACTTTTGTTGCCTGGCGTAACACCTGGCGCAGGTCGTCGATGGGGCGGCGCTGGCCGGTGTCAGGGTCAATGTAATACCAGTGTTGCCAGCCGTTGGCGGGGGCGGACAGGGCGTCTTTGGCGGCCTGGTGGATGGAGGCGCGGCGGCCGTTGTAGCTGAGCGAGCCGTCGGCCAGGATGCGGGCGCTCGCGCGGCCTTTCTCGCCGAGGTAGAGGCGCTGGCCGGCTTCGAGCAGGCCAGCTTCAAGCAAGTTGCCGAAGGGGATGCGCGGCTCGCGGCGCGGCTCGTGGGGTTCGAAGAGGGCTTGCTCGTAGGCGACGGGCTCGATCTGGCCGATGCGGCGGCGGGCCAGGCGGACGTAAGCGGCGTCTTGCTCGATGCCGATCCAGTTCCGGTGCAGGCGCTTGGCGACCGCGCCAGTGGTGCCGGAGCCGAAGAAGGGGTCGAGGACCACATCGCCCGGGTTGGTGCTGGAGAGCAGGACGCGGTAGAGCAGCGACTCGGGCTTTTGCGTAGGATGGGCGGATTCACCATCGGCGCGCAGGCGCTCGCCGCCGGAGGCGATGGGCAGCAGCCAATCGCTGCGCATCTGCTTGTCCTCATTGAGGGATTTCATGGCGTGATAGTTGAAGGTGTACGGCGCGCCCTGCTCCTTCTGCGCCCACAGCAGGGTTTCGTGGGCATTGGTGAAGCGGGTGCCGCGGAAGTTAGGCGTGGGGTTGGCTTTAACCCAGACGATAGAGTTGAGCAGCCAATAGCCGAGGTCTTGCAATATGCTGCCGACGCGGTGGATGTTGTGATAGCTGCCGATGACCCACAGCGTGCCGTTGGGCTTGAGGACGCGGCGGCAGGCGGCGAGCCAGGCGCGGGTGAAATCATCATAGGCGGCGAAATCATCGAAGCGGTCCCAGGCTTCCTGGACGCCGCGCACTTTGGTGTTGTTGGGACGGCGCAGCTCGCCGCCGAGCTGGAGGTTGTAGGGGGGGTCGGCGAAGACGAGGTCTACGGAGTTGGCGGGGAGCTTGGCCAGCTCGACGAGGCAGTCGCCATGGAGGATGGTGTTGTGGGGCAGCGTGGCGCGGGGCATGGGTGTGTGGTCTCCGCCGCTTATTATGGACAAGGGGCGTGTTTTGTGCGTCGCAAGCGACGCGTGAGTTTTTGTGCCGCAAGCGGCATGAAAAACTCGGTGTCGGGGAATGGTGTCCACACGGATGTTTGGCGGCGGATGGGGCGAGATAAAAATTGCAGGGTGTTTGCAATCGCGAATATCCTGCAAGGGTCTGCCCCCCCGTGCTCATTCATTGACAGTAAGTTGCAACAGATGCTAGTGTGTAGATCAAAAAAACCAGGATGCTTGCGCACGAAATCTGAGTAAACTTAACCCAGAGGGACAACAAAAATATGCTGATCATTGTGTGCTTCACAATAGGATTATTAACACTCTTCTTGAGGTGGGTGGGGAACAGTATAACTTTGCTTGATTTATCACAACTATTCTTCAATTTTGCTTCTGTCCTTGCCATCGCAATCGGCGGTGCATGGGCCTTATCTATTTTCATACAAAACAGAGAAAGAATACTTCGTGCGGACTTAAAGCAAAAAGCCTCTCACTATTATTTCCCTGGGAATAAAGTTCTAGTTAGGGTCGAGCTTCTTTTAGAAAATCGGGGAAAAGTCTTATTGCCTGTGCGCGAGATGGAAGTGCGTATCCAGCAGATACTTCCACTACACGGAGACGTGGAAACCGCGTTTAACGCAGGTCGCAATCCAAAAGTCGATGAAGATACGGAGTTTCCGTGGGAGACAATTGCTTTTCAAAACAATAAATTTCCGGAAGGGCACATATTTATCGAGCCCGGCGAAAGCCAAGAGTTTGTTTATGATTTCCTTGTTGAGGACGACATAGATCTCATATCTGTTTATTCGTATGTTTACGTGCACCGCAGTAAAAACCCTTTGCTTTCTTGGGATAAGACTTTAACCTATAGTGTTGGGAGGGACGACATGGCTGTGGCTAAAAAGAAGGCGGCTAAAAAGAAGGTAGCCAAAAAGACTTTAAAAAAGGCTGCAAAAAAGAAGCGTCCGCCTAAACCTATAAGAAAAAAGAGATAGTTGTTGTAGAACTAGTCACACATTAAACCGAACATTGATGATGTCCCCGTCTTGCATCGGGTATTCCTTGCCCTCAAGGCGCAGGCGCCCTTTGTCGCGGGCCTGGGACATGCCGCCGAGCTCGAGGAGTTCGTCGCCGGAGACGATCTCGGCGCGGATGAAGCCGCGGGCGATATCGGAGTGGATGGCGCCGGCGGCCTCGAGAGCGCTGGCATGCTTGCGCAGCATCCAGGCGTGGGCTTCAGGCTCGCCGACGGTGTAGAAGGTCTGGGTGTCCATAAGGTCGTAGGCGGCGCGGATGACGCGCAGGGAGCCGGGCTCCTGCAAGCCATATTCCTGCAGGAATATGGCTTGCTCGTCGGCGGGCAATTGGGCCAGCTCCATTTCAAGCTTGCCTTGCAAAGCGAGCACGGGCAGCGGGGTGTCGAAGCTGGGCGCGGGCTGGCCCTCGCCCAGGTTGGCGACGACCAGGATTGGTTTGAGGGTCAGCAGGCCGATGCCGGCGCTGGCGGTGATCTCGTCATCGGTGAGGCCGGCGGTGCGCAGGGGTTTGTTGTCGGAGAGGACAGCGTGCAATTTTTGGAAGTGGGCCAGCTGGCGATCGAGGGCGGCGATATCGCGGCCGCCCTTGCCGCGCTCCTCGGTGAGCTTTTGCAGCTTGCGTTCGACGATGATCAGATCGTTGAGGAGCAGCTCATCGGAGATGGCGGCCAGGTCACGGGCGGCGTCTACGGTGAGCGAGGGGTGGGCGACGCTGTCGTCCTCGAAGGCGCGCAGGACGACGAGCAGGCCGTCCATGCCGCTGAGGGCGTTGAGCAGCTGGGAGCTGAGGCCCTGGCCGGAGTCGCCGGAGCCCATGCCGGCTACGTCGGCGAAGGAGATCTGGGCGTGCACGATCTTCTTGGAGGCGAAGAGGGCGGCCAGTTTGTGGAGGCGCTCATCGGGCACGTCTACGACGGCGGTGGTGGTCTCGATGCGGCCGGCGCTCATGGCGAGCGGGCGGTTGCTGCGGGTGAGGGCGTTGAATATGGTGGTCTTGCCGGATTGCGGCAGGCCGATGATGCCTAATTTCATACGTTGACTAGTCCTTATAGTTAACCAAGATGACGCACAAACCCGTACAACTTTTGGAGTAGCTACCGAGCTGGCGCTCGGCTACGCTACTCCACAGATAGGGTGACTTCGCGGTCAAGTTCGCAAACTTGTTGTTGACCCTGCGTTTCTCGCTGATTATACTTTCATGCTTGACCTAGCCGAAGTGGCGGAACTGGCAGACGCGCGCGACTCAAAATCGCGTTCCCTTGGGAGTGTGGGTTCGATTCCCACCTTCGGCACAGAGAACAAAACGCCCGTACGGGCGTTTTGTGTTTAACACGGTCTTGTGGATAACCAGGCCTGTTTCTGTGGATAAGGTTGTGTTTTTGTGGACAGTTTCCTGTGGATTGCTTGCAATCATAGCCGCTAGTTATCCTTATTAAAGAGCGGACAGTGTTGGCACAGCCTGTGCGCAGATTGTGGGTAACTCCTGAAGCTGTCTTGAGGCATACAGTTATGCAGAATCTTTGCCGAGCAAGCTTGGGATGGGAGGAACGGGAAAACTGCCCTGTATATAGGCATCTCAGGATAGCCCGGGCTGTATGCAGGCAAAGACTAGTGCCTCAGGATATCTATCCACAAATCCACAGGCTCTAAGACGAATACTAAAGAATAAACAACAACTAAATTATGGGTTAGGGTTTATAGAATTAAGACACCTCACCTAAGGAGCCTTATGCCCACGACGTTTATCTGGTACGGCCACGCTACCTGTGCTTTTGTTGTTGACGGCAAGCACGTTGTTGTTGACCCCTTCTTTCGGGAGAATGCCCAGGCATCCATCGCCATGGACGATGTGCCGGCGGACTTCATCTTGGTGAGCCACGGGCACTGGGATCATTCCGGCGATGTGGAGCCGATCGCCCAGCGCACGGGGGCGCTGATCATTGCCAATGACGAGATCGCCCGCTACTACGCCGCCAAGGGATACAAGACGCATGGCCAGCACATTGGCGGCGGGTACAAGCACCCGTTCGGCTATTTGAAGCTGACGCAAGCCGCGCACGGGTCTGGCTTCCCCGACGGGTTCCCGGGGGGCACGGCCAGCGGATTTTTGCTGACCACGCCGGAGGGCAAGAAGGTCTACCTGGGATGCGACACTGGCTTGTTCGGGGATATGGCCTTGATCGGCGATGAGGGCGTGGACTTTGCGGCCCTGCCGATCGGCGACAACTTCACCATGGGGCCGGAAGATGCGCTGAAGGCGGTCAAGTTGCTGCGGCCGAAGCGGGTCATGCCGTATCACTACTCGACCTGGGACGTGATCAAGCAGGATGAGAAGGCCTGGGTGGAACGCGTCAACGCTGAAACGGATGCCGACGCGTTCGTCATGCAACCCGGCGATACGCTGGAAATTTAACCAGAACTCATTCTGGCCCGCATAACTGCGGGCGTATACTGAGGCCATGTTCGACTTCTCGAAAGACCGCCGCGAGGAAGAAGCGCGGGTGCGCAGCGAGGGGCGGCTCCCGCCTGGGCAATCGCTGACCCAGAAGTTCCCCGTGCTGCATTATGGGCCTGTGCCGCGTTTCAACCCCGAGACGTGGGACCTGCGCGTGTGGGGCGAGGTGGAGGAAGAGCGGCGCTGGACCTGGGACGAGTTCAAGCAGTTGCCGCGGCGCAAAGTGGTGATGGATCTGCACTGCGTCACGCGCTGGAGCAAGTTCGACACGGAGTGGGAAGGGGTCGGCTTGCGCGATCTGGTGGATGCGGGGCTCATCCAGCTTAAGCCGACGGCCAAGTATCTGCTGCAGCATGCCGAATATGGCTTCACGGTGAATTTGCCGATCGAAGTGGCGCTGGCCGAGAATTTTCTGCTGGCGGATATGTTCAACGGGCAGCCGTTGGACCCGGACCACGGGCTACCGCTGCGCGGCGTGGTGGGCTACATCCGCGGGCGCGAGGATTTGGAGACGCCGTATTTGTGGAAGGGCGCCAAGTGGCTGCGCGGGCTGGAATTTCTGGCAGAGGACCAGCTGGGTTTCTGGGAGCAGGCGGGCTATCACAACCAGGCGAATGTGTGGAAGGAAGAGCGCTTCGCGCGCGGGTAAGGCACCCCTTTGCCACAAATGAACGCAGATGTGCGCCGTAAGCAGCGCAACGCAGCTACTTCTTTTTGTCCACAGATGAACACAGATAAACACAGAGTTTGGCTTGGGGATCGCTTCGCCAGCCGGATGGCTGTCTCGCAAAGACGGGCTGTGGGGCTGTTGGTGATTGCCCTGGGAGCCTGGCTGCTGGCGGCCTGCCGCAGTGGCCAGGTGCCGGCTGCCACGCTGGCGGCGGAGACGGATGCGACGCCTGCAGCGCAGCCCACGGTGGTGGCAACGGCGACGCTGGATGTGAATTTGGCCAAGGCGACCGAGACGCAAGCGGCGCTGGCTACCCAGCTGGTGAAGGCGCAGTGCCTGGATGTTGGCGGCCAGGTGGAATACCACGAGGTCGAGTCGGACTATTTGGATTATGGCTTGCGCTTCCGGGTGTATACCCCGCCCTGCTATGACGAGAGCGTCGAAAGTTACCCCGTGCTGTACCTGGTGCACGGGCAGACCTATAACGATGACCAGTGGGACCGCCTGGGGGCCGACGAGGCGGCCAGCCGCCTGATCGCAGCCGGTGAGCTGGCGCCGTTCATAATTGTGATGCCGTATGACCGCTCGTCGAACCAGCCCTCGCAGGATCCGTTCAGGCAGGCGGTGATCGAGGAGCTGCTGCCGTGGGTGGACGCGCACTACCGCACGCAGCCGGAGCGGGCGATGCGCGCCATCGGCGGGCTGTCGCGCGGGGCTTCGTGGGCGATCCACTTCGCCTTCAACTATCCGGAGCTATTCTCGGCGGTGGGTGGGCACAGCCCGCCGGTGTTCCAGGAGGATGCGCCGCAGATGCGCGGCTGGCTGGACGAGATGCCGGCAGAGGATCTGCCGCGCATCTGGCTGGACATTGGCGAGCGTGACCAGCGCGCCATCCTGGATTCGGCCATCTGGTTCGAGGGGCTGCTTACCCAGCGCAACATTGCCCACGAGTGGTACCTGTTCACCGGCGACCACAGCGAAGCGTACTGGAGCAGCCATGTGGAGCAATACCTGCGCTGGTATGCGCAGGATTGGTAGCTTGATAACTTGCGAGCGTGCGGCGGCGTGAAGGGCGGGCATTTATAATTAGCCGTGTATGCGCTTAACCAAAGAAGACGTTGAACATATTGCATTGCTGGCGCGCCTGCACCTAAGCGAAGAAGAAAAAGAGCGTTACGGCGAACAACTCTCCAATATTCTTGAGCATGTAGGCAAGCTGCAGGAGCTGGATACGGCGGATGTGCCGGCCATGGCCAGCATTGTGGTGGAGCGCAGCCGCCTGCGGCCGGATGAGCCAGCGGCGGCCATGCCGCGCGCCGACCTGCTGGCCAACGCTCCGGACGCCAGCGACGAGCAGTTCAAGGTGCCGCCAGTGCTGGATGGTGGCCCGTGAGCGGCGGCCTGCATGAGCTGAGCGCCAAACAGGCGCTGGCCGGGCTGCGCGCTGGAAAAATATCGAGCGTGGAGCTGACCCGCGCCTACCTGGAGCGGATCGAGCAGCACAACCCGCGCCTGAACGCGTATTTGTATGTGGCCGCCGAGAGCGCGTTGCAAGCCGCGGCCGCGGCCGACAAGCAGTATGCCAAAGCGCGACGCAGCAAGGGCGGCAAGTTGCCAGCCCTGCTGGGTCTGCCGATCGCGGTCAAGGATGTGCTGGCGGTGGCCGGCATGCCGGCCACGTGCGGGTCACGCATCCTCGAAAATTTTGTGCCGAGCTATACCGCCACGAGCGTACAGCGTTTGCTGGACGCCGGCGTGGTGGTGCTGGGCAAGACCAACACCGACGAATTCGCCATGGGCTCCTCAACGGAGAATTCCGCGTATGGGGTGACGCTCAACCCGTGGGATGAAACCCGCGTACCCGGCGGCAGCAGCGGCGGCAGCGCCGCGGCGGTGGCCGGCCGCCTGGCGCCGGTGGCGCTGGGCACGGATACGGGCGGCAGCGTGCGCCAGCCGGCGGCGTTCTGCGGGCTGACCGGGCTCAAGACCACGTATGGGCGCGTCTCGCGCTATGGGTTGGTGGCGTTCGGCTCGTCTTTGGATACGGTGGGCGTGCTGGCGCGCGATGCGGCGGACGCGGGCTTGATCCTCAAAGTGATGGGCGGCTACGACCCACAAGATGCCACCACCGTGGAAAAGACTCCCAAGCTGGAGAAGCCGAGCGGCAAGTCTTTGAAAGGCTTGCGGATCGGCGTACCCAAGGAATACTTCATCGAGGGCCTTTCGGCCGAGGTGGAGAACGGGGTTCGCGAGGGCATCCGCCAGCTGGAGGTGCTGGGCGCCAAGGCGGTGCCGGTGAGCCTGCCGCATACGGAGTATGCGCTGCCGGTGTATTACATCATCGCCCCGGCGGAGGCCTCGGCCAACCTGGCACGCTTTGACGGCGTGCGCTACGGCCTGCGCGTGGCGCAGGATGATCTGATCGAGATGTTCAAGCGCAGCCGCGGGGCCGGTTTTGGCCCTGAGGTGAAGCGGCGTATCATGATCGGCTCGTATGCGTTGTCTGCCGGGTACTACGATGCGTATTACGGCCAGGCCCAGAAGGTGCGGGCCTTGATCCGCCGGGATTTCGACAACGTGTTCAAAAAAGTGGACCTCATCGCCGCTCCTTCGGCTCCGAGCACGGCATTTCGCATCGGCGCGCACGGCAACGACCCCTTGGAAATGTACCTGGAAGATGTATTCACCCTGCCAGCCAACCTGGCGGGCGTGCCCGGCCTGTGCGTGTGCGCTGGGTTTGATGGGCAAGGCCTGCCGATCGGCCTGCAGATGCTTGGCCCGCACTTTGCGGACGAGCGCCTGCTGGCAGTGGCGGCGGCATACCAAAAAGTGACGGACTGGCACAAACAGGCGCCAGCGCTGTAAAGGAGATGCCATGAGTGAACCATTGAAGATCATTGTGCCCATGGCCGGCTTTGGCACGCGCCTGCGCCCGCATACCTGGAGCCGCCCCAAGCCGTTGCTGACCGCGGCGGGCGACACGATTTTGGGGCATGTGCTGAAGCTGCTGCAAACCGCGCCCGGCGCCGAGCAGGCCGAGATGGTGTTCATCGTCGGCTGGCTGGGCGAGCAGGTGCAGGCGTATATGCAAGCCGAGCATCCCAAGGTGAAGGCGCACTTTGTAGAGCAAAAAGAAATGAAGGGCCAATCGCACGCGCTGGCTCAGGCGCGTGAATATATGAGTGGGCCGACCCTGGTGATCTTTGTGGACACGGTGGTGGAGACGGACTTCTCGGCCCTGGATAAAGAAGAGGTGGATGCGGTGGCGTGGGTGAAGCCCGTGCCCGACCCGCGCCGCTTTGGCGTGGCCGCCCTGGGTGACGATGGGCTGGTGCGCGGCTTGATCGAAAAGCCGGATGATATGAGCAACAACCTGGCCGTGGTGGGTATTTATTATTTCAAACGCGGCGAAGACCTGATGGCGGCCATCGATGAGCAGATGGAAAAAGGCGTTGTGACCAAGAATGAATATTTCCTGGCCGACGCGATCGACATCATGCTCAAGAAGGGGCTGCGCATGCGCACCGAAGTGGTTGGCGAATGGCTGGACGCCGGCCTGCCGGACACCGTGCTGGAGACCAATCAGAAACTGCTGGAGAAAGGCCGTGATAACAGCGGCCAGGTAGGCCACGAAGGTGTGACGCTGCACCCGCCGGTATACATCCACCCCAGCGCTACGGTGGAGAACAGCGAGCTGGGGCCGTACGTCTCCATCGGCGCAGGTTCGAGCGTGCGCAACAGCCGCATCGAAGATGCGGTTGTGGAGCGCGAGGTCGTGATCGAGGACAGCGTACTGAAGCACTCGCTGATCGGCGAGCGCAGCCAGGTGCGCGGCGTGCGCGGCCAGGTGAACGTGGGCGATGATTCCTCGGTGAGCGGGGAGGCTGGGTAGGACGAATGTCGAGCAAGTACCAGCCTGTTATTGGGCTTGAGGTGCACGCCGTGCTGGAAACGCGCAGCAAGATGTTCTGCGCGTGCCCGGTGGTGGATTCCACCGTGGGCGAGCCGAACATCGCCGTGTGCCCGGTGTGCGCCGGCATGCCCGGCATGCTGCCGGTGATCAACCAGGCGGCGGTGGAATATGCGCTGCGGGTGGCGCTGGCGCTGAACTGCACCATCAACCTGACCAGCATCTTTGCGCGCAAGAGCTATTTTTATCCGGACCTACCCAAGGGCTTCCAGATCTCGCAATACGAACAGCCGTTGGCACAGAACGGCTGGCTGACGATCGATACTGCTGAAGGCGAGCAACGGATAGCTATCCGCCGGGTGCATATTGAAGAAGACACCGGCAAGCTGACCCATGTGGAGCGGGATGGTGAGCGCTATTCGCTGGTGGATCTCAACCGCAGCGGCGTGCCGCTGCTGGAGATCGTGACCGAGCCGGAGCTGCACTCTGTGGAGGCGGTGCGCAACTGCGCGTATGCCTTGCGCAGCATCTTGCGCTATGTAGGCGTCAACTCCGGCAATCTCGAGAAGGGTTTGATGCGCATCGAGCCCAATATTTCCATCCGGCCGGTTGGCAGCACCGAGTTCGGCACGCGGGCCGAGATCAAGAACCTCAACAGCTTCCGCTCGCTGGAGCGAGCCACGACCTATGAACTGGCGCGCCAGGAGCAACTGGTGGAAGCGGGCGGCGCGGTGGTGCAGCAGACGCTGGGTTGGGATGACGCCCGCGGCACCACGCAGGCGCAGCGCTCCAAGGAAGTCGCCGAGGATTATCGCTACTTCCCTGAGCCGGACCTGCCGCCGCTGGTGGTGGAGAAGGCCTGGGTCGAGAAGATCCGCAAGGGGTTGCCCGAATTGCCGCAAGCGCGGCGTGAGCGCTTTATCTCCAAGTACGGGTTGAAGGCGTATGACGCCAACGTCATCGTGGCCGAGCGCGAAGTGGCCGATTTTTACGAAGCCGCAGTTGCGGCGGCCAA
Organism: Anaerolineales bacterium; assembly: GCA_019454165.1. Classification (GTDB taxonomy): domain Bacteria; phylum Chloroflexota; class Anaerolineae; order Anaerolineales; family UBA11579; genus JAMCZK01. The sequence goes on along the minus strand of CP075367.1, from coordinate 314,973 downwards.
GACGGCCGATGCCAAGCTGATCGCCAACTGGCTGACTGGGCCATTGTTCGGGTTGATGAACGAGGCCGGTGTTGAGGTGGGTGACCTGCGCTTCGGCGCCAAGCAGCTGGCGGCGCTATGCGACCAGGTGGCGGCGGACAAAGTGAACGCAGCCGGGGCACGCGAGGTGCTGGGTGTGCTGTTCGCCGAAGGCGGCAGCCCGGCCAGCATCGTCAAAGCACGCGGGCTGCAGCAGATCTCGGACAGTGGGCAACTGGCGGCCTGGGTGGGCGAAGTGATCGAGGCCCATCCCAAACAGGCGGCTGACTTTTTGGCGGGCAATGCCCCGCTGCTCAACTTCCTGTTCGGGCAAGTGATGCAAAAAGCCGGCGGCAAAGCCAACCCGGCCGCCGTGCGTGACGAATTGCAGGCCCAGCTGAGCAAGCTGGGAAAGTGAGGCGAGATGGCTGACGACATGCAGGGCGTAGTGGAAACGCTGGCGATCACGCCGGAGCTGATCCCGAGCACCAGCCTGGAGGAAGTGGAAGCGACCCTGGAAGGGTTGGTGGGCGACAAGCATTTTGGCTTGACCATGAAAGCCAACAAGTTCCAGGCGCCCTACTCTAAAGGCGAGCTGATCCGCAATGTACGCCAGATCTCGATCGTCTCAGCCGAAGAATTGGCGCAGGTGGCTGCGGCGATGGGCGTGGAGCGGGTCGAGCCGGCCTGGCTGGGCGCCAACCTGATGATCTCGGGCGTGCCCGAGCTGACGCAACTGCCACCCGGCAGCCGCCTGTACTTTGAGGGCGGCGCGGGCGTGGTGGTGGAAGGCGAGAATATGCCGTGCGTGACGGCTGGCGGCTGCCTGGCCGAGCAATACGAGCGGCCGGAGTTGCGCAGTGCGTTCCCCAAGCGGGCGATCGGCAAGCGCGGCCTGGTGGCGTGGGTGGAGAAGCCGGGCGTGATCCGCAAAGGTGAGAGGGTGACCGTGCGGCGCGCGGAGGATGTGGGGCGGTAAAGGCGAGTGAGCAGTGAGCAGAGATGAGTGAACAGGATAGTGACTGAGCGTTGAGGCAAGGGCGGATAAGGGTGGCCCGCAGACCAATGGGCCAAAACGGAGTAGAATTCAGGTGCTGTCGCTGAAACCTGAACTCTGAGATGAGATCAAAATCGGCCAATCACAAGACCCTTGTTTTTAACTGCGGGCTGTCTAGCAAGGCGCCCGCATAGTTGTTTAACCCGGCTGTTCACGCCGGAACCCACCCCTAGTAAGCAGGAGAGTAATGTCGGAAACCACCAACGCTTTCAGCATCGCCCAAGCCCAGTTTGACAACGTGGCCAAGCAGCTGCATCTCGACTCAGATGTGGCGGAGCAGCTGCGTTGGCCGCGCCGCGAGTTCAAGTTCCAGATCCCGGTGCGTATGGACGATGGCAGCCAGAAGGTGTTCTTCGGCTACCGGGTGCAGCACAATGATTCACGCGGGCCGACAAAGGGCGGCATTCGCTTCCACCAGTCGGAGACGATGGACACCGTGAGGGCTCTGGCGATGTGGATGACCTGGAAGTGCGCAGTGGCAGACATTCCGCTGGGCGGCGCTAAAGGCGGCGTGGCGGTGGACTCGGCTTCGCTCTCGCTCAAGGAGAAAGAGCAGCTGTGCCGCGGCTGGGTGGGCCAGATCCATCACAACCTCGGCCCGCGGGTGGATGTGCCCGCGCCGGATGTGGGCACCACCCCGCAGATGATGGGCTGGATGATGGACGAATACTCGCGGCTGGTGGGCCAATACACGCCGGGCGTGATCACCGGCAAGCCCGTGGGCGGCGGCGGATCGAAGGGCCGCAAAGAGGCCACGGGCTACGGCGTGATCTACAACGTGCGCGAGGCGATGAAGCATCTCAAGATGGATCCCAGTAAGACCAGCGCCTCGATCCAGGGCTTTGGCAATGTGGCCCAGTTCGCCGGCCTGGGCTTCACGCAGATCCTGGGGGGCAAGGTGCTGTGTGTCTCGTATTGGGACCGCGAAGAGAAAGCCTCGCTCAGCGTAAGCAGCAAGAAGGGGCTGGACATCGCCTTCCTGCAAAACATTACGGATGAGTACGGCTCGATCAATAAGGCCAAGGCGCAGGAAGCCGGCTACACGATCGGCGGCGGCGACGACTGGATCTCGCAGGACGCGGAGGTGCTGATCCCCGCCGCGCTGGAAGGCCAGATCAACGCTGATAGCGGCAAGAAGATCAGCGATACGGTCAAGATCGTGGCGGAAGGCGCCAACGGCCCGACGACGCTGGAAGGCGACGAGGAGTTGGAGAAGCGCAACATCTTTGTCATCCCCGACTTTTTGTGCAACAGCGGCGGCGTGACCGTCTCGTATTTTGAAGGCGTGCAGAACGACATGAACTACTACTGGTCGCAGGAGGAAGTGATCCAGCGGCTGGATATGAAAATGACCGAAGCCTTCGGCAAGGTGCTGAAAATGTCGGTGGGCGAGAAGGTCAAGATGCGCGATGCGGCCTATATGGTGGCGATCGGCTCGGTGGTCGAGGCCATGCAGCTGCGCGGCTGGCTGTAGGCCGGGCATCGGAGTGCAAACGAAAAAAAGCGGGCCGCAAGGCCCGCTTTTTGGTTGAAAATACAGGCTGTTTGGCCTAATTGAATCAGATGATATACTGAGCCATCTTAAGCAGTTTCCAGCGGCTTTTAGCCGCTTACATCCTTAAGCGGGAGTTCTGCCCATGAAAATCTCCGTCCCCCAAGAGAATTTGGCCCAGGGCCTCAATATCGTTTCGCGCGCCGTTTCTTCGCGCAGTACATACCCTGTTTTGGCAAATGTGCTCATTTCTGCCGAGGATGGGCGGCTAAAACTGTCGGCGACCGACCGTGAGATGGGGATCACCTGCTGGATCAATGCCAAGATAACCGAAGAAGGCGCCACTACGGTGCCGGCGCGCACCCTGATCGACCTGGTGTCCACCTTCCCGGGTGAGACGATCGAGCTGGACCTGGCGGTGCGAACGCAGACCCTGCACATCAAGGCAGGGCGCGCCAAGGCCGAGATCAAGGGCATTGATGCGCAGGAATTCCCGCCGATGCCGGAGCCGGACAAGGCGACCGGCATCGAGCTGCCGGCCGGCGACTTCAAGGAAATGATCCAGCAAGTCGTGTTCGCGGCCTCCAAGGATGATGCTCGCCCGGTGTTGACCGGCGTGCTGACCACGGTGGAAGGCAAGGACCTGACGCTGGTGGCGGCCGACGGCTTCCGCCTGTCGATCCGCAAGGCCCAGCTGGGCGCCAAGGCGGAGCAGAGCATGCGCGCCATCATCCCGGCGCGGGCGCTGAGCGAAGTGGCGCGCATCGCCACGGACGACAAAGAGAACATCAGCATGGTGATGCCGGCCGGCCGCGGCCAGGTCATCTTCAGCATGAAGAACGCCGAGCTGCGCTGCCAGTTGGTGGAGGGCGCGTTCCCGGAAATTCAGCAGATCGTGCCGACCAGCTTCAAGACGCGCACGGTGGTGGCGACGGATGCGTTCCTGAAGGCGGCCCGCCAGGCCGAGATCTTTGCGCGCGAGAGCTCGCACATTACCCGTTTGGAGATCAAGCCGGGTGAAGGCAAGGCGCCCGGGGTGGTGGACATCTCGGCGACGGCCGAGGAAACCGGCTCCAACGACAGCAAGGTGGACGCCACGGTGGAAGGCAACGGCGTGCTGATCGCTTTCAATGTGCGCTACCTGCGTGAGGCGCTGGAAGTGATGAAGACGCCGAACGTGGCGCTGGAGACGTCGGCGCCGGCTGCGCCGGGCGTGATGCGCCCGATGGGGAGCGACGACTTTTTGCATGTGATCATGCCCATGCATCTAGGGAAGTAACAGTAATCAGTGACTAGTGAGCAGTTCGCCGTAGAAAAAACGGGCGGGCTGCGCATCACAGTTTCACCCGAATTACAATTTATCAATCAAAATCTGACCGCGCCTTGCGCGGCATTTTGCTATGACGCTGCCACTTAATTCCATTGATCCGGCGTACCGCATCTATCTGACGCTGGCGCAGTACCCCACCCTGCGCCGGCGTATCCGCACCAAGATGCGCAACGAGCTGATCCAGCGCGGCATCCTGTCTTCGCAGATGTTCGAGGAGATGGTGCGCCAGCAGGCGATCGATTCGCAGCAGCGCGAAGGGCTGCTGGACGCGATCGGCGACGAAGCGCCCGAGGAATGGAAGCTGCGCCTGGATGTGGTGCGCGACCAACTGACGGATGTGAGCTTTGCGAACAACCTGCCCTTCGAAATATTCGAAGGGCTGGTGAAAGATATTCTGGCGGAGCGTGGCGCCGAGAGCGAAGACCTGCTGCGCACCTTCAACCCGGAGCTGGCTTCGCAAGAGGCGTTGTTCGAGCAGGCCATGGCGATCTCACGCATGGAAGCGGACCAACGCCGCCGCCATGAAGCGCGCGAACGCGAGATCAAGGTGGTGCTGCTCAAATCCATGATCTCGGACCAGCTGGCGTATATCAACATTGCCAAGGAGTGGTTCACGCTTGACGATCTGCTGGAGATCCGCCGCTACAAGATCGGCAAAGGCAAGGTGGGCGGAAAGGCGGCGGGCATGCTGCTGGCGTTGCGCATTTTGCAGGCGGTGGCCGAGGAAGACATCGTCAAGAACGTGGACATCCCCGACTCATACTTCCTGGGCGCGGATGTGATGTACGCGTTCATGAGCAACAACGGCATGATGCACTGGGCTGACCAGAAATACAAAGACGAAGAGATCATCCGCACGGAGTACGAGCAGATCAAGGAAGAGTACGCGGCGGGCAGCTTCCCTGAGGATATTTTGATCGAGCTGTCAGCCATGCTGGAGAAGATCGGCCGGCAGCCGATCATTGTGCGCTCCAGCAGCTTGCTGGAGGACAACTTTGGCTCGTCGTTCGCCGGCAAGTACGCCAGCTTCTTCTGCCCGAACCAGGGCACGCATGCCGAGAACCTGCGCGGACTGACCCAGGCGATCGCCGCCGTGTACGCCAGCGCGCTCAACCCGGATGCGCTGCTGTACCGCCGCTCGCACGGGCTGGAGGATTACGACGAGCGCCTGGCGGTGCTGATCCAGGTGGTGCAGGGCGAGGCGTATGGGCGCTACTACTTCCCGCACTTTGCCGGGGTGGCGTTCAGCCGCAACCTGTTCCGCTGGTCGCCGAAGATCCAGCGGGATGCCGGCTTCGTGCGCCTGGTGGCGGGCATGGGCACGCGGGCGGTGGACCATGTGGGCAACGATTACCCGCGCCTGGTGGCGCTGAGCCACCCGGAGCTGCGGGCCCAGGGCGACCCGCGCTCCATCCGCACCTATTCACAGCACTACATGGACGTGATCGACCTTGAGGACAATGCCTTCAAGACCCTGCCGTTCACCGAGGTGCTGAACGGGCGCTATCCACATCTGCGGTTGGCGGCCTCGCTGTATAAGGACGGCGACCTGAGCCCGATCCGCTCGATGGTGGGCGCGGACAACGAGCTGGTGCTGACCTTTGACGGCGTGGTGCGCAATACGCCGTTCGCCGAGCGGATGCGGCGTATCCTGGCGCATCTGGAAAAGAAGTACAGCTCGCCGGTGGATATGGAATTCACCATGCGGGTATTCGAGCGCGACGGAAAGCCCGAAATTGAGTTATTTATCCTGCAGTGCCGCCCGCAAAGCCACCTGCATGAGGTGGCGGTGCGCCTGCCGGAGCGACTGGACAAGCAGGCGATCGTGTTCGCCACCCGCAAGGTGGCCCCGCACGGCCGGGCTACCAACATCCGCTACGCGTTGTTCGTGACGCCGCAGGGCTACTACGGCTTGCCGAACTCGCAGGCGCGCGGCGAACTGACGCGGGCGATCAGCAAGATCAACAAAGTGCTGGAAGGCGAGGAGTTCATTTGCGTGGGGCCGGGGCGTTGGGGCACCAGCACGCCCGATCTAGGCGTGAGCGTAAGCTACGCGGATATTTACAACACACGCGCGCTGGTGGAGCTATCCGGTGAGGGCGTGGGGCCAGCGCCTGAACCCTCGTACGGGACGCATTTCTTTCAGGATCTGATCGAGTCGCGCATTTATCCGCTGGCTGTGCACCTGGATGATGCCGATGCGATATTCAACAACGCGTTCTTTTATGAGGCGCCAAACCATTTGACGGATTGGGCGCCCGAGTTGGACGGCTTGCAGAACACTTTGCGCTTGATCCACGTTGATGATGTAGCACCCGGCCAGGTCATGGAGCTTATAATGGACTCTGAATCCGGCCGAGCAGTAGCGTTTTTGAAAGAGGAGACTAGGGACGAATGAAGCATTTTGTGGCCGTGGCCGGGAATATTGGTGTTGGAAAATCCACGCTGGTGTCAAAGTTAGCCAGCCACCTGGAATGGAACCCGTACTACGAGCCCGTTGCTGAGAATCCGTACCTGGAAGATTTCTATTCAGATATGCGTTCGTGGGCGTTTCAGTCGCAGGTGTTCTTTCTGCGCCACCGCCTGAGCATGCACCTGGGCCTGCTGGCCGACCCGAACTCGGTGATCCAGGACCGCTCTGTCTATGAAGACGCCGAGATCTTTGCCAAGAACCTGTATCTCTCCGGCCAGATGGACGAGCGCGACTACACCTCGTATCGCAATCTGTACCAGTTGCTGTGCGACTTGCTGCGCCCGCCTGACCTGGTGATCTATTTGCGGGCCTCGGTGCCCACCCTGCAGCGCCGTATTGCGCAACGCGGGCGCGACTTTGAAGCCAAGATCACCACGGAATACCTGGAGCAGCTCAACGGGCTGTATGAGGACTGGGTGACCAACTTCACCTTGTGCCCGGTGCTGACCGTGCCGACCGACAATATGAACTTTGTGACACACGACGGCCTGGTGGAGCTGGTGAAGCTCAAAATGAGTGAGAAACTGATGGGCAAAGAGGAAGTTGTGTTCCTGCCGGAGGAAGTGGAGATCTTTGCCAGCCACTCCTCAGAACACTAGCCAATGAGCTAAAAAGAAAACGCCGCTTATGCGGCGTTTTTTGTTTGTGTGGCTGCTTCGTGACATTCGATCACGAGCTTGATGGCGGTGCGGACCTTGCCTTCGATCTCGACATCCGCAAACTCCGGCGTGCAGTAGACGGTGTAGCCGTCTTCTTTCAGGTAGCTGCGCGCCAGAACCAGCGCCTTCACGGCCTGGTTAACTGCGCCCGCGCCGATGGCCTGGATCTCTGCCCGTTTGTGTTCCCGAAACACCCCGGCAATGGCGCCGGCCACCGCAGAGGTGCGTGATGCACCTGAGACCTTGATAACGTCCATGTTGGCCCTTCACGCGCCGTTGGGCCGGGAGGATAGTGAAACCGTTGCACAACGGCGCACCCTCTGAAACGAATCATACAGGAATCTGCAACGCGCAGCAACTAGGCTCGTGCAAAAAGGCACACATGCTGCGTGATACACTGCGCAGGATGGACGAAAAAGCCCTGCAAACGCTTGAGTTTCCCAAGGTGTTGGAGCGTTTGGCGCGCCATACGGTCTTCAGCGTCTCGCAGGAGCGCGCCGAAGCGCTGCGCCCGGCCGCCGATATTGACGCGGCCCGGCGCCGGCTGGCAGAGACTGGCGAAGCGCGTGCGTTGCTGGAGGACCAGCCCAAGGTAGGCGTGGGCGGGGCGCGCGACCTGCGCCCGGCGTTGGGCAACGCGCGCCGCGGCATGGCGCTGACCGCAGCCGAGCTGCTGGATGTAAAGGGCACGCTGGTAGCGGCGCGCACGCTGGCGCGCCAACTGCAGGACGCCGAGGCCAGCTACCCCCTGCTGGCCGAGCTGGCGGCGCAGATGCCGCAGCCGGTGGGCGTGGTGGATGCGATCACCAAGGCCATCTCTGACCGCGGCCAGATCCTCGACAATGCTTCGGAGCAGCTGGCTCAGATCCGCAGTGAGCTGAGCGTGGCGCACGAACGCCTGCTGGGGCGCATGCAGAAGATGCTGAGCAGCGACCCATATGCCAAGGCGCTGCAGGAGCCGATTTTTACGCAGCGGGATGGGCGCTATGTGCTGCCCATCCGGGCGGAGGAGCGCGGCCGGGTCAAAGGCGTGGTGCACGACCAATCGGCCAGTGGGGCCACGCTGTTCATTGAGCCGTTGAACGTGGTGGAGTTGAACAATACCTGGCGCGAGCTGCAACTGGCCGAACGCGAGGAGGAGCGCCGCATCCTGCTGGCGCTGACCGCGCTGGTGCAAACGCACAGCGAAGCGATCGCTGCGGCGCTGGAGGGCCTGGCCGAGCTAGATCTGGTGCTGGCGCGGGCCAAGTACGCCGAGCAGCTGCGCGCCCATGCGCCCGAGCTGCTGCCGCTCCGCCCGCACGCGGATGGGCCGCACCCGGGCGTGACCCTGCGCCTGTTCGATGCGCGCCACCCGCTGCTGGACCCGGAGCGGGTCGTCTCGTCTGATATTGAGTTGTTCCCTGAGAATTACTGTCTGGTCATCACCGGCCCGAACACGGGCGGCAAGACCGTTACGCTCAAGACGGTTGGCCTGTTGGCGTTGATGGGGCAGAGCGGATTGCATATTCCGGCGGCAGCCGGCAGCCAGATCTCATTTTTTGAGTCTGTATACGCAGATATTGGCGATGAGCAATCGATCGAGCAGTCGCTCTCCACGTTTTCCGGCCATATCACCAACATTGTCAGCATTCTGAAGCACGCCGACCAGCGCTCGCTGGTCATCTTTGATGAGCTGGGCGCCGGCACCGACCCGCAGGAAGGGGCGGCCCTGGCGCGGGCGCTGCTGGACCATTTGGTGCGGCGTGGCATCACCACCCTGGTGGCCACGCATTACCCTGAGCTGAAGGTGTATGCGCAGGGCACCAAGGGCGTGGTGAATGCCAGCGTGGAATTCGACCTGAAAACGCTGGCGCCTACCTATCACCTGACGGTCGGTTTGCCGGGGCGCTCGAATGCGTTGGCGATCGCCAAGCGGTTGGGCTTGAGCGACGAAGTGCTGGAGCAAGCGCGCAGTGGGATCGACCCGGCGGACCTGAAGGCCGAAGACCTGCTGGATGATATTCACCGCGAGCGCGAACGCGCCCGCCACGCGCACGAGCGGGCGGCGGAGGCTGAGCGCACGGCCGAAGATCTGCGCGCTGAACTGGCCGAGCGGCTGGAGCTGATCGAAGACGAGCGTATCGAAGTGCTGGAGACGGCGCGCAAGCAAGCCAAGCAGGAGCTGGACGCGCTGAAGACGCAGGCCGGCCGGTTGCGGGCCGACCTGGCGCGCCAGCGCGAACCGCTGGACAAAGTGCAGGCGGTCAAGCAAGCCATCGAAGCGCTGGAAGATACAGTCGAAGAGCCGGTGCAGCGCCAGGCGGTGCCGGAATCGGCGCCCGGCCGGGCGCTGCGCCTGGGCGATGCGGTGCGGGTGCGCAGCCTGGGGGCGCGCGGCGTGGTGATCGGGCTGAGCGAAGAAGAGGCCGAGCTGCAGGTGGGCGCGCTGCGGGCGCGGGCGCGCTATACCGATCTGGAGCTGCTGGACGAGCCGGCCGGCGAGAGCCTGCCGGACTGGCAGGGCACGCTGCAGCTGCCGGATGCGGTGGCCTCTGAGGTGTCGCTGCGCGGCATGCGTTTTGAGGACGCCTACAACAAGCTGGATGCGTACCTGGATGCGGCCTACGCCTCGGGGTTGCGCTCGGCGCGCATCATCCACGGCAAGGGCACGGGCACGCTGCGCGAGATGGCGCGTGACATGCTGCGCAAGCGCAATTATGTGGAGCGCTACGTCTTCGCCAACCCGCATGAGGGCGGCGAAGGCGTAACGATCGCTTATTTCAAATAAGGGCTGGCGAAAGTCTATAATTCAGGCATGGACTCTCTTTCCAGCCGTATAGACTCCAATTCCCCTGAATTTAAGAAGAACAGCGAGCACCACCGCGCCCTGGCGGAGGAACTGCGCGCCAAGCTGGCGGCGGTGCAGGCCGGCGGCGGGGCCGAAGCGCGGGCGCGGCATGAGCAGCGCGGCAAGCTGTTCGTGCGCGAGCGCATCGAGCGCTTACTGGATGCCGGCTCGCCGTTCCTGGAGCTTTCGGCGTTGGCGGCGGAGGGCATCTATGATAGCGACGCACCTGGAGCGGGCATCGTGGCTGGCATCGGCCGCGTGGCTGGGCGCGAGGTCATGATCGTGGCCAATGACGCCACGGTTAAAGGCGGCTCGTACTACCCGCTCACGGTGACCAAGCATCTGCGCGCCCAGCAGATCGCCATGCAGAACCATCTACCGTGTTTGTATCTGGTGGATTCGGGCGGCGCGTTCCTGCCGATGCAGGACCAGGTGTTTCCGGGCGAGCAGCACTTCGGGCGTATCTTCTATAACCAGGCGCAAATGAGCGCCAAAGGCATTCCGCAGATCGCGGCGGTGATGGGCTCGTGCACGGCGGGCGGCGCGTATGTGCCGGCGATGAGCGATGAAGCGATCATTGTTAAGGGAACAGGCACTATTTTTCTGGGCGGCCCGCCGCTGGTGAAAGCCGCCACGGGTGAGGATGTCAGCGCCGAGGATTTGGGCGGCGCGGATGTGCACACGCGTCTGTCTGGTGTGGCGGATCACTTTGCCGAGGATGATGAGCACGCCATCGAGATCCTGCGGCAGATCGTCGAGACCTTGCCGGATCGCAGCGCGCTGCAGACACCGGTGAGCGCGCCGGAAGAGCCGCTGTATCCGGCGGAGGAGTTGTACGGCGTGCTGCCCACGAGCTTCCGCGAGAGCTATGACGTGCGCGAAGTGATCGCCCGCGTTGTGGATGGCAGCCGCTTCCGTGAGTTCAAGGCGCGCTATGGCGATACGCTGGTGTGCGGCTTTGCGCGCATTCATGGATATCCGGTGGGTATCCTGGGGAACAACGGCGTCCTGTTCAGTGAGAGCGCGTTGAAGGGCGCCCATTTTATTGAGTTGTGTGAGCAGCGCGGCATTCCGCTGCTGTTCCTACAGAACATCACCGGCTTCATGGTGGGGCGCGAGTACGAGGCCGGTGGCATCGCCAAGGATGGGGCCAAGATGGTGCATGCCGTGGCGACGGCCACGGTGCCCAAGCTGACCGTCATCATCGGCGGGTCATTCGGGGCGGGCAACTACGGCATGGCCGGGCGGGCCTACGACGCGCGCTTTTTGTGGATGTGGCCGAACGCGCGCATCAGCGTGATGGGCGGCGAGCAGGCCGCCAACGTGATGCTGACGATCAAGCAGGACCAGCTGGAGCGCGAGGGCAAGCCGGCACTGACGGAAACCGAGGCGGCCGCGCTCAAGCAGCCGATCCTGGACAAGTATGAGCATGAGGGCCACCCGTATTACTCCACGGCGCGCTTGTGGGACGACGGGATTCTGGACCCGGCGGAGACGCGTACGGTGCTGGGGCTGGCGCTCTCGGTGGTGCTCAAGGCGCCGCGCACAGGTGAGGGCTTTGGCGTATTCAGGATGTGAGCCGCATGCCTAGCCTATTGCAGACCTGGTTGCGCAAAGTAACCGACAGCGAAAAAGACTACTGGTTTCCAGTAGTTAGTTTTGTGCTGTGCGTGTTGGCGTACGGGCTGCTGATCCCGTGGCTGGGGTTGTATTGGGATGACTGGCCACTGGCGTGGAGCAGCCACCACTTTGGCCCGGAGATCTATCAGGGCTACCCCGCTTACCGGCCGCTGTCCGGCTGGGTCTATTATTTTCTATTCTCGCTATTGGGTGAAACCCCGTTAGGTTGGCACCTGCTGGCGCTCGTGTTGCGCTGGGTGAGCGGCCTGGCCTTCTTCTGGGTGGTGCGCTTGTTGTGGCCCAAAGAGAAGGCGTTGGCGGTCGTGGCCGGGCTGCTGTTTCTTGTGTATCCCGGGTTCAGCCAGCAGAGCATTGCTGTAACGTACAGTGTCTATTTTCTGTACTACAGCATGTTCCTGGCGTCGCTGGCGCTGATGCTGGTGGCGGCCCGGCGCGAACGCGCCTGGGGCGCCACGCTGGGCGCGCTGGCGTTGGGGATATTCAGCATGACCTGCACGGAGTACTTCTATGGGCTGGAGCTGTTGCGCCCAGTATTGCTCGTCATTGCGCTGCGGCCGCGTAGCGCGGGCGAGTGGAAGCGCACGGTCATCGCTTGGCTGCCGTATGCGGCGATGCTGGTGGGCGTGTTCCTGTGGCGCAATTGGGCCAGCCAGCAAAGCGGCGCGTTGTATCGAACCGTGCTGCTGGGCCGGATCCAGGATGACCCCGTATACGCGCTCTCAGTGTGGGCGCCGACCGCGCTGCGTGACCTGGGGCTGGGCGCCATCGTGGCGTGGACGCGGACTGTAGAGGCGCTGGGCAGCCTGCGAGCGCTCTCGGTATCCTCGATAGCGTATATCGCTGTGACGGCTGGCGCGATCATCGCCGGCGCGGTGGCCATGCTGGGCGTGAACAAGCTGCCCGCCCAGAATCGGACAGCAGCGAGGAGCATGCTGGGCCTGGGGCTGATCGCGCTGGCGGTGTCTGGCCTCTCGTTTTGGATGGCGGCCCTGCCAATGGCGCTGGCCTTCCCTAACGATCGCTTCACCATGCCGATGATGTTTGGCGTGAGCCTGATCGTGGCGGGGTTGTGGGGATTCTTGCGGAGATATCAGCCTGCTGCGCAAATTCTTATGGCTGTGCTGCTGGGGCTGTGCGTAGGCTTTCATTTTTATAAGAGCAACCAGTTCCGGGCCGAGTGGCTGTATATGGAAGACTTCGCTCGGCAGCTTGCCTGGCGTGCGCCCAGCCTGGAGCCCAACACCGCGGTCGTGAGCCCACAGCTGCGCGTGCTGCAATTCAACACGGATAACTCGCTGACGGGTCTGCTCAACTGGATGTACGTCACGCCGGGGGCGGAGACCGAGCGGCTGCCGCACGCCTTCTTTTACGCGGAGTTGCGCGGGCAAACCCGGCTGGCCGGGTTGCGAACGGGTGACCCTGTTTATGCGCCGTTCGATTTTCTCGAATATCGCGGCGACCGCTCGGAAGTGGTGATGCTGACCTTCGCGTACCAGCCGCCGGCCTGCCTGCATGTGCTCGACCCGCAGATCGCGGGAAATCTTGTTGAGCTTTCGAATGAGCTCAAGCCGGTCATTGGGCTGAGCGACCCGGCTCGAATTCGAGCGGAGGCCAGCCCGTTCAGCGAGCGCGGTTTGTTCTGGGATCTGGGGCCGGCCGAGACCTGGTGCTTCTATTTTCAGAAGGCTAACCTCGCCCGCCAGCAGCAAGATTGGCAGGCGGCTGCCCAGCTTGGGGATACGGCTTTCGGTCTGGGTTTGTATCCTGATCATCCCGTGGAGTACGTTCCCTTCATCGAGGCGTATGCGCGGCTTGGCCGTAGCGGCGAGGCGGTGATGCTCACGGAGCAGGCGCTGGCCAAGATGCCCAGCCTGCAACCGGTGTTGTGCACGGTGTGGAGCAAGCTGGAAGCGGCAGGCACGGTAAACGAGCTTTTGAATTGCGTTTCTGAATAGACAAACAGCTCAGGAGTGTCTTGAAGAAATTATTGGCTGATTTGAATCAACAGATCATTCGCTGGAGCGAGCGCTATCCACATGCGCCGTTCTTGCTGTTGAGCGCTGTGCTGGCGTATTTGGCGTATGGCGTGTTCATCCCCTGGCTGGGTCTGTACTGGGATGATTGGCCGCTGGCGTGGAGTAGCTATCAGTTCGGACCACAGGTCTATCAAGATTTTGCCGCTTACCGGCCGCTGTCTGGCTGGGTGTATTACACATTCTTTTCTGTTTTGGGCGAAGGCGCGCTGGGCTGGCAGCTGGCCGCGCTGTTTTGGCGCTGGGTTAGTGCGATCAGCTTCTATTGGTTGATGAACTTGCTGTGGCCGCAGCACAGACGTTTTGTGGTGACGGCCGCGCTGTTGTTCCTGCTGTATCCGGGCTTCAGCCAGCAAAGCATCTCTGTAACGTATAGCGTGTACTTTTTCTACTACACGCTGTTCTTGCTTTCGCTGGTGCTGATGGTCAAGGCGCTGCGGGCGGACAAGTATGCGGCTGGTTTGCATGCCGCGTCGATCGCTTTGGGTCTGGCGAGCATGTTGTGCACGGAATATTTCTATGGGCTAGAACTGCTGCGCCCGTTTTTGATCTATCTTGTTCTGAAACCCAGGGATGGTAAGCAGTTCCGCAGTGCACTCATGCGCTGGCTGCCGTATGCGCTGGTGTTGGCAGGTGTGTTCATTTGGAGGCAGTGGGCCAGCCAGCAGGATAACGCGCTGTATGGCACGACTCTGCTGCAAAAGATCGCCGCCAACCCACTACCCGCGCTGCTGGAGTGGCTTGGGCATGCGGCCGGCGATGTGACCAAGGGCGGCTTGCTGGCCTGGGGCAAGACCATCACCATGCTGCAAACCCTGGAGGCCGGCTCTGTGGTCACGCTTGCGTATGTGCCCGTGGTGCTGGTTGCGGCGGGCGTAGCCTGGATCGTGCTCAGGAGTACCAGGCGCGGGGAGTATGTCCGTGATGCGGTCTGGCTTGGCATAGTAGCGCTGGCGGTATCCGGCCTCTCGTTCTGGGTGGCGGATCTGCGGCTTGACCTATCGTTCCCCAGCGACCGCTTCACGATGCCGATGATGTTTGGGGCCAGCCTGCTGCTGGCGGCTGTATGCAGTCGGCCGTGGGGCTCGCGCCGGTTGGGGATGGCCGCATTGGCGATCCTGCTGGGGCTGAGCGTGGGAGTGCACTTTGTCACCGCGAATCAATATCGCCTGGAGTGGTTACGTCAGGCGGAGTTTGCGCGCCAGCTTGCGTGGCGGGCGCCTGACCTGGCGGACAATGCAGCCATCATCTCGCCCGAGCTGCGTGTGCTTGCGCACAACACCGACTATTCCCTTACCGCGACCCTGAACTGGATATACACGCCGACCCATGAGAGCCAGCGTTTAAATCATGCGTTCTTCTTTGCCAACCTGCGCAGCACGCGCGACCTGGCTGAGTTGTCCAGCAGCGGCCGCATTCAGCGTACGTATGACTTTGTTGACTATGAAGGCACGGCGAAAGATGTGCTCGTGCTGATCTACGAGCCACCGGGTTGTTTGCGCATCCTCGACCCGCAGATCGACGCGCGTTTTCCGCTCTTGTCGAAAGAGGTTGTGGGTCTGATCGAGTTGAGCAATTTGGGCATGATCCAGCAAAGCTCGGCTCCGACCGCGGCCGAATTCCCGTATTGGGATATGCAGCCGCGCGAGACCTGGTGCTTTTATTTTCAAAAGGCGGATCTGGCGCGCCAGTTTGGCGATTGGGCCGAGGTGGCCGCACTGGGTGAGCGCGCCTTTGCGCTGGATGATTATCCCAACCACCCGGCGGAGCGAACGCCCTTTATCGAGGGTTATGCCATGCTGGGCAACACCCAGCGTGCGCTGGAATTGACGCAGACCTCGTACACGGTGACCAAACTAATGCAGCCGATGCTGTGTGACCTGTGGGCGCGGCTGGGCGCCAATGGTGTGGATGCCGCCAGCGTAGAATCAGCGTTCGAACTGCTGAGTTGCGAGCCATGATGTCCAAGCCGTTGCCTTTTGCGAAAGTACTGATCGCCAACCGTGGCGAGATCGCGGTGCGCGTGGCGCGGGCGTGCAAGAAGCTGGGCCTCGCCAGCGTGGCGGTGTACTCCGAGGCGGATGCAGGCGCGCTGCATACGCAAGTGGCGGACGAAACCGTGCTGATCGGCCCGGCGGCGGCGCGCGAATCCTATCTCAACGTGGCTGCGGTATTGGCCGCGGCCCAGCAAAGCGGAGCCGAGGCAGTGCATCCCGGGTACGGCTTTCTGGCGGAGAATGCCGAATTCGCCCAGGCGGTGATAGACGCCGGCCTGGTATGGATCGGGCCGCCGCCGGCCGCCATGCGAGCGATGGGCGATAAGGCCACGGCGCGTGAACTGATGCTGCAGGCGGGCGTGCCCGTGCTGCCCGGCTATCAGGGCGAGGACAGTGATGCGAAATTGCAGGCCGCCGCGGCCGAGCTGGGCTATCCGCTGCTGGTGAAGGCCGCGGCCGGCGGCGGCGGCGTGGGCCAGCGCGTGGTGCAAGCCGCGGCTGAGCTGAGCGATGGCATCGCGGCGGCGCGGCGCGAGGCGGCCAGCGCGTTCGGCGATGAACGCCTGGTGTTGGAGAAGTACCTGGCGACGGCGCGGCATGTGGAAGTGCAGGTGCTGGGTGACCAGCGCGGCACGCTGCTGCATTTGTTCGAGCGTGAATGCTCGCTACAGCGCAGACGCCAGAAGGTGGTCGAAGAGACGCCATCGCCTCTGTTGGATCAGCGATTGCGGACGGCAATGTGCGAGGCGGCGGTGGCGGCGGCCGCGGCGGTGGAATACACCAATGCTGGCACGGTGGAATTTCTGGTCGACCCCAGTACGCGCGAATTCTATTTCTTGGAAATGAACACCCGCTTGCAAGTGGAGCACCCGGTGACGGAGCTCACAACCGGCGTGGATATTGTGGAGTGGCAGCTGCGCGTGGCGGCTGGCGAGACGTTACCGTTCGTGCAGGGCGAGCTGGCCCAGCGCGGCCACGCCATCGAGTGCCGCATCTATGCCGAGGACCCGGCGGCTAACTTTCTTCCGCAGGCGGGCAAGGTGCTGCGTTTGCAATTCCCGCAAGATGCGCGGGTGGATGCGGGCATCGCCGAAGGCCAGACGGTGAGCGTGCACTACGACCCGATGTTGGCCAAGCTGAGCGTGCACGCAGCCGACCGGGCGCAGGCGCTGGCGGCCATGCGGGCGGCATTGGCGCAAACCGTGCTGCTGGGCGTGGTGAATAACATTGACTTCTTGCAGGCCGTGCTGGCTGACTCAGCCTTGGCGGCTGGCGACTTTGATACCCAGTTCATCGAGCGCAGCTTCGCGGATTGGCAGCCGGATGAAACATCACTGGAAGCCTTGCTGGCAGCCGCGGCGCTGGAATTGCAGCCAGCTGCGACAGTTGAGCACGAAGCAACTGACCCGTATTCGCCGTGGGCGAGCGGCAGCGGCTTCCGCATGGGCGGTGGGCGATGAAGTTCAGTTTTGAGCAGCGCGGGCAGGCTTATATAGTTGAGCTGCAGGTGCAGGGCGCGCAGCTGAGCGCGGTTGTAGAGGGGCAGGTGCACGCGGCTACGATCGTGCGCGGCCAGCCGCTGGAGTTGAATATTGGCGGCCGCAGCGTGCAGGTGGCCTGGGTCAAAGATGGCCGTGACACCTGGCTGCATGTGGCCGGGCGCAGCTTCCTGCTGCGGCGCACGGCCGGCGGCCGCGCCGGCGGTCAGGCGGCAGGCGCCGAGCGCAGCCTGCGGGCGCCGATGCCCGGCCAGGTGCGCAAGGTGCTGGTGCAGCCCGGGCAGCAGGTCGGTGCCGGGGCGGTGCTGGTGCTGCTGGAGGCGATGAAAATGGAAGTGCGCATCAGCGCCAGCCAGGATGCAAAAGTGGCGCAGGTTGCCGTTTCTGAGGGTCAGAGCGTGGAAAAAGACCAGTTACTGGTGGAATTGGAGCCTGGCGATGACGGGTAAATATTACGACGACTTGAGCGTGGGCCAGCGCTTTGCCCACGCGGCCACCCGCACGGTCACCGAGGCGGACAATGTGCTATTTAGTGGGCTGACCATGAATACCCAGCCCTTGCATATGGATGAGGAGTTTGCCAAACGCAGCCAGTTCGGCCGGCGGATCGTGAATGGCATCTTCACCTTTGGCGTCGTGGTGGGCATCACCGTTTCTGAACTGACCGAAGGAACGATTGTGGCGAATCTGGGCTATGAGAAGGTCAATCACCCCACCCCGGTCTTCGCCGGCGATACGATCCGGGTCGAGACGGAGGTGCTCGAGAAGCGTCCCTCCAGCAGCAAGCCTGACCGCGGCGTGGTGCGCCTGCGCCATGTGGCGTACAAGCAAACCGGCGAGGTTGTTGTCGAGATCGAGCGGGCGGTCATGTTCTTGAAACGCGAGGCAGCTGATGCAGAATAGCTCGATGCGCGCCAGGCGCACCCTGTTGTATGTGCCCGGCAGCGACTGGCGTAAGATGGAGAAGGCCGCCGGCCTAGGCGCGGACTGCGTATGCCTGGACCTGGAAGATGGCGTGGCGCCCAGCAGCAAGGCAGAGGCGCGCACACTGATCGCCAAAGCATTGAGCGAGCTGGATTTTGGCAACAGTGAGCGCCTGGTGCGGGTGAATGCAGCCGATAGCGGCTTGCAGGCCGAAGATCTAGAACTGGCCAGCCACCTAAATCTACAGGGTCTTGTGCTGCCGAAGGCCGCAGGCGCCGCGGATGTGCAAGCAGTTGGTGCACGCTTGCAGCAAGCAGAGCAAGCGCGCTCGCTGGCTCCCAACACGTTGAGCCTACTCGCCCAGATCGAAAGTGCGATGGGTGTGGTGAACTTGAAAGAGATCGCCAGTGCAGACGCGCATTTGGTGGCGCTGGTATTTGGGTCAGAGGATTTTGCGAGCGATGTCGGCGCCATCCGCACCCCTGAAGCTGACGAGATCTTCTACGCGCGCAGCGCGGTGGTGACGCATGCGGCCGCCTTCGGTTTGCAGGCGATCGATATGCTGCATATCAACTTCAAGGATAGTGAAGGTTTGGCGCGGCTGGCAGTACAGGGAGCACGGCTGGGCTATAGCGGAATGCAGATCGTGCACCCTGACCAGATCGCGCCGGTGCTGGCGGCCTTCACGCCCAGCGCCGAGGAGACGGCCTGGGCAGTGCGTGTAGTCAACGCGTATGAGCAGCATGAGGCTGAGGGCCGCGGCGCGTTCGCACTGGATGGCAAGATGATCGATATGCCGCTGGTGAAAGCGGCGCGGCGCGTGCTGGCACGCGCCGGCAGCACAGGCAAATAAAAAAGGCCGGCAATTTGCCGGCCTTTTTTGTTGTTATTGAGATTAGCGCTGCTTGCGCTTGGCAGCCGGCTTGCGGCGGCCAGTGGCGCGGCGTTGGCGCAGCCAGCGCACCAGGAAATACAGCGGGGCGCCGAGCACCAGCAGGATCGGCAGGGCGTACAGCACCAGCCAGATCAGGGCGTTCACGATGCTTTGCATGGCGCTGAGCAGGGCCTGAACCGCGTCTTTAGCGACGCCGACCGGCTCCCAGCCGCCGATGGTGATGGGCTGCACGGCCTGGCTGGCGATCAGCTCAACGCTGATCGAAGACATGGCGGCAGATTCTTCGTAGTACTTAATCTGGCCTTTCAGCACTTCGATCTGCTCAGTAATGTAGTTGAGCTGGTTGAAAGCGGCCAGCACATCCTCGGTGTCGGTGGCATCCTGCATGATCTGGCGCAGCATGGTCTCGGCATCCTGCAGGTTGCGCAGGCGAGACTGCAGGTCAGTGTACTCAGCGGTCACATCCTGGCCGGAGAGGCTGCGGTTGTCCACGCTGCGGGCGTCCTGCTCGATCAGATCGAGAGCCTCGGTGAGATGCTCAGCCGGGACGCGGATGGTGATGCTGGCGGAGGGGGCTTGCAGCCCGTTGGCCAGCGTGCGCTGGTAGAGGTAAGAGTCGACCACGAAGCCGCCGAAGCGCTCGGCCAGGGCGGTGATGCTCTGCATGCTGTCTTCAGGCTGGTCTACGACGATGGTCAGGCTGGCGTTCTGGATGACCAGGCGTTTCGAGTCAGCCGGTTGCGGCGCGCTGGCAACTCCGCCTCCGCCGTAGCTTTCATCCATGCTGTCCATGGGCGCCATCTCACCGGCGAAGGACATGTTGGGGCTTGCGGGAGCTTCTACCGCCGCGCTGCGATCAAAATCTGCGATGGTGTTGGCTGCTGTTGAGCAGGCGCCCAGCAGCATGGCGGCGATGATGGAAACTGCAATATACAAGGTGGCCTTCGGCTTCATGTCATCTCTCCTTGAGTGCTATCTCCCCTACTAACGCAGCGAACCGGCAAAAAGTTCCGTCACCAACCGCCGGCCAGGCGACTGATGTGGCGTTCAGGCAGGTTGGCGGCCTGCATACGGATCTGCACCTGGGCGATGTCGTAGTCCACGCGGTTGGTGCTCCAGCTGGCATCCTGCGCATCGAAGATGGCGTAGGCGGCACGCGGGTCGCGATCGCGCGGCTGGCCCACCGAGCCTGGGTTCGCGATACAGCGGTCGTGAAGGGCGATGGTGGTGTTGGTCGCCGGGATCTGCAGGTTGATCCCGGCGCCGTGCTTGATGAATAGCACCGGCACATGGGTATGACCCACAAAACAGAAGGGCGTTTCAAAATAATCGAAATTCTCCAGCGCGGAATAGCTATCCAGCAGATATTCCAGCACGGGCTGGCGCGGGCTGGCGTGCGCTAAAGTGACGCCGTGCTCTACGCGCATTGGCTGCAGGGCTTGCAGGAAAGCCAGCGAGTCTGGGGTGAGGATATCGCGTAGCCATTCGACCGAGATGCGCGCTTCGTGATTGAAGCTTTCCAGCGCCAACTGGCCAATGGCGGCGGCGTCATGGTTGCCTTGCAGGCACACCAGGTTGGGCAGCGCCGCCAGGCGGGCAATACATTCATTGGGGTCTGGGCCATAGCCAACCACATCACCCAGGCACCAGACGGCATCCACCTCGCCGGCGTGCGCCAGAACGGCGTCAAGCGCGGTGAGATTGGCGTGAATATCGCTGAGGACCAGGGTGCGCATGGCGCAGCTACGGCTTGACGTTGAGATTGCTGGGCAAAAATGCGCCGGGCAGCAGTTTATCTACACTGGATTCTTGCAGGATCTGGCCGCTTTGGTCAGCCAGCAGCACGGTGGCGTGCAGGGCGAACTCGGCCAGCACCTGGCGGCAGGAGCCGCACGGCGAGCCGCCGTCACGGGTGACGACGGCGATCGAGTCGAACTCGCGCTCGCCTTGCATGATGGCGGTGAAGATGGCGACGCGTTCAGCGCAGATCGAGTCCGGGTAGGCGGCGTTCTCAATGTTGGCGCCCAGGTAGATCTTGCCGGCCTTGGTGCGCAGGGCGGCGCCGACGCGGTAGTTGGAGTATGGCGCGTAAGCAGCTTGTTGGGCCTGCTGTGCGGCTTGGACCAGCTCAGTCTTTGACATTATCTTCTTTCTCGGTTTCCAGCAGCGCAGCCGGGGTGCGCACGGCGCGCACCCGGCGGATGCGGCGGCCGGTGATGAATTCTACGGTGAAAAGCAAACCGTCATGTTTCACTTGCTCGCCCACGCGCGGCAGACGGCCCAGCTCGCTGAACAGGAAGCCACCCAGGGTGTCGGCGTTCTCTGTGCTCAGGTCACTTTGCATGATTTCGTTGAAGTCTGCCAGTGGAATGCGCCCATGAAATACGTATTCGTCGTCGGAGATCTTCTGGTGATTTTGCTCTTCGCCCAGGTCGTCATACTCGTCCTGGATCTCGCCCACGATCTCTTCCATCAAGTCTTCGAGGGTGACCAGGCCGGCGACCCCGCCGTATTCGTCTACTACGATGCCCATGTGGATGCGGTTGCCCTGCATTTCGGCGCGCAGTTCATCCAGCTTTTTGGATTCGGGCACAAAGTATGCGCCGCGGGCCAGCTCTCGCAGGGTCTTGGTGGCGCCGTCTCCGCTGCGCCAGGCTTTGAGAATGTCCTTGAGGTACAGCACACCCACAATGTCATCGATCGTTTCGTTATAGACCGGGATGCGTGAATAGCCGGATTCGATCAGCGCGTCCACCGCGTCCTTCAGCTGCATGTTGGCATCCAGCGAGAAGATGTCGATGCGCGGCACCATGATCTCGCGCACCAGCGTGTCGCCAAACTCCACGATCGACATGATCATCTCGTGCTCTTCTTCCTCCAGCACGCCTTGCTGCTCGCTGGCGGTGACGAAAGACTTGAGCTCATCTTCGGTGATGGTTTCGAGGTCAGCCACGTTCTGATCGCCGGGGCTGAGGCGGGTCAGCACGAAGATGATGGGGTGCATGAGGGTATTGACCACGCGGGCCACACCGCTGAGGCGCAGCGACCAGCGCTCAGGGTCTTGCAGGACGCGGCGCTCCACGAAGAACTCGGCCAACCAGATGGCGAAGCCGATGGCCACCAGCGCACCCAGGTTGATGGCCGAGGCGCTGCCCTGGGATGTGGGGATGAGGAAATCGAGCACCAGGCCGGCCATCAGGAAGCGCAGCAGCGCCAGAGCGAGCTGCAGCGCATCACGCAGGTTTTGGCGGTGCTTCAGCAGCTCCAGTGTGCCGGCTGCTTTGGTGCCCAGTTCGTCCTCGAGGGTGACCAGGCGGGTCTGGCGCACATTGATGACGCTGGCGCGGGTGGCAGTTACCAGTAGATCAAATATCAGTAGAAGAGCAAGCAGGGCTATGAGCGGACTAATCAGAACCTTCCAGTTTGCGGATGGCGCGGGCGGGCACGCCGGCCACCACGGTATTGGGGGGGACATCTTTGGTGACCACCGCGCCGGCGCCGGTGCGGGCGCCTTTGCCGATGTGCAGCGGGGCGACCAGCATGGTGTCACTGCCGATGAAGACGCCGTCTTCGATGACGGTGGGATTCTTGTTCTGGCCGTCGTAATTGGCGGTGATGGTGCCAGCGCCGATGTTGACGTTCTTGCCGATGGTAGCGTCACCGATGTAGGAGAAGTGGCCCATCTTGACGCCGGCGGCCAGGCGTGAATTCTTGATCTCGCCGAAGTTGCCCATATGGACGCCGTCTTCCAGGTGGGCGCCCTTGCGCAGGTGAGCGAAGGGGCCGATCTCTACATCGTTCTCGATGATGGCGTGCTCCACCACGGCGGCCTGGATGTGGCAGCCGTTGCCGACCCGGCTGTGGCTGATGGAGGTGTTTGGCCCGATGATGCAGTCTTCGCCCACCTGGGTGCCAGCCAGCAGCATGGTATTGGGCAGGATGGTGGTGTCTTGCCCCAGCGTGACGCCGGGCTGGATGTAAGTGCTTTGCGGATCCTGGATGGTGACGCCGGCCAGCATCCAGTGGCGGTTGATGCGCTGGCGCAGGGCGTATTCAGCTTCAGCCAGGTGCTCACGCGTGTTGATGCCGATGGCCTCGGTGGGGTCTTGCAGCTCCAGGCTGTGGATCTTCTTGCTTTGCTTGACGGCGATGGCCAGCAGGTCGGTCAGGTAATACTCGCCCTTATTGGGGGAGGGTTTGAGCTTTTGGAGGGCGGCCCACAGCCACTTGGCGTTGAAACAGTAGGCGCCGACGTTGAGCTCGTCGATGAGCAGCTGTTTGGGGGTCGCTTCGGCTTCTTCGATGATGGCGACCGGCTTGCCTTTGAGGCGTTTGATGCGGCCAAAGCCGCGCGCGTTTGTTTGCTTGAGGGTCAGCAGGGTGATGGCGGCCTTGCTTTTGGCGTGCGCCTCAGCCAGGGCCGCCAGGGTTTCGCCGGTCAGCAGGGGCAAGTCTGCGTTGGAGACGATGACCTGCTCGGCCTTGCCCTCAAGCAGCGCCTGGACCTGCATGACAGCATGGCCGGTACCCTTCTGCTCGGCCTGCTTTACATAGTCAGCCTGGTCGCCCACCGCGGCGCGGATGTCGGCGGCCTGATGGCCGATGACGAGCACGGGCGGCAGCGAGCTGGCCTGGCGGGCAGCTTCCAGGGCGTATTGCACCATGGGCCGGCCGCCAAGCGGGTGCAGGATCTTGGGCAGGCGCGAGCGCATGCGCGTGCCTTTGCCGGCGGCCAGAATAACGACGCGGGTGGTCATACAGCCGGCCACCTGGCAGGCGTTAAGAGCAGCGAATGTAGTGAAGAATCAGGGAGGGGGTCTTCAGTTGCTTGCATAGCTGACGCAAGTCGGGGCGCCTGGACTCGAACCAGGATCCACGGATTCAAAGTCCGGTGTGCTGCCATTGCACCACGCCCCAATGGGTCGGGGTTAGCCGAAGGCGCAAAATTGTAACATGCAGCGCTGGCTATTGTTGAATGGGCGGCGCCAGGCCGATCTGGGCGGCTTGCTCGTAGCTGAGCGCGCCGTGCAGGCGCGGCGCCTGCAGCTCAGCAGCCTGCCAGTAGCGCTCGGCCACCACGCGGCTGGGCCGCGTATCTTCCATGGCCAGGATCTTTTCCAGGTGCGGGTCGGTTTCCGCCAGGCGGGCTTCGGCGGCCGGCGCAGCCTCGGGTGACTGGGCCAGGCGTAGGCTGGTCTTGTGCATGGCCTGCGCCAACGCCGCGGCGCGCGGGGCGCTGAGCGGCTTGGTGACCAGGGCCAGGCAGCGGCCGCCACCCAGGCTGGTGAAGTAGACGTGCTCGTTGGCGCCGCGGATGGCCAGCAGATCATCCGGCTGGGCGGCGCCCAACAGGCTGCCCATGCGCTGGCTGGATTGCAGGGCGGAAAGCATGTGCGTGATCAGGCCAGCCTCAACGGATGGGTTGGGCAGCACGCCGGCGCGGGCTAATACTTGGCCGCCGATAGCGATGAGCAAGGCGGAGTAAGCCTGAGCCGTGAAGCGCAACTCGGCAAGTTCCTGGGCGATGTTGGCTTCGTTGTCTTGTGAGTTCTTGATGACCGACAGCTCGGTGGGCAGGATGGTCTTGACCAGGCCGAGTTGGCGTTCCACGGCATCCAGTACATCGGCCAGCTCGACCGGCTTGAAGAAAAAGCCATCCGCGCCGCTGCGGGCCACCTGGCTGCGGATCGCTTCGTCTTGCACGCCGCTGAGCAGGATCACGCGAGTGGCCGGGTTTTGGCGACGGAAACGCGCCATCAACTCCAGGCCGGAGATGCCGGGCAGCAGCACATCGGCGATCAGCAGGTCGAACGGCGCGTCTTGCAAAGCGCGCAAGGCCGCCTCCGCGGAGGGCGCGCTGTGGGCGGTGATGGCCGGCCCGAGGCTGGCCAACCCTTCAAGTAGCGCGTGGGCGGCCTGCGGCTGGTCTTCGACGACGAGGATGCGCTTTACAGACATGCGCGCATTGTACGCATGCGGGCGGGGCTGCGCGGCAGAATCGCGGGCTGAATTTGGCGAATTGCCTTTCGCTACTTGTCTTGGAGGATGACCCAGGGCTGCCCTGTTTCGGGGTTGGGCAGGATGCGGGTGGAAACAGAGTAAGCCTGCTCCAGCGCCTCCGGGGTCAGCACCTGTGCTGGCGTGCCCTCGATTTGCAGGCGGCCGTTGACCAGCAGAGCCAGCCGTTGGGCGAACAGGGAAGCCAGGTTGAGGTCGTGCAGGGCCACGAGCACAGCCAGCTCACGCTCGCGGGCCAGGCTGCGCACCACGTTGAGGATGGCCACCTGGTGGTGGAGATCCAGATGGGCGGTCGGCTCGTCGAGCAGCAGGATGGGGCAATCCTGCGCCAGAGCGCGGGCCAGCAGGACGCGCTGCTGTTCGCCGCCAGAAAGCTCACCAGCGCGGCGGTTTTTTAGCGCGGCGCTCTCGGTTATCTGCATGGCCCACTCAATTTTCGCCTTATCCTCCGTGCCCAGGCTGCCCAGCCAGTTGAGATGGGGTGTACGGCCGAAAGCCACGCATTCGTATACGGTGAAGGCGGGCGGCAGCTGGGTGGATTGCGGTACCACGCTGACCAGGCGGGCGCGCTGCGCTTCTGGCATGGCCAGCAGGTCCTGCCCATTGAAGGAGATGCGCCCGCGGCGCGGCGCCAGCACGCCGCTAAGGGCGCGGATCAGGCTGCTTTTGCCGGCCCCGTTGGGGCCGATCAGGCCAAGCACCTCGCCTGGCTGCACTTGTAGATCAAGGTCAGCGAGGACGGGCGTGCTGCCGTAGGCGAGCTCAAGCTGTTCGATCCTCAGCATACTTACCAGTACATCTGCGCTTTGGCGCGGCGCAGCAACCAGAGGAAGAAAGGCACGCCGACTAGGGCAGTGATGATGCCAACCGGGATGACCTGCGGCGGCAGGATGGTGCGGGCGACCACATCGGCCAGCAGCAAGGCGGCCGCGCCGCCGAGCAGCGAGAGCGGCAGCAAGCGGCGATGGTCGCCGCCCCAAATGAGACGCAGGGAGTGCGGGATGACCAGGCCGATGAAGCCGATCATGCCGGAGAAAGCCACCGCGGCGGCCGCGGCCAGCGAAGCGGCCACGATGAGCACCAGCTTGATGCGTTCGACGGGCAGGCCAAGCTGCTGGGCCTGTTCTTCGCCGGTCTGCAGCACGTTGAGCTGGTGGCCGGAGAGCAGCAGGATGATGATGCCGACGGTGACGTAGGGCAGCATGGCGATGACCGGCTGCCAGCCGTTGAGGGCCGCGCCGCCCAGCAGCCAGGCGATGGCGCGGCGCAGCTCGCTCTCGGATTGGAGCATCAGGAAGGAGCTGAGCGAGGTGGCGAAGGTGCTGACCGCCACACCGGCCAGGATCAGCGTCGTGACCGGCACGGTCTTGCCCAGGCGGGCGATCCAATACACGATGGCGACGGTGAGCAGCGCGCCGGCAAATGCGGCGGCGGGGATGCTGTAGAAGCCGAGCAGATCCTTGGGCCAATCACGCGCCATCATGGTGACGGCGCCCAAGCCGGCGCCAGAGGCGATGCCGATCAGGTACGGGTCGGCCAGCGGGTTGCGGAACAGGCCCTGGTAGGCGGTGCCGCTGGCGGCCAACGCCGCACCGGTGAGGGTAATGAGCACGGCATGCGGCAGGCGGATCTCGAACAGGATGGTGTTGAGCGTGCCCTGCAACGGTTCAAGGCCAAGCAAGGCTTTGAATATGCTCTCAGGCAGAATGAAAACAGAGCCCAGCGCAATGCTGAGCAAGAACGCGCCGACCAACAGGATGGCGGTGGTGATGAATGGGTGGCGGCGGATGAAAGGTTTCATAAGTGCAATGGCAGGGCGGGCATATAGCCCGCCCTGCTTGTTTGGTACTTTAGTCGAACAGTTCAGGGTGAAGCAGTAGGGCAAGTTCTTCGAGCGCGTTGACGAGGCGCGGCCCCGGGCGGCTCATGTGGTCATCATTGAACGGGTAGACCCGGTCGTTGGTGACCGCCGACAGGGCGCCCCAGCCGGCGCGGGCTGCGACGGACTCTACCGTCGCGCCCCAGGCGAAGTCACCCAGCAGGATCACACTGGGGTCAGCCACCAGCAGGTCTTCGATGCTGTAGGCGATGTAGCCTTCCTGGCTGCCGACGATGTTGGCACCGCCAGCCAGGTTGATGATCAGGTCAATGAAGGTGCCGCCGCCGGCAGTGAACGGCGCGCTGGGGTCGGTCTGGCCATCGACTTCATAGAAGACGGTAGGGCGTTCGGTGACGGTGGCCACTTTCTCGAGCACGGCCTCGGCGCGGGCACTGAGGTCATCAATGGCGGCCAGGGCTTCCTGCTCATTGCCGGTGAGGATGCCGACGGTCTCCAGGTTGCGGTAGAGGCCCTCGAGGTCAGTCGGGTTGCCGAGCCAGTAGACCGTGATGCCCAGCTGCTCGAGCTGGTCGACCTGCTCCGGCGGCGTGATGCCAGCGGCCAGCACGAGATCCGGCTCGAGGCTGAGGATCAGCTCAGTATTGAGGCTGGCGTAGGTATCGCCGATGTCGGTGATGTCGAAGGCTTCTTCGGGGAAGTTGGAGTACGGGTCACGGCCGACGACCTGGTCACCGGCGCCCACGGCGAAGAGCAACTCCGTGTTGGAGGGCGCCATGGACACCACGCGGGCGGCCGGGGCTTCGAGGGTTACTTCGCGGCCCAGGTCATCGGTCAGGCTGATGCTGGTATCGACCACCGGCGCCGCGGTGGGCTGTTCGACTACCGCGGTGGGAACTTGGGTGGCCACCGCGGCGGGAGCGCAGGCGGCCAGCAGAGCGAGCAGCAAGAGGCTGCTGAGAATGCGTTTTTTCACAGAAAATCTCCTAGTGTTAATTCATAAGCCAAGTTAAACAAAAATCCCTGCACGAGGCAGGGAAGGGCTGGCGTCAAGCGGGGGTCATGGGCTTGAGCAAGGGCACCTCCTTATCCGTCGAGGATCGTGCTTGAGCAAGCTGGGCCGGCGACCTGGCTTACCGCGCTCTAGCTACAGAGGCGGATCACAGTTGCGGGACAGCGCCGGCATCTCACCGGCTTCGCAGTTGCCGTTGTCGCAAAGACAACAGCCACCCAGTTGCAATGTTAATGAGCCTGACCATTGTAGTGTGCGGGTAGATGCTCGTCAAGTTTGGCTGAGTTATGATGACTTCAGGTATGCAAACCAAGCCATATGATTTTGTGGTGATCGGCGGCGGCCTGGTGGGGTTGGCGACGGCGCGGGCCTTGCTGCAGCAGTACCCCGGCAGCTCGCTGGCCGTGCTGGAGAAGGAGCCGCAGGTAGCCGCGCACCAATCCGGCCGCAACAGCGGCGTGCTGCACTCCGGTATCTATTACAAGAAGGGCAGCTTGAAGGCGCAGCTGACCGCGGCCGGGCGCACCGCCATGCTGGCCTTTTGCGACGAGCACAAGATCAAGTATGAGATGACCGGCAAGCTTATCGTCGCCACTCGCGAAGACGAAGTGCCGCGCCTGCAGCCGCTGTATGCGCGTGGGGTTGAGAACGGGCTGGCGCTGGACATCGTAGACGCGGAGCGCATCGCCGAGATCGAGCCGCATGTGCGCGCGGTGCAAGCCATTTGGGTGCCGCAGGCGGGGATCGTAGATTACGGGCATGTGGCGCGGGCGCTGGCTCAGGATCTGGTGCAGGCGGGTGCAGAAGTGCACCTGGGCGCCAAATTACAGCGCTTTGAGCGCAAAAATGGGATATTGCATCTGCACACCAGCCGGGGCGGGGTGCAGACCCGTATAGCGGTGAACTGCGGCGGCCTGTACAGTGACCGGTTGGCGCGCCAGACTGGGATCGACCCTGGGCTGCGCATTGTGCCGTTCCGCGGCGAGTACTTCCGGTTGCGGCCGGAGGCCCGGCACCTGGTACGCGGCATGGTGTATCCCCTGGCCGATCCGCGCTTCCCGTTCCTGGGCGTGCACCTGACCCGCATGACGGACGGCGAAGTGCTGGTAGGCCCCAATGCCGTGTTCAGCTTGCGACGCGAGGGGTACTTCAGCAGAGACTTTGATATGCGCGATACGCTAGAGTCGTTGAGTTACAGTGGTTTCTGGCGGCTGGTGCTACCAAATCTAAAGATGGGCCTGGGTGAGCTAATGCGATCAGGGAATGTGGGCGTGTTCGCCCGCGAGGTGCAGCGGATGATGCCCGCGGTCACGGCGGAGGATCTGCTTCCGGCGCGGGCGGGGGTGCGTGCCCAGGCGGTGGATAAGGATGGCAAGCTGGTGGAGGATTTCCGTTTTGCGCACGGCGACGGCTGGCTGCATGTGCTGAATGCACCGTCGCCGGGGGCCACGGCCAGCCTGGCCATCGGCCAGCATGTAGCCGCCCAGGCGGCGGAGTTGGTGAGCTAGCATGGCCAAGCAACTGGCGCTGGTGGTGGGGGCGCGACCTAACTTTATGAAAGCGGCCCCGCTGATGGCGGCGGTGCAGGCCAAGGGCCGCCTGCAGGCGCGCCTGATCCATACCGGTCAGCATTTTGACGCCAACATGTCAGACGTATTCTTCCGGCAGCTGCAGATGGCCGAGCCGGATTTGTACTTGGATATTCATGGCGGCAGCGTCAATGAGCAAGTGGCGCGCGTGATCCTTGAGTTGGATAAGGAATTCACGGCGCGCCGGCCGGACATGGTGGTTGTCTTTGGCGATGTCAATGCCACCCTGGCCGCTTCGATCGCGGCCAACAAGCTCAACATTCCGTTGGCGCATGTGGAAGCCGGGCTGCGCAGCTTTGACCGCGAGATGCCAGAGGAGCACAACCGCATCGTGGCGGATGTGCTGGCTGATTATTTATTCACGCCCTCGCCGGATGCGGATACGAATCTGGCCGCGGCCGGCATCCCGCCCGAGCGCGTGTTCCGCGTGGGCAACATCATGGTGGACAGTTTGCTGCGTTTCAAGCCGGCCGCTGAGCAGCTGGCCGCCTGGGAAGCGCAAGGGCTTACGCCGGGTGGGTATGGCGTGGTGACATTGCATCGCCCATCCAACGTGGATGAGCAAGGCGCGCTGTGCGGGATCGTTGAGGCGCTGGCTACGATCCAGCAAAGCACGCCGCTGATCTTCCCGGTGCACCCGCGCACGCGGGCTCGCATGGCCGACTGGGGCTTGCTGGATGCGCTGCAAGCCAGCGGGGTCAGGCTGCTGGAGCCGGTGGGGTATCTCGAGTTCGTTAGCCTGATGACGCAGGCTCAATTCATCTTGACGGACTCGGGTGGCATTCAGGAAGAGAGCACCGTGCTGGGCATCCCGTGCCTGACGGCGCGCGAGAACACGGAGCGCCCGATCACGCTGCAGATGGGCGGCAACCGCCTGGTGGGCAACAGCCCTCAGGGGATTGTTGAGGGTTATCGTGCGCTGCGGGGGCAGAAGGCGGCTCCCCAGCAGCCCGACTTATGGGATGGGCGCACGGCCGAACGTATCGAAGCCATTTTGTACGAGAAATTGGGCTAGCTTCTCCCCTCAATGTCTATTGACAGTTGTGCGGCGCGCGTGTCAGAATTCATTTCCTGAAAGCTGGTGTGCCGTGAAGCAACGCGAATACCGATTATTGGAAGCTATTGCCGAAGACGAGACCATTACCCAGGCGGGTTTAGCCAGCCGGCTGGGCATGGCGATCGGCAGCGTCAACTGGTACATCAAGCGCCTGATCAGCCGCGGCTACCTCAAGGCCACGCGCATGGACCGCACTCGTCTGCGCTACAACCTGACCGGCGAGGGCATGCGCGCCTTCCAACGCAATGCCACCCAGTATGTCAAAGACTCGCTCAAGGTCTATCATGGGCTGCGCGAGCAGGCGAAGGATCTGATCGCCTCGATGCAAGCCAAAGGAATCGAAAGCGTGTATATCGATGGCAGCGACCCGGAGCTGGACATCTTCCGCCTGAGTTGCCTGGAGACCGGCGGCCTGGCCCTGGATGAG
This sequence comes from Anaerolineales bacterium, assembly GCA_019454165.1. Taxonomy (GTDB): domain Bacteria; phylum Chloroflexota; class Anaerolineae; order Anaerolineales; family UBA11579; genus JAMCZK01. Next base: position 284,185 of record CP075367.1, on the reverse strand, counting down.
CAGCCCGGCAAGTACATCATCCGCATGCGCGATGGCGCCTATTCGCTGGAGCGCAGCAAGCCCGCCGGCAACGGAGCGCGCAAGATCGCATGAACAACTCCAACATGAAGCGCAACTACGAATTCAAGCAGCTGGCCCAGCTGCTGAGCCGATTCATGAAGCCGTACTGGCCGCAGATACTGCTCTCGCTGGCCTTGTACTTCGTCGCCAGCCTGCTAACCGCGGCCCAGCCGATGGTGACCGCGCCCGTGCTGGAAGTGGCCGTGCATGGGCCGGAGGCGTTCAACCAGCTGACCGAGGAAGTGCCTGACAGCATTTTTGATGTTGACCTGAACAACATCGGCCAATACTTGCTGCACCTGTTCTCTCCTGAGCAAACCAGCGCCTGGAATGTCATCGTAACCGTGGCGGTCTTGTACCTGCTGGTCTCTGTTGTGCTGTATGTATTGAACTTTCTGGTCTATCTGCTGGGGATCTGGATCCGAGTGCGAGCAGGGCGTGGAATGCAGGCGGCCCTGCTGGAACACGTTATGGGGTTGTCGCTCGATTTTTTCACAAAGAATCGCACGGGTGAATTGATCTCTCGCCTGGACAAGGATACCGATGCGGTCGTATCCGGGCTTGAGGCGATCGTGCGCTCGATCGTGGTTTCGAGCGTACTGGCATTGCTGTACGGCTCGCTGTTGATCAAAACCAGCTTGCGCCTCAGCCTTTTTGTTGTGCTGGCCGCAATTGCACAGTACATCTTTGTTCAGCTTGTGAAGAAGCCGGCCCAGCGCCGGGTTCGTGAGCAGTTTGGTGTGCAGGCCGAGGTTACATCCTACCTGCAGGAAGTCGTTTCCAATATTCGTATCGTGAAATCGTTTGCAGCAGAGCCTTACGAAGCGACAAGATTCTCCTCCCTTTCCCGTAGAGCCATTCAGGCGCTCTTCAGATCCTCTTTCTTTAAACATGTGGATGAGCCGGTCACGTTCATTATCAACTCAATGGTGAATGTGGCCGTTCTGCTGTTTGCCGCCAACGAACTTATCTCTGGCCGGCTCAGTACGACAGGTTTCTTTCTCTACTTGTATGTGGGGCGAGCGGTGCTCGACCCACTAACTGATCTGGCCCGCACGCTGAAAATTATCCAGACTACAGTAGCGACCAGCGAACGGGTGCAGGAATTCTTTGACGAAACCGCGTCCATCGTCAGCGGAACGACGGTCAAGACTGATTTTGTCGACCGGATCCGCTTTGAAGACGTATCGTTTGCATACGGTCAAGAGAGCGTATTGAGCCACATTGATCTCGAGATCGAGCGCGGCCAAATGGTGGCCCTGGTCGGCGAGAGTGGGGCCGGCAAATCCACCATCACGGATCTGATCTTGCGCTTCTATGATCCCCGCAGTGGGCGCATCAGCGTGGATGGGGCCGACCTGCGCGAGCTGGATCTACCTGTGTACCGCCGCATGATCGGCGTTGTGTCGCAGGACAGTATCCTGTTCAATGCGTCCGTGGCCGAGAACATTGCTTATCCCGACGAGAACGCCAACCTGGAGCGAGTGCGCAAGGCGGCTGAGGTGGCCAATGCCACCGAGTTCATCGACAAGCTGCCGAAGGGCTACGAGTCGCTTATTGGTGACCGCGGCATGCTGCTCTCGGGCGGGCAAAAGCAGCGCATCACGATCGCCCGGGCGGTGTACCATGACCCGCGCATCCTGGTTCTCGATGAGGCGACCAGCGCACTGGATACCGAATCGGAGCGCCAGGTGCAACGAGCGATCGACAACATCATCAAGGATACGACTGCGGTGGTGATCGCCCACCGGCTTTCTACGGTGATCCATGCCGACAACATTGTTGTTCTGGCGCGCGGCCAGATCGTGGATCAAGGCAAGCACGCCGAACTGTATCTGCGCTGCAAAGAATACAAGCACTTTTGCGACCTGCAATTTGGCGCGAACGAAGAGCTAAAAACGCTCACCGGCGCGCAAGGTGTTGTATGACGATATCGCGCGGCATTCGTTCTTTGCTTTCACTGGCGATGCCCAGGCTGCGTCACCAGCCCGCCCTGTACTTTGTTGCCCCCTTTGTGAATTGGGTTTTGGACTGGGAGGCGCACTACATCACGCGTAACATCCGTGAGCAATTTGCGATGGAAACCCAGGTTGTGAGATCTGCCCGGGGTATTTCGCGCCAGATCCTTCATTATTCATCTCTCTGGGACACCCTGGCAAATCTGGACGCGAAACATACCCGCCAAAATACGGTTGTCGCAACCGTCTTTCATGGGAATAAAGAAGCGCCTGACTTTGCCGAGCCCATCGAAAAGGTGTTGGCAAAATTGCATTTGATCGCCCGGCTACATGTTTCATGCAAGATCATGGAAGATCGTTTTCTTCAGTGGGGCGCGCCTAAAGAGAAATTGGTCCGTATTCCTCTGGGTGTGGACCTGGAGCGTTTCAAACCCGCGTCTCCCGAAGACAGACTTGCCCGGCGGCGAGAGCTTGGCATCCCCGCGGATGCGTTCTGCATCGGCTCGTTCCAGAAAGATGGCCAGGGTATGGCCGATGGCCTGGTGCCTAAGCTGATCAAGGGGCCGGATGTGCTCATCGAAGCGCTGAAGCAAGTTCATGCCCGCCATAAGAACCTGTTCGTCTTGTTGAGCGCTCCGGCGCGCGGCTATGTGAAACAGGGGTTGGTTTCCGCCGGAGTGCCGTATGTGCATGTGGTGGAGGAAGACTTTCACCGCATCCCGCGTTTGTTTGACGGCATTGACGCGTATCTGATGGCCTCACGCGAGGAGGGTGGCCCCAAAGGCGTGCTCGAAGCGCTGGCCTCCGGCGTGCCGTTCGTGGGCACGCGGGTGGGCCTGGCGCCGGATGTGGTCACGCATGGGCAGGATGGTTTGCTGACCGATATCGAAGACCCGGCCGGGTTGGCTGCGGGTATTGAGCGCCTGATCGAGGAGCCTGGTTTGCGCCAGCAACTAGTTGCGAACGGGCTTGAGCGCATCAAGCACTATGGCTGGCCGGTGATCGCGGCCCGCTACTATCGAGAGCTTTATGAGCCTCTTTTGCCGGTGTTGAAATGAACTTAGCCCTGTTTTTCACCCAAGGGGTGTCGCTCAAAACCTGGAGCACGGTCGGCATGCTGGACCGCGAGGTGGCGTTGTATCGCAGGCTGCAGGCGCTCGGGATTGGCATTGATTTTGTGACCTATGGCGACAAGCAAGACCTAGCGTTCGCTCACATTATTCCTGATCTGCGTATCCATGCCAATGTAGATGGGCTCAAGCTGGCAGCGTATGAGCGTAAGCTGCTCTCACAACCGTTGAAGGCGGATGTGTTCAAAAGCAATCAGATGGCCGGGGCGGATATTGCCATGGGGGCTGCCCGCAAAGCGGGCGCAAAGTTCATTGCGCGCTGCGGCTATATGCTTTCCGAGGTTCAGAGCAACAAGTATGGTCCTAAATCCAAGCACGCCAAGCAGGCGCTTAAGTTGGAGAAAGCCGTATTTAACGGGGCGAACGCGGTGGTGGTGACCACACAGCGCATTGCAAACAAAGTGTCTGAGAACTATGGAGTGAGCCCCGAGCGGATCAACGTGATTCCCAACTATGTTGAGACGGATCGCTTTTATCCGGGCAAGGGCAGCGGGTCTTCGAAAACACGGATCGGGTTCGTGGGCCGGTTGGATGACGAGAAGAACCTGTTCCAGTTGATCAAAGCGGTTATTGATATGGATGTGGAAGTGTGGCTGATCGGCTATGGGCCGCGCAAAGAGCAACTCGAGGAATTCTCGGAAGGTGGGAAGGCTGAGTTTCGATTTTTAGGATCGGTGGGGAATCAGGATCTGCCGGATCTGCTGCGCCAGTGTGACCTGTTCGTCTTCCCCTCGCTGTATGAGGGCCACCCCAAGGCATTGATCGAAGCGATGGCATGTGGCCTGCCCGTTCTGGGAACGCGGGTGCAAGGCATCCAAGAGATCATCACGCACGAAGACAACGGCTTGCTGTGCAATGTGGACGCCGCCAGTATTCGGGAAGGCGTGCAGCGCCTGGTGGATGATGCTGCACTGCGCCAGCGCTTGGCCCGCGCCGGCCGAGCCTATGTCGAAGCGCACTTCGCGCTCGAGCGGGTGGCTGAGCTTGAATTCGACCTACTGAACAGGCTGGCTGATTGAAGACCCCGTTGGTAAGTGTGGTCATGCCGGTATACAACGGCCTGCCATACCTGCGCGAAGCCATTGACAGCATCTTCGCCCAGACGTTGAGCGATCTTGAATTTATTTGCATTGACGATGGCTCCACAGACGGCAGCGCTGAGATGCTGGCCGGCGTACAGGACCCGCGCTGGCGATTGGTGCGCAACCGCAAACGGGCCGGCCTTTCGGTAACACTCAACCGAGGTTTGCGAATGGCGCGCGGCGTCTACTGGGCGCGTATGGACGCAGATGATGTTAGTTTGCCTGCCCGGCTCGAGAAGCAAGTCGCTTTCATGGAAAGCCATCCTGATATCAGCCTGGTGAGCGCCTGGGCGCAAACCATGGGATTGCCCAAAGAGCAAACCTGGAAACTGCCCACAACGCCGGAGGCAGCCAAGGCAGACCTGTTGTTCAACTCTCCGTTTGTGCATAGTGCGGTGATGTTGCGCCGCAAGGATTTTGCGAGCAAAGGTTTGCGCTATAACCCACGCGTGGAGCGCGCGCAGGACTATGAGCTATGGGAGCGGGCCGCCCGCCGTTTGCAAATGACTAACGTGCCGGAGGTATTGCTGCGCTACCGAATCCACGCCGGCCAGGTGGGCCAGCGGCACGCCATCGGGCAGGCGCAAACCGCAGATGCCGTGCGGGCGCGCCAGCTTAAGCGGTTGGGCATAACCGCAACGCGGCGAGACTTGCAGCTGCACAGCGCTATTTCCACATGGCAGTTTGAGCACAATAGCAGCTTTCTGCGCCGCACAGAGGTCTGGCTGCGCTCAATTGAACGCGCCAACAAGCGCAAGAAGCTGTATGCGGCCGCCGCCTTGCGCGCTGCACTCGAAGAGCGCTGGTGGGCGGCTTGCCGCGCCGCAGCCGTTCACAACCGAGAGTCGTGGCGGCTGTACTCCAGCTCCCCTTTGGCAAAAGGCGCAAAACACGGCATCGCCGACAAAGCCGTATTCTGGATGAAAATGCAATGGCCGCGCTAAGCAAAAAATCGCGCATCGCCATTGTCGCCGCCAGCGCCCCGCCGTATGGCGCAGGCGGCGTGGCCAGCGCGCATTACAACTTGTGGCGTGCCCTGCGCCAGCGCGGCTACGCGGCGCGGCTTTTTACGTTCTACGACAATGGGGTCAAGGATGACTCTGAGCCCGAGATCGTCCGCCATGGCGTCGCCCCCCAGTGGCTCAAGCGCTTGTTTGTCCTGCTGCAATTCCCGTGGCGGGTATTGCAGCCCGGCAAGCTGGCCTACCAAGCGGCCGAGATCCTGCGCAATGCGCCCGGCGCGCTGAGGATGGCACGCTCGATAAGGGAGTATGCGCCGGACACGGTGCTCCTCTCAGACCACGGCGCTCCCGGCCTTTGGCTGCGCAAATCTGCCCAGCAGTGTTTTGTGCTGACCTCGCACCATAATCCGGCGCGGATCGCCAAAGAATCGGGCTTGGGCGGGTTTTCTGCGCTGGATACGCGTTTGGCGATCTGGCTTGAGAATCAGGTGCTCAAAAATGTGGACCAGGTGCTGTGCCCATCCGGCTATATGCGCGAATGGTTCGAGCAGACCTATGCCTTTGACGGCCCGGTCTCGGTCGTGCCCAACCTGATCGATTTGACTACCGTGGATGGCATCGAGCCTCAGCCAATCCACAAGCAGCTAGGTCTGCCTGCTAAGGCACGGGTCGTATACATGCCTTCTGCCGGCAGCCGCATCAAAGGCGCGCAGTATTTGATCGAGATCATTGATGCCTTGCTTAGCCTTGTGAAGGCCCCATTGGGCTTCTATATTCCTGGGTATATCGAGCCTGACGTATTGCAGAAGTTGGAAGCGCACAGCGCCCGCGGGCACATGCTGCTGCCGGGCCAGGTCAGTTATGCTGAGCATATCGGATATGTCAAAGCCAGCGATGTGGCCATCTCGCCGGCGTTGATGGAGAATTTCAGCATGGCCATCGTGGAAGCAGCCTATCTGGGCCTGCCGGTGGTCGCCTTCCGCCGCGGCGGCAATGCTGACATCATCGAGGATGGCAAGAACGGCCATCTCGTGGCGGATCTCAACGCCGGCAGGATGGCAGAGCAGGCCGTTGCGTTGCTTAATGCGCCAAATTTGGAAACCATCCAGCAGGAAACGAAGGCGTACACGCGCAGCAAATTTTCTGCGGATCGAGTGCTCGGTCTGTACTTGCATGCACTGGTAACTGAGGCGGCGCATGGCTAAGGTGAGCTTTGGCATCCTGGCGCTGAATGCCATGCCGTTCCTCGAATACAACCTACGCGCCTTGTACCCCTTCGCCCACCAGATCATTGTGGTCGAGGGTGCAGTGCGCACAGCCGGCGCTCTGGCGCGCCCGGATGGCCACTCGGTGGACGATACGCTGGAAATGCTGCAGCGCTTCCAGCGAGACGAAGACCCCGAAGGCAAGGTAATGATCCTCAGCGCTGCGGATGCGGGCTATGCGGATGGGTTTTGGCCTGAGAAGGATGAGATGTCGCAGGCCTATGCCGAGCGCGCCACGGGCGACTGGTTGTGGCAGGTGGATAGTGATGAGTTCTATCTGGAGAGCGATTTGGCTGGCATGCTTGAGCTGCTTGACCGCGAACCGGAGGTCTCAGGGTACTCATTCCCGTATATTGAATTCTTCGGCGGTTTTGAATCGCACATTACCGGTGAGTGGCATCTGCATCAGTACCCGCGTGTGTTCCGCGTCTTCCGTTGGGGGCCGGGCTATCGCTATACCTCTCACCGGCCGCCGACCGTAGTGGATGACCAGGGGCGCGAACTGAACCAACTGAACTGGGTAACCCGGCCTGCCCCCGCAGGCAAACCGGTCTACATGCATCACTACTCATATGTGTTCCCCAAGCAGGCCTGGCAGAAGGTGGGATACTACTCCAACGTCACCTGGTCGACTGCCTTTACAAAGAACAAGAAATGGTATGACGAGCAATACATGGGGCTGAAGAACCCCTTGCGCCTTGGGGAGCTGGGCGGGCTGCAGTGGCTTGAGCGCTTTTCGGGCCAGCACCCGGCTGCGATCCAGGCGTTGCAGCGCGATTTGCAGGAGGGGCGGCTTGTGGAAGCGCCGCGCCCTACCGCGGATATTGAGCGCTTGCTTGTATCCCCTTTGTATTGGTTGCAGACCCGATTGGCGCGTATTTTTCTGAAAGCGTATTGGCCAGTTCGGGTAGCATGGAAGTCTGTGCGAGATCCGATCATGAAAATTCTCAGCGGTAGGTCATAAATGGGCGTAGAGATCGTTGAATACCACGGCATCAAGTATGCCGAGATCATTTGGGCAAGTGAAAAGGTGGAGAAGACCACCTTCTTCTCGCCAGCCGAATCGTCTTTCCAGTTTGGGTTGTTGGCCCACAAAGCCGGCTTTGTGGAGCCGCCGCACTTCCACAAGCCGGTCGAGCGCACTATTGCCGACCTGCAGCAGATGTTCGTGGTGCAGCGCGGGGTGGTGGTGGTGGATCTGTACGGCGACGATGGCAGCTTGCTGCGTGAGATCGAAATGCACGCCGGCGATGCGATCGTGCTCATCCATGGGGTGCACGCCATCCGCGTGCTGGAAGACATGCAGTGCATCAGCGTGAAGCAAGGCCCGTATCTGGGCGAGGCCGAAGACAAAGTTTTTGTTGAGGTGAAGAAATGATCCCGGTCTTTGAGCCCGTCATCAGCGAAGATGAGATCGAGGCTGTGGTTGACGCGCTGCGCAAGGGCGAAGTCTCCGGCACGTTTGGCAAATATATTGAGGATTTTGAGAACGAGTTCGCCGCCTATGTAGGCTGCAAGCACGGCGTCACGGTCAACAGCGGCTCCTCGGCTTTGCATCTGGCGGTGGCCGCGCTGGATCTGCAGCCAGGGGATGAGGTGCTGGTCAGCTCCAGCACCAACATTGCCACGGCGCTGGCCGCGTTGCACAACGGCGCGGTGCCCGTGCCGGTCGATTCCGAGAATGAGACCTGGAACCTGGATCTTGACCTGATCGAAGGTCTGATCACGCAGCGCACAAAAGCCATCATCCCAGTGCATCTATACGGTCACCCGGTGGATATGGACCGTTTGATGGCGATCGCCAACAAGTACAACCTGATCGTCATCGAAGATTGCGCCGAATCGCACGGCGCCACGGTGCGCGGCCGCATGACCGGCAGCTTTGGGCACATGGCCTGCTTCAGCTTCTATGCCAACAAGGTCATCACCACCGGCGAGGGCGGCATGATCACGACCAATGATGATGCCTTCGCCGAGCGGGTGAAGTTGCTGCGCAATCTGGCTTTCACCCAGCCGCGTTTCAAGCACGAGCTGGCCGGCTTCAACTTCCGCATGCCGGGCTTCGTGGCGGCGCTGGGGCTGGCCCAGTTCCGCAAGATCGACCACATCGTCGAGCAGAAGCGCCGCGTGGCGCACCGCTACAACGAGAAGTTGAAGGGTATCAAAGGGATTCAGCTACCCGCCGAGCTGGACTGGGCCAAGAATGTGTATTGGATGTACGGCATCGTGGTTGACCCCAAGGAGTTTGGGATTGGCCGAGACAAGCTGGTGGAAGCGCTGGCTGAGAGCGGCATCCAAACCCGCACCTTCTTCTGCCCCATGAACCAGCAGCCCGTGCTCGACAAGATGCCGGGTTTCCGGGATGTGCCGTGCCCGGTGGCCGACTCCCTGTGGGAGAACGGCCTGTATCTGCCGTCCACCTGGAATTTGAGCGACGAGACCATTGACCTGATCTGTGATGCCATCGGCCGCGCCCCCCAGTGGGAGGGCTAGGTGGGCTCATATCTCGGCAAGTACGCCGAGTACTACGATCATATCTACGCCAACAAGCCGTACAAGGACGAAGCGGCCTTTGTGGATACCTGCCTGCGCCGCAACGCGCACGGCGAAACGAAGACCTTGCTGGAACTGGCCTGCGGCACCGGCCGGCATGCCTTTGAGCTTGAGCGGCTGGGCTACCAGATCCTCGCCACAGACTATTCTGCCGATCTGCTCGAGGTAGCGCGGGCGCAGGCCCAGCGCCGCGGCTCAGCCGTTGACTTCCAATTGCAGGATATGCGTGACCTGCAGCTGGGCGGCCGCGTGTTTGACGCAGTGTATTGTTTGTTCGACTCGATCGGTTATGTGCAGACCAATGAAGCGGTATTGCGCGTGCTGCAAAACGCGGCCGCGGCATTGCGCCCGCAGGGTTTGCTGATCCTGGAATTCTGGCACGCCGCCGCCATGCTGCGCGGCTACGAGTCGGAGCGCCAGGCGAGCTGGCCTTTGCCTAACGGCGAGCTGGCGCGTACATCCCGCACGGTTCTGCATGTCGAGCGCCAGTTGGCTGAAGTCCACTACAGCTTGCGTGAAACCGATGCGGACGGCAAGCTGGTTGCCGAGCTGGAGGAAACCCAGCTCAACCGCTATTTTCTTGTGCAGGAGATGGCGTTGTTCTTGCAGACCGCCGGGTTCAGCGCATTGGAATGGCTGCCGGCCTATCAGCCGGGCCAAACGATCGGCCCGGATACCTGGCATGTGATGGTCGTTGCCCAAAAAGCCTAGCAGGGCCAATGAAGATCGCCGTTGTCCTCGACCAATACTTCACCCATGATGGCGGCGCCTTCACCTTCCAGGGCGAAGTGCTGCGTGCGCTGACCGCTGGCGCCGCCAACACGAATCACGAATTCATCGTATTCAGCCCAACCAAGATCGATCTCGAATCGAATCCCAAACTCTCGTTCCGGCTGTATTCCAAGCCTGGGATCGTTGAGCGCGCTTTGCTCAAGCTCTTCCGCTATTTTCCTGAATTAGAGGACAGACTCGCATGGCGTTCCAGCCTGGAGCGCCACATCGGCCGGGTAGGCGCAGACATCGCCTGGTTCTTGAGCCCGCGCATCCGCGGTGTGCGTATGCCCTTTGTGCCGCTGGTGTTGGATCTGCAGCATCGTCTGCAGCCGCAGTTCCCCGAGGTCAGCGCTGGCGGCGAATGGCAGGTGCGCGAGAGCCACTATCGCCGTTGGCTGCCGCGCGCCCGCGCCATTGTGGCCGGCAACCAGGCCGGGCGCGCTGAGATCGTCCGCTTCTACGCTATTTCTCCCGACCGCGTGATCTTACTGCCGCACCCCACCCCGCAGGCTGCGCTGGATGAGGTTGCGGGGGATGATGCCAGTGTCTTGCAGGATTTTGGGCTGCAGCCCGGCTACCTGCTGTATCCGGCTCAGCTTTGGCAGCACAAAAATCACGCCAACCTGCTGCGCGCCGTGGCGGCGTTGAAGCAAGACGGGCTGGCTTTGCAGTTGGTGCTCACCGGCGCAGATTTTGGCGCCAAACGCAGCATTGTTCGCTTGATCCACCAGCTGGGGCTGCAAGACCAGGTCAAGCTGCTCGACTTTGTGAGCCGCGAAGATCTGTATGCGCTGTATCGCAATGCGCTGGCGCTGACGTATATGAGCTTCTTTGGGCCGGAGAATCTGCCGCCGCTGGAGGCGTTCGCCTTGGGCTGCCCGGTGGTCGCCGCCAGAGTGCCGGGCGCCGAAGAGCAGATGGGCGCGGCGGCGGTGCTGGTGGATCCCACGGACCCCGGCGCGATCGCTGCGGCTGTGCGTAGCGTGCATGGGGACGCCGCGCTGCGCCGGCGGCTTATCGAAGCCGGGCGGGCGCGAGCCGGTGCCTGGACGACGCGCGATTTCGTGCGCGGCGCGGTCACAGCGTTCGATGAGATGGAGCGCCACGGGTTATGAGCGCGCCCAGGCTCAGCGTTTTGACCTCGGTATACAGAGGCGAGGAATACCTGGCGGCCTACTGTGCCCAGGTGGAACAGCAAACCCTTTTCCCTGAACTTGAAGTGATCTTTGTGTGCAACGAGCCCTCTGCAAAAGAACGTGAGCTTGTGCGGGCTTTTCAAGCCCGGCATCCCGAACAGGTGCAAGTGATCGAAGTGCCGCGCGAGACGCTGGGCGCATCGTGGAACCGGGCTTGGGCCGCAGCGCGTGCGCCGCTGTTGGCGATCTGGAACATTGATGACTGCCGCACGCCGGACTCTTTGCAGCGTCAGGTCGAAGCCATGACCGGCAACGACTGGGTCTTGTGCTATGGCGATTACGTATCGGTGCCGCGCTATGGCGCGCAGGAGGGCGAACGCCGCTATACGCCGGCCTATAACCCGCGCCATTTTGCACGGGCGTTCGCGCAGGGTGGGGCGTTCTGGGTCTTGCGCCGCGATGTGAGTGAGCGCATCGGCTATTTTGATGAGCAGTTCCGCGTGGCCGCCGATATGGATCTTTCGCTGCGCATGGCTGCCAGCCGCCTGCCGATGGGCCGCGTGGATGGCGTGCTGGGCTATTTCACAGACGCCGAGACCGGCTTGAGCACGCGCGAGGGTGGCCAGGAAGCGGTGCTGGAGCGCACGGCGGTGCAGTTGCGCTACGGTGTGTACGACAAGGTAAGGCCGGGGCTTGTGGCCGCCGCACAAAAGTTCCGCCTGGAAGCTGTACAAAATTTTGGCGAGTGGCGCGCCTTGACTGATCTGCTGCCAGGCTACGCAGCCTATCTCAACCGGCGCAAGCCGTTGTGGCTGCTCGGCCGGCTTCGCTTCGCACTTCGTGCACTATTAGAGCGTCTAGGGCTATTAGCCTGGCTGCATAAGCGCTTGAAGAGGGAAGTGTGATGGCGCCGCGTGTCAGCGTCGTGATCCCCACCCGCAACCGAGCGGGCTACTTGCTGCAAGCGCTCGACAGTGTCTTCGCGCAAACCTTCACTGACTACGAGATCGTTGTCGTGGACGACGGTTCGACCGATAACACGGCCGAGCTCCTGCAGCCAATGGCGGCCGAGGGCAGGCTGCGCTACTTTGTGCGCGAGCCACAGGGGGTTTCGGCGGCGCGCAACTTTGGCGTGCAGCAGGCGCTGGGCGAATACATTGCTTTTTTGGATTCAGATGACCTGTTCGTGCCGACCAAGCTGGAAAAGCAGATGGCGGTCTTCGACAAGAATCCCGAACTGGGTTTTGTGCATTGCTGGTTCTCCAAGTTCACGGATGCCGGTGAAGATCTGGGCGTGCGCGATACCTCTGTGTTCCGCGGGTTTGTCTATCCACAGATCCTGACCGAATGGTCGGTGCTGATGGCGATGCCATGCTTGCTGATCCGCAAGAATGTCTTCCTGGAGGCCGGCGGCTTCGATGAAAGCATGCACTGGGCCGAAGATCTGGACCTGTGGCGCAGAGTTGCGCGCAAACACCCGATAGACCTGGTGCCAGAGAGCCTGGTACGCGTGCGTGTCCACCCACAAAGCACCAGCTATGACAAGACAGATGCCAGCGAAGGCTTTGTGCGCTACATGCACAAAGCCGAGCAGGAGGATGCAAGCCAGGGTCGCGACTTTTGGCGCAGGGCATGGACTGCGCTCTACATAAACCTTGCTCAGAACCTACTGGGCGAGGGCGGCCGCCAGCAGATGCGGGTGGCTCGCCAGCATTTGGCGCAGGCCCTGCGCCGCAGCCCACTCAGCCTGCGGGCATGGGCGGCCTGGGCCGCCACCTGGCTGCCCGCAGGCCTGCGGCGTTGGCTCATCGGCGGGCTGCGCAAACGGCGTTATCCGGCAAATAGCGGCTCGTTATAATCGCAACGCCCTCATGTCTGCCCCTAAACCTTCAATACTTTTGCTCGGAACCCAGATGGAAGTGGCCGGCGCGCAGCGCGTCCTGCTCTCGCAAGCCGAATACCTTCACCAGCATGGCTACCCGGTGCAAGCCGTTTTTTTGTATGACAAGCAGGGACTCGCTGCCGAGTGGCAGGCATCCGGCCCGTTTCCAGTGACCTCCCTGAATGGCTGGAAGCATGGCGGCTTTTTGCTTTCCAATCTACTGCGCCTGCCCGGGGCCTTGCTGCGTTTGGCTGGCCTCCTCAGGCGCAGCGAGGTGGTGATCACCCATACGCCGCACAGCAATCTGCTCGGGTTGCCATTGGCCTGGCTGGCCGGCGTCCGCACCCGGATAGGCACACACCACAGCCACCCGGAGAACACCTCTCGCCTGCTGATCTGGCTGCATGGCCGCCTCACCAACTCGGCGCTGTGCACGCGCATGGTGTGCGTGTCGAGCCAGGTGCGCAGCCTGGCGATGCGCACGGAAGGCGCGGCGTCTGAAAAACTTGTGGTGATCGACAACGGCATCCATCCCCCGCAGCTTGGCTTGTCTTCGCAACAAAAGGACTCTTTGCGCGCCGCCCTGGGCGTACAACCTGGCCAGCTGCTACTGCTGACCGTGGGCCGCTTGGTGTTGCAAAAGGGCCACACATACCTTTTGGATGCGATCAAAGCACTGGATGAACCGGCCGCCGTGTTCGCCTTCGTAGGGCAAGGGCCGCTGCAGGCTGAGCTTGAAGACAAAGCCCGCCAGTGGGGCATCGCGGCACGAGTGCGTTTTGCCGGCGTGCGCAGCGATGTGCCGCAGCTTTTAGAGGCGGCGGACATCTTTGTGCAGCCTTCGCTTTGGGAAGGTATGTCGCTGGCGTTGCTGGAAGCCATGTTTGCCGGTTTGCCGATCATAGCCACGCGCATTGAGGCGGCCACCGATGTGCTCGAAGATGAGCGCACCGCCTTACTGGTGGAGCTAAAGGATCCTGAGGGTATGGCCGAGGCTTTGCGACGTCTGATCGGCGATGCGGGGTTGCGTGCCCGCCTGGGCGCGGCCGCGCAGCAGGAGGCGCAGCAAAACTACACGGTAGACGTGATGGGCGCGGCCTATGCCAAGCTGATCGAAGATCTGCTGCGCCGTTTTGCGGCGCGGAAGTAGCCCGCGCTTGTTGGTAGCATTAAGCAGGTTGCACAAAACGCAGAACTCACTGAGGTTTCCCTGAATGGCGAAGAAAACTACTCCATCACCCAATCCGATTTGGCTGGCAGGCGGCATCGTGCTGCTGGGCTTGGGGTTGGCGTGGGTGTCTACGGGGTTCGTGTCGTTGCAGGGCTGGGTTTCATTTGTGCTGGCGATCGCTCTGATGGGCCTGGTCTATTGGCTAGCTTTTCGCAACCTGGCGGCTGAACAGTTGCCGCGCTGGCTGCTGGGCTTGACCGTGGGCGCGGCCTTGTTCCGTCTGGTGCTGGGCGCGGTCTGGCTGGTGGCGTTGCCGGTGGGCGGCCATGACACCGATGTGCAGCGCGCCGGCTATGTGATGCAGGACGCCTACAACCGCGACCAGGCCGCCTGGCAGCTGGCCGAGTCGGATGAGCCGCTGGTGGCCGCGTTCAGCGGCTACAGCATCACCGATCAGTATGGCGGGCTGCTGTTCATCAGCGCGGCCCTATATCGTTACTTTGGCGGCGCGGTGCACCAGCCTCTGCTGGCGTTGGTGCCGGCTGCGGCGGTCTCCGGGTTGGCGGTCGCCTTCGCCTGGGCGGCCACCCGGCGCGCGTTTGGCAAGCAGGTGGCACTGTGGGCGGCGTGGGGTTTGGCACTGTACCCGGAGGCGGCGCTACTGGGTTCCTCGCAGATGCGTGAAGCCTTTACCGTCTGTCTGTTGCCGGTGGCATTGCTGGGCTTGCAGCGCGTCCTTTCTGGCCAGCGGCGCGGCGGGCTGACCCTGTTGGCCGTGGCGTTCATCAGCGCCGCCATCCTCTCCTGGCCGTTCATCGCATCGCTACTGCTATTCCTGTTGGTTTGCTATCTGGCGCTCACCGAGTGGCGCATATTGCGTGACCGCCGCGTCCAGATCGGGCTGGGCCTGGCGGCCGTGCTGGCGCTGTTTTATGTGTGGTTGTTCGTGGATCTGCGCGAGCAGTGGTTGGTGCAGTCGGCTGCCTGGCAGGTGTATGTGAGCGCCAGCGGCTCCGGCTGGATCGCGCGCCAATTCAGGCTCATGCCGGAATGGGTGCATATTCCATTCCTGGTGCTGTATGGCCTGGTGCGCCCTCTGCTGCCGGCGGCCTTGGTGGCGCGCGGCCTTCTGGTGTGGGACATCATCGGGATCTGGCGGGCGCTGGGTTGGACGGTCTTGTTGGCCTTGCTGCTGTATGCCACTTACCTTGTTTGGCGCAAGCGGGCTTGGCTGCAGCTGCCCGGGGCGCTGCTGCTGTTCAGCTGGGCGGTCAGCCTGGTGGCTTCGTACCGGGCCGGCGGCGACATGTGGGATAACCCGCGCTACCGCAGCGCCTTTGCCGCCATACAGGTAATGTTGGCGGCCTGGGCCTGGTTCGAACACAAGCGTGGGACGGACCCCTGGTTGCGGCGGGCCTTGGTGGGCGCGGCGCTGATGTGCGCCAGCTTCTTGCTCTGGTACATCCGCCGTTATTTTGGCCTGGATTGGTGGCCGATCGTGGAGATCTACCAGGTGGTCGGCATCGGGCTGGTGAGCTGCGCGCTCTACCTTCTGTGGGATTGGCTGCGCGCTTGACCTTTAGTTCCCTGACGTTATAATTCAGCGCCTGAATTTTGGCGCACCCTATGGAACAACACGCCGATCCCGCGCGGGATCTCCTTCTGCTGGAGCATATCGAAACCGACCCAGACGTCACCCAGGCCTCATTGGCAGGCCAGTTGGGCGTGGCGGTCGGTACGGTCAACTGGCACCTCAAGCGCCTGATCTCCAAGGGCTACGTCAAGGTGACCCGCGCCCAGCGCCGCAAGCTGCGCTACATCATCACCCCGCAAGGGCTCAGCCTGCGTGCCCGCCTGACGGTGGACTATGTGGAGCAGTCCATGGCCCTGTACCGCCGCACCCGCAACCGGGTGCAGGCGCTGCTGGCCGAGGCCCGCGCCGCCGGAGCCTGGGCGGTGCGCATTGAGGTGGCCCCCGGCAGCCCGGACGACATTCTGGATATTTGCAAATTGACTTGCATGGAACAAGGCATGCCCATAGAGTCGAACAACCGCGAGGCAGCTACTCTACGCATCACCGGGCACAAAGTGCATCTCATCATGGAGCAGGAAACTGTGGAGAAACGCGCGTGAGCCAGCATATCGTGGTGACGGGCGGCGCCGGCTACATCGGTTCCCTGTTGGCGGGGGAGCTATTGCAGCGCGGCCACCAGGTGACCGTGATGGACAAGCTGCTATTCGGCGGCGATTCGTTGGTGGCCTACCTGGCCCACCCCAACTTCAAGTTCATCAAGGCGGATGTGGGCGAGCCGCACACCTTCCGCCAGTTGCTGCGCACCGGCGCACAGCCGGATGTGATCGTGCATCTGGCGGGCATCGTGGGCTTCCCCGCCTGCCAGGCGGTGGGCAAGTCCGTGGCCTGGCACTACAACGTGGAGACCACTCAGCGCGTCTTTGAGCAGGCGGCCGAGATGGGCGCCAAGCGCTTCGTCTTCTCCTCCACATATAGCAACTACGGCCAATCCGGCGACGGGGAACTGGTGACAGAGGAGTCTCCGCTGCACCCGCAGTCTTTGTATGCTGAGACCAAGATCGCCGCCGAGGAGTATCTGCTGGGCCAGAAAGATTCGGCCTGCACGCCGGTCATCTTTCGTTTTGCGACGCTGTTCGGCATTTCGCCGCGCACGCGCTTTGACCTGATCGTCAATCAATTTGTGCTCGACGCGTTCACCAAGCGCGAGCTGCTGATCTACCAGCGCGGCTACTCGCGCTCGTTCGTGCATGTGCGCGACATTGTGGCCGGCATCCTGCTGGGCCTGGACGCCGCTGAGGACAAAGTGCGCGGCGAGATCTTCAATCTGGGCGACGAGTCCGGCAATTACCGCAAGGATGAGATCGTGGGGCTGATCATCAAACGCCTGCCCGAGATCATCGTGAACTACAAAGACCTGACCTTCGGCGGCGACATGCGCGACATCAGCGTCTCGTTCGAAAAAGTGCGCCGCGTGCTTGGCTACCAGACCCGCTACAACGTAGATGACGGCATCCGCGAGCTGTTGCACGCCCTGCAGGATGGCTTGATCAAAGACCCGCACAACCCGCGCTTTCGCAATGCGCAGTTCATTGTGCAGTAAGGTGAAGAATGGCTGAAACAAATTTCTGGGCTGGCAAACGTGTAACCGTCACCGGGGGCGGCGGCTTCCTGGGCTCCTTCGTGGTGGAGAAGCTGCGCCAACGCGGCGCCACCGAGATCTTCGTGCCGCGCAGCAAGGACTATGACCTGGTGCAGCCCGAGCACATCGCCCGCATGCTGGAGGATGCCAAGCCGGATGTGGTCATTCACATCGCCGCGCTGGCGGGCGGCATCGGCCTCAACCGTGAGAAGCCGGCCGACCTGTTCTACAAGAACATCATGATGGGCATTCCCCTCATGCACCAGGCCTGGGAAGAGGGCGTAGACAAGTTCGTCGCCCTCGGCACCGTGTGCGCGTATCCCAAATTTGCCAACACGCCTTTCCGCGAAGATGAATTGTGGGAAGGCTACCCCGAAGAGACCAATGCGCCCTATGGCCTGGCCAAGAAGATGCTGCTGGTGCAGGCGCAGGCCTACCGCCAACAGCACGGCTTCAATGCCATCTTCCTGCTGCCGGTGAACCTATACGGCCCCAAAGACAACTTTGACCCGGCCTCCTCGCATGTGATCCCGGCGCTGATCCGCAAGTTCGTGGAGGCTAAAGAGAACGGTGACCCGCAGGTGGAGTTGTGGGGCGATGGCTCGCCCACGCGTGAGTTCCTGTATGTCGAGGATGCCGCCGAAGGCATCGTGCTTGCCGCTGAGCGCTACGACGGCGAGGAGCCGGTCAACCTGGGCTCCGGCTATGAGATCAGCATCAAGGATCTGGCCGAGCTCATCAGCCGCCTCGTCGGCTACCGCGGCGAGTTGGTGTGGAACCAGGCCTATCCCAACGGCCAGCCGCGCCGCCTGCTGGATGTCAGCCGCGCCGAGGAGCTCTTCGGTTTCCGGGCTGCGGTGAAATTCGAAGAAGGGTTGCGCAAGACCATTGATTGGTATTTGCAGCATCGTACTGAGCTGATTAAATGAGCAGCGCACTAACCAAGAGCACCAAAGTGCTCATCCGGCCGCAGCGCGGCGTGGTGGGGCTCAACTTCCGGGAGTTGTGGAACTTCCGCGAGCTGGTCGCTTTCCTCACCTGGCGTGACATCCTGGTGCGCTACAAGCAGACCCTGCTGGGCGGCGGCTGGGCCATCCTGCAGCCCTTGCTGCAGATGCTGCTGCTCAACCTGCTCTTTGGCGAGGTAGCCGGCCTGCCCACCGGCGGCGTGCCGCGCCCGCTGTTCACCTTCGCGGCCTTGCTGCCCTGGAACCTGTTCTCGAACGCGGTCAGCGACGCCAGCCGTTCGCTGGTGGCCAACCGCAACATGATCACCAAGGTCTATTTCCCGCGCATCATCGTGCCGCTGGCGAACGTGCTCAGCGGCGTGCTCGATTTTGCGGTCGCTTTCCTCATCCTGGTCGGCATGATGGTCTATTACCAGTTCGCGCCTGCGGCCGTGTGGTTGCTGCCGATGTATGTGCTCATCACGCTGCTCACTGCGCTGGGTGTCGGCCTGTGGCTGGCGGCGCTCAATGTGCACTATCGTGACGTCAAGTACATCATCCCGTTCCTGACCCAGTTTTGGATGCTGGCCAGCCCCATCGCCTACGAGGCTTCGAGCATCTTTGAACGACTGCCGCAGCAATGGCAATGGTTGTACGCGCTCAACCCGCTGGTGGGCGTGGTCGAAGGTTTTCGCCAGGCCCTGCTGGGTATCCCCGTGTATTCCCAAGACATGCTGTGGGTCTCGCTGGCGTCAGCCTCGGTGATGCTGGTCAGTGGCCTGATGTATTTCCGCAGCATGGAACGCACCTTTGCGGATGTGGTCTAGATGAGCTACGCCATTCGTGTTGAAGGGTTGGGCAAGCAGTATCGCCTGGGCGGCAGCCAGCAGGCTTACACCACCCTGGGTGAGCGCCTGGGCGCGGCGGTGACCTGGCCGGTGCGCCTGCTCAGGGGCCAGCTGCGCGACCGCGCCGAGACGGTGTGGGCGCTGCGAGATGTCACCTTTGATGTCAAGCAGGGCCAGGTGCTGGGCGTGGTTGGCCGCAACGGCGCGGGCAAGAGCACGTTGCTCAAGATCCTCTCGCGCGTGACCGACCCAACCACCGGCTTCGCTGAGATCAACGGCCGCGTCGGTTCATTGCTGGAAGTCGGCACCGGCTTCCACCCGGAACTGAGCGGCCGCGAGAACATCTACCTCAACGGTGCGGTGCTGGGTATGCAGCGGCGCGAGATCGCCAAGAAGTTTGACGAGATCGTGGAATTTGCCGGTGTGGATAAATTTATTGACACCGCCGTCAAGCACTATTCCAGTGGTATGTATTTGCGTCTGGCCTTTTCGGTGGCGGCGCACCTGGAGCCTGAGATCCTGGTGGTGGACGAAGTGCTGGCGGTCGGCGATGCTGAGTTCCAACGCAAGTGCCTGGGCAAAATGAGCGATGTGGCCGCCGCCGGCCGCACCGTGCTGTTCGTCAGCCACAACATGTCGGCCATTCTGCGCCTCACCGAAGAATGCATCGTGATGGAGCGCGGCCAGCTGGCGTTCCGCGCCCCGACCCGTGAAGCGGTGGACTATTACATGTCCTCCAGTTTCCAGAAGAGCGGCGAGCGCAGCTGGGCCGCCGACGAAGTGCCGGCGGATGCCGCCCCTTTCGCCCCGGTGGCCTTGCGGGTCAAAGACCCGAATGGCGATGTGGTCGAGACGGCCCAGTCTCGCCAGCCACTCGAGATCGAATTCGAGTACACCCTGGCCCAGCCCATTCAAGGGCTGCGGGTCGGCGTGTATTTGCAGAGCATGCGCGGCGAGGTCATCCTGACTTCGTTTGATACGGATGACCCGGCCGCTTTTGAAAAATACGGCACGCGTGAAGCCGGCCGCTATGTGAGCCGCGCCGTCCTGCCGGCCAACTTCCTGAACGAAGGTCAGTATCTGCTGGGCGTAAATGCCAGTGCCTTCCGCGTGCGCCGCTATTTTTGGGATGAGCGCGCCCTGGCTTTCACCGTAGATGCTATGGGCGCCCCCGGTATGCACTGGCCCGAGCCGCGCCAGGGTTTTGTACGCCCGCTGTTGGATTGGACCATCGACCGCGTGGGGGCCGCCTAGCTGCCATGCCCGCCGCCAGCCGTCTCAAAGATATTCTGGGGCACGTGCCCGCCACCGCAGAGCTCGCCTGGGCGCTGCGCGGCGGTGACGCGCCCATTGATGGCTTCAAGCTGGAAGAATTGCGCGCCCAGCTGCCAGGCTGGCTGGAGGCGGTGCAGGCGTCCCCGCTGAAGGCGCAAGCCGGCCGCAAGGCGCTGGTGTTTTCCACCCTGCATTATTGGATCAACCATGCCAGCTTGCTCTCGCTGGCTTTGCGCGGCATGGGGCATGATGTCACCCTAGCTTATCTGCCTTACGCCACCTGGAAAGCGGATGTGCCGCGCTTTGACCTGCGCCGGCGGGATGCGTATGCACGCAGCGTCTTCGCCCCCATGCAAGCCGTAGTACCGGTCGAGTCTTTCCTGAACGCGCCCGCCATTGCGCTGCCAGCTTCGCTGGACGCGGCGGTGGAGCAGGTATCCATCATGGATGTGCAGTACACCCAGCAAGTCGAGGAAGTTGACAAGAGCGGCCAACTCTTCCAGTTGCGCTTGCGCTCCAACCGGGCCGCAGCCTCCGCGGCGTTGGCCTGGCTGCAGCGCGAGCAGCCGGATGTGGTCATCCTGCCCAACGGCCTGATCCTGGAGTTTGGCGCGGTTCTACAGGCCGCTCGCCATCTCAACATCCCGGTGGTGAGCTATGAATTTGGCGAACAGCGCGGCCGCATCTGGCTGGCGCACAACGCCTCCGTGATGCTGCAGGAGACTGACAGCCTGTGGGCCGCCCGCCGCAACGCGCTCTATACGGATGCGCAGCGCGCCGAAACGCAGGAGCTGTTCGCCACGCGCCAGGCCGCGGGTTTGTTCCGCCACTTCTACCGCAAGTGGCAGGACGCCCCCACCGAAGGCGCGGCGCAGGTGCGCGCCAAGCTGGGCCTGGATGCCCGCCCGGTTGTGCTGCTGGCGGCCAACGTCATCGGCGACAGCCTGACCCTGGGGCGCAGCACCTTCAGCGGGGATATGAGCAGTTGGCTGCGCCGCACGCTGGCCTACTTCGCCCAGCGGACGGATGTGCAGCTGGTGATCCGTGTCCACCCCGGCGAGCGCAACCTGGATGGCCCTTCGGTGGCTGATCTGGTTAGGCAAGAAATGCCTGCGCTGCCCGAGAACATTCGCCTAGTGGCCGCCGGAGACCCGGTGAATACGTATGATCTGGTCGCTGCGGCCCAGCTTGGCCTGGTGTACACCACCACGGTTGGCTTGGAGATGGCCATGAGCGGCCTGCCGGTGATCGTGGTTGGCCGCACGCACTACCGCGGCAAAGGCTTCACGCAAGACCCGGCCAGTTGGGAAGACTACTTCGCCATGCTGGATCGCAACCTGGCTGACCTGCCGGCGGCGCAGCTGGCCCCGGCCGCAGTGGACCAGGCCTGGCATTATGCCTACCGCTTCTTTTATGATTACCCACAACCTTTCCCCTGGCATCTGCTGCACTTTGCCAAGGATATAGACGCGGTGCCGCTGTCACAGGTCTTCACCCCCGAAGGCCAAAGCCAGTATGCACGCACATTTGATCATTTGATGGGAGAACCCTTTGACTGGGACACAAACCAATCTGGATGAGCGCGAGATCAAGCGCCAGGTACGCGAGTTTTACGACCGCGTAGGCTGGCAGGAGATCTCAGACGGCCTGTTCCAGAACGCGCGCTACGAGGACCTGCGCCCGGTCTCGCAGGAGTACATCCACCGCGCCCACCTGCGCGTCAAGCGCCACCTGGCGCCCAGCGGCCGCCTGCTGCTGGATGCCGGCTCCGGCCCGATCCAGTACCCGGAGTATTTGGAGTATTCGGCGGGATACGAGAAGCGTGTGTGCGCTGACGTGTCCATCACCGCGTTGCAGGCGGCCCGCAAACGCATTGGCGATAAGGGCCTGTTCGTCGTGGCCGATGTGACCCGCTTACCTTTTGCCAGCGATGTATTCGATGGTGTGGTGTCACTGCATACCATCCATCATGTGCCCGAGGGCGAGCAGGTCGGCGGCTACCGCGAGCTGTACCGCGTGCTGGCGCCGGGGCGCAGCGCGGCCGTGGTGAACGGCTGGGGCGATGCGCCGCTCGACACATTCTTCGTCAAGCTGACCGATCTCATCAAGCGCGTGCGCGGCGCCGCACCCGAGAAGGACCATCTGCCGCAAGAGAAAACCTTAGGCCGCGGCACCTTCGTCAAAAAACGCGGCTACAAAGAGCTGCGCCGGGCGTTGAGCAGTTACTTCCCCATCGATATTTACGTGTGGCGCACCCTCGGCACGCACTTTCTGCGCTTCTATATTCGTGAAGAGTGGGCCGGCCGCTTTTGGCTCAAAGTGCTGTACCGTTTGGAAGAATTGTTCCCGCGCTTCTTCGGCAAGCACGGCCGTTATCCGCTGATCGTGTTCAGTAAATAAAGAGAGAGCAATATGAACTGGAAAAACCAAACCATCCTCATTACCGGCGGCACCGGCTCCTTCGGCAAGGCCTGCATTCGTATTCTGCAGGAGCGCTACCAGCCGGAGAAGATCATCATCTTCAGCCGGGATGAGCTCAAGCAGCACGAGATGCGCGAGGCCGGTTTCGATCAGGAAAATCTACGCTACTTCATCGGCGATATTCGTGATGAGCAGCGTTTGAAGCGCGCCATGGACGGCGTCAATATCGTCATCCATGCCGCCGCGCTCAAGCAGGTGCCGGCTTGCGAGTACAACCCGATGGAAGCCATCAAGACCAACATCCTCGGCACGGCCAATGTGGTGGAAGCCGCGCTGGAGAACAATGTGGAGAAGGTGCTGGCGCTGAGCACGGACAAGGCCGTCAGCCCGGCCAACCTGTACGGCGCCACCAAGCTGGCCGCCGAGAAGCTGACCGTGCAGAGCAATGCCTACTCCGGCGACCGCCCGACCCGCTTCGCCTGCGTGCGCTACGGCAACGTGGTCGGCAGCCGCGGCAGCGTGGTGCCCATCTTCCTGCGCCAGCGCGAAGCCGGCAAGTTCACCATTACTGATGAGCGCATGACCCGCTTCTGGCTCTCGCTGGAGCAGGGCGTCGATTTTGTGCTCCACTGCATCGAGATCATGCATGGCGGCGAGGTGTTCGTGCCGAAGCTGCCCAGCACCACCATCACGGATCTGGCTCAGGCCATTGCGCCTGACGCCAAGATCGAAGTGGTCGGCATCCGCCCGGGCGAAAAGCTCCACGAAATGCTGATCTCCGAAGACGAAGCCCGTTCCGCGGTCGAGCTCGAGAGCATGTATGTCATCCAGCCCGCCCAAGGACCGTTCTTTGTGCATTCGTGGGCGGATAAAGGCAAGCCGCTGCCGGATGGCTTCCACTATGTCAGCAACGAGAATGAGCAGATGCTCAGCCCGGCCGAGATCCGCGACATCATCGCGCCGATCGAAGCTGACATGAAGGCAGGCAAACTGGCGTGAGCCAACTCCGCATCCTGGTGACCGGCGCCAGCGGCCTGCTGGGCAGCAACCTGGCCTTGCAGGCCGCGGCGCGCTACGATGTGATGGGCTTGACCCACCAGCATCCGTTGCCGAACGCCGGTTTCGAGACCCTGCAAGCTGATCTGCTGGCCCCGGGTGCCATCGCCGGCGTGCTGGATGCGGCCAAGCCGGACTGGGTCGTGCACTGCGCTGCGCTGGCGGATATCGACGCCTGCGAGCAGCAGCCGGAGCTGGCCCGCCAGCTGAACACGGAGCTGCCCGGCCAACTGGCGCAGGAAACGGCTCGCCGCAACCTGCGCCTGGCCCACATCTCCACCGACGCGGTCTTCGACGGCACCAAGGCGCCCTACAAAGAGACCGATGCGCCCAACCCGCTCAGCGTGTACGCCAAGACCAAACGCATGGCTGAGCTGGCGGTGAAAGCCGCCCATCCGCACTGGCTCATCATCCGCCCTAACTTGTTCGGCTGGAGCGTCAACGGCGCCCACAGCCTGGCGGAGTTCTTTTACAACAATCTCTCCGCCGGCAAGGCGGTCAATGGCTTCGCTGACCGCTTGTTCACTCCGCTGCATGTAGGATTTCTGGCTGAGATCGTGCTGGAGCTACTCGAGCGGGGCGTGCACGGCATCTACCACGCCGGCAGCCGTGACAGCTTGAGCAAATATGACTTCGGCATGATGATCGCGCAGCAGTTTGGCTTCGACGAGAAGCTGGTGCGCCCCGCGGATGCTGAGTCGGCCGCCCCGCGCGCGGATGATCTGCGCCTCAACGTCAGCCGTCTGAGCCAGGCGCTGGGGCGCGGCTTGCCCAGCGCGGCCGAAGGCGTGCAGCGCTTGTATGATGAGCTGCAAAACGGCCACCGCCAGACATTGCAAGCCATGGCGCTGGCGCCTGCGAAAGGATGAGATTGATGGAGATCGAAATTCTGGGTCGCAAGATCGGCTTGCAGCACCCCACCTACTTCATTGCGGATATTGCCGCCAATCACGATGGTGATCTGGACCGCGCCATCGAACTCATCCGCCTGGCCAAAGAAGCCGGAGCGGATGCGGCCAAGTTCCAGAACTTCCGTGCTCCCAAGATCGTCTCTGACTATGGCTTCCGCTCGCTGGGCGGCCAACTCTCGCACCAGGCCGCCTGGACCAAGAGCGTGGTCGAGGTCTATGAAGATGCCTCGATCCCCTTTGAGTGGACGCCTACACTGAAAGAAGCATGTGAGGAGTTTGGGATTCATTATTTCTCCTCCCCGTATGACCACGACGCGATTGACATGCTCGTGCCGTATGTGCCCGCCTTCAAAGCCGGTTCCAGCCTCATGTCGTGGCCGGAAGCGATCGTGCGCATGGCCAGCTTCGGCAAGCCGATCCTGATGGCCACCGGTGACTGCGACATGGCTGACGTGGAGCGTGCCATGGCGATGGTGCAGCCGGTCAATCAGCAGATCGTGCTGATGCAGTGCAATACGAACTACACTGCTGCCGAAAGCAACTACGACCACCTGCATCTCAATGTGCTCAAGACCTATGCTGAGAAATGGCCGAATGTCATCCTGGGTTTATCCGACCACACACAAGGCGCCGCGCCCGTGGTGGGCGCGGTAGCGCTGGGCGCGCGCGTGATCGAGCGCCACTTCACGGATAGCAACGACCGCGAAGGCCCTGACCATAAATTTGCCCTCAACCCGGCCAACTGGGCCCACATGGTGAGCGAAGTCCGCATTCTGGAGCGCGCCCTGGGGTCTGAGCAGAAGTTCGTGGCCGAGAACGAGAAGGACACCTACATCGTGCAGCGCCACTGCCTGCGCGTGGCGCGGGACGTGAAGGCCGGCGAAGTCTTCACCGAGGATATGCTGGAAGTGCTGCGCCCGGCCGTGGAGGGCGCCCTGATGTCGTGGGATATTCCCCAGGTGCTTGGCCGCAAAGCCGCCGCGGATATGCCCTTTGGCAAAGAAGTGCGCCTGAGCGACCTGGCCTAGAGGCGCACCGCGACCACTTGAATGAAAGTCTTGTACGTTAGCCAACAGCACGGCCCGCATGATCGCCGTTTCCTGGCTGCCATTGCCGAGGCAGGCCACACCGGCCTGTTCTTGTGCACCGGGACGCAGCGCGTGCAGACGGAGCAGTTGCCCGCCGGTGTGCAATTGGTGCATGGCAGCGTGGCGACTGTGAGCCGCATGCATGCGCCTGATCTGGTGCATGCCGGCCCCTTGCATACCTGCGCCTGGCAGGCGCGCCATGTGAGCCCCCTGGTCGCCATGAGTTGGGGCTCCGATATTCTGTACACGGCCCAACGTAACTGGCTGGCGCGCTACAAGACCCGCGCCGCGCTGAGCGCCGCCCGTGTGCTGATCGCTGACTGTCAGACCGTGGTGGACGCCGCCGCCGAGCTGGGTTTTGACCCGCAGCGCGCCGTCATCTTCCCGTGGGGCGTGGATTTGCAGCGTTTTCAGCCGCGGGCGGATAGCACGCTGCGCGAAGAGCTCGGCTGGCAGGATGCGTTTGTGCTGCTGCACCTGCGCAGTTGGGAGCCGGTCTACGATACCGAGACAGCCCTGCGCGCCTTCCTGGCGCTGGCGCCCAGCCAGCCGCAGCTGCGCCTGCTGCTGCCTGGCGGCGGGCGCCAGGCGCCGCGCATTCGCGACCTTGTGGCGCGTTCCGGCTTCGCTGAGCGCGTCCATATGCCGGGCTACGTAGCCCAGGAGCAGCTGCCGGCCTATTACGCCGTCGCGGATGTGTATATGAGCGCCTCCCGCAGCGATGGCTCTTCCGTTTCCTTAATGGAAGCGTTGGCCTGCGGGCTGCCGGCGCTGGTCTCCGACATCCCCTCCAACCGCGAGTGGATCCAGCCGGGCCGGCAAGGCTGGCTGTTCCCCGTGGGCGACTCGGCCACACTTGCCGATAAGATTATGGCAGCCATGCATTCCCCTGATTTGAACTCCATTGCGCAACGTGCCCGCCAACGGGCTGAAGAACGCGCCGACTGGTCCAAGAACAAGCTGGGCCTGCAACGCGCCTACGAAATGGCGGTGGCATGAGCGCCCCCAAAGTCGTCGCCATCATTCAGGCTCGCATGGGCTCCAGCCGCCTGCCCGGCAAAGTGCTGGCTGCTCTCAACGGCCAGCCGGTGCTGGCCTGGGTGCTGCGCCGCACGCAGCGCGCCGTCGGTATCCATCAGGTGGCGGTGGCCGCGCCCGCCGGCGCCGAAGATGACCCGCTGGCAGCGTACTGCGCCGAGAACAACGTGGTCTGCGTGCGCGGCAGCCTGCATGACGTGCTCGACCGCTATGTGCAAGCGGCGCGGGCCACAGATGCGGATGTGATCGTGCGCATCACTGGCGATTGCCCGTTCATTGACCCGGGCTTGCTGAGTGAATATGTACAGAAGTTTGTCAGCGCTGACCCTCCGCTGGATTTTGGCGCTAACCGTCTGCCGCAGGGCCGCACCATCCCGATCGGCCTGGATGTTGAGTTGTGCACCCGCGCCGCGCTGGAAACCGCCTGGGCCGAGGCCAAAGAGCCCCACCAGCGTGAGCACGTGATGCCGTTCTTCTACGAGCATCCTGAGCGTTTCAACATCGCCGAGTTCACGCACCAGCCATCCTACGGCGAACTGCGCTGGACGGTGGACACCCCCGAGGATCTGGAGCTGGCCCGCGCCATCGCCACTCACTTCCCCGACGATACATTTTCATGGACAGATATGCTGGCCCTGTTTGAAGCCAAGCCGGAGCTGGCAAACATCAATGCGGCCGTGCAGCACAAGGACTACCGCCAGGTGGACGAGCGCCGATGAAGCAGCTATGCATTTTTACGGCCCCCAAGCCGTTTCGTGACCCGCACATCACCACCATCCAGCGCAATGCGTTGGGCTCGTGGCTGGCGTTGGGGGATGCGGTCGATATTGTGCTGGTGGGCGATGACGAGGGCATCGCCGAGGCCGCCGCGGAGTTTGGGGTCAAGCATGTACCCACGGTGGCCGTGAATTCGCATGGAACGCCACTTGTGAGCGCTATTTTTGACGCGGCGCGCCAAAACAGCACTGCGCCATACCTTGTTTATGTCAATGCGGACATCATTTTCTATCCAGGCTTGGTGGAAACAGTGGAGAAAGTGGCTGCCCAGGTGAAGGAGTTTGTGCTACTCGGCCGCCGCTATGACCTGAATGTGACTCAGCCGCTGGAGTTCTCCGCTGGCTGGGATGCCCGCCTGCGCACCGAGATGCACGCCCGCGGCACACTCCACACCCGCGGCGGCAGTGACTACTTCGCCTTCCCGCGCCACCTTTATACGGATATGCCACCCTTCGCCATCGGCCGCGCCGGCTGGGATAATTGGATGATGTACGAAGCCAATCGGCGCAACTGGCACGCGGTGGACAGCACGGCCGAGATTGATATCGTGCATCAAAACCACGACTATTCGCATTTGCAAGGCGAGCATGGCCACCAGCGCCATGTCGAGACCGACGAGAACACCATGCTCGGCGGCGGCATGCGCAGCATGTACATGCTGCTGGACGTACCGTATGAACTCCTGAGCGGCAAGGTGCGCCGTGCGCCGTGGTCCGCCATCCGCGCCTTGCGCAGCGTCGAGCGCATGCTGCAGCCCAACGCCATCAAAGACCGCGGCCTGCGCTGGCGCATCATGCGCCAGGTGCGCAACCTGCGCTTTGCTCTGGGGGGGCGTTGAGCATGCGCGTCGGCCAGAACCCGGTCAAATCTGTGGAGCGCATTGCGCCGCCCGCCGCGGTGACGGTGGTAGTCATCAGCTATATCCCGTTCCTCAGCGGCTATTACGCCCACAGCCTTGAATTGCTCAAGCTGTGCCTGGGCAGCATCCAGGCCAACACTGAGGGCGTCTACGATCTGATGGTGTTCGATAACGGCTCGTGTGCTGAGGTGCGCGAATATCTGCTGGCCGAGCAGGCCGGCGGGCGCATCCAGTACCTCACCTTGTCTGAGCGCAATCTGGGCAAGCCGGCGGCGTGGAATATTTGCTTCGCCGCCGCCCCGGGCGAGTTCGTGGCCTATGCGGATGCGGATGTGTACTTCTACAAAGGCTGGCTCTCCAACAGCCTGGATGCGCTGCGCAGTATGCCGCAAGCCGGTATGGTGACCGCCATGCCGATGCTCACTCCACAGAAATATTCGACTGCTACGGTGAAGTGGGCCAAGGCGCAGCGCGGCGCTAAACTGGAAACCGGCCAGCTCTTCGGTTGGGATGACTTCTGGAAGCACGCCCGCAGCCTGGGCAACAGCGAGGAACACGGGCGCGCATTCTTCGAAGACAACAAAGCCGTGCGCCTCAGCTACAAGAAGCGCCACTACTGGGTGGGCGCGGCCCATTTCCAGTTCACCGCCCGCAAGAGCATCCTCCAGCAGGTCCTGCCCATCCCGGCGGAGAAGCCGATGGGCCGCGTGCGCCTGCTCGACGAGGCCATCAACGCCCGCGGCTACCTACGCCTCTCCACCGCTGAGTGGCATGTGCAGCACATGGGTAACCAGTTGCCCGGCCCGGGTGACCTGCTGGACGGCACGCTGATCGCGCCGGCCCTCCCTCGCCGCGCGGCCGGTTTTTGGGCCTGGGCGCCGCTGCGCAAGCTGCTGCAATGGCTCAACGGCTGGAGCTTTGACCGCCTGCACCACACACAAAAATGAAGCCACGCATCTTCATTAGCGCTGATCACGGCCTTGCCATTGTCTACTTCCTGCAGAGTGATGTTTTGCGCACCCTGCTGGATAGCGGCGTCGAGGTTGTGCTACTCACCGACGACGAGATCGTCGAGCGCATTCGTGAGCGTTTCGGCCAGCCCGGCTTGATCATCGAAGGCCTGCGCCTCAAGCAGGCCAAGCAGTACTTCCATACAGAGTCATACGGCACGCAATGGTGGTTGGACTTTTTGCGCCGGGCCGGCGCATCCAACCGCATCAATCTGGAGGCGGTGGATAGTTACATCAACCAGGTAAAAGCCGAAGCGCACGCACGCCGCAAACTCTTCTTCCCGTTCATGCAATTCTTCGTAGCCATCCTGCGCCGCAGCCGTGCCCTGCGCGGCTGGCTGCAACGCGCCCAGCAGCGTTTCACGCCAGATATCTATGCCGATCTGTTCGCCAAGTACCAGCCCGGCTTGGTCGTGGCCAGCACGCCGGGCTGGCGATACGACCGCTACCTGTTGCGCGAAGCCGCGGCCCTCAACATCCCCACCGCCGCGGTCATCGTGGGCTGGGATAACTCGAGCAGCTACAGCCTGCCCGGCGCGCCGGTGGACTGGATCACTTGCTGGTCTGAGATCCAGAAGCAGGAGCTGGTTGAGGGTTCCGATTGGGATCCGGCCCGCATCCACATCGGCGGCATCCCCTCCTACGACGGCTACTTCAAGCGGGAGTGGGTCTGGCCGCGGCCCGACTATTTCAAAACCCACAGGCTTGACCCACAGCGTAAACTCATATCCTTTGCCAGCAGCTTCATCACCTTCTCTCCGAACATTCAGGATATCGAAGCGCTGGCTGAGCTGGTCTCGGGCGACCAGTTGGCCGAACCCAGCCAACTCCTGGTGCGCTTGCACCCCAATCATTTTATGGACGTGCCTCGCTTCGCCCAGGAGCGTGAGGCGATCTTCGCTCTGGCGCAAAAGTATCCCCATGTTCATGTAGTTGAGCCGGTTGCGCTGGGTGGCTCGCTAGGCCATTATTCAGGGGAAGATATGCACGAGAAATCGTCCATGATGGCCCATTCGGATGTATTCGTGACCGTGTACTCCACCATGGTGGTCGAGGCCTCGGCCCACAAGACCCCGGTAGTGAGCGCCTGCATCGATTCGCCCGTCGGCTGGCCAGGCAAGTTCACCCTGCCGCTCTCGCGCATTGGCGACTGGCCTACCCACTCGCGCTTTCGCAATTCCTCCGCCGGCCGGGTGGCCTACGACCTGCCCCAGTTGCGCGATGCACTCAACTTCTACCTCACCAACCCTGGCGCCGACGCAGCCGAGCGAGCCGCCTTCATCGCCCGCGAGTGCACCTTCACGGATGCCAGCGCCGGCCAGCGCACGGGCGTTTACCTGCTCTCGCGCCTCGGCCAGCATGCTGGCGAAGGCGGCGCATGAAGTCACCGCTGCGCAAAGCCCTGCGCGCCATCACCGGCGATGAGACCGCCGCCGGCCAGCCGCTGCCGCCTTTGACGGCTAGCGACCTGGCCGAGATCAAAGAATTCTTCCCGATGCAAAAATTCTTCGTGCTGGGGCAGCCGTATTCAGGCGGCGGGCTGCTGGCGCGCTTGCTCAGCCTGCACCCAGACCTGCACTGCGGCTCCGGCGCACATTTCTTCACGCGCCAACCCGTTCTTACAGAACTGTTCGCGCAGGCCGAAGACCCGGCTGCAGCTCCCTCAATGGCTGCGCTGCGCGCCATGGCCGATTTCCTGCTCGAGCGTGAGGCACACCGGCTTGGCAAGACCATCGCCGGCGACCAAAGCCAGAACGAATTGGGCGGCCGGGCGGTGCGCGAGATGCACCAGCTATTCCCGGATGCCAGCCTGATCCAGATCGTGCGCGATGGGCGGGATGTGCTCGTCAAGCAACGCCTGCAAGAGCTGACCGGCAACGCGGCTGCCAGCCGCCGCCGCGAGCACAGCCAACAGGCCGATAATGTAGCCATCTTCGCTCCGGGTTGGCTCACGGACGCCGCCAGCCACTGGGCCGGCGGTGTCAGCGATGCAGACCGCCTGGGTCACCAGCTGTATGGCGAGAGCTACTACTCCCTTCGTTATGAGGATCTGCTGGCGCGCCCCTTCGATATGCTCGCCAAGGTGTGGGCCTTCCTGGGCTTGGATGGCGACGGCCTCGAGGCCAAAGTGGAAAGCGAGATCGCCGGCAACGAAGATGTCGCCCTCGACAGAGGCCCGCAAGCGGTCTGGCGCCAGTTCTTTACTCCGGGCGACAAGAATATTTTCAAAGAGAACGCCCGGGATGCGCTTATCAAGTGGGGCTACGAAAGTGGAGCGGATTGGGAATGAAGATCCTGATCGCCGGCTACGGCTCCATCGGCAAGCGCCACTTCAATAACCTGCGCGCCCTGGGCGTAAAGGATTTTGTGTTCCTGCGCAGCAACAACAGCACGCTGGATCTTAGCGAGTTGGCCGACTACCCCGTGGAGCACAGCATCGAAGCCGCCCTGGCGCACAAGCCGGACGCGGTGGTGGTCTCCAACCCCACCGCGCTGCATCTCGACGTAGCCATCCCCGCCGCGGCCCAGGGCTGCAGCCTGCTGATGGAGAAGCCCATCAGCCACACCCTGGAGCGCGTGGCGCAGCTGCAGGCCGCCGCGGCGGCAGGCGGCAGCCGCGTCCTGGTCGGCTTCCAGTGGCGCTTCCATCCCACGTTGCAAAAGGCGGCTGAGCTGTTGCAGTCAGGCCAGATGGGCCGCGTGCTGTCCGCCCGCGCCCACTGGGGCGAATACTTGCCCAACTGGCACCCCTACGAAGATTACCGCAAGGGCTACAGCGCCCGCGCTGACCTGGGTGGTGGGGTGGTGCTCACCCTGTGCCACCCGTTCGACTATTTGCGTTGGTTGCTGGGCGATGTGCGCACTGTGTGGGCCACGCTGGCGCACAGCGGCGAGCTGGAGATCGCCGTGGAAGACCAGGCTGAGGTTGGCCTGGAGTTCGCCGGCGGCGCACTGGCCAGCGTGCACCTCGACTATGTGCAGCAACCCGCCAGCCATACCTTGCAGATCGTTTGCAGCCAGGGCCGCCTGGAGTGGAATGCCACAACCGGTGCGCTGGTGCAGACCCAGGCCAATGGCCAGCAGCGCGAGTTCAGCCCTGAGGCGGGCTTTGAGCGCAACCAGCTGTTTATTGACCAGGCGCGCCACTTTTTGGAGGTAGCACAAGGATCTGCGCAACCGCTGTGCACGCTCGAAGACGGTGTACGCGCCTTAGAGATCGCCCTGGCGGCACACGCTTCGCACGCGCAGGGTGCGCGTATCGCGGTGGGGGCTGCGTGATAAAATCCTATTGGGCCTGCAAAACAGGCCGCTTTGTTTACAGGGCAGGCAAGATCCCGATGGCAACCATTCAATCCGCATTTGATCTCACCGGCCGCGTGGCCCTGGTCACCGGCGCGGCTGGCCTGCTCGGCCGACAGTTTTGCCGTACCCTGGTGCAGGCTGGCGCCTCTGTGGCGCTGGTCGATCTGAACCAGGCGGCCCTGGCCGAGCTCAGCGCCGAGTTGGGCGAGCGCAGCCTGCCGGTCGCCTGCAACGTGCGCGAGAAGGCCGAAGTGCAGGCCGCCGTCCGGACTGTGCTCGAGAAGTTCGGCCAGCTGGATATTCTGGTCAACAGCGCCGCGCTCGACCCCAAATTTGACGCGGGCGAGGCTGGCAAGCACAGCAGCTCATTTGAAGAGTACAGCCTCGAGAATTGGAACAATTCTCTTTCGGTCAACCTGACCGGAGCCTTCCTGTTCAGCCAGGCTGCCGTGCCGCACATGCTCTCGCATGGCCGCGGCGTCATCATCAACATCTGCTCCACCTATGGCCTGGGCGGGCCGGATCAACGCATTTACCAGCGCGAGGGTCAGCCGCCTTCATTCAAGCCGGTGGATTACACCGTCACCAAAGCCGGCATCCTCGGCCTCACAAAATATCTTGCCACGTACTACGGCACCCAGAACATCCGCGTCAACGCGCTCACCCCGGGTGGCGTG
This sequence comes from Anaerolineales bacterium, assembly GCA_019454165.1. Classification (GTDB taxonomy): domain Bacteria; phylum Chloroflexota; class Anaerolineae; order Anaerolineales; family UBA11579; genus JAMCZK01. Next base: position 250,829 of record CP075367.1, on the reverse strand, counting down.
CGCAACACGCAAGACGAAGAGTTCGTCAAAGCCTATTCGGCCCGCGCCGTCATGGGCCGCATGGCGAATCAGGATGAGATGAACGGCGCCCTGTTGTTCCTGGCCTCGGATGCCTCGAGCTACATGACCGGCGCTAACCTGGTCGTCGATGGCGGCTGGACCGCTTGGTAGCCATGTCCAAGAAACCCCAGGTACTCGCCATCATCCCCGCCCGCGGCGGCTCCAAGAGCATCCCGCGCAAGAATGCGCGCTTGTTCGCCGGCCACCCGCTGCTGGCCTTCAGTGTGGCAGCCGCCCTACAGGCGGAGACCGTGACGCGCACCATCATCTCCACGGATGACGAGGAGATGGCGCAGATCGCGCGTGAGCTGGGTGCTGAGGCGCCCTTCATCCGCCCGGCGGAATTTGCCCAGGACAATACGCTCGACCTGCCCGTTTTTGAGCACGCCCTCACCTGGCTGGCCAAGAACGAAGGCTACAAGCCGGACATCGTCGTGCAGCTGCGGCCCACATCCCCGCTGCGCCCGCGCGGCTTGGTGGATGAGGCCGTGCAGCTGCTGCTCACGAATCGCAAGGCTGACTCCGTCCGCGGGGTGGTGCCCAGCGGGCAGAACCCGCACAAGATGTGGCGCGTGGATGCGGACGGGGTGATGCAGGCCCTGCTCAAAGTGAAGGGTATCAAGGAGCCGTACAACGCCCCGCGCCAGAAGCTGCCCGCCACCTATTGGCAGACTGGGCACATCGATGCCATTCGCAGCTCGGTGATCCTCAAAAAACATTCCATGAGCGGTGACATGATCCTTCCGGTCATGATCGACCCGCGCTACACCGTGGACATTGACACCATGAATGACTGGCAGCGCGGTGAATGGCTGGCCACCTCCGGCGAGCTGGACGCGGTGTGGCCCGGCCAGCAGCCGCGGCCGTATCCCAAGCAGGTCAAGCTGCTGGTGCTGGATTTTGACGGCGTGCTCAGCGATAACCGCGTCTGGGTGGATGAGAACGGCAAAGAATCCATCGCCGCCAACCGCAGTGACAGCCTGGGGCTCGGCCAGCTCAAAGAAAGTGGCGTGCAGGTGTTCGTGCTCTCGCGGGAGCAGAACCCGGTCGTAGCCCGCCGCTGCGAGAAGCTGGGCATCAGCTTCAGCCAGGGCGTCACAGAAAAAGACGCAGCCCTGCGCCAGCTACTGGCTGAACTGAATATCCCGGCCGAGAACACCGTATTCCTCGGCAATGACACCAATGATCTGCCATGCTTCCCCATCGTGGGCTGCGCCGTAGCCGTGGCCGATTCGCACCCGGCCGTGCTGCGCCAGGCAGACCAGCGCCTGAGCCAGCCCGGCGGGCATGGCGCAGTGCGCGAGCTTTGTGATTTAATCGTGGCGATAAACGCCCAAAGGATGAACGAATGACTCGAGAATTAAAGCTAGGCAACCGTATGGTAGGGGATGGCCACCCGGTCTACATCGTAGGGGAGATCGGCATCAACCACAACGGCAGCCTGGAGATCGCCAAGCAGCTGATCGACCTGGCCAAGTGGGCCGGGGCGGATGCCATCAAGTTCCAGAAACGCACGCCCGAACTGGCCGTGCCAGCTGACCAGCGCGACAAGATGCGCGAGACCCCCTGGGGCTACATCAGCTACATGGACTACCGCAACAAGGTCGAGTTCGGCGAGAAGGAATACGCCGAGATCGACGCCCATTGCAAAGCCAAGGGCCTGGATTGGTTCGTCTCCGTGTGGGATGAGCCTGCCGTAGACTTCATGGAGAAGTTCGACACGCCCTGCTACAAGATCCCCTCGGCTTCATTGACCGACCATGCGCTGCTCGACCATGTGCGCAAGACCGGCCGCCCGGTCGTGCTCTCCACCGGCATGTCCACCATGGAGCAGATCGACGAAGCCATCACGCACGTCGACATGGGCAACACCATGCTCACTCACACCACCAGCACCTACCCGTGCGAGCCGGAAGAACTCAACTTGCGCATGATCCAAACCCTGCGTGAGAAGTTCCCCTGCCCGGTCGGCTACTCCGGCCACGAAGTTGGCCTGGTACTCTCCGCCGTGGCCGTGGCGATGGGTTCGTGCTTCATTGAACGCCACTTCACGCTCGACCGCGCCATGTGGGGCAGCGATCAGGCCGCCTCGGTGGAACCGGGCGGCATGCAGAAGCTGGTGAAGTACATCCGCGTGACCGAGCAGGCGCTCGGCGATGGCGTGAAGCGCGTCTATGACAGCGAGCGCCCCTCGATGGAGAAACTGCGCCGCGCCAAGTAGTCTTTGCCGCTCTAGGCGGCTGGGTTCATTGTGCTCAAGCGAATAACCGACAAATTCCACCGCGCTTACGCCACGCTGCGCAGCCGGGCACGCTTGGCGAACCTGGCGCGCGCCGTTGCCGCGGCTGAGCACGCCGCATACAAGCCTGTAGTCTTCTTCAACGCTTCTACACGCCTGGGCCACCTCAGCCAGAACGCCGCCTTCGCCCTGCTGGCCGCCTGGGGTCTGCGCCTCGAGGGCGTGCCGATCCTGCATTTTGTCTGCAACGCCGGCATGAGCCGCTGCGTGCTGGGCACCAACCCGGACGATGCCTCACAAACGCCGCCCTGCGCGGCCTGCGTGGCCCAGTCCCGCCGCATGTACGCGGGGGCGCAGACGCACTGGTTCAGCTACCAACCCGATGCGGAATTACGCGCCCGCGTGCAGTCGCTGGGCCTGCAAGACTTGCTGGCGGTCGAGCACGGCGGCCTGCCGCTCGGGCAGCTGGTGCTGCCCTCACTGCGCTGGGCACTGCGCCGCCACGACCTGGCGGATGATGAGACCACGCGCACCCTGCTGTGTGAATACGTACTCGCGGCCAACAATGTCGCCCGCGAGTTCGACGCCTTCATGGATGGCAAGGATGTGCAAGCCGTCGTGGTCTTCAACGGCATCATGTTCCCGGAGGCGGTAGCGCGCCAGATCGCTTTGCGCCGCGGCCTGCGCGTCATCACGCACGAGGTTGGGTTGCAGCCGCTGACCGCCTTCTTCACCGATGGCGAAGCCACCGCCTACCCGATGAATATTCCGCCTGACTTTCAGTTGGGCGAGCAAGAAGACCGCCGGCTTGACGAATACCTCAGCCGCCGCTTCAAGGGTGATTTCAGCATGGCCGGCATTCGCTTCTGGCGTGACATCCAGGCGCTCGATGCGGATTTCCTTGCCAAAGCGGGCCAGTTCGACAAACTGGTGCCGGTGTTCACCAATGTGATCTTCGACACCAGCCAGGTGCACGCCAATGTGCTGTTCGAAGATATGTTTGCCTGGCTGGCCTATGTAGAAGAGTTGATTCGCGCCAACCCGCGTACGCTGTTCGTCATCCGTGCCCATCCGGATGAGATGCGGCCTGGCTCCACCAAGCAGAGCCGCCAAAGCGTGGCGGAGTGGGTGGCGGCCCGCGGCCTGGCCGCGCTATCCAACGTCGTCTTTATCCCCCCCACGGAATATGTAGACTCGTATGCGCTGATCGAAAAAGCGCACTTCGTCATGCTCTACAACTCTTCCATCGGATTGGAAGCGTCCATCATGGGCAAGGCCGCCCTGTGCGCCGGCGCGGCCCGCTATACCCAGTACCCCACGCTGTACTTCCCCGCCAGCCTGGCGAAGTACAAGCACCAGGCCGAAGCCTTCCTGGCGGCCGCGGCCGTGCCGCAGCCGGACGCCTTCGTGCGCGAGGCGCGCCGCGTCCTCTACTTCCAGATCTTCAAGACCAGTCTGCCCTTTGACCGCTACCTGCAACCCACCAGCATGGGCTACGTGAACTTGCAGGATTTCCCGCCCGCCGCGCTGCGCGCTGAGCACTCACCCGCCATCCGGGCCGTGCGTGACGGCGTGGTGGAACACAAACCCTTTCTGGTATAAGACTGTCATGCAGGATACGAATTTTCAAAAGCTCCAGGCCGTGTTTGTGGATGTGTTCAGCGCCGCGCCTGAAGACATTACGCCCGAACTGCAGTTTGGTGAATTGCCCGCCTGGGATTCGATGGGCCATATGGACTTGATGGTGGCGTTGGAAACCGCCTTTGGCATCGAGATCACGGCTGAGACCATCAGCGCCCTCATCAGCGTGCCCGCCATCCTGCAGCATATTGAGAGCAAGCATGCCTGAGCAGCTGACCATCACGCCCAGCGTACCTATCCCAGCTCACCTGGTGGGCCAGGTGCAGGCCAAGCTGGCCTACGTGGACGAAGCCATCGTCTCCGCCAGCATTGCGCCGGATGGCAGCCGCATTGACCTGCAGCTGCGTGCCGCCGCTCCCGCCGACCTGGAAGCCAAGGTGCAGAGCGTGGTCAAAGACATGGCCAGCGGCGCGTCCCAACCCAAGGTCGAAGTGCTCGAAGACCACTTGCAGCGCGATGTGCCCTATGCGGCTGACCCGATGCCTGAGCTCGAGCAGCGCGGTGAGGTGCACCAGGAGACCAACGGGGTCTACAGCTTTGGCCCGCTGCTAGCCAACCTGATCGGCGTGTTCGAAGACTATTTTCTGGAGCTGGCCGCCGAATTTGGGGCCAAGCCACAGCGTTTTCCGACCCTGATCTCGGCTGAGAAACTGGGGCGCGTGAACTACTTCCGCGCCTTCCCGCATTCGCTCACCTTCGCCACCCATCTGCGCGAGGATCTGCACGTCATCAATGAATTTGCCGAGCACGCCGCCTACGAGCCGGCCGGCCTGAACACGCCGCAGCAGTCCTTCTCCAAGATCCAGGCCCTGCTGTCGCCAGCGGTGTGCTACCACCTCTACTTTGGCCTGGCCGACAAGCCGCTGCCCGGCGGCCAGTTGGCCGCCACCGCGGTGGGCCACTGCTTCCGCTATGAGTCCAGCAATCTCAACAGCCTCGAGCGTCTGTGGGACTTCACCATGCGTGAGGTCATCTTCGTCGGCTCCGCCGATTATGTGCTGGGCAACCGTGAAGCTGCCCGCAAGAAGGTCACGCCCTGGCTGCAGGAGCTGGGGCTGGCGTACATGGTCGAGAGCGCCAATGACCCCTTCTTCGTCGGCGAGTTCCGCAAGCAGGCTGCCTTCCAGAATGCATTTCAATTGAAATACGAGATCCGCGCTCGCCTCCCTTTCAAAGACAGCACGTTGGCGGTCGGCTCGTACAACTATCATCAGGATTTCTTCGGCCGTCATCTCAAGATCACGTTGCCGGATGGCAAGCCGGCCCACACCGGCTGTGTCGCTTTCGGCCTGGAGCGGCTGGCGTATGCCTTCCTGGCCCAGTACGGGCTTGAACCGGCCAAGTGGCCTGCCATCGTGCGTGAGGCGCGTGCATGGGCCTAAGCGGCAGCCTAAGCGACAGCGTACGCGTCCGCCAAGCGGGCGTGGAAGACCTGCCCGCAGCCGCCGCCCTGTGGCAGCAACTGGATGCGTATCACCGCATGCTTGGCCTGGCTTTCCCCATCGTAGAAGATGCGCCGCAGAAGTGGGCTGACAGCTTTCAGCGCACCCTGGGGCGCTTTAGTTTTCTGTGGCTGGCGGAGCAGGGCGGCCAGCCGGTCGGTTTCCTGATGGCGCGGCTCAAGCAGAGCCCGGCCTATTTAGGGGCCAAACAGATCGGCGAGATCAGTGACCTGTATGTAGACCCCGCTGCCCGCGGCGGCGGCGTGGCCGCCGAACTGGTGCAAGCCGCCATGCAAAAATTTGCCGAGCTGAACGTGCACTCGGTCGAAGTGCAGATCCAGGCTGGCAACGACCGCGGGCTGGACTTTTGGCACAAGCACGGTTTCGCCACCGATCTGACCCTGGTGCGCAAGGTGCTGTGATGGCGCTCGCCACGCTCACCCGCCCACAGCTGGACGAAGCCCTGCACGCGCTCGGCGTGCAGGTCGGCGACGGTTTGCTGGTCCACTCCGCCGTGCAATTCCTCGGCAAGCCCGAAGGCGGCCTGGCTCTCTATCTCGACTCTCTGCAGGCCCTCGTTGGCCCGCACGGCACCCTGGTGGTGCCGGCTTTCTCGTTCGAATTTGCCAAGACCGGCCAATATGATCCGGCCAGCACGCCTTCGCAAGGCATGGGTGTGTTCTCCGAGTTCGTGCGCCAGCAGCCCGGCGCCCGGCGCACCCTGCATCCCATGCAGTCGGTAGCCGCGCTCGGCGCGACGGCCGAGGCGCTGGCCGCCTGCGACACGCCCTCCGCGTTCGATGACGGCTCCGCGTTTGAGCGTATGCTGCAAGCTGACTTCAAGCTCTTGCTGCTCGGCGCCGATATCCAGGCCGCATCCATGGTGCACTACAGCGAGCAGCGCGCCGCCGTGCCCTATCGCTATTGGAAAGACTTTGCCGGCCAGGTCAAGGTAGGGTCGCAGTGGCAGCCGCGCAGTTATCGTATGTTCGTGCGTGATATGGACACTGACCCCCAGCTTCGCCTCGCGCCGATTCAAGCCGCCCTGCAAGCCTCTGCCAATTGGCGCAGCCTGCCGCTCAACCACGGCCAGCTGGCCCTCTGCCGCCTGCAAGACTTCGTCACTGCCACCGATGCCCTGCTAAGCCTGGACCCGTGGGCGCTGGTCGGCAACCGTCCGGAGGCGAGCCGCCGTGAGGCGGCGCACTGATGGCCAGCATGATGCAGCTCATCGAGGAGTTGTGGTTCCTCAAGCGGGACCTGGTGTCGGATGACTACGACCGCGCCCTGCTGCGCCTTGCGCAGGAAGTGCCCATGACCATCCACGAAGTGCCTAGCGGCACCCAGGTGTGGAGCTGGACCGTGCCGGAGAAGTGGACTTGCCACGAAGCCTACCTGGAAACGCTGGATGGCCGCCGCCTGCTCGACTATGCCGACCATCCCCTGCATGTCGTCTCGTACTCGCTGCCGTTTGAGGGCGAGGTCAGCCGGGCTGAGCTGCTAGCCCATCTGCATGTGGATGCCACGAATCCGGATGCGATCCCGTATGTGTTCAAGTATTACCAGCGTGATTGGGGGCTGTGCGCTTCGCAAACATTGCGCGACTCGCTCACCGACGAGCGCTACCGCGTCGTTATCCGCTCCGAGTTCACCCCCGGCGCGCTGAAAATTGGTGAAGTCTACATTCCCGGCCAGCGCGCGGAGAATTTTGTCCTCGCCGCTCACCTCGATCACCCGGCGATGGTGAATGATGATCTCACCGGCGTCGTCGTAGGCATCGAGGTTGCCCGCCGCCTACTGGCCGCCGCCGCGGCCGGTCAGGTTCCCTACTATGGCGTGCGCCTGCTCATCTTCCCGGAGACGCAGGGCTCGATCGCCTACCTCAGCCAGCACGAAGACGAGATCCCTAATATGATCGGCGGCCTGTTCCTGGAGATGTTGGGCAACGATGCGCCCCACGCGCTGCAGCAATCCTTCCAGCCGTTCAGCCCGGCCGACCGCGCCCTGGTGAATGCGCTGGCCGGCGTCGAGCCTGGTGCCCATGTCGGCGGCTTCCGCACCGTGATCGATAACGATGAGCGCCAGTTCAATGCGCCCGGCGTGCGCGTGCCCATGCTCTCGCTCTCCCGCGTGGTGGACCCGCACCTGCCCGCCTCGCGCTTCGCCCCATACCCTGAGTACCACTCCAGCCTGGATACGCCGGCCATCGTCTCTCCGGCGCGGCTGGAGCAATCGGTCGAGCTGGTGCTCGAGCTCCTTCACGCCTTCCAGCACAACCGCTATGTGGTCAATCATTTCAAAGGCGAGGTCTTCGCCTCCGGCTACGGCCTGTGGGTCGATTACAAGAGTGATGCCGAGGGCCACCGGCGCCGTTTCGAGATCATGGATCGCTGCGACGGCACCCGCCGCGTGGCCGATATTGCCGACGAACTGCATCTCAGCTTTCAGGATGTGTGGAATGTGATCGCCCTGCTGCTCGAAAAGGGGCTGGTCTCGCTCAGTGATACGCCACAGCCCAGCGATCCACATCTGGGCAAGTAGCGCTGGTAAGATTCTTAAATGCCGCCTGGCAGTAAAAAAACTCCGCGTATCTCCATCATCATCCGTGCTCTCAATGAAGAGAAGCACCTGGGCCGCCTGCTGACCGCCATCGAGAGCCAGAGTTTGCCTAACCCAGAGGTCATCCTGGTTGATTCCGGTTCTACCGACCGCACGCTGGCGATCGCCCGCCGCCACAAGGTCAAGATCGTGCACATCAAACCGCAAGACTTCACCTTTGGCCGCTCGCTCAACTTGGGCATCCGCAAGGCCAGCGGCGAGGTGATGGTGCTGGCCAGCGCCCATGTTTTCCCCGAGCATGATGACTGGCTCAAGAATCTAGTAGCCCCGTTCGCCGACCCGCAGGTGGCCATGGCCTACGGCAAGCAGCGCGGCACGGACGAGAGCCAGTTCTCCGAGAGTCAGCACTTCCGCAAATGGTTTCCTGACATTTCCAACCTGGAACAGCCGCACGGCTTTGCCAACAACGCCAACTCGGCCGTGCGCAAAAGTGTATGGAAGGCCATGCCCTTTGATGAAGAACTGACCGGGTTGGAAGACCTGGCGTGGGCCAGCTCGGCCCACGCCGAGGGCTACAAGATTGCCTATGTTGCCGAGGCCGGCGTGTACCACGTGCACGCCGAGACTGCCGCGCAGATCATGAACCGCCACCGCCGCGAGGCGATCGCCCTGCGCCAGATCCTGCCCGCCAGCCGCTTCAGCCCACTCAACTTTCTGAGCCTGTTCGTGCGCACCACGTTGTCAGACTATGCCGCCGCGCTGCGTCAGGGCCAGTTTTTGCGCCAGCTCATCAACATCCCGCGCTTTCGTTTTCTGCAATACTGGGGCACCTACCGCGGCTACCGCGACCCGGCCCAGCCCAGCAGCCAGCTCAAGCGGGTCTTCTACTACCCGCCGGATGCGCTGGAGCCGCAGCCCACGCCCGCCCGCCCCAAAGCGCGCACGCGGGACAAGGCCGCCTGACCTATGCGAATCGTCGCCCTCGTCCCTATGCGAGATCAGTCGGAGCGTGTGCCCGGCAAGAACTACCGCACCCTGGCCGGCGCGCCGCTCTTTCACCATATCCTGCGCGCCTTGCAGGCTTGCCGCGGCATCGCCGAGATCGCCGTGGATACTGACAGCCCCAGCATCAAAGCCGGGCTGGCCGAGCACTTCCCGGCCGTGCGCGTCATCGAGCGCCCGCAGCATCTGCGCGCCGGCGAAGTGCCGATGAACGAGATCCTGCTGCACGACACAGCCCAGATCCCGGCTGACTATTACTTGCAAACCCACAGCACCAATCCGCTGCTGCGCAGCGAGACCATCGATCAGGCCATTGACGCCTTTGTGCAAGCCCTGCCGAGAGTTGATTCCCTTTTCAGTGTCACCGGGTTGCAGACCCGCTTCTATGATGCGCACGGCAAGGCGGTCAATCACAACCCCAAAGAACTGTTGCGCACCCAGGATCTGCCGCCCATTTTTGAAGAGAACTCATGCATCTACATCTTCAGCCGCGCCAGCCTGGCCGAGCATGCCCACCGCATCGGCTCCAGCCCGCTCATGTTCCCCATTCCGCGCAACGAAGCCTGGGATATTGACGAAGAGCTTGATTTCCAGATCGCAGACTTTTTGATGCAGCAACGCCAGAAGAACTCATGACCAAGACCATTTTGCTTTCCGCCCCCTACATGCTGCCCACGGTCGAGCGCTTCCGCCCTGTGTTCGCCGCCTACGGCCTGGATCTCATCGTGCCGGAGGTCGAAGAGCGTATGGAAGCCGAGCAGATCCTGCACTACGCCGGGCAGTTCGACGGCGCGGTGTGCGGCGATGACCGCTACACCGCCGAGGTGCTGGCCGCCTGCGCCCCGCGCCTCAAGGTGATCTCCAAATGGGGCACCGGCATCGATTCGATCGACCGGGCCGCCGCGGCTGAGCTCGGCATCCAGATCCGCAACACGCCGGATGCGTTCACTGACCCAGTAGCCGATTCGGTGATGGCCGGCGTGCTCAGCTTTGCCCGCCAGACCCCTTGGCTTGACAAGGCTATCAAGGCCGGCGAGTGGCGCAAGCTGCCCGGCCGCTCGCTGTTCGAATGCACCTTGGGCATCATCGGCGTGGGCCGCATCGGCAAAGCCGTCGTGCGCCGCGCTCGCGGCTTCGGCATGCGTCTGCTGGGCTACGACACCGCCCCCGTACCCGACAGCTTCCTGGCCGAGACTGGCATAGACATGGTCTCGCTGGAAGAGATATTGGCCCAGGCTGATTTCGTCAGTTTGAATGCCGATCTCAACCCCACCAGCCACCATATCCTGAACGCCAGCACGATCGCATTGATGCAGCCGCATGCGGTGGTCATCAACACCGCCCGCGGCCCGCTGGTCGATGAACCCGCCCTGATCGCCGCCCTGCAAGCCGGCAAGCTGGCCGGCGCCATGCTGGATGTGTTCGAGCACGAGCCGCTTCCGGCGGACAGCCCGCTGCGCAGCATGGAGAATGTCTTGCTGGCCCCGCACAACTCCAACGCCAGCCCCTTCTCGTGGGAACGCGTACACTGGAACACCATCCGCAATCTGCTCGACGGGCTGGGAATTCCCGCGGCTGATTTAGACCCAGCGGCCTATCCGCCCCGCTAAAATCAGCCTATGGCAACCACTCGCAACGTCATCATTACCGGGGCCGCAGGCGGCATCGGCCGCGCCTGTGTAGAGCACTACCACCAGCAGGGCTGGCGAGTCTGGGCGATTGACCAGGCCGCCGCGGCCGCGGCCTGGCCGGACGGCGTCACCTTCCTCGAGGCTGACCTGGCCGTAGCGGGCGAGGTGGACGCCGTAGTGGACCAGCTCACCCAGCAGCTCGGCGGCCACCTGCATGTGCTCGTCAACAATGCTGCCCTGCAAGTCACCAAATCGCTAGCCGACACCAGCGCGGATGAATGGGATCGCGTCCACGCCGTCAACCTGCGCGCCCCCTTCCTGCTGGCCCGCGGCCTGTACCCGGCCCTGGCCGCCGCCCACGGCGCGGTGGTGAACGTCAGCTCGGTGCATGCCTTCGCCACCTCAGCTGAGATGGGTGCCTATGCCAGCTCCAAGGGCGGCCTGTTGGCGCTGACCCGCGCCATGGCGATTGAGTTTGCCAAAGACGGCGTGCGCGCCAATGCCATCCATCCCGGCGCTACGGACACCCCCATGTTGCAGGCCGGGCTCGGCCGCGGCCATGTGCGGGGCGAGGATATGCAGCAGCGCAAAGCTGACCTGGCCGGCAAGATATTGCTCAAGCGCCTGGCCACGCCGCAAGAGATCGCCCGCTCCATCTATTTTCTGGGCGATGGTGACACCTCCGCCTACATCACAGGTCAATCCCTGGTGGTGGATGGCGGCGCGCTTACGCGCCTCAGCACAGAATGAGTTCCCTCAAGCAGCGCATCAAACAGCTGACCCCGCAGCCCCTGTGGCAGGCGGGCAGCGCCGGCCTGCTGGCGCTGCGCCATGCCGCCGCCTGGCCTGCCGCAAGCCTGCACCCCTGGCGGCGAGACAGCATCGCCCGCCTGTCCGCCCTCAAAGACAGCCAGCGCGGCCAGCGCGCCTTCATCCTCGGCAATGGGCCCAGCTTGCGCAATACGGATGTGCGCAAGCTCAAAGACGAGCGCACCTTCGGCATGAACCGCGTCTATCTCGCCTTCCCCGAATGGGGCTTCGCCACCAGCTACTTTGTATGCGTGAATGACCTGGTCATCGAGCAGACCGTGCCAGAGATCCAGGCGCTGCAGATGCCCAAGTTCCTCTCCTGGCGCTCGCGCCGCTTCATCCAGCCGGACGAGTACACCATGTTCCTGCACAGCACCTACGATGGGCCGACCTTTGCCGCGGATGCGCGCCGCCGCCTGTGGGAGGGCGCTACGGTGACCTATGTTGCCCTGCAACTGGCTTACTACATGGGCTTTGAAACCGTCATCCTGATCGGCGTTGATCACAACTTCAGCGCCCAGGGCACGCCCAACACCACCGTCACCTCGCAGGGCGATGACAAGGATCACTTCAACGCCGGCTACTTCGGCACCGGCTTCCGCTGGCAGTTGCCCGACCTGGAGACCTCTGAGCGCTCCTACGAGATGGCGCGCCAGGCCTATGAAGCCGATGGCCGCCAGGTGCTGGACGCCACCATCGGCGGCAAGCTCACAGTCTTTCCCAAGGTTGAATATAATTCGCTCTTCTAGCCTTACATGAGCCCCCGCAGAACCACACAACCTCGCCGTTCCCTGCTTGACCCTTCATCTCGTACCGCCAGGATCCTGCTGGCGCTCATCGTGCTGCTGGGCTTCGACCTGCGCATGCTCGACCTTACCGATCCCCCGTTGGATTTTCACGCCACGCGCCAACTGCACGGCGCCATCGTGGCCCGCAGCATCTACTTTGAAATGAACCCGGACCCGGATCCGGCTGTCCAGGAGCGCATGGTCACCATGCGCAACGTGGTGGGTGAGCTCGAGCCGCCGATCCTGGAAACCCTCGTCGCCTTGGGTTACCGCCTGGCCGGCGGGCCGCAGCCCTGGGTGGCGCGGGTCATCAATTCGCTGATATGGATGCTCGCCGGCATCCCCTTGTATGGCCTGGCGCGCCGCTTTGGCGGCCGCCTGCCGGCGCTGCTGGCGGTGGCCTATTACAGCTTCCTGCCCTTCGCCGCCCAGGCCAGCCGCTCCTTCCAGCCGGACCCGCTCATGGTGGCCCTGCTGATCTTTGGAGCCTACGCGGCCTACCGCTGGAGCGAAACCCGGGAATGGAAGTGGGCCTTGTGGGCTGCGGCGGCCTCCGGCCTGGCCGTGCTGGTCAAGATCGTCGCCGTCTACATTGTCGTGGGCTACATGGTGGCGCTGGTGCTGGACACCTTGGGCTTCAAGCCTGCCCTGCGCAACCGCCAGGTGTGGGCCATGGCCGCTCTGAGCGCGCTGCCCGCGGTCACCTATTACCTACTCAACATCGGCCAAACCTCGGGCTCCTATTTGCAAGACTGGATCCTGGCCTTGCTGCCGCAAGCCTTCGTGCCCTCGTTCTATATTTTCTGGGTCAAGATGCTGGATAACCTGTTCAGCAGCGGCGCGCTGGTGGCCGCAGGCCTGGGCACACTGTTGGCGCCGCCCGGCCGCCCGCGCAGCCTGCTGGTGGGTATATGGCTAGGCTATGTGATCTACGGCATTTCGTTGCCGCACCAGACCACGACCCATTCCTACTACCACTTGCAGCTCGTACCCGTCATTGCCCTCGGCTTGGTGAGTACACTGGATATTCTGCGAGAGAAACTGCAACCACAAGCGCGGGTCTGGCAGGCGCTCGCACTGGCGGTAGCGCTGGGCATCATGGTGCATTCCGCCTGGGTCTTTCGCTCCGTCCTCTTTTCCGCCGATTATCGCGGCGCGCCCGCCTACTGGGCCGAGGTAGGCGAAGCCATCCCGAACGATGGCAACACCATCGGCCTGGTGGATGGCTACGGTTACCTGCTCAACTATTACGGCGGGTGGAACCTGCGCCTGTGGCCCATCACGGCGGAGTTCAACCTGGCCGAGATGCGCGGCAGCGACTGGGGCAGCTTCGAGGAATACTTCGAAGACCGCACCGCCGATGTGCAGTACTTCCTGGTCACTGAACTTGCCGAGCTGGAGCGCCAGAAAGAGTTAAAGACCTATCTGGAAGCAAACGCCAAGGTCTACACCCGCGGCGATGGCTTCGTTATCTACGATCTGGGAGCCAAGTAATGGCTTCCGGGCAGCCGCTGGTCTCCATAATCACCCCTTCCTACGATCAAGCCGCCTTTCTTGAAGAAACCCTGCGCTCGGTGATCGAGCAGGACTATCCCAACATTGAATACCTGGTGGTGGATGGCGGCTCCACTGACGGCAGTGTCGACATCATCAAGCAGCACGCGGACCGTTTAACTTGGTGGGTCTCAGAGCCAGACAAAGGCCAGGCCGATGCGATCAACAAGGGGCTCGCCCGCGCCAACGGTGAGATTGTGGCCTGGCTCAACTCCGATGATGTCTATCGCCCCGGCGCGGTTCGCCGGGCCGTGGCGGCCTTGCAGCAGCACCCGCAAGCTGGCATGGTCTACGCTGATCTCGAGTCGATGGACCGCACCGGCCGCGTCTTCAACACCATTCGCTACCGCCAGTTTTCCCTGCTCGACCTACTCTCGTTCGAGATCATTGGCCAGCCCACCGTCTTCATGCGCCGGGATGTGCTGCAGCAGGCCGGCCCGCTGGATGCCGGCTACCGCTACCTGCTTGACCACCAGCTGTGGCTGCGCATGTTCCAGCTGGCCCCCGCCGTGTACGTGCCGCAGGTGTGGGCCGCCGCCCGCCACCATGCCAGCGCCAAGAACGTAGGCGAGGCGGCCGGCTTCGGCCGCGAAGCCATGCGCATCCTGGCCTGGGCCGGCGCTCAGCCACCCATGCGTGAGCTGATCGCCGCCAACCACCGCCAGGTGCTGGCCGGCGCACATCTCTTTGACGCCCGCTATTTGCTCGACGGCGGCCAGCCGGCGGCTGCCCTGCGCTCTTATGCGCGCGTGGCTGGTTTGCAGCCGCTGCGTTTGCTGCGCCATCTGCCGCGTATCCTGTTCGCGCTGCTGAGCTTGTTGGGCCTGGGTGGCCTGCGTAAGCTCATCCAGCGCCGGGAGTATTGATGGCGCAGCCGCTGGTGACCATCGTCACGCCCTCCTATAACCAGGCCCAATACCTGGAGCACACCATCCAATCCGTTCTGGCGCAGGATTATGCCAACATCCAATACCTCATCGTGGATGGCGGCTCCAGCGACGGCAGCGTTGACATTATCAAGAAGTACGCCGGCCAACTCGACTGGTGGGTTTCCGAACCCGATGCCGGCCAGGCGGATGCCATCAACAAGGGCTTTGCGCGCAGCCGCGGCGTATACCAGGCCTGGATCAATGCTGATGATGTATTGCTGCCGCATGCCATCCGCGAAGCGGTCGAGTTCCTCGAGCAGCACCCGGATGTGGGCCTGGTCTACGGCGATACCGAGTTCATCGACGCGCAGGGGGAGCCGCGCGGCCGCTTCCCCGCCGCCCAGACCGACTATGCGCGCATGCTGCGCGGCTACGTCCACATCCCGCAGCAGGCCACCGTCTGGCGCGCCAGCTTGTGGCATCCGCTGGATGCCAGCCTGCAGTTCGCTATGGATTACGACTTGTGGGTCAACATTGCCAAGGTGAGCCGCTTGCATTACTTGCCTCGGCTATGGGCCCAGTTCCGCCTGCACGCCGACTCCAAGACCCTGCAAAATGACATGCGTGCCTGGGAGGATATGCTGCGCGTCCACCGGCGCGAAGGCGGCGCGTACCTCTCGCCCATGCGCCTCAAGTATTGGCTGCGTAAGCTATTATTCCCTCTGATCCGCGCCCGCCGCCAACGCCAGGCGGGCATTGCCGAATAACCATGGCTCAAAAACGCACAACCCTCCCCGCTGACCCGCTGGCCGAGATCCTGGCCGCCTGGCGCCTATGGCTCCTCGGCGCGCTGGCTGGCGCCCTGCTGGCCTGGGGCGTGTACCAGCTTCTCCCGCCCGATTACCGCGCCCGTGCCACCGTGGTGGTGGATGCCAACCTTGAAGAGGCCTGGCAATACTTCCCCGAGCGCGACCTGTTCAATTTTCTCTTTCGTGAGACTGACCGCATGGAAGCCTTGGCCTGGTCTGACCAGGTGCTGGGCGTTGTTGTTGAGGCGGTGCCAGCCTATAGCTTGCAGGAGCTGCGCAGCCGCGTGCTGAGCCTCAGCCATCCTTCGGATGGCGGCTGGCACTTCTACGCCGCCTCGCCAGAGCCCGCCACAGCCCAGGCGCTGGCCTCCAGTTGGGCGCAGGCCTTCGTCAGCGCCGTACAAGACGCCACCACCGCCTCGCCTGAGCTACAGGCCGCCCGGGCGCGCATGAGCGAGTTGGTAGCTTCCTCCGAGCCGGACCAGGCCGCCATGGCCGAAGTCATGGCTGAGTTGCTGTTCCTGGCCGAGCACACCCGCGGCATCTCCATGTATACAGAACTCTACGTCAGTCAGGCCGCCGAGCTGCCCCTGCAGCGCAATGTCAGCGTGGCCAGCTATATGCTGGTCGGCTCCTTTGTCGGCGCGCTGGCTGTGCCTCTGTACTTGCTGCTGGTGCCGGCTCGCCTGCGCCGGGCGAGATAAATGGCTACCTTGCTGTCCACCAGCAACCTGAAGCGCGCCGCGGCTATCCTGTGGGCCTTGCTGCTGGTGGGCTTGCCCATCACTACCTTTCGCTATATCCCCGGCCCGCTGGGCCTGGCCCAGATCAAGCCGTTCTCCATGCTGCCGCTGGCCTTGCTGATCCCCGTGCTGCTCTGGCTGCATTGGCGACAGCGCCGTTTGCCGCTGCCGATCAACCTGTGCCCGCTGCTGGTCTTTCTATTCTTCGCCGCCGCGGCCAGCGCCATTGCCATCCTCTACGCGCCTGAGCCGCTGCGCGGCGCGGGGGTGGAAGGCCGCATCCTGCGCGGCTGGATCTCGTTGCTGATCGGCCTGGGTTTCTACCTCGCCGCCTTTTGGATGAACCGCAGCCGGGCTGATGTGCATTTCACATTGCGCTGGCTGTATGTGGGATTATCGATCCTGATCGTGTGGAGCTTTATTCAGGCCCTCGCCATCCACACCGGCTTCGTGAGCACAGACTGGGCCAATGCGGTCCAGCTGGCCTTCTCTGAGCATCCGCTCTTCCCTCTGCGGGTCAGCGGCCTGGCCTACGAGCCATCCTGGCTGGCTGACCAGTTGGTGGGCCTGTATATACCCTTCCTGTTCGCCGCGGTGCTGCTGCGCAGCTCGCTGACCCGCTGGCGTTGGCTTGAGCCGCTCCTGCTGGTGCTGGCGCTGGCCGTGCTGCTGCTCACGTATTCGCGCGGTGGCCTGTTGATCGCGCTGGTATGCGCCGGCTTCGTACTCCTGCTCGCTGGCCGCTCTGCCTTGCAACGCGCTTGGGATTGGTGGCGTGCACCCTTCGTGCGCGCACCCTCCGCGCGTGCGTCGTCCGCCCGCCGCCGCGCCGCCAAGGGCGCGGTGCGCCGCCCGGCCTCCGACATGGCATTGCGTCTGGCCCTGCTCGTCGCCGTGCTGTTGGCGGGGGCGGCTGCCGGCAGCTTCCTCGCCAGGTACGAATACATCACCAGCCTATGGCAACCCAGCGCCAACGAGCGCGATCTGGTCGAATACATCGTAGACATCAGCGCCGGGCCGCGCCTGGCCTATGCCCTGGCCGGCTACCAAGTCTTCGAGCACGCCCCGCTCACCGGAGTGGGGCTGGGCGCCAGCGGCCTGTACCTGTTCCCTGAATTCCCTGATTGGTCGCACACCATCCCTGAGATCGCCCGCCAGCTCAGCCCGGACTCTGACATCATCCCCAACGTGAAGAATCTGCACATGCGCCTGCTTGCCGAGACCGGCTTGCCCGGCTTTTGGTTCTTCAGCGTGTTCTTCGTTTCTTTCCTGGCCTTGCTGCGCCGTATGTGGATAGCAAAAGACGGTTTCTATCGTTTTATTGCCGTGGCCGGTTTGTTTGCCTGGGTGGCGACCCTGCTGCGCAACTTCACCCAGGATTCATTCACCTTCCCCATCATGTGGGTTATATTCGGCCTCTTGGCTGGGGTCTATCCACAACAGCCGGAAACACTGAAAGGGCTCAATGAATAAACGTACCCTACTCATTCTGGGAATTGTCCTGGTCGGCCTGCTGATCGCCTGCATTGTGTGCGCAGCCGTCGGCGGCCTTGGCTTTGTATGGCTCTGGGAGAACGAATTGGATCTGCCGGCCACCTACACCGGGCCAAATACCCAATCCCCAACGCCTAACGTGACCATCAACAGCGATCCGGCCTCCGATGAAACCCTGCGCGTGCTTGAGCAGACCATCGTGCCGGAGAACAACCCGGCCGATATTGCCGGCCGTCTGCAAGGCATCCTCAATATTCCCGAAACAGTGCCGTACGCCGGCCCCTATCGTGTCGGTGACCAGAAGAGCTTCTACGTAACCAACAGCGACACCAATGAGACCTCCCTGCGCAACGCCACCCTGCGCTATGCCGGCGAGATCGTCTACTTTTGGATCGAGAATGGCGTGAACTTTAACCAGGGTGACCTGGAGCGCCTCTCGCGTGCGTTCGAGAACGAGATGTACCCCATCAATCGCAACTTCTTCGGCAGCGAGTGGTCACCCGGCATCGATAACGACCCGCACATCTACATCCTCTATACCACCGGCATGGGCTTCAATGTAGCCGGCTACTTCTCGTCTGCGGATGAGATCCATCCCATCGCCCGCCCGGACTCCAACGCCCACGAGATGTTCCTCATCAACGCCGGCAACAGCCCACTGGATGACGAGTACACCTACGGCGTGCTGGCGCACGAATACCAGCACATGATCCACTGGAACACGGACCGCAACGAGACCAGCTGGCTCAACGAAGGCCTGTCTGAGCTCGCCACCCTGCTCAACGGCTATGTGCATACCGGTTTCATCCAGCAGTATGCATCCAACCCTGACCACCAGCTGAATGACTGGCCCAATCACGACTACACCACGCCCTACTACGGCGCGGCTTTCTCCTTCGTCACCTACTTCCTGGAACGCTTCGGCAACGAAGCCACTCAGGCGCTGGTAGCTGACCCCGCCAACGGGCTCGACTCGATCGACAATGTGTTGCTGCTCGAGAACGCCACCGACAACCTCACCGGCGAGCAGATCCTGGCGGATGATGTAGTGCTCGACTGGATGATCACCAATTACCTCGGCGATGGCAGTGTGGCCGATGGCCGTTACCACTACCCGCAGTATGGTGATGACGTATACGTGCGCACCCACGTCACCGAATATGCTTCCAGCTGCACCAACACTCCGCAAACGCGTGACGTCAATCAGTACGGTGTGGATTACATCAACATCACCTGCCCCGGTACCACCCTGAACTTTGAGGGCTCCAACAGCACCCAGCTGATCCCGCAGGACGCCTACTCCGGCCGCTACGCCTTCTGGTCCAACAAGGGCGATGAGTCGGATATGACCCTGACGCGTGAGTTCGACCTGCGCGAGGTCAGCGGTTCGGTCAGCCTCGACTACTACATCTGGTACAACATCGAAGAAGACTGGGACTACGGCTATGTGCTCGCCTCCACCAACGGCGGCGTGACCTGGGACTTCCTGCAGGCGCCCAACGGCACCGGCACCAACCCCACCGGCGGCAACTATGGCTGGGGCTACACCGGCTTCTCCGGCGGGGCCGAGCCCGGCTCCTGGATCAAAGAGAGCGTGGACATCTCCGCCTACGCCGGGCAGCAAGTGCTGCTGCGTTTTGAGTACATCACCGACGCGGCTGTGAACGGCGAAGGATTCATGGTGGATGACATTGCCATCCCGGCCATCAACTACTTCGAAGACTTCGAGAGCGGCAGTGGCGGCTGGGAAGCGGCCGGCTTTGCCCGCATCGAGAACGCGCTGCCGCAGAATTTCCGCCTGGCGCTGATCCGCCACGGCGCAACCACCACGGTCGAGATCCTCGACATGCCCGCCAATAACCAGCTGCAGATCGATCTGCAGGGTGACGACGAGGTAACCCTGGTGGTGATGGGCGCTACGCGCTTCACCCGCCAGACCGCCGCCTACCGCTTCTGGTTCGGCGAATAAGCAGCTAGCCAATAAAAAAAGAGCGGCCATCAGGCCGCTCTTTTTTTTATGACTAGCAGACTAACGGTCTTCCAGCGGGATCTCGCGCACTGGGTTGCGCATACTGCTCAGCTGGCGCTCCAGCTCGTAGCGGCGCTCGCCGGCCGCCTCGCTCAGCTCATCCCGCACCCGGTTCCAGCGGTTGCGCAGCTCGCTGCGCAAATCCTCGCCGGAGCTGGGGGCGGCCAGGATGGCGATGCTGCTGCCGATCAGCGCCCCGCTGACTACACCCAATAGAAAAGCAAAGAATTGCCTCATTGTCGTTTCTCCTTGTTCGCTTGCGTAAATTATAACGAGCCACAAGCCCCTGGCGTACGCCGCGCTATAATTTAACCCACTGCTTGGACCCCTTTCGGGGCCGAGACGGTAGCGTGCAGTTCCCTCAATAGCAAAGCTGCGCATGCCGCCTTTCAAGCTGGGGCGGCTTTTTTTTGTCCCCCAGCCCTATGTGCGGAGGTTTGATGTCAACAGAAGCGCCCAAGGCAGCCAGCCCGGCCGCCCGCCCCAAAGTCACCACGCGCACCTTCAGGCAAATGAAGAAAGACGGCCAGCCCATCACCATGCTCACCGCCTATGACTACCCGACCGCCCTGGCTCAGGAGCGCGCCGGCGTGGATGCCATCTTGGTGGGCGATTCGCTGGGCATGGTCGTGCTGGGCTACCCCAATACGCTGCCCGTCACCATGGAAGATATGCTCCACCACTGCAAAGCGGTGGCGCGCGGCGCCCAGACCCCCATGCTGATCGGCGATCTACCCTTCATGTCCTACCAGGTCTCCGTGCAGCAAGCCGTGGCCAACGCCGGCCGCTTCCTACAGGAAGCGGGCATGGACGCCGTCAAGCTGGAGGGCGGCCAGGAGCGGGCCGAATCCGTGCGCCAGATCGTGGCCGCTGGCATCCCCGTCATGGGCCACCTGGGCCTCACGCCGCAGAGCGTGAACACGCTCGGCGGCTTTCGCCCGCAGGCCCGCACCAAGTCCGCCGCCCGCAAGCTGATCGAGGACGCTCTCGCCCTGCAGGAGGCCGGTGCCTTCAGCGTGGTGCTTGAGTCCGTCCCAGACCGCCTGGCTGAATGGATATCCAGGAAGCTCAGCATCCCCACCATCGGCATCGGCGCCGGCGTGGGTTGTGACGGCCAGGTGCTCGTCACGCATGACCTGCTGGGTCTCTTCGATCGCTTCACCCCCAAATTCGTCAAAAAGTATGCTGACCTGCACACCACCATGGTGGATGCCTTTGGCGTCTATATCCAGGATGTGCAGGCGCGCAGTTTCCCCACGGATGAGCACAGCGTCGCCATCAAGGACGAAGCCTGGGATGCGCTGCTCAAGGAGCTGGGCGAGTAGTGTCCGTGCTCATCGTCGGCAGCGGCGCACTGGCTTGCTTGTTCGCCGCCCGCCTGGCCGCCATCGGCGAGCAGATCAATATGCTCGCCAGCTGGCCTGAAGGGTTGCGCGCTCTGCAAAGTTCCGGCGTCACGCTGGAAGTAGATGGCACGCGCACCACATATCCTGTGCAGGCTGGTAGCGACCCGCAAGATTTCGCCGGGGCGCGTCGGGCGCTGGTGCTGGTCAAGGCCTGGCAGACGTCGCGCGCTGCCCAGCAGTTGGCCGCCTGCCTGGCGCCTGACGGCGTTGCCCTGACCCTGCAAAACGGCCTGGGCAATCAGGAAACGCTGGAGCACGCCCTCGGCGCGGAGCGCGTAGCTGTTGGCGTCATCACCACCGGGGCCACCATGACCGGCCCCGGCGTGGTGCGCTGGGGCGGCGATGGGGTCATCTCGCTCGGTGCGCACGCCGCGCAAGCCGAGTTTGCCGCGTTGTTCACCGCGGCCGGCTTCCAGGTCAACACCGGGCAAGACGTAGCCTCGTTGCAGTGGAGCAAGCTGATCATCAACGCCGCCATCAACCCGCTCACCGCGCTGCTGGCCGTGCCCAACGGCGAGCTGCTCACCCGCCCGGCCGCGGCCGAGCTGAGCGCCCAGCTGGCCACTGAGGCGGCCGCCGTGGCCGCCGCCCTCGGCGTTCCACTTACTTTTGCAGACCCGGTCGCCGCCGCGCAGGATGTTGCCCGGCGCACCGCCGCCAACCACTCCTCCATGTTCCAGGATGCGCAGCGCGGCGCCATCACTGAGATCGACGCCATTAGCGGGGCCATCGTGCGCGCCGGCCAGCAAGCCGGTGTACCCACGCCGGCCACCGAGACCATCTGGAAACTGGTGCAAGCCCTGAGGCCCGCATGAAGACCGTCACCACTCTGGCCGAGTTGCGCGCTGCCCGCGCTGCGCTTGATGGCACAGTTGGCTTTGTGCCTACGATGGGCTATTTGCATGCTGGCCACATCTCGCTGGTGCAGCTCGCCAAGCAGCAATGCGGGGCGGTCGTGGTCAGCATCTTCGTCAACCCCGCTCAGTTCGGGCCTAACGAAGACCTCTCCGCTTACCCGCGTGACATCCCGCGTGACTTGCAAATGCTGGAAGACGCCGGGGTCGATCTCGTCTGGCTGCCCACGCCAGAGGTGATGTATCCGCCCGGCTTCCAAACCTGGGTCGACCTCGAAACCATCACCCAGCCGCTGGAAGGCGGCATGCGCCCCGGCCATTTCCGCGGCGTCGCCACTGTGGTGGCCAAGCTATTCAACGCCGTCACGCCGCACAAAGCCTACTTCGGCCAGAAAGATGCCCAGCAGGTCGCCGTGATCCAGCGCATGGTGCTCGACCTTAACTTCCCCCTCGAGATCGTCGTCGGCCCCACCCAGCGCGAGGCCGACGGCCTGGCGCTCTCCAGCCGCAACAAGTACCTAAACGAAGCCGAGCGCGCCGCCGCGCCGGTGCTGTACCGCGCCCTGCAGGCTGCCCAGGCGGCCTACGCCGCCGGCGAGCGCAGGGCCGCGCCGCTGCGCTCGCTGATGCAGCGCACCATTGAACACGAGCCACTGGCTCGTGTTCAATACGTATCCTGCGCCCATCCGCTCACCTTGCAGGAGCTCGACACCATCACCGAAGGCGCGCTGCTCTCGCTGGCGGTCTATTTTGGCAAAACCCGCCTCATCGACAACGTAATTCTGGACTAGAAAGGCAAATTCCATGCTGCTCGCCGTAGATATTGGCAATACCAACGTAACCTTAGGCTTGTACGATGGCGATACCCTCGGCCCGCGCTGGCGCGTGGCTACCAACCACAGCAGCATGCCAGATGAGTATGGTTTGCAGTTCATCGGCATGTTCCAGCACGCCGGCATCCCCATTAGCCAGCTCACCGGCATCTGCATGGCCTCGGTCGTGCCGCCGCTCACCGGCAAGATCGTCGAAGCCTGCCGTGTGTATCTGCAAAAAGACCCGCTCGTGGTCGATGCGGGTGTGAAGACCGGCGTGCGCGTCCTCTACGAGGATCCGCGCACCGTGGGCGCTGACCGCATCGTGGATGCCGCCGCCGTACAGCACCTGTACGGCGGCCCGGCCTGCGTGGTGGACTTTGGCACCGGCACGACCTTTGACGCCATCACTGCCAGCGGCGAATACCTGGGCGGAGCCATCGCGCCCGGCATTGGCATCGCCGCCGAGGCGCTGTTCTCGCGTGCCGCCAAGCTCTCCCGCGTCGATCTGCAGCGCCCGCCCGGCCCCATCGGCCGCAACACCACCCATGCCATGCAGTCCGGCCTGCTGTTCGGTTACGTTGGCCTGGTGGAAGGGTTGGTGGCGCGCTTCCGCGCCGAACTCGGCCCCGAGATGAAAGTCATCGGCACCGGCGGCCTGGCCGAGATCATTGCCAAAGAGACCGATGTCATCGAGATCATCGCCCCCTGGCTCACGCTGGATGGCTTGCGCATCATCTGGGGGCTGAATCAATAATGGCCAAACCCATCGCCTTCGCCACAGATGCCGAGTGGCCACAGCTCACACCGAGCGACCAGTTGGCCCAAGCTGCGCTGCGCGGGCTCGGTGTTGAGATTGTGCCCGTCATCTGGGATGCGGCCGTGGACTGGGCGCAGTACCGCGCCGTAGTCATCCGCTCCACCTGGGACTATCACACCCGCGCCGCCGAGTTCGGCGCCTGGCTGGACGCCTTGCAGGCGGTCGGCGTGCCGGTGTGGAACCCCATCCCGGTCCTGCGCTGGAACATGCACAAGCGCTACCTGGCCGAGCTGGAAGCTGCTGGCATCCACATCGTGCCCTCGCTGTGGCTGGCCCACGGCCAGCCACAGCCGTACGCTGCCGTGCAGCAGCGCGGCTGGGCTCAGGCCGCGCTGAAGCCGCTGGTCTCGGCCGACTCGTACCATACCTACATCATCGAAGACGAAGCCCAGTGGAACGCCCACCAGCCGGAGGTCCTCGCCCTCGGCGATGCGGTGGTGCAAGAGTTCATGCCTGAAGTGCAAACGGTCGGCGAATACTCGCTACTCTTCTTCGGGGATGAATATAGCCATACCGTACTCAAGACTCCCAAGCACGGTGATTTCCGCACCCAGATGGGGTATGGCGCCAGCACGGAGGTCGTCGAGCCCGCGCCCGAACTGATCGCCCAGGCCGCACACATACTGCAAACGGTTAGCAAGCTGCTCGATCAGCCACTCGCCTACGCACGTGTAGATGGTATTCTGCGGGATGGCGCTTTCTATCTCATGGAGCTTGAACTGATCGAACCCAATCTGTTCCTGGACTATCACCCGGGCTCGGCACAGCACTTTGCCCGCACCCTCCTGTCAAGGCTGGATACCTAATGCTGCCACTACATGCCAAACGCATCGTCCTCGGTGTCACTGGTTCGATCGCCTGCTACAAAGCCGCCGACCTGGCCTCCAAGCTCACCCAGCTCGGTGCCGAGGTGGATGTCATCCTCACCGCCGCCGCCGAGCACTTCATCAAGCCGCTCACCTTCCAATCCGTCACTGGCCGCCGCGCCTATGTGGATCAGGATCTGTGGGGCCCCGAAGGCCACGTGTTGCACGTGAAACTGGGCAAGGACGCTGACCTGCTGCTGATCGCCCCGGCCACCGCCAACACGCTCGCCAAACTGGCCGCCGGCCAGGCCGACAATTTGCTCACCCTGACCGCCCTGGCCGCCACCGCGCCGCTGATGCTGGCCCCCGCCATGGACGGCGGCATGTTTGACCATCCCGCCACCCAAGCCAGCCTGGAGACCTTGCGCGCCCGCGGCGCACACATCCACGGCCCGGTCAGCGGCCACCTGGCCTCCGGCCTCAGCGGGGTTGGCCGCATGTTGGAGCCAGCCGAGTTGGCTGGCCACGCCCGCGTGGCGCTCGGCGCCGGCGGCCCGCTGGCTGGCCGCCGCGTGCTGGTCACTGCCGGCGGCACGCAAGAGCCGATCGACCCGGTGCGTGTGATCGCCAACCGCTCCTCCGGCAAGCAGGGTTACGCGCTGGCGCAGGCCGCGCTCGACCTGGGCGCCCAGGTGACCCTGATCTCCGGCCCCACCGCGCTCGTCCCGCCCGTCGGCGCACACCTGCTGCGCGTGCAAACTGCGGTGGAGATGCGCGATGCGGTGTTGCAGCACGCCGCGGCGGCCGACATGCTGTTGATGGCCGCCGCCGTGGCTGACTTCCGCCCAAGCCAGGCCGCCGACAAGAAGATCAAACGCGCCGAAGGTGTGCCGACTGTTGAGTTGGCCGCCAACCCGGACATTCTCAAAGAGGTCAGCCAGCAGGCCAAAAAGCCGCGGATGCTGGTGGGCTTCGCCGCTGAAAGCAATGACCTGCTCGCCAACGCGCAGGGCAAGCTGGCTTCCAAGGGTCTCGACCTGATCGTGGCCAATGACGTCAGCGCGCAGGATGCGGGCTTTGAGGTTGATACCAACCGCGTCATCCTGCTCAGCAAGGACGGCGGCCAGGAAGAGTTGCCGCTGCTGAGTAAATACGAAGTGGCTCGCAAAGTGCTGGAGAAAGCCGCGAGCTTGCTGAAATAAAAAAAGACCCGCCGTACGGCGGGTCTTTTTATTGGTTTATATCCGTCACGCCTGGGCTCGCAGCCGCCGTGCCGTAACGATGATGGCCAGCAGCAGGCCGGCGCTCAGCGCCAGGATGCCCGGCCCGCCCAAATCATCGGCCAGGCCGCTTTGCGGCAGGGCGCTGGGCGTCACCGTCGGCGTCGAGGTCAGAGTCGGCGTAGCGTTGGGGTCGGTCGTGGCCGCGGCCTGCTCCTGCGCCAATGCAGCCTGGGTCAGCAAAGATTCCACGGTTTGCGTGGCGGCCGGGTTGCTGGTGAACAGCGGCGTCACGGGCGTATTGGTTGCTGTTGGGGGCACCGGGGTGCGCGTGGATGTGGCGGTGCGCGTAGGCGTGTCTTGCGCGGTGGCGGTGTTGCTGGGCTGCTGCGTCTGCACGATCTGGGTGGCAGTCACCTGCGCGGCGCCTTCATCCGGCGCAGCGCGCTGTTGTTGCGGCAATATCACCAGCGCATATACCGCCAGCGCGATCAGCGCCAGCAACATCAGCCCGCCCAAAATGCTGGCCACCACAAGGAAACTGCGGCTGCCCGAGCGTTTGGGCGGCTCAGGCTGCTCGGATGGCAGATCCAGATCGGCGTCGTCTAGCATGGGAGCCTATTTTTACCCCAGAAGTTCCAGGTTTGCCAGCGGCACACGGCCCCGCCCGCCGCCCGCCAGGGTCAGTTCGGCCGCCGGGCCGCGCAGCTGGCTCTCGTAGATCACGTTGCCGCGCAGCTCAATGATCTCGCCCAGCTGGCCCTTGTACTTGCCCGAGAGCACCCGCACCGTTTGCCCGATCCGAAAACTTTGGATCTCGACCGGCTGCGGAGGGTGCCCCGCATCCGTCAACGGAATAATGATCTCAGGGCGTTCGCCGCTGTGTGGATTATTGGCCTGCGCGTTGAGGGTAGTGGCGGCTCCATTGTGCATGGAGAGCAGCTTGAATGCATCGCCATTGAACGGAATTTTGCCAAATCCCTCCAAAACAGCGATGGGATACTCCATCTTTTCGGCAACTGGCAGCAGGCGGGTCGCCAGGCTGCCCAGGATCAGGCCACGGATCGGCACCTGCCCGGCCAGCTCCAGCGCCTGGCGCTGGCTGCAGTGGCCGGCCACCAGGATGGCGCCGCGCAGGCTCATATCGATCTGGTCGGCCGTCAGCTGGTGCTGCGGGCCGTCGGCCACCATGTGCAGGTTGCCTTCGCCCACCAGGTCGTTGCCCCACAGGCACTGCACCCAGGCGCAGATGCATTCCAGGGTCACGCTCTGCCCCGGGTCGATATCGATCACCAGCCCGGGCACACGCGCCTGCACCTGGGCGCTCGCGTCGCTGATCTGCAGCAGGATCTGGCCCTCACTGATCGCGGCGATCTTGCCCGCGGCCGGGGCGCGCAGCTGGCGGCTGGCCAGCCCGCGGCTGCCCGCCAATATCGCGCCTTCCTCCACCTCTTCGCCCACCACGCGCTGGATCAGTTTGCTGACCCGGCTGGCCGGCGCCCCGAGGGCGCGGGCCGCATCCAGCATGATGTGCTGCTTGTGCAGGCCGGTGCGCGCGATCACATCCGTGCCGCGCAACCGGTCGCCCAGGCTGACCGTGATCAGCCCTTCCACCGGCAGTTGGCGCGTGCGCCGCAGCGTGGTGAGCGGTTGGATGTATGTGATCGGCGCCAGCACTACCCACCCCCTGTCAGCGCGTGTTCCCAGGTTTGCAGCAGCTCCTGGCGCTTGTTGAACGAGGTCGGCATTTGGATCGGCCGCCCGCGCGTATCAAAAATGAGTCCGAACGTGCCGCCCACCATGCGGCGGATCCAGCCGCCGCGCCCGGCGCCCAGGCCAATGTTCATGTTCTGCAAAGGCTGCACGAACAGGTCTGCGGCTTTGCCAGGCGCCAACGGCAGCACCGTAATGCCGCCTTCGGGGATCTCGACCACTTCTTCCTTCTGCCCATCCCGCACCAATTGCACGCGCAGCACGGTGCTGCCCGGGCGCGGGCTGCCCACCGGCACGATCACCGTGCCCAGGTTCATGAACGCGTTCGATTCCAGCACCTGCACCGCCAGCACCGGGTCCACCGCCGCGGCCGCGCCCAGCGAAGACGCCAGGTTGTTCTGGTCCAGGATCACGGTCACGACGCCAACCGGCTGCACCGCATCCAGCACGGCCAGCAGGCTGTGCTCGGGGCGCGGGTGGCGGGTCAGCGTGCTACCCGCCACCAGGATGCGGTCGAACCACGGCACCGTGCCGGTCAGCGGGTAGATGGCATTGGCCGGGAACATCGGCAGGCTCTTGCCGATCGCCAGGCGCACCACCTGGCGCGCCGCGGCCATCTCGATCGCCAGCTCGTGCGGGGTCGAGGGCAGGGTGGCCGGCAGCAGCGGCTTGTTGTACAGATAATCCAGCACGAATTCATCAGGGATGTCGTAGCTTAACCAGCGCGTGATCTGCTGCAGCTGCGTCTCGGCCAGCATGCCGGTCAGGCCGCGGCCCATACCCAGGCCCGGGAAGCTGCGCACTTCCAGCTCACCGGCGAAGGCCGAGGCCACCGTGGTGGTGGACGCGCCCAGGTCTACGCCCAGCATGCCCTTGGGCGCGTCGATCACGGTGCTGAGGAAACGCACCGTGCGCCCGAAGGCCTGGGCGCTGTGGCTCAGGCGCGTCTCGGATAATTGGTTGAGCAGATGCAGCCCGCCCAGCTTCTTGGCTTGAACTTCGTACAGCAGGGAGCTCATCGCCGCCTCGGCCGGGCCAAGGTTCTCCTGGTCCAGGCTGGGGCGGATGTTGGCCGCTTTGTAGACTTTGGTGATCGGCGCCAGCAGCGTATCGATCTCGCTCTGCAAATTCTCATTGCCCACGAACAGGATCGGCGGCCGGGCGCTCTCGGGCAGCAGCTTCAGCGCCAGCGCCAGATAGTTAGCCAGCCGCACCACGGAGAGCGATGCGCCGCGGTGCGTGCCGCCCGCCAGCACGACCAAGTCGGGCAGGTTCTGCGAGATCGCGTCAATGACTTGCTCCGGACTGCGCCGGTCACCCAGGCTCAGGCTATCCACGATCTCGCAGTGGAAGGAGTCCACCAGGTTGTTGACGCTGTGCAGCGAGACGCCTTCCAGCAAACCCACCGTGATGACGCGCAGCGGTGGCCCGGCCGAGAACGTGGCGGTCAGCGCGTTGGCGCCGGCGTTGCCTTCGGCATCCGGCGCCAACAGCAGGCCGCGCTCGTTGAGCAGCTGGCGGCCGGTGATCTCCTGCAGCTGGGCCAGCGCCTGCAGCACGCCGTGATTGGTGTCGAAGGTCGGCGCGCCGGCCGTGGTGGCCGCCTCGCCTGCCGCGATGAAGCGGTAGCGCCCCTCGACCGCGTCAAAGAACTGGGCGCGCGTGTTCACGCTGCCCAGATCGATCGCCACCAGCGAATTGGAGCTTTGCGGTCGCCCTTCGCTCATGGCATCCCCAGCAAAGCGGAAATTGTCGAATACAGGAAGTCGAGCCGCTCGGTGAGCGCCCCCATGCCAGACAGCAGCACGCCGCTGAACAGCGTAGCCAGTGTGATGGCGATGAATACGCTGCCCGCCCAGGCCAATACGTCCACGAGCACATTGCGCAGCGGCGCCTGCTTGCCGCGCGCCTCAGCCCCGAAATGGAAATACGCCAGCGTGCTGACCATTGCCAGCAGGGCCAGCATGCCCTGCAGAATGATCTGCAAACTTTCGCCGTAGTAGCCGCCCTGCAGCGCCAGATCGAAGCCGGCCACATCGAATATCTGCGCGCTGGTGTTGATCTGCGGCAGCAGCGTCCCCTGGATCGCGCCGCCGATCGCCAGCGCCGCGCCTACGCCCACCAGCATCGCCGTCACCGGGTTGCCGAAGCGGGCTGTGCGCGGCGAGAGCTTGGTGAGCAGCAGGGCGCTCAGTCCTACGCGCATGCCAATATCCACTACGTCAACGTTGCCGCCGCTGGCCAGCTCGATGGCCGGGAACACGAGCTGGGGCAGTATCACGTCTTGCACGGCGATCGCACCGGCATAGCCCGCCGCCGCGCCGATGAAAATATGCAGCACAAAGCGGAACACGGGGTGATCCCCAAAAATATACGAGAGCGTGACCAGCGTCAGCGCCGCCGCCACCAGCAACCCGGCCTGGATCAGAAGTTCGGCCGGGATCATGCTTTCACCGTAGCCTTGTCTGCGGGCGTATGGATCAGGCGCCCATACAACCCGCCCAGCAGAATGATCAGCACCGCCGCGCCCAGTTGATAGCTATACGAGTCCCAATACGTCAGGCTGAGCGCATCGCGGGCGCGCAGGCGTTCGTAGTGCGCCCCGCCGCTGACGCCCGCCACTAGCGCGTCCACCTGACTCGGTTCCATATTCATGTAGGCGCGCAGCACCGGCGCGGCCTGGGCGCTGCTGACCACCAGCAGGCCCTTGCTAAGCTCCGGCGTGGCTTGCTCCACCCAGGTGCGGGCGTCCTCGCCTTCGCTGACCACCAGCAGCACCAGCGCAAAATCATCCAGGCTTTCGATGGCTTGCAGGCTGGCGCGCTGCCACGGTAGGGCGAACGCCGCCGGCGCCGAGAGCGCCGCCTGGCGCGGGTCGCTGGCAAAGCTGCGCACCGCCGCCATGCCGCCCGGCAAATAGCCCAACGAGACGTAATCATTGCTGGCCACCAGCGGCACTTGGGCAAAGTCGCTTTGCAGCAGGCGCTCCACCAAACCCGGCCCGGTGGGCTGGGTCGAGACAAAGGTCAGGCGTGCCTGGCGGTCCAGCAAATGGCTGATGACCGGGGAGACCGCCGCGCGCAGCTCGCCATACAGTGCGGGCTGCACATCGAACACCACCAGCACCGGCGCGCCGGCCGGCAGCACATCTACCGCGTTGAACATGGCTGTGCCTTCGGGCAGCATATCCGCTTCCGGCCGCGGGGCGCGCAGTTGCCCGCTAAGCAGCGGCAGCAGGGCCGCCGCCAGCATGGCGCCGGCCATCAGCAGGTTCAGCAGCCGGGCCGGCCGCTTCACATCCGCGTCGCGGTCGGCTTTTGACTGGGCTTCGTTGGCGATCAGGCTTTGCAGCACCGCCGCGTGGCGGTACTGGCTGTCGCTCACTTCCAGCCGGGTGGAGAATACCGGCGCTTTGCCGATCTTGGCGACTTCTGGCTCAGCCGGCAGCACACCGCTCAACCCGGCCAGCGGGCCGGCATTTTCCACTTCGGCCGGTGTGAGCGGCTCCATGTTCTCGTAGTTATCGTAGAAGGCCGCGCTGGCGGGTGGCTCGGTTTCGGCCGGGCGCATGTCCTGCAGCCAGCTGGGCAGATCAACCGGCGCGGCGGGCTCCACGGTTTCGTCGTTGAACGCGGCTGCGTCTTCTTCCTCCGCCTCGCCAAACTCGGCTTCGTCGCGCAGATCGAGCCAATCCGGCACGTCGCTGGCCTCGGGCAGCTCGGGTTCATCGCGGCTTTCGAACGCGGGCGTTTCCAGGCGGCGGCTCTCCAGCCGCAGTGGCTTATTGGGCTGCGTATCCGTCAGAGCGCGCTCGGCCTCGGCGTCGTCTTCGCCGCTGTGACGGCGGCGGATGTCGGCCAGCCAGTCTGGCTCAGGCTCCGGCGCGGCGTCCTTCGCCGCCGCTTCCTGGGCCGCGGCGTCTTCGGCGGCCTGCTCGCTCTGCTTCTGGCGCAGGGCGCGCAGCCAATCCGGCAGGTTCTCTTCGGGGTCGTGGTGGGGCGTGCTCATGGTTACGCGCCGTACGGGCGGTCAGCGCCGATCAATATACGCACGCCGGTGGTGATGGTGCCCAGCGCCACGCCGATCAGCAAGCCGCGCATCGCGCCCAGGGCCAGCACATTGTTGATATAGGGATTGATCACGCGGGTGAAATACGGCAGCTCCACGCCGAACAGAGGCCCCGCGCCGACCAGCAGCAGGAGCAGCGTGACGATGAAGACCATGTTCATCAGCTCGGTGCGCTGTTGGAACACGCGCGCCGCTGCCAAGGTCAGGCTGATCGCCAGTACGGCCATCAGGCTGGTCTCGATCGGCACGACCACATAGTTGAATATCCACTCCGCATTGGCGCTGTCGCTGCCCTGCAATAATGTCACCGCGAAGGTGATCGCCATCGTCACCAGCAGCGCCGCGCTGTACACCGTTGCCTCGCGGCCGCGCACCCGCTGCCAGTGCACCTGGGCCAGGTTGAACAAGCCCAGCAGCAGCGCCAGCGCCGCCAAAAGCATGGCCCAGTTCAGGATGCGGTTGCGAAAATCGGCCAGGTCGGGAATAAAAATGCCCAGCAGCACCAACAGCCCAAAGCTGATCGCCACCGCGGTGGAGATGGGCGCACGCAGTTTCATCAGCCACCCTCCAGCAACGGCGATATGGCCGTGAGGATCAGCAGAACGATGACCGCCCAGCGCAGCACATCCTGCGTGCGCAGGCTGGCTTCGTGCGCCGCGCCGGCCTTCGTATACGCGCCGGTGGCGTACAGCTCCTCGCCCAGCAGCGGCTCGTGCGCCGCGGCGAACAGCACGGCTTGCGCGCTCAGGTCATTGCTGCCGCCCAGGCTGAAGCCCTCTGTGCGCTGGGCCGCATCTGCGATCAGCCCGGCTTCCGCGCCGAACGAGCCTACCATCGCGGTCGAGAGCGCCGCCCGGTCCAGCACGGAGGGCAGCGTGCCCGCTGCATACGAGAACGGCGTCACGCCGGTCGTCTGCGCCAACCCGAAATTGAATTGCTCACGAATGCCCAGGCGCTGGTAGGTGCTGCGCAAGGTATCCTGCGCCAGCAGCATCAGCGTGCCCTCGCCGCTGGTCGCCACCGGCGGCAGGTCGCTGTCCGCCGCGATCTCGGCCAGTTGCTGCAGCAGGGTCAGGCCGGCCAGCGCCGCCGCGCCTTGCGGCCCCAGCAGGCCGCCGTGGCCCAGGTTCACCTGCAGGCGCGAGCCATCTTCCACGGAAAGCTCAATGCTGCGTTGCAAACGTTGGATGGCGGGGATATAGCGCAGCGTGCGGCCTTTGCCGCCCTTCCACACCGAGAACAGCAGGATCAGCGCCACGACCAGCGCCACAATCGCAAGCGGGGAGGGGATCATTCGCCTGGCTCTCGCAGTGCGTCAGCCAGCTCGGCGCGTTGGTGTGGGTCTTCCAACATTTCGGCGAATGCTCGCAGGCTGGCGCGCGGCGCCCAAGCCGCCAGCAGCGGCTCGGCCACATACAGGCTCTGCGCGGCCAGGCTGGCGAACGCGCCGCCATTCTCCAAGACCGCGGCGGCCAGGCTGCCCAGGCCCCAGTGCTGAATCTGCTTGATAAGTGGGTTGCGCTTCTGCGAAGTACTTGTTAATGAAAGCACAGGTGGATTGTATATGGCGCATATCGCAGGGTCAAGCGTGAGCGCAAGCCGAGTTCTGCACGATCTGATTTGGCTTGGATTAATATAGGCGTATGGCGCAAGCCGCTCCCACCTCCTTGCAATTCGACCCGCCGCGCCGCCGCGGCACCGGCCTGCATGTCTCCGCCGCGCTGCTGGTGCTCACGCTCGCTTCGCTGCTCTTCCTGCTCGCCCTGGCTCAGCCCCCGGGGCCGGTCGGCATCATTCTGCTGGTGGCCGGGTCGCTCATCTGCCTGCTGCTGCCGCTCTTGTTCTACCGCCTGTACTGTTTGCACAAATCCGGCTACTGGATCAGCCGGGATGGCTTGCGCCTGCGCTGGGGCCTGCGCGCCGTAGACCTTCCCTACGATGCGATCGTGGATGTTGCCCGCTGGAGCGAGCTCGAAGCCCCGCCCCAGCTGCCGCGTGCCACCTGGCCGGGCTCCGTGCTGGGCCAGGTCCAGGATGCGGAGCTGGGCACGGTCGAGTTCATGGCTTCGGATAAGACTCGCCTGGTGCTGCTCGGCACCGCCGAGCGCGTCTATGTCCTCAGCCCGGAGAAGGATAGCCAGTTCGTCGCCGCCCTCAAGCGTGAATCGCTGCGCGGCAGCCTGCGCCCCCTGCGCGCCCGCTCGGCCGCTCCCAGCTTTGTGCTGGTCGAGGCCTGGGCGCAGCCGCTACCCCGCCGCCTGATGGCTGCCGGGGCGGGTGCCTCGCTCGTCCTGCTGCTGCTGGTCGGTTTCCTGGCTCCCAGCCTGTCTGCCGTCAGCCTCGGCTTCGGGCCGGATGGTGCCCCCCTGCCCGTGGTCGCCGCAAACCAGCTTTTGCTGCTGCCTGGCCTGAATCTGCTCTTCTACGTCGGGAATCTGCTGCTGGGCCTGCTTTTCTTTCGAGAGCCGCAAGGGGACAGCCTGTCCGTTCTCCTCTGGGGCAGCAGCCTGGTCACCAGCTTGCTGTTTTTGGCGGCCATTATTGTGAGCATCCTGTAAGGTTATCCACATAAACCATCGAGTTATCCACAGATATGTTCGAGATCTTTCTGGCGTTTGACTGGCAGCAATTGGCGACCGGGCTGGCTATCGCCGCCGTTTTGGCCGCCGTAGCCTGGTGGCTGCGCATGCTGGCCCCCAGCGGCGTCTTCGCCGCCGTGCTGCTGGGCGGGCTCACCTTTGGCTTGGGCGGCTACCCCGCCGCCATTGTGCTGGTCGCGTTCTTTGCCTCTTCCAGCGTCCTGACCCGCTTGTTCTCGCGGCGCAAGCAAGGGCTGGCCAAAACCTTCTCTAAGGGCGGCCGGCGTGACTGGGCTCAGGTGCTGGCCAACGGCGGGCCATCCTTGCTGGCGCTCATTCTCGGCGCGCTGGGCTGGCTGCCCCACGGCATTGCCTGGCCGGCCTTCGCCGCTGCGCTGGCCGCCGCCACCGCAGACACCTGGGCCACCGAGCTCGGCGTGCTCAGCCCGGGCCAGCCGCAGCTCATCACCACTGGCCAGCGCGTGCCCCAGGGCACATCCGGAGGCGTCTCGCTGGTCGGCAGCCTGGCGGCTGCGGCCGGCGCGCTCCTGATCGCCCTCGTGGCTGGCTTGGTCGCCGCCGGTTTTATGCACCCGGGCTTCCTGCTTGCGGTCACGTTGGCCGGCTTGCTCGGCTCCTTCTTCGACTCCCTCATCGGCGCCACGGTGCAGGCCATCTATTACTGCCCGGACTGCAAAAAAGAAACCGAGCAACATCCCACCCACACTTGCGGCGCGGCTACCACCCGCCGCCGCGGCTGGGCCTGGATGGATAACGACTGGGTAAACTTTCTCAGCGGCCTGTTCGGCATCCTGGTGCTGCTGGCCGCAGCCACTTTCCTGCTGTGAGATAATCGCCGCGCCCCTTCTATGAAAGATCCACGCGTCCCCATGTCCTCGCCGGACCTTACCGCGGCTGAACGCGCTGCCGTGATGCAGGTGATGGAATCGCCCGTGCTCAGCATGGGCCAGCACACTGCCGGCTTTGAGGCGGATATGTGCGCCTATACCGGCAGCCAACACGCCATCGCCGTTAATTCCGGCACGGCCGGCTTGCACCTGTGCGTGCGCGCCGCCGGCATCGGCGCCGGTGATGTGGTGTTGACCACGCCGTTCTCCTTTGTCGCCTCAACCAACGTGCTCTTGTTTGAGAATGCCGTTCCGGTCTTTGTGGATATTGACCCGCTGACCGGCAACATTGACCCCGCGCTGCTGCAGCAAGCCGCCCACGACCTCAAGCAGGGTGGGGCGCCGGCAGCCCGCTGGCTGCCGCGCCGCGGCGCCACTGGCGCAGGCGCGGCCAAAGCCGTGCTGGCCGTGGATGTGTTCGGCCAGCCCGCCGACTACGATGCCATTCAGGCGCTGGCGCAGGAATACGAACTCAAGCTCATCGAGGATTCGTGTGAGGCGCTGGGCGCCCAATA
Organism: Anaerolineales bacterium; assembly: GCA_019454165.1. Taxonomy (GTDB): domain Bacteria; phylum Chloroflexota; class Anaerolineae; order Anaerolineales; family UBA11579; genus JAMCZK01. The sequence goes on along the minus strand of CP075367.1, from coordinate 215,458 downwards.
CAACGGGGTGCACGCCGGCCGCTTCGGCCAGTCCGCGGTCTTCGCCTTCTATCCCAACAAGCAGATGACTACCGGCGAGGGCGGCATCATCGTCACCGATGATGCCGATGCCGCCGCCCTGATGCGCGCCCTGCGCAACCAGGGCCGCGCCGAGGGCGACACCTGGCTCGAGCACACCCACCTGGGCTACAACTATCGCATCACGGAGATGAGCGCGGCGCTTGGCCGCGTGCAGTTGCAGCGCCTGGATGAGATGGTGGCGGCCCGCGCCCAGGTGGCCGCCTGGTACAGCGAACGCTTGCAGGACTTTGAGCTGGTCGAAACGCCGCAGGTCGTTCCCGCCACCACGCGCATGAGCTGGTTCGTGTATGTGGTGCGCCTTGCTCCCCAGATCGACCGCCAGCGCGTCATCGCCACACTGGCCGAGGCCGGCATCCCGGTGCGCCCGTACTTCGCCCCCATCCACTTGCAAAAATACATGCGTGACCGCTTCGGCTACCAGCCGGGCGATTTTCCCGTCACCGAAGATCTGGGTGCGCGCAGTCTGGCCCTGCCGTTCTCCAGCGTCATGACCGCAGACCAGGTCAGCCTGGTCTGCGAAGAATTGCAAAAAGCCGTCTTGGCTTAGCAAAAAAAAGCGCCCGGTTCACCGGGCGCTTTTTTGTTACGGGATCTGTTTGAAATTGATCAGTACTAAGTTTTGATTGCACTCGCCGCGTGTGCTGAAGGCTACCGGGCTTGAAAGCACTTCACCATTCTCGTTCAGCAGAACGATCTGCAGCGTATTCTCGCTGGCCAGCGGGGTATTGCCCAGCTGGATCTCGTAATATGCCCCCGAGCCGTATTGCGTGGCCGCGCCGGTCAGGCCCAGCTTGTCCACCGCCGCGCCGTTCAGCGTGCCGAACACCTGCACGCGCACGCCGGTCAGCGGCGCATCGTTGAGGCCGAACACCTGGCCGAACACGCCCATGAAGCCGCAGCCCTGCTCCGGCCGGAACAGCGTCGCATCCAAATACGCCGGGCTGCCATCCTGCAGGTTGTAGATCAGCGGCTGCACCGTGGCCGAAGGCACAGGCGTGGCCGTCGGCTGGCTGGTCACCACTGCCGTCGGCGGCAGCGTCTGCGTCGGCAACACTGAGGTCTGCGTAGCCGCGATCGTCGCGGTTGCCGGGGGCAGCGGATTCCACTCGCTGTTGGGGTCAAGAAACAACTGCAAGAGGAAGCCGCCCGAGCACAGCGTGGCCAGCAGGGTCAGCAGGCTGCCTACGTTCAACACCGCCGAGCCAAACTTGCGTTTGGGTTGGCGCGGCTTCTCTTCTTTGAAATCGAACTCGTCCATTCTCGCTCCCGGTTGGCCGCTGCACAGCGGCCAACTCAAGTCTATATCAGCGTCTCTTACGGCAACCGGATTTCGATCGCCGAACCTGCGCGTTGCTGGCTCAGCCAGTCCAGCACGGCCTGGGTCTGTAGCGCCAGGCGGGCCTGCGGGCTCAGCGGGCGCTCAGTTTCGCGCCCCAGCACCTCGATCAGGTGAAAGCCCAGGCTGCTCTCCACCACGCCGCTGTACTGGCCCGGTTGCAGGGCGAACGCCGCGTCTTCCACCTCAGGCTGCAGCAGGTATCCCCGCGGGAACCAGCCCAGAGTGCCCAGCCGCCGCGGGTCGTTGTTCTGCACCACGCTCTCGAACGTAGTGCCACCCTCCAGCTGCGCCAGCAGGCGCTCAGCTGAGAACTGGTCGGGCAGCAGCACCTGGCGGGCTTGCACCTGTTCGGCCGTGGCCGGCACGCCGGCGCTGATCTCGGCCACCATATGGGCCGCTTCCAGCTCCAGGCGCAGCTCCTCGCGGTAGCTGGCCGCGCTCAGGCCGTACTTCGCCAGCCAGGCGTCAAATGCCGCCTGGCCGCCGGCCTGCTCGATCACGCTCGCCAGCCGCTCGTCCAGCAGTGCATCGTCGGCCACGAAGCCGGCGCTGCGGGCGCCCTGCGCAAGCAGCATGCGGTCCACCAGGCTGTCGATCACGCGCTGCCGTGCATCCTCTGTTGCCAGAAGTGTGCCAGTTTCGCTCTGGGCGTCCTGGAACATGCGTATATTGGCGTTGAAGCTGTCCGCCGTCACGCCCTCGCCATTCACCTGGGCGATGAACTGCGGCGGGGTGGCGGTGGCCACTTCGGGCGCCTGCAGCGTGGCTGGCGGCGTGCTGGGGCTGCCCCCGCCGCACGCGGCCAGCAGCAGCACAAGGAAAAACGCAAGAATGGTCTTTTGCATGGAAGCAGAAATTATACAGTCCCGCCCATTGAGTATCTACGTATGCGGGGCACCGTTCCTTTGATAGAATGCCCCTTCACTATGAATTACGACCAGTTGCTGCGCTTTGTAGATTTTGCCCTCAAGCATCTTTGCCATGTCACCCTCAAGGGTGTCGAGAAGATCCCGCGCACCGGCGCGGCCATCGTCGCCATTAACCATCTTGGCTTCCTTGACCCTGCCCTCGGGTTGGTCTGCATCCGCCGCGCCGACATGACCGGCTGGGTGGCCGACAAGCACAAAAAGAATCCGCTGTACTCCTTCTTCATCAAAGTGGCGGACGGCATCTGGCTTGACCGTGACAATGTGGATATGAATGCCCTGCGCAAGGCCCTGCAGGCGCTCAAAGAAGGCCGCCTGTTCGGCCTGGCCCCCGAGGGCACCCGCAGCCCCACCCGCGCCATGCTCAAAGCCAAGGAGGGCGCCTCCTACCTGGCCATCTCCAGCGGCGCGCCGATCTACCCCATGGCCATCACCGGCACCGAAGATTCCGCCGGCGACTGGCTGCGCCTGCGCAAGCCGGTGCTCACCGCCACCATCGGCGATCCCTTTACCCTGCCGCCCTTCACCCCGGGCAACCGCCAGGCGGAGCTGGAGCGCGGCACGGATGAGATCATGTGCCGCATTGCCGTGATGCTGCCCGAGCAGTACCGCGGTTACTATGCCGACCACCCGCGCCTCAAAGAATTGCTCGCCGAGCAAGCCGCCGCCGTCCCCGCTTGACATTGGCTGTCTTTGGCGCATAATAGGCCCACATCGCACATATAGACGTTGACAGAGGAAAGTAGACGCACTCCTCGCTGCCCTAGGGAGGCGCGGCCCTGACTGCAAGCCCGCCCGGCGACCTGCGTTGAAGTTCCCTCTCGAGTTGTTCGCTTGAATGTGATTGCCTTCGGCAATTTCTACTAGAGCGAGCCGTACTCCCACGATACAGGGAACGCCATGCGCCACATCGTGGCCGTGGCATGAGTGGTGGCCGCATTGCGGCTGCAAACTGGGTGGTACCGCGGAGCTCCCGTCCCTTTGAGTGGACTGGAGCTTTTTTTGTTGTGTCGGAGGATTTGAATGGAGAATTTGCAAACTATTCGTGAGCAGGCCCTGGCCGCCCTCAACGCGGTGCAAGATGAGGCCGCTCTGGAGCAGTGGAAGGTGGCCCAGATGGGCCGCAACGCCGCGCTCACCCAGGCCATGAAGAGCCTCGGCCAGCTCAGCGCCGAAGAGCGCCCGCTGGCCGGCAAGCAGGCCAACGAGGTCAAGCTGGCCCTCGAAGCCGCCTTCGAAGAGAAGCGCGCCGCGCTGGAAGGCGCCCGCCTGCGCGCATCCTTGAGCAGCGAGAAGCTCGACGTAACGCTGCCCGGCCGCCCGCTGCCGCTGGGCCGCCTGCACCCCATCACGCAGACCCTGCGCCGCATCAACGCCATCTTCGCCCAGATGGGTTTCCAGGTCTACCGCTCGCGGGATGTCGAGACGGATGAGTACAACTTCCTGCTGCTCAACTTTCCGCCCAACCATCCCGCCCGCGAAATGCAGGATTCGTTCTATGTAGAAGGCGGCGACCCGGAGAACCCGACCCTGCTGCGCACCCACACCTCGGCCGGGCAGATCCACGCCATGCGTGAATACGCTGCCAAGGATCCCGGCAACCCGCCGCCCATCCGCATCGTACTGCCGGGCATGTGCTACCGCTTCGAGCAGGTCTCCTCGCGCTCTGAGGTGCAGTTCACCCAGGTCGAAGGCTTGGCCGTTGGTGAGAACATCACTTTTGGTGACCTCAAGGGCACGCTGACCGACTTCGCCCAGCGCTTCTTCAACGCCAACGTGCGCACCCGCTTCCGCGCCTCGCACTTCCCCTTCACCGAGCCCAGCGCCGAGATGGATGTGGAATGCTTCGTCTGCGGCGGAGCAGGCTGCTCGGTCTGCAAGCACAGCGGCTGGCTCGAGATCCTCGGCAGCGGCATGGTGCACCCCAACGTGTTGCGCAATGGCGGTTACGACCCGGAGAAGTATTCTGGCTTCGCCTTCGGCATGGGGCCGGAGCGCCTCACTATGCTGCGCTACCGCATCGAAGACATTCGCTATTTCTGGCGCAACGACATGCGCTTTTTGGAGCAGTTTTAGAAGCTAGTGAGCAGTGAAGAGAAATGAGTGAACAGGGCGCGACACATAAAGGTTTGGAGAGTTTGCTGGCATGGAAAAAGAGCATGCTGCTGGCGATGCGCGTTTACCAGGAAGTGATCCCCTCTCTTCCCAAGGAAGAGAAGTGGGCAATGGCTTCACAAATACGCCGCGCCACAGCCAGTGTGCCAGCGAACATCGCTGAAGGGTATGGCCGCTTCTACTATCAAGAAGGTGTTCGCTTCTGCTATATAGCTCGCGGCTCTTTGGAAGAAGTGCGGACGTACTTAACGTTATCCCGAGATTTGAACTATCTTGATAGCGAAGTGTGTGCGTCGTTGCTCAGTGATATAGAAGAAATGCGCAAGATCCTTGGTGGTTACGTTGCCTACCTCAAGAAAAGCAAGCCAGGGCAGCACGAACCTGGCTCACCACTGAACATCAAAGAAGATATGGCCGTCTATTCTGCAAGTGAAGCGGATTGGGAAGACGAATTTCCTGCTCCCTGATCCCTGCTCACTAATCACTTTTGGAGACTTTATGAAAACGCCACTTTCCTGGCTCAAAGACTTTGTTGACCTCGAGGGCATCAACCTCGAGGAACTGGCCCATACCCTCACCGTCGCCGGTCTCGAGGTCGAAGAGATCCACTACATCGGCCTGCCCATGCCGGCCGGCCTGCAGCAGACCAAGGTCAGCGGCCTCTCCTGGGATCCCGACAAGCTCGTGGTGGCCGAGATCCGCGAAGTTGGCCCACACCCGAATGCCGACCGGCTAGTGCTGTGCCGCCTCTTCGACGGCCAACAGGAGCACACCGTGCTCACCGGCGCGCCCAACCTGTTCGAGTACCGCGGCCAGGGTGAGCTCAAGCCGCCGCTGAAGGTGGCCTATGCCAAAGAAGGCGCCGAGATCTACGACGGCCACCAGGAAGGCATGCACAAGACGGTGCTGAAGCGCACCAAGATCCGCGGAGTCGACTCGTACTCGATGGTCTGTTCCGAGAAGGAGCTTGGCATCTCGGAGGAGCACGAGGGCATCCTGTTCCTGCCCGCTGAGACCGTTGCCGGCACGCCGCTGGCCGATGTGCTCGGCGATGCGGTGCTGACCATCGCCATCACGCCCAATATCGCCCGCGATGCCAATATCTACGGCGTGGCGCGTGAGATCGCGGCCCTCACCGGCCGCGCCCTCAAACCCATGCCCACCGAAGTGCAGGCTGCCGGCCCCAAGATCGATGGGGCGGTCAAGCTGGATATCAAGGACAGCGAGCTCAACCCGCGCTTTGTACTCGGCCTGATCCGCAACGTCGAGATCAAGCCCAGCCCGGCCTGGGTGCAGCAGCGCCTGCGCCTGGCGGGCATGCGCCCCATCAACAACATTGTGGACGCCACCAACTACGCCATGCTCGAGCTTGGCGAGCCGCTGCACGCCTTCGACTACGATGTGCTGGTGCAGCGCGCCGGCGGCAAGCCGCCGACCATCATCACTCGCCCGGCCAAGCCGGGCGAGACGCTCACCACGCTGGACGATGTCGAGCGCAAGCTGGATGACTTCACCGTGCTGGTGTGCGACACCGCCGGCTCGCTGTCCATCGGCGGCATCATGGGCGGCCTGGAGTCCGAGGTCACCGAGGCCACTCGCAACGTGCTGCTCGAAGGCGCGTCGTGGAACTTCATCAATGTCCGCAAAACGCTGGTCGCCCAGCGCATGTCGTCCGAAGCGGCCTATCGCTTCTCGCGCGGTGTGCACCCGGCCATGGCGCCGCGCGGCGTCAGCCGCGGCCTGGAGCTGATGCGCCAGTGGGCTGGCGGGGTTGTGGATGCCGGCCTGGTGGACGAATACCCCAGGCCGGCCGCGGTGGTGCAGGTGCACATCAGCCCGGCCGACGCTAAGCGTTGGCTGGGCGTTACCCTCACCAATGAGCAGATGACTGGCATCCTGGCCAGTCTCGGCTTCGAGGTGACGGCGGAGGGCGACGGGCTTTCGGTCACCGTGCCGGACCACCGCCTGGATATCGAAACCGGCGTGGTCGGCAAGGCGGACTTGATGGAAGAGATCGCCCGCATCTACGGCTACGACAACATTCCGGCTACGCGCATCGGCGACCCGCTACCCCCGCAGCACGGCAACCCGGAGCTTGAGCTCGAGGAGCGCGTCAAGGACGCCCTGGCGCGCATGGGCATCCAGGAAGTGATGACCTATCGGCTCACTACGCCGGAAGAAGAAGCCCGCCGCCTGCCGCCCGGCACCCCGCCGGATGACAAGCCATATGTGAAGCTGGCCAACGTCATCTCGCAGGAGCGCACGGTGCTGCGCAAGAGCCTACTGGCTTCGGTGCTCGAGATCGCCGAGCGCAATGCGCGCCTGCGCCAGCGCATCGCCCTGTTCGAGATCGGGCCGGTCTTCCATGCCTCCGAGGAAACCTTGCCCGATGAGCTGTCCCGCCTGGTCGTGGTGCTGGGCGGGCAGCAGCAGCCGGCCGGCTGGCATGCTGCCGATAGCGCCGCCTACGACTTCTACGCCGCCAAAGGCGTGCTGGCCGAGCTGTTGGCCGGCCTCGGCCTGCACGACCTAAGCTATGAGCCGGGCACGCACCCCAGCTTCCACCCGGGCAAGTGCGCCCGCGTGCTGGCCGGCGAGCGCCAGCTGGCCGTCTTCGGCGAGCTGCACCCGCAGGTGCAAGGCCAGTACGATCTGGGCGCGCATACCCTGCAGGCCATCACCCTCAACCTGGAAGTGCTGGGCGAGCTGGCGCCAGAGCGCTTCGACTCGCGGCCGGTGCCGCAATACCCGCCGGTGATCGAGGATCTGGCCCTGGTGGTGGACGAGAGCCTGCCCGCCGGCCAGGTGGAAGCGATGATCGCCCAGACCGGCGGCAACCTGCTGGCCGGCGTCTCCCTGTTCGATGTGTTCCGCGGCGACAAGATCGGCGCGGGCAAGAAGAGCCTGGCCTACCAGCTCACCTACCAGCATCCGGAGCGCACCCTGACCGATGATGAGGTAGCCAAACTGCGCGAGCGCATCGTGCGCCGCGTAACGCAAGAGCTAGGCGCGCAACTGCGCGCCTAACAGCTCAGATTAGAAGTAATGTTTCTAAGTGGGTGGGGGTTAAAACTTATAAGTAACAACTTTACAGAGAGCGGCCCCAGGCCGCTCTCTGTTTTTTTAATGCCTTGACAGCGCAGGCCAGCTAGCGGTCGCTGGCGCGGATCGTGTCGATCAGTTGGGCCGCCAGGTCGTAACGGCTGAAGGGCGGCATCAGGTACACGCCCTGGCCCCATTCGCGCAGCTCTTCAATGATCTCGGCGGCGATCCTGATGCCCTCGGCCGCGGTCTGCTCTTTGCTGCCGGCGCCCTCCATGCGGGCGTGGATGCTCTCGGGGATCGAGATGCCCGGCACCTCATTGTTCAGAAAGGTGCTGTGGCGCACGCTGAACAGCGGCAATACGCCCACCAGCACCGGCTTCTGCAGCGCGTTGCCGCTGTCAGCCAGGCGCTGCAGGAAGGCACGCGCTTTGGCGGGCTCGTAGACCGGCTGGGTCAAGAAGAAGTCAGCCCCGTTGGCGAGCTTGCGTTTGAGCAGCTTGATCTCGCGCTCCGGGTCAGGCGGGGCCAGGTTGAGCGCCGCGCCCACGAAGAACGAGGTGGGCTGGCCGATCTCCGCCCCGGCATGGTCTACGCCGGAGTTGAAGCCGCGCTTGATGAGCTTGATCAGGCCGGTGGGCGCCAGATCGTAATTATCCATCGCATCCGGATAGTCGCCGATCGCGGTGGGGTCGCCCATGACCACGAACACATTGCGGATGCCGAGCGCATGGGCGGCCAGCAGGTCGCCCTGCACGCGCAGCAGGTTGCGGCCGCGGGTGGGGAAGTGCAGCGTAGTGTCGATCTGCACCTCACGCTGGATGATGTCACACACCGCCCACGGGCTCATGCGCATGCGCGCCATCGGGCTGTCGGCCACATTGATGACGTCTGCGCCGGCTTCCTGCAGCAAGCTGGCGCCGAGGCGCAGCTTGCTGGTGGAGAGGCCGCGCGGCGGGTCCATCTCCACCGCTACGACGAAGCGACCCTTTTGGAATTTCTCGACCAGCTCGGAACCCTTGTCCGTGCCGATGACCTGCTCGGTGCGCTCGATGATGCGCATCGAGCCGTTGTCCAGCGGCTCGACCGATGTTGGGTCGTCCAGCGCGGCGCGCATGGCGCGGATGTGGGCCGGCGTGCTGCCGCAGCAGCCGCCGACGATGCTGGCGCCTGCCCGTGCAAACGCCTGGGCATACTGGCCGAAGTAGTCCGGTCCGGCCGGGTACAGAATGCGCCCGGCGGCCTGCTCAGGCCAGCCGGCATTCGGCATCACCGAGAATTTTGCACCCGGCACCGCCTCGCGCATCTGCTTGAGGATGCGCAGCAGTTGGGCCGGCCCGCCGGAGCAGTTGATGCCGATGATGTCGGCGCCAGCTTCGTGGATCTTGGTCGCCACTTTGCTGGGCGTGTCGCCCAGCAAAGTGCGGTCATCCCGCGTAAAGGTCATCGAGGCCAGGATGGGCAGCTCGGTCAGTGTTTTGGCGGCTTGCACGGCTTCACGCAGCTCGTACAGATCGGTAATCGTTTCGATGATCAGCAGGTCAGGCGCGCCCAGCAGCAGGCCGCGCACCTGCTCTTCGAAGGCGGCGCGGGCTTCCTCGGGCTGCACGCGCCCGAAGGGCGCCAGGCGCACGCCCAGCGGGCCAATATCGCCCGCCACCCACACCCGGCGGCTGGCCGCTTGCGCGGCGGCCCGCGCCAGCTCCACGCCGCGCTGGTTGATCTCGGCCACCTGCTCTTCGAGGCCGTGCTCGGCCAGGCGGTAGCGGTTGGCGCCGAAGGTGTTGGTCATCACGATCTCGGCCCCGGCGGTGATGTATTCGGCGTGGATGCTGGTCACCAACTGCGGGTCGATCAGGTTGAGCTCATCAAAGCTGCGCGCAAAGGCCACGCCGCGCTCGTGCAGCACGGTGCCCATGGCGCCGTCGGCCAGCAGGGGTGTGCCAGTGTTTTTGAGGGTATCAATAAAGTTACTCATGAGTAATACTCGTCGATGGTCCACTTCAGAGGATTGTTTTGGATATAGGCACGGTGCTGGTATAGGTCATTGTCATTGCGGACAATATGCTCGTAAAAGCCACGCTGCCAAACCGAACCAGTCGTTTTGCGAAGCTTGTTGATCTCACGAGCAGAGAAAGACTTGAAGGCGCGTATCAGCTCGGTCAGGCCGGGTTGCCGCCGTTGGGCGTTTGTAGGGGAGGGTCTTAGACCCTCCCCTACGGCTTCCAATTGAGATGTCTTTTCAATCAGCCAAAGGATGCCGTGTACATGGTTGGGCATCACAATGAACTCGTCAAGCTTGATCAGTGAATAGTGCTGAGGCAAGTCAAGCCATGTGCGTTTTGCGATCTCCCCAGCCGGGGTTAGTTGAACTTCTTCTGCAATGACGCTTCCCAGCAAGTGCTGTCTGTCGTTGGTGCAGATGGTAATGAAGTACGCTCCTGCACTCGTATAGTCATAGTGAGCCAGGCGTTGTGGCTTGCGCCGCGCGATGGCTTTAGGGTTGGCCATCCGCTAGCCGCGTTCCTTCATCAGCTGCTCGACGCGGCTCTCGCCCACGCTATAGTATTTGGCCTCGGGGTGGTGCAGGATGATCGCCGCGGTGGATTGCTCCGGCATCAGCTGGAAGCCCTCGGTCAGGTTCATGCCCAGCTCGCGGCCGGCCGGCAGCAGCTCGAAGACCTTGGCATGGTCATCCACATCCGGGATGGCCGGATAACCCCACGAGTAGCGCTTGCCCTGCTTGGGCTCCAGCCCCAGCTCGCGTTTGATGTGACGGTGCAAAAATTCGGCGGTGGCCTCGGCGGTTTGCACCGCCAGGCCGTGCATGAAATAGGCTTCGGTATAGTCGCCGGCCGCTTGCAGCTTCTCTAGCTCGTCGGTGGCCTGCTGGCCCACCGTCACCACTTGCAGCGCCACCACGTCCATGATGCCGCTCTCCACCGTGGCGAAGTAGTCGGCCAGGCACAGCAGCTCGCCGCTGGGCTGGCGCGGGAAGGCGAAGCGGGTCAGCTCGGTTGGCTTGCCGGATGCCAGGCTGGCCGGGTCGTAGACCAGCAGCTCGTCGCCCTGGGCCTGGGCCGGCCAGTAGCCGTACACGCCCTGCGGCTTCAGCCAGCCGGTCTGCTTGGCATGCCGCTCCATGCGCACCAGGCGCTCATCAAATTCCTTGGAGATCTGGGCCCACTCGGCGCCCTGCTTGTTCTTGGCGCCCCACGATAGGCGATACAGCTCATTCTTGTACAGGCACTCGAACACCAGATCGAGCGGCATTTCCTTCACCACGTGCACGCCCCATTTGGGCGGCGTGGGGATCCTGGCGGCCGGCCCGACGGCCGAGCGCCCGGTGACGCGTGCCACCTGGCGCGGCTTGCTCTCGCGCTCCAGCTCGCGGGCGGCTTTGGTGAAGATGTCTTCCATCAGCTCGGCGCGCTTGGGCTCGTCGATCAACTTGTCCATCGTCTCCAGACCCTCGAAGGCGTCCTGGCAGTAGAAGACGCCCGGCTGGTAGGGCGTGCCGCCCTCGGTGTAGAGGATGCGCCAGCCGAAGCGCCGGTTGATCGCCGCGCCGCCCACCAGCACCGGGTACTTGAGGCCGCGGCGCTGCAGCTCGTTGACGATCAGCGGCATCTGCTTGCTGGTGCTGACCAGCAGCGCGCTCAGGCCGATGGCCGTGGCGCCCACTTCCTGCGCCTTGCTGATGATGGTCTCGGCCGGCACCTGCTTGCCCAGGTCGAACACCTCGTAGCCATTGTTGACCAGGATCGTCTTGGTCAGGTTCTTGCCGATGTCGTGCACGTCACCGTACACGGTGGCGAGCACCACTTTGCCTTTGCTGACGCCTTCCACCTTCTCCAGATAGTTCTCGAGGTGGTTGACCGACTTCTTCATTACTTCGGCGGACTGCAGCACGAACGGCAGGATCAGTTCGCCCGCGCCAAACTTGTCGCCGACCTCTTTCATCGCCGGCAGCAGGGTGTTGTTGAGCAAATTGACCGCGGTCACATGGTCGCTCTCGTGCTGCTTGCGCCCGATGACCTCGTCGATCGCATCCTCTACGCCTTCCTTGTGGCGGTGCAGGATGCTCCAGTGCAGTTTCTCCTCCGAGGTCATGCCCTCGGTGGGGTCTTCGGCGCCTTCCTCTTCGCTGGGGGCGCGGTTCTCGTAGAACTCGATGACCTTCTGCAGCGCATCCGGGCGCTTGTTGAAGATCAGGTCCTCCATCAGCACGCGCTCGTCTTCGGGGATCTCGGCGTACGGCTTGACCTTGCTGGCGTGCACGATGGCCATATCCAGCCCGGCCTGCACGCAGAAGTGCAGCATCATGCTGTTGAGCACCGGGCGGGCCGCTTTGCTGAGGCCGAAGCTGACGTTGCTCACACCCAGCGAGGTGAAGCAGCCGGGCAATTTCTGTTTGATCTCGCGGATGGCGTTGATCGTCTCCACTGCGCTGTTGGCGAACTCCTCCTGGCCGGTGCTCAACGGGAAGGTGAGCACGTCGAAGACCAGATCCTCGGAACGGAAGCCGAACTCGTCCACCGCAATGTCGTGGATGCGCTTGGCCACCTCGAACTTACGCTCGGCCGTCTTGGCCATGCCGCTCTCGTCGATGGTCAGGATCAGCACAGCCGCGTTGTGCTCGCGGGCCAGGCGCAGCACCTGATCCATCTTGGGGCGCCCGGCTTCCAAATGGGTTGAGTTGAGCAGGCAGCGCCCGGGGGCGATCTTGAGCGCCACTTCCATCACGTCCGGCTCGGTCGAGTCGATCACCAGCGGGGCTTCGATGCCCATGGCCAGTTTCTTGACCACCTTGCCCATCAAATAGGCCTCGTCGGGGCGCTCGGTCAGCGCCACGCTCACGTCGAGCGTGTGGGCGCCGCCGGCGATCTGCTCGCGGGCCATCTCCAGGATGCCGTCGAAATCTTCGTTCATCAGCAGGCGCTTGAACTGGCGGCTGCCGGTCGCATTCAGGCGCTCGCCGATCAGCAGCGGCGGCGGCTCCTGGGCCATGCTGGTGGCCTGCATCGAGGACGACAAACGCGCCAGGGGTTTCTCGGCGCGCGGCGGGGCGGGGTGGTGGTTCAGCTTCTCGATGAGCTGCTTCAGGTGCTCAGGCGTGGTGCCACAACAGCCGCCAACCACGCTGACATGATGCTTGTGCACGAACTCGAACATCTCTTCCGCATACGGGGCCGGCTCGAGCGGGTAGACCGCCTCGCCGTCCACGTTGAGCGGCAGGCCGGCGTTGGGGATGGCTGAGACGGGCAGGTGGGTGTGCTCGCCCAGGTAGCTGACCGGCTGGCGCATGTGCTCCGGCCCGGTCGAGCAGTTCAGGCCGATCACGTCGATCGGCATGCCCTCTAGGATGGTCAGGGCCGCCGCAATGTCGGTGCCCAGCAGCATGCGCCCGGTGACGTCGAGCGTCACCTGGCACTGCAGCGGCACCACCTCGCCGGTGTCCTCGAAGGCTTTTTGGATGCCGTTGATGGCCGCCTTGACCTCCAGGATGTCCTGCGAGGTTTCGATCAGCAGCACATCCACGCCGCCCTGGATCAGGCCCACCGCCTGCTCGCGGAACAGCTCGACCAGCTGGTCATAGGTGATGTCCGACAGGGTCGGGTCGTCGGCGCTGGGCAGCTTGCCGCTGGGGCCGATCGAGCCGGCTACGAAGCGCGGCTGCTCCGGCGTGCTGAACTCTTCGCACAGCTTGCGGGCCAGCTGGGCGGCGGCCACGTTGATCTCGATCGTGCGCTCACCCAGCCCGTACTCGCCCAGGGTCAGGCGGTTGCTGCGGAAGGTGTTGGTCTCCACCACATCCACGCCGACTTCCAGGTAGGAGCGGTGCACCGCGGCCGGGGCCTCGGGGTAGGTGATGTTGAGGTAGTCGGGGCAGCCGTTGTACTGTTCACCGCCATAGTGCTCGGCGGTTAGATTCATTTTTTGCAGGCTGGTGCCCATGGCGCCGTCGTAGACCAGAACGCGCTTGGCGAGCGCATCCAGGAAGCCGCGGCGGGTGTAGGTGCGGTGTGTGCTCAAGAAAATAAACCTCCAAGTCCAGTGAGCAGTGATCGGGAACCAGTGAACAGGGTCTCCTGCTCACAGATCACTGTGTACTGCTCACTGGTGTTAAAAACAAAACGCCTCTAATGCAAGAGGCGACTGAAACTAGACTTTCATCGCCTCATCTTCCAGAATTCGTCTGTCGGATTTGGCACCGTCCGTTTCAGGGGGTTGCCGAGGCTTCAAAGGGCCGATTCCCTCCACCTCTCTGGATGAGTGCGCTGCTGCGCAGCGCGTTGGAGTTTGCTAGCGTTGCTACGCAACGCACAAACTCCTATTCAATTAGGGGCGAGTATATCGCCAGCCTGAGGCAGTGTCAAACCGCCTAGGCCTTCACCTGCGCGATATGGGGATTGCCGGCCGCCTCTTTGCAGCTCGGTCATATAATCCTGCAAAGGCGCGGTATATGACTGATTTTGTTTCTCTTACCTGCCAGGCGTGTGGCAGCAAGCTGGAGGTCGGCAATGACACTGACCACTTTGCTTGCTCATCTTGTGGGACCGAGTACCTTGTGCGGCGCGGCGGCGGGATCGTCTCGCTAAAGCCGGTTCTGGAGAGCCTGGAGCGGATAGAGAAATACACCTCGCGGACGATGAATGAGCTCGTCACGCGCCGCCTGGCCGAAGACATCAAGCGCAGCCAGTCAAAGATCTGCAAGTTCTTTTTGGGGAACGAAACACAGAAGGCATTCGCAAAGCAGCAGTTGGCCTGGAGCCTGTCGGCGGCACGTCACATCTCCTGGCTCGACAGCTTCTTCATAACGCCCGAAGCTGTGATCGACAAGCTGTTGAAGTTGAATGCTGAAGAATTGCAGCATGTGCTGCAGATCGAAAAGAAGCGCATCTTCAAGAACCACGATGCGATCAAGGCGTTGCAGGAGCATATCGAGGTCTTGCAGTCGCTCGAGGACGAAGAGGATTCGTAGTACCCCTCGTTTCATGCACATGCGCAGTTTGCGAAGCAAACTGCCGCGCTGCGTAGCAGCGCGGTCATCCTGAGCGTGTGCTTACATCCACACCAGACCGCCGAAGCCGGACCAGCGAAGGATCCTTATAGCCTTGTCTTCCAAGCAGAGCGAGTTTTAGTCCTCCGCGTCGGTCCTTTGTGCTTTGCTGTCCGCCTTCTGCTTGCCCAGTTTGACCACCTCGCCTCGACGCACCTGGAACGTGTCAAAGTCGCGCGCCACGGCCACGTTCGGGAACACCGCCTGCGCCTCGGCCAGTACATCACTCTCGCGGTAGCGTCGCGAAATATGCGTGAGCAGCAGCTTGCCCACGCCCGCATCCCGCGCAAGCTCGGCGGCCTGGCGCGCCGTCAAATGGGCGAACTCGCGCGCCATCTCGCGCTCCTCTTCCAGATACGTCGCCTCGATCACCAGTGCGTCCGCCCCGCGGCAGTCCTCCAATACATCGTCGGTGCGCCCGGTGTCGCCAATGTGCACCAGCTTGGCGCCCTTCACCTCGTCGCCCAGCACCTCGTCAGGCTGCACAACCCGGCCGTCGGCCAGCGTCACCGCCTGCCCGTGCACCAGGTCGCGGCGCAGCGGCCCGGGCGGCACGCCCAGCGCCTCGGCCTTCTCAGGCAGGAAGGGGCGGCGGGCCTGCTCCTCGAACACGAAGCCCAGGCAATCCGGCCCGCGGTGGCTCACCGCAAAGGCGCGCACGCCAAAATCATCCGCGGTAAAGATCGGCCCCGGCTCCACCGCCCGCAGGCTCACGTTCACCGGGTTCTGCTTTCCCTTAGGGATCACGCGTACGCCGTACAGCAGGGCATCAATGCGTTCCAGGGTCCATTTGCCCGCCAGGATCTCGACATCTTCCAGCGTTTCCCAGCGCGTAAAGGTAGAGAACAGCCCCGCCAACCCCAGAATATGGTCCAGGTGGCCGTGGGTGATCAGGATGTGGTTGAGGCGCTTGAAGCCCAGGCCGGACTTCAGGATCTGGCGCTGGGTGCCCTCGCCGCAGTCCACCAGAAAGCGGTGCTCATCATGCTTGATGATGTGGGCGGAAAGCCCGCGGTGCACCGACGGCGCCGAGGCGGATGTGCCTAAAAAAGTGATCTCGAACAAAATTCCTCGCTTGGTTGTCAGTATAACTGCTTGACAAGACCGCCGTTTTCACCCGCCACGGCCTGCTTCAGGGTAGGCTGTGCCCCATATAAAGTGCGAGGGTCAGCCCGAGCTTGACAAAAGTTTTAACTTTTAACGGCGCTACCCCGCCCCAGAAAAAAAGAATGATGATGATTAATACTTTTACAGGCAGCCAGCCGCCCCGCGCCAAAACAGCGGCGCAAATTCCCTTGCGCTATACTCAAAACCCGATTTTGACGAATGGCAAAAAAGAAACGTTCTACTAAAAAAAGCTCTTCGTATGAGCCGCAGCTGTTGCCGGCCATCGAATCCTTCTGGGCCAGCATCTCGCCAGACCGCAAGCTGGATGCGCTTGGCATCCTGCTGGCCGCGGTCGGCGTGCTGACCTTGCTGCTGGTCTTCTCCAGCTCGCCCGGCAGCTTCGGCGCGGCCTGGCTGCGCCTGCTGCGCGGCGGGCTGGGCTGGGGGCTGTACCTGTTCCCGCTCGCCCTCATCGTCCTCGGCGTTTGGCTGGTGCTGCGCCACTTTGAGCGCATTCCGCCCCTGCGCCTGCGCCGCCTGGCCGGCATCGGCCTGCTCTTTGGGGCGGTACTGCTGCTGCTGCACGCCTTTCTCTTTCCTATTGATGCCGCCGCTTCGCTGGAGCTGGCCGCCCAGGGCATGGGCGGCGGGCGCATCGGGGCTGGCCTGCACAACTGGCTGCTGGGCGGCCTTGGCCCGGCCGGCATGTGGGTCAGCCTGCTGACCTGGCTGCTCATCGCCGTCCTGCTGGCTTTCGATCTGCCCGCCAGCAGCCTGGTGGCCTGGCTGCCGCCGCTGTTCGCCGGCCTGCGCAGCCGCCTACCGGCCCGCACGCCGCAAGCCGAGT
This sequence comes from Anaerolineales bacterium, assembly GCA_019454165.1. Classification (GTDB taxonomy): domain Bacteria; phylum Chloroflexota; class Anaerolineae; order Anaerolineales; family UBA11579; genus JAMCZK01. The sequence goes on along the minus strand of CP075367.1, from coordinate 198,938 downwards.
GGGAGGCGTACACCCCGCCGGATGCGATCTATGCTGAATCTGGCGTGGGCTACGCCAGCTCGCCGGCTGTAGCCAGCCCACCGCTGCAAACCGCACCCCAGATCACGCCGGAGCAGCAGGCCGAGATCAACCATCTGGCCGAGCAAATTGACGAAGAGATCGCCGAAGCGGCCGCCCCCGCCGCCGAGCCGGTCTGGGAACTGCCCGTCCTGGCGGATATGCTCGACCCGGGCGATGTGATCAGCTTCAGCGCTGACCACGACCGCCAGCGGGCTGACCTTATCGAAGAGACCCTGCACTCCTTCGGCGCGCCCGCCAAAGTGGTGGAGATCAACCGCGGCCCCACCATCACCCAGTTCGGCGTAGAGCCGGAGTTCCTCGAGACCCGCGGCGGCCGCACGCGGGTACGCGTCGGCAAGATCGCCGCCCTGGCCGATGATCTGGCCCTGGCGCTGGCCGCCTCGCGCATCCGCGTCCAGGCGCCCGTGCCGGGCAAAGGCTATGTCGGCATCGAAGTGCCCAACGAGCAGATCGGCCGCGTAGCCCTGCGTGACGTGGTCGAGAGCGAAGCCTTCAGCCGCCTGCGCTCCCCGCTGCGCTTCGCCCTGGGGCAAGACGTGGCGGGCAACGCGGTTTCGGCCGACCTGGCCGCCATGCCGCACCTGCTGATCGCGGGCGCTACCGGCTCCGGTAAATCCGTGTGCGTCAACGCGCTCATCTGCTGCCTGCTGCTGAACAACACGCCTGAGACGCTGCGTCTGATCATGATCGACCCCAAGCGGGTCGAGCTGACCGGCTACAACGGCATCCCGCACCTGCTTACTCCGGTCGTGGTCGAGATCGACCGCGTGGTCGGCATTCTGCAATGGGTCACCCATGAGATGGACAAGCGCTACCAGCGCTTTGCCAAAGTGGGCGCCCGCCACATCATTGATTACAACCAGCGCGTCCAGCAAGACGGTGAAAAGCTGCCCTATCTTGTCGTCATTATTGATGAGCTGGCCGACCTGATGATGGTGGCCCCGGACCAGACCGAGAAGCTCATCACGCGCATGGCCCAGTTGGCGCGCGCCACCGGCATCCATCTGGTGCTGGCCACCCAGCGCCCCTCGGTGGATGTGGTCACCGGCCTGATCAAAGCCAACTTCCCCGCCCGCATCGCCTTCGCCGTGGCCAGCACGACCGACAGCCGCGTCATCCTTGACCAGCCCGGCGCCGAGCGCCTGCTGGGCAAGGGTGACATGCTGTTCCAGCCGCCGGATGCGCCGGCGGCGGTGCGCCTGCAAGGCGCCTTCCTGGCCGAGAGCGAGATCACGCGCATCACGACCCATTGGCGCAGCTTCGCCGGCAGCGCGCCGCAAGCCCACCCCGGCGCGGCCCGCGCCACGACTGACCATGAGGGCGATGACGCCCCGGCCAGCAACCTGCCGCTGAAGCAGATCCCGATCTGGGAAGAGATCGAAGAGATCCAGAATCAAGACGAGCAGGACAACATTTTTGACCAGGCGGTCGATCTGGTGCGCCGTCGTGGCCGGGCGTCCATCTCCATGCTGCAGCGCCGTATGCGCATCGGCTACACGCGTGCGGCCCGCATCATCGAGCAGATGGAAGCGCGCGGCATCATCGGCCCGCAGAAGCCCGGGGCCCAGCACCGTGAGGTGCTGGACTACGGCGGGTCTGCCGCCCCGCCGGTGGGCGAGTAAAGATACTAAAACTGGGTATCGAAAGGGTAGAAATGACAGCTGAACTAGTAGTGATGAACTTGGAAGGCGTAGCGTTAGCAGCAGACAGTCTTGTAACTGTGGGTAGAGAAAAAACATTTGACACTGTAACTAAGATTCATCAGCTGGCGCATGGGCTACCAGTTGCGATTATGCTTTACAACGCGGGTAGGTTTATGGAGCTTCCTTGGGAAGTGGTTGTTCAAGAGTATAGACGGCACTTTGCAACCAGTCGAAAGAAATATTTGAAGCTTGAGGACTTCGTTGATGATTTTCTTGAGTTCTTGAAGGTAAACGAGGCAATTTTATCTACGGAAGATCAGCAAAGTATAGTTGTTGCGCGTATTTCTGACAGCCTCGTAGAGGCTATTGTCACAGAAATACTAGATCAGTTTAAGAAAGACGCATTTGAAATGGCGCAAAGGATATCCGAAACGAGGATTGAGCAGATTATTGAAAATGTAATCTCTAGTCGCCTTAAATCGATTTCGGATAAGCCGGTTGCCTTTGAAAATGACTTAGAGGCTTTCGAAACAGAGCTTCGTAAGCGGCACACAGATATTATTTTAGGCCTTATAAAACAGCATTTTGATAATTTACCTCTAACAGAAGATCAAAGAAATGCAGTAGTGAACTTTATAGTGATGTCATTCTTGAGACATTGGGAAAATCCTCTGTATACAGGAGTTGTTTTTGCTGGTTATGGAGTTGAAGATTTAACTCCAAAGTGTATTTCTCTCGATTTAGAGTTTTTGATCTGTGGTCAGATCAAGCACTCTAATAGGACAACGACATCTATTGACTTTAGGACCAATTCTGCTGCGATTATTCCATATGCACAAGACGACGTTGTTCATACAATTCTAAGTGGTAGGCATCCAAACTTTTTACACGACCTTGGAAAACGACTTGTTCGCGAAGTAGGCAAGGAGCGCGCAGATGAGCTGATAAAAGAGGTGGAGCAGGCCCGATTCTATGGTTATACAGCCCCAATCATGCAGGCATTGACTTCACTGCCTAAAGAGGATTTGCCACTCGTAGCCGAAACTATTATTAACCTAACTTCATTTATGAGAAAGGTCTCTATGCGATTAGAGACAGTAGGGGGGCCAACTGATGTTGCTTTAATAACGAAAAAAGATGGGTTTATTTGGATCAAGCGAAAGCACTATTTTGAGATGCAGTACAATCCACGTTTCATACAGTAATACCCGGAGGAAACATGGTGCAGGAGTCCAAGGAGAGAACATTTACTCTTAATGAAATTCAAGAGGTGTTTTTTCCTAACAGACAGTTTGATCTGTTTGAAGATAAGGCTAACCTGGATAACGAAATGACATACGAAGCTCTTAAAAACGTCCTTAACTTTACTCAAGATAGAGATAAAAAGACGAGCAACGATAGCAGTTAGTTAAAGAGCCGCTCTACTGAGCGGCTCTTTAGCAGTCAATAGGGGGAATGTGTTACGGAGCCGCTGCAGGGCGGGCACCCAGAGTCAGTTCGATCTCAAGCTGCTGGTCAGCTCGCAACACCGTGAGCATGAGCACATCGCCGGGGCTGGTGTGGCTCAGCAGGTAGGCGGCCAGCTCGGTAGAGGTGCTGATGTCCTTGCCGTTGACCTGGGTGATGAGGTCACCCTCCGCCAGGCCGGCTTGCTCCGCCGGGCCGTCGCTCAGCACCTGGCGCACGTAGGCGCCGCGGGTGTGCTGCAGCCCTGATCCTTCGGCGATCGCCAGGGTCAGATCGGTCAGGCTGGTCATGCCCATGAAGGGATATTCGTAGTAGCCCTTCTCGATCAGCGACGGCACGATGCGCTGGACCACATTGGCTGAGATGGCAAACCCAACGCCAGAGCTGAGCGCCTGATTGTCCTGGTTGTAGTACAGGGTGCGGATGGCGCGGTTGACGCCGATCACCTCGCCATACATATTGAGCAGCGGGCCGCCGGAGTTGCCGGGGTTGATGGCGGCATCGGTCTGGATCAGATCGCCCACGGCGAAGATGTTCTCCTCATTCAGCTGGGTGGAGTTGAGCCCCGGCAGGGTGCGCGCCAGGTTGGATACCACGCCGGTGGACATGCTGCCTTCCAGCCCGAACGGATTGCCGATGGCGATCACCAGTTGGCCCACTCGCACCTGCTCTGAGTCGCCGAACACCAGCGGAACCAGCTGCTCAGGCGGCGAGTCCACTTTGAGGACCGCCAGGTCAGAGTCGACATCGGTGCCCAACACCACCGCGGTGGCGCGGTCTCCGTTGTGGAAGACCACCTCGATGCCGCGCGCCCGGTCGACCACATGCTGGTTGGTGACAATGTGCCCGGCGTCGTCGATCACGAACCCAGCGCCGTGCCGCAGGCCGATGGGCGAGTCAATATCCAGCGAGACCACGCCCTGGCTCGCCGTCTCATACAAGGAGACCAGCGCCTCTTGCTGGCTGGCCAGGTCACTGGAGAGGACGATGCCCGGCATGGAAGGCTGTGCTGCTTGTGAAGTTTGGAGGGGGATGTTGGTGGAGCGGGCCGGCTCGCGGCCGAGGTCCACCGTGACACTGCAGGCAAGGCTGGCCGCCGCCAGAGCGACAGCCAGGCAAAGTATCGCAGGGGTCTGCACGCGTCTCATTATTAAGCCCATTGGCGAATCCGAGCGCACTTATAGCCTACAACAAAAAACGGCCCTTTCGGGGCCGTTTTTGGGTAACTCTAATCAAATACGCCTACGGAGGGCTCACGGGGCGGGCGCCCAGGGTCAGGTTGATCTGCATGGTCTGGCCCTCACGGATGATGTCGAGCAGAACCACATCCCCGGGGCTGGTATTGCCGAACAGGTAAGCGATGAGCTGGTCAAAGTTCTTGACCAGGCGGCCGTTGATGGCTTTGATCATGTCGCCTTGTTGCAAGCCGGCCTGGTCTGACGGGCCGCCGTCCACTACCGCGGCCACCAGGGCGCCGTTGTTGTTCTCCAGCCCCAGTTGCTGGGCGGCAGCCAGGCTTAGGTTGGAGCTGCTGCTCAGGCCCAGATAGGGGTATTCGTAGTGGCCGACTTCGATCAGGCTCGGCACCACGCGCTTGACGATGTTGGCGGAGATGGCAAAGCCGATACCGGAATTCAGCGCATCTCCGGTTTCATTGAAACTGAACGAACGGATGGCGCGGTTCACGCCCACCACTTCGCCATACAGGTTTAGCAGCGGGCCGCCAGAGTTGCCGGGGTTGATGGCCGCATCGGTCTGGATGATGTCACCGGCGCTGAAGAACTGGGTGGAGTTGGGGGCCAGGTTCATCGAGTCGAGCGTACGCCCCTTGCTGGAGATCACGCCCAGGCTCATGCTACCGCTCAGGCCGAAGGGATTGCCGATCGCCACGACGTATTGGCCCACTTGCAGCGCGTCCGAGTCACCCATTTGCACCGGGAACAGTTCCTCGGCCGGCGCGTCGATCTTCAACACCGCCAGGTCCGAGTCAAGATCCTCACCGATGACTTCGCCCACGGCCTGGAAGCCGGAGGGGAAGGTGACTTCAATGTACTGGGCGCCTTCGACGACATGGAAGTTGGTGACGATGTGGCCCTGCATGTCATACACAAAGCCGGAGCCTTGCGCGCCGCCTTGGCCGGAGACGACGGCGATGGACACCACGCCCGGGCTGACGGCCTCATACAGCGAGACCAGCGCCTCTTGCTGGGAAAGCATATCGCTGGAGACCTGCACCTCTGGGTTGGGCTGTTGCAGTTGCGGCAGATCCATGTTCTCTATCTGCTCCTGCACCTGGTTGCCAAAGTCTTGCAGGGCTTCGCCGGCATTGGGCAGCGAGATGGTGCCGCAGGCCAGGGCTGCCAGCACCAGCACGCTGATGACTGCCAGGAACGAACGGTTGCGTTGTGTATGCATAAGACCTCTTGTCAGTTAGCTATTCTGCGAAAGTTTCTTCAGAAGTTCTTTGTCTTCTGGATCGGTGATCTTGGGTATGCGGATGCGCGCCTGAGCGTACAGGTCGCCGCGGGTGCTGGGCTGCTTGAGCTTCGGCATGCCTTTGCCCTTGAGACGGAAAGATTGATTGGGCTGCGTGCCGGCCGGCACGGTCAGCACCACCTCGCCCTCCAGAGTGGGCACGCGCACTTCGCCGCCGCCGGCCGCCGTGGCCAGATCGATCGGCACTTCGGTGCGCAGGTTGTCGCCCTCACGCGTGAAGCGCGGGTCGGCGGTTACATCTACGATCAGGTACAGGTCGCTGCCGTTGGCCGCGCCGGCCATGCGGATCTTGGTGCCGGTTTGGGCGCCGGCGGGGATCTTGACTTCGAGGCGTTTGCCGTTCAGGTCGAGCAGGCGGCTGCCGCCGCGGTAGGCCTCGTCGAGGCTGATGCTGATGTGCTGCTCATAGGCTGGGGCGGGGCGTGTGCCTTGCGGGCGGCGCGTGGCGGTCTGGCCGAAGCCGCCGCCCTGGAAGCCGCCGAAGATCTGCTCAAAGAAGTCAGAGAAGCTGCCCATGCGCCCGCCGAACACATCGGCCGGGTCGGCATATTCCACATGCACATTGCCGTTGCCGCGGTTGCTCCACTGGCCCCAGTCAAAGCCGCCGGGTTGGCCGCCACCACGTTCCCATTGGGTATAGGCGCTGCCCAGCTGGTCATAGTGGGCGCGTTTTTCCGGGTCACTGAGCACCTGGTTGGCCTCATTGACCTCTTTGAATTTGTCTTCTGCGGTCTTGTCGCCTGGGTTTCGGTCTGGGTGATACTTCAGCGCCAGTTTGCGATAGGCTTTCTTGATGTCTTCTGCGCTGGCATCCCGGCCAACCCCAAGCACCTTGTAATAATCTTTGTATTCCATAATGCAGCTCGGGTCGTTGCTGTATTCTATGACCCCACCTTACGGAGTCAATAAGAGCATTGTTAGAAAGCCAGCCCGTGCTATTATTCCGTGCCTGTGCCTAAGCAAGTGCTGCTGGCCCTGCCAGACAAGATCGAGTGCAAGCAGCTGGCTGAGCGTGTGCTGGAGCCGGCGGGTTACGCTGCTGCCCTGGCGCATAGCGGCGGCGAATTGCGCCGCCTGCTGCGCACGCAGAAGCCGGATGTGTTGTTTCTGGGGGATTTTGCTGAGGAAGACTCGTTCGAATTCGCTGAAAGCATCAAGACCAGCCAACCTACCTTGCCGGTGATCTTCCTGGCGCAGCACGCCTCGCAGGAGCAGCTTTTGCGCGGCGTCCAGTTGGGCTTCGTGGACTATCTGACCCTGCCGGTGGAGCCGGCCGTGCTGCTGGAGGCAGCCAGCCGCGGCCTGGAGCGCAAGCGCCGCTGGGAAGGCTGGCTGCGCCGCGAGACCGGGCGGGTCACCGGGCCGCTGGCCCGCCGCCTGGCCGAGCTCGAAAGCATTCTGCAGCAGGTCAACGACGGCGTGATCCTGGTGGATGCGGATCGCAAGGTGCTGATGGTCAACCGCGCCTTCCGCAAGGCATTTGGCCTGGGCAGCAAAGACCCGGCTGGGCGCAGATTGCAGGATGTGCTGCCGAATAAGGAACTGTTGGACGCGCTCGACAAGCCGGCGGCCGAGAGTGCACGGGCTGAGATCAAGAGCCCCACGGGGCGCACGTATGACGCGCGGCTGTCAGTCATTCAGGGCTTGGGCACGGTCATCAGCCTGCACGACATCACCAACCTGATCGAGCTCGACCATCTGCGCAAGGATTTTGTCAACACGGTCTCGCATGACCTGCGCTCTCCGCTCACGGCGATTCTTGGGTATGTCGAATTGATCGAGCGGGCCGGCCCGGTGAACCCGCAGCAGGCCGAGTTCATCCGGCGGGTCAAGACCAGCGTGCACACCACGACTGAGCTGATCGATGACCTGCTCGACCTCGGCCGCGTGGAAGTGGGCCTGATCGACGAGCTGGCCCCGGTGGATCTGTGCGCCATCGTTGAGAAGACCATCGAGGCGTTCCAGTCTCAGATCGAAGCCAAGGCGCAGAGCTTCAAACTGTCCACCGGGGATAACTTGCCCGCGGTGCTGGGCAGCCATACCCAGCTGGGCCAGGTGGCGGCCAACCTGATCGGCAACGCGATCAAGTACACGCCGGAGGGCGGCGAGGTGCGCGTGATGCTGCGCCATGAGCAAAAGCAGCTCATTTTGCATGTGGCCGATACCGGCCCGGGCATCCCCCTGGATGAGCAGACCAAGATCTTCGACCGCTTCTACCGCGCCACCAACGCGCTGCCGAACGTGCCCGGCACGGGGTTAGGCCTGGCGATCGTCAAGACGATCGTGGAGAACCACCGCGGGCGCATCTGGGTTGATTCAAAAGTTGGGGAAGGCAGCATCTTTACTGTGGTGCTGCCGCTGGCGAAGACTTAGCTCAAATTCGCCAGGAAATTCCGCACGATCTCGATCGCTTCACGCTCATTTGCATATTCAGCGACTTGCAGGCCGGGCATGGTGTTGCCGGTGATCATCTTCGACACGCGTACGCCCTGGCGAAAGATGCACAGCACCGGCTTCTGATGCTCCAACGCATAGCCAATTTCATAGCCCACGCCGTGTGACGGCGTGCTGACTTCGGCGATCAGCGTGTCGCTTTCATCGATCCAGCCAATATCGCGGCTGTAGACCGCCACCGGGTCCATGTCCGGCTCCAGGCCGGCGTGGCTGGCGCCCACGATGCCGGCGTTGCCGGCCGTGGGCACCGCGTGGCCATCGTCCAGCATGGCCTGGACGATGTGGCGGTAGGCGGCCTCATCCTGACGGCCGCCGATGATGGAGCAGGCAAAGTAGATCTTCATGCGTGGTCGTACCCGTGCGGGTGGCTTTGGTGCCAGGCCCAGGCGCTGCTCATGATGCTCTCCAGGCTGGAGTGTACAGTCTGCCATCCCAGCTCGCGTTGGATCAGCGCCGGCGACGCCACCAGGCGGGCGGCGTCACCCGGGCGGCGCGGGCTGTGCACGGCCGGGATGGCGTGGCCGGTCACCTTGCGGGCCGCCTCGATCACCTCAAGCACGGAGTAGCCGCGGCCGCTGCCCAGGTTGTAGACCAGGCGGTCGCGCTCGGCCAGCGCATCCAGGGCCAGCAGGTGCGCAGAGGCGAGGTCAGCCAGGTGGATGTAGTCACGGATGCAAGTGCCGTCCGGCGTGGCGTAGTCGTCGCCGTAGATGGCGATGTCGTCACGCTGCCCTAATGCGACGCGCAGCACGAGCGGGATGAGATGGCTTTCGGGCTGGTGGCCCTCACCGCGGTCTGGATACGCGCCCGAGGCATTGAAGTAGCGCAGGGCGGCAAAGCGCATGCCATGCGCTTTGCGGTACCACTCCAGCGCCTGTTCGACCATTAGCTTGGTCTGGCCGTAGGTGTTCTCTGGCCCCAGTGGCGAGTCTTCGCTGAGGGGCTCATCACTGCTGCGGTACACCGCAGCAGTGGAGGAGAACACGAAGCGCTGCACACCGGCTTGCTGGGCGGCCTCGATGAGCTTGAAGGAGTTGGTGACGTTGTTCTCGAAGTACTTGCCGGGGTCCTGCATACTTTCGCCGGCTTCGATGAAGCCGGCGAAGTGCAGCACCGCCTCGAACTTGGCGGCCGACAATGCAGCGCGCAGCGCTGCATTGTCGGCCAGGTCAGCCTGCACGAAGGTGGCCGCGTCAGGCACCGCCTGGCGATGCCCGGTGACGAGCGAGTCGTATACGGTGACCTGGTGTCCGGCGGCTATCAGTTCGGCCGCGACGGCGGAGCCAATGTAGCCCGCGCCGCCGCTCAGAAAGATGTTCATCGTTTATTTGCCTTTAGGTAGTGGTTGCAGGTTGGCGAAAGCCGCCATCACTTTTTTGAGGCCGACATCCTGAAAGAAGATGTCCACCATTTCATCATCATCCTGAATGCGGCTGTTGAGCACCATGCCTTCACCCCATGTGGGGTGCAGCACGTTCATGCCTGGCTTGAACTGGGTTTGCAAGATGGGCGCGCTGCGCTGGCGCGGGTTCTGCCAGCGGTCAGGCCGGTTGGGATGCTCCAGGCGGGTTTGGTTGCCGCCCTCGATGAGTTCATCCGGCAGATCATCCAAAAAGCGCGAGGGCAGCGTGCCCTCGGCGTAGCCATAACTGCTGCGGTACATGTTGTGCACCAATACCAGTTGGTCCTTGGCGCGGGTGATGCCTACATAGAATAGGCGGCGTTCTTCTTCCATCTCTTCGGGGTCATCCAGGGCGCGTTGGTGCGGCAGGGTGCCATCGTTCAGGCCGGTGATGAACACGGTGGAGAATTCGAGGCCCTTGGCGGCGTGCAGGGTGAGCAGGGTGGGCACATCGCCGGATTCGTCGATGGTGTCCTGGTCTGATACGAGGGCGATGTTCTCGAGGAACTCCGGTAGGGTCTTGCCGGCGTATTCGGCGGCAAGGCGGCGAAGCTCCTGCACGTTGTCCCAGCGATCCTGGGCTTCTTCGTCCGGTCCATCGGCCATCAGGTAGCCGTGGTAATCCACATCGGCAAGGATGCGGTCCATCAGCGGCATGGGTTCGGCGCCGGCCTGGGCCAGTTCGTTCCAGCGGGCCAGCAATTGGCCGAAGCGGGTCATGGCCTGCGCGGTGGGGGATGAGATCGGCGCGAAGCGCGGGTCTTCCGGATTGGCGCCCATGTGGATCAGCAGCGCGCCCGGCGTGGTCTTGTTCTGCAATGCGATGGTGCGCAACGCGGCCTGGCTCTTGATGCCGATGCGGCGGGTGGGCACATTGATGACGCGGCCCAGGCTGACCTCATCATTTGGGTTGAAGACCAGGCGCAGGTAGCAGAGCACGTCTTTGATCTCGCGGCGGCCGTAGAAGCGCTGGGCGCCGACCAGCTTGTAGGGCAGGTTGGCGCGCAGGAAAGCTTCTTCGATCAGGCGGGACTGGGCGTTGGTGCGATACATCACGGCGAAGTCCCCCGGGCGGGCGCCGCGGGCGGCGATGGCGGTTGCGATGCTCTCGACCACGAACTTGCCGGTTTCCTCTTCATTGAGGGTCTGCTGGTAGATGATCTTGCTGCCGTGGCCGCGGTCCGTGAAGAGGTGCTTGCGCGTGCGGTGCGGGTTGCGGTCGATCACGGCCATGGCGGCGTCGAGGATGCGCTGGGTCGAGCGGTAATTCTGCTCGAGCAGGATCACCTGCGCATCCGGGTAGTCCTCCTCGAAGCGCAGCACGTTGCGATAATCGGCGCCGCGCCAGCGATAGATCGATTGGTCGGTATCACCCACCACGTAGATATTGCGGTGGACAGAGGCGAGGTGCTTGAGCAGGCTGTATTGGGCCTGGTTGGTGTCCTGGAACTCGTCCACCAGAATGTGTTCGTAGCGGGTGGCGTAGCGCTGGCGCACCTCGGGGTTGTCTTCCAGCAGGCGAGCCGACCAAAGCAGCAGGTCGTCAAAATCCACGGCGTTGTTGGCCATCAGGGCTTGCTGGTAGCGCTGGTAGACCCGGGCCACCACCTCGTCGCGGTAGCTGTTGATAGGCATGTCTTCGGGCAGGGCCAGCTCGTTCTTGGCGGCCGAGATGCTGGCATGGACGCCGCCGGCGCGGTGCATCTTTTCGTCCACGTTCAGGTCTTTGAGCGCCTGGCGCACCAGGGAGATCTGGTCATCTGCGTCATAGATCACAAAGTTCTTGCTGACCGGCAGGTTATCGGCCTCCTGGCGCAGCAAACGGGCGCAGATCGAGTGAAAGGTGCCCAGGGTCAGGCCGCGCGGGCGGCCGCCCAGCAGGGCCTCTACACGGGAGTTCATCTCCTTGGCAGCTTTGTTTGTGAAAGTAACCGCGAGGATGTTGTAGGGGTTGACCCCCAGATCACTGATGAGGTGGGCGATGCGGTGGGTCAGCACGCGGGTTTTGCCCGAACCGGGGCCGGCCAGCACCAAAACCGGCCCCAGGCCGGCGTGCAATGCTTGTTGTTGTTGCGAGTTGAGCCCCGCAGCAAGGTCTGCCATGCTGTGATTGTACTGTAGCGATTCTTGGCGTTGAAAGCCCCTCTCACATGATGTATAGTAATTTCATCATTCCAGCAGTCTTGGAGGAGAAACACATGGACAATGAGAAGAAAATTGGTGTAGTCACACATTTCTTCGGCGGCCCCAGTGCGGCGGTACTGAGCCTGAGCGCCCCGTTGAAGGTGGGTGACGAGATCCATATTGTGGGCTCCAGCACAGACCTTGTGGAACTGGTCAGCTCCATGCAGATCGAGCACAACAGCGTGGAGGAAGCCCACCCCGGCGACGATGTGGCCATTCTGGTGAGCGATGCCGTGCGGGCTGGAGATGAAGTGTTCCTGCGCGTGGACGAGCCTGCCGAGATGGGTGCCGCCGCCGAAGCGGATGACATGGGCTATGACGCCGGCTCGGACAGTGCATCTGCCTGGGGAGCCAGCGAAGCGGAAACCGAAGCTGAAGTGGAGCCTGAGCCGATGACGCCGACGCTGCCGGTTGTGGAAGCGCCGTCGGCGCTGATCGCTGCCGCGGCGCCCAAGCCGAAGGCTAAGGCGAAGCCGAAAGCGAAGGCCAAGACGAAAGCCAAGCCCAAAGCCAAAGCGAAAGCGAAACCAAAAGCCAAGGCGAAAGCGAAAGCCAAGGCGAAGCCAAAAGCGAAGGCCAAAGCTGCGCCCAAGGCGAAAGCAAAAACCAAAGCCAAGTCAAAGGCAAAAGCTAAAGTGAAGACTGCGCCGAAGTCCAAGGCGAAGACAAAGGCAAAGTCCAAGGCCAAAGCGAAGGCGAAGCCGAAAGCAAAAGCCAAGGCCAAGACGAAGGCCAAGACCAAAGCTAAAAAGAAAAGCACGCGCTAAAAGAGCGCGGAGTGAGCAAAGAGTAGAATGGGTGCTTCTAATGGAAGCACCCATTGCTTTAAACACCAACTGGGGCATGCTGGGCCACGAATGGGCGGTCGGTTTGCTGCGCCGCCAGATCGCCGACAACCGCTTGGGCCACGCCTACCTGTTCACCGGGCCGCTGGGTGTTGGCCGCCGCAGCCTGGCCTTGCGTCTGGCGGCCGCGGCCAACTGCACGCAGCCGCCCGCGCCGGGAGAGATATGCGGCGAATGCCGCGCCTGCCGCGGCTTCGGCCGCGGGCAGCACCCGGACCTGCTGTTGGTCGAGCGCCAGGAGGGTGACCGCGAGATCAAGATCGATGCGCTGCGGGCGCTGACCCGCTCGCTGTCCCTTACGCCGCTGGAGGCACGTTACCAGATCGCCCTGGTGCTCAACTTCCATCACGCCAGTGACGAAGCTGCCAATGCATTGCTCAAGACGCTGGAGGAGCCGAACCCTTCGGTCATCCTGTGCCTGACCGCGCTGGACGCCGACAGCATTCCCGCTACGGTGGTCTCGCGTTGCGAAGTACTGCGTCTGCGCCCGCTGCCGGCCGCCGAACTGGCTCCGGCATTGCAAACCCGTCTGGGCGTGGAGGCTGAGCAGGCGCGGGTGCTGGCCTCCGTGAGCCAGGGGCTGCCCGGGTTGGCCATGCGCTTGCATCAGGAGCCCGGGTTGCTCGAAAGCCGTGCGCAGTGGCTGGATTCGTTGCAGAGTTTGTTGACGGCCAACAAAGTGCAGCGCTTTGCGTTTGCTGAGAAGGCCAGCAAGGACCGCGAGCAGGTCAAAAATCTGCTTCTGGTCTGGCTTTCGTACTGGCGGGATGTGCTCGTAAGCGCCTCCGGGGCCACGGTAGCGCTGGCAAACACCGACCGAGCGGCAGAGATCAGCTCGGTTGGCCAGCAAATCGGCTTTTCGGGCGCCGCCAGCGCCCTGCAAGCCGTGGAACACACCCTGGCCCAGCTGGAAACGAATGTAAATACCCGCCTGGCGCTGGAAGTTTTGCTGCTGGAATTGCCCTCACTGCCTTCCTGAGCGGTTTTGGCCGCTATGCTATACTGACTTAATCTATCGCGGCAACAGGACTTGGTTGCCGCTCCTCATGTGAGCTAATGGCCGCTATCACCGCAGCCTCTGAGGGTGACGCCGTTCACGGCGCCAACCCGCGATCCTCGTTAGATTTATTGGTGCATGTCAGCCGTGAGCTGGCTTCCGCCTTAGACCTGCGCCTGGTGCTGGAGCGGGTCATCAAGCTGTGCCTGCAGAACGTGGGCGGCGGCAGCGGCAGCATCATCGTGCTGGACGACAATGGCTTGCCGCTCGACTCGATCATTGTTGTCAAAGACAAGGTCATTCAGGAGACAACAGAGCAGCTCAAATTCACGCTGCAAGACGGCCTGGCCGGCTGGGTGCGCAAGAACCGCCAGCCGGCGCTGGTGGACGATACCAGCGCGGATGCGCGCTGGCAGGCGGCACCGGGCGGCAAGCAGAGCAGCCCCAAATCGGTCGTGGCCGCGCCGCTGCTGGCGCGCGAGCGCCTGGTTGGCATCCTGACCCTCACCAATCCCGAACCGGGTTTTTATACCGAAGACCACCTGAGCCTCATCAAGATCATTGGCGAGCAAGCCGCATTCGCCGTGCTGAATGCGCGCTTGTATGCCGAGAGCCAGCGCAATGCGGGCATCATGACCGCCATCGCGCAGAGCGCCTCAGCGATCAGCGCCAGTTTGCAATTGGACCAGGTGCTCCAGACCATTCTGGAGCAGACCACCGAGGCGTTGGATGTGGAGGCCGTGTCGTTGGCGCTGCTCGACCCGGCGGGCAGCGCGCTGGCCTTCCGCGCCGCCACCGGCAAGCGCAGCAAGCAGGTCATCGGGATCCAGGTGGCCTTGGGCCAGGGGATCGCGGGCTGGGTGGCCGAGCGGGGCGAAGGGGTCGTGGTGCCGGATGCGCAGAAGGACCCGCGCTTCTACCCTGCTGTGGATGAGCTGACCGGCTACAAGACCCAGGCGGTGGCCTGCGTGCCGATCCGCGCCCGCGGGCGGGTGATCGGCGTCATCGAGGCGCTCAACCCCAGCGGCGGCGTGTTCGACGCGGCGGACCTGCCGGTGCTGGAAGGCATCGGCACGCTGGCAGGCACGGCGATCGAGCATGCCCAACTGTTCGCGCAGATGGAATCGGCGCGGGCGCGCTACCGCGAGCTGTTCGAAGACAGTATTGACGCGATCTTTGTGACCGATCTGCAAGGCAATATTCTGGAGGCCAACCGCCAGGCTGAGCTATGGATCGGTTTTGACGAAGAAAGCCTGCACGGCATGAACGTGCATCACTTCCACGAGGCTGACTACAGGACCTTGGGGAAGGATATGGCCAATTTGCAAAATGGCCGCTCGGTTTCCTATGAGTCTGTGCTACAGGGGCAGGGTAATACCCAGATCGCGGTCGAGATCTTTGTCCACTCCATTATTGTGGAGGGAGTGGAGCAGCTGCAGTGGATATTGCGCGACATCACCGAGCGAAAACGCCTGGACCAGCTGCGCGAGGACCTGGCCTCGATGATCTATCACGACCTGCGCTCTCCGCTGGCGAATGTGGTTTCCGGCCTGGATGTGCTGCAGATGATGCTGCCGGCTGACCAGGACCCGACGATACGCTCGGTGCTGGACATTGCCATGCGCTCCACGGAGCGCGTGCAACGCCTGGCCAACTCGCTGCTGGATACTTCGCGCATGGAGGCCGGCCAGCGCATCGGCAACCCGGAGCCCAACGCCGTGGCAGATATTGTGCAGGCCGCGCTGGAGGCGACCGCGCCGGGCGCGCAAGCCAAGGAAATCGTGCTCGACCCGGCGGTGGTCAAGGGCCTGCCCAAGGCCATGGCGGATGCCGAAATGATCCGGCGTGTGCTGATCAACCTGATCGAAAACGCGCTCAAATACTCCGAGCATGGGAAGAAAATCACCGTCGGCGCCAAACGCAATGGCGATTTTATTGAGCTGTATGTGCAAGACCAGGGCCGCGGGATCCCCAAAGCGGACCAGGAACGCATTTTTGAGAAGTTTGCCCGCGTGCAGATGGGGGCTACCGGCAACACCAAGGGCCTGGGGCTTGGCTTGGCTTACTGCAAGCTGGCGGTCGAAGGCCATGGCGGCAAAATTTGGGTGGAAAGTGAACTCGGCAGGGGCTCGCGCTTTATTTTTACGTTGCCCGTGGCGCGTACGGGTGAATTGAAGTAATGCGAAAGATCAAACGCAATATTTTCTTTGAGAACAGCTACGCGGGCGTGACGGTTGGCGCCTTTCTTTTTCCCGAACATACGATATTGGTGGACGCGCCGCTGAAGCCCGAGGACGGCCGGGCCTGGCTGGCCGCGCTCAAAGACGCCGGCGCCAGCCCGCGTACTACGTTGGTCAATCTGGATGCGCACCCGGATCGTACGCTGGGCGCCCAGACCCTGCAGGCGGATGTACTGGCGCACGATGAGACCACCCGCCAGTTCCGCCGCCGGGCAGCCATCTTCAAGACCCTGCGGCAGGAGAGCGGCGCCGAGTGGGAAGGCACGCCTGGCCTGACCGGCTTGCGCTGGGTCATGCCGCGTATCACCTTCTCGCACACCGCCAATCTGTATTTTGACGACAGCCAGCTACAGGTGGTCGAGCGGCCGGGCGTTGGCCCGGGCGCGTGTTGGCTGATCGCCCCTGAGGATGAAGTCATCTTTGTGGGCGACGCGCTCACGCTGGATGAGCCGCCGTTCATCGGCCAGGCGGATATTCCGCTGTGGATGGAGCATCTGGAAGAATTGCAGGCGCGAGAGTACAAGAACTTCACGATCGTCGCCGGCCGGGGCGGCAAAGCTGAGGCGCGTGACCTTAAGCAAATGTACAGCCTGATCAAAGACCTGCACGGCAAGCTGCGCGGCATCAGCCGCAGCAAGAATGCGCCGGCTGAGATCGAAAAGCTGGCTGGCAAGTACGCCGACCGCTACAAGCCCAGCACGCGGCTGCGCGCCCTGTATATCCAGCGGCTGCGCCACGGCATGCAGGAATATGCCACCCGCCTGCTGGCCAACGCCAAACGCAAATAGCAAATGAGCGAGCCTGGCTACCGCCCCGTATTCAGCCTGAGCCGTGGGGGCCAGCAGGAATCAGTGCACTATGGCGCCATCGCGGTGGTGGACCTGGGGGGCCAGTTGCTGGCCTCCTATGGCGATCCCCAGCAGATGGCCTTCCTCCGTTCGGCCGCCAAACCTTTCCAGGTCATGCCGTTCGTGCTGGCCGGTGGCCTGACCCACTATGGCATTTCATCGCAAGAGTTGGCGCTGATGTGCGCCTCGCATTCGGGCACGGACGAGCATGTGGCCGTGTTGCACAGCCTGATGCACAAGACCGGCATCGGCGAAGCGCAGTTGCTGTGCGGCACGCATCCGCCGTATCACGCGCCCACCGCCGAGCGTCTGCAACGCCAGGGCGCGATGGCTACGCCGGAGCGACACAACTGCTCGGGCAAGCACACCGGTATGCTGGCGTATGCGCGCCTGCGCGGCTGGGAGCTGGACAGTTATGTTGAGCTCAGTCACCCGCTGCAGCAGGAAGTTCTGAGCCTGTTCACGGAGTTGGCTGGGATGCAGACCGGGCAGCTCGCCGTGGGGGTGGACGGCTGCTCTGCGCCCAACTGGGCCGCGCCGCTGTACAACACCGCGCTGGCCTACGCACGCCTGGCCGACCCGTCTTGGTTGCCCGCGGCACAGGCGGCCGCCTGCGCCCAGATCGCCGAGGCGATGCGTACATACCCGGATATGGTTGGCGGCCCGGAGCGTTTTGATACGGACCTCATGCGTGTGGCCGGCGGCCAGCTGGTCTCCAAGGTGGGAGCGGATGGCTTCCAGGCCATCGGGTTGGCGCCTGGCGTGCTTGGCGCTGGTTCGGGCGCGGTGGGGATCGCCCTCAAGATCGCCGATGGCGATGCGCGTAAGTGGGCCAGCC
This sequence comes from Anaerolineales bacterium, assembly GCA_019454165.1. Classification (GTDB taxonomy): domain Bacteria; phylum Chloroflexota; class Anaerolineae; order Anaerolineales; family UBA11579; genus JAMCZK01. The sequence goes on along the minus strand of CP075367.1, from coordinate 181,443 downwards.
ACGCCGTCACGCTGGAGGTGCTGCGCCAGCTGGGCGCGTTGAGCGCCCAGCAACTGGCTCAGCTCAGCGCCTACGGGCCGCAGCGCACCGTCACCAACTGGAGCGGCCAGGCCGTAGGCCTGGCCGAGCCGGTCTTCACGCTGGAGCGGGCGTGAAGGCGCTCGCCCGCCGCGCCCTGGCCGTTCACGAGCGCCTGCTCGATTTCTTCGGCACGCCGGAGTGGCGCACGCCGCTGCCGGCATTGGATGAGCTGGTCTCGACGATCCTCTCGCAGAACACGAACGACGTGAACCGGGATGTAGCCTTCTTTGCGCTCAAAGACAAGTTCGCCACCTGGGAGCAAGTGCGCGACGCCCCGGTCAACTCCATCATCGCCGCCATCCGCCCGGCTGGCTTGGCCAACCAGAAAGGCCCGCGCATCAAGGCGGTGTTGCAGGCCATCACCAAAGCGCGCGGCGAACTCTCGCTCGATTTTCTGAAAGACTATTCCGCTGAAGAGGCGCGCGAGTGGCTGACCCAGTTCAACGGGGTAGGGCCGAAGACGGCCGCGATCGTGCTGCAGTTCTCGCTGGATATCCCCGCCTTCCCGGTGGATACGCACGTTTATCGGGTGACCGGGCGACTAGGCCTGCGCCCGGCCAACATGAACGTCGAGAAAGCGCACCCGTATATGGAGTCGATATTCCCGCCGGATACGTACTACGCCGCGCACCTCAATATCATCCGCCTGGGGCGCGAGATCTGCATGGCGCGCAAACCGAATTGCCCGGCCTGCCCGCTCACCGACCTGTGCGACTATTACGCGGCCAATTACAAAAACGGTAAGCCGCGCGCCTGAACAACACGATATACTAGAAGCCACAACATACGCTCGGGGAGCTTTGCGGCAGCAAGAACGCCGCGGGAGCTGAGAGGCAGACCGAAGTCTGCGACCCGTACGACCTGATCCGGATCATGCCGGCGGAGGAAATGCGCACAAGTAGTACCCAACCTCCGGCATTACCAGGAGGTTTTTGTTTTGCACGCACTTGTCTTTGCCAACGGAGAGCTCGATCTGCCGCCCGGCGGCCTGCCGCAGGCTGACCTGCGCATCGCCGCCAACGGCGGCTCGCGCCACTGCCGCACCCTCGGCGTATACCCGGATGTGCTGGTCGGCGATCTGGACTCGCTGGAGCCGGAGCTGCAAGCCGAGCTGAGGGCCAACGGTACGCAGCTGCTGGCCCACTCGGCCCGCAAAGATGAAACCGACTTTGAGTTGGCCTTGCTGCACGCCCAGCAAGCCGGGGCCAGCGCCGTCACTGTTGTAGGTGGGCTGGGCCGCCGCTGGGATCACAGCCTGGCGAATTTGATGTTGGCGGCCGATGCGCGCTTCGCCGCGCTGCCCATCACCTTTCTGCACGACTCGCAGCGGCTGTTCCCCATTCGCCAGCATGTTCAGCTGGATGCGGCAGTTGGCAGCCGCGTCTCGCTGATCCCGCTGGCTGGCGATGCGCTGGGTGTCACGACCCAGGGGCTTGAATATCCACTGCAGGCGGAGCGCATTCCTTTTGGCAGCAGCCGCGGCATCAGCAATGTGGTGGCTGATGCTATCGCGTCCGTCTCGCTGGAAAGCGGGCTGCTGCTGTGTGTGCTCACGCCCACAGATTATGACTAAGGAGCAACCATGACCAAAAAACTACTACTTGCACTATTGGCGGTGCTGCTGGCCGCCTGTGGCGGCACCGCGCCGCAAGGCCCGCGCACCCTGACGGTGATGACGCACGACTCGTTCGCGGTATCCGAAGAAGTGGTGGCCGCCTTCCAGGCCGAGCATGATGTCACCGTGACCTTCCTCAAGATGGGCGATACCGGCTCGGCCACCAATGCGGCCGTGCTGGCCGGCGATCAACCGTTGGCGGATGTCTTCTACGGCGTCGACAACACCTTCCTCAGCCGTGCCCTGGAGGGCGACATCTTTGAGCCGTACGAGTCGCCGTTGCTGGCCCAGATCCCGGACCGTTTCGAGATTGATCCACAGCACCGCGCCCTGCCGGTGGATTTTGGCGATGTGTGCTTGAACTACGAGAAAGCCTATTTCGAAGAAGCGGGCATCGCCCCGCCTGCCAATTTAGAAGACCTGCTCAAGCCGGAATACGCGGACTTGCTGGCGGTGCAGAACCCGGCGACTTCTTCGCCCGGCCTGGCCTTTCTGCTGGCGACCATCGGCCACTTTGGTGAGGAGGGCTACCTGGACTATTGGCAGGGGCTGGTGGACAACGGCGTCAAGGTCGTGAACGACTGGGAGACGGCGTACTACTCAGAGTTCAGCCAGTGGGGCGGGACGCGTCCGCTCATCGTCTCGTACGCCTCCAGCCCGCCGGTGGAGCTGGTCTTCGCCGAGGAGCCGATGAGCGAGCCGCCCACGGCCGCGGTGGTGGCAGATGGGGCCTGCTTCCGCCAGATCGAGTTCGTTGGCATTCTGCGCGGCACGCAGAACCGTGAACTGGCCGAGACCTGGGTCGATTTCATGCTCTCGACCACCTTCCAGGAAGACATGCCGATGCAGATGTTCGTTTTCCCGGTCAATGAGAACGCCCAACTGCAGCCAGAATTTGTAAACTATCTGGAAGTGCCGGATGAGACCTCGGTGGTCAGCCCGGCAGACATTGCCGCCAAGCGTGAACAATGGATCAATGCCTGGACTCAGGTGGTGCTACGCCAGTAAGGAGCTTGTATGAAAGCCAGCCGTCCCACTATGCCCGGCTACGGCATCCAGCCCGCTGCAAAAGGCGGGCTGTTGCCGTGGTCTGTTGTGTCTGAACAAATGGCCGCGGCGCGCAACTATTGGGTCAGCACCGTGCGCGAGGATGGCCGCCCGCATGCTGCACCGGTGTGGGGCCTGTGGTATGAGGACAGCTTCTTTTTCAGCACAGGCACAGATTCGCGCAAGGCGCGCAACCTGGCGGCCAATGCGGCCGCGGTGGTGCACCTGGAAAGCGGCGACGACGCCATCATCCTGGAAGGGCAGATGCAGATCGTCTCGCCCGAAGCTGAGAAGAAGCTGCTCACGACCCTCGACAAGCTTTACAAGGCAAAGTATGCGGTCGCCTTTCTGGGGCTCGGCAACATCTATCGGTTCAGCGTGGAGCAAGCCTTCGCCTGGAAAGAAGCCAACTTCCCCCAAAGTGCCACACGCTGGCAGGCTGAGTAGCTGTGCGCAGAGCGCTCGCATTGGCGTTGCTGCCGCTGCTGTTCCTGGCGCTGTTCTATTTCTATCCGCTGGGCAGCATCTTTGCGCTCAGCTTCGAGCGCGGCTGGCAGGCTGCCTTGCAGCAACTGCTCACGGACAGCAGCATCCACCGCGTGCTGGGTTTTACGCTGTGGCAAGCAATACTTTCGACGCTGCTCACCCTGGCCCTGGGCTTGCCGGCCGCTTACCTGCTGGCCCGCTACGAGTTCCCCGGCAAGCGCCTGCTGCGTGTGGTGAGCGGTGTGCCCTTCGTGCTGCCCACGCTGGTGGTGGCCGCGGCGTTCAACGCCGTGCTGGGGCCGCGCGGCTGGTTCAACCAGGCCTTGATCGCCATCGGCCAGCAACCGCTGGAGTTCATCAACACCTTCACGGCCATTCTGGTGGCGCACATGTTTTACAACACCACCATCGTGCTGCGCATGGTGGGCGATTTTTGGTCACGCATCAGCCCGCGCATCAAGCAGGCCGCCAGCACGCTGGGCGCCAATGGTTGGCGCGTGTTCACGCGCGTCACGTTGCCCATGCTGGCCCCGGCGCTGGCGGCCGCGGCCTTGCTGGTGTTCATCTTCAACTTCACATCCTTTGGCGTCATTCTGGTGCTGGGCGGCCCACGCTTTGCCACCCTGGAAACCGAGATCTATTACCAGACCATCGCACTCTTTAATCTGCCCACTGCCGCCTTGCTGGCGCTGGTGCAGCTGCTGTGCACGCTGGCGCTCACGGTCGTGTATACACGCCTCTCGGCGCGGCTCTCGCGCCCGGTGGAGCAGCGCGCCCCGCGCCTGCCCGCGCTGCGCACGCAGCCGGCCCGCTGGCTGAGCGCGCTGTTCCTGGCGGCGCTGACGCTGTTCTTCGTTGCGCCGCTGGGCGGTCTGGCGGCCCGCTCGGTCACCCGGCTGGAGACCGACCGCCGCCAGGAGGCTGCCGCGCCTGGTTTCACCCTCGACTATTACCGCGCTCTGGGTGAAGACCCGCGCAACAACATCTTCTTTGCCCCGCCGCTGCGCGCCATCCAGACCTCGTTGGTCTACGCCGGCGCCACGGTGGCGTTGGCGCTGCTGATCGGACTGCCCGCCTCGTGGCTGTTGGCCCAGCAGGAACGCTCACGCTTGGTGCGTATTCTCGACCCGCTGCTGATGCTGCCGCTCGGCACCTCATCGCTCACACTGGGGCTCGGCTTCATTGTGGCGCTCAACACGCCGCCGCTGGACTTGCGCGCTTCCCCCGTGCTGGTGCCGCTGGCGCATACGCTGGTGGCGCTGCCGTTCGTGGTGCGCAGCCTGGTGCCGGCGCTGCGCAGCATCCGGCCGCGGCTGCGCCAGGCGGCCGCTGTGCTGGGCGCTGCGCCGGCGCAAGTGTTGCGCAGCATTGACGTGCCGCTGGTGGGCCGCTCCCTGTTGGCGGCGGCCTTGTTCGCCTTTGCGATCTCAGTGGGCGAGTTCGGCGCGACTGCCCTCATCGTCCGTCCGGAGTACCCCACCATGCCGGTGCTCATCTATCGCTTGCTGGCCCAGCCGGGCGCGCTGACCTATGGGCAGGCCATGGCACTCAGCACCTTGTTGATGCTCTTCACCGGCGGCGGTATGCTGCTGATCGAACGTTTGCGCATTGCAGACGTGGGAGAGTTTTGATGCTTGAGCTGCGCAACATCACCAAGCGCTACGATGGCAAGGTTGTCCTGGCCGGTATTGACCTGCGCGTCGAGTCGGGCGAGGTGTTGGCCTTGCTCGGCCCCAGTGGCAGCGGCAAGTCTACGTTGCTCTCCATCGTGGCAGGGTTGGAGACGCCGGACAGCGGCCAGGTGCTATGGGACGGCGTGGATGTGACCCATACGCCGCCGCACCGCCGCGGCTTCGGCCTCATGTTCCAGGATTATGCGCTCTTCCCGCATCGAGATGTGTTCGGCAATGTCGCCTTCGGCCTGCAGATGGCCGGGCAGGATGCAGAGCAGATCGCAGCGCGGGTGAGCGAGGTGCTGCATCTGGTAGGGCTGGACGGCTTCGAGCTGCGGGATGTCACCAGCCTCTCCGGCGGCGAGCAGCAGCGCGTGGCGCTGGCGCGGGCGCTGGCGCCCGCGCCGCACCTGCTGATGCTAGACGAGCCGCTCGGTTCGCTGGATCGCGCCTTGCGCACGCGCCTGCTGACCCAGCTGGGCGAGATCTTGAAGGCGCAGCAGCTGACGAGTCTATACGTCACGCATGACCAGGAAGAGGCCTACGCCATCGCTGATCGAGTTGCCATCCTGAATGCGGGGCAATTCGCCCAGATCGGGCCGCCGGAGGAGCTGTATCGCCAGCCCGCCTCCGAATTCGTGGCGCGCTTTCTGGGGATGCAAAACCTGTTCGCCGCCACGATCGAAGGCGAGCAGCTGCACGCTCCGTTCGGGAGCCTGCCGCTCGCCGGCCAACCCGCCGGCGAGGTGACGGTGCTGCTGCGGCCAGACAGCCTGCACCTGGGTGCAGGTGGCCCGTACAGCGTGCAGGGTACGCTGCAGCGCAAACAGTTCCGCGGCAGCCAGTGGCTGGCCGAGGTGGCTGTCAAGGATGCAGTGCTTGCACTAGAATTGCCATCCAGTGCACAGTTGCCCGCCGTGGGCCAAACGCTTGAGTTGAGCTTTGACCCGGCCCAGGCGCTGCGCATCTTCCGCAATGACTGATATCACCGTTCTCAAACAAAACCCGGCCGGCCAGCTGATGTACGAGTGGCGCGGCCGTTTGCTCAGCCATGCTGGGCATGAAGCCCTGGTCGAGGCGCTGTTCAATGCCGAGAGCGGGCACATGGTGGATATCCCGCTGGCTAAGGGCGATCGCTTTTTGGAAAGCTACTTTGATGACCGTTGGTACAACATCTTTGAGGTCCACGACAAGTCTGACGATCACCTGAAAGGATGGTATTGCAACATCTCGGCGCCGGCGGTGATCACGCCCGGGCAAATCATCTTCCGTGATTTTGCGTTGGATCTGCTGGTCTACCCAGATGGGCGTCAAGTCGTGCTGGACGAAGACGAATTCGAGGCGCTGGAATGCAGCATCGAGGACCGCCAGCTGGCCCTGGATGGGCTGGCGGCGCTGCAAGCTCATTTCCGGCAACGCTTCGCCAAATAAAAAAACGCCCGCATTTGCGGGCGTTTTTTTATTTGCTTAGGATGCAGCTTACTGCAGCTGGCGCAGGATCTCCACCACGCTGTCGCCCATGAGCCAGGCGGCCAGGAAGGTGGCGATGCAGCACAGCAGCAGGATGCCCAGGATGATCACGATCGTCCACGGGAAGCGGCGGCCGCTGTTGCTGCCGTAGCCGGGGGTCTGCTGTACACCAGCTCGGCCGCCGGACAGGCCGCGACGGGTCACGCCGCCACTTGCACCGGACAGGCCGGTTTCCTTGGGGGCGCTGCTGCCGGAACTGCGGCGGGCTGCGCCGGCCGAGCCGCGGCTGGGCAGACCGGTGCTGCGCGAACCGCCGCCGGAGGAGCTGGCGCCGCGGCCGCTGCGGCTGCCGCCGCCACTGGTGGAACGAGCGCTGGAGCTGGAGCGGCCGGATTTATTGCGGCCGCCGGAAGAACCTCGAAGTGCCATAATGTCTTACCTCTATCTACGTTGCGGGTTGTACATTGCGGTTGGCGCGGCGCCAAAGCATCCAGATCACCAAAGCCAGCAATGGAATGAAGACTATACCAATGATAAGCGGGATGAGCACGGCGATCAGGGATACCGAGATCGCGGCTACATCCTCCACCAGGCCTACGGCCACGTTGGCCGTACCGCCGCTCACGCTTGTGACCGCCGGGCGCATGACGCCCGCCTTAGCCACATGCACGGTGCCGGCGATCAGCAGGCCAGCCGCCAGGGCCACCACCGGGTTGATGCCGTCGATCACCTGCGTGCTGGCGGCGAAAGCGATAGCGCCGGCCGCCGGCCGCACAAAGGTCTGGATGGCATCATTGAGATGGTTGACCAGCGGGGCTTTGTCTGCGAAGAACTCGATCGCAGACAGGGCTACCAACAGGCCGATGATCCAGCCACTGGTCAGGGTGTCCCAAGGGGAGTTCAGCTCGATGAGCGAGGTGTAACGCCCCAGCAGTGAGACGACCAATAGCGGGATGTAGGCGTTCAATCCCGCGCTGGCTGAAAGGCCAAAAGCAGAAAAGATGCCGCTTAAGATTTCCATTCTTTTATCGTTCTCTCCTTCGTTGCACAGTCTGTGCACTTAACTACGATTTTAGCACCCAAAGGTTTTATGAAATTATTAATCATTTATCAATATGCTTCGCCAACGCTGTCCTTGCGAGGATGTGAAGCAGCGAGTTGCTGAACGAAGTGCAATCCCCAAGCCAGAGCCAAGTTCAAAGCAGGAGTTACCACTGCCAGGTGGCAAGTTCGGGCAGCAGGTTATAGGCGGTCATATCCATCTGCAGTGGGGTGATCGAAACGAAGCCGGCTTGCAGCGCTCCGACCTCGGTGCCTTCGTCAGGCTGGCCGGTGGGCGCTTCGCCGCCGATCCAGTAGTAGGGGTTGTGCTGCGGGTCGGTGCGGCGGATAAGCTCATCGCGGTAAACGCGCAGCCCCAGACGGGTCACTTGCATGCCCTTGATCTGCTCCAGCGGCAGGTAGGGGATGTTGACGTTGAGCAGCGTGTGGCGCGGCAGGCCGCCGGCGGCCACGCGCATTGCCACCCGCTGGCAGATCTGGGTGGCGGCGCTGAAATCGCGCTGGCTGTTGAGCCCGATCGGCGAGTCGAGTGAGAAGGCCACGCCGGGCAGCCCGCCGATGGCGGCTTCCATGGCGGCCGTGACGGTGCCGGAGTAGGTGACATCATCGCCAATGTTGGCGTACGGGTTGATGCCGGACACCACCAGGTCGAACTCGTGGTCAAAGTAGCCCAGCAAGGCCAGGGCGATGCAGTCTGAGGGCGCACCGTCGCTCATGTGGGCCGGCGTGCCATCCGGCAGCTGGGTGGGGCGCACGCGCAGCGGGCGGTGCAGGGTCTTCACGTGGCCTGAGGCGCTCCAGTTGCGGTCAGGCGCCAGAACGGTGACCTCTCCCAGGGGTTTTACGGCGTTTACCAGCGCCAAGAGGCCTGGGTGGGTGATGCCGTCATCATTGGTTACGAGTATCTTCATAACGATTGCCGTGTTTAACCCTATACTGTGTGTGATAATTGCCCTTGCGGTAGTATTATCGCATACACGCCCTGATGTGGCGGAACGCCGCTGTGCGGCGTAAAAATCCCTCAATTTGCAGAGGTTTGAAGCGATGGAAATACCCCAAGAAGCCCTGAAAGTGGCCAACCCCGTACACTCGTGGCTGCGCCAAATTGAAGTCAGCTTTGTGCCCGGCGATGCGCCGGTGTCATCGGCCATTGAAGAATTGGCCGATGGCCTGCTGGAGAAGTTCAGGCAGCTGGGCCACAACGTGGTCGAAAACCCGGCCGACAGCACGGATGTGATCCTGACCACCGCCAAATACGGCGACCCGATCCCGTGGCGCAAGGCCTTCATGTTCATGGCCCGTCGCCAGTTCGGCCTGAAGGAATCGCCCGTCATTTACACCATGATCCATATGACGGAACAGGAATTCAAAGAGAAGATCGATCATTTCAAGGCCGCCCTGGCCAAGCAGCCGCTCGACCCGAAAGACTTCGAGTTCGAGGGGCTCTCGCCCGAATCGCCGCGTGTGCTGATCGAGCAGGGCTTGCGCGGCGGCCCGATCATGTCGCTGCTGCGCTTGCTGCAGGCCCAGGCCAAGAGCATCCGCGTGCTGCTGACCGTGGGTGACGAGCACCCCGAGCGCGTCTACCATTTTGACCTGGTGGGCGCCTTCCCGGCCTCGGTGAACGCCAGCGCCGACGCCTTCTATACCGATATTGCCCTGCGCATGGTGACCACCGAGAGCACGCATGAGATCACCAACCACCAGGTGATGGAACCCAAGGTGACCGCCGAAGAATGGCAGGCCATGAGCACCCCCGAGGCCATGCGCCGCGCCGGCCAGGAGCTGGGCAAGCGCAACTTCTTCACCGAGATGGTGCGCATCGAAGACCTGGTGGCCGTGCCGGCCGTCAACGACTCGATCGCCAGCCAGTACAGCGAAGGCTGCTTCGGCACCTGGGACCCGCGGGTACAGGGCCTGGTGGCTACCATCACCGGCAGCGCCCGCCCGGTGGACAAAGGCAACATCACCGATGACGACCTGGCGCTGATCGTGGGCGTGCGCCCTGACGGCGCCGGCGCCCAGGTGCGCCATGTGGACGGTAAGCGCAACGACAAGCCGTCCTCCGAAGCTGTGGAAATGATGGACCTGGACGGCCCGCTGCCGTGGATCGAAGTGGAGAGTGGCGCGGTCAAGACCCAGGTGCCCGTGTCACGCTCTAAGCTGCACGGCCACCGTGGCGTGAAAGCCTTCAACCCCGAGCTGGTGGAATACGTTCCGCTGGATGCTCCCTACTATCACTACCTGGTGTCGTGCGCCACTGAGGCGCAGGCCAAGGGCATCAAGGGCGCCTTCAGTCGGGCCGAGATCCTGCTCAACCCCAGCGACCCGCGTAAGATCGCCTTCACGGTGTTGCCCGGCCATGGCCTGGTGATGATCGAGAAGTGGGAAGAGGGCAAGGTGCCCTTCCAGCTGTTCTGGGATGCGATGGACAGCGGCGACCTGGAGATCGACCCGCATGTGCCGCAGGGCAAGATGAGCTACGAGCCCGGCCCGGACGGGCGCCTGCACCTGAAGGAAGAGCAAGTGCCGATGTAGGCACGCTGAGTGAGAACAAAAAGAGCCCGCCATTTGGCGGGCTCTTTTTTTTTTTACTAGCATGGGGATTGCTTCGTCAGCGCTGCTTTGCAGCGCAGTCCTCGCAATGACGCCTAGTTCTTGGCCAGTTCGCGCAGCACGGTCTGCAGGATGCCGCCCTGCTTATAGACTTCCAGGTCCAGCGGGGTGTCGAGGCGGCTCTTGACGGTGAAGGCGGTCTCCTTGCCGTTCTCGTCCACCGCCACCACGCTGATGTCAGCGGCCGGGCCATGCATGCCCTCGATGCCGGTCAGCGAGAAACGCTCGCGCCCGGTCAGGCCCAGGGTTTCGCGGCTTTGGCCGCCCTTGAACTGCAGGGGCAGCACGCCCATGCCCACCAGATTGCTGCGGTGGATGCGCTCGAAGGATTCGGCGATGACGGCTTTGACGCCCAACAGCAGCGGGCCTTTGGCGGCCCAGTCACGGCTGGAGCCAGAGCCGTATTCCTTGCCGGCCAGCACGATCAGCGGCGTGCCATCGGCCTTGTACTTTTGCGAAGCGTCGTAGATGCTCATCTGCTCGCCGTCGGGCAGGTGCAGGGTGTAGCCGCCCTCCACACCGTCCAGCATCAGATTCTTGAGCCGGATGTTGGCGAAGGTGCCGCGGGTCAGCACGAGGTCATTGCCACGCCGTGAGCCGTAGGAGTTGAAGTTGGGAACGGTGACGCCGTTCTCCAGCAGGAACTTGCCTGCCGGGCTATCGGCCGGGATGGAGCCGGCCGGCGAGATGTGGTCCGTGGTGACCGAGTCGCCCAGGCTCACCAGCACGCGCGCGTCCAGCACATCGCTGATCGGCTGCAATTCCATCGTCAGCCCGTCAAAGAAGGGCGGCTGGTGAATGTAGGTCGAGTCGGCCTTCCAGTCGAACAGCTCGCTGCTGCCGGCCTGGATGGCGTTCCAGGTTTCGTTGCCGGTGAAGACGTTGGAGTAGCGCTCGGCGAACATCTCGGGCGTTACGTTGGTCTCCACCGCTTCGCGGATTTCTTGCTGGCTGGGCCAGATGTCCTTCAGGTAGACCGGCTCGTTGTTCTTCCCGATACCGAGCGGCTCGTTGGTCAGGTCAATATCCACCGTGCCGGCCAGGGCGTAGGCCACGACCAGCGGCGGGGAGGCCAGATAGTTGGCCAGGGCGTAGGGGTGGATGCGGCCCTCGAAGTTGCGGTTGCCGGAGAGCACGGCCGCGGTCACCAGATCACCGCCGGTGATGGCCTTGACCACTTCGCCGGCCAGCGGGCCGCTGTTGCCGATGCAGGTGGTACAGCCGTAGCCCACCAGGTTGAAGCCGAGCTCGGCCAGCGGTTCCATCAGCTGGGCCTTCTCGAGATATTCGGTCACGACGCGGGAGCCGGGGGCCAGGCTGGTCTTGACGTAGGGCTTGACCTTGAGGCCGCGCTCGACGGCTTTCTTGGCCAGCAGGCCGGCGCCCAGCATCACGGACGGATTGCTGGTGTTGGTGCACGAGGTGATGGCGGCGATGACCAGGGCGCCGTGGCCCATCTCGGTGCGCGAGCCGTTGCTGCCAAAGGTGACCTTGTCGCTCATGCGCTCGGCCGGCAGGGCAAAACCGCGCTCGGTTTTGGGGGCTTGCAGCGCCTTGTGGAACTCGGCGCGCATGTTCTCCAGGCTCACGCGGTCCTGCGGGCGCTTGGGGCCGGCCAGGCTGGGCTCGACGCTGTCCAGATCGAGCTCGAGCGTGTCGGTGAATTCCGGCTCGGGCGTGTTGGCGTCGCGGAACAGGTTCTGTTCCTTGCAATACGCCTCGACCAGGGCGATCTGCTCTTCGGTGCGGGCGCTGGCGCGCAGGTAGCGCAGCGTTTCGGCGTCAACGGGGAAGAAGGTGATCGTGCCACCGTTCTCAGGCGTCATGTTGGCGATCATGGCGCGGTCGGCCAGGCTGAGCGAATCCAAGCCTGCGCCGTAGAATTCAATGAACTTGTCCACCGCGCCCTTCTTGCGCAGCATCTGGGTGATGGTCAAGGTCAGGTCAGTGGGGGTGACGCCTTCGCGCAGCTTGCCGTGCAGTTTGAAACCCAATACATCCGGCGTGAGCATGTCGATGGCGCGGCCCAGCATGGCGGCCTCGGCCTCGATGCCGCCTACGCCCCAGCCCACTACGCCGAGGCCGTTGATCATGGTGGAGTGCGAGTCGGTGCCGACCAGCGTGTCAGGGAAAGCCAGCACATCCTCGCCCACCTGGCGGGTCATCACCACCGGGGCCAGGAATTCGAGGTTGACCTGGTGCACGATGCCCGTGGCGGGTGGCACGACGCGGAAATTATCGAAGGCTTGCTGGCCCCAATGCAGGAACTCGTAGCGCTCGCGGTTGCGCATGAACTCGATCTCGGCATTGCGCTGCAGGGCGTCGGCGCTGGCGAAGAAATCCACCTGCACCGAATGGTCGATCACCAGGTCTACCGGCACCTGGGGGTTGATCTTCTTGGGGTCGCCGCCCAGCTTGGCCACCGCGTCACGCATGGCGGCCAGGTCCACAATGGTGGGCACGCCGGTGAAGTCTTGCAGCAGCACGCGGGCCGGCTTGAAGGGCATGGCGCCGCGCTGCTCGACGCGGGGCTGCCAGGCGGCCAGGTTGCGCACATCCTGCTCCAGGATGTCTACATTGTTGCAGCCGCGCAGGGCCGCCTCCAGCATGATGCGCATGGAGAACGGCAGCTTGTCCAGCCTGGTCAGGCCGGCTGCCTCAAGTTTTCTTAAGCTATAGAAGGTATATGTTTTAGGGCCAACGGTCAGGGTGCTGCGAGTATTGAAGAAATCAGTTGTCATCTATTGCTCCGCGCTTCATTATACCGCCCGTGTTTGGGGCCTTCTGGAACGCAGTGTTTTGCATTTCTCATTATTTAGAAAGTTTTAGTAAATATTTTTCTCCGTATACTTGTAGTGAGAGGAAGTTACATATGAAAAATCGCCTTCATCTGTTCATCTTGTTATTGTTCGCATTTGTGCTCTCTGCCTGTGTTGGAGCTGGCAACTTGGTCTGGTTGGATGAGAATGCCAACGGCATTCAAGACTCTGGCGAGCCGGGCGTGGAGGGGGTCAGCGTACAGCTTTATTCGGAGGCAGATGAGCTTTTAAGTGAGACCGAGACGGCTGCCGACGGCAGCTACGAGGTTTCCGTGCAAAGCAGCCCGGGCAATTTCTACGTTGTTTTCGGCCTGCCGGATGGGTATGGCTTCACGACCCAGCACCAGGGCAGCGACCCGCTGCGTGACAGTGATGCCGACCCGGCTACCGGGCGCACCGACCTGCTGGCGCTGACCGAAGTGGATGACAGCATTGACGCCGGCCTGCTGCTTTTGGGGACCGAAGTGGACGCTGGGCCAGTGGTAGAGGACCCCGCCCCGGCGGCCATCATTAGCGGGCAGGCCTGGCTGGATGAAGATGCCAATGGCCTGCGTGATGCTGGCGAGCCCGGCCTGGCCGGCGTGCAGGTGCAGCTGCTGGATGACAACGGCGATGCAATGGACGAAAAGTTCACCGGCGATGATGGTGGCTATGTATTTGAAAGCACCGCGCTGGGCGGCGAGTTCACACTCGCCTTTGTGCCCCCGCTCGATTACCAATTCACCGCCATGAACGCCGGCGATGACGATGCGATCGACAGTGACGCTGACCCGAACAGCGGCCAGACGCAATCCTTTACGCTGGACGCAGCCGGCGCGGCCTACGATGCCGGCTTTGTGCCGACTGGGCCGACCAGCATGGGGCCGGACGAGTTCCCGGCCGGCTACAACCCGCTGACTGGACAGCCGATGTGCGAACCGGCCGCCATCGACTGGGGCGTGGTGGGCATCTCCATCTCGCAATTCCCGCCCGCCGCCACGCGGCCGGCGACCGGCCTGCAGTGGGCGGCCTGGGTCAGCGAATGGTGGATCGGCGACGGCGACACTCGCTTGTACGCCCAGTTCTACGGCTGCTACCCTGAGATCGATCTTGACGCGGCCTTGGGCGGCCAGCAAGGCGACGGCCAGCCGGAGCCTGAAGATGACGAGTTCGTCATCGGTGACAAGGTTTGGTATGACCTGAACAGCAATGCCCAACAGGATGAGGGCGAGCCGGGCGTGCCTGGCATCGGCGTGGAGCTGATCCTGAGCAGCCAGGTGATAGCCAGCACGACCACGGATGGCGCGGGGCGCTACTACTTCGTCGTCCAGCCTGAGTATGGCTACACCTACCAGGTGCGCTTCAGCATCCCTAGCCATTTGCAGACCTTCTACTTCGTCAGCGCCAACCTGGCGGCTGATGATGTGGATAGCGACCCGAACCCCTCCACCGGCCTGACGGATGGCTTCACCCTGGTGGAAGGCGCCAGCGAGAAACTGGATATCGACGCCGGCCTGCGCCACTCGATCATCATTGAGGGTGTGCGCTCCGGCCGCCTGGTGTACGAAGTGATGCGCGGCTACTTCGAGGGTTGCACGGTGATCGCCGGGGCCGACCCCACGGTGCTGGCGCAGATCCAAGTGTGCGCCCAGGCGGCCAACAATAATGCCGAGGATATCGGCGCGGCGGGCATTGACGTCACCAAGCTGCAGCAGGTGGCGGCCGACAACATCGGCACCTATGGCCCGCCCAATCTGACCGGCAACCTGTTCGACGCCAACCCGCCGGACGGCTGCGTGCCGGCCAACTCCCTGACCATGTTCTACAACGTCAACAACCAGACCTACTGGAGCTATGACGAGGCGACGGGCGCGTACATCCGCCACCAGAACACCTACATGGCCCCCGATGTGCAGGAAGTAAGCACCGAAGCGTTGACGGGTGATCCGCAAGCCTTCGAGAACGTGCTGGTCTTCTTCGTCGAGCATGAGCAGCTCAACGATGCCGGCACCATCTTCAATGTACACATGGAGGGCCGCACTGGCCGGGTCAAGCTGCTGCGTGATGGTTTAGTGTGTGATCTGTACTGGTCTACCGTGAACGGGGACTACGAGAAGGAAACCGGCCGCACGCGCCCGATCCGCTTTGTGTATGCGGATGGCACGCCCTTCCCGCTCAAGCCGGGCCAGCTGTTCATGCACATGGTGCATCTGAACGCTGACTTCTTCGAGCCTGAAGTGGGTTCGGGTGACTGGCGTGCCCGCTGGTACGCCCCCTAGAATGCAATGACAGTGAAAAAAAAGAAGAGCCGCGTCAGCGGCTCTTCTTTTTTGTGGTGGCTGGAGTGCGCGTCATGGCGATGATGCGCTGGAACAGCGCCACGACCGGGGTCAGCACCAGGGCTGAGGTGACCAGGGCGGCCCGCATCGAGTACATGCGGCCCACCGTGCCCAGGATCGGGCCGCCGCCCAGCTCGCCCAGTGCGTCGATCTGCCCGGCCATCGAGAGCACCGTGGCGCGCGATTTGGCGGGGATCTGTTGGTTGATCCAGGTGCGCGTCAGCGGGAAGGTGACCCGGCGCAGCGCGTTGAAGACCACCATGGCGAGCAGCGCCACGCCAAAGTTGCCGGTCAGCGAGAACAGCAGCATGGAGACCACCATGCCGGCGTACAGCAGCTGCAGGCCGCGCGCCACCGCCGGGCCGCGGGTGGTGTCCACGGCGCGCTTGGCGATCTGGTTGGCCAGCAGGCCGACCAGCAGGAAGATGACGTTGAGCACGCCGAACCACTGCACATTGCTGAGCTGTAGCGATCCGAGTGACGGGAAACTGAACACCTGCAGCAAGTAGGGCTGGGCCAGGCGGTCCCAGGCTTCGCTGTACAGGCCCACGAACAGCGCCGCGACCGCGAAGACCATCAGGGCCGCGCTGCGGCGGGCCGTGCGCAGGCCGGCGTTGAAAGTTTTGAACATGGTGCGCCAGCCGTGGCGCTCTTTGGCCGGCACGGGCGTGAAGCCGTGCTCGGGCATGCTGAAGATGAGGAAGATGCCCAGCACCACCAGCAGCCCGCCGCCGATGAAGTATGGGAACGACAAGCCAAGCTGCCCAGCGCTCCACACGCCGATGGGGATGCCCAGCAAGCTGCCCAGGATCTCGAGTTGGTTGCCGGAGATGATGACCGGGCCGACCTTGCGGGCGCCCACCTCATCGGTGATCCAGGCATCCAGCGCGCCGCTGATGAAGGTGTGCCCGATGCCCCACACGACCTGCGACAGCAGGATGATGCTGAACACCGGCACCAGGCCCTCGATGGCGTGGCCGATGCCGAACAGGAACACGCCGATGATGATCGAAAGCCGGCGGCTGTACACATCCGCCACGACGCCGGTGGCGATCTCGAACAGGAAAATGCTGACTTCCAGCGCGGTGCCCAGCAGCACCAGCTGCAGGGCATCCAGCCCGGCCACCTCGACCCGGTAGACCACATAGGTGGTGTACATCACCATGGTGCTGAAACCGAATGCGATGTAAATGAGGCGATAGATCAGGGCAGCGTTGAGCTTGGGCAATGTGTCTCCGATGATGGGGGTGATGCGAAACTAGCCCGCGTCTGAGATGCGGGTCAGCTCTCCCTGGATGATGATGCGCTGGGTATTGATCATGTAGGGGAAGCAGCTGATCAAGGTTAGCGTGGCGTTGGGCGTGGGGAACATGACTTCCACGAAGGTAGGCGCCACCAGCAGCTGGCCGGTCACGGTGTAGGTGTAGCTGGTCTGGGCGGTATGCACCACGATCTCGTCACCCGGCTGCAGTTGGTCGAGGTGGCGGAAAACCTCACCGTAGATGTCGTTGTGGCCGCTCAATACTAAATTACCGTTCTGGCCCGGGTTGGCGCTGCCAATGTGCTGGCCCACGCCGCGCTTGAGCGCCTCCCAGTCGTCGCCCTGCACGATCGGCGCATTCACGCCGATGGCGGGGATGCTGATCGCCATGGCCTGCTCCGGCCCCGGGGTGGGCAGCACGAGCGCAGCGGTGTAGGCCTGCACCAGCGGGCGCAGGTGGTCAGGGATCTCGGCTTCGTTGGGCGCAGCCGGGTTGTTGGCGCTGGGCGCGGTGTGGCCGGAGGGTAGCACCACTGGCCCCAGCAGCGGCGCCGGGCTGGCGGTGCTACCGGCAAAGCTGCCCGCCAGCTCGCGGTTGAGCTGGCTCAGCAGGTCGAGCCCGTTCATGAAAATGAAGCCCAGGCCAACCACGGCCAGCAGCTCGACTGCCAGCAGGGCGCGCTCCACCCAGACGCGGGCGCGCTTGGGTTTGGGGCGGGCCAGGCGCAGATCCGGGTCGGCATGGATGCGCGTGCCAACCAGCGGCTCCACTTGCACGCCCTCGGTGTCCTCAGCGTCCAGCGGCAGCAGCTCGCCGGACTGGCTGAAGGCATCGACGCGGCGCTTGCGGTCAGCGGCGCGCCGGTCGAGCAGCATGCGGCGCAGTTCGCCTTCTTCCAGATCGAGGGTCTTGCTTTTCTTGGCCATCAGCTTGGCAGGGATTCTACTGTGAGCGCCCGGCCGCAGTTTCTAGCAGCACTGCTTCCAGTTGGGCGGCCAGCTGTGGGCGGTTGAAATGCGCCTCCAGGAAGGCGCGGCCGGCCGCGCCCATGGCGCGCACCTGCTCGGGTTGGGTGGAAAGGTGTAGCAGGGTATCGGCCATGGCCTGCGGGTCGCCGGGCGGCACGAACACGCCGGCGTTGGCATCCGCCACCACCTGGCGGATCACGCCGTCGATCGCCAGCACTACGGCCCGGCCAGCGGCCAGGTAGTCGAACACTTTGTTGGGGTAGACGGTCGCGTATAGCGGCAGCGGCTTCAGGATCGCAATGCACACATCCGCGGCGGCCAGGGCGGCGGCCATGCCTTCTTTGGCCAGCGGCGCTACGAAGTGCACGTTCTCGAGCTGTAGTTGGGCGGCCTGGGCTTGCAAGGCGGGCTTGTCTTTGCCGTCGCCCACCAGCACCAATTGAATATGGGGGTGAGCGCGCAGTTGCTCGGCGGCGCGCAGCAAGACCTCAAGATCGTTCGAGAGGCCGTGCGCCCCAGCGTAGAGGGCCACGAACTTGCCCTCCAGCCCGTGCTGCTGGCGGAAGGCGGCGCCATCCGCCAGCGGGTCGAACATGGCCGCGTCGGCGCCGTTGGGCACCAGGCGCACCTGGCGCGCCCCGCGGGCCTGCACGTGGGCCATGAAGCCGGGCGAGTTGAGCAGCACGGTGTAGGCGCGGCGATACAGGAAGCGCTCCAGCCATTCGGAGGCGGCGATCAGGACGGGGTTGCGCAGCACCCCCACGGCGATGGCGAAGGCCGGCCACAGGTCGCGCACTTCCAGCAGCAGCGGCGCGCCCTTCAAGCGCGCCAGCGCCCAGGCGCCGGCGGCCTGGAAGATGGGCGGGGTTGTGCCCCACACCACGTCCACGTCCTTGACGCGCATCCCGGCCCAGAACGCGCTCCACGTGAAACTGAAGAAGTTGAGGATGCGCCGTGCAAAGCTGCGGTGCAGGCCGGGCAGCGTGCGCACCCGCAGGATGCTCAGGCGGCCGCCGCCCACAAACTCCGTGGTCTCGATGCCCTTGTTGGCGTCCGCCCCGGTCAGGTAGCTGGTCTGGCTGGCGATGACGGTGACGCGGTGGCCGTGCTGCGCCAGGTAGCGCGCAAATTCGTAGTGGCGCGTGCCGCCCGCCTCGTCCAGCGCGACGAAGGCTTGGTGCAACAGCAGAACGTGCAGGGATGGCGTGCTCATTTTGGAAACACGAACTTTGTGGTGATGCTGTGCAGCGCATCGTCTTCAAGCTCGACCACCAATGCTAATGCAGGCTGCTTGCTGGCATAGGTATGCGAGACCCAGCCCGCCGTGGGCGCTGCGGCGGCTGCGCCGTGCTGACGTTTGCCAGCGCGCAGCAGGCTGAGGGTATGGTCTTCTACCTGGATGCTGATACGGCCTTTGGGGGAGCGGAGGTGCAGCGTATCGCCCGCCACGCGCCACGGCCAGTCTGGCAGCAGCCAGTGCAGCCGCCCGCGGTGGCCGGCGGTGTCGCCCAGCACTTCGTCGCGCACCACCCATTCACGCGGGTTGGCTTGCACGCTGCGGCGGTGGGTCAGGCCCAGGCGGCGGTAGCCGTCGTGCTCGGCCGCGGCGCGGCGCGGGCTATGCTGCAATACAGTCGCTTGCGCAAAATCCAGCCATAGGAAGCGGCCGGCGCGCGTCATTTGCTCGGCATCGTCCAGCATCAGCGTATTGTGCACCGCCGTGCCGGACAGGGCGTTATCCCAGGGCGAGGGCGCGTTATAGAGATAGGTACCCGCATCGTGCGCAATATTGAGGCCGCGCCACCATAGATCGAGATGCAATTGGTCGGCGTGGCCCGGGCGGCCATCGAAATGGGCGGCGCGCAAGTAGGCCCACGTATCTCCGCTTTCCAATCGCAGCGGAGACCTTGCTGTGGTGCGCTTGCGGGTTGCGGTGAGCTTGCCATCCAGCCCAAGCCACAGACGTAGCTCATCCCATAGCCCCGGCTTCAGCCCTGGCAAGCCCAGCGCGGCGGCTGCCGCTTGCAGGGCTGGGCGGTGATCGCTGAACGGCAGCAGGCTCAGCGGCAGGATATATGCGCCATCGTTGGGGCCGAGGTTAGCAACCTGACCGCTTTCACTATCCAGCAGGCCGAATAGCCAGGTGCAGGCCGCCCGCAGCCGGGTCAGCGTCTCGCCGGGCAGGGGCTGGCCTTCGGCGGCGGCCAGCAGGCTGGCCCACGCCGCCAGTTGCAGCATCAGGCGCTGGTAGTTGGCGCTGTGCTGGCTGTAGGCGCCATCTGCGGCCACCTGGCGGCGGATGGCTTCTATAAAGTGCGTGCGGCCGGTGGCGCGCCACTGCTCCGCGTTAGGATGCTGGGGCAGCGCCACGCCAGCGGTCCACAGGCCCAGCGCTTCGCTGAGTAGGTGGTTGTTGTTCTGGGCCTGGGCATAGCGCAGGCTGGGTGGGATGCGCTCGGCGTGCGCCGCCAGCGCCTGGCTGAGCCGCTGCGTGCGTTCGGGCGTGGTGGCCGAAGCTTCGGCCACCACGCTGCAGCTGAAGCTCAGCGCGATCAGGCGCAGGGCTACTTCCTGCGCGGAAGACCAGTGCGGCCCTACATTGGGTGGATTCTTGTCCAGGAACTGTTCTACGCGCCGCCACAACCCTTCGGCGTAACGTTCCTCACCACTGAGCCAGTAGGCGCGTGCAAGCAGAGTGGCCCAGCCCATGCGGCCCACTTCCCAGACTGGCTTGATGTCACTGCCGTTCGGCAGGGCGCCGGTATAGGCGGTCCAGTGTTGCGTATGCCCGCCGGGGTCGAGGCGAAGCGGCCGCGACTCGCCCCCGAACAGGCGCACGCGGCCGCGTAGCACCTCGTCTGCTTCGGTCAGCACGCTCTTGGCCTGCTTGCCCAGTAGCTTGCGCAGGGCGGCCGGCCCCGCCGGCCGCACCAGGCGCGTGATCGGCCCGGCCGGCTGCGGGCGGCCGCCGGCCGGGGTTTGGGCGCGCAGCCAGCCGCTGCGCAGCTGCAGCGCATACAGGCTGTACTGGCCTACGGCACGTGGGCCAAGCTGCCACAGGGCTTTGAGGATGGTTGCGGGGCTGCGGGCGGCCATTAAGCACTGATTGTAGCCGCCCGCGCCGCGGCAGCTGCCTTAATCGCTCACACACATTGGGCAGGCAAAGCTCAGGTTAGAATGCCGCAGTGAAGCGCTTTCTTCTTGCGCTGGCCCTGTTGTTGGCGGCAGTTCCCTTCAATGCCGCCGCCCAGACCGGGGCGCGCATCAACCTCCGTTCTGTACAGACCGACAACTTCCCCTCCATCACGGGCTACTTTGACGCGCAAGACGCCAGCGGGGCGCGTATTGCCGACCTGACCGCCGACCAATTGCAAATGCTGGAAGACGGCGTGGCCCAGCCCATCCAGCAGCTGCGTAACGTGCAGATCGCCCTGCGGGTCATCCTGGTGGTCTCCCCGGCTGAGCCCTTTGGCATCCGTGATGCAGAGGGTACGCCGCGCTTCGAGCATGCCAAGGAAGCTATCCGAGACTGGGCCAGTATGCTCTCCTCCACCAGCGACACCCTGCTAACCCTGACGACGCACGAAGGCACGCTGGTGAGCAACGGCATTGTCAGCGAGTGGCAGGCCGCCGTTGACGGCTTGCAGGTGCCGGTGGGCAGGCTCTACCCTGATTTGCAGACCTTCAGCAATGCGCTGGCTTTGGCGGCCCAGCCCGCGCCGGATGGAGCCAATACGGCGATCTGGTGGGTCACCAGCACCCCGCGCCTCGCCGATATCGAAGCCGTTGCGCCGGATTGGATGGCACAGTTGGACGAGTTGGGCGTGCCGCTGGTCATCTGGCAGGTGGATTCGCCTTCACTGTTTGAGAACGAAGCCTCGCAGCTGCTCCTGGGCATGGCGGAGAATTCAGCCGGGCAACGCTTGCAGTTCTCCGGCGGCGAGGAACTCAGTTCGCCCGAGCCGTTCTTCTCTCCTTTGCGCAGCGCGTATTTCTTCCAGTATTACTCGCAGCTGCGCCGCAGCGGCGAGCACGAGCTGGTGATGCAGGCCCAGGCCGACGGATTGACCTCGGAGCCGTTCACCATCTCGCTGGAGATCCAGCCGCCCAATCCCATCCTGGTCAGCCCGCCGACCCAGATCGCGCGCGGCCCGGCCGCCATCGACCCGCAGTTGCTCTCGCCCTTCAGCCAACCCATCGAGCTGCTGGTGGAATTTCCGGATGGGTTCCAGCGCAATCTGGTGCGCAGCACGCTGTATGTGAATGACGAGATCGTGGCCGAGAACACCACCGCGCCCTTCACGCACTTCGCCTGGGACCTCAAGCCGTATACCCAAAGCCAGCAGATCTTCCTGCGGGCTGAGGTGCAGGATGAGCTTGGCCTGATCGGCGAAAGCATCGACTTTCCGGTCGAGATCAGCGTGCAGGCGCCCGCCACCTGGTTCCAGGCCCTGCTGTCGCGGGCCGGCTCCACCCTGGCATTCTCGGTGGTACTGATCGCGGCCGGCGCCTTCTTCCTGGTGATGGTGCTCTCGGGCCGCCTGGACCCGGTGCGGCTCAACCGCATCTTTGCGCGTGACCGGCGCACCCGCACTGCGCCGCGTCCCACGGTGGACCCGTTGCGCGATTCGCCCCTGGGGATGGACGAGGTGCCGCATTTGCAGGACGAGCCGGAGGAGGAGCAGGTGGCCCCCGCCACCCTGCAGCGCCTGGCCATGCAAGACCCCACCCAGCCGGCGCAGGTGTTGCCGCTCAGCCTGGCCGAGATCACGATCGGGTCTGGGCCAACCTGCACCCTGATCCTGGCTGAGCCCTCGGTGGATAAGCAGCACTCGCGGGTCACTCAGGATGAAGCCGGCGAGTTCCACATCGCCGACATGGGTTCGCATGCCGGCACCTGGATCAACTATGCCCCCGTCTCGCCGGAGGGCAGCCGCCTGCAGGATGGCGACATCGTGCATATTGGCCGGGTTGCCTTCCGCTTCCTGCTGACGAAGTAGCCGCTCTCTACTATCATTGATTTCATGCCCAAGCCTGTTCGGCTATTGACCCAGCTGGCGTCTTCTGCTCCGCACTTGCCGCTGGCCCGCGCCCTGGCGCCGCTGCCGCCGGCCAGCCGCCGGCTGCTGCGCGCCGTGGCGGCGCAGGCGGCCGGGCGCAAGCTGCCGCTCTACATCGTGGGCGGCTATGTGCGCGATCTGCTGTTGGGCCTGCCCAGCCTGGACCTTGACCTGGTGGTGGAGGGTGACGCCATCGCCTTCGGGCGCCAGCTGGTGCGCAGCCTGGGCGGCAGCTTGCTGCCGCACAAGGCCTTCGGCACGGCAGTGTGGACCCTGGCACCGGGCCGCGGCCTGCCCGAATTCATCGACCTGATCTCGGCCCGGCGTGAGACTTATGCGCGGCCGGGCGCACTGCCCAGCGTCGAGTTCTCGACCATACAGAATGACCAGTTCCGGCGTGATTTCAGCATCAACACGTTGGCCCTGCGCCAGGATGGCCCGCAAGCCGGCCAGATATTGGATGCGTGGGGTGGCCTGGCCGACCTGCGCGCCGGCGTCATCCGTGTGCTACATGACCAGTCATTTAGTGACGACCCGACGCGCATCTTGCGCGCTCTGCGCTTCAGCGGCCGGCTGGGCTTCAAGCTGGAACGCAAGACCCTGCAGCAATTGCGCGCCAATGTGCGCATGCTGGATGCGGTGTCCGGTGAGCGCATCGCCAATGAGCTTGACTTGATATTGCAAGAACCCCAGCGCGGCGAAATCCTACATAGCCTGCAGAAGTATCGCGTGCTGCGCGCCCTGCATCCCAAGCTGCGTTTCACGCCAGTCATGGCGGGTGCGCTGGCAGCCGCTCGGCCGCCCGCGCCGCTGTGGGGCGTGGACGCCACCCAGGCCGAGCTCGGCCTGGTGGTGTGGCTGGCGCATGCTGCGCCAGCCACGGTGCAGGCCGTGACCCAACGTCTGCGCCTGACCACCGAGCTGGCCGCCGCCAGCCAGGCGGCAGCCAGCCTGCGGGCGAAGGCGGCTTGGTTGGTCAACATGCTCAACAGCGCGCTGACATACACCTTGCAGCGCGCCCCGCAGTTGGCGGTGTACGCGCTGTACAGCTTGCAGCGCACTACGCCACTGGGCCCGCGCCTTTTGGCGTATGCCCGTCGCTGGCGCAGCCTGCAGCCCTACACGGATGGCAATGCCTTGAAAGCCCGCGGCCTCAAGCCAGGCAAGGCTTACGGCCAGATCCTCCAAACGCTGCGCACAGCCTGGCTCGACGGCGAGGTCAAGACCCGCAAGCAGGAAGCGGCCCTGCTGGAGGCGCTGCTGCGTGAGCAACGCTAGCCCCAGCCTGCTTGCGCTGCCGGCCGGTTACAGCATCCGCCCGCTGCAGCCGCCGGATGCACCTGCGTTGGAGTGGGAGGGCGAGTTCGCCCACTTCCGACGCGTATACGCCGTGGCGTTCGAGCGTGCCCGGGCGGGCAATGCGGCTCTGTGGGGCGTGACGGATGGCGACGAAAAGCTGGTGGGCCAGCTTTTCGTCCTGCTCAATTCGGAGAACGACCCGCAAACCGCAGACGGCCGCCAGCGAGCCTTCATCCACTCCTTTCGCGTTCGGCCGGAGCACCGCAACCGTGGCCTGGGCAGCGGCCTGCTGCAGCACGCCGAGGCTGACCTGCGGGCCCGCGGCTTCGCCTGGGTGGCGCTCAACGTGGCCGAGGACAACCCCGCCGCGCTGCGCCTGTACCAGCGCCACGGGTACAGCGAGCTGCACCGCGTGACCGGCTATTGGAGCTTTATCGACCACGAGGGCCAGGAACGCCACCTGCACGAGCCCGGTTGGCGCCTGGGCAAGGCGCTGTAACTCATACTCTGCTTATTGTTCTGCTTGCCTTTTGCATTGCGGAATGCTAGAATATTCAAGCTTCGTAACCGCATAGTAATGGCGACGGAAGTGGGCAACCCCCACTTTTTTGCTTAAATAGTATTGGTTGAAATATCAGGAGTTTAGGGATGAAGAAAGAATTCGCTCTGGCGTTCAATGAAGTTCTGGATGACAAGCAGCTGCCGCGTGACGTGATCGTCGGCGCGCTTGAAGCTGCGCTGGTCTCCGCCTACCGCAAGACGGTCAACGCCTCCACCGCGCAGCAGATCGAAGCGCGCATCAACGAGACCACCGGCGAGATGCAGATCTATGCCGAAAAAGAGGTCGTCGAAGAGGTGCAGGACCAGCGCACGGAAGTGACGCTGGAGGATGCCCGCAAGGAAAATCCTGAAGCCCAGCTCGACGACATTGTGATGGTGGAAAGCACGCCGGAGGACTTCGGCCGTGTGGCCGCCCAGGCCGCCCGCCAGATGATCCAGCAGCGCATCCGCGAAGCGGAGCGCCTGGCGCAGAAGGACCACTTCTCCACCCTGGAAGGCGAGATCGTCAACGGCGTCGTGCAGGCGGCCAACCCGCACATGATCACCATTGGCCTCGACCGCAAGGCGGAGGGCAAGATGCCGCGCAGCCAGCAGATCCCCGGCGAGCGCTTCCGCGTGCACGACCGTGTGCGCGCCCTGCTGCTCGAAGTCAAAGACACCACCCGCGGGCCTGAGATCATCCTGACCCGCGCCCACAAAGACTTCCTGCGCCGCCTGCTCGAGGATGAAGTGCCTGAGATCTACCAGGGCTTGGTGGAGATCCGCTCCATTGCCCGCGAGCCGGGCTACCGCTCCAAGGTGGCCGTCTCCGCTCTGCAAGCCGGCATCGACCCGGTGGGCGCTTGCGTGGGCATGCGCGGCGTGCGCATCCAGGCCATCGTGCGCGAGCTGCACGACGAAAAGATCGACGTGATCGAGTGGAACTCTGACCCTTCGCAGTTCATCGCCAAGGCGCTCAGCCCCGCCCGTGTCACCGGCGTATATCTTGAAGAAGAGAGCGGCGGCGGCAAGACCGCCACCGTAGTCGTGCCCGAAGACCAGCTCAGCCTGGCCATCGGCCGTGACGGGCAGAACGCCCGCCTGGCCGCCAAGCTGACCGCCTGGCGCATTGATATCAAGAGCCTGCCCGAAGCCGCCGCGGATGCGCTGGCCAAGGCGCAAGCCGATGCCAGCTTCCTGGAGCAGAACCCCGAGTGGGCTGAGCAGCTCCCGCTGGTCGAGACCGCCCTGGCCAAGAAGGCCGAAGGTCGCCCGCTCACCCCGGAGGAGTTCACCCTGCTGGGCCGCTTTGTGGACCGCATCGAGAGCGGCGCCCAGTCGCAGCGTGAAGCGATCCTGGATGCGGAGCGCCAGAAGCGTGCCGCAGTGGAAGCCACCCTGCCCGAGACCGCCTTTGACATCCCGCTGGATGATCTGGGTCTGGCTCCCAGCCTGGCCATCAAGCTCAGTGGTGAAGGCTACTCCACCATTGGCGAGCTCATGACCCAGCTCAAGCTGGACAGCGATGTCTTGCTGGCGATGGAAGGTATTGGCCCTGAGACCCTCAAGGCCATCCAGGCTGCGATTGACGGCTTCGCCTTCCCGGCCCCCGCGCCCAAGGCTGAGCCCGTCGTGGTCGAAGCTGAGCCGGAGCCCGAGCCGGAAGTCGTGGAAGCTGCTCCGGTGGAAGAAGCCGCTCCCGTGGCCGAGCTGACGGATGAGCCCGTGCAGCTCTCGCAGGAAGATGAAGACCTGCTGGCGGCCATGCAGGCTGAGCGCCCGGCGCCCGGCCAGTCCCTGGAAGAGATCTTTGCCAAGAGCAGCGCCAAGCTGGGCGGCAAAGCCAAGCCTGGCGCTGCCCCGGCCCAGGACGACAAGAAAAAGAAGAAGAAAAAGAAATTCCGCGAGTTGGACTACGATCCGGATACGGATACCACCATTCCGCGCATGCGCGACGAATGGGAGGAAGACTAAACTCGTTCAAGGACATGTATGGCAGAGCCCACGAAGCGATCTTCTGGGCGTCCCCGGCATGTGCCCCAGCGCACCTGCGTAGCCTGCCGGCAAACTGAGGCCAAGGTTGCGCTGGTGCGCCTGGTGCGCACGACAGAAGGCGTCTTTGCAGACCCCACCGGCAAACAGCCGGGACGCGGCGCATACCTGCATGCCCAGCGCAGCTGCTGGGAGCGCGGCATCCGCCACAGCCTGGCGAGCGCCCTGCGCACCAGCCTCAGTGAAGCAGATGCGCAGCGGCTGGCCGCCTTCTTTGAAGCGCTGCCGCAGGAGTAAGTCTGGCTGTTTTGCGTGTGCCCAGCGCACGGGAACAGCCTGCAGAGCAAGTTGGTAGAATGTGCTTCGGGGGAAGCAATTCTTTATGGATAGAAGGAGAATTTGTCATGGCAGAAAACGTAAAAGCCACCGAGGCCAAATCCATCGAGCTCCCCGCCAATCTCACCGTGCGTGAGTTGGCCGAAGCCATCGAAGCCAGCCCGATCCAGATCATCAAGACCCTCATGTCCAACGGCGTGATGGCCAACATCAACCAGCACATTGACTTTGACACCGCCGCGGTCGTGGCGGCTGAGATGGGCTACGAAGCCACGCTGCTGAAAGTGGATGAGCTGGAGAGCAAGCCGGTTGGCGAGGTGCCCCTGTGGCGCCAGCTGATCGCCAACGAAGACAAGAAGAATCTGAAACCGCGCGCGCCCGTCGTCACCATCCTGGGCCACGTCGACCACGGCAAGACCACCCTGCTGGACGCCATTCGCCAGACCTCGGTCGTGAATGAAGAGGCTGGCGGCATCACCCAGCACATTGGCGCATACCAGGCCTCCCACAAGGAGCGCCTGATCACCTTCCTGGACACCCCGGGCCATGCGGCTTTCACCGCCATGCGTTCGCGCGGCGCCCAGGGCGCTGACGTGGTCATCCTGGTGGTGGCCGCCGATGACGGCGTGATGCCGCAGACCAAGGAAGCGCTGGCGCATGCCCGCGCTGCGCGTGTGCCCATCGTGGTGGCGCTCACTAAGGTGGACCGCCCCAACGCCAACCCTGAGCTGGTCAAGAAGCAGCTGGCTGACAACGGCCTCATCCCGGATGAGTGGGACGGCGACACGATCGTGGTGCCGGTCTCCGCCAAGCAGAAGATCGGCCTGGAGGACCTGCTCGAAGCCATCCTGCTGGTGGCCGACAATACTGAGATCCTGGCCAACCCGGCCGGCGAAGTGATCGGCACCGTCATCGAAGGCGAGCGTGACCCCTCGCGCGGCGTGATCGCTACCCTGCTGGTGCAGAACGGCACCCTGAAGATGAGCGACACGGTGGTCGTGGGCAGCGCCTATGGCCGCCTGCGTGCCATGTTCGATTTCGCCGGCAAGAAGATCGAAGCCGCCGGCCCCTCGACCCCAGCCTCCGTCCTGGGCCTGAACGATGTGCCCGTGGCCGGCGAGCCGTTCCGCGTCGTCGAGAACGAGCGTGAGGCCCGCGCCCTGGTGGCCGAGCGCGCTGAGAAGGAAAAGGCTGAGAAGAGTTCCTCCTCCGGCCCGCTGACCCTGGAGAGCATGTTCGAAGCCTTCCAGGCCGGCCATGTGCGTGAGCTGCGTCTGATCGTCAAGGCGGATGTGCAGGGTTCGCTCGAGCCCATCGTCTCATCGCTCGAAGCGATGAAGTCCAAGGACAAAGAGGGCGAGATCGGCGTGCATGTTCTGCACACCGGCACCGGCAATATCAGCGAGAGCGACATCCAGCTGGCGGCGGCCTCCAAGGCCATCGTCATGGGTTTCAATGTAGCTGCAGATAGCCCGGCGCAGCGCGAAGCGGAGAAAGAAGGCGTATCCATCCGCCTGTATGACATCATCTATCGCATGACCGAAGACGTCGAGAAGGCGTTGAAGGGCATGCTCAAGCCGGAACTCAAAGAGCGCGTCATCGGCAAGGCCGAAGTGCTGCAGGTCTTCAAGATCAGCCGCTTCGGCAAGATCGCCGGCTGCCGCGTGACCGAAGGCGAGCTGCGCCGCAACGCCTTCCTGCGCGTGTACCGCGACGGCAAGCTGGTCTACGAAGGTGAGCTGACCTCGCTCAAGCATGAGAAGGACGATGTGAAAGAGGTCAAGACCGGCTTCGAGTGCGGCATCAACCTCAAAGAGTTCGATGACTTCAAGGAAAAAGATGTCATCGAATGCTACGTGCGCGAGCTGGTAGCCGCGCAGTAGCACGCAGGCAGGGCGGGTATGGTTTCACTTTCACGCGCAGGACGGATCGGCAAGCGGATGCGAGAGTTGCTCTCAGAGCTGCTCTTGTTCCGCGTCACTGACCCGCGCCTGCAGGGCATCTTTGTCACCGATGTCAACGTGGACCGCGAGCTATCGGTAGCCAGCGTGTTCGTCTCCGCCCTCGAAGGCGTGGAGCGCGAGCGTGAAGTGCTGGCCGGCCTCAAGCACGCCAGCGGCTTCCTGCGCAGCGAGCTGGCGCGTGAGATGGACCTGCGCACCTTCCCGCGTCTGCGCTTCGTGTGGGACCCGACCCCCGAGCGCGCCCAACGCATTGAGCAGATCATCTCTGAGCTCAACCAGACCGAATCTTCAGACAAGGCAAAACCCAAAAAATCGTGAACACTCAAATACAGCAAATCGCTGCCCGCCTGCGCGCCGCACAGCGCGTGCTGGTCACTTCGCATGTGCGCCCGGATGGCGATGCCATCGCCTCCGTGCTGGCCATGGGGCTTGCCCTGCAGGCGCAGGGCAAGCAGGTGCAAATGGTGCTGGCCGATGGCGCACCCGCCGACTTCAAGCACCTGCACGGCTGGGCGGATGTTGTGCGCACGGCCCAAGGCCCGGTGGATCTGGTCATCACTGTGGACGCGGCCACCCAGGACCGCTGTGGCGAAGCGCTGAGCAGCTTCCCCAAGGTCGATATCAATATTGACCACCACATCAGCAACAATAATTATGCTGACCTCAATCTGGTGGACCCGGCCTCCGTGGCCACCTGCGCCCTGCTGGCGGAGCATTTTCCCGCCCTGGGCCTGGACTTTTCGCCGGGCGTGATCGATGCGCTGCTCACCGGCATCCTGACCGACACCATGGGCTTCCGCACCTCCAACATGACCCCCAAAGCCCTGCGCCTCTCGGCCGATCTGGTCGAGAAGGGCGCAGACCTGCCTGCCCTGTACGAGCGCGCCTTGCTGCGTCGCTCGTTCCAGGCCATGCGCTATTGGGGCGCCGGGCTCACCAGCCTGCAGCAGGAGGGCGGCCTGGTGTGGGGTACGCTGTCCCTGGCTGACCGCCAGGCGGTGGGCTACCCGGGCAACGATGACGCCGAGCTGGTCAACAACATCTCGATGATCGAAGGGGCGGCCATCACCGTGCTGTTCGTTGAGCAGGCTGACCAGCAGGTCAAGATCAGCTGGCGCAGCCAGGGCGGCCATGATGTTTCGCGCATCGCCGCCCAGTTCGGCGGCGGCGGGCACACCGCCGCGGCAGGCGCCGTAGTGAACGGCAGCCTGGCCCAGGCCCACGAGCGTGTGCTGGCGGCCACCCGGGCTGCGATGTGACCCTTTTTTGGGACGAAAGACCTATAGTTGATTAGCGTCTAAGACGTTAGAAAGAACATAGAAAGGAAATTATCGTTTTCACATGCACGACTATCACTCAGACACTGGGGATAGGGGCAACATGAATCAGGACGTGAACAATCTCGTTTCCGGCGTGTTGGTAGTAGATAAACCCGTGGGTCTCACCTCGCATGACGTGGTGCAGATCATCCGCCGCGGCACCGGCATTCGCCGCGCCGGCCATACCGGTACGCTCGACCCGCGCGCCTCAGGCGTGCTGGTGGTGCTGATCGGCCCGGCCGTGCGCCTCAGCGAATTCGTTTCCGCAGAAGACAAGCGCTACCAGGCGACCATTCGTCTGGGCAGCTCGACAGATACCTACGACGCTGAGGGAACCCCCAGCGGCCCGGAAGTGCCTGTCAATGTTGAGAAAGAGCAATTCACAGAACTGCTCACCCATTTTGTGGGTGAGATCGAGCAGAAGCCGCCGGCCTACTCCGCCATCAAGGTGCAGGGCCAGCGCGCCTACGACATGGCTCGCCGCGGCGAAGAAGTCGACCTGGCCCCGCGCATCATCAACGTCCACAGCCTGGAGCTGCTGGAATGGGCGCTGCCCGAAGCCGTCGTGGATGTGCACTGCTCCTCCGGCACCTACGTGCGCTCGCTGGCGCACGACATTGGCGAAGAGTTGGGCGTCGGCGGCCATTTGGTTGGCCTGCGCCGCACGCGCAGCGGCCGCTTCACCCTGCGGGACGCAGTCTCGCTGCGCCGCCTGCGTGAAGCCTTCGAGCAGGGCAGCTGGGCTCAGTTCCTGATCCCGGCCGCCGAAGCCCTGGCTGACTGGCCGGCGGTGGAGCTGGACGAGGCCGCCCTGCATAAGGTCACCAACGGCATCCGCATCCCGGCCGCCGAGGGCGCTACTGGCCTGGCCCGCGCCGTCAGCCAGCAGGGTGAGCTGGTGGCGGTGGTTGAAGTCAAAGATGGGGAATGGCAGCCGCGTAAGGTCTTTCTGGCTTCCTGACGATCCCATGCAGCAATTCACCTCCCTGCAAGCGGCCAGCGCCAAGCATGCCTGGCTTACCATCGGCTCGTTTGACGGGCTGCATGCAGGGCACCAACAGATCATCAAAGAACTGACTGCCGGAGCGCACGCACAGGGCGCGCCGGCAGTCGTTTTAACTTTTGAGCCGCACCCTGCCGAAGTGCTGCATGGCCCCTTGAAAGGCTTTTATCTGTACGAGCCTGAAGAGAAGGCTGAGCTGTTCGCTGCGCTGGGGGTCGATATGCTCATCTCACACCCATTCGATGAGCAGGTGCGCGCCACGCCGGCGCGCCAATTCATCGAGCTGGTGCATGGCCGGCTGGATATCGACAAGCTCTGGATCGGGCACGACTTTGCGCTGGGGCATGACCGTGAAGGCAATTTCGACGCCCTGCGCAGCTTTGGCGCTGAGCTGGGTTTCTCCGTTCACCAGGTGCTGCCCGTGCGCGTGGATGGCGAGGTGGTGTCCTCGACCCTGATCCGGGCGGCCTTGGCCGCCGGTGAGGTCAGCCAGGCCGAGCGCCTGCTCGGCCGCCGCTACACGCTGACCGGCACGGTGGTCAGCGGGGCGCAGCGCGGCCGCACCATCGGCATCCCCACCGCCAACCTCAGGGTGCCGGAGCGCCGCCTGGTGCCGGCCACCGGCGTGTACGTCACCTGGGCTTGGCTGGGCGGACAACGCCTGCCCAGCGTCACCAACATCGGCCTGCGCCCGACCTTTGAGGACGGCACCCCGGCGCCGGTGGTCGAGGCACACCTATTAGAATATGAGGGTGCGGAATTCTACGATCAGCCGCTCAAGCTGGAATTCGTCTCCCGCCTGCGCGGCGAACAGAAGTTTGACGGCGTGGATGCGCTGCTGCAGCAGATCCGCATGGACATCGAGCAAGCCCGAGCGACCCTGACCTGATGCAAACCTACCTGGACCTGATGCAGCGTGTGTTGCAAGACGGCGTGGAGAAGCACGACCGCACCGGCACCGGCACGCGTTCGCTGTTCGGCCACCAGATGCGCTTTGACCTGCAGCAGGGCTTCCCGCTGCTCACCACCAAGAAACTGCATACCAAATCCATCATCCATGAGCTGCTGTGGTTCCTGCAGGGCGGCACCAACACCGCCTACCTGAAGGAAAACGGAGTGCGTATCTGGGACGAGTGGGCTGATGAACGCGGCGACCTGGGCCCCGTGTACGGCGCCCAGTGGCGCAGCTGGCCCGCGGGGGACGGGCAGGCGGTCGATCAGATCAGTTGGGTGATTACCGAGATCAAACGCAATCCAGATTCGCGCCGGCTCATCGTCAGCGCCTGGAACGTAGCCGAGCTGCCCAAGATGGCCCTGCCGCCGTGTCATTTGCTGTTCCAGTTCTATGTAGCGGATGGCAAGCTGTCGTGCCAGCTGTACCAGCGCTCGGCCGACATCTTTCTGGGCTTGCCATTCAACATTGCTTCATATTCTCTGCTCACCATGATGGTGGCGCAGGTGTGTGGCCTGCAGCCGGGCGACTTCGTCATCTCGCTGGGCGACTGCCATCTGTACAGCAATCATTTCGAGCAGGCCCGCGAGCAACTGGGCCGCCAGCCACTGCCGCTGCCGCGCATGCAGCTCAACCCGGCCGTGCAAGATATCTTCGCCTTCACGTATGAAGATTTCACGCTGCTCGACTACCAGGCTCACCCGCACATCAAGGCCCCGGTGGCAGTTTGATCATCTCGCTCATTGCCGCCGTGGATGAGCACGGGGGCATTGGCCGCAACGGCCGTATGCCCTGGCGCCTCAGCGACGACCTCAAGCATTTCCGCGCCCTCACCCTGGGCCATCATGTGCTCATGGGCCGCAAGACCTACGCCACCGTCGCCGGCCGTCTGCCTGGGCGCAAGCTGTTGGTGCTCTCGCACAATCCGGCGTTCCGCGCGGATGATGCGCTCGTCTTCGCCAGCTTTGAGGCCGCCCTGGCCGAGGCGCAGGCCGCCGGCGAGGAGGATCTGTTCGTCATCGGTGGGGCGGAAGTGTTCGCAAGCGCCTTGCCGCTGGCGCAGCGCTTTTACCTCACCCGCGTCAAGACCGTTGCAGACTGTGATGTCTTTTTCCCGGCATTCGATATGGGCCAGTGGAAGTTGCTCAGCCAGCAAGACTTTGCGGCCGGCGGCAAGAACGATCACGACTTCACTATTTTCGAGCTTGCCCGCAAGCAGTAAAAAAAACCGGCGTTCGCCGGTTTTTTTGTTGTCTTACTCCGCTAGTTTGCGGCTCTCTTCGATATACGCCAGGCTTTGGTGGCGGAAGTAGGTGTTGTACAGCGTGGCGTAGTGCCCGCCCTGCGCCAACAAGCCGTCGTGATCGCCCTCTTCGATAATCTGGCCTTCCTTCAACACAATGATGCGGTCGGCCGCCTTCACAGTGGAGAGGCGATGGGCTATCAGGATGCTGGTGCTCTTGCTCAGGATCAGATCCAGCGCCTGCTGGATCTGCCATTCGGTGAAGGGGTCAATGCTGGCGGTGGCCTCGTCGAGCACGAAGATGGCCGGCTTCTGCACCAGCACGCGCAGCAGCGAGACCAGTTGGCGCTGCCCCATCGAGAGGCGGCCGCCGCGCTCGCCCACCTGGGTCTTCAGCCCGTCCGGCAGCGTTTCCAGCCACTCGCCCTTGCCGATCTGGCGGGCCAGCCGCAGGATGGCCGCATCCTTCACGCCGGGCGCGGCGTAGCGAATGTTCTGCGCCACCGTGCCGTCGAACAGGAAGGGCACTTGGGATACGATGCCCAGTTGGCGGCGATAGGCGGTCAGGTCCAGGCTGCGGATGTCCTTGCCGTCGATCAGCAGTTGGCCTTCTTGGAACTCGTAGAAGCGATTGACCAGCTTGGCGATCGAGGTCTTGCCTGCCCCGGTGTGCCCGACCAGCGCCACCGTCTCGCCCGGGCGAATATGCAGGCTGAAGTCACGCAGGATCGGCTCGCCTTCGGTGTAGCGGAAGTTGACGTGCTCGAAGCGAATATCGCCCTTGAAGCGCGCCACACGCAGCTTGGCCGTCTGCACCACCCGCGGCTCGGCGTCGATCAGGGCGAACGAGCGCTCGGCCGCAGCCAGGCCGGACTGCAATTGCGTCCAGAACGCGGAGAGGTTGAGCACTGGGAACCAGAAGCGGTCCAAGCCTTGCAGGAACAGATACCAGGCCCCCGCCGTGATGACCATAGCCGCCACACTCATGCCGCCCACGTACAGCAGCAGGGCCGTGCCCAGCGCCGCCATCGCATTCAGCACCGGGAAGACCATGCTGAGCACGAAGCCGCGCCGCAAGTTCACCTCGAACGAGCCGCGGTTGCCGGTGTCGAATTCCTTGAAGATGGCTTCTTCCTGGCGGAAGTTCTTGGCCACCGCAATACCGCTGATCGTCTCCTTGATGACCGAGTTGACGTTGCCCATGGCGCGCATGCCCGTGCGGGTGGTGCGCCGGGCGGCTTCGCGGAACAGGGTTGCCATCCAATACACGATCGGCAGCATGCCGAACAGGTACAGCGACAGCCGCCAGTTGATGACGATCAGCACGATGCCTACCAGGATGGCCTGGCCGAACTGCGAAATAAGGTCGGTGATCAGCACCACCATATCGCCGTACTCGCGCGTGTCTGACGTAATGCGCGAGACCACCTTGCCGGATGGGTTCTCGTCGTAGAACGAAAGGTCGTGCGACATGGCGGCCTGGAAGCCGTCCAGGCGGATGGCCAGGATCACATCGCCGATGGCCCGTGCCGTCAGGCGGCGGCGCCACCAGTTGGCCGCCCAGCTCAGAAAGCCGGAGAGAAACACCACGCCGACCAGCAGCCAGATCCGCTGTGGGGTAAGCTGAGCGCTCATTTCGTCGAGAGCGCGCGCCAGCAGCAGCGGCACGGCCGCGGCCGTGACGGCGGTCAGCAGCGCCAGGGTGCCAATGGCCCACAGTTTGTTCATGTGCGGCTTGAAGTAATCCGCCATGCGCTGGATCAGTTGCTTGTCACTATATTGGCGGTCGTATTGTTCCGCGTCGAGTCCGGAGAAAAAGCCCATAAGGTCCTGTGGTTACTCGCTAAAGATGCGTTTGTAGGCCGGCGATGTCTTGAGCAGCTGCTCATGACTGCCGGAGGCCACCAGCTTGCCGCCGCGCAGCACCAGGATCAGATCGGCCCAGCGGATCTGGGAAAGCCGGTGGGTGATGATGAGCGTCGTGCGGCCCTTGGTGGCGTTGTAGATGGCGCGCTGGATCTTGTCTTCCGTGGCGCTGTCAATGGCGCTGGTCGAATCGTCCAGGATCAGGATGCGCGGGTCGGTCAGGAAGGCCCGCGCCAGCGCCAGGCGCTGGCGTTGGCCGCCCGAAAGGGTCACGCCGCGCTCGCCCACGATGGTGTCGTAGCCGTCCTTGAAGTCCATGATGAAATCGTGCGCCTGGGCCTGTCTGGCGGCTTCTTCGATCTCGGCCCGGGTCGCATCCTGGTGGCCGAAGGCGATGTTCTCCGCCACCGTGCGCGAGAACAGGAAGATGTCCTGCTCGATGATCGAGATCTGGCGGCGTAGCGCCTCCAGATTCCACTCGCGCACGTCGATGCCGTCCACGCTGACCGAGCCGCGGGTGACGTCATAGGTGCGGTTGACCAGCTTGGCCAGCGATGTCTTGCCGGTGCCGGTCTGGCCCACGATCGCCACGGTCAGACCGGGCTTGACGCTGAAGCTCACCTTGTTGAGCGCCGGCTCCTGGTTCTCGTAGGCGAAGGTGACGTTCTTGAACTCGATGGCGCCCTTCATCGCCTCGCCGTAGCCTTCCGCGTTCTGGTCCAGGTCGGTCTCGTTGTTCAGCAGGTCCAGAATGCGCTTGGCGCTGGCTACCCCCAGCGACACCTGCGAATAGGCGAACAGCGAGGTGAACACCGGAAAGCCGAACAGCGCCAGCAAACCGAAGTAAGCGATCACATCCCCGAGCACGATCTGGCCTTGCTGCATCAACACCAGCGAATGCCACAAGCCGGCCGCCTGAGCGATCGCCATCAGCAGCATCGGCAGGAAGCGGGCTTCAATGTAGCCCTGGTGCACATACGCGTCGCGGAAGCGGCGCGCATTGCGGCGGAACAGATTGACCTCGAGCTTTTCCTGGGCCATGCCCTTGACGGTCTCGATGCCGTCCAGCGATTCAGACAGGCGCGCATTTAAAGTGCCGAAGGCTTTGCGCTGCTTGTCCGCCACCGGGTTGAGTTCCTTCAGGTATTGCCAGATGGCCACGAAGTACACCAGCGTGAAAGCCGTGGGGATGATCGCCAGCGCGGGGTGCAAGCCATAGCCGGCCACGATCGGCGTCACCAGGAAGAAGGCTGCGCCGATCACCAGGTTGAGCCCAGGGTTGAACATCAGATTGATCTCGCGCACATCGTTGGTGGCGCGGGCCATGGTGTCGCCCACGGATTGCAGGCTGTGGAAGGTCATGCTCTTGCCGAGCAGGTTCGTGTACAGCTCTTCACGAATATTGCGCTCGAACAGCTGGCCCAGCCATTCGGCCGCAAAGTTGCGGGCGAACTGCAGCACGGAGCGGATCATCTGGCTGATGATGATGACCCACACAAAGCCCATCAGCAGCTGGGTCTGCGGCGGGTCAGCCATGATGGCTTCAAAGGCCTTGCCGATCTCGATCGGCACATAGGCCGCCAGGGCGCCGTTGGTGATCGCGCCCACCATCAGCATCAGGCCCAGGGCCCAATGCGGCTTAAAGTGAGACCACAGCCAGCGGCCGGGGGTCGTGCGGTCGGTGGGGTACCGCTCTGGCAATGTAAATTCAGCCGCGTGGGGTGCGGTTAGTGAAGGTGTGCTCATTCGGTCCTGTTCGGTGACGGTTGGGTGGCGTGCGAGTGCCACCGGGGAGTTTAGGATACCACCTTCCGTTCTACGATGCAAAAACGCCCGCATTTGCGGGCGTTTTTGCAAGGTTGGCGCGGTGGCGGGCTTAGCGAAGGCCCATTTTGCGCATTACTTCGTCAAATGTGGCTTCCACCAACGGGCGGGCCTTCTCGGTGCCCTCGTCCAGAATTTTCACCACCTTGCCTGGGTCTTTAAGGAACTCGGTGCGGCGTTCACGGATTGGGCGCAGATAGTTGTTCAGCGCCACGGCCAGACTCTTCTTGACTTCTACATCGCCCACTTTGCCCTCGCGGTAGCGGGCCTTGAAGTCCTCTACCTCATCCTTGTTGGGGTTGAACACGTCATGGTATTCGAAGACCGGGTTGCCCTCCACTGTGCCGGGGTCGGTGGCGCGCAGGCGGGTCGGGTCGGTGTACATGCTCATGACCTTCTTGGTGGTCTCCTCTTCGCTTTCAATGAAGCGGATGGCGTTGTTGTATGAGCTGTGCATCGTGCGGTTGTCCACGCCCGGCAGGCGGGCCGTCTTGGTCAGCAGGCCATCCGGCTCGGGGAAGGTTTCCCCGTACAGCGTGTTGAAGCGGCGGGCCACCTCGCGGGTCAGCTCGATGTGTGGCATCTGGTCCTCGCCCACCGGCACCAGGTTCGCCTTGTAGACCAGGATGTCGGCGCTCTGCAGCACCGGGTAGGCCAGCAGGCCCAGCGAAGGGTTGAGCCCCAGGTTCTGGATCTGGTCCTTGTAGGTGGGCACGCGCTCCAGCCGCGCCACTGTGGTCATCATGCCGAACAGCTGTGAGAGCTGGGCGTGCTGCGCCAGCGCCGACTGGCGCACCAGGGTGGCCTTGGCCGGGTCGATGCCGGCCGCCAGCCAGTCGGCCACCACGTTGACGATGTTCTCCTGGATGCGCTCGGGGTGCTCGTAGTCCGTGGTGAGCACATGCAGGTCAGCGATGAGGAAGTAGCACTCATAGTCATCCTGCATCTTGGCCCACTGCTCCAGCGTGCCCACCAGATGGCCGATGTGGCGCGGCCCGGTGGGGCGATGGCCGGTGAGGATGCGTCCTTTGCTTGCGGTCATGCTTGTCTCCTGTGCTCCTGGCCGAAGATGAAAACGCTCGTCCTCAGAGCAAATACATTTGCTCTGAGGACGAGCGTCAGCCCGCGGTGCCACCTCAGTTGCGTGCGCTTAAGCGCACACCGCTTTTATCATTTTGCGCAACGTTGCGAAGCAACATTCGCGCTGCATCGCAGCGCACGGGTCCATATTCGGCTCTGGCGTGTGGGCTGGTTCTCAGCGCTCCAGCTTTCTGTGCCATCGGTTCAGAGCGTACTCTTTCCGCGTGGCGTAATTCTACCTGAGACTGGCCGGCCACAACAAAAGAGCGACCCCTTTCGAG
This sequence comes from Anaerolineales bacterium, assembly GCA_019454165.1. Lineage (GTDB taxonomy): Bacteria > Chloroflexota > Anaerolineae > Anaerolineales > UBA11579 > JAMCZK01. The sequence goes on along the minus strand of CP075367.1, from coordinate 143,267 downwards.
GTCGCTCTTTGTTTTACATCGTTTCGCGGTCTTCGTCTGCGCTTTCGTGCGCAGGCGGGCCTGCATGTCTCAGGTGTTCGCGCTCCTCATCGCTGAGATGCGGAGGCCCCCAGTGGCCCTTGGGGCCGCGCTTGCCCTTGCGGCCCCGGCCGCCCGGCCCGCCGATGCCGCCGAACAGAATGCGGCTCAGCACCAGCAGGCCCAGCCCCTGCCAGAAGGTGATCTGCGGCCAGCCGAACAGATCAGGCAGCAGCCAGTTCCATAGCCCGCGCACCACAAAGCCGCCCACGGTCACGAACAGCACCAGCCCGATCACGATCATGATGCCAATGCGGATGCCTTTGCCGATATTTCGTTCCATATGATGTTGCATGTTCGTATCCTTCCTATGATCCTTGATAAAGGTATGCTAAACGCTTGCGCAGATACAGCACGGCGTAGCGTTTGCGAGAGAGCAGGGTGTTGATACTGGCGCCGCTTTCGGCGGCCATCTCATTGAAGGAGCGGCCCTCGACCTCATGCGCCACAAAGACCGCTCGCTGCTCGGCTGGCAGCTCGCCCAGCGCCTGCTCCAGTTCGGCCAGCATGGCTTTGCGGGCATAGGCCGCCTCCGGCCCGCCGTCGGCTGCCGGCAGCAGTTCTGCCAGCAGCAAGCCTTCGTCGCCGTCTTCGGCGTCCAGCTCGCGCAGGCGCTCGGGCTGCCGCTTGCGGAACAGGTCGGTGATGCGGTTGCGCGCCACCTGGTACAGCCAGCCGTTCAGGTGCTCGATCGGCACCAGCAGCCGGTTGGCCCGCGCCAGTTCGTAGAAGACATCCTGCAGAATGTCCTCGGCGTCCAGCGCATCCGGCACCCGGGCGCGGATGAAGCTGCGCAGCCGGGGTTCGTGCTGCTCTACGGCCTTAGATATGCGCTCGTCGCTTGCCATCAGGGTTTGGATCGCTCCCTCGCTCATCTTACAAGGGAAGACGAGCCAGGGGCTGAAATATTGTATGGAATGGAAACTGGGTTTGCTGGCTACAACTGCAAGACGATGGTAAGCGCGGCAGTTATGCGCTGCAAGTCGGTTGCTGGCAGCTCTCCTAGTCGTTTGACCAGACGTTTCTCGCTCACCGAGCGAACTTGTACCGTGTCGGCCGCTGACTTTTGCTTTATCCCCTTGCCGGCGTCTTGTTCGATGGGGACAAGCCATATAGCTTGTGCAAAACGTTCTTGCCATGTAGTCAAGGGAACGATAACTCGCACGGGTAACGCCCCAACTTCATCTCGGCTGACGATCACAGCTGGCCGCGTTTTGCGCAACTCGGACCCAACTACGGGATCCAGGTTCACCAGCCAAACTTCGCCCCTTTTTGGATTCATTCGCCGTTGTCTTCCCAGTCAACGGCATCCAAGCTGCTGAAGGCGTTCAATTCATGATCGGTCTGATACGCCGCTCGCAATTCGCGCGCTGCGCGTGCCAAGCCTGCTTCAGCGCTGGCATTCATTTTCTCGTCTACTAGCTCGCGCAGTAGGGCTGAGATGCTGCGCCCGCTTTTCTTCGATACCCGCGCCAGATATGCCTGCTGGCGCGCTTCAAGCAGTATCTGCACCCTTTGGATTTTAGGCTTCTGCATTGGCATATTATACACAACTTTATTGTGTATAACAATTCCGTTGACAACAAAAGTTATTTAGCCTGAAAACCCCGCGCGGATGATATTGTGCCTCTGAATGCTTACATCACGAGACCGGCCAGATATCTTTTCAGTTGCACCCTATACCCTCACCCAGAAAACGAACAACATCTTGTCTTGGTGCAGCCTGGCATTTTGCCGCGCCAGCGCAGCTAGCGCAAAAAAGGCCCGCGCCGCAAAGCGGCGCAACACCCCCACCCATCCGGCGAACAACATCTTGTGGGTAGCCCATTGCAGTACAATCGTTCTACTTATGGACCTGTTTGACCACGCCCTCAAGGAGCGCCTGGCCACCGAAAGCCCGCTGGCCGCTCGTATGCGTCCCCGCCGCCTGGAAGAGTACATCGGCCAGGACGACATCGTGGGCGAGGGCCGCCTGCTGCGGCGCGCCATCGAGGCTGACCGGCTCTTTTCCTCCATCCTGCTGTGGGGGCCGCCGGGCTCAGGCAAGACCACCCTGGCCATGGTCATCGCCAACCATACGCAGTCCTACTTCGTCACCCTCTCGGCGGTGATGACCGGCAAAGCCGACCTGATCGCCGTGATCGAGGAGGCCAAAGAGCGCCGCCGCCTGCACAATGTGCGCACCATCCTGTTCGTGGATGAGGTCCACCGCTGGAACAAAGCCCAGCAGGATGCCTTGCTGCCGCATGTGGAAAATGGCACCATCACCCTGATCGGTGCCACCACGGAGAACCCGTATTTCGAGGTCAACGGGGCGCTGGTCTCCCGCTCGCGCGTGTTCCAGCTGCGCCCTCTCTCCGATGAGGACGTGCGCCGCGTGCTGGAGCAAGCCCTGCAGGATCCGCAGCGCGGCTACGGCGAGCGCAAGATCATGTTCGACGAAGACGCCGCCCAGCACCTCATCCATGTGGCCGGTGGCGATGCCCGCAACGCGCTCAACGCCCTTGAGCTGGCGGTCGAGTCGACCCCGCCGGTGGACGGTGTCGTGCATGTCAGCCTGGCTGTGGCGCAAGAATCCATCCAGCGCCGCGCCGTGTTGTACGACAAAGACGGCGATGCCCATTACGACACGATCTCAGCCTTCATCAAGTCCGTGCGCGGCTCTGACCCGGATGCCGCGCTCTACTGGCTGGCCAAGATGCTGTACGCCGGCGAGGACCCGCGCTTCATCTTCCGTCGCCTGCTGATCCTGGCCGGCGAAGATATTGGCATGGGTGATCCGATGGGTATGGTCGTCGCCAACGCCGCCGCCCAGGCTTTCGATTATGTCGGCCTGCCCGAGGGCATCTTCCCGCTCGTGCACGCCGTCGTTTATCTGTCCACCGCGCCCAAGTCCAACAGCAGCCTGGGCTACTTCTCCGCTTATTCCAAGATCGAGGCTGATGGCATGGTGGAAGTGCCCGACCCGCTCAAGGACAAGAACCGTGACGGCAAAGCCCTCGGGCACGGTCAGGGGTACGTCTACCCGCACGACGAGCCGGAGCATTTTGCGCCGCAGCAATACCTGCCCAGCGGCGTGCTCGGCACCTATTTCTACACACCTTCTGACCAGGGCTACGAAGCCCAGGTCAAAGAGCGCCTGGCGCGCTGGCGTGAAGCCCAGCGCAAGGCGCTTGGCATCACCCAGAGCCAGGAAGTCCCTCTGCCCAGCAAAGAAACCGCCGACGCGCTCAAAGCGCGCCACAAAGCCGGAGGAAGCCACTAGCATGCCAACCGTGTTGTTGATCCGCCACGGGGAGAACGACTATGTGAAGAAAGGGCGCCTGGCCGGCCGTTTGCCCGGGGTGCACCTCAATGCCCGCGGCCAGGCGCAAGCCGCCGCTTTGGCCGCCGCGCTCAAAGATCTGCGCCTGGCGGCCGTGTACAGCAGCCCACTGGAGCGCGCCGTGCAGACCGCCCAGCCGCTGGCCGCCGCCCGCAAGCTGCCGATCGTGAAATGCAAAGGTTTGCTCGAGAGCGATCTTGGCGAATGGCAGGGCAAGCTGCTCAAAACCCTGCAACGCGACAAGCGCTGGGCTACGCTGCAAAACAAGCCCTCCTTGTTCCGCTTCCCGGGTGGCGAAGGCATGCTGGAGCAGCAGGCCCGCCTGGTGGCTGAGATCGAAGCGTTGTGCGCCATGCACAAGCCCAAAGACGCCATCGCCTGCGTGCTCCACGCCGACCCGATCAAGCTCATCATCGCCCACTATGCCGGCATGCCGCTCGACCAGTTCCAGCGCCTCAGCATCGCCACTGCCTCCGTCAGCACCCTGCATATCCAGCCCGGCCGCGCCATGTTGGAGCGTCTCAACTGGGTAGCGCCGGAGCTTTAGAATCGAATTTCCCAATCCCTCGTTACGGACTATACTGCGCAGCGCTTATGCCTAAAACTATCGAACTTCGTCCAGTTGACCATATCACTACCGATGCCATCGGTCCCGCCGGCCAGCGCGTCTTCTACATCCAGGCCTGGAAGGAAGAGCGGATCGTCGCCGTCATTGTTGAAAAGGTGCAAGTGCAGAGCCTGGCCGTGGCCATTGAGCAATTCCTGGCCGAGCTCAACACCAAGCACGTAGACCTGCCCAACGCCTCGGCAGAGTTTGACGAGGCTCAGATGCATATCCACCCGCCGGTGGACGCGATATTCCGCGCCGCCGAAATTGGCCTGGGCTACGATGCTGAGCAGGACTTGGTGGCGTTGGAGTTGCGTGAGGGTGTTGAATCGCCAGAAGCCACAAGCGATGATCTGTACACCGCTCGCCTGTGGTGCACGCGCTCACAGTTGCGCAGCATGGCTAACTGGGGCATCGAGATCGCATCCCGCGGCCGGCCCACCTGCCCGCAATGCGGCGAACCGATGGACCCCGCCGGCCACTTCTGCGTTAAGAAGAACGGCCACAAACATTAGGAGTCGGCCTGCACGTCTTGTTGGCTTTACAAACGGGGGAGCTTGAATTGGAGGGGCAGTTCACCTGGGGTTCCAATTACACATTCCTTGTGCGCGTCGGCGCGGAGTTGGAAGGCGTGTACAAGCCCGTCAAGGGGGAGCAACCGCTGTGGGATTTTCCGTCGGAGACTCTGGCCGGCCGCGAGGTGGCCGCGTTCCTGCTCAGCGAAGCGCTGGGCTGGCAACTCGTGCCGCCCACGGTGTTCCGCAGCGAAGGCCCGTTCGGGCCGGGGTCGTTGCAGTTGCGCGTCCCGCATGACCCGGAGCAGCACTACTTCACCTTTGAGGATGCGGTGTGCCAGCGTCTGCGCCCGGCCGCCGTGTTCGATTTACTCGCTAACAATGCCGACCGCAAGGGCGGCCACATCCTGCTGGGGGATGACGGCCACCTGTGGCTGATCGACCACGGCATCTGCTTCCACGAGGAGCCTAAGCTGCGCACAGTGATCTGGGATTTTGCCGGAGAGCATATTCCGCCTGAGCTTGTGGAGGATGTGCGCAGCTTGCAAGCCAAGCTGCGCACTGGCGGGGAGCTGAGTGAGCAGCTGGCCGCCTACCTTAGCCCGCCGGAGCTGGACGCGTTGCGCCAGCGCGTGGCTGCGCTGCTGGCCCAGCCTGTCTTCCCTCACCCACCAGAGGATGAGCGCTACATGCCTTGGCCGCCAGTCTAGGCTAGAATGCAAACTTCATGAGCACTGCAAAACCCAAATTCCGTTGGCAATTCTGGCTGGGCATCGGCATCAGCGTCGTGTTCCTATACCTGGTGCTGCGCAATATGCACTTCGGCGATTTTTGGCAGCAGGTGCGCCAGGCTGATTACGTGTGGCTGCTGCCAGGCATCGGCGTCTATTTTCTGGCGGTGTGGGCACGCGCCTGGCGCTGGCATTACCTGCTGCGCCCGCTCAAATCCGTGCCCACCCGCACCATGTTCCCAATCGTGGCCATTGGCTACATGGGCAACAACATCTACCCGGCCAGGGCGGGCGAGGTGCTGCGCGCCGTCATCCTCAAGCGCAAAGAGGGTGTTGCGGTCTCCGCTTCGCTGGCCACCATCATCGTGGAGCGCATCTTTGACGGCGTGGTGATGCTGGCGTTCATCTTTGTCAACCTGGGCGAGCTGGCCGAGATCGGCGGCGGCCTGGTGGCCGGCCTCAGTATCCAGCAGATCGCTTTCTGGGGCAGCCTGCTGTTTTTGGGGGCGCTGGCCACCTTCCTGCTGGCCGCGATGTTTCCAGCCGCCACACAGCGTTTGCTGAGCTGGTTCACGGCCCGCCTGGTGCCTGAACGCTTGCGTGACCGCTTGCTCGAGGTAGGCAACCGCTTCCTGGGTGGGCTGGAAGCGCTGCGTTCTCCGTTCGAAGTCTTGATGGTCTTCGTCAGCTCGCTGGTGATCTGGCTGCTGGAGACGGGCAAGTATTGGTTTGTCATGCACGCCTTCAACTTTGAGGTCAGCTTCTTCGCCCTGATGCTCATGAATGGTGTGGTCAACCTGGCGACCACGATCCCCTCGGCGCCCGGCTACATCGGAACCTTTGATGCGCCGGGCATCGCCATTCTGGAGGCCTACGGTGTGCCGAAGGAAGTCGCCACCAGCTATACCTTTGTATTGCATATTGCGCTGTGGCTGCCGATCACCCTGTTGGGCGCATACTACCTGGCCAAAGAAGGCATCAAGTGGGGCGAAGTGCCCTCCACGGAGGCAGCATGAAGATCGCCATCATCGGTGCCGGTTTTGGCGGCATGGCCGCGGCCTACGATCTCTCCAAGGCGGGACACGACGTCGCCATCTTTGAGGCGGCGGCCCATGTGGGCGGCCTGGCGGCCGGCTTCAAGGAGCCGCATTGGGACTGGAGCGTTGAAAAGTTCTACCATCACTGGTTTGCCAGTGATAAGCACATGCTGGGGCTGATCGAGGAGCTGGGCTGGAGCGAGCGGGTGCTCTTCCCGCGGCCGTACACGGTTGTCTATCACGAAGGCAAGTTCTATCCGTTCGATTCCATTCCGGCCGCGCTGCTGTATCCCGGCCTGGGCTGGGGGCTGGATAAAGTTCGCTTCGGCCTGGTGGGCTTGTATCTGCGCATCACCAATAACTGGAAGCCGTTGGAGCGCAGCACCGTTGACGCCTGGATGCGCAAGTGGGCCGGCAACCGCGTGTATGAGAGCATGTGGCTGCCGCTGATCGAAGGCAAGTTTGGCCCATATGCCAAAGAGGTCAACATGGCCTGGTTGTGGGCGCGTTTGCATGCCCGCACCACCCGGCTGGGCACGTATGAACGCGGCTTCCAGGCCTTTGCGGACCAGTTCGCGGAGCGTTTGAAGCAAATGGGCGTGCGTTTTGAGATGCAGGCCGCGGTGGAAAGCATCCAGCCGGCTGACGGCGGCCTGGAGCTGCGGGTGAGCGGCGCAGCGCATGTTTTTGACCAGGCGCTGGTCACTACTTCGCCCCAACTGCTTGCCAAGCTAGCCCCGCAGCTGAACAGTGATTATTTGCGCGGCCTGCTGGAGCTCAAGAGCATGGGCGCGGTGGTGATGACGATGTCGCTCGACCGCCAGCTCTCGGAGCAAGGCTACTACTGGTACAACATCCCCAAGAGCGCTGGCTTCCCCTTCCTGGCCCTGGTGGACCACACCAACTATGTTTCCTCAGAGCACTTTGGCGGCGACCATATTGTGTACTGCGGCGATTATCTGGAGTTGGGGCACGAATACTTCTCGCTGAGCGATGACGAGTTATTGGATCGCTTCACGCCTGGCATCCAACGGGTGAATCCGGCTTTCGAGCGCAGTTGGGTCAAGAAGTTGTGGGTGCACAAGACCAACTATGCCCAGCCCGTGCCGCTGGTGGATCATTCCCGCAATATCCCCGCCATCCGTACGCCCATGCCGGGTCTGTACTTCGCCAGCATGAGCCAGGTCTATCCGTGGGACCGCGGCACCAATTTTGCAGTAGAGATCGGCCGCAAGGCTGCGGCCTTGATGCAAGAAGCCAGTTAGGCTACGGGCACAAGCTGCCGTAGCCGTAGGTATCGATGCTTTGCAGCAGCCGCGCCCCCGGCTGGGTATCGGCATCCAGCCCGCAGAAGTCTGGGCGGGCGGCCACCACGCCGAAGGGAACGGCCAGCGGCAAGGCCGGCAACTGCTCGGTGAAGATGGCATGCGCGGCTTGGTGGGCTTGCGTGTGGGCAGGGTCGCTTACCAGCGTGTTGAGCGCTGTGTGGCAGGCTGCATCAAATTCGGCGTTCTGCCAGCCGCTCACGTTCCAGCCACCCCAGCCATAGCGTTGGATGTTCGAATTGGGGCCGGGCACAGTTTCACTCAGGAACAGATAGCAGGCTGGCTGCTCGCCAAAGGGCCAGGCGAACAGCGCCAGGTCAAAATTGCGGCCGAAGATCGGGCTTTCCGGCCCGGTAGCGAACAGCTCGGCGGCCGGCAAGCTCTCGATGGTCACGGCCGCGCCGCAATCCGCCAGGTTGGCGCGGACGAGCTCGGCCACGGCCAGATCCTGCGGGTCATCGCTGACCGCCAGTCGCAGCTCCAGCGCCTGGCCGAACAGCGCCCCGGCGAAGCTCTGGCTGCGGCGCAGGCCGTCTTCGCTGCTGATCCAGCCGAGCGCGTCCAGGCTGGCATTGGCGGCGGCGGGGTCGTAGGCAGGCAAGGCCGCGCTGGGGTTGGCGTACGGGCTGCTGGCGGGCAGGTATCCTGCCGCCAGCGCGCCATTGACCGCATTCGCAATCGCGCCGCGGTCAATGCACTGGGCCAAAGCCTGGCGCATGGCTACGTCTCCAAAATAATCGGCACGATCTGAATAGGGGTTGAAGCCATCATCGTAGGTGCGCGGCTCAACGCCGAAGACGAGGTGCAGCCATTGGTCTTGCGGGACAAGGCTGCCTTGAATGCCGGCCGACTCGAGCGTTTGCAAACCTGCGGAGGGCAGCAGCACATCGCAGCGGCCATCGGCCAATGCGGCCGCGCTGGTTGTAGTGTCACTGCCGATGAAAACAAAGTTAAGCTCGGCAAATTTGGCCGGGCTGCCGGCGTAGTTGGTGTTGCGCGCCAGTTGAATGCGCTCTCCGGCGATCCATTGGGTAATGGTGTAGAGTCCCCAGCCCAGCGGGCTGCGGGCGGCCTGCTCATTGGCAAGCAGGTCTGCGGCTGAAATGCCGCCGAGCGTGTGCTGGGGCAAGGGGTGCCAGAAGCGCGTAGCCGCTTGTGCGTCTACAAAGCCGGGCAGGCCGACCCAGGTGACGGTGCGTTCGTCCGCGGCGGTGTAGCTGGCTGTCTTGGCGATGATGTCTTTGTTGGTGGGGGTCTCGTCCGCGGAGGCGATCTGGTACGAGAATACGGAATCGTTGGCGGTGAGCGCCGTACCATCCGACCAACGCAGGCCGGACTGCAAGGTGAAGGTGGTGGACACCTGGTCGAGCTGGATCTCGCCCTCCGTATAGGCTTGCATGCAATCGCCGCTCTGGCAGCCGGCCGGGCGCACCATCACGCCGGGCGCCAGGGTTGTGACGCGTCCGTAGGCATCGACGATCAGGTCACCCTGGCGAACGGTGACAGGTTGCACCGTCGGCGCGGGCTGGGTTTCAAAGATCACGCCTTCGGCCACATAGTTTTGCAGGTCAAAGGGGCCATCGTAAATGGCCTGGCGCACAGCCAGGGCGCTGCTAGAGCTATCGGCATAGATGTACAGTGAACTGGGCTCACTGGCCATGCAAATATTCAAGACTTGCGGTGCGTTGGGCGTAGGAGTGGCTTCCGGCGTGGGGGTACTGGCATCGCCAGCCTGGCCGCACGCGCTCAGGATGATAGCAAGCAGCAGGGCTGCGGTCATATAAAAGGTTCGGGGCATTAGGAGATTATACAAGGCGCATGATTGGCGTGTGGTTAGTGCTGAATAGGCGCATGCTACAATCCCGCGGGTGAGCCAAACCAAACCAACGTACATATGCATCGATGTGGAAACTGCCGGCCCGAACCCGGCAGATTATGCCCTGCTGTCGATCGGGGCCGCGCTGGTGAGCGACCCGCAGACCTCATTTTATGCTGAGCTGAAACCGGACAAGGCTGGTCAAACTGAGGAAGCGGCGCGCATCCATAAGCTAGACCTGGACCATTTAGCGCAAACAGGCCTGCCGGTCAAAGAAGGGCTGCAGCAATTTGTGGATTGGGTGCAGGCACAGGCGGGGAGCAGTGCCCCGGTCTTTGTGGCCTTCAATGCACCCTTTGATTGGATGTATATCAACGACTATTTGCACCACTATTTGGGCCATAATCCTTTTGGGCACCGCGCCCTGGATATCAAAGCAGTTTTCTTTGGCCTGCGCGGCGTACCCTGGAGCGAGACCGCCTTTCAACATGTGAGCAGCTATTATGGCCAGCACGAAGTGCTGGACCATAATGCAGAGCAAGATGCCCGCCAAGGAGCGGCGTTATTCGCCGCCATATTGAAAGACCTTGAGGAGACCTATGGACAGCCAGGCTAAACAAGATCTGCAACGCATCATTGAATCGGCTAATCGTTTGGGCGTACAGATCAATGAAACTGAAGCCCTGCAGTGGTTAACCGCCGCGGCGGTGGATAGCGGACAGGACGATGTGGTGGTGGACGTCAAAGCGGGTGTGTTTGGCCATCGCCTAAGCATGCTCGATTTCAGTGCCGAGGACCTAGAGCATTTCCGTAAGCTGGGCAAGCTGGTGGAGTTCTATGACGTGCCCGGTAAGGTGGAGACCGCGCTGGCGCTCTCCGGGTCAGCAGCCCAATCGAAGATCCAGACCTACCCGGGCGATGCAGACTACTTTGAACGCGTGAACATCATTGCTGATACGCGCGAGGAAGCCTGCAGCGTGTTGGCCGAGCTGATCCGCGAGAAAGCGCTATCCACTTTGCGCGGGCCAACATTCCAGTTGATGGAAGTCAAATATGGAAACTACCCACGGCCGGTTCAACGCGAAGGACGTGAGTTGAGCATGGGCTCCTCTGTTTCCTGGAGCGCGGCCGAGGTGCAGGCTGGCAAGTTAGAGTTGCAGGACAGCAGCGGACAGCCGCTCACGCTCACCTGGGAGGATGTGGCGGCTGAGCCAGGCTGGTGCAAGCTGGATTGGGTGGTGGTGGACCCGGTACGCAAACAACTGGTGAACGCCAGTAATATGCTGGATGTGACCTGGCAGGCACCGGACGGCACGCTGACCCCGCTGGACGGCTACCTGGATCCGTACTTTCAGGAAGTGTATTTGGAAGCCGAGTCGATCCCGCTGTTCACCAAGCTGGCCAAGCAGGTGGACGGCGACGCCTTGGATGAATATGTGCGCCAGCTGGAAAAGCAAGTGCGCACGTATGTGACCAAGGACCGCAACTTTGGCAAAGCAGCCAAGCGCATGTACAACATCTTCCGCCTGACGGGGCGTTATGGCGACGCAGCGTTCCTGCGAGAACTGTTCGATGAGCCGGCCACGGTGCTTTACCAGGTATGGTCGCTCATCCGCACCATCGATGATTGTTTTCACCCGGACTCTTCTGTGGAGATAGATCACATGCTGGCACAGACTGACCAGTTGATCCTGGCGGTGGTCAAAGTGTTGGAAGGAACAGAGGAGCAGGAGATCGTGCGCGAGCTGCTGCAACTACGCGATATTCTCTCTCGAGAGCATCAGGGCGAGCCGCTCTCTGGCCGGGCCGAGGCGGCGCGGGCTGAGGTGATCAACTTGGTCAATAATTTCTACTATGCCCGCATGAGCGGAGTACCCAGCATCAAAGCCTACATGGATGAGGTCGCCAACGCAGCCGACTAACGGCGTTTGCGCAGGCGCGGCTTCTTGTACTCCGGCAGTGTGATCATCGGCGGGCGGGACTGCTCGTTGATCTCTTGCACATCAAGCGAGAAGCGCTCATCCGTGTAGTGGATCAGCTTTATGGTCTTATTGACCTCTTCGATCAGCTCGATCCCTTTGCGGGCTTCCAGCTTGTGAATGACGACCTGGATGATGGCGAACGACATCATGCTCAATGCTTCCAGGCTTTGATTGTGGTGGATGCGTTCCATTAGATCGGTCTGGCCGATGGCAGAGAGACCGAATTTTTCGAGCATATCGATCAGCAAGCCGGTTTCGACCCCGTAGCCTGAATAAAAGGTCAATTTCTCCAGCGCCGAGCGGCGGCCGCCGTATTCACCAGAGAGCGGCTGCACGACACCCGATAGTTCCGGGTAAAAGAGGTTGAGCATGGGGCGGGCGGTGAGCTCGGTCACGCGGCCGCCGCCGCCGGCGGTCAGCTGGCGGCCGACCCGCAGCGGGCGGCGGTAGAAGCCCTTGATGAATTGCAATTTGGGATTGACCAGCAAAGGGCCTAGCAGCCCGTAGACGAAACGCGGGTGGATGTTGACGATGTCGGTGTCGATCCAGGCCAGGATGTCGCCACGGGTGACATGCAGGCTCTTCCATAGCGCCTCTCCCTTGCCGCGGCGTGCGCCATATTCGGGCAGGAGGTCCTGATGCACATAGGAGGGTACGCCGAGATTCTCGGCGATGGCGCGGGTGCGATCCGTGGAACCTGAATCGATCAAGACGATCTCATCCACCAGCGGGACGCGCTCCATGAGGGCGGTCTTGACCGTGCGGATCACTTTGCCAACCGTGGCCTCTTCGTTCAAAGATGGCATGGCCAGGCTGATGGTCAGCCCCTGCTGTTCTTTGAGCGCCACCAGTTGCTTCAGGTCTGAAAACTCATCGGCATGATACGTGTTCTCGGCGAACCACTTGTCCACCAAAACGGAGATCGCTTTGCTTCCCGCGCTTTCGGTCAGCGCGCCTTTGGGCAGGGGCTGGCTGGAGCGCACCAGGATGACGCTGCCGGCGCTCTCGTTCAGCACGCGCTGGACCGTGCGGCCAAAGCTCGGGCCGGTGGCGGGGAAGTGGGCCGCAACACCCAGGATCGTAAGGCTGCTGCGGCGCGAAGCCCGAATGATGGATAAGGCCGGGTCGCTGCTTTGAAGCTGGAGCTGCTCGACCTCAGGAAGGTTTTGCAGCACGCGTTGCAAGCCGCGGAACGCAGCATCACGTTGGGCGGCCACCCGCTTGGCAGACGGGATGTCTGGCTTGCGCGTGGAGCGCACATGCAGCGACTGTACGCGGGCGCCACTGGCGCGGGAAAGGGTTAGCGCCAAACGCAGGGCGAGCTCGGCAAAGGGGCCACCGCGTAAAGCGACCAGGATCTTGCTTAGTTTGCGCGGCAGAGGGCCGCGGATGAGGGCTACGTCACATGGGAGTTCGCGCAACAGAGTGTCAAGCGAAACGCCGAGCTTTTTGAGCGCGGTCGGGTATTCGAGGATGAGCAGGTCTGGCTCCTCATCCGCCACCACGGCCAGCAATTCCTGCCAGGGCTGGTGCGAAACCATGGTGCGCAGAGGCTGTACGCCCGGCACGCTGCGTATCACGGCGCGCAGCTGACGGGCAGGGGCGGTGCCGGTGCTGAGCGATTCATTTTGGTCTACGGGCACAATGCCTAAGAGTTGCGGTTGCTCGCCGGCAAGCAGATGGCCCAGCGTGCGCGGCAACTCCATGTCGCAGCCATCGATAACGGGTACAAGGATATGGCGCAGCAGGTCAGATTTGCGGTTGAGCTTCATGCTGCCACCAGGGGCGCTAAATACTGGTTGTAGATCTGCTGCCAGGTGTATTGGCTGCGCACGCGCGCCCTCAGGCGCCATGTTGGGTCAGACTGCAGCGCGTCGCTTATCAATTTGGCTATGGGCTCCGGCCCGGAATCTGGCGCGAAGTAATGGGCTTCCTCGCCCGCCAGCTCCTCCAGGGCCGGGATGCTTGAGCAGAATACCGGCAGCCCCGCCAGGCCAGCCTCTAGCACTGGAATGCCAAACCCTTCATCTTTGCTGGGCAGGAAAAGCGCATCGGCCAACTGGTAGAGATCACTGATGACCTCATCCGGGATGAAGCCGGATACATGCTCAGCCAGGAAATGCGCATGAGATTCCAAACCAAGTTTGCTGCGCAACTGCAATAGCTTATCGAAATAGCTTTGATTGGCTGGGTTGTGCGGGCCTAATGGACCTGTAATTACCAGCCGCGCCTCAGGGAGACGCTTGCGCAATATGGATAATGTTTCCAAGGCCAGCTCAATATTCTTGCGGCTGGTCAGGCGTACGGGCATTAAGAGCAGCGGGCTGGCAGACAACAGATCCAGTGAGTTGACCAACTCGATCGAGAGACGGCCTAACTTGAAGAACAGGCGTGGGCTAACGCCATTGGGCACGACCAGGATCTGCCCAGCAGGGATCTGAAGCAGCTTGGCCATCTCCATCTGTCTGGCGCTGGAAATGGTTACCTGGGTCGCTGCCGGCCAGGGTATGCGCAGTAGATCCCAGGGCTGGCCGGCGTGAAGCTCGTGCCCGTAGCGGTCCGAGCCCCAAGCCAGGTCATGGTTCCAAAGGATCAGGCGTGGGAAGCTGGGCTGGAGCGAGAGCTCATACAGCGCCGTGGTCAGCGCTAAATTTTTGTGGAGCGAAGATACGTTGTGAGCGATGACCACATCTACGCCCGATAAGGCGTTGTGTAAACGAGAGGAGATATCAGAGACCAAACCGGGCCAAGTGTCCGGCACCCGGCCGGAATCCAGGGCCTGCTTGGCGGCCAGGACGCGTGAATGGCGAGAGTCAAGCAGAGGGATCTTGGTGAAAGCGATCCGGCGGTCGGTAGCCTGGCCGCGCCCCGCGATGATGCGCACGGAATGGCCCGCGGCAACCAGCATGCGAGCATGATGATCGATCACGCTTTCAACGCCGCCAACGATCGGCGGCCCAGAATAGTGGAGGATGGCAACAGTACTCATGATAAACAAGTGCCCAGTTGGGCAGTCCCGCGCCAACTGCGCAGAGAACAACAACGAGATACGTCAGAGTGGGAAATGCCCTAGTTATTTCAAAGGGGCATTGGATTTCACAAAAAGTATAGCACTTTATGTGGAGAGCTCACACAAAGTGGCACAGCGATAACAAAACCTTTACGAAGCAAATACAGGTAGATGCCCGAGGGAAATGATGTGAACCCATTTGGCACGGTCGCCCTCGGTGAAGATGGCAGCCTCGGCGACAACGCTGCCGCCCGCTTTCTCGACGACGGCGCGCATGCCTTGCTGAGTTGAACCGGTGCTTACCACGTCATCTAGTAGTACGACGCGGCGGCCTGCGACCAGCGGCAGATCCTTGGCATCAAGGTACAGGGTTTGGGTGGAGTTGGTGGTGATGGATACGGTTTCGGCCGAGATGGCATCGCCCATATAGGACTTGTAGTTCTTGCGCAGCACCACGTAGGGTTTGTTGGCTTCTTCGGCCAGGGAATGAATGAGCGGAATGCTTTTGGCTTCTGCGCTCAGCAGCACGTCATATTCGGTTTGGGCAAGTTTGTGCGCCAGTTCTTTGGCGCAGGCGCGCACCAGTTCTACATCGCCAAGGATGTTGAGGATGGCTATGGTGACGCCTGGGGCCACCTCGAACAGCGGCAACTTGCGGGTGAGCCCAGCAACCTGAACCGGATAGGTCTTGTCCATGTGGCTCATTATAATGTTGCCGATGCGTTCACTACTTTTATGTCTGGCCCTGCTCGCCGCGTGTGCTCCGCAGGCAGCTCTATCCTCTTCTCCAACCTATACGGCAGCAACGGACTGGGTGCAGGTCTATTTCACGGATCCTTATGCACCCAGGGCGCGTGATGTGGAGGGTGGGCCGGACGAGGTGATCGCCGCCGCCATCGACCAAGCCCGCACCAGTGTGCACATGGCGATCTACGACTTGAACTTATGGAGCATCCGGGATGCCCTTCTGGACGCCCACGCGCGCGGGTTGGATGTGCGCCTGGTGGTTGAGGCGGACAACATGGACCGCCGCGAGCTGCAGCAGCTGGCACAGGCTGGCATTCCGCTGGTGGCGGATACCAGCCCCAACTTCATGCACAACAAATTTGTCGTGATCGATGGCTATGAGGTCTGGACCGGCTCCACCAACTACACGGTCAGCGATATGTATGGCAACCGCAATAACCTCTTGCGCATCCGATCCAGCGAATTGGCGGCCAACTACGCCAATGAGTTCGATGAGATGTTCACACGGGGTTACTTCGGCGAGATCACTCTTGACAATACGCCGCATCAGGAGATCTATCTTGGCAATGTGGAGGTGCATACCTACTTCTCGCCGGATGATTCTGTCGCGGCTGCGCTGGTTGATCTGCTGGACGCGGCTGAGGAGAGTGTGTACTTCCTGGCTTTTTCACTGACACTGGATGAGCTGGGGGATGCACTGGTGCGCGCCCAGCAGCGAGGTGTGGAAGTGCTTGGCATCATGGATGATGCTCAAATTGGCAACCAGGGCGGTGAGTACGACTTTTTGCGCCAGAACGGCGTGCAAGTGCACAAGGATGAGCCCGGCGTCAACCTGCATGACAAAGTGCTGATCGTGGATGGAGCGATCGTGGTTACCGGTTCTTATAACTTCAGCTCCAACGCTGAACGCCGCAATGATGAGAATACCTTGATCATTTACAGCGCCAGCCTGGCCGCTGAATACCTGGACCATTTTCGCTTCCTCTGGGCGCTAACAGAGAAATAACCACTCATTAATTAATCTCCAATATTTGCGGGGGAGAATCTATGTATGGGAGAACTATTCTTTATTGACGATGCCAACCAGCTGGAGGGCAAGATCCTGTGGGCGGCTGAGCGCTATCGCCGCAAATATGGACGCGCCGCCAATCTGGTGATGCTGCACCCCAGCCTGCTGCAAAATGAACGCCAATTCGGCGCGCTGCGCCTGCAGCCGCGCAAGACGGTGTTGCCGAGCTATCTATGGGTGGGGGAAGACGTGGCTACTAAGCCGCTTGCACGCTGAGCTCTGCTACAAAGGCTTGCATGGCCAGGCGGGGTTCCATCTCGCCGGTCTTGATCTGCTCATCATATTCCAAAAGTCGTGCGTAAATGCGCTGCAGGCTGATGGCGCTGAATTGGCGCGCCTGGGCGGATAACTTCTTGGCGCGATAGGGGTGCATCCCGAGTTGCTTGGCGATATCTGCTTCGCCTAAGCCCGCATCCAGCAGGTCCCGGCTTTGTAAGAGCCCTCTGAAGTGTCCCACCATGCTGAAGTAGAGCAGGATCAGATCGCGCTCCTCCAGCAGGGGCAGCAGGGCTTGCATGGCGCGCTGCCCGTTGGCGGCGCTCAGCGCATCGGCCAGCGCGAAGAAGTCACCATGTTCGCCGCTAGGCAGGCTGACCGCCTGCACATCGGCCGCCGTGATGGGGCGGCTGTAGTTGGCGTAGGCCAGCAGCTTATCCAGCTCTTGTTCGGCGGCGGCCTTGTCGGTAGCCTGCATCTGCGCCAGCGCTGCGGCTGCCTGCGGCTGCAGCTCGCCGCCCAGTTCCTTTGCGCGCTGGCTCAGCCAGCTGGCCAGCTGGGCGCCCTGCGGCAGATTGAACTCGCGCACAAAGGCGCGGCCCTCGGCGGCATCGGCCCACTTCATCAGCCAATGTTTATCTTCGAAGACTGTGGTTTCGAGCAGTACCAGCGCAGTGCTGGCAGGCACTTCGTTGAGGAATTCGGTGAAGCGGCTGCGCGCCTCTGCGGCATTGAATGTTTTTACAGTTTGCTGAGCAATGACCAGCCTGCGCTCGGCCAGAAAGGGCGCGGCCAGCGCGGCGCGGCGCAACGCGTCCAGATTGGCGCCCGGTTCCAGCCGGGAGGTGTTCATTTCCGCCGTGGCCGGGTCGCCGAGCTTCCGTGAGAGTTTGGCGATCTCTTCACGGATGGCGGTGTCATCCTCCCCCATGAAGATATAGACGCTAGGCTTGGCGGCCATATTAGTCCGCCGTGCTGACGCGGTGAGTGGTGAAACGCCCGCGTTGGGTGCGGCGGATCTCGACAACATGCAAGCTGCCAGGATCGCCCGAGGTGGTGACGCGCTGCTGGATGCGCGCGCCCAGCGGCCTCGCCAGCAGCAGGCCGCCCAGCGACATGAGGATCGCCAGCGGCAGCCGCTCCAGGCGCTCGCGGTCATTGCGTGCCGTGCCGAAAGCAAAAGCGCCGGCCAGGCCAGCGGTGACGCTGGCCGTGACCAGGTTGGTGCCACAGTTTGGGTGGATGGCCAAGTTGTGTTCCCCTGCATTCAGGCGCGCTAACGCTTCCTCGACCGCGGCGTACACGGCCTCGGTGCTCAGGTCACCCAGCAGCCAGAAGCCGCCGGGGTCAGAGTGACCGGCGGTGGATATGCGCGGGTGGGTGCGGCTGAGCACATGAATGGTGGCGTGCTCCAGCCCGTGGTTGCGCCGCAGGCGCGAGAAGGCGTTGGTATCCAGCCGGCCCATGCTATTTCGCCGCGGTGAGCTCCGCGTAGGCCAGGGTCCAGGCGGTCTGCAGGTAGCTGTACAGAATGCCGCTGGCGACCAGTATGACCGGGATGAGCGCCGCGAAACAGACCAGCGTGACGGTCATGTTTTGCATGGCGCCGCCATTGGCCGCGCCCAGGATCAGGGGCAGGAGCGCCAGGAAGAAGGGCAGCGCCAGCAGGATGCTGATGAAGAAGCTGCCCAGGATAAGTACCAGCGCAAGCAGGGCCAGGCTGCCGACGTTCTTGGATAGCACATCCCAGCTGCGCTGAATGGCGGCGCTGATGCCCAGGTTCTCTTTGATCACGGCAATGCTGGCAAAGTCAGTGAATACGCCATAAGCAATGCCGATGGGTATGAACAGACACAGCAAGGGCAGCAGGCACAATGCGCCGATGCCCATGGTGAGCACGCCGATCGCGGCGAAGCCTACCGCGAGCACAACGCCGAGCAGAATGGGAGGCAGAGCCAGAAGGAAATTGAGCCCCACAATGCGGTCAAAGACAGGCCAGCTTTCACTCCAGATGGAGCGGAAGGTCACAGCGCTGCCGGCTTCGGCGCGCAGGGCGCCTACCGTTACACCGGTCTTGCCGAACAGACCAACCAGCCAGGTGATGACGACCAGCAAGCAGATCGCGGCAAAGAAGATGGCCACGAACATAATGATCTGCTCTTCAGAAATGGTGCGCATGCTGCGCTCGAGATTGGTGAAGAACTGTTGCAGCTCGGGCGGCGGGTTGAAGTTTTGACCGCTATCGGTGCTGAAGTTGTTACCCCCGCCTCCCCCGCCACTGCGGGAGCCGCAGGAAGCCAAAATGCCAAAGATCCACAAAACTTTGTGCTTCCAGATGATCTTCCAAGCACGCGAGAGTATGTTGCCGATTTCCATTGGGCTGTGTCTCCTTATAAAGATGATACACGCGCTGAGCCTGCTTTGGGCGTGTTTCTCAGATAATTTTGGAGTTTGCTCGGTCTATTGCCGTAAACGGGGTGAAGCGAGCAGATGCTACTTGCTTAGAAAGCGACTCTGGCTTATTCCCACTCAATGGTGGCCGGAGGCTTACTGCTGATGTCGTATACGACGCGGTTCACGCCGGTGACCTCGTTCACGATGCGGCTGGAGACTTTGCGCAGCAGTTCGTCTGGCAGGGCAGCCCAGTCAGCCGTCATGAAGTCCTGGCTGGCGACGGCGCGCAGCGCCACCGTCTCCTGATAGGTGCGCTGGTCACCCATTACGCCTACGCTGCGCACCGGCAGCAGCACGGCAAAAGCCTGGGCCAGCGGCGCGTTGGGGCGGTTCACCAGCCCGGCTTCTTTTAGTTCATCGGTGAAGATGGCGTCCGCGGCGCGCAGGGCCGCCAGGCGCGGGCCGGTCACTTCGCCCAGGCAGCGCACCGCCAGACCCGGCCCGGGGAAGGGCTGGCGCCACAGCAAATGGTCAGGCAGCCCCAGACTCTCGCCAACCTTGCGGACTTCATCTTTGAACAGATAGCGCAGCGGCTCCACAAGTTCGAAGTTCATATTCTTGGGCAAGCCGCCCACGTTGTGGTGCGTTTTGATGCGTTCGGCGTGCTGGCGTTCCGGGGCGCGCGATTCGATAACGTCTGGGTAAATAGTGCCTTGTACAAGGAAGGGCGGCAGCCCTAGTTGCTGGGCCTGGGCTTCAAAGACGCGGATAAAGCGTTCGCCGATGCGGCGGCGCTTTTCTTCGGGGTCGGTCACGCCTTTGAGATCGGCCAGAAACATGGCCGCGGCATCCACCACCACCAGTTCGATCCCCAGCCCGCTTTGCAAGGCTTGGATGACCTCTTCGCGCTCGCCCAGGCGCAGCAAGCCGGTATCCACGAACATGGCGACCAGCTGGTCGCCGATGGCGGCGTGCACCAAGGCGGAGGCCACGCTGGAGTCCAGGCCGCCGCTGATGGCAGACAGCGCTGTGGCGCTGCCAACCTGGGTGCGGATCGCTTCAATGGATTGCTCGACAATCGCACCTGGTGACCAGGTGGCCGGTGCGCCGCATACTTCGATGGCGAAGCGGCGCAGGATCTCGGCCCCGCCGGGGGTGTGATGCACCTCCGGATGGAACTGGACGCCGTAGTAGCCGCGGCTGGCATCCGCCATCGCCGCCACCGGTGCGTTGCTGCTGGCTGCGATCGGCGTGAAGCCGAGTGGCGCCTGCTCGATGCGGTCGCCGTGTGACATCCACACGGTTTGCTCGCCCTCGCCCAGTAGGGCGTTGGCGCTGAGGGTGCGCACTTGCGCCGAGCCATACTCGCGCTGCTGGCTGGCGGCGACCTGGCCGCCCAGCGCATGCGTCATGGCTTGCATGCCGTAGCAGATGCCCAGGATCGGCTTGCCGCTTTCGACCACGTACTCAGGGAGTTGGGGCGACCCCTCGGCATACACCGAGGCTGGCCCGCCCGAGAGCACAAAGCCTTCAGGCTTCAGCGCCAGGATCTCGTCTGCAGGTGTGTCACAGGGGAAAAGCTGGCAATACACCTGGGCTTCGCGCAAACGGCGGGCGATCAGTTGAGATGTTTGCGAGCCGAAGTCCAGAATGACGATCATGTTTATCTAAGCGAATTCGATGGCGTCGCCATCCATATTGGTGATGGCAACCAGAGAGACGATGGGCACACCCAGCACTTCCAGGGCCGTGCGGCCCTGCTCGAATGTTTTTTCCACCAAAGCGCCTATGCCAACGATCTGGGCGCCGGCGGTCTGGGCCAGGCGCGCCAGGCCCAGAATGGTGGCGCCGCTGGCCAGGAAGTCGTCAATGATCAGCACTTTCTCGCCATCGGCCAGGTATTCGGGCGAGACGATCAGCTCCACCATGCGGCCCTTGGTGTGTGAGGGCGCCAGGGTCAGGAACACCTGGTCAGGCATGGTGATGGGCTTGTTCTTGCGGGCGTACACCACGGGCAGGTTGAGGTGGATGCCGGTGGTAACGGCGGGCGCAATGCCGGAAATTTCGGCGGTGAGGATCTTGGTGGCGCCGCTGTCTTTGAAGTGCTGGGCAAATTCGCGGCCGCAGGCTTCCATCAGCCCAGGGTCTACCTGGTGGTTGATGAAGCCGTCAACTTTGAGGATGCCCCCGCCCAGGTTGCGGCCATCTTTGCGGATGCGTTCTTTCAGCGCCTGCATATCGCAGCATTTAACCACAAGTTTGGTAAGTTCCCGCTTCGCCAGCTAAAATTAAGGCTTATGGATTCGCCCAAGTTGGTCCTCGCCTCCACCTCGCCACGCCGCAAAGAGCTGCTTTCGCTGCTGGGCTTGCCGTTCGAGGTGATGCCCGCCGACATCAATGAGGATGTGCTGCCGGGCGAGGCTCCCACCGAATACGTCATGCGCCTGGCCCGAGGCAAGGCGCAGGTGATCGCTGAACGGTTGGATGGGGTGGCCGCAGTGGTGATCGCTGCCGATACCACGGTTGTGCACGAAGGCGAGATCATCGGCAAGCCGGTGGATGCGGCCGACGCCGAACGCATCCTGCGCATGCTGCGCGGCCGCACCCACCAGGTCTATAGCGGCCTATGCCTATGGGACACGGCCGCCGGCCGCCAGGTGACCGATCTAGCGCTCAGCCAGGTGCCGATGCGCAACTATTCTGATAGCGAGATGAGCGCCTACATCGCCAGCGGCCAGCCTCTGGACAAAGCCGGCGCCTATGGGATACAAAATACCAGCTTTCACCCGGTAGAGAATTTTGCCGGGTGCTTCGCCAATGTGGCTGGCCTGCCCCTTTGCCATTTGTTGCGCAACTGGCGGCGTTGGGGCTTGCCGCTGGCGGTGGATCTGCCGGCGGCCTGCCAGCAACATCTGAACTATGATTGCCCAGTAAGCCATCTCGTCCTTCAATGGGAGCACTAATGCACGACAACTCCATGCGTCGCGTCATTCTCAGTTTGGCACTCCTCTCGATCGTACTCAGTGCGTGCGGGCTTGGCCAAAGCCAGGCATTGCCCACACCGCAGATCAACGTCAGCGCCGCTCCAGATGCCGAGTTGGCTGTGCGCTCCTATCTGGATGCATGGAACGCGGGTGACTACCCCAGCATGTACGGCATGCTGACGGCCGAAAGCCGCAGCCAGATCACTGAAGAGGACTTTGTGGCCCGCTATGCGGATGTGGCCACTCAGGCCAATCTGTTCCGTGTGGATTATGAGATCCTGCAATCGCTCATCAACCCGCAAACGGCACAGGTCGGCTATCGGGTGACGCTGAATTCGGCTGTTATCGGCCCTATCACGCGCGATACCGCTATTGATCTCAAACTAGAAGGCAACAATTGGCGCATCACCTGGGATGACCGCATCATCTTGCCGGAGCTGGCTGGCGGCAACCGCCTCAGCATGCAGCGTTCTGTGCCCGCCCGCGGGTTTATCTATGATCGTAACGGGAATGTGATCGCCGGCGGCGCGGCTGCCGTGGCGGTGGGCGCCTTCCCCAGCTTGATCGAAGAAGAGGATGCCAACCGCGTGATCAGCGAGCTGGCGCGCGTCAGCCGCCGGCCCGCTTCTGAGATCAGCAACTTGCTGTTCCCTGAAGATACCGAACCGCCTTATTACGTCTCGATCGCTGAGGTCTCCGAAGAAGAATTCCAAGCCCGTGCTGGGGATTGGAGCGGCCTGTCTGGTATCCGCTCTACTCAATACAACACCCGCCTGTACTACAACGGCGGCCTGGCCCCGCAGACCGTGGGGTACTTTGCTTCAATTCCGGCAGAGCAGGTGCAGGAATTCATTCCGCGCGGCTACCAGAGTGACGACCGCATCGGCCGGCTTGGGCTGGAGGCCTGGGGCGAGGAGTACCTGGCCGGCACACGCGGCGGCACGTTGTACGTGCTTAATCCGGCCGGAGAAGTAGTTACCCAGCTGGCGCAAAGCGCGTCTCAGCCTTCGGATTCGATCTATACCTCGCTGGACAGTGAATTGCAGCGCCGCGCCCAAGAAGCTATCAAGGACTTCCGTGGCGCTGTCGTGGTGCTCGAGCGTGACACAGGCCGCATTTTGGCCATGGCATCCTCACCTGGGTTCAATCAGAACTGGGCAGATTTCAACAACTACAACTCTGACTGGAACTCTTACTTCACCGGCGGAGATGACGTCTTCTTTAATCGAGCCACCCAGGGTCAATATCCGCCTGGTTCGATCTTCAAAGTCATCACGTATGCCGCCGCCGTGGAAAGCGGCCAGTTCCAGCCTGACCAGCAGATGGACTGTGTGCAGGAGTGGCACGGCCTGGCCGGGCAAACCTTGATCGACTGGACCCTGGACAAGGAGCTGCCCAGCAGCGGCCGCCTGACCTTGGTTGAAGGCATTATGCGCTCGTGCAATCCGTGGTTCTATCAGATCGGCATGGATTTGTACAACGCCGGCTTCAAGAACGCGGTGGCAGAGATGGCCCGCGGCTTTGGCCTCGGCTCGCTCACCGGCATTCAGAGCTTGAACGAAGTGACAGGTTCGGTTGTCGACCCTGAGCCAACCGATGAAGGCACCGGCCGCAACCAGGCCGTGCAGCAGGCCTTTGGCCAGGGTACTACGCTGCTGACTCCGCTGCAGGCGGCCGTGTACACGGCCGCCGTGGGCAATGGCGGCACCCTCTACGTCCCCAGCCTGGTGGACCGTGTGGTCAATGCCAATGGGGATGAGGTTCTGAGCTTTACACCTCAAGTCAAGGGCACGCTGCCGATAAGTCAACTCACCCTCGAAACCCTGCAAACAGGTATGCGCATGGTGGTGGCTGACCCGCGTGGTACGGCCTACCGCCGCTTTACCGGCTTTGGCCTGCCCGTGTACGGGAAAACCGGCACCGCCACCGCGGGCACCGGCCTGCTGCCGCATGCATGGTTCATTGGCTACACGGATGCCAATCGAGAGGACCAACCGGATATCGCCATTGCGGTGTTGGTTGAAAACGTCGGTGATGGCTCTGATTTTGCTGCCCCGATCTTCCGCCGTGTGGCAGGCTACTACTTCTTCGCCAGCCCCGGGCCGCTGTATCCCTGGGAGACCGACTACGGCGTAGTCAATCCGGTGTTCTTCAACCCCATCCTGCAGCAGCAGGCTACCGGAACGGCTGAAGCCTTGGCGACTGAGCAAGCTCAGGAAACTCCGGAGCCCTAACCGCTTGATGCAGCTTAGCGGCCTGGTACTTCGCTCACAGTCTGGCTTCTACGCGGTGGAAACTGCGCAGGGCGAATATTTAGCTCGCCTACGCGGCCGCTTGAAAAAAGGCCGCCCCACCGGCGATATCGTTGCGATCGGTGACCGCGTAGAGATAAGTATCGAGGAGGGCGCCGAGCCGATGATCGAGTCGGTGGCTCCGCGCAGCCGGGCGCTGGTGCGCCGTGACCCGCGTCCCAACGGTGAATATGAGCAGGTGCTGATCGCCAACCCTGACCAGGCGCTGTTCATTTTCGCTTGTGCTGACCCCGCGCCGCGTTTGCGCATGCTGGATCGTTTCCTGATCATTGCCGAAGCGCAAGAGATCCCGGCACATATCGTTGCCAGCAAAGTTGACCTGGTCGGCATGCAGCAGGCGCAAGAGATCTTTGGCCATTATGCTGAGATCGGCTATCCGGTGCACTACTCCTCGGTTGCGGATGGTCTGGGTATCGAAGAGTTGCGTAGCCTGCTCCTGGGCAAGATCTCGGTGCTGGCCGGCCCTTCGGGCACAGGCAAATCGAGCCTGATGAATGCAGTCCAACCCGGGCTTGATCTGCGCGTAGGGGATGTTCAGCAGAGTTCGGGCAAAGGCAAGCACACTACGGCCGAGCGGCTAATGTACAAGCTGGATGGGGGCGGCTATGTGGCGGACACACCCGGCATCAAGGCATTGGCGTTGTGGGATATTCAGCCAGAAGAGTTGGATGGCTATTTTCCTGAGATCAAGCCGCTGATCCATGGCTGTCATTACCGCGGCTGCCGCCACCTTGAGGAGCCCGATTGCGCCGTCAAGGCCGCTGTCGATGAAGGCAAGGTTCATCCAGAGCGCTATGAGTCTTATCGGGCGCTGAGATTGGGAGATAGCGAATAAAAAAAACCGCCTGCAGTGCAGGCGGTTTTTTTTATTCGTCGTATTCTCCGTACTCTTCGCGTGCCCGTCTGTCCTTGTGGCGTCGCTCCAAGCCGATCATGGCAATACCGATGATCCCGAAGAGCAATCCCGCCAATGAGACTGCATAGCTCAAGAAGGCAAGGAAGAAGTTGATCTGCACAATACGCAGAATGAACAGCCACGGCATGATGAACCCGAACAGGACCATCAAGAAGCCGTAGATCAGGTATTGTTTAGCGCTGAGCCTCAGCAAGTTTCACCTCGAGTTCCGGGTCGTACAGCCAGCATGAGGTCAAGTAGTTTGCCTCAGGAGCAACCTCGGGCGGATCTTGAGTGCACAACCCTTCCATGAAGTGTGAGCAGCGGGGGTGGAAGCGGCATCCCATGGGGGGCTTCACCAGGCTGGGCGGCTCACCGGGGGGGACGTCTTTGTAGTGCAAGGCGTTGTTGGCATCCGGGTCAGACGTCGCGGCCAAAAGAGCTTGCGTGTAAGGGTGACGGGCTCTCTTGAGGAGGGCTTCCATCGGGGCCTTTTCGATCAGCTGGCCGGCGTACATCACAAAGATGCGTTCCGAGAAGTAGCGAACCGTGGAAAGGTCATGCGTGATGTAGATCACGGCCAGCTTGTGGCTGGACTGCAGATCGCGCAGCAGTTTCAGGATCTCTACACGCACGGAAGCGTCAAGCATGGATACGGGTTCATCGGCTACGATGAACTTCGGCTCCAGGATCATGGCACGCGCAATGACCACGCGCTGCGCCTGGCCACCACTGATCTGGTGAGGGAACTTGGGCAGCACTTCGGCCTGCGGAGTGAGCTTGACCTCCTCCATCACCTTGTGGATGCGGCGCATGCGCTCTTCCTTGTCCTTGATGCCGTGAATGATCAGCGGCTCCTCAAGGATGCGCTCAATGGTCATGAAGGGAGCCAGCGAGCCAAACGGGTCCTGCTGGACATAACCGATCAGCGAGCGATACCACTCGAGATCCTGGCGGTTGAAGTTGCTGATGTCGCGCCCTTTGAAGACGATCGAGCCTTCAGTGGGGGTGTTCAGGCCGAGGATGGTCTTCATCAGGCTGGATTTGCCACAGCCACTTTCGCCCACAATGGCGATCGCTTCGCCTTCGTGCAAGTCAAAGGTCACGCCATCTACGGCGCGCACAAAGCCAGCGTTGCCAAAGCCAAAGCGGCGCAATTCGAACCATACGCGCAAGTTCTTGACGGAAAGCAACGGAGCGTTGGGATCTTCGCTGTTGTTGCCAGCGGCCTTAGCCGTGGTTTTATTCTTTGTAGCCATTTAGTTTTTGCGCTCCTTGCTACCGGGTTCGTACAACCAACATTTCACTTTGCGGCCCTCGACTTCAAAGAGCGGAGGGTCCTGAGTGCATTTATCGAAACGCTTGGGGCAGCGCTCTGCGAAGCGGCAGCCCGTGGGGGGATTGATCAAGCTGGGCGGTTGGCCGGTAATGAATTCGGGCTCTACCGTCTCACGCAGGCGGGGCACGCTCGCCATCAGTTTCTGCGAGTAGGGGTGCAGCGGCTGAGTGAAGAAGCGGGCCGAGTCGGCATCTTCTACGATCTGGCCGGCATACATCACCACCACGCGGTCAGCCAGCTCACTGGAGGTGGCGATGTCATGCGTGATGAGGATGAAGCTGGCGTCGGTTTCTTTCTTGACGCGCTTCAGCAGGTTCATGATGTTGGCCTGCGTCAGCAAATCCAAGGCGGAGGTGGGCTCATCCAGCGTGATCAGCTTGGGGTTGGTGACCAAGGCCATAGCGATCGCCACGCGCTGGCGCATACCACCGCTGAGCTCAAAGGCGTAACGGTCAAGGAAATCAACCGGCACGCCGACTTTGCGGAACATCTCCTTGGCCTTTTCGAGGGCCTCGGAAGGGGTCATGCCGTAGTGCACGATCAGGGGTTCTGCTACCTGCTCACCCACACGCAGGACAGGGTTCAGCGAGTTCATGGCCGCCTGGGGCACCATCGAGATCTTGGCCCAGCGGATGTCCTGGCGGTAGGTCTCGTCGTCCAGCGCCATGGTGTCCTGCCCGTCAAGGTAGACGCGGCCGCTGTACTCTTCGATGTTGCGAGGCAGCAGGCGCAGCAGGGCTTTGGCAAACGAGGTCTTTCCGCAGCCTGATTCGCCGATCACCACCACAGCCTGGTTAGATGGCATTTCAAACTGGACCTTGTCCACGGCCTGCACGGTGCCTTTCGCAGTGCGGAAGGACAGGGTCAGGTCTTCTACTTTGAGTAGTGTGTTGTTCGTCATGAGAAGTGAAATCGTCTTTCTTCTTGGTTTAGATGTCGCGCAGGCGAGGGTTGAAGATGCGGTCCATCGCAAAGCCGACCAGCGCAAAACCCAAACCGGTGATGATCAGCAGGATCGCAGGCTCCAGGATCCAGTAGTAGAAGCCATTGTACACAGCGCCGCCAGTGCCCCACGCCTCATAGATGATCTTGCCCCAGGTAGGCAGCACAGGGTCACCCAGGTTCAGAGAAGCCAGCGTGGCTTCCAGGAACACGAAGGAGGGCACGCCCAGCACCAGCCCCGGGATCAGCAGAGGGGTGACACGTGGGATCAGGTAGCTAAAGATGATGCGCGAGCTGCTAGCACCGTAGGAACGAGCAGCCTCGATATATGGGGATTCTTTGACTTGCATAAAGATGGCGCGGTAGCTCTTGATGGCGCCACTAAAGATGCTGAGCAAGACGGTGGCTCCAAGAATGGTTGTGATGCTCTTGGAGTAGAAGGTGCCGATCATGATCAAAATGCTCAAGACCGGCAGGTTCAAGTTGATCTCCGTAATGCGCTGGATCAACTCATCAACCCAGCCGCCGTACCAGACGCCCAGAGCCGCAAAAATGATCGCAGCGATGGAGGTGCCGAAAGATGCCACCAAGCCAAACGCCAGAGCAATGGGAACGCCCCACAGAATGCCGATCGTAAGATCGCGGCGCTGGTGGTCAGTGCCAAACAGGCCATACACCTTGCCATGCAGGATCACATCAGCCTTCGAGATGCTTGAGTCGTTTTCGAAGGTTATGTAGTCAACAACGATCTGATACTGGCCCTTCAGAATATCAACCGCCTCGGTTTCGGGGTTGTCAAACAAGCCGATCTCAGGGCTCAACCCCCCAAGGCGCCGGCTTAGCTTGGTGTCTTGCGTGGCGCGGTAGCTGAAGTTGTAATTGATGCCTTGCTCCATCAAGCGAATTTCTCGCCCATCCGGAGTGATCCAGAAGATGCTTACGAAGGGGTTGCGCGTAGCGTACCTGGAGGTAAAGCTGAACACAACGTCCTGAGGGGCTTCGTCCGCAGTGTAGTTGAAGCTATACACGATGATGCGGTTCTCGCCCTCACTGCGTTCGTTGATCTCGGTTTGCGTAGCTTCATCGTTCAGGGTGAGCACGATGGTTTCGGGCAGCTTCTTGGAGCGGAACAGATTCGTCCACGCAGGCGGTACGGTCTTGGGGTTCTGGCCCCAGATGGCTTCGCCGCCGCGCCACAAGCGAATCGCTTCATCGCGCGGGATAAAAATCACCGTGAGGATGGACACGACGAAAAGTATGAGGATGAGCGCCAGGCCTATCACGGCGCTGGGATACTTGAGGAGCTGTTGAAAGCCCTTGATTATTCCTTGCATCTTCAGTTCACCTGTTTCTTTGGTTTCTTAGCTGCCAATTTTTACGCGCGGATCAACCAGGGCGTAAACAAAGTCAAGCACAAACACCGTAATTGCCAGTAGATAGGCATAGATAATGGTGAGCGCCACGATTACCGGAGTGTCATATAGACCAATCGCGGTGATGAAGGTGCGCCCCAGGCCAGGCCATTGGAACACGCCTTCCGTCAGGATCAAACCGGTCCACAGGCCGATCACCAGCAAGGCGAAGCTGGTAATGATGGTTGGCAGGGTGGGGCGCAGGATGTAGCGATACTGAATGTCACGGTCGCTCAAGCCTTTGGCCTTGGCCATTTCCACATAGTCTTCACTGGAATAGATCAGGAAGAATGTGCGCCAGTTGTAGATACTGATGAACAAGTTGCTAAGAATGATGGCCAGGGTGGGCAGGATCAAGTGCTTGCCAACATTCAGGATATAGCCTAGCTGGTCACGGGGCGGGGGCGAATCGATCATGCCGCCAAAGGGAAGCCACCTCAGCACCGCCGCGAAAAGCAGGATAAGGAACAAGCCATAGAACCACGATGGAGCTGAGGACGTGGGCGAGAAACCGATGATCAATTTGTCCCAGAAATTGCCGTAGGAGCGAGACAACATAAGCGCCAGGGCAATACTGCCAAAAAACAACAGCAGATTGGACGCACCCACGAGTAACAGCGTTGGCCCCAGGCGGTCAAGAATGATCAGCTTGACTTGCCGGGAACCGGTATCACTGGCCATTAACTGCGCCGTGCCAAAGTCCATGCGGATCGCGTTCCACAGAAAGGTCAGGCTGCGGACAGCAAACGGCTTATCCAAGCCATAACGCTTCTCGGCCCGTTCAACCTGGGCCAAAAAGAACTCATTCTTGGCCGCGGGATCCATTTGCTGGTAGTTCTGATCAGCCCGTAGCTGTTGGCCAATGAATTCGCGGATCTGGCCGCGTACGATCTGGTCAACATAGCCGCCCATGTTAGCGATCAAGATCGTCAGGTACACGGCAATGATCACACTCAAGAAGATACTAACCATCTTGAGCAGGGTGTATTTAGCTACACGAGCAAACGTGCTGGTCTTGCGCTTAGGACTAGTGGTCTGCTCTTGAGGTACGCTTGGCGGAGCCTCAAGATCTGGCGTAGTAACACTCATTCAATTTCTCCTTGCTTCCGGTTGAAGCGGGGCGGAACGCCCAAATAATATACCAAAAAACGCTTTTCCCTATAATGAGAATCCTTTTCACAACGAGGGTGAGCAGGGGAAACAAGGGTAGTTAAAGCAACAGCGGCAGGGCCTAGGCCCTGCCGCTGTTTTAGTTCTTGCTACTTTCGCTTTGTTGGCCGATTACTCGGTCACAAAGTCGAAGGTGGCGAAGGCCGGGATGCTGACCGGGATGGCAACAACAGCAACTTCCAGCTTGTTGGAGCCAGCGCCCAGGGCGGCAGTGGTTTCGCCGCTCAGGGTGACCACATAGTGGCCGTCAGCGCTCAACTCGGCGGAGCCGGTCTCAACCAGAGCACCTTCTGCGTTGTACAGCAGGTAGCTCACGCTCGAGATCTCGTCAGCCGGGTAAGCCGCGCCATCGAAGGACACCAGAACGTCGAAGGTGGCCTCTTCACCCACGGTTACGCGGGCGGAGCCATCAATCTCAGCAGTGGCGACCTTGGGAGCCGCGAAAGCGGACCACTTGTCAGCCAGGTCGGTGAAGTTCGGGTTGTGCACCAGAACGGCGGTCTTCTCCACGAGCAGAGCCTGCTCCAGGATGTAAGGACCAACACCAGCCCAGACGTGACCATAGGTGCCGTAGAAGTCCAGCAGGTTGTTGTAGCGAGCAGTGGCTTCTTCGGCGGTGATGTAGCTACCCATGGTGGCAGCGAAGGGGATGTAACCCTCATCGGCGCCACGCTGCAGGTAGGAGGCCAGGACTTCCAGGCTGGGGCCACCAACGAAGTTGGTCTGCTCCACCTCGGCTTGAACGGCCTTGTCCGGGGTGTAGGCGAGTTCGCCTTCAGCCTCGGCCCAGTTGGCAGCCGCAATGGCGTGCCAGCCGGCGTTACCGTAACCGTACTCCGGCCACAGGGTAGCGGCGCCAGCGCCAGCGATCAGTTCAGCGTCCTGAGTCCACACATCGGTGTAGTACTCAATGCTCAGCGGGTCGGTGGACACAATGCGCCAGCCCTTGAAGCCGCCCTTGAACGCAGCCAGACCACCAGCAGCGGCCTCATCGTAGATGGGGCTGCCCTCGGTGCCGGTAGCGAACGTCATGATCATCGGCATGATGAAGTCAGCCGCGGTCATCGGGCTGCCATCGTGCCAAGTGCGGTCGAACAGCTCGGCGGGGTAGTGAACAACGGTCTTGATCAGGGAGCTCAGACCATCAGGGTAGGCTTCGCCCACGGTGATGAAGGTCTCGGTCTCCGGGTTCCAGTCGATCCAGGCGTCAGCCGGGACGTCGTTGCTGGCAACGAAGCTCAGGTCAACCCAGTCGTAGGTGGTGCCGATGGGCAGGCCTTCCTGCGCGTACACTTCAGCGCTTTCGAGGCGCTGCGGCAGGGGGATACCGGTGTGCGGGTTCAGCAGCACAGCGGAGTCACGGGTCAGCAGCTGCCACTGGTTGTCGTACGTCCAGTTGCTACCACCGATCGGGTTGGCGGGCTCGACGAAGATGTCAGGGGTACCCCATTGCAGGGTGCCACCCTCTTGGTCGTCGAAGCGCAGGGTGAAGGTGGTCAGCGGGTTGATGTCAACGCCAGCGGCCAAGTCGAAGGCCACGGAAACGTTGGGCTGCCACGGGCTGAAGGCCTGACCGTCGATCAGCCAGACGTGCAGGGCGCTGTCAGCAGCGTACTGCAGGGCTTCGCTGATCATGGCCTTGCGCTCTTCCAGAGTGGAGTAGTTGGCGTTGGCCAGGTCGTTAGCCAGAGCGCGGTACTCAGGAGCGATCTGGTTGGCGAAGGACTGCCACAGCGTGGTGAAGCCGTAGGCGCTGTCCGGGGAGTCAAAGAACTGGAAGTCAGCAGCGTCATCACGGGTGATACCACCAACGCCCCAGGCGCCGGTGTAGATGTGCCACAGACCGTCCGGAGCGTTACCGCTCACCCACAGGGCGGCCAACTCAGAAGAGGTGCCGTACTGGCGGGTCACAGTGAAGCCGATGGACTCGAGCTGGTTGGAGATGTAGTCACCAACCGGAACACGGGTGCCGTCAGAGTCAGTGCGGATCAAGAAGATGATGTTGACAGGGGAACCGTTGTAGTTCCACTTGCCGTCCACCAGCTCGGCGCCCATGGCTTCCATCTCAGCGGAGATGGTGGCTTCGGCGCCCTCAGGGTCGTAGGACAGCTGGGCCTCGAGGCCGCGGATCACATCAACGTGGCGAGCGTAGTCGGGGAACGCGGACACAAACGAGAAGAACTTCGGAGTGCCCAGGCCGCCGTACACTTCCTGGTTGATGTAGTCACGGTCGATGAGGTTGTTCATCGCCTTGCGGATGGTGGCGTTGGTGAAGGGGTTCAGAGTGCCGTTCAGGAACTCTACACCACCCACCTCAGCAGTGGCCGGGTTGAAGGTCAACTCGTAGTAAATACCATACTGGAACGAGCGCTCCAGGCCAGCTGCGTCAGCAGCCTGCACATCCTGCGGGCGGGAGAGGTTCGACGTGTAGATGTCGATGTCGCCGGCCGCAATCTGGGTGATTGCGGAGTCGGCGCCCACGATCTTCATGCCGATCTCGTCCAGCCAGCCACCCACACGGGTGGTAGCGGGAGGTGCTTCAGTTTCAGGGGCTGCCGTGGCCTCGGCCGGGGCTTCAGTGGCCGTGGCTTCAGCAGCCGGCTGGCACGCGCCCAGCACCAAGCTAGCGATTAGCAGGATGCTGAACAGCGCCAAAATGCGATTGCGTTGCATGTGTTCTCCTCCGTAAAAATTTGACTAAGGATTGGTTAGGTAGGTAATTCAGCGCCTCTGGTGAGTACCACCTCCTTTGGTTTGAAGATTAGGCTTACGCCTTTAGCTGACAAACACAAAAAAAGCACAGCCAGCTATTGCCGCAACGAATTGCGAGCCCTGGTAGTACAGAAATTCATTATAGGGCTTTAATTGTCGAATTGTGCCACAGATTCGTCGGAATCTACCTACTTGAAGCAACTTCTTTAATGAGAGAGGGAAGCTCGGCCAAGGAGGGAATCTGGGCATCTGGGGTGATGGTCTGGGCGTGTTCCCGGTTGGCGGGGGTTTCCGCCCGGCGGGTGAGCCAGATGCTAAAGATGCCTGCGTTGTTGGCCCCCAGGATATCGGCCCCCAGCGTGTCGCCCACCATTGCGGCTTCGCTGGCCTGGACGGCGAGTTGCTCCAGCGCGATCGAAAAAATGCGCGGATTGGGCTTGCGCACCCCGCACGCTGCCGAGCTTAGAACCAGCTCGAAGTAGGGGCGCAACTCAGCCTTATCCACCAGGGTCTGGACATCCTCGTCGTCCCCGGCGTTGGAGATGATGGCAAGCTTGTACCCGGCAGACTTCAGCGCCTCCAGTGTGGGCAAGGTGTCATCCTCGAGCAGCCAGTGTGCTTGTGAGGCTGCGTACAAGGCGCGCAGGGCGGGGGTGAGCTGGTTTGGGCCAACATCCGGATACCCCAGGTCAGCCAGCAAGGTTTTGAGCACATAGGCGGTTGTCTGCTCAACAAACTCAGCTTCACGGTGGGCGTAATACGCATTCAGGCGGGCACGAAATTCCTGCAGGAAGCTGGGCGCATCCAGGGTCAGTCCTTCGTCTTGCAGGTGGGCCAGCAGCTGGGCGTCAGCCCGGCGCTGGACCTCGGGCCAGGCGCCGTCAAAGTAGAGCAGCGTATTGCCCAGGTCAAAGAATATGGCTTTGAGTGGCCGTGTTGCGTTCATGCGTTTCCCATCGTCTTATAACGAATAACCCCCTGTCAAGTGTTTCGTGTCAGAAGAGAATAAAAACGCCCGCTGAAGATTCAGCGGGCGTTTTGTTAGCGGGGAAGGGTTAGTTTTCCTCAGCGATGGGCAGGACTTTGATGTCGACCCAGAACCATTCGCGGGCATTGGTGCCGATGCCGAAGACGACACCATCGCCGCGCAGCATCCAGTAGCCCTTGTAGTTGCCAGAGCGGTCAGGGGCGCGCATGCTGACCTCCACCATGGCGTAGTCGCCAGGCGGGATCTCGCGGTCGGTGAATTCGACGACGGTTTCAGCGCCGATCAGGTCACCCTGGACCCAGACAGCGGCAAAGTCGCGCTTCCAGGTGCAAGAGCCGGTGTTCTTCAGGCGCCAGATCTTGGTGAAGGGGATCTTGGCATAGATCTCGACGCCATCCGGATGGGATTCCCATTCCAGGTTGGCGCGCAGGCAGGGGATGCCGGAGGTGCTGGGTTGCTCCTGGGCGGGAGTGGGGAATGGAGTTGGGGTGACGCCGCCTTCCGGCGTAGCCGTAGGCGTGGGGGGTTCAGGTGTGAAGGTGGGGGTGGGCGGTACCGGGGTGAAGGTAGCGGTTGGGGGTGCGGCCGCGGCGGTCTCAGTTAGCGCTTGGAAAGCGATCTGGGCGGCTTCGGTCAGCACGGCATCCGTGTTGGCGCCAGAGCCGCCGCATGCGCTGAGGAGAACCGCGCCTGCCAACAGGATCGTGACCAGAATTTGTTTCGAATTTCTCACAACTGCACCTCGAATTTTTGGCGTAAGGCAGGGATTATATCGCCCGTAAAAGCAGTTAAAGATTCTCTCATGCCCAGGTCATTTTATGGACGCGGCGGCTGAAAGTTAGAGGCTGCCAGGCTCCACTCGGGCTCCTGCGGGCTGCCGCCGCCGATGACGAAGACCGAATAGTCGCTGCTGAAACAGTTGCGGGCGTTGACGGCGCGCTCCATGTTCATCACAACCAGATAGGTGCGCTCATGCCAACGGCTGTCGAGGCTGAGCTCGCCATCCCATAGGGGGTAGATATAGCTCCGGCCTTCGGTGATACCCACGACGGCGCCGAGCATGCCTTCGGCCTCCAGGGTGACGGTGATGGTTTCTTGGAAGGGCAGGGATATGTAGTCCGCGCCGAGTTGGTGAACTCCGGTGGTGGACACGAACCATTCATTGAGGTTGGCAGTCCCTTCGAGCGCGACAGTGGGATAGCGCAACCCCTCTTCAAAGTCACGCGTCAACAGGACGATGCTGTAATCGAGAAAGACATCTTCAAGGGTGGTGCCGTACTCTGCCAGCACTGCATCCCAGGCGGCGTATCCGTCCAGCTCGATGATGTGCTCCCACAGGCGCAGCACGATGCCGTGCCCATATTGCTCGGAGAGGTGGCGCATGAAGATCCACATGCCGTACCAGCGGTCAAGATCATCGTCGTGGACTTCACCGCCTTCGGCCAGCTGGCACGAGTCGGGCGACTTCATTACAGAGTCGAGCGTGTATACCGGGTCGTTGACGCTGTTGAACAACTCCTCTTCGATCCAGGTGGATGTAGCTTCCCAAACCCAATCGTGCGGCTCTTCGCCATCGTAGCCGAACTGGATGGCATGGTGGAACTCGTGGGCGGCGGTACTGCGCATGTAATTCAGCCCGGCGATGGGGTAAGTGCCATCTTCGTTGTAGTCGTAATCCTCAAGATAGTCGTTATCGAGCACGAGGTGGGTATGGGTCGAGGCCAGCTCGACCAGCGGGCTGTTGGGGTTGTCACCGATGACCGGATCGTCATAGTCCGAGTCGGTATAGCCGGCATAGTCTTCGTCCATGATGTTCATGAGATAGACGTCGTAGCGGTCATCGCCGCCCAGGCCGAAGTCTGGCGGGGGCGGCGCCCAGCCGAAATGGTCGATGGAGGCGAACCAGGAATACTCCATGGCGCGGGCGACCTCGATCACGTAGTCCGGATGGCCGCTATCTGTGGTTTGGGCGGGCGGCACGGCGTCTTCACCCTCACGGGTGTAGTGGATGCGGAAGTTCTGGGTATCCAAGACGTACATGACGCCGCTGAGCCGCGGGCGGTCGGAGTCGTTAGGGCTGCGGGCCGGCGGGGCCAGGGCCAGGTCAGGCAGCAACTGCAGGCCGTCAAGGCGCTGAGTCAGCACGGCCGGGGCTGGCTGGGTTGGCGGCTGGGTGGGGCGCAGGTCCAGCTCGTAGTCGCGCTCGGCTTCGGGTTCGCCGAGCAGGGTCGTGCAGGCCAGGCTGCTGAGCAGCAGTGCGCTGAGCGCCCAGGCTATGGCGCGTGGGGTCTTGTGCATCGTAGCAGGTTCTTTCTTGTGAGCGGGTTGCAGAAAAGTGTACTGGCGCAGCCGAGGCTGCGCCAGTACGAATGCGAATGCTGCGTGCGGAGAGAGCCCGCGGGGTTATTCAATGACGGTGTTGGTCTGCTCATGCATGTAGAGCGGCAGGTAGTAGTGGCCGCCGGCGCCCTTGCCGGAGGAGCCGGAACCCTTCCAGCCGCCGAAGGGCTGGAAGCCGGGCCAGGCGCCGGTGCTGGCGCCCTGCGGGCGGTTGGCGTAGGTGACGCCGGCCTCGATGTTCTCGAAGAACCACTTGGATTCATCGGCGCTGCCGTAGAAGCCGGCGGTGAGGCCGAAGTCAACATCGTTGGCGAGGGCCATGCCCTCGTCCAGGCTTTTGATCTTGTGCACCAGGGTGATGGGTAGGAACATCTCCTGCTTCCAGAGCTTGTGGCTGGTGGGCACATCCGTGACGATGGTGGGTTCGCAGAAGTAGCCCTTGCCCAGCTCGCCCTCGGTGAGGACGCGGCCGCCGGTGGCGATGGCGCCGTTCTGGGAGAGATCCTCAGCCCAGCCCTTGTAGTTGTTGTAGGCGCCCTGGTTGATGACGGGACCCATGAAGGTGTCTTTGAGGGTGGGGTCGCCGATCTTGAGGGTCTTGGTGACGGAGACCAGCTTCTCAAGCAGCGCATCGTAGACCGGCTCTTCAATATAGATGCGCGAGCCGGCCGAGCACTTTTGGCCCTGCAGGCCGAAGGCCGAGCGGTAGAGGCCCTGGGTGGCGCGCTCCAGATCGGCATTGCGGGAGATGATGACGGGGTTCTTGCCACCCATCTCAAGCAGGATGGGGCGCGGGTAGCGCCCGTTGGCAAAGGTGCGGTAGATGTGCATGCCTACATCGTAGGAGCCGGTGAAGGTGAGCCCGGCCGTGCGGGGATCATCCACCAGGGCCTGGCCGGCGACGGCGCCGTCACCGGTGACGTAGTTGACCACGCCATCGGGGAAGCCGGCATCACGGAAGACCTCGGCCAGCAGGCGCGAGGCCCAGGGAGTGTCCTCGGCCGGCTTCATGACGACGGTGTTGCCGGCGACCAGTGCAGTGCCGGCCGGGCCGGCGGTGAGGGCGAAGGGGAAGTTGAAGGGGCTAATGACGACCCAGACCCCGTAAGGGCGCAGGCGGTTGGTGTTGGTGGCCTTGTAGCCTTTGAGCGGGTCTACGCCCATGGGCTTGATGTAGCCGTTGTTGGCTTCCATCTGGTCACAGGCGAAATAGAAGAAGTCGGCCGCTTCGGACACGTCACCGAGGGCTTCCATGCGGTTCTTGCCAACCTCGATGGAGACGACGGCGGCGAGGTCAAAGATGCGCTCGGTGATGAGGTCGGCCGCTTTGCGCACGAGGGCGACTCGCTCCTGCCAAGGGCGGCGGCCCCAGTCTTTGGAGGCGGCGTAGGCCGCCTCCATGGCGGGGGCGACTTCGGCGGCGGTGGCTTCCTGGAAGGTGCCGAGCAGCCAGTCAGTGTTGATGGGGGAGCGATCTTCGAACTTGGCGGCGGCGCGCACATCTTTGCCGTTGATGAACATAGGGTGCTCCTGGCCCAGGTTGCCTTTTACTTTGGCAATGGCGGCCTCGAAGCGGGTATGCAGATCCTCCGGGGGGTCATACATGGTGGCATAGGTGAGTCTGAATTCGCCCGGTTTTGACATTCTGTTCGCTCCTTGATGCGTTCTAGGGATACTTCGAATAATGGAAGTATAGCCCAGCCGCTTTCGCCCCCGCCAAAAGTTATTATGTTTTGGTGGGGTGGGGGTGTTCACTAACAACTACTAACAACTAACAACTTTGCGCCTGCACTGACTTGCTGCGCCCGCGGCGCGGGAGTTTGCTGCGCAAACTCCGGTGAGCGAGCGACAGGATTGCTGTGCCCGCTCCGCGGCGCGGGAGTTCCTGCCCAAGTCCATATAGAGGCTTGGGGATTGCTGCGCCGCGGATAGAGCACTGCGCCTGCTCAGGCAAGCCTAAGCATCGCAAGGCGGAAAAGATGTTGTTCGTTAAGCGGGTGGGGGTATGGGGTGCAACTGAAAAGATATCTGGTGGTTTGTTCATTGCTTCTCCTTTTGCCCTCACCCCCGGCCCCTCCCTTATAAAGGAGAGGGGGGAGTTGGTTGGCCGGAATATACAGAGTTTGCAGCGTTGGAGGGGTTTGTGGGTCTGTGCGTCAAGGAATTGAGGGTTTGATTGCGGAAAGATGCACAAACGGTGCACTTGTGTTACAATGCGGTTTATCTGTAAATCTGCCGCAAGTTGAATCTTTTTTGCGGTAATCAGGACAAAGAGACCCAATACGCATGGAACAAAACTGGCTTTTTATTGGCGTGTTCGTTGCAATTGCGGGAGTTTTCCCTCTTTTGCCGATCGTAATTGCGCGGATCCTGGCCCCCAGCAAGCCCAACCACATCAAGCTCGAGACGTATGAGTGCGGTATGGAGACGGTGGGCGACACCTGGGTGCAGTTCAAGGTGCAGTACTACATTTACGGCCTGGTTTTCCTGATCTTTGATATTGAAACTGCGTTCTTGTACCCGTGGGCGGTGGCTTACGGCGTGCTGCCGATGTTCGCGGTGATCGAAGGCGTGATCTTCATCCTGATCCTGGCCGGGGGGCTTTTCTACGCCTGGCGCAAGGGCGCCCTGGAATGGTCCTAAAGGCTGCTGCAGCTTCTGCTTAACAGCCTTTTTTATTGCACAGATAGAGGATAACGAATGTCTTTTTGGAGCAACCCGATCCTTGTAGCAAACGAGTGGCTGACCGGCCTGCTGGCTGATCTGCTGCCCGAGGCGTGGGCCACCCTGATCAGCACGATCATTGGTGTGGTGGTGGTCTCGTCCTTCGGCTTGATCCTGGTGATCTTCCTGATCTGGCTGGAGCGCAAAGTGGCGGCCCGCTTCCAGGACCGCATTGGCCCTAACCGGGCCGGCCCGTATGGCTTGCTGCAGACAATCGCTGACATCGTAAAACTGCTTACTAAGGAAGACAGCATCCCTGAGAAGGCGGACAAGCTGACCTTCAACCTGGCCCCGATCGTCTCGATGATCGCGGTGCTGCTGATTTGGGCTGTCATTCCATTTGCCCCGGGTTGGATCGGCACCGACCTGAACGTAGGCGTGCTGTACATCGCGGCGGTGGGCTCGTTCGGCATCCTCTCGATCCTGATGGCGGGCTGGGCTTCCAACAACAAGTACGCGCTGCTCGGCGCCTTCCGCGCCGTGGCGCAGCTGATCTCTTACGAAGTGCCGATGCTGCTGACCCTGCTGGTGCCGGTGCTGCTGGCGCGCAGCATGGGCATGATGACCGTGGTGGAGACGCAGAGCACCTGGTTCATTGCGCTGGCCCCGGTGGCGGGCATCATCTTTTTGGTGTCCTCGATCGCTGAGGTTGGCCGCACTCCCTTTGACCTTATCGAAGCCGAGTCTGAAATTGTGGCCGGCTATCACACTGAATACACCGGCATGAAATTCGGTCTGTTCTTTGCGGCTGAATTTTTGCATGCGTTCACGGTGGGTGTGCTGTTCGCCATTCTGTATCTGGGCGGCTGGCGCGGCCCGGGCGCGGAGCAGTATCCGATTCTGGGTGTGGTGTACCTGATGGCGAAGTCGAGCATTGGCTATTTCATTGTGATGTGGGTGCGCAGCACGCTGCCGCGCATCCGCATTGACCACATGCTGGACCTGAACTGGAAGGTGCTTACGCCCGTCTCGCTGGCTTTGCTGATCACCACGGCGGTGCTGGACAAGCTATTCGCCGAGACCGCCCTGCGTGTGCCGGCTTTGCTGGCCGGCAATCTGGTGGTGCTGGTGCTGAGCTGGGCCCTGCTGCGCATGATGTCTCGCAAGGCACGCCGCGAGCGCCAAGTCTTCAAGAAACGCCCAGAGGCCCGTGCGGTCCAGCCGTAACGTGCCTTTTGTGATGGAGCCAAACGCATGACTGCAATGCAAGGTGTTTTTCTTTTCACGGCCGGCCTGATCTTGTGGGCGGCTTTCATGATGGTGACGCGCCAGAACCTGGTGCACGCCGCCTTTTACCTGATCCTGGCGCTGTTCGGCGTCTCGATCATCTTTGTGCTGCTGGATGCAGGTTTCCTGGCGGTGGTGCAGGTGCTGGTGTACATCGGCGCGATCTCGATCATCATGATCTTCGCCGTGATGCTTACCCGCGGCGATGTTATTGAAGAAGCGCCGGTGAACAAGAACTACGGCTGGGCGCTGGTGCTGGCGGCCCTGTTCGCTTTTGGCCTGATCATCTTGATCGGCCAGTGGCCGGCGGTGGCCAGCCTGGCGGGCGAGATCGACACCAGCCGCGATCTGGCGGCTGAGCTGGGCGTGGCCCTGGTCTCCCCCGAAGGCTTTGTTATTCCGTTCGAAGTGGCTTCGGTATTGCTGTTGGCGGCCCTGGTGGGCGCGCTGATGGTGGCCCGCCCGCAGAAGAAAGGTAAGTAAGCGACGCTATGATCCCGCTTTCCTGGTACCTGGTGCTGGCCGCCCTGCTGTTCTGCATCGGCCTGTATGGTGTGCTGGCCCGCAAGAATGCCGTGGCTATTTTGATGGGCGTGGAGCTGATGCTCAACGCCGTGAACATCAACCTGGTGGCTTTTTGGCGCTATTTCACGCCTGACCTGATCGCTGCGCACGCGTTTGTGGTGATCGTATTTGCCATCGCCGCGGCTGAAGTGGCGGTGGGTCTGGCCCTGGTTATTTCCATCTACCGCCGCCGCAAGACCGTGGCTGCGGACGAAATCAACTTGATGAAGTGGTAAGTGATGCCGACTGAAACTTTGATCTGGCTTATTCCGCTCCCGCCGCTGCTGGCGTTCTTTCTGATCCTGCTGTTCACGCGCAAGAACAATGCCCTCAGCCATACGGTGGGCGTTGTTGCTGCGGCCACCTCGTGGCTTCTCGGCATGCTGGTGTTCTTCGCCGCGGTCGGGATCGACCACTTTGGCGAGCACCCGTTCCATTCGGCGATCGCCTGGCTGCCGACGGGCGAGACCTTCTTTAATATCGGCGTGATGATCGACCCGCTGAGCGCGGCCGTGCTGTTCTTTGTGGCGTGGACCGTGCTGATGATCTTCATCTATAGCATCGGCTATCACAACTTCGGCGCGCCCAAGGGCGATCATGACAAGCCGGGCCTGCCGCCGCATGGCGCTGAGGACCACGGCCACCATGTGCCCTCAGTGGAGCCGATGTACTCGCGCTTCTTTGCCTTCATTGCCCTGTTCGCCTTCGGCATGTACACCCTGGTGGTGTCTGACAATCTGCTGACACTGTTCGTGGGTTGGGAGATCATGGGCCTGTGCTCGTATCTGCTGATCGGCTTCTGGTATGCCAAGCCCTCGGCGCGGGATGCGGCCAAGAAAGCGTTCCTGACCACCCGTATCGGTGATGTGTTCATGCTGTTGGGTATCGTGGCGCTGTACTCGGCCACCGGCACGCTGAACTTCCACGAAATTTTGCGCAATGAGAATGTTTTGCACATGCTGGCCAGTTCGCCCAGCGGTGTGATGGGGCTCTCGGCTGCGGGCCTGATCGGCCTGCTGCTGTTCATCGGCACGGTGGGCAAGTCAGCCCAGTGGCCGCTGCACGTGTGGCTGCCGGACGCGATGGAAGGCCCGACCCCGGTCTCGGCCATGATCCATGCGGCCACGATGGTGTCGGCCGGTGTGTAC
This sequence comes from Anaerolineales bacterium, assembly GCA_019454165.1. GTDB lineage: Bacteria > Chloroflexota > Anaerolineae > Anaerolineales > UBA11579 > JAMCZK01. Next base: position 101,658 of record CP075367.1, on the reverse strand, counting down.
ATGGTGCTGCGCATGTTCCCGCTGCTCTCGGCGGGCTGGCACCACGGCGACCCGCTGACCACCACCATGACGGTGATGGCGTTCATTGGCGCATTCACGGCTATTTTCGCAGCCACGATCGCAGTGGCGCAGAAGGACATCAAGCGCGTGCTGGCGTATTCGACGATCAGCCAGCTGGGCTTCATGATCGCGGCGCTGGGCATTGGCGCGTATGTGGCGGCCGCGTTCCACCTGGTGACGCACGCCTTCTTCAAGGCGCTGCTGTTCCTGGGGTCTGGCTCGGTCATTCACGGTATGGAGCACGGTGTGCTGCACACCGGTGAGCATGTGGACCCGCAGGACATGTTCAACATGGGCGGCCTGAAGAAGAAGATGCCGATCACGTTCTGGACCTTCCTCATCGGCGGCTTTGCGCTGTCCGGTTTCCCGCTGATCACGTCTGGCTTCTGGTCGAAAGACGAAATTCTGGCGGACGCGTTCGCCAACCACCACTATGCTTTGCTGATCACTCTGTCGCTGGCGGCGCTGCTGACGGCGTTCTACACCATGCGCCAGATCACGCTGACCTTCTTTGGCGCACCGCGCACCAAGGCAGCTGACCACGCCAGCGAAAACAAACTGGTGATGACCGGCCCGCTGATGGTGCTGTCTGTGTTCGCCATCATCGCTGGTTGGGTTGGCATCCCGGAACATTTTCCGGTGATCGGCGGTCTGCTGCCCAACTGGTTCCACGATTTTGTGGGCAGCAGCCTGCTGGAGCACCCGCATGCGCCCGACTTCAGCTGGATCCCGCTGGGGATCTCGCTGGGCGTAGCGCTGGGCGGTCTTGGCCTCGGGTATCTGGTGTACCGCAAGGCCGGCGCCGAGGACCCGCTGCGCAAGCCATTAGGCCCGCTGTATACCCTGCTGGAGAACAAGTACTACTTTGACGAGCTGTATACCAGGGTGTTCATCCGCCCGGCAGGTGTGATCGCCGAGAAGTTCTCGTACTGGTTCCTGGACCGCAAGGTGATCGACGGCGTGCTGCATTGGGTCGCCGAGAACTCGGTCAACCTGGGCCTGGTGTTCCGTGACCGCTTCGAAGGCCCCGTGATCAGCGGGGTGGCTGACTGGGCGGCCAACAGCACGGCGGCGATCGGCCGGGTGCTGCGCAAGGTGCAGACCGGCGCGGTGCAGCAGTACCTGCTGCTGGTGGCGCTGGTGGCCTTTGGCGGTCTCTTCTACTATCTATTCACTGTGTTGCGCTAAACGGGACCTCATGGACTTTTTGAATTCGCATCTTCTCTCATTGATCTTGTTCAGCCCGCTGGCAGCGGCCCTGATCGTGCTGTTGCTGCCCGGCCAGAACAAAAACCTTGCCCGCCGAGTGGCGCTGGTGCTGAGCCTGGTTCCGTTGGCGCTGACGCTGCTGGCCTGGTTCGGCTTCGAGGCGGCCCCGGTGGTGGATGGCTTCCGCTTCCAGGAGCAGACGGTCTGGTACAGCGCGATCAACTCCAACTATCACCTGGGCATTGATGGTCTCTCGCTCAGCATGGTGCTGCTGACCACGATCCTGACGCCGATCGCCATTCTGGCTTCGTTCAGCGTTGAGGAGAAGGTCAAGACGTATATGGCCTTGTTCCTGGCGTTGGAGACCGGCATGCTGGGCGTGTTCCTCTCGCTGGACCTGCTGCTGTTCTTTGTATTCTGGGAGATCGGCCTGGTGCCGATGTTCTTCCTGATCGACCAATGGGGCAGCGCTAAGGGCGAGCGTGAGTTGTGGAACGGCATGAAGGTGCCGGCCCGCCGCTACGCTTCGTTCAAATTCATGATCTACACCATGGCCGGCTCGCTGGGATTGCTGCTGGCCATTCAGATGATCGGTGTCGTCTCCGGCACCTTTGACCTGATCGCCATCTTCCAGAGCTGGCCGGCGCTGCAAGGCACGCTGTTCGGCCTGCCGGTGGCCACGGTCAAGAGCATTGCCTTCTGGGCCTTCGCGATCGCGTTCGCCATCAAGGTGCCGGTGTGGCCGTTCCACACCTGGCTGCCGGATGCGCACACCGAGGCGCCGACGGCCGGTTCCATGATCCTGGCCGGCGTGCTGCTGAAGCTGGGCGCGTATGGCTTCCTGCGCCTGGTGCTGCCGCTGTACCCCGAGCAGGCCCAGCAGTATGCGGGCGTGCTGGCGCTGCTGGCCACGGCGGCGATCGTGTTCGGCGCCCTCTCGGCCTGGGCGCAAACGGACTTCAAGCGCCTGGTGGCATATTCGTCTGTGAACCATATGGGCTTTGTGGTGCTGGGCATCGCCGCAGCGGCGTATGCGGCTGGCACCGAAAGCGCCACGATCGCCATGAACGGCGCGGTGCTGCAGATGTTCAACCACGGCATTTCGGCGGCGGCCATGTTCTTTTTGGTGGGCGTGATCTACGAGCGCACGCATACGCGTGACCTCGAGAAGTTCGGCGGCCTGTTCCCGCTGGTGCCGCTGTACGGCGCGCTGCTGATCCTGAGCTCGATGGCCTCGCTGGGCTTGCCCGGCTTGAACGGCTTCGTGTCCGAGTTCCTGGTGGTGCGTGGCGCCTGGCCGATCTTTACGGCGTACACGGCCATCAGCATGATCGGCCTGTTCTTCACCGGCGCGTATATCTTGAAAGGGATCGCCAAGACTTTGCACGGCCCGCTGAACGAGGAATGGAAGGGCCATGTTTCCGAGATCAATGGCCGCGAGCTGTTGGTGATGGCGCCGCTGGTGGTGCTGATGCTGTGGCTGGGCTTTTGGCCGGCCTGGCTGCTCAACGTAATCAATCAAGCCGTCGTTGCATTGTTCGGCTAAAGGTGAATTGATGGGCTTTCCTATCCTAAGCGCAATCGTCTTACTCCCCATTCTGGCTGGCGTGGTGCTGCTGTTCCTGCCGCCCAAGAACCACAAGCTGATCTACAGCTTCGCCCTGGCGATCGCCCTGGTGACTTTCCTGCTGTCGATCGTGGTGTATGTGGGCTTTGATGCCACCGGGGAGACCTTCCAGTTCGTTGAGAAGTATGACTGGTTGCCGCAGCTGGGCATCTCGTACCACGTTGGCGTGGATGGCATCGCCGCCCCGCTGGTGCTGCTGACGGGTGTGGTGATCTTTACCGGTGTGATCATTTCGCAGCGCATCGATGACCGCCCGCGTGAATTCTTCGCGTTCCTGTTCCTGTTGGCGAGCGGTGTGTTCGGCGTGTTCGTGGCGCTGGACCTGTTCGCCCTGTTCTTCTTCTATGAGATCGCCGTGTTCCCGATGTACCTGCTGATCGCTATTTGGGGTTGGAAGCAATCGCGCGAATACGCGGCGATGAAGCTGACCCTGTACCTTTTCATCGGCTCGGTGATCGCCCTAGTTGGTGTGCTGGCGATGTATTTCAACTCCGGGCTCAACACGTTCGACTTTCTGGCGCTGCAAAACGCCAACTTCTCGCCCGAGTTCCAGAAGCTGTGGTTCCCGTTCGTGTTCTTTGGCTTCGCGGTGCTGGGCGGCATCTTCCCGTTCCATAACTGGAGCCCGGTGGGCCATGTGGCTGCCCCTACGGCGGTCTCGATGTTCCATGCCGGCGTGCTGATGAAGCTGGGCGCGTTCGCGGCGCTGCGGGTGGGCATCATGCTGATGCCTGAGGGCGCCCAGTTCCACATGTGGTGGATCCTGCTGCTGACGCTGGTGAATGTGGTCTATGGCGCATTCATCGCCATGACGCAGACCGACTTCAAGTTCATGATCGGCTATTCGTCGGTCTCGCACATGGGCCTGGTGGCGATGGGCCTGGCGACGCTGAACCACGACGGTTTGGTGGGCGCCAGCATCCAGATGGTGTCGCACGGTGTGATGACGGCGCTGTTCTTCGCGGTGGTCGGCATGATCTATGACCAGGCGCACACCCGCCAGATCCCCGAGCTGGGCGGCATGATGAAGATCATGCCGTTCGCGGGCATTGCGTTCATCATCGGCGGTTTGGTGTCGATGGGTATGCCGGGCTTCTCTGGCTTTGTGGCTGAGTTCCCCATCTTTATGGGGGTGTGGCGTGATACGCCGTGGATCGCCATCGTAGCGGCGATCTCGATCGCGGTGACGGCGGCCTATATTCTGCGGGCGGTGGGCAAGGTGTTCTTTGGCGAGCTGCCGGCCGCGCTGGAAGGCCACATGCACGACATCAAGATCTCTGAGAAGCTGGCCCTGGGCATTCTGTGCGTCATCATGATCGCAATTGGTATCTTCCCGGGTGTGATTGTTCCCATGGTTGAGCACGGCGTGGAAGCTGTGCTGGCCCTGGTAGGAGGCGCGTAACTGTGTTTGGCACCATTACCCCTGACATGATTTTGGCCATTCTGCCGGAGATCTCTCTCCTGGTGGTTTTGGCGATCGTCTTTATTGTTGACCTGGTGCTGCCGGAGACGCGCCGCGGCATTCTGGCCGTGTTGACCGGCGTGGGGCTGATCGCAACGTTCGTGCTGACCCTGCTGTTTGCCAACCCCGGCAACAGCGCCGAGCTGGTGTGGGGCGGCATGCTGCGCCACGACATGCTGGCGTATGTGGCCAAGCTGCTGTTCATCTTTGCGGCGTTCATCACGGTGCTGTTGAGCGTGAAGCTGGAGGATGTGTGGCTGAAGGGTGAGTACTATCTGCTGGTGCTCACGTCCACGATTGGTATGACCCTGATGGCCGCCTCGGCCGACCTGGTCATGCTGTTCCTGGCGATCGAGACGACCTCCATCCCTCTGTATATTCTGGCTGGTTTCATGACCGGCGACAACAAGTCCACCGAGGCGGGTTTCAAGTATCTGCTGTTCGGCGCCATGACCACCGCGGTGATGTTGTACGGCTTCAGCCTGCTGTTCGGCTTCGCTGGCACGAGCAACCTGTACGCGATGGCGGATGCGATCAGTGCGGGTGCGGTGCCTGGCCCGGTGCTGGTGGGCACGCTGGTGCTGGTGCTGCTGGGCCTGGGCTTCAAAGTGGCGATCGTGCCGATGCACTTCTGGGCTCCGGATGTGTACGAAGGCGCGCCCACGCCGATCACGGCGTTCCTGTCCACCGCGTCCAAGGCGGCGGGCTTCATGGTGCTGGTGCGGGTCATGCTGGCCAGCTTCCCGAACATTCTGGCGGACTGGCAGCTTATGCTGGGCATCCTGGCGGTGGCTTCTATGTTCATTGGTAACGTGGTGGCGCTGACGCAGAAGAACCTGAAGCGCCTGCTGGCGTACTCTGGCATTGCGCATGCCGGGTATGCCTTGCTGGGCGTGGTGGCCGCCTCTGAGTTGGGTGTGGCCAGCGTGATGTACTACTTGCTGGTGTATGTGGTAACCAACATGGCCAGCTTCGGTGTGGTGATCATTGTCTCGCGCATCGTTGGCTCGGATGAGATCGAGGACTTTGCCGGCCTGAGCCGCCGCTCGCCGATGCTGGCGCTGGTGCTGCTGCTGGCGTTCCTCTCGTTGGCAGGTATCCCGCCCCTGGGCGGCTTCATTGCCAAGGTATTGGTGTTTGCCGCGGCGGTGGAGGCTGGCTTTGTGTGGCTGGCGGTGGTGGGCGTGCTGGCCTCGATCATTGGCTTGTACTACTACCTCATCGTGCTGAAAGAGGTCTATCTGGGCCAGCCCAAGAGCGAAGAGCCGGTGCCGGTGGTGCGTGCGCACGGGGTGGCGATCGTGGCGAGTGTGCTGCTGGTGCTGATCCTGGGTGTGATCATTGCCCCAGGCTACAACTGGGCGATCGCGGCTGCGGCCTCGCTGTTCTAGGCTTGTTTGACAGCCCTTTGGATTGTGATATAATTCTCTAACGATGGGCAGCCCACCGAAGAAGAACCCGCGTCGTTATGCTGCCAATATGGCATTGGTAGGCGCGGCTTCTCTGGCTGGTTTCATCACAGTTGCCATTCTTTTTGTAGCCTTGTTCGCCGGTTTTTGGCTCGACAACTACTTTGCAACTGAGAACAACGTGTGGAAGATCGGTCTTCTCTGCGCGAGCGTGCCTGTAACATTGCTGGCCATGCTATGGGTTGTGAACTTCGCAACCTCTCGCATTAAGCCGGTGAATTCACCGAAAGATGAGGAGGACGCGGCTAGTGGCTAAACAAGAAGCTACCCGCAAATGGAAGTACGGTGTAAATCGCTGGATCGCTCTGGCGATTATTGTCGCTGGCGTCATTGCGGCTGGGATCTACCCGCCGCTGCGCCCGTACATTTCGCTTCCGGCGGAGCATCTCACTGACACACTGTTTTACTTCCCCTTGACGGGCGAGAAGTTCTTCCTCACCAACACCATGGTGGCCGTGCTGATCGCCGATGTGTTCCTTATCGGCCTGGCGTTGTTCGTCATTCGCCCGGCGCTGAAATCCGGCAAACAGGTGTTCAAGGGAATTGTTGGTGTGGTTGAAGCTTTGGTGGAGGTGATCTACAACCTGACCTCCAGCACGGCGGGCAAGTGGACAAAGACGATCGTGCCGATCTTTGCCACGATCACCTTCCTGGTCCTGACGGTTAACTGGATGGAGTTGATCCCCGGCGTTGACAGCATTGGCGTTATCAATGAGGTCAGCCTGGAGCACGCTCACCATGTGAACCCGGATCTGCACGTTGAAACTGACTGTGACATTGACCCGCTGTTCACGATCGGCAGCACCGAAGTGGTGTCGATCGGCGGCCAGCCGGATTGCGCTGCGGCGATCGCTCCGTTCGTGCGTGCCGCTGCGACCGACCTGAACTTCACGCTGGGCCTGGCCTTTGTATCCTTCATGGCCATTCAGATCATTGGCGTACGCGCCCAGGGTCTGAGCTACTTTGAGAAGTTCATCAACATCCGTGCCCTGGGCAAGCCGGGCATGGGCAAGATCGATTTCATTGTCGGTATCTTCGAAATCGTCTCTGAGTTTTCCAAGATCATCTCGTTCTCGTTCCGTCTTTTCGGTAACATTTTTGCGGGCATGATCTTGCTGCTGGTGATCGGTACGCTTATTCCTGTGGCGGCCCAAACCGGCGTGTTGATGCTGGAGTTTGCCGTGGGCCTGATCCAGGCTCTGGTGTTCGGCATGCTCACCATGATCTTCATGGCCCAGGCAACACAGTCGCATCACGGCGACGCAGAACACCACTAAAAATCTGACTCATCTTTTGATGGAGGTTGAGGAAACATGGAAGCTGAAGCCGCAAAAATGATTGGTGCTGGGATCGCAATGATCGGTGCTATGGGCGCCGGTCTGGGTGTAGGCCTTGCCGCCCTGGGTGGCGTGCAGGGTATCGCCCGCAACCCGGATGCTGCAGGCACTATCCAGACCAGCATGATCCTGGGTATCGTGTTCACTGAAGCTATCGCCATTTATTGTCTGGTGGTAGCAATGCTCATTCTGTTCATCTAAGAACAGACACTGATAGGACACGATAGAAAGGAGACCCGACATTGGAAGCTTTAGGTATTAACCTGGGTTTTCTGCTCGTTCAGATCTTCAACTTCCTGTTGTTGTTGATCTTGCTGCGCAAGTTTGTGTTCACGCCGATCGTGAACATGCTTGAGAAACGCCGTGAGACGATCAGCAAGGGCCTCGAGGACGCCAGCATTGCTGCTGAAGCCCGCGAGAATGCCGAGAAGGAAGCTGAGAAACTGCTGAGCGAAGCCCGTGCACAAGCTGCGACCGAGGCGCGCGAGCTGACCGCTCGTGCTGAGGCGCAGGCCAAAGAGATCATCAAGGACGCTGAAGCCAAGGCTGGCAAGGCGCGCGAGACTGCCCTGGCCGAAGTTGACCAGGAGCGCGTGCGTGTGCTGGGCGAGGTGCGCGGCCAGGTGGGTGCGCTGGCGGTTGCCGCGGCCCAGAAGCTGATCGGCGAGGCTTTGGACGCCAAGAAGCAGCAAGCCTTGATCGACGAGTTCTTCTCCGGCGTGAAGTCCGGCAAGGTGACCGTGCTGGAAGGCGCGGACGCGGCCGGCAGCAGCGCCGTGGTGACCAGCGCCCTGCCGCTGAGCGCGACGGAGCAATCCTCCGTGCAGGAGCAGGTGCTGAAGACGCTGGGCGGCAAGGGTGAGGTCACCTTCAAGGTTGACCCCAACATCCTGGGTGGCCTGGTGGTGCGTGTGGGCGACAAGGTGCTGGACGGCTCTGTATCCGGCCAGCTAGGCGCCCTGCGCCAGAGCATTCGCTAGCTTTCTGCCTGTTAGACTGCGAACCAAAGAGACGCCCGGAAACGGGCGTCTCTTTTTGCAATACAATGAGCCGCCATGAAGTTGACCGAACTGTTGCGCACGCTTGATCTGCAAACGGCCGTGCCGGATGTGGAGGTGACCGGCCTCGCGCTCGACTCGCGCCTGGTGAAACCCGGCGACCTGTTCTTCGCGATCGTGCGCGGCGTGGACCGCTACCAGTACCTGGACGAAGTGGCGGCGCGGGGCGCGGTGGCGGTGGTGGGCGAACGCAAGGACGCGCAGTCGCCAATACCGCATATCACCGTGCCGGATGCGCGGGCGGCGCTGGCCGAGGCGGCGGCCGCTTTTTACGGCTACCCGGCACGCGATCTGACGCTGTTGGGCATCACCGGCACGGACGGCAAGACCACCACGTCTAATTTTCTGTACCAGATCGTGCGGATGGCCGGGCTGAACACCGGCATGGTGAGCACGGTGAACGCCCAGATTGGCGAAGAGGTGCTGGATACCGGCTTCCACGTCACGACGCCGGAAGCGTTCGACATGCAGCGTTATTTGCGCCAGATGGTGGATAGCGGGCTGACGCACGCGATCCTGGAGATGACCTCGATCGGGCTGGTGCAGCAGCGCGGGGCGCGGCCGCGCGAGTTTGATATTGCGATCGTCACCAACATCACCCATGAGCATTTGAACGATCACGGCACCTATGAGGCCTACTTTGACGCCAAGGCGCTGCTGTTCGAAGGGCTGGACCAGCCCTTCGAGAAGGCGCGTGCCGTGGAACGGCTGGCGGTGTTGAACCGAGACGACAAGTCGTACGAGGGGCTGGCCAAGCGTACGAAGGCCAGGCAGATCTCGTACGGGCTGCATCCTGAAGCCGACCTGCGCGCATCAGATATTCGCAATGAGCCCGGCAGGCTGAGCTTCGTGGCGCATGGGCCGGGCTTCAGCTTCCCGGTGGAGACCAAGATGTTCGGCGCGTACAACGTATCCAACTCGCTGGCGGCGATCGGCGCCAGCGTGGTGGGCCTGGGGCTGCCGGTGGAGGCGGCTCAGGCCGGTATTGCGGCGCTGGAAGGCGTACCCGGGCGCATGGAGCGGATCGAGATGGGCCAGGACTTCACGACTATCGTAGATTTTGCGCACACGCCGAATGCGCTCAAAGTGGCGCTCGAGTCGGCGCGGCAATTTACCCAGGGCCGCGTCATCACCGTGTTCGGCTCGGCCGGGTTGCGCGACAAGGCCAAGCGGCGCATGATGCCCGAACACGCCGCCGAGCTGGCGGACATCAGCGTGCTGACGGCGGAGGACCCGCGCACCGAGAGCCTAGACGAAATATTGGCTGAGATGGCGCACGCGGCCGAGAGCCGCGGCGGCGTGGAGGGCAAGAGCTTCTTCCGCGTGCCTGACCGCGGGGCGGCGATCTCGTTCGCCCTGCTGCAGGCGCAGCCGGGCGATGTGGTCATCGTGCTCGGCAAGGGGCACGAGCAGTCTATGTGCTTCGGTGAGACCGAGTACCCGTGGGACGACCGGGTGGCGACGCGGTCGGCACTGGCGGAGCTGCTGGGCGTGCCGGGGCCGGAGATGCCTAGCCTGCCGACGGCAGGGTAGGCATCTGGCGGGCGGGTTGGCCCGACGGGCGGGTGTAGATATTGTTGTTGCAGTGGGTGGGGGATCTCGATACAACTTGACAGATTATTAGCATTTTTTTGCCCTCATTGTTTCAGCCAACATCTTGTTTCCCTAAGCCAGAAAAATGCCCTTCGCTACGCTCAGGGTGACACTATGGAGCTTGAAGCCCGGCAAACCAGCTGAGCGCTCAGCTGGCTTGCCGGCCAGGCAGATCTTTCCCTCTACTGTGTTCTCCTTTGTGCTCAGCAGCCGGCATTCTGCAGGTAGCAGGCTGTACTGGCGGCGCATGCCGGCCGTGCGCGTGTGGCAGGATAGTGCCATAGATAAGTGGCGCGGGCCGGAAGTTGGTGTGGAAGTCAAGGGGTTGGACAGTAAAAAAGGATGAGGGATGAGGGCGGAAGGATAAACAGTCGACCTATCCTATGACACCCAAATGTGGGTTGGAAAGATGACCAGCTAGTGCAGCAAAATCCTGCTACGAGTGTAGACTGTTGTAGGGAGCGAGTTAAAGAATTGAGTGCGTACGAAACTATTTTGCAACGGCAAATAGATTGGGCAACACAGAGTGGCTTGCCGCGCATAGATAGCCGCGGCGGACAGCGTGGGCGTCTCGCTTACCTGCCTAGGATTGACGACAATCTATTCCGGCCGCTTACCCCTGCAACGCTGGAATGTTTCCGCAGGGGCGACGGCAACGAAATTGGCGATCACCCCCATAAGCCCGCCAAGATGCGCGCAGTGCACTCCACCTCTGCGCTGGCTGTCAATGTGTTCCAGTATTTAGGGGAAGTGGGCAGAGCAGACGCAGCCGTGGGCGGCGGGGACGCGGCTGCTTACCGGTCTGCTACGGTGGTATTCGAAGAAAAATATCCCGTCGGTAAGGGGTTTGGTATTGCTCCCAATGTGGATGTAGTTATCAAGCCTCTTGGCCTTCAGCAGCCGGTTGTGGCGATCGAGTGCAAGTTTTCTGAAGCGTATCGCATCAACCCCAGCAAGGGTTTGAAGGTCAAGTATTTAAATGTGGCTGAACTGTGGCCAGAGTTGCCGGCGTTGCACAGATTGGCACTAGCCTTGTCTCCGGAGGATACACGTTTTCGGTTTTTGCACGCAGCTCAGCTAATCAAGCACACGCTGGGCTTGCGGCGTATGTACGGACGCAATTTCTGCCTCGTATATCTCTGGTACGCGGCTGATGGCGATGAGGGGCGTGTGCACGCGGATGAAGCGGCTGCTTTCACTGAGATCGCCAGGGCGGATGGGATCGCGTTTGCGTCAATAACGTATCAGGAGCTTATCCGCCGTCTGGCGGAGGAGCTGGAAGAAGAGCATGGGGAGTATATAGAGTATTTAACGGGGCGGTACGGCTAGTACGCTTAGCGCCGCGTATGCAGCGAGCATCCCTCGTTGCGTTCGCAATGACGGGCCGCGGTTGGGGGCTAAGGCAGCGAGGATAGATGCACAAGTTAAACAGAACAGCCCCGCCAGAATGGCGGGGCTGTTTGATTCTTGGATGCAGTGCGACTGCGGTTAGCGGCGGCCGCCGCGGAAACCGCCACGGTCACGGCCACCGTCTCGGCCGCGGCCGCCATCGCGGCCACCCCGGCCGCGGTCACCGCCGCCACCGTTGCGGGGGCGGCTGGCGCCGCCCTTGTCGCGCTCGCGGGCCTCTTCGGCAGTCCAGCCTTCGAGCACGGCCTGGCGGCTGAGGCGGATCTTGCCGCTGGGGTCAACATCGGTCACCATGACGGAGACTTCATCGCCGACCTGCACCACGCTTTCGACGCTCTCGACATGGTTGCTGTCGAGTTGCGAGATGTGGACCATGCCGTCAATGTTGGGCAGGATCTCGACAAAGGCGCCGAAGTCCGTAGTGCGGACAACCTTGCCGGTGTAGATCTTGCCGATCTCGGCCGTCTCGGTGAGGGCTTCGATGCGCTCACGGGCGATGCGGGCCTTCTCGCCATCGTCTGAGGCGATGAACACGGTGCCGTCGTCAGCGATATCGATCTTGGCGCCGCTTTCCTCTTGAATGGCGCGAATGGTCTTGCCGCCTGGGCCGATGACCGCGCCGATCTTCTCGACCGGGACCTGGATTGTGGTGATACGCGGGGCATGGTCCTTCAGGTCTGCACGCGGGGCAGCCAGGGCCTCCAGCATCTTGTTGAGGATGTGCTTGCGGCCTTCCTTGGCCTGCGCCAGGGCTTCGGCCATCATTTGCAGGTTCAGGCCCGAGATCTTGATGTCCATCTGCAGGGCAGTGATGCCCTTGTCGGTGCCGGCGACCTTGAAGTCCATATCGCCGAGGTGATCTTCGATACCCTGAATGTCGCTCAGGATCTGGTACTTGCTGCCATCGGTGACGAGGCCCATGGCGATACCGGAGACGGGGGCCTTGATGGGCACGCCGGCATCCATGAGCGCCAGGGTGCTGCCACACACGGAGCCCATCGAGGTGCTTCCGTTGGAGGACAGGCACTCGGAGACCAGGCGCAGGGTGTAGGGGAAATCCTTCTCGTCAGGGATGACGGCCAGCAGGGCGCGCTCGGCGAGGGCGCCGTGGCCGATCTCACGGCGGGAGGAGCCGCGCAGCGGGCGGGCTTCACCGGTGGAGTACGGCGGGAAGTTGTAGTGGTGCATGTAGCGCTTCGAGCTGATGGGGGTCAGGTTGTCCAGCTCCTGGGCTTCCTTGGGCGTGCCCAGGGTGGTCAGGGTGAGCACCTGGGTCTCGCCACGGGTGAACAGGCCGGAGCCGTGCGCGCGCGGGCTGAGGTCGACCTCGGCCCAGATGGGGCGGATCTCGGTGGGCTTGCGGCCATCCGGGCGCTTGCCGTCGTTGATGATGCGGCGGCGCACGACGGCTTTCTCAGCCGAGGTGTAGGCTTCCTTGACCTGGCCAGCCAGGGCGGCGTCGTCGCCGGCAAGTTCCGCCACGATGGTGTCGCGCAGCTGGTCAATGGCCTCGTACTGGGCGGCCTTGCCTTCGGTGTTCTCGAGGATGTTCTCCAGCTCGCTTTCGGCGCGGGCCAGCACTTTCTTCTTGAGGTCTTCGTCGATGCTGAACTTCTGGTAGTCACGCTTGGGTTTGCCCACCGCGGCCGCCATCTCCAGCTGGATGTCGATCAGCGGCTGCAGGGCCTGGTGGCCGAGCACGAGGGCGGCGGCCATGGCGTCTTCGTCCACCTCGTTGGCGCCGCATTCCACCATGAGGATGGCTTCACGCGTGCCGGCGATGCGCAGGTCGAGGTCAGACTCGGGCAGCTGGCTGTAGGTGGGGTTGACGACGAACTCGCCGTTGATGCGGCCGACGCGTACCGCGCCGACCGGGCCGTTCCAGGGGATGTCAGAGATCATGATGGCGGCCGAGGCGGCGTTGACGGCGATCACGTCCAGGACGTTCTCGGTGTCGGCCGACAGGGCGGTCATGATGACCTGGACGTCATTGCGCAGGTCTTTGGGGAACAGCGGGCGCAGCGGGCGGTCGGTGAGGCGCGAGGTGAGGATGGCGACCTCGGTTGGGCGGCCCTCACGGCGGAAGAAGGAGCCGGGGATGCGGCCGCCGGCGTACATGCGCTCTTCGAAATCCACGCTGAGCGGGAAGAAGTCAATGCCGGTGCGGGGGTTGGCGCTCATGGTGGCGGTGGCCAGGATGAGCGATTCGCCGATGCGGGCAGTGACGGCGCCGCCGGCCAGACGGGCCAGCTTGCCGGTCTCCAGGGTGATGCTTTGGTTGCCAACGGTGGCGGTGTAACTGTGTACTTCTGGTTTCATTTCTCTCCTATAGGCGCAATTCACCTATAGGCCGCGCGGGCGCGGGAACGGCGATATTGCACCTGGCCCGCCTGTTGAGGAACTGGCAATTGCCGGCAATTGTTGTTGAGCAATTGCCAGCAAGTACCAATGCCCCTAACGGGCGGGTGACTAGTTGTTTGGGGCTTAAGTGTATCTGCAAATGCGCCCACCTGCCCCGTGGTCGGCGGGCTAAATAACAAAATAGTGGATATGCTGCGCATATCCACTATTTGTGTTTGCTACTTGGTCTTGCGGCGGATGCTGAGCCGATCCGCCAGCGCAACGTAGGCATCGTAATCCCGGTTGCGCAGGTAGTTGAGCAAGCGGCGGCGTTGGCCGACCAGCTTGACCAGGCCACGGCGGGAAGCCACGTCTTTCTTGTGGGTTTGCCCGTGGGCTGTGAGCTGCTCAATGCGGCTGGTGAGGAGGGCGATCTGTACTTCAGTGGAGCCGGTGTCGCCCTCGGCGCGGCGATAATCGCCAATGATCTGGTCTTTCTTGTCTTTTGCTAACGGCATGACGTCTGCATCTCCTTTGTATTGGCAGGTCTCCGAGCAGGCAGGTGGCCCCGAATGGGGTTTGCCGCCTACTGGTCGAGTCAGGCCGAGATTATATCAGGTCGGAGTGGGATTATGTATGGGAGGAAACTGTCCACAGATGAAAACAGATAAGGCGAGGATCGTCCACAGATAAACACGGATAAGGCGGATAAAACCAAAAGCAAAGGCTTTTTTTGCCGCAGATGAACATATAAAGAGATAAAGCCAAAGCAAAGCTTTTGCCGCAGATGTGCGTGGCTGCGCCACGCAGCTGATTTACGCGGATAAAACCAAGGTCAAGGACTTTGCCGCCGCTGGATACATATAGGGCGAGGATCGTCCACAGATGAACCCAGATAAAGGCGGAATACTAACGGGCTAGATCGCGCAGGGTGGCCTGCATGTCGGCGGGTAGCTGGCGCAGGACCTGGCGTGCCATCCGGCGGGCAGCTACGCTGGGCTGGCTGTTCAACAGCTGGCCGAGGAAATAGGCGGTTTCTTTGGGGCTGCGTTGGGCGAGAGCGTTAAGCACGGAGGTTAGGAAGGGTTGCAACTTGCGGGGTGGGTCCAGGCTGGGAGGCATGAGCAAGGTGAACAGGGCGGGCAGGTTCGTGAAACTGCCAGTAGTTATCAAGGTTTCCAGGCTGCCGATGCTCAGGACCTGTTTGCGGTGATCCTGGCTGGCCAGGAGTTGGCTGGCGAACTGCAGCACGCCGTCCGGGTCGTTTTGTATGAGGGTGCGCGGGCCGCGCTGATAGAGCTCGGTTACCAGGAGCTCCTCCTGATTCTCGCTGGCCCAGGCTGCCAGCCGGCTGGTGACTTCGGAGGCGGGCGCGGGGGTGGCGCCCAGCATGCGGACGGCGAGCTGGCGGGTCTCATAGCTACGCCGTTCCCACAGGGTGTCTGCGACCGCCAGGGCGGCGGCGGGCTGCTGGGAGGCTTGCAGCGCCATCTCGAGCTCAAGCCGTTTGAGCACGGGGGGCGGAACCTCAAAGCTGAAGATAACCGGACGCAAACCGCTGATGCGGCCTTGGCGGTGGATGGGCGTGGAGTAGCTTAGCAGCAGGCGTTCAAGCTGCTTGAGATAGGCGGCTGGGTCGGTGAAATGCTCAGAAAGTTGGGCAGCTTCCTGCTGCAACTGCCCCAGTTGCACGCTGGGCATCAGACCGCCAGCGCCTCGGCCAGCTTGGTGACGGCGTTATCAATGTCTTCGGCGAAGGTGAGCAGGTCACGATGAGCCGGGCGGATGTGCTCGTCCTGGGCTTCGAGCAGAGCGGTGATGGTGCGACGCCAACCCTGGCCGATGAGGATGAGCGGGCGCACCGGCATGGCGGCGGTTTGCATCTGGCTCCACATGGTGACGATCTCGTCGAGGGTGCCGATGCCGCCGGGCAGCGCCAGGGCGGCATCGCACGAGTCGACCAGGCAGTAGAGGCGCTCGCGCAGGGTGGGGAACTTGCGCTCCTCGAGGACCCAGGGGTTGTGCTTGGCGGCGCGCCAATCCTCGATCTGTTGGCAGGTCACGCCGACCACGTGGCCGCCGGCTTCGGCGGCGCCGCGCGAGGCGGCTTCCATGGTGCCCATGTAGCCGCCGGTGAGCACAGTGTGGCCGGCGCGGGCGAGCAGCTCGCCCAGGCGGCGGGCTTCCTCGTAGGCGGGGTGGCCAGGTTGCGGGGAGGCGGAGCCGAAGACGGTGATGTTCATAGTGCGTAAGTATAATGACCCACGGAGCTTGCGTTGAGCCAACTTTCATTGCTGCATAGGGTCAAGCGCTTTGCCAACAAAGTGCGGGTTCTGGGTTTACGCCAAGCCTGGCGAAGCATCAGCTCCATGTTTCGCCCCAGCGCGCAGGCCAGCTTCCCGCTGGCGAATGCCGACCGCGATCTGATCCTGGCGTCGGATGTTGGCGCGATCCGCACCTTTGCGCGCAAACACAGCCGCAGCAACCTCAAGAAAGAAGAAGCCAATAAGGACCTGAGCAGTCACTTCCCATCCATTTATGAGCACGAGGATGGGGGCAGCTTGCGTTATGTGTTCTTCCCGGCGGTGGAGCAGCCCAAGGGGCTGGTCGTGGTCTTTCATGGCTACCTGGGCTTTGAGGTGTATCCCCTGCGCTATAGCTGGAAGCATTTTGATCTGTTGCTGCCGTACGACAACTTTGGCTGGAAGTCGCTCGGGAGTTGGTTCTGGGGCACGGATGGCAGGAACTATGTGGAAGCGATGACCCAGGGCCTGATACGCGAGAAGATGCGCGAGCGAGGGAGCCGCCTTTGGTTCAGCATGGGCGCATCGATGGGCGGCTTTGCCGCTCTGTATCACGGGATCAAGCACGCCGCGGACGGCGTGTATGTGACGACGCCGATCATTGACTTGAAGAGCAAGATCGCAGAGTATCGCCAGCGCGGCGTCCAGACCGTGTACACCGAGCTGGTGTCCAAAGAGGATATTGAGTTAGTCGGCGCGCCGAATGTTTATGCCGAGGCGGGCAAGGCTGAAAGCCTGCCGCCGCTCTTTTTGATCCAGAACCAGTATGACCGTTCAAACCCGTTTGGAACGGACACGCTGCCGCTGCTGCAGAAATACGAGGAGAAGAAGGGCTGGCTAGGCCTGCGGGTACAGCCGTCTATCGGGCATCAGGGCCATGATGGATCGTACGAGGAAGCCCAATACTTCTTTGACCTGATCGCTACCAAGACGCCGTCGCGGGTGGTTGACTTCTATACCCAGGACGCGGGGCACTAGCGGGGGCTACTCCACGATGGTGAGCGCGAAACCGTCGTAACCCTTGCTGCCCACGGTCTGGATGACCGTGCTGTTGCCCGTCTTCCCCAGCGCTTGCAATAGATTGCGTGCGCCCGTGCTGTTGGGATCCTGCCCGTCTATGACCTCGCCGTTGCGCACCACGTTGTCACTGATGATGAGGCCGCCTTTGCGGGTGAGCTTGCGCGCCCAGTCGAAGTAGGCGGGCAGGTTGGGCTTGTCGGCGTCGAGGAAGCAGAGATCAAAGCCGGCGGCGAACTGCGGCAGTAGGGTCGGCAGGGTGTCGAGAGCGGCGCCCTGGCGCAGGTCCACGCGCTCGGCGAGGCCGGCGGCGGCAAAGTTGGCCTGGGCTACGGCGGCGTGTTTGGGGTCGGCTTCGAGCGTGACCAGCAGGCCATCGGCCGGCAGGGCACGGGCGAGCCAGATGCCGCTGTAGCCGGCCAGGGTGCCGACTTCGAGGATGCGTTTGGCGCCGATGGCGCGGGCGAGGATATGCAGGAGCTGGCCCTGCATGGCCGAGACCTGGATGCTGGGCAGGCCGGCTTGCTCGGCGGCCTGCACGGCGGCAGCCAGCACAGGGTCGTCAGGGGCGGTCAGACTTTCGAGGAACTTGTCTACAGATTGCCAGGTGGTTTCCATGGGGAAAGTGTACTGCTAAGTGGCTTGAGTCGTGGAGCTGGCAATGCGCTTTTCGGCCAGTTTGGCGTATTTCTTATCCATCTCGTAGCCCACATAGCTGCGCTCCGTACGGAGCGCAGCTATGGCGCTGGTGCCGCTGCCCATGAAGGGATCGAGCACCACTTCGCCGGGGAAAGTGTAGAGCTCGATCAGGCGGCGCGGCAACTCCTCCGGAAAGGGTGCGGGGTGGCCGATCTTTTTGGCGGAGACGGTGGGAAAGCTCCAGACGCTTTTGGTGTTCTGCAGAAAATCATCACGTTCGCTGGTGAAGCGGTTGGCGTCTTTGGGCGCCGGGCGGCCGAAGCGGTCCTTGCTGAAGACGAGGATGTACTCGTGCACATCCCTCAGGGTGGGGTTGCTGGCGCTGCGCCAGGAACCCCAGGCGGTGGAGCCGCCGGCCGAGCTGGCCTTATCCCAGATGATCTCGCCGCGCATCAGGTAGCCGAGCGAAAGCATGTCGTGGATGATGAAGGCGTGCAGGGGAATGTAGGGCTTGCGGCCCAGGTTGGCCACGTTGATGCAGGCGCGGCCGCCGGGCATCAGCACGCGCAAGGTCTCGGCCCAGACGCGGCGCAGCATGCCCAGATATTGCTCAAGGTCGAGGTCTTTGTCGTATTCCTTGCCGGCGTTGTAGGGCGGTGAGGTGACCATGAGGTGCACGCTGTTGTCGGGCAGCTCGTGCATGTCTTCGCTGCTGTGAGCGAAGATGCGGTTGCGGGCGTCGGCGGGCAGCTCGGTTTGGGTGTAGGGGGTGTTGCTTTCAGCCGGGAGCTTGGCGTAGAGCGAGCTGTTGTAGAAGCCGCTGGCATCGTGGTTCTCTCGGCTGGAGGAGCCAAAGGCACGGCTGCGCGTGCCTTTTTTGGAACTGCGTTTGCCGGTGGCCATGGGGGAAATGTAACAGAAAAAACTAATCTCTTTTTAAAGCCTGCCTCTCCCGACGGTGATGAGGACGCGTTTTAGATATTGCACGAAACAAAGATTTTCTTTTTCAGGGGCTCTGCCCCTGACCCCGCTTAGGGGAACTGCTAGTTCCCCCAGCGCTGCGCAGCAGCGCAGAACCCCCTCCAGACGGATCAGTCTGGGTGGTGCAGCCCAGGCAGGGCTTCAGTGTGACCCGCGTTGGAATAGGGGTGTTTTGCAGAATTCCCTTAGCAGAGCAAGTTTGTCAAAAAGATACTGAGATGTTTAAGACGGCCAGATTGTGCCGGCGCGGACTACGCCGCCGTCGGGGACGGCGTCTTTGACCGTGGCGCCGTTGCCGATGCGGGCCAGGCTGCCGATGTGCACGTTCAGGTTGATGGTGACGCCCATGCCGATCAGGGTGCCGCGGCTGACCTGGACATTGCCGGCCAGGATGCTGCCCGGGGCCAGGTTGACGTAGTCTTCCAGCACGCAATCATGCGAGACGATGGCGCCGGTGTTGACGATGACGCCTTTGCCGATGCGTGCATCCGAGCCGATGTAGGCGTGCGGGAAGACCTGCACGCCGGGGCCGAGCTGGGCGCTGGGTTCCACGACGGCGCTCGGGTGAACGAGCGTGGGCAGCTCGAAGCCGGCGGCTTCCAGGCGGTCGAATACGGTGATGCGGGTACTCATGGCGCCGATGCCGCCGACGGCATTGAGCGCACGGGTGCAGCCGGCGGCGTGCAAGGCGGCCAGTGCGGCTTCGCCGCCGATGACGGCCGCATCCAGCACGCGGTCGCCCGGCTGGCGGCTGTCATCCACCACGCCAGCCAGGGTGTAGCCGCCAGCGGCACGCAGCAGATCGATCACGGCTTTGCCGTGGCCGCCGCCGCCGTAGACGATGACGGAGTTGGGCAGGCTGGCGGCGTCTGGGATCGCAAAGGAGGCTTCGCCAGCTTTGGGAGCGAGTTTGGCGATGTAGTCTTCAGTGATGATGGGGCCGATGGGCAATGCGGCCAGGGCGATGCCGCGTTTTTCGGCCAGTTGCAGGGCAGGCTGGGTAATGCGCAGACCATCGGGGACGCCCGATTCAATTTCGGATTGTTTTTGGGGAGCTTGCCATTCTTTGCTGGGGGCCAGGTACAGGAACACCTGCCCGGCGGGCAGCATATCGCCCTGTTTGGCTTGCAGGCCGGCTACAAAGCCATCCGCATCCGAAAGCAGCTCAAAGGTCGACTTGGTGGTTTCCAGCGTGGCCAGGGTATCGCCTTTGGCGACTTTATCGCCATTTGAAACAGGCAAACTCACCAGGCGAGCTTCGGTTTCGTTGGGATTGATGAGCGGGACGTGAACGGCCTGCGCGGTGGTTTCAGCCATCAAGGCTTTATACCATTTCCCGCGCGGCGGAGATGATGTCTTCGAGCGCGGGCAGGGCGGCATCTTCAAGGTTGCGGGCGGCCGGGATGGGCGCCTCGGCGGCGGCCACGCGGCGGGCGGCCTGCAGGCGGCCGCCGAAGTGCTGGGCGGCGCGGGCGAGCTGCTCGGCGCCCCAGCCCAGCGAGTAGGTGCCTTCCTCGATGGTGAGCAGGCGCCTGCTGTGCTGCAGCGAGGCTTGCAGGGCGAGCTGCAGCCCGCCGTCAGCCGGCAGCGGCGCGAGCTGGGTGGGGACGACCAGTTCGCAAAAGATCTCGTGCTCGAAGGCCAGGCGGGTCAGGGCCTCGCGGGCCAGCTCGGCCATGTAGCCGTAGGCGGTCAGGGTGAGCGCGGGGCGCGGCGCGCCTTTGAGACGCAGTGTATGGGTGGGCGCAAAGTCTTGCGTGCTGGCCTCGATCTCGAAATCGGCCAGGGCGGCGTTATCCAAAACCTGTTTGGGGTAGAGAACCTTGTTCTCGACAAAGAGGACCGGGTCGTTCTGTTCCAGGATGGCGCGGCGCAGCAAGTCGCCAGGATCGCTCAGGGTGTTGGGGGCGAGGACGCGCAAGCCGGGCACGCCGAGATAGAGCTTCTCCAGCGTTTGGCTGTGGGTGGGGCCATAGCCGCGGCGCCCGCCCATGGGCGTACGGATCACGACCGGCACCTGGGCGGCGCCGTTGTACATGGCGGGGAACTTGGTGATGCTGTTGATGAGCTGGTCGGCCACCAGGGTGCTGAAGTCACCGAACATCAACTCCACGACGGGGCGCAGGCCGCGCAACGCCATGCCGGCGCCTACGCCGGCAATGGCGGCTTCGGACACGGGGCTGGTCCAGACGCGGTCAGGGTACTGGGTGGAGAGGTTGCGGCTGACCTTGAAGGCGCCTCCGTACGGATCGAGCAGGTCTTCGCCGATGAGGTAGACGCGGGCATCCTGCGCGAAGGCAGCATGCAGCCCCTGGTTGAGTGATTCGAGCACGCTGGTCATGAATAAAGACCAGTGAGGAGCGAGGAGTGAGGAGTGAGCAGGGAGGTCATTAATGGCCGGACTTTACATGGGCAGCGTGCTCTGGCAGAGGATCGGCTTCGGCTTGGGCGTAGGCCGCGGCGATGGCGGAATCCACCTCGGCTTCGATGGCTGCGCGTTGGCCATTTTCCAGGCGGTCGCCGTGGATGGTGAGCGGGTCACGCATGGCGCGCAATTCCTCGATGAAGGCAGGGTCGCGCGTATCGTCGCCCTTGGAGTGCGGGCCAAAGCGGGCGGTGTGCAGGATCAAGGCGCGCGGGCCGGGTGTGCTGCGCACTTGGGCAAACTCTTGCGCGGCAATGTCGTAGATCTGGCGGGCGTCGCTGCTGTCGAGCTCGACGGCGGGGATGTTAAAGGCGGCGAAGCGGCCCGCCAGGCTGCCAGCCATCGCCAGCTCAGTGGGCGTGGTTTGGGCGATGTGATTGTTCTCGACGACGAAGAGGATCGGCGCACCCCACAGCGAGGCGATGTTTAGGCTCTCGTAGACCACACCCTCGCCCATAGCGCCGTCGCCGAGGAAGAGCACGGTCACGGCCTGGCTGCCCTTGCGCTTCTCCGCAAGGGCGGCGCCAACCGCGATAGGGGCGGTGCTGCCGAGGACTCCGTTGGAATAGAAATTCTTCCAGTGCAGATGCTGCGAGCCGCCGATGCCGCCGCATACGCCGGTGGCTTTGCCCATCAGTTCGGCGAAGAGGGCACGCGCATCGCCGCCATAGGCCAGGAAGTGGCCGTGGCAGCGGTGGTTGCTGAAGACCAGATCGCTATCGTGCAGGTGAGCGAGGACGCCGGCGGCATTGGCCTCCTGCCCGATGTAGGTGTGGGTGGTGCCGTAGAAGGCGCCTTTGGGGAACGCATCCAGCACGGTTTCTTCAAAACGGCGGATGGTGGCGAGCTGGGTGTACAGCGCGGCATCGTCTGACATGGCGCGGATTATAACGGGCGGCCTTTTTCGCCCGGGCTTGGCGGGGTGCTGCCCATGAATTCCATGGCGGTGGCGTTGCCGGGTTGGTTGATACCCTCGCGGCGCAGGACTTTGAGCGGAGTAAGCAGCAGGATCTTGAGGTCGAGCCACAGCGACCAGTTATCGACGTACCAGACATCCAGGGCGAACTTGTCTTCCCACGAGACGTTGTTGCGGCCGTTGATCTGAGCCCAGCCGGTCATGCCGGGTAGGGTGAGGTGGCGGCGGAACTGCTGGGGCGTGTAACGGTCGAGATATCTCATGAGGAGGGGGCGCGGGCCTACCAGGCTCATCTCGCCGCGCAGCACGTTCCAGAGTTCGGGCAGCTCGTCAAGGCTGCTGGCGCGCAGCAGGCGGCCGAAGCCGGTGAGGCGCTGGGCATCCGGCAGGGGCTGGCCGTCTGGCCCCAGGGCGTCCTGCATGGTGCGGAACTTGTAGAGCATGAAGGGCAGGCCGCCGATGCCTGGGCGCGGCTGGCGGAACAGGACGGGCCGGCCCAGGAAGATACGCACCAGCAGGCCGATGAGCAGCACCAGCGGCAGCAGGAGCGGCAGCGCCAGCAGGGTCAGAAGTAGGTCAAAGGTGCGCTTGGAGCGGGGGATGGCAACGCGCGCGGGCACGCAAGGATTTTATCAGCGCGAGGCGAACATCTTTTCGAGGGCGCGGGCGTAGATGGCCTTGGCCGTGTCACGGTGCTGGGGCTGGTGCTGGACGAAATGCTCCATCATGATGCCCGAATTGACCTCGAGCACGCGCAGACTGCCTTCGATCTCCACGATGTCGATCGAGGCGAAGCGAATGTTGATGGCTTGCTGGGCGGCGATGGCGAGCGGCAACAGATGCTCGAGCAGGGGGTTGGTATCGAGGAGTTGGGGGGCCGAGCCGGCGCCGAGGTTGTGTTTCCAACTGATGGTAAGGGTCTGGCCGGCGGGCAGCACCTCGTCAAGCCGGTCGCGGTGCTGCTCCAGCGCTTCGGCGGCCTGGGCCTGCGTGATAGCGCCAGCCAGCAGCTGGCGCTCGATCAGGACGCGCAGGCCGGCGGTTGCGTCTCCGCTGACCTGCGGGCGCTGTTTGGCGTAGGCCAGCTGGCACTCGCCGTCGAGCATGATGAGGCGGTACTCGTTGTGGATGTCGTAATAGGGCGAGAGGCTGAGCGACTGGCCTTTTTGGAAAATGCTCAGGACGGCTTTTTCAAGCTGGGCTTGGTTGGTGACGCGTACCACACCCAGGCCGCCGGTGCCCTCGTTAGGCTTGGCGACCAGGTTGTAGTTTTGCTCCTGCGCGTAAGCCAGGATGGCGGGCCAGTGGCCAGTCTCTGGCACATAGGTGCTGCGGTTCGGGTTGATGAAGAAGCGGTGTTCAATGTGGGGGACGGCCTGGTGTTGCAGCACGGCGGCCACGGCGGCTTTATCGCCCGCCAGCATGTAGGCGGTGGTGGAATTGATCTCAAAGTTAAAACCAAAGGTATGGCGCGCCTGGCCCGCTTTTTCGAAGCGCAAGATCCAGTCTTGCGAGAAGGAGGTCAGGGTGTAGCCTTGCTCTGCGGCGATCTCGCGCAGGAGGGTGACGAAGATGCGTTCTTGGCTTGGGGTCGGCATGGGCCGTATTCTAAGCGCAAGACGAATAGATGCGATGATGAAAATCCATCGATGAGAATTCGTCAGCACCTGACCAACAAAAAAGCCGCTCAACTTGAGCGACTTTTTTTATGGATAGAGTTGTGCTAGTTGGGAGCGCCCATCTGGCGGATGACCATGACCACTTTGCCCTGCACCTGGACGGCGCGCGGGTTATCGACAAAGATGGGTTGCATGGTGGGGTTGGCAGGCTGCAGGCGGATGCCGCCGTTCTCTTTGTAGAAGTATTTGAGGGTGGTCTCGTCACGGTCGGTCAGCCAGACGGCGACCATTTCACCGTTGCGGGCGTCCTGGGCCTTCTTCATGACGACGATGTCGCCATCGTTGACCATGGCATCCACCATCGAGTCACCCTGGACTTCGAGGGCGAAGAGGTCTTCTTCTTTGTCACCGGGGGCGAGCAGGCTGCGGGCGATCTCTACACCGCTGTCCTGATCGTAGTAGGCGAAATCGGAGCCGGGGACAGGCATGGGGGAGCCGGCGACGATGCGGCCGACCACGGGCACCTTGATGAGCTCTTCGATGGCTTCACGCACCGCGTTGGCGGCGGCGGTGACGCCCTTGACCAGGCGCACGCCGCGCGAGATCTTGCGGTCACGCTCGATGTAGCCTTCTTCTTCCAACTGGTTGAGGTAGTAATTCACCACGGAGGTGGAAGAGATGCCGGTCTGCTTGCCGATCTCACGGATGGAGGGCGGGTAGCCGTTCTCGTCCTGATAGCGCTCAAGCAAGTCGAGGATCTTCTTGTGGCGCTCGCTCAAGCCTTTGCGTCTTTTAGCCATCATCATATGCCTGCTCCTGCACCTGGCCTGATCTTAGGTCATTTGTGCTATGCCAGAATAACATGAACAGGCGTTCTGCGTCAAGTGAAAATGAAGGCGGCAAATGGGGCGGCTGGGGGCATTGTTTTATAATCAGCCCTGAGCGGCGACTGCCACTTAGCCCCCGAAAGAGGCCCATGAGCAAACCCGTTGTTTTAATCACTGGCGCAGCCGGCGAAATTGGCCAGGCTTTGGTGCGCGAACTGGCTGGCAATGCCCGCATCGTCACTTTGGATCTGGCCGCCATGCCGGAGGAGCTGGCCGGCGAAACCACGCATGTGACCGGCAGCATCACGGACAAGGCGCTGATCGAGCGTTTGGGGGCCGAGTACACCTTTGACACTATCTATCATCTGGCGGCTTTGCTCTCCACGCGAGCGGAGCATTCCCCGGCGCTGGCCCACGAGGTGAACGTGGATGCCAGCGTTTTGCTTTTAGAGCTGGCCGCGGCCCAGTCTGCGGCGCGGGGGGTGGCGGTCAAGTTCATTTTCCCCAGCTCCAAGGCGATCTACGGCATGCCGGACCTGGAAACGAAGGCGGCCAACCCGCGCGTGAAGGAAGACGAATGGCTGCACCCGGATACGGTGTACGGCGCCAACAAGTTGGCGGTGGAACTGCTGGGCGCGTACTACTCGCGCCGGTACAAGCAGCTGGGCGATGCGCCGGCGGCGCTGCTGGACTTCCGGGCGTTGCGCTTTCCGGGCTTGATCAGCGCGTTCACGCTGCCGACGGGCGGCACGAGCGACTATGGGCCGGAGATGCTGCATGCGGCGGCGCAGGACAAGCCGTATGCGTGCTTCGTGCGGCCGGATACCACGATCGCGTTCATGGCGATGCCGGACGGAGTCAAGGCGATGCTGACCCTGGCCGCGGCGCCGCGCCAGGCGCTTAGCCGCACGGCGTATAACGTGAACAGTTTTAGTTTGTCTGCCGAGGAGTTTCGACAACAGGTGCTGGCGGCGTTCCCGCAGGCGCAGATCAGCTTTGCGCCGGATGCGAAGCGCCAGGGCATCGTAGACAGCTGGCCGATGGGGATCGATGACAGCGCGGCGCGGGCCGACTGGGGCTGGGCGCCGGAGTATGACCTCAAGCGCTGTTTTGATGAGTACCTGGTGCCCAATATCCGCCAGCGATACCAGGCTTAATGGCGCACCCGCCCAAGAAGCAAAGCCAACACTCACGCAGCCAATTGGCGCGCCTGCGCACGCTGTGCCGCAGCCTGGCGGACACGACCGAGGTGGAAGCCTGGGGCGAGCCGACCTTCCGCGTCAAAGGCAAGATGTTCGCCATGTTCGCTTCGCCGGATACGCACCACGGTGATGGGCGAACGGCGGTGTGGATCATGGCCGAAGCGGACGAGCGCGACCTGCTGGTGCGGGCCGCGCCCGCACAGTATTTTGTGCCGCCCTATCAGGGCAAGAGCGGCTGGATCGGCGTGTATTTAGACGAGCAGACTGACTGGGAAGAGCTGGATGGTTTGCTGCGCGAAGGCCACCGTTTGCGCGGCCTCAGAAAACGGCGTGGCTAGAGATAGCGCACGAACTTATTGTTCTCGTCCACCAGGATGAAGGTGGCTTCCACCGGCTCGGCGCTGATCTCGAAGGCCATGATGATGACCTGTTCGCCGGCTTTGATGAGATGGGCGGCGGCGCCGTTCATGGTGATCGTGCCGCTGCCGCGCGGGCCGACGATGACGTAGGTCTCCAGCCGTTCACCGGTGGTGTTGCTGACCACGAGCACTTTTTCGCCGGGCCACAGGCCGGCGCGTTCCACCAATTCTTCGTCGATGGTGATGCTGCCGATGTAGGCCAGGTTGGCCTCGGTGACAGTGGCGTTATGGATCTTGGAGCGGACAAGAATGCGCATAGGTCTCAGATTCTACTCGCTTAGCGCTGGCTATAATTGCGCCCGTGATGTTGCGTAATGCTATTGTGACGCTGCTGGCGGCGGCCGCCTTACTGGCCGGCTGCATCATGCCGCAGGTGGTGGAGCCGACGACGGAGCCGGAGCTGGAGCCAACGGCGACAGCCACGGAGACGCCGGTGTGGTTCCCGGCGACGCCGACGCCCTCGCCGTTTCCCACGCCGGTGGTCAACCCGACCGCCGACATGCGCCCGGGGATCGGCCAGCTGCTGCTGGAGGATGACTTCAGCGAGGCCGTGTTCTGGCCGACCAGCACGAACGCCGACGGCAGCGCCCAGATCAGCAATGGGCGCATGAACCTGGTGCTGAATGCGACGCGCAGCTATCTGTTCAGCACGCGCAACAGCCCCATCTTCGGCGATTTTTATGCCGAGATCACGGCCACCACCAATTTCTGCAATGTGGATGACGAGTACGGCCTGCTGGTGCGGGCGCTGGATGGCAATCACTTCCGCTTTGCATTGTCGTGCGATGGGCGCGCCAAGGTGGACCGCTTCCACAGCGGTAGCCTGAGCCGCCAGGCGGGCTGGGTGAGCAGCGGCACGATTCCCTCGATCGCCCCGGGCACGAGCCGGCTGGGGGTGTGGGCGGCGGGCAGCCAGCTGCACTTCTTTGTGAATGATATGTACCTGTTCAGCGTGACCGACTCGCTCTTGTTCCAGGGTGCGGTGGGCGTGTATGTGCACACCTCCAGCGACCGGGACGTCTCGGTGAGCTTCTCAACCCTCAAGGTATGGCAGGTAGATCGCTAGATATTGACTCGGTTCGCACATTTGGTCTATAATTTCAGGGTCGGTGAGCGAATTCTTCGACCAGCACCGGGCACAGCAGCCCGGGAAACTTACCCAGCCGCTCATCCGAAAAGGAGCCCCATCCGACACAAAATTGAATATGCACAAACTATTGGCTAACAGACTGAGTTTGTTTTGATACCTATTTTTCTGGAGGAAACATGTCTTATCACAAGATCACGATCGTAGGCAATTTGGGGCGTGACCCTGAAATGCGCTATACCCCGGGCGGCCAGGCGGTGACCAACTTCAATGTGGCCAGCAACCGCCAGTACACCGGCTCGAACGGCGAGAAGATCAAGGAAACCGTGTGGTTCCGTATTTCGGCATGGGGGCGCCAAGCCGAGATCTGCAACCAGTACCTGAAGACCGGCAGCCAGGTGATGATCGAAGGGCGCATGACGCCCGACAAAGCCAGCGGTGGCCCGCGGGTGTGGACGCGCCAGGACGGCACGCCGGCCGCCTCGTACGAGGTGACGGCCGAGCGGGTCGTATTCCTGGGCGGGCGCGGCGGCAGTGGCGGCGGCGGAGGTGACATGGGCGGCGGCGAGTACGGCGGCCTGCCCTCTGAGCCCGACGGCATGATGGGCGGCAGCGAGGACGAGATCCCGTTCTAGGCAGCCATGGCTGAGCCGACCAATCCCAAGAATCCGCCTGGGGCGGGGCAACCCGCCTCAGGCCAGGCCCGCCCGCGGCTGGTGATCCCGCCCGGCACCGAGGTGCTGTACAGCAATGTGGTGCGGGTGGCGCATTCGCCGGCGGAGATGGTGTTCGACTTTGGGCGTTTGCTGCCGGGTGAGCTGGACATCATCATCAAATCGCGAGTGCTGATGTCGCCCCTGAGCGCCAAGCTGTTGCAGCGCGCCTTGAGCGAGAACATTGCCAAGTACGAAAAGCAATTCGGTGAGATCAAGCTGCCGGCGGGCAAGAGCCTGGCGGATGATCTGTTTAAATCTATCCAATCGCCCGATGGCGAAGAACCGAAGAGTTGAGCATGGAGCGTTTGGAACAGATCGCCGATGGCATCCGCGCCGACTTTGACGCCCAGACCGCAGCGCGGGATGCGGCCTTGGGCCAGGCGCGCCAGCTGACGCGTCACTGCTCGCAGGCGATCCGCGCCATCCACCGGGATGAGCACGAGACCGCCGCGGCGGAGTTGAAGGCGGCGGCCGACCTGGCGGATGTGTTGCGGGCCGGTTTGAGGGAATTCCCTGATCTGTACTTTGCCGGATACACGCAGGATGCGTTGAAGGAGTATGCCGAAGCCAACATCGTGCACGCGTTGGTGAACAATGGCAGCCTGCCTAGCCCGCAAGATCTGAAGGTGGAATCGGCCACGTATCTGCAAGGGCTGTCGGAAGCGGCAGGCGAACTGCGCCGCCGCTGCCTGGATATTTTGCGCCACGGCCATTCGGAAGAGGCCGAGCGCCTGCTGGGCCAGATGGATGATATCTATGCCGTGCTGGTGACCATGGATTACCCCGATGCGGTCACGCGCGGCCTGCGCCGCCTGACGGACATCTGCCGTAGTCTGGTGGAGCGCACGCGCGGCGATATGACCATCAGCCTGCGCCAGCAGCGGCTGGAAGCCAGCCTGCAGAGCCTGGAAGACAAACTGAAGGACGCATGAGCGTGCAGTGGATCAAAGCGTCTGAGCTCGGCGAGTATTTGTATTGCCAACGCGCCTGGTGGCTGCGCCTGCAAGGCGCAGCCAGCGCCAACGTGCAGGAGCTGGCCGAAGGGACGCGCCAGCACGCCCGGCACGGGCGTGGCTGGCAGATGGCTCGCGGGCTGCGGGTCGTGGCGGCCGGGCTGGCGCTGGTGGCGTTGATCTTGCTGGCTGCGCAATTCCTGGGCTGATGTATGTACGTCACGGTCGCTCTGGTTCTGCTGGTGTTGGCGGTAGTACTCTTGTGGGTCAGCACGCGCCAACGCAGCGCGCTGGGTTTGCCGAGTGGGCAGGTGCTGTACTCCGACACGGGAGTCGAGCGGCGGCTGGAGCAGCCCTTGATGGACGAAGCACTGGGTTTGATCGGCCGGCCCGATTATTTGGTTCAGAACGGGGACGGCCTGGTGCCGGTGGAAGTCAAGAGCGGGCGCACGCCGCGGCAGCCCTACCAATCGCATATCTATCAACTGGCGGCGTACTGTGTGCTGGTGGCGCGCCAGTTCGAGCAGCGGCCGGCCTACGGCATCATCCGCTACCCGGAGCGCAGCTTCCGGGTGGAGTTCAGCGCGGCGCTGGAAGCGCAGGTGCTGAGCCTGCTGGCGGCGATGCGCCAGGGGCTGAGGCAGGGCGAGCTGCACCGCTCGCACAGCACTGCGGCGCGCTGCGCCGCCTGCGGCTACCGCCAGGTATGTAGTGAACGGATACACTAAGCCTATGGGTGAGACACGCGCGAGCAAGTTCAAGCATGTGGCGGTACTGGCCAGCGCCAGCAACGCGCAGGCGGTCAGCCTGTGTGAGGATGTGGTGCGCTTTTTGCAGGGCCTGGGGCTGGCCGCCGACAGCGGCCTGCTGCAAGGCCAGGCCACCCAGCAGCAACTGAAGGAAAAAGGCAGCGATCTGGTGATCGCGCTGGGGGGCGACGGCACCATGCTGCGGGCGGGGCAAGTGTGTGCGCCGTTGAGCATCCCGCTGATCGGCATCAACCACGGCAATTTTGGATTTCTTATTGAGTTGGGGCCGGATGAATGGCAGCAGCAGTTGCCGCGTCTGGTGAGCGGCGATTATTCGATGGAAAAGCGCATGCTGCTGCAGGTGGACCTGCGCCGCGGTGACACCGTGGTGGGCAGCTGGCATGCCCTCAACGAGGCGATGGTGGGCCGCGGCCGGGTGGTGCGCCCGGTGCATTTGAGCGCCAGCCTGGATCGGCACCCGCTCACCACATATGTGTCGGACGGGCTGATCATTTCCACGCCGACGGGGTCGACCGCGTATGCGCTGGCCGCGGGTGGGCCGATCCTGCCGCCCACGCTGCGCAACCTGCTGCTGCTGCCAGTGGCGCCGCACCTGAGCGTGGACCGCGCCATTGTGCTGGCCGAAGGCGCCAGCATCACCGTGGAGCTGGAGCGCGGCGACGAGGCCGTGCTGAGCGTGGACGGCCAGCCGCCCGAAGCCATGCAGATCGGCGACCGGGTGGATGTGCGCGCCAGCGAGCACAGCCTGCACTTCCTGCGCTTCCGCGAGGCCAGCTACTTCTACCAACGTCTGCTGTCTTTGATGGCCAACAATCCTTCCACTGGAGCCGCCGCGTGACGACGACCACCTATTGCGCCAACCACCCGGACCGGGAAACCGGCCTGCGCTGCAACAATTGCGAGAAATACATCTGCGCCCAGTGCGCAGTGCACACGCCAACCGGCTACCGCTGCAAAGAGTGTGTGCGCGGCCGCCAGAAAGTGTTCGAGACCGCCACTACGGCTGACTTCGTTGTGGCTTTTGTGGTTGGGGCGCTGCTTTCCGGCATTGGCGCGTTCATTGCGATGCGGATCGGCTTCTTCACCCTGTTTCTGGCGCCGCTGGCGGGCAACCTGATCGCCGAGGTGATCAGGCGCCTGACCGGCCGGCGCCGCTCGCCGCGCCTGTTCCGCCTGGCGG
Source organism: Anaerolineales bacterium (assembly GCA_019454165.1). GTDB lineage: Bacteria > Chloroflexota > Anaerolineae > Anaerolineales > UBA11579 > JAMCZK01. Next base: position 71,039 of record CP075367.1, on the reverse strand, counting down.
CGGTGGCAGTGGGCCTGGGGGCGGCGCCGTTCGTGCTGCTGCCGCTGGCGTATATATTGCTGGGCGGCGCCGGCATCCGCACTCTGATCGCGGTCTTGTGGCCGCTGATCTATCTTTCGCTGGCAGTCTCTTCCACCTACTACCGCCTGGCGGGTATCGAACTCAAACGCTAATGCTGACCGAACTGCGCATCCAGAATTTTGCGATCATCGAAGACCTGACCCTGGAATTGGGCAGCGGTCTGGTGACTTTTTCCGGCGAGACCGGCGCGGGTAAGTCCATCCTGATCGATGCGGTGGAGACTTTGCTGGGCGTGCGGGCGGATACCAGCCTGATCCGGGCCGGCGATGACCGCGCCATGGTGGAAGGCACCTTCCGCATTCCGGATGCGACCCGCGAACACATCCACGCTATTTTGCAGCGCGAAGAGCTGCTGGATGATGCGGATTATGTCCAGATCGCGCGCGAGTTCCGGCGCGAAGGGCGCAATGTGGTGCGCATCAATGGGCGGCCCTCGACCGTGGCGCTGGTGCGCGAACTGGGCGAGCTGCTGATCGATCTGCACGGGCAGTCCGAGCATCTCTCGCTGCTGCGCGTGCCGTCTCACCGGGTACTGCTGGACCGTTATGCGGGCGTGGAGCGCGAGCTGGCGGCGTACCAGAAGACCTACGGCCAACTGCAGGAGCTGCGCCGCGAGCTGAGCAGCTTGCGGGAAGCCGAGGCGGACGCCGCCCGGCGGATCGAACTATTGAGCTTCCAGGTGCAGGAGATCGAGGCGGCCAAGCTGCAGCCGGAGGAAGAGGCCGGCCTGCGGGATGAGCGCACGCGGCTGGCGAATGCCGAGAGCCTGGCGGCCAACGCCACCCTGGCGCTGGCCGCCCTGGATGAGGGTCAGGACGAGGCGGCCTCGGCGAGCGACCGGATGGGCGCGGCGGTAGAGGCCCTGGGGGCGCTGGCGCGGGTGGACGGCTCGCAGGCCGGGCTGGAGAACCGCGCCCAGGGGCTGCTGGATGAGATGGCTGATATTGCGCATGAGCTGCGGGGGTACCTGGAGCAGATCGAGTTCAACCCCAAGCGGCTGGAAGAAGTGGAAGAGCGGCTGGCGCTGCTGCAGAGCCTGAAGCGCAAGTATGGCGAGGATATTCCGGCGATATTGGAATTTGGCCAGCGAGCGCGCAAGGACCTCGAGAACATCTCCAATGCTGAGGAGCGCCTGGAGGCGCTGCAGAAGGGCGAGGGCGAGCTGTTGGCGCGCCTGGCGCAGGAAGCGATGGCGCTGGCGGCTAGGCGCCACAGCGCGGCCGAGGAGCTGAGCAAGGGGATCGAGATCGAGCTCGACGACCTCAAGATGGAAGCGGCGCGCTTTGGCGTCGACTTCCGCACGACGGCGGACGCGAACGGTTTGGAGATCGACGGCCAGCGGGTGGCCTTCGATGCGCACGGGCACGAGACGGTGGAGTTTCTGGTGGCGCCGAATCCCGGCGAGGGCTTGAAGCCACTGGTCAAGATCGCCTCAGGCGGTGAGACGGCGCGCCTGATGCTGGCGATGAAGAACGTGCTGGCGCGGGCTGACCATACGCCTACGCTGATCTTTGACGAGATCGATCAAGGCATTGGCGGCCGGGTAGGCAGCGTGGTGGGCGAGAAGCTATGGCGGCTGGCGCGGGCGCATCAGGTGCTATGCGTGACGCATCTGCCGCAGCTGGCCGCGTTCGGCGATCAGCATTTCAAAGTTGAAAAAGTTGTGAACGATGGCCGCACGCAAACGCAAGCGGTGCGTTTGAAAGACGATGCACGTGTGAACGAATTGGCTAACATGTTTGGTGAAATAAGTGAAGGGACATTGCAATCGGCGCGTGAATTAATGGATGCTGTGCGCGCCACCACAAAGGCATGAACGTGTTATAACTAGCAACACGCTCTTTCAATGCTGACCTTACTGTTTTCACCGGACGCAGACGAAGCAGCTGTACTCACTCTTATCCTGCAACGCGCCGGCTTCGAAGTCCGCTTAGTTACTGAGCTTGACCAGCTATCGCAGGGCGATCGCCCGGCAGAGCTTTTCTTCTTCGCGTTCACTACCGAAAAAGCGATCACATCCGAATTCATCAGCCAGCTGCGTTTGGAGAACCAGGCGCCGATCGTGCTGCTGATGGAAGCCGGCGATGAAAGCGCGCAGATCGATTTCATCGAGGCCGGCGCCGACCTGGTGTTCAGCCGTCCGTACAGCCCCAAGTTCATGGTGGCGCAGCTGCGGGCGCTGATGCGCCGCAGCTCCGGCCTGCCGTACTTTAGCCTGCCGGCGCTGAGCCAGGCGGGCATCACGCTGGATCCTTCGAAGCGCAGCGTGCAGGTGGGCAAGCAGGCGGCCACGCGCTTGACGCAGCTGGAGTTCCGTCTGCTGTATGCGCTGATGACCCACCCGGGGCGCATCATCCCATCCGAGAATTTGGTGGAGTATGTATGGGGCTATGGCGGCGAGGGCAGCCAGGGCCTGGTGCGCGGTCTGATCAGCCGTTTGCGCGGCAAGATCGAGCCGGACCCTTCGAACCCGCGCTATATCATGACGGATGCGGGCATCGGGTACTACTTTGAGCCTGAGCCGGACCAGCAGCGGATGTTCAGCAAGACGGAAAAGAGCGCTAGCGAAGTTAGCTGAGTTCGCGCCTAATGGCGCAGGAACCCCTCTCGAATAGTCGAAGAATTGAATAGTTGCTGTGGATGGCTTCGCCTGTGGTTTTGCCAGCGTGCGGGGGCTGTTTGCTGTACAGTGCGCTCCACTTTTAGATGCAGCCAGGTTGGCTGAAAGGAACCCTCAAATGAGCGATGCTGTTTGCCCCTCGTGTGGCGCCCAGGTGAGCGTGAAGGGTACGCCAAAGATCGGCATGAGCGTGACGTGTACTGCGTGCGATACGGAGCTAGATATTGTGTGGCTGGATCCGTTGGAGTTGGATTGGCCGATCGAAGACGATGACGATGAGGATTTTGACGAGGAATAGTTTTCTTTTTTTTGGGGGGGGCGTTAGGAAGAGGCGTTGTTTGGAAGATGAGGGGCAAAGAATCCCTCGGCTTGTAGGTTCGGCGGTCTGGTGGGGGCTTCGGCCTGCCGCCTTCGGGATGACACACGCCCAGGCTGAGTAGGGGATTGCTTCGTCCGTTTGTGGCGTGCATGGAACATGCACGCCACAAAACTCCTCGCAATGACAAAACAAAAGAACGACCCCATGGGGTCGTTCTTTTTTTATCAACTGCCGCCGAGGTATTCGCGGAGTTGGTGGCTGCGGGTGGGGTGGCGCAGTTTGCGCAGGGCTTTGGCCTCGATCTGGCGGATGCGCTCACGCGTGACGTTGAAATGCTGGCCGACTTCTTCGAGGGTGTGGTCTTTGCCATCCAGCAGGCCGTAGCGCATCTCGAGGACTTCGCGCTCGCGTTCGGTGAGGCCGGCCAGAGCACCTTGGACCTGCTCGCGCAACATCTCGCGGGCGGCGGCGTCCATGGGGGCGAGGGCGTCTTCATCGGGGATGAAGTCGGCCAGCTCGCTGCCGTCGCCGGCGCCGACCGGACTCTCGAGCGACATGGGCTCCTCGGCGCTGCGCAGGGTCTGCTCCACCTTGGTGGTGGCGCGGGTCCAGCGGCGCTTGAGGTCAGGCGCCAACGGCTGGCTGGCGGCAATCGACTTGCGGATGGCGGCGACGTCGGCCTCGTCGAGGAAGCCGCTTTCGAGGGCCAGCTCCTCGAAGGTGGCCTCGCGGCCGAGGGTCTGGGTCATCTGGCGCTGGGCGCGCATAAGGCGCTGGATGGATTCGAGCAGGTGCACGGGGATGCGAATGGTGCGGGCCTGATCGGCAATCGAGCGGGTGATGGCCTGGCGGATCCACCAGGTGGCGTAGGTGCTGAACTTGAAGCCGCGCGTGGGGTCAAACTTGGTGACGGCGCGCAGCAGGCCGATGTTGCCTTCCTGGATCAGGTCTTCGAACGAGGAGCCGCGGCCGACATAACGCTTGGCGATGCTGACCACCAGGCGCAGGTTGGCGTTGATGATGGCGATCTGGGCTTCCATGGCGCGGCTGTGCACAGCCGCGGCGGCCAGCTTGAGCTCCTCGGCGGCGGGCAGCAGGTTGGCAAAGCTGCGCGACGAGGGCAGCTCGTTACCCTCCAGGGTCTTGAGCTGAGCTTCGGTGAGCTCACGCGGGAAGATGTAAAAGCCGATCAGGATGACGAAGGTGCTGCGGGCAACCGCATCCCAACGCGGGTCGCGACCCCACATGCCATTGTCGAGGTAGCTGCGCACATAGGAGGGCGTTTCCATGGTCCAGGTCTTTTGCAGACGCAGCGCTTCCTGGGCGATGGGCAGGAGCTGCGGCGGCTTCTGGTTCAGGGCCTTGGTTTCTTTGGCGAGACGGGTCCAGGCTTCGCTGAGCTCGGCGTAGGCGGCTTTGAAGACGGTTTCGGGCTCGGGCTCAGGCTGCTTGGCGGTGACGGCCTGCTCTTGCAGGAAGGTGAGGCGTTTGAGCGATTCTACGCGGGTGGCGAGCCATAGCTCGCGGTCGGTATCCAGCAGGCTGACGCGGCCGATCTCCTTGAGGTACAGGCGCACGGGATCGTCGCCCAGTTCGATGGCGCCTTCCTGGCGGACGCGCTCTTCGAGCTTGCGCAGGTCTTCACGCAGGGCTTCTACGCCATCTTCGTCTTCGGAGAGCTCGTTGAGCAGATCGCCTTCCTCGTTGGAGGAGGAGTCATCCAACAGCTCGTCCTCGTTCTCAGGAAGCTCCATGTTGTCCTCGGGCTGGTCGACGTCGTGATCCATCATAGCGCTCTCGGGAGGCTGCGTTTGGGGCCGGTGGCGAGGGCTTTGTCCAAACGCTGCAGGGTTAGTGTGTTTTGTATCATCACCTGTTGGTATTCGCTGGCTTTCAGGTCGCCCTCTTGTTGCGCGGTCTGTTGCAGATAACGCATCTGCTCATTGCTTTTGCGCAGCAGGCGGCGGCGCAAAAGCAGGAAGGTGCGCAGCAGGTCTTCGAATACTTTATCGTCTTCCGGGTCGAGTTTTTCGCTGCGGATGAGGATCTCCTCGGCGCGGTCGAGCAGGGGCATAGGCAGGTTCTGCAGAGCGTAGCTGTAGGGCTCCTGCACGTCCTGGTCGAGCGCTTCGCGCGAGAGGCGGAACATTTCCTGATGGTCGCTGTGCTCGAAGTCGCTGAGCGAGAGGCGCGGCAGACCGGCTTCGAGCAGGGCGCGGTCGACACGGTAGAGCAGCTCTGGCTGGCGGATGATGATGCCCATGCAGTGCGACTCGAGGCGGACGGTGCTGTCTTCGATGCTGGGCAGCGGGCGCGCCTCGGGCAAGCTGGGGGCCGGCTCCTGGCTGCGGCGGCGCGGCGCGGCCGCGCGGGCCGGGCGCTCCGCCATCAGGCTACGCTCGTCGACCTGCAGCAGGCGGGCCAGCTTTTGGGTGTAGCTGTCACGCTCCACGGGGCTGGGCACATCGGCGATGAGGGGCAGCACCTGGGCGGCCAGCTCACGCTTTACCTTGGCGTCTTGCAGGTCTTTGCCGGCGGCTAGGCTGTACATGACGTGCTCGACGATGGGGCGGGCCGCCAGCAGCAGGCGCGGCCAGGCTTCGGGATCGGCGGAAACGATCTCGTCGGGGTCTTTGCCGTCTGGCAGGGCTGTGACGCGAATATCGGCTTGCAGGCGGCCCTCGTGGCGCAGCAGGCCGCGGGCGTCGAAGACGGGGTCAGCCTCGCGGTCGAGACTCTTGCGGGCGACTTCGAGGCCGCGCAACGTGGCTTTATCGCCGGCCGCGTCGGCATCGAGGGCGAGGACGATGCGGGTGGAGAGGCGCTTCAGGGTGCGGAGTTGCTGCTCGCCCAGCGCAGTGCCCATGGGGGAAACGGCGTTGGGGAAGCCCGCCTGGTGCAGGGCGATGACATCCATATAGCCTTCGACCAGCACGGCCTCGTCCTGGGTGCGGATGTGCTTGCGGGCCTTATCCATGCCGTAGAGCAGGTTGCCCTTATCGAAGAGCGGACCCTGGGCGGAGTTGAGGTATTTGGGGACGGCGTCATCGCTGAGGGCGCGGGCGCCGAAGCCGGCCATCTTGCCGTTGGCGTCACGGATGGGGAAGATAAGGCGGTGGCGGAAGCGGGCATAGCGGCGCCCGTCGTCGGACTGGCTGAGCAGGCCGGCTTCCATCATCTCTTCCAGGGTGAAGCCGGCCTGCTGCACGGCGGCAGCCAGCGGCTCCAGCGTTTCGGGCGCGTAGCCGAGCTCGAAGGCGGCGATGGTCTCGTCGGTGAGGCTGCGGCCGTGCAGATAGCTGAGCACCGGGGCACCGGCGGGCGTGTGGAGTTGGGCGTGATAGAAGCGCACGGCGGCTTCCAGCGCATCACGCAGGCGGCCGTGCTGCTCTTTGGCGGCTTGCTCCATGGGGCTGGGGGCGCGCAACTGCACGCCGGCACGGTCAGCCAGGCGGCGCAAGGCCTCGGAGAAGTCGAGGCCTTCTTTCTTCATTACATATTTGAAGATGTCGCCACCCTCATTGCATTGGCCAAAGCAGCGCCAGGTACCCGATTCGGGAAAGACGACGAAGGAGGGGGTGCGGGTGTTGCTGTGGAAGGGGCAGAAACCGCTGAGATTCTTGCCGGCGCGGCGCAGTTGTACACCGCTCTCGGAGACGATGTCTTCAATTGCTAAACGAGCTTTAACTTCCTCAACATTGCTCATTGGCATCGGCCTGTGCAGGGCGAACCACAGGAAGCGCATTATACCTGCCGGGCTTCTATAAGCCTGTTGTCCAAAAGTGGGCATGGTAGCATTTTGGAATTCTCAGCCCCTTTTTCGATAGGGAGATCATGCCGTACAAATCACACCAACCTATTCAATTTGCGCTGCCCGAGCGAATTCACCGTCTGGGTGACCTGGCCTACAACTTGTGGTGGACCTGGCAGCCGGATGCGCAGGATATGTTCCAGAGCATTGACCCGGTGTTGTGGCAGGCCAGCGCGCACAACCCGGTGGTCTTTCTGCGTGACCTGCCGCCGCTGACCCTGCAAACGGCCAGCATGGACTTGAACTTTACGGAGCAATATGACCGTGTGGTGTCGGCCTTTGACGCTTATATAAAACCTGCGCAGAGCTGGTTCAGCGAAAGTTACGCCAGCTATACAAAAAAGCCGATCGCGTACTTCTCGTCTGAGTTCGGTTTGCACGAAACCCTGCCGATCTATGCGGGCGGCTTGGGTATCTTGGCGGGCGACCATCTGAAGGAGGCCAGCGATCTGGGGCTGCCGCTGGTGGCGGTCGGTTTCCTGTATACGCATGGATATTTCTTCCAGCATATTAGTGAGGACGGCTGGCAGGAATCACGGCCAATCACGCTGAAGTTCGAAGAGATGCCGGTACTGCCGGTGGCGGATGCCGAAGGCAAGCCGCTGATGGTCTCGATCGAGCTGCCCGGGCGCAGCTTGCAGGCGAAGGTGTGGGAGATCCGCGTGGGCCGCGTGCCGCTGTATCTGCTGGACAGCAACGTTGAGGAGAACAACCCGGCCGACCGCGAACTGACGGCGCGGCTGTACAGCAGTGATCTGGACCTGCGCATCTCACAGGAGATGCTGCTGGGCATCGGCGGCGTGCGCACCCTGCGCACGCTGGGCTACAACCCGACGGTATGGCATATGAATGAAGGCCACTCCGCCTTTTTGGGACTCGAGCAAGCGCGCGAACTCGTGCAGGGTGGGCTGCCGATCAGCGAGGCGATCAAACGGGTACGGATGCACAACGTGTTCACCACGCACACCCCCGTGCCGGCCGGTAATGATGAGTTCCCGATCTGGTTGGTGGACCGCTATTTTTCGAACTATTGGGCCGAGTTGGGGCTGGATCAGGAAGGCTTCATCAAGCTGGCCCACCAGGTGGTGGGCTGGGGCGAGGCGTTCAGCATGCCGGTGCTGGCGATGCGCTTCTCGGCACAGCACAACGGCGTGTCTGAGTTGCACGGCGAGGTGGCGCGCAACATGTGGAGCGGGCTGTGGCCCAAGCTGGCCGAAGACCAAGTGCCGATCGGCTACATTACGAATGGTATTCATACCCAGACCTGGTTGAGCAAGCGCATGGGCCAGCTGTACAACAAGCATCTGGGGGACTGGCGGCCGCGGCTGGATGAGGCCGAGGCCTGGCAGAAGATCCACGATATCCCGAACAAGGAGCTGTGGCGCGCCCGCCGGCATGCCAAGCGCAAGCTGGCCTTCTATGTGCGCGAGCGTGTGCGCCGCCAGTGGCTGCACGAGGGCATTCACCCCGTGCAGGTCGTGGCGGGCGGCGCCCTGCTGGACCCGTATGCCCTGACGATAGGGTTTGCGCGGCGCTTTGCCACCTACAAACGGGCCAACCTGGTGCTGCAAGACCTGGAGCGCTTGATCGCTTTGCTGAACAAGCCTGACCGGCCGGTGCAGATTCTGTTTGCGGGCAAAGCGCACCCGGCGGATGAAGGCGGCAAGCAGCTTATTCAAGAGGTGTACCGGGCCGTCAAGAAGGCGGAGACGGGCGGGCGGCTGGTGTTCCTGGAAGGCTATGACATGGAGCTGGCGCGCTATCTGGTGCAGGGTGTGGATGTGTGGCTGAATACGCCGCGGCGGCCGATGGAGGCTTCAGGCACCTCGGGGCAGAAGGCGGCGCTGAACGGCGCGCTCAACTTCTCGATCCTGGATGGCTGGTGGAGCGAGGGCTACAACGGCAAGAACGGCTGGGCGATCGGCTCAGAGCAGAAATACAGCGATCCGGCGGAGCAGGATCTGGCGGACGCGCACAGCCTGTACTCCATATTGGAGAACGAGATCATTCCGTTGTACTACGAAGGCCGCAGCGGTAACCAGCATTCGGACGGCTGGCTGGCGATGGTGAAGGAATCGATCAGCACGCTAGGCCCGCAATTCAGCGCACGACGCATGCTGAAGGAATACGTGGATACGCTATACGTGCCGGCCATGGAAGGCCGCGTGGACGTTGTGGAGATCGGCTGATGGAATTTTCATTTACTCAACAGGAAATACTGCTGGCGCTGGGGGTGTTCTTCCTGCGCGTGATCAACCAGAGCCTGGATACGCTGCGGGTGGTGATGATGCTGCGCGGGCGCAAGGTGGCTACCTGGGTGCTGGGTTTTCTGGAGACGGTGATCTTTGTTGTGGCGCTGGGCTCGGTCATTACCGGCCTGGACAATGTGCTCAACATCATTGGCTATTCGGCCGGGTTTGCAACGGGCAATACGCTGGGTATGTGGGTGGAAGACCGCCTGGCGATCGGCTACATCAACCTGCGCATCGTCAGCCCCAAGCGCGGCACGGCGGTGGTGCAACTGCTGCGGGCCGAGGGCTTTGGCGTGACGGAGATCCCGGCGCGCGGCAAGGACGGCACAGTGAGCTTATTGAACCTGAGCGTGCGCCGCAAGGAAGTGGATGAGGTGCAGCGGCTGGTGGAGTCGGTGGACGAGACCGCATTCATTACCAGTGAGGAGACGCGGCCGTTGCGGCGGGGTTTCTGGGGCTGATGCGCCGGCTACGCCGGCAATCGTCTAAGCATAAAAATCCACAGATGGACACTGATGCTTAGAGGATGAACACTGTGGCGAGAGCTGTGTCAGTTCGCAGCCAGTGGGCGGGTCTGAGACCCGCCCACTACACTGTTATCTATAAGATAGCTTCAACACCCACCCTACTAACCGCTCCTTTTTTCTGAGGTGAATGATTTGAATTGTCCGCAGTGTGGAGGCGAAGTGCCTGAAGGGGCGCAGTGCTCTGACCGTTTTTGGGAAGGGCAGATTATGGAAGGTGATGACCCGGCTTACTACGCGGTGCATCACCTCAGCGTACCCGCCTATTATCTACAACACAACCTGTATTCGCGGACAGGGTGGCTTGCAGTGCACAAACTGCTAAGCGAGTTTGTGTTTGACGGGCTTGCGCCACAGCAGGCCCGTGAGAAATATTCGCGCGATTTCGATTCGCAGAATCGGGCAGCCAGCATTGTGCACGGTGAGAAGCTGGCGGGGGTGGAGCAGGTGGTATGGAACTGTACGATGGCAGACGTGCGCATGAGCACAGCTGAACAGTATTGTGAAGATGTGCGCCGCTGGGCGCAGCAGGTGTGCCAGGACGGCGCTGGGTTGGTGGCCGCGACGAACGAAGGCTAGATCACAAACTTGCCGTTCTTGTAGAAGACCTCGCCGTCTACAAGGATCTCTGAGTCCTCGCGCAGGTCGCAGATCATGTCCCAATGGATGGCGCTGGTGTTCTGGCTGCCGGTTTCCGGGTAGCCGAGGCCCAGGGCCATGTGGAACGAGCCGCCGATCTTCTCGTCGAGCAGGATGTGGCCGGTGAAGCGGTCAATATCGGTATTGAGGCCGATGGCAAATTCGCCAACGTAGCTGGCGCCCTCGTCCGTGGCGAGCATTTGCTTCAGGTAGGCCTCCTGCGTGCGGGCGGTTGCGCTCACCACTTTGCCCTCGTTGAACTTGAGCTCAATATCTTCCACGACGACACCATCTTCGATGGCGGGGTAGCTGTAGCGCACCCAACCGTTGAGCGAATTCTCGACCGGGCCGGTGTAGATCTCGCCGTCGGGCATGTTGTAGATGCCGTGCGAGTTCTTCCAGGTGCGGCCCTTGATCGAGAGCTGCAGGTCCACGTTGGGGCCGCGCAGGTGAATCTTGTCGTGCCCGGTCAGGGCGTCAATGTAGTGCTGTTGCTGTTGCTTGATGTTGAGCCAGTGGGCGACGGGGTCGGCCTCATGGGCGTGCACGGCGCGGAACACAAAGTCGGCATATTCGGTCAGGCTCATGCCGGCTTGCATGGCGTAGCCCTGGGTGGGGAAGATGCTGGTGACCCATTTGAACTTGCCGGCGGCGGAACGCTCGAACTGGTTCTTGAGGCTGGGGGAGAAAGCCGAGGCGGCCGCGGATTGCATTTGAGGGTCTACGTTGCTGAGGGCGCGGGTGTTGGCCTCAGACCACAGACGGATGCGGGCTTCGAAGTCACGGTAGGCCAGGGCGGTGAACTCGTTCTCCATGCGGGCCAGCTCCGGCGTGGCCAGGCTGAGGAAGAGGGCGCGCTGCTCGGGGAATTCCATTTGGAGGTGAGGGCGGCCGCCACGCTCGACCACGCGCTTGAATACTTCGACGACCAGAGGCATGGCCTCGGTGGTGGTCTCGATGATGACGCGGTCGCCGGGCTGGATATTGGTCGAGTAGTCCACCAGGATGCGGGCAAAGTTTTCGATGCGCGGGTCTGCCAAGGGAGCCTCCGTTGAAGTTGGATTATACGCTCGTGCTCGCTGCGGGCTAAAAGTGCGAATGGTAGAATGCCTCATTCCACTATAAAGTGTCAGCCTAATGAAACAACTCTTGCAAAACATGCGCGCTCGCAACCCTCACCTGGCTGAGGTGCCTGTGCCGACCCCGCAACCCGGCTTTGTGCTGGTTCGCAATGCTGCCTCGCTGGTATCGGCGGGCACGGAGCGCATGGTGGTGGAGTTTGCCGGCGCTTCGTTGTTGGGCAAGGCGCGCTCGCGGCCGGACCTGGTGCGCCAGACGCTGGACAAGGCCCGCCGTGAAGGGCTGGCGAGCACGGCGCAGGCCGCGCTGGGCCGCCTAAGCGAACCGATGGCGCTCGGCTATTCTAGCGCTGGAGTAGTTGTGGAGCTGGGCGAAGGCACGCAGGGCTTTCGCCCAGGGCAGCGGGTGGCGTGCGCCGGCGGTAACTACGCTGTGCATGCCGAATATGTGAGCGTGCCGCGCAACCTGCTGGCGGTGTTGCCCGCCAAGCTGGGTTTTGAAGAGGCTGCGTTCACGACGCTGGGCGCGATCGCCCTGCACGGCTTCCGTTTGGCCGAAGTGCAAGTGGGGGCGCGGGTGGCGGTGATCGGCATGGGGCTGCTGGGGCAACTGGCCGCCAGCATTGCGGCCGCGGCCGGATGCGAAGTGCTGGGGATCGACCTGGACGCCAAGCGGGTAGCGCTGGCCGCGGCCCGCGGGCTACCGGCGGTGGTGCGCAAAGAGGCGGCTGAACGCAGCGCGGCATTCACGCGTGGGTACGGCTTTGACGCGGTGCTGGTATGCGCCGACACGGAGTCGAACGACCCGGTGGAGCTGGCGGGCGAGATCGCCCGCGACCGCGCCACAGTGGTGGCGGTGGGTGCGGTCGGCATGAACGTGCCGCGGCGCAGCTACTATGGCAAGGAACTGACTTTCATCGTCTCACGCTCGTATGGGCCGGGGCGCTATGACCCTGAGTACGAAGAGGGCGGGCGTGATTACCCGATCGGGTATGTGCGCTGGACCGAGGGGCGCAATTTACAAGCTTTTGTTGACCTGATGGCGGTGGGCAAGGTGGATGTGAGCAAGCTGATCAGCCACCGCTTCCCGATCAAGGATGCGCCCAAGGCTTATGAATTGATCCAGAATGATAAACCCTTTTTGGGTGTGCTCATTACCTATCCGGGCACGGCGGCCAAGCCAAGCAAGGCCCGCCGCCGGGTTACTTTTGAAGCCAAGCCGTTCAGCAAGGACAAGATCGGGCTGGGCGTGCTGGGGGCGGGCAATTATGCGCGCAGCACGCTGCTGCCGGCGGTGCGCGGTCTGCCCGGCCTGGAGTTGGTCGGGATCACGTCTTCCAGCGGGCGGCCGGCGGCAGACCTGGGCAAGCGCTTCGGCTTCCGGTATGCCTCGAGTGACGATGCGCAGATACTGGCGGACCGCAATGTGGATGCGGTCGCCATTCTGACCCGCCATCATCTGCACGCCAGCCAGACGCTGGCGGCGCTAAAGGCGGGCAAGCATGTCTTCTGCGAGAAGCCGCTGGCATTGAACGAGAAAGAGCTGGCGGCGGTAGAGCGCCAGGTAGCGAAGGCCAACAGCCCGCTGCTGACTGGCGGCTTCAACCGGCGTTTCTCGCCGATGGGGCGGGAGCTCAAGCAGTTCCTGGCCGGCCGCAGCCAGCCGCTAGCGGCCAACTTCCGCGTGAATGCTGGCATGCTGCCGCCATACCACTGGTTGCATGACCCGCAGCGGGGCGGCGGCCGCATTGTGGGCGAGGCGTGCCACTTTATTGATTTCCTGATCTATCTGGTCGGCCAGGCGCCGAGCGCGGTGTTCGCCGAGGCGCTGCCGGATGATGAGCGCTTCAAGCAAGACAACGTGCAGATCACGCTGCGCTTTGCCGAGGGCTCGCTGGGCACGGTGACGTATTTGGCGAACGGCGACCGCTCGCTGCCCAAGGAGCGTCTGGAGCTGTTCTGCGGTGGCAAGGTGGCGGTGCTGGACGACTTCCGCCGGCTGGACCTGACCGAGGATGGCCAGACCACGACGCGGCGTGGCAAGCAGGACAAGGGGCACCGCGCCGGCGTGGCGGCGTTCCTGGAGGCGGTGCGGGCCGGCGGGCCGGCGCCGATCCCCTACGAGCAGCTGTTCGGCGGGGCGCGGGCGGCGTTCGGGGCGCTGCAGTCGCTGGAGACGGGCAAGCAGGTTGAATTTTGATCGTTCTGACGCTGGCGTAGGTGTCTGCCTCATTTTGTTTGTGAAATTTGACACCTTTTAACCCTTGTGATAAACTGAACTTAACCTACAATCATCAGAATATTCGCTCTGGTTTATCTTTGTGGGCATTGAATTGACTTATGCTGCAAGACTACCTACCCATAGCTGTTTTGCTGATCATCTCTTCCGGCCTGGCCGTGTTGATCGTGATCATTGGCAACATTATCGGGCCGCGCCGCCAGGACAGCCGCAAGATGGCTCCCTACGAATCGGGTATGCAGGCCATCGGGCCGGGCACTCGGCGCATGCCGGTGCGCTTCTATCTGATCGCGGTGCTGTTCATTCTCTTTGATATTGAAGTGGTCTTCTTCCTGCCCTGGGCGGTTGTGTTCCGCCAGTTGGGCGTGTTTGGCTTGATCGAGATGTTTGTGTTCATAGCCATTCTGCTGGTTGGCTATGTGTACGCCTGGAAGAAAGGCGCGCTGGAATGGGATTAGAGCAAAAACTCGGCAATATGGGCATTGTGACCACCACGCTGGAGCAGGTGGTGAACTGGAGCCGCACGCGCGCCATGTGGCCGATGCTGTTCGGCCTGGCTTGCTGCGCCATCGAGATGATGGCCTCGCAAGGCGCCGACTATGATGCCAGCCGCTTCGGCATGGAGTTGATGCGCGCTTCCCCCCGCCAGGCTGACCTGATGATCGTGGCCGGGCGGGTGAGCCGCAAGATGGCCCCGGTGCTGCGCCGTTTGTATGACCAAATGCCTTCGCCCAAGTGGGTGGTCTCCATGGGAGACTGCGCTTCGTGTGGCGGTGTCTTCAATAATTACGCCATTGTGCAAGGCGTGGACGAGATCGTGCCGGTAGATGTGTACGTGGCCGGCTGCCCGCCACGCCCTGAGGCGCTCATTCACGGCATCATGACCCTGCATGAGAAGATCAAGGGCGAAACGTTCAAGGACTGGGCGTAGCATGAAAGCCGAGTTGCAACCCGTTCTGGACGCGCTGCAGAGCGCGTTTGGCGCACATATCAGCGAGTTCCGCGAGCAGGCCAAGGCCGCGCTGGCGGTCGAGCACATTGTGGAGGCGGCGCGCACGCTGCGCGATGCGCACGGCTTCAACATGCTGGCGGGTCTGAGCGCGGTGGACTACTGGCCCGAGCGCCAGCCGCGCTTCCATGCCGTGTACGAGTTCAAGAACATCGCCCAGAAGCTGCGCCTGGAAGTGCGCGTGCCGCTGGGTGGCGATGAGCCCAAGCTGCCGACGCTGAGCGAAGTCTTCCCGAATGCCAATTGGCACGAGCGCGAGCTGTGGGACATGTTCGGCATTCATGTGACCGACCACCCGGACCTGCGCCGTATTCTGATGCCGGCGGATTGGGTGGGCCACCCGCTGCGCAAGGATTACCCGCTGGGCTACGAAGAAGTGCAGTTCAGCTTCAACTTCAAAGAGATCGACCAGCGCAAGCCGCGCCCGCAGGACTGAGCTATGACCATCTCGCAGCTTGAAATCACCCACGATGAGCTGAAGCACCTCGTTTCTGAGCGTGCTCAGACCGGCGAGACCCTGCTGCTCAACATGGGCCCGCAGCACCCCAGCACGCACGGCGTGCTGCGTCTGCTGCTGGAGCTTGACGGCGAGATCGTGGTGAACTGCATCCCCGATATTGGCTTCCTGCACACCGGCATCGAAAAGAACATGGAAGCCAAGACGTATGAGAAGGCGGAGGTGATGACCGACCGCCTAGACTACCTCAACACCATGGGCAACAACCTGGCCTACTGCCTGGCAGTGGAGAAGCTGGTGGATCTGGATGTACCCGAGCGCGCTCAGGCCATCCGCGTGATCTTCGCCGAGCTGCAGCGCATTGCCTCGCACCTGGTGTGGCTGGGCACGCATGCGCTTGACCTGGCGGCGATGTCGATGTTCTTCTATTGCCTGAACCAGCGCGAGCGCATTCTCGACATTATGGAGATGTGCGCCGGCCAGCGCATGATGACGACGTACTTCCGCCCCGGCGGTCTGTGGCGGGATGTGCCCGCTGAGTTTGTGCCGGCGGTGCGGGCGTTCATTGACAGCTTCCCGGCTGAAGTAGATCTGTACGAGGGTTTGCTGGACAAGAACCCCATCTTCCTCGACCGCACCAAGGGCATTGGCATCTACACCGCCGAAGAAGGCATTGCCTGGGGTATCACTGGCCCCTCGTTGCGCGGCTCCGGGATCGCGTATGACCTGCGCAAGGAAGAGCCGTACAGCGGCTACGAGCAATATGACTTTGAGGTGTGCACCGAGGATGCGGGGGATGTGTATGCCCGCTACCGCGTGCGCATGCGTGAGTTCCGCGAATCGCTGAAGATCGTGCGCCAGGCGCTGGACAAGCTGCCGGGCGGCGCGGTGCGCAGCAACAATCGCAAGTTCGTGCCACCGCCGCGTGCGGAACTGGGTGAGAGCATGGAAGCGGTGATCCACCATTTTAAATTGTGGACCGAAGGCTTCCCGGCGCCCAAGAATTCCATCTATATGCCGGTGGAATCGCCGCGTGGCGAGCTGGGCGTGTTGCTGGAGGGTGACGGCGGCCCCAAGCCGTACCGCTGCCACTGGCGCACCCCGTCGTTCGTAAACCTGCAGATCCTGCCCAAGATCTCCAAAGGCTGCTATGTGGCAGACCTGGTGGCGATCATCGGCAGCATTGACATCGTACTGGGAGATACTGACCGGTGAACCCACTGCGTGAGCGTTACGGCCAGGAGATCGACGAGATCCTGGCAAAGTACCCAACGGACCAAAAGCGTTCGGCGGTCATGCCGCTGCTGTATGTGGCCCAGCGTGAGCACGGCTATGTGACGCGTGAGCACCTGGGGCAGATCGGCGAGCTGCTTTCCATTGCACCTACCGAAGTCGCTTCGATCGTGGGCTTCTATACCCTATATCACGACACCCCGGGCGGCAAATACCGTCTGCAGGTGTGCAACGACCTGCCGTGCGCGCTGCGCGGCGCTGACCAGTTCCTGGAAGGCGTGTGCGATCACCTGGGCGTCAAGCCGGGCGAGACGACCGAGGATGGCGTGGTGACCGTGGAAGCGGTGATGTGCCTGGCGGCGTGCGACAAGGCGCCGATGTTCCAGGTACAGAGCCGCGACGGGATCAGCTATCACGAGAACCAGACCGTACAGAGCACGATCGACCTGGTGGACGGCTGGCGCAAGGAGGAGGCCAAATGAACGAGATCCTTCTGCGCCATCGCGATATTAAAGATATTGGCCAGCTGGCGGTCTACCGCCAACATGAAGGCTTTGACGCTTTCAAGCGGGCTGTGACCGGCATGCAGCCGGACGAAGTGACCGAGATGGTCAAGGCTTCTGGCCTGCGCGGCCGCGGCGGTGCGGGTTTCTCGACCGGCATGAAGTGGTCGTTCATTGATAAGAACGCCTGGCCGCATTATGTCGTGGTGAACGCCGACGAGTCGGAGCCGGGCACCTTCAAAGACCGCGAGATCATGGAAAGCAACCCGTTCCAGTTCCTGGAAGGGGTCATGCTGTGCGCCTACGCGGTCGGCGCACATAGCGCGTACATTTACCTGCGCGGCGAGTTCTGGGAACTGGCGGCGCACCTGGATGCACGCATTGCTGAGCTGGAAGCCGAAGGCCTGTTGGGGGATGGCTTGTTCGGCAGCGAATACGGCCTGCGCATCTATACCCACCTGGGCGCCGGCGCATATATCTGCGGTGAAGAGACCGCGCTGCTCGAATCACTGGAGGGCAAGCTGGGCCAGCCGCGGTTGCGCCCGCCGTTCCCGCCCAGTTTTGGTTTGTACGGCAAGCCGACCATCGTCAACAATGTGGAGACGCTGGCGAATGTGCCGCTGATCGTGCAGAAGGGTGTGGACTGGTTCCGCGGCTTCGGCACAGAGAAGAGCCCGGGCACCAAGGTATTCAGCCTGTCTGGCAATGTGGTCAAGCCGGGCAACTACGAGCTGCCGCTGGGCACCACGTTCCGCGAGCTGATCTATACGCATGGCGGCGGCATCACGGATGGCCGCAAGATCAAGGCTATCATGCCGGCTGGCGCCTCGTCCTCCCTGATCGTGGCGGATGACAAGGCGCTGGACACGCCGATGGACTACGAAAGCGTGCCGAGCGTCGGCGCCATGCTGGGCTCGGCCTCCATCATTGTGGTGGATGAGAGCGTGAGCATGGACTGGTTGATCAACAAGACCATGCACTTCTTCCAGCACGAGTCGTGCGGCAAGTGCACGCCGTGCCGCGAAGGCACGTATTGGATGCGCCACTTGACCGAGCGCATTCACCACAACCAGGCCACCTGGGATGATGTGATCCTGCTGCAGGATGTGGCCAGCAACGTGAAGGGCAAATGCCTGTGCGCGCTGGGCGACTTCTCGACCGAGGCGGTCATCTCCAGCATTACGCGCTTCCGCGGCGACTTTGAGGCCAAGGTGGGCATGCCTCTGAGCGCGCCGGCGGATGCTGAACTGAAAGAAGTGAGCAACTAAGATGGCTGTTGCCGATACCACCCAACAGAAATTGATCACGCTGACGATCGACGACCAACAGATCAGTGTGGCGCCGGGCACCCTGGTGGTGGATGCCGCCAAGCGGGCCGGCATTGATATCCCCGTCTTTTGCTATCACCCCAAGATGGAGCCGGTGGGCATGTGCCGCATGTGCCTGGTGGAAGTGGGCCGCCCGGTGATGGACCGCGCCACCGGCCAGCCGGTGATCGGCGAGGACGGGCAGCCGCAAGTGCAGTTTGGCCCCAAGCTGGAGACCGGTTGCACCGTGCCGGTGAGCGAAGGCATGGTGGTGCGCGGCTACACCGAGAAGGTCAAGGAAGCCCGCGACGAGGTGCTGGAATTTTTGCTGACCTCGCACCCGCTGGACTGCCCGATCTGTGACAAAGGCGGCGAATGCCCGCTGCAGAACCTGACGATGAAGTTTGGCCCGGGCCAGACGCGCTTTATTTACGATGAAAAGATCCGCCTGGACAAGCATGTCCCGCTGGGCGATCTGATCTTCCTCGACCGTGAGCGCTGCATCCAATGTGCGCGCTGCACGCGCTTCCAGACCGAGATCGCGGATGACCCCGTGATCGGCTTCAGCGAGCGCGGCCGCAAGCTGGAGATCGTTACCTTCTCTGACCCCGGGTTTGACTCGTACTGGTCAGGCAACACGACGGACATCTGCCCGGTGGGTGCGCTCACCACCGCGGACTTCCGCTTTGGCGCCCGCCCGTGGGAACTGAAGTCGGTCGCATCGCTGTGCACGCACTGCCCGGTGAACTGCAACACCACCTTGAACACGCGCCGCGAGGCCAAATCTGGCGGCAAGTCCGTGGTGAAGCGCATCATGCCGCGCCAGAACGAACTGGTGAACGAGATCTGGCTGTGCGACAAGGGCCGCTTCGTTTACCAGTATACGGAAGAAGCCAACCGCATCACCCGGGCGCTGCTGAGCAAGAACAACCAACTGGAAGCTGCCGGTTGGGATGAAGCGCTGGGTGTGGTGGCTGACAAAGTGAAGAAATCCGGCGGCAAGCTGACCACCGTGGTGAGCGGCCGTTTGAGCAACGAAGACTATTACAACCTCAAGGCCTTCACAGAGGCGGCTAAGGGCCAGATCGCGCTGTATAGCAACATGGCCGGCGGCGACCTGGTGAGCCAGGTGGGCTTGGGCCAGGGGAGTAACCTGGCCGATCTCGGCAAGGGCGATGCGATTCTGGTGATCGCCAGCGACCTGGAAGAGGAAGCCTCCATGTGGTGGCTGCGGGTCAAGCAGGCAGCCGAACGCGGCGCCACGTTGATCGTGGCCAGCCCGCGCCGCACCAAGCTGGAGCATGATGCCACCCATGTGGTGCGCTACGCCTACGGCGAGGAAGCCGCAGCGGTGCACGCGCTGGTGGACAGCATCTCCCCCAAGCGTCCTGAACAGACCGAAGCCGTCAAGCGCCTGATGACCCAGGACGAGGTCAAGGAAGCGGCCAAGGATATTGCCGAGGCCGCGAACCTGGTGGTGTTCTACGGCAGTGACGGAACCGACCTGGCCGCCTCTGAATCGCTGGCGGCGGCGGCGGCCAACCTGCTGATCGCAACCGGCCATGTGGGCAAACCCAACAACGGCCTCGTGGCGGTGTGGGATAAGAGCAACGTGCAGGGCGCCTGGGAGCTGGGGCTGCGCCCCAGCGGTGACCTGGCCGCCTTGATGAAGGATGCCGAAGTCTTGTACTTGGTGGGCGTGGACCCCAGCGGCGACGACCCGCAGCTGGCCACGGCCGTGGACAGCGCCAAGTTTGTAGTGGTGCAGGAGCTGGCTGAGACCAAGACCACCCAGGCGGCCGATGTTGTGCTGCCGGCCCAGGCCTTCACCGAACGCGAAGGCACGCTGACCTCTGGCGAGCGCCGGGTACAGCGCTACTACCCGGCGGTGCCCGCAGTGGGCGAGGCGCGGGCTGACTTCACGATCGCGGCCCAGCTGGGCAACCTGGTGGGCGCCAGCCTGGAAGCGGTCAGCGCCGGCCGCGTCTTCGCCCAGTTGGTGGAGACGAATGAAGCCTACAAGGGGCTGACGATGGAACGCCTGGCCGAAGTCACCGAGCAGTGGCCGATCATCGGCCGCGCGGATGTGTACTACGGCGGCACCACCTATGACAATAAGAGCGGCCTGGGCGTGCAAGTAACTACCGCAGCGGAGCGCGGCGAAACGCCGGTGCTGTCGTTTGCGCAGCCGCTGGAGCGCGAGCACGGCGATGGCTTGCTGGCCGTGCCGGTGACCACGCTGTATGACCGCGGCAACATGATCTCGAAATCCACCTTGCTGCACAATCGCTTGCAGAAGCCGCAGGTGACGCTGAACCCGGATGACGCCGAGCGGCTTGGCCTGGAGCACGGCAAGAGCACCACGGTGACCGTGAACGGCGTGCAGGCTGCGGTGACTGCGTACATCGATAACAGCGTGCCGCGCGGCACGGTCTTGATCCCGCGCAGTTTGGGGCTGCCGATCAGCGGCCCGTACACCCTGAAGGTGGAGGCCTAATGGTTATCGATTGGGTTCTCGTGCTGGAGTGGGTGGTCAAGAGCATTCTGCTCGTGTTCATCCTGCTGACCGGCTTCGCCTACACCACCTTCTATGAGCGTAAGCTGGCCGCTTTGATCCAACTGCGCATTGGCCCCAACCGGGCCGGCCCGGGCGGCTGGCTGCAGCCTGCCGCGGACGGCGTGAAGCTTATCTTCAAGGAAGAGTTCACTCCGGCTGAGGCGTACAAGTTCGTTTTCGTGCTGGCGCCAATCATTACGGTGGTGCCGGCGATCGTCATCATGGCGGTGGTGCCGTGGGGCGATATGGTCAACCTGTTCGGCCGCATGGTGCCGCTGTATCTTGCGGACATCAACGTAGCCGTGCTCTATATTCTGTCGGTGGCCTCGGTTTCCGTGTACGGCATCGTGCTGGCGGGCTGGGCCTCCAATAATAAGTACGCCATGCTGGGCGGGCTGCGTTCATCGGCCCAGATGCTGAGCTATGAACTGGCGCTGGGCCTGGCCTTCATCGGGCCGATCCTGATCGCGGGTTCGATGAGCTTGATGGACATCGTCGAAGCGCAGCGCAATGTGTGGTTCATTGTGTACCAACCACTGGGCGCGATCATCTTTTATATTGCGATGCTGGCCGAGGTCAACCGCGCCCCGTTCGACATGCCCGAGGCGGAGCAGGAACTGACCGCCGGCTATCACACCGAATATTCGGGTATGAAGTTCTCGCTGTTCTTCATGGGCGAGTACATCAAGATGGCGGCGGTGAGCGGTATCTTCGCCAGCCTGTTCCTGGGCGGCTTCCGCGGCCCGTTCGTTGACCAGCTGCCCGGTTTGGGGCCGCTGTACTTTTTCCTGAAAATCGTGGCGAGCCTGGGCGTGATGATCTGGATCCGTGCCACCATGCCCCGCTTGCGTTACGACCGCCTGATGGCCTTTGGCTGGAAGGTTTTGTTGCCGCTGGCGCTGCTGAACGTGCTTGTGACCGCAGTAGTGATCGTGGCGTTGGGACTGTAAGATGCTGAGAGGAATTTTCGAGATCGCCAGGGGTATGTGGCTGACGGCACGGCAGATCTTCAAGCCGCGCCAGACCTACCAATACCCCGAGCAAAAGCGCCCGGTGCGCAGCCGCTTCAAGGGGCGTCATGAACTGCGCCGCTACGAGAACGGCCTGGAGCGCTGCATCGGCTGCTCGCTGTGCGCGGCAGCCTGCCCGGCGGATGCCATCTTCGTTGAGGCGTCTGAGAACACGGACGAGAAGCGTTTCTCGCCCGGCGAGCGCTATGCCAGCACCTACGAGATCAACATGCTGCGCTGCATCTTCTGCGGCTACTGTGAAGATGCCTGCCCGACCCAGGCGATCGTGCTGGGCGACAACTATGAGCTGACCTTTACCGACCGCTCGCAGTCGATCTATACCCGCGAGAAGCTGCTGGTGCCTGTGCCGCCCGGCGGCCAGCCGACCCCACAGCAGGTGGAGCCGGGCACGTTTGACCGCTCCATCCCGGTCATGAAGAACCCGGAATAGTGCATGAACGGTGAATTGATCCTCTTCTTCGTCCTGGCGATCGTCGCCATCAGCGCGGCGCTGGGCATGCTGTTCAGCCGCAACGCGGTGTATTCGGCGTTGTTCCTGATCCTCAACTTTGCCACGGTGGCGGTTTTCTTCCTGCTGCTGGGGGCGCCTTTTATTGCCATGGCGCAGGTGACGGTGTATGCCGGCGCGATCATGGTGCTGTTCCTATTCGTCATCATGCTGCTGGGCGCTGAGCAGATCCAACACCAGGCGCGGCGCGGCTGGCAGCGCCCGCTGGCGATGCTGCTGACGCTGGTGCTGCTGGCGGAGAGCGCCTATCTGATCTTCACGCGCAGCGATGTGCTGACCGTGCTGCAGCCGGCCGCGGCGGACTACGGCAGCCCGCAGTCCATCGGCATGCTGC
Organism: Anaerolineales bacterium; assembly: GCA_019454165.1. Taxonomy (GTDB): domain Bacteria; phylum Chloroflexota; class Anaerolineae; order Anaerolineales; family UBA11579; genus JAMCZK01. The sequence continues at coordinate 48,536 of CP075367.1, read as the reverse complement.
TGTTCAGCGAGTACCTGCTGCCCTTTGAAGTCACGTCTATCCTGCTGCTGGCCGCTATGGTGGGCGCGATCGTGCTTGTGAAGGAAGACAAAAAGTCAGGCGGTCAGAAATGATCCCAGTTTCGTATTACTTTGCCTTGTCCGCCATCCTGTTTTCGCTGGGTGCGCTGGGCGTGCTGATCCGCCGCAATGCCATCATCATTTTTATGTCGGTGGAGCTGATGCTGAACGCGGCCAATCTGCTGTTCGTGGCCTTTGCGCGTGCCAACGAAGCGCTGTCTGGCCAGGTGTTCGTGTTCTTTGTGATCGCAGTGGCGGCGGCGGAAGTGGCGGTGGGTCTGGCGTTGATCGTGGTGATCTTCCGCAACCGCCAGAGCATTGATATTGATGAGATGAGCAACCTCAAGGGCTGATATGGACGCCTTCGCACTCGTTCCCTGGATCGTTTTCTTTCCGCTCATCGGGCTGGTGATCAACCTGGCCTTTGGCCGCCGCTTTGGTGAGCGTTTCAGCGCCATTGTCGGCACGCTGGCGGTTCTCTCCGCGTTCGTGGTGGCGGTGTTGCAGTTCGTCAGCTTGCAGGCGCACCCGCACGGCGCGGTGGTGCCGCTGGCCGACTGGATCAACATCGGCAGTCTGCAGATCCCCTGGGCTTTCAATGTGGACACGCTTTCGGTCACCATGATGCTAGTGGTGTCCGGCGTGGGCACGCTTATCCATATTTATGCGGCCGGGTATATGCACTATGACGTGCGCTATAAGGAAGACCCCGGCAGCTTCACGCGCTTCTTTATTTATCTGAACTTATTCATTGCCGCCATGATGATCCTGGTGAGCGGCAACAGCTATCTGATGTTGTTCGTCGGCTGGGAAGGCGTGGGTCTGTGCTCCTTCCTGCTGATCGGCTTCTGGTACTCGCGCAACCCGGATGGCTCCAAGGGCCTGCTCAACTCACAGGCGGCCAAGAAAGCGTTCGTGGCCAACCGCGTGGGTGACTTTGGCTTCTTGCTGGCCATGTTCCTCACCTTCTGGGCGTTCGGCTCACTGAGCTTCGACCAGGTGCTGCCGAATGCGGCCGCGGTGGACCCGCGCATCATCATGGCGATCACGCTGTGCATGCTGATCGGCGTGACGGGCAAATCAGCCCAGCTGCCGCTGTACGTGTGGCTGCCGGACGCGATGGCCGGCCCCACGCCGGTATCCGCACTCATCCACGCGGCCACGATGGTGACCGCCGGCGTGTACCTGGTGGCCCGCTCGGCGCCGCTGTTCGGCGCGGTGCCGGAGGCCGGCAACGTGGTGGCGATCGTGGGGGCGGTGACGGCGCTGTTCGCGGCCACGATCGCCGTGGCGCAAAATGACATCAAGAAAGTGCTGGCTTATTCAACGATCAGCCAGCTGGGCTTCATGGTGGCGGCGGTGGGCATTGGCGCTTACGTGGCCGGCATGTTCCACCTGGTGACGCACGCCTTCTTCAAGGCGCTGCTGTTCCTGGGCTCCGGCTCGGTGATCCTGGCGCTGGAACGTGCGCACCACCCGCTTGACGGCCACCACGACGAGCATCACGACGACCACCATGATGAGCATCACGATGATCATCATGCGCCTTTCGATCCGCAGGACATGCGCAACATGGGCGGGCTGCGCAAGCAGATCCCGACCACGTACCGCGTGTACCTGATCGGCGCGCTGGCCCTGGCGGGTCTGCCGCCGCTGGCGGGCTTCTTCTCCAAGGATGAGATCCTCACGGATGCTTTGCATGCCAATATGCTGGTGTGGGTGCTGCTGACCGCGGCGGCCTTCCTGACGGCGTTCTACATGGGCCGCCAGATCTGGCTGGTGTTCTTTGGCGAAGCGCGCACCAAGGCCGCCAAGGAAGCGGTCGAGAGCCCCAGCATCATGTTGATCCCGCTGGGTATTCTGGCAGGGCTTTCCGTTTTTGGCGGGCTGATCAATGTGCCGGTTCTGCACCCCTTCACCGACTGGCTGGAGCACACGCTGGGGCATGACTTTGCGCATGCCACCGTGTTCAACTTTGGCGTAGCGATCTTCTCTACTGTGTTGGCGCTGATCGCTATCTATATTTCGTGGCGTTTGTATGGGCGCAAGCCGCTGGCAGCTGGCGAAGCCGATCCGCTGCAACAGCGGCTGGGCTTTATGTACAAAGGCATGCAGAACAAGTGGTGGGTGGATGAGCTGTACGATGCGCTCATCATCCAGCCGTACCGCCGCCTGGCCGCCTTCCTGGCGGATGTGGTGGATTGGCGCTTCTGGCATGACTGGGTGCACGACACCCTGATCGGCCGTGGCTTTGGGGCGCTGGCGCGTTTCCTGGCCGAGCCGGTGGACATGGGCGTGATCGACGGGATCTCGCGCGGCCTGGCGGCGTTGGCCAAGGGCCTGGGGCGCGGGTTTAGCCTGCTGCAAAGTGGATATGTGCGCAACTACGCCTTGATGGTGTTCTTTGGCGTAGTGCTGATGATCGGATACCTGGTCTTTTCGAGCTGAGGACGGATGATGGAATTTCTCTTACAACCCCTGAATGTGCTGACGTTTTCCCCAGTTGTTGGCGTTTTGGTGCTGCTGTTCCTAGGCAAGCGCGATGGTTTGAGCCGCTGGGTGGCGTTGGGCACTTCGTTGGTGACCTTCGGTATCTCGCTGTGGGTGTTGGGCCTGTTCAATGCCAATGACCCCGGTCTGCAGCTCGACTTTGCGTATGACTGGATCCAGGCGGCCAGCTGGAACATCAAATATGCGATGGCGATCGACGGCCTGAGCATTCTGCTGGTGCTGCTGACCACCTTCCTGACCCCGATCGCGATCCTCTCCACCTGGCACGCGGTTGAAGAGCGCGTGCGTGACTTCATGATCTTCTTCCTGCTGCTGGAAGTGGGCATGCTGGGCGTGTTCCTGGCGCAGGACCTTTTCCTTTTCTATATTTTCTGGGAGTTCACTCTGGTGCCGATGTATTTCCTCATCGGGATCTGGGGCGGCGCCCAGCGCATGTATGCGGCGATCAAGTTCTTCCTGTATACGATGGCTGGCTCGATCTTGATGCTGCTGGCCATTCTGTGGCTGGGCATCAACCAGGGTACTTTCCATCTGCCTGAGCTGCTGGCGCTGGGCAACATTCCGGCGCAGGAGCAATTCTGGCTGTTCCTGGCGTTTGCAGCGGCGTTCGCCATCAAGGTGCCGATGTGGCCGCTGCACTCATGGCTGCCGGATGCGCACGTGCAAGCCCCCACGGCTGGCTCGGTCATCCTGGCCGGCGTGCTGCTGAAGCTGGGTACATATGGTTTCCTGCGCTTCAACCTGCAACTGTTCCCGCAGGCGGCAGTGGAACTGGCCCCGGCCATGGCCACGCTGGCGGTGATCGGCATTGTGTACGGCGCGATCGTTTCGTATTCGCAAAAGGACGTCAAGAAGCTGGTGGCGTATTCCTCGATCAGCCACTTGGGTTTCGTGATGCTTGGCTTGTTCGCACTGAATGCTCAGGGCATTGAAGGCGCGATCTTGCAGATGGTCAACCACGGCATCAGCACCGGCGCCTTGTTCTTGATCGTGGGCTTTATCTATGAGCGCCGCCACACGCGTGAGTTGAGCGAGTTTGGCGGTTTGTGGAGCATCATGCCGGTGTACGCCGTGCTGACGCTGATCGTCTCGTTGTCCTCGATGGGTTTGCCCGGCCTCAACGGCTTCGTGGGCGAGTTCACCATTCTGCTGGGCGCCTGGGGCGCAGGGCAGGGTGGGGCGCTGGGCTCGATCTGGTTCACCGTGTTCGCGGCGCTGGGTGTGATCCTGGCGGCGGTCTACATGCTGTACATGTTCCAGAAGATGTTCCTGGGGCCGGTGACCGTGAAAGCCAACGAAGCGCTGAAGGACCTGAGCTGGCGCGAACTGGCGATCATGATCCCGCTGCTGGTATTGATCTTCTGGATCGGTTTGTACCCCAAGCCGTTCTTTGCCCTTATGCATCCTGCTGTGGAGCAGCTGGTCACGCTGTTCCAAACTGCGGCCATCCCGTAAGGAACTATGGATTTCTTCTCATCTGCTGACCTGATCACCGCACTGCCGCTTGTATTTCTTACAGGCTGGGCATGTATTCTGCTGCTGGTTGCGGCTTTCGCCGGCAAGCGGCCTGGCTTGCTGCCAGCGCTCTCGCTGGCGGGCTTGCTGGCCACCGCGTACCTGCTGGTCAGCCAGATGGGGCTGGAGGCCGAGGCGTTTGGCGGCATGTTCGTCACGGATGGCTTCTCGACCTTCATCAATCTGGTGCTGGCGCTGGGCGGCGTGCTGAGCATTGCGCTGTCGTACGATTATTTGCAACGGATGGGCATCGCCAAGCCTGAGTATTACGTGCTGATGCTGTTTTCGCTCAGCGGCATGATGCTGATGGCCTCGGCCGCGGATCTGATCGTGGTCTTCCTTGCGCTGGAGCTGCTTTCGATTCCGCTGTATGTGCTGGCGGCGATCGGCCGGCCGGATGCGCGTTCGGAGGAAGCTGGGCTCAAGTACTTTCTGCTGGGTGCGTTCGCCAGCGGCTTCCTGGTGTACGGCATTGCGCTGGTGTATGGCGCGACGGGCACCACGCTGCTGAGCGGCGTGGTAGCAGCGGCCGCGGCCGGGTTGGAGTACCCGATTTACTTGGTGCTGGGCGCCGGCCTGATCCTGGTGGGTCTCGGGTTCAAGGTGGCGGCGGTGCCCTTCCACATGTGGACGCCGGACGTGTACGACGGTTCGCCGACCTCGGTAACGGCGTTCATGGCGGTGGGGGCCAAGGCGGCGGGGTTTGCCGCCCTGCTGCGCATCTTTGTGGCGGCGTTCCCCTCGATCAGTGAGCAGATCACGCCGGTGCTGTTCGCCATGTGTGCGGCGACGCTCATCATCGGCAACCTGCTGGCGATCTCGCAAAGCAATGTCAAGCGCATGCTGGCGTACTCCAGCATCTCGCACGCTGGTTTCATCCTGATGGCGGTTGTGGCCTACGGCAATGACGCGGTGCGTTTCGATGTGGTGTCGTCGGCTTTGTTCTATCTGCTGGGCTTCACCTTTGCCAGCTTCGGCTCATGGGCCGTGGTGATGGCGATGGAGAAGAGCCTGGGCCGCGGGCTGGACTTCAAAGATTATGCCGGCTTGTTCCGACGCAGCCCTGGGCTGGCGATCGCTATGCTGGTGTTCATGCTCTCGTTCGCAGGCGTGCCGCCTACGCTGGGCTTCGCGGGCAAGTTCTATTTGTTCCGCGCCGTGCTGGAAGGCGGGTATGTGTGGCTGGCGATCGTTGGCGTGGTGGCCTCGTTGATCTCGGCGTACTACTATTTGCGCCTGGTGGTGGTCATGTTCATGCAGGACGGTGAGCCTGAAGTGCACCACGAGCCTATGCTCAAGATCACGGCTGGTCTCACCGCAGTTGCGACCGTGCTGCTGTTCATCTTCTCTGAGCCGCTGTTTGCCTGGGCTTCTCAGGCGCTGCTGCGCATCTTCTAAAAAACTCCCGCGCTTCTTAAGTTATTATTTTGGCTTATGGCCAAGATACGCGCCTTGCTGTTTGACTTTGACGGGCTGATCCTGGACACCGAGTGGCCGGATTATGAGTCCTGGCAGGAGGTGTACCAGAGCCACGGCCAAGCGCTGCCGGTGGAAACCTGGGGGCAGATCGTGGGCGGCAACGGCGCTTCAGACTTTGACCCGCATACCCATTTAGAGCAATTGTGCGGCAAACTGCTGGACCGCGAAGAGGTATGGATCAGCCGGCGCCAACGCTATCTGAGCAATCTGGCTGACCTGGAAGTGTTGCCGGGTGTGATCGATTATCTGGACTCCGCGGAGGACATGGGCCTGCAGCTGGCCGTGGCGTCCAGCTCGCCGGAGAACTGGGTGCGCGGCCATCTGGCTCGCCTGGGCTTGTACGAGCGTTTTGACGCGATCAAGACCGCCGATGATGTGAAGCGCACCAAGCCTGACCCAGAGCTGTACAACGCCGCCCTGGCGGAGTTGGGCGTTGCGCCGGAGGAGGCGATCGTGTTCGAGGATTCGCCCAATGGGGTGCTGGCGGCCAAGGCGGCGGGTGTGTTTGCGGTGGCCATCCCGAACCGCATCACCGAGCAGCTCACGCTGGAGCACGCCAACCTGCGGCTCCGCTCCATGAGCGAGATGAGCCTGACTGAGCTGATCGCCCATGTGGAAGCTGCGCAGACCAAGCCCTGAGGTTCCGCGGGCAGCGGGCTGCTGACCCTTCGAGCAAAAGGAGTTCAGAAAATGGCCTATTACCTTGTAACTGCTAAACCGGATAAGGAATTGATGGCCGAACTGCGCACGCGGCTCGACAGCGGAGAAATAGAAGCCATGCAGCCCTTTGGCCAGTCTTTGCATTTTGGCCTGGAGAATGCGCGGCTGCAGGCGGATGGCACCGCTGTATGGGAAGAAGAGGATTATTGCATCCCGCCCTTGGCGCAGGAGCGCGCCGCCGTGCTGGATGATTACTTCTCTGACCTCAAAGTGGAGCGCGTGGAAGAAGGCGCCGGCTGGCAGCGCATTCAAGATATGGAATTGCAGGGCTTGTTCGAAACGCTAGAGTAAGGCCGGTTACTGAGCCGCACCATATAGCTTGCGGTGCACCGCGCTGAGGGCACGCACCTGCTCGGCGGCGTGGTAGCTGCTGCGCACCAGCGGTCCACTTTCAACCCACTTGAACCCGATACCCAGGCCATATTCCTTGAGCTCGGCGAATTCCTCGGGAGTGACGTAGCGGTCGATCGGCAAGTGCTGCTTGCTGGGCTGCAGGTACTGGCCCAGGGTGAGGATATCCACGCCCCAGTCACGCTGGTCACGCATGACGGCTTTGACTTCTTCGTTGGTCTCGCCCAGCCCGAGCATGATGCCGCTCTTGGTGAGCACGTCCGGATCCATGCGCTTGGCATTGCTCAGGGTGGCGGCGGCCCACTCGTAGTTGTCTTGCGGCTGTACTTTCTTGAACAGGCGCGGTACCGTCTCGACATTGTGGTTGAGAATCTCAGGCCGGGCATCCATCACGATCTTGAGCGCTTCGGCGCTGCCTTTGAAGTCAGGGATGAGCAACTCGATGGAGCAGCCGGGGTGGATCTGGCGGATGCGCTTGACCACCATGGCCAGGATCGGGGCGCCGCCGTCGGCGCGCTCATCACGGTTCACGCTGGTGATGACGGCGTGGCTCAGCCCCATATCTTTGACGGCTTGCGCCACGCGCAGCGGTTCGGCCCAGTCCATCTCATTGGGCATGCCACGCTTGATGTCGCAGAAGCCGCAGGAGCGGGTGCAGACATCGCCCAGCATTAGGAAGGTGGCGGTGCCGTCGCCCCAGCACTCGCCGATGTTGGGGCACATGGCCTCTTCGCAGACGGTGTGGAGGGCTTTGCTGCGCATGAGGCGCTTGATGTTCTCGTAGCTTTCGCCCATCGGAGCACGCACGCGGATCCAATCCGGGCGGCGGGTGGGTTTGGGGGCCAACTGGATGTCTTCCAGCGGGATGCGATTGCGGGTTGGGGTGGCCATCCTAATATTTTACCTTTGCCAACTACAGGCTGGGCTTTACTCAGATAGGTGGGCTTTGTAGTTGTCGAAGCCTTGTTGGATCATGGCGCGCGCTTCAGCGGCGTCACCCCAGCGCACGATCTTGACCCACTTGTTTTCCTCGAGATCTTTGTAGTGGGCGAAGAAGTGCTCGATCTGCTGTAGAGTGATCTCTGGCAGGTCGCTGGCTTCCTGCACGCGCTCATAGCGCTTGGTCAGGCGGGTGGACGGAACGGCGATGATTTTTTCGTCGTGCCCCGCCTCGTCTTGCATGATGAGCACGCCGATGGGGCGCACCGAGATCAGCGAGCCGGGGATCAGGCCGCGGGTGTTGGCGACCAGCACATCACAGGGGTCACCATCGCCCGAGAGGGTGTTGGGCACGAAGCCATAGTTGCCCGGGTAACGCATGGGCGTGTAGAGGAAACGGTCGACCACGAGCGCGCCGATGGTTTCGTCAAATTCGTACTTGATCGGCTCGCCGCCCGTGGGCACTTCGATGATGACATTGACTTCATGCGGGGCGTTTTCGCCGGGCGAGATGGATTTCAGGTTCATATCAGGGTACCTCTATGGAGTGTATGGTAACACCGCGAAATGGGGAGGCGTGCTTGTTATAATGACCACAATGCGGGCGTCGCCAAGTGGTAAGGCATCAGCCTTCCAAGCTGACATTCGCGGGTTCGAATCCCGCCGCCCGCTCTTTTGAGAACTCACTATGAAAGTCAAGCTTAGCCGCAGGGGGATGTTGTTCAAGATTGCTCGGGTAGTGACTAGCAAGCTCATCCGAGGTGAATACCACTTTTCAAATGTCACTGAGATCGACGCCGAGAAATTGCGGGAACATATGGCTAGCAGTGCTCCACCATTGTTAATCGATGTAAGAGATGTTAATGAATACAACTCGGGTTTTGGTCATTTGCCTGGCGCAGTCCATATCCCCTTGATGGAGCTTGTGGTCAAGTTTCCAAGCGCTCAGAAGTTTAAAGAGGCGATCATGGATCTGGAGGCCCGGTTTGGCGACATCCAGCCGTATATGGATGGAGAGGTCGTCACGATCTGCCCAGGTGGCGGGTTCTCGCTCGTGGCGGCCGAGATCATGGCCGAGGCCGGCTTCAAAAATGTAAAGAGCCTGGCGGGCGGCGCAGACGGCTGGTTCAAACTTGGCTATCCAACAGAAAAGTCCGAATCTGAAGGAGGTTGATTGTGAAGATCGATGCAGTAGGCGTAAGTTCTACAAATCTTCAGAAGACGGTGGCCTTCTATGAATTGCTGGGTTTCCAGTTTGGTGAGTATGCGGCCGACGAGCAGCATCTGGAGCCAGTGACTCCGGATGGTTCGGCCCGCTTGATGATCGATCTTGCTCCCATGCTGGAGAGCATTCTGGGCGAAGCGCCGCGGCCGGGCAACCATTCCTCGTTCGCGGTGCAGTATGCCTCGCCGGCCGAGGTGGACAAAGTGGCCGCGGCAGTCAAGGCGGCAGGGCACAGCCTGCCGGCCGAGCCTTGGGATGCGCCCTGGGGCCAGCGCTATGCCATCGTGCAAGACCCGGATGGCTATCGCGTGGATCTGTACGCGGCGCTATAGCGACAGAATGCTGGTAGCATGGAGACGTGCTGCATGCAGCACGTCTCCTGCGCAACAGAATTGCGCAAGGGGCCTGTAGCTCAATCGGCAGAGCAGGCGGCTCATAACCGCTTGGTTTCAGGTTCGAGTCCTGGCGGGCCCACACGTTTTTGAAGGCAAGTAGATGGCAAAACGATCTGTAGTTAACGCGCCCAATCTGATCGCCCTTGCGGCGGTCGTTCTGATCGCCGTGGCGCCCATCCTCGCTCTGCACAACATCAATATCCAGTTTGTGCACTATACCGCCGTGCTCTCTTCCTTACGGGTGGCGGTTATTGCCAGTGTGGCGCTTTTATTGATCCTCTGGCTGGTTTTTAGGAACCTGCCCAAGGCCGCTGCAGTGACCAGCCTCAGTATTTTGCTGTTCTTTCTTTATGGGCATGTTTTTTCAGTCTTGTCCATGTTTGTGGCGGTGCCAAATCTCTTGCTGTCAGGATTGTGGACTTTGTTTTTGGTTTTGGGGGTCTGGCTGATTGCGCGGGGGACACCTGAAGCTGCCCAGCGCTTGAATAGCGCGGTGCTGGTTGCTGCCGGGCTGCTGGTCGTGTTTAACCTTGCGAATATTCTATGGTTTGAAGGCGCCAAAGCCCGGGCCAATCAACTGAGCTTGGAACAAGCAGGTCAACACACCGTAGAAGGATTTGACCCAGACGCTCCTCGCCCGGATGTGTACTACATCATTCTGGATGCACATACCCGCGCCGATGTGCTGGCCGAGCGTTTTGGGCATGACAGCTCTGCATTTCTACAGCGCCTGGAGGGCATGGGCTTTTATGTTGCCCAGTGCAGCCAGACCAATTATTGGCGCACCGGTTTTTCTGTGGGATCGGCATTGCGCATGGAGTATTTCGGCGAAGAGTTTGATGATGTCGAAGCCCTGCCGGATTGGAAGGTCAGCCCGGTTTTGCAATCCTTCAAGCAGCTGGGCTACCAGATCATTGCGTTCGAGACGCGGGCTACCCATAATCAAGAGCTGGGCGAAGATGTAATGCTCTCTCGCCCGCCGCAGAACACTTTGTATGAGAACTTCACCCCGCTTACTACGCTGAACGATTTCGAGGCCAACCTTATCAAGACGACCTGGCTGCACTCCTGGCTGCAACTGATCGGAAACTATCGCCAGCTGCTGCCGGACGAGATCGTCCTTGACCCTGACAGCCTTGTGCACCTGGAGCATTACCGGCAGACCTACTTCATCCTCGAAGAACTGCCGCGGGTGGCCTTTATGACTTCTCCGAAGTTTGTGTATGTGCACATCCTGGTGCCGCACGAGCCGTTCGTGTTTGACGCCAGCGGCCGCTACCTGTACCGCCATACCGATGATGAATTTGTCGATGGCTATCGAAACAATGTGGAGTTCATTGATAACCACATTGCGGATGTGATTCAGCAGATCAAGGACAATTCCGCCACGCCACCGGTCATCATCCTGCAGGGTGACCATGGGCCAAACGGCGGCCCGCCGGAGACGCTGTTGCCGATCCTGAACAGCTATCACTTCCCCGGCGTGGAAGACGCTGGCTTGTACCCAAGCATCTCGCCTGTGAATAGCTTCCGGGTGCTGTTCTCCAGTTACTTTGGGGCGGACTATGAGTTGGTGCCAGATATGAGCTACTATGGCCGTGGCACCAGCTTGAAAGAGGGCGAGCTGATCACAGAGGACTTCTGTAATTAACTTCCCAGCTCACGCAGGTTTTCCCATAGGATATATGCGCCGGCCAGAATGACGATGCCGATCAGCATGGGCCAGAAGAATTGATAAAGCAAAACAGCCGCAGCCACCAGGGCCAGGGCGTTGGTGAGCCGGCCTAGCAGCCAGCCCAGCCGGCTGCGGAACACCGCTTCCACCACTGCCACGATACCCAACATCGACACAATGCCCACCACCAAGTACTGGCGGGCGAACAATACGATCCCGACAAAAGCAAGCAACACCAGCCCTATGCTAGCGGCCGCCCAGATCTCGGCGATGCGCCCCAGGCGTAAGCCTGTGGCGCTGGCAGGGTGGTGGGCGCGGCGGATGTGCGCACGCGGGCCAACCTTGTAGCCCGCGTCGAGGCGGGCGGCGTGCAGCCCCAGCGCTTCGCGCAAGGTGCCATCTGTGGAAAGTTGGGCGCGCAGCACGCTTAGCTCCTGAGACAGGGTTGTAATCCGCGCTTGGCGCTGCTGGTAAAGCTCCCGCATGTGGGGCTGGTCCAGCATGGCTTCGGCTTCCATGCCCAGATCGCGCAGCTCGCGGGTCTTCTCGCTGATCGTGATCTTGAGCGCATCCTGGCGTTGCTCGATAGCGTGCTGACGCCGGCGGGCGCGGTCCTGCGCCCGGTTGGGCGGCACTTGCTTATCCAGCCCGGCCCATCCCAGCGGGTCGTACCAGGCGCGGCGCACTCGGCCGCTGCGGTCATACATGGGGCCGGCGGGGGCGTTCTCTCCGGCGATGGGGTCACGTGCGTACAAGCCCCAAAGCCCACGGTAGGCACGCACCCATGATGGCGCGGGGTTGAGGAGCGCGGGGTCATCCCAGCGTTTTTGCTGGCCGGGGCCAATGCTTACGCCGTCGCCGCGGGCGTAATCTACGAAGGGGATGCGGAACAGAGTTTCATTGGGACGGCTGCTGTCTTCGGTGCGCAGCATTCGCTCCCAGGCGGACCGAATGCGCCCCCAAAAAGCCGAGAGTGGGGAGAGCAACGGCAGCTCCAACTCGGTCAAGTACTCGCCCGGCTGGTAGTAGCTGGCATGCGAGCCGGCGCCTACATAGACCACCGGGTGCTGAGCGATCTTCTGCAACTCGGGGTCATCCCAGCGGCGGCGGAGATCATCGCCGTAAAAATCATGGCTTGCGTAGCCGGTCCACTCGGGTTGCCATTCCCCTTCTGCGTCTTTGTAGAGATAAACGCAGGCCATCTCCCAATCCGCTTCGTGGTCGTTGACGCCAGAGAAGCCGGAGCGCCAATTGTTGAAGGCGTAAAAGTACCAGTATTGCAGCACCAGCCAGCCTTCTTGTTCAACGACGCGACCATAGTATTGAAAGCGCTCTTGTTCGGCTTGCATCTGCTTGTAGCGCACGGCCGCCGCCGCGGCCGTGTCGCCCGGCACGCGGCCGCGCACGAACAGACTGAACGAAAACAATGCGTCCAGCAGGCGCGAGCCGTAGCCCACGCGGGCCAGGCGGCCGGCGCCGGCGTGGAAAGCCTGCTCGCGCCCTGCTTTGGTCAAGGTTTGTTGAAGTTGATACGAAGCGAGTTCGGCGATGGTGAGTGGCTCGATGAACTTGAGGTATTGGATGGACTCGAACGGTTCGCGCCGGCTTTGTGCTAGTTTTTCCAATGAGAGTTCACCCTGGGCATACACGCGCTCCGAGGGCTGGTTGGGTCGCTGCACCCAGAAGCTGCTGTTGGCCACATAGCGGTCAACATCCATAGGGAAGAAGCGCTCGCCATGGGTAAACCGCAAGATCGGTTCAAAGCGGCGAAGCAGCGTAATGTATTGCTGGGTCTGGTCAGTGTGGTTCACTGGGGGTCTCTTGCGTTTCGATGAGCTCAGTCGGGAAGCTGGCGCGCAGGGTGGATTGATTCAGATTGACGACGATAAGAATGGCCAGCAACATTTGCAGATACATGTACACGGGCCGTTCGCCGGCGCGGTAGAGAACGAGCGCATGCAGCAAGGCGGTGCCCTGCACCAGCATCGCCAGGTTCCAGGACGGAGGGCGAAGCTTGAGCAGACCCAAGCCGGACCACGCGCTGAGGAAGCCCAGCGTAATGTAGAGGCCGGCCCGCCACAGCTCGCGCCATTCGTGGTTGGCGATCGGTGGCTCGGGCGCGGCCAGAATGGCTAAGATCACCAGCCCCACACTTTGCAAGCTCAACAAGCGCCCGGTGAACGTAACGGCTGCTGGGCGGGTGGTCTTATCCTTCTCGGCCACAATGCGCATGATTGCCAGTCTACCATTCCCAGGCTGCGGCGCAGTATGCGCGTAGGTGCTATCATCGTGCTGATGCGTGATCTCTTGAGCGATCCCCGCCTGGTGCGTTACCTGCTGCTCAATGTGGCAGTCTCGATCGTTACTGCCTTGATCGTGATGTCGGTCTGGACCTATTTTGTGTTTCGAGAGACGCCGGCGGTTTTAGAGACTACGGGTCTGGGAGCTCAAGCCGCGCCCAGCCAGCTGCAGGTAACCACAGTAGTAGCCGCGGGCGATCTGCAGAATGAGCGCGTCACCATCGAGCACATTGGCCAGCAGGAAGTGGCGCTGGCCGGCTGGCGTCTGCGGGATGGGAATGGGATCGAGTTTCGCTTCCCGGCCCTGGTGCTGCACCCCGGCGGGCAGGTGTCGGTGTATACGCGTGAAGGCGACGATACCGCGGCTGAACTGTACTGGGACCGCCAGGTGGCCGTATGGAGCCGGGGGGAAGAGCTGACTCTGCTGGACGCCAGCGGAAATGTGCAAGCTACTTATCTAGTCCCTTGATGTTTTACTATGCCTAATATTGACGAGATCATCCGTAAGGCGATGGAAGAGGGGGCGTTCGATAACCTGCGTGGTTCAGGTAAGCCCCTGAGCATCGAAGACAACCCATACGTAGACCCAGGGTGGCAGTTGGCCTACCACTTGCTCAAGGAGAACGGCTTTGCACCTGCTTTCATAGAGGCACGCCAGTCTATCGATGCGGAGCACGCCGCCGCCCGGCAGGCGTTGGGCTTGGCGTGGCAATGGCGGCAGGAAGCGCTTGCCAGAGGTGAAAGTGCTCAATGGGTTGAAGGGGAATGGCAACGAGCTAGCGCGGCCTTTGCCGAAAAAGCCGAAGTGTTGAACAAGCGCATTTCAGATCACAACCTGACCGTGCCGCTTCCCCGTTTTCATCGCCCAAAGATTAATGTGTCTGATGAGCTTGCGGCTTTCAGTGAGTGAGTATTGTGCCTCTGTTACACTAAGACGGTTCCATGAGCGCGCCCACTCTCTCCCTTTATCGAAAATATAGACCTAACAATTGGTCTGATGTCGTCGGCCAGGCCCATGTAGTCAGCACCCTCCGCAACGCTGTTGCCGCAGACCGGGTGGGGCACGCCTACTTGTTCTCGGGGCCGCGCGGCACGGGCAAAACCAGCGTGGCGCGCTTGTTGGCCAAAGCCATCACCTGCACCAATGAAGACTTGTCGCAGCGGCCGGATTGCACTTGCGAGAACTGCCTGGCGATCCAAAATGGCAGCTTCATGGACCTGATCGAGATCGATGCAGCCTCCAACACCAGTGTGGAAGATGTGCGCGAATTGCGCGACAAGATCAATTTCAAACCGAACCACGGCGACTTCAAGGTCTACATCATTGATGAAGTCCATATGCTCTCCACGGCGGCCTTCAATGCGCTGCTGAAAACGCTGGAGGAGCCGCCACCGCACGCTATTTTCATTCTGGCCACTACGGAAATGCACAAGATCCCCGCAACGGTGCTCTCGCGCTGCCAGCGCCATGAGTTTCGGCGCCTGCCGCTCGAAGAGACCGTGGCACAGCTGGAGAAGATCGCCAAGGACGAAGGGGTCGAAGCCGACCGCGACGCCCTGGAACTGATCGCCCGCCAGGGCACCGGCAGCCTGCGCGACTCGATCTCCTTGTTTGACCAGCTGGCTGTGCCGGGCGAACGCCTGCGCCTGGACTGGGCTCAGCAGGTGCTCGGCACCTCGGCCAGCGAAGCCGTGCTGGGTGTGATCGATGCCCTGGTGGCCAATGATGCTGCCGCTGGCCTCGAGCGCATTCGGGCGGCGCTGGATACGGGCAGCGATGCGCGCCAACTGGCGCGCCAGATCGTGGATACGCTGCGCGGTGTGTTGTTGCTGGGCATGAACGTGCCCCTGGGCCACGAGTTTGCGGGTGACGAGGCGCGCCGCATGCAGGCGCAAGCCGAAGCGCTTGAGCCGCGCAGCATTCTGCGCACACTGCGCTTGTTTAACGAAGCCGCCGCCGAAGTGCGCCAGGCCTGGCAACCTGGCCTGCCATTAGAGATGGCCCTGATCGAAGCCATGCAAGCGCCGTCGGCGGCCGGGCAGCAGCCGGCCGCACCTGCGCCGCGCGGCCAGGCTGCTGCTGCGCCGCGGCAAGCAACCGCCGCCCCGCGGGCGGCTACGCAGCCCGCGTCAGCTCCTGCAGCCGCAGGCCAAGGCCTCGACATGGCCCAATGGAGCAAGATCAAAGACTTGGCCAAACAGCAGAACGCTAATCTGGCTGCTTTGCTTAACTCGGTCAAGGCGCGCCATTTACGCGAGGATAAGCTGCTACTTGGCTTTGCCACAGATGTCCTAAAAGACAAAATGGAGAAGCCAGATAACCTAACGCTGTTGCATGATGTGCTTGAGCAGGCTTTTCAGCGCCGGCTGGAAGTGCAGTGTTATCTAAGCACGGCCAGCGCGTCAGAATTGCCTGCTGGCTTGGATAGCTCAGGCGTCGTGGCGGCCGCTGTGCGCCTGGGTGGAGAGATCGTGGATCATACTGACCAGACTACAAATGATCAGTAGTCTGAAGATACTTTGATACGGAGAATAAGTCATGGACAAACTACCGGGTTTAGGGGATATGGGTGGCATGCTCAAACAGCTGCGCCAGTTGCAGGGCGATCTGGTCAAGGCGCAGAAGGAGCTTGCTAAAGAGACTGTCACGGCGGAGGTAGCGGATGGTGCCATCAAGATCGTCATCACGGGTGACCAGCGCCTTACCAGCCTGGAAATTTCTCCGGAAGCCGCCGCGGATCCCAAACTGGCCGAGTTGCTGACGGAAGGTTTCAACGACGCCTTGGAAGCCTCGCGCCAGATGGCCAAGGACCGCCTGGGTCCGCTTTCGCAAGGCCTGAATTTCTAAGATATACCTGTGTTACTGCCCGAACCGATTCAGCGCGTGATCGAGGCGTTCGCCAGATTGCCAGGCGTGGGGCCGAAGACGGCCTCGCGCCTGACTTTCTTTTTGCTGCGCGGTGATGGCGCGCTGCCCGATGAGCTGTCCAAGGCTTTGGGCGCTCTGCGCTCGGGCACGGCCACCTGCGGGCTATGCTTCAACATCACCGCCGCGGGTGAGGAGTTGTGCCCGATCTGTAATCACCCCGAGCGCGAGAAGGCATTGTTGTGCGTTGTGGAGGAGCCGCTGGATGTACTCGCCATCGAGCGCACCCAAGGCTACCGCGGTCTGTACCATGTGCTGGGTGGGGCGCTCTCGCCGATCGAAGGCGTAGGCCCCGAGGATCTCAAGATCGCTGAGCTTTTGCAAAGACTCAAAACCGGCCAGGTGCAGGAGTTGATCGTAGCCACCAACCCCAGCATGGAAGGTGACGCCACAGCCATGTACCTGCAGCAGCAGATCGCCCCGCTGGGCGTGCGCGTCACCCGGCTGGCGCGCGGCCTGCCCATGGGCGGCGACTTGGAGTATGCAGATCAAAGCACGCTATTGCGGGCGCTGGCTGGCCGGCAAAATATGTAATCTTAAAACTTTCAGAAATGCTTGCTATTTGTGAAATTCTGCATATAATGTCCCAGCATTTGGTAGCCGGAATATCTGTAGCAGTACAGCATTCCCCTAACAACTGAACAATGTCCAGCGACGAAGGCCCCGACTGCCTTTTGGCATCGGGACTTTTCATGTCTACCAGCCTTGACAGGCCATCAGTGTGTGGGTAGAATCCCGCCCCTGTGTATGCGCCGGACCTTAACATCTGAATAGTGATAAGAAGTAAAGATAGCTTGCGTTTTCTTTGACTAACCGCATAGAGATGTATCTATGTACATCTTCGGATGTACTTTTTTGCGGAGAGTTTGATCCTGGCTCAGGATGAACGCTGGCGGCGTGCCTAATACATGCAAGTCGAACGAGAATATTGTAGCAATACGATATTTCTAGTGGCGAACGGGTGAGTAACGCGTTGGTGACCTGCCCCGAAGTGGGGGATAACAGTCCGAAAGGACTGCTAATACCCCATGTGACTGTGAGAGTTAGAGGTCTCACTATCAAAGGAGTAATCCGCTTCGGGAGGGGCCTGCGTCCCATCAGCTAGTTGGTAAGGTAACGGCTTACCAAGGCTAAGACGGGTAGGGGACCTGAGAGGGTGACCCCCCACACTGGAACTGAAACACGGTCCAGACACCTACGGGTGGCAGCAGTAGGGAATATTGCACAATGGGCGAAAGCCTGATGCAGCAACGCCGCGTGCACGATGAAGGCCTTCGGGTTGTAAAGTGCTTTTATGAGGGAAGAGAAAGGACTGTACCTCATGAATAAGGATCGGCTAACTACGTGCCAGCAGCCGCGGTAACACGTAGGATCCGAGCGTTATCCGGATTTACTGGGCGTAAAGCGCGTGCAGGTGGTCTGTTAAGTTGGATGTTAAATCTCACGGCTTAACCGGGAGATGTCGTTCAAAACTGGCAGACTAGAGGACGGTAGAGGAAGGTGGAATTCCGGGTGTAGTGGTGAAATGCGTAGATATCCGGAGGAACATCAGTGGCGAAGGCGACCTTCTGGACCGCTCCTGACACTCCAACGCGAAAGCTAGGGGAGCAAACGGGATTAGAAACCCCGGTAGTCCTAGCTGTAAACGATGTGAACTTGGTGTCGGTGGGGTAAAACCTATCGGTGCCGAAGCCAACGCGATAAGTTCACCGCCTGGGGACTACGGCCGCAAGGTTAAAACTCAAAGGAATTGACGGGTGCCCGCACAAGCAGCGGAGCGTGTGGTTCAATTCGATGCTACACGAAGAACCTTACCTGGGTTTGACATATACGTGGTAGAGAACGGAAACGGGATCGACCCTTCGGGGAGCGTATACAGGTGCTGCATGGCTGTCGTCAGCTCGTGTCGTGAGATGTCCGGTTAAGTCCGGTAACGAGCGCAACCCCTGCTGTATGTTACATGTGTCATACGGGACTGCCGGTATCAAGCCGGAGGAAGGTGGGGATGACGTCAAGTCAGCATGGCCTTTATATCCAGGGCTACACACACGCTACAATGGTCGGTACAACGGGTTGCAAGACCGCAAGGTGGAGCCAATCCTCAAAATCGGCCTCAGTTCAGATTGCAGGCTGCAACTCGCCTGCATGAAGTCGGAGTTGCTAGTAACCGCGCGTCAGAATTAGTGCGGTGAATACGTTCCCGGGCGTTGTACACACCGCCCGTCACGTCATGGAAGCTGATAACACCTGAAGTCGGTATCCTAACCGCAAGGAGGGAGCCGCCCAAGGTGGGATTGGTAACTGGGACGAAGTCGTAACAAGGTAGGTGTACCGGAAGGTGCGCCTGGATCACCTCCTTTCTGGAGCATTGAGAACCCTCCAGCACTTTCGTGGTGCAGAGGTGTTTCTCCACTCTCCACATGAGGCGTACACGCAAGTGACGCCAAGTCCCACTGCGGTGGTGGGGCGAAGCCAATCACCTTCTCACAGGTGTGCGGCAGCGCAAGCCCTTCTTCTTATCACTATTCAGCGGTTAAGTGCCCAGCCTCGCAGCAAAGCTGCTCGCTGTGCTACAAAAACCACTCGGCTGCGCCGAGCCGGTTTTTGTGCTGCCGCGGGTAACCATGTGGCAAACTGCGCTGCAGAAAGATTGCAACGCAAGGGCCTGTAGCTCAGTTGGTTAGAGCGCTGTGCTGATAACGCAGAGGTCAGAGGTTCGAATCCTCTCAGGCCCACTCTACCGGCCAGGGGCCCGGGGATGTAGCTCAGTTGGGAGAGCACCGCCTTTGCAAGGCGGGGGTCAGGGGTTCGAGCCCCCTCATCTCCACTCTTCTGGAGTGGACACCTTCACAAGTGAAGGTGAGGCAGGTATAATGCAGTAGATGCAGCAAAAACGGAGAATTGTTCTGATCGTAGAACTGGTGGTTTCCTAACTCAAATAGTCGTAACGCAAGAGCCTAACTCTTCAAGGGCCCGGCGTTGCGCCGGGCCCTTCTGTCTAAGGTGCCCGAATTAACAAGTAAAAGTGTGTGTGAATGGCCAACCTGGCGCCCTGTTTTGGGGATCCAGGCCGGCTATTGACGCCGGCATCAGCGGGTGCGTCTTGCGGTCTGACGATCGCAGGGCAAGCCTAAGGCGAGCAGAACAACGCTCGTGTGCACTTTACAAACTGAATAATGATCCTTAAAGCATCATCAAATGAAACAAATCAAACAACATGGGTCGTATCAAAAGCAAACCCTTCGGGTTTCACTTTTGATTTGCCCTTGTTGCGGAAAATTTTCGATTTCTCCACATTACCATATGATTAAGCTACTAAGAGCTTACGGTGGATGCCTTGGCGCGACGTGCCGATGAAGGACGCGGGACACTGCGATAAGCCCCGGGGAGCCGTGAACAGGCTTCGATCCGGGGATTTCCGAATGGGGAAACCCGCTGCGATGAACTCGCAGCACCGCCTAGTTGAACACATAGACCTGGCGGAGGGCACCTGGTGAACTGAAACATCTTAGTAACCAGAGGAACAGAAATCAAAGAGATTCCCTTAGTAGTGGCGAGCGAACGGGGAATAGCCCAAACTCAAGAGGCTTGCTTCTTGAGGGTTGTAGGGTCTGGCACATGGAAGTGATCAATCATGAAGTTAGCAGAATGGTGTGGGAAAGCCTACCAAAGAGGGTAAGAGTCCCGTATGCGAAAACTTCATGACTTCCGTCAGATACCTGAGTACCACTGGACTCGTGTAATCCGGTGGGAATCCGGGGAGACCACTCTCCAAGGCTAAATACACGTTGCGACCGATAGTGAACAAGTACCGCGAGGGAAAGGTGAAAAGCACCCCGGTGAGGGGAGTGAAATAGATCCTGAAACCGTAAGCTTACAAGCAGTCGAAGGGCAATGACGCGTCTGTGAACCCAGAGATGGGCATCGCGGCGTTAGGCCTGACGGCGTGCCTTTTGGAGAATGAGTCTGCGAGTTAATTTTTGTGGCAAGGTTAAGGGATTTACACCCGAAGCCGTAGCGAAAGCGAGTCTGAATAGGGCGTGCAGTCGCAAAAATTAGACACGAAACCTGGTGAGCTACCCATGGTCAGGGTGAAGCGAGTCTAACCACTCGTGGAGGCCCGAACCTTTCAACGTTGCAAAGTTGTGGGATGAACTGTGGGTAGGGGTGATATGCCAAACGAACTAGGAGATAGCTTGTTCTCCCCGAAATAGCTTTAGGGCTAGCGTCTTGTGTTTAGTGCCGGAGGTAGAGCACTGGATGGGTACGGGGGCTTACTGCTTACCAACCCCAACCAAACTCCGAATGCCGGTACTCCAAAGCAAGGCAGTCGGACCACGGGAGATGAGTTTCGTGGTCGAGAGGGAAAGAGCCCAGACCATCGTCTAAGGTCCCAAAGTCTACGCTAAGTGGGAAACGTTGTGAGATTACTGAGACAACCAGGAGGTTTGCTTAGAAGCAGCCATCCTTTAAAGAGTGCGTAACAGCTCACTGGTCAAGTGATCTTGCGCGGAAAATGTAACGGGGCTAAGCGTAGCACCGAAGACATGGGTTTCAACGCAAGTTGGAGCCGTAGGGGAGCGTTCCATAGGCGGTGAAGGCTGACTGTAAAGACAGCTGGAGCGTATGGAAGTGAGAATGCAGACATGAGTAGCGTAAAACATGTGAGAATCATGTTCGCCGTAAATCTAAGGTTTCCGACGGCAGGTCAATCCGCGTCGGGTTAGTCGGTCCTTAGCCGAGGCCGTGAGGCGTAGGTGATGGATATCCGGTCAACATTCCGGAACTATTTGAGATGAGCGATGGGGGGACACAGCGAGGTAGGCCAGCCTGCGATTGGTTGTGCAGGTTCTAAGCGTGTAGGCGTTGAGGCTCGTAGGTAAATCCGCGAGCTGAGCTGAGGCGTGATGGCGTGCCCTGAGGCTGAAGTGGTTGAGCCTTGCTGTCGAGAAAAGCCTCTAAGCGTTGACTCTTGAATAACCGTACCGCAAACCGACACTGGTAGATGGGTTGAGTATACCAAGGCGAACGGGAGAACTTTCGTTAAGGAATTAGGCAACTTAACCTCGTAACTTCGGGATAAGAGGTGCCCATAATCGTGAAAGAATTCCTTCTGTAGCGAATTTGGGTCGCAGTAAACAGGCTCTGCTGACTGGTTAACAAAACCACAGGTCTCTGCTAAGTCGTAAGACGACGTATAGGGGCTGACTCCTGCCCGGTGCTGGAAGGTTAAAGGGACGTGTTAGCGCAAGCGAAGCACTGAACTGAAGCCCCAGTGAACGGCGGCCGTAACTATAACGGTCCTAAGGTAGCGAAATTCCTTGTCGGGTAAGTTCCGACCCGCACGAACGGAGTAACAAGTGGAGCACTGTCTCAACGAAAGACCCGGTGAAATTGAAATACGAGTGAAGATGCTCGTTACCCGCATCAGGACAAAAAGACCCCGTGGAGCTTTACTGTAGTTTGGCATTGATTTGGGGCTTGATTTGTGTAGTATAGCTGGGAGGCTTTGAAGCTGGGGCGCTAGCCTCGGTGGAGCCAACAGTGAAATACCAGCCTGATCAAGTTTCGTATCTAACCCCACGCCGTTATCCGGGTGGGGAACCGTGCCAGATAGGCAGTTTGACTGGGGCGGTCGCCTCATAAAGAGTAACTGAGGCGCTCAAAGGTTCCCTCAGGCTGAATGGAAACCAGCCGTAGAGTGTAAAGGCACAAGGGAGCTTGACTGCAAGACCAACGCGTCGAGCAGAGACGAAAGTCGGACTTAGTGATCCCACGGTACCGAGTGGAAGGGCCGTGGCTTATCGGACAAAAGCTACCCCGGGGATAACAGGCTGGTCACGCCCAAGCGTCCATAGCGACGGCGTGGCTCGGCACCTCGATGTCGGCTCGTCGCATCCTGGGGCTGTATCAGGTCCCAAGGGTTGGGCTGTTCGCCCATTAAAGCGGCACGTGAGCTGGGTTCAGACCGTCGTGAGACAGGTCGGTCTCTATCCGATGTGGGCGTAAGGGATTTGCGAGAATCTGCCCCTAGTACGAGAGGACCGGGGTGGACAGACCTCTGGTGTGCCAGTTGTCCTGCCAAGGGCATAGCTGGGTAGCCACGTCTGGCAGGGATAACCGCTGAAAGCATCTAAGTGGGAAACCCGTCTCAAGATGAGATCCCTCATCCGTTATGGAGTAAGACCGCAGGTAGACTACCTGCTTGATAGGCAGTGGGTGGAAGCGCAGCAATGTGTGGAGCTAAACTGTACTAATGGTCGAGGGCTTAATCGGTAGTGTGGAGAACTCGAAGATTTTCCGTGCAGCACCTAATTTAGGGTCATTATTCAGTAACCAGACTTGTGAAATAGTCTCTTGGTGATCTTTGCAACGAGGGTACACCCGGTCCCATCTCGAACCCGGTAGTTAAGCTCGTTAGCGCCGATGGTACTTGGGGGGCAGCCCCCTGGGAGAGTAGGTCATTGCCAAGGGACTTTTCTTTTAACACTATCGCAGTATTGCACTGCATAAAACGCCCGCCGAATCCGGCGGGCGTTTGTTGTTTTAATATCAGCCAGGGCAGCAAATAGTAAGCTGCTGCGGCTACTGGAGTCACTGTTCCAGCTGCCCCAACCGCCGCTGATTATAATTTCGGCCAGGTGGACACCAAACAGACTCTTACTACGCACCTGATTGAGCTTCCGCTCTTATGGATCAGTCTCGCGTTCGTGCTGGGCATTGTTGCTGCAGCCGGGCTGGCGACTGCCACCATGAGCTTGTGGCTTGTCTTGGGGCTGCTGGCAGTCTTGATCCTGACCGTTGGCTGGCGCAAGCTGGGCATATTGGCTCGCTTGGCCGCCCTCGCTTTTCTCCTGCTGTGCGTGGGTGCGTTGCGCTACCAGGCGGCTCAGCCCGCAGTCTCAACAGACACCCTGATCTATTACAACGAAACTGAGAGCTCAGTAACCGTGTGGGGCACCCTCAGCCGCCCGCCGGTGTACCGCGACACCTACATTGAGCTCTGGGTAGATGTCGAGCAGATCGATCTGGGCGAGGGAACGCAGCCCATTTCTGGCCAGGTGTTGGCCCGTACAAGCCTGGGTGAACGCTGGGCTTATGGGGACTCCGTAAAGCTCAGCGGCCGCCTGCGCACGCCAGGAGACACGGCGGATGACTCCTATCGGCTTTATCTGGCGCGCCAGGGCGTGCACAGCCTCATGCCCTTCGCGTCGGCACAGCGCCTGGCGGCCGGTGAGGGCGGCGGCCTGCAGGGCTTGCTGCATACGTTCCGTGCCCGCGGGGTCGATGAGTTGCATCGCCTGTACCCTGACCCGGTTGCCAGTTTGCTGGCCGGCATCCTGCTGGGCGACGAGAGCGGCATCAGCCAGACGCTGAAAGAAGACTTCAACGATACCGCCACGCGTCATATTGTGGCGATCTCTGGCTTCAACATCAGCATCATCGCCGGCCTGGCGCTGGCCTTTTTTGCGCGCTGGTTCGGCAAGCGCAAGGGGCTGTGGCTGGCTGCGGTTTGCATTGTTGTATATACGCTGCTGGTGGGCGCTCAGGCTTCCGTGGTGCGGGCCGCCATCATGGGCTTGGTCGTGCTCGGTTCACAGGTCACCGGGCGCGAGCAGCATAGTCTGAACACATTGGCCTTCACCGCCGCGCTGATGGCGCTGATCAATCCGCTGGTGCTTTGGGATGTTGGCTTTCAGCTTTCCTTCTCAGCAACCTTGGGCTTGCTTGTATACGCACAACCCTTGCAGACATGGGTCTCCGCCCAACTGGAGCGTTGGCTGCCAGCCGCCTGGGCTGCCCGAATCAAAGGGCCGCTGTATGAGTATGTGCTGCTCACCTTGGCTGCACAGCTGCTTACTCTGCCACTGTTGCTGCACCATTTTGGGCGCCTGTCCTTGGTTGCCCTGCCAGCCAATATTCTCATCCTGCCGTTGCAGCCAGCGATCCTGATCTTTGGTGGCCTGTCGCTGCTCGCTGGCCTGGTAATTCCGGTCCTTGGGCAGCTCCTCGCATTGGTCGCCTGGCCGCTGGCGCTGCTGACGATCCGCACTGTGGAATGGCTGGCCAGCCCCAGTTGGGCGGCTTACCAGGTGGGCGTCTTCAGCATGGCGATGGTGCTGGCTTACTATGCGGCCGTGCTTGCGGTCAGCCTGGCCCCGGTGCGCAACGCAGTGCGCAGCTTGCAACTGCGGCCAGCCCTGCCGGCCGTGGCGCTGGCAGCAGTTGCCTTTGGCGCCTGGGGCCTGGTGTTCTCTGCACCCAGCGGACGGTTGGCGATCACACTCCTCAATGTACCCGGCGAAGCTCTGCTGGTGCGTACGCCCACGGGCCGCAACCTGCTGATCAATGGCGGCGCTAGCGCGGTGGAGCTTTCCAGCCAGCTTGGGCAGCATCTGCCGCCATTTGCCCGCCAGCTGGATTGGCTGCTGGTGCTGGGCGAACGTGCGCAGCAGACCAACGGGCTTCAGTCCGGAATAGAGCACCTCCACATTGCCCAGGTAGCCTGGGCGCACCAATGGCCGCCCGCCGCGTTCGAACAGTTACTCGCCAATCTGGAAGCTGCTGGCATGACGACACACGAGCTTGCAGCCGGCCAGGTCATGGATCTGGGAGATGGCGCGCAGCTGCAAGTTGTGGGCATAGGCCCGCGTGGGGCCACTGTGCTGATCAGCTGGCACGACTTCCAAGCCCTGTTGCCGCTCGGCCTGGATGCAGATCAGCTGGCTCAGTTTGAACAACAATCTGTTCAGGGAGTAGACATCATGCTGTTGGCCGATGGCGGGTATGCCCCGCTCAATCCGGCACGCTGGTTGGCCTCGTTGGATGCGCAGGCCTACTGGCTGGCCAATGATGGCCAACTGCAGCATGAGCAGCTAACTGCCCTGCAGGGGCATGCCTTGCTGCAAGCCTCTGAATTAGGTTGGCTGCGTGCTGAAACCGATGGATACACCCTTTGGTTGAGCGCAGAGCGCTCAGCCGCGCTGGCACCTCTCACACAACCCTAAACCTAATTGTCACGCGGCGGACTGCCCGTCAGCTATAATCCGCGCTCCATGCTTAAAAGACCAGAAGTGCGCCTGGCGGTGCTTGGAGCGGCCCTTTTGGGTTCGTCCCTTGCCTGGTATCTCATCTCCCCGCTGTTCACCAGCCGCCAAGCTTACGTAACTTTCCCCACGTTGGCCGTTATGGCCAGCGCCACCCCGCGTCTGCCCACGGCTACATTGGCGCCAACAGAAACCATCACAGTGGAAACTGTAGGCTCGGCCCTTGCAGAGGCGCAATTGCTGGCTGTGGGTGATTTTGTCGCCCTGAATTATGTGGGCAGCGGCAGCGCCGAGGTGTATGCGCTGGAAAGCGGCGAGCAGGTGCTCAGCCTGGAAGGTATCGAAGTCGAGTACCGTACAGATCTGCACGTGCTGCTCACCAACGCAGACCCAGCCGAGGAATTCACCGCGGCGCATGTAGAAGAAAGCCTAGACCTGGGTTTGCTGGACGGAGTGTCCGACCAGCAGTTCGAGCTACCCGAAGGGGTGATGCTCTCACACTACCGCACCATCGTGATCTGGTGCGATCCCGAGCAGGTTCCCTACATGGCGGCCGAACTGCGAACTGTGGCCGAAGAGCAGCCTACCCCGGAAAGTTAGTCAGACCAGGGGGCTACTTTGCGGTCCCAGCGGTGCGCCTTAAGCTGCTGCAGCAACTCCGCCGGCAATGCCTGCCCATCACTCAAAGCAATGTTTTGTTCCACATGCTCCAGCTTGCGCATCCCGGGGATGGTTGTGCTGACGGCCGGGTGGGCTAGGACGAAGCGCAATGCCATCTCGGGCAGCGACATGCCCTGAGGCAGCAAGGGTTTGAGCGCCTCAGCCCGCTCCACGGTGGGCTTCAGGTTCTCAGGCCCAAAGTAGCCGGAGCGCCAATCATCTTCGGCGAACTTGGTGTCCAGGGTCAGTTTGCCACTCAGGCCGCCCTCGTCGAGCGGAACGCGTGCCAACACACCAACGCCCATCTCCTGACACAGCGGGAACAACTGGTCTTCGGGCGCCTGGTCAAAGATGTTGTAGATCACCTGCACAGCATCCACCGCGCCGGTGCGGATGGCTTTGAGGCCGTTCCAGGGCTCCCAGCGGTTCAGGCTCAGGCCGAACAGTTTGATCAGCCCTTCTTCTTTCAAGCGCTGAGCAGCCTCGATCCATTCCGGGTCGTCAGCCCAGTTGTCATCCCATACATGTAGCTGCTGCAAATGCACGCTGTCAGTGCCCAGGTTCTCCAGGCTGCGCTTGGTGAGCTCAATGATGTGCTGGGCGGGGAAGGCGTCTTGCAGCTTGTCGCCCGGGTCAGCCGGCCACTTGCCGTTCTTGGGCGGCACTTTGGTGGCCACGATGATCTCGGCATCGGGATGATTGCGGATCAGCTGGCCCAGCAGCCGTTCACTGTGGCCCGAACCGTAAGCCCATGCGGTGTCGAAGAAATTGCACCCAAGTTCCAGCGAGCGCTCCAGCGCGGCCATGGACTGCTTGTCATCGGCGTCGCTCCAACCGCCCATACCCCAAAGGCCGTGGCCGATCTCGCTCACTTTCAGATCATGTTTGCCAAATTGTCTGTATTCCATGGGTGCACTCTCTTTCTTCTGCGTAGTATAACGGCAGCTTAAACAACAACGCCGGCAAAAGCCGGCGCTGTTGTGTTGGTTTTGTGTGCAGTCTCTAGTTGCTTATGTCGGTGGTCATCAACTCCTTCCCAGGTCTTAATTCCAATTCATAGCGGTCGTGGCGGCGCACTTCGCGCATACCGGCCCGCTCATACAGGCGCACCGCGCCGGTCAGGCTGCCGGCGTCCACATCCAGCTCCGCCCGCATCCAGCCGCGCTTGTAAAACTCGCCAAAGGCATGCTGCAGCAGCGCCAGGCCAAGGCCGTGCTTGCGCCAGGCGCGGCGCACGCCCAGGATACTGATCCAGCCCAGGTGGCCTTCGTTGTGCGGCTTTTTGCGACCCACCAGGTAGCCGGCCACTTCATCGCCATGCATGGCGATGAACCATAGCGCCGGGTCGAACTCGGAGCCTTCCTCCACCATGAGATGGCGGAAGCGCTTGAGCCCAGCCTCGAGCGGCTCATCCACATGGCCGAAGTGATCTGAGAAGGCTTCGTCGTGCGCTTTGTAGACAGTCGCCAGGTCGCGCTCCACTTCAAATGGTCGCAGCTCAATCCCGTCTGGCCAGGTGGTCGCGGACGGCGCGGCCTCAAAGTCGACGCCCATTTCAAAGACATGCCGGGTCAGCTTGAACCCGCGCGCCGTGAGCAGATCGTGCTGCGCCGGCACGCCTGCGATGGCGTGCAGACCGATCGCCACGCGAAGGTCTTTCGGCACGCGGGCCAGCGCGTCCTTGCAGCGTTCGATAGCCCAATCCAGCAGCATGCGCTGGGCAGGCGTGCCCACCAGGGCCGGCACGACACGCTGGAATATGTACGGGTTCACCGGCACCTCATTCCAGGCAAGCGCTTCGGCGTAGCCCACCATCTCTCCACTGGGCGAGATCAGGGCGCGCATGTCCTGCTGCAGATCAATTCCAGGTGTCTTCCAGAAGCCCAGCACTTCCTCGACGGCCTCTTCTTCCAGCCCGGCAAAAACTTTCGAAAACTGGTTGATGACATTGGTCACGGCGACAACATCTTCAACGACCACTGGACGTAATGAAAAACCTTCAAACTCTTGTGTAGCCATTTTTCTCTCCTGAGTAATAAAAGCAAAAGACCGCAGGGCTGCCCGCGGTCTTAAACAAAAAGGCCGCAGGGCTGTGCGCCGTGCGGCCGTTCACCAAAGTTCAGATGACTCTATAGGCCGGAAACAGGCGCACTACGCCAAGGCAGGGAAAAGCCACCGGCCTTGGAAGCCGGGGACTGCTCAGGGTTGGTGTCAGTGAAGAAGAATTTCACGCCTGTCTCCTAACTGCGGCAGTGTACACCGGCATCCTCGCCGCCGTCAAGGGCTAAAGCGTATAATCTCTTAAGCATGAACAAAGCCGGTACTCCTTCCCCCTTTGCCTTTTTGCCTACCACTGCGCTGCTATTGGTTTTCGGCTGGGGCGGCCTGGGCTTGCTGGTCACCAGCACCCAACCCCACCTGATACCGCGCTGGCTATTTTTCTTTCTGATCGCCATCGCCTTCACAGGCTTAGGGTTGCCGATTGTTTCGTTCATAAATTACCGCTTTCCCAGCGACCCGCCCGCGCGGGTGAATGCGATCGTACGTCAGGGGTTGTGGGTGGGCGTATATGCGGCTACGTTGGCCTGGCTGCAATTTGGGCGGGTGCTCAACCCTGCGTTGGTCATCTTCCTGGCGTTGGCCTTCTTTGCTATCGAGTGGTTTCTGCGCTTACGAGAACGTAGCCAGTGGCGCCATAGCGGTGATATATAATCTGACGAATGACATCGAATAGCCCTCTGCAAGTATTAGAGCAAACCAGCCGTACCTTCTACCTGCCCATCGTTAGGTTGCCCCAGGGTCTGCAAGAAGCGGTGGCCGCTGGCTATCTGTGCATGCGCGCCATTGACGAGATCGAGGATCATTTTCATCTCACGGCCGAGCAAAAAGCCGAGCTACTCCAATCGATCTGCCTGATCCTGGATTCGCAGACCTCGGTCGAGCGTTTTGACCATGCCCGTTTTGAGGCGTTGTTCGCCCCATACAAGGATGAGCTGCCCGAAGTCACCCTGCGCCTTTCCGAATGGTGCTGCTATGCCCCGGCCTTCATTGCCCCGCGGGTCTGGGAAGCTACCTCGGCGATGGCCGGCCGCATGCGCGACTGGGTGCTGAACGGCTTCTCAGTTCGCTCACAGGCTGACCTGGATCGCTACACCTACAGCGTGGCCGGCGCCGTGGGGCTGCTGCTGTGCGATCTGTGGGCCTGGTTCGAGCATGTGCAGATCCACCGCAGCCTGGCCATTCAATTCGGCCGCGCTTTGCAATCCGTCAATATTCTGCGCAACCGCAAGGAAGACTTGCAGCGCGGCGTAGACTTCTACCCTGAAGACTGGGGTGACGCAGAGATGCAGACCTATGCGCGTCACAACCTGACAGAGTTTGACGCGTATATGCAGCAGCTGGCGGCCAGCACCTTCTCTGACTTTGTGAATATCCCGCGGGCGCTGGCCCTCGCCACGTTGGAAGCGCTGGCTGAGGGGCGAGAGAAGCTCTCCCGCGCGGATGTGCTCAAGATCCTGCAGGCGCTCGAAGCCCAAAACACGCCAGGCCCCGCCTAGTCAATGCAAGCCCCGCTTTATGACGTCGTTGTAATTGGCGCGGGGCCAGGCGGTTCTGCGGCTGCCTATTACAATGCCCGCCTTGGCCGCAGTGTGCTATTGCTGGATAAAGCTACCTTCCCGCGTGATAAGACCTGCGGAGACGGCCTCACCCCACGCGCGTTGCACATCCTCGATGATATGGGCGTCTTCGCCCAGGCGGAGGAGGCCGGCTTCCGCGTCAATGGCATCTCGGTCTTTGCCAAACGCGGCGCCACCATGCAGGCCAGCGTTCCAGAGCATCCTGAGTTCCGCGACCATCTCCTCGTCGTTCCGCGTCTCTATTTGGACGATATTCTGCGCCAGCGCGCTATCCAACAAGGCGCACAGTTTGTAGGCGAGGCCAAGGTCACCCGGATAACCGTTGACGAGAATGGCGTCGATATTTTCGCTGATGTGGATGGCCAGCCCGCTACGTACCGCGCCAAAATAGTGATTGCCGCGGTCGGCGCCAATATTGGTTTCTTGCGTGACATGGGCATCCTTGAATACGCGCCGCGCCCGATCGTGGCCGTGCGCGCCTACTATGAAGGGTTGCGCAACCTGGGCGACCACATTCAGGCTCACTTTGAAGAAGTGCCTATGCCCGGGTATGGTTGGGTGTTTCCCACCGGGCCAGACTCGGCCAATATTGGCTTGGGCCTGTGGCGTGAGCAAGCCGGCGCGGGTGGCTCGTTGCGTACCGCCCTGGCTCGCTTTGTGGCCAGCCCGCGCTTGCGTTCGCTGATGGATGGCGCCAGCCAGGTTGGCGCCATCAAGAGCTACCCTTTGCGCATCGACTTTACCACCGCACCCACTTTCGGCAAGCGCGTCCTGCTGGTGGGCGAGAGCGCTGGCTTGGTCAGCCCGCTCACGGGGGAGGGGATCGACTTTGCCCTGGAAACGGGCAAGATGGCGGCGGAATTCTTGCAGAGCTGTTTTGCCAGCAGCGATTTTGGCCCCAAGGCGTTGGCTGGCTACGACCGCATGCTACGTGCCAACTTCCAGAGCATGTTCCGCTTTCTGGGCTATCTGCGTAAAGTGTATGTGAACCCCTTGTTGATGGACCGTATCATCAGGTTGTGCGAACAGGCGCCTGAAGTACGCCAACTGTTTGTTGGCATTTTGATGAGCCAGCAGCACCCGGCTGCCTTGCTGAAGCCGCGTATTTTACGAAAAGTATTGATAGGAGTATAGAAATGAAATCAGATTTACCCGCATTGATGCAAGCCCGCGGGCTGGACGCCCTGATCATTTTGGGGGATGCCATGCACAACCCGGCCATGACCTATTTCACCGGCGTCAAGCACGTGACCGATGGCGTATTGGTGGTCAAACGCGGCGAGGAGCCGCTGCTCTTCTATCACAACATGGAGCGTGACGAGGCGGCCGCCACCGGTTTGCAGACCCGCTCGATCACGGATTACAACTACCGCGATATCTATGAGCAGGAGGGCAAGAACCCCCTGCGCGCCACTGCGCGCCTGTACCAGCGCATGCTGATCGATGTGGGCCTGACCGCCGGCAAAGTAGCCGTCTACGGGCAGCGCGATGCCGGCGAAACCTTTGGACTGATCTCCGGCCTGCAGGAGCTGCTGCCCAACATCGAGTTTGTTGGCGAATACAAAGACTCCCTCTTGCTGCAGGCACGGGCCACCAAAGATCCGCAAGAGATCGAGCAGATGCGTAGTGTCGCCCAAAGCACCGTGGAGGTTGTGGGCCTGGTGGCTGACTTCCTCAGCCGTCAGAAGGATGTTGGCGGTGTGCTCACCGGCGAAGATGGCCAGCCAGTGACCGTAGCCAAGGTCAAATCGCTGATCAACCGCCTATTGGCCGAGCGTGGCATGGATAACCCGCACGGCACGATCTTTGCCCCCGGCGCCGAGGGCGGCGTGCCGCACAGCCAGGGCAGCCCGGATGCACCGCTGCGCCTCGGCGAACCGATCGTGTTCGATATCTACCCGGTGCAAGCCGGCGGCGGCTACTTCGCCGATTTCACGCGCACCTGGTGCATTGGCCACGCCACGCCCGAGGCGCAAGCCTTGTACGACGATGTGCGCTCGGTATTCGACACCGTGATGGGCGAGCTGAAGACGGGCGTGCATGGCACGGTTTACCAGGACCGCGTGTGCGAGTTGTTCGAAGCCCAGGGTCACCCCACCGTGCGCCAGGACCCGCTGACGCGTAACGGGTATGTACATTCTTTCGCCCACGGTCTGGGTCTCGATATCCACGAGCGCCCCTCCACCGGGCGTGATACCACCGCCGAAGATGTGCTCAAGCCCGGCATGGTCATCACAGTCGAGCCCGGCTTGTATTACCCCGAGCGCGGGCTGGGCGTGCGCATTGAGGATGCGGTCTATATGCATCCCGACGGACACATCGAGATCCTTGCGCCTTACCCATATGACCTGGTCATCCCGCTAAAATCGTAGCGGGAGCCAGATTGTCGAAGATCACCCTCGGATTGATCGCAGACACGCATGTGCCAGACCGCAAACGCGGTCTGGACCCGCGCATCCTGCCCGCCTTCCAGCAGGCTGGTGTGGCCGCCATCCTGCATGCGGGCGACATTTCTTCGCCCAGCCTGCTGGCGCAGCTGGCTGAGGTGGCTCCCGTGCACGCCGTGCGCGGCAATACGGATTGGTTCGGCTTTGATGACCTTCCCAGTTACCGCCACCTGGAGTTTGGCGGGGTGCGCGTCGGCCTGGCCCATGGCCATATTAACTGGCCCAACTATCTGCGCGACAAGCTGGCCTACTTGCTTTTTGGCCCGCGTTCGTTTGACTATTTCACCCAGCGCATGTTGGCGTTCTTCCCGGGCTCAGACGTCATCGTCTTCGGCCATACCCACGAGCCGTTGGTGCGGCGCTTCGGCAATACTCTGGTGGTCAACCCGGGTTCCGCCTGTTGCCAGGTATTGCCCGGCAAAGACCCCTCGTATGGCCTGCTGCATATCTCCCCAAATGGGGTCGAAGCCGAGATCTGCTACCTGCCCTTCCAGAATTAGGGCAACTTAAGCAGCTCAGGCCATTTAGGCAGCTGACCTGTGATAGATGACCCTATCTCCTCGTTGTCTTGAATGAGACACTGTGCTCAGAAATAGTCATGCCTATGCAGGAGGTGCAAAATGGCAACCAAAGACAAATCAGCCACCATGGTGCAAGCCAAGGCCGACCTGATACATAATTTGAACGAGGATCTGGCCGGCGAGCTGGGCGCCATAAGCCAATACATTGTGTATGCCGCCAAGGTAACCGGCCCATACCGCCCGCAGTTGGTCGAATTCTTTTTGGCCGAAGTGCCGGATGAGCAGCGCCACGCCCAGTTCCTGGCCAACAAGATTGTTGCCCTTGGCGGCGAGCCTACTACCGAAGCTCGCCCCGTGGCTATGGCCGAAAGCAACCGTGAGATGCTGGAAGCGGTGCTCGAGGCCGAGCAGCGCGCCGTGCGTGACTACACCCAGCGCGCCGAGCAGGCCGACGAGTATGGCGACAAGGGCCTGGCGGTGGAGCTGGAGAACATTGTGAGCGATGAAACCCGCCACGCCGAGGAAACCGAACGCATCTTGCGTGATTGGCCGCTCTAACCGCTGCAATTTGCGCAAGAATCACCAAAAAGCCGCCCTTTGAGGCGGCATTTTGGTTTCGGACTATAATTCCGCCATTCCCCCTTCTGGAGACATAATGGCTCGCAAACGCATCAAGCTCATCATCAACCCCAATGCTGACCTGGGCAACGCCTGGCGGCAAGCTACCGACCTGCGAGCCATTGCTGAACAGCACGGGGGTGCCGATTGGGCGGGCACGGTGTACCCGACCCATGCCACCGAACTGGCTCGCGAGGCCGCTGAAGAGGGGTATGAGATGGTAATCGCGGTGGGGGGCGATGGCACAGCCCACGAAGTGATCAACGGATTGATGAGCGTGCCTGCCAACAAACGCCCCAAGTTCGGCATCGTGCCGCTGGGTTCCGGCAATGATTTTGCCCATAACCTGGGCCTGCCGGATGGCCCGCGGGATGCCCTACAAATGGCCCTGCAGGGCCACACCCGCACGATCGACATTGCCCTGATCGAAGATGAGAACGGCCGCAAAGAATACTGGGACAACACCATGAACATCGGTTTTGGCGGCTCGGTCAACATTTATTCGCATAACCTGCCGCTGGTACGCGGTTTTCTCATGTACTTTGCCGCAACGCTGCTCACCATCATCCGCCGCTATGATGTCATGAACATGCAGATCACCACTGACCAGGAAAGCTGGGCGGCCGACGTGCTGATGCTGGGCGTGTGCAACGGCAAGCGCGAGGGCGGCGGTTTTATCACTGCCCCGGATGCCGAATTTGACGACGGCCTGCTCAACTACACTCAGGTCAACAAGATCTCGCGCCTCAGCATGTTCCGCCTCATCCCTGAATTTTTAAAGGGCACTCAAGGCCGCTTTGAGAAGCAGGTCAAGATGGGCACAGCCAAGACCATCGAGATCAAGTCCAAGCAATCGCTCACCATCCATATTGACGGCGAGACCTTCTCTGGCTTCAATAGCAACGTGCACAACCTCAAGATCAGCATATTGCCGCAGGCGCTGGAAGTGCTGGCGCCGCCGGCCAGCTAACGGCGGCTGGCTGGGAGCCGCCCATGCCCGGCCTTGAACACAGCCTTGAAGGCCATGACCTGGCTTATCTACGCAGCGTTGCCGACATCTGGCGTTTGGAGCTTGACGCCCCAGATGCCCGCCGGGCCGCCGAGCAGTTGGCCGCCCAGCTTTCTGCCCTGCTGACCAATGAGCCTGACCTGATTCCGCTTGCCTGCCAACCTGCGTTGCAGGCGCTGGCGGCGGCTGGCGGCCGCATGCCCTGGCTGCAGTTCGTACGCAGCTTTGGTGAATTGCGCGAGATGGGCCCAGCCCGTTTGGAAAAAGAGCGCCCCCAACGCAACCCGATCTCGATCACGGAACAGCTCTGGTACCGTGGCCTGCTGGGCCGCGCCTTCTTTGAAGCCCAGGATGGCCCGGGGGAATTTGCCTATCTGCCTGATGAGGTTCTGGCAATCCTGCCCCACGACCTTACTGTGCAGACGCAATTGGGCCGCCCGGCTTGGCCGGATGAGCGCACCGTCGTGCACCCTGCTTTGGACGGCGTGCTGGATGAGGCCACCAGCTTGCTTGCGGCCCTGCGAACCGATAAAAACCTGGATGAAATCGCCGAACTTGAAAAATGGCAGATCCAGACCAGCTTCCTGCAAGCCTTGCTGCAGGCTGCCGGTCTTGTGGATGCCGCTGGCAAGGTCAACGCCAGCGCGGCCCGCAATTGGCTGGAGATGGAGCGCGGTGACGCGCTCTTGGCCCTGGTAACCGCCTGGCTGCACAGTGATGAACTGAATGAGCTGCGCCTGCTGCCCGGCTTGTTCGCCGAGGGCGGCTGGCAGAACGACCCGCGCGCCACGCGTGGCAAAGTGCTGAGCTTGCTGCGCAGCTTGCCGCGTGACCAATGGTGGAGCCTGGCAGCTTTTGTAGCCGATGTCAAGCAGCACCAGCCTGACTTCCAACGCCCGGGCGGCGACTATCACGCCTGGTACTTGCGTGATGAGCACGGCAACTACCTGCGTGGCTTTGAACATTGGGACGCGGTTGATGGCGCCCTGGTGCGTTACTATGTAACTGGCCCTCTGCACTGGCTCGGCTTGGTAGAGCTTGCCGGTGCCACTGAAGTGGAGCCGCTCGCTTTCCGCTGGAGCGCATGGGCTGAGGACTTGCTACACCAGCGCAGCCCAAAAATCCCCGCCGAGACGGTCAAGCTCAAGGTAGATTCGTTGGGGCAGATCACCGCCGCGCGGCTTACCCCGCGGGCCGTGCGCTACCAGGCGGCCCGCTTCTGCAGCTGGCTGCCGCCGCGCAAGGGCAACTACCAGTACCAGATCTCTGCCGCCGGGCTGGCTGCTGCTCGCCAGCAGGGGTTGCAGGCCAGCCAATTGCTGACCCTGTTGCAGGCGCAGGTGGGTGCGGCTTTGCCGCCCAACCTGCCGCAGGCGTTGCGCCGCTGGCAGCAGTATGGCGCCCAGATCCAGCTGGCGCCGCGCCTGGTGCTGCGCGTGCCATCCGCCGCGGCGCTCAAGGCGCTACGCGCCTCACGCGCCGCCCGCTGGCTGGGTGAATTGCTCGGCCCGCTGGCCATCACCGTCAAGCCCGGCGCCAGCCCGCAGGTGCTGCAAGCCCTGCTGGAACTTGGCTACCTGGGCGAGATCGAGGAAACGCAATGACTGCCATTCACTGGAGCAAAGCTAAAGAGCAGATTCGCCAATTGGTAGCGCAAACGCGCTTCGGTCTGTTCAGTGATCTGGATGGCACACTCGCCCCCATCGCGCCTACCCCTGAGGCAGCCGCCATCACGCCCGGTAACCGCCAGCATTTGCAAGACCTGGCCGCGGAGCTTCCCCTGGTGGCGTTGATCTCCGGCCGCCGCGCCGCTAGCCTCCAGGCCAAGGTTGGTCTGCCCGGCCTGGTGTACGTGGGCAACCACGGCCTGGAGCAGTGGCTGGATGGCAAGGTGGTCGGCCTGCCGCAGGCGGCCGCCCACCGCCCCGCGCTGGAGCAGGCGCATGCGGCGATCCAGGCGATTCTGCCGTCCGGCGCCGTAGCGGAGGACAAAGGCCTGACCCTCAGCATCCACTACCGCCAAACCAAAGACCCGCGTGAATTCATGCTCACCCGCGCCGTAGAGATCCACAACATTGCCCGCCAACATGGCCTGGTCTTGTTCACCGGCAAGATGGTGCTCGAAGTACGCCCTCCGGTAGAAGTGGACAAAGGCACCGCGTTCAGTGAACTGGCGCTGGAGAACAAGCTAACGGCCGCGTTGTTCCTGGGGGATGATGTTAGCGATCTGAGCGCGCTGGAAACGGCGGCCAGATTGCGGACACAAGGCGTAGCTGCTTATGGCGTTGGCGTACAGTCAGAAGAAGCGCCGCCGGAGATCCTGCAGCAGGCGGACTATGTAGCGGACGGCGTGGCAGACGTAGAAGAGCTGCTGGGTTTTGTGCTCATGGCCCGCAAAGCATCATCCACCTGAGCGGCAAACCACTCGCGCACATCATTCTTGACGACTACATCGCGCAGTGCGCCCGCCCGCCGGCTGCGCTCTTCCATCGGCATGGTCAGCGCCTGGTGCATCGCCTCGGCCGTGCCATACACATCGAACGGCGAAACCGTTAGCGCGTCCTGGCCTAGTTCATAGAACGCGCCAGCAAACTCAGACAGCAGCAGCACGCCATTCTTGCGGTTCACCAGCACGCCTTCCTTCGCCACCAGGTTCATGCCATCCGCGATCGGGTTGACCAGCAGCACATCGTACAACTGCATGGCGGCGATGGCGCGCGTATAGTTGTCGCCCACGACGATGCGCACCGGCTCCCAGATCGAGTCACTGTAATAGGCATTGATCAGGCCGGCCTCGGCCATGATCTCGCTCAGGTAATTCTGGTATTGGTCCACTTCCATACGGGAAGGGACTAGCAGCGCCAGCAGCTGCACCTTGCCGCGGTGCTGCGGGTACTTTTGCAGCATGGCCCGGTAGGCTTGCAGGCCGCGCAGGTTGTTCTTGCTGGGTTCGATGCGATCCACCCGCAGGATCACAGCCCGGTCGCCTACCGTGTTGAGCAACTGCGAGCGCTCGAGCCGCGTCACCTGCTCGTCCGCCAACTGGCGCAGCTTGTCCACATCCACCGAGATGGGGTAGGCCACCGCGCCCACATCGCGGCCGTTGTATTCGACGGCATCACGGCGGCCGTGGGCATGCGCGCCCAAGTAGAAGCGGCAGCATTGCACAAAGTTGAAGGCGTCCTTCTCGGTCTGGAAGCCGACCCGGTCGGCTTCCAACAAGCTGCTCAACAGCGCGTCACGCATGGGCTGCGGGAGGATGCGCCATGCATCCGGCCCGGGCCAGGGGATATGCACGAACGGCTGGATCTGGACGCGCTCGCCCACCATTTCACGCAGGTAGTGCGGCGTCATGTACAGGTGGTAATCCTGCGGCAGTACGATCACTGGACGGTCTGTATCACCGATCGCCTCAGCGATCGCTTCGGCAAAGAGCTTGTTGACGGGCTTGTAGCCTTGCTCCCAGGCTTGCCAGGTGTCCTCGGTGATGCTAGGGTCACGGGGGATGTCCCATAGTTGGTGCTGGATGAACCACAGCAGCGGGTTGGCGATCTCGTTGTAATAGCCTTCGTAGTCCTCCAGCTTGGGCTCCACCAGCTTGAGGTGAATGCCTTCCACTGTCTGCACTTTGCCCTCGTGCTGCTGCGACCATTGGCGGTCATCTTCGCTCATCGCCGAGGCGACCCACAGCACCTCATGCCGCTCAGCCAGCGCGCCGAGCGCGGTCACCAGGCCGCCCGCGCCGCGTTCCACCGAGAAGCGGTTGCCCTGCTTGTGGAATGAGAACGGCCCGCGGTTCGAAGCGATGATGATGAGGGCTTTCTTGTCTGCGCCAGTATCCATCACAGA
The DNA here is from genome assembly GCA_019454165.1 of Anaerolineales bacterium. Lineage (GTDB taxonomy): Bacteria > Chloroflexota > Anaerolineae > Anaerolineales > UBA11579 > JAMCZK01. Next base: position 10,652 of record CP075367.1, on the reverse strand, counting down.
GCCCACCCCGGCTCAATATCCATCTCCAGCCCACTGAACGGGGCGCGTTTGAGCGAATGGCGGTAATAGCCGGCCGCAGCGATCATGGCGGCGTTGTCCGTGCACAGCGCCAATGGCGGCAGATGCACCGGCACCTTGAGATCGGCTTGCAGCCGCGTGCGCAGCGCCTTGTTGGCGGAAACGCCGCCGGCCACCAGCACCTCTTTGGCGCCGAATTCATCCAATGCTTTCTGGGTCTTGCCTACCAGCACATCCACCACGGCTTCCTGGAAGCTGGCCGCCAGGTCGGCGGTCGGCAGCTTGGACGGGTCTTCATCCGGCGCCAGGGCGCGGATCTGGTGCAGCACCGCGGTCTTGAGCCCGCTGAACGAGAAATCCCAGGTGCCGGGCAGCCAGGCGCGCGGCAGGCTGAAGGCGGCCGGGTTGCCGCTTTCGGCGGCTTTTTGGATGCTGGGGCCGCCGGGGTAGGCCAAGCCCAACAGGCGCGCCACTTTGTCGAAGGCTTCGCCGGCGGCATCGTCCAGCGTGCCGCCCAGGCGTTGGTAGCTCAGGTGGTCCTTCATCAGCACCAGCTCGGTGTGCCCGCCGGAGACGATCAGCGCCAGTAGCGGGAACTGCGGCGGGTTGCCGTTTACTTCCCCCAGCCCCACCCAGGCGGAATACAGATGCCCCTCCAGATGGTTAATGCCATACAGGGGTTTCCGGCTGCCAAGCGCCAGGCCCTTGGCCATGTTGAGGCCGACCACCAATGAGCCGGGTAGCCCCGGGCCGCGCGTCACGGCGATGGCATCAATATCGGCCAGTTCCAGGTGCGCCTGGCTGAGCGCTTCTTTGACCACGCTATCGATGACTTTGATGTGCTGTCGGGATGCAATTTCAGGGAACACCCCGCCGTACTTGGCGTGCATCTCGGCTTGCGAGGCGACCACATTGGAGAGCGCCAGGCGGCCGTCTTCCACCACCGCGGCGGCGGTCTCATCACATGAGGTTTCGATGCCCAGAATGCGGGCGGGGCCGAGCTTTTTGCGGGGTGACATCATAAGTATTGTATGCCAGCCCGCTTGCAAATGCGCGGGCTATTTCAAGTATGGTTTCAAAAATTTGCCGGTGTAGCTGGTTTTCACCTTGACCACCTGCTCCGGCGTGCCTTCGGCCAGCAGTTCGCCGCCGCGTAGGCCGCCCTCCGGCCCCAGGTCAATGATGTGGTCGGCCACCTTGATGATGTCCATGTTGTGCTCAATGATCAGCACGGTGTTGCCGCTGTCCACCAGACGCTGCAGCACTTCGATCAGTTTGTGCACATCGGCGGTGTGCAGGCCGACCGAGGGCTCGTCGAGCACATAGATGGTCTGCCCGGTGGAGCGTTTGGAGAGCTCCTTGGCCAACTTGACGCGCTGCGCCTCGCCGCCGGAGAGGGTGGGGGCGGATTGGCCGACGCGGATATAGCCCAGGCCCACATCCTTCAGGGTTTCCAGCTTGCTGGCCATGCCCGGGAAGGCGGCAAATTCCTCAGCGGCGCGGTCGATCGAGAGCGCCAGCACATCCGCGATGCTCATGTCCTTGAACTTGACCTGCAGCGTCTCAGAGTTGAAGCGCGCCCCGTGGCACACCTCGCACGGCACGTAAATGTCAGGCAGGAACTGCATTTCGATGCGCACTTCGCCCTGGCCTTCGCAGGCCTCGCAGCGCCCGCCGCGCACATTGAACGAGAAGCGCCCGGGCTTGTAGCCGCGCGCCTTGCTCTCGGGCAGCTCGGCGAATAGGTCACGGATGAGATTGAACAGCCCGGTATAGGTGCCCGGGTTGGAGCGCGGCGTGCGCCCGATGGGCGACTGGTCAATGTTGATGATCTTGTCGAGATGCTGCATGCCCTCGATCTTTTTGTGAGCGCCGGGGATCAGATGGGCGCCGTTCAGCTCGCGTGCCAGGGCCTTGTAGACGATCTCGTTCATCAGGCTGCTCTTGCCGGAGCCGGAGACGCCGGTGATGCAGATCAGCTTGCCGAGCGGGAACTCGACATCCAGGTTCTTCAAGTTGTTCTCGTTGGCGCCGCGCACGATCAGCGATTTGCCGTTGCCGGCCCGGCGTTTCTTGGGCACCTCGATCATCTTGCGGCCCGAGAGGTACGCGCCGGTCAGCGACTTCTTGCTGGCCAGGATATCGGCCACCGAGCCATCGGCGACCACCTGACCGCCGTTCTCGCCCGCGCCTGGGCCCATATCGATCACCCAGTCGGCGCGGCGGATGGTCTCCTCGTCATGCTCCACGACCAGCACCGTGTTGCCGAGGTCGCGCATATTGGTGAGCGTGTGCAGCAGGCGCTCATTGTCGCGCGCATGCAAACCAATCGAAGGCTCATCGAGCACGTACAGCACGCCCATCAGGCGCGAGCCGATCTGCGTGGCCAGACGGATGCGCTGGGCCTCGCCGCCGGAGAGCGTGCCGGCTGAGCGGTCGAGCGTAAGGTAATCCAAACCTACGTCCACCATGAAGCCCAGGCGCTCGTTGATTTCTTTGATGATCGGCTTGGCGATCATCGTCTGGCGTTGGTTGAGCTTGGTGGCATTGGTGAGGGTCTGCGCCCACTGCAGCGTCTCGAGCACGGGGCGCTGGGTGACTTGCAGGATGTTGTCGCCCAGCACGGTGACGCCCAGCGCTTCCGGGCGCAGGCGCGCCCCGTTGCAGGCCGGGCAGGGCCGGTCACTCATGAATTCCATGATGCGCTGGCGCGAATATTCCGAGTTGGTCTCACGGAAGCGGCGCTCCAGGTTGGGGATCACGCCTTCGAACTTGGTGCTGAAGTTGTAATCGCGCCCGCTGCCGCGCTGCTTGTATTTCACCTTGACCTCGCGGCCTTGGCTGCCGTAGAGGATCAGGTGAATGTCTTTCTGAGTCAGCTTATCAACCGGGGCGTTGAGGTTGATCTTGAAGGCGCGCGCTGCGCCCTCCAGGGTGGACCAATAGTAGCCGCCCTCGTCACGCGGGCCGCCCCATTCCAGCGCGGTGATGGCGCCGTCGTTGAACGAGAGCTTCTTGTCAGGGATGAGCAGCTCAGGGTCGATCTCCAGCTTGGTGCCCAGGCCCTGGCATTCCGGGCAGGCGCCGTGGGGCGTATTGAAGGAGAAGGTGCGCGGCTCGATCTCCGGCAGCACGCTGCCGTGCTCCGGGCACGAGAGGCTCTCAGAGAACATCAGGTCTTCGCCGCCATCTTCGGCCAGGTTTTGCACGATCACTGTGCCCTGGCCGAAGCGCAGGGCGGTCTCGACCGAATCGGTCATGCGCGTGCGTGCGCCTTTGGCATCCTCGGCGTTGGCTTCTTTGCGGATCACGAGGCGGTCCACTACGGCTTCAATGTTGTGCATCTTGTAGCGGTCCAGTTTGACCTTGTCGGTATCGAGCTGGTAGACCTCGCCGTTGATGCGGGCGCGCACGAAGCCGGCCTTGGCGATCTCTTCCAGCACGGCTTCGTGGGTGCCCTTGCGGCCGCGGATCACCGGCGCCAGCACCAGCAGGCGGCTGCCCTCAGGCAGCTTCTCGATGGCTTCCACGATTTCCTGGGCGGATTGGCGCACGACTTCGCGCCCGCAGATGGGACAGTGCGGGATGCCGATGCGCGCATACAGCAGGCGCAGGTAGTCGTAGATCTCGGTGACGGTGCCGACCGTGGAGCGCGGGTTGTGCGAGCTGCCCTTCTGGTCGATCGAGACGGCCGGGGAGAGTCCTTCGATGTATTCGACATCCGGCTTGTCCATCTGGCCGAGGAATTGGCGCGCGTAGGCCGAGAGCGACTCGACGTAGCGGCGCTGCCCTTCGGCGAAGATGGTGTCAAAGGCCAATGAAGACTTGCCCGAGCCGGAGAGCCCGGTGATCACCACGAATTTGTCACGGGGAATTTCAACGGTGACGTTCTTGAGATTGTGTTCCTTGGCCCCCACCACGCGGATGACGTTTTCTGGCATTGCGGTTCCTTCTGGCGTGCTGGAAATTGCAAGCACGCATTGTAGCACAGATGTTTTAGTTTGCTTTGGAGCTTAAACCCAAACCGCACCCATGCGGGTGCGGCCTGGAAAGAGAGGAGAGGAGATCTCGCTATGGACATAGTGTGCCTGCGGTGCATAAGTGCAAAATGAAACAATCATTAGGTGCGGATAAGTGCGCCGCTTTGCGGCGCACCTCCCCGTCTTTGCGAGGCTGGCGAAAGCCAGCCGAAGCAATCCCCAAGTTTCACCTAGAGCTTGCGCCAGCGGCAGCTGGCGCTGCCAGCCAATACCAGCAAAGATGTTGTTCGTTTTATAGGTGGGGGTATGGCAAACAACTAAAAAGATATCTGCTCTAGCTTGCCGTGTATTTTGCATCTCTGCCCCTTTGAGGCGCAGAGGATACCTAAGATATGCCCAATTGCAAGCAGGTTGCTTAAAAATCAAGGGGCTTGGCTGGCAGCCAGGATATCGGCTGCGCGGATGGGGCCGGGGCGCAGGATGCGTGGCGGGCTGGCGATGGTATCCACAACGGTGGAGGGCACCGCGCCCGGGGTGCTGCCGCCATCCAGCACCAGGTCGATGCGGCCATCGAGCTGGGCCAGCACGTCCTCGGCAGTCAGCGCATCCGGCTGGCCGGAGCGATTGGCCGAGGTGACCGCCAGCGGCCCGCTGGCGGTCAGCAGCTGCAGCGCCAGCGGGTGGTCCGGCACGCGCACACCCACCGTGTCGGTCTGGGAGATGGCGCTGGGCAGGCTGGGCAGGCGCGGCACCACCAGGGTCAGCGCGCCGGGCCAGAACTGCTGGGCCAGGCGCAGGGCGGCCGGGCTGGCGTTCTGGGCTACCAGCGGCAACTGCTCTGCGCCCGCCAGCAGCACGGCGATGGATTTCGTATGCTCGCGGCCTTTGACCGCATAGAGACGCTCGATGGCGGCGGCATCCGTCAGCAGGGCGCCGATGCCGTAGACCGTGTCGGTGGGCATGGCGACGATGCCGCCGCGCTGCAGCAGGTCTACGGCGCGGGCGATGGCATCCGGTGCGCTGGCGGGCAAGACCTGCGTGCTCACACCGCCTCCAGCTCCACGCGCAGCAGGCGCGGGCGGCCGGTGAGGTCTGGCAGGACTTCGACTTTGGCGCGCGGCCACTGGGCCAGCGCCAGGGCTTGCACCGGCTCTTCGAGCTCAGGGTCGATCTCTTCAAGGAAGAGGCCGCCGGGCTGCAGCAGCGTACCGGCCTGGGTGATGAGGACGCGGATCAGCTCCAGGCCGTCTGAGCCGCCGTCGAGCGCAATGTTCGGCTCCCACTTGGCGACGGGAAGCGCGGGCACGCGGGCGCTGGGGATGTAGGGTAGGTTGGCGGTGATGAGGTCGAGCGGGGTGGTGATGCCGGCCAGCAGGTCGCTCTGGCTGAGCTGGATGCGTTCGGCGAGGCTGTGGCGGGCCACGTTGGCCTGGGCCACGGCCAGCGCATCCGGCGAAATGTCCACGGCGTGGAAGCGCACATCGGCGACGTTGGCGGCGATGGCGACCGGGATGATGGCGGAGCCGGTGCCGACATCGGCAGCGGCGCGGCGGCCGGGATGCAGGCGAAGCCAGGCGATGGCTTCTTCGACCAGCAGCTCGGTTTCGGGGCGGGGAATGAGTATGGCCGGGGTCACATGAAATGTGAGGCCATAGAACTCCCACTCGCCGAGCAGGTAGGGCAGCGGCTCGCCGGCGGCGAGGCGCTGCAGGCCGGTTTGCCAGTCAGCCAGCTGGGCCTCGCTGAGCTCATGCTCGCCGTGGGCGAGCAGCCAGCTGCGCTCGGCGCCTAGGACGCGGGCGAGCCAGACCTCGGAGTCGAGGCGGGCCGTCTCGCTGACCGAGGCGAGGGCAGCGAGGGATTCTTGTAGAGCTTCAGCTATGGTGCTTGCCATAAACATACTTTACAGCAAAGACAAGTATGAATGCGGAAGTGAGAATGCAGAAGTGACGTTGCAAAGTCGGAAGTTCTAACTTCTTACTTCCGCACTCTTACTTGCTTTTCTTTTCCCTTACATGCCCGCGGCGGCCAGGCGGTCGGCCTCGTCCTGGGTGGCGAGTTCGTCGAAGAGTTCTTCGAGGTCGCCATCCATGAGGGCGGGCAGGTTGTGCGAGGTGTAGCCGATGCGGTGATCGCTGACGCGGGATTGGGGATAGTTGTAGGTGCGGATCTTCTCGGAGCGTTCGCCGGTGCCGACCTGCGAACGGCGGGCGGCCTCCTGCTCAGAGCGGCGCTTCTCCTCCTCCAGTTCGTAGAGGCGGGCGCGGAGGATGGCCATGGCGCGCAGGCGGTTCTGCAGCTGCGAGCGCTCATCTTGGCACTGCACGACGATGCCGGTGGGCAGGTGGGTCAGGCGCACGGCGGTGGAGTTCTTCTGCACGTTCTGGCCGCCGGCGCCGGCGGAGCGGTAGACATCCATGCGGATGTCGCTCTCGGGGATCTTGATCTCGACCTCGTCCACCTCGGCCAGGACGGCGACGGTGGCGGTGCTGGTGTGGATGCGGCCCTGGGCCTCGGTGGCGGGAACGCGCTGGACGCGGTGCACGCCGGACTCGTGCTTGAGGCGCGAGAAGGCGCCCTTGGCCTTGAGCAGGAAGGTGACTTCTTTGTAGCCGCCCACGCCAGTGGCGCTGGTGCTGAGCAGCTCCTGCTTCCAGCCCTGGCGCTCGGCGAAGCGGGTGTACATGCGGTACAGGTCGGCGGCGAAGATGCCAGCCTCGTCGCCGCCGGCGCCGGCGCGGATCTCGACGATCACGTTGCGCTTGTCGCGCGGGTCGGTGGGCAGCAGCAGGCTCTTGATCTCGTTCTCGAGGCGGGGCACCTGCTCGTCGAGCTCGGCCAGCTCCATTTCAGCCAGCTCGGCCATCTCAGCGTCGTTGCCGTAGGCCAGCTCTTTGGCCTCGGCCTGGCGCTTGAGGGCATCGCGGTAGGCGCGGGCCTTCTCCACGATCTCTTGCAGCTCAGAGCGCTCTTTGGAGAGCTCAGCCACGCGCTGGTAGTTGCCGGCGTCCTGAGTGAGCTCTTTCTCGATTTCGTCGTAGCGGGCTTCGATGCCCGCGATCTTGTCCAACATGATGTTTCGGTTCCTTAATATTCAAAATCAGCCGCATGAGTATACGCTATCCGGCTCAAAAGTTTTAATAATCATCATGCCACTGGGTGGGGGCCGGTGGGCCGTTAATACATTCGTTAAAACATTTGACGGATGGCATGTCCCCTGCGAGGGGACAGGATACCTGCTTTTGAGGAAGCTACAAGTGACCGGGGCTGTATGTCAAGCACATGGCGGGCTAGATGATGCGCACCTGTGAACCGCGCGGGCCTTTTTCCACCTCAATACGGGAGGGGAAGGCGTCTTTGAGCGATTCGACGTGGGTGATGACGAGGATCTTGGCGAAATCTTCTTTGACGAGGTTGATGACCTCGACCAGGCGCTGGCGGCCCATCTCGTCCTGGCTGGCAAAGCCTTCGTCGATGACGAGGGTCTGCAGGCGGGCGCCGGCGCGCTGGGCCAGCACCTCGGAGAGGGCCAGGCGGATGGCGAAGTTGATGCGGAAGGCCTCGCCGCCGGAGAACATCTCGTACTCGCGCAGGCCAGCGCTGTCACGGATCTGGATCTCGAGCGTCTCGCGCTTGTCTTCGCGGCGGCGGTCCTTGTAGTCCTGCTGGGTGACGAAGGTGATGCTCATCTCGCCGTTGCTGAGGCGCTCGAGCACCTCGTTGGCTTTGGCCTGGATCTGAGGCAGGGCCTGCTCGATGAGCATGGCGGGCACGCCGTCCTTGCCGAAGGCGCGCTCCAGCGCCTCGAACTGGCTGGCCTGGCCAGCCAGCGTTTCGCGCCCGGCTTCCAGCTCGGTGCGGCGCTGGCGCAGGGTGTCGAGCACGGCGACGCGCTGCTGGGCCTGGCCCAGCTCCATGCGCATGCCGTTCTCCTGCTCCTGCAGGTTGAGCATCTCACGCTCGGCGGCCTGCAGGTCAGGCAGGCCCTGGCGGGCGGAGTCTACGGCGGCCTGCGAGGTGTCGGCCAGCTCCTGCTGCTTGGCGATCTCCTGCTGCTGCTCGGTGATCTGGGTGCGCAGCTCGCTGATCTCACGCTCGACCGGCTTGGCGGCGCCGCGGGCGGCCTCCAGCGTGCGCAGCTCGGTCTCGGCCAGGCTGGCTTCGAGTTCCTCTTTGCGGACGCGGTCGTGCTCGGCGGCGTCGTAGCCGGTGGCCTTGAGCTCGGCGTCCACCGCGGCCAGCTCGGCGCGGGCTTCGGGGGCGAAGGTGTCTTCGTTTAGCGTGCGCTCAAGCTCGGCCAGGCGGGCGGCGCCTTTGGCTTCCCACTGGGCTTCGAGCTTCTTGAGCTCCTCGAGGGTGAGCTGGGCCTGGTCGGAGAGGCGGGTCTTTTCGCGCACCTCCTGATCGGCTTCGCGGGCGGCGGTGAGGCTGGCCAGCTTTTTCTCGATCTTCTTTTCCTGGGCTTCCAACTCGGTGCGGTTCTTGCGCCACAGGTCGCCCATTTGCTTGCCCTCTTTTTTGAGGGATTCGGAGGCTTGTGAGCGATGCTCCTCGGTGAGCGCCTGGCCGCAGGTGGGGCAGAAAGCGCCTGTGGCGGTCTCGATAAGATCGAGCCGTTTTTTGAGCTCCTGCATCTGGTCGGCCAGCAACTTGTTCTCTGAAGCGGCTTTGGTTTGGGTTGCTTGCTCGGTTTTAAGCTCAGCTTCCAGCGTGGGCAGCTTGGCTACTTTGACGTTGAGGGTCTTGATCTGGGCGGTGAGCACGCTGAGCTGCTTCTCGTACTCGGCGCGCTGGGTGTTGGCGGCCTGGACGCGGGCGTGCTCGGCCTGGAGGGTGCTGAGCTCGGTTTGCAGGCGGGCGCGCTCGGCTTCGATCTTGGTGAGCGGGGCGGAGCGCTTTTTCTCCTGGGCGTTGAAGCGGATGGCGATCTCATCCCACTTGCGCAGCTCGACGCGCAGCTTCTCCAGCTTGGCGAAGGCTTTTTCGATGTCTTTGGCGCGAGCCAGCAGGGCCTGGTTCTGGGCGTGCTCGGCGCTGCGCTGTTCGAGACGCTGCTGCAGGGTGGCGAGCTGGGTCTGGGCGCGCTGCAGGCTGGCCTGCTGGCTGGCGGCGGCTTTAGCCAGGGTATCTACATTGGCGGCCAGGATGCGCATTTGCTGCACGGTAGCTTCCTGGGCGCTGCGCTTGGCGGCGATGGCTTTGAGGCCCTCTTCAAGCTCTTGCAGGCGGGCTTTGCGCTGCTGCTCTTCGTCAAGCTCGTTGGCAACTTCCTGCAGGCGGCCCTGCAGCTCGGTGATCTGGGATTCGACCCGTTTGCGGCGTTCGGCGGCGCCGAGGCGGTAGTCCTCCCAGACTTCTAGTCCTAGAATATTGCCGAGGATCTTTTTGCGCTCGGTGGGGCGCTGCTGAGTGAACTGGTCGGCCTTGTCTTGCAGAAAGAACGAGGCGTTAACAAAGGTTTCGTAATCGAGGCGCAGGGTCTCACGAATGCGCTTGTCAGTCTCGCGCACGCTGCGTTCGGTGAGTGGCTTCCAGTGGCCGTCGCTGTTTTGAATTTGGAACTCAAGCTGGGTGGTCTTGTCACGTGGCAGCAGGCGCTGGACGCGGTAGACGTTGCCCTCGTATTCAAATGTGAGGGCGACCTCAGCCGCCTGCACCTCCGGGTGCAGGTTGATGAGGGCTTCGCCGCGGTTGCGCGCCTCGCCGAACAGGGCGTAGGTGAGGCCATCAAGCAGGCTGGATTTGCCGGCGCCGTTGGCGCCCGAGATGGCAGCGACGCTGAAGCGCGTAAAGTCGATCTCGACCGGGTCTCGATACGACAGGAAGCCAGAGAGCACAAGCTTGATAGGGATCATTGGCGCAGGCGATTCTAACTTGTAACGCCTCAACTATAATCATCTTGCTGTTGTTTCAGGCAAACTCAACATACTGGAGGAAGCATGCAAGTAGCATTGGATTGGACGAAGGGCTTGAATTTCCGCGGCAAGGGGATGAGCAGCGGGTTTTCAGTGGACGTGGATGCTGACTCCAGTGTTGGCGGCACCGAGGAAGGTTTGCGCCCGATGGAACTGATGGCGCTGGGGTTGGGGGCGTGTACGGGGATGGACGTGGTCTCCATTCTGCAGAAGAAACGCCAGGATGTGAAGGCGTTGCAGGTGAAGGTGACGACGCAGGCGGCCAAGGAGCACCCAAAGGTGTGGACGCATGTGCTGATCGAGTTCATTATTACGGGGAATGATGTGGATGGGGCGGCGGTGGAGCGGGCGATCCAGTTGTCTGCGGATAAGTATTGCCCGGCCCAGAATATGATCAAGATGGCGGTGCAGATCGATACGGATTACGAGATCATTCCGTTGTAGGACAGGTTGGGGATTGCTTCGGGGCTAAAAGTTGCATGGATATGCAACTTTTAGCAGCCTCGCAATGACGGTGAAGCCAGCGTGTCATCCTGAGTGGGTAGATATAGGTACACCAGAACGCCGAACCCGGGCCAGCGAAGGATCTTTGCTGGCGGATGTTCTGTGTAGAGCTTGAGTTATGTGAGCGCGGAGCGAGGATCCCTCGCTGCGCTCGGGATGCACGGAGGCAGGCTTGGGGATTGCTTCGGGGCTAAAAGTTGCATGGATATGCAACTTTTAGCAGCCTCGCAATGAC